>NZ_RAQC01000001.1 GCF_003610405.1 Microbacterium sp. AG238
GGGTGAGGTGATCCCGATCCCGCAGGACGCGATCGATGCGTTGTACGACCGGTATCAGAACGTTTACGGACAGACCACCGACGACCGCCGGTAGCCCCGCACCGGGGCGCGGTCACCATTTCCCGCAAGACACTGAAGTCACTGGAAAGGACACACAGTGAACAAGAAGTTCCTGTACGCAGCAGCGACGCTCGCCGTCGGCGCCCTGGCGCTCTCGGCATGCTCCAACACCGGCGGCGGCGCCGGCGGCGGTGAGGGCGGCGGCGACGGCGGCCTCATCGGCGTCGCGATGCCCACCAAGAGCTCGGAGCGTTGGATCCAGGACGGCGACGCCGTCAAGAAGGCGCTGGAGGACCAGGGCTACCAGGTCGACCTGCAGTACGCCGAGGACGACATCCCGACCCAGGTCTCGCAGATCGAGAACATGATCACCAAGGGCGCCGAGGCGCTCATCGTGGCTTCGATCGACGGCACGACGCTGACCGAGGCGCTGCAGAACGCGGCCGACGCCGACATCCCCGTCATCGCCTACGACCGCCTGATCAAGGGCACCGAGAACGTCGACTACTACGCGACGTTCGACAACGCGCTCGTCGGCCGTCAGCAGGCCTGGACCGTCCTGAACGGACTCGGGCTGACCGACCTCGAGGGCAAGCCGCTCGACGGCGCTCCCGCCGGCCCCTTCAACATCGAGCTGTTCGCCGGCTCGCTCGACGACAACAACGCCTTCTTCTTCTGGGACGGTGCGATGGAGGTCCTCGAGCCCCTGATCGACGACGGCACCCTCGTCGTGAAGTCGGGTCAGACCGACATCGAGCAGGCCGCCACGCTGCGCTGGGACGGCGAGACCGCCCAGAGCCGCATGGAGGACATCCTCACGGCGAACTACTCCGACGGCACGCAGGTCGACGCGGTCCTCTCGCCCTACGACGGCATCTCGCGAGGCATCATCTCCGCCCTCGAGGGCGCGGGCTACTCGCTCGGCGCCGAATGGCCGATCATCTCGGGCCAGGACGCCGAGGTCGACTCGGTCAAGGCCATCCTCGCCGGTGAGCAGTACGCCACCATCTTCAAGGACACCCGCGAGCTCGCGAAGGTCGCCGCGAACATGGCTGCCGCTGCCCTGAAGGGCGAGGAGCCCGAGGTCAACGACACCGAGACCTACGACAACGACGTGAAGGTCGTGCCCTCGTTCCTGCTGGCACCGGTTCCCGTCGTGAAGGACAACGTGGAGTCGTCGCTCGTCGACACCGGCTACTGGACCGCCGAGGAGCTCGGTCTCTGAGCCACGGCATCCGCCGATCCTCGGAAACGGCGGCGGGGGCGAACAGCTCCCGCCGCCGCACCCGAGAAACCATCCACCCCACAAGGAAGTCGGAGACGTGAGCGAAACCATCCTCGAGATGCGCGGGATCACCAAGACCTTCCCCGGCGTCAAGGCGCTCTCGAATGTCAATCTCGCCGTCCAGCGCGGCGAGATCCATGCGATCTGCGGTGAGAACGGCGCGGGTAAGTCGACTCTCATGAAGGTGCTGTCGGGGGTCTACCCGCACGGCACCTACGACGGCGAGATCGTCTACGCGGGCGACACCGTCGAGTTCAAGAATCTGCGCGACAGCGAGGCGCGCGGCATCGTCATCATCCACCAGGAGTTGGCGCTCAGCCCGTACCTGTCGATCGCCGAGAACATCTTCCTCAACAACGAGAGGAAGGGCGTCGGCGGCCTCATCGACTGGAACAAGACCAACTTCGCCGCGGCCGAGCTGCTGCGTCGCGTCGGGCTCAAGGAGAACCCGACGACGAAGGTCAACCAGATCGGCGTCGGCAAGCAGCAGCTCGTCGAGATCGCCAAGGCCCTCTCGAAGGAGGTCAAGCTCCTCATCCTCGACGAGCCGACCGCCGCGCTCAACGACGAGGACTCCGACCACCTGCTCGATCTCATCCTGAGCCTGCGCGAGCAGGGCATCACGTCGATCATCATCAGCCACAAGCTGAACGAGATCAAGAAGGTCGCCGACACCGTCACGGTCATCCGCGACGGCAAGACGATCGAGACGATCTCGAAGAACGACGTCACCGAGGACCGCATCATCAAAGACATGGTGGGCCGCGACCTCGAGCACCGCTATCCCGATCACGAGCCGCAGATCGGCGACGAGCTGCTGCGGGTCGAGAACTGGACCGCGCACCACCCTCAGGACCCGACCCGCGTCGTCGTCGACGACGTGTCGGTGACCGTCCGCGCGGGCGAGATCGTCGGCATCGCCGGTCTCATGGGCGCCGGCCGCACCGAGTTCGCGATGAGCCTGTTCGGTCACAGCTACGGCACCCGCATCTCGGGCAAGGTCTTCATGCGCGGCAAGGAGATCCGCACGCGCACCGTCTCCGAAGCCATCGCCAACGGACTCGCGTACGCCACCGAGGACCGCAAGACCTACGGCCTGAACCTCATCGAGGACATCAAGCGCAACATCTCGATGGCGTCGCTGAAGAAGCTCGAGAAAGCCGGTCTGGTCGACGACAACGAGGAGTTCTCGGTCGCGAACCAGTACCGCAAGAGCATGAACATCAAGGCGCCGACCGTGCTCGCCAAGACCGGAAAGCTCTCCGGCGGCAACCAGCAGAAGGTCGTGCTGTCGAAGTGGATCTACTCGGATCCCGAGGTGCTCATCCTCGACGAGCCCACGCGCGGCATCGATGTGGGGGCGAAGTACGAGATCTACACGATCATCAACAAGCTCGCCGCAGCGGGGAAGGGGATCATCGTGATCTCGTCCGAGCTGCCCGAGCTGCTCGGCATCTCCGACCGCGTGTACGCCCTCTCCGAGGGGCGGATCACCGGTGAGCTGCCCATCGCCGACGCGACCCCCGAGTCGGTCCTCAAACTCATGACCATGGAGAAGCCCCGCTGAGCGGGGCCGCAGGAGATCCTCGAATGTCTCAGAACAACGCCCCTGAAACCGCCGCCGGCGGCGGGCTCAACCCGACCGAGAACCGCTTCACGCGGTGGCTCGGACACATCCTCGCCGACCTCGGCAAGAACGGCATCTTCATCGCGCTGATCGCGGTGGTCGCCCTCTTCGCCATCCTCACCAACGGCATCCTGCTGCGTCCGCAGAACCTGTCGAACCTGGTCGTGCAGAACGGCTACATCCTCGTGCTGGCCATCGGCATGGTGATGATCATCATCGCCGGCCACATCGACCTCTCCGTCGGATCGGTCGCCGCCTTCATCGGCGCCGTGTCGGGCGTGTTCGCGGTCAAGATGGGCATGCCGTGGTGGCTCGCCATCGTGCTGTCGCTGCTGATCGGCGCGCTGGTGGGAGCCTGGCAGGGTTTCTGGGTCGCCTACGTGGGCATACCCGCGTTCATCGTGACGCTCGCGGGCATGCTCATCTTCCGCGGCCTCGCCCTCGTCGTGCTCGGCAACGCGAACATCGGCTCGTTCCCCACCGAGTACCGTGCCCTTGGCAACGGCTTCTTGGCGGGCATCTTCGGTGAATCCGATCCAGATCTCTTCACGCTTCTGATCGGCGCGCTGGGTATCGTCGCCCTGGTCGTGCAGCAGTGGCGCACCCGCGCCGGACGCCAGAAGTACTCGCAAGACGTCGAGCCGCTCGTCTGGTTCATCGCGAAGCTCGCCCTGATCGCCGTCGTGATCGGCTGGTTCACGTGGGCGCTGGCCTCCTACAAGGGCATTCCGGTGACCCTGATCGTGCTGGCGGTGCTGGTGCTGGTCTACGGCATCGTCATGAACCGCACCGTGTTCGGTCGTCACATCTACGCGATCGGCGGAAACCGCCACGCGGCCGAGCTCTCGGGCATCAAGACCCGTCGCGCCGACTTCTGGCTCTTCGTCAACATGGGCGTGCTCGCGGCCCTCGCCGGTCTCATCTTCACAGCGCGACTCAACCTCGCAGGTCCCAAGGCCGGTGACGGCTTCGAACTCGAGGCGATCTCGGCGGCGTTCATCGGCGGGGCGGCCGTGCAGGGTGGTGTCGGCACCATCGGCGGCGCGATCATCGGTGGTCTGATCATCGGTGTGCTCAACAACGGCATGTCGATCATGGGCATCGGCATCGAGTGGCAGCAGGCCGTGAAGGGTCTCGTGCTGCTGCTCGCCGTCGCCTTCGACGTCTACAACAAGCGGCGCTCGGGCAACTGACGACGCCCCGAGGCTGAGCGACCAAGCGGCGCTCGCGTCGGCATCCCGATGGGATCGCCGGTGCGGGCGCCGCTTCGTTGTGATCGGGTGGCGGCCGGTCAGGGCAGGAGCGTGATCTTGCCGGGGGTGTGGTCAGCGACCAGCCGGTGCGCCTCCGCCGCCTCGGCGAGGGGCAGCTCGGGTCCGAGCTCGACGCGGAAGGCGCCGGCGGCGAGCAGCGCCGCGACCACGGGGATCGCCTCGGCACGCCAGGCAACCTGCTGTTCGGTGAGCGGCTCGGGGCTTCCGCCCGAGAACGCGCGGATGCCGAGCCCCGGCGCATCCGCTCCCCGCACGATCGTCGCGATGCGGGAGCGGTCGGCGACCAGCTCGAGTGAGACGTCGAGCGCCTCGTCGGTGCCCGCGCAGTCGAGCGCCACCGTCACGCCCTGCGGTGCAGCGGCCCGGACACGGTCGGCGAGTCCGTCGCCGTACCCGACGGGTGTGGCGCCGAGCTCGCGCACGCGATCGGCCCGGGCCTCGCTCGCGGTGGCGATGACGGATGCACCTCGAAGCCGGGCGAACTGGATGGCCGCCTGACCGACCGATCCACTGCCGGCGTGCAGCAGCAGGGTATCGGCCGGGCCGACGTCGAGCGATCGGAGCGACTGATACGCCGTCGCGACCGGGATGCCCAGGGCCGCGCCGACCGCAGGGGAGACGCCGGCGGGGAGAGGCGTGAGCTTGTCGGGCGTGACGACGATCTCGGTCGCATAGACACCGCTCGCCCCGAACACGACGACCTCGTCGCCGACACGGAAGCCGTCGACATCCGCGCCGACCTCGGTGACGACCCCCGCGCCGTCGTTGCCGATGCGCCGGGGCTTCGAGATGGTGGCGGAGGGCCGCAGACCCGCGCGCAGCTTGTGATCGATCGGGTTGACCCCGGCCGCGGTCACGCGCACGCGCACCTGACCCGGGCCCGGTGTGGGGACCTCGATCTCGCTGAGGGTGAGGACCTCGGGTCCGCCGAATTCGGAGTACGTCACTGCGTGGGCCATGGGGCCACGCTACCGACAGATCAGCCCTTGCCGGCGAGCATCTTGGTGATGCGCTGGATCGACACGGGCTCGGCCGTGCCGAGACGCTGCGCGAAGAGGCTGACCCGGTACTCCTCCAGAAGCCACCGCGCGTGCCGCAGGTTCGGGGGAGCATCGTCGGCAGGGGGGATCGTGCCGCCGGCTTCGGTGTAGAGCGTCGCGGCACGCTCGAACTCGGTGAGACGCTGCCGATCGCGGCCGGGGTTGTCGCTCAGCGAGGTCACCCGCTCGAGCGCGCCCTGGAGGTATCGGGGCAGATGCGCGAGCCGCGCGGTACCGGTCTGCGAGAGGAATCCGGGGAAGACCAGGCCGGCCAGCTGCTGCTTCACATCGCCGAGGGCGGCGAGCAGCACCATCGAGTTCTCTTTGCGGATCGCCCGCTCGACGTCGCGCTGAAGGGTCAGGATGCGTGCGCCCAGCGAGACGGTCTGGAACAGCTCGTCGACGACAGCCGCCGAGAACGCATCCCGCACCGCCTGGAACTGCGCCGGCGTGCGGACGGATGCCGCCGTGCGGTCGATGACCGCGTCCGCGACGGCGACGCGCGCGTCCTCGATGAGCGCCTTCGCCGACGGGTAGGGAGAGGCCGCGAGCGCGAGCTTCTCGGACGCGGTGAGGTGGTCGAGCACGTACGTCGCCGGAGACGGGACCGACAGCAGCACGAGCCGCCGGACGCCCGCGCGGGTCAGGCGCTCCGCTCGATCGGGGGTCGCCTCGATTCGCAGGGTGACGGCCGTTCCCTCATCGACGAGGGCGGGGTAGCCTCGCACGACGCCGCCGGCGCCCCTCGTGTCGACGAGCTCGGGGAGGTCGCCGAACGTCCAGTCGGTCAGGCCGCTCTGCTCGGCGATTCCGGCTCGCTGGTCACTGCCGGATGCGGCGCCGAGCGCGGCGGCCGGCGCCGCTGCGGCGGGTTGCGAGCCGGGACGCGGGGCGGCCTTCGCGAGCGAGCGAGCCACCGACGCCCGGCTGCGGTTCGCGAGCCGCTGCTGCAGCTCGGCCAGGTCGCGAGAGGAGCCGAGCGGACGCCCGCGCTCGTCGACGGCGCGGAACGACATCGACAGGTGCGCGGGCACGCGCTCGAGATCGAAGTCGGCCGACGTGACCGGCTGATTCGCGACGCGTTGGATGCGGGCGGCGAGCGCGTCGCGCAGGGTGCGTGCGGGCAGCCCGTCTCGCGACTCGGGTCCGTCTGCGGCCAGCTCTTCGGCGAAGCGCGACGCCCAGTCGGCCGCGGGTACGACGTGCCGCCGGATGGCCTTGGGCAGCGCGCGAAGGAGCCCGGCGATCAGCTCATCGCGCAGACCCGGCACCTGCCAGTCGAACCCGTCGGGTCGGAGCGACGCGAGGAGTGCGAGCGGGACGACCACGCTGACGCCGTCGTCCGAGGCGCCGGGCTCGAAGCGGTAGGCGAGTGAGAGCACCTGATCGCCCTGGCGCCAGCGCGCCGGGAAGGCGCGCTCGTCACTACCGGATGCATCACCGGCGAGGTCGCTCTCGGTCATGTCGAGCAGGCGCGGCGTGCGGGCCGTGGCGTCGCGCCACCAGGCTTCGAACGAGCGGACGTCGAACACGTCGCGGGGGATGCGGGCGTCGTAGAACGCGAACACCGCTTCGTCGCCGACCAGGATGTCGCGACGCCGTTCGCGTTCCTCGATCTTCTCGAGGCGTCGCCTCAGCTCGAGGTTGCGCCGCTCGAAGGCGGTGAGCCGCTTGTCGAGGTGCGAGGAGTTCCAGTCGCCCTCGACGAGCGCGTGCCGCAGGAACAGCTCGCGGGCGAGCTCGCGGTCACGCCCGGCCAGCTGCACGCGCCGGCGGGGGACGATCTCGACGCCGAAAAGGGTGACCTTCTCGGCGGCGACCGCCGCGCCGGCATCCTTCGACCAGTGCGGGTCGCTCATCGACCGGTGCGCCAGGTCTCCGGCGAGCTCCTCGGCCCACGCCGGGTCGATCGCCGCCACCGTGCGGGCGTACAGACGCGAGGTCTCGACGAGCTCGGCGGCCATCACGGCGTCCGGCGACGCTTTACGCAGACCCGAGCCGGGGAAGATCGCGAACTTCGCGCCCCGAGCGCCGCGGTACTCGGCGCGGGGGCGCTGCGGCTTGCTCCCACCGCCCCGACCACCCGTGGCACGCGCGTTCGAGGTGCTCCGGGTGTCGAGGACGCCGATCTGCGACAGGAGGCCCGCCAGGATCGCACGGTGCACGCGGTCGGGATGCGCGGCCCCCGCGACGACGGGGCGTTCGTCGCTCTCGCGACGGCGACGGTCGCGGTCTCCGCGAGCCAGCGTGCTGAGCTGACGGTGGACGTCGAACCACTCGCGCACCCGGACGTAGTTCAGGTGCTCGGCGCGGCACGCGCGACGGAACGCGCTGGAGCCGAGTTCGCGCTGTTGGTCCTGCAGGTGGTTCCACAGGTTCAGCAGCGTCAGGAAGTCGCTCGTCGGATCGGTGAAGCGGGCGTGCAGCCGGTCGGCTTCCTCGCGCCGTTCCTCCGGGCGCTCACGTACGTCCTGGATCGACATGCCGGCCACGATCGCAAGCACGTCGCGGGTCACCTCGAGTGCGCGAGCCTCGACGAGCATGCGGGCGAATCGCGGGTCGATCGGCAGGCGCGAGATCTCACGGCCGGTCTCCGTCAGGCGCCAGGCGCCCTTGTCGTCGCGGCGCACCGCGCGCAGTTCCACGAGCAGGTCGAACGCGGCCTTCACGCCACGCGAGTCCGGCGGGGTGAGGAACGGGAAGTCGGCGATGTCGCCGAACCCGAGCGCGAGCATCTGCAGCACCACCGATGCGAGCGAGGTGCGCAGGATCTCCGGCTCGGTGAACTCGGGGCGCGAGGTGAAGTCGTCCTCGGCGTAGAGCCGAACGGCGATACCGGGGGAGGTTCGGCCCGCACGGCCGGCTCGTTGCTGGGCGGATGCCTGCGACACGGCCTCGATGGGCAGGCGCTGGATCTTCGAGCGATTGCTGTAGCGCGAAATGCGTGCCGTCCCGGCGTCGATGACGTACCGGATGCCGGGCACGGTGAGACTCGTCTCGGCGACGTTGGTGGCGAGGATGACGCGGCGCCGCACACCGGCGACCCGTGAGGGCTCGAAGACGCGGTGCTGCTCGGCAGCCGAGAGGCGACCATACAGGGGCAGCACTTCGGTCGGACGCGCGTCTCTCGCGTAGGCGGAGCGCACGGCATCCATCGCGTCGCGGATCTCCGCCTCACCGGGGAGGAAGACGAGGACGTCGCCGTCGGGCTCACGGTCGAGCTCGCGCAGCGCCGCGACCAGGCCGTCGACATCATCCGTAGCGGACTCGTCATCGCCGGCGTCGTCATGGGGGCGGTAGCGCACCTCGACGGGATAGGTGCGACCCGAGACCTCGATGATTGGCGCGGGCGCGCCCTGAGCGTCGGCGAAATGCGCGGCGAAGCTCTCGGGGTCGATCGTCGCCGAGGTCACGATGACCTTCAGGTCGGGCCGACGGGGGAGGATGCGGCGCAGATACCCGAGCAGGAAGTCGATGTTCAACGATCGCTCGTGCGCCTCGTCGATGATGATCGTGTCGTACCGGCGCAGCATCCGGTCGCGGTGGATCTCGTTGAGGAGGATACCGTCGGTGACCAGCGCCACCCGGGTGTCGGCGGATACCTGGTCGGTGAACCGCACCTTGTAGCCGACGGCCCCGCCGAGCGGCACTTCCATCTCGGCGGCGATGCGCTCCGCGACCGTCCGTGCGGCGATCCGACGCGGCTGCGTGTGCGCGATGCTCGTGCGTCCGAGTTCGAGGCAGATCTTCGGCAGCTGGGTCGTCTTACCCGAGCCGGTGGCCCCCGCGACGATGACGACCTGGTGGTCGCGGATGGCGCGCGCGATCTCGTCCCGGGCCGCGCTGACGGGCAGCTCGGGTGGGAACGTGATCACAGGGGCGGGCGAAGACACAGCCCTCCATCGTACGGCGCCACGGCGCGGGTTCAGGCCTGTTCGCTGCGGACCTCGTCGAGGAGCGGCAGATCAGCGGCGGTCACGAGGCGGGAGAGCACGGCATGCTCGACGAGTCGCGCACGGCGGTTGGTGGCGAGCTTGCCCACGCCGCCGCGGAGACCGCGGACACCCTCGCGGTCGAGCTTGTCGCACACGTTGTCGAGCTTGCGGTTGAACGTCGTCAGCGGCCAGCCCAGCCGCTCGGCGGCCGCCGCCGACGTGGGCACCTGGCTCGAGCCGACCATGCCGCCTCGCAGGATCGGCTCGCACATCGCCACGAGCAGCAGGCGCTGGCTGGAGGTCAACGCCACCGCACCGACCGTCGTCGTGCCGACGTGCTCGTCGGTGGTGCGGGGGAAGCTGTCGCGCACGGTGAATCGTGACCCGTCGGTGTGCACCGTCAGCTCGTACGTGTAGGCGCCCGCGGTGAACATCACCACCAGGGCGGGAAAGACCAGGGGAACCCGAGCCCCCGGGCCGAGGACGGCCTGATAGGCGCCGTCGGGGGTGGCGAGACTGACGGAGATCGACTGACCGGTGTTCGACAGCCACCACAGGCCGTGTTCGGCATCGATGGCGAGCAGCCGACGGTGCAGATACGGGTTCGTGTCGATGATGAGGTCGGCGTCGCGCCCGATCGCGTAGGTGGTCCCCGCGACGGGCCGGAACCACTCGCCGCAGAACTCGATCGCGACGCTCTCGGTGATCTCGCCCGAGGCCGGGCCCACCTCCTCGCGCTCGTGCTCGTCGGTCTCGTGCTCGATGGCTGTCATGCTCCTCCTCCGATGATCATCACGATGGCCGTCGCGGCGGCCCCGAGGACGATCGCCCCGACGCCGATGACCGCGATGACGGTGCCCCTACCGCGCCGTCGCGGCACGGGCGTCGTCGTGGATTCCCTGACCGGCGCCTCGACGCGGACGCGCGAGACCTCGGCGAGAGCCGGCGCGGTCCGCACCCGATAGCGCTCGCTGTCGTCGTCGGGACCGGTCGCCTGGCGAGCCGTGTCGACTCGGCCCCGCACGAGGTCGTCACGTCGCTGCCGCCGCACGAACGCGGTCGGCTCGACGTCGGGCTCGATCGCGGGACGCTCCGACGGTGTCGGGGCCTCGTCCGCGACGGGAAGCGACCGTGCCGCCAGACGGGTGTGGTCGTCGTCGGGTGCGCTGTGGCGGGTCGAGAGGACGGTGTGGTCGTCGTCGGGTGCGCTGTGGCGGGTCGAGAGGACGGTGTGGTCGTCGTCTGGTCCGGTCTTGCGGGTCGAAAGGACGGTGTGGTCGTCGTCGGATGCGCTGTGGCGGGTCGAGAGGACGGTGTGGTCGTCGTCGGGTGCGCTGTGGCGGGTCGACAGGACCGTGCGCTCGTCCTCGTCCGGCGCCGGAACTTCCGCCGTCGCGGCGGCATCCGGTTCCCGGACGTCGAGGTGCGTGATGGGGAGGTGCCGATCGGCCTCGATGCGCTGGAGGGCGAGGCCGAACTCCGCGGCTGACGGCCCATCGCCCGCCGCGGTGGCCTCGAGGGTGGCGAGCACGAGCGTCTCCAACTCCGCGGGCACGGCATCCGCACCGGCGAGAGCCGACGTCGTCTCGGCGATCGGGCGTCCCGTCAGCAGCTCGGTCGCCGCTACGGCCAGGCCGTGGACATCCGCCGCTCGTGCCGCAGTTGTCGCACCGGACACGTCGCGGCGAAGCAGGGCGTCGGTGTCGAAGCCGATCATCGCCGGCCAGCCGTAGTCGGTCGTCAGGACGTTCTCGATGCCGACCCGGCCGTGGGCGATGCCGCTGCGGTGGGCGGTCTCGACGGCGCCGCACAAGCGGACCAGCAGCCGCAGTGCCTCGGGCACGCTCATCGGCGAACGGGACGCCGTTTCGGCGAGGTCGGCGCGTGAGCAGTACTCCATCACGAGGTACGGACGGCCTTCGTCCGTCGTCCCGGCGGAGTGGACCGTCGTCACGCTGGGGTGCGTCGAGAGGGCGACCAATCGCGCGGCGGCAGCGGCGAACACCTCGCGCTCGCCATGGTCGAGCACATCGCGGAACACCTTCACCGCGATCGGATCGCGGCCGGCGGCATCCCGGTACAGGTGCACCTCGGCCCGATCGCCGGCTGCCAGTATCCGCTCGGGGCGGCGGCCGTCGATCTCACCCGGAGTCGGCAACGGATGCCGCGACCTGCGGCGCAGCTCAGCCATGATCCGTTCGGCGACGGCGCGAGCGCGCCGTCGCGACCTCGACCGTCGCGGTGACGGACTCGCTGTTCATGATGCCCCCGGTGGTGTCTTCGAGCCGAGGACTGATGCCGCCTGCGACGACGTCGAGCACGATCGTGCTGATGTTGTCGCGGCCCCCGTGGGCGAGCGCCTGGGCGACGAGCGATTCGGCCGTCTGCGCGGGCGAGCCGCCCATCATCAGGCCCGCGCGGAGCGCCTCGTCCGAGAGCTCGCCGGTCAGCCCGTCGGAGCAGACGACGATGCGCTCGCCGGTGACGATTGGGATGAGCCAGAAATCGGCGCGGCTGCGTTCGCCGCCGATGGCGCGGGTGATGACGTTGCGACCTTCGTAGGTCGCCATCTGATCGCGCGTCAGCTGACCGGCATCCACCAGTTCCTGAGCGACGGAGTGGTCGATCGTCAGCTGCTCCAGGCGCTCGGCGAGCAGACGGTACACGCGCGAGTCGCCGACGTTGACGATGAGCCAGCGCCGCACGCCGCCCTGCTGAACCGCGACCACCCCCGACAGTGTGGAGCCTGCGCCGCGGGAGGTGCCGGCGGCGACGACGGCGACGGCCGAGTGAGCTCGCTCGACGGCGTCGGCGACTTCCTCGGGACGTAGATCATCGCGGCCCACGAGGGGCCGGAAGACGTCGATGACAGCGGCCGACGCACGGTCTCCGGCGTCGTGCCCGCCCATACCGTCTGCCACGACGAAGACCGGGTACTCGGCCAGCAACGCGTCCTCGTTCACCGACCGGCGGCGCCCGGTGTCGGTGCGACTGCCGCTGGTCACATGGACGTCGATCGGAGGCGTGGCGGTGGTCATCAGGCCTCGGTGAGCTGGAGCTCGGCGTCGCCGAGGTGGAAGACACCCGAGACCGGCGTGGGCCCGGACGCCTCGACGTCGTCGGGGCCGACGAAGACGCCGTTGGTGGAGGCCAGGTCGGTGATGGTCCACCCCGTGTCGGTGTGCCGCAGCAGGGCGTGGGTCTTCGAGACGGTACGTGTGACGTCGTCGACCGCGACGACCTGGGCATCGGGGGCTTCGTCGGGCGCGAGCGGGTTGCGGCCGAGGACGACGGCGGTGGCCGACAGGACGACCGTCGACCCGCTCGGCAGCCGGAGCGCAGTCTGAGGACCCCGACGGGCCGCGAGGACGGTGTGGTCGTCGAGATCCGTTTCCTCGGCGACCGGGGCCGTACCGGCGACGCTCGGCGTCGCAGCGACGGGCACTGCGGGCTGTGCCGACGGCGGCGCCATCGGAGAACTGGTCGGGGCGGACCACGACTGCGGAGCCGCGGGTGCCGCCGCCGCGGCCGGGCCGGTCTCGGCGGGCGGGGGCGGCGGTGCCCAGGGGCTCGCGCTGATCGGCTCGGAAGCGGGGGGCGCGGCCGGCGCGGCGGGTGCGCCGGGGGCGGAGGGCGACGGGGCGAACAGCGGGGGCGCGGGCACCGCTGCGGGCGCCGGTGTCGCGAGCGACGTCGCGACGGGCGAGGTCGGGACACCCGTGCCGGTGGGCGGGGGAGAGCGGAACGGGGCCGGCTCCGTCGGCGCCTCGCGGCCGAGCCACCGCGCCGAGCCCCACCCGACGACGCTCGCCCACACGGGGAACAGCAGCGCGCCCAGCACGACGTAGCCGGTGCTCAGGCCGAATCCGCGACACAGGGCGCGCAGCATCCGGATGTGGATCACCAGGGCGAACGCGAGGAATGCGAGCCAGATGAGCGCGGGGACGATCGCCGCCGCAGCGAGCGCACCCGCCGCGCTGCCGGCGTCGCCGCCGAAGCCCGCGTTCAGGGCGATCCCGGCGAAGAGGCCGGCGACGACGCCCGTGATGATCGTCACCAGGACGGCGCCTCCCGCCAGCACCGCAGCCCACCAGCCGCGCATGCCGGCCAGGACGAAGAGCTCCCAGATGTTCAGCACGGGCACCCAGGCCCGCCACGGGTCGATCCCCGTCTTGCGGAACACGGCGGTCAGCGCGAACGCCGTCCACACGTAGATGCCGATGCCGAGCACCACTTGGACGACTCCGAGCGCCGCGAAGGCGCCCGTGGGACCGCCGTTCGCCCCGCCGAGCGCGATGACCGCCGTTGCAACGTCGTTCGTGAAGCCGTGTGCCCTCACCTGTTCTCCTGCCCTCGAGCGCGGTGCGTCCCGCGCGTGCCGCGTGCCACCTTATCGATCCCGTCGGTCGCGCGGCAGTCGTTGCGCCCGGGCGACACGACGCTCGCGTCGTACCAGGGAGCGCAACGACACCCGCGCGCGGAGCCGTGCCCAGAATCCGAGCCCGTCGTCGAGCCGGGAACGTTCGGATTCGACGATGCGCCAGAAGCGGTCGGCATCGTCCTGATCGGGCGGCGCGACGTCGAATACCGAGCGGTCGGCGAGCGTGGCCAGTTCGGCTGCGCCGGCTGACCCGCCGTAGGCGGTGACGAGCTCGTGGCGGGTCCGCGATCCCGGCCCGGGGAGACCGTGGTCGACGGCCGCGTCGACGAACTCCTGCCAGCCGCCGGTGAATCGCTCGACGGGGTCGGCACTGGCACGGCGTCCCCGCCGGCGCGCGAGCTTCACCAGCACGATGAGCGCGAACGGTCCGAAAAGGAGCAGGAGGACGAGCAGCGAGATCCCGCCGATGCGGAGCGTCGTCCACAGCGCCGAGAGGTCTTGCGACGTCGCGGTGTCATCGCCGGGGCTCCGACCGCCGTCGCTCGGATTGGCGTCGGCGGGCTGCACCGCCTCCGCCTGCTCCTGCCGCACGTCGGTGGGGATCTTCGGGTCCTGCCGCTGCTGGGTGTCAGGGGAGGGGAAGACGGCGTGCTGGGGCGTGACGTCGACGGGCACCCACTCCGGTCCGGCACCGCGCACCTCGAGCCATGCCGAGATGTCTCCGGCCGTGCAGACGCCGTCGTCGCAGGTCGAGAGGGTGTCGTCGGCCGACTCCAGGCGCATGCCCACGACGATCCGCGCGTCGAAGCCGAGCCGGTCGGCGATCATCATCGCGGCCACGGCGAACTGCTCGTCGTCGCCGACGGCGGCCACGAGCGCGGCGTCATCGTCTCCGCCGACCTCATCCTCACGGGCGAGCAGATCGGTGAAGAGCTGATCGATGCGGTCGGTGGAGTGCCCGGCGCGGCTCGGCTGGAACGCGTAATCGCCCAGGTCGGCGGTCCACGACGGGGGCGCCGCCGCGTCGATCGTGAGGGCGTGGCTGAGGAACCCCCGCGCGCGCAGCAGCTCGACGAGCTGCTCGAGACCGGCGCCGCCCGAACCGTTCGCGTGTTCGTCCACCCACCGCACGAGGCTCTCGGGCACGATGTCTTCCCCGAGCGTCGGAGCCGACCGGGCGGGCTCGAGCGACCCGAGCGCCGGGACGGCCTCGGGGTAGGCAGCGCCCTGCCGGTACTCGGCGCCGGTCCGCAGCCGCGGCTCAGCCAGCTGCACGCCCGCGGAGGTTTCCGCGTTGTAGTAGAAGCCGTCGGCGAGAGTCGCGGCATCCGCGCCGTCGAAGTCGATCGAGGTGACCGATCCCACCGTCGGCATCCAGACGCCGTCCCAGCCCTCGACGGCGATGCGCGCCGAACCGGTCACCGACCCGGCATTCGCGGGGAGAGCCGACGGGACGCGGGTGAAGGACGATCGCGCATCACCGGATGCGGCGGTCGGGTCGACGACCCGGGCGACCCGCCCGTCGTAGAACGGCAGAGTCGCCAGCCGCACCCGGTCGACGCCGTCGGGGGCCGCGACGCGGAACATCGGCTGATCGAACCGGTCGTCGCCGAACCACGTGCGGTACTGCCCGAGCGGGCTGAGCTCGGCGGCGAGCTCGAGGCGGGGATCGACATCGGCCCGGAGGACCTCGCGCGGCGATCCCGCGAGCGCCCAGGGGGCGACGAACGTCGCGCCGACCAGGCCGATCGCGACCATCCCCGCAGCGGTCGCGGCGCGCCCGGCCAGTCCGCGGAGAGGGCGGCTTCCGCTGCGCACGCCCGTCGCGGCCGTGGCGGTCGCGATCGCGCGTCGGCGGTCCGCCGTCGTCCGCCACACGATCGCGACGAGCGCCGCGACCAGGGCCGCCATTCCCACGAGCGCTTCGCGGCTGAGCGTAAGCGGACCGAGGGCGGGGGCGGGCATCGGGGCCGTGGAGCCGAAGGCGATGCCGAAGACCGTGGGGATGAGCGCAGCGATGACCGCGAGCGGCCACCAGCGACCGCCCCGCCACGCGATAGACAGTGCGAGCACCGTGGCCGCGAGGAAGACCAGAAGCGCCGGCGCGAGCGTCGCCTGATAGCTGCCGAGGGGCAGCTCGAGGGTCAGGAGGTCCTTCCACCCGGTGACCGGGGCCGTCACGACGCCACGAAGCCCTTGCAGCGCCTGCGGCACGGAACCCAGTGATCCGGGAGCGGCGAGGGGCAGACCGAGCACGAGGTAGGCGCCGATCGTGACCAGCGCGACCCACCAGCCGTTCTGGCGCCACCGTAGGCCGGCCGCGGCGATGGCCGTCGCCGCGATCGTGGCGACGATGACGAGGACGACGAACGCCGGGCCCCGGTAGATCGGCCAGGCGGCGATGGCGCCCACCGCGACCACCAGCAGCAGCACCGCGGCCTGCACGATGAGAAAACGCCACGGTGTTCGTGCGGCGCGCCGAGCGCGCAGGTCGCGGCGTGCGGGGGCGCTCATGACTGCGCCGCCCGAGACAGCAGCTGGCGGAGGTCGTCGAGGAGACCGATCGAGAGCACCGACATGGCCCCGAGAGACCTGAAGCCGGGTTCGGCCTCGAGCGAGCAGGTCACGGCGATGACGCCGACGTCGGCGGGGAAGGCGAGCGCGGCGGACTGCAGCTGCGCGGCGGTCAGCGTCGAGCCGCAGACGAGGAACGCGATCGAGACGTCGGGGTGGCTCTCCGCGGCGAGCGACGCCGCGTCGCGCAGCGGGCTGACGTGCTCGATGCGGTCGAGTCCGGCGAGGTCGTCGAGCAGCGTGCGGGTCGTGATGGTGGTGAGCTCGCGGATGGTGCGGATGCGGCGGCGTGCGAACTCCGGCACCTCGCCCCCGACCACGACGTCGACGTCGCGGCCGTCGCGGATGCCGCGGATGCCGAGCGAGGCGGCGGCGCTGACGGCCAGCTCGAACTCGTCGTCGGAGGCGTACTCGTCGTCGCCGACCGCGAGGGCGATGACCATGCGGCTGCGCCGCGTCTCCTCGTACTGGCGCACCATGAGGGTGCCGGTCTTCGCGGTCGACTTCCAGTGGATCTGGCGCTGCGAGTCGCCGGCGACGTAGGGGCGGATCGCGTGGAAGGAGAAGTCGGCATCGACGACGGTGCGCGAGGCGCTTCCCTCGAGATCGCGGATGTACCCGGTCGTCGTACTGCGCAGGGTCGTGGTGACGGGGTGGATGTACAGCGTGTGCACGTCATCCCACGTGCCCTCGCGCTTGAGGATGCCCAAGGGGTCGCCTCGCACGGTGCGCGCGGGGCCGACGGTGATGATGCCGCGCCGGTGCGTGGGCACCACGACCTGCTCGGTGTGGGTGTGCCCATGGCGCAGCAACGGCACGTGCACGTCGACGATGCCGTCGCCCACGGGGACGTCGATACGGCCCGGAAGGGCGGGAGCGGTGCCGATATTGGTCACGACGAGGGTCCCCTCGACCTGCGTGCCGGCGACGACCCGGTCGTGCTCGAGCCGCAGGTCGACCTGGTAGGCGCGCGCGCTGAAGAGGAACGGCACCGACAGGGCCAGCAGCACGAGGGCGACCACGCCGGCCGCGGCGAGCTCCATGAGGCCGAGCGGCAGTCCGATGCCGAGTCCGAGGACCGCGGTGATCACCATGAGCCACCCGGCCACCGTGACCGTTTCGGAGATCCACCGCGCCGTCGCCCGTGCCGCGCGACGCAGACGCCGCCACGACTGCACGCCGCGCACCGCGAGCACGGTGGTGCGGCCGGTCGTGCCGAAACGCGTGCGCGCGAAACCCGTGCCCTCCGAGAAGGAGGTTCGGGTCAGGCGGGACTCGGTGTCGAAGCTCACACGGTCTCTCTCTGGCTGGGCGGCACCGTGTCGAGGAGCACCTGTCCGATGACCGCCCCCGCCGTCACGCCGTCGAACTCCGCCTCGGGATCGAGGATGAGACGGTGGGCGAGCACCGGCTCGGCCAGCGCCTTCACGTCGTCGGGCGTGACGTAGCTGCGACCATGCGCGATGGCCCACGTCTTTGCCGCCTTCGTCAGCGCGATCGCGCCGCGGACGCTCACGCCGAGGCGGACCTCGGTGGCCAGGCGCGTCGCCTCGATCAGGCGCGCGATGTAGTCGAGGACGAGCGCGTCGAGGTAGACGCCGCGAGCGATGTCGGCCATGCTCACGACGCCCTGGGGCGTGATGACGGGGGAGACCTCGCGGCGGGACTCGGCCGCGCCCTCGAGGATGCGCACGGTCGCGGCGTGATCGGGGTATCCCAGCGTCGTCTTCATCAGGAAGCGGTCGAGCTGCGCCTCGGGCAGCCGGTAGGTGCCCGCCTGCTCGACGGGGTTCTGCGTCGCGACGACGAGGAAGGGCACGCCGACGCGTCGGCTCACACCGTCGACGGTGACCTGGCCCTCTTCCATGACCTCCAGCAACGCCGACTGGGTCTTCGGTGAGGCACGGTTGATCTCGTCGGCGAGCACGATGTTGGCGAAGATCGGTCCCTGGTGGAACTCGAACTCGCCGCGGCTCTGGTCGTAGACCGTGATGCCGGTGACGTCACCGGGCAGCAGGTCGGGGGTGAACTGGATGCGGCTGCTCGTCCCCTGCACGGTCTGCCCCATGGCCCGCGCGAGCGAGGTCTTGCCGGTGCCCGGGTAGTCCTCGAGCAGCAGGTGGCCCTCGGAGACCATCGCGGTGAACGCGAGCTCGATGACGTGCCGCTTGCCGAGGACGACCTTCTCGACGTTGTCGACGAGCGTCGCGAACGTCTCCTGGAACCAGGCGGTCTGCTCCGGTGTGATGCTCATGGGGTCCTCTCGCTTCGCCTTCTCGGCGGGGGTCAGGGGGTCGTGTTCGATTCGGCGGGGGTGCTCGGCTCCGCCGGAGGCGGGGTGACCTGGTCGCACGTCTGGCGCACGGTGACGGGGTCCAGCGGCGATAGCTTGCCCGTCCAGGTGACGGTGTAGTCCACGTGCGTGATCGCTTCCGCGGCACCGCCGATCTGCGACGTGACCTCGTACGTGAGGTTCGCCCACCGGGGGTTCCAGGTGGGAGCAGACGTGTCGGTGCTCTGGCATGACGGCAGATTCTGGATCGCGACCGAGACAGGCGTGGACGCGCTTCCGGAGGCCGGCGAGATGGCGATGGGGTCGGAGCAGCGGACGTCCGCGCCGAGGAAGCTGTCGCACCACTTCGCCGTCCACTGGTCGTCGGGACGGTTGTACTCCGGCGAGAACGAGTCGCGCCGGTTGCCGTTGACGTAGTAGACGAGGCGGGCATCGTCGAAGGGCTTGGCGCCGGGGTCGCTGTGCGTGCCCTGGAGGGCGTAGGTGTAGCCGCTCTGCGCGTTCCCGCTCGCCGTCGACGACACCCGGAAGGTCATCCCCGTCGGCGCCTCGACGTTGCCGACCGGCCGAGCGGAGATCTCGGCTCGCGTGACGCCGAAGCCCTGCTTGCCGTTGAACGTGTGCTCGGCGCACGCCCACACCGTCTTGCGTTTGAACGCCTGCGCCTCGAACTGCTGGCTGGTAGCCGAGCCGGACGGGACGCATGCCTCGGCCGACACGTCGCTGAACCCGATGAGGGTCTGGGTGCCATCACCGTTCGGCGTCACCGCCGCGGTCACGCGCATCGAGTTCGACGTGTTGGTCTCGGTCAGGGTCAGGCCCGGAGCGCCGACGCCATGCGCTGTCACCGCGCGTGACTGTCCCTCGCTCGAGCCCGCCGCGATCGGCGGCAGGTCGAAGGTCGTCAGCGGCGTCGCGGTGAGCGTGGTCGCGGAGTTCGAGCCGACGTCGTAGTTCGTGAAGGTCGCGGTGCCGCCGACGACCGGACGCGTGTCCGATCCCTGCCGGCCGCCGCTCAGCCGCACGCTGCCGGTCGTCGCGTCGAGTCCCGTCACCGTGATCGTCGCGCGACCGCCGTCACGGCCGTTGGGTGCCGGCTCGAACGACGATCCCGCGGGCTGTGCCGGCGGGCGGTAGGCCCAGGCCTGCGCGCGAACGGTCGAGCGCGACTCGCCGACGGAGCTGTAGGCGCGCGCCTCGTACGTGATCTTCTCGCCGACCGGGGCGGAGATCGGTGAGCACGATCCGGACGCCGGGCAGGTGGCGACCTCGCGACCGTCGGCGGTGATCCGATAGCCCTGGACCGCGGGGTACGAACCGCCGTCGGAGGTGACACGCAAGCTGACGGAGTCACCGGTGTACGCGGTCCACTCCATCCGCGAGGGATTGGCCGGAAGACCCTGCAGATCGAGGATGACCTGCCCGTTGCGTGCGCCGCTGGACTGGCGGCCCTGTGCGTCTTCGACGGTGAAGCTTCCGGTGCACTCGGCGGCGCCGGGAGCATCGGAGCTCCACGTCGCACGCACCGCGGTGTCGCTCGCGCGCGAGAACGACACACCGGTGCAGTTCCCGGGGCCGCTGGCGCCGACGAGCCGCAGCGGCGTTCCGGGCAGCGGGTTGACCTCTCCGGCGCCGCCGATCACCTCGATCGTGCACGAGGTCGCGCCGCCCGACTGCGAGCAGGTCTGCACGGCGGAGCCGCCCTTGGGCAGCGTCGAGGGTGCCGGGCCGACCGTCAGGAGCAGGTTCGCCGGAGCGGTGTCGGAATGACTCGGAAGCGAGATCGAGACCGGTTCCTGGCGGCCCGGGCGAGCGGCATCCGCTGCCGTCACGGTCGCCGTGGTGCCGTCGACCGTGACGGTGAACTGGTCGCCCCCGTACGAACCGGCGTAGCGGACCGACTCCCAGTCGGCGCGTCCGGCCCACTGGACCATCTGCGCAAGGTCGTAGGTCTGGGTCGAGCCCGGGCTCACCGTGAGCGACGCGCTCCGCAGGCTCGGTTGCGGGATCTCCGCCTCGACGATCACCCGGAGAGTCAGGAAGGTGGCGACGTCCTGCGTGCTCAGTCGCGCGGGCACGATGCAGCTGTCGGTCCACGGCGCGCCGGCCCCGGCGTCGTAGCGGATCGTGGTGCCCGACACGACGCTGCAGACGGCTTCGCCTCGAGCGCCTCCCGTGCGGATGCCGTCGTCGATGACGAGGGTTGCACCGCGAGGGACGCGGACAGCGTCGGCGAGGTCGATCTCGACGCTCTCCTTCTCGCGCACCTGCAGGGGCGGGAAGCCCTCGCGCAGAGCGAGGCGCACATCGGCCTCGCCGGGCACGCGCAGGAACCCGTAGGAGGTCACCTCGGCGCCGTCGAAGGCCGTGCCCGTGACCTCGAAAGGGATCAGGCGCGACCGCTCCGGCAACTCGCCCGAGATCTTCCAGCCGTCGACGTCGAGGTCGGTGGGCTCGCCCCACAACGACAGGCGGAGGCCGGAGACGTCGCCGGTGTTCCACGACACCTGACCGTCGAGCACGTCGATGCCCCGCGGGAAGTCCTCGCGGTTCTCGAGCGTGAGCACGGTGTCGCGTACGACCGGGTAGTCGGGCACCGGCTCGCGGACGGTCTTGACGACGATGAGTCCGATCGCGGTGTCGCCCCGCTCGTTGCGGACCGTGTACGTGTACGAGAAGGTGCCGAGCACTTCGCCGGCGCGGAGCGTCACCGCCCCGTTCTCGACCGGCCCGATGAGCCCCCGCAGCGTGTCGTACTCGCTCGAGCCCTCCTGGGCGTTGGGTGCGACGTCGATCAGCTCGAGCTTGCTCCCCGCGGGGTCGATGTCGTTGTCGGTGGGGCGGACGACCGCCGTGCTCTCGGCGCCGACCTGCACCTGCAGGTAGTCGCTGTAGGTGACCGGACTCGGATCGGTCTGCGTGTCGATGACGCCCACGCGAACGTCCGCCGTACCGGTCGCACCGCTGGGGTCGCGGACGGCGTATCGGAACCTGACCTGTCCGCTGAACCCGTCGGGACTGGTGTAGACGATCGCCGAGCCATCGGCCGAGATGGTCGCCGACCCCTGCTCGGGCTGAGCGACGACGCGGTCGAGCACGACCGGGTCGCCGTCGGGGTCTACCGCGTAGGCGTCGAGTGGGATGCTCACCGACTGGCCGCTCAGCACCCGTCCCACGAGCGTGCGGGGGAGGGGCGCCTGGTTCGACTCGTCACCCACGACGGTGACGGTCACGCGCGCCGTGTCCCTGACCTCGGGGAAGCCCAGACGGAAGATCGTGTACGTCAGGGCGTATGTGCCCGCCTGTTCGGGGGCGAGGTAGCGGAGCAGGCGGCTGGTGGCGAAGGCGAGGCCGCCTCCGGTCTCGTTCACGATCGATGACGGGTCGATCGCGATGAGCGCACCTGAGGGGGCGGTGTCGTTGTCGAGCACGGGGATGTCGATCTGCGTGCCCGCTCGTACCGTCACCGCGTCGTCGACGGCGATCGGGGGCTCGGCGGTCGCCGACGGCAGCAGGACGACCGTCAGCTCGCCCTGAGCCGTCGCGGCCGCACTGCCGGTGCCGTCAGACACGGTGTACCGCACGACACCCAGGCGCCCGGGCTCGCCCGAGTCGGTCGTGCCGCTCACCCGCAGCAGGCTCTGGCCGACGAGGTCGACACCGAGCGAGGCGAACGGATCGCTCTCGGGACGGATGTCGCTCAGGAGCAGCACCGAGCCGGCCGGGTTCGACACCGCCGATGCGACGTCGATCGTCGCGTCCTCGTTGGGTCGCACGAAGGCGGTGAGGGGAGGCGTCGTGATGCCCGCCGACTCGGGGGCGAGCATCGTCACGCGCACGGTGGCCGTCGCCTCCGTCAGCGAGTCGCGGACGGTGTACTGCACGAGGAACGAACCGGGCGCCGACGCGGTGACGACCATGCTGAGGGCGGCGGGATTCGCCGCCGCCGTGGTCTGGGCCTCGTCGAGCGGAACGACGCCGCTGAGGGTGACCGGGCCGGCCGCGCCGGTGACGTAGGGCGCGACCGACACATCGAGCGGTTCCCCGACGACGCCGGTCACCGCGAATGATTCGGCGGTGAGCTCGGGCGTCGGCGTCACGGTGATCGTGAGCGGTTGCGTCACCGTCGCCCCGCGCGCGTCGGAGACCGTCACCGTGATCGTCACGGCCAGTCCTTCGGTCGCGTTCGGGTCGGGGTGCTGGTAGGTCAGCGTCCCCTCGGGCGACGTGGTCACGGTTCCTACCCCGGTGTCGTTGGTCGCCCCGGCGAGGAAGACCGGGTCGCCCTCCGGGTCGACCCAGCCCTCGAGGAGCTCCGCAGAGACCGTTCCGCCGGGCGCGACCGTGAGCGAGGGCCACGAGGCGAGGCATCCCTCGACACCGCACCACACCGGCGCGGTGTTCTGGTCGTCGGGGACGACCGTGAGCGTCACCGTCGCGACGTCCGAGAGCAGACCGTCGGCGGCGGTGCCGTCGGTCACGCGGTAGCGCAGGGTCGCCGTGCCTGCGGCATCCGGAGAAACCGCGACGGTCAGCTGCTGCTGGGCACCCGTGATGGACGCCGTCCCGAACGCAGGATCGAGGTTCTCGAGCGAGGCCGGGTCGATGCTCAGCACGTCCTCGTTCGGATCGTGGTCGTTCAGCAGTACGGGCAGGAGCGTTACCGAACCGGCGCGGACGCCGAACGCGTCGTCGACCGCCACGGGCGGCTTCGGATCCACGACGAGCTCGGAGGTCGCATCATCCTGCTGCTCGACCTCGATCTGACGGTCGAGGTCCCACTGCTGTGACGACGCCACGAGCGCGCCGTCGGGAACGTTCCACACCCAGCCCGAACGACGGTCGTTCAGCGCGAGCCTCGTTCCGTTCCCGATGAAGGCCGGATCGACGTTGTCGCCGATGTCGGCGCCGCGGTAGTCCAGGTCGGTCACGGCGTCGGGCTCCGTGCTCGACCACAGCGAGCCGGCCGACTCGCCGTCGCCGAGCCATGCGGCGTAGACGGCCGAATCGAGCACGGCGGGCTTCGCGGCGGTGCCGGCACCGGGGCGATCGAGCGCCCGCGATGCCGTCGCGCCGGGAATGTCGACCGCCACGACGCCGTCGGAATCGGCGATGTACGCGCGGTCGCCGCCGGGAGCGGCATCCTGGAGCCGCGCTCCGGCGGCGAGGTCGGTCGTCACCGCTTCGTCGCGTCCGCGCAGCCAGACATCGCCGGTCGCCTCGTCGAGGAGCACCCAGCGGGTCCCGACGACGCTCAGCTGCACCGTCTCGAGATCCGCCGGTGCGTCGTCCTCGCCGAGGATGCTGCCCGTGCGCGAGTCTGCCCGGACCACCCGGTCTTCGGCGGCCGAGTAGGCGTACACGACGCCGGTGGCGTCGACCGCGACGGCCGTGGCCACGAACCGTGGCCTCTCCTCACCCTCGGGTACCTCGGTGTCGGCGTACGGATCGATCGGGATCCCCTCACCGCCGCCCGACAGGCTCGAGCCGAACACCGCGCCCGCCTCGGTGCGGTAGGCGATCGCGTCACCGGTCACGGCGATGTCGGCGGTGCCCGGAGGGGTGGGGGTGAAGGCGTCTTCGGCGTCATCCGTGAGGTCGGCGGGCCGTCCCATGTCGACGTCGGAGAACTGCGACGAACCGTCGCTGTAGACGAACAGGCGGTCGGTGGTCTGCGCGAGCGCGCTGCCGTTGTCGACCTGCTTGACGGTGTCGATCTCGCCGAGCTCGAGGTTGACACGGGCGTAGCCGCTGCCGGTCCCGTTCTGGAGCGCCCACACGGTGGGGTCGTCGGGCGGCGTCTGCTGCGCGTCGTAGCCGGGCCAGACGACCGCGAGTGTCGCCGTGACCGCGAGCACCGCCGTCACGGCGCCTGCGGCGATCCAGGTCGTGCGCCGCACGCGGGGGCGCGTGTTCTCACGCCGCGCCATCTCAGAACCCTCCGCCGACGATGAGGAGTGTCGTCATGGCGCCTGCGCCGGCGACCAGCAGGGCGCCGCCGGCGATCAGGGCGACCCGTGCAGCGGTTCCGAGACGGCGCGTCGGCTCGGCTCCAGCGAGGATCGTGCCTTCGTCGGGACGGCGATCGACGACGCGGGCGGCTCGCGCCGGTCGACGCGACTCGTATGCCACCGATGGCCGCACCGGCCCGCGCGCGCGGTCGTCGGCGAAATCGACGCTGGCGCCCGCCGCTGCCCACTCGTCGACGGCGACTTCCATCGGGGTGTGCGGGAGCCCGAGCTCGTGCTGGACGAGCTGCAGGTCATGGGCGAGCTCGGCGGCCGTCGCATGCCGTGCACCTGGGTCCCGGCTCATCGCCCGAGCGAGCACCTGCTCGAGGCGATCGGGCACGTCGGCGCGACCGATGGGCGTGTACGACGCTTTCCGGATGCGCGATTTCAGCTGGTCGCGGCTGTTCTGACCGCTGCCGGCGCGCTCGAACGGGCTGCGACCGGCCAGGAGCGAGTACAGCGTCGCGCCGAGCCCCCACACCTCGGCCGTGACCGAGCCGGAAACGCGCTCGTCGATGATCTCCGGCGCGCTCCAGGGCACCGACATCGCGAACACCTCGTCGCCGTCCGAGCGACCCGAGATGGCCGCGGCGATGCCGAAGTCCGAGAGCACCGGGGTGCCGAAGGTCGTGATGAGGATGTTGGAGGGCTTGATGTCCCGGTGGAGCAGCCCGGATCGGTGGGCCGTCTCGAGCGCCGATCCGATCTTGACGCCGAGCTGCAGCACCTCTGCCACCGGGATCACTTCGCGGCGGTACCGGTTGGTGAGGGACGTGGGGCAGTACTCCATCACGATGTAAGGCCGCCCGTCAGAGGAGATCGACGCTTCGTAGATCGTCAGGATGGAGGGGTGCGAGCTGAGGCGCGCCATGACATCCGCCTCGGCGTTGAACATCCGCAGCAGGCTCTCGTCGACGATGTCCTCCAGCAGCACCTTCACGGCGACGGGGCGACGGGGGAGGTTCTGCTCGAAGAGGAAGACGTCGGCGAAGCCGCCGGTACCCAGCGGACGGACGTAGGTGAATCCCGCAAGACCGGGCGGCGCGGAGGGCAGTCTCGACGCCACGAGTCATGCACCCCCTGTCAACGGGGGCGCGACGACGGCGTCCCCCGGAATCCGAATCCGGTGAGATTTTTCTAACACACCACGGTCGGGCCGGGAAATCGCTTGACGCGTGTTCACGAAGGCGACTCGAATGACGCGAGTACGCCGTCGCCCAGATCGAGCACGGCACCCGGCGAGACACGCGAGGTGGCGCCGCTGCGCAGCAGTCCTACGTCTCCGGATGCATCGCGCACGATGGTGCCGTTCGTCGAGCCGAGGTCGCGGACGACGAGCACGTCGTCCTCGAGCCTGACCTCCACATGCGTGCCGGAGACCTCCTTGCGCGGCGAGGGCACCGCGATGATCCGCGCTCCGGGATGCTGCGCGGCCCGCGGCGCCCGCCCGAGCACGATGGGGTGATCGAGCGGATACTCCCCGCCCGGCTCGAGGCGGAGGACGTATCGGCGCGACGCGGGCGCCTCGGCGACCGGGGCGGCCCCGCGACGCGACCCGAGGACGGTGCTGTCGTCCATCTCGGGTTGCGGGGGCGTCGGCACGGGCGCAGGCACAGGCGCCGGCGATGCCGCCGGGGCTGCCACGGGCTGGGAACTGCGGCGCGGGCCGAAGGACGGTGTCAGCGTCCGCCGGTCCACGGCGACCGTCTCGAGAGGGGCGGCGTCCTCCGGCGCCTCGATGGCGGGGGAGGTCACCGTCGCCACCTCGACGGCGGGCGAGGCGACCGCGGCGGGGGCTGCCGCGCCCCACTCCAGGGCGTCCGTGCGCACGACGCCCCGGCCGATCGGGAGCACCGAGGGACCGGGTGCGGCGCCGAGGCCGAGCGAGAGGCCGGCGACGTGCTGAGCGGACCCCTCGACCCACGTGCCGACCCCGGTGCCCGCGTAGCTGCTGCGCTGCGGGCCGTGCAGATCGATCGTGGCGCCGCCTCGGACGGCGACGGAGACCGCACTCGATCCAGCATCGACGAGCTCGACCAGAGCGAAGTCGGGGAGCGACCCGATGCCGACCGCCGCGATCACGGAGAGCACGTCTTCGAACGCGGCATCCCGCGCCGTCATCGCCTCCCACACGGCGGCGGCGAGCGCTTCACCGGCGCCCGGGCCGAGAAGCAGGGCGAACCGGTCGGTGACCATCGCGAAGCCCGCACCATGGGCGTCGTCGGGCGTCGGGTAGCGGAACACGCGCCTAGCCTACGGGGCGGCGTCGGGCGCGCGTCAGACCCAGCCGGGGAGCCAGTTGTGCAGCCGATAGAACTCGTAGGGAACCGAGATCGCCGACCACAACGGGAACCAGAACGCAGCGAGGACCAGGACGACCCCGAGGAACACCAGCACGATGCGCTCGACGCCGCGCGTGGTTCCCCGGTCGCGCCGCGCCGAGCGCACAGCGGATCGGATGACGAACACGAGCGCGAGCAGCAGGAACGGCTGGATGAGCACGGTGTAGAACTGGAAGATCGTGCGCTCGGGAAAGAGCAGCCACGGCGAGTACGTCGCGATCACACCGGTCAGGACGATGCCGTAGGCGCCGTCGCGGGTGCGGAAGAACAGGTAGACGAGGTACAGCACGCTCGCCACGCCCGCCCACCAGACGATCGGGTTCGGCATGCTGTAGAGGATCTCCCAGCAGCCGTTCGCATCGGTGCACGATCCCGTGCCGCCGGGAGTGCTGCCCGCGTACATCGACGTCGGTCGGAGCAGCAGCGGCCATTGCGCTGCTGGGCTCGCGTAGGCGTGAGGAGTCGACATCGCGGCCGTCGAGCCGTACATCGACTCGTGATAGCGCCAGAGGCTCTGCAGCGGCAGCGGCACCCATGACCAGAAGCCGGTCGCCGGGTTCGCGTCCGCCGCATGCCGGTCGTACCCGCCGTCGGTGACGAACCAGCCGGTCCACGACGCGAGGTAGACCGCGAGCGCCACCGGAACGAGCAGCACGAACGACACCGCTCCCTGACGGGCGGTCGCGTCGGCCGGCCAGTGCAGGATGCCGGCGCTGCGGCGCGCCAGGGCATCGCTCACCACCAGGTAGATGCCGATCGCCGCCAGCACCCACACCCCCGACCACTTCACCGCGGTCGCAGCGCCGGCGGCCGCGCCCGCGGCGATCACCCACGGACGGTTCCAGAGC
The DNA here is from genome assembly GCF_003610405.1 of Microbacterium sp. AG238. Lineage (GTDB taxonomy): Bacteria > Actinomycetota > Actinomycetes > Actinomycetales > Microbacteriaceae > Microbacterium. The sequence continues at coordinate 27,671 of NZ_RAQC01000001.1, forward strand.
ACCGGACCCCAGGCGGGCGCGCCGATGTCGTCCCACCGCGCCGCGATGCGCTCGGCGAGCACGACCCGGGAGCGGTTGCGATCCAGCACGACGAACCAGAACGCCAGCAGCGTGAACAGCGTCAGGAAGATGTCGAGCAGGGCGACGCGACTCATCACGATGCCGAGGCCGTCGATCGCGAGCAGACCGGACGCGAGCGAGGCGAAGACGATCGAGCCGGTGAGGCTGCGCGCGAGGAGGTACAGCACGAGCACGCACGCCGTGCCCGCGAGCGCCGTGCCGAGACGCCAGGCGAAAGTCGAGTCGGCGCCGAACAGCGCCATGGGAAGCCCGATGAGGTACTTGCCGAGCGGAGGGTGGACGACGAAACTGCCCGTCGTGGTGAAGATGACGGTCTCGCCGGCGAGGAAGCGTTCGTCGGCGCCGTCGGGCCAGGTCGCGGCGTAGCCGAGCACCCATTGGCTCCAGGCGTCCTTGACGTAGTAGGTCTCGTCGAAGACCACGGCGTGGGGGTGCCCGAGGTTCCACATCCGCAGGACGGCGGCGATCAGCGTGATGACGAGGGGTGCGATCCAGGCCGCCCGTCGGGCGAAGAGCGGGTCGCCGAAGAAGCGCTCGTGCCACCGGTCGAGAAGGGTCGGCCGACGAGTCTCGGGGAGCAGCGGCTCAGCGGTCGTCGTCACGCCGCCAGCCTATGCTGGGGCGGTGATCATCCTCGCCGCGACGCCCATCGGCAACCTCGGCGACGCCACGACGCGGCTGGTCACGGCCCTCGAGCAGGCGACGACGATCGCCGCCGAGGACACGCGCACCACGCAGCGGCTGCTGCAAGCGCTCGGCGTCACGAATCGCCCGCGCCTGATCGCGCTGCACGATCACAACGAGAAGCAGCGGGCCGCCGAGCTTGTCGAGCGTGCGCGCACCGAGGACGTCCTCGTCCTCAGTGACGCCGGGATGCCGACGGTCAGCGACCCCGGGTTCGGACTCGTGGCGGCGGCCGCCGCAGCCGGAGTGACCGTGACCGTCCTCCCCGGACCGAGCGCGGTGCTCGCCGCGCTCGCCGTCTCGGGGCTTCCGACCGATCGGTTCGCGTTCGAGGGGTTCCCGCCGCGCAAGCCGGGGGAGCGGCGCCGGCTGTTCGATCAATTGGCGGGCGAGCAGCGCACGCTCGTCTTCTTCGAAGCGCCGTCGCGGATCGCCGAGGTGCTCCGTGCGATGGCCGACGCGTTCGGAGGGGAACGGCGGGCGGCTGTCTGCCGCGAGCTCACGAAGCTGCACGAAGAGGTCGCCCGGGGAACCCTCGACGAGCTCGCCGCGTGGGCGGCCGAGGGCGTCCGCGGTGAGATCGTGATCGTGATCGAGGGCGCCGGGGTGCGCGAGATCGATCCCGCCGATGCGCTCGCTCAGGTGCAGCGGCTCGTGGCCGACGGCATCCGGCTCAAAGACGCGGCCGCCGAGGTGGCCGGCGCGACCGGTCTGTCGTCACGCGATCTGTACCAGGCTGCGCTCGCGGCGCGCACGCGCCCCTGACGCGAGAACGCCGTCCCCGCGAGAACGCACCGCCGCCGCGAGAACGTACCGGTGAGGGCACGCTCTCGCGGCGACGGTGCGTTCTCGGCGATCAGCCTTCGCGCCGGCGGCGGGCGGCGAGAGGGACGCCGACGAGCAGCAGCAGGGTGGCGATGGCGAGCGCCGCGAGGGGGAGTGTTCCGCCGGTCGCGGCGAGCGGGCCGGCATCCGCGGATGCGGGGGAGGGTGCCGGTGCGGGCATCGCCGGTGCGGATGCCTCGGGAGCGGGCGCCACGGTGACGAGCGCATCGATCGCTGCTCGAAGCGTCGTCGTCGCCGCGTCGACGTCCGTCTGCGACGTCGACGCGGCCGCCAGGATCGAAAGCGCGGACTCCAGCGCGGCGTCGACCGATGCCAGGGATGTCGCCGTGTAGAGCGATCGGTCGAGCGATCCAGCGCGGACGGTCGCTGCCGTCAGGGCCGAGAAGTCCGCCGCCGGTGCGGCCCGGACGAGCGAGACGTCATCGAGCGTTCCCCAGGCCCCGGCAGGCAGATCGCCCGTGATCCGGACGGTGAGGGTGCCGCCCGCGGATGCGAACACGGCCTCGGTGGTCGGGGTGGACCACACGCGCCAGCCGGTGAGAGCGAAGTCGGCCTCTGTCGCCGTCGCGCGAGCGGCGGTGCGGGCGTCAGCGAGGCTCAGCCGCAGGCGCCCGTCGGTGCCGGCTGCCCCGCCCTGCGCCGCGGCGGATGCGGTGTACCACCCCGCCTCGGGAACGACGACCTCCTGCTCGAGGGTGAACGAATACGCGGCGTCGGCCCAGAAGTGCGCCGAATATGTGCCCGAGCGCGGGTCGTCCGTCGCGCGCACCGTGAGACCGCGTCCCTCCGAGCGCCACATCGAGACATCGGGGTCTTCGAAGCCGCCGTTCCGAATCAGGTTGCGGGCCATGACCGAGACCGTCGCGGTCGTGGCGTGGCCTGCGGACGTGATGCCCGAGAACGTGTAGACGCCGACGCCGTCGACGGCATCCGTTCCGGGGGTCCAGACGACGTTCTGCTGCTCACTGGTCCCGTCGGTGTACGACACGGTGACGGTGTCAGGAAGGGTGACCGGGTCGCCGTCCGCGACGGTGAGGGCTACACGCTGCACGTCGCTGACCGTCCGAGGGGCGATCGCGCCGGTGCGCACGTACGAGAACACGTTCAGCGACGCGAGCGGGTTGCCGTCGTGGTCGAACAGGGCCTGGTTGTCCCACGCGGATCCGCCGAACCACTGGCCCGCATCGTGCGGCTCGTAGCCGCCGGCGTAGCTCGACGCCCAGCCCGACCCGTCGCGCTCCCAGAGCACGCGGTTGGACTCGAGCTCCTCGGGCGGACCCACCGGAAGCCACGCCGGCTCCCAGTAGAAGACGCCCAGGCCCGCGTCGCCCACATTCGCCACGGCCTGGACGACGTCGCGGACGGCGGTGGCCTGGCCCTGCACGCTCACGGGGTAGCGCGTCGCGTCTTCGGGTGTCTTCACGACGTTCGGGTGCCCGTCGCCGTCATCGAGCGTGTACGCCCACGACGTCTCGGCCACGAGCACCTTCTTGTCGTACGTCTCGGCGATCTGCGACAGCACTGCGGTCAGGTTCTCGGGCGTGCCGTGCCAGAAGGGGTAGTACGACGACGCGAACACGTCGTAGTCGACATCCCGCACCTCGAGCTCGCGGGCGACGCCCGCGTAGAAACCGGGGCGTTCGGGGTTGGTGAAGTGCAGCACGACGAGCGCCTCCGGCATGACGTCGTGGATCGCGGCCGACCCGGCGCTGAAGATCCGCGCCATGTCGTCCCACCCGGACACGCCGGCGATGCCGCCGTTGGTCTCGTTCCCGACCTGCACCATCCGCACGTCGACGCCGGCGTCGCGGAATCGTGTGAGCGCGTCGCGCGTGAACGTGCCGGTCGCGGCGGCCTTCTCGTCGACGGTCATCCCCGCCCACGCCTTCGGCGCCTGCTGCTTGGCGGGATCGGCCCAGAAGTCGGAGTAGTGGAAGTCGACCAGGACGCCCAGCCCCGCGGCCGTCGCCCGCTCTCCGATCTCGATCGCCCGGGCGACATCGACGTCGCCGCCGCCGTAACCGTTGCCGTCGGCGTCGAAGGGGTCGTTCCAGACGCGGATGCGGATGTCGCTGACCCCGGCATCCCGCAGGATCGCGAACAGGTCGCCGGGTTCGCCGTCGGCGTCGCGGAAGACGACGTCGGATTCTTCAAGCGACAGCATCGACGACACGTCGACGCCTCCGATGAAGTCGGCCGGCAGGTTCTCGACCCGCGGCACGGTGATCGTGCTGGGGACCGGGCCCGCCGGGTCGTCGGCCGCCGACGCCGGGAGCGCGAGCGCCCCCAGCGACAGGACCGCCGCCGTGACGGCCGCGGTCAGCCGTGGGATGGTTCGGTGCATGAGCCTCTCCTTCGAGGTCGGCGCGCGGGCGCGCGAAAGCGTACGGTCCCGGCGAGGACGTGCCGGGGACGGTGTGGTTTCGGCGAGAGGGTGCGTTCTCGCGCGTCAGCCCTTCACGGAGCCGGCCGTGAGTCCGCCGATGATGTACCGCTGCAGGCCGAGGAACAGCGCCAGCACGGGAATCGACGCGAGCACGGCGCCGGCTGCGAACAGGCCCCAGTTGCTGGCGAGCTGGTTCGAGACCCATTGGAACATCCCGACGGCGAGCGTCCAGTTGTCCTGCGACACCAGCACGATCTTCGAGATGATGTAGTCGCCGAACGACGCGATGAACGCCAGCAGCGCCACGACCGCGAGGATCGGGGTCACGAGCGGCATGATGATCCGCCAGAACACCTGGGCGTGCGTCGCGCCGTCGATCTTCGCCGACTCGTCGAGCTCCATCGGGATCGTGTTGAAGAAGCCGTACATGAGGAACGTGTTCACACCCAGCGCACCGCCGAGGTAGACGCAGATGAGGGCGATCTTCGAGTTCAGGCCGAGGGCGGGGAACACCTCGCCGAGAGCGAGCAGCATCAGGAAGATCGCGACGAACGCGAGCGCCTGCGGGAACATCTGGATGATGAGGAGCGACGTCAGGCCCGCGCGGCGACCGCGGAAGCGGAACCGCGAGAACGCGTAGGCCGCTGCGGCTCCCATCAGCACGGCGCCCACCGCGGACGCGCCGCTCACGATCAGCGTGTTGCCGTACCAGGTCCAGTACGACGTGCCGCCGAGCGAAGCGAAGTTCGCGACATCGAAGACCCCGAACAGCTGGTTGCTCGCGGCGAGGCTGCCGCGCGGGTTGAGCGCGGCCGAGACGACGTAGAGCAGCGGGAACATCGCGTAGAAGAGGATGACGAGCGCGACGAGGTACTTCCAGCCCACCTCGAGCAGCCAGCGGCGACGCCGGGCCCCGACGCGGCTGGGCGTGGTGGCGACGGTGGTGGTTGCAGACATCACTGGTACTCCTCCAGCTTGCGGGTCTGGCGGAACGCCAGGGCGGAGATCACGCCGATCACGACGAACACGAGGATCGACAGGGCGCTGGCCAGGCCGTAGTCGGCAGCGCCGCCCGAGACTCCCGAGATGCGCCAGATCGCGGAGATCAGGATGTCGGTGGAGCCGAGCGCGTACGGCGCACCGGGGATCGCCGGCCCGCCGCTGTTGAACATGTAGATGACGGTGAAGTTGTTGAAGCTGAACGCGAATGACGAGATCAGCAGGGGAGCCGTCGACACCAGCACGAGCGGCAGGACGATCGCGCGGAACTGCCGGAACCTCCCGGCGCCGTCGATCGATGCGGCCTCGAGGCTGTCGGACGGCAGCGCCTGCAGGGCGCCCGTGCACACCAGGAAGTAGTACGGGTACGTCAGCCAGACGTTGACGAAGAGTACGGCGATGCGAGCCAGCCAGGGGTCGCCGAGCCAGTCGATGTTGGCGCCCCCGAAGAAGAACTCGTTGATGACTCCGAACTCGGCGTTGAACATGCCGCGGAACAACAGGGCCGACATGAACGCCGGGAAGGCGTAGGGGAGGATGAACAGGGTCCGGAGGACCTTGCGGCCCTTCACCCGAGGATCGTTGAAGATGAGCGCCACGACGAGGCCCATCGCGAACGGGATGATCACCGACAGCGCCGCCCAGACGAATGTCCAGAGCGTGACGAGGGCGAGCGGCTCGAGGAGCCCGGGGTCGGTGGCGAGGCGCAGGAAGTTGTCGAACCCGACGTTCACGACCCAGCCGGTCGGGAGGGCCGCTCCGTCGGGGGAGACGAATCGTCCGTCGGCGGTCGCGGTGTACACGGCGCCGGATGCCGTGTCGGTGATGGTCTGCGCGTCGGCATCCCAGGTCAGCGTCGACAGGTACACCGCACCGGTGGAGCCGTCGCGCGTTCGGATCGAGCCGTCGTTGGGGTCGTCGGAGACGGGTACCCGAAGCTCGACGATCTGCTCCTGAAGGGCGGGGTCGCCGAGGAAGGTGCCGCGCGGCACGACGTTCCAGCCGGGGACATCGGTGGGAGCGCCTGCGCCCGACGTCTCGCCCACGACCTCGAGTGGCCGGTCGGTGGCGCCGGCCTTGATCTCACCGTCGTCGACGATCGCGAAGCCGTACTCGCCACCCTGCTCGACGACCGAGAGCGGGTACGACGGCGAGGTGTCGATGCGGCGCTCGCCCTGGGCGAGGGCGGCAGCCACCGCCTGCTCCTGCGAGCCCACGTGGCCGGCACCGTAGTTGGTGAAGGCGATGTACGCGGTGTAGCCGAAGATGAAGACCTGGAAGACAAGCAGGAACGCCAAGCCCGGCAGCAGGTACTTCAGCGGCAGTGCGCGCTTGGTGAAGTAGACGACGTCGGCGGCGAGGAGCAGGACGGCCGCGGCGGTCGCGATGAGCCACGACTCGGCTTGGACGGCGGCGAACACCCCCATCAGGCCGAAGGCGTTGACGATCGCCATCAGCACGAGCTTCACGATGAAGCCCCAGCCGATGCCCGACCAGCGTCGGCCGTGCGGTTCGGGCTGCTGCGACCGATCGGGGGAGCGAGGCGGCGGTGCGCTCTCGCTCACGGTTCCCTGGGGGACCGACATGTGCATCTCCTTCACGAGAGAGGTCCGGGGGCGGAGCTGAATGCTCCGCCCCCGGAGGGGATCAGCCGATCGTGGCCTGGACGTCGGTCACCATGGTGTTCCAGGTGCTGACGGGGTCGCCGCCCTTGATGATCTGCACCTGTGCCGCGTTCCAGAGGTCCCAGACCGAGCCCATCTCGGGGATCGAGGGCTGGGGCACGCCATTAGCGGCGGAGGCCAGGAAGCCGGCCACGACGGGGTCGGACGAGACCTCCGCGGCGAGCGTCTTCCAGGCGGGCAGACGCGGGTCGGCCTCGTAGAGCGCGCGCTGCGCGTCGTCGGTCGCGAGGTAGGTGGTCAGGAACTCCTGGGCCAGCAGCTTGTTCGTGCTCTCCGAGCTGATGTAGAAGCCCTGGACTCCGACGAACGGTGCAGCGGTCTCGCCACCGGCCGACGGGATGGGGTTGACCTTGACGTTCACGCCGTTGGCGGTGAGCGTCTCGATGGCCCACGGTCCCTGCACCGTGTACGCGGCGGTGCCGGCGGCGAAGAGCTCGTTGTTGGTGTCGTAGTCGATCGTGGTCGAGATCTCGCCCGAGCCGGCCTCGCCGTGCGCGCCGAGCCAGGTGGCGAACGCCTCGCCGCCCTCGCCGCCCATGCCGACCTCGGTCGTGTACGAGCCGGTGGCGTCCTGCACGAACACGGGAGCGCCGAACGACGTCTGGAACCCGTACATCGTGTAGGCGTCGCCCTTCTGGCCCGCGGTGTTGATGACGAACGGACGCTCCGCGCCGGCCGCCTGGGCGCGGGCGATCATGTCGTCGAAGGACGACGGCGCCTCTTCGCCGACGAGGTCGGTGTTCTGCACCAGCGCGATCGTCTCGAGCGCGTAGGGGAAGCCGTAGAGCTGGCCGTCGTAGGTGAACGCGTCGACGGCGACCTTCTCGATCTGGTCGGCCTTGTCGCCGAGGTCGATCGTGTCGACGACACCGGCCGAGACGAACGAGCCGAGGAAGTCGTGGGCGCCGACGGTGATGTCGGGGCCCTCGCCGGTCGGGACCTGGTTGATGAAGTCGTTGCGGATGTCTTCGAAGTTCTTCTGGACCAGCTCGATCTTGGTGCCGGTCTCCTCTTCGAACGCCTTCGCAGCCGCCTCGATGGCGGGTGCGCGGTTGGCGTCGGTCCAGACGACGAGCGAGCCGCCGGAACCTTCGTCGGCGTTGCCGCTCTCGCTGGGGGTGCTGCCGCCGGAGCAACCGGCGAGCAGGACGGTGGTCGCCGCGATGGCGACGATGCCGGTCCCGATCTTGCGCATGGATCTTCCTTCCGATGTGGTCGATCGGAAGGGCCTCTCGCGAGGTCGCTCCGTCACGACCGGTGTGGATGCCGTCGCCGGATGGCGTCGGCTTCTTCTCTCAGTGCCTGCCGCGAGACGTCGTCTGTCTCTCGGTCTCGGGGACGGTCATCGACCGCTCCCGTGTGCTGTGCGCGGAGCACGGATGACGGCGACGTCGCCCGCGCTCACCTCCAGCGTGCCCCGGGTGGCGTGTCCTGTCATCAGGTCGACGCCGTCCAGGGCGAGCTCTGCGTCCGTCTCCGCGTGGTTGATCGCGATGACGTAGTCGTCGGTCTCGCCCGCGCGGCGGATGATCTCGAGTCCGGCGGGTGCGCCGAGCGGGACGATGCCCGCGTCGGCGTAGACCTCGGCCATGATGGCGGCGAGGCCGGCGGCATCCGGTCGCGTGCTGACGTACCAGCCCGTGCCGGCGCCGTGCCGCTTGCGCGTCACGGCCGGCATCCCCGCGCCCGGTCCGTCGACGTAGGTCGCGCGGGCCTCGGCGTCGGAGACCACGAGGTGCTCATGCCAGACGTCTGCCGTGTGCGACGCGCCGCCGAACTCGATCGTCGTGGCGGTCCCGGCGCGCAGGGGCAGGTGCTCCTCGACGCGGATGCCGAGAGACGGCTCGAGCGGAGCGGCGAAGCCTCCCGGGTGCACCGCGTCGTTCTCATCGACGACGGCCGAGAAGAACGAGACCACGAGCGTGCCGCCGGCTTCGACGTACCGGTTGAGGTTGTCGGCGTCGGCCTGGCGCAGGAGGTACTGCGCGGGCGCGATGACGAGCTTGTAGCCGGAGAGATCGTGCCCGGGCAGGGCGAAGTCGACCGTGATGTTGTCGCGCCACAGTCGCTCGTAGAACGCCCGGATGCGTTCGTCGTGCGAGACGTCCTCGGAGGGACGCCATTCCAGGTCCTGCGCCCAGAACGACTCGAAGTCCCACAGGATCGCGACGTCGGCGTGCACACGCGAACCGCGCACCTCGGAGAGGCGGTTCAGCCTGGCGCCCAGGTCGACGACCTCGCGGAACACCCGAGACTCGGAGCCGGCGTGCGGCAGCATCGCCGAGTGGAACTTCTCGGCCCCCGAGCGGCCGGCCCGCCACTGGAAGAAGAGGATGCCATCCGCACCGCGGCCGAGGTGGGCGAGCGAGTTGCGCGCCATCTCGCCCGGCCGCTTGGCGATGTTCCGCGGCTGCCAGTTGACCGCCGAGGTCGAGTGCTCCATGAGGATCCAGGGCTTGCCGCCCCCGACCGAGCGGGAGAGGTCCGCGGCGATGGCCAGACCGATCTCGCCTTCGACGTCCGCGGCCCAGAGGTAGTGGTCGTCCGAGACGATGTCGACCTCGCGCGCCCAGGCCCACAGGTCGCAGCCGTGGTGCTGGTTGGCCATGAAGTTCGTCGTGACCGGGAGAGACGAGAAGCGCCGGATGGCGTCGCGCTCGGCGATGAAGCACGCGCGCAGCTGCGCGTCGGTGAAGCGGGCGAAGTCGAGGCGCTGCGCCGGGTTCACGACCGACGGCGCGGCGGCCGGGACGCCCACGTGGTCCCAGACGCCGTAGTGCTGGCCCCAGAACGCGGTGCCCCACGCAGCGTTGAGGGCGTCGAGCGACCCGTACTTCTCCTGCAGCCAGCCGCGCCAGGCGCGCTGCGCATGCTCGGAGTAGTCCTCGCCGACGGGTACGCCGTACTCGTTGTGCACGTGCCACATCACGACCGCCGGGTGGTCGGCGTAGCGCTCGGCGAGCGTCGAGGCGATGCGCACCGCGGCCCCGCGGTACGCGGAAGCGGAGTGCGAGGCCATGCCGCGCGAGCCGAAGCCCATGACCACGCCGTCGCGGTTGACGGCGCGGGCGTCGGAGTGGGCGGCGAAGAACCAGGCCGGCGGCGACGCCGTCGGGGTGCCGAGGTCGACGGCGATGCCGTTCTCGTGGAGCAGGCCGATGATCTCGTCGAGCCACTCGAAGTCGAACACGCCCTCGCTCGTCTCGATGAGCGCCCACGAGAAGATGCCGACGCTGACGAGGTTCACGCCCGCCTCGCGCATGAGGCGGACGTCTTCACGCCAGATCTCGCGGGGCCACTGCTCCGGGTTGTAGTCGCCGCCGTAGGCGATCCCGTCGATGGCCGGCCAAACGCTCGCAGGCATGAAACGCGTCCTCGTGTCTCTCGAATGCGCCGGTCGTACTGTGACCGGTCACAGGGTGTGCGATAACTGTAAGCGAGCCCGCCATCCCGGACACGCGTCGTTATCGAACTGTGACCGGTCCCAGCTCTTGTGCCAGACGCGGCGTCTCATCGCGAGGCGTGCCGGCCCCGGCGTGCCTCGCGGAGTAGGCTCGCCGACGTGAACGGCTCCATCGGCGCGTCGCGCAAACCGACCATCCGCGACGTCGCGGCGGCGGCCGGCGTCTCGCACGGCACCGTGTCGCGCGTCATCAACGGCGGACACTGGGTCTCGCCCGAGGCGCGGGAAGCCGTCGACCGTGCGATCCGCGAGACCGGATACACCGCCAACCACGCCGCGCGCAGCCTGGCGACGGGACGCTCGAACTCGCTCGCCTTCCTGCTGACCGAGCCGCAGCACCTGCTCTTCGCCGACCCGACCTTCGCCCTGCTCCTGCGGGGTGCGACCGAGGCCCTCGCGCAACGGTCGATGACCCTGGTTCTGATGATCGCCGACACCGCGGCGGAGCGGGCCAACGTCGAGCGGTACGTGCGCGCGGGGCACGTCGACGGCGTGCTGCTCATCTCGTCCCACGAGTCGAACCCGCTGCTCGCCTCGCTGATCTCCGCGGGGGTGCCCACGGTGTGCACCGGTGTCCCCCTCGGCGATCGGGCGCACGTCCCCACCGTCTCGGTCGACGAGCAGGAGTCCGCGCGCACCATGACGCGTCACCTTCTCTCGCGCGGTCACCGTCGCATCGCGGTGATCACCGGTCCCGACGACACCCCGGGCGGCCGGTACCGCCTGCAGGGCTTCCGCGACGAGATGGGTGACCTGTTCGACCCCGAACTCGTCGAGCAGGACGTCTATTCGAGTGACGCAGGCGCGGCGGCGATGACACGGCTGCTCGAGCGGGCGCCCGACATCGATGCCGTCTTCGCGGCATCCGACGTCATGGCCGTCGGTGCGATCGCCGCCATCCGTCGCACCGGGCGTCGCGTGCCCGACGACATCGCCGTCGCCGGCTTCGACGATTCGGGACTCGCGGCGACGCACGACCCGCCGCTGACGACGATGCGGCAGCCGTGGAACGAGATCAGCTCGGCCATGGTCGACATGGTGCTGCAGGTGATCGCCGGGGCGGAGCCGGAACCCCTCGTGCTGCCGACATCCCTCATCGTGCGCGAGACGGCCTGACGCCCCGCCGCGTCGACACACGGCACCGGCGGTCCGCCCACTCGAACTAGAATCTCGGGGTGAGCAACGGCCGCAGTTTCTACATCACCACGCCGATCTACTACCCGAGCGACCTGCCCCACATCGGGCACGGCTACACGACGGTGGCGGTGGACACGCTCGCGCGCTGGCACCGCCAAGCCGGCGACGACACGTGGATGCTGACGGGCACCGACGAGCACGGTCAGAAGATGCTCCGTGCCGCTGCGGCGAACAACGTCACTCCCCAGGAGTGGGTCGACAAGCTCGTCGAAGAGTCGTGGTTCCCGCTCCTGCGCACGCTCGACGTCGCCAACGACGACTTCATCCGCACGACGCAGGAGCGTCACGAGGAGCGCGTGAAGGTCTTCGTCCAGACGCTCTTCGACCGCGGGTACATCTACGCCGGCGAGTACGCCGCGCTGTACTGCGTGGGATGCGAGGAGTTCAAGCCCGAGGCCGAGATCGCCGACGGCACCGGCGCCTTCGAAGGGCTCAAGGTCTGCGCCATCCACTCGAAGCCGCTCGAGCTGCTGCAGGAGAAGAACTACTTCTTCAAGCTCAGCGAGTTCCAGGACCGCCTGTTGGAGCTGTACAAGAACGAGCCCGACTTCGTGCGTCCGGAGTCGGCGCGCAATGAGGTCGTCTCGTTCGTGAAGTCGGGGCTGAAGGACCTCTCGATCTCGCGGTCGGCCTTCGACTGGGGCATCACGGTGCCGTGGGACCCGTCGCACGTGATCTACGTGTGGGTCGATGCGCTGCTGAACTACGCCACCGCGATCGGTTACGGCACCGACCCGGACGAGTTCGCGCGCCGCTGGCCCGCCTACCACGTGGTGGGCAAGGACATCCTGCGGTTCCACGCGGTGATCTGGCCCGCGATGCTGATGGCCGCGGGCCTCGACGTGCCGCGCGGCGTGTTCGCGCACGGCTGGCTGCTCGTCGGCGGCGAGAAGATGTCGAAGTCGAAGCTCACCGGCATCGCGCCGACCGAGATCACCGACGTGTTCGGGTCGGACGCGTACCGGTTCTACTTCCTGTCGGCGATCGCGTTCGGTCAGGACGGCTCGTTCTCGTGGGAGGACCTGTCCGCGCGATATCAGGCCGAGCTCGCCAACGGATTCGGCAACCTCGCGTCGCGTACGATCGCGATGATCGAGCGTTACTACGAGGCGATCGTGCCCGCGCCGGCCGAGTACGCCGAGGGCGATCTCGCGATCCAACGGGTCGTTGCGGACGCCGCCACCGCCGCGGATGCCGCGATGGAACGGTTCCGGCCCGACGAGGCGATCGGTGCCATCTGGACGATCGTCGACGCGCTGAACGGCTACATCACCGAGAACGAGCCGTGGGCTCTCGCGAAGGACGACACCCGACGGGCGCGGCTGGGCACGGTGCTGTACACCGCGGCCGAGGGGCTGCGCGCCCTCGCGGTGCTGCTGTCGCCGGTGATGCCCGAGTCGACGCGCAAGCTGTGGGTGGCGCTCGGCATCGACGCCCGCATCGAGGACCAGCCGCTGCGCGAGGCGGGCACGTGGGGCGTGCTGCCCGCCGGCACGACGGTCAACGGGCTCGCCCCGCTGTTCCCGCGCGTCGAGCAGCCCGCCTGAACATGGTCGACTCGCCAGAAAGCGCCGATCCGGCGACCCCGACATCGTCACTTCGTGGCGAGTCGACGGTTGACGTCTCGCAGTATGTGCGGCAGCGTTCGCAGGCCGCCCGGGATGTGCGCTGGCCGGAGGCGCCGGAGCCGCTCGCGGTGCCGGTCTACGACAATCACACCCACCTCGAGATCGAGGACGGCGACGAGCCCCGCTCGCTCGGGGAGCAGCTCGAACTCGCGGCATCCGTCGGCGTGATCGGCGTCGTCCAGGCTGGCGGAGACATCGACTCGTCGCGGTGGTCGGCGTGGGCGGCGGCGTCGCACCCGCGCGTCCTCGCCGCCGTCGCCATCCACCCGAACGAGGCGCCGCTGTACGCCGCGGCCGGGCGACTCGACGAGGCGATCGGCGTCATCGACGAGCTCGCCGCGCAGCCCCGCGTGCGGGCGATCGGCGAGACGGGCCTCGACTTCTTCCGTACCGAGGAGGACGGGCTGCCGGCGCAGTTCGAGAGTTTCGAGGCGCACATCGCGCTGGCGAAGAAGCACGGCGTCGCGATGCAGATCCACGACCGCGACGCTCATGACGCCGTCCTCGAGACGCTGCAGCGGGTGGGGGCTCCCGAGCGCACCGTGTTCCACTGCTTCTCCGGCGACGCCGAGATGGCGCGCGTCGCGACGGACCGCGGCTACTGGCTCAGCTTCGCCGGGAACGTGACGTTCAAGAACGCCCAGAACCTGCGCGACGCCCTCGCGGTCACGCCGCGCGAGCGCATCCTCGTCGAGACCGACGCTCCCTTCCTCACGCCGGCCCCGCATCGCGGGCGCCCGAACGCGCCCTACCTGATCCCGGTGACGCTGCGGTTCATGGCCGCGGAGCTCGGAATCGATGTCGATGAGCTGTCGGCCCAGATCGCGGCGAACACCCTCGAGGTCTACGGCGAGTTCTGACGCCTCAGCGCGTCGAGGAGCCGCGGACGATCTCCCAGGGAAGATCGACGATATCGGGTGACGCGGCATCGCGGATGCCGCTGAGGGCCTGGAACATCGCGGCGGGAGCGAGCTCCGGGTGCACGCAGACGTGCGTGACGCCCAGCCGGGTGTTCACGGCGCAGTCGCTCGTGCACAGTGCGACGAACTGGATGTCGCGCGGAATGACGAAGTCCATCTCCTCGAGCTGCAGGTAGATCGCCGGGCCTTCCTCGGCGAACGAGAAGATGGCGTCGGCGCCCGCGTCGCGCAGCTCGCCGACCCGGCGGGGGAGCGCGCCGTGCTCGGCGTCGAGGTATGCGACGAGAGGCTCCCGACCGCGAACGGTGCTCCATGCGCGATACGCCGTCTCGCCGATCTCGTCGCGGGGTGAGCCCGCATCGTCGACGAGGAACCCGATGCGCCGGGCTCCGCCGGCTTCGAGCAGGGCGAGGGCGGAGCGCACGGCCTCGTCGTACCCGGTGCGCACGGTGATCGACAGCTCGGTGTCGACATAGAGGTCGTTCGTGGCGACGGGGATGCCGCGAGCGATGGCCTCGCGCAGCAGCAGGTCATCGGCGGCCACCTCGGCGAAGTAGACGACGTCGATCTGCGCGCCGCGGAGCAGATCGGGCCGCGCAGCGGGAAGCATCGTGACGGTGAATCCCTGATCGGCCGCAGCGCTGACGAGCGCGCCGATATGCCTGCTGCGGTGCAGCGCACCGCGCTTCGACAGGTCGAGCTCGGCATCCTGCGGGACGACGAAGCCGACCGACATCGTGCGGCCGCTCCGCAGCGCGGCGGCGTACTTGTTGGGCTGGTAGCCGAGCTCGGCGGCGATCGCCTTGATGCGCTCGCGGGTCTCGGGGCGCAGGCTTCCGCGATCGTTGAGCGCCTGACTGATGGCGGCCGTCGAGACACCCGCGCGCAGCGCGATGTCTTTCAGGGTCACCTGCCGGGTCATGACCGACCGGCCCCCGCTTCGACTCCGCCCGGGGCGCGCTCGCTCGGAACGGAGCCGGCGGATGCGGGGGCGTCTGCTGCGGTGGGGAAGACCGTGGCGACGGCATCCGCCCAGGCGGCACCCGAGCCGGACGACGCCAGGGTGTGCCCCTGCGCGATGAGACGGTGCAGCAGCACGCCGGAGAAGTGCCGCAATGCCGCCTCGACCTGCGGTGACTCGCCGCGCAGACGGGAGCGTTCGAGCTCATCGTCGAGGATGCCGGTGATGTATCCCCGCATCGCGACGACCGAGGGTGCGACTTCGTGCACGCGCCGGGCCGCGGCATGGCGGGCGGCAGCGCCGGCGACGATCTCGCGCGCCTCGTCGAGGGTGGCGAACTCGTCGATGGGGGCGTGGACGCGGATCGTCTCGAGGTCGAGCAGTTCGATGTCGGGGACGTCGCGCAGGGCGGGGTCGACGTTGCGGGGCAGGCCCAGGTCGATGATCAGCTGCGTGCGATCGGCGCCGGCGCGTCGGGCGGCGTGGTCGGACGCGGTCAGGGCGTAGGTGTCGGTGGTCGTGGTGCAGGTGACGATGACGTCGGCGGCCGCTGCTTCGTCGGCGTAGTGCTCGGCGTCGATGGCGACGAGGTGCTCGCGTTGCGCGAACCGGCTGCGTCCCGAGCGCGAGTGCACACGCACGTCGACGGCGCCCTTGTCGCGCAGGGCGGCGAGGGATGCTGCGGCGTACCGTCCCGTGCCCACCAGCAGCACCCGCACCGTCGACCAATCGGCCACGCGAGAGGAGGCGAGCTCGAGCGCGAGGCGAACGAGAGAGCGACCCGATTCGCCGATGCGCGTGCTGTTCTTCACGGCGCGCGAGGTCTCCGTCGCGCGCTGGAAGAGGTGCTCGAGGGGAGCCGTCGTCAGTCCGCCCCGTCGCGCGTCGTCAAGCGCGCGGCGCACCTGGCCCGCGATCTCGTCCTCGCCGACGGCGACCGAATCGAGGCCCGATGCGACGGAGAACAAGTGGTGGGCGACCTTGTTGCCGTGAGCGAAGTCGACGGTCTCGCGGACGGTCCGGTAGGGCAGATCGCTCAGCTTCGCGATCTCTTCCATGGCCGCATCCATCGCCGGGATCGTCGAGGGGAAGTCGGCGTCATCGCGCAGGTCGAAGTAGGCCTCGAAGCGGTTGCAGGTTGCGAGGACCACGGCGCCCTGGATGGCTTCGTGGGCATCTGTCAACCGGGTGCCGACTTCGTCTCCGATGACGGAGAGTCGCTCGAGTGAAGCGAGCGGCGTGGAGCGCTGATGCGCGGTGAGAGCGACGAGCACGTGCGGAAAAACCCCCTGGAATCGTGACTAGTATATCGATTAACTCATTCGAGGAGATCATCATTCCGGCATCCGCCCACCCTCTCGTCACGCACGCCACCGGCTCGAGCCGGCTCGTGCGCACCCTGCTCGGCGAACGCGTCGAGAAGACCCCCGTATGGTTCATGCGCCAGGCCGGCCGGTCACTGCCCGAGTACCGCGCGCTGCGGTCGCAGGGATCGATGCTCGACGCGTGCCTGACACCCGAGCTGGCGAGCGAGATCACGCTGCAACCGGTGCGCCGTCACGGCGTCGACGCGGCCATCTTCTTCAGCGACATCATCGTTCCGCTGGCGATCCTCGGCATCGAGGTCGAGATCGCGGCCGGACGCGGACCGGTTTTCGCGCGCCCGCTCCGGACGGCGGCCGACATCGCCCGCGCGGTCGAGATCGACCCGCGTCTCGTTCGCGAGCGCGGCGAGGCCATCGCCCGCGCCGTCGAGCTGACCACGGGGATGCTGGCCGAGGAGTCGGAGTCGCGCGGTGAGCCGCTGCCGCTCATCGGCTTCGCCGGCGCGCCCTTCACCCTCGCCGCCTACCTCGTCGAGGGCGGACCGTCGAAGGACCACTTGGCCGCCCGACGCCTGATCCACGAGGATCCGGCCGCGTGGCGAGCGCTCACGGAATGGCTCGCCCGGGTGACCGGCGAGTTCCTCGCATTGCAGGTCGAGTCCGGCGCCAGCGCGGCTCAACTGTTCGACTCGTGGGCGGGGGGTCTGCCCCCCGAGGACTATCGAGCCGCAGCGTTGCCGGCATCGGCTGCCTCGCTCGAGGCGGTGCGCGCCCTTCCGGTCCCGGCGGGTGCCGGCATCGATCACATCCCGCTCGTCCACTTCGGTGTCGGCACGGGGGAGATCCTGCGCGACATGGCGTCGATCGGCATCGACGCCCTCGGCGTCGACTACCGCGTGCCACTGGATGAAGCGGCCCGTCGGGTGGGCGGCGACCTCACGCTGCAGGGCAACCTCGATCCCGCGCTGCTGTTCGCCCCCGCAGAGGTGCGCGATGCCGCGATCGTCCGCATCCTCGAGGCCGGGCGCGCAGCGCGCGCCCACGTGTTCAACCTCGGCCACGGGGTGCCGATGGAAGCCGACCCCGACGCCATCAGCTCGGTCGTGCGCACCGTCCACGGGTGGCGATCGGCGTGACCGTCGAGACCGACGTCATCGTCGTTGGGGCCGGTATCGCCGGACTCGTCGTCGCGCTCGAGGCCGTCACCGCGGGTGCGCGGGTCATGGTCGTCGAGTCCGATGACCAGATCGGCGGGATGCTGCGCCGCGGACGCATCGCCGGCATCGACGTCGACCTGGGCGCGGAGTCGTTCGCCAAGCGCACCGACGCGGTGCCGCGACTCATCGCCGACTACGCGCTGCCGCTCGAGGTCGTCGCGCCACGGTCGGGTCCGGCCCATCTGGTCTCGCAGCACGGCGTCGGACTGCCCGGCCCCCGCTGGAGTCGACTGCCGCTGCCGCGACGAACGGTCATCGGCATCCCTGCCGACCCTCTCGCCCCCGACGTCGTCGCGATCATCGGCGCCCGCGCGGCCGAGCGGGCCGCGGCCGAGATGCTCGACGCGCCGATCGACCCGACCGCGTCGCTCGCGGATGTCGTCGAGGAGCGCCTCGGCGCGGGGCTCGTCCGCGACCTGGTCGATCCGCTGTGCCGCAGCATCTACTCGCAGCCGGCCGCGGCGGTTCCGCTGCCGCGGCTCCACCCGAAGATGTGGGCGGCGTTCGAGCGCACCGGCTCGTTGCTCGCCGCAGCGGCGGAGGTCGCCCCGAACGCTCCCGGTGGCACCGCGGTCGGCGGGATCTCGGGCGGCATGTGGCGGCTCGCCGATGCGGTCGCGGCTCTCGCCGTCGAGCGCGGCGCGGTGATCCGCACCGGTGCGGCCGTGGCGCACCTCGTCGCCGAACGCGTGTCCGCCGCGACGGTGACGCTCGCCGACGGCGCGACCATCCGCGCCGGCGTGGTCGTGATCGCGACCGGCCCGCGTGGCGCGGCGACCCTGCTCGGGCAGGACAGCGGCGCGATCGACGCGGCGGCGACCGCGCCGATCCAGCCAGCCGTCCGCCTGCTCACCGCGGCCGTCACCGCGCCCGACCTCGCAGCAGAACCCGTCGGATCGGGCGTCATCGTCGCGCCCGACGCGCGCACCGCCGCCAAGGCACTCACCCACATCGACGCGAAATGGGCCTGGGCCCGAGAAGCACTGCCGGAGGGGACCCACCTCGTCCGCCTGTCGGCGCGAGCCGACGACACCACGGGTCTCGACTCCGCTGGGGCCGTGGCACGCGAGATCTCGCACCTCACCGGTGCGCGCGTCGACCGGGCCGACATCGGTGAGGTCATCACGACCCGATGGCGCGACGCCGTGGTCCCGGCCGAGTCCGACGCGTGGACCGCGACGGTGATGGATGCCGCGGCCCGCGGCATCCACGTCACCGGAGCCGTCGCCGCCGGAACGGGTCTCGCATCCGTCATCCCGCATGCCCGCGCTCTCGCGCACGAACTTCTCGCCGATTCCTCCGTTCGAAAGGACTTCCGATGACCGAACAGGTTCCACTCGGTTACACGCTCTTCGCGATCCTCGCCGGCCCCCGCCCGCGCCCGCAGGCTCCCACCGATGCCGACCTCGCCGAGCTCGAGCGCGTCGTGGGCGGACTGCCCGGCGCCGGTGTGACGGTGCGCGGTCTGTACGACGTCACCGGCATGCGGGCAGGCGCCGACCTGATGGTCTGGCTGCACACCGCTCCCGGCTCCGACGACGACCCGGCGGCGTTGCAGCGCGCACTGCGCGAGCTGCGCCGCACAGCGGCGCTGGCCGCCTTCGACCTCGAGTGGAGCGCGATGGGCGTGCACCGCGAGGCGGAGTTCAACAAGCGTCACGTCCCCGGCTATCTCCGCGGCGAGCACGCCCGCGAGTGGCTGTGCCTCTACCCGTTCGTGCGCAGCTACGAGTGGTACCTGCTTCCCGAGGAAGAGCGCTCGGCGATGCTCGCCCAGCACGGCCGTCGCGGCGCGAAGTTCTCGGACGTCATCGCGAACACGGTCTCGACCTTCGCCCTCAGCGACTACGAGTGGCTGCTGCCCCTCGAGAGCGACGAGCTGATCAGCCTCGTCGACCTCATGCGCGATCTGCGCGCCACCGATGCGCGGCGACACGTCCGCGAAGAGGTCCCCTTCTACACCGGCCGACGCGTCGAGGTGTCCGAACTGGCGGAGGTGCTGTCCTGATGAGCGCGAACGAGTTCCGACCCAAGCCGCCGCGCGCGCAGAGCGCGCCGCCGTGCGCCCCGGGCTGCGCAGTTCCCGCGGCCGGTCCCGCCTCGTGCGGGGGAGCGCCGCACGTGAGCGAGCCCACGTCGTACGACGCGCTGCTGCTGCTCGGTTTCGGTGGGCCGGAGGGGCAGGACGACGTCCTGCCGTTCCTCCGCAACGTCACCGCGGGGCGCGGTATCCCGGATGAGCGCCTCGAAGAGGTCGCCCACCACTACCGTCACTTCGGCGGAGTCTCGCCCATCAACCAGCACAACCGCGAGCTGAAGGCCGCGCTCGAGGCGGAGATCGCCGCGCGCGGGCTCGGGCTTCCGGTCTACTGGGGCAACCGCAACTGGATGCCGTACGTCGACGACGCGCTGCGCGAGCTGCACGCCGACGGACACCGGCGCGTCATCGCGATCGCGACCAGCGCCTACAGCTCGTACTCGTCGTGCCGCCAGTATCGCGAAGACCTGGCCGACGCGATGGAGGCGACGAGCCTGGCGGGCGAGATCGAGATCGACAAGGTGCGGCAGTTCTTCGACCACCCCGGGTTCGTCGCCCCGTTCGTCGACGGGATCCGCGAGGGTCTGGCGAAGGTGCGCGAGCGCGGCATAGCCGACGCCGACATCGAGATCCTCTTCTCGACGCACTCGATCCCCAACTCCGACGCCGACCGTTCCGGCCCGCCCGAGCGCGGCTTCGGCGCCGGAGGCGCATATGTCGCGCAGCACACCGCGGTGGCCGAGGCGATCGTGGCCGAGCTCGGCACGACGAGCCCCTGGCAGCTGGTGTTCCAGAGCCGCTCCGGCCCGCCGTCCGTGCCGTGGCTCGAGCCCGACATCAACGACGCGATCGCGGAGCTTCCCGCCGCCGGCCGCAAGGCCGTGCTCATCGTGCCGCTCGGATTCGTCAGCGACCACATGGAAGTGCTGTGGGACCTCGACACCGAGGCGATGGAGACGGCCGAGGAGCACGGTCTGTTCGCCGTTCGCACCGCCTCGCCGAGCACGCACCCGGCCTACGTCGCGGGTCTGGTCGACCTCGTGGAAGAGCGACTGAACGGAACGCCGGTCGAGGAGCGCCCTGCGGTGACGTCGTTGGGCCCGTGGTACGACGTGTGCCGGCCGGGATGCTGCGAGAACAAGCGGCTGGGCTTCCAGCCTGCGCTCGCGGGGGTGGCGCCGTGACAGCCGTCGCACCCGACGTCGACAGGTCGACCGAGCCGGTCCTGCGCCTGGGAACACGCGCGAGCCTGCTCGCGACGACCCAGTCGCGGCATGTCGCCGACGCGATCACGGCGGCGACCGGAATCGCCGTCGAACTCGTCGAGATCACGACGGACGGCGACGTCCTGACCGGCTCGCTCGCCCAGATGGGCGGAACCGGGGTCTTCGCCACGGCGCTGCGTGAGGCGCTCCTCCGCGGCGACTGCGACCTCGTCGTGCACTCGATGAAGGATCTGCCCACCGCGCCGTATCCGGGGCTGACGATCGGCGCCGTCCCGCCGCGGGCGCCGCAGCGGGACGTCCTGTGCGGTCCCATCGCCGAGGCGACCCTCGATGGGCTTCCCGAGGGCGCGGTCGTCGGCACCGGTTCGCCCCGACGCGTCGCCCAGGTGCTGCGTCGCCGGCCCGACCTGCGGGTCCGCGACATCCGCGGCAACATCGACACGCGTCTGCGCAAGATGCGCGACGGCGAGTACGACGCGATCGTCCTCGCCGAGGCGGGGCTGCGGCGGATCGAGCGCGACGCGGCCATCGGCGAGGTCTTCCCCCTCGACCGCTGGCCGACCTCGGCCGGGCAGGGGGCCCTGGCGGTCGAGATCCGCACCGCCGATGTCGACGGACCCATCGGGCGTTCCGTCGCCCGGGTCGACGATGTCGAATCGTCGTCGCGGGCCCTTCTCGAGCGTGCGGTCCTGCGCCGCCTGGAGGCCGGATGCGCCGCCCCGGTCGGCATCTCCGTGACCGGGCTGGCGGCCGAATCCGTCTTCGTCGCCGAGGTCTACGCCCCCGATGGCGAGCGCACGGTGCGCGCGCAGCGTGCTCTGCACGCCGACCTGACCTCGGACGACGCGCGCGAGTCGGTGGCCGCCGACGTCGTGGCCGAACTGCTGGACGGCGGTGCTGCGGACATCGCCGATCTGCCGGGGACGAGCCGATGACCGGCGGTCTGCGCGGACGGCGCATCCTGATCCCTCGCGGCGGAGCGTGGGGTGACCGCGTGCGCGACGAGGTCGAGCGACGCGGCGCGACGGGTGTGATCGCCCCTCTCATCGAGTCGCGGCCCCCGCGCGACCTCGCAGCCCGTGACGCCGCGTTCGCCCGCTTGGCGGCGGGCGAGTACGCCTGGGTGTTCATCACCAGCGCCGCCACCGTCGAGCAGCTGGTCGCGCAGCGCGTGAGCATTCCGATCGGCACCCGCATCGCCGCGGTCGGGCGACCGACGGCGCGCGCCGTCGCCGACGCGGGCTTCGAGGTCGAGTTCGTTCCCGTAGGCACCTCGTCGGCGACGAACATGATCGCGCAGTGGTGTGCCGGTCGCTCGCCGCGATCGACGGGACGCTGCCTCGTGCTCCGCTCCGACCTCGCGATGGCTGTCATCAGCGACGAGCTCGAGCTCCAGGGCTACGAGGTCGACGTCTGCATCGCGTACCGGACGGTGGGGGTCGACCTGACCCCCGAGATCGCCGACGAGGTGCGCACCGGAGCGATCGACACCGTGCTCCTGACGTCGCTCAGCGTCGGCCGCGAGCTCCGCCGCCAGGTCGGCATCCCCGGACCCGAGGTGTTCATCGCCTCGATCGGCCCGGGAACCACGCGTGACGCCGAGAAGCTCGGCTACACCGTGCACCACACCGCACACTCGCAGAGCGTCGACGCCCTCATCGCAGAGCTCGACGCGCGACCCGCACCAGAGGATTCCCCATGAGCACCTTCCCCGAGCGTCGCCTGCGCCGCACGCGTCGCACTCCCGCGATGCGCCGGCTGTCCACCGAGCACCACCTCGTCGCCGCGCAGCTCGTGCTGCCCGTCTTCGTGAAGGAGGGCATCGACGAGGCGCTGCCGATCGCGAGCATGCCCGGCGTCATGCAGCATCCGCTCGAGGCGATCGCGGGCGTCGTGACGGATGCCGCGGACGCGGGCGTCGGCGGCATCATGCTGTTCGGCGTACCCGCCGTCCGCGACGCCGAGGGATCGGGCGCGGTCGCCGAGGACGGCATCCTCAACCGCGCCATCCGGGTCGCGCGCGATGCCGCGCAGGGGCGCATCACGGTGCAGGCCGACCTCTGCCTCGACGAGTTCACCGACCACGGCCACTGCGGTCTGCTCGCCGCCGACGGCTCGGTCGACAACGACGCCACCCTCGAGGTCTACGCGCAGATGGCGCTGGCTCAGGCCCGGGCGGGCGCGGAAGTGCTCGGGCTCTCGGGGATGATGGACGGTCAGGTCGCGGTCATCCGTGGCGCGCTCGACGCGGCCGGGTACACCGACGTCGCACTCCTGGCCTATTCGGCGAAGTACGCCTCGGCGTACTACGGGCCGTTCCGCGACGCCGTCGAGTCGACCCTGCAGGGCGATCGCCGCACGTACCAGCTCGACCCCGCCAACGGCCGCGAGGGCGTCGCCGAGGCCATGCAGGACATCGCCGAGGGCGCGGACTACGTCATGGTCAAGCCCGCAGGCCCCTACCTCGACGTGCTGGCGCGCGTCGCCGACGCCGCCACCGTGCCCGTGTGGGCTTACCAGGTGTCGGGGGAGTACGCGATGATCGAGCTCGCCGCGCGTGCCGGCGCGATCGATCGCGAGCGCACGATCGCGGAATCCCTAGTGGGCATCCGCCGGGCCGGCGCCGATGTCATCCTCACCTACTGGGCCCGTGAGGTGGCCGACTGGATCCGCGCCGGAAAGGACTTCGCATGAGCCGCAACGACGAACTGTTCGATCGGGCCCGAGCCGTCATCCCCGGTGGTGTGAACTCGCCGGTCCGCGCCTTCGGCTCGGTCGGCGGCACACCGCGCTTCTACGTCTCGGCGAGCGGACCATACGTCACCGACGCGGACGGGCGCGACTACGTCGACCTCGTCGCGAGCTGGGGGCCCGCTCTGGTGGGCCACGCGCATCCCGGGGTCATCGATGCCGTCGTCGACGCCGCTCGTCGCGGACTGTCGTTCGGCGCCTCGACCCCCGCCGAGACGGAGCTGGCCGAGGAGATCCGCCGCCGCGTGCCGATCGCCGAGAAGATCCGCCTCGTCTCCACCGGCACGGAGGCGACGATGACCGCTATCCGGCTCGCCCGCGGTGCCACCGGGCGTGACCTGCTGGTGAAGTTCTCGGGGCACTACCACGGGCATTCCGACGGGCTGCTCGCACAGGCGGGTTCGGGACTCGCGACCCTCGCGCTGCCGGGGTCCGCGGGTGTCCCGGCACCGATCGCCGCGCAGACGCTCGTTGTGCCCTACAACGACGAGGCGGCCCTCGAGGCGGTCTTCGCCGAGCACGGTGCGAACATCGCCGCGGTGATCACCGAGGCCGCGGGCGCGAACATGGGTGTCGTCCCACCCGCCCCGGGCTTCACGACGTTCCTCCGCGAGCTAACGAACCGCCACGGCGCGCTGCTCATCAGCGACGAGGTGCTCACCGGATTCCGCTCCGGCCCGTCGGGCTACTGGGGCGTCCTGCGCCAGGCGGGGGAGGACATCGCGCCCGACCTGCTGACCTTCGGCAAGGTGGTCGGCGGGGGCCTCCCCGTGGCCGCTCTCGCCGGTCGTGCCGAGATCATGGACCTGCTCGCACCCCTGGGCCCGGTGTACCAGGCCGGCACGCTCTCGGGTAACCCTGTCGCGGTCGCCGCGGGTCTCGCCACCCTCCGCCTCGCCGACGCCGGGGTGTACGACCGCATCTCACGCGCGGCTGACACCGTCTCGGTGGCGGCATCCGCGGCGCTCGACGCCGCGGGCGTGCCCCACGTCGTCCAGCGTGCCGGAACGCTCTTCAGCGTCTTCTTCGGTGCCGCCGTCGTCGCCGGCGTACCCGACTACGAGACGGCGACGCGTCAGGATGCCGGCGCCTACGCCGCCTTCTTCCACGCGATGCTCGACGCGGGGGTGTCGCTTCCGCCCTCGGCCTTCGAGGCGTGGTTCCTCACCGCGGCACACGACGACGTCGCTCTCGGGCGCATCCTCGAGGCGCTGCCGGGCGCCGCACGAGCAGCTGCCGCCGCGTCCGCAGACAGCTGACCCGGGCGCCGCGTCGTCCGCGGGGCGACGCGGCGCCGCCCAACTAGGCTGGTCCTCATGCCTGTGACCCTCCTCGGTGCCGCCGAGATCCGCGCCCTCGCGGCCGAACTCGACGTGACTCCCACGAAGAAGCTCGGGCAGAACTTCGTCGTCGACGCCAACACGGTACGCAAGATCGTCCACGCGGCACGCGTTCAGCCCGACGAACGCGTCGTCGAGATCGGGCCGGGCCTGGGGTCGCTGACCCTGGCGATCCTCGAAACCGGTGCCCGCGTCACGGCGGTCGAGATCGATCACCGCCTCGCCGCGCACCTCCCGGTCACCGCCGCCAGACACGGTGTCGCCGACGACGCGCTCACGGTCGTCGACGCCGATGCCATGCGGGTGACCGAGCTGCCAGGCGAGCCGACCGTGCTGGTCGCGAACCTGCCGTACAACGTCAGTGTGCCCGTGCTGCTGCACTTCCTCGAGACCTTCCCCTACCTCCAGCGCGGCGTCGTCATGGTGCAGGCCGAGGTCGCCGAACGCCTCGCCGCCGCGCCCGGCTCGAAGATCTACGGCTCGCCGAGCGCGAAGGCCGCGTGGTACGGGTCATGGCGTCTGGCCGGCACGGTCTCGCGGCAGGTGTTCTGGCCCGTCCCGAACGTCGACAGCCTGCTGGTCGCCTTCGAACGCGACACCGACGCGCGCGGCGACGAAGCCCTCCGCCGGCGCACGTTCCAGATCATCGACGCGGCTTTCGGCCAGCGACGCAAGATGCTCCGCCAGGCCGTCTCGCCGCTGTTCGGCGGTACCGCGGCATCGGCGTCTGCGGCGCTCGAGGCCGCCGGGATCGACCCGACGCTGCGCGGCGAACAGCTCACGATCGACGATTTCGTGCGGTTGGCGGCATCCGTTCACTGAATGATCATCAGCGCGTCATCGGGTTCTCCCGAAACATGCCGGTAACATTCGGGGCGAGCCGCGAGCGTCGCGGCGAGCATCACCCGACCCGGAAGAGACGATGCGAAGCGCCGAGTACCCGGCACCCGAGAGGGTGCTGCTGCACCTGAGCGACACCCACCTGCGAGCCGCCGGCTCGCAACTCTTCGACCGCGTCGACGCGGCTGCGCACCTGCGCCGCGCTCTCGACGCGATCGAGACGGCAGCCCTCCGTCCTGACGGGATCGTCTTCACCGGCGACCTCGTCGACCTCGGCGAGCGCGGCGCTTACGCCGAACTGCGCGACCTGGTCGAGCCGTTCGCCGAGCGTCTCGGCACCCGGGTGTTCTGGGTGATGGGCAATCACGACGACCGTGCGGGGTTCCGCGAGACCCTGTGGCGCGAGTCCGGCACCACCGAGACCGCCGATCGGGTCGACGAGATCGACGGGCTCCGGCTCATCACCCTCGACACGAGTGTTCCCGGCGCACACCACGGCGAGGTGCGCCCCGCGCAGCTCGCGTGGCTGCGGGAGGTGCTGTCGACGCCCGCCCCGCTCGGCTCGATCCTCGCGATGCACCATCCGCCGGTGCCGAGCGTGCTGCCGCTGGCCGCGAGCGTCGAGCTGCGCGACCAGCGTTCGCTCGCCCCGGTCCTCGCCGGGTCGGACGTGCGCGCCATCATCGCCGGACACCTGCACTACTCGACGTTCGCGACCTTCGCCGGCATCCCCGTCTCGGTGGCCTCATCGACCTGCTACGCCCAGGACCTTACGGTTCCGGTGGGCGGCACCCGCCCGCAGGACGGCGCCCAGTCGTTCAACTTCGTGCACGTCTACGACGACACGGTCGTCCACTCGGTTGTGCCGATCGACGCGCCGACGACGCTGGAGTACACCGACGCGCGTGAAGCTCAGCGGCGCCTGGCCGAGGCCGGGATCGCTCCCGTCAGCGCTTCACGCCGGAGCGCGCCGCCGACGCGTCCCGTACCTGTCCTTCGCTGACGGCCGGGATCTCCCACGGCGCGCGGATGGGGAACATCCGCTCGAGCACATCGCGCAGTGAGCTCACGCGGATCTCTTCGGGGACCTCGGTCTCGCCGCCGTCGTTCAGGCAGAACATGTCGATGTCGCGACGCTTCGCGAGACGTTCCATGCCTGCGAGCGAGCGCGCGAGCGTCGTCTGGACGTACCGGGTGCGTGGCACCGAGGTGGGAAGCGCGCGGCCGGTGAACATCGCGTAGTAGTGGTAGAGCGAGTTGGTCACCGAGATGTCCGTCGCGGCACGGAAGCGGGATGCGGCGGTGCGCCGGAAGTCCTCGGGGAAGGTCTGCTCGAGCTCGCTCATGACGCTCCGGCGCAGCGGTGCGGCGCAGTGCTCGAGGTCGCGCACGATGACGCGCCCGAACCGCTCCTGCAGGAGGGCGCGATTGACGCGCAACCCGTTGTCGTGGCCCGAGCGTTCGAGGCGCGGGTCGCCCGAGCCGATGCGCACGTCGCACTCGACGAACGATGAGATGCCCCCGGGCGAGAAGAACAGCTCGGGGTGCACCGGGCGGCCGAAGAACATGTCGTCGTTCGAGTACAGGAAATGCTCGGCGAGGCCGTCGATGCGGTGCAGCTGTGCTTCGACGGCGTGCGAGTTGTGGGTCGGGAGCGTCGAGGGGTCGGCGAAGAACTCCTCGCTCCGCACGATGGTCACCTTGGGGTGCTCGGCGAGCCACGCCGGTGCGGGGGAGTCGGTGGCAATGAAGATGCGGCGGACCCAGGGGGCGTACATGTGGACGCTTCGCAGCGCGTATCGCAGCTCGTCGACATGGCGGTACCGAGCCGGACCGTCGTCGCCTTCTCCGACGACGTACTCGGAGAGCTGCGCCGCACGCTGCCGTTGGAACTCGCTGGCCGATCCGTCGACCCAGGAGAACACCATGTCGATGTCGTGCGTGACTTCTCGGGGGTGAGGGTCGAGCATTCCCACGACGGTCTGCCATTGCCGGCCGTATCGCGTCGCCGTGACGATCTCGACGTCCTGCGCGGGGGTGATGCGACGCATCAGGGCATTGGCCTGAGGTGCCTCGACGGAGGTCTCCCCGAAGCGCCAGAACTCCACCCGTACGCCGTACTCGTGGTCGTATCTACGTCCTCCCGTGGCGCTCACGCGCGGACGGTAGGCGCGGACGGCGTGCGGCGCCGCGGCGGGGATGGTCGCATCTGCGGCGAAGACCGGCGCCGCGCCCTTCGCCTTGAGGTAGAGCGGCTCGTTCCGACCGAGCGCGCGCAGTGCCGTCGCGGTGCGCTCCGCGTCTGCGAGGTCGACCGCGAGGGCGGGGGTATGGAGATCGTGACGGATCAGCAGCGCGCGGATGCCGGCCGCGTCGAGCGCGTCGGCGAGCAGCAGCAGATCAGCGGTCCGGGCGGCATCGGGCGTCGTGGCGTCGTGGACGAGACGCAGAATGCCCTCGTCGAGGACGACCTCGTCGCGTCGCGCGGGCAGATCGATCCAGGGGTTCTCGCGGCGGGGCAGAGCGGAAAGGGCCAGGGTTTCCTCCTCGGGGGAATGGTGTGTTCGTAGGCAGACTAGACATTCTCCGTTACATCGGTGTTTCCGCGCACCTCGGAGAGCCTGCACAGATCGAGACGCGGCCGGCTGCGCTGTCGATAGGCTCGGATCGTGACCGCCTCGCCCCGCTTCCCCGCTTCGCGCGGCGGAGACCTGCACCGTCCCTACAACGCCGCCCCCGACCGCTACGAGAGCAGCGAATATCGCCAGGTCGGCTCGTCGGGGCTGTTCCTGCCGCCGATCTCGCTGGGCCTCTGGTGGAACTTCGGAGACAACATCCCCTTCGACCGTCAGCGCGAGGTGCTGCGGCACGCGTTCGATCGCGGGATCACCCACTTCGACCTCGCGAACAACTACGGACCGCCCTACGGTTCGGCCGAGACGAACTTCGGGCGCATGATGCGCGAGGATTTCGCTCCCTACCGCGATGAGCTGATCATCTCGTCCAAGGCGGGATACGACATGTGGGACGGCCCCTACGGCAACCACGGATCGCGGAAGTACCTCATCGCCAGCGCCGAACAGTCGCTGAAGCGGATGAGCGTCGACTACGTCGACATCTTCTACTCGCACCGCGAGGACGACACGACGCCGATCGAAGAGACGGTGGGAGCGCTCGACGCGCTGGTGCGACAGGGCAAGGCGCTCTACGTCGGCATCTCGTCGTACTCGGCCGAGAACTCCGCCCGTGCCGCCGCGGTGGCCCGCGAACTCGGCACGCCGCTGGTGATCCACCAGCCGTCGTACTCCATTCTCAACCGCTGGATCGAAGACGGGCTCACCGATCAGCTGCGCCGCGACGGGATGGGAGCCATCGGCTTCATGCCCCTCCAGCAGGGCCTGCTGACGGGCCGGTACCTCGGCGACGGCACGTCGGAGCGTTCGATGCAGCGCTTCTCGCTGCCTGACGACGGGCGGCTTTCGCCCTCGGCGCTCGCCGGCCTGCGGGAGCTGGGCGACCTCGCCCGCGAGCGCGGGCAGACCCTCGCGCAGCTCGCCATCCGCTGGACTTTGCGCGACCCCGTGGTCGCTTCCGCCCTCATCGGCGCATCGCGCACGGCTCAGCTCGACGAGAATCTCGCTGCCCTCGACGGGCCCGACCTCACCGACGACGAGCTCCGGCGGATCGACGACATCGCTGCTCGCATCGGCTCGATCTGGGACGGGCCGGACGGCTCATGAGCCTCAGCGCCGTCCCCGACCGCGTGCGTGTGCGGGCTCCCGGCAAGATCAACCTGTTCCTCGACGTCGGAGCCGTGCAGGACGACGGTTACCATGACGTCGCCTCGGTGTATCAGGCCGTCTCGCTGTACGAGGATCTGGTGGCGACGCCTGCGGACGACTTCACCGTGACCGTCGTGGACGAAGCCGGCGAACCCGTGCCCGGCGTTCCCCTGGACGATCGAAACCTCGCCCTGCGCGCGGCGCGGATGGTGGCGCGAGAGGTCGGCTATCTGGGTGGCGTGCATCTGGACATCTGCAAGTCCGTACCGGTCGCCGGCGGCATGGGCGGGGGCTCGGCGGATGCCGCGGCGGCCCTCGTGGCTTGCGACGCGTTGTGGGGCGCCGGGCTCACGTCTCCGGCGCTGCAGGAGCTGGCTGCGCGCCTGGGGGCCGACGTCCCGTTCTCGCTCATGGGTGGCAGCGCGGTGGGCACGGGGCGCGGCGATCGCTTGAGCCCGGCGCTCGGGCGAGCCCGCTTCGACTGGGTCGTGGTCGCCGACGGCGGCGGCCTCTCGACCCCGGAGGTGTACGCAGCGCTCGACCGGCTGCGAGCCGACCGGCGGCCCGACATCGCCCCGCGCCCCGAGGCGCCCGAGGTCGACCCGGTCGTCCTCCAGGCGCTGCGCTCGGGGTCTCCCGACCTCCTCGCGAGCGCTCTGCGCAACGATCTGCAGGAAGCGGCGTGCGCGCTGCGGCCGGACCTGTGCGACCTGCTCGATGGCGCCGTGGAACTCGGCGCGTTGGCGGGGATCGTGTCGGGGTCCGGCCCGACTCTCGCCTTTCTCGCCGCCGATGCCACGGCTGCGCGCGCTCTCGAGCAGAACCTGTCCGCGATGGGCCACCGTGCCCGTCATGTCTCCGGCCCGGTGACGGGCGCGAAAGTGGTGACCCGATGACCGAGACCCCGAACCCCCTGATGCATCGCGACGTCGACGAGGCGTCCCGCCGTGCTCTTGCCCAGCGCGGACTGACCTATCGAACGGTGCCGGCCGCCGAGCCGGCGTTCGACGGCTGGATCCAGGCCGTCGCGCGCGGCTTCCAGGACGGCGAGCGCTCGGCCGAGCAGATCGCCGGCGCGCGCGGCAGGAACAGTGATCGGCGGCTGACCGGTGTGTTCGACGAGAGCGGACCGATGCCGGAGGTGGCGGTCGGTACGGTCGCGTCGTGGGCGTCCGAACTCACCGTGCCGGGTGGGACGATCCCCGCCGGTGCGATCAGCGCCGTCACCGTCGCGCAGACGCACCGGCGTCGCGGCATCGCACGAGCGCTCCTCGAGGGCGAGGTCCGCACGGTCGCCGCGGCGGGGCTCCCCGTCGCGATGCTCACGGTGACCGAGTCGACGCTGTACGGTCGCTACGGCTTCGCTTCGGCGGCATCCGCCGCGATCCTCGACATCGACACGCGCCGCGTGCGCTGGAGCGGACCGACGCCGGAGGGGCGCCTCGACTTCGTCGAACGCACCGTCGCGCGCGACGTGGTCGCGACGCTCCACGAGCGCACACGCCGCCGCACCCCCGGCGACATCGCCCTGCCGCCGGGGCACGGCGACCGCTTCACCGGCACCGACCCCGATGCGAAGGACGGCGGCGACATCCGGTGCGTGCAGTACCGCGACGCGGCGGGAGAGGTGCGCGGCATCCTCACCTACACGCTCGCGCCTCACGAGCGCGACATCGTCAAGGGCACGGCGAAGGTGACGATCCTGATCGCCGAGACCGACGACGCCTATGCCGCGCTGTGGCGGTTCCTCCTCGAACTCGATCTCGTGGCGCATGTCCATGCCGAGCTGTGCTCGGTGGACGAGCCGGCCCTGTGGATGATCGGCGATCGGCGTGCCGCGTCGGTCACGGTCTTCGACCACCAGTACCTGCGCATCGTGGACGTGCCCGCGGCTCTCCGGGCACGCACGTACGGCGCCGCGGGACGCGTGGTGCTGCGGGTGAGCGATCCGCTCGAGATCGCGGCGGGGGACTACCTGCTGACGGTCGATGACCACGGCGCCGCCACGGTGTCCGCGGCGACGGATGCCGACGACGCCGGAGGCACCGCCGGGGCCGAGACGCTCGAACTGTCGGTCGTCGAGCTCGCGGCCGTGTATCTCGGTGGCGTGTCGCCCGAGACGCTCGGGCGGGCCGGGCGGGTGCGAGGCACCGACCTCGCCGCCGCCTCGCGGATGTTCGCGTCGACGGTCGTTCCCCGCGTCGGCCTCTGGTACTGAACGTCCGCGGAGAGCCCTCTCGCGAGTCGGGATGCGTCTTTTTAGTCCATTTCACGACATGACGCAACACGGCCCGGGTGTCGGTTCCGAACGCTAGCGTGAGAGACCACAACGGAGGGCGGCGCCATGCGTGCACGACTGGGCGACACGATCGTCGCTGAAGCCGACGAGAGCGATCTCGTGCGGATCGAGGGAAACTGGTACTTCCCGCCTCGGAGCATCGCTCCGGGCGTCCTGACCGAAAGCGACACGGCCTACACCTGCGCTTGGAAGGGCGACGCCCAGTACTTCGACGTCGCCGGGTCGGCCGACAAGGCATGGTCGTACCCGACGCCGTATCCCACCGCGATCGAGCGCGTCGGCACCGACTTCTCGGGCTACGTCGCGTTCGACCGCTCGGTCGTGATCGAGAGCTGAACGCGTGATCGAGTTCCGCGACGTCGTCAAAGAGTTCCCCGACGGCACCCGCGCGGTGCAGGACTTCTCTCTCGTCATCCCGTCTCATCAGACGACCGTCTTCGTGGGGTCTTCCGGATGCGGCAAGACGACTCTTCTGCGCATGATCAATCGGATGGTCGAGCCGACCTCCGGCGCCATCGAGATCGACGGCGAGAGCGTCGCGACCGGCTCCCCGGTGCAGCTGCGCCGCCGCATCGGCTACGTCATGCAGAACTCCGGCCTGCTGCCGCACTTCACCGTCGCCGACAACATCGCCACCGTGCCCGTCCTCACCGGCACGAGCCGGCGCGACGCGCGGCGCCGGGCGCTCGAGCTCATGGAGACGGTCGGACTCGACACGCGCATGGCGGATCGTTACCCGAGCCAGCTGTCGGGCGGCCAGCAGCAGCGCGTGGGCGTGGCCCGCGGCCTCGCCAACGACCCGAACATCCTTCTGATGGACGAGCCCTTCGGCGCCGTCGACCCCATCGTGCGAGACGAGCTGCAGCAGGAGCTGCTGCGTCTGCAGCGCGAGCTCGGCAAGACCGTCGTCTTCGTCACCCACGACATCGACGAGGCGTTCCTCCTCGGCGACCAGGTCGTGATCCTCGCCGCCGGCGCGCACAAGCTGCAGGTCGGCTCTCCCAGCGAGATCATTCGCGACCCTGCCGACGAGTTCGTCGCCAGCTTCATCGGAGTCGAGCGGGGCAAGCGTGCTCTGCATGTCGAGCGGACGGCGAACGGAGCGGTGCTCGTCGATTCCGAGGGGCGCACGCAGGGCGCCCTGGTCGAAGGCGACGTCTGACGTGTCGTGGATCTGGTCGAACCTCGACCTCATCTTCTCGCTCGCCCTCGACCACATCCGGCAGAGCGTCATCGCCATCGTGCTGGGGCTGGTGCTCTCCGTGCCGCTCGGGTGGGTGGCGTGGCGGTACCGTCTGCTGCGCGGGTGGGTGATCACCCTGACCGGCCTGCTGTACACCATCCCCTCACTCGCGTTGCTCGTCCTGCTGCCGAGCGCGCTCGGGTACGGCATCCGTACCGAGACGAACCTCATCGTCGGGCTGACGATCTACGCGATCGCGATCCAGACCCGCTCGGTGGCCGATGGCTTCGACTCGGTCGATCCGGGCGTCCGGCAGGCGGCCACGGCGATGGGATACGGCGGGTTCCGGCGATTCTGGGCCGTCGATCTGCCCCTGTCCGGCCCCGTGCTGCTCGCGGGCCTGCGGGTGATGGCCGTCTCGACCGTGTCGCTCGCCACGGTCGGCATCCTCGTCGGCGTCACGAACCTCGGCTATCTGTTCACCAACGGCATCCAGCGTCGCCTCCTCGAAGAGGTGTTCGCGGGCATCGTCGCCGTCGCGGTCATCGCGCTCGTCATCGATGCGCTGCTCGTGGTGATCGGCCGCATCGTCATGCCGTGGGCCCACGCCGGCTCGGTCCGCCGCGACCGCCGCGCGCGCCGCCGACGGGAGGCGACTGCATGAACGTCTTCATCGACGCCATCGCCTGGGTCCTCGACCCCGCCCAGTACACCGGCAGCAACTCGGTGCCGTTCCTGATCGGCCAGCAGCTGTTCTACACCTTCGTCTCGGTGCTGATCGCCGCGGTCATGGCGGTGCCGATCGGCTGGGCCATCGGGCACACCGGCAAGGGTCGTGAGTTCGCGGTGGCCGTGTCGGGAGCGGCCCGCGCCATCCCGTCGTTCGGCCTGCTGATCCTGCTGATCCTGCTGCTCGGGGTCACCCAGAAGACCGAGGCGGCGTTCATCACCTTCGTCGTGCTGGCGATTCCGCCACTGCTCGCGGGTGCCTACAGCGGACTGCAGGCGATCGATCGTCGGACGATCGACGCGGCACGGGCCGTCGGCATGACGGAGTGGCAGATCCTCTGGCGTGTCGAGGTGCCGCTCGGCCTGCCGCTGCTCATCGGCGGACTGCGCTCGGCGGTGCTCCAGGTGGTGGCGACGGTGACGATCGCGGGTTACACCGACCTCGGCGGCCTCGGCTTCCGCATCATCCAGGGCATCGACCTCCGTGCCATCGACCAGGTGCTCGGCGCAGCCCTCGTGCTCGCGGTGCTCGCCCTCCTGCTCGACGCCGTCTTCGCCCTCCTCCAACGCCTCAGCGTGCCGCGGGGCATCCGCGCCGCCGACGCCCCGCAGCGCACCCGCCGGCCCGTCGCCGCGACCGCCTGACCGACCATCCCGACCCACAGCACCCCACCGTCGCACCACCAGAAAGAGGAACCCATGTCTCGCTTCACCACCCGCCGCCTGTTGACGGCCGGTGTCGGCGTGCTCGCCGCCACCGCCCTGTTCGCCGGATGCGCCAGCTCCGACCCGCTCGCGGACGGCGGCGGAGAGTCGGCGGCCCCCGCCGACGGCACCATCGTCATCGGATCGCAGGACTATTACTCCAACGAGATCATCGCCGAGATCTACGCTCAGGCTCTCGAGGGCGCCGGTAAGACCGTCGACCGGCAGTTCACGACCGGCCAGCGCGAGGCGTACCTGCCCGAGCTCGAGAGCGGCTCGCTGACGCTGTTCCCCGAGTACACCGGCAACCTGCTGCAGTACTTCGATGAAGACACCACGGCTCGCACCTCCGACGACGTCTACGCCGCCCTCACCGACGCTCTGCCCGAGAACCTCACGGTGCTCGACCAGGCGACCGCGAGCGACCAGGACTCGTACACGGTGACCGCGGCATTCGCCGAGCAGTGGAACCTGACCACGATCGCCGACCTCGCCAACGTGACCGAGCCGCTCACGCTCGGCGGTCCCGCCGAGCTCGAGCAGCGTCCCTACGGCCCGACGGGCCTGGCTGACACCTACGGCATCCAGGTCGGCTTCCAGGCCACCGGTGAGACCACCGTCGACGACCTCGTCGCCGGCACCGTGAACGTCGCCAACGTCTTCACGGCCGACCCCCGCATCCAGACCGACGACCTCGTCGTGCTCGAAGACCCCGAGGGTCTCTTCCTCGCCTCCAACGTCGTCCCGGTCGTGAACAAGGACCTCGCGGGCGAGGTCGAGGACACCATCAACGCCGTCAGCGCGAAGCTCACCCCCGAGGCCCTGGTCGCGCTCAACGTCCAGAGCACGGTCGACAAGCTCGAGCCGGCTGCGATCGCCAAGAAGTTCCTCGAGGACAACGGTCTCGTCTGATCCCTCACGATCGAGCCCCCGGTGCCGAGAGCGCCGGGGGCTTCGTCGTAGGGGCGGCGTCAGCCGTCGATGGCCTCGCCGAGCTCGAGCCAGCGTTCCTCGAGCGTCGTCGTCTCGGCGACGAGCTCGTCGCGCCGGCGCTGCAGGCCCATGATCCGTTCGAAGTCGTCGTGTGCCTCCGCGAGCTGCGCGTCGACGGCTGCGATCTCGCCCTGGATCTTCTCGAGCCGGCGGTCGATGGCCGAGACCTCCTTCTCGGCAGCTCGCCGCTCTGCGCCGCTGAGCGTCGGAGTCGACGGGCTCACTGGTCCGCTGCTCGATGCCGGGACGGATGCCGCGGAGCTCGCCCCCGTGCGCTCGGGCTGTTCGCGTCGCAGCCGCAGGTACTCGTCGACACCGCCGGGGAGATGTCGCAGCCGACCACCGAGGATCGCATACTGCTGGTCGGTCACGCGCTCGAGGAAGTACCGGTCGTGAGAGACGACGATGAGGGTCCCGGCCCACGAGTCCAGGAGGTCTTCGATGGCCGCGAGCATGTCGGTGTCGAGATCGTTCGTCGGCTCGTCGAGGATCAGCACGTTCGGCTGGTCGAGCAGGATGAGCAGCAGCTGAAGCCGCCGCTTCTGTCCGCCCGAGAGGTCTTTGACCGGCGTCGACAGCTGCGCTGAGCTGAACCCCATCCGCTCGAGCAGCTGTCCCGGCGTCAGATCCTGGGCTTTCGAGCCCGACCCGACGGTGTAGCTGGTCCGCAGGTTCGAGATGACGACGCGGACAGGCTGGTCGAGGTGCTCGTCCAGCTCGCCCATGCGCTGCGAGAGGGTCGCGACCTTCACTGTCTTGCCGTGCTTCACACGCCCCGTCGTCGGTTCGACCGTGCCGGAGATCAGCCCGAGGAGCGTCGACTTGCCGGCGCCGTTCACGCCGAGGATGCCGGTCCGCTCGCCCGGCGCGACACGCCATTCGACCTTCTCCAGTACGACGCGGTCGCCGTAACTGACGCCCGCGTCGAGGACGTCGACGACATCCTTGCCCAGTCGCGAGACCGCGAGCGACTGCAGGGCGACCCGGTCACGGATCTCGGGGACGTCGGCGATCAGTTCGTTC
Organism: Microbacterium sp. AG238; assembly: GCF_003610405.1. Classification (GTDB taxonomy): domain Bacteria; phylum Actinomycetota; class Actinomycetes; order Actinomycetales; family Microbacteriaceae; genus Microbacterium. The sequence continues at coordinate 63,972 of NZ_RAQC01000001.1, forward strand.
GCAGCGTCGATGCGGAACTTGGGCTTCGAGGTGCGGGCGGGTGCGCCGCGGCGCAGCCACGCGAGTTCTTTGCGGGCCAGGTTCTGCCGCCGGGCCTCGATGGTCGCGGCTTGCCGGTCGCGCTCGACGCGCTGCAGGATGTACGCGGCGTACCCGCCGTCGAACGGCTCGACGATGCGGTCGTGGACCTCCCACGTCGCGGTGCAGATCTCGTCGAGGAACCACCGGTCGTGCGTCACGACGAGGAGTGCACCCGATCCGGCCGACCAGCGCCGCTTGAGGTGCTCCGCGAGCCACGAGATCCCCTCGACGTCGAGGTGGTTCGTCGGCTCGTCGAGGAAGATGACGTCGTGGTCGCCCGCGAGGAGCGCCGCCAGCGAGACGCGGCGGCGCTGACCGCCCGAGAGCCCGCGGATCGGACCTTCCCAGTCGAGGTCGCCGAGCAGGCCCGCGATGACGTCGCGCACCCGCGCGTCGCCCGCCCACTCGTGGTCGGCCTGGTCGCCGACCACGGCGTCTCGCACCCGCAGGTCGTCGTCGAGGTCGTCGGCCTGCGCCAGCACACCGACCCGGATGCCGCCGCGGACGGTCACCCGGCCGGAGTCGGGCTCGACCAGACCCGCGAGCATGCGCAGCAGGCTCGACTTGCCGTCGCCGTTCCGGCCGACGATGCCGATGCGGTCGCCCTCGTCGACACCGAGGGAGACCCCGTCGAACACCACTTTGGTCGGATACTCGAGGCGAAGGCCCTCGGCTCCCAGAAGATGCGCCATATTGCTTCCAGGCTAGGCCACCCCCACGGGGCGAATGCTGTCAGCCGAGCCCGACGGGGTCAGGGGGATGGTGCCGGGGGAGACCCGTCGAACCCCAGCGAGAGCTTGCGCAGCAGCGAGGCCAATCGATCCCGGTCGCTCTTGGACAGACCGGCCAGAAGGACCGCCTCCGCGTCGACGAGGCGCGTGATGGCGGCATCCACACGGATCCGTCCGTCATCGGTCAGGGTCACGAGGACGCTGCGACCGTCGCCGGGATCGGACTCACGGCGCACGAGCCGGCGCGCGACGAGCCGATCGATGCGATTGGTCATCGTGCCGCTCGAGACCAACGTCTGCTGGAGCAGCTGCTTGGGGCTCAACTGGTACGGCTCGCCGGCGCGACGCAGCGCCGAGAGCACGTCCCACTCCCATGGCTCGAGATCGCTGCGGCGGAAAGCCTCGCGGCGCGCGCGGTCGAGGTGGCGCGACAGTCGGTCGACCCGGGAGAGCACTTCGAGCGGCGAGAAATCCAGGTCGGGACGTTGCAGCGACCACGCCCCGACGATGCGGTCCACCTCGTCGGTCTCGTGTGCCATGGCCCCATTATCCCGAACCGGGGCGCTCGACACCGGCGTCGCGGCGGCGCGGCCCCGCGCGCTCTGGCAGACTTGTCGGGCCGCACCTCGGTGCGGCGGTCCGCCGTGGTGTAATGGCAGCACGACAGCCTTTGGAGCTGTGAGGTCTAGGTTCGAGTCCTGGCGGCGGAGCATGAGCGACACCCAACTCGACCCCCGTCTCGCTGTCGTGATCCTCGCCGCGGGGCAGGGGACGCGGATGAAGTCGTCGCTGCCGAAGGTGCTGCATCGCATCGGCGGACGACCGCTCGTCGGCCACGTGCTCGACACCGCGCGCGACCTCGCCCCCGCCCATGTGCTCGTCGTCGTCCGTCACGAACGTGATCGCGTCGCCGAAGCGGTGCTCGGCGTCTCGCCCGAGGTGGTCGTCGTCGACCAGGACGAGATCCCCGGAACGGGCCGGGCCGTCGAGGTCGCGCTCGATCAGCTGCCGGAGTTCACGGGCGACGTGCTGGTGCTGAGTGCCGATGTTCCTCTCCTCGACGACGCCACGCTCGGCGAACTGCTGCGCACGCACCGCTCGTCGGGTGCGGCGGCCACGATGCTGAGCGCTCGCCTGACCGACCCCACGGGCTACGGCCGCGTCATCCGTGACACCGCGGGCGGTGTCGACCGCATCGTCGAGCACAAGGACGCAACCGACGCAGAGCGTGCCGTCGACGAGGTCAACGCCGGCGTCTACGCCTTCCAGGCGGGCCCTCTGCGCGAGCGGCTGGGCCGGATCAGCACGGCCAACGTCCAGGCCGAGAAGTACCTCACCGACGTCGTGGGGATGCTGCGCGCCGACGCCCTCGCCGTCGCGGCGCAGCCCGTGGCCGACCCGACCCTGATCGTCGGCGTCAACGACCGTGTGCAGCTCGCCGAGGCCGGACGCCTGCTGAACGCGCGCACGGTGCGTCGCTGGCAGCTCGAGGGGGTGACGGTCCAGGACCCCGCGACCACGTGGATCGACGTCACCGCCATGCTCGCCCCCGACGTGACCGTGCTCCCGAACACCCACATCCTCCGCGCGACGGTGGTCGCGGAAGGGGCCACGATCGGCCCCGACACGTCGTTGACCGACTGCGAGGTCGGCGCGGGCGCCTCGGTGACGCGGAGCGATGCGACCCTCGCCGTCATCGGCGCCGGTGCGACCGTGGGGCCGTTCTCGTACATCCGGCCCGGCACGCAGCTGGGGGAGCGCGGCAAGATCGGCACTTTCGTCGAGACGAAGAACGCCGTGATCGGCGAGGGGAGCAAGGTCCCGCACCTGTCGTACGTCGGCGACGCCGAGATCGGCCGCGGCGTGAATCTGGGGGCGGGCGCGATCACCGCGAACTACGACGATCTCGCGAAGCACCGCACCGTCATCGGCGATGAGGTCCACGCCGGCTCGCACAACGTCTTCGTCGCGCCGGTTAAGATCGGTGAGGGCGCCAAGACGGGCGCCGGAGCGGTCATCCGCAAGGACGTCCCGGCCGGTGCTCTCGCGCTCAGCGTCGCCCCCCAGCGCAATGTCACAGGGTGGGTCGAGAAGAACAGACCCGGTACTGCAGCCGCCGCAGCAGCGGCACGCGTGCGGTCTTCACAGGAAGCGGACGATGGCTCGCAAGAAGAACACGGTTGACCTCGACGTCTCGCGGGGTATCGCCCCGGGACTGGTCGCCAAGACCAAGAAGCGTCTCGTCGTGGCATCCGGTGGCTCGCACCCCGCGCTGTCTGCCGATGTGGCGACGCAGCTCGGCACCGAGCTCGTCCCCACCGAGCACCGCACCTTCGCGTCGGGTGAGATCCTCACGCGCTTCGAGGTCTCGATCCGCGGGTGCGACTTCTTCCTCGTGCAGTCGTTCGGCCCGCCGGTCAACGAGTGGCTCATGGAGACGCTGATCATGCTGGACGCCGCCAAGCGCGCATCCGCGAAGCGCATCACCGTCGTCGCGCCGTACTACCCGTATTCGCGCCAGGACAAGAAGGGCCGCGGTCGCGAGCCGATCAGTGCACGCCTCGTCGCAGACCTGTTCAAGACGGCCGGTGCCGACCGTGTGATGAGCGTCGACCTGCACGCCGCGCAGATCCAAGGGTTCTTCGACGGTCCCGTCGACCACCTCTTCGCCAAGCCGGTGCTGCTGGAGCACTTCGAGCGCACGCTCAGCCCAGAGGACCGGGCGAAGCTGACGGTGGTCTCGCCCGACACCGGCCGTGTCCGGGTCGCCGACACCTGGTCGGACAGCCTGGGCGCACCGCTCGCGATCATCCACAAGCGTCGCGACCCGAACGTCGCCAACCAGGTCACCGTCAACGAGATCGTCGGTGACGTGCGCGGACGCGTCTGCCTGCTGGTCGACGACATGATCGACACCGGCGGCACGATCGTCAAGGCTGCGCAGGCGCTGAAGAACAATGGTGCCGAGCGCGTCATCGTCGCGGCGACGCACGCGATCTTCAGCCACCCGGCGGTCGACCGCCTGCAGGATGCCGCGATCGACGAGGTGGTCGTCACCGACACGATTCCGCTCGGCGACGACAAGCGCTTCCCCGGCCTCACCATCCTTCCGATCGCACCGCTCTTGGCGCGCGCGATCAAGGAGGTCTTCGAGGACGGTTCCGTCACCAGCATGTTCGACGGCGCCGCCTGACCCGGGACGCATCCGCTCGGCTGCCGCGCCCCGCTGTTGCCGCCGGGGCTGCGTGCGGTCGTTCGTCGGCACCCCGTGCCGTGCCGTCCACAGGCTGATCGCGTCCACGGGCAGTGGGAGCAGAGGCCACGCCTGATCGAGCCTGTCGGCGGCACAGCAGCAGCGCCCCGGCAGGGTCCCGACGCACCGTCTTCCACGGCGACAGCCACTGTGGCGGGAGGCTCGACGCCGTAGGATCGGCGGCATGGCTGCCCCCACCTCCGAGGCGGACCTCGAGTCGCCTCGCTCCTACGCTCGCCCCGTCGACGAGGTCGCATCGGCGCTCGGAACCAGCGCCGAGGGGCTGAGTTCGGACGACGCGGCGAGGCGCCTCGCCGCGATGGGGCCGAACGTCCTGCCCGAGGCGAAGCGCACTCCCGCATGGCTGCGGTTCCTCTCGCATTTCAACGACACCCTGATCTACATCCTGCTGGCCGCCGCCGCGATCAAGGCGGTGATGGCCGACTGGCTCGACGTCTGGGTCATCCTCGCCGTCGCCATCATCAACGCCGTGATCGGCTTCGCGCAGGAGGGGCGGGCCGAGAAGGCCCTGGCGGGCATCCGAGGGATGCTGTCGTCCGACGCGAGCGTGCGTCGCGACGGCTCGTGGCGGCGTGTGCCCGCCGCGGATCTCGTGCCCGGTGACGTCGTACGCCTGTCTCCCGGCGACAAGGTTCCGGCAGACCTCCGCCTCGTCCAGGCGAGTCAGCTGCGCATCGACGAGGCGGCGCTGACCGGTGAGTCGGTGCCGTCATCCAAGCAGACCGACCCCGTCGACGCGGATGCCGGCGTCGGCGACCGCGCTTCGATGGCCTTTTCGGGCACGATCGTCTCGGCGGGGCAGGGGCGGGGGATCGTCACGGGAACCGGCGCCCGCACCGAGATCGGCAAGATCCAGGAACTGGTCGGCGGCGCGGGTAACTTGACGACGCCGCTCACGAAACAGCTGGACGCGTTCGGGCGGGTCCTGACGCTCGTCATCCTCGGGATGGCCGCCCTGATGATGCTCATCGGCCGGTTCGTGCACGGGATGCCGTTCGGTGAGCTCGTCTCGGCGACGATCGGCTTCGCCGTCGCGGCGATTCCGGAGGGGCTTCCGGCGCTTGTGACGATCACGCTGGCGATCGGCGTCCAGCAGATGGCGCGGCGTCGCGCGATCACGCGCAAGCTCCCGGCCGTCGAGACGCTCGGCTCGGTCACCACGGTGTGCTCCGACAAGACGGGAACGCTGACCAAGAACGAGATGACCGTGCGGCGGATCGTCACCCCGGTCGCCCGCTACGACGTCTCCGGGCTCGGATACGATCCGGAGGGCGAGATCGAGCGGGTCGACGGCGAAGGTCGTTCCGGCGGCGATCTGTCGGCCGTCCTGGCGGTGGCCGACCTCTGCAATGACGCGGACGTCGTCTCGGATGACGACGGGTGGAAGCTCGTCGGTGAACCGACCGAGGGGGCGCTGCGTGTCGTCGCGATGAAGGGCGGACACGACGGCGAGGCCGACGGCGTCCGACGCGTCGACGTTCTGCCGTTCGACTCGGAGAACAAGTTCATGGCGACCCTGAACGAGGGTGCAGACGGGTCGCGCGCGCTGCTCGTCAAGGGCGCCCCCGACCGGCTGCTCGACCGTTCGACGCGTCAGCGCGGGGCCGCCGGGTCAGAAGACCTCGACCGCGACTTCTGGGAGGCAGCGGTCGCCGAGCTGAGCGGTGAGGGCCTTCGGGTCCTGGCCGCCGCACGTAAGCCCTCGAGCCTCGATGAGATCGGGCTCGACGACGTCGAGGCGCTGGAGTTCCTCGGTCTCTGGGGCATCCTCGACCCGCCGCGCCCGGAGGCAGTCGAGGCGATCGCCGACTGCCACCGCGCCGGCATCCGCGTGAAGATGATCACGGGTGACCACGCGGGAACCGCCGTCGCGATCAGCCGCGAGATGGGACTGGTGTCGGATGACGCACCGCGCGTCCTCACCGGCGGTGAGCTGGAGTCGCTCAGCCAGGAGAAGCTGAAGGATGTCGTCCGCGACGTCGACGTCTACGCCCGGACGAGCCCCGAGCACAAGATCCGCATCGTTCGCGCCCTGCAGTCGCACGGTGAGGTCGTGGCGATGACGGGCGACGGCGTCAACGACGCTCCCGCCCTCACCCGTGCCGACGTCGGGGTCGCGATGGGCATCAAGGGCACGGAGGCGACGAAGGAAGCGGCCGAGATCGTCCTTGCCGACGACAACTTCGCCACGATCCGTTCGGCTATCCGCGAGGGGCGTCGGATCTACGACAACCTGCGGAAGTCGATCGTGTTCCTGCTGCCCACGAACGGTGCGCAGTCGCTCGTCATCCTCGTTGCCGTGGTGTTCGGACTCGCGCTCCCGCTGTCGCCGGTGCAGGTGCTGTGGGTCAACATGGTGACGGCTGTGACGCTGTCGCTCGCGCTGGCGTACGAGCCGGCGGAGCCGGGAATCATGTCGCGACCGCCACGATCGAGCGGGGGGTCGATCATCTCACTGCGCGAGCTCATGTTCGTCCTGGTGGTGTCGGTGCTGATCGGCGGCGCGACGCTCGCGGCGTTCGCGATCGTCCGTGCCACGGGCGCCGATCTCGACGTCGCCCGAACGGTGTCGGTGTCCGTCCTCGCCCTGGGGCAGCTGGCGTTCCTGCTCAACTGTCGCTTCCTGACCAGGTCGAGTGTGAACCGCGATGTCCTGCGGGGCAACCGGGTGATCTGGTGGTCGGCTGCCGCGCTCATCGGGTTGCAGCTCGTATACACGTACGTGCCGTTCATGAACACGCTGTTCGACTCCCGTCCCTTGTCTGTGCAGGCATGGCTGCTGCCGCTCGGTTTCGCCGTGGCGATCTTCTTCGCGGTGGAGGGCCTGAAGGCGCTCTGGCGCGAGCCTGCACGACTCGATGCAAACGCATAGGAATAACAGAGGGGACCCATGGCGGCGGGCCGCTAGCGTGAGATCAGCCCGCCTCCCCCCGGAGGGGCACGACACAGGAGGACCCCCCATGATCCGAGCCACTGCCGTACCCCGTTCGCTCCGTGTGACCGCCGCCGCGGCATCCGTCGCCGGCCTCGCCCTTCTCGCCGGGTGCGCGGGTCAGGCCGATGCCGAACAGCCCGGTTCGGGTGGAGCGCCCTCGTCCGACGCGACGCCCGCGGCGGGCTCGACCGGTTCGGCGGGCTCGACCGGCGGAACCTACACCGACGGCACGTACACCGCCGAGGGCACCTACCAGACCCCGGAGGGCCCCGAGACGATCACCGTGCAGCTGACGATCGCGTCCGACGCCGTGACCGCGGTGGAGGTCACAGGTGAGCCGACCCGCCGTGAGAGCAAGCAGTACCAGTCGCAGTTCATCGGCGGCATCTCGGATGCCGTCGTCGGCAAGAGCCTCGACGAGGTGAAGGTCGACCGGGTCGCGGGCTCGTCCCTCACAAGCGGTGGCTTCAACGCGGCGGTCGAGGAGATCCGCACCGACGCGGCAGCATGATGGCCGCGGCTGCCGGCTCCGGACGGTGGGAGTTCGACGCCATCGGGACCGTGTGGTGCATCGAGAGCGAAGCGCCCCTGGGCGATGCCCAGCGCGCGGCGGTCATGTCGGTGGTCGATGCGTTCGACCGTGACTGGTCGCGGTTCCGCGACGACTCCACCGTGAGCCGACTGGCCGCGGGCGGGTCGGTGGTCGCGCCGCCCGACGCGGTGGACATGCTCGCGCTCTACGGCGCGTTGGCCGATGCCACGGACGGTGCGGTGAACCCCCTCGTCGGTGACGTGCTCGCGCGGCGCGGCTACGACGCGTCGTACTCGATGCGCGACGGCGGTGCCTCCGCCGCGGTGGCGCAGTGGCGCGATGTCGTCGAGCTCTCCGATGACCGACTCACGCTTCATCGCCCGGCGACGGTCGATGTGGGCGCGGTGGGCAAAGGCCGCCTCGTCGATCTCGTGCTGGCGGAGCTGCGACAGCGGACGGCCGGCTGGCTCGTCGTCGATGCGAGCGGCGACCTGGCGGTCGACGGGGTGCGTCAGCGCGTCGCCCTCGAGCACCCCTACGACGCTTCTCGGGCGGTGGGGGTGTGGGCTCTGGATGCCGGGGCGCTGTGCGCGTCGGCGACCAACCGCCGTGCGTGGGGCGACGGTCTGCACCACGTGCTCGACGCCCGCACGGGTGAGCCGGTGCGGGAGTATGCGGCGACGTGGGCGGTCGCCGCCGACGCGATGACGGCGGATGCCGTCGCCACAGCCCTCTTCTTCGACGGCGGTCCGCGATTCGCGGAGCGCAGCAGAGCGTCGTGGGTGCGGATGCGCACCGACGGGGCCGTCGAATGGTCACCTCACTGCGAAGCGGAGTTGTTCGTATGACATCCCTGACGGCCCTTCGGAACCGAGCTGTCGGTGCACTCGGCCGCGTGTCGATGTACCGGTTCGTGCTCGTCGCGCTCTCGGTGCTCGCGGTCATCGCGTTCGTGTTGACACTGGCGGGGCAGATCGCGGGCGATCCGCTCGCCCTGCCGGTCTCGCTCGTTGTGCTGGCCGCCGCGATCATCGTCGTGGATGCCGTGGCGCAGCGCCTGCTCGGCCGTACATGGCGCATCGAGTCGGCGGTCATCACCGCTCTGATCCTGCTCTTCGTTCTGCGACCGACGCTCGAGCCGGCGGGACTGGCCGGGCTCGCGATCGCCGGAGCGGTCGCCTCGGCATCGAAGTACCTGCTCGCGTGGCGCGGTCGTCACATCTTCAACCCGGCCGCCGCCGGTGCGACGGTGCTCACCGTGCTGAGTATCCCGTTCCCCGACCTGGGAGCGTCGGCCTGGTGGGTCGGCACGCCCGTTCTGGCGGTGCCGGTCGTCGTGCTCGGCGGCCTCGTGGTGGTGCGGACCGAGAAGGTGCGGGTCGTGGCCGTCTTCCTCGTCGTCGCGGTCGCTGTCGCGTTCGTGCGCACGATCGTGCAGTATGCGCAGGTCTCGCTCCCGGTCGATGCGACGGTCATCGGGCAGGTGCTGTGGTCGTCGCCGTTCCTCTTCCTCGGCGCGTTCATGCTGTCGGAGCCGTTGACGCTCCCGCCCCGTCGGCGGCAGCAGTACGCGGTCGCCGCGCTCGTGGGGGCTCTTGCCGGGTGGCCCATCCTGATCGGCGACGTGAGTCTCGGGCAGGAGCGCGCGCTGCTGATCGGCAACCTGCTCGCCTTCTTCTTCGCCTACCGCGCCGCGGTGCGGTTGACCTTCGTGGAGCGCAGGGCGCTGACGCCGTCGGTTCGCGAGCTCACGTTCCGGGCTCATCGCGGCTTCCGATTCCGCCCGGGACAGTACCTCGAGCTCGAGGTCCCGCACCGCCGACCAGATGCGCGGGGCACACGGCGAGAGTTCTCGATCGTGTCGGCGCCTGCGGAGCTGCCGGAGGTTCGGATCGCGATCCGTGAGGGTTCTCAGTCGAGCTACAAGAAGGCCCTCGCGGTCGTGGAGCCCGGTCGGGATCTTCCCGTCACGGGTGTCTGGGGCGACTTCGTGCTGCCGGCGCGGACGGACGCGAAGGTCGTGCTGGTGGCTGCGGGGATCGGCGTGACGCCCTTCGTGTCGCAGCTGCGTGAGATGCGCCTGGCTGGAGAGCGTCGCGACGTCGTCATGATCTACGTCGCATCGGATGCCGAGGAGCTGGCATTCCGCGACGACATCATTGCTGCGGGCATCCCGGTGATGGTGGTGACGCGTGATGAGCCTCGGAACCTTCCGGATCATTGGCGCTGGACCGGGGGAGAGCGGCTGAGCGCCGCCTCGCTCGCCGGTCTCGTCCCGGATCTCGGCGAGCGGCATGCCTTCATCTCCGGCCCACCTCGGCTCATCGCCGAACTGGCTCCCGCGCTGTCGAAGGCCCGATCGCTCACGACCGACGCCTTCGCCGGATACTGAGACGGTCCCTCGCTGCGGGTCGTCGACTGAGGCTGGTAGGCGTTGCGGGATCGATTTCATCCCGCGCAGGTCGTCTTCGCGCGGGCGAGCGAGCGAGCAGCAGCCCACGCCGAGCGCGGGGCGGGCGGGGATCAGAAGGGTGGCGGTTCGCCCGGTGGCGGGTCGGCCGTGTCGGCCGGGTCGGTGGTGAAGCAGACGGCGGGCACGGGTACGTCTTCGCGGTAGACCCGTCCGAGGGGTGAGGTCCATTCCAGGACTCCGCCGCCGACCTGCCGCACTTCCCACCGGGTGAATTGCTTCATGGAGTGGTGTCTCTGGCAGAGGTGGGCGAGGTTGTGGAGGTGGGTGTGGCCGCCGAGGGCGTAATCGACGGTGTGGTCGAGCTCACACCTGATCGCGGCCCTGCGGCATCCGGGGAACCTGCAGTGCTGGTCACGTGCGGTGAGGAGCTTCTTCATCGCCATGGTGGGCCGGTACGTGTCGATCTGCACCGGGGTGCGGGTGACCGGGTCGATGAACAACCGGTCCCACTCGGAGACCTGTCCGGCGAGCTCACGCGCCGTGTCGGCGTCGATCAGTCCGGCGCCGACCGCGTCGGCGGGGTGCTCGTCACGGCCCATCAGGGTCTCCGCGGTGACGGTGACCTGCACGCGTGCGCGGATCGCCCCGAGCCCGCCGGTCCGGTCGGCCCCGTAGGTGGGGTCGACGACGGGCGCTCCGCCGAGGACGAGGTCGCCGAGAATGTCAGCACGCAGCTGATCCATCGTCCGGGCGTCAGGTGCAGCATCGGCCTCCACCGCATCACCGCGACCGCCCACGTCCCGGGCATCTTTGACGGCTTGTCCCATCTGGGTGAGCCGGTCGAGCATCCCCACCGCGATCACGGTCGGTACGGTCGCGATGACATCGGACATTCCGTCGGCCCCGTGCAGGACCCTTACGCACCGCCCCGCGGCGGCTTCTCGGTGCCGGTCGGTGAATGTGCGGTCGTGGAGCCGTTCTGCCAGGGCTCGCAGGGCGGGTTTGACCCGGGTGGCGATGTCCTGCTCGCACACGGCGATCGCGGCGGCCTCGAACTCGCCCCGCACCTCGCCGGGCAGCCCGGTTGCCGCTTTCACGACCACCTCGACGTGGTCACGGGTGATCCGCCGCTGCTCCCATGCCGCGAACACGGCCGGGTAGTCATCGACGATCGTCAATGCGTGGTCGATGTCGGCCTGCAGTCGCCGGTCACTGCGCCGCGCCAACCCCGCGGCTTCGGCCGCGACCGACCGCAGCTCCATGTCCGACGCCATCCCGCGCACCCCGTCACGGCGCGCCTCGCGAAGCGCCGACCGCCCCAGCTCGGCGAGAGCCCGCACCGACGCGACATCCGCGTGATGCACCAGCGTCAACGTCTCGGTGTACGCCGCGATCGCTCGGGCGTGCGGCGAGACGACGCCCCCACCCGGCCCACCACCTGCGTTCGCTGCCATGTTCCCATTGTGCCAGCCGGGTCCGACATCCACATCGAACAAAGATGCGAAGAATGAAACTCGCCCGGGCCACCGTGTGGGGAGGAACCGCCGGGCCAGCTCATCGGCACAGCCCTGAGAACGAGCGCCCTCACGAGTTGAGACCGCGTCTCCCGCCCCCGACGCTACGAGCGGTGGGCAGCCCGCCGCTGCGCGATGATGCGAACGACGTCATCGCTGAAGTTGCACACGGACCGCACCTCAGCCTCGAGACCATCCGTCTGCGTCGCAGCCGCCCCCGCAGGTCGCCCCGCGGCCACCCCCGGGCGCAGGCGCGCCTCCAGGTGGCGCTTCGCGACGCCTCGATCGACATCGGCGGGCACCTCGAACACCAGAACGTCGAAGTCGCGCTCGGCGTACCTGTCCACCGTGGCGCGCACGCGTCCGAGCTGCGGATCGTCGCTCTCGAGGTGCAGGTGCGCACGCAGCGCCGGCTCGTACGCGGTGGCCCCGACGTACGCGATGTCGCCCGTCTCGATGTCGAACCACACGTACACCCACGAGCCGGACGGTTGAACGCGACCGTGCCGGATCGCCACGACCCGCGTTTCGGTATGCGTCATCGCGACCCCTCGCCATCGGGATCACCGGCAGAAGCGGCGCCCGCCCCCGCCTCACCGTCCGCTCCTGCCCCCGCGCCCGTCCCAGGATCAGACGGTCGCGCGGTCAGCCGGAGCTCGAACGTGGTCGAGCCGGGCTCGCTCTGCACCGTGAGTGATCCGCCGTGTGCCGCCACGATGGCGCGGGCGATCGAGAGGCCGAGGCCTGTGCCGCCGGTTTGGCGTGCCCGCGAGCTGTCGCCGCGCGAGAAACGCTCGAAGATGTGATCGGCGACGGCGGGGTCGATGCCGGGGCCGTCGTCGTGCACCGAGAGGACCGCCGTACCGTCGGTGACGCGCACTGCCGTGGTGACGGTGGTGCCGGCTGGGGTGTGGACGCGCGCATTGGCGAGGAGATTCGCGACGACCTGCGTGATGCGGGTGGCGTCCGCCGCGACGACGACCGGTTCATCGCCGACATCCAGGCGCCACTCGTGATCCTGGCCTGCCGCTCGGGCGTCGGCCACCGCGTCGATGGCGAGGGCCGTGAGGTCGACCGTTCCGTAGACGAGCTCCTGTCCTTCGTCGAGCCGAGCGAGAAGGAGCAGATCCTCGACGAGGCTCGTCATGCGCAGCGACTGCGCCTGGATGCGTTCGAGCGCGGCGGTCGTGGTCTCTTCGACGCCCGGCACACCTTGACGCATCGCGCGGAGCGAGAGCTCGGAGTATCCACGGATCGAGGCGAGGGGCGTGCGAAGCTCATGACTCGCGTCGGCGACGAACGATCGCATGCGCTCTTCGTTGCGCTGGCGGGCGACGAGGGACGCATCGACATGATCGAGGAGGGTGTTCAGTGCTGCTCCGACGCGGCCGATCTCATCGTGGTCGTCGGTCTCCTCCTCGGGTACGCGCTCGCTGATGGAGACGGCTCCCTGCGCAAGGGGGAGCGACGCGACCCGGGTCGCGGTGTCAGCGACGACGCGCAACGGCCGGAGCGAGCGCTGAATGACAACCGCGATCGCCGCGCTGAGGAGGAGAAGGCCACCGACGGTCACGATCGTGATCGTGGTGACGACGGTTGCGACAGTCCCGTCGACCTGAGCGAGCGGAAGGGCGCCCAGCCCGGTGATGTCGCCGGCTGTGAATGACACGACGCGGAACGCGCCGAGGTCGCCGATCTCGATCGTCGCCGGAAGGGCGCCGAGGTCCGTCGAAGCGAGATCGTTCAGCTCCGCGGCGGTGAGGTCGCGCACTCCCTCGTCGCCGTCGAAGGTCGCACCGGTGATCGGACCGCGCGGGTCCTGCACCAGCAGTGTGTATCCGTAAGGGAGACCCGTCGTGCCGGCGATCGTCTCCTCTGCGGAACGCACACGCACGACGTACCCGCTGCTGTCGAAGAGTTTGAGTCCGCGCGTGAGCGATTCGGCGTTGGTGGTGACGGTTGAGACCAGCACCGTGCCGATCGTCGTGGCGAGACCGACCGCGCTCGAGATCAGCGTCAGCGCGACGACGCCGACCACGGTCAGCATCAACCGGGTCTGCAGCGTCCACCGCTTGCGCGGCCGACGGTCCGTACGCTCGCGCACCGCGTCGCGGTCGGGGGCGGAGGTCACTGCGGCGCTTTGATCATGTAGCCCACGCCTCGGACGGTGTGGATGAGCGGCTCGCGACCGGCATCGATCTTCTTGCGCAGGTACGAGATGTACAACTCGACCACGGAGGAACGGCCGCCGAAGTCGTAGTTCCACACGCGGTCGAGGATCTGCGCCTTCGAGACGACGCGGCGCTGGTTGCGCATGAGGTAGCGCAGCAGCTCGAACTCGGTCGCGGTGAGCTCGATGCTGGTCCCGGCCCGCTCGATCTCGTGCGAATCCTCGTTGAGGGTGAGGTCGCCGACGCGGAGCACCGGGTCGACACCGCCCGCGGTCGCCGTGCCCGCGCGCCGCATGAGGCCGCGCAGCCGTGCCACGACCTCTTCGAGGCTGAACGGCTTGGTGACGTAGTCGTCGCCGCCTGCCGTGAGCCCGGCGACCCGGTCGCCCACGGAGTCTTTCGCGGTGAGGAACAGCACGGGAACGTCGTCACCGGACTGGCGGAGCCGTTGCAGCACCGACATCCCGTCGAGGTCGGGCATCATGATGTCGAGCACCATCGCGTCGGGCTCGAACTCGCGTGCGAGCGAGAGCGCTTCGAATCCGGATGCCGCGGAGCGGACCTCCCAGCCTTCCATCTTGAGCGCCATCGAGAGCAGGTCGGTGAGCATCTGTTCGTCGTCGACGACGAGGACGCGCAGCGGGGAGCCGTCGGGACGCTGCAGTGTGCCGGGTGCTGGGGTGGTCATGATGCCATTGTCAGGTGTTCTCTATGGAGAAGCTATGGACGATGCTATGTCTGCGCTGTGAGCATGCGCGGTGGCATACGGTGACGTCATGACGAACGTTGAGACGGCGGTTTACGTCGACGGCTCCGTCGTGCGCGACGACCTCCCGCCCGATGAGGCGGCCGCACTCGCGCGCGAGCGCGCGGGCTTCGCCTGGATCGCGCTGATCGACGTCGACGACGCCGAGATCCAGACCCGCGCGGCCGAGCTGGGGATGTCCCCCATAGCGGTGAAAGAGGCACTGCGGCCGCACCAGCGGTCGATCTTCGAACGGTACGGCGATCATGCGTTCGTCGTCCTGCAGCCCGCGCATTACGACGACGCCTCCGAGACGGTCCGCTGCGACGAGATCGACGTCTTCCTCGCGCGCCATCTCATCGTGACGGTCACGCGGTCGGATCGGATCGACCTCGACGAGCTCCGCGGCCGGCTCCAATCGCACCCGCAGCTCCTGCGCCGCGGACCGGGATCGGTCATGTGGGTGCTCGCCGAACTCGTGACGACCGGATATCGCGCGGTGCTCGACGGCGTCGAGAACGACATCGACGAGATCGAGGACCAGCTCTTCGGCGACGGCCCGGACGTCTCGCGGCGCATCTTCGACCTGCAGCGAGAGGTGATCGACCTGGCCCATGCCACGTCGCCGCTGCCCGACGTGCTGACCCGACTGGGCACGACGCTCACCGACGCGGCGGCGGGGGCGGAGCCAGCGGGATGGGATGACGTGCGCGGGCGCGCCCAGTACGTCGCGGAGCGCGTGCAGTCGATGCGGCACACGCTCGACGATGCCCTGACGATCCACGCGACGCTCGTCAACCAGCGTCTCGACGAGAAGATGGCAGACCTCACCGTCGTCCAGGTACGTCAGAACGAGCAGGTCAAGAAGATCTCATCGTGGGCGGCCATCGGGTTCGCCCCGACTTTCGTCGCGAGCGTCTACGGCATGAACTTCACATTCATGCCCGAGCTCGCGCAGCCGTGGGGCTACCCGATGGCGCTCGGGCTGATGGTGCTTCTGAGCGCCGGCCTCTACGGGATCTTCAAGCACAACGACTGGCTCTGATCCCGGTCGCGCGCGTTCCGACGACGAAGGCCCCGGCGGAGCGATGCTCGCCGGGGCCCGATCATCGGTGCGCTGAGGTCAGTGCGTGTCTTCGGCCTCGACCTCGGAGCGGTCGCCCGACCACAGGGTGTGGAAGGTGCCGTCCTTGTCGATGCGCTTGTAGGTGTGCGCACCGAAGAAGTCGCGCTGGCCCTGGATGAGAGCGGCCGGCAGGCGCTCCGCACGCAGGCCGTCGTAGTACGACAGCGACGAGCTGAAGGCGGGGGCCGGGATGCCGGCGCCGGCCGCGGCCTGCACGACGTGGCGCCAGGCCTCCTGGGCGCGGCCGAGGGCCTCGACGAAGTAGGGCGCGGTCAGCAGGACGGGGAGCTCGTCACCGGTCGCGTATGCGTCGGCGATGCGGTTGAGGAACTGCGCGCGGATGATGCAGCCGCCGCGCCAGATCTTCGACACGGCGCCGAGGTCGATGTTCCAGCCGTACTGGCCCGCTCCAGCCCGGATCTCGTCGAAGCCCTGCGAGTACGCGACGATCTTCGAGGCGTAGAGCGCCAGGCGCACCTGCTCGATGAAGGCGTCCGCGTCGTCGACCGTGAAGGAGGCGTCGTCGGGGCCGGGCAGCGAGCCCGAGACGTCGCGCTGCTCACGGTGGCTCGACAGCGACCGCGCGAAGACGGCCTCCGCGATTCCCGAGACGGGAACGCCCAGATCGAGCGCGGTCTGCACGGTCCACGCTCCGGTGCCCTTGGCGCCCGCCTGGTCGACGATCACGTCGACGAGCGGCCGACCCGTCGCGGCATCCGTCTGACGCAGCACCTCGGCGGTGATCTCGATGAGGTACGACTCGAGCTCGCCGCGGTTCCACTCGGCGAAGATGTCGGCGATCTCGGCGGGCGACTTGCCCGTGCCTCGGCGGACGAGATCGTAGGCCTCGGCGATGAGCTGCATGTCGGCGTACTCGATGCCGTTGTGCACCATCTTCACGAAGTGGCCCGCGCCGTCGTGGCCGACGTGCGTCACGCAGGGCTCGCCCTCGGCGACGGCGGCGATCGACTTCAGGATCGGGCCGAGGGTCACCCACGACTCGTCGGGGCCGCCGGGCATGAGAGAGGGACCGAGCAGAGCGCCCTCCTCGCCGCCGGAGACGCCCATGCCGACGAAGTTGAAGCCGGCCTCGCGGACGGCCTTCTCGCGACGGATGGTGTCGGTGAACAGCGAGTTGCCGCCGTCGACGATGATGTCGCCCGGCTCGAACACCCGCATGAGCTCGTCGATCACGGCGTCGGTGGGCCGACCGGCCTTGACCATGATGATCGCGGTGCGGGGCTTCTGCAGGTTCGCTGCGAACTCCTCGTACGAGAACGCGGGGATGAAGCCCGCCTCGGGGTGGGTCTCGACGAGCTCGTCGGTCTTCGAGCGCGACCGGTTGAACACGGCGACCGTGTTGCCTTCGCGGCTCGCGAGGTTGCGGGCGAGGTTCGAGCCCATGACCGCCAGCCCGACGACACCGATGTTCGCGGAGCCGGAGCCCGCCTCGGCGGGAGCGCTGCTCTCGTCGGGGGTCGGTCGGTCGACTTCCTCGGGACGCGGGGCGCCCTCGTGGACCGTGGCCGCTTCGTGCGGCGCCTGATCCTGATCGGTCGAGGGTCCTGTCGGTGAGGGGGTCGACGCCATGCGTAGCTCCAGGTTCGCGTGCGGGTGGAATGGCCAGACTGCGAGAGAGCCCGGCTCTCTCGCCACTTTATCCGTTCGGCAGGCCGGCCGGAGCGGCTTGCGAGAAGGCCGCGACACGTGTGACGGCGTCGGATGTCGCTCGGATGATGGTGGCGGCATCGCGAGCTTCGACGGCCGACCGCGGCAGCATCCACGAGCCGCCGACGGCGGTGACCTGCGGGTGCGCGAGGTAGGCGTCGAGGTTCGTCGCGTCGATTCCGCCGGTCGGCACGAATCGCAGATCTCCGAAGGGGCCTGCGAGCGCGCGGAGTGCGGGCAGACCGCCCGATGTCTCGGCGGGGAAGAACTTCACGGTGCTGATGCCGGCGGCGAGCGCCGCCATGATCTCGCTCGCGCTCACGGCCCCCGGAACGAGCGGCACCCCGAGCGCGGCGGCTCGGTCGGCGACGGCCGGGTGGAACCCGGGCGAGACGAGGAAGCGGGCTCCCGCGGCGACCGCCACGTCGACCTGCGCGGGCGAGACGATCGTGCCCGCTCCGACGATCATGTCGCCCCGTTCGGCGATGGCCTCGATGGCCGCCGGCGCTGCGGGGGTGCGGAAGGTGATCTCGGCCACGGGCAGTCCGCCCTCGGCGAGGGCATCGGCGATGAAGACGCCCTGGTCGACGGAATCGGCGACGACGACCGGAACGAGGCGGTGGCGGGCGATCTGATCGAGAACAGCGACCATGATGTTTCTCCTCGGGGTGTCCATCGTCGGCCGAATGATCATATCATTGGGACTCGGCGACGCTGCCGCCCGCCGGACACCCGAAGATGGGCCCCTATGAAGATCCTCGCTCTCGAAGCCAGCACCACCTCGGCGAAGACCATGCTCTTCGACACGGACACCGGTGCCGTCGCCGTCCGCAGTCGCCGGTTCGAAGTCGACGGACCCGATTCCGCGGTCCGCGACGGGGACGCGATCTACATCCAGCTCATGGCCCTCGGCCGCGAAGCCGCGGCGGGGCAACGGATCGACCTCATCGTGCTCAGCGGCACGTGGCACGGCCTGACGCTGCGCTCCGGCGACCTCTCCGCAGTCACGCCGGTGATGGAGTGGCCGTACACCGGAGCGCAGGATCTCAGCGCCGCCCTGCGTGCCGACGACGATTTCACGTGGTGGTTCTACGAGCGCACCGGCTGCATGGTGAACGCGATCTACCCCGTGTTCAAGCTCCAGCACCTGCGGGCGCAGGGACTCGACATCGACGGCCTCCTCGCCCTCGACCAGGCCAGCCTCATCTTCGCCCGGATGACGGGTGAGATCTGGACGAACGACTCGCTGGCCTCCGGCAGCGGCCTGCTCTCGGCCACGGACGCGACGTGGGACCGCGAGGTCATCGACCGGTTCGACCTCGGCCGAGTGCGGCTGCCCGAGCTGCACTCGACGACCGCGACGGCCCCGCTGTCGACAGAGGCCGCGGTTCTCCTCGGGCTCGTCGCGGGCACCCCGGTGCTGACGCCCGGTCCGGACGGTGGCTTGAACCAGATCGGCGACCTCGCTACCGAGCCCGGCGAGATGACCTTCTCGATGGGGACGAGCGGTGCTCTCCGCGTCGCGTCGCGCCACCCGGCGTTCTCGCCCACCCTCAGCACCTGGTCGTACCGTTCGCCGCTCGGGGCCCTGAGCGGTGCCGCGACCTCAGGATGCGGCAACTGCGTCGACTGGGCGCGAGACCGACTCTTCGGGGCGTCGACGGATTACCTCGACATCGAGCCGTCGCTCTCGACCGACCGCGTCGACCTCCCCGTCTTCCTGCCCTTCCTGTTCGGCGAGCGGAGCCCGGGCTGGCAGGATCAGCGCAGGGGCGGATTCGTCGATCTCGCGCCGGCGCACTCGCGCGTGGACATGTACCAGTCGGTGCTCGAGGGCATCGTCTACTCGCTCTACCACTGCTACAAGGAGCTCACGGCGCTCGGTGGCACGCCGCGCCGGATCATCCTCTCCGGGGGAGTCCTGTCGTCGCCGTTCTGGACGCAGCTGACCGCCGATGTCTTCGGGGTCGAGATGGAGGTGTCGGCGCAGCAGCACACCTCGATCGTCGGGGCGGTGCGCATGGGGATGCTGGCGAGCGGCCTCGACCTGCGGCATCCCGCCTTCGACGACGTCGAGGTCCGCACGATCACTCCCCGCGAGCAGCACCGCGATCGCTACGACGAGGGGTTCGCCCGCTATCTCGATCAGTACCAGCGCACCGTGCCCGGCTCGCAGGGGGCGGCACGATGAAGGTGCTGGTGACGCCGACCTCGCTGTGCCGTGACCCGCACGGCGCATCGCTGGGCCGTCTCCGTGAGGTGGTCGACGAGGTGATCCTCAACCCGCACGGGCGGCCGCTGACTCCGGCCGAGCTCGTGCCGCTCGTCGCCGACGTCGACGGCATCATCGCCGGGCTCGACGACTACGACGAGACCGTCTTCGCGGCCGCGCCCCGCTTGCGCGTGCTCGCCCGCTACGGCGTCGGGGTGGACCGGGTCGACTTGGACGCCGCGGCCTCGCGAGGTGTCGTCGTGACGCGGACCCCGGGTGCGAACGCGATCGCGGTCGCCGAGCTCGCGGTCGGTCTCATCCTGGCCGCCGCGCGGCGCATCTCGAGACTCGACGAAGCCGTGCGCGCGGGGGAGTGGCCGCGCCTCGAAGGCAAGGAGCTCACGGGCGCGACCGCCGGGGTCGTCGGTTTCGGCGCGATCGGCCGGCTCGTCGCCGAACGCGCCCGGGCCCTCGGGATGAGGGTGATCGTGTTCGACCCGATGCTTCCCGATGAGGCGTTCGCGCAGGCCGGGGTCGAGCGGGTCGACATCGACGAGCTGTGCAGGCGCAGCGACGTGGTCAGCCTCCATGTGCCGCTGCTGCCCGAGACCCGGCATCTGCTCGACGAGCGGAGGCTGGCGCTGCTGCCCGCCGGCGCGATCGTCGTCAACACCGCTCGGGGCGGACTTCTCGACGAGACTGCGGCACGCCGCGCGCTCGACGACGGTCGTCTCCACGGCGTCGCGATCGACGTCTACGAGACGGAGCCGCCCTCCAGCTCGCCACTCGTGGGGCACCCGGGCGTGGTGGCGACGCCGCACGCGGGAGGACACACGAGCGGTGCGGTGCAACGGATGACGGATCAGTCGATCGATGCGCTTCTGACGGCGCTTCGCGGCGGTCGGCCCGACGGGCTGGTCACACCAGCGCCCGCACCTCGCTGAGGACGGCGTCGACGTAGCCGCGGGTGTGGCGTTCCGCGCCGTCGGCGTCGCCGCGCGCGATCGCCGCGGCTGTCTGCACGTGGTTGTTGAGAGCCTCTTCGTACGGGACGGCAGGAGTGAGTCCCACGTCTGATCGCCCCGCGATCACCGCGGCGATCGCCGCCTTGTTCGCGGCGAGCATGAGGTTGCCGCTCATGTCGAGGATGAGGTCGTGGAACTGGATGTCGACCTCGAGGTACTCGGGCGATGCGCCCTCGCCGCTCCGACCCAGCTCCTCCAGCCGCGCAGCGAGGCGCAGGAGTTCGGACCGCTGCACGTCGGTGCCGCGCTGGGCGGCCAGTCGTGCGGCGATCGGCTCGACCGCGGAGCGCAGCTCGTTGACCACGACGATCTGGTGATCGCGTCGGGGCGAGGCGAGCTGCCAGCCGATGAGGCGGGTGTCGAGCGCGCTCCATTCGTTCGTCGGCGTCACGGTGAGACCGACCCGGCGGCGCGAGGAGAGCATTCCCATCGCTTCGAGCACGCGAACCGCTTCGCGGATGACCGTGCGAGAGACACCGAACTCGGCCTCGAGGTCGGCCAGGGTGCACACCGATCCGGGCGCGAGCTCGCCCGATGCGATGCGGAGGCCGAGCGCGTCGAGCACGGACCCGTGGGATGCCTGCGCCATGACGCCTCCGAAAAATACGATCAGTGGTTGTAAAAGATACGATCATTGTGCGAGGATCGCTCTGCTCCGCTGCCGTGGCACGGGGCAGCTCGAATACTAACGCGGGACGATCCGCGGGGTTCAGCCCCGGGGCGTCCGCTTCCCGACATCAACGGAGATACCGATGGAAGACTGGACCCAGACGCTGGGTGCCGGACCGCTGCTGCTCATCGCAGTCGGCGCGATCGCCCTGATCCTGTTCCTGATCATCGTCTGCAAGGTGCACGCCTTCCTGACGCTGATCATCGTCTCGCTGCTCACCGCGTTCGTCGCGCAGGTGCCGGTCTCGGCGATCGCGAAGACGCTCACCGACGGCTTCGGCGGGACACTCGCCGGGGTCGCCCTGCTCGTCGCCCTCGGCGCCATGCTCGGCCGGCTCATCGAGCACTCCGGCGGTGCGAAATCGCTCGCCGACAAGTTCGTCGAGGTCTTCGGTGAGAAGCGCGCTCCGTTCGCGCTCGGCATCGCCTCGCTCATCCTCGGCTTCCCGATGTTCTTCGACGCGGGGCTCGTCATGATGCTCCCGATCATCTTCGCGATCGCGCGTCGCGTCTCGAAGGCGAACGTCCTGCTGTTCGGCATCCCCGCCGCCGCGGCGTTCTCGGTCATGCACGTCTTCCTGCCGCCGCACCCCGGACCGGTCACCGCGACCGAGGCCTACGGTGCGAACCTCGGTCTCGTCCTGCTTCTCGGCCTCGTCATCGTCTTCCCCGTCTGGTACGTCTCGGGCTACCTCTGGGGCAAGTTCATCGCCGCTCGGATCCCGCTGCCCGTGCCCGCGCTGTTCGGAGAGAGGGACGACGATCAGCCCGCGAACCCGCCGCGTCCGCTCACCGTGATCCTGCTCCTGCTGCTTCCGATGCTCCTGATCTTCATGAACACCGGACTGACCACGCTCGCGACCGAGGGCATCGTCTCGACCGACGACCTCTGGGTCCAGGTCCTGGTGCTCCTCGGCAACTCCTTCGTGGCTCTGCTCATCACGGTGATCGTGGCCACCTTCGTCCTGGGCACGCGTCGCGGCGAGAACGGCACCGCGCTCGAGAAGGTCGTCGACTCGGCCCTCGGCCCCGTCGCCTCGGTCATCCTCATCACGGGTGCCGGCGGAATGTTCGGCGGAGTCCTTCGTGCCTCCGGAATCGGTGACGCGCTCGCCGACACGCTGTCCGACCTGGGCCTGCCGATCATCGTCGCGGCCTACGTCATCGCGGTCATCATCCGTCTCGCGCAGGGCTCCGCCACCGTCGCGCTCGTCACTGCCGCGGGCCTCGCCGCGCCGGCTGTCGTCGCAGGCGACTTCAACCCGCTCCAGGTGGCCGCGATCGTGCTGGCCACCGCGGCCGGCTCGGTGTTCGCCGGGCACGTCAACGACTCGGGCTTCTGGCTCGTCGGTCGCCTCATGGGCATGGACGTGAAGACCACCCTGAAGACGTGGACCGTGCAGCAGGCCATCGAATCCGTGACCGCGTTCGTCCTGGTGCTCGGTCTGTTCGGGCTCGCGTCGCTCATCTGACTTCGCCGACGACTGCTTCCCTTCCGGACGACAAGGAGTTCCGATGTCCTCTCTGTTCGATGTGACCGGGCGCGTCGCCCTCGTGACGGGCTCGTCGCGAGGGCTGGGGCGTTCCCTCGCGCTCGCCCTGGCCCGTGAAGGCGCCCGAGTCGTCGTGCACGGGCGTGACGCCGAGGCGGTCGAGCGCACGCGGCGCGAAGCCGCCGAGGCGGGATCGCCCGCACCGGTGTCAGCGGTCTTCGATGTCACGGATGCCGCGGCCGTCGAGGCGGGCGTCGCGGCGATCGTCGCCGAGGTCGGGGTGCCCGACATCCTCGTGAACAACGCCGGGATCCAGCGGCGCGCTCCGTTCGCGGAGTTCGCCGTGTCCGACTGGGACGAGATCGTCGCCGCCAACCTCAGCGGCGTGTTCTACGTCGCGCGTTTCGTGGCGCCGGGGATGGTCGAGCGCGGGTCGGGCAAGATCGTCAACATCGCCTCGGTGCAGTCGGCGCTGGCGCGACAGACGATCGCACCGTACTCCGCGACCAAGGGGGCGGTCGCGCAGCTCACGAAGGGGATGGCGGCCGACCTCGCCCGTCACAACGTGCAGGTCAACGCGCTGTCGCCCGGCTACTTCGCGACCGAGATGAATCGCGCGCTCGTCGACGACGCCGACTTCAGCGCGTGGCTCACGCAGCGCACGCCGGCACAGCGCTGGGGCGACTTCAGGGAGCTCGACGGAGCCCTGCTCTTCCTCTGCTCGAACGCTTCGAGCTTCGTGTCGGGACAGAACATCTTCGTCGACGGCGGCATGACCGCCGTCGTCTGACCGGAAGGACCACCATGCGCGCAGCACACATCCACGGCAAGCAGCACATCGAGATCTCCGATGTCGCCGAGCCCGTCCCCGGCCCGGGGGAGGTTCGTATCCGTGTCGACTACATCGGAATCTGCGGGTCGGACCTCCACTATTACTACGAGGGCGCCAACGGCGCGTTCGTCGTGCGGGAGCCGCTCATCCCGGGTCACGAGCTCAGCGGCCGGATCGACCTCGACCCCTCGGGTGAGTGGGAGTCCGGCACGCCGGTGACACTTCACCCCGCCACCTTCGGCCGAAAGGCCGAGGCGATCGCGGACGATCCCCACCTCTGGCCGGGCGGCGCCTACCTCGGCAGCGCCTCGACGACGCCGCACACGCAGGGCGCGCTCGCCGAGCTGATCGTCGCCGATCGCGCCATGGTGCGACCGCTGCCGACGTCCCTGCCGATCCGTCGCGCCGTGCTGGCGGAGCCGCTCGCGGTGGCTCTGCACGGGCTCGGCAAAGCGGGCGATGTCGCGGGGGCGCGTGTGCTCGTGACCGGAGCCGGTCCGATCGGACTGCTTGCGGTGGCCGCAGCGATCGCCGCCGGCGCGGGGGAGGTGCACGCCACCGACGTGCTAGCCGGGCCCCTCGAGCGGGCACGACGACTCGGTGCGACGACGACGTTCGACGTGACGAGCGAGCAGCCGCCGGCCGACGCCTACGACGTCGTGCTGGAGTGCTCGGGAGTCGCGGCGTCGGTGTCCGCGGCGCTGCGCGCGGTGCGCCCGGCCGGGCGCGTCGTGCAGGTGGGCATGGTTCCCAACGAACCGCGACCGGTCAACTTGGCGCCGTTCATCTCCAAGGAAGTGGTCTACGTCGGCACATTCCGATTCAAGGATGAGATCGACGAGGCCGTCCGGCTGCTCGATGAGCGCCCCGAGATCGAACAGGTGATCACCCACGTCGTGGACGCCGACGACATCGTCGAGGCGTTCGCGACGGCGAAGGACTCGGAGGCATCCGGGAAGGTCGTCGTCGCGGTCTGGCCCGCGGGGCAGACGGGTCAGCCCTTGCGGTAGCCCTGCCGGCCCATCGAGAACAGCGCGAGGCTGACGGAGACGATCGAGCCGAGCGTCATCGCACCGATGACCCACAGAAGCACGTGTGAGAACCAGCCGTAATCCATTTTTCCTCCGGGCGTAGGCGACGTCTCATCCACCCTACCCAGCGCTGGTAGAGTGGGGGTGTACTTCGGCGAGGGATGCCGCGTGCCCGCTGTGCGGGAACCGGGATCCGTGATCGACGAGGGTGTGTGCAGGACGTTTCCTCTCCACGCGCTCGCGTTCGCGTCGAACCCGCATACCGCTGAGCCGGCCCTCGGGCCCACAAGGAGAAACGCATGTCCACCGAGACCGACACCAAGGTCGTTGCAGAGACGCGCACCAACTTCGGCAAGGGCTTCGCCCGCCGTCTGCGTGCCGCTGGCCAGATCCCCGCCGTCATCTACGGCCACGGCACCGACCCCGTGCACGTCGCCCTGCCGGGCCACCAGATGCTGCTGCTGGTCCGCCGCGCCAACGCGGTGATCGAGCTGACGATCGACGGCAAGGAGCAGCTGGTCCTCGTCAAGGACGTCCAGCGCGACCCCGTGCGCCAGATCATCGAGCACATCGACCTCCTCGTCGTGAACAAGGGCGAGAAGGTCCAGGTCGACGTTCCTGTCGTCGTCACGGGCGAGCCCTTCTCGGGCACCATCGCGACGCAGGATGCGTCGTCGATCACGCTCGAGGTCGAGGCGACTCACATCCCGCAGACCGTCGAGGTGGACGTCGAGGGCCTCGAGGACGGCGCGCGCATCACCGCTGCCGACCTGAACCTGCCCCGCGGCGCCGCGCTGATCACCGACCCCGAGACGCTCGTCGTCGCCGTGTCGGTTCCTGCTTCGACGAACGCCGCCGCCGACGCGATCGAGGCCGCCGATGAGGCGACCGCGACCGAGCAGTCGGACGAGGCCGAGGGCGACGCGAAGTCCGAGTAAGACTCATCCGTGCGGAGCCCGTTCTCACCTCGTGAGGACGGGCTCCGTCGTTCGAAAGGCGCGCCATGGCGGACACCTGGCTCATCATCGGTCTCGGCAACCCGGGGCCGCGTTACGAGGCGACCCGGCACAACATCGGTCAGATGGTCATCGACGAACTCGCGAGCCGGCGGGGCGAGACGCTGCGCGCGCACAAGGCCAACGCTTGGGCTGCGGAGTCGTGGCTCCGTCCCGGCGCGGCCAAGATGGTGCTGGCCAAGCCGAAGACGTTCATGAACGTCTCGGGTGGCCCCGCGGCGGCCCTGGCGTCGTTCTACGGCGTCGATCCGGATCACGTCGTCGTCGTCCACGACGAGCTCGACATCCCCTTCGACACCATCAAGCTCAAGACCGGCGGGGGGCACGGCGGGCACAACGGCGTGCGTGATATCGCCAAGGCCCTCGGCACCCCCGAGTTCGCGCGTGTCCGCGTCGGGATCGGCCGGCCCCCGGGTGTCCAGGATCCGGCCGACTGGGTCCTCGACCCGTTCTCCGCTACCGAGCGCAAGACGCTCGGCATCCTCGTGTCGGATGCGGCCGACGCGGTCGAGACGGTCGTCGGCGACGGCCTGCTCGCCGCTCAGCAGCGCTTCCACGCACCGCGCTGACCGCGCTGTCGGAGGACGGCGAGGCGCCCGTGTCGGCGGCCGGCGGTAGGCTTCTGTGGTGACAGTTCCCGGGATCGTGCGCGCCCTTTCGCAGGCTGACTCCTTCCGGGAGGCGGTGACATCAGGCGCCTTCGGCAGCGTCGACTACTCGCTCGCCGACGGCCTCGACGCCCCGCTCCTCGCGGCGCTGCTCGAACAGCGCCGTCGCGACGGACGTCCCGCCGTCGTCCTCGCCGTCACGCCCACGGGCCGCCGGGCCGAGACGCTCGGTGCGGCGTTGCAGTGCCTCGTGCCCGAGGCCGAGATCGTCCACTTCCCCGCGTGGGAGACCCTGCCGCACGAGCGTCTGAGCCCGAGCCCCGAGACCGTCGGCCGCCGCCTGGCCGTGCTCCGCCGCGCGGCCGCGCACGACGGCCGCACCCCGCTGATCATCACGGCATCCGTGCGCGCGGCGCTGCAACCGCTCGCCGCTGGCCTGACCGACGCCGAGCCGGTGACGCTGTCCGTCGGCACGCGCGGAAGCGACCTCGAACAGGTCGTCCGCCGGCTCGTCGAACTTGCCTATCATCGGGTCGACATGGTCTCGCGACGCGGCGAGTTCGCGGTGCGCGGCGGCATCCTCGACGTCTTCCCGGCCGAAGCCGATCACCCGCTGCGCATCGACTTCTTCGGCGACGAGATCGATCAGATCCGCGCCTTCTCGATCGCCGATCAACGCTCGCTTCCGGGCGAGGTCGAGAAGGCCGAGCTGCTTCCGGCGCGCGAACTGCTGCTGACACCCGCCGTGCGGGAGCGGGCAGCGGCGATGGCGCCGACCTTCCCGAGTCTGACGGGCATGCTCGAGAAGATGTCGCAGGGCATCCCCGTCGAGGGCATGGAGTCTCTCCTGCCCGCGCTGGCGGAAGGCGTCGTGCCGATCGTCGACTATCTGCCCCGCGATTCCGCGATCGCTCTCGTCGATCCCGAGCGATCGCGTACCCGCGCACGCACCCTCGGCGAGACCAATCGCGAGTTCCTCGAGGCCGCGTGGAGCGCGGCGACGGCCGGGGCCGACAGCCCCGTCGACCTCGGCTCGGGCGACTTCCTCACCCTTCCCGCACTGCGTGAGGCGATGCGTGAGCGCTCCGGTGTGTGGTGGACGCTCAGCGCGTTCGATTCGGGCGCCGCGGATGCCGCTGACGAAGGGCTGACCGACACCGGCCACGACCTGCGCATCGTCGGCAGCGCGGTGCCGTCGTTCCAGGGCAACGTCGACGGCGCCACCGCCCACATCGGAGACCTGTTGGCGCGCGGCTGGCGCGTCGTGGTGTGCGCCTCCGGTCCCGGTCTCGTCGATCGCGCCCGCGACGTGCTGGCGGAGCGGGGTATCGCAGCGCGCACGAGCGATGGGGTCGCCGAACTCGACGAGGAGGCCGTCGCGGTCTGCGTCGTGGCCTCGCTCGAGCGCGGTTTCGAGTCGGACGAGGCGAAGCTCGCCGTCCTGACCGAGAGCGAGTTCTACGGTCGCACGATCGGCAGCGACGGCCGCGTCGTGAAGAAGCTCGCGACGCGGCGACGCAACGTCGTCGACCCGCTCCAGCTCAAGCCCGGCGATGTCGTCGTCCATTCCACCCACGGCATCGGCAAGTTCGTCGAGCTCGTGCAGCGTGAGGTGTCGAGCGGCGGGCGCAACCCGGTCAAGACGCAGCGCGAGTACCTCGTGCTTGAGTACGCGCCCGCGAAGCGCGGCTACCCCGGCGACAAGCTCTTCGTGCCCACCGACCAGCTCGATCAGCTCTCACGCTACGTCGGCGGCGAGGCACCGGTGCTCTCGAAGATGGGCGGCAGCGACTGGGCCGCGGCGAAGGGCAAGGCGCGCAAGGCCGTCCGCGACATCGCCGTCGAGCTCGTCAAGCTCTACTCGGCGCGCATGGCGTCGAAGGGTCACGCGTTCGGACCCGACACGCCCTGGCAGCGCGAGCTCGAAGAGGCTTTCCCGTTCGCAGAGACGCCGGATCAGCTGCAGACGATCGACGAGATCAAGGCCGACATGGAGAAGCCGATCCCGATGGACCGTCTGCTCTCGGGCGATGTCGGGTTCGGCAAGACCGAGGTCGCCGTCCGCGCCGCGTTCAAGGCGATCCAGGAGGGCAAGCAGGTCGCGATGCTCGTCCCGACCACGCTCCTCGCGAAGCAGCATCTCGAGACGTTCACCGAGCGGTTCGCGGGCTTCCCCGTCAAGGTGCGGCCGCTGTCGAGGTTCCAGACGCCCAAGCAGGCACGAGAGACGGTCGAGGGACTCGCCGACGGCACCGTCGACATGGTCATCGGCACGCACCGCATCCTGACGGAGAAGGTCGCCTTCAAAGACCTCGGCCTGCTCATCATCGACGAGGAGCAGCGGTTCGGCGTCGAGCACAAGGACTCGCTGAAGAAGCTGAAGACGGGCGTCGACATCCTCGCGATGAGCGCGACGCCGATTCCGCGCACACTCGAGATGGCCGTCACCGGCATCCGAGAGATGTCGACCCTCGCGACACCGCCGGAGGAGCGGCATCCGATCCTCACCTATGTCGGCCCTCGCAGCGACAAGCAGATCGCCGCCGCCATCCGACGCGAGCTCCTGCGCGAAGGCCAGGTGTTCTTCGTGCACAACCGCGTGCAGTCGATTCAGCGCGTCGCGGCGCAGCTCGGCGAGCTCGTGCCGGAGGCGCGTATCGCGGTCGCGCACGGCCAGATGGGCGAGCACCAGCTCGAACAAGTCGTCGACGATTTCTGGGAGCGTCGCGCCGACGTCCTCGTCTCGACGACGATCGTCGAGACCGGGCTCGACATCTCCAACGCCAACACGATCATCATCGACCGCGCCGACAAGTACGGTCTGAGTCAGCTGCACCAGCTGCGCGGCCGCGTCGGACGCGGGCGCGAGCGGGCGTACGCGTACTTCCTGTACGACGAGAACAAGCCGCTGAGCGAGACCGCCGCGGATCGTCTCGAGACGATCGCCGTCAACAACGACCTCGGCTCGGGTATGCAGGTGGCGTTGAAGGACCTCGAGCTCCGCGGCGCCGGAAACCTCCTGGGGGCCGAGCAGGCGGGGCACATCGCCGGGGTCGGATTCGACCTCTACCTGCGCATGATCGGCGAGGCCGTCTCGGCCTTCCGCGGCGAGGAGGTCGACGGCCCAGCAGAGCTGCGGCTCGAGCTGCCCGTGGCGGCGCGCATCCCCGAGGACTACATCGACAGCGAGCGGCTGCGACTGGAGGCCTACCAGAAGCTGTCGGCGGCGGCAGCCGTCAGCGCCAAGGACGACGCGATCGATCTCGTCGTCGAGGAGCTCACCGACCGGTACGGCCGTCCGCCCGCGGAAGTGGAGGGCCTGCTGGCGGTCGCCCGTCTGCGTCGACGGGCTGCCCAATCGGGCCTCACCGACGTCGTCGCGATGGGGCCCAATCTGCGGGTCGCGCCGGCGCGCCTGCCCGAATCGATGCGCATCCGGCTGCAGCGCCTGTACCCCAAGGCCAAGCTGCTCGCCGGCGGCGAGGCCCTCGTGGTTCCGCTGCCGACCGCGGGTGGCGCTGCGCTCAGCGACGCCGACCTGATCGCGTGGACGGGGCAGCTGCTCGAGCAGCTCTTCCCCGTCGCTGCGCCGGCCGCATCGTCCGCGACATCCTGACCTTCGGGCCGGGTCAGATGCTGATCCGGCCCGACGCGAGCAGCACGACGGCAGCCACAGCACCGGCGACCGCGGCCGCGAAAACGACCCATTCGGCCCGCGTGAACACGCGTGCCCCCGCGCGTCGGCGGGCGGCAGCGAACAACGCGGTCCCGGGCACGATGATCAGCAGCGACAGCAACAGGTAGTGCGCGCCGGCCGCGATCAGAAGGAAGATCGTGTAACCCGTCGCGATGACGGCGACGAGCAGGTCGCGCACGCGCGCCCGCTCGCCCGGGCGGTACGTCTCGCCCGTGAGCGTGAGCTTCAGTGCGTAGCCCGCGGAGAGGACGAACGGGATCAGCACGAGCACGCTCGTCAGGTCGAGTGCCACCGAGAAGGCGTTCTCGGCGAACAGGACGACCACCAGCAGCACCTGCACCAGCGTCGTCGACAGCATGAGCGCACCGACCGGGGTGTCCTCGGCGTTGGTGCGCGAGAGGAACGCCGGCAGATCGCCGGACCGCGAGGCCTCCAGGAGGACCTCGGCCGCCATGAGCGTCCACGAGAGATAGGCGCCGAGCACAGCGACGATGAGCGAGGCGCCGATGAACACCGCCCCCGCAGGTCCCACGATCGTCTCCAGGACTCCGCCCAGAGACGGCTCCGCGAGCGCCGCGATCTGCTCACGCGGCAGCACCCCGAACGAGACGATCGTCACTGAGGCGAAGACCGCGAGGACGCTGAGGAAGCCGAGGAGCGTGGCGCGTCCGACGTCGCGCCGCGAGCGGGCGTGGCGAGAGTTGACGCTGGCCCCTTCGAGGCCGATGAAGACGAAGACGGTGACGAGCATCGTGGCGCGGATCTGGTCCCACAGGGGGGCTCCCGCCGGTCCCGCCCAGTTCGCGGCGAACACCGCGGGATCGAAGACCGTCGCGCAGAGGACGACGAACACGACGATCGGGAGCGTCTTGGCGATGCTGACGACGCGGTTCACCGCAGCAGCGGAGCGGACGCCCCGGCGGATCAGGATGAAGAAGAGCCAGAGCCCGGCTGACGACACCGCCACGGCGGCGATCGTGTCACCCGCGCCGAGGGCGGGGAAGACCGCGCCCAGGGTCGAGGTGATGAACACCCAGTAGAAGACGTTGCCCGCGCACGCACTGGCCCAGTATCCGAAGGCCGAGAAGTATCCGAGATAACGGCCGAAGCCTGCTCGTGCGTAGCTGTAGACGCCCGCGTCGAGATCCGGCCTGCGATTGGCGAGCAGCTGGAACGCGAAGGCGAGCGCGAGCATGCCCCCGCCCGCGACCGCCCATGCGACGAGCGTCCCGGCGACTCCGGTCTCGGCCGCGAACCCGGCGGGGAGCGAGAACACCCCCGCTCCCACCATCGAGCCGATGACGAAGGTCGACAGGGTGAGCATCGACACGGTTGCCGGGCGCGCTCCGGTACGCGTGAGCGCGGGGTCCGTGGGGGAGGAGGGATCGGCAGGCACGGGGTGAAAGCCTAACCCCGCTCGCACGCCGCGCGGGCCCCCGGCGGCGTCAGATGACTCCCTGAGCGAGCATCGCACGTGCGACGCGCTCGAAACCGGCGGCGTTCGCCCCGACGACGTAATCGCCCGGGTGGCCGTACCGCTCGGCAGCGGCGAACGCGGCGTCGTGAACGTTCTTCATGATCTCGCGCAGCTTGTTCTCGCTGTCGGCGAAGCCCCAGCGCTGACGTGATGCGTTCTGGCTCATCTCGAGGGCGGATGTCGCCACGCCGCCCGCGTTCGCCGCCTTACCGGGACCGAACAGCACGCCGGCCGCACGGAACGCGTCGACCGCTTCGGGCGTCGAGGGCATGTTGGCGCCCTCGACCACGACACGGACGCCCCCGTCGATGAGCGAGCGCGCATCGTGGCCGTCGAGCTCGTTCTGGGTCGCGGAGGGGATCGCGACATCGACCGCGGTGCCCCACGGGCGGCCCCCGTCGACGAAGGTCGCGCCGGGGCGGTGATCCAGATACGCCGAGATGCGCCGGCGGTCGATCTCCTTGACCTGCTTGAGCACGGCGAGGTCGATCCCGTCCTCGTCGACGATCGTGCCCGAGGAGTCGGACGCCGTGATCGGGGTTGCGCCGAGCTGGTACGCCTTCTCGATCGCATAGGTCGCGACGTTGCCCGAGCCCGAGACGGCGACGCGCTTGCCGCCGAGGGAGTCGCCCTCGACGGCGAGCATCTCCTGCGCGAAGAAGACGGCGCCGTAGCCGGTCGCCTCCGTGCGGACCTCCGCGCCGCCCCACTGCACGCCCTTGCCGGTGAACATGCCCGACTCGTGGCGGTTGGTGATCTTGCGGTACTGACCGAAGAGGTAGCCGATCTCGCGCGCACCGACGCCGATGTCGCCGGCGGGGACGTCCGTGTGTTCGCCGAGGTGCCGGTAGAGCTCGTTCATGAAGGACTGACAGAAGCGCATGATCTCGGCATCCGACCGGCCGTGCGGGTCGAAGTCGCTCCCGCCCTTGGCGCCGCCGATGCCCTGACCGGTGAGGGCGTTCTTGAAGATCTGCTCGAAGCCGAGGAACTTCACGATCGACAGGTTCACGGTCGGGTGGAAGCGCAGTCCGCCCTTGTACGGTCCGAGCACCGAGGAGAACTGCACGCGATAGCCGCGATTGACACGAACGGTGCCGGCGTCGTCGAGCCACGGCACGCGGAACATGATCTGCCGCTCGGGTTCGACCAGTCGCTCGAGGATGCCGTCGCGCGCGAGCTCGGGCTGGGCGTCCACGACCGGCGCGATCGCCTCGAGCACCTCGTGAACGGCCTGCTGGAACTCGGGCTCGTGCGGATTGCGCTGGAGGACGGTGTCGAACACCGGCTGAACGGGGGAGGGCAGGGGAGCGTGGTGTTCGGTCATGGTGGAGCTTTCTGGCCGAGCGGGCGGGACCCGAACCACGCTAGCGGGCGCGCCGGGGCCGCCTCGGCCATGTGACGATCGGACGATGCGGTGGTGCGGGGCGGCGATCGCGATCACCGCCGGCGTGGTCACCCGGTGTTCTGGAGACCCGCTGCGACGCCGTTGACGGTGAGCAGCAGCAGCCGCTGCCATTCGGGCGGGGTGGGGGCGTCGTGCTCCGTCGACCGCAGCACGCGCAGAGCACGCAGCTGGAGCAGCGAGAGCGCGTCGACGTACGGGCTGCGCATCTTCACGGCACGCTGGAGCACGGGCTTGTTGGCGAGTAGACCGTCGCCACCGGCGATGCGTACGACCCAGTCGCGGGTGAGCAGCATCTCGTCGACGACGAGCTGAGCGAGGTCGTCGCGGTCGGCGAGCGCGAGGTGGCGACGCGCCATGCGGGGGTCGGCCTTCGCGAGACTCATCGCCACGTTGTCGATGACCGTGCGCAGGAGCGGCCACTGCTCGTATGCCTCGCGCAGCAGCGCTTCGTCGCCGACGGCCTCGAGCGCGGTTCCGAGCCCGAACCAGCCGGCCAGGTTGATACGCGCTTGCGTCCAGGCGAACACCCACGGGATCGCGCGCAGGTCCTCGAGCGACTCGACCGACAGACCGCGACGCGCCGGGCGCGAGCCCAGGGCGAGCAGTCCGATCTCCTCCATCGGCGTCACAGCGGCGAACCAGGGTGCGAACCCGGGCGCCTTCACGAGCGAGAAGAAGCGCTCGCGCGAGGCGGTGTCCATTGTCGCCGCCACATCGGCGTAGCGTTCGGCGGCACGGCTGTTGCGCTCTTCGATGGAGGGTGCCGAGGCGAGCAGGATTGCGGCCGCGACCTGATCGATGTGCCGGAGGGCGATGTCGGGGTCGCCGTAGCGGGCGAAGATGACTTCACCCTGCTCGGTGAGCTTGAACCGGCCGTCGACCGAGTGCGGCGGCTGCGCGAGGATCGCGGAGTTGGCGGGCCCGCCGCCGCGGCCGAGCGCGCCGCCGCGCCCGTGGAACAGGGTCAGCTCGATGTGCTGCTCCTGTGCCCACGCGGCGATGCGTGCCTGTGCCTCGTAGAGGGCGAGGTTGGCCGCCACCGGTCCGACGTCCTTCGACGAGTCGGAGTAGCCGAGCATGACCTCGAGGCGACGGCCCGTCGCCTCGAGGCGCGCGGCGAATGCCGGGTGATCGACGATCTCCGCCAGGATGCCGGGGGCCGCCTGCAGGTCGGCGAACGTCTCGAACAGCGGGATGACATCGAGTACCGGCGGGGTCCCGTCGGGGCCGACGGCGTGCCGGGCGAGCGCGTGGACGTTCGCGAGATCGTCTGCGGACTGCGTGAACGACACGATGTAGCGTCCGGCGGCTCGCGGCCCGAACCGCTTCTGCACCTGCGAGATGGTGCGGAACACCTCGAGCACCTCGACCGCGAGGTCGCTCAGCTCGCCGCCCGCTTCACACTCGGCGAGCACCTTCGCGTGAACGGCGGAGTGCTGGCGGACCTCGAGCTCGGCGAGGTGGAAGCCGAAGGTCTCGACGGCCCAGATGAGCTGCTGGAGCGCGCCGAAGGCCTGGCGCTTGGCACCTGCCTGGTCGAGCGAGCTCTGCACCACGCGCAGATCTGCGAGGAACTCCTCCGGGTCGCTGTAGGCGAGATCCGCGTCGCGAGCCCGCGTGGCCCGGATGCGGCGCGCGAGCAGCATCATGACCCGCTTGTGGTGCTCGCCCGGTGCGCGCTTGACGGCGTCGGCGGCGCCGTCGTCGTCGGATGCGGCGAGTCGGTCCCAGAGTGCGCGCAGCGCGCTGCTCGGCGGCGTGGTCTCGCCCGACATCGTCAGCCCGCGGCCGACGCGCTCGGTGCTCCGTTCGAGTCCGAGTAGCACGTGTTCGGCCGCGATGCCCGCAGCCTTCTTCGTGACCGATGCTGTGACGAAGGGATTGCCGTCACGGTCGCCGCCGACCCAGGTGCCCAGGCGCACGAACGGCGACACCACGGGGGGACGGCTTCCCGCGACCTCGCCCTGAAGTGCGTCGTCGAGGCGGCGGTAGACCAGCGGGATGGTGGTGTAGAGGGTGTCGTCGAACACAGCCATGACCGCGCGCACCTCGTCGGTCGGCGTCGGCTTCTCGGCACGAAGCGGCGAGGTTCGCCAGAGCGTGTCGATCTCCTCGAGCATGCGCCGGCGGGCGCGGCGGTGTTCGGCGCCGCCCGCGGCGGAGTTCTCGAGCGTCTCGAGGAGGCTGACGAGGCGCCGGATGCTCTGCGACACCGCGCGGCGACGCGCCTCGGTCGGGTGAGCGGTGAAGACGGGGTGGAAGCGCAGTTCTCGCAGGCGGCGGGCTGCCTCGTCTTCGCCGACCTCGGACGACAGCTGCGCGTACGCGGCGGGGATCGAGTCGCCCGCGCTGTCCTGGTCGGAGACGCCGGCGCGCTCGCGCAGCAGACGCACGCGCTGGTGTTCCTCGGCGAGGTTCACCAGGTGGAAGTACACGGTGAACGCCCGCGCGACCTCGTCTGCGCGGGAGACGCTGAACGACTCGGCGATCGCAGCTGCTCGCTCGAACGCCTCGGGGGAGTCGTCTGTGTAGGCCTGGATCGTGGCGCCCCGCAGCCGCTCGACGTCGTCGAAGAGCCCCGGGGAGCCGCTCTCGCGCAGCACCTGCCCGAGCATCGAACCGAGCATCCGCACGTCGGAGCGCATCGCCTCGGGAATCTCCTGCTCGGCCTCGTATCGGCCGACGAGATCGATCGCTTCGGTTCGGGTCAGCTCGCGCATGCCTCCAAATTACTGGCACCGGGGAGGTGCGATTGACACGGTGGTCACACACGGGCCGCCCGACCCCGTTGTGTTACGGCGGACTAGCCTGGGACTCCCGTCCGAAGGAGTCCGATGTCCGATCCGTTGCGCGATGCGGCCGACACGATGCGCGCTGTGCGCGACCGATGCGTGTGGACGGCGCAAATCTCCCACCGTGACCTCGTGCCCTATCTGATCGAGGAGTCGGCGGAGGTCGTGGATGCCGTCGAGGCCGGCACCGCGGACGATCTGCGCGAGGAGCTCGGCGACCTCCTGTGGCAGGTGCTGTTCCACTCCGAGATCGCATCACGCTCGGCATCCGACCCCTTCGACATCGACGACGTCGCGCGCGGCCTCACGGAGAAGATGGTGCGTCGGCATCCTCATGTCTTCGCCGACGAGACGGCCGAGACGCCCGAGCAGGTGCTGGTGCTCTGGAACGCGGCGAAGGCGGCCGAGAAGCGCACGCGCTCGAGCGTCCTCGACGGAGTGTCCGTCCACATGCCGACACTCGCTCTGGCCCAGAAGGTGCTCGCCAAGTCGGCGTCCATCCTGTCGGCGGCACCGGTGCTCCGCGCGGAACCACCCGCCGACGAGGCCGAACTCGGCGACGCGCTCCTCGCACTCGTCTCGCACGCCCGCGCCCAGGGCTGGGACGCCGAGCGGGCTCTGCGCGAACGACTGCGCGCGCTCGATGGCGAGATCCGCGACGCGGAGGGCGCCGGTCGCGGCTCCGCCGACCTGGAATAATAGGCCGGTGCCCACCGTGAATCCGCCGCGCGGCATGCGCGACTTCCTCCCCGCCGACAAAGCCCGCCGCGAGCGCGTCCTCGCCGTCGTCCGTCAGCGCTACCGCGCCCACGGCTTCGACGAGATCGAAACGCCCGTCATGGAGGAGTACGACCGCCTGCACGCCGGCATCGGCGGCGACAACGAGAAGCTCGCCTACAACGTCCTGGCGCGAGGGCTCCACGCCGACGGCATCCGCGCCGCAGCCGACGACCCCGCGTCGCTGACCGACCTCGGTCTCCGCTACGACCTCACCGTGCCGCTCGCCCGGTTTTACGCTTCGCACCGCGCCGAACTTCCCACGGTGTTCCGCGCGATCCAGATCGCGCCGGTATGGCGCGCCGAGCGGCCGCAGAAGGGTCGCTACCGGCAGTTCGTGCAGTGCGACATCGACATCATCGGAGACGCGAGCCCGCGTGCGGAGGCCGAGCTGATGACGGCGAGCCTCGACGCGCTCGAGGCTCTCGGACTGGCCGGAGCAACGATACGCATCAACGACCGGCGGGCGCTCGACGCGATGCTCGCCACGTTCGGGTTCGCCGAGTCCGAGCGTCCCGGCGTGCTCATCACGATCGACAAGCTCGACAAGCTCGGTGCCGACGGCGTCGTGGCGGAGTTGCGTGAGCGAGGTGCGACCCCGGCAGCCGCAGACGCCTTCGAGGCGTTCCTCCGTCGCCCGCAGACGGATGCCGCGGGGTATGACGCCGACGGCATCCGAGCGCGCCTTCCGGAGGGCGTGGGCGACGACGTGATCGCGCACCTCGTGGGCATCGGAGAGGCCGTGCGCGCGGCGCGCGGTGGAACGGACGACGTTCCGCTCGTCTTCGATCCGTTCCTCGTGCGCGGCATGGGCTACTACACGGGCACGATCTTCGAGCTCGCGCACCCATCGGTGTCGTACTCGCTCGGTGGGGGCGGTCGCTACGACGGCATGATCGGCCGGTTCCTGGGGGCGGAGGTGCCCGCCGTGGGCTTCTCGCTCGGGTTCGAGCGTCTCGTCGACCTGCTGGGCGCGGGCGCGGGCGACGGCCGAGACGGTCTCGTGCTCGTTCACGATCGCGATGTTCCGCTGCCCGAGCTGCTCGCCGCGAAGGCGCACCTCGTCGCCAGCGGTGCGCGGGTGCGTCTCGAGCAGCGCCCGAAGAACCTCAAGGCGCTTCTGGAGCGCGCCGCGGCCGACGGCTACGCCGGTTTCGTCACGATGCGCACAGGAGAGGACATCCGCTCGGCGGATCCGCGACCCATCGACTGATCATCGCTCCGCTGTCAACTGTGTGTTGACGACAGGCCGCGTGTCAATCTAGGGTTGACGCATGGACAAGCCAAACCCGCGTCATCACGTCACCCGGATCCGGTGGGTGGCAGCCGTATCCGCCGTCGCCGGAGCCGTGCTCTCTCTCGCCGCCATCGGGTTCGACTGGTCGGGGTTCTGGGGCGGGTTCGCGCTCGGCGCGGGCATCGCCGCCATCGTCCTCGCTGCATACCTCTGGGGTCTGGTCACGGGCATGAGCCGCGCCGGTCACACGCCGACGTGGCTCCCCGCCCGGACGAACGGATCGGTGTGACCACGCATCGATCCACGGGTGACGACGCCCTCACGACCGGCGGCGCACCCGTCGCCCTCGAGATCATCGGCGACGCCATCGGTCGCGTCGTCCTCGACGCCGCCCAGGTCGAGGAAGCGGCCGGCATCGACGTCGAGGGCCACGTGAGAGTCATCGCCGCCAGCGCCGCAGCCGAGCGCGCGGCGCGCTCGCTTCTGCACCGATCAGTCGTCGCCGCCCGCGCCGCGGGCGCGAGCTGGTCTCGCATCGGCGCGGAGCTGGGGATGTCCCGCCAGGCCGCGCAGCAACGCTTCGGAGCGGAGCCGCTGGCGGTGGAGGAATCGACGGAGGAACGGTGGCTCGGACCTGTCACCGCGTTCGACGAGCTGCCCGAACTCGAGGCGGCGGGTCGGCAGGGCTGGCGGACCGTCGGGGCGGGGATGCTCGCGCACCGGATGCGCCGGACCGAGACCCAGTGGGAGCATCGCCGCATCCTGTGGCGGGTCTCGTTGGAGCGCGAGCTCCAGGACGGTTGGGAGGTCGGTTGCCGCGCGTTCCCGTGGATCTACCTCGTGCGCGATCTCGGTCTCGCACCTGAGCCGGACTGACCGCACGCCGACGCCGTTGGGCTGTTCGTCGGATCGTCTTCTGCGGCCGTTCACCCGATGGTGTTGTGCTGGCGTCATGACCACACCAGCGGCGCGCATCGGGGCCGCCGTCGGCGGCGCGGTCATCTCGGCCGGGGCGGTCGTGCTCGCTTCGCGCCTCGTGCTGACCCGACAGGCCGCACTCGCCCGCGAACGCATCGGTAAACCGCTCGGTGAGCTCGCGCTCGACGCCGATCGCCTCTGGCGGCGCTCCTATGCGGGTGAGCCGGTGCGTCTCGTCATGCTCGGCGACTCGCTGGCGGCGGGGCTCGGGGCCGACCGCCGCAAGGACACGCTCGGCGGGCGGCTCGCACGCGGTCTCGCGAAGCGGACGCATCGCCCGGTGCGGCTGCGGACCGGCGCCGTCGTCGGAGCGGAGTCGTCGACGCTCGGCGATCAGATCGCCGCGCTCGGAGACGACGCGTCTGCGGACGTCGCGGTCATCGTCGTCGGCGGCAACGATGTCACGCATCGGATTCCTCCCGGCGAGGCCGCACGCAGTCTCGCCGACGCGGTCGATGCGCTGCGAGCGCGCGGATGCGCCGTCGTGGTCGGGACCTGTCCGGACCTCGGCGCCCTGCGCCCCGTCCCGCAGCCGTTGCGGAGCTTCGCCTCGCGGGCATCGCGAGCGCTCGCGGAGGCGCAGGGGAGGGCCGCGGGTGCCGCAGGTGCGCGTGTCGTCTCGCTCCGCCGCGCCGTGGGCCCGGTGTTCGTCGACAACCCCGACGAGATGTTCGCGCTCGATCGGTTCCACCCGAGCGCACTGGGTTACCGGCGCACCGCCGATGCTCTGCTTCCGGCCGTGTCTGCGGCGTTCGCTGAGACGAGAGCGGCGCGGATGCTGGCGCGCACCGACGTCGTGCGGTTGGCTGAAGGCATGACGACCGACCCCACTCCCGACAGCTGGAGGCGCACCGACGCGTATCTCACGGCGACTCTCGTGACACCGGATCCGGCACTCGAGGCCGCCCTCGCCGACCAGCGTGCGGCGGGGCTGCCCGCGATCGAGGTCTCTCCGCTCAGCGCCAAGCTGCTTCAGCTGCTGATCAGGATCGGGGGCGTCCGCCGGGTTCTCGAGATCGGTACGCTCGGCGGCTTCTCGACCATCGCGATGGCGCGCGCGCTCCCCGCCGACGGACGGCTGCTCAGCATCGAGGCCGAGGCGCGCAACGCTGACGTCGCCCGCGCCAGCATCGCGCGGGCCGGCGTCGACGACCGCGTCGAGGTGCGGGTCGGTCGTGGCGCCGACGTCCTCCCGGATGTCGATGAGGAGTTCGACCTCGTCTTCATCGACGCCGACAAGGAATCGAACACGATCTACCTCGACCACGCGGCGAGGCTGACCCGACCCGGCGCGATCGTCGTGGTCGACAACGTCGTGCGCGCGGGGCGGGTGAGCGATCCCGCGACGGAGGACGAGCAGGTGGCAGGCACGCGCCGCGCACTCGAGATGCTCGCGCGTGACCGGCGCTTCGACGCGACCGCGCTGCAGACGCTCGACCTCAAGGGCTGGGACGGGCTCGCTCTCGCCCTGCGGGTGGATCCCGCGTCATAGTCCCGGCAGACCCGGTGGCGGCGGCCACGGTCATCACTAGACTCAAGAGTGGACCGACGACGCTCCACGACTCACCCTCCACAAGCAAGGAGTACCCCTGTGGCACTGATCGAGGCTGTAGGCGCACGCGAGATTCTGGATTCGCGTGGCAACCCGACCGTTGAAGTGGAGGTGCTCCTCGACGACGGCATCGTCCAGCGCGCGGCCGTCCCCTCCGGCGCGTCCACCGGCGCGTTCGAAGCGTACGAGCTCCGCGACGGCGACAAGAGCCGTTACGGCGGCAAGGGCGTGCTCAAGGCCGTCACCGCGGTCATCGACGAGCTCGGCCCGGCCATCGAAGGCGTCGATGCGAGCGAGCAGCGCATCATCGACGAGATCCTCATCGAGACCGATGGCACCGAGAACAAGTCGCGCACGGGCGCGAACGCCATCCTCGGCGTCTCGCTCGCCGTCGCCAAGGCCGCGGCCGACTCGGCCGACCTGCCGCTGTTCCGCTACCTCGGCGGACCGAACGCGCACGTCCTGCCCGTTCCGCTGTTCAACGTCATCAACGGCGGCGAGCACGCGGACAACGGCATCGACATGCAGGAGTTCTTCCTCGCGCCGATCGGCGCCGAGAGCTTCAGCGAGTCGCTGCGCTGGGGCACCGAGGTCTACCACGTCCTCAAGGGCGAGCTGAAGGCCGCGGGCTACGCGACCGGACTGGGCGACGAGGGCGGCTTCGCCCCCGACCTGCCGAGCAACCGCGAGGGGCTCGAGTTCCTCGTCAAGGCGATCGAGAAGGCCGGCTTCAAGCCCGGCTCCGAGATCGCCCTCGGTCTCGATGTCGCGGCGACGGAGTTCTTCACGGACGGCGTCTACCGCCTCGACAACAAGGACTGGAACGCCGAGCAGCTGACCGAGTACTACGTGCAGCTCGTCAACGACTTCCCGATCGTCACGATCGAGGACGCGCTGGCCGAGGACGACTGGGACAACTGGACCGCCCTCACCGAGAAGCTGGGCGACAAGGTCCAGCTCGTCGGCGACGACCTGTTCGTCACCAACCCGGCACGCCTGGCCGACGGCATCCGCCGCAAGGCCGCGAACTCGCTGCTGGTGAAGGTCAACCAGATCGGCACGCTGTCCGAGACGCTCGACGCGATCGCGGTCGCACACCGCGCCGGATACACGACGATGCTCTCGCACCGCTCGGGTGAGACCGAGGACACGACCATCGCC
The DNA here is from genome assembly GCF_003610405.1 of Microbacterium sp. AG238. Taxonomy (GTDB): domain Bacteria; phylum Actinomycetota; class Actinomycetes; order Actinomycetales; family Microbacteriaceae; genus Microbacterium. The sequence goes on from NZ_RAQC01000001.1 coordinate 105,127, forward strand.
GACCTGGCCGTGGCTGTCAACGCCGGCCAGATCAAGAGCGGCGCGCCCGCGCGCTCGGAGCGCGTGGCGAAGTACAATCAGCTTCTGCGCATCGAGGAGGAGCTGGGTGACGCCGCGGAGTTCATCGGCCGTGCTGCGTTCCCGCGATTCCAGGGCTGACCTGCGCTGAAACGTGACGAGAGGGGGAGCCGTGGTCAAGACGACGGCTCCCTCTTCTCGTGCCCGGCGGCGGGTCGACGTCCGGGAGTGGATGGGGGGCATCCGCGTGTCGGGCTTCGCCTTCATCATGCTCGGCCTCGTCGTGCTGGCCGCATGCGTGCTCGTGCCTTCCGTGAGCACCTATCTCGACCAGCGCGCGCAGATCGCGGCACTCGAAGAGTCCGTCCGTGTCGGCCAGGACGAGGTCGACGCCCTCGCTGCCGAACGCGAGCAGTGGCGCGACCCGGCTTTCATCATGACCCAGGCGCGTGAGCGCCTGTACTACGTCCGTCCCGGTGAGGTCGTCTACCTCATCGACGACGACCTCCCCGCCTCCGCGGTGCCCGACGACCCGGCTGCTGTTTCGAGCGACGTGGAGCGCACGCGCACCGACTGGATGTCGCAGTTCGTGCGATCCGTCGTGACGAGCGGATCGGCGCGCACGGCCGCGACCGGTCCCTGACCGCCGCGCCCCCCCGGGCCCCAGGAGTCGGCCAGCAGCGGACGGTAGCCTGTCTGGGTGACTGCTACGGCCCTGACACCCGCGACCGACGCCGACCTCGAGGTCATGCGCGAGCAGCTGGGGCGTCCGATGCGGGGAGTCGTGGGTATCGCGGCGCGCTGCGTGTGCGGCAACCCGACGGTCGTCTCGACGGAACCGCGGCTGCCCGACGGCACGCCTTTCCCGACCTTCTATTACCTCACGCATCCGGGTGCCACCGCCGCCATGTCGGCGCTCGAGGCGACCCATGTCATGCGTGACCTGTCCGACCTCCTGGCTGAGGACGCCGAGGTAGCAGAGGCGTATCGGCGCGCCCACGAGAGCTACCTCGCCGACCGGGCAGCCTACGGAGAGGTCGAGGAGATCGCGGGCATCTCGGCCGGAGGCATGCCCACGCGTGTGAAGTGCCTGCACGCCGTCGCGGCGCACGCACTCGCGGCCGGACCCGGGGTCAACCCCATCGGCGATCTCGCGCTCGAGCGATCGACCTGGTCGCCCGAGCGATGCACATGCGCCACCCCGCGGGTGGCCGCGTGACGCGGCGCGTCGGGCGGCTCCTGCGCGCGGCCGTCGTCGGCGTGCTCGTCGTCAGCGCGACGACGGCCGGTGCAGTGGTGCCCCCGCCCGATCCCGCGCGCCAGGCGGAGTACTGGCTCGATGACTACGGGGTCCGCACGGCGTGGCAGACCACGCGCGGGGCCGGTACGACGATCGCGGTGATCGACACGGGCATCGGTCGCGGTCCGGCCGAGTTCGAGGGCGCGGTCAGCGCGGGCGCAGACTTCTCGGGCTCAGGAAGCGCCGACGGACGTACGCCCGTCGGCGGCGATGACCGCGATCACGGCAGCTGGGTCGCCTCGCTCGCGGCATCCCGCGGCACCGGACCCGACACCGGCATGATCGGCGTCGCGCCGGAGGCGAGGCTGCTGTCGCTGTCCATCGGCTTCGGCGGCACGTCCGACATCCCGTTCGCGACGCAGGTCGCCGACGCGATGACGTGGGCCGTCGATCAGGGCGCCGACGTCATCAACCTGTCGTTCACGACGAATCTCCTCGAGTGGGACCCGTCGTGGGACACGGCCTTCCAGTACGCCTACGACCATGACGTGGTGGTCGTCGTCGCCGCCGGGAACCGGGGGACGGGAACCGATCGCGTCGGCGCGCCGGCCACGATCCCCGGCGTCCTCACCGTCGGCGGCGTCGATCGTGGGGGAGTCGCGAGCCAGGAGGCGTCGACGCAGGGCATCACGATCGGCATCTCGGCGCCGAGCGAGGGCCTGCTCGGCGTCTCGGCCGACGGCCGCATCGTGGTGTGGGACGGCACCAGCGGCGCGGCCCCGATCGTCGCGGGCGTGGCCGCGCTGGTGCGCTCGGCACATCCCGGGCTCGACGCGAACAACGTCATCAACCGCATCATCAAGACCGCGCGCGCGGTCCCCGGCGTCTCGGCGAAGCCCGATCCGCTTTACGGCTACGGACTGCTGGATGCCGCGGCTGCGGTGAGTGCGGCCGTTCCGGCGGTGTCGGAGAACCCGATGGGCGATCTCGCGGAATGGGTGCGCATCTACCGCCGGGCGGAGCAGGCGCCCGCGCCTCAGCCCACGACCTCGCCCGTCGCGCTGCCGGAGCTGCCGGCCGCGGACCCTCCGTCCGAGGCCGGGTCGCCGCTTCTGCCGAGCATGAAAACGCTCCTGTACGGGACCGTCCCGCTCTTGGGTGTGACCATGGCCGCTATACTGGTGGCGCTCGGCGTCACTGCTGCTGTCCGGCGCATCCGATCGGCCCGCGCGTCGCGCTAGCCGAGCCCCCGATCAAGGAGTTCTTCCGAACGTGTCCACATCTGTACCCCAGATCCTCGTCGTCGGTGGCGGCTACGCCGGCTTCTACACCGCGTGGAAGCTCGAGAAGCACCTCCGCAAGGGTGAGGCCGAGGTCACCATCGTCGACCCGCTGCCCTACATGACCTACCAGCCGTTCCTCCCCGAGGTCGCGGCCGGTGAGATCGAGGGCCGCCACGTCGTCGTCGGTCTTCGCCGTCACCTCAAGCGGACGAACGTCGTCAACGCGAAGGTCACGAAGATCGACCACGCCAACAAGGTCGCGACGATCACGCCCGAGCAGGGGGAGCCGTGGGAGCACCGCTACGACCAGATCGTCGTGACCGCCGGTGCCGTCTCGCGCACCTTCCCGATCCCGGGCATCGCTGACAACGCGATCGGTCTGAAGACGGTCGAAGAGGCGATGGCGATCCGCGACCGCATCCTCACCAACTTCGACCGTGCGGCGAACCTGCCTGCCGGCCCCGAGCGCGACCGTCTGCTGACCGTCGTCGTCGTCGGTGGCGGCTTCGCGGGCATCGAGGTGTTCGCAGAGCTGCGCGCGATGGCGTCGTCGCTCCTGAAGAGCTACCCGCAGCTGCGCTTCGAGGACACGCACTTCCACCTCATCGAGGCCATGGGACGCATCATGCCCGAGGTCTCGCTCGAGACGAGCCAGTGGGTGCTGAAGGACCTCGCGAAGAAGGGTGCCAACGTGCACCTCGACACGCAGGTGCAGGGCGCCGAGGGCGGCAACGTTGCACTGTCGACGGGTGAGGTCATCCCCACCGACGTCATCATCTGGACCGCCGGCGTCATGGCGAACCCGACGGTCGTTCGCGGCAGCGACCTGCCCGTCGAGGAGCGCGGCCGCATCCGCACCCGCGCCGATCTGCGTGTCGGCACGCCCGAGGAGATCGTCGAGGGCGCCTGGGCTGCCGGTGACATCTCGGCCGTTCCCGACCTGACCGGCGGCGGCGTGGGCGGCTACTGCGTGCCCAACGCGCAGCACGCCGTGCGTCAGGCCAAGCTGCTGGCGAAGAACCTCGTCGCCGTGCTCCGGGGCGAGACGCCGCGCGAGTACTTCCACAAGAACCTCGGTGCGGTCGCCGGCCTCGGCCTCGGCAACGGTGTCTTCCAGTCCGGCAAGATCGCGATCAAGGGCTTCTTCGCCTGGGTCGCGCACCGCGGCTACCACGGTCTCGCGATGCCGTCGTGGGAGCGCAAGTGGCGCGTCGTGGGCGACTGGTGGATGAACTTCTGGCTCGGCCGCGACAACGTCGCTCTGCAGGGAACGCTCACGCCGCGTGCTGCGTTCGAGGAGTTCGCCGCGCGTCCGCGTCCCGCGCAGCCCGCCGCGGAGAACCCGCAGCCGCCGATCGACCCGAAGAGCGTCGCGAAGGACGAGGGCGCCGCAGCGGTCGCCCCCGCCGAGAAGGACAACAAGGTCAACGCGAGCTGAGGCTCGTGCACCCCGAGGCCCCCGCACCGCTCGGTGACGGGGGCCTCGTCGTTCCCCGGTCTCGCGTGGGGGCTGCTGCGGGTTGGGTTGGCAGGTCGCGCCCCTTCACGGGTCGCGCGTGGGCGGGTACTGCCAGGTGAGTGGGTTGCGTGGGTGCTGCTGCGGGTTGGGTTGGCAGGTTGTGCCGCTTCGCGGGTCGCGCGTGGGCGGTTACTGCCAGGTGAGTGGGTTGCGTGGGGGCTGCTGCGGGTTGGGTTGGCAGGTTGTGCCCCTTCACGGGTCGCGCGTGGGCGGGTACTGCCAGGTGAGTGGGTTGCGTGGGTGCTGCTGCGGGTTGGGTGGGCAGGTTGTGCCGCTTCGCGGGTCGCGCGTGGGCGGTTACTGCCAGGTGAGTGGGTTGCGTGGGTGCTGCTGCGGGTTGGGTTGGCAGGTCGCGCCCCTTCGCGGGTCGCGCGTGGGCGGTTACTGCCAATCAAGCCGCCCGGTGGAAGCCCGGTAACGTGGGACCGGGCCCCCGTAGCCCAATGGCAGAGGCAGGCGACTTAAAATCGCTTCAGTGTGGGTTCGAGTCCCACCGGGGGTACGTTCGACGCTCTCGTCCGCGGTTGAGCCACCGCGGCGGTCACCGACGCGAGCACTGTCACCAGCCCGACGGCTTGAAGAGCGCTCAGCGTCTCACCGGCGACGACCAGGCCCAGCACCACGGCCACGACGGGGCTCAGCAGCCCGACGAAGGCGGGCAGGTGCGTCGGGAGCGACCGCACGCCGCGGAACCAGAGCACATACGCGAGCGCTGTGCCGACGAGCGTCAGGTATGCGTACGCGCCGAGTTGCGGCGCCGTGGGAAGCGCGTCGGGCGGCGGCTCGACGACTGCCGTGAGCGCGGCGAGAAGGATGCCGCCGGCGAGGAGCTGCCACGCCGTCACCGCAAGCGGGGGCTGACCGGCGCCCCACCGCTTGGTCAGCACCGTTCCGACGGCCATCGACACGGCGCCGCTGAGGGCGGCGGCGACGCCGACGGGGTCGAGCGCGGCGTCGCCGGGCGCGACGATGAGTCCGACCCCGATGACCCCGGCCGTTCCGGCGATGATCGTGACGACGGTGAGCCGCTCGGACAGGATCCGCCAACCGAGCACGGCGACGATGAGGGGCTGGATGCCGCCGACCACCGCGGCGACCCCGCCCGGGAGTCGATCGGCGGCGATGAAGAGGCAGCCGAAGAACACCGTGAAGTTCAGAGCGCCCAGGGCCCACGAGCGCCACCACCACGATCCGGTCGGGAGTCGCCGTGCCACGAGGAGCAGGATGAATCCTGCCGGCAGCGCGCGCACCGTCGCGATCAGCAGCGGATGCCCGGGCGGGAGGAACGTTGTGGTGGTGAGGTAGGTGGTGCCCCAGACGACGGGCGCGAGGGCGGTCATGACGAGGAGCGCGGTCCGATTGCTAAGCACTTAGGCATAATAGCTCAGTGCTTAGCGACTAGGATCGCGGGCATGGACCATGTCGACCGGATCTTGGAGCAGTGGGCGAGAGAGAAGCCCGGGCTCGACGTCACCCCGATGGCTGTGATCGGACGGCTCGGACGGGCAGCGGCATCCGTTGATGCCCGCCTCGCCGCGACCTTCGCGAGCCACGGCATCGACGCGGCCACCTTCGACGTCCTCGCCACACTCACCCGACAGGGGGAGCCGTACGAGCTGACGCCGGCCGGGCTCGCGGCCGATGCGATGATCACCTCGAGCGCCGTCGCCCAGCGACTCAACCGCCTCGAGGCGCTGGGGTACGTCAGCCGCCACCCCGATCCGGCTGACGGGCGGGGAAAGATCGTGCGGCTGACCGAGGAGGGCCGGCGTATCGTCGACCGCGTGCTCCCGGACCACCTCGACACCGAGCGGGCGGTGCTCGATCCGCTCTCATCCCGGGAACAGGCTCAGCTGGCCGAGATGCTCTCCCGGCTCGTCGGGGGTGGGTAAGACCTGCGAGTTCGCGGGCGCGGCCGATGGCGCCGGACGAGTGCTGGTTAGACTGGACCCGGAGAGAGGGGACATGCAATGGAGTGGCTGATCCCGGTCATCGTCGTCGTCGCGTTGCTCGCTGTCGTCGGCATCTACCTGTGGGCGACGTACAACTCGCTCGTAGCGCTCAACGTCCGCGTCGACGAGGCGTGGAGCGACATCACGGTGCAGCTGAAGCGTCGGGCCGACCTTCTTCCCAACCTCATCGACACGGTTCGCGGATATGCCGCACACGAGAAGGCGGTCTTCGAGAACGTCACCCGCGCCCGCGCCGAGATTCTCTCTGCGAGCGGTCCCGCAGAAGCGGGTGTGGCCGAGGGACACGTCCAGCAGGCACTGAAGTCGCTCTTCGCCGTGGCGGAGGCATATCCCCAACTGCAGGCGAGCCAGAACTTCCTGCAGCTGCAGCAGGCGCTCGTCGACACCGAAGACAAGATCCAGGCGTCGCGCCGCTTCTACAACGGCGGCGTGCGTGAACTGAACACGAAGATCAAGGTGTTCCCCAACAACCTGTTCGCTCGCAGCCTCGGGTTCACCGAGCGCGAGTTCTTCGAGGTCGAGAACGGCGCGGCGATCGCCGAGCCGCCGCGCGTGCAGTTCTGAGCACCCGCTCTGAGACCGCCGCCGACGGTCGGGCGGATACGCGTCGGAGTCCTAGACTGACGGGATGAGCGACGACAAGGTCGGGCGATCGTTCTTCGACGCCCTGCGCACCCGGACCGTTGCCACCGAGACGTCGCCGAGCATTCCGCGCGGCCTGCGCCTGGCCACGGCATACTCGTGGCGGCTGCTCGTGGTCGCGGCGGCGGCGGGCGTGGCGATCTGGATCATCATCCAGCTGAAACTCCTGGTCATCCCGCTGCTCATCGCGATCCTGCTGGCTGCGCTGCTCTGGCCGGGCCTCCTCTGGATGCTCGAGCACCGCGTGCCGCGCTGGGCGGCGATCGTGCTGAGCGTGCTCGCGACGATCGCCGTCATCTCGGGCCTGCTCTGGCTCGCCATCTGGCAGATCAGCCGGCAGTGGCCGTCGGTCCAGGGGCGGACGGTCGACGCCGTCGGCCAGCTGCGGCAGTACCTCATCGACGGCCCGCTCCACCTCACATCAGCGCAGATCGATGACCTGCTCCAGCAGGGCTGGGGGTTCGTCGAGCAGCAGGCCTCGCTGCTGTGGTCCGGGGCTCTGGCGATCGGATCGACCGTGGGTCATGTCGCGACGGGCGCTCTGCTCGTCCTCTTCATCCTGCTGTGCATCCTCGCCGACGGGGGCCGCATCTGGCGCTGGGTGGTGCGTCTGTTCCCGCGTCAGGCGCGGCCCGCGGTCGACGGCGCGGGCCGGACGGGCTGGCGCACCGTCGTGACCTATGCCCGAACCCAGCTCCTCGTCGCGACGATCGACGCGACCGGCATCGGCCTGGGTGCGCTGCTCCTGGGGGTGCCCCTCGCCGCCCCCATCGCGGTGCTGGTCTTCCTCGGTGCGTTCATCCCCTTCGTCGGAGCCGTCGTCACCGGTGCTCTCGCGGTCTTCCTGGCGCTCGTCTACAACGGCCCCTGGATCGCCCTGTGGATGCTCGTGATCGTGCTCGGCGTGCAGCAGCTCGAGGGGCACATCCTGCAGCCACTGCTCATGGGCTCTGCCGTCAAGGTCCACCCGCTCGCCGTCGTCATCGTCGTCGCCGGCGGAGCAATGATCGCAGGCATCCCCGGTGCGTTGTTCGCGGTACCCCTTGCCGCCTTCGTCAACGTCGTCGTGCTCTACATATCGCGACGATCGTGGGAGACAGGGGTCGCGCCGCGGCCCGATGAGATGATCTGGAGCACCGTGCCCCGAGACCGGAGGAAGAACGCATGACCGGACCCACTCCGGCCGATCTCGACGCAGCCGCGGCGGTGCTCGACGGCGTCGTCACCCGCACCCCCATGGAGTATTCCGAGCACCTCTCGGATCTTCTCGGCGTGCCGGTGTATCTGAAGCTCGAGAACCTGCAGCGCACCGGGTCGTTCAAGATCCGCGGCGCGACCTACCGCCTCTCGCGCCTCACCGAGGAGGAGCGCGCCCGCGGCGTCGTCGCGGCCTCGGCGGGCAACCACGCCCAGGGCGTCGCGCTCGCGGCGCAGAAGCTCGGCATCCGGGCGACGATCTTCATGCCGTTGGGTGTGCCCGTGCCCAAACTCCTGGCCACCCGCGGGTACGGCGCCGACGTCGTGCTCGAAGGCGCGACCGTCGAGACGCCGCTGAGGCTCGCGGCGGAGTTCGCCGAACGCACCGGTGCGGTGCTCATCCACCCGTTCGACCACCCCGATGTCATCACGGGCCAAGGAACCCTGGGTCTCGAGCTCGTCGATCAGGTGCCCGACATCGAGACGCTCCTCATCCCGATCGGGGGAGGCGGGCTCATCGCCGGTGTCGCTGCAGCCGTGAAGGGGCGCGCTGCGGCCGAGGGGCGGCGCGTGCGCGTGATCGGGGTGCAGGCGGAGAACGCCGCCGCCTACCCGTCATCGCTCGCCGCGGGGATGCCGCTGGCCGTCGAGACGACCCCGACGATCGCCGACGGCATCGCGGTCGCGCGCCCGGGCGACGAGACGTTCGCCGTCATCCGCGAGCTCGTCGATGAGGTCGTCACCGTCTCGGACGACGACATCGCCCGGGCGCTCCTGGTGCTTCTCGAGCGTGCTAAGCAGGTCGTCGAGCCGGCGGGTGCCGTCGGTGTCGCCGCCATCCTCGCCGGCAAGATCACGGCATCGGGACCGACGGTCGCCGTCCTCTCGGGCGGGAACATCGACCCGTTGCTGCTCCAGCGCGTCGTGGCGCACGGGCTCGCGGCATCCGGTCGCTACATGACGCTGCAGATCCCCCTGCCCGACCGCCCCGGTCAGCTGGCGAGAGTCTCGGAGCTGCTGTCGGTGGCGGGTGCCAACGTGATCGAGGTGCTGCACACGCGCCATGGGCAGGGACTGCAGATCAGCGAGGTCATCCTTCAGCTGAGCGTCGAGACGCGAGGCGAGGAGCACCGCGCTCAGGTCATCGCGGTCCTCGAGGATGCCGGCTTCGCGCCGACGGTCGTCTCCGATTGACGAGCGCCGGCGCGAAGCGCGCGGGTCACTGTCCCGAGTAGGTCTCGACCTTGACGATCTCGACCGAGATCTCGCGGCCGTTCGGGGCGGTGTACGAGGTCTTCTCGCCCTCCTTGAGGCCGAGGATCGCCTCGCCGAGGGGTGAGGCCTCGCTGTAGACGTCGAGCTCGGAACCAGCCGCGATCTCGCGGCTGCCGAGCAGGAAGACCTCTTCGCCGCCCGCGACGAGCGCCGTGACGACGGTGCCCGAGAGCACCGTGCCGTCGGACTCGGGAGCCTCGCCGACGGTGGCGTCCTTGAGTAGCTGCTGGAGGGTGCGGATGCGCGCTTCCTGCTTTCCCTGCTCGTCCTTCGCGGCGTGGTAGCCGCCGTTCTCCTTCAGGTCGCCTTCCTCGCGCGCGGCCTCGATGCGCTTGGCGATCTCCTCGCGCCCCGTCGTCGAGAGGTGTTCGAGCTCCGCGACGAGACGGTCGTAGGCGTCCTGCGTGAGGAAGGTGACGGGAGCGTCGTTCGACATGTGATCTCCTTGCACTGGCGCGGCACACAGCCGCCTATGGCGAACGCCCCGGCATCCGACCGGGGCGCACAAGAAAGACCTAGACTACGGGATCCAGCAAGAGGTCACCAAACCATTCGTCGCGAGGGCGACGGTCGGAATCGTCTCGGTGAACGCCCGAGAGACGCCGTCTGCAGCCGGGTACTCCACGACGCGCCATCCGACCACGCCGTGCTCGGTGTCCTGCGCCTCGAGGGCGCAGGCGAGCGGTTTGTCTCGAGCCCCGCTGACCTGGAACGAGACGACGACGGAGTGTTCGTCGATCACCTGGAATCCGGTCGCGTCGGTGTCGACGGAGTTGATCGCCCCGGTCACGGTAGTCCACGCCACGAGTCCGAGAACACCCGCACCCAGCACGCTCGCGACGGCGATCAGGATGCGGCGCGAGCGCTTGTCGCGCGTCCGACCGTATCGCTGGTCGAGCTTGAGCTGTGTGGTCATCGTGGCGGTCTCCGAGGCGGTTCTGACGGGATTAGGCTGGTGTTTCCAGGCTAAGCGCTTCTCGCGCAGATCGAGGAACCATGAACTCCCAACTGTGGCTCATATCGGCGGCGACACCGATTCCCGAGATCACGGTCGACCCCACGTCGGTCACCCCCGGACCGTGGGGCTTCGGAGCGATCGTGATCCTGACGATCGCCGTCGTGCTCCTGTTGCTCGACATGCTGCGGCGTGTGCGTCGCGGGCGCTACCGAGCCGAGGTGCGCGAGCAGCTCGACGAGGAGGACGCCGCCGCACGCGGCGAGCGGGACGCCGACACGCGCTGACCGCCCGCCGGGCGCGTCAGCCGGCGTGGTACGCGGGCTCGAGCGCGATGAGCAGGCACGCCGTCCAGTGGCAGAGGAACGCCAGGACCGTGCACACGTGGAAGATCTCGTGGAACCCGAAGTGCCCGGGCCACGGGTTCGGCTTCTTGATCGCGTAGACCACGGCTCCACCGCTGTAGAGCAACCCGCCGACGATCACGAGCACCATCATGGCGGCGTTGGCCTCGAAGAGCGGGACGATGTACATCACCGCACCCCAGCCCAACGCGAGGTAGAGCGCGACGTAGAGCCAGCGCGGCGCGTGTATCCAGAACACGCGGAAGAAGATCCCTGCGATCGCACCACCCCACACCAACGACAGCAGCAGCACCGTCTGGTCGGTCGGGAGGGCCAGCACGGCCAGCGGCGTGTAGGTGCCGGCGATCAGCAGAAGGATGTTCGCATGGTCGATGCGTTTGAGGATCGCCTTGGTGCGCGGCTTCCAGTCGAAGCGGTGATAGAGCGCGGAGTTTCCGAACAGCAGCAGCGAGGTCGTCATGAACACGGCGCTCGCCCACTTCGCCGGCGCTCCGTGCGCGAGCACGATCAGGACGATGCCGGCGGCAATCGCCACGGGGAAGGTCGCCGCGTGGATCCAGCCGCGCCAGGTCGGGCGGAGCTCGATCTGCGCGCTCGCGGCGGCGGCGTCCAACAGAGGCAGCTGGGGCATCTCGACGCCCTCATCGGGTGCGGGTCCGGTCACAATGACGAGCGTACGCGCCGCCGTATGCCAGCGTTCACATGAGGTCGGGGAGTAGCGTAGGGGAGTGGCTGCGAACCGCGGACGAGGACCCCTCTATCGACTGTATGCGTCCCGGCTGCGCCGGCACCTGACACCGGAGACGGTTCCACATCACGTCGCGATGATGATCGATGGCAATCGGCGCTGGGCGCGCCAGGCGGGATATCCGACTCCCGCCGAGGGGCACCGTGCCGGCGCGGCGAAGATGCACGAGTTCCTCCGCTGGTGCGACGAGCTCGGCATCCGCGTCGTGTCGCTGTACCTGCTGTCGCACGACAATCTCGCCAAGCGCGACTCGCGCGAGCTCGCCGACCTGCTTGAGATCATCGCAGAGCTCGCCGAGACGCTCTCGAACGAGCCGGGTTGGCGCGTCCAGCACGTCGGCCGGGCCGCTCAGCTCCCGGATGACCTCGCGCGGGTCCTCGCGAAGGCGGAGGCGCACACGCGGGACAACACCGGGCTCCACGTCAACCTGGCAGTCGGCTACGGCGGGCGCGGCGAGATCGTGGATGCCGTGCGGAGCATCATCACGAGCCACCACGAGCGGGGTGGGTCGATGGAAGAGCTCGCGGAGAGCCTGACCCCGGAGCAGATCGGCGAGCACCTCTACACCGGCGGACAGGCCGATCCCGACCTCGTCATCCGGACCTCGGGCGAGCAGCGGCTGAGCGACTTCCTGCTCTGGCAGTCCGCGCACAGCGAGTTCTACTTCGTCGAGGCGCTCGGACCCGACCTGCGCGAAGTGGACTTCCTGCGCGCGATCCGCGACTTCGCGACGCGCGATCGTCGATTCGGCGGCTGACGCCGACGCCCGCAACGCAGAGTTCACCGTCTCGAAACGTTCGTGGGCGTGTCGGTTTCTCCCGCTGCCGGTCACCCGCCGTACTGTCGTCGCAACGGGCACGGCGCCCGTTCGAGTCGGCCTTCTCACGACTCGTGACCCACGGTCGACTCGTGTTAATCGGGTGAGACACCCGAGGCGGGGAGTGGGTTGTGGCCGCACGAGCAACAGAGCAGCAGCGTCGCGTCATCCACTACGGAGGTGACGACCTCGATCAGGAGCTGCGCACCTACGTTCTGGACACATCGGTGCTGCTGAGTGATCCGCGAGCGTTGTTCCGCTTCGCCGAGCACTCGGTCGTCGTCCCCGTCGTGGTCGTCACCGAACTCGAAGCCAAGCGGCACGATCCCGAGATCGGCTACTTCGCGCGCCAGGCGCTGCGACACCTCGACGACCTGCGGGTCGAGCACGGTCGGCTCGACTTCCCGGTTCCCGTCGGTGAGGGCGGCACGCTGCGCGTCGAGCTGACGAACACCGATCCCTCGGTGCTGCCGGCCGGGATGCGCCTCGGCGACAACGACACGCGCATCCTCGCCGTCGCGATGCACCTCGCCCACGAAGGCCAGCCCGTCACGGTGGTGTCGAAGGACCTTCCGATGCGTGTCAAAGCTGCCTCGCTCGGCATCAGTGCCGAGGAGTATCTGGCCGAGCAGGCCGTGGACTCGGGATGGACCGGCATCGCGGGCATCGATCTCTCGGGCGACGAGATGAGCGACCTGTACGAGAGCGAGGTCGCCACGAGCGACCAGGTGCGCGGGGTGCCCGTGAACACCGGGCTCGTGATCCACTCGGAGCGGGGGTCGGCCCTCGGGCGGGTGACCGGTCCCGGGTCGTTCCGGCTCGTGCGCGGTGATCGCGACGTCTTCGGGCTGCACGGACGCTCCGCCGAGCAGCGGATCGCGATCGACCTGCTCCTCGATCCGGATGTCGGCATCGTGTCGCTGGGAGGCCGGGCCGGAACCGGCAAGTCGGCACTCGCGCTGTGCGCGGCGCTGGAGTCGGTGCTCGAACGGCAGCAGCAGCGCAAGATCATCGTGTTCCGTCCGCTCTTCGCCGTCGGTGGCCAGGAGCTCGGGTACCTCCCCGGCGATGCCCAGGAGAAGATGAGCCCCTGGGGTCAAGCCATCTTCGACACGCTGGGTTCGGTCGTCTCCGGCAACGTCGTGGAGGAGATCATCGCCCGCGGGCTGCTCGAGGTGCTGCCGCTGACCCACATCCGCGGACGTTCGCTGCACGACGCGTTCGTCATCGTCGACGAGGCGCAGTCGCTCGAGCGCAACGTCCTGCTGACGGTACTCAGCCGGATCGGTCAGAACTCGCGTGTCGTGCTCACACACGACGTGGGCCAGCGCGACAACCTCCGGGTCGGTCGTCACGACGGCATCGCATCGGTGATCGAGACGCTCAAGGGCCATGACCTGTTCGGACACGTGACGCTCACGCGCTCGGAGCGTTCGGCTATCGCGGCGCTCGTCACCGACCTGTTGGAAGCCGGCGAGCTCAGCTGAGGAACGGGACGCGCCGGCTCCGTTCCGCAGAGTGCGGAGCCGGCCTCAGTCCCAGCGGTACCCCTCGCCCCGGACCGTGACGATGCGGGATGCGCCGACCTTGCCCCGCAGATAGCGCACGTACACGTCGACGACGTTGGAGCCGGGGTCGAAGTCGAGCTCCCACACCCGGCTCAGCAACGTCTCACGGCTGAGGACCTCGCCGGCGTGGCGGAGGAATTGCTCCGCGAGGGCGAACTCGCGTGCCGACAGGTCGATGTCGCGGCCGTCGACCGTGGCGCGCCGGGTCAGCATGTCGAGGCTCACTCCGTCGCGCGTGATGACGGTGGCCGGCCCCGGAGTCTCGCGCAGGCGCGACCGCACCCGGGCGAGGAGCTCAGCCACGACGAACGGCTTGGGCACGTAGTCGCTCGCGCCGGCATCCAGGCCCTCGACGGTGTCGTTCGTGCCGCTGCGCGCCGTCAGCATGATCACGGGGACGGCCGAACCCGACGCGCGGATGCGGCGCAGGACGTCGAAGCCGTCGATGCCCGGCAGCCCGACGTCGAGGATGACCAGGTCGATCTCCTCGGTGTCGAGCAGCTCGAGCGCCGTCTCACCGTCCTCGGCGACGACGGGCTCGAGGTTCTCGGTGCGCAAGGCGCGCTCGAGGAGGGCGATGATGTGGGGTTCGTCATCGACGAGCAGGATGCGGGTCATCCGATCTCCTTGCGCTGGAGCACGACTTCCCCGGCCCGCACCGGCGCCGGTAGGCGCAGGGTCGAGCGGAGCGGGATCGTGATGGTGAAGGTGGCGCCGCCGCCGGGTGTCTCGGTGACGGTGCAGGAGCCGCCGTGGCCTTTGGCGATGGCGTCGACGATCGCGAGGCCCAGTCCGGACCCGCCCGCCGAACGACGCCGACCGCCCCGGTCGAAGCGGCGGAAGATGCGGTGTCGGGCAGCCGGCGGGATGCCGGGGCCGTGGTCGCGGACCCAGAGGTGGAAGGCCCCCGCGTAGACACCGCTGCCGAGCTCGATCGCGGTGCCGGCGGGGGTGTGTTTGGCGGCGTTGTCGGCGAGCTGCAGCCAGGCCTGCAGCAGACGGTCCGCGTCGCCGTGGATGATGCCGCGCTGTGTCGACTCCACCGCCCATTCGTGTCCCGGGATCACGGTGACCAGGTCGACGACCCTCTGGGTGAGGCTCTCGATGTCGACCTCGTCCATCGTGAAGCGTTCGCCCTCCACGGAGGCGAGAAGATCGATGTCGCCGATGAGTCGCGTCATCCGGTCGAGCTCGCCGATCGCGATCTCACGCACGGCGTCGACGTCGGCCGGGTCGCTCGCGTCGACGAGCTCGAGGTGCCCGCGCACGATCGCGATCGGCGTTTTCAGTTCGTGGCGGACGTCGTCGAGCAGCCGACGCTGGGATTCGACCGCGGCGTCGAAGGCATCCTGCGCAGCCGCCTCGCGGGGCGGTGTCGCCAACAGGGGCCACCCGACGAGCCCCACGGTGAGAAGGGTCGCGAGCCCGACGAGGGCGAAGACCAGCACCGCCGCCCACGGGAGGCGCGCCCCGACGAGGAGGAAGACCAGCAGCGAGCCGATCGCGGCGACGACGAAGCCGGCGCACACGATCACCAGGACGATCCCCAGGATGCGTGCGCGCCGGGCTTCCGACCGCGACGGGTTCACCCTCCGATTATCAACCAGGGTGAGTCATCGAGAGCAGGTCGAGCTTGTCGTCGAGCTGCGCTTCGGTCAGCTCGCCCCGCTCGACGTAGCCCAGGTCGATCACCGCTTCGCGGACGGTGATGCCCTTCGCGACGGAGTGCTTGGCGATCTTCGCGGCGGCCTCGTACCCGATGAGCTTGTTGAGCGGGGTGACGATCGACGGCGACATCCCGGCGAACGCCGCTGCGCGCTCGACGTTCGCCTGCAGGCCGGCCACCGTCTTGTCGGCGAGCACACGCACGGCGTTCGAGAGCAGGCGGATCGACTCGAGCAGGGCGGTTCCCATGACGGGGATCGCGACGTTGAGCTCGAACGAGCCCGAAGCGCCGGCCCAGGCGACCGTCGCGTCGTTGCCGATGACCCGCGCCGACACCATCAGCACGGCCTCGGGGACGACGGGGTTGACCTTGCCGGGCATGATCGAGGAGCCGGGCTGGAGGTCGGGGATGTGCAGCTCGCCGAGGCCGGTGTTCGGGCCCGAGCCCATCCAGCGGATGTCGTTGTTGATCTTCGTCAGCGACACGGCGATGGTGCGAAGGGCCCCCGACGCCTCGACGAGACCGTCACGGTTGGCCTGAGCCTCGAAGTGGTCCTTCGCCTCGGTGATCGGCAGCTCGGTCTCGGCCGCGAGCAGCTCGATGACCTTCTGCGGGAAGCCGAGAGGCGTGTTGATCCCCGTCCCGACGGCGGTGCCGCCGAGGGGCACTTCGCCGACGCGGGGCAGCACGGCCTGGACGCGCTCGATGCCGAGACGCATCTGGCGTGCGTATCCGCCGAACTCCTGCCCGAGGGTGACCGGCGTCGCGTCCATGAGGTGTGTCCGGCCGGACTTCACGACATCCTTCCACTCCTCCGCCTTGGTCTCGAAGGCGACCGCCAGGTGGTCGAGCGAGGGGATGAGGTCGTCGATGAGCGCCTGGGTCACGGCGATGTGCACCGACGTCGGGAAGACGTCGTTGGACGACTGCGAGGCGTTGACGTGATCGTTCGGGTGCACCGTGCTGCCGAGCGCACGAGTCGCGAGGGTGGCGAGCACCTCGTTCATGTTCATGTTCGACGACGTACCCGAGCCGGTCTGGTACGTGTCGACGGGGAAGTGGGCGTCGTGGCGGCCGGTGACGACCTCATCGGCGGCGGCGGCGATCGCGTCGGCGATGGCGGGGTCGAGCGTCCCGAGCTCTTTGTTGGCGAGCGCGGCGGCCTTCTTGATCCGCGCGAGCGCGGCGATCTGGCTCGACTCGAGTCCGGAGCCCGAAATCGGGAAGTTCTCGACCGCGCGCTGGGTCTGCGCGGCGTAGAGGGCGTCCTTGGGGACGCGGACCTCTCCCATGGTGTCGTGCTCGATGCGGTACTCGATGTCGGTCACGTCGTTGTTCCTCTCTCGGTGGGGATGTCGTCAGGATGCGGCGTCGTCGTGGACGTCGCCGAGGATGATGGAGGGTTCTGCGGCGCCCTCGCCGAGCCGGTAGTTCGCGCCGACGATCGCCAGCCGGCCCTCGGCGACGGCGGTGCTGATGAGCTCGGATGCGTGCAGCAGCTGCCCGACCGTGTCGCGCAGGTGCTCGCGTCCGACGACCTCGGCGTCGACGTTCTCGGGGGTGATGCCGGAGTCGGCCCCGGCCCGCAGCACGCGGCGGACGGCGGGCACGATGGGAGAGATCTGCCGCCAGATGAGCGGCGGCAGCGGGGGAGCGTCCACCCCGGTGCTCTCGATCGCGGCGCGCACGGCGCCGCACGCGTCGTGCGCGAGGACGACGATGAGCGGGACGTTCAGGACCGCGACCGCGTACTCGAGGCTGCCGACGACGGAGTCGGAGATCACCTGGCCGGCGTTTCGGATCACGAAAAGGTCGCCGAGGCCTTCATCGAAGATGATCTCCGCGGCCAGGCGCGAGTCGGAGCAGCCGAACAGCGCGGCGCGCGGGGTCTGCGAGCCGGCGATCTCGTGGCGGCGCTCGACGTCCTGACGGGGGTGGCGCGGGGTGCCTTCGACGAAACGGATGTTGCCCGCCCGCATCTCATCCCAGGCTTCCTGGGGAGTGGGGGATGCCGGAGCGGCCGCGGTCGACGTCATGGTGTCTCCTCCTGCAGTTCGACGATCTGTGTCGCGAGGCCGCGCGCGGCGGTGCGCACGGTCTCGGCGTCGATGGCCCCGCCGCCGTAGACGAGGATCGTGTCGGCTCCCGCCTGGGTCGTCAGGGCGTAGGAGATGTTCCCGGCTCGAGCGGGGTCGGGGATCTCGAAGACTTCCCACGCCACCCCGTCGATGGTCTCGGTCGACGTGGTTCGTGAGCCGCTGATCTGACGTGATGCCCAACCGGCGTCGGCGTCGAATGCCTGCTGCACGTTGACGTATCCGCTCGCGGGGGCGTAGACGATCTCCCAGGTCTGGACGTCGTCTCCGGCGAGCTCGGCCTTGTTCACGCGCCACGTCTCGGGAACCGTCGGCGCGACGAGCTGCCGGCCGATGCCCGAGCCGAGGTCGCTCGCGACCGCCGCGACGTCGATGCCGGGTTGCTCGGGTACCGAGCCGCGAGGCACGGCGAAGACGATGACGGCCACCACGGCGACCGTGACGATGAGTGCGGCCAGCAGGTTGCGGACGTTCTGGCTCGATCGGTAGACCTGCGACGACGCCGCCTTGCGCGCCGCGGTCTCGTCGGGGGTCTCGGGGCGCCCGAGCTCGGCGACGACGCGGGGGCCCTTGGCCATCACGCGTCGTCCGCGCGCGTCGCGCGCGCTTCGTCGAGCCGGCGCTTGGCACCCAGCAGCCATTCCTCGCATCGTGCGGCGAGCTGTTCGCCCCGCGTCCAGAGGGCGAGCGACTGCTCGAGAGTCGGCGCCCCCTGCTCGAGCTCGGCAACCACACGGACGAGCTCGTCGCGCGCCTGTTCGAAGCTGAGGGTCTCGACGTCGGCGGAGAGCCCTTCGGCCGGCGGAGTCATGTCAGCCATTCTAGGACGGGTCCGTCGGTGCGCCCGCCGCGTCCGCGGGCGCGGCGCCGTCGTCGATGGCGCCCTCGGATCGCGCCGCGAAGGCGCCGCGACCGACGGTGACGGTCACGCGCGAGCCCGCCGGCGCCTGGGCCGCCTCACGGACGATGACGCCGGCGTCGAGATGTGCGATCGCGTAGCCGCGATCGAGCGTCGCGCCCGGCGACAGCGCGCGGAGAGTCGCGCGGAGCCGAGCGACCTCGTGCCCCGCGCTGTCCATGCGACGCGTCACGATGTCGCGTCCGCGGGCCGTGAGGATGTGCAGCTCGTGAGCGCGGGTCGTCATGAGCGACTCGGGGTTGCGCAGCACGGGCCGCGATCGAAGCTGTTCGAGCTGCGCGAGATCGTGCGCGACCCGCTGCGTCAATCGGGTCCGGGCGCGGCTGCGCAGCTGCTCCACGAGCGCGCGCTGTTCCACGACGTCGGGCACGACGCGCTTGGCGGCATCGGTCGGCGTCGACGCGCGCAGGTCGGCGACGTCGTCGAGCAGTGGGTGGTCGTTCTCGTGGCCGATGGCCGAGACGACGGGTGTCGTGGCCGCCGCCACGGCGCGGAGCAGCCGCTCGTCGCTGAAGCCCAGGAGAGTCTGCGGGTCGCCTCCGCCGCGGGCGATGATGATGACGTCGACCTCGGGGTCGGCGTCGAGGGTGCGCAGCGCCGCGATCGTCTCGGGCACGCATCGATCGCCCTGCACGGCCGCGTGCACCGTGCGGAAGGCGACGTGGGGCCACCGCAACTCGGCGTTGCGGTGCACGTCGCGCTCGGCGTCGCTGCGCTCGCCCGTGATCAGACCGATGGTGTGGGGGAGGAAGGGCAGAGCCTTCTTGCGGGACGGATCGAAGAGCCCCTCCGCTCGCAGCTGGGAGCGGAGCCGCTCGAGCTGGACGAGCTGGTCGCCGAGCCCCGTCGGGCGCATGGCCGAGACCGTGAAGGAGAAGTCGCCCGACTTCACGAAGTAGTCGCTCTTCACACAGGCGACGACGCGGTCACCGACCTGCGGGTTCGAGCCGAGGCGCTGCAGGGTGCTCGACCAGAGGCGGAACGACAGCGCGGCATCCGCTTCGGCATCCTTCAGACGGCCGAACACATGCCCGCCTCGCAGGTTCCACGAGGTGATCTCGCCCTCGACCCACACCGCGTTCCACCGCTGCACGAAGTCGCGGATGGTCTCGTTGAGTCGCGAGATCGACGTCGGCGTCTGCGGCGAGGAGTCGCGGGGGTGGACGGCATCCGGCGGCGGCGCCTGATCGGACGCGGTCTCGAACGACGGCATAGGGCTCCTCACGGCCGGTTCCGAGCGGCCGGCAGGATGCGCCTCGTAGAATCGAGGAGTGAGCACTCCCGCCGTCCGGCTGCCCGTTCCCCGCGTGCCGGGGCGTCACGGCCGTCTCCAGGATATCCCTGTGGGCGCCGCCAAGCGGGTGCTGCTGGCAGCGCCGCGCGGATACTGCGCCGGGGTCGACCGTGCCGTCGTCGCCGTCGAGAAGGCGCTCGAGCGTTTCGGCGCTCCCGTCTACGTGCGCAAGCAGATCGTGCACAACATCCACGTCGTTCGTGAGCTGGAGGAACGGGGCGCCGTGTTCGTCGACGAGGTCGACGTCGTTCCCGAGGGCGCGCACGTCGTCTTCAGCGCGCACGGCGTGTCGCCCGCGGTCGTGTCCGCAGCGTCGGACCGGGGCCTGCAGGCGATCGACGCGACGTGCCCGCTCGTGACGAAGGTCCACCGCGAGGCCGTGCGGTTCGCGCGCGATGATCGCGAGATCCTGCTCATCGGACACGAAGGACACGAAGAGGTCGAGGGCACCGCAGGCGAGGCGCCCGAGCACATCACGGTCGTCACGTCTCCCGAGCACGCCGACACCGTCGAGGTCCGCGATCCTTCGCGGGTGGTGTGGCTGTCGCAGACGACGCTCTCGGTCGACGAGACGATGGAGACCGTGCGTCGCCTGCGCGCCCGGTTCCCGGAGCTCCAGGATCCGCCGTCGGACGACATCTGCTACGCGACCCAGAACCGTCAGGTCGCGATCAAGAAGATCGCCGCCGAGACCGACCTCGTCATCGTCGTGGGGTCGGCGAACTCGTCCAACAGCGTGCGGCTCGTCGAGGTCGCGCTCGAGTATGGCGCGCGCGCTGCTCACCGCATCGACTACGCCGACGAGATCCGCCAGGAGTGGCTCGAGGGCGTACGCACCGTCGGGGTCACGAGCGGCGCGTCGGTGCCCGAGGTGCTCGTGCAGCAGGTGCTCGCGAGCCTGGCAGACGCGGGCTATGCCGACGTCGACGAGATCCGCACGGCGGAGGAGGACCTCATGTTCTCGCTGCCGAAGGAACTGCGCACCGACGCCGCGGGCAAACAAGATGCCCGCGCGCGCGGCGGACGGGGTCGATGATGGACGACCAGGAACGCCCTCGCCCGCAGTACGGCGAATACGCCACCCCCGAGGAGCAGCGCGCCCGGATCGCGGCACTCGGCGGAGAGGCGCCGCACCCCGATGTCGTCGAGACGGCGCAGGTGCCGGCGGGCTCAGCGGCATCCCATCACCACGACTCCGCGCCACAGCGGCTCGCGTCCCCGCGCCCGACCACGTCGGCTGCGCGTCCGTCGCGACTCGCCGACCGCGTCATCACGGTCGCTCTCCTCGCCTACGGGCTGGTCACGGTGCTGGGCGCGATCCCGCAGCTCGTCGACTTCGCCGGATTCGCGCAGACGTGGATGGATATGGCGGGTATCGACGCGACGCTCGCCGACCCCGCCGGTGGACGCGCCTGGGGCGTCACCGCCGCCGTGGTCTACGGCGCCGGATGGCTGCTGACCGCGGTGCTGTCGTGGTGGTCGTTGTCGCTGCGCCGTCTGTCGTGGTGGATCCCGCTGGTCGGCGCCATCGTCACCTTCGTGATCGTGAGCCTGCTGCTGGCGGCGCCGCTGCTGTCGGACCCCGGTGTTCTCGACGGGCTGACCACGATCCGCTGATCCGGGCCAGGACGAACGACGACGCCCCGCGGACTGATCCGCGGGGCGTCGTCGTTCGCGTGCTGGTGGTCAGCTCTGGGACTTGCCGAACGAGCCGAGCTGCTTGGTCGCCTCGACGACGCGAGCAGCCATCGCGGATTCGGCCTTCTTGCCCCACGCGCGCGGGTCGTAAGCCTTCTTGTTGCCGACCTCGCCGTCGACCTTCAGGACGCCGTCGTAGTTCTGGAACATGAATCCGGCGACCGAACGCGTGAAGGCGTACTGGGTGTCGGTGTCGATGTTCATCTTCACGACGCCGTTCGCGACGGCGAGGGCGATCTCTTCGTCGGTCGAACCGCTGCCGCCGTGGAAGACGAGGTCGAGCGGCTTCTCGCCCGTCCCGAACTTCGAGGCGATGCCGGCCTGGATCTCGCCGAGCAGCTCGGGCTTGAGCTTGACGTTGCCCGGCTTGTAGACGCCGTGGACGTTGCCGAATGTGAGCGCGGCGATCCAGCGGCCCTGGTCGCCGAGACCGAGGGCGTCGACGACCTGCGACACGTCACCGGTCGTGGTGTAGAGGGCGTCGTTGGAGCCTTCGTGCTGGACACCGTCTTCTTCGCCGCCGACGACGCCGATCTCGACCTCGAGGATGGCGCGGATCGCCTTGATCCGGGGCAGCAGCTCCTTCGCGATCTCGATGTTCTCTGCGAGCGGCACGGCCGAGCCGTCCCACATGTGCGACTGGAAGATCGGCTGGCCGCCGTCGGCGACCGCCTCTTCCGATGCCGTAATGAGCGGCAGCAGGAAGTCATCGAGCGCGGGCTTCGGGCAGTGGTCGGTGTGGAGCGCGACCGTGATGGGGTAGTTCTTGGCGACCTCGTGCGCGAACTTCGCGAAGGCGAGCGCGCCGGTCGCGCGACCCTTGACGGTGTGTCCGGCGAAGTAGTCGGCGCCACCGGTCGTGACCTGGATGATGCCGTCGGAACCGGCCTCGGTCAGGCCCTGGAGGACGGCGTTGATGGACTGCGAGCTGGCAGCGTTGATGGCGGGGTAGGCGAAACCACCGGCCTTCGCGCGATCCAGCATCTCTGCGTACTGTTCGGGGGTGGCGATGGGCATGAGAGCTCCTCAAATCGGCGGTGTTACCGAGCCCACTTTATCGAAGGCCGCTGCCGCCGTCCGCGGGGCGGCCGGAGAAACGACGCCGCTTGTTGCCAAGGGTTCGCGGCGCGGCCGGATGTACGGAATCGTTAAGAATCCCTATTCCTTCGTGGGCGCGCGGCCGAAAGCGGCGGATCCTCACGCCTGCCCGCACCTATGCTGTGGCCCATGGTGAGTTTGACCGCCGACATGAGTCCGCTGCATCCCGACCGAAACCTCGCGCTCGAACTCGTGCGCGCGACCGAGGCGGCGGCGATCCGTTCGGTGCCGTTCATCGGTCGCGGGCAGAAGGAACTCGCCGACGGGGCGGCGGTCGACGCGATGCGGGCGTTCCTCACGACGGTGAACTTCGACGGGGTGATCGTCATCGGCGAGGGCGAGAAGGATGCCGCTCCGATGCTGTTCAACGGCGAGAAGGTCGGCACCGGTCGCGGCCCGCAGGCCGATATCGCCGTCGACCCGATCGACGGCACCACATTGACTGCCGAGGGGCGTAACAACGCCCTCTCCGTCATCGCGGTGGCGGACCGGGGGGCGATGCTCGATGCTTCGTCGGTGTTCTACATGGACAAGCTCGTCACGGGGCCGGCGGGCGTCGGTGTCGTCGACATCCGGCTGCCGATCGCCGAGAACATCCGACGGCTCGCGAAGGCGCTCGGCAAGCCGGTCGACGAACTAGTGGTGTCGGTCCTGAACCGGCCTCGCCACGCGCAGCTGATCCAGGAGATCCGGGATGCCGGCGCGGGGACGCGACTGATGAGCGACGGCGACGTCGCCGGCGGGATCAACGCCGCACGGCATAACGCCCGAACGGACATGTGCGTGGGCATCGGCGGCAGCCCGGAGGGCATCGTCACGGCGTGCGCCATCAAGGCTCTCGGCGGCCACATCCAGGGCCGGCTGTGGGCGCGCGACGACGATGAGAAGCAGCGCGGCATCGACGCGGGCCTCAGCCTCGACGGTCACGTGTACGAGGCGGATGATCTCGTGCGCGGTAAGAACACGATCTTCGTCGCGACCGGCGTGACCAACGGCGAGCTCGTCGGGGGTGTTCGACGGGAAGGCGACTACGTCTACACCGAGAGCGTCGTGCTGCGTGGCGCCTCGGGAACGTTGCGCCGAATCACCTCGGAGCACCTCACGTCGAAGTGGCTCTGAGTTCGGCCGGGTAACTATCGCGACACGACTGCGTGTCAACCACTGATGCTCCCAGGAAGCCTCTGTCAGAATGGGCACCGGTATCAACGGCGATGACCACCCTCACGTCAGCACCCCGGAGAACCATGTCGATGACAGCAAACAACCCGCCGACCGGTCAGGTCGCGGTGACGATCGACCCCGCGCGACGTCCGGACGTGCTGCTGCGCCGGCGCCACCCCGAGGGACATCAGATGAGCGCGTGGTGGATGATCGGCGCTTTCGTCGCGGTGTCGGTCGCCGTCGTCGGCCTCGTCAACATGTTCCCCGCCTGACCGGGCGACTCTTCCGGTCGTCCTCACAGCCGCTCACGCAGTTCACCGACGTCTGCGCTGAGCAGCTCGGGAGCCGTCGTCATCCGCGTCGATGTCTCGATCGGCGCGGGCGGGTTCGCCGCTTCGAGCCGCGTCTCGTCGATGCCCGGGAACTTCCGTGCCGTCACGAGCACCCGGCTCTCGAGCGTTCCCACGAACTTGTTGTAGGACTCGACCGTTCGCTCGATCGCGCGCCGCAGGTCGTTCGCGTGCGATGCGAGGCCGCCGAGCCGCTGATACAGCTCGTTGCCGAGGTCGAACAGGCGCCGGGCCTCGTCGGAGACGTCCTGCTGCGTCCAGGTGTAGGCCACGGTCTTCAGCACCGCCCACAGGTTGACCGGTGAGGCGAGCGCAACGCGACGGCTGAACGCGTAGTCGAGCAGCGCGGGATCTTCGTCGAGAGCCGCAGCGAGGAGTGACTCGCTCGGGATGAAACACACCACGAACTCGGGACTCGAGCTGAGACCCTGCCAGTAGGCCTTCTTCGCCAGCGCATCGACGTGAGCGCGGACCGCTTTGACGTGCGCGGCCAGCAACGCCTTGCGGCGCCGGGCGTCGTCACCCTGCGCCGTGACGGGGATGGCGCTGGCTTCGAGATAGGAGTCGAGGGGCACCTTCGCGTCGACCGCGAGCGCCTTGTCGCCCGGGAGACGCACGATCAGATCGGGCCGACCCGCCCCGCTGTCGGACGAGATGCTGGACTGCAGCTCGAAGTCGACGTAGCGCGTGAGCCCCGCCGACTCGACGATGCGTCGGAGCTGCGTTTCGCCCCAAACACCGCGGGCGGCGCTCGAGCGGAGGGCGCCGGCGAGCGACTCGGTCGTGGATCGCAGAGCCTCGTCGGTCTCGCGCCCGAGTCGCAGCTGCTCGGCGACGGATCCGAACTGCTCGCTGCGTTCGCGCTCGAGGAGTTCGACCTTGGCCTGCATCGCCTGCAGCGACTCCTGTACGGGGGCGAGTGCGCGCAGCACCGCTTGCTCTCGGCGTTCGCGTTCGTCGCGTGCTGCCTGGTCGAGTCGCGCTTGGGTTCCCATCTCGCGCTGCAGTTCGCGTTGGCGCTCGAGCTGATCGGCGTGCGCGTCGCGTTCGGCCTCCGCTACCGCGGCACGCGCTTCGAGACGGGCGCGGTCGGCTGCCCCGTCACGCGAGGCGCGCGCGGAGCCCGCGAACCATCCGCCCGCGGCGGCGATGACAGCGACGACGATGAGGAGGAAGACGAGAGGGGCGTCCATGTGTCCAGGATGCCGGGTGGTTCCGACATCGCCCGGAGGCGGCGCGCGGCGCGGCGCTCTCGGGTCTCGTGGGGGCGGGTGCGGGAGGATGCGGGAATGAGCGATTACGTACGGCCCGAGATCGATGCGCCGGTCTTCCACGACGCGGAGGGAAGAATCATCGAGTACGGCAACCACTGGCCGGGATCGCCGCCCGAAGACACGTACTCGGTCGATACGCATCCGGAGCGCTTCGCGCCCTTGCATTCTGTCGCCGACGCACTCATCACGCACCTGCGCGACGAGTACGACGTCGTGGTGGATGAGGGTGTCGCAGTCGCCGGAGACCTGAACAGGCCGAGCTTCTCGGACGTCGTACGAGCAGTGCGCCTCCGCCCGTCCGATCCGCGGTGTGCGACCCTGACCGTCGTCTTCGACGTGTACCCGGGCATCTCGGTGCACTCGGGGCTGCTGCACGACGCGCGTTACCCGCACTGCGGCTGCGATGCGTGCGACGAGGAGTGGCGGTCTGTCGCGACGGATCTCGAGCAGCACATGTTCGCCGTGGCGAGCGGGAACTTCCGCGAGGCCATCGTGCCCGGTGCCGAGCTTCCGGTGCGGCACGCCTTCACATACCCCGAGGGCGGCCGGTCCAGCCAATCGCGCGTAGACGAATTCCCGGCGGATCGGCTGTCGAGGGCCAGCGCGGTGCTCGGCGACCTACCGGACGGGTGGGCCCCGTGGCCGCGCGCGCAGGGGGCGTCGGTCGGTGGTGCGTAGTTCCTCCCCAGAGGAGCACTGTGATCACGGGAGCCATGACGTGAGTTCACCTTCGTGCTGTCGCATTCCTCGACGCCGGTGCGCGTTGCGCGCAGCTCACGAGTGTCGCGCTGAGATCGCAGGGGTCGCGTAGCTCATAGGGGGAAGCCCATCGGAATGCGCGTCATCGGGAGGCGGGGGAATCACCCGCAGAGCCCGCGGTCGTGCGTACGCCGAATCGGCGGCCCGCGCCAGCGAACCGGCGGCGACTCGCGCACGGCGAACCGGTGGCGACTCGCGCACGCCGAACCGGCGGACTCGTCAGAACGGTGGAGTCTCGGGGCCGGGTGGGTCTGTCGCGGTGAAGGTGACGAGTGGTGGGGGTGCGTCTTCGCGGTAGACCCGTCCGGTGGGTGAGGTCCAGACGAGTCTCCCGCCGGTGAGTTGTCGTACGTGCCATCGGGTGTGGTGTTTGACGTCGTGGTGTCGTTTGCAGAGATGAGCGAGGTTGCGCACGCGCGTCGCCCCACCGTCGGAGGCGGCGATGGTGTGGTCGATCTCGGAGCGGATGGCGGGTTGTCGGCATCCGGGGAACCGGCAGTGCCGGTCACGTGCCCGCAGGAGCCGGATCATCGCGTTCGTGGGCCGGTAGGTGTCGCATTCGAGCACGGTCCCGGTGACGGGGTGGGTGAGTAGTCGGGCCCAGGAGGTGGTGTTGCCGGCGAGTTCGCGTGCGGTGGCCGCGTCGATGGGGGAGCGTCCCGCGAGATCGGCCGGCCCCTCATCCTCACCTATCAAGGTGAGGGCCGATACGGCGACCTGCACGTGTGCGCGGATCGCCCCGAGGGTCCCGTCGCCGTCTCCTGCGTCGGTGGGGTCGAGGGAGGGTGTCCCGGCGAGGAGAAGGTCACTGAACACGTCCGCGCGGACCTGGTCGATGGTGCGGGCGTCGTCGACGAACGACGACCCGACGCGGATGGCTGTGTCAGCATCGGTTTCGGTGCCGTTTGCGTCGGCTCGGGCGGCGGGGATGCCGGGAGCAGCGCCGTTTGCGTCGGCTCGCGCGGCGGGGGCGTCGGGCTGCGCGCGGGCGGTGATGATCTCTCGCGCCTGCCGGGTGAGGCGGTCGACGATCCCGTCGGCGATGACGGTCGGCAGGGTCGCGATCAGGTCCGACATCCCGTCTGGGCCGGGCTGGACTCGCACGCACCGCCCCGTGACGGCTTCCTGATGTCGTTCGGTGAAGCTCCGGGGGTGCAGGCGTTCGGCCAGCATCCGCAGTGCGTCGCGCACCCGGTTGGGGGTCTCGCCCTCGCACTTCTCGATCGCGACGCGTTCGAACTCCGCGCGATCTGCCGCCGGGACGATGCAACCCACCTCCTGGATCACCCGGACGTGAGCGCGGACGATGCGGCCTGCCTCCCACGCCGCCATCGTGAGCGGGTAGTTGTCCACCAAGTCGCGGGCCTCGTCGATCCGGCGTTGCAGGGTGCGGTCGGTCGCAACGAACACCCCGGCCAGCTCGGCGGCGATGCCTCGCAACGCCATCTCCCGCGCCTTCACGCGCTCGGACGCGCCAGAAGCCTGCCGCTCGGCTAGCGCGCCGGCGGCAGCGAGCACCCGAACCTCACGGATCTGCGCCAGCCGCGCATCATCCGCCGCACCCTCGGCATCCGCGACGAGCTGCGCGAGAGCGTCGACGTCTGCGTCGCTGCCTATCCCGCTGCCGAGCCCGCCATTCGAATGCATGTTCGAATAGTGTCACGGACCTCCGACATCAGGAGGCCGCTGTCCACATCCCGGACGGGGCTCAACCGATCCCGTCAGGCCGGGCTCAGGAGCGAAGCGCCGATGGGCGCGTGCTCGGGCACGCGCACGCCCAGGAGCATCGCGAGCTCGACCAGGTCGTGCGCACCGGCCCGGCGAGCCGCGTCGATCGTGATGTGCGCGCAGGCGAGCGCATCCGCCAAGGCGTCGTGGTGTGCGAAGTCGAGGAACCCGACCGCCGCGGCCACCAGGGGCAACCGATAGGAATCGAGCTGGTAGGTCTTGCGCGAGAGCTGCACGCTGCACACCGAGCGGAGCGCGGGCAGTGCGGCATCCGTGGCCTCGCAAGCGCGGCGCAAGACGGCCATGTCGAATCCGGCGTTGTGTGCCACGAGCACGTCGTCGCCGATGAAGTCGAGCAGGCGCGGAAGCTGCGCGACCCAGCCGGGGGCGCTCTCGACAGCGTCAGCGGTGATGCCGTGGATCGAGACGTTGATGTCGAAGAAGCGGTCGTGACCCGAGGGCGGGCGGATCAGCCAACCGTCGGACGCGACGACTTCGCCGTCGCGGACGCGGACGAGCCCGACCGAACATGCCGACGCGCTGGAGGAGTTCGCCGTCTCGAAGTCGATCGCGGTGAAGTCCAGGGGCACGTCACAAGCGTCACCCGCGACCCGAGAGCCGACGGTGAGGCGCGCCGCCGTCCCGGGCGATTCGGACCGGTCGGGGGTGATGTCGGCGGGCCACGTAGACTGGATGCCCGTGGCTCTCACCATCGGAATCGTAGGACTGCCCAACGTCGGCAAGTCGACCCTCTTCAACGCCCTGACCAAGAACCAGGTTCTCGCAGCGAACTACCCGTTCGCGACGATCGAGCCGAACGTCGGCGTGGTGAACCTCCCCGACCCGCGCCTGAAGGTGCTGGCCGAGATCTTCCACTCCGAGCGGATCCTCCCCGCGGCGGTATCTTTCGTCGACATCGCCGGCATCGTGCGCGGTGCGTCGGAGGGAGAGGGCCTGGGCAACCAGTTCCTCGCGAACATCCGCGAGGCCGACGCGATCGCCCAGGTGGTGCGCGGCTTCGCCGACGACGACGTCGTGCACGTCGAAGGCGCGGTGAACCCGCAGAACGACATGGAGACGATCAACGCCGAGCTGCAGCTCGCGGATCTTCAGACGCTCGAGAAGGCGATCACGCGCTACGAGAAGGAGGTTCGCGGCAAGAAGCTCGATCCCTCCGTGCTCGAGGCCGCCAAGGCGGCGCAGGATGCGCTGCAGCGTGGCGAGCTGCTGTCGGGAGCCGATTCCAAGATCGACCTGGCGCCCATCAAGGAGCTCGGTCTGCTGACGGCCAAGCCGTTCATCTTCGTCTTCAACGTCGACGAGGCGGTTCTCACGGATGACGCGCGCAAGGCGGAACTCGCCGCGCTCGTCGCGCCTGCACAGGCGGTGTTCCTCGACGCGAAGATCGAGTCGGAGCTCATCGACCTCGACCCCGAGGAGGCCGCCGAGCTGCTCGCCTCGACCGGTCAGGACGAGTCGGGCCTCGACCAGCTCGCGCGCATCGGCTTCGACACGCTGGGCCTCCAGACCTACCTCACCGCGGGCCCGAAGGAAGCACGCGCCTGGACGATCGGCAAGGGCTGGAAGGCTCCGCAGGCCGCCGGCGTGATCCACACCGACTTCGAGAAGGGCTTCATCAAGGCCGAGGTCATCTCGTTCGAGGACCTCGTCGCGACCGGCTCGGTCGCCGAGGCCCGCGCGAAGGGCAAGGCGCGCCTCGAGGGCAAGGACTACGTCATGCAGGACGGCGACGTCGTGGAGTTCCGTACCGGCCTAACCTCTGCGGGCAAGAAGTGAGCGCGAACCGTTGGTCGGACGTCCGTGTCAAGCGCGCAGCGGTTTTCGCTGTTGACCGTTCAGTGCTTGAGTACACGGACCTGATCAAGCTGTTCGAGGAGGTCCGAGCCCGATGAAGCCCCGAGACGACGGCGACCTAATGGAGTTTCGTCGCAACGTAACCCCCGCAAGCATGAAGTAGAGCCGGAGTCGATCTCGATGAGCAATGAGCTACAGTCCCTCCTCGCTCGCGTTGAGGCTTCTGACCCAGGCACGGCGACGGAGCTGCGCCGGCACATCGATGCTCTTCAAGCTCGCCGCCAGTTCGGTCTGAACTTCGAGAACCACACTCCCGAGTCGGTTGCACTCACGGGGCGTCCCGTCACGGTCGGGGACAAGGTGCGCTTCTTGCCGCCCCGCGGCGAAGAGGTCGCTGAATCGAACGCGACTTGGGTCGTCACATCGATCTCGCTCACTGCTGACGGGCGGATTGCGAGTCTGCTCGATCCGAGAACGAAGGACGAGGCGACTAGAGCCGTCGAGGATCTGGTCTTCGTGGCCGACTTCCGAGACCCTATCTATCCGGGCCTGCGTGTCTCAGGCGCCCCTGTGGTACACCGCGACCGTACGCCCTCCCACACGGTCATCAACGCCGAGAATTACCACGCCTTGGAGCTGATGCTGTTTACCCATCAAGGCGCAGTTGACCTCATCTACATCGATCCACCGTACAACACGGGCGGTAAGACGTCCTGGTTGTACAACGACGACTACGTGGACAAGGACGACAAGTACAAGAACTCGAAGTGGCTCGCCTTCATGGATCGGCGGCTCCGGCTGGCGCGAAAGCTATTGAAGCCGTCTGGCGCGATCATGGTGTCGATCGGCGACGACGAACAGCACCGTTTACGGATGCTTATGGAGCAGGTGTTCGGCGTCGAGAACCATGTGGCCCAGCTCGCCGTCGAGATGTCGACTACGTCGGGACCGAAGACCACTAACGCCCAGCAGGGCACGATTGTCAAGAATGTCGAGTACGTCTTGATCTACCGAAAGTCGTCTGCGTTCGACACCGATATCAGACACACACCTCTGTATGACGGAATCGAGAAGTGGGACGCCAACTATCCTCTTTGGCTTAACGATGACGGCACGACGGAGTCAGTGTACCGGCGACTTGACGAAGAACCAGATGTGCGTGCGGACATCGAGAAGTTTGAGCTCGTCCGCGACTCCGGAAAAAACAGGGGTGCCTTCGTCGGCGCACCGGGCATGGATCTACTGCTTGCTGCGTCATCAGCGGCGAGGGAGTTTGTGCTCCGAAATCTCTCCCGAATCGGCCGCATTGACACCGCGCCGGTCTCCGCGAAGGGCGTTGACGTTCCGATCGGGAAATGGGTCGCGCATCAAACCGACGGACGCACTTATCGGCTCACGCGTTCGAAGCAGGGCACGATATGGCAGATATATACCCTTGATAAGAACTTTAGGGAGTCAGACGACTATGTGCCTCGCTTCGGGCGCACGGTTATACGAGGCGATCTATGGCGAGGATTTCATTCCGACATGGGCCACGTCTCGAATGAAGGGGGCGTGGGCTTCGCCAATGGCAAGAAGCCGATCCGTCTCATCAAGCAGCTGATCCGGTGGGCAAACAACTCTCCTGATGCCGTCATTCTTGATTTCTTCGGTGGATCCGGGACGACTGCGCACGCGGTGATGGCGATGAATGCTGCGGACCAAGGGCGTCGCCGTTCGATCCTGGTCACCAACAATGAGGTCAGCCGGGACGCGAGCCGGATCCTTCGGCGGCAGAACCTGCGCCCGGGCGACCGGGAATGGGAGTCCCAGGGCGTCTTCGAGGCAGTCACCCAGCCTCGCCTTCGTAATTCCGCACGAGAGACGAACGAGAACGTCGAATTCTTGACGCTCACCTATGAGAATCCCGCGCTGGTCGAGCTCGACATGGCTTTCGAGCGGGTCGCTCCACTCCTGTGGATGCGAGCCGGCTCCCAGGGGCGCCGGATCGACGTGCCCAACAACACGTTCGACATCACCGACGTGTACGCCGTTCTATTCAACGTGGACGCCTCCCGCGCATTTCTTGGCGCTGTGCACCAGGCGGCCGGAATCCGGGTGGCTTACGTCGTAACGGACGACGAATCGCAGTTCCAAGCCATAGCATCGCAGCTGCCGGACGCGGTGCAGGCAATCCGCCTTTACGAGTCCTACCTTCGGACGTTCCAGATCAACGCGGGGAGGGTCTGAACCATGCGGTTCACTTTAAAGGACTACCAGTCCATCGCGGTTTCGTCGATCCTCACCACGCTCGGCTACGCCCGTGACGACTGGCACAAGAGGAGTCGTCGCACCGCCTTCGCTCTGTCGTCGACCACTGGCTCAGGAAAGACGGTCATCGCCGCTACGGTGATCGAGGCTCTGCTTCACGGAAGCGATGAGTTCGGAGTAGAGCCTGATCCGAGTGCCGTCGTGCTCTGGGTCTCCAAAGAC
This sequence comes from Microbacterium sp. AG238, assembly GCF_003610405.1. Classification (GTDB taxonomy): domain Bacteria; phylum Actinomycetota; class Actinomycetes; order Actinomycetales; family Microbacteriaceae; genus Microbacterium. The sequence goes on from NZ_RAQC01000001.1 coordinate 137,057, forward strand.
CCGGCACTGAACGCACAAACCAAGAGCCGATTCATCGAGTGCGCGGATCGGATCCCCGCCGGCGACCTGGAGCTGCTCGACAAGTCCTATGGTGGCGATTCGCTCCAGACGAGGATGGTGTACTTCATCAACCCGGACAAGCTCCGTGATGGCGCTGACTTTGCCAAGCACACGGATACTCGGCACTTCACATTCTGGGAGATTCTCGCCAACACGATTAAGGACCCCGGTAAGACGCTTTACATGGTCCTTGATGAGGCCCATGAGGGGATGAGATCTCAGACGAGCAGCGAGCAGACGATCGTTCAGAGGATGATCAACGGAAACGGCGTAAACCCGGCAATGCCGATCGTCTGGGGGATATCTGCGACCGTCAAGCGGTTTGACGAAGCGATGGCCAAGGCTGACGCCTTCACCAAAGAGAAGAACGTCACCATCGATCCGAAGGACGTGCAGGACTCAGGTCTGCTGAAGAACGTCCTGGTTCTTGATATCCCGGATGAAGAGGGCGACTTCACGACATCGATGGTCCGCGACGCCACCCTCGACTTTGTCGAAGTGAGTTATGCCTGGGATGCCTATTGCGACGAGCAAGGCATCGATCGGGTCGTGCCGCTCCTGGTCGCGCAGATCCCTAATCGACGTCCGGGGGAGCGTGATACGGAGAAGGGGCGCAAAGAGGAAGATCAGATCATTCATCTCGTCCTCGAGACCATCCGCAAGCACTGGCCTGACATGCCCGCCGACTGCGTCGCTCATGTCCTCGGCGACCGAGCGACCATTGAGGTCGGGTCCTACACGATCCCCAAGGTCGCACCCCAAGACGTGGAGCATGATCGTCAGATCCGGGTGCTCCTCGCTAAGGACGCAGTTTCCACGGGATGGGACTGCCCGCGTGCCGAGGTCCTCGTCTCCTTGCGTCCAGCGCAGGACGATACGTACGTCACCCAGTTGCTTGGCCGAATGGTCCGCACACCTCTCGCCCAGGAGACGAGCGTCGAGCGCCTTAATACGGCCTCGTGCTACCTGCCGCTCTTCGACAAGAAGACGGCCAAGATTGTCGCCGAGGAGATCATGGGTATGCGCGAGCCTCGCTCGGGCGGGCGAAATGCCGCGGTCAACAAGGTCGTCCTCAGGCCCGTCACCCTGCGGTGGAACCAGGACGTGCCCGACGAAGTGTTCCAGCTTGTCCGGGACCTGCCCTCCTTCCAGAAGCCGACTGCAGCACCGCGGCCGATCAAACGGGTTCTGAAACTTGCGCAAGCGCTCTCTCAGGACGAACTGGTCGCGGATGCGGACCACGTAGCCCACGAGGCGATGTTCGCTGTCATCGACAGCATCAACGAAGCGAACTCGGAAGCGGTCTTCGAGCATGCGGCGCATATCATGACTGCTGAGATCCGCAGAATATTGGTCGAGCGTGGCAAGGACGAGGCCGTCGATTTCACAGAAGCGCGCGACGCGGATGGGGCAACCGTCGATGATGCCCTGCGGCACCTCCGGAGGGTTCTTACCGTCTCGGTTGTCAATCGTTACCTCGGACGCAACCTGCAGGCAGCGATCAACGACGCCGTCGAGGCGGGGGATCCGTTGGGAGTCGACGTGAACTCGATTCGTGCACATGTGGCTGCTCTGGCTTTCATCGATGCCGACGTCCAGAAGGCGGTTGAGGACGCAGCAGACGCGCTTACTCGTCTCTGGCTGACGACGAAGGCGGGCGAAATTGCTGCGCTGCCTGACTCGCGGAAGCCGACGTACGAGGCAATCCAGGACATGGCCAGGGAACCCGAGCGTGTCATCGTCGAGATCAAGCCCGATGACCGCGTCGACACGGTCGATACGGACCTGGAGCCCTTGCCCACCGAGGAAAAGCACCTCCTCGCGACTGCTGACGGTGTCTACCCGCTTGAGTCTAAGATGGCAAAGAACCGTTGGGAACGGGCGGTGATCAAGCAAGAGTTCAGTCTCGCCACGATCGCTGGATGGTATCGGAATCCATCATCGGCAGGAAAGCACTCGTTGCGAATTGCCCATAAGTCGGGCGACTCGTGGAGATCGGTCCAGCCCGACTTCGTCTTCGTCCATCTGGTTGACGGCGAGCTACTGCCCTCGATCATCGATCCCCACGGGGCGCACTTGGGCGATGCTGCGCCGAAACTCAAGGCGCTCGCGGAGTACGCCGACGAGTTCGGCCACCAGTTCGATCGGATCATTGCGGTGGGTGTCGAGAAGGGCGGAGTTCTGCAAGGGTTGGACCTGAAAGACCAAAAGGTCCGCCGCGCTGTCTACGAATCCCTCGCGGATGGTGATTCCATCAAGCTCCTCTACGCGAATCATGGTGTGAAGTACGCGGTCGTGCCAGACGGCCTTTGACCGCTACTCCGACGGAGATGATCACCCGTGGAGGTTCTCCGTCAGCACTGCTGCGGGCCGCGATGATCGTCTCGATCCATCGAATGGCCGTGGTGCCGGTGCAGAGCGAGCGCGTGCACTCCCGTGACGGACCCTACCTCGGTCAGGCCTCCACGACCCGCCGCCCGGAGCTGATCGCGATGCTGCGAGGCGTCGAGCTTGCCGCCCGCTTTCTTGCAATCTCCCTGCTCTGCGAGTGCTCGCCTGACGTCTGGGCCGGGATTCCGGGCGATGAGGCGCTGCACTGGGGGTCGAGCAACAGGCGATCAGCATCGACTGTCTCCAGCGCCCTGCCGAGGCTGTGGTCGCATGACTGCCCTCGATATCGAGATCGCCGCGGCCCGCGCCGCCGCCGCCGCCCGCAAGCGCCTAGCGCGCCTGCGCGAGAAGCAGCGCCGCGACCGCGTCCGGTTCGATGCCCGGGTGCTCGCGATCCTCCGCAGCAGACTCCGTCCCGCCGACCTTGCCGTCGTCGAGACTGAGGCGCGGACGCAGCTCGGCGCCGAAGCCGCCGAGAGCTCGCACCGTGCCCTCGCTGCCCGACAGGGACGGGCGACGTCATGATGCTCGCGCAACGTAGCCCCATGGGGTGCTTCGACGCGGCAGCAGCGGCGGCGTTGGACGTGCTCGCGGATAGGAGCACGAGGGGGTCGAGGGGTGCCCGGCGCAATGTCTGCTTGCTTTCGGACTCCGGACCATTCCCCGGCGTTCCGCACCGATGGCACAGGCTCTCTCTTGGTTCGTGCCGACCAGGAGCATCGCCCTCCCGTGCGCACCTCCGCGATCAAGGCACGGGTCACCTCCGACGACGCACGACTCATCGAGCAGGCCCCTGCAAGTCACGGCCTCCCCGTTGCGACGTTCGTCCGCGCCGCCGTTCTCGATGCCTCATCGCCCGGTGGTGGGGTGCCGCAGGCCACGCGGCGGCCCATAGCCCCTTCTTTCAATGCGAGTGCTCGATGACGCTGACCGCGCGCGCCTGGCAGATCTCCGGGCTGCCATCGGCCGGACGGGAGGCCTCACAAACTCGCTCGTGCGCCTCGCGCATCGCGGTGAAATTTGGGAGGCCTCCCTGGGAGTGCCAGAACACGACCTCACCGACATCTGCCGTTACCTCGTGTCCTTGCTCGGAGGGAGCGTCCGATGATGTGCACGATCACGCCGGTCTACGACCTCGCCGGTCTACGATCTCGCCGCCCGCGGCTGTTACCTCGCGCTCGGTGCGCCGGGCTCCGAGAGACGACGCGGCCATGAGAAGGCTGGCACTGATCGGCTCTGCGCGGGGACGCTGATCGGCGCGCCGTCACTGTCGGTCTTCGTGGTCGAGGCCGGGCTTGGGGTCGTGGTGACGGTGCCTTCGTGCGCGCAGCAGCGCGTGCTTATGCGCCGGTTCCTGGCTGAGGTCGCGCAACCACTAGTGTGACACCGTGATCAGAATTGTGCTGGCTCAGTCTTCCGCGGTTTTTGCTGTCGTCCTAACTATCGTCTTGGCAGGGGACCTCGGCGCGTTGTTCGCGTCGCCGGTGAAGACCTTCTTCGTTGGAGTCGCAGTCATCCTGGCGATCGTGCTCGGCGCCTGGGAGATTATTGTCGAACGCCGAGAGCGTCCAATCGTCTACCGCGGGAAGAAGAAGAAGGAACAAATTCTCAGATATATGTCCAATCTCACCAACTTTGATGGACAATGCGTAATTTCCTCCAACGACTTGAGCTGGGTTGAGGGTGAGGCGCACGCCATGCTGATGAAGAAGGCCGAGAACAAGTCTCTAGTGTTGGTAATGCCGAAGGCGAACCAACGGAGTCGCGAACTTGTCCGAGCCGGCGCGGTGGCACGGTACTACGGAGATTCTTCTCCGCTCCGTAGCCGATTCACGGTGATCAACCCTGGCCGCGCAGACGCCTGGGTCGCTGTCGGATATGGGCGGAAGGACTCTCACGTAATTCGGGAGTTCCATTCGAGCGATGACCCGACACTGGCAATGGCGAAAGACTTGATCGATCTGGCGCGTCTTCTGGGTGAGAAGTCCGCCAAGTGAATAGTCCTGTGCGCTTTTATGCTCGGAAAAACCAGGCCGACATCGTACGCGAATGGGATTCCATAGCGCCTCTGAGAGATCTTCAGGTTTCGATGCACCAAGACGCGTCCTATGACAAGGTCCTTGAGCCCTGGATCCTAACTAGGGCTCAGGGTGCCGACGCGCAGAGCGTTATCGACGTGGGATGCGGCACGGGTAGGCTAACGTCGAAGCTTAGCGAGCGGTCGGGGGAAGTCCTTGGAATCGACCCAAGCGGAGTTAGTATCGAGATTGCCCGCGCTCACGATCATGTTTCACGTTTTCAAGTCGCTACGGCCGAACAGTGGGCGAGCCGTGTGGAATGCACGCCGTTCGATCTTGCCGTAGCCAACATGGTGCTAATGGACGCGCTCGATTTGGACGGGATAGTTCAGGCTCTGGGCAGGCTCGCGGCTGGAGGCCGAGTCTTATTAACGATTGCTCATCCGGCGTTCTGGCCCATCTACTGGGATTATGCGCATCTTGATGGATTCGACTATCTGGCTGAGACTGTTGTCGAGGCGCCCTTCAAAACAAGTTCCCAGTCGTACGGACTTGTTGCAACGCATGTGCACCGGCCCCTGCAGCAGTACCTCGAATCGCTCGACCGCCACGGGTTGAGGGTGACTAGCTTAGAGGAGCTTCGAGGGCCTGAGCGTCTCGATCAGTTCCCTTATCCACGCTTCATCGGGATAGAAGCCGCGGCGTCCACCTGATCCGCGGCTCGCGACGGGGGCGGAATGCGAAGAGTGCGCCGCCAACGTTGAGTAACGGGTGTGCTGCACGCTGCAAGCGGGGTGCGCGCAAGGGGCAGCTCCGCCCTGAGGTTTCGTCGCTACGGCACGTCGTGGAGTTCCGCTTCAACGTCTAGTCCTGCTCGCTCCATTCCTGCCAAAGTGGCGATGTGGAGCTTCGTGAAACACGACCTGCAGGTCCGTTGGCAAGGGTGCTGCCCGCGATCGTCATTCTTCTCGCGACATGGCTGCTCCTGTGGCTGGCTCAGGGTATTCCGGTGTTGTGCGCGCTCGCGACTCCTTGCCCGGCTCCCGATGTCCGCGTCGCCCCGGCCCTGTTGTTCGGCGCTCTCATGATCGTGCCGACCGCGGCCTTGGTCCTCACCGCTCGGGGCGGCGAGCGGGCGTGGGAGTGGCTACGGTCCCTCTCGTACATCGTGCTGGCGGGGTTGGCGGTTGTAGGGCTCTTGGCGGCGCTGTTCTCCGGCGGGTTCACCGTCCCGTTCGTCTTCTGAGACCGTCGCTCGATCGGCCACGAGTCGGGGTCCCACATACGACGCGTATCGATCAAACGGTTGATCTTCCCTCGTGGGTGCTCCATATGCCTCGCTTTGTGGTGGAAGGATTTTTCCCGTCCGTTCCCCGCGGGAGACTGCAAAACACCGAGACTGATCATGAGACGTACGGGCGGGAACCGTCAGCCGCTGCCGCCAGTCCCGTTCGCGCGTCCATTCTGTCTGCTCGTACAGTCGACAACGAATCTCATCCATCGTTGTTTCGCGTCGGGGCCACCGACCGCTCCGCGGAATGCGCTGAAGAAGGAATGCCATGACTACTGACTGGCCGATGTTCTGGGTGCAGGTCGTTGTCGGCCTGGGCACGCTCGCTCTCGCGTGGGTGTCGAGTTCGGCAGCGCGACGCGCCGTCGAGTCCTCGCGGGTCGCCAACGCGCTCAGCGAGAAGGCGTCGAAGGATGCGGCCGCCGCGCATCGCCGCGACGCCGAGAAAATCGAACGAGAGCAGGCCAGTAAGATCTGGGTGTCGATGATCGTGATCACGGATTCATCGAGGGCAGGCGCCCCCATCCACGGTGTCCTGCTCATTCGTAACAGCTCGGATCGTCCCGTCAGCGATGTCCGTATTCTCAGCCGCGGCTGGAGCAGTGCGAAGAAGCAGTGGTTTGCGAAGGAAGAGTGTCATATACCGGTTGTATACCCGGGAGACACGACTGTCGCGAGCCGAAACAGCAAGACGGACTGGGATGTGCCCGAGCACTATTTCCCCCACTTCGGCGCCGACTACAACCATGCCGGTGGCCCCCGAGACGACCCGTACTACGTCCAATCGGTGGCGTTCACCGATGCCGACGGTCGTCGGTGGCACCTGACCAGCGGGCACCGCCTGCAAAGGGCCGAATCGGCGACGTAAGGGGGGCGCACGCCCCGTACCAGCCTCCGGGCGATCCATCAACCGGTGGGCGCCGCCGCGCCGTCCTGCCTAGCGTGGACGTCATCTCGACTCGAGGAGGCAACACCATGGCCACGAACACCACCACCACGCGTAACAAGCGCCGCGCTTCCGGTGCCGGTCTGACGAACGAGCAGAACGCCGAGAGCGGTTTCCGCGCTTCGCAGAAGCTCAGCGAGAACACCCAGAAGGTGCTCGTCGACCTCATCGAGCTGTCGCTCCAGGGCAAGCAGGCGCACTGGAACGTCGTCGGACGCAACTTCCGCGACACCCACCTTCAGCTCGACGAGATCATCGACGCCGCGCGCGAGTTCGCCGACACGGTCGCCGAGCGCATGCGTGCCTTGCACGCCCTCCCGGACGGCCGCAGCGACACGGTCGCCGAGACGACGACGCTGCCGGAGTTCCCGCAGGGCGAGATCGACACCGCCGAGGTCATCGATCTGATCACCGAGCGCCTCGAGGCGACGATCGGGACGTGCCGCGACGTTCACGACGAGGTCGACGAAGAGGACCCGACGACCGCCGACATCCTGCACTCGATCCTCGAGCGCCTCGAGCAGCTCGCCTGGATGGTCAGCGCCGAGAACCGCAAGCCCCAGAGCTGAGCGAACGCTCCGGCCGGGCAGAACCGGCGACGCAGACCCCGCCCGCGACCACCAGGTCCGGGTGGGGTCTCCGCGTGCCGTGCGTCAGATCAGCTGCGGATCGATCATCGTCATGCCCGCCGCCGCCGCGGCATCCATGTCTGGCAGCAATCGCGCACCTTCCTCCAGCCCGACGACCCGCTGAACGAGGTCCTGCGGGCGCAGACTGCCGTCGCCGATCAACGCCATCATCCCGGGGTAGTCCACCGCAGCCATGCCGTGGCTGCCGAGCAGGTCGAGTTCCCAGGCGATCACGCGAGCCAGGGGAGCGGCGTTGCGACCGGATGCCGAGGGCAGCAGCCCGATCTGCACATGACGTCCCCGGCGGCGAAGGCTGAGGATGGCATCGGATGCCGTCTGCTCGCTCCCCACGGCGTCGACTGAGACGTGGCTGCCGCCACCGGTCAGCTCGTGTACGAGCGCGGGAATGTCGCGACCGTCTGCGGCCAGAACATGCTCTGCGCCGAGTTCCGCCGCCGTCTGCAAGGCGGCGGGAGAGCGGTCGACCGCGATGACGCGCGCACCGAGCGCTCGCGCGATCATCACCGCGCTCAACCCCACCCCGCCCGCGCCGACGATCGTGATCCACTCGCCGCCGCTGAGCGCGGCACGCGCGATCAGCGCCCGGTAGGCGGTGGCGAAGCGGCATCCGAGTGCCGCCGCGGCCGCGAACGAGACGCCGTCGGGGACGCCGACGAGGTTGATGTCTGCAGCGGGCACGACCACGCGCTCGGCGAACGACCCGGCGTAGGTGAAGCCTGGTTGCCGCTGGTTCGGGCAGACCTGGGCATCGCCGCCCGCGCACCACTCGCAGCGACCGCAGCCGATGACGAACGGCGTCGTGACGCGGTCACCGATCTGCCAGCCCTCGACATCCGTCCCGATATCGGAGATGACACCCGAGAACTCGTGCCCGGGAGTGTGGGGCAGGGCGATCTCCTCGTGGCCCGCCCAGGCATGCCAGTCGCTTCGACAGAGCCCCGTGGCTCGCACCGACACCACGACGCCGTCGGCAGGCACGCCGGGATCCGCCACCTCGCGGACCGCCACGGGCCCGCGAATGCTGTCCATGACCATCGCTCGCACGATCGGTCACGCTACGGCATCAGCGCTATTCGCGCAGGAGGCCACGAGGAGTGTGACCCGAGAAGTCAGGCGTCGCGGAAACCCTCGAGGTCGGGGTCCCACTGCGCGGGAGGTTCGTCCTCGACGGCGTAGAGGTGGGCTCCTTCGGCGCGTCGCTGCGGGTAGCTCTCGTGCATCCGCAGATCTTCGGCTCCGTCGGAGAAGTCGGGCTCGTCGGCGTCCCAGTCGACGGGGGCAGAAAGCACGTCGTTGCCGACCCCGATCACGAGTTCCGCTTCATCGGTGCGGCCGTCGTTCTCGAGCACGATCGGAATCCGCACGGCTTCCGCACGGCCGTAGTTGGCCACCGCGGCGGTGAGCTCGACGAGCGCTTCCGCGACGTCGTCCGTCGTGATCACCGTGTCGCCTGCGTACGTGATTCGTCTCATGCCTCCACTGTGTCTCGTGCACGCGACAGGCACCTCGCACTTGCGTCCGCGAGAGGCATCGGATAGGGCGGAGCGACGTGGGATCATCGCACGCGGTTCGCGACTGGTCAACGCGCCTGACTCGGCCGCCGCCCCTGCCTAGCGTTGACCGCGAGCGTCGGAATCGGCGCGCCGCGAGCGAGGGAGACGCCATGAGCCAGCAGGACCCGACCGCCGAGCAGGAGCCGCTGTCCGAGCCGGAAGCGGTGCGCAAGGACATGCGGTACAGCCCGGCGAGCGACACCGAGACGCGCGAGAAGCAGGACGAGGCGCCCACGAGTCCCGACGCCGACGTCGATGACGACCTCGTGCGTGCGCGTCCGGGCACCGGGGGCCCCGACGACGTCGGGGACGTCGACGTGCCCGCCGAAGACCTCAATCTGCCGTGGCGAGACGACGAGGCGGGCGCCTGACGACACCGAGACGCGGCTCAGGGCGGATCAGTTCCACCCGACGGCGTTGAACCATTCCGCGCGAGCGGCGGCCTCGGCGGCGTCCGTTGTTCCACGGAACGCGTCGTGCCGGTCGAGGCGGCCGTCGTGCAGCTCGACGAAGGCCGTGCACACGGGGCACAGCCCCCGTCCGAAAGGGAACCCACCCGACACGGGTCGTGCCGGTTCGGCGGGCGCGCCGCTGCCGCTGCATCTCGCAGGGTCGGCCTGCGCGTCGGACCACATCTGCGATGTGCCCAGGCGGTTGTGCAGTCCGGCATGACCGCGCGGACGCGTGCACAGCGCCGACCCGCGGCGCGAGCGGCACCACAGGGCGGTCGGATAGTCCGCCGGGGCCGGGTCGCTCACCCGATCAGATCCGGATGCCGCAGATGCCGCACTCGCCGGCGGCCGACACCTCGACGAAGCAGTCCGGGCACATCGCGCGGACGACGTCCGAGGGAGCGGGCGCCTTCGGCGTGCGCGCCGTGGCGGCACGAGGTGCGGCGCGCCGAGCGGGGGCCGGACGCGTGACAGCGGCGACGGGCTGCTTGCGCTCGGGCACGTGTGCTTCGCAGTAGAACCGGACGAAGCCGCCGTGGTTGGTCGGGTGGCGGTGCTTGACCGCCCACAGGTGGTCGCGGTCGTGAGCTCCGGCATCAGCAGGGCATGCGGCGCAACGCGCAGGATCACCCGGCATGACGTCGGCGACGCGGTAAGGCGTCTCGTAGGTGAGGCGATCGCGCCAGTCGGCCGAGTCGACGATTCTCATGGTGGTCCTCTCCGGCACTCGCGCGCCGGATTCCAGCGTACCCGCGGCCCCGGGGAGGCGGTCCGCCCACCATCGGGTGAACATTCGCCGAACGAGGTGCGCCGCCGTGCTCAGGGCCGGTACGCCTTTGCCACAGTGAGGGAGTCACCACCGGCGAGAGGGCCCGAATGGCAATGGCGACCCCGGCACCGCTGGACGTGCTTCTTCGACCCGCCGCGTTGGCGCGCGCATGGATGGGCCCCGGCCGTGATCAGGAGACGATCGCCGTGCCCGGCGTCGCGCTGGGTCGCGGCGACGTGTTGGTGCGCATCGACCTCGTCGCCATCACCGAGGACGACCTCGCCATCACAGACGGAGATGAGCCGTGCCCGGTGCCGACCGTGCTCGGCAGCGAGTTCGTCGGCCGCGTCGCTGCTCTCGGCGGCATCGTCGCCGCCGCGGACGGCGTCCCACTCGAGCTCGGCGAACGCGTCGTGAGCGCGGCCGGACGGCACGAGCGCATCGGCGCGCACCGCGAGCTCGTGGGCGGCTTCGCGACGCACGTCCACCTCGCGGCGGGCACGCCGATCGTCCGGGTGGGCGAGGTGCTCCCGGCCTGCATCCTCGCCCCGGTGCCCGGTGCCGTCTCGCGCGCGGCCGCGGTCGTTCGGCAGATCGAGGCGACAGGCGATCCCGAGGAACTCGTCGTGACGATCGCGGGCACCGGCGCCGACCCTCTCGTGCTGGCCGCGATGATCGCGGAGGCAGGCGGGCGGCCGCAGCTGGCTTCGCCCGATCCGCGCGTGCGCGCCGGCGCCGGGCGTTTCGGGGCGGTGCTCTCACCGCAGCGCATCCTCGAGACCGACGTGAGCGCACGGTTCTCGATGCCCGATGACGGCTCACGAGAGCATGTCGTCCGAGCCGGCGCGCTGACAGCGTCCGATCTGGAAGCGGCCGTCGCATTCATGCGCGCGCCCAGCACCCGGCGCTACCCGTTCGCCGACCTCGTGTCGGCGCCGTTGCCCCTCGACCGCCTCGACGACGCGATCGAACTCGCGCGCAGCGGTCGCCACCTGCGCGTGGCGATCGCCCCCGGAGCATGAGCTCACGGGGGCGATCGGATGTCGCGTCGGCGGCCGGGGCGGGACGGCTCAGGCGGTCTGACCCGAGTGCTTGCCCTCGCTGATCTCCTCGACCACCTTCGCGTTGAAGGCGGGCAGGTCGTCGGGAGTGCGGCTCGAGACGAGTCCCTGATCGACGACGACCTCCTCGTCGACCCATGTCGCGCCCGCGTTCACGAGATCGGTGCGCAGACTCGGGAAGCTCGTCAGCGTGCGCCCGCGCAGGACATCGGCCTCGGTGAGGATCCATGCTGCGTGGCAGATGGCGCCGACGGGCTTGTGCTGCTCGAAGAACGAGCGCGCGAAGTCGACAGCGTTCGCGTCGAGCCGAAGGTTGTCGGCGTTGACGACTCCGCCCGGCAGGACGAGGGCGTCGTATTCGTCGGCTTCGGCGTCGGAGGTGACTGCGTCGACCTTCTGGGTGTGGCCGTTCTTGCCGGTGATCTCGCCCGACTCGGGAGCGATGAGGACGACCGTCGCGCCGGCGTCGGAGACAGCCTGCCACGGCGAGGTCAGCTCACTGTCTTCGAAGCCGTCGGTTGCCAGGAATGCGATCTTCTTGCCATCGAGAGTGCTCATGGGCCCGACGCTACGCGTGGCCGTCGGGCGCTGCGACGCGCTTGACAGGCTCGGCGACCCATGGTCCGCTGCGGGGTTACGATGGCGATATGTCCACAGCATCCACGCCCCAGCCTCAGACACTGCAGCCGGTTCCCGATGAGAAGAACCTGCTGGTCACCGCGAACGACGACGCAGGCTCCTGCTGCGGCGGGGGATGCTGCTCGACCTCCTGAACGTCGCCGCGAGGCGTACGACGAAGCCGCCGGTGCATGATGCACGCGGCGGCTTCGTCGTGTCAGGCTTGCGGAGCCGATGACGCTCAGTGCGCGGCGGGCGCGCCCTCGGGGCTGTCGGCCGGCTTGCGGATGAGGAATGCCCCGATGATCAGGGGCGACGCGATGATCGCGGCCACGAGGAACGCGGCGCGCGCACCCGCCGCGCCTGCGGCGGTGGTTCCGGGTTCGATCGCTCCGGCCTCTGCGGCGGCCATCACGGTGATGAGCAGGGCGATGCCCGCGGCGCCTGCGACCTGCTGCACGGTGGAGACGATCGCGCTTCCGTACGAGTAGAACCGCGGCTGGAGCGAACCGAGCGAGGCGGTGAAGAGCGGAGTGAACGACATCGCCAGCCCCAGTGAGAGCAGGGTCTGCAGCGACAGCAGCAGCCAGACCGAGGTGTTCTCGGTGAGGGTGGTGAAGGTCCACAGGATGCCGGTGACGATCACGGCGCCGGGAACGAGGAGCACCCGCGTGCCCCATCGGTCGTAGATTCGGCCGATGAACGGCCCGGCGATGCCCATCGCGAGCGAGCCCGGCAGGACGATGAGCCCGGACTCGAGCGCGGAGAGGCCGAGGACGTTCTGCATGTACAGCGGCAGCAGGGTGATGGCACCGAAGAACGCCATCGACATGACCGCCAGCTGAGCGACCGACAGCGAGAAGTTGGCGGAGCGGAACACCCGGAGGTCGAGCAGCGCCTCGTCGGAGCGCTGCAGTGCGAGCTGACGCCAGACGAAGGCACCCAGCGAGAGGACTCCGACCGTGAGCGCGATGATCAGCGGCAGGTTGGACGCCGGAGCGGCAGCCGCGGCATCCCCGCCGCCGTGGCCGCCTGCCCCGATCTGGCTGAGCCCGAACACGAGGCCGCCGAAGCCGAACGCCGACAGCACGACGGAGAGGACATCGAGGGGAGCGCGGCGCGTTTCGCCGAGGTTGTGGATCCACCGGACACCGATCGCCAACGAGATGAGGGCGATCGGGAGGACGACAGCGAAGATCCAGCGCCAGCTGAGCGTGTCGAGGAGGAACCCGGAGAGAGTCGGCCCGATCGCCGGCGCGAGCGACATGACGATGCTGACGCGGCCCATCATGCGGCCCCGGGCGTGCGGCGGGACGACCGTCATCAGGGTCGTCATGAGCAGCGGCATCATGATCGCCGTGCCCGAAGCCTGCACGACGCGAGCGACGAGGAGGAACTCGAAACCGGGCGCGAGGACGGCGATGAGCGTTCCGGTCGAGAAGAGGCTCATCGCGGCCGTGAACACCGCGCGCGTCGTCAGACGCTGCAGCAGGAAGCCTGTGATCGGGATGACGACGGCCATCGTGAGCATGAACGCGGTCGTGAGCCACTGCGCCGCCACGGCGGTGATCTGGAAGTCTGCGATGAGATGGGGGATCGCGACGCCCATCGTCGTCTCGTTGAGGATGGCGACGAATGCGGCGACGAGCAGGAGCCAGATCACACGGTTCGCCTCGGCCGTGACGACCGTAGGCGGGGCGGGCGGTGCAGTCGATGTGGATGCGGTGGTGGACGACGGCGCGACGGCCATGGGCAACTCCTCGGTCGGATGATCGGTCGTCACCCGAGGGCGGACACCGCAGGGCCAACGCCCCGACGGAACGATTATTCCCGGCAGCACCGACACAGCGCCAGCATGCGTGCCCGGGCGGTCAGCGTTCCGGCGCGTCGGGGATCACCAGAGCCGGGCGATGTCCCACAGCTCCGTCGTCGCGGGGTCCGTCGCGCGGTGCTCCGGCGCTCGCTCCTGGAAGTCGCGGACGAGCTCGCCGACGCGGCGTCGGTACTCGGTGTCGGGGTGGGTCGCGGCGATGCGAACGAGGGGAGGGACGTCCATGTCGAGCACGAGGCGGACACGCGCTGCCGCGGCGGCGCGGGCGTCGGCCGCATCGAGCACCGCGAGCCCTGAACGCAGCGCATCGAGATAGTCGACGAGGACGGGCAGCTGCGCACGGTGCTGGGTGATCGATGACCCGTCTGCGCGTTCGCGCCAGTGCACGACGACGTCGGGGATCACGTCGAAGGCTCGAGCGCGCGTGTACATCTGCTGCGCGACCAGCTGGTCTTCGTACAGGCGGTTCTCGGGGAAGCGCAGGTGATGACGACGCCAGAACTCGATACGGCTCGCTTTCGACCACGCGACGATGTTCCCCGAGGCCTCGGGATGATCGGCGAGAGTCACCCCGGTCCGCGCAGGCTGCGTGGCTGCCGCGACCCACGGCTGCACGGGCCCCGGGACATAACCCTCGTCGGTCGGTCGCAGCCGCACGTAGGCTCCGGCGACGAAGTCGGAACCCGATGCGTCGAGTGTGCTCACCCATCGCTCGAGCGCGTTCGGGGTGAGGACGTCGTCGGCGTCGAGGAAAGCCACGACGGGCGTGTCGACGCGATCGAGGCCCGCATTCCTCGCGGCGCCGAGCCCCCGGGGACGGTCGTGCGAGACGACGTGGAACCGCCCGTCGGATGCGGCCGCATCGGCGAAGACGCGCCCCGTCGCGTCACGTGATCCGTCGTCGATGAGGATCGCGGTCCAGTCGACGAGCGTCTGAGCGCGGAGCGAGGCGAGGGCGTCTTCGGCGTACGGGGCGACGTCGCGGCCGGGAACGATGACGGTGACGACGGGCGAGCTCACGAGCCCGATCGTACTGCTGAGACGGCGTCGGCCACGGCACGGGCGAGCTCCGACGCATCGGGCGGGGCCGCTCGATCGAAGCTGAACCTCACCGCGGTGCGCGCATCGTCGACATCCCGGCCCATCGCGATCAAGACGTGCGAGGGCTCGTCGCTTCCGGCGGCACAGGCCGATCCGCTGCTCGTCACGATCCCGCGCCGTTCCAGCTCGAGCAGCACGGCCTCGCCCGAGGTCGCGGCGAAGGTGAACGATGCGAGGCCCGGCAGCCTGAGGTCTGGGTCGCCGGTCACGCGCGCACCGGGCACGGTATCGAGGACGCGGCTCGTGAACGCCTCACGTGCGGCGGCGGCGCGCGCGGCGGCCGCGGGGCGCTCACGTTCGGCGAGTTCCAGCGCCACCGCGAGCCCGACGGCGCCCGCGACGTTCTGGGTACCGGAGCGACGCCCGCGCTCCTGGCCGCCGCCGTGCAGGACGGGCTCGAGCGGAATCCTTCCGCGCACGGCCAACAGGCCGATGCCCTGGGGTGCGCCGATCTTGTGCCCAGCGATGGAGAGTGCCGACGCCCCGGTGTCGGCGAGCGGCAGCCACCCGGCGGCCTGCACGGCGTCGACGTGCACCGGCACCGCTCCCGCGGCGCGCGCGATCGCGGCGACGTCCTGCACGGTTCCGACCTCGTTGTTGGCGTAGCCGACGCTCACGACGGCGGTGTCATCGCGCAACGCACCGGCGACGGCGTCGGGGGAGACGCGTCCGCTGGAGTCCACCGGGAGGACGTCGATCGCGTAACCGTGCATGCGCTGGAGGTAGTGGCAGACGGCGAGCACGGAATCGTGCTCCACCGCGGTCGTGACGATGTGGCCGGGACTGCGCCCGCGGGCTCCGAGCGCGATGCCCGCGATCGCGAGGTTGTTCGCCTCGGTGCCGCCGGACGTGAAGACGACGTCTCCCGCGCGCACGCCCAGCACGGCGGCGGCTCGGCGCCGGGCGTCGTCGAGTGCCCGTGCTACATCCTCGCCGACCGTGTGGATGCTGGACGGGTTGCCGAATCGGCCGGTGAGGAACGGGGCCATCGCCTCGAGCACCTCTCGGCGCACCGGCCCGCCCGCGGCGTGATCGAGGTAGAGCATCAGGGCACGTCGACGACGAGGTCGAGCCCGAGGTCGAGAGCCGGTGCGGAATGCGTGAGGGCTCCCACCGAGATCACGTCGACACCCGTCTCGGCGATCGCGCGCACCGTCTCGAGCGAGACGCCGCCCGATGCCTCGACCGTCGCGCGCTCGCCGATCATCTCGACACCGCGGCGGAGATCGTCGAGCGAGAAGTTGTCGAGCATGATCGTGTCGACACCCGCCGCGAGCACCGATTCGATCTGATCGACGCGATCGACCTCCACCTCGACGTGGGTTGTGTGGGGCAGGTGCGCCATCGCTCGCCGCAGCGCTTCGGTCAACGACGTTCCGTCTGCCGTGATCACGCCCAGATGGTTGTCCTTGAGCATGACGGCATCCGACAGCGAGAACCGGTGGTTGTGGCCGCCGCCGTCTCGAACGGCCTGCCGCTCGAGAATGCGCAGACCGGGTGTCGTCTTGCGGGTGTCGACGATGCGCGCCCGGGTGCCCGCGACCGCGTCGACGTACCGGCGGGTGAGGGTGGCGATCCCCGACATCCGCTGGGCGAAGTTCAGCCCGACGCGTTCTGCGGTCAGTACAGCGCGCGCCGGCCCCCGCACGATCGCCAGGGTCTCGCCCGGGGCGATTCGCGACCCGTCCGCGACCGCGATGTCGACCTCGCAGTCGGCATCCGTGAGGGCGAACGCCGCCGCGAACACGCCGGACCCGCTGAAGACGCCGTCGACGCGCGAGACGAGCGCCGCCGTCGCACGAGCGGACTCGGGTACGAACGTACTGCTGGTGAGATCGCCCCAGGGGGCGTCCTCGTCGAGGGCGGGGCCGACGACGGCGACGATCTGGCGGGGAGTGAGCATCATGCGACCTTCTCGGAGAAGACGGCGGACGGGTCGTCGCGCCGGTGGTGCGCGCCGACCGACCCGGGGCGTTCGAGCGCGGCGGCCACGACGGAACGCGCGACGAGCAGCAGGTTGGCGTCCTCGTGCTCGCGCCGGGAGAGCGGCGTTGCCCGCGAACCCGACCACGCGTCGATCGTGCGCAGCGCGATACCGAGCCCGTCGGCGTCGCGGTCGAGCCCGACGTGCCGCCACATCAGCGACTGCAGGGCTTCGCGAGTGAACGAATCGCCCTGCGGCAT
Organism: Microbacterium sp. AG238; assembly: GCF_003610405.1. Taxonomy (GTDB): domain Bacteria; phylum Actinomycetota; class Actinomycetes; order Actinomycetales; family Microbacteriaceae; genus Microbacterium. Next base: position 153,982 of record NZ_RAQC01000001.1, read on the forward strand.
CGTGTGCGGTCCGGCGGGCGACAGCGGCGACGACTCGGGGCGAGCGCCGGCCTCGGGGACGGCTGGTGCCATCCGCGGCGATACCGCCCGAGGCGAGCCGCTCGCGATGGCCGCCGCGGCGCGGATGCCGAACACGACGGCTTCGAGCAGTGAGTTCGATGCCAGACGGTTGGCCCCGTGCACGCCCGTGCGTGCGACCTCGCCGACGGCGAACAGCCCATCGAGGTCGGTCCGGCCATCGAGATCGGTGGCCACGCCGCCCATCATGTAGTGCGCGGCGGGCGTGACGGGCACGGGATGCCGAGACCAGTCCCATCCCCGGGCGCGGACGGCCTCGTCGATCGTGGGGAAGCGGTGAGCGAGGAACGCAGCCGACGCCGTGGGCGTCGCGCGGAGCCCGGTCGCGTCGAGCAGCACCGGCCGACCGTCCTGACGCGCCATCGCCGTCGCGATCGCGCGGGCCACGATGTCTCGGGGGGCGAGCTCGGCGTCGGGGTGCGCATCGACGCAGAAGCGGTGCCCGCTCTCATCGACGAGAACTGCGCCCTCTCCGCGCACCGCCTCCGACACCAGCGTCCCGTCGATCAGCGCTGTGGGGTGGAACTGGACGAACTCCAGGTCGGCGACGGTCGCACCGGCGCGGAGGGCGAGGGCGAGGCCGTCTCCGGTCGCCACCGCGGGGTTGGTCGTGTGCGCGTAGAGCTGTCCGGCCCCACCGGTGGCGAGGACCACCGCGTCGGCCGCCAGAGTCTCGGTGAGCCCGCCCGAGAGCACGCGGACGCCCCTCGCGGCGCCGTCCGCGACCACGACCTCGGTGACGAGAGTGTCGGTGCGGATCGTCACCGGCGAACGGTCGAGAGCCCGGTTCAGCGCCCGTTGGATTGCAGACCCCGTCGCGTCTCCGCCGGCGTGCAGGATGCGGGGGACCCGGTGCGCGCCCTCGAGGCCGAGCCGCAGCGCGCCGCTCTCGTCGCGGTCGAACGCGACCCCGATCGCCTCGAGCGCCGCGACGGCCCCCGGCCCCGACGATGCCAGCGTGTTCACCGCGGCGCGCTCGCCGAGGCCCGCACCGGCGCGAAGGGTGTCATCGACGTGGGCGAGCACCGAGTCGCCGGCGGCGGTCACCGCGGCGATGCCCCCTTGCGCGTAGGCGGTGTTGCCCTCGCCGAGCGTGCCCTTCGTGACGAGGACGACCTCGCAGCCCGCATCGGCGGCCCGCAGGGCGCACACGCCGCCGGCGAGGCCGGAGCCCACGACGACCACCCGCCGGGTCATGGCCGTGCCGCCAGCATCCGTTCGAGGGCGGCCCGCGCGGGAACCGCCACATCGTCGGAGACCCGGATGCGGTTGGGCGTGCGTCCCTCGCGGAGTTCGTCGAGGACCCATGCGAGGTAGCCCGGGTGGATGCGGTACATCGTCGAACACGGGCACACCACGGGGTCGAGGCAGAAGATGCGGTGCTGCGGGTACTGCGCGGCGAGCCGCTGGACGAGGTTGATCTCGGTGCCCACCGCGAACACCGTGGGTTCGGTCGCCCCGTCGATCGCGCGGCGGATGTACTCGGTCGACCCCGCCTCGTCTGCGGCATCCACGACCGGCATCGGGCACTCCGGGTGCACGATCACGCGCACACCCGGGTGCTCCGCACGGGCCCGCTCGATCTGGGCGACGGTGAAGCGACGGTGCACGGAGCAGAACCCGTGCCAGAGGATGACCCGCGCGTCGCGCAGGGACGCCTCGTCGTTGCCGCCGAGCGGGCGGCGGGGGTTCCACATCGGCATGCGTTCGAGGGGCACGCCCATCGCTTTGGCGGTGTTGCGGCCGAGGTGCTGATCGGGGAAGAAGAGCACCCGCCGCCCCCGCGCGAACGCCCAGTCGAGCACCGTGCGGGCGTTCGAGGAGGTGCACACGATTCCGCCGTGCCGGCCGACGAAGCCCTTGATGGCGGCGGAGGAGTTCATGTAGGTGACGGGGATGACCGGGAGCAGCCCCTCGCCGTCGGGCGTGTCGAGGTCGCCGTAGATGTCCGCGAGCTGCTCCCAGCATTCCTCGACCTCGTCGATCGACGCCATGTCGGCCATCGAGCACCCGGCGGCGAGGTTCGGCAGGATGACGGACTGGTCGGGCTGGGAGAGCAGGTCGGCGGTCTCGGCCATGAAGTGCACACCGCAGAAGACGATCGCTTCGGCCTCGGGATGCGCGCGCGCCGCCTCGGCGAGCTGGAACGAATCGCCCACGTAGTCCGCGTGCCGGACGACCTCTTCGCGCTGGTAGAAGTGCCCCAGGACGACGACGCGGTCGCCGAGGGCGGCCTTGGCCTCGGCGATGCGGGCGTGCAGCTCGGTCTCGTCGGCGGTCCGGTAGTACTCGGGCAGCTCGCCCTGGCGCGGCGACCCCGTCGGGATGACGTCGCCCATCGACGATCCCGGACCGTAGCCGGGCCGCGTGTCGAAGGTCCACGGCCCCGCGGCGAGGTCGGTGTTGCAGGTCTCGTCGGTCGACGCGCCGGCGACGATCGCCTGGATCCCGTGGTCGACGCTCGGGTCGATCGGTCGCGGAGCCAGCGTGAGCGGAGAAGTGGTCATGCGCGTTCCTTCATCGGGGGAGCGGCCCGCGGTCGGCGAGCTCGACGTCGTGGTTGTAGCGGTAGAGGCGGGCGGGACGGTGGCTGCCCGTGCGGAACTCCCGCGTCGGGATGAGGGTGCCCGACCCTTCGACCTGACGGCGGAAGTTGGCCGGGTCGAGGCGCTTGCCGCCGATCGCCTCGTACACCTCGCGGAGCTCCGCGAGGGTGAACAGCTCGGGCAGGAGGCCGTGCGCGATCCGGCTGTAGCCGACCTTGTTGCGCAACCGCCACAGTGCGTACTCGACGATGCTCCCGTGGTCGAACGCCAGCTCGGGCAGGTCTGCGGTGTCGAACCACGCGACGTTCTCGTCCTCGGGCAGCGGGGTCGCGGCGATGTCCTCGCGCACGAGGGCCCAGTAGACGATCGACACGACACGCGAGGGCGAGCGCCCGACGTCGCCGAACACGTAGAGCTGCTCGAGGTAGCTCGGCGCGAGCGCGGTGGTCTCGGCGAGGGTGCGGGATGCCGCAGCTTCGAGGTTCTCCGACACGTCGAGCCAGCCGCCCGGCAGGGCCCACTGACCTGCGTGCGGGTCGCGCGTGCGACGCACCAGCGGGAGCACGACGGAGGGGAGATCGCCACCCCCGTGGCGGAGGCTGAAGATCACGGTCGACACCGCGACCCGGATCTCGTCGTGCGTTGTCCCGCCGGTGGTTCGTGTCATCGTGACCCTAACTGCTCGAGCCGATCTTATAGTCATGGAGACACGAACCGCAAAACGGAGGACTCACAGCGGAGCACCGTACGCTGAGAGCCTTCCCGAGGAGGTCCTGTGCTGCTGGTCGACGTCATCGTCGTGATCCTCCTCGTCGGCTTCTTCGCCATCGGCGTCACCCGGGGCCTCGTCGCGATCGCGGGGTCGCTCGCCGGGCTGGTCATCGGCTCGCTCCTGGCCGTGTGGGCCGTGCCGCTCATCGCGCCCGGCGTCGCCGACTGGGAGTACCGCTCGCTCGTGCTCGCCGTGTGCGCCATCGCGATCATCGCGCTGTGCACCGCGCTCGGCACCGCTGTCGGAGCTGCCCTGCGCCGCGGCGTCGACCGGGCCAAGCTGCGCATCCTCGACCGCATCCTCGGCGCCGGCGGGGCAACGATCGCCGGCGGCCTCGTGCTGCTCCTCGGCGCCGGCGCGGTGACCGCGAGCGGGATGCCCGTCGTCTCGACCGCTGTCGCGTCGTCGCGGGTGCTCTCGTTCATCGACGGCCTGACCCCCGACCCGGTCGACACCGCGCTCGCCGAGGTCCGCGGGTTCGTCGTCGACGAGGGCATCCCGCGTATCGGCGAGCTTCTCCGCCCCGAAGTCGCGCCGACCGCACCCGCCGTCGCGCTCGACGATCCCGAACTGCAGCGCGCCGCGGCATCCGTCGCTCGCATCAGCGGAACGGCGTATGCCTGCGGCGTCTCGATGACCGGCTCCGGCTTCGTCGCCGCAGACGACCTCATCGTCACCAATGCCCATGTCGTGGCAGGTGTCGACACGCCCGTCGTCGAGCTTCCCGGTCGCGATGCGCGCGAGGGACGCGTGGTCTACTTCGACCCGATCGACGATCTCGCCGTCATCGCCGTCGGTGGTCTGGGCGCCGCACCCCTGCCGGTCGTCCCGCCGGTCGCGGCCGGTGCCGCCGTCGCGGTGCAGGGCTATCCGCTCGGCGGCCCGTTCACGAGCGGCGCCGCATTCGTGCTCTCGGTGGGCTCGGCGCCCGTCCCCGACATCTACGACCAGTCGAGCACGCCGCGTGAGATCTACGCGCTCGATGCCGACGTCCGCCCGGGCAACTCCGGCGGACCGCTGCTGACCGACGCCGGCGAGGTCGCCGGCGTCGTGTTCGCGCGCGGGGCGGACGACGAGAGGCGAGGGTACGCGATGACGACGACGGAGCTGCTGCCCGTGCTCGCCGGAGTCTCCGCGGATGCTCCGGCAGTGCAGGCCGGGAGTTGCACGCGCTGAGCGGCACACCCGGTCGGCGCCTGCGCGGTCTCGCGCGGTGACGCTATGCTGATCGCGCAACTGAAGACAGGCCGCATGACGCACGCGGGAGAGCCCCGGAGCAATCCGGGCACCGAAGGAGCAAGCCTCCCCGCCAATCTCTCAGGTCCGCGTACCGCGCGCGTCCGGCCGCTCTGGAAAGCGATCCCCTCGGGGGTCCGCCGACGGTGAAAGCCGGGTCCGCCCGGTGAAACTCTCAGGCCCAAGACAGAGGGGGAGTTCCGGATGCCGCAGCCGTGGCAGCCGCCCGCCCGCAACGGGAGAACTCATGTCAGATCCCCGCTCCACCGTCCTGCACCATCGCCACGCCGCCCTCGGCGCGTCCTTCACCGACTTCGGCGGCTGGCTCATGCCCGTGCGCTACACGTCCGACCTGGCCGAGCACCATGCCGTGCGCACCGCCGCGGGTCTGTTCGACATCTCGCACATGGCGGAATTCGAGGTGACCGGGTCCGTCGCCGGCGACTGCCTCGACGCCGCCCTCGCCGGCAGCCTCTCGACGATGACGGTCGGAAAGGCCAAGTACTCGCTCGTCCTCGCGGAGGACGGCGGGATCATCGACGACGTCATCGTCTACCGGCTCGACGACGACCGTTTCCTGATCATCGCCAACGCCGGCAACCGCGAGCCCGTGTGGGCTGCGCTGCAGGAACGGGCCGAAGGCTGGGACGTCGAGGTGCGAGACGTCACCGACGCGTACGCGCTCCTGGCCGTCCAGGGCCCCGCCGCACTCGCGGTGCTCGAGGCTACACCGGGCCTGTCGACGGCCGACGTCGCGCTCGCGGACACGCGGTACTACGCCTGGACCGCCGGCGAGTTCGCGGGCGAGCCGCTGCTCCTCGCACGCACCGGGTACACGGGCGAAGACGGATTCGAGCTGATGATCCCGGCTGCAGCCGCCGAAGCCCTCTGGGATGCCGTGCTCGCCGCGGGAGAGCCGTTCGGCCTCGTGCCGGCCGGGCTGGCCGCGCGCGACACTCTGCGGCTCGAGGCCGGGATGCCCCTCTACGGACACGAGCTCTCGCTCGACGTCGCCCCGGCCCAGGCGGGACTCGACCGCGTGGTCGGCGCCGACAAGGGCGCGTTCGTCGGCCGTGAGGGTCTGACGAAACGCGCATCGGCATCCGCGCCCGTTCTCGTCGGTCTCGTGTCGGAGGGACGCCGCGCCGGTCGCGCCGGGTACGCCGTGCTCGGCCCCGACGGCGAGCGCGTCGGCGAGGTCACGAGCGGCGCGTTGAGCCCGACGCTCGGGCACCCGATCGCCATGGCCTACGTCGCGCCCGAACATGCCGCGCCCGGCACCGAGCTCGCGCTCGACGTCCGCGGCACCCGCATCCCCGCCACCGTCACCCCGCTGCCGTTCTACCGGAGGAAGAAATGACCGATCTCGACGCCCTGAAGTACACCGCCGAGCACGAGTGGGTCGACCTCTCGGGCACGACCGCGACCGTCGGCATCACCGACTACGCCGCCGAGAAGCTGGGCGACGTCGTGTTCGTCGACCTCCCCGCCGTGGGAACCCGTGTGACCGCCGACGCCGTGTGCGGCGAGATCGAGTCGACGAAGTCGGTCGGCGAGCTCTACGCACCGCTGAGCGGGACCGTCGTCGAGATCAACGAGGCCGTCGTGGACGACCCGTCGCTCGTCAACGCCGGGCCGTTCGGTGAGGGGTGGCTCGTGCGCATCGAGATCGATCCCGCGGACGCCGAAGCATTGCTCGACCGCGCCGCCTACGTCGAGCTCACCGGCGGAGACCGATGACCTCCGCTTTCGCCGCCCGTCACATCGGCACCGACGGCGCTGCTCAGCAGCGGATGCTGGATGTCCTCGGCTATCCGGACGTCGATGCCCTGCTCACCCGGGCCGTGCCCGCGGCCATCCAGGTCGACGCGGTACCCGACAGCGTCATCCCCGCGGCAGCCGCTGAGCACGAGGCTCTGGCGGAGCTGCGTGAACTTGCGTCGCGCAACCGCGCCGCACGGCCGATGATCGGCCTGGGGTACTACGACACCTTCACGCCGGCCGTCATCCAGCGCAACGTCCTCGAGAACCCGTCCTGGTACACCGCCTACACGCCGTACCAGCCGGAGATCTCGCAGGGCCGCCTCGAGGCGCTCATCAACTTCCAGACGATGGTGACAGACCTCACCGGACTGGCCACGGCGAACGCCTCGATGCTCGACGAGGCCACGGCCGTCGTAGAGGGCATGCTGGTGGCCCGTCGGGCGTCGAAGTCGCGCGGCGACGTCTTTCTCGTCGATGCCGATGCGCTGCCGCAGACCAAGGCGCTGCTCGGCCATCGCGCCGAGGCGCTGGGCATCGAGCTGCGCGAGGTCGACTTCGCCGGCGCCCCCGCCGCGGTCGCGTCGGACGAGCCGGTGTTCGGGGCGTTCGTGCAGTACCCCGGGGCGTCCGGTCGCGTATGGGATCCGAGCGCGGTCATCGGCGAGGTGCAGGCCGCGGGCGGTCTCGTCGTCGTCGCCGCCGATCTGCTCGCGTTGACGTTGCTGCGCTCGCCCGGCTCGCTCGGAGCCGATGTCGCCGTCGGGACGACCCAGCGGTTCGGCGTCCCGATGGGCTTCGGGGGCCCGCACGCCGGCTACATGGCGGTGCGTGCCGGTCTCGAACGCCAGTTGCCGGGGCGCCTCGTGGGAGTCTCCGTCGACGCGGTGGGAGACCCGGCCTACCGCCTGTCGCTGCAGACCCGCGAGCAGCACATCCGCCGCGAGAAGGCGACCTCGAACATCTGCACCGCGCAGGTGCTGTTGGCGGTCATGGCGTCGATGTACGCCGTCTATCACGGGCCCGAGGGACTCCGGCGCATCGCCGAGTCCGTCGCCGGGCACACGGCCCTCCTCGCCGAATGGTTGGCCGACGCCGGTGTCGACGTCGAGCACGACTCCTTCTTCGACACGCTGACGGTGCAGGCGCCCGGCCGGGCTGCCGAGGTCGTCGCGGCGGCCCGGGAACTCGGCTACCAGCTGTGGCACCGTGACGACGACACCGTCGGCGTCTCGGTCGACGAGACGACGACCGTCAGCGACCTGCACGCCGTCGTGCGCGCCTTCGGCGGCCCTGAGCAGCGCGCGTTCGCGTTCGTCGCCGGGTCGATGTGGCGGGAGCGGCACGCTCCGGCCTCGCTCCGGCGCGAGGACGAATACCTCACGCATCCGGTCTTCACGAGCCACCATTCCGAGACGGCGATGATGCGGTACCTCAAGCGTCTCGCCGACCGCGACTATGCGCTCGATCGCGGCATGATCCCGCTCGGGTCGTGCACGATGAAGCTGAACGCCGCCACCGAGATGGCCGCCGTCACCTGGCCGGAGTTCGCGCGCGTGCATCCGTTCGCGCCCGCCGACGACGTCCGCGGATACCTCGAGCTCGTCGACCAGCTCGAAGCGTGGCTCGCCGAGGTCACCGGCTACGACGCCGTCTCGCTGCAGCCGAACGCCGGTTCGCAGGGCGAGCTCGCCGGGCTGCTGGCGATCCGCGGATACCACCGTTCGCGGGGTGACGACGACCGTACGGTCTGCCTCATTCCGTCGTCGGCGCACGGCACGAACGCCGCATCCGCCGTGCTGGCGGGCATGCGCGTGGTGGTCGTCGCCTGCGACGAGGCGGGAAACGTCGACCTCGACGATCTCCGCGCCAAGATCGACGAGCATGCCGCGGCGCTGTCGGCGCTGATGATCACCTACCCGTCGACGCACGGTGTGTACGAGCACGAGGTACTCGCGATCACCGAGGCCGTGCACGCGGCAGGCGGTCAGGTGTACGTCGACGGCGCGAACCTCAATGCCCTTCTCGGCTTCGCCCGCTTCGGCGATCTCGGCGGAGACGTGTCGCACCTGAACCTCCACAAGACGTTCGCCATCCCGCACGGCGGTGGCGGACCGGGTGTGGGTCCGGTCGCGGCGAAGGCGCACCTCGCAGCGTTCCTGCCCTCGCATCCGTTCGCGCAGCGCGCGGAGCACGCGGGCGGCTTCGTCTTCGATGGCGGCCCCGTCTCGGCGGCGCCCTACGGCTCGGCATCCATCCTTCCCATCTCGTGGGCGTATGTCCGGATGCTGGGTGCGCGCGGTCTGCGCGAGGCGACCGGAGCGGCGGTGCTCGCGGCGAACTACGTCGCGGCACGGCTGCGCGACCACTACCCGGTGCTGTTCGCGGGCGAAGGGGGTCTCGTCGCACACGAGTGCATCCTCGATCTCCGTCCGCTGCGCGAGCGGACCGGCATCACCGTCGACGACGTCGCCAAGCGACTGATCGACTACGGATTCCACGCCCCGACCATGTCGTTCCCGGTGGCGGGGACGCTGATGGTCGAGCCGACCGAGTCGGAGGACATCGCCGAGATCGACCGCTTCGTCGAGGCGATGATCGCCATCCGCGCCGAAGCCGAGCGCGTGGCCTCGGGGGAGTGGCCCGCCGACGACAACCCGCTCGTCGGCGCCCCGCACACGGCGGAGGCGGCAGTCGCGTCGGAGTGGTCGCATGCGTACTCGCGCGAGGAGGCGGTCTACCCCGTCCGTTCGCTCGTGCGGGGCAAGTACTGGCCGCCGGTGCGACGCATCGACCAGGCCTACGGCGATCGCAACCTCGTGTGCGCCTGCCCGCCCCCGGAGGCGTTCGCCTGACGCCGGGCCGCTTCGCGAGAGCGCACCGTTTCGCCGAGCACGTACCCTCCGAGGTGCGTGCTCGGCGGGACGGTGCGTTCTCGTCGGGCTCGGGGTCAGGGTGCGGGGCTCAGAAGAGACCGGGCCACCACGATGCGGCCAGCGGATAGCCGATGAAGGCGACGAGGTCGATCACGACGTGGGCGACCACGAGCGGCATCACCCGGCCCCAGCGGTGGTACACCCATCCGAAGACCACGCCCATCGCGATGTTGCCGAAGATCGGACCGATGCCCTGGTACGCGTGGTACAGGCCGCGCAGCGCCGCCGTCGACAGAATGATCGCCCACGTGCTCCAGCCGAGCCGCCGCAGCCGGTCGAACAGATACCCGATGAAGATGACCTCTTCCGTGAGGCCCGCGCGCAACGCGGCGAGGGCGAGGAGGAGGACGGCCGTCCACCCGCCGTCGAGCGGAGCCGCGCCGACCTGGACGGTGATGCCGAGCGCGCGCCCGAGGGCGTAGAGGCCGAGGCCGGGAACGCCGATGAGGGCGACGAGCAGGATGCCGGCGCCGGCATCCCTCCCGAACATCCGGAAGTCCAGGCCGATGCGGCGCAGCGCCGACCGGCCCGGCTCCCAGAGGAAGTAGATCGCCAGCGCCACCGGGGCCAGGTTGAACAGATTCGAGAAGACCTGCGAGACCACTGACCAGGCATCCGCCGTCGCGGCGCCCGGGTTGAGCGAGGTCGACTGGTCGCCCAGGCTCACCTCGCTCGTCACGGCCTGCAGGAACGACAGCACCGAGAAGAAGGCCGAACGGCCCACGGAGACCGCCAGGACGAGGGCGATCTCCCACCAGAGCCGACTCCGCGACACGTGCGTCATTGTTCCTCCCCGGTCGATGTTAGGCCCGGGGGTGGGGCGTCACGGGCGGCGCCGTTTGCGCGCGGGAGTCTCGGTCGCCAGCACGTGCTGCAGCGGTTCGGGATCGGCGAGACGGCCGATGGCGAGCATGGTCTCGACGCGGTCGATCCCCGGGATGGGCCAGACCTCTTCGACGAGCAGCCGCTGCAAGTCGGCATGGTCCCGCACGCGGAACCGCGCCATGAGGTCGTACCCGGCGGCCAGCACGATGACCTCGGTCATCGCGTCGATCGCCTTCAGCGCGCTCAGGACCGTGGCGGCGTCTGCGTCGCCTGTCAGGCGCAGCGGCATCACCACGAGCATCGGGTAGCCCAGTGCCGCCCAGTCGAGTTCGATCGTGTGTCGCCGGATGACGTGACCTCGCTCCATGCGGGCGATCCGCTCGGCGACGGCCGGGGCCGACATTCCCACCTCCGCCGCGATGCTGCGCATCGACGCCCGTGCGTCCTCGTGAAGGCGATGGAGGATGCGCCGGTCGATGTCGTCGATCTCGAGCACGTCGCGTTCGGGCTCGAGCAGAGAGCGCAGTCGCGCTGGGTCGGTCGTCATGCCCCTCCCCGGGCGGTGTCGGCGAAGCCGCTTCGTTCGAGCTCTCGGAAGACGTCGAGCGTGAACTGCACGTGATCGAGAAAATCCTCGACGTAGCCGTGCTCATCGTAGCCGTGCATGTTTCCGGCGGGTCGCAGGGTGCCGGTGGGGGAGATGATCGGCGCGCCGAGGTGCTCGAGGAACAGTGCCCCGGGTCCTGCCCCGGTCATCACGTCGTAGACGACCGCCTCCGCGCCGAACGCGCGTCCGGCGGCGCGCACGACGGCTTCGCCGAAGGCCGATTGCACGGGCGAGTAGGCGGGCGCGAGCGCGCGGATCACGGAGACCGCGACATCCGGATGCCGTTCCGCGAGGTGCGTCCGCACGGCGGCCACCACGCGCTCGGGCCGCATCCCCGGGACGAGCCCGAAGCGCACGCGAGCCGTCGCCGACGCCGGGATGCTCTGACGCACTCCGTCATCGAGGTCGAAGCCCGAGAGGCTCATCGAGGGTTCGAACACGAAACGCGTCGAGAGCTGCGAGTCTGTGCCGGGAAGGTACGGCGAGACTCCGTCGCGCGCGATCGACGGTCCGGGCAGTGTGATGTCGGCGGTGCGGCGACGTGCCCGCTCGTCGGGGACGAGGGCGTCATCGCGCACGCCGGCGACGGCGATCCGGCCGTCTTCGGTGCGCATCGACGAGATGGCCGCCATCAGCTCGAGCGGTGCGGACCGCAGGATCGACGAGTACGAGGGATGCTGTGCCGAGGCGAGGATGTCGAGAGAGAGCTCGATCTCGAGCGAGCCGCGGCACCCGAAGCCGACGGCGGGGCGGCCGTCCTCCTCGCGCAGGTAGCTCTCCCACAGGCACGCATCTGCTCGGAGCTCTGCCGCGTGCGCGGCGAGTACCTCTCCGAGGCCCGGGCTGCCGATCTCTTCGCACGGGTCGGCGAGATAGATGACCCCGAAGGGTGTGCGTCCGTCGTGCTCGTCGATCCAGAGGCGCAGCGAGGCAAGACGCCCGGCGACGTCTGCTTTGTCGTCGCACGCGCCGCGCGCGTACATCGCGCCGTCTCGGATCTCGGCGGCGTAGGGCGGAGACGACCAGCGCGACGGGTCGCCCTCGGGCTGCACGTCGTAGTGGTTGTACAGCAGCAGCGATGCGTCACTGGCTCCGGCGCGGAAGCCGACGACGACGGGGCCGTAGTCGGGGATCTCGTAGCGCACGACGCGGTCCATCAGCGGAGCGAGTCGTTCCTCGATCCAGTCCGCCGCCGCCGCGATGGCATCCAGGCGACCGGCGACCGTGGGGAACCGGCACACCTCCTGCCAGCTCGCGACGATGGTGTCGGCGGCCTCGTCGATCCGCGGGTCGCGACCCATCGTCACTTGCCTCGGGGCAACGACACCGGAACGAGGTCGTAGGGGTAGTCCGAGATGAGCTCGTAGCCGTCCTCGGTCACGAGCACGATGTCCTCCAGGCGAACGCCGCCGAAGCCCTGCCGATAGCAGCCCGGCTCGATGGCGATGACGTCGCCGGCGACGAGGACCGCATCGTTCTGGTTGAGGCTCGGTGGCTCGTGGACCTCGAGCCCCACGCCGTGCCCGAGCGAATGGAAGTAGCCCTCGTCGAGCACCTCGCCGGGCTTCTTGGTCAGTTGGGTGGGCTGGCCCGCGGCTTCGATCGGCTCGCACGAGATGCGGTGGAGCTCGGCCACCGGCAGACCGGGGCGGATCGCGGCCAGCGTCGCGTCGAACGACTTCTTGACGATGTCGTAGTAGAACGCGAGCTCGTCGTCGATGTCGCCCTTGACGAACGTGCGGGTCATGTCGGAGTTGCCGCCCGAGGCGATGTCGCGCGGGCAGATGTCGACGGTCACGGGCTCGCCCTCGAAGATCTGTCCTGACCCCGCGTGGTGGCCGATGCAGGTCTGCGCGCCGTGGGCGACGATCATGCCGGCGTCTTCGCACCCGTTGCGCAGGAAGACCGAGCGGATGCGGTCCTTGAGGTCCTCGCACGTGAGCGGCACACCGTCGAGCATGAGCCCGCCGTCTGCTGCGACCGTCGAGCGGTGCATCGCGTCGGCGACGAGCGAGACACCCGCTTCCGCGGCCACCTGCGCACGGCGGATGCCGGCGAGCTCGTGCGGAGTCTTCACGCGCCGACGCTGGACGAAGAGGTCGCGGTCGACACGCACGTCGATGCCGTTGGCGCGCAGGTGGTCGGCGACCTCGAGCGGGAAGGTGGGCGGCACGGCGGCGCCGGTCACGCCCAGACGGCGGCAGGCGGCGACCAGGGTGGAGAGCTCGGCGAGGTCGGGGTCTTGGCCGGCCGCACGGAACTCGTCGAAGCCGAGCTCATCGAGCGGGAAGACCGTCATGCCCGGGACGTCGCGCATGCGTGCCGCTTCGAGCGACTTGATCGCCACGTGCGGCGCTCCCGCGATCTCGATGTAGAGGAACGGGTCGTGCACGTCGTGGGGGATGACGTGGCGCATGTCGGCTGCCAGCGTGCTCGCGTAGATGAGGATGGCGTCGTCCACCACAGCGGCTCTCCTTGGATCGGGTGTCCCGCCGAGTGCGAGACCGAGATGTCCCGACTTTACATCAGAGCTGTTACCGAACAGATTCACCTTGCTATCGAAGGTACGCAATTCCTCTCGCCATACTTAGTAAGCCCCCTCCTGGGCTGTGTCGGAGCGGTCTCGGTGCCCCGGATGACGCACCGCGCAGGCATCGACACGCAGCCGACGCAGGATGACAACCCCGCCGCCGCGATTGTTGCCGACATGTAACGGTTTGGGCCTGGATGCGGTCACAGGGGCGGCTCGCGCTTATCGTCGGGGGTATATCCCGTGCTCCGGACACCGGTGTGTCTTCACCACCGTCCACCGTGAGCGCGTACCCGTCACCCAGGAGGAAACATGTCGAGACGACGTTGGGGAGTCGGCGCGATCGCGCTGGTGTCCGCCGTCACGCTCACGCTGGCCGGTTGCTCGGCCGGCGGCGACAGCAACACGGGCGGGGGCTCCAACGCCTCCGCGATCATCACCACGAACGGCACCGAGCCGCAGAACCCGCTGCTGACCTTCGGCACCACCGAGACCGGCGGTGGCCGCATCCTCACCTCGATGTACGCGGGTCTGGTCAGCTACAAGGCGGACGGCACGATCGAGAACGAGGTCGCTTCCTCGATCGAAAGCGACGACAACGTGGTGTGGACCATCACCGTCGCCGACGGCTGGAAGTTCAGCAACGGTGAGGAGATCACCGCGAAGACCTTCGTCGACACCTGGACCGCCGGCGCGCAGGACGAGAACGGCGCGTACTGGTTCTACACGATCGAGGGTGCGTCCGACGACGGCAGCACCGCCCCGACGGGCCTCGCGGTCGTCGATGACATGACCTTCACGGTCACGCTCAAGGCTCCCGACGCCGACTTCCCGCTGCGTCTCGGCTACACGGCTTACATGCCGCTGCCGTCCGTCGCTTTCGAAGACCTCGAGGCGTTCGGCGAGAACCCGGTCGGCAACGGCCCGTACATGCTCGACGGCGAGGGCGCCTGGCGCCACAACGAGGGCATCAACCTCGTTCCGAACCCCGACTACAAGGGTGTGCGCGAGGTCAAGAACGACGGTCTGAACATCGTCTTCTACACCTCTCTCGAGTCGGCTTACGCCGACGCGCAGGGCGGCAACCTCGACGTGCTCGACACCGTTCCCGACACCGCGTTCGCGACCTACGAGACGGACTTCCCGGAGCGTTCGGTCAACCAGCCCGCCGCGATCTTCCAGGGCTTCAACATCCCCTTCTACCTGCCGAACTTCGGCAACGACGAAGAGGGTCAGCTCCGTCGCGCCGCCATCTCGATGGCGATCAACCGGGAAGAGATCACCGACACGATCTTCCAGGGCACGCGCACGCCGGCCACCGACTTCACGTCGCCGGTCGTCGAGGGCTGGAGCGACGACCTGCCGGGCTCCGAGGTTCTCGAGTACAACCCCGAAGAGGCGAAGGCGAAGTGGGCCGAGGCCGAGGCGATCAGCCCGTACGCCGGACCGTTCACCATCACGTACAACTCCGATGGCGGCCACCAGGCTTGGGTGGATGCTGTCGCGAACAGCATCGCCAACACGCTCGGTATCGAGGCGGTTGGTTCACCGCAGCCGACGTTCGCCGCTGCGCTCGACCTGCGCACGTCCGGCACCCTCACCGGCGCCACCCGCGCCGGATGGCAGGCCGACTACCCGTCGCAGGGTAACTTCCTGTCGGCGCAGTACAGCACCGGCGCGAGCTCGAACTACGAGGGCTACACCAACCCCGAGTTCGACCAGCTGCTGACGCAGGCCGCATCGGCTCCGTCCATCGAGGACGCGGCCGGCCTGTACGAGCAGGCTCAGGAGATCCTGATGCGCGATCTGCCCAGCGTTCCGCTGTGGTACCAGAACGCCGTCGGTGTCTGGGGCGAGGGCGTCGACAACGTCGTCTTCGGCTGGGACTCGGTGCCGCTGTACAACCAGGTCACCAAGGGCTGAGTTCGGCTCCAGGCGATCATCGAGTACGGTGTCCGGGGCGCATTCGCGTCCCGGACACCGTGCTGACCGGGGCCCATTCGCCCTCACTACCCGAACCCATTTAGGAACTATTCGTCGATGCTCTGGTTCATCGGTCGACGGCTGCTGCAGCTGATCCCCGTCTTCTTCGGGGCGACCCTTCTCATCTACGCCCTCGTCTTCCTCTTGCCGGGAGACCCGATCGCCGCCCTGTACGGCGAGCGTCAACCGTCTCCCGCCGTCATCGAGGCGGTGAGGGCGCAGTACAACCTCGACAAGCCGTTCATCGTGCAGTACTTCCTGTACATCGGGGCGCTGCTGCAGGGCGACTGGGGCACGACGTTCTCGGGCCGTCCCGTCATCGACGTGATGGCTCAGGCGTTCCCGATCACGCTGCGACTGGCGGTCCTCGCCCTCGCGATCGAAGCGGTCTTCGGCATCGTCGTCGGTCTCATCGCGGGCCTGCGCAAGGGCAAGCTCTTCGACGCCACCGCCCTGGTCGTCAGCCTGCTCCTCATCTCTGTGCCGACCTTCGTCATCGGCTTCGTTTTGCAGTACGTCCTCGGCATCCAACTCGGGTGGTTCCGCACCACCGTCAGTGCGGGTGCGCCCTGGAACGAGCTCCTCCTGCCGGCGATCGTGCTCGCGACGGTCTCGTTCGCCTACATCGTCCGGCTCACCCGCTCATCGGTCGCCGAGAATCTCTCCGCCGACTTCGTCCGCACGGCGACGGCGAAAGGCCTCAGCCGCCCGCGCGTCGTCACGGTGCACGTGCTCCGCAACTCGCTCGTTCCGGTCGTGACCTACCTCGGCGTCGATCTCGGATCGCTCATGGTCGGGGCGATCGTCACCGAGAGCATCTTCAACATCAACGGCGTCGGCGGCACGATCTATCGCGCCATCACGATCGGGGAGGGGCCCACCGTCGTGTCCTTCGTCGCCATCATGGTCATCATCATCATGCTGGCGAACCTGCTCGTCGACCTCCTGTACGCCTGGCTCGACCCGAGGATCCGCTATGCCAAGTAATCTCCGCCGGAATCAGGAACACTTCGTCGCTCCCGAAGAGGAGACGCCGCTCCAGGCGATCGACGCGGTCTCGACCGACGACAAGCCGCGCACCGTCTGGAGCGACGCGTGGCAGTCGATGCGCCGCCGACCCATGTTCTGGGTCTCGGCCGTCCTCATCGTGCTGATCCTCTTCGTCGCGATGTTCCCCGGGCTCTTCTCGCCCGTGTCGCCGACCGCGAATTGTCAGCTGGCCGACAGCAACGCCGGGCCGCGTCCCGGACACATCTTCGGGTTCACCCGTCAGGGCTGCGATGTCTACGCCCGCGTGATCTACGGAACGCAGTCGTCGGTCATGGTCGGCTTCATCGCGACGCTGATGGTCACGATCTTCGGCTCCGTCGTCGGCGCCCTCGCCGGGTACTACGGCGGCATCCTCGACGCGATCCTCTCGCGCGTGGCCGACATCTTCTTCGCCATCCCCACGGTCCTCGGTGCCATCGTCTTCATGTCGGTCGTCCCCGACCGGACGCCGCTCGTCGTCGCCCTCGTCATCGCCGTGTTCGCGTGGCCTCAGATCGCCCGCATCATGCGCGGTGCGGTCCTGACGGCGAAGCAGGCGGACTACGTCGTGGCGTCCATCGCCCTCGGCGTCTCGCGGTGGCGCGTCCTGCTGCGTCACGTCCTGCCCAACGCGATCGCTCCGGTGATCGCCGTGGCCACCGTCTCGCTCGGCACGTTCATCGTCGCCGAGGCGACCCTGTCGTTCCTCGGCATCGGCCTGCCCGGCACGGTGATGAGCTGGGGCAACGACATCAACTCCGCGCGTCAGTCGCTCACCACGAGCCCGATGGTGCTGATCTACCCCGCTGCCGCGCTGTCGGTGACGGTCCTGTCCTTCCTCATGCTGGGCGACGTCGTGCGCGACGCCCTCGACCCGAAGGAGCGTGCCCGCCGATGAGCGACACCACGTCCTCGGATGCCACGCCGCTGCTGGACATCCGCAACCTCCACGTCGGGTTCCAGACGAAGGCCGGGCTCGTTCCCGCCGTCCGTGGCGTCGACCTGACGATCTATCCGCGCCAGTCGGTGGCGATCGTGGGCGAGTCTGGTTCCGGCAAGTCCACCACCGCGCAGGCGATCATCCGTCTGCTCCCCGGAACCGGACGCATCACCGACGGTCAGATCATGTTCGAGGGCCGCGATCTCGCGGCGCTGACGAACCGTGAGCTGCAGGCCGTGCGCGGAGCCCAGATCGGTTACGTCCCGCAGGACCCGATGTCGAACCTCAACCCCGTGCTGACCGTGGGCTTCCAGGTTCGCGAGGCCGTCCGGTCGAACCGCAGCGCAACGGGACGGGCAGCCGTCCGCGACCGCGCGGTCGAGGTGCTCACCGAAGCCGGTCTTCCGGATGCCGAGGATCGGATGCGGCAGTACCCGCACCAGTTCTCCGGCGGAATGCGCCAGCGTGCGCTCATCGGGATCGGCTTGTCGGCCCGCCCGAAGCTTCTCATCGCCGACGAGCCGACGTCGGCTCTCGACGTGACGGTCCAGCGCCAGATCCTCGATCACCTGGGCTCCCTCACGTCCGACTTCGGCACCTCGGTGCTGTTCATCACCCACGACCTCGGACTCGCCGCCGAGCGTGCCGAGCACCTCGTCGTGATGTACCGCGGCCGCGTGGTCGAGTCGGGGCCGTCGCAGGAGATCCTCGCCGACCCCAAGCACCCGTACACCAAGCGGCTCGTGTCGGCCGCGCCGAGCCTCGCCTCACGCCGCATCCAAGCCGTGCGTCACCACGAGGACGTCGACGTGTTCGGCGCCGGGGAGGAGTTCCTCGCCCGGGCAGAGGAGCGCGAAGCCGAGGCGGAGTCGGTCGCCGCTCGCAGCGACTTCATCGACATCCGCAACGCGCGACGCGTCTACAAGGTGCGGACCGGCGGGCTCTCCTCGAAGGAGATCGTCGCGGTCGATGACGTCAGCATCCAGGTGGCCAAGGGGACGACGACCGCGATCGTCGGCGAGTCGGGGTCGGGCAAGTCGACTCTGGCGAAGCTGTTCCTGCAGCTGGAGCGACTGACCTCGGGCGAGATCCACTTCGACGGCAAGAAGCTCGGTGGGCTCAACCGCGCCGAAGAGCTCGCCTTCCGCCGTCGTGTCCAGCCGGTCTTCCAAGACCCGTATGGAACTCTCGACCCGCAGTACAGTGTCGGCGACACGATCGCCGAGCCCATGCGCGTGCACAAGTTCGGCAGCCAGAAGGAACGGTCGGCACGCGTACGCGAACTGCTCGACCAGGTGTCGCTTCCGACGGCGGCGAAGGACCGGTATCCGAGCGAGCTCTCGGGCGGTCAGCGCCAGCGAGTCGCGATCGCTCGCGCCCTGGCGCTGAAGCCGGACGTGCTCGTGCTCGACGAGGCCGTGTCGGCGCTCGACGTGCTCGTGCAGGGACAGATCCTGAACCTGCTCACCGAGTTGCAGACCGAACTCGACCTGACGTACCTCTTCATCACGCACGATCTCGCGGTCGTGCGTCTCGTGGCCGACAACGTCTCGGTCATGCGGCGGGGCCGGCTCGTGGAGTCGGCGACCACCGACGAGGTGTTCGATCACTCGACGGAGGACTACACGCGCGAACTGCTCGCGGCCATCCCCGGTGCGGGATTCCAGTTCGGCGTCTGAGCAGCCCGGTATGAGCAAGACCTACCGTCCGGCGTCGGCGACCATCGCGGTCGTCGGCGCCGGTCTGCTCGGTGCCTTCCTCCTCGGGGACGCCTTCGTGCGGGGCGGCGTAGTGCAGGGGCTGCTGCTCGCGCCGTGGGTCCTTCTCGCGGTGTGGCTGATCTATACGCTGCTCTACGCTCCGTACGTGGCGACCGACGAGCGGGCGATCGTGATCGCGAACCCGCTCCGTGTGACACGGGTGCCGTGGCCGGCGGTGAGCGACATCCGGCTGCGCTGGCAGGTCACCGTAGACACCGTCGACGGGCGGTCCATCGCGGCCTTCGGCGGGCCGTCGCCGAGCAGACCGGCGCGCGTCGGACGCGGCGCCTGGTCGAGCGTGCGCGAAGAAGCAGCGAAGATGCCGACCGCGGTGAGAGAGATCGAAGAGATCCGCGCCGCGTGGGATGAGAACGCCTCGGAGGCACCCGCAGAGCCCATCACCCGCTCCTGGAACCGTGCCGTGCTGATCCCGCTCGCGGTGATCGTCGTGTGGGCGGCGATCGCGCTCGGTTTCGGCGGCTGATCACCGCTCGCGCGGCCGGAGTCGGGTCACCCTCCTGCGCGGATGCAGCGCGGGTGCACAAGTGCTCAGCCCCGCCGCTTCGCAATGAGCAAGGCGTACGCCGTCGGCGGCATGCGTAGGACACATTTTGCTAACGAACTCGTTTCGCGCAACACGTTGGAAACGAACGCACGCAAGGGTAGTTCTCATCTGAGCTCGGCGACCAGGTCACCGAGCGGGGAACGGAAAGGTCTTCCGTCGCCCGGATCATCAAGAGAACAGGAGTGGGAATGCGTTTTACGCGTATCTCCATGGCGGCCGCGAGCGCCGCAGCCCTGGCGCTCGTCGTCGCCGGCTGCGCGCCGGCGGACGGCGGCGACCAGGAGGCGAACTCGACGAGCCAGTCGATCGCCGTTTCGGTCGGTCCGAACGACTTCATCAGCTACAACGGCTTCACGCCGGAGACGTACTCGACGTACAACTCCGCGATCGTGGACCGGCTCCTCGCGGGCTTCAGCTACTTCGACGAGGTCGGGGCCATTCAGCCCAACGCCGACCTGGGCTCGTATGAGCTGATCTCCGAAGACCCGATGGTCGTCGAGTACACCATCGCCGATGACGCGAAGTGGTCGGATGGCACGCCCATCACGGTCGCCGACGCCGTTCTCGCGTGGGGCGTGCAGAACCCGAACCTCGCCGGCGCCGAGGGCCCCCTCTTCAACTCCGTTTCGCAGGACCTGGGCGACACCGTTCCCGCGGGCCCGCAGGGTGACGCCGACGCGAAGTCGTTCACCGTCGAGTTCGCCGCGCCCGACCCCGACTGGCAGATCCAGACCTGGCTGCTCAGCCCCGCGCACGTCGTCGCCGAGCAGGGCGGCCTGTCGACCGAGGAGCTCGTCGAGGCGATCCGCGGCGGCGACGCGGCTGCTCTCGCCGACGCGGCCGACTTCTGGAACACCGGATGGAACACCGCGCCCGGCACTCTGCCGGACGAGGCGCTCATCCCCAGCTCCGGTCCGTACGTGCTCTCGTCGTGGGAGGCCGGACAGTCGGTGACCCTCAAGCGCAATGAGAACTACTACGGCGAGCCCGCGGCCAATGACGAGCTCGTCATCCGCTTCGTCGAGCAGGACGCAATGGTCCAGGCGCTGCAGAACGGTGACCTCGACGTCATCGCCCCGCAGCCCTCGGTCGACACCGTCTCGCAGATCGAGGAGCTCGGCGACGCCGCTCAGCTGCTGACCGGCCAGACCCTGACGTGGGAGCACCTCGACTTCAACTTCAAGGGCAACGCGTCGCTCGCGAACAGCCTCGAGCTGCGCCAGGCGTTCGCGATGTGCGTTCCGCGCCAGCAGATCGTCGACAACCTCATCAAGCCCGTGAGCGCCGACGCCGAGGTCATGAACGCCCGCGAGGTATTCCCGTTCCAGGAGAACTACGACGAGGTCGTCTCGGCTGCCTACGACGGCCGCTACGACGAGCCGAACCTCGAAGAGGCCAAGGCCCTCGTCGACGCCGCCGGTGCTGCCGGCACGGTCGTCCGTATCGGCTACTCGGCGCCCAACCCGCGTCGCGCTGACGAGGTCGCTCTCATCAAGTCGTCCTGCGACCAGGCCGGCTTCGACATCCAGGACGTCGGCAACGCCGACTTCTTCCAGCCCGGCGGAACCCAGGAGCGCGGCGACTACGACGTGGCACTGTTCGCCTGGGCCGGCTCCGGCCAGATCACCTCGGGCCAGAACATCTACGCCACCGACAAGCCGCAGAACTACGGCGGCTACTCGAGCCCGGTCGTCGACCAGGCGTGGCAGACGCTGGTGACGAGCCTCGACGAGTCGGTGCACCTCGAGCAGACGAAGATCATCGAGAAGCAGCTGTGGGACGACCTGTTCGGCATCCCGCTGTTCGCTCACCCCGGTGTCGACGCTGCGGCCGCCGACATCCAGAACGCTCAGCACTCCGTGGGCCAGACCGGCATCATGTGGAACGCCGAGAAGTGGTCGCGCGCAGAATAAACGTATTCTGTCTCTGACACGTCCAGAGTGTGGGCCGTCGCTGCGGTGACGGCCCACACTCCCGTGAGGGGCACATAGGTGCCCCGCGTACGACCAAGGGACCTCGACTTCCGTGCTGAAATTCATCATCCGCCGTCTGGCGGCCGCGGTGGGCATCATGCTCGCCGCATCCCTCCTGATGTACGTCCTCACGATCAACTCCGGCGACCCGCTCGCCGACCTCCGCGAGAGCAACGCGGACAACCGCGAGCAGTTGATCGCCCGGCGTATCGAATACATGAACCTCGATCAGCCCTGGTTCGCCCGGTATCTCACCTGGCTGCTCGGGGCGAGCAAATGCCTCATCGGGCAATGCGATCTCGGCCTCACCCGACAGGGCGTCGAAGTGTCGACACTCGTCGGGCAGGCGGCGGCCTCGACGCTGAGGCTCGTTCTCCTGGCCACCGTGCTGGCCCTCATCATCGGCATCGCGATCGGTATCGTGACGGCTATCCGGCAGTACTCGGGCCTCGACTACGCCGTGACCTTCGCCACCTTCCTCTTCTTCTCGCTGCCGGTGTTCTGGGCCGCGGTGCTCTTCAAGGAGTACCTCGCGATCGGGTACAACGACTGGATCCGCGATCCGCAGCTGTCACCCGTCCAGATCATCGTGATATCCGTCTTGATCGGCTTCGTGGTGCAGGTCTTCGGCGGTGGCTCGTTCAAGCGTCGCGCGGTCACCTTCGCCTTCACCACGGTCTTCATCGGCGTCGCGCTGTCGCTGATGCTCGCGACCAATGCGTTCCGTGAGCCGCGCCTGACCATCATCGGCGTGGCCGTCCTGACCGTCCTGCTCGCGCTGAGCGCGACGGTGGCGTCGGTCGGTCTGCACAACCGGCGGGTCCTGGTCGTGGGCCTGTCCAGCGCCGGGCTCGTGGTGGTGATGCATCTGGCACTGACGAACGTGTTCATCTACTACATGAACTGGGGCGTCCTCGCCGCCGGCGCACTTCTGGCCATCGTCGTGCCGTTCGTCATCGGACGCTTCTTCGGCGGGCGTTTCCGCGGCCCGGCGACCGTCGTCGCGTTCGTGACGATCTTCGGCGGAGCCCTGCTCACCGTCGTCGACTCGCTGTTCCGCGTCTGGCCGTCATTCCTGCAGCGCAAGCCGCGGCCCATCTCGACGATCGGCGCTCAGACGCCGAACTTCGACGGGACGTTCTGGCAGACGTTCCTCGACATCGGCACGCAGATGCTGCTGCCGACGCTGCTTCTGACGGTGATCTCGCTCGCCTCGTACAGCCGCTACACGCGGACGTCGATGCTCGAGGTCGGAAACCAGGACTTCATCCGCACGGCGCGGGCCAAGGGCGTGCCCGAGCGACTGGTGATCTTCCGCCACGCGTTCCGCAACGCTCTGATCCCGATCGCGACGATCGCCGCGTTCGACTTCGCGGGCCTCATCGGCGGCGCGGTCATCACCGAGCGCGTCTTCGGCTGGAAGGGCATGGGCGACCTCTTCTCCACCGGTCTCGCCCAGGTCGACCCGAACCCGGTCATGGCCTTCTTCCTCGTGACCGGCCTGGCCGCGATCGTCTTCAACATGCTGGCGGACATCTTCTATGCCGTCATCGACCCGAGGATCCGAGTATGACGAACCCGAACGACAACGTCCCGACCACGACGTCGGTGCTCTCGGTCGCCGAGGCGGAGGACGCAGCTCTCGCCAAGAGCACCGCGGCGCCTCGCTCGCAGGCCCGGATCGTGTGGGGGCGCTTCCTGCGCCACCGCGCGGCGACGATCTCCGCGGTCGTGCTGATCTTCCTGACCCTGCTGAGCTTCACCTCCGTCGGCTTCGCCGGCATCCCGGGGTGGTGGCCCTACGACTACCGCGCCGCGGGCGACGTCGTCAACGGCGGCCTCCCGACGTTGAGTCTCATCCCGGAATGGCTCGGGGGCGACGGCATCCACATCGGCGAGCACCCGTTCGGTCAGGAGAACACCGGTAAGGACTTCTTCGCCTTGACCATGATGGGCACGCAGCGCTCGATCCTGCTCGGGCTCGTTCTCGGCATCTCGTCGACGGTCATCGGCACCGTGATCGGGGCCGTCGCGGGGTACTACCGCGGCTGGGTCGACTCCGTGCTGATGCGCATCACCGACCTGTTCATCGTCATCCCGCTGCTCGCCCTCGCGGCCGTCGTCGGTCAGATCGCGGGCAACCTCGGCAAGAACCCGATCCTGCTCGCGTTCCTGCTCTCGTTGCTGACCTGGACCGGGCTCGCCCGTCTCGTGCGCGGTGAAGTGCTGTCGCTCCGCGAGCGCGACTTCGTCCTCGCAGCCCGCGCCTCGGGTGCCGGGGGAGCGCGCATCATCTTCCGTCACCTCATCCCGAACGTCATCGGGGTCATCGCCGTCAATGCCACGTTCGCGATCGCGGGAGCAATTCTTCTGGAGAGCTCGTTGTCGTTCCTCAACTTCGGCGTGCAGCCCCCGGAGACATCTCTCGGTCTGTTGATCAGCCAGTACCAGGGCAGCTTCACGAGCCGTCCGTGGCTGTTCTGGTGGCCCGGAATGATGATCCTGGCGATCGCCCTGTCGATCAACTTCCTGGGTGACGGCATCCGTGACGCGTACGACCCGCGGCAGTCGCGCAGCGTGCGCCGCGAGATCAAGAGGAGGAACCGCGCATGAGCGTCACCGCCACGCGAACCGCACTGAAGTTCACCGACCTCTCGGTCACGTTCCTGACGGGCTCCGGAGACGTCGATGCTGTCAAAGGCATCTCGCTCGACGTAGCGCCGGGCGAAGTCGTCGCCGTCGTCGGCGAGTCGGGCTCGGGCAAGTCGGTCACCTCGCTCGCCGCGATGGGTCTCCTCGCCGAGAACGCGATCGTGCGCGGCTCGGTCACCGTCGGCGAGACCGAGGTGATCGGCATGCCGAACGAACAGATGCGCAAGCTCCGGGCGAGCGAGATCGCCATGGTGTTCCAAGAGCCCATGACGGCACTCAACCCGGTGCTGACGATCGAGCGTCAGCTGACCGAGATCTTCGAGCTGCACGACGTCGCCTACGGCGAGGACGCGCGCGATCGGTCCATCGAGCTGCTTCGGATCGTCGGCATCCCGGAGCCTGAGCGGCGGATCAAACAGTATCCGCATCAGTTCTCGGGCGGGCAGCGTCAGCGCATCGTCATCGCGATGGCGATCGCCCTGAACCCGAAGGTCATCATCGCCGACGAGCCGACGACCGCCCTCGACGTCACGGTGCAGGCCGAGATCCTCGACCTGCTGCGGCGACTCAAGGACGAAACCGACGCCGGCATCCTCCTCATCACGCACAACATGGGTGTCGTGGCCGACATCGCGGACCGCGTCGCGGTGATGTATCGGGGCGACCTCGTCGAGGTCGGCGCGGTCGAGGATGTCCTCACGCGGGCGCAGCATCCGTACACGAAGAAGCTTCTCGCGGCGGTCCCGCGCCTCGACCCCGAGCTGACCTCGCGGGCCGCGATGAGCGCGTCGCGCGACGTCGTGCTCGAGGCCAAGGGGCTCGTCCTCGAGTACGCCGGTCGGGGCAAGACCTTCCGTGCGGTCGAGGATGTGTCGTTCGACCTCGCCGCCGGCGAAGTCCTCGGGATCGTCGGCGAGTCGGGATCGGGCAAGTCGACGATCGCGCGCGCCGTGCTGGGCCTCATGCCCATCGCCGACGGAACTCTGCGCCTCGGCGGCCAGGACCTCGCCAAGCTCCGCGGGCGCAACGCGAAGAACGTGCGGCGCGAGATCGGGGTGGTGTTCCAGGACCCCGCGGCCTCGCTCGACCCGCGTTTCCCGATCGGCGACTGCATCATCGAGCCGATGGCGATTCATCGCGTCGGTACCAAGGCTGAGCGGCTCGACCGCGCGCGCGAGCTGCTCGACGCCGTCCGGCTGCCGCGCGATGTCCTCGAGCGTTACCCGCACGAGCTGTCGGGCGGTCAGCGGCAGCGCGTGTCGATCGCGAGAGCCCTCACGCTGCGCCCGAAGCTGTTCGTCGCCGACGAGCCGACCTCGGCTCTCGACGTCTCGGTGCAGGCCGCGGTGCTCGACATGCTGAAGGAGCTGCAGGAGACCTACTCGTTCGCCTGCATCCTCGTCAGCCATGACCTCGCGGTCGTCGACCAGCTCTCGGATCAGATCCTCGTGCTCAAGTCGGGCCGGACCGTCGAGCAGGGTCCGACCTCGCAGGTGCTGCTGCAGCCCCGCGAGTCGTACACGCGCGAGCTGCTCGCCGCATCTCCTGTGCCCGATCCGGTCGAACAGCGTCGGCGCAGAGCAGAGCGTCGCGCGGCTCTCGACGCCTCCTGAGGCCCGACCCCGGCCTCTCCGCAGGCGCCCCGCGAACTCGCAGGGCGCCTGCGTTAAACTGTCCCGTCGGCATCCCGGCGTTTTCCCTTCATCCTGAGGACCCCCTTCATGGCGCATGCCCTTCGTCCTGACCTCCGCAACGTCGCGATCGTCGCGCACGTCGACCACGGCAAGACGACGCTCGTCGATGCCATGCTCCGCCAGACCGGCTCGTTCGGAGAACACGCGCACGTCGAGGAACGTGCGATGGACTCCAACGATCTCGAGCGTGAGAAGGGCATCACGATCCTCGCCAAGAACACGGCGATCACCTACAACGGCGTGCACACCGACGTGCCGGTCACGATCAACGTGATCGACACCCCCGGCCACGCCGACTTCGGTGGCGAGGTCGAGCGCGGCCTGTCGATGGTCGACGGTGTGGTGCTGCTCGTCGACGCGTCGGAAGGTCCGCTCCCGCAGACCCGCTTCGTGCTGCGCAAGGCGCTCGAGGCCAAGCTCCCCGTCATCCTGCTGGTCAACAAGACCGACCGCCCCGACGCCCGCATCGCGGAGGTCGAGGAAGAAGCGCACGACCTGCTGCTCGGCCTCGCCGGCGACCTCGCGGACGACGTCCCCGATCTCGACGTCGACGCGCTGCTCGACGTCCCGGTCGTCTACGCCTCGGGTCGCGCGGGCGCCGCGTCGCGCAACCGTCCCGGCAACGGCGAACTGCCTGACAACGACGACCTCGAGCCGCTCTTCGAGGCCATCCTCGAGCATGTTCCGGCTCCGTCCTACGACGACGAGGCGCCGCTGCAGGCGTGGGTCACCAACCTCGACTCGAGCCCGTTCCTCGGCCGCCTCGCCCTGCTGCGCGTCTTCAACGGCACGCTGAAGAAGGGGCAGACCGTCGCATGGGTGCGCGCGGACGGCACGACGAGCAACGCCCGCGTCACCGAGCTGCTGAAGACCCGCGCCCTCGAGCGCTTCCCGGCCGACGACGCCGGCCCCGGTGACATCGTCGCCATCGCGGGCTTCCCCGACATCACGATCGGCGAGACCATCGCCGATCCCGAAGACGTGCGGCCGCTCAAGGCGATCACGGTCGACGACCCGGCGATCTCGATGACGATCGGCACCAACACCTCGCCCCTCATGGGCAAGGTCAAGGGCCACAAGCTCACGGCGCGCATGGTCAAGGACCGGCTCGACCGCGAACTGATCGGCAACGTCTCGCTGAAGGTCGTCGACATCGGACGTCCCGACGCGTGGGAGGTTCAGGGCCGCGGCGAGCTCGCTCTGGCGATCCTCGTCGAGAACATGCGCCGCGAGGGCTTCGAGCTCACCGTCGGCAAGCCCCAGGTCGTCACCAAGCGCGGCGAGGACGGCAAGCTCAAGGAGCCGTTCGAGCACCTGACCATCGATGCCCCCGAAGAGCACCTCGGTGCGATCACGCAGCTCATGGCGGCGCGCAAGGGGCGGATGGACGGCATGAGCAACCACGGCACCGGCTGGGTGCGCATGGAGTTCGTCGTCCCCTCCCGCGGTCTGATCGGCTTCCGCAGCGAGTTCCTCACGATCACGCGCGGCACCGGCATCGCCAACGCCATCTCGCACGGCTACGACGACTGGGCCGGCTCGATCACGACCCGTCAGAACGGCTCGATCGTCGCCGACCGCTCGGGCGTCGTGACGCCCTTCGCGATGATCGCCCTCCAGGAGCGCATGAGCTTCTTCGTGCAGCCCACCGAAGAGGTCTACGAGGGCATGGTCATCGGCGAGAACTCCCGCGCCGACGACATGGACGTCAACATCACCAAGGAGAAGAAGCTCACGAACATGCGTTCGTCGACCTCCGACTCCTTCGAGTCGATGACCCCGCCGCGCGTGCTCACCCTCGAGGAGTCGCTCGAGTTCGCCCGCGACGACGAATGCGTCGAGGTCACACCCGAGAAGGTGCGCATCCGCAAGGTCGTCCTCGCGGCGACCGACCGCGCCCGGGCCACCGCGCGCCTCAAGCGTCAGGATGCCAACGCCTGATCACGGCTC
Source organism: Microbacterium sp. AG238 (assembly GCF_003610405.1). GTDB lineage: Bacteria > Actinomycetota > Actinomycetes > Actinomycetales > Microbacteriaceae > Microbacterium. The sequence goes on from NZ_RAQC01000001.1 coordinate 181,819, forward strand.
AGCCGCATCGCCCGCGACCCCGGAGCGCCGACCACGGCCTCCGGGGTCGCGGCGTCGGTGCCCGGGCGGCGCTCAGCCCCGCAGAATGCGCGACATCTGCTTGCCGCGCGCGACCTCGTCGACCAACTTGTCGAGGTAGCGGATCTTTTGCATCAGCGGGTCGTCGATCTCTTCGACCCGGATGCCGCAGATGACGCCGGTGATCTTCGTGGCCTCCGGGTTCAGGTGCGCCGCGGCGAAGAAATCCTCGAACGTCGTCCCGGCGGTCAAATGGGCCTCGAGCTCTGATTGCGAGAAGCCCGTGAGCCAGCGCGTCACCTCATCGACGTCGGCGCGCGTCCGGCCTTTCCGCTCCGCCTTGGCCACGTAGTGGACGTAGACCGACGCGACACTCATCGTGAACACGCGACTCATTCCGTCAGGGTATCCGGCGTCGGCGGGACGGGTCGATAGCATCGGAGCGATGGAGCAGGATGCCGCGACGCGGCGCGCGTGGCGCGATGGGATCGGGGTGGCGGTCGCGACGAGCGCTTACGGCGTGTCGTTCGGTGCGCTGGGCGTCGCCGCGGGGCTCGACGTCTGGCAGACCTGCGTGCTCAGTCTCCTGATGTTCACGGGCGGGTCGCAGTTCGCGTTCGTCGGCGTCATCACCACCGGCGGCTGGGCCGCCCTGCCCGCAGCCATCGCCTCCGCTGCACTTCTCGGCGTCCGCAACGTGGCCTACGGTCTGCGCATGGCGCCGGTGGTCGGCGGCAGTATCGCGCGGCGGCTGAGCGCGTTCCCCTTCACGATCGACGAGTCGACGGCCGTCGCGCTCGCCCAATCAGGCGCTCGCGCGCGGCGCATCGGCTTCTGGGTGACCGGGGTGGGCATCTATGTCGGGTGGAACCTCTTCACGCTCCTCGGGGCTCTGCTCGGCGACATCCTCGGCGATCCGCGTGCCTACGGTCTCGACGCGGCCGCCGCCGCGGCCTTCCTCGCACTGCTGTGGCCACGGCTGCGCCGGATGGAGGCGATCGTGGTCGGGATCGCCGCGGGTGTCGTCGCAGGTGTCGCCACGCCCCTCACGATGCCCGGCATCCCCGTGCTCATCGCCGGTGCCGTCGCGATCATGGTCGCCGCGGTGCTGCCGGGCAGACGTTCACCGGACACGGATTCCGAGAAGACGAAGGCGGGGGAGGCGCGATGACCCCCTGGACCGGCATCCTCGTCGCGTCGATCATCTGCGTGGCGTTGAAAGCCCTGGGCTACCTGCTTCCGCCGCGATGGTTCGACGGCGAACGCGCGCAGCGCATCATCGATCAGCTGACGATCGCCCTCCTGTCGGCTCTCGTCGTCGTGCAGACCCTCGGTGCCGGCACCGCGATCGTCGTGGACGCGCGGGTACCCGCCGTCGTGGCCGCCGCGATGCTTCTCGCTCTGCGAGCGCCGTTCCTCGCGGTGGTGGCGGTGGCCGCCCTCGTGGCGGCGGCGCTTCGAGCGTGGGGGTGGGCCGCCTAGACTGGCTCGGTGACTCAGACCTGGTCCCGCATGGCGGGATGGCTCGTCGCCGCTGTCGCGGGGGCCGTCTACGGTGTCGCCGGGACCATCACCCAGGCGTACGTCTGGGGCGTGCTTCCCATCGGGCTGATCGTCGCGACCGCCGGCATCACCGCTCTGGTCGCCGGCCTGCGGCTGCTCACGAGCGATCGCTGGGCGGCATTGGCCTGCGGTCTCGGTGCCCTCGTCGCCACCGTCGTCTTCTCCGGCCGCGGACCGGGCGGATCGGTCGTGGTGCCGGCTCCGCCGGAAGGCCAGCTGAGCACGGGCCTGATCTGGACGTTCGCGCTGCCGATCATGATCGCCGTCGTCGTCGGGTGGCCTTCGTTCGCGGGCGCGCGCAGGGCCGCCGCCTCCGATCGCACGAACTAGACTCGTCGTGTGACTTATGTGATCGCCCTCCCGTGCGTGGACGTGAAGGACCGCGCCTGCATCGACGAGTGCCCCGTGGACTGCATCTACGAGGGCGAGCGCTCGCTCTACATCCACCCGGACGAGTGTGTCGACTGCGGCGCATGCGAACCGGTGTGTCCGGTCGAGGCGATCTACTACGAAGACGACCTGCCCGCCGAGTGGCAGGACTACTACACCGCGAACGTCGAGTTCTTCGATGATCTCGGATCTCCGGGTGGCGCCGCGAAGGTCGGCGTCATCGCGAAGGACCACCCCCTCGTGGCCGCATTGCCGCCGCAGGGGGAGGGGCATTGAGCGTCCGCGACCTCGCCGACTACCCCTGGGATGCCGTCGCGCCGTGCGCCGAACAGGCCCGACGCCACCCCGACGGCATCGTCGACCTCTCGATCGGCTCGCCCGTCGACCCGACGCCCGAGATCGTGGCGCAGGCTCTGCGCGCAGCCACCGACGCCCATGCCTACCCGCAGACCGTCGGAACGCCGGCGCTGCGCGAGGCGATCGTGCAGTGGTACGAGCGCCGCCGCGGCGTTGCCGGACTGACCCCGGCCAACGTGCTCCCCACCATCGGGTCGAAGGAGCTCGTGGCACTGCTGCCGCTGCTGCTCGGCCTCGGCGCGGGGGATGTCGTCGTGCACCCGCGCGCCGCGTATCCGACTTACGAGGTGGGAGCGCGCCTCGTTGGTGCCACGCCCGTCGCCGCCGACGACCCCGCCGACTTCCCGGAGGGCACCCGGCTGGTGTGGGTGAACTCGCCCGGCAACCCCGACGGGCGCGTGCTCGATGTCGCGGAGCTGCGCGGGATCGTGGCTCGCGCGCGCGAGCTCGGTGCCGTCGTGGTCTCGGACGAGTGCTACGCCGAGCTCGGTTGGGACGGCCCATGGGCGCACGACACCGTGCCCAGCATCCTCGATCCGCGCGTCCGCGACGGCGACGTCGGGGGAGTTCTTTCGGTCTACTCGCTCAGCAAGCAGTCGAATCTCGCGGGCTACCGCGCGGCGTTCCTCGCCGGCGATGCGACGATCGTCGCGAGCCTGCTGACCGCACGGAAACACCTGGGCCTCATGCTGCCCCTGCCCGTTCAGCATGCGATGGTCGCAGCCCTTCACGACGATGAGCACGTCGCTCATCAGAAGGAGCTGTACCGGCGCCGGCGAGACGTGCTGCGTCCCGCGCTGGAACGAGCGGGGTTCCGCATCGATCACAGTGACGCCGGGCTCTACCTCTGGGCCACGCTCGGCGAGGACGCGTGGTCGACACTCGGGTGGCTCGCTGAGCGCGGCATCCTGGCCGGTCCCGGGCACTTCTACGGGACGCACTTTCCGCACCACGTGCGCTTCTCGCTCACCGCGTCGCAGGAGCGGATCGAATCCGCCGCTGCGCGCCTGGCGGTTTCGTAGGTTTTCTCCTACCGATCCGCTGATCCTTTGACGCCGTACGGAGTAGGCCCGTGCGCCCGATAGGCTGTAATGACCGCACCGGACGATCGCAAGGAGGCTTCGTGAACGACACGGGCACCCCGCAGAAGGCCACCGTCACCATCGGTGACCGCACCGCCGAATTGCCGGTGCTGCACGGAACCGACGGAGTTTCGAGCGTCGACTTCTCGACGTTCACAAAGCAGACGGGCCACACGAGCCTCGACTACGGTTTCGTCAACACCGCCGCGACACGCTCGGCGATCACCTACATCGACGGCGATCAGGGCATCCTGCGCTACCGCGGCTACCCGATCGAGCAGATCGCCAAGCACTCGACCTACCTCGAGGTGGCGTGGCTGCTGCTGTACGGCGACCTTCCGACGGCCGACGAGCTCGCCGACTTCGACGACCGCATCCGTCGCCACACGCTGCTGCACGAAGACCTGAAGCGCTTCTTCTCGTCGCTCCCGCACACGGCGCACCCGATGTCGGTGCTCTCCGCCGCTACGGCGGCACTGTCGACGTACTACGAGGACCAGTCCGACCCGAACAACCCGGAGCACGTCGAGCTCAACACGGTTCGGCTCCTGGCGAAGCTGCCGGTCATCGCCGCATACGCCCACAAGAAGAGCGTCGGCCAGGCCTTCCTGTATCCCGACAACTCGCTGAGCTTCGTCGACAACTTCCTGCGCCTGAACTTCGGTGTGATGGCCGAGGACTACGAGGTCAACCCCGTCGTCTCGCGGGCGCTCGAGCGTCTGCTCATCCTGCATGAGGACCACGAGCAGAACGCGTCGACCTCGACGGTGCGCTTGGTCGGTTCGACCGGCGCGAACCAGTTCTCGTCGATCTCCGCGGGGATCAATGCCCTCTACGGCCCGCTGCACGGCGGCGCGAACGAGGCCGTGCTCGACATGCTCGCCCGCATCCGTGATTCGGGCGAGAGCGTCGAGCGGTTCGTAGCGCGCGTGAAGAACAAGGAAGACGGGGTGAAGCTCATGGGCTTCGGTCACCGCGTCTACAAGAACTACGACCCGCGCGCGAAGCTCGTCAAGGAGTCGGCCGACGAGGTGCTCAACGAGCTCGGCGTCGTCGATCCGCTGCTCGACCTCGCGAAGGAGCTCGAGGAGATCGCCCTGAGCGACGACTACTTCCGCGAGCGCCGTCTGTACCCGAACGTCGACTTCTACACGGGCGTCATCTACAAGGCGATGGGTTTCCCGACCCGCATGTTCACCCCGCTGTTCGCGATCGGCCGTCTGCCCGGCTGGCTCGCTCACTGGCGAGAGATGCAGAACGACCCGCAGACCAAGATCGGGCGTCCGCAGCAGCTGTACGTCGGCTCGGCGGAACGGGACTACCCCACCTCCTGATCGGTCGGCCGACCTCGGCTGATCGGCTCGCCGGTCTCGCGCCCCGCTTCGAGCACCCCGGCGCACCTGAGAGCTCATCTGCCTCGCCGACTCGCAGACAGGCGCCTCACTCCCGGCGGAGCTCTGGGACGATGGGCTGCGCACCGTTGGGGCTCTGCGTTGCGCGCCCGCTGTCGCGCCCTGTCGGGTTTGAGGCGCGGGGCCCGTGGTCTCGTGCCCGCGGGGGTCTTGTCTCCGCGTCCGCGTGCCGTTGACAGGCTTGATGCCGTCGCTGAGCGCGCCGGACGGCCGTGTCGTCACTTCAGCCTGCCGGCGGGATTCAGCCTGCCGGCGGGACCCAGCCTGTTGGTGGGGCTTCCGGCCACCGCCGCATCGCCGGAACAGCACGCCTCGGGCCCGGCGGGACGCCTGCCCCCCGCGCCGGCTCCTGATCGCCCGGCGCCGGCCACTGATATCCGGGCCGCACTCGGCAGGACCGGTCGCGCCCCTCCGGTGCTGCCGCGCGGCTCGATCCCCTCCTGTCCCGTCCCGCCCGTGGACAGGTCGATCGTCCGGATGCCAGCCCCGCAGCGACGGCAAGCGAGCGTCATCCTGTCGGCGGCACGGACTATCGCGCCCGTCGGCCGAACGGTCACCCGAGTGTGCCTCAGCACCGAGGCTGCTGAGGTGCGATGCCGCACGTCGGCCGTCTGTGACGATGCCGTCCCGTTGACAGGCTGGCCAGCCGCAATCGCGCTCGGCGGGGGCGAGGGACGCGGGTGAGCCTGCCGGCGGCACGGCTCCTCCCGCTCGAGGGCCGCGCGCCTATCGTGTCAGTGCTCGAGCAGGGTCGCCGCGTAATCGGGGACGTAGCCGTCGAGCTGTTGCGGGGGCCGCTCGTAACCGCCGGACGGCGGACGCGGCGGGATCTCGATCTCGGGCCTCTCGACGACCTCGTAGGGAATCTGCGCGAGAAGGTGGTGGATCATGTTGATCCGTCCGCGCCGTTTGTCTTCGTTGTCGACCTCGTGCCACCGCGCCTCGGGGATGTCGGTGTGGACGAACATCGTGTCCTTCGCGCGCGAGTAGTCTTCCCACTTCGTGATCGATAGCACGTCGTTGGGGGAGAGCTTCCAGCGCCGCATCGGATCCTCGTTGCGCGAGCGGAACCGCTTCTCCTGCTCGACGTCCGACACGCTGAACCAGTACTTCAGCAGCAGGATGCCGTCTTCGACGAGCATCCGCTCGAAGATCGGCGCCTGGTGCAGGAACCGGTGATACTCCTCGTTCGTGCAGTAGCCCATGACGCGCTCGACCCCGGCGCGGTTGTACCACGACCGGTCCATGAGGACGATCTCGCCCGCGGCGGGCAGATGCGCGACGTAGCGCTGGAAGTACCACTGCGTCCGTTCGCGCTCGGTGGGCGCGGGGAGGGCGACGATGCGCGCGACCCGAGGGTTGAGGTATTCGGTGACACGTTTGATCGTCGAGCCCTTGCCCGCGGCATCGCGTCCCTCGAAGATCACGACGATGCGCGCGCCGGTGGCCTGTACCCAGGCCTGCATGTCGACGAGCTGCGCCTGGAGTCGTCGAAGCTCGGTTTCGTAGACCTTCTTGGGCAATCGATCCGACATCGGGCTACCTCCTGACGCGAGCATACGCCCCCCTCGCGCGCGCCTCCGGCCCGGTCTAGGGTGGGCCGCGACGGACGAGCAGGGGAGCGACGTATGTGGTTGCAGACGACGGATCCGCTCGGCTCACTCGCCCTGTCGGCACTGGTCGCCGCGATCCCGATCGTCGTGTTCCTCGTCGCGCTCGTGGGTCTCCGCCTCAGCGGCATCCTCGCCGGTGTCATCGCCCTGGTCGCGCAGCTGCTCGTCGCCGTACTCGGATTCGGGATGCCGCTCACCGCCGTCGGAGGCGCGGGCCTGCTGGGCCTGCTCACCGCGATCTGGCCGATCGCGTACATCATCGTCATGGCGGTCTGGCTCTACAAGCTCGCCGTCGCCAGCGGGCGATTCGACGTCATCCGATCCTCGATCGGCGGGATCTCGAAGGACCAGCGCATCCAGGTGCTGCTCATCAGCTTCTCGTTCGGCGCCTTCCTCGAAGGCGCGGCCGGCTTCGGCGTGCCGATCGCGATCTGCGCCGCTCTCCTGGTGCAGCTCGGGTTCCGCCCGCTGCGTGCGGCGATGATCTCGCTGGTCGCGAACGCGGCCGCCGGTGCGTACGGCGCCATCGGCATCCCCGTCATCGTCGGTGCCCAGGTCAGCGGTCTCGAGGTGCAGGAGCTCTCCCGCGCGATGGTGCTCATCCTCCAGCCGCTCACGCTGCTCATCCCGTTCCTGCTCGTGATCATCCTCGACGGCCTCCGAGGGTTGCGAGAGACCTGGCCCGCTACCGTGCTGGTGACGATCGTCTTCAGCGGCGTGCAGGCGGGTGTGCTCTGGTTCCTCGGGCCCGAGCTGGCGGACCTCGGCGCGGGACTCGCGGCGATGGTCGCTCTCTTCCTCCTCGGACGGGTGTGGCAACCTCGTCGCGTCCATCGCGAAGCCGATGCGCCCGAGCCCGAGCCCCACCACGCGGGCCTGCGCGAGGTGGTGACGGCGTGGAGTCCGTTCTACATCCTGACCGCCGTCATCCTGGTGTGGAGCCTGCCGGTGTTCAAGAACCTCTTCGCCGCGGGCGGCCCCTTGTCGACCCTCGTCGTGTCGATTCCGATGCCCGGGCTCACCGGCAGCGTGCAGACGCCTGCCGGCGATGTCGTCACAGCGGCATGGAGTTTCACGCCGCTCAACGCGACCGGGACAGCCATTCTGCTGGCGGTGATCGTGTCGTTCCTCACGACGCCCCGTCTGCGCGCGAGCGACCTCATCTGGACGCTGGCAGAGACGGTGCGGGGACTGTGGCGCGCACTGCTGCTCATCGCGATCATCCTCGCCCTCGCGAACATCGCCAACTACTCCGGAGGCTCGGCCTCGATGGGGACGGCGCTGGCCGCGGTCGGGCCCCTCTTCCCGCTGCTCGCACCCATCATCGGCTGGATCGGGGTGTTCCTGACGGGTTCGGTCGTGAACAACAACACCCTGTTCGCACCGCTCCAGGTGGCCACGGCCGAGCAGATCGCGGTCGACCCGGCGCTGCTGGTCGCGGCGAACACCGCGGGCGGTACCGCGGCGAAGGTCATCTCGCCGCAGTCGATCGCGATCGCCGCCGGCGCCGTCGGTCTTGCCGGGCGCGAATCCGAGATCCTCCGCGCGTCGCTCTGGTACAGCCTCGGAATGCTCGCCGTCGTCTGCCTGTGGGGCGGGCTGCTGTCCGTGCTGCTGGTCTGAGCCGCGGCGCGTCCCGGGCAGTCGGGCGATCAGGCGTGCAGGGCCTCGTTGAGGGTGACGCCGACACCGGCTCGGCGCACGGCTTCGACGGCGCCCGTGAGCGAGTTGCGGCGGAAGAGGATGCCGTCCCGGCCGGAGAGGTCGGCACCCTTGACGCTCGGGCGCTCACCCGACGCCGTGACCGGCTCGTCGGCGAGCACGATCTTCGAACCCGCGGTGACGTAGAGCCCGGCCTCGACGACGCAGTCGTCGCCGAGCGAGATCCCGATGCCCGCGTTCGCGCCGAGAAGTGTGCGGCGTCCGATCGACACGCGGTGGCTGCCGCCCCCGGAGAGCGTGCCCATGATCGACGCGCCGCCGCCGATGTCGCTGCCGTCGCCGACGACCACGCCCTGCGAGATGCGCCCTTCGACCATCGAGGCGCCGAGGGTGCCGGCGTTGAAGTTGACGAACCCCTCGTGCATCACGGTGGTTCCCGGAGCCAGGTGGGCGCCGAGGCGCACGCGAGATGCATCGGCGATCCGCACCCCGGGAGGGGTGACGTAGTCGAGCAGACGCGGGAACTTGTCGAGGCTGTGCACCTGGATGCCGTCGCGCTGCAGCAGCGGACGGCGGCGCGTCGCCTCGTCGGGGTGCATCGGTCCGGCGGTGGTCCACGCGACGATGGGCAGGTGCCCGAAGATGCCGTCGAGGTTGACCGTGTTAGGCGCGGCGAGGCGGTGCGAGATGACGTGCAGACGCAGGTAGGCGTCGGGGGTCGAGGCGGGCGCCGCATCGAGGTCCACGGAGACGGTGACAGCCTCGACCGTCACGCCGCGTCGCTCGTCGTCTGCGGCCAGCGGGGCCCAGGTGACCATGGCGGCTGCGGATTCGGCGGCCGCGGGCGTGCCGAGCGCGGGTTCCGGGAACCAGGTGTCGAGTGTCGTGCCGTCGCTGCTCGAGGTCGCGAGTCCTACGCCCCATGCCCACCGTTCGCTCATGCCCCCAGATTATCGGTGCGGCGGTCGCCGATAGAATCGGCGGCATGCCTGAGCTCGATCTGACCGTCTCCAGCGCCGATCTGACCCGGGCCGTCTGCGACATCCCGAGCGTGTCGGATGACGAGACCACCCTCGCCGACGCGATCTTCGCAGCGGTGTCGCCCTTGGAGCACCTCGAGGTCTTCCGCGACGGCGACACGATCGTGGCTCGGACGCAGCTCGGCCGCGCGCAGCGCGTCGTCATCGCGGGCCACATCGACACGGTGCCGATCAACGACAACCTCCCCGTGCGCGAGATCGTCGAAGAGGGGCAGCCGTTCCTGTGGGGGAGAGGGACCGTCGACATGAAGGCGGGCGTCGCGGTGCAGCTGAAGCTCGCCGCCGAACTCGTCGAGCCGCGCGTCGACATCACGTGGATGTGGTACGACCACGAGGAGGTCGCGGCTGAGCTGAACGGCCTGACACGCCTGGCGGCGAACCGGCCCGACGTGTTCGCCGGCGACTTCGCCATCCTCGGAGAGCCCTCCAACGGCCAGGTCGAGGGGGGATGCAACGGCAACCTGCGGGCCGTCGTACGGACGCGCGGCGTGCGTTCCCACAGTGCCCGGGCGTGGATAGGCGACAATGCGATCCACCACGCGGCACCCATCCTGCAACGTCTGGCCGACCACACCCCGGAGGGCGTCGAGGTCGAAGGTCTCGTCTACCGCGAGGGGTTGAACGCCGTGCGGATCTCGGGCGGCATCGCCGGCAACGTCATCCCCGACCTGTGCGAGGTCGAGGTCAATTACCGTTTCGCGCCGAGCCGCACCCCTGACCAGGCGGTGGAGATCATCCGCGACTTCTTCGCCGGATTCGACGTCGAGGTGGTCGACCTCGCGGGAGGGGCACGGCCCGGGCTCGACGCGCCCCTCGCGCAAGAGTTCGTCGCGGCCGTGGGTGCGGAGCCCCGTCCCAAGTACGGCTGGACCGATGTCGCGCGCTTCTCGGCGCTCGGGGTGCCGGCGGTCAACTACGGCCCCGGCGATCCCTCGCTCGCGCACCACGACCAGGAGCGGGTGCCGCTCGCGCAGATCGATGCCGTCGAGCGCGGCCTGCGCACCTGGCTCACCCGCCGGTGACGCCTCGAGCATGAGATCGCTGCGCCGCGCCGCGATCGCGCTGCCCGCCGCTGCCGCGATCGCGTTGGTCTATCTCGCCTCGCGGGCCGTGACCACCGCCTTCCTCCTCGGGGCGGCCGAGCTGAGCGGTCCACAATCGCGGTTCGGAGCGGATGCGACGCTCGGCACGCTGACGATGGGCTGGGACGCCCAGTGGTACTGGCTCATCGCGTTCAGCGGGTATCCCACTGAACTGCCGCTCGACGCCGCGGGTAACGTCGCCCAGAACGCGTGGGCGTTCATGCCGGTGTACCCGCTCGTCACGGGCAGCGTGGGCTGGATCGTCGGCGGATTCCCGGTCGCCGCGCCGCTGGTGTCGGCGGTGGCGGGGTATCTCGCGTGCCTGGCGCTGTTCGCCCTGTTGCGGCGAAGGATCGGCCGGTCGACGGCCATGTGGGCGGTCGCCTTCTTCAGCTTCGCGGGACCCATGGCGGCCCTCTTCCAGCTCGGCTACGCCGAGTCGCTCTTCCAGCTCTGGCTATTGCTCGCCCTGCTCGCCGTCGAGCGCCGCCGGTGGTGGCTGCTGTATCTCTGGATCCCGCTCATGGCCTTCACGAGGCCGGGCGTGCTCGCCTTCTCGCTCATGCTCGCCCTCTACGGTATCTGGCGTTGGTCGCGTCGTGCCGGCGATGAGCTGCCGCCGCGCGAGGTCGTCCACATCGTGGCGAACGGGCTGCTGGCCGCCGTGTACGGCTTCGCATGGCCCGTCATCACCGGCGTCGTGACAGGAGAGGCAGGGGCGTACCTGCAGACCGAGCTCGCGTGGCGACGATCGTGGGTCGGAGATCACGGCGGCTTCATGCCCTTCGACGGCACGGTACAGGCAGCCGTCCTGTGGGCGGGCATATGGGGCGTCCCCGCCTGGGCGTGCCTGGCCGGGCTCACGACGATCGTCGTCCTCGCGACTGCGCTCATCGTCGCCGACCGCCGAGTGAAGCGGCTGGGTGTGCCGATCCGCCTCTGGTCCGGCGCGTACCTGCTCTATCTGCTTGCGGTGTTCTTCCCGCAGTCGAGCACCTTCCGTCTGCTCGTACCCCTGTCTCCGCTCTGGGGAGCCGTCGCCGTGCCGCGCGCACGCTGGTGGCGGATCGGGGTGCTGCTCCTCGGGATCGCGGCGCAATGGTGGTGGATCTACACGATGTATGCGCTCGGGAGCACCTTCGCTCAGATTCCCTGAGGCGCGTGTCCGCGCCCTGCCTGCGCTGCACGATAAACTCTTCAGGTAGTCCTCATGACGAAAGGGAGCCGCGATGGCAGCCATGAAGCCGCGAACCGGAGACGGACCGATGGAGGCCGTGAAGGAGGGGCGCCTGATCATCGTGCGTGTCCCCCTCGAAGGCGGAGGGCGTCTGGTCGTCTCGGTCAATGATGAAGAGGCCAAGGAACTCCACAGCGTGCTGAGCGGAGTCGTCGGCGCCGCCTGACGACGATGCCACGCGAAACGGCCGGTCCCCTCGGGGCCGGCCGTTTCGCGTGAGCGCAGAGAGTGCGGTCAGGGGGCGGACACCGTCGTGAGCTGCAGCAGTCCTTCGCCCACGATCGAGAGGGCGCCGAGGACGGCGGGCGACGACTGGGTCTCGTGGATGAGAGAGCGGTAGGCGCGGGTGATCTCGTCGCGTCGCACGGGGTCGGCGACGGAGCCACCGGCCAGCACACGCGGGACGAGGACCATTCCGCCCGGGCGCACGAGCCGGAGCCCGTGCTCGACGTACTCGATGACGCCGTCTGCATCCGCGTCGACGAGGACGATGTCGTACGACGCCTCGTTCATGCGGGGGAGCACGTCGGCGGCGCGGCCGGTGATGAAGCGTGCGCGAGCGGGGGGGACTCTCGCCTCGGTGAACGACTGCCGGGCGACGGCGAGGTGCTCCGGCTCGATGTCGATCGTGGTCAGAGTCGCGCGCGGCGACCCGTGCAGCAGCCACAGCGCCGACACGCCGCCGCCCGTGCCGATCTCCACGATGTTCAGCGCGCCCGTCGCCGCGGCGAGGACAGCGCACTGCGCACCCACCGGAGGGCTGATCGGGGCGGCGCCGATCTCGAGGGCGTGTGCGCGCGCGCGCGCGATGTGCTCCGGCTCCACCGTCGCCTCCATCGCGAACCTGCGGATCGCTTCCTGATCACCCATGCATTCCTCCTGGTTCCAGCGTAGGTGTGCAGATGGCTCCGGCCGCTGAGGCGCACGGGTAATCTGGGGTCATGTTCTTCGGCCTAGACGGGGACAAGCTCATCCTCATCGGGGTCGCCGCTGTCCTGCTCCTCGGACCCGAGCGCCTTCCGCAGCTCGCGGAGATGCTCGCGCGGTTCACGGTGCGGGCCCGCGACTGGGTCAACGGCGCGAAGGACCGCGTCAAGGACGAGATGGGCGAAGACTTCTCCGACGTCGAGTGGCGCAAGCTCGACCCGCGCCAGTACGACCCGCGGCGCATCATCCGCGATGCCCTGCTCGAAGACGCGCCCGTGCCCACGGTGCGGGCCGCCGCAGCCGGAGCCGCCATCAGCACCGCGACCGCCGTGGGGATGGATGCCGCAGGCGAGGCGGCGAAGCGCTTCGAACGGGGCGCCGCGGTGCCCTTCGACGACGAAGCGACCTGATCAGCCGACCCGCAGGGGCAAGGGACGACCGCTCAGCTCGCGTCCTCCGCGCGCGATGCTCGCCGCGATGCTCGTGATGGCGGCCGCGGACGGGTCGTCGGGATGCGCGACGATGACCGGCACTCCGCCGTCGGCATCGCTGCGCAGGGCCGGACTGAGAGGTACGGAGCCGAGCAGCGGCACCGGCTGGTCCGCCGACAGCGCCTCAGCCACACGGGTGCCGCCGCCACTGCCGAAGAGGTCGAGCGATGTGCCGTCGGGCAGCGTCATGGCCGACATGTTCTCGATCACCCCGATCACGCGTTGGCCGGTCTGCCGGGCCACCAAGCCGCTGCGGACGGCGACGTCGGCTGCTGCCGACTGCGGGGTCGTGACGACCACGACCTCGGCGTGGGGGAGCAGCTGCCCGACGCTGATGGCCACGTCGCCGGTGCCGGGAGGCATATCGATGAGGAGCACGTCGATGTCGCCGAAGTACACGTCGGTGAGGAACTGCGAGACGGTGCGGTGCAGCATCGGACCACGCCACGCGACCGCACCGGGGGCCTTCTGATCGCGCGGCAGGAACATGCCGATCGAGATCGTCCGGACGTCGTGGGCGATGGGCGGGACCATGAGTCCGTCGATACGCGTCGGCTGCGGCGGCAGACCGTCGGTGTCGATGAGACCGAGCAGCGCGGGGATGGAGAAGCCGTGCACGTCGGCGTCGATGAGCCCGACGGCGAGACCTCGCTGGGTGAGGGCGACGGCGAGGTTCGCGGTGAGCGTCGACTTGCCGACGCCGCCCTTGCCGCTCGTGATCGCGATGACGCGCGTGAGCGAATCGGGGCCGAAGGGGTTCTCGCGGGCCGTCCTGCCGCCGCGCAGACGCTCCGTCAGGGCCGCACGCTCAGCCGGCGTCATGACACCCACGTCGACCGACACCGTGTCGATGCCGGCTGCGGACAGGGCGGCCTCGCGCACATCGCGCTCGATGCGGTCCGCGGCGGGACACCCGACGATCGTCAGGGCGATGCCGACACGGGCATGCCCGCCCTCGACGGCGATGTCGCGCACCATGTCGAGCTCGCCCAGGGGCTTGCGCAGTTCGGGGTCGCGCACGGCGGCGACGGCCGCGCGGACGGCGTCCGCGCTCATCGTGCGTCCGGTCGCTCGTCGGACTCGAGGCGGTCCAGTGCCGTCCGGAGCTCGGCACGCAGAGTCTCCTTCGTGACGAGCCCGTCGGTGAGGTCGGAGATCGCCATGCGCAGAGCGACGACCTCGCGAGCGAGGTACTCGGTGTCGGCGAGGTTGCGCTCGGCGCGCTGGCGGTCCTGTTCGATCTGCACGCGGTCGCGGTCGTCCTGACGGTTCTGCGCGAGCAGGATCAGTGGCGCTGCGTATGAGGCCTGCAACGAGAGCATCAGGGTCAGCGCCGTGAAGCCGTTCGCCGCCGAGTCGAATCGAAGCTCGACGGGCATGAGCGTGTTCCAGGCGAGCCACGCGGCGCAGAAGAGCGATAGCCCGACGAGGAAGCCCGGCGTTCCCATGGCTCGGGCGATCCACTCCGTGAAGCGTCCGAAGCGGTCTCGCGACGGCTGCGACGTGCGCTGGCCCAGGACGCCGGTCACACCGCTGCGACGCCCGCGGGGCGCTTCGAGCGACGGGGTCTTCGACGAGCGGGGCATCAGCGGCGCCCCCGCATCGCTGCGGCATCCTGCGGCTCGACGTCCTGCGACCGCCAGTCGTCGGGGAGCAGGTGATCGAGCACATCGTCGACGCTCACGACGCCGACGAGCCGGCGGGCTTGGTCGACGACCGGCACCGAGACGAGGTTGTAGCTGGCGAGCATGCGCGCAACCTCGGCCGCCGACGACGACGCGGCGACCGGGTCGACCGTGTCGTCGATGATGGCGCCGAGCCTCTCGTGCGGGGGGTAGCGCAGCATCCGCTGGAAGTGCACGGTCCCGAGGAGGCGACCCGTCGGCGTCTCGTAGGGCGGAAGCGTCACGAAGACGGATGCCGCGAGGGCGGGGTGGAGCTCGTGTCGGCGGATGAGCGCCAGGGCTTCGGCAACCGTCGCCTCGGCGGACAGGACGATCGGATCGCTCGTCATGAGACCGCCCGCCGTGTCGGGACCGTACTCCAGCAGAGCGCGGACGTCCTCCGCCTCCTCGGGCTCCATGAGGTCGAGGAGCTGCTCGATACGGCCCTCCGGCAGCTGACCGAGGAGGTCGGCCGCGTCGTCGGGCTCCATGGCGTCGAGGATGTCGGCAGCCCGCTCATCGCCGAGCCGCTCGAGGATGTGCACCTGCTCGTCTTCGGGCATCTCCTCGAGGGCGTCGGCGAGCCGCTCGTCGGGGAGCTCCTCGGCGACCTCGAGCAGTCGTTCCTCCGGAAGGTCGAGCAGCGTGTTGGCGAGGTCGGCTGGTTTGAGCTCCGAGTAGGTCGCGACCAGCTGCTCGGCCGACTGCGCGGCGCCCGACGACTGGTCCTCGCGGACGTCGCCCCAGGAGGCGAAGGTCGTCGGACCTTTGGCGAACGGCGACGCGCTCGTCTTCGGGCGACGCAGGAAGAGCTGCCCGATGTCCCAATCGCCGAGCCGGTTCCGCTCGATCGCGACGTCCTCGATGACGGCACCCCCCGACCCGTCGCGGAGGTACACCTTGCGGCCGAGGAGCTCGGCCATGACCCGCACCTCGCCGCCGCGCTGCTGGAACCGCCGGACGTTGATGAGGCCGGTCGTGATCACCTGTCCGGTCGCGATCGAGGTCACGCGTCCGATGGAGAGGAAGACATGGCGCCTGCCCGGGATCTCGACGACGAGGCCGATGACGCGCGGAGGGTCCGATTTGCGGAAGATGACGACGACATCGCGGACCTTGCCCAGACGGTCGCCTGCGGGATCGAACACGACGCACCCGACCAGGCGCGCGACGAAAACCCTCTGCGTACTCACCGCTCCAGCGTAGTCGGCGACCGCAAAGGTGGCCCGTGACACAATGACGGAATGAGCATGATGGGCGGGACGCCCGCGATCACGGGTGAGAAGGTCGCCGAGTACGCCTCGTACGAGGCCGCGCAGAAGGCGGTGTCGACCCTCATCTCGGCCGACATCCCGGCGCGTGAGATCGCGATCGTCGGCTATGGCCTGCGGTCGGTCGAGACCGTGACGGGCCGCCTCGGCTACGCCACCGCGGCGCGCACCGGGGCGATCAACGGCATCCTCCTCGGGTTGATCTTCTCGCTCATCTTCGTCTTCGGAACACCGGATGCCGCCATCCAGCTCTTCCTCGGGGTGATGCTCGTGGGCGTCGCCATCGGCATGATGATGAGCCTCGTGATGTTCGCCCTCGTCCGTCGGCGGCGCGACTTCGCCTCGGTGACTCAGGTCGTCGCCGACCACTACGAGGTCACGGTTCAGGCGAGCAGCATCCATCGCGCCCGGGGCGCGCTCAACGTCTCCGCGGCGCGCCCTGCGACGCCCGCGGCGCCGGTGCCCGACGGCCCTCCCCGCTACGGTGAGCGCATCGACCCGGTGCCCGCTCCGTCGGGTGACCGACCCGCCCCCGGACCGGCGGTGACCCCGGGCGGCCCGGCAGTGCCGCCGTCGGGATCGCCCGCGCCCGGACCCGCCGATGCACCGCTGCCGCCCGTCGTGGGCCCGGTGCCGGGCGGCGAGGCCCCCGGGCCTTCGACTCCGGGCACGCCCGAGCCTCCGGCGACCGAACCGCAGCGATGATCGACTCGGTTCCGGTCGATGTCGCCGCCGGGACCGTCGACCTGCCGTTGCGGTACGACGGCGCTGCCGGCGACGGAGCTGTGCGACCGCACGCGGTGATGATCCTCGCCCACGGCGCCGGTGCCGGGCCGGATCATCCGTTCCTGTACGGCTTCGCCCGCGCGGGCGCGGCGGCCGGGCTCGAGGTCGTCCGCTTCCCGTTCCCCTACGTCGTGGCGGGTCGCCGGCTTCCCGGCGCTGCGAGCGACGCCATCGCGTCGTGGACGGCTGTCCACCGGGCGGTCGCCGACGCCCGCCCCGGTGTGCCGATCGTTGCTGCAGGCAAGTCGTACGGCGGCCGGATGGCGTCGATGGCAGCCTCCGTCGGAGCGATCGATCCGGCGATGCTGATCTACCTCGGCTATCCCCTCCACGCGCCCGGCAGACCCGATCGCCCCCGCGCAGAGCACCTTCCCGCTATCGCGGCGCCGCAGCTGTTCGTGTCGGGTACCCGCGACCCGTTCGTCGAGCCGCTCGCCGATCTCGAGGCGGTCGTGGCGACGTGCGCCGACGCCGAGCTGGTCTGGATCGAGGGCGCCCGTCACTCATTCGAGATCGCGGGGCGCAAACGCGACGCAGCCGAGGTCGGTGCGAGCACGGCGGAGCTGGTCATGCCGCGCGCCCTGCGCCGCCTGAAGGTCTGACGGCGGACGTTCGGGGTCACCGGCCCGCCGCGTAGCCCTGCATCCCGCGCGGGTTCGCCGCGGCCCAGAGCAGCCCGCGCGCACGGTCGATGCCGACGGCGGAGAGACGCCCGAGGGCCCACGGTCCGACCTGCGTGACATCGTGTCCGCGCGCTCGGAGTCCCGCGGCCACCTTTTCACCGAGGCGGTCCTCCATCACGGCTCCGGCGGGAGTCCAGGTGCGGGGCCAGAACGAGTCGATCATCGACGTGGTGTGCAGAGTCGGCGCGTCGATCGCCGATTGCGCGTCCCACCCGCCGACGATCATGCGCAGCAGCATCGGCAGCTGCCATTGGTCCTGCTGATCACCCCCGGGCGTTCCCATCGCGATGTCCGCCCGGTCGCCGGTCATCACCAGCGTCGGGGAGAGGGTCGTGCGGGGGCGGGCACCGGGCCGCAGCGCGGCGGGCGACGTCTCGTCCAGCCAGGTCATCTGCAGACGCGTGCCGAGGGCGAACCCGAGCTCCGGAATGGTGGGAGACGACTGCAGCCAGCCGCCCGACGGCGTCACCGAGATGATGTTGCCCCATCGGTCGACGACGTCGACGTGGCAGGTGTCGCCGCGCGTCTCACCGGCGCGGCCGACGGTCGGCTCGCCCGTGCCGGCGACGCTCGTGCCGTCGGGGCGCACGAGCGGCGGGCGGTGCGGCGCCCGGCCCGGCAGGGTGCCCGGGCGCCACTCACGGGATGCCTCCGGCAGCAGCTGAGCGCGACGATCGGCCAGGAACGCGGGATCGAGGATGCCGGCGATCGCGCTGTCGTCACCGAAATGGGCATCACGGTCGGCGAGGGCGAGCTTCAGCGCCTCGATGATCGTGTGGGCGCCCTCCGGCGTCGCCGGGTCGAGGCGGTCGTCGGGGAAGGGATCGAGCAGGGCGATGGCCTCCAGCAGCGCCGGTCCCTGCGTCCAGCCGCCCGCCTTGACGATCGTCCGCCCGCGGAAGACCGCGGTGAGGGGCTCCTCGTATCCTGCCGAGAAGGAGGCGAAATCGGCCTCGGCGATCACTCCGGCGTGCTGGCCGCCCGTCGAATGGCGATGCGGCCGGGCGACGAACGCGGCCGTTGCCTGGGCGACGAGTCCCGTCTTCCACTCGGAGCGTGCCGCCTCGATGCGCTCGCCACGGTCCGCCGCGTTCCGCCCCGCATCGGCGAGACGCTCGAAGACCGTCGCCAGAGCCGGGTTGCGGACGAGGTCGCCGGCCCGGGGTGCGACGCCGCCGGGCAACCACAGATCGGCAGAAGAGGGCCATTCGTCGCGGAAGAGCTGCGCGACGCGCTCGATCGTCGCCGCGGCCGAAGCGAGGATCGGATGGCCGTCACGGGCATATCCGATCGCGTAGGCCAGGATGTCGGAGAGCTCCCACGTGCCATAGTCGCGCAGCAGCATCAGCCACGCGTCGACCGCGCCGGGGACCGCGGCCGCGAGCGCGCCGGCGCCGGGAACGGTGTCGAGGCCCTCCGCCCGGAAGTGTTCGATGGTCGCGCGCTGCGGAGCGGGGCCTTGTCCCATCAGCACCCGGGGCGACGCATCGTCGGCGGCGTGGAATAGCCCGACGAGGTCGCCGCCGGGGCCGTTGAGGTGGGGCTCCACGACCTGCAGGACGAAGCCGCCCGCGACCGCCGCGTCGAAGGCGTTGCCGCCGCGCTCGAGGACCGCCTGGGCGGTGGCGGTCGCGAGCCAGTGCGTCGCGGCCGCCATCCCGAAGCTCCCGGTCAGCAGCGGGCGGGTCGTCTGAGCCGGCGGTGCCGAGAAGCGCGCGGTCACGAGGCGGAGCGTGCGATCCAGGCCTCGACCTCGTCCGCGGTGCGCGGGATGTCGGCCGAGAGGTTGACCGGGCCGCTCTCGGTCATGAGGATGTCGTCCTCGATGCGCACGCCGATGCCGCGATACTCCTCGGGCACCGTGAGGTCGTCGATCTGGAAGTACAGGCCCGGCTCGATCGTGAAGACCATCCCCGCTTCGAGGACGCCGTCGTAGTACATCTCGCGGCGTGCCTGGGCGCAGTCGTGGACGTCGATGCCGAGGTGATGGCTCGTGCCGTGCACCATGTATCGGCGATGCTGGCCGCCACGGTCGGCGTCGAGAGCCTCGTCCGCCGTCACGGGGAGCAGACCCCACTCGGCGACGCGGGCGGCGATCACACCCATCGCCGCCTCGTGGATCGAGCGGAACGTCACGCCCGGGCGTGCGGCGGCGAAGGCGGTGTCGGCGGCTTCGCGCACGGTCTCGTAGATGCGCCGCTGGATGTCGGTGAACCGGCCGGAGACGGGGATCGTGCGCGTGATGTCGGCGGTGTACAGGCTGTCGACCTCGACGCCGGCATCGATGAGGATCAGGTCGCCGGGCACCACCGGGCCGTCGTTGCGTGTCCAGTGCAGGTAGCAGGCGTGCGGTCCCGATGCGGCGATCGTGTCGTAGCCCTCGCCGTTGCCGTCGGTGCGTGCGCGCAGGTGGAAGACGCCTTCGACGACGCGTTCGCCTCGCGGGGTCGCGATGATGCGCGGGAGGTCGGCGACGATGTCGTCGAAGCCGCGGGCGGTCGCGGCGACCGCGAGCCGCATCTGATCGACTTCGTACTCATCCTTCGTGAGGCGGAGCTCCGACACCATCCGCGTGAGGTCCGCGTCGGCGTCGAGGACGAGATCATCCGCGCGCAGCTCGACGTCGGCCAGGTGCGCGGTCGCGATGCCGAGATCTGCGGCGACGTCGTCGAGCGCGGGGCGGGGCCCGATCCAGAACTCGCCGACGGCCGCATCGGCGTAGAACTCGGCGGTGGTCCGGTCGGCGCGGTCGCGGAGGTAGAGCGTGACGTCGTGCCCGGCTTCGGTGGGCTCGAAGACGAGCACCGAGTCGGGCACGGCGTCGCTGCCCCATCCCGTCAGATGCGAGAACGCGGAATGCGCGCGGAACGGGTAGTCGGTGTCGTTCGAGCGCTGCTTGAGCGAACCCGCCGGAATGACCAGGCGCCGACCCCGGAACTCGCGTGAGAGCCGCTCGCGGCGAGCCGCGGCGAAGCGCGCCACCTCACGCGCGGTCGTCGGCGTCTCGATGCGCGCGGCCCACCCCTGCGAGATGGTGTCGAGGAAGCCCTGCGGGAACGGCTGACGCCGGTTGGTGTTCTCGGCGGGGGCGTCGGAGGCAGCCGCCGCGTTAGCGGGCGTTTCGGTTCCGGTGGTCTCGCTCGTGCTCATGGATCCAGTCTCGCACCCGCCACCGTCGGCCGGGACGGTTCAGCGCCGCGTGTACTGCACGACGAGAGGGCGGTGATCGCTGCCGGAGTCGTCGAGCGACGAGATGACCACGGAGCCCTCGGGCTGCCATGACGGGGTCGCCATGATGTGATCGATCGGTGCGCCCAGGGGAGCGGGGACGTCCGTCGGCCAGGTGCCGATGCCGCCGTTGCCGGTGGACCGGGCGGCGTCGTGGCAGCGCCCGAAGTCGGCGTCGTCGATGCCGAGACGCGCCATGTGGTCGAGCGTCGCGTTGAAGTCGCCGGCCATGATCACGTCATCCGTGGCGCACTGGTCGGCGAGCCATTGCAGGTCATTGCGCCAGCTCGCCATCTCGTCGGGTCTCGGTGCCACCGCGTGCACGGCGACGACGACCGGGCCGTCGCCGTCCACGGGCATGGCGACGGCACTCGGGACGATCGTGGTGTTCGTCGTGCCCGCGGCTTCCGACTCGATGACCGAGTAGTCGCCGAGCTCGGGCGAGATCAGCAGTGCCGTCGAATTCGCGTCCCAGCTGTCGGGACCGTCGTAGCTGTCGACGTGGGCCCACATCGGGCGACCGCGCTCGCGCATCGCCACCGCCACCGCACGCCCGGTGTCCATCGTCGTCTCCGGCAGCGCGACGATGTCTGCCTGCATGGCGACCGCCGTCTCGGCGATGGTCTCGGCATCGGTCGCCTGGCCGGCGGTGTTCCAGGTCATGACGCGGATGCTGTCGTCGGTCTTCGGCGGCAGGGTCTCGGCCCCCAGCCCGCGCACGGCGAGCGTTCCGGCGCCGCCGGCGGCGGCCACAAGAGACACGAGCGCGACCCACAGGCAGAACGCGCGGATGCGGCGTCCGAGCGAGAGGAGCAGGAAGACGAGGGCGATCGCGACGAACCCGCCGATCAGCAGCGGGCGCAGCGCAACGAGCTGCGCGAACGGGAACTCGCGCTCCAGCCGCAGGAGCTCCGGCCAGGTGATCACGACGGCCGCGGCCGCGAACAGGGCCACCACGAGGGCTCCGAACACGCGCTTCACCCCTCGACTCTAAGAGAGCGAGCCTGGACGATCGCCGGGCACGGCTACGCTGTGGAGGATGGGAACGGCAGAGCGCGCACCGGGGTTCCACGGCCCCAGCGACCTGCATCTGCACTCCGTGCGCTCGGACGGCACGGAGCCGCCCGCGGGAGTCGTGCAGGCGGCGCACCGAGCCGGACTGCGGACGGTCGCTCTGACGGACCACGACACGACCGCGGGCTGGGCGGAAGCCGCGGAGGCGACGGCCTCTCTGGGCATGACGCTGATCCCGGGCATGGAGCTCAGCGCGCGTCACGAATGGCGGACCGTGCATCTGCTCGCCTACCTCTTCGACCCCGACCATCCCCGACTGCGAGCCGAGATGGAACGCATCCGCGAAGACAGGGTCGGGCGCGCCGAACGGATCGTGCGCAGCATCGCGCGCTCCCACGACCTGACGTGGGACGACGTGCTCGCCCAGACGGGGGCCGGCGCGACGGTAGGACGACCGCACATCGCCGACGCCCTCGTCGCACGGGGCCTCGCCGCCGATCGTGCCGCCGCGTTCGCCGGCATCCTGCATCCCAGTCAAGGGCACTTCACCCCGCACTACGCGCCCGACCCGATCACCGCCGTCGAGCTGGTCGTGGCCGCCGGGGGAGTGCCGATCCTCGCGCATCCGTCGCCGAGCGGACGCGAGCGCATGATGCCGGCCGGCGTGTTGCGAGAACTCGTAGCCCACGGCCTCGCCGGCTTCGAGATCGAGCACCGCGAGAACACCGTGGACGGAAAGCGCGCCCTCCGCGCCATCGCCGCCGACCTCGATCTCATCGTGACCGGGTCGAGCGATTACCACGGTCTCGGCAAGCCGAACCAGCCCGGCGAGAACACCACCGACGACGAGATGGTCGAGCGGATCATCGCCCGTGGCAGCGGAACGGCGCCCGTCTACGCATAGACGAGCGCCGTTCGTTCGCGATCAGACCCGTGCTCAGCCCGCGGCAGGAGCCGTCGCTCCCGCCGATCCCGAGCCGCCACGGCGACGGCGGCGACGCCGAGGCGAGGTCTTGCCGTCGCGGTGCTCGGAACCACCGCCGTCGTGCGTGCCCGTGCCGGCATCCGTGGCGACGGGTGTCGCGCTCTCGGACGCCGCGGCACCCTCGCCCGTGCCGCGTGAGCGGCGACGCCGCGGACGCTTCGACTCGCCCTCGGCCGATTCCGCCGGGACCGTCTTCACGCTCTGCGTCGTGGGCAGCTTGCGCAGCCGACCCTTCGTGCCGGCGGGGATGTTCAGGTCTTCGAAGAGGTGCGGGCTCGACGAGTACGTCTCGACGGGCTCGGGCTGACCGAACTCGAGCGCGCGGTTGATGAGCGCCCACTTGTGCAGGTCTTCCCAGTCGACGAAGGTCACCGCGATGCCGGTCTTGCCGGCACGGCCGGTGCGGCCCGCGCGGTGCAGGTAGGTCTTCTCGTCGTCGGGGATGGTGTGGTTGATCACGTGAGTGACGTCGTTCACGTCGATGCCGCGGGCGGCGACGTCGGTGGCGATGAGGACGTCCTTCTTGCCGGCCTTGAACGCGGCCATCGAGCGCTCGCGCGCCTCCTGGCTCATGTCGCCGTGGACGGCGGCGGCGTTGAAGCCGCGGTCGCCGAGCTCGTCGACGAGCTTCTGGGCGGCACGCTTGGTGCGCGTGAAGATGACGGCCTTCTCGCGCCCCTCGGACTGCAGGATGCGGGCGATGACCTCGTCCTTGTCGAGCGAGTGCGCGCGGTAGACGAGGTGTTTGATGTTGGCCTGTGTCAGACCCTCGTCGGGGTCGTTGGCGCGCATGTGGATCGGGTTCGACATGAAGCGCCGCGCCAGAGCGACGATCGGTCCCGGCATGGTCGCGGAGAAGAGCTGCGTGTGACGGACCGCGGGAACCTTCGAGAAGATCTTCTCGATGTCGGGCAGGAAGCCGAGGTCGAGCATCTTGTCGGCCTCGTCGAGCACGACCTCGGTCGCGTTGGAGAGGTCGAGGAGTCGCTGGCCCGCGAGGTCGATCAGGCGGCCCGGCGTGCCGACGACGATCTGGGCTCCGGCCTTGAGCTGGTCGATCTGCCCCTCGTAGGCCTTGCCGCCGTAGATCGCGACGACGCTCGTGGGGCGGTTGCGGGTGAGCATGTCCATGTCTTCGAAGACCTGGACGGCGAGTTCGCGCGTCGGGACGACGATCAGTGCCTTCACACCCGGCGCCGGGTCGAGTCCCAGACGCTGGACGACGGGGATGCCGAAGCCGAACGTCTTACCGGTTCCCGTCTTGGCCTGGCCGATGATGTCCTGGCCGGGAAGACCCAGCGGGATCGTCTGCTCCTGGATGGGGAAGGCATCGACGATGCCCTTCTCGGCGAGAGCGTCGACGATGTCCTGGTCGACGCCGAGATCAGCGAATGTGGTCATGGATGACGTGCCTGTCTGGCGGTGAGAAGCCGCCGGTGATGTGGGTCCACGCCCTTCACTCAGCCACAGGCGCGGGGCCCCGGTCCGATGCCGGGGCGCATCCAGCCTACCGCGACCCTAGGCTGGAGCCGTGGTGAGCTGGTTCTTCAAGCGCAAGCGTCCCGTCGGCCGCACCCTGCGGCTGCGATCCCGAGGCGACTACGGGGATGTCCGCCGCGTCGACTTCGAGGAGCTCGCTCCCGACGTCGAGACGTTCCTCGGCCAGGCCGCCTATCTGCAGCTCGGCTACTTCGAGACGCTGAGCGACCTCATCGCCTCGACTCCCGAGCTCTCTCAGAAGGAGTCGCTGTCGCTGGCGGCGGGCACAGCGCTGCTGAAGCACCGCGAGCTCGTCGGAGTCATCCGCGACCGCGGCGCCGATCCGCTCGAGCTCATGCTGCCCTTCCGGGAGCCTCTCGATGCGTTCCGCCGTGCGACCCACGGGGCACGGCCGCTCGAGACGATGCTGTCGGTGCACCTCACGGCCGGGATGCTGGACGACTTCTACCTCGCCCTATCGGCGAGCTACGGCGAGACCGGGCGCCAGGTCGCCGTCATCCTGCGAGCCCACGACGATCGCAGCGCGCTGGTGCGGATCATCACGGACGCGATCGCCGCCGACGAGCAGTGGCGCGGGCTGCTGTCGCTCTGGGGGCGGCGTCTCGTCGGAGACACGCTGCTGATCGCGCGCGCGGCGCTGCGATCGACCTCGCTCCAGCCCGCTGATGAGAAGCGGGTCGAGCCCACGTACGCGGATGTCATCGCGGCGCATTCGCGCCGCATGGCTGCGATGGGGCTCGAAGCCTGACGCGCCGCGGACGGTCAGCCGATACGCAGACGGCGCCGCTCCGCCGCGTCGGTTCGAGCTCGCGATCGTGTCATCAGCACGAGAACGAGGGGCACGACGACGGCGGGCGCCAGAACCGACACCACCCAGATGACGGGGTTGTCGAACGCGATGCCCGCCCAGGTCAGCGTCGCCCAGGCGATACCGCCGATGACGGCCCCCAGGACGGGGGCAGCCGCGGCACCCCTCGCCTCGCGCCCACGCACCACGAACTCGGCTGCGAGCCCGATCGCAGCGCCGATGATGAGCGCCAGGACGATCTGCACGGTCAGGCCACGAAGCCCACGCGGCGGGTCTGGTCGGTGCCGACCTCGACGAAGGCGATGCCGGCCGTCGGGACGATGTAGGAGCTGCCCTTGGCGTCGCTCAGCTCGACGAACGGAGCGCCGGAGGTGAGGGCTTCGGAGACGGTCGCGCGAACCGCTTCCGCGGACTCGTTGGATTCGAGGCTGAGCTCGCGGCCGGTGTTCGCGATGCCGATACGGATCTCCACGGATACATCCTCCTCCGCGTCCGTGCCTCGGACGCTCTTCGACTCTACGACACCGTCCGGGCCGGGATGCCGGTGCGGTCACGCCCTGGGCGAACGCTGCCGGCGTCGCGGTGTCGGCGGGGGCGGTTAGCGTGGATGGCATGGCTCACGTCTCGGTCGGCATCGCGCCCGATGCCGCTCAGGCGCAGGTGCTGGCGCTCCCCGCCGAGACGAGCGCCGTCGTGGTGGGCGCCCCCGGAACGGGCAAGACACGGACCATCGTCGAACGGGTGCGCCGTCTGGTCGCCGACGGACTCGACCCCGACACCCTCGTCGTCCTCACGGCCACGCGTCAGGCCGCGACCGACCTGCGCGACGATCTCGGCGTCGCGGTCGGCGTCGCCACGGCAGGCCCGCTGGCACGCTCGGTGCCCGCGTTCGCGTTCCAGATCGTGCGCGCAGACGCGGTGAGACGGGGCGTCGACCCGCCGCGTCTGCTGACCGGCGGCGACGAAGACGCGATCATCCGTGACCTCCTCGACGGTGACGCCGACGACGAGATCGCCGGGCGACCCCGGTGGCCGGCCGAGCTGCCTGCGCACGTTCGCGACTCGCGCGGTTTCCGAGCGGAACTCCGCGCGTTCATCGCGGAGTGCACCGCTGCGGGCATCGATCACCGCGTTCTCGCCGCGCGCGCGGTTCGAGAGGGCAGACCGGCGTGGCAAGCGGCGGCGTCGTTCATGTCGGAGTACTTCGCGGTGCGCGACGCCATGCGCGGCGCACATCGCGACGCCGCAGGGCTCATCCGGGAAGCGGTCACGATCGTCTCGCGGCACGGGGTCCCGCGGTTGCGGGTCGTGCTCGTCGACGACGCGCAGGAACTGACCGCCGGCGGCGTCGACCTCCTCGAGGCATGTCGCGCGCGCGGCATCGCGGTGGTCGCCTTCGGTGACCCGGACGTCGGGTCGGGCGCGTTCCGCGGCGCGACTCCGGAGAACTTCGCTCGACTCGCGGCCGGGGGCGATGTCCTCGTGCTCGACACGGTGCACCGGGCGGGGGGCCGCCACGCGGCGCTCGTCTCGACGGTCACCGCCCGCATCGGTGCGGTGGGCTTGGTCGCGCATCGTCGGGCGCCGGATCCGGAGGGCACGATGGCGGGCGTTCGCGCCCTGGCGCTGCGGTCCCGCTCCGAGGAGTTCGACGCCGTGGCGCGACTGCTTCGCGAACGGCATGTGCACCACGGCGTCCCGTGGGAGGAATGCGCCGTCATCGCCCACGACAGCCGTCAGGTGACGGCGCTCGAGGCCGAGCTCGCCGCCCGCGATGTGCCGACGGCGACCTCGGGCACGGGTACCTCGCTCGGCGAGTCGCCCGTCGTGCGCGACCTGCTGCGGCTCGTCGACCTGGCGGCACGGCCGGGGGAGACATGGCAGCGCGACGAGGTCATCGCCGCGCTCTCCGGTGCGGGGCTCGATGCCGTGGACCAGCGCCGGCTGCGTTCGGCGCTGCGCCAGGCGTTCCCACCGGATGAGAGCGAGCCCGTCTCCGCCTGGGAGTTGCTGCGGTCGGCGATGCTCCATCCCGCGGAGCTCGCCCTCCTCGACCTGCGTGAGGCTCGGCGCGCCGCGCGGGTCGCCGAGACGCTGCGTGGCGTCGCCGACCTCATCGCCGACGACGCCACCGCACACGAGCTGCTCTGGGCGGCCTGGGAGGGGTCGGGCCGCGAACGGGGTCTGCGCGAGGCCGCGCGGGGCCACGGACCGTTGGCCGCACAGGCCGATCGCGACCTCGACGCCGTCGTGGCGCTGTTCCAAGCGGCCAAGCGGCATGGCGAGCGCGAGGACGGCACGACGCCCGTGGCGTTCCTCCGCGGCATCCTCGACGCCGACGTCGGCGACGACCGCTTCGTGCCGCCGCCGATGAGCGGCGCCGTCCGCGTGTTGACGCCGGCGGCGGCCCTCGGCACCGAGTTCGACACCGTCGTCGTCGCGGGTGTGCAGGACGGGATCTGGCCGAACCTGCGGGTGCGCGGCGGCCTGCTCGACACGTGGCGGCTGCCGTTCCACGATCCCGCGGTCGCGGACGCACTCGATCGTCGTCGGGGCGTGCTCCACGACGAGCTCCGGCTGTTCGCCCGAGCGGTGTCGCGGGCGCGAGAACTCGTCATCGTCACGGCGGTCGACGACGACGACACCGGGCCCAGCCCGTTCTTCGAGCTTCTTCCGGAGGCCGAGGGCGCCCCGCCCGAAGCCGCCCATCCGCTGACGCTCCGAGGTCTCGTCGCGCGGCACCGCCGCACGCTCACCGATTCCGGCTCGACCGAGGGTGATCGCCGCAAAGCGGCCGGGCAGCTGGCGCTCCTGGCCGATGCGGGCATCGCGGGCGCCGATCCCGGCGACTGGTTCGGGGTGCGGCCTTTGACCACGACGGCACCGCTGCGCGATCGCGAGGTCGAGACCATCCGCGTGTCGCCCTCGCGTCTGGAGACACTCGAAGAGTGCCAGCTCAACTGGGTCATCGCCGACCTCGGCGGCGATACGTCCAGCGCCACCGCGGGAATCGGCACGATCGTGCACAGCGCCCTCGAGATCGCGTCTCCCGACGAGGAATCCCTGTGGCAGGCGGTCGCGTCGCGCTGGAGCGAGCTCGAGTTCGAGTCCGCCTGGCGCGAGCGTGCGGAGCGTGCCCGTGCGCGCGATCTGGTGCGTCGTCTCGCCCGGTACCTGCGCGACTTCGACCGTGACGGCGGGCGCTTGTTGGGAGCCGAGCCGCGTTTCGAGGTCGAGCTCGCCCATGACGACGCCGAGGGACGCATCGTCCTGAGCGGTGCGGTCGACCGGGTCGAGCTCCGTGCAGACGGGAGTGTCGTCATCGTTGATCTGAAGACCGGTAAGCGCGAGCCGCAGACCGACCGTGCCGTGACCCAGCACGCACAGCTCGCCGCCTATCAACTGGCGCACGAGCACGGCGCGATCCCCGCGGCAGCCGGGCTGCCACCGGGCGGAGCGATGCTGCTCGTGCTGCGTCCGACCGCAGCGACGAAGGACTACGCGGCGCCGCGCCAACCGCCTTTCGGCGACGAAGAGCGTGCCGCCTTCCTCGGACGGGTACGCGGAGCCGCGCGCGTGATGGGGGGAGACAGCTTCGAGGCTCCCTTCGAAGAGCACTGCCGAGACGATCATTCCTATGGGCTCTGCCGGATCCACACGATCGCGGCGGTGAGCGCGACATGATGGTCTCTCCCGCGGCCTTGGCGGCCGCCCTGGGCCAGTTCCCGCCGACACCCGAGCAGAGCGCGGTGATCGCCGCGCCGCTCGCGCCTGCCCTCGTCGTCGCCGGAGCGGGCAGCGGCAAGACCGAGACGATGGCGGGCCGCGTCGTCTGGCTCGTCGCGAACGGGCATGTCGCGCGATCGGGCATTCTCGGTCTGACCTTTACGCGCAAGGCAGCGGGCGAGCTGAGCGAACGCATCCGACGGCGCCTCGACCGTCTCGCCGAGTTCGAAGACGCCGGCCTCGTGCCACACCTCGACGCGCTCCACCGTCGCGGCGCGCTCGACGTCTTCGTCGAACTCGAACGGACGGGCGATCCGGGCGGCGCCCGGCGTCACGCCGCCCAGCGACGCCTCGTCGACGACACGGGGGCCGCGACGCTCGGGCCCGCGACCGACTCGCTGCTCGAGCGCCCGACCGTGTCGACCTACAACAGCTTCGCCGACGGCATCGTCCGTGAGAACGCGGTGCGCATCGGGCGCGACCCCGAGGCGGCGGTCCTCAGCGAGTCGGCTGCATGGCTGCTGATGCGTCGCGTCGTCCTCGATTCCGACGACGAGCGCCTCGAGACGCGCGACAACGCCCTGCGCAGCATCATCGACGGGGCGCTGCGGATCGCACGCGACGGGGTCGACAACCTGGTGGACTTCGACGAGCTCGCGCGTTTCGGACTCGCCTTCCAAGATGTGCTGGAGCGCCCCTCGACACGCAGCGGCACCACGGTCTACGCCGACGTCGCACGGGCCGCCGAGCAGGTCGCGGGCCTGCCTCTGCTCGCCGATCTCGCGGTCGAGTACCAGCGGCGCAAGCTGCGTTCCGGCGTCATCGACTTCTCCGACCAGGTGGCGGGAGCGTTGACGATCGTGCGCACTCACCCGGCGGTGGCGGCGGACCTCCGCTCGCGATATCCCGTCGTCCTGCTCGATGAGTATCAAGACACCTCAGTCGTGCAGACCGAGTTGCTGAGTGCCGTGTTCGCCGGGACCTCGGTGATGGCCGTCGGCGATCCCCACCAGTCCATCTACGGCTGGCGAGGTGCGAGCGCGGGCAATCTGGGCGACTTCGCCGCCGCGTTCGCGCCCGAGGGCGGGTCGGGCCGGTTCTCCCTGGCGACCAGCTGGCGCAACAGCGAGCGGATCCTGGATGCCGCCAACGCGGTGCTCGCACCGCTCGCGGAGCGGTCCCCGGTACCCGTCGACCGGCTCCGCCCCCGCCCGAACGCACCCGACGGCGGGGTCGAGATCGCGTTCGAAGCCGACCTCGACGCCGAGACCGAGCGGGTAGCCGCCTGGTTCGAGGAGGTTCGGGCGCAACGGCACGGACGCGGGCTGCCCACGAGCGCGGCGATCCTCCTGCGCAGCAAGAAGCACATGGTGCGGTTCGCCGATGCCCTCGCGCGACGCGGCATCCCGCACCGGATCCTCGGGCTGGGCGGACTGCTCAGCACGCCCGAGGTCGTCGACGTCGTCTCCGCGCTGCGGGTGATCAGCGATCCCACCGCGGGGTCGGCGCTGCTGCGGCTCCTCGGCGGACCTCGATGGTCGATCGGTCTTCGAGATCTGCGCTCGCTCGCCGAGCTCGGGCGGCGGCTCGAGCGCTCGGACGTCGCACTGCAGCCGCTCACACGCGAGAGCGCGACGGACGAGAACGCGTCGCTCATCGATGCGCTCGACTTCTTCGTGCGCGTCGGACCCGATCATGGATGGTTCGCCGACTTCAGCCCCCTCGGCCGCGATCGCCTCCGCGAGGCTGCCGCGACGTTCGCCGGTCTGCGGCGGGCCTCGTCGATGCCCATTCCCGAGCTCGTGCGGCTGATCGAGGCGGAGCTGCGTCTCGACATCGAGTTGGCGGCGAACGAGAGCCGGGGGCCCGCTCGTATCGCATCGGATCAGCTGCGAGCCTTCGTCGACGAGCTGCAGGGGTTCCTCGCGACCGACGAGTCAGGATCGCTCCCGAGCCTGCTCGCGTGGCTCGACCACGCCGAGCGGCAGGACGAGTTCGCGCCGCGGACCGAGCCGCCCGAAGACGACGTGGTGCAGATCCTGACGATCCACGGCTCGAAAGGCTTGGAGTGGGATGCGGTGGCCGTCGGCCGGGTCGTGGCCGACGAACTGCCCGCCCGCCCACGCGACAAGCAGGGCTGGCTCGGTTTCGGAGTGCTCCCTTATGCGTTCCGAGGTGATGCTCGCTGGCTGCCCCCGTTGGGATGGGAAGCACACGCCGCACCGACGCAGCAGGATCTGAAAGCCGCACTCACCCGGTTCGCCGAAGACAACGCCGATCGTCAACGCGAGGAGGAGCGCCGTCTCGCGTACGTCGCGGTGACGCGCGCGCGTGACGCGCTTCTGCTGAGCGGTTCGCACTGGTCGGGCACCCGCAACCCCCGCGGTCCGAGCCCCTTCCTGCGCGAGATCGCGGGCGCGCTCGGCGCAGACCGGCCCGACGCTGAACCGGGGGAGAACCCTTACAACGACCGTCGCCAGACCATGCGCTGGCCGCTCGACCCGTTGGGGGCGCGCCGCTCGCGAGTCGAGTCGGCCGCCGAACTCGCACGTGCCGCGCGAGCGAGCGACACGCGCGACGCACCCGAACGTGACCTGGCCCTCCTTCTGGCGGAGCGCGAGGAGCGCGCCGCGGGCACCCGACGCGTCGCGCCCACCCGCATCCCCGCGTCACGCTTCAAGGACTTCGCCGCCGACTACGACTCCGCGGTGGAGTCGACCCTGCGCCCGCTTCCGGAGCGGCCGTACCGGGAGACCCGGCTGGGAACGCGATTCCATGCATGGGTCGAGCAGCGCTCCGGGATCACCGCGCGCGGCCCGCAACCAGACGCGCCCCTGTGGGATGTCGACGACCCGGTCGACGGCATCGGCGGCGGCGCGGCGGACGGCGACCTGAGCCGGCTGCAGGAGGTCTTCCTGCGGTCCGAGTGGGCCGATCTGCAGCCGATCGAGGTCGAGACCGAGATCGATTTCGCCGATGACCGGATGCTCGGCGACGGCCGCCCGCACGTCATCATCTGCAAGCTCGACGCGGTCTACCGCCGTGCCGACCGAGGCGGCCGCATCGAGATCGTCGACTGGAAGACCGGGCGCCCGCCGCGGACAACGGCCGAGCGAGCCGAGCGGATGTTGCAGCTCGAGCTGTACCGCCGGGCGTACTCGATCCGGCACGGCATCCCCGAGTCGGAGATCGACGTCGCGCTGTTCTACGTGGCCGACGACCTCGTCCTGCGGGGCTGAAGCGCGCCGGACGACCGTCTCGCGTTCAGTCGGCCGACGAGGACCAGCGCCGCAGCGCGTTGCGTGCCGCTTCCGCGTGCTCGGGATCGTCGGCATCGTCAGCCGACGATCCCGCCGGAGTCGCCGAGGGAACGGCTGAAGCAACGGTGGGAACGGCACCGGTGTCGCCGCGACGGTCGCTGGATGCGCCCTCGGGCGTCCAGTCCGACAGATCGATCGGGATCGTCTCGATGTCTGCTTGCTCGGCGGTGTCCTGGTCGGCGAGGTAGGCCGCCAGCAGCGCCGGATCGTACGTGTCGGTCTGCATCGAGGTGTCTCCGGCGCTCACCGCAGCGGGGGTGCGTCCGAGCAGTTCCAGGGCGTCGTCGACGGTGCTGTAGTCCTCGGGAAGGAGCGGCTCGTCTCGGACGCCGTCGTCGAGGGCGGTGAGCAGGGCCACTGCGTCCTCCACCACGCGCTGCGCGCCGGTCTCGTGTCCGTGGGCCAGCCAGCGGGCGAACTCGAGCTCCGCGTACAGGCGCGAGCGCGCGGCCAGTGCTGCATCGGGCGTGTGGTGGGCGGCCTCGGCGTACGCGGCGAGCACGTCGTCGCGTGCATCCGGCGCCGAAGCGAGCCAGCGGAGGTCTTCAGCGGGGTCGCCGACCCCGAGGCCGTGCCATGCCAGCAGGCCGGTCACCGTGGGGCCGGCGGCGGTGTCGCTCAGGACGAAACGGCCGGGGTCGACACCGCCGAGTGTCACGGTGGCCTCGAAACGCCACAGCCGATCTTCGCCGAGGGCTGTGCTCCACCGTCGGAGCAGCCCGAAGGGAAGCGATCCGGTGGCCTCCGCACGGTCGAGCAGTCGTTCGGCATCCTGGCGCACCTCGGCGCTCGTACGGGCACGCAGGCCGGCGTCTCGCGCGACGGCATGCGGAAGCGCGTGGACGCGGGCGATCGCCGAGCCGAGCGACCAGGCCGCTCCGCGCCCGGGAGGAATGTGGCCGGCCTCGACCCGATACCCGGGGACGTACTCCTGGACGACGGCGGTGAAGCCCCCCATTCGGGCGGTGCCGAGCACCGTGGGCGCTTCGAACGGCAGCAAGCCGCGGACCCCCGGCGTCAGCGCGCGGAGCGCACGGGTGTCGGCGACGAGCTCGAGGTCGGCATCGACGTCGACCGGGACGCGCACGACCACCCGTCGGCCGTCCTCGAGGGTCACCAGAGCGCTGTCGTAACGGCCGTCCGCTCGCTCGGTCAACTCCGCGGCGCCCACCACGGCGGCGCCGGGAAGAGCCGAACTGACGGACGCGGCTAGAGTGAAGGGAGAGCGAGCCATGCCATCAGGGTAGGTCGGGCGGCCGCGCAGGCCGACGCGCCACGCCCGCGAGAGAGGTCCCCGAGATGCGAATGCAGCCGCCGGCGCTGGCCCGGTCCGTCTTCGAACCGTCACCGGAAGAGCGGTCCGACGAGACGCTCATCGATCGTCTTCGTACCGACTCGACGACCCGGGTCCTGCGCGTGCGGGGCGATCGCGCCCGGATGCGCGGAGAGCGACTGGTCTGGGAGTCGCCCGCGGATGCCGTGGACATCGCGGACGCGGCCGAGTGGGCCTTCCTCGGACGCGCCGCAGACGGCTCGGCACGACTGATCGCCGCCGAAGGCAAGCCCGTCGACAGCGATGACGAGGACGATTGGGCGTCGCTCCGGCTGTCGGGGGGCGACCTCGTCGACGAGGACGCCGGGGCGTTCGTGACCGCGGTCGCGCTCGGACGCTGGTTCGCCGACTTCCGCTTCTGCCCGCGATGCGGTTCACCGGCGCGGTTGCGCTCTGCCGGGTGGTCGCGGGTGTGCACCGGATGCGGACGCGAGCAGTTCCCGCGTACCGATCCGGCCGTCATCGTGGCCGTGAGCGACGCCCGCAACGAGCGGCTCCTCCTCGGGCAGAACGCCGCCTGGGCGGTGGACAACAGGTTCTCGACGTTCGCGGGGTTCGTCGAAGCCGGCGAGTCGCTCGAGACCGCGATCCGCCGCGAGGTCGCCGAGGAAGCCGGCGTCGTCGTCGATGACCTCGTCTATCGCGGGTCGCAGGCGTGGCCGTACCCGCGGTCGCTGATGCTCGGGTTCCGCGCCGTGGCTATCGACGCGTCGCGTGCCCGCCCCGACGGCGAGGAGATCGTCGCCGTCCGTTGGTTCGATCGCCAGGAGATCCGCGCATCGCTCGACGGCGCCGGGCCGGTGATGTTGCCGGGCTCAGCCTCGATCGCGCGCCGCCTGATCGTCGACTGGTGCGGGGACGAGGCGTGAGCGACCCGCTCTCCGGACTCGACGAGCAGCAGCGCGAGGCGGCGTCGGCGCTGCGCGGTCCCGTCTGCGTTCTGGCGGGCGCGGGATCGGGCAAGACCCGTGTGATCACGCATCGCATCGCACACGGGGTCGAGACCGGTGCGTACTCGCCGAGTCGCGTCATGGCGGTGACCTTCACGGCGAAAGCAGCGGGGGAGATGCGGGGCCGGCTGCGCGCCCTGGGCGTCGGCGGCGTGGCCGCGCGGACCTTCCACTCGGCGGCTCTGGCGCAGCTGAACTACTTCTGGCCCCAGCTCGCCGGCGATGCGGCGCCGACGATCCTCGGAAGCAAGGTGCGGCTGCTCGCCCAGGCGGCTGATGCGATCGGTCTGGACCCTGATCCCGCGGTTCTCCGCGACGTGGCCACCCGGATCGAGTGGCGGAAGATCACCATGCGCTCCATCGATCGGTACGCGCTCGACCGCCCCGAGCCGGTCGGCTCGCTCTCCCTCGACGCTGTGGTCGCGTTGCAGCGGTCGTACGAGCAGCTGAAGGACGAGCGGCGCCAGCTCGACTTCGAGGACGTGCTCCTCGCGTGTGCGGGGATGCTCGAGGCCGAGCCGCGCGTCGTCGCGGAGGTTCGCGAGCAGTACCGGCACTTCACCGTCGACGAGTTCCAGGACGTCTCGCCGGTGCAGCACCGACTGCTCGAACTCTGGCTCGGCGAGCGCCGCGACCTGTGCGTCGTCGGCGACGCGAGCCAGACGATCTACTCCTTCGCCGGTGCCGACCCGTCGTACCTGCTGGACTTCGGGGTGCGGCATCCCGACGCCCGGATCCTGCGCCTCGAGCGGAACTATCGATCCGAGGCGGGCATCGTCGCGGTGGCGAACTCGCTCATGCGTGGTCGCCCCGGAGCCCTCGAGCTCACGGCCCAGCGCGCGACGCCGGATCATCCGCGACCCACGATCCGGGCGTTCGCCGATGACACCGCCGAGGCCGACGGGGTGGCTGCAGCGGTGGCCGAGCAGCTCTCGCGGGGAATCGATCCTCGAGATATCGCCGTCCTGTATCGGGTCAACGCCCAGTCGGCACCGCTTCTGGCGGCGCTGGCGCGGCGCGGCATCGCCGCCGCGGTGCTCGGCGGCAAGCGCTTCTTCGACATCCCCGAGGTCCGCCAGGCCGTGATGGCGCTCCGAGGCGCCTCGGTGGCACCCTCGTCGGGTGACCTCGTCGCAGACGTGCGGTCGATCCTGCGCTCGCTCGGTCTGACGGATGAGCCGCCGCCTGCCGGTGGTCCGCTCCGTGATGCGTGGGAGGCGCGCGCCGCGCTGCTCCGGCTCGCGGAAGAGGCGCCCACCGGAACCACGATGCGGGCGTTCACCGACGAGCTTCAGGTGCGGGCGAGGGACCAGCACGAGATCGCCACGCGCACCGTGACGCTGTCGACGCTCCACGCCGCGAAGGGCTTGGAGTGGGACCATGTGCACCTCGTGGGCCTTGCGGAGGGGTTGCTGCCGATCGCGTACGCCACCACGTTCGAGCAGATCGACGAGGAGCGCCGCTTGACCTACGTCGGTGTCACGCGGGCCGCGCGCACGCTGACGATTTCGTGGGCGCGGACATCGGGGCGCTATGAACGCCAGGTGTCGCGCTTCGTCCGGGAGATCGGCACCAGCACGCTCGATGAGGTTCGTGGTACTGCCACGTCGGCTCGTCGGACGACGCCCGCACGGTCATCGAGCGGCTCCGGCCCGTCACGGGCGCACTGACCAGCTGCACCGACGCCGCGCACGCCGCCGTGATGAGCGCGGGATCGGTGGGCGGGCACGGGCGGGCCAGCAGTTGCGCGGCGATGGTGGGCCACGCGGGGTCGCGGTCGCGTCGGTGCGCGTGGAGACAGGCGAGGCAGCCGGTGCGGCCGGGGAAGACGAGCGGACCCGCCGTGGCGCGATCGCCGGCGAGTTCCAGCGCGAGATGGGGTACGTCGTCCGAGACCAGAGCGGAGGCGCGGCGCGGTTCGACGAGTCGGGAGGCGACCAGGATGACGACTCGCCCCGGCACCCCGAGGGGGACGCCGGTCTCTACCGTCCCGACGCTGGCTCCCGCGGCCGCGAGCGCCTCCGCGACGACGACCCGGTCCTCAGAACCGACGCCGTCGGCGAAGGACACCGCGAGCGGGGGAACACGACGCGGCGCCGCGAGGGATGGAGCCACGATCTCGCGTAGGCGTGCCACCTCGTCGACGGAAGCTCCTGCGTCGCGGGCGATCACCTCGAACAGGCCGTCCGGGATGCCGTCGACCAGGGCGTGGAGCACGCGTTCGTGCCACGGCTCGACGGGGTCGATGACCGCAGCGCCGGGCTCGTCGCCGAGCTGCACGACGGTGGGCGAGCGCCAGAGCGGTACGGCTGATGCGTCGAGACGGAGCATGTCCCCGATTCTCGACGCCCCCGCCGCCGACTCGCCGGTGTCTCCACAGGGGCGTGCCGCGCCGGCCACAGTGCCCCCCCTGGGGAGGAGCAGCCCCCGGAGGCCGGTCGTGGGTCGCTCGTCAGACGGGTGTGGGACCTTCGGGGCCGTCGTCGCGTCGGCCGCGCGCATCGCCGGGCTCCTCGCCGGTCGTGCCGCCCGCGTCGTCTCCGGCCGCGGCAGAGGCGAGCAGCGCGTCGAGTGCGTCGTCCATCTCGTCACGCTCGGGA
The DNA here is from genome assembly GCF_003610405.1 of Microbacterium sp. AG238. GTDB lineage: Bacteria > Actinomycetota > Actinomycetes > Actinomycetales > Microbacteriaceae > Microbacterium. The sequence continues at coordinate 218,561 of NZ_RAQC01000001.1, forward strand.
GCCTCGCCTCGCGCCCGCGCCCGCAGGCGTCCGATGAGCGCAGCAGGATCGTCCACATCGGCAGGGGTGGGCATGAGGTCCGGGTAGTCCCAGAGGCTGTCGCGGGCGTCGGCGCCGACGGCATCCGTGATCGCACGCCACATCGCCGCGGCCTCGCGGAGGCGACGCGGACGCAACTCGAGTCCCACGAGCGACGCCATCGCCTGTTCGGCGGGGCCACCGACGGCCCGGCGCCGGCGCACCGCCTCGGCGATCCGGTCGGCCGCCGGAAGCCGGGTCGTCGCGTCGGCGGAGACGACGTCGACCCAGCCCTCGATCGTCGCGAGCAGGTGCTCGAGCCGGGAGAGCGCGGCCGCCTGTGCTTCGGAGCGCTGGGGGAGCAGCACCCCGCTCTCGAGGGCCTGCCGCAGCTCTTCGGGCTGGGAGGGGTCGAAGCGCGACGCCAACTCCTCGAGGGCATCGGTGTCGACGTGGATGCCGCGGGCGAAGTCCGTGACCTGCGAGATGACGTGCAGCCGCAGCCAGCGGGCATGACGGAACAGCCGCGCGTGCGCGAGCTCGCGGGTCGCGAGCGACAGGGCCAGCTGCTCGTCGTCGATGCCGAGGTCGCGACCGAAGTCAGCGAAATTCTGGGGGAGGATCGCCGCTTCGCCATCGGGCATGACGGGGATGCCGACGTCACCGCCCGAGACGACCTCGAGCGAGAGCTTGCCGACCACCGCGCCCAGCTGCGCGGCGAACAGCGAGCCGCCCACCGTGCGCATCAGGCGGCCGGCGCCGGCGATCATGCTCTGCATCTCTTCCGGAGCCTGCGACTCGAGTGCGGCGGTCAGCGCATCGGCGACGGAGGTGGCGACCGGCTCGGCGAGCTCCTGCCACACCGGAAGCGTCGCCTCGACCCAGGCGCCGCGCGTCAGCGCCCGGGGCGGGGTGGGCAGGTCGGAGATCGTCGTGGCCTCGCTCAGCCACAGCGTCGCCAGGGCGAAGGCCTCAGAGAAGTCCTGGCGATCGCCGGCGCTGATGCCGTGACCGTCTTTGTTGGCGAGGTGGAGGGCCTGCGTGCGGGTCGCGCTCCAGTCGACCCCGCCGTCGCCGCCGGCAGCGAAGGCGCCCTGCAGATGATGCATCATCTGCTGCAGCATCGCGGGGTCGACGCCCATCGCCGACAGGCGTTCGAGCTGCTCGGGCCCCAGGGAGCCGCCCTGGCCGAGCAGGTTGCGGAGCATCTCCTGGAACTCGTCCTCGGGAGAGCGGTCGTCATCAGCCATGTCAGGCGCCTTTCAGCAGGGCGGTCAGCTCGCGTTCTACGCTAGCCGCACGACCTCGTCGCACGGCGCGAACGGACCCCGTTCGCTTTCGCCGGTCGCGAACGACCGGGACCAGAAAGCAGCACGTGTCACTTTTCGACGAGAACGCCTCCGCCCCCGCGCCCCGACGCCGTATGAGCCGGGCCTCGCTCGCGGGTCTCTGGGCGGTGTCCTTCTCCCTCGTCGCACTGCTGGTCCTGACGATCGTGCCGACCTCGTTCGTGATCCAGCGTCCCGGCCCCGTCTACGACACCCTCGGGTCGGTCTCCTCCGGTGACGGGGAACGGCGGCCGCTCATCAGCGTCGAGGGCGCCGAGACGTTCCCGACGTCGGGCACGCTCGACCTGCTGACGGTCGAGGTGCTGGGAAATCGCGAACGCACGCCGTCGTGGCTGGAGCTCGCCGCCGCCTGGTTCGATCCCGCGCGCGCGGTCGTCCCGATCGACGAGATTTTCCCCGAGGGCGTCACGACCGAGCAGCGCAACGACGAGAACGCCGCCCTCATGGTCGACTCGCAGAAGGAGGCGACCGCCGCGGCGCTGAGCGAACTCGGCTACGACGTCACCTCGCTCGTGCGTGTGTATCGACTCGCCGACGACTCACCCGCGACGGGCCTCCTCGAGCCCGATGACGTTATCCGCTCCGTCGACGGTGAGCCCGTCGCCACCACCGCGGCACTGCGCGCCGCCGTCAACGCCGCCGGTGGACGTCCGCTCAGCCTCGACGTGGACCGCGCGGGGGAGCAGCGCACCGTCGAGGTCACCCCGACGCAGATGACGACGGACGGCGAGACCCGGTGGGTCATCGGTGTCACGATCGCGCAGGACTTCGACTTCCCGATCGACGTCACCCTCCAGCTCGACAACGTGGGCGGCCCGAGCGCGGGGATGATGTTCGCCCTGGGCATCATCGACACCCTGACGCCGGGCGAGCTCACCGGTGGCGAACGGTTCGCGGGGACCGGGACGATCGATGCCGAAGGCAACGTCGGCCCGATCGGCGGCATCCGTCAGAAGCTCTACGGCGCCAAGGACGCCGGCGCGGACTGGTTCCTCGCGCCCCAGCGCAACTGCAACGAGGTCGTCGGCCACATCCCCGACGGACTCCGGGTGTTCTCGGTCGCGGATCTCGACGACGCCCTCTCGGTCGTCGAGGCCGTCAGCGAGGGCGGCGACCTCGACGCCCTCCCGACCTGCACCGCCGACTGAGCCTCGGCTTCCCCCCAGCGGGCGGCGCCTAGGATGGAGAGGTGACCACGACCTCAGCGCCGAACCCGGCCACACCCAGCAGATCCCGCCGCGCCGTCGGCATCACCCTCGCCGTCATCGCGGCCGTGGTGGTGGCCTTCTTCATCTTCGCGAGCCTCTACGCCGATTGGCTGTGGTTCCGGCAGCTCGGCTTCGACGGTGTACTGGTGACCCAGTGGACCGCTCGCGCGATCATGTTCGTCGTCGGATTCGTCGCGATGGCGGTACCCGTCTGGCTCTCGATCCAGCTCGCGTACCGGTTGCGGCCGGTGTACGCGCGTCTGAGCTCGCAGCTCGACCGCTATCAGGAGGTCGTCGAGCCGCTGCGCCGTCTGGGCATGTGGGGTATCCCGACCTTCTTCGGGTTCTTCGCCGGCTTCGCAGCATCCGCGCAATGGGAGACCGTGGCGCTCTGGCTCAACGGGGGCACCACCGGCACCACCGACCCGCAGTTCGGGCTCGACACCGGCTTCTACCTCTTCACGCTGCCGTTCCTCTCGGCGGCCGTGGGGTTCGTCTCGGCGATCGTCATCGTGTGCCTGCTGGTGACCGCCCTCGTGTCGTACCTGTACGGCTCCGTCCGGGTCGGACAGCGCGAGCTGCGGATCTCGAAGTCGGCGCGCATCCAGCTCGCCGTCATCGCCGGCATCTACCTGCTGGTCCAGGGCGTGAGCATCTGGATCGACCGGTACCGCACCCTGGTCACGCCGAACGACCGCATCACGGGCGCCGCGTACGTGGACGTCAACGCCGTCATCCCCGGGCAGACGATCCTCGCGATCGCCGCTGCGATCGTGGCGGTGCTCTTCTTCGTCACCGCGATCATCGGCCGCTGGCGCTTCCCGCTCATCGGCACGGGGCTCCTGGTCGTGACCTCCCTCGTGGTCGGCGTCGCCTACCCGTGGTTCGTCAACAACGTGCAGGTGCGTCCGAACCAGCTGACGCTCGAGTCGCAGTACTACGAGCGCAACATCGAGGGCACGAAGGCCGCGTACGGCATCGCCGGACTCGAGAAGACCGACTTCCAGGCCGTCACCGACGTCGAGCCGGGTCAGCTGCGCGCCGATGCAGACACGACCGCGTCGATCCGCATCATGGACCCCGCCATCATCGGACCGACGGTGCGCCAGATCGAGCAGTACCGCTCGTACTACCAGTTCGCCGAGCCTCTCGACGTCGACCGCTACGAGATCGACGGACAGTCGCAGGACACCGTCGTCTCGGTTCGCGAGCTCAACGTCAACCAGCTCGGTGACGCGGCCTCGTGGTACAACACGACCCTCGTCTACACCCACGGCTACGGCATGGTGGCCGCCAAGGGCAACGAGCGCACGGCCGACGGCAACCCGGTCTTCGTCGAGCGCGGCATCCCGGCATCCGGAGAGCTGACGGCCGGCCAGGCGTACGAGCCGCGCGTGTACTTCGGCGAGTTCTCGCCCACGTACTCGATCGTCGGCGCCCCCGAGGGCTCGTCGCCCATCGAGCTCGACTACCCGCGCGGTCAGGAGGGCGAGAGCCAGACGAAGACGACGTTCGAGGGCGACGGCGGTCCCTCGATCGGCGACGTCTTCCACCGTCTGATCTACTCGCTGAAGTTCCAGTCGACGGACATCCTGTTCTCGGACGCCATCAACGACGACTCGCAGATCCTCTACGACCGCGACCCCGCGACGCGCGTGCAGAAGGTGGCGCCGTACCTCGAGCTCGACAACGACCCGTACCCCTCGGTCGTCGACGGGCGCATCGTGTGGATCGTCGACGGCTACACGTTGAGTGCCAACTACCCGTACTCGTCGATCGTCAGCCTCAGCGACGCGATCTCGGATTCGTCGAACCCGCAGCCCCGCGTCGCACTCGACAACATCAACTACATCCGCAACTCGGTGAAGGCGACGGTCGACGCGTACTCGGGCGAGGTGACGCTGTACGCGTGGGACGAGACCGACCCGCTGCTGCAGGCCTGGCAGAAGGTCTACCCCAACACGCTCAAGCCGATCAGCGACATGAGCGGCGATCTCATGAGCCATGTCCGGTACCCCACCGACCTGTTCAAGGTGCAGCGCGCGATGCTCGGCACCTACCACGTCGACACGGCGCAGTCGTTCTACTCGCGCGACAACGCGTGGAAGACGCCGAACGACCCGCAGCAGGACACGCAGCTGCAGCCGCCGTACTACCTGACGATGAAGATGCCCGGCCAGGACGCGCCGTCGTACTCGATGTTCTCGTCCTTCATCCCCGGTGGTCAGGACACCCGTAACGTTCTGATGGGCTACCTCTCGGTCGACTCCGACGCCGGTTCCGAAGCGGGTGTCGTCAGCGGTGAGTACGGCAAGCTGCGGATGCTCGAGGTCAATGCCGAGACGCCCGTCCCCGGCCCCGGCCAGGTGCAGAACACGTTCAACGCCGACCCCGTCGTGTCGTCGTTCTCGAACATCCTGCGTCAGGGACAGTCCGAGGTCATCAACGGCAACCTCCTGACGCTGCCCGTCGGCGGCGGCCTGCTCTACGTGCAGCCTGTGTTCGTGCAGTCGAGCGGGGCGACAAAGCTCCCGACGCTGCAGAAGGTGCTCGTCGGTTTCGGCGATCAGGTCGCTTTCGAGGACACCCTGCAAGCGGCCCTCGACAAGCTGTTCGGCGGTGACTCGGGCGCGAGCACGGGAGACACGGATGTCGTGCCCGAGCCGAGCCCCGGCGACGAGGCGACTCCGGGCACCGGTGACGGCGGGACCGCGCCGACGACACCCGCCGCGGACTACCAGGCGGCGCTGAACCAGGCGCGCGATGCTCTCGCCGAGCGAAACACGGCGATGCAGAACGCTGACTGGGCGGCGTACGGTGCAGCGGATGCCAAGCTCACGGAGGCGATCTCGCGCCTGCTCGAGCTCGGTGAGCAGGGCCAGAACTGACCCACCCGCAACGCAGAGAGGGCCCCGACTCCGGTCGGGGCCCTCTCTGCGTGAGCCCCGCCCTGCGCCCTACCCCGGGCCGAGTGGCCAAGATGCACGAACGCACGGTGCCAGGGGGCTGGAACCGTGCGTTCGCGCGCTCTCGCGGAGCGTGCGTTGAGAGGGGAGGGTCAGTCGCGGGTGTAGCGGCGGGCCCGGGCCGAGAGGCCGGCGAAGTGGAACGGACCGGGGGACTCGGGGGCGATCGTCACGTCGACGGTGCTGTCGCGGTGCGCCGCATCGTGGAGGTCGCGGTAGGTCGGGACGTCGACCGGGGTGCGTGCGGCGAGGATGGCCTCGGTCTCCGCTCCGCGCGTCGCGTCGCGGTAACCCGGCTGCACGACGAGCGTGAAGAACTCGCTCACCGACCCCGAACCGTAGCTGAACAGGCCGATGCGCGATCCCGTGAGGTCGTTCTCGCCTTCGAGGAGCGCGGCCAGGGCGATGTAGAGCGATGCGGTGTACGAGTTGCCGATCCGGCGGTTGTAGCCTGTCGTGGCCGTCACCAGCTCCGGGTCGAGCTCGACGCCCAGGTGCTGCCCGAGAGCGCGGTGCGCTTTGACCGCCATCTTGGTGAACGGCTGGTGGTGGCAGAACCAGTCGATCTGGTCGATGTCGACTCCGCCGCGCGAGCGGTAGTCATCCCACGCGCCGGCGACGCCGTCGAGGTAGGCGCTGACCGAGAGCTTTCCGTCGACGACGGCGGTCACACTGTCGTTCGGCCGCCAGAAGTCGTCGACCTCGGCGGTGTAGACGCCCGCAGCGGTCTCGAGGACCGCGATGGCCGGGTCGGCGGAGACGAGGAAGGCGACCGCCCCGGCACCCTGCGTGGGCTCGGCCGCGGTGTCGAGCTCGTAACGGGCGACGTCGCTCGCGATGACGAGCACACGCTCGTCGGGGTTGCGTGCGATGAGACCCGCAGCAGCCTGAAGAGCGGCCGTCGCGGAGTAGCAGGCCTGCTTCAGCTCGACGACGCGCACCGACCGGGGCAGACCGAGCAGCTCGTGCACGTGCACGCCGGCTGCGCGCGACTGGTCGATGCCGGTCTCGGTCGCGAAGAACAGCGTACGGATGCCGTCGACGCCGTGGCGGTCGATGATGCGCTGCGCGGCGGCGGCTCCCATCGTGACGATGTCTTCGTCGAGGCCCGGGATGCTCATCTGCTCCTGACCGAGCCCGATGCGGAACTTCGCGGGATCGATGTCGGCGCGTGCCGCGAGGTCGTCGAGCTCGACGACGTGCGAGGCGGTGGCGACGGCGAGGTCGTGGATGCCGATGGTGGTCACTTCGTGGAATCCTTCCGGCGCTCGAGGAGCAGGTGCGACTGCATGAGCTCCCCGGGGTTGGTCTGGGCGGCGAGCAGGGAGAGCTCACCGCAGAGGACGGTGGCGGCGATCAGACCGGCGAGGCGCCGGGCGTTCTCGCCGGCGGGGCGCTCGTCGCGGCAGCCGAGGCGGGCGAGGGCGTCGTCGACGGCCGGCAGGTCCTTGCCGTTGCCGACGGTGCCGACGATGAGGTGGGGGAGAGTGCACGAGAAGTACAGGTCGCCGTCTCCGCGCACCTCGGCCCACGTGAACCCCTGGGAGCCCTCGACGATGTTGGCGGCATCCTGACCCGTGGCCAGGTAGAACGCCAGGAGCATGTTGGCGTAGTGGGCGTTGGCCGAACGCAGCGCGCCCGCGATGGTCGATCCGACGAGGTTCTTCTGCACGTTGAGGTCGACGATGCGCTGCGCGGTCGAACGCAGTTGCTTGTCGACCAGTTCGGCCGGGATGAGGATCTCGGCGATGACGTTGCGCCCGCGTCCGAGGATGCCGTTGACGGCGGTGGCTTTCTTGTCGGTGCAGTAGTTGCCCGAGATCGAGCCGTACGAGAGCTCGGGGTGCCACGAGAGAACCCGCTCCATCAGGGTCTCCGCGGCGAAGGTCACCATGTTGTGGCCCGAGGCGTCGCCCGTTGTCAGCGCGAAGCGCACGTACAGGAGGTTGCCGACGATCTCGGTGTCGAGATCGATGAGCTTCGCATGCCGGCTGCGCTCGGAGACGGCCGCGGCGAGCTCGTCAAAGCGTGCGACGATCGCGCGGGAGGCGGTGACGGCGGCGGCAGCGGTCTCGGCGACGAAGAGCGACGAGCGCGTCATCCGTTCGTCCACCACCGTCACCCGGATGCCGTCGTCGACGAGCCGGGAGATGCGGGCCCCCCGTCCGACCGAGGGCCACAGCGGCGATTCGTAGGTCGCGAGGGGCACCTCCTGCTCGGTCTCGACGTCACCGGTCAGCCGGAGCGGCCCCACCCAGCGGAGGGGGATCGGGGTGAACTCGGCGCTCATCGCGGGTCCTTCCCGCCGGCGCGGTGCGCCAGGCTGTCGATGTCGATGCCCCGGGCGCGGGCGTACTCCGCCGCGCGTCCGTGGATGATCAGGTCGGTTCGGCGGAGGTCGTCCGGACGGGTCGCCCCCACCAGCGAATGCAACGCCGTGAGGTGGTCTGACCATTCCCGGATGCGAGAAATCAGCGCTTCCGCGCCCCCGTCGAGCACGACGGAAAGGAACGACCCGGACGCGCCGACCGCTCGGGCGCCGAGCGCGAGACCGCGGGCGACGTCGAGGGGGGTCCGGACCCCTCCCGAAGCGAGCAGCACGGGAGCGTCGGTCGGTGCCTCCAGCAGGCATTCGACGGCCGACTGCCCCCACCCGGCGAGGTAGGCGTAGTCGCGGCCCGAGCGGCGGTCGTTCTCGATGCGCATGAAGTCGGTCCCGCCGACCCCCGAGACGTCGGCGAAGCGCACGCCCATGCCACCGAGCCGGGAGAGCGTCTCGGCGCTCAGGCCGAATCCGACCTCCTTCACCACGACGGGGACGTCGACGGCGGCGACGATGGCTTCGAGGGATGCCGGCCAGCTCGAGAACGAGCGGCTGCCCTCGGGCATGACGGTCTCCTGCATCGCATTGACATGCACCTGGAGGGCGTTGGCCGCCAGGGCGTCGACGGCACGCTGCGCGTCCTCGGGCGATCGCTCGATACCGACGTTGGCCATGACGAAGCCATCGGGGTTCTCGTCGCGAATGACGCGGAAGGTCCCCATCAGCTCGGGATTGTCGAGCGCGATGCTCAGCGAACCGGAGGCGATCGCGACGCCCGTCTCGCGCGCGGCGATCGCGAGGTCGCGGTTGATCGCGCCGGTCGAAGCGCTGCCTCCGGTCATGGCGTTGACGTAGAACGGCAGTGCCCAGCGCGTCCCGGCGACCTCGACGCCGAGGTCGACGCGGTCGGCATCGACACCCGCGAGGGCGTGGTGGACGAAACGCACGTCGTCCCAGCCATTGGGTCGGGGCGACTCCTTCTGCTGTGCGGCGGCCAGACGGACGTGGTCGTCCTTGCGCTCGGAGGCCTGTTCAGCCGGCATGGTGCTCTCCTTCCGGCGGGTGCACGCCGATCGTGAGGTGTCGGATGTCGTTGGTCTCCCAGACCCGCAGCATCCCGGCGACGTCGGAGTCGGCGGGCGCGAGGACGATGCCGCAGTCGCCGCCACCGGCGCCGGAAGGCTTACCGGCGGCGCCGATCGCCTCGGCCGCATCGCACAGGACGCGCAGCCGGTCGGTCTCGATGGTCACGCCCGTCCGCGCCCCGAGCGCCTGCAGGAGACGTCGGTTGCGGCGCAGCGCGTCGAGAGCGAGCTCGTCGTCGGATCCCGCGCGGCCGGCGTCATCGGGGCGGACGGCGAGTGCGCGCCACAGGTCGCCGACGCATGCGCGTGAGGCCTCGAGGAACCCGGTGTGCGCGTCGCCGGCGACGTTCGTGCCGCGCGAGACGCCGCTCACCAGGCGCTCGGTGGAGGCAGGGTGCCCAGTCCACCCGACGATCAGGTCGAGGCCGGACGGGGGAGTGAGGCGGATGATCTCCGCGCCGTCCCAGGCATCCGATCCGAGCACCGCTGCGACGCCGCGCTCGCGTCGTGCCGCGCGCAGCCGCTCTCGATCGGGCGAGCGGTACCCGATCCACCCGCCGTAGGTGCTCGCGGCGACGTCGCCTCCCGAAGCGTTCGGGGCGACGGCGATGGTGGCGAGCATCGCAAGCTCGTAGCGCCCGCGGGTGCCGAGGTCGAAGCCGTAGAACCGGTCGATCGCGGCGATCGTCGCGACGGTCACGGCGGCTGACGACCCGAGCCCGAACTTGCGGCCGCTGGGATCGTCGAGGCCGCTCTCGATGAACAGGTCGAAGAAACGCGGACGCAGGCCCCGTTCGGCGCGCAGCCGCTCGGATGCCTCGATCGCAGCGATGACGTAGTCGTACGGATGGTGCTCGCGGTCGAGGGTCAGCCCGTCCTGGCCGCGGGTCCAGCGCACGGGCATCCTGCTGTACTCGGGCGAGTGGATGCTGCCCTCGTCGACGCTCTCGGTGAGTGACACCGTCAGGTAGCGGTCGACGGCGATGAGTACGGCGGGCTCGCCGGGGGAGACGACAGCGTACTCACCCGCGATGAAGAGCTTGCCGGGCGCGTGCACGACGATCGCGCCGGTCGGGTCGGCAGGCGTCATTCGCCTGCTCGCGTCACCAGAGCGGCGGCGGGGCCCGGGCGGGCGACGGCGAGCTCGGCGAGCCCGTCGAGCGACGCGGTCACAGCGCTGACCGCGTCAGGCCGGGTCAGCACGACGACGTTCGGACCGGCGTCCGCGGTCGCCCAGGCTTCGACACCGGCTTCGCGCAGGGCTGCGACACGGTCGAAGATCTCGACGCTGACGGGGCTGAGGTAGCGGATCGGCGGGTCGCACGACTGGATCAGCGCGTGCATCCGCAGGGCGTTCACCTCGGTGATGCGTCCAAGCCGCTCGACGTCACCCGCGCGGCACGCCTCCGCCGCGGCCTCGAGACTCTCTGCCGTCGAGGAGACCCACGCCGGGTAGAACGGTGACGTGAGCACCGTGCGGCGCATGGCCTCGCGGCTGGAGACCGGCTTCTCTCGCTTCTCGACCATGGCGACGACCATCGCGAGGTCGGGCGCGTCGACGGGCTCCGCGAAAGAGGTCTCGTCGCCGTCGCCCGCATGCCAGATCGCGAAACCGGGTATGACCGACCGTGATGCGGACCCCGAGCCGCGCCGGGCGAGGCGACTGAGGGCGCGGGTGTCGAGATCGAGCCCGTACGCGCGGGCGGCAGCCACGGCCAGAGCCGCGAAGCCCGAGGCCGACGATGCGAGCCCCGCGGCTGACGGGACCGTGTTGACGGTGTCGACCCGAGCCGCGACCGAGCTGCCCGCGAGCTCCCGCACGATGTCGAGGAATCGCGAGACGCGCTCGGCGGGCCCGTCGACCCGCTCGTCGCCGTTGAACACGAGGACGTCACCGGTCGCGGTCTCGTCGAGGCTCACGGTCGTGGTGGTGGGGAAGATGTCGAGCGTCATCGAGAGGCTCCCCGTGGCGGGGAGGTTCAACACGCTGTCGCGTTTGCCCCAGTACTTCACGAGCGCGATGTTCGGATGCGCGATGGCTGTCGCGGTGCTCATGCGGCTCCTTCGACGGTGGTGGTCCAGACCGCGGCGGCGCCGGCGCGGGTGAGTCGTTCGCCGAGCTCGGCTGCGGCGGCGGTGTCGCGGGCGAGCGCGAGGACACAGCCGCCGCGACCGCCGCCGGTCAGTTTGGCTCCGAGCGCGTCGCCTGCCATCGCCGCGTGCACGAGGTGGTCGAGGGCCGGATCGCCGACCCCGAGCCCGTTGAGGAGCACGTGGGCGCGGCTCATCGCGCCGCCGATCGCCTCGCGATCACCGGTCGAGACGTCGCCGCGCAGCGCGGTGGCGAGCTCGCCAAGTTCGTCGAGGGTCGATTCCACGCCTCCCGGATCGCTCTCGCGGCGTTCGGCGACGGCGGCGACGGCCTCGCGCGTCCGGCCGCGGACCCCGGTGTCGGCGATGACGAAGACGAGATCAGCGCCCACGGAGACGGGCTCGATGCGGCCCCGGTCGAACCACACCGCCTTGCGAGCGCGCACCGTGCGGGCGTCGAGTCCGCTCGGCGCGCCGTGGGCGGCGCGCTCGGCGGTCTGGATCAGCTCGTGCATCATCTCGTCGTCGGCCGCGAGGCCGCACGCGCCCAGCACCGCTTCGATGACCGCCGCCGACACGGCGGCGCTCGATCCCAGCCCGCGTTCGGCAGGGATGCTGCTGTCGATGGAGATGTCGAGGGCGGCGTCCGGCCTGCCGGCGGCGGCGAGCGCTGCCCGCATGGCCGTCAGCGTCACGTTCAGCCGGTCGGGGGCGTGCACGATGGGCCCGTGATACAGGGTGCTGGCGAGATGACCGCGACCGTCCGTCGGATGCGCGTGCGCCTCGACGCCGAGAGCGCGGACGGGGATAGCGATCGCCGGGCGACCGTAGACGACGGCATGCTCGCCCAGGAGGATAGCCTTCGCACCGGCGCGGCCCGTTGCTCCGGGCTCCGCGGCCGAGCCGTGCGTTGCCACGTGCAGACGGGCGTCCGGTGCGATGGGGACGTCGGTCGGTGCAGTCATGGAATTTCGTCGAGCGTAACAGTCCGCCCCGGGGCGGGACCCGAGTGTGCGCCGATGCGACCGGACGCGGTCGCGACCGCTATCATGGGCGCCGCACCCAGCAACCTTTAACACCGTCCTGTGAGGCGGAGAAGGGAGCGGCGGATGAGCACGCGCACCGTGCTGCATGAAGCCGACATCGCCCGGGCCCTAACGAGGATCTCCCACGAGATCCTCGAATCCAACAGGGGCCCCGCCGACCTCGTCATCCTCGGCATCCCGCGGCGGGGAGTTCCCCTCGCCGCACGCATCGGCTCTCTCCTCGCGGAGATCTCCGGGACGGTCGTCCCGGTCGGAGCACTCGATGTGACGATGTACCGCGACGATCTGCACCGCAATCCGACACGAGCTCCGCAGCCGACGGCGATCCCCGCCGGCGGCGTCGACGGCAAGGTCGTCGTCCTCGTCGACGACGTGCTGTTCTCGGGGAGGTCGATCCGGGCGGCCCTCGACGCATTGCAGGACGTCGGCCGCCCCGCGGCGGTGCGACTGGCAGCTCTGGTCGACCGCGGCCACCGTGAGCTGCCGATCCGGCCCGACTTCGTCGGCAAGAACCTGCCCAGCGCCCGCGATGAGCGGGTGAACGTGCGCCTGCGCGAGATCGACGGCGTCGAAGAGGTGACGATCGGATCATGAGGCACCTGCTCGACACCAAGACCCTCGACCGGCTCGACGCGCTCCGTATCCTCGACGTCGCCGAGGACATGTCCGCCACGCAGCAGCGCGAGGTGCGCAAGCTCCCCACGCTCCGGGGCAAGACGGTCGTGAACCTGTTCTTCGAGGACTCCACCCGCACTCGGATCTCGTTCGAGGCGGCGGCGAAGCGCCTCTCGGCCGACGTCATCAACTTCTCGGCCAAGGGTTCGTCGGTCTCCAAGGGCGAGTCGCTGCAGGACACCGCGCAGACGCTGCAGGCCATGGGCGCCGACGCCGTCGTGATCCGCCACGGCGCGTCCGGTGCGCCGCAGACCCTGGCTACCAGCGGCTGGATCAGCGCGGGAGTCGTCAACGCCGGCGACGGCACGCACGCTCATCCGACGCAGGCCCTGCTCGACGCGTTCACGATCCGCAAACGATTCTTCGGCGACGACAGCCGCGGTCGCGACCTCGCGGGTCTGCGGGTCACGATCGTCGGCGACATCCTCCATTCGCGCGTCGCGCGGTCGAACGTCTGGCTCCTGACGACGCTGGGCGCCGAGGTGTCGCTCGTCGCGCCGCCCACGCTCGTCCCGCAGGACGTCTCGGCATGGCCCGTGCGTGTGGCCTACGACCTCGACGAGGCCCTTGCCGAGAGGCCCGACGCGCTCATGATGCTGCGCATCCAGCTCGAGCGCATGAACGCGGCGTATTTCCCGACTGAACGGGAGTATTCGCGCATGTGGGGGCTGGATGCCGCGCGACTGGCGGCCCTTCCGGCCGATAGCATTGTCCTGCACCCCGGCCCGATGAACCGGGGGATGGAGATCTCCGCCGCCGCCGCCGATTCGCCGCGCTCGACCGTGCTCGAGCAGGTCGCGAACGGCGTCTCGGTGCGGATGGCCGTGCTCTACCTGCTGCTGGCGGGCGAGCGCACCGAAGCTGAGGAGGACGGACGATGAGCGAGAGCTTCCTCATCCGCGGAGCGCGCCGCGCCGGGGGCGACGCCGTCGACATGGTGATCGCCGACGGGATGATCACCGAGGTCGGCTCGGGTCTCAGCGCCGACGGGGCGACCGTGGTCGACGCCGACGGGCTCGTGGCGCTCCCCGGGCTGGTCGACCTGCACACGCATCTGCGCGAGCCGGGCTACGAGGCCTCCGAGACCATCCTCACCGGCTCGCGGGCCGCCGCGGCCGGGGGTTTCACGACCGTCTTCGCCATGCCGAACACCTCGCCCGTCGCCGACACCGCCGGCGTCGTCGAGCAGGAGCTCGCCCTCGGTGAGGCCGCCGGGTATGTCCATGTGCAGCCCATCGGGGCCGTGACGATCGGGCAGAAGGGCGAGCGACTGGCCGAGCTCGGGGCGATGGCCGCCTCGCGCGCACGAGTCCGTGTCTTCAGCGACGACGGGTTCTGCGTCTTCGACCCCCTCATCATGCGCCGCGCCCTGGAGTACGTGAAGTCGTTCGACGGCGTCGTGGCGCAGCATGCGCAGGACCCGCGGCTGACCGAGGGCGCCCAGATGAACGAGGGCACCGTGTCGGCCGAGCTCGGCCTGACCGGGTGGCCGGCGGTCGCCGAGGAGTCGATCATCGCGCGCGACGTGCTGCTGGCCGAGCACGTCGGGTCGCGTCTGCACGTCTGCCACCTGTCGACGGCCGGCTCCGTCGACATCATCCGGTGGGCCAAGAAGCGCGGCGTCAACGTGACCGCCGAGGTCACACCCCATCACCTGCTGCTGTCCGAGGAACTCGTTCGCGGTTACGACGCCCGCTTCAAGGTCAACCCGCCCCTCCGGCGTGACGAAGACGTGCAGGCGGTGCGCGAGGGGCTCGCCGACGGCACGATCGACATCGTCGCGACCGACCACGCACCGCACCCCGCCGAGGCGAAGAGCTGCGAATGGGCCGCGGCCGCCAACGGCATGGTGGGCCTCGAGTCCGCACTGCGCGTCGTGCAGCAGGCGGTCGTCGACACCGGGATGCTCGGGTGGGACGACGTCGCCCGCGTGCTCTCGGCGGCGCCTGCCCGGATCGGTCGCCTGACCGACGCGGGCACGCCGCTGGAGGCGGGCCGCCCCGCGTCGTTCACGCTCTACGATCCGCGCCCGGTGCGCACGTTCACGGATGCCGACCTCCGCGGACGCAGCGTCAACTCGCCCTATCTCGACCGCGAGCTGCCCGGCGAGGTGCGCTGGACGTTCTTCCGCGGCACGGCGACGGTCGCCGACGGCGGTCTGCTCGACCGGCCGGGAGCGCGCGCGTGAGCCGCGAGGGCGCCCTGCTCGTCATGGTCGCTGTCGCCCTGGTGCTGCTCGCACTCGGGGTCTGGGCCTGGCGACGACGAACGAGGCGCGACAGCGGCCTCACGGCACCGTTCGGCGAACTGCCCGCGGGAGCCGTGCAGACGGCGGCGATCTCGGGACTCTACGTCGCGACGACCCGCCACGACGAGCCGCTCGAGCGCCTCGCCATCCGCGGGCTCGGATTCCGCTCCCGTGTCGACGTCATCGTCGCCGCGGGCGGTGCGGATGCCGGCGTGGCCATCGACCTGACCGGTCAGCCGCGCCTGTTCATCCCCGCCGCGCGCGTCGTCTCCGTCGATCAGGCCACCGTCGCGATCGACCGCGTCGTCGAGAAGCGGGGCCTGACGCGCCTGAGCTGGCTGATCGACGATGAGACGACCGTCGACAGCTACTTCCGACCCCAGACCGCATCGGCCCGTGCCCTGGCCGATGCCATCCAGACCATCGTGACCCCCACCCAGACCCCAGGAGGCGACGCGTGACACTGTTCACCCGCGACCCCGCCGTGCTCGTGCTCGAGGACGGATCCCGCCACATCGGCCGCGCCTACGGCGCGCGCGGCACCACTCTCGGAGAGGTCGTCTTCGCCACCGGCATGACCGGCTACCAGGAGACCCTCACCGACCCGTCCTACGCCGGTCAGATCGTGCTGCAGACCGCCCCCCACATCGGGAACACCGGCATGAACGGCGAGGACGTCGAGTCGCGCCGCATCTGGGTCGCCGGATACATCGTCCGCGACCCCTCGCGCGTCGTGTCGAACTGGCGCTCGGAGAACTCTCTCGACGAGTCGCTCGAGCGCGACGGCATCGTCGGCATCAGCGGCATCGACACGCGCGCCGTCACCCGCGTCCTGCGCTCGGCGGGATCGATGCGCGGCGGCGTCTTCAGCGGTGACGCCGCCGACATCGATCCCGACGAGCAGCTGCGCATCGTCCGGGAGGCGCCCGAGATGACCGGTCGCAACCTCTCGGCTGAGGTATCGGTGCCCGCCGCCGAGGTGACGCCGGCAACGGGGGAGCGGCTCGGAAACCTCGCGGTGCTCGACCTCGGGGTCAAGCAGGCGACGGTGAACAATCTCGCCGCCCGCGGGTTCGACGTCCACGTGCTGCCTCAGGACGTGACCCTCGAGCAGCTGCGCGCGATCGACCCCATCGCGGTGTTCTACTCCAACGGCCCCGGCGACCCGGCCGCGAGCGACCACCACGTCGAGCTGCTGCGGGGCGTGCTCGCCGACAAGCTGCCGTTCTTCGGCATCTGCTTCGGCAACCAGCTCCTCGGCCGCGCCCTCGGCTTCGGCACGTACAAGCTGCCCTTCGGCCACCGCGGCATCAATCAGCCCGTGCTCGACAAGCAGACCGGACGCGTCGAGATCACCGCGCACAACCACGGCTTCGCCGTCGATGCGCCCATCGAGGGCGTCGTCGACAGCCCGGCCGGCTTCGGCCGCGTCGAGGTCAGCCACGTCGGCCTCAACGACAACGTCGTGGAGGGCCTGCGCGCCCTCGACCTGCCGGCCTTCTCGGTGCAGTACCACCCGGAGGCCGCCGCCGGACCGCACGATGCCAACTACCTCTTCGACCGCTTCCGCGACCTCGTGATCGCGACCCAGGAGAACAAGAACTGATGCCCAAGCGCGACGATATCCAGAGCGTCCTCGTCATCGGGTCGGGCCCGATCGTCATCGGCCAGGCCTGCGAATTCGACTACTCCGGCACCCAGGCGTGCCGAGTGCTCCGCGAGGAGGGCGTCCGCGTCATCCTCGTCAACTCGAACCCGGCGACGATCATGACCGATCCCGACTTCGCCGACGCCACCTACATCGAGCCGATCACGTGGCAGGTCATCGAGACGATCATCGCGAAGGAACGCCCCGACGCGATCCTGCCGACGCTGGGCGGCCAGACCGCGCTCAACGCCGCGATCGACCTGCACAAGCACGGCATCCTCGAGAAGTACGACATCGAGCTGATCGGTGCGAACTTCGAGGCGATCAACAAGGGCGAGGATCGCCAGATCTTCAAGCAGCTCGTCATCGACTCGGGAGCGGATGTCGCCGACAGCCGCATCTGCCACACGATGGACGAGGTGCTCGCCGGGGCCGCCGAGCTCGGCTACCCGCTCGTCGTGCGCCCGTCCTTCACGATGGGCGGACTCGGCTCCGGCTTCGCGTACGACGAGAAGGACCTTCGCCGCATCGCCGGGGCGGGCCTGCGCGACTCGCCGACGACCGAGGTCCTGCTCGAGGAGTCGATCCTCGGTTGGAAGGAGTACGAGCTCGAGCTCATGCGCGACTCGGCCGACAACACCGTGGTCGTGTGCTCCATCGAGAACGTCGATCCGGTCGGCGTCCACACCGGCGACTCGATCACCGTCGCCCCGGCGCTGACCCTCACCGACCGCGAGTACCAGAAGATGCGCGACATCGGCATCGACATCATCCGCGCCGTCGGCGTCGACACCGGTGGCTGCAACATCCAGTTCGCTGTCGATCCGCAGACCGGTCGCATCATCGTCATCGAGATGAACCCGCGCGTGTCGCGTTCGTCGGCGCTGGCGTCGAAGGCGACCGGATTCCCCATCGCGAAGATCGCTGCGAAGCTGGCGATCGGCTACCGCCTCGACGAGATCCCGAACGACATCACCAAGGTCACCCCGGCGAGCTTCGAGCCGACCCTCGACTACGTGGTCGTGAAGGTGCCGCGCTTCAACTTCGAGAAGTTCCCGGCCGCCGACACCACGCTCACGACCACCATGAAGTCGGTCGGCGAAGCGATGGCCATCGGACGGAACTACGCCACGGCGCTCCAGAAGGCCCTGCGATCGCTCGAGAAGCGAGGCTCGAGCTTCCACTGGGGCGACGAGGAGCGGTCGGTGGACGAGCTGCTCGAGATCGCCAAGACCCCGACCGACGGCCGTATCGTCGTGCTGCAGCAGGCGATGCGCAAGGGTGCATCGATCGAGCAGGCCTTCGAAGCCACCGCGATCGACCCGTGGTTCCTCGACCAGATCGCGCTCATCAACGAGGTCGCCGCGTTCGTCGCCGGCGCCGGCGAGCTCGACGAGCACGTCATCCGCACGGCCAAGGACCACGGGTTCAGCGATGCCCAGATCGCGCAGCTCCGCCGCACGACCGAAGAAGAGGTGCGCGGCATCCGCTACGCCCTCGGCCTGCGCCCGGTCTTCAAGACGGTCGACACCTGTGCCGGCGAGTTCCCCGCGCTCACGCCGTACCACTACTCGTCGTACGACACCGAGACCGAGGTCACACCGTCCGATCGCACCAAGGTCGTCATCATCGGCTCGGGCCCGAACCGCATCGGTCAGGGCGTCGAGTTCGACTACTCGTGCGTGCATGCGAGCTTCGCGCTGGCGGATGCCGGGTACGAGACGATCATGGTCAACTGCAACCCCGAGACGGTCTCGACCGACTACGACACGAGCGATCGGCTCTACTTCGAGCCGCTGACCCTCGAGGACGTCCTCGAGGTGCTGCACGCCGAGTCGCAGTCGGGCACGATCCTCGGGGTCATCTGCCAGCTCGGCGGACAGACGCCGCTCGGGCTCGCGAAGGGCATCGAGGCCGCCGGGTACAGCATCCTCGGCACCCAGCCCGAGGCGATCGATCTCGCCGAGGAGCGCGAGCTCTTCTCGCGTCTGCTCGACGAAGCAGGGCTCGTCGCCCCTCGCAACGGCACCGCGATCGACGTCGACGGGGCTGTCGAGGTCGCCGAGTCGATCGGTTACCCCGTGCTCGTGCGCCCGAGCTTCGTCCTGGGCGGACGCGGCATGGAGATCGTCTACGACACCGAGAGCCTGCGCGACTACTTCGTTCGGGTGGCCGACCAGGCGATCATCGGCCCGGGCCTTCCGCTGCTGGTCGATCGCTTCCTCGATGATGCGGTCGAGCTCGACGTCGACGCGCTGTTCGACGGTGACGAGCTCTACATCGGCGGCGTCATGGAGCACCTCGAGGAAGCCGGCATCCACTCCGGCGACTCGAGCTGCACGCTGCCGCCGATGTCGCTCGGACGCACCGAGATCGATCGGGTGCGCGATGCGACTCTCGCGATCGCACGGGGCGTGGGCGTGCGCGGTCTGCTCAACGTGCAGTTCGCCGTGTCGGCGGGTGTGCTCTACGTCATCGAGGCCAACCCTCGCGCGAGCCGCACGGTGCCGTTCGTGTCGAAGGCGCTGGGCATCCCGCTCGCCAAGGCCGCGTCGCGGATCATGGCCGGCTCGTCCATCGCCGAGCTCAAGGCCGAGGGTCTGCTTCCCGCCGAAGACGGCTCGCGCGTCCCGCTCGATGCGCCGGTCGCGGTGAAGGAGGCCGTCCTGCCCTTCAAGCGGTTCCGCACCGCCGACGGACGCACCGTCGACTCGGTCCTCGGGCCCGAGATGCGGTCCACGGGTGAGGTGATGGGCATCGACCGCGACTTCCCGACCGCTTTCGCCAAGAGCCAGGCGGCCGCCTACGGCGGGATGCCGACTTCGGGGACGGTGTTCCTCTCCGTGGCCGACGACGACAAGCGGGCCGTCATCCTCCCCGCCCACCGGCTGCAGGAGCTCGGGTTCCGGCTGGTCGCGACGGAGGGCACCGCGGAGATCCTGGCCCGCAACGGCATCCGCGTCGAGGTCGTGGGCAAGTACTCCGAGACGCAGGCCTCGGGTGAGCGCAACGTCGTCGACCTGATCAACGCCGGTGAGATCGATATGGTCGTCAACACGCCGTCGGGCGGGGTCGCCCGCGCCGACGGCTACGAGATCCGTGCGGCTGCCGTCGCCGGCGACCGTGCACTCTTCACCACGATGGCCGTCCTGGGTGCCGCCGTCAGCGCGCTGCCCGTCCTCCGCGAGGGCTTCCAGGTGAAGAGCCTGCAGGACTACGCGCTCGAGCGGGCGGGGCGCCGGTGACCGCATTCGGGGAGCGCCTGTCCGGCGCGCTCGAGGAGCACGGCGCGCTCTGCGTGGGCATCGACCCGCACGCTGCGCTGCTCGCGGACTGGGGCCTTCCGGCCTCAGCCGCGGGCGTGCGCGAGTTCGGCTTGCGCGTGGTCGATGCCGCGCGCGGCCGTGTCGGTGTCGTCAAACCGCAGGTCGCGTTCTTCGAGCGATACGGATCGGCCGGCTTCGCCGCCCTCGAGGAGGTGCAGGCTGCAGCACGTGACGCGGGGCTCATCGTGATCGCGGATGCGAAGCGCGGAGACATCGGAAGCACGATGGACGGCTACGCCGCGGCGTGGCTCGAGCCGGGCGCGCCGCTGGAGGCGGATGCCGTGACGGTGAGTCCGTACCTCGGCCCCGGCTCTCTCCGCGGCGCGATCGCCGGCGCCGCGCGTGCCGGCAAGGGCGTCTTCGTTCTCGCTGCGACCAGCAATCCCGAAGCATACGGCCTGCAGTCCGCGGAGGTCACCGCAGTGGACGCGCGACGCGGTCAGACGGTCGCGGACTGGGTCGCGTCCGGCGTCGGCTGGGCCAACCGGTCGGCCGCCGACGCGGGAACGCTCGGTCACGTCGGACTGGTCGTCGGGGCGACCGTCGACCGCGGCGAGCTCGGTCTCGCCGACGAGTCACTGCGCGGCGCACCGATCCTCGCGCCCGGCTTCGGTGCGCAGGGGGTGGCGCTCGGCGACCTGCGGTCGGTGTTCGGCGCGCACGCGGGCCAGGTGATCGCGAGCGCGAGCCGCAGTGTTCTCACGGCCGGTCCCGATGGCATCGTGGGCGCCATCGACGCGCACCGCCGCGAGCTGGCGGAGGCAGAGGAGGAAACCCGTGGCTGATCGTCCCCACCCGCCCGAGGTCGACCGTGCGGCAGCCTCGCGTCGCGCCGTCGCCGCGCGCCGTGAGCGGGCAGCGCTGAAGAAGGACGTCGCGATGCGCGTCATCTCGCCTCAGGAGCTGCTGCGGCGTGCCCTCGCCGATCCCGAGTCGGCCGCTGGCGCGATGCGGGTCACGGACTTCCTCACCGCGATCCCGGCGATCGGTGAGAACAAGCGCGACCGCATCCTCGCGGACCTCGACATCTCACCCGTCAAACGCCTCGGCGGTCTCGGCTCGCGCCAGCGGCTCGCGTTGCAGCGGTTCCTCGATGCCCGCCTCCCCGAGCCCCAGCCGCGCACCGGGCGTTCCCGGCTGCTCGTGCTGGCCGGGCCGACCGCCGTCGGCAAGGGGACGGTCGCCGCCCACATCCGCGACAACCACCCGGAGATCCTGCTGTCGGTGTCGGCGACCACCCGGGCGCCGCGACCGGGCGAGGTCGACGGCGAGCACTACTACTTCGTCGACGACGCCGAGTTCGACCGCCTCGTCGCCGAGGGGGAGCTTCTCGAATGGGCGACGGTGCACAACCGTCATCGGTACGGCACCCCCAAGGCACCCATCGAGGCGGCACTGGCCGAGGGGCGCACCGTGCTCCTCGAGATCGACCTGCAGGGAGCCCGTCAGGTCCGCGCCGCCGCGCCCGACGCGACCCTGGTCTTCCTGCTGCCCCCGAGCTGGGACGAGCTGGTCGATCGGCTCGTCGGCCGCGGCACCGAGGATGCGGAGGAACGCGCCCGCCGTCTGCGCACAGCGCGCGTGGAACTCGCCTCGCAGAACGAGTTCGACTACCGCGTCGTCAACGACACCGTCGCCCGCGCGGCCGACGAGGTCGCCGCGCTGGCGAACTGATCGCGTAGACTGGGGGGATGCCTGCGCCTGCGGCGCGGCAGCAGACTCTCCACCGACATCGATCCCGGAAGGATCCGCCATGGCCGGAAGCAACGAAGGCATCATCGACCCGCCCATCGACGCCCTGCTCGACAAGGTCGACTCGAAGTACCAGCTGGTCATCTACGCGTCCAAGCGCGCGCGTCAGATCAACGACTACTACTCCGACCTGCACGAGGGCAACCTGTTCGACAACGTCGGCCCGCTCGTCGACTCGTCGGTCGAGGACAAGCCGCTGACCATCGCGATGCACGAGATCCACGAAGACAAGCTCCGCCTGCGTTCGCTCGACTGACCCGGCGGTAGACCCGTCACATTTCTGCCCGCGGCAGCCGGATGTCGGCTGCCGCGGGCAGAATCGTCTTCGTCCCGATCCCGCCCCGTTCCGTCTCTCAGGGAGCCCCGATGAGCCAGCTGCGCCTGTTCACGTCCGAGTCCGTCACCGAGGGGCACCCCGACAAGATCTGCGACCAGATCTCCGACAGCATCCTCGACGCGCTCCTGACCGTCGATCCCGCGTCGCGCGTCGCGGTCGAGACTCTCGTGACGACGGGCCTCGTCCACGTCGCGGGCGAGGTGCGCACCGACGGCTACGCCGACATCCCCGGCATCGTGCGCGGAGTGGTGAACCGCATCGGCTACACCTCGAGTGAGACGGGCTTCGACGGCGACTCGTGCGGCGTGACGGTGTCGATCGGCGAGCAGTCGTCCGATATCGCCGCGGGGGTCGACAACGCTCTCGAGCACCGGGAGCAGGGCTCGATCGATCCGACCGACGCCCTCGGCGCGGGCGATCAGGGCATCATGTTCGGCTATGCGACCAACGAGACGCCCCAGCTGATGCCGATGGCCATCTGGACGGCGCACCGCATCGCCGAACGCCTGACCTCGGCTCGTCGCACCGGCGCGCTGCCGTTCCTGCGGCCCGACGGCAAGACGCAGGTGACGCTCGGCTACGACGGCGCTGTGCCGCGCACGGTCGAGACCGTGGTGCTCTCCACCCAGCATCAGCCCGACATCTCCATGCCCGCACTGCGGGCGGCCGTCCAAGCCGAAGTCATCGAGCCCGTCCTCGCCGAGACCGGCCTCGACATCTCCGACGTCGAGTACGTCATCAACCCGGCCGGTCCCTTCGTGGTCGGCGGTCCGAAGGGCGACGCGGGGCTGACGGGTCGCAAGATCATCATCGACACCTACGGAGGTGCCGCTCGACACGGCGGCGGAGCGTTCAGCGGCAAGGACCCGTCCAAGGTCGACCGCTCAGCGGCCTACGCGATGCGCTGGGTGGCGAAGAACGCGGTCGCGGCAGGACTCGCCGACCGACTCGAGGTGCAGGTGGCGTATGCCATCGGGCGCGCCGCCCCCGTCGGGCTCTACGTCGAGTCATTCGGCACGGGACACGTCGCAGACGACGTTATCTCCGCGGCGATCCGCGACGTCTTCGACCTCCGGCCGCAGGCGATCATCGACCGTCTCGATCTCCTCCGGCCGATCTACGCCCAGACCGCCGCCTACGGCCACTTCGGCCGTGAGCTGCCCGAGTTCACCTGGGAGCGCACCGATCGCGTCGAGGAGTTGCGCGCCGCCGCGGGGCTGTGAGCGACGCGCCGCGGCGGGTCGCTCGGGTTCTCATCGACTCGCCTCTGCCCCAGCTCGACCGTCTGTTCGACTACCTCGTACCCGACACCCTCCGCGAGGCCGCGCTGCCCGGTGTGCGGGTGAAGGTGCCGCTCCGCACGGTCGGGCGCACCGTCGAGGGCTACCTCGTGGAACTCGGAGACGAGACCGACGGCGACCGCCCCCTGTCCGAGCTCGAAGGCGTCGTATCGCCCGTCGAGGTGCTCCCGGAACGGCTCTACGCGCATGCGCGTCGGGTCGCCGACCGGGCGGCGGGATCGGCGAGCGACGTCCTGCGGCTGGTCATTCCGAAGCGCATGGTGCGGGCGGAGAAGGCGTGGGCGGCATCGGGCGCCCCCGAGACCCCCGTCGTGCGCGACGACGCCCTCGCGTGGGCGAGGGAGACCGCCGCCGCCTACCCCGAGCTCGAGGGCGCGGTCGCCGACGGCGAGCGTGTGGCCGTCGACGCGCCGCCGCGTCCGGCGGACGACGTGCCCGCATGGGCGGAGCTGCTCGCTGCGCTGGCGGTCCTCACGCTCGCACGGGGGAGGAGCGCGATCGTCGTGGTCCCCGATCACCGCGACGAGGCCCACGTGCTGGCCGTCCTCGCCCGCCGGGTGGACGATGCTGCCGTCATCCGCGACGACGCGCGGCGTTCGGGACCGGAACGCTATGCCGGATACCTGCGCCTGCTGGCCCCGGTGCCCTGCATCGTGGTGGGCAACCGATCGAGCGTGTACGCGCCGGCGAACGATGTCGGTGCGGTCCTCCTGTGGGACGACGGCGATCCGCTGCTCGCGGAGCCGCTGAGCCCAGGGGTGCACGCGCGCGACGCCGCGCTGGTGCGTCAGGAGCTGCAGGCGTGCGCCCTGGTCTTCGCGGGGCTGACGCGAACGACCGACGTCGAGCGGCTCGTCGCTCTCGGCTGGGTGCGCGACATCCCGGCGCGGCGCCGCGAGAGTCCGCGGGTGGTGCTCTCGGCCACCCGCGAGGGGGAGTCGCGGGGAACGCGGGTGCCGTCGGCGGCCTTCGCCGCGGCGCGGGAGGCGCTGGTGCACGGTCCGGTCCTGGTCCAGGTCGCTCGCCCGGGGTACGCTCCCGTCCTCGTGTGCGCCGACTGCCGCACGCCGGCACGCTGTGCGCATTGCGCGGGGCCGCTGCGCGCCCGCCGCCCGGGCGCCGTGCCCGAGTGCGCCTGGTGCGGGCGTGCAGCGCCGGCCTGGGCATGTGCGTCGTGCTCGTCGCAGCGCCTGCGCATGGCTTCCTCTGGCAGCGAGCGCACGGCCGACGAGCTCGGTCGCGCTTTCCCGAACACCCGCGTCATCGTGTCCGACGGCGACCATCAGGTCACCCACGTCGACGCGAAGCCGGCGCTCGTGATCGCGACACGCGGCGCCGAACCCTTCGCAGTCGGCGGATACCGCGGTGTGATCCTGCTCGACGGTGATCGGATGCTGATGACCGAGCAGCTCCGGATCGCCGAGGCGTGCCTGCGCTGGTGGTCGGATGCGGCGGCTCTGGCCGCGCCGGGCGCCCCCGTGCATCTCGTGGGTGTCGCCGGCCCGGCAGCCCGCGCACTCGCCACCTGGACGCAGCCGGCCTACGCCCGGGCGGAGCTCGCGGAGCGCGCGCCGCTCCAGATGCCGCCGACGGTCCGCGTGGCGGCCGTCGAGGGAACGCCAGCCGCGGTTTCGGAGGCGATCATGCAGCTCCGCGCGGACGTTCCCGCCTTGACCGACACATCGATCCTCGGTCCCGTACCCCGCGACGACGCCGTCCGTGCGCTCGTGCGTTTCGAGTATGCGCTCGGGCGCCCGGTGGCCGAGTCCCTCCGGGCGTCGGTCGTCGCGGCAGCGCTGCGCGGACGGCGACGGCGCGGGGCGCCGCCAGGACCGCGCAATACACTCAGAGTACGTCTCGACGTGCCCGATCTCGATCTGTGAGGAGCGCCATGCGCATCGTCTTCGCCGGCACACCGGAACCCGCCCTGCCATCGCTCCGGCGACTCGCCGCTTCGCCGCACGAGATCGTCGGGGTCGTCACGCGGCGCGACGCGCCGCTCGGCCGCAAGCGGGTGCTCACGCCATCGCCGGTGGCGGCCCTCGCCGCCGAGCTGGGGCTCCCGGTCCTGAAGACCGACCGCCTCGATTCCGACGCGACGCAGACGATCACCTCGTGGGGAGCCGACCTCGGCGTGATCGTCGCCTACGGGGGACTGGTGCGCGAGCCGCTGCTGTCCACGCCGCGGCATGGCTGGATCAACCTCCACTTCTCGTTGCTGCCCGACTGGCGGGGCGCCGCACCGGTGCAGCACGCGCTCATCGCGGGTGATCGGGTGAGCGGGGTGAGCGTGTTCCAGCTCGTTCCCGAGCTCGACGCGGGTGACGTCTTCGCGCAGAGCCGCCACGCGGTCGGCCGCGGCGCGACCGCCGGCGACCTGCTCTCGGAGCTCGCCGGCCTTGGCGCGGACACCCTGTCGGACGTCGTCGACGGGATCGCCGACGGCACGGCCCGAGCCCTGCCGCAGACAGGTGAGCCGACGTTCGCGCCCAAGCTGACCCTCGCAGACGGAGTCCTCGACTTCGAGCTCCCCGCTGAGACCGTGCTCGACCGCTTCCGGGGGACGACCCCCGAGCCCGGCGCGCACACCACGGTGGCCGGGCAGCGGCTTAAGGTGCTCGCGGCCCGCCGGGGGACGGAGGCAGCCCTCGCTCCCCGCGAGATCCGTCTCGTCGGCAAGGAGGTCCTCGTGGGAACCGCCGACGGCACAGTCGCGCTCCTCACCGTGCAGCCCGCCGGTCGCGGCGCGATGCCGGCGCCGGACTGGTGGCGGGGGCAGCGCGCCGAGAGCATCGAGGCGGGCTCGTGAACCCGGCACGCCGCGTCGCCTTCGACGTCCTCCGAGCGGTCGCCGACTCGGATGCGTACGCCAATCTGCTGCTTCCGCAGGAACTCCGCCGTGCGGGTCTCACACCAGCGGATGCGGGACTGGCCACCGAACTGACATACGGCACGCTGCGCCGTCAGGGTACGTACGACGCGATCATCGAACAGGCGTCGGGACGCGCGATCGACACGATCGATCCACCGGTGCGCGACGCGCTGCGCCTCGGTGTCCACCAGCTCCTGTCGACGCGGGTGGCCTCGCACGCGGCGGTGAACGAGAGCGTCGAGCTCGTGCGGCGCGCGGGCGCGTCCAACGCCGCCGGCTTCGCCAACGCGGTGCTCCGGCGCATCGCCCGGGACAACCCGGGGGATTGGCTGCAGCGGGTCGATGCCGGCGCGCGCTCGGATGACGAGCGGCTCGGACTGCGCTACTCCCATCCCGTATGGGTCATCCGGGCGTTCCGTCGGGCGCTCGCGGCAGAGGGGCGCGCGGACGAGCTCGAAGACCTGCTGGCGGCCGACAACGTCTCGCCGAGCGTCACGATGACCGCGCTCCCGGGCTTGGCCGACATCCCCGCCGATCGCGCTCGGACCCCCTACTCACCGCTCGGATTCCGACTCGACGGCGGCGACCCCGAGCCGCTGGTGCGTGGCGCGGAGGGCCGCATCCGTGTCCAGGACGAGGGATCGCAGCTCGCCGCGCTGGCATTGACACGTGCGCGTCCCGTCCGCGCGGGTGAGCGCTGGTTGGACCTGTGCGCAGCGCCGGGCGGCAAGACGGCCGTCCTGGCTGCGGAGGCGCTCGCGGGCGGGGCCGCCCTCGAGGCCAACGAGATCTCACCGGCGCGCGCACGGCTCGTGCGCTCCTCCGTCGCCGGGGTGCCGCTCGAGGTTCCGGTGTCGGA
This sequence comes from Microbacterium sp. AG238, assembly GCF_003610405.1. Lineage (GTDB taxonomy): Bacteria > Actinomycetota > Actinomycetes > Actinomycetales > Microbacteriaceae > Microbacterium. The sequence continues at coordinate 245,665 of NZ_RAQC01000001.1, forward strand.
GGACGACGGCCGCGAACGAGCGGGACGGGGTCGGTATGACCGCATCCTCGTCGACGCGCCCTGCACGGGGCTCGGCGCGCTTCGCCGCCGTCCCGAGGCCCGCTGGCGCAAGAGCCCGTCCGATGTGCCCGACCTCAGCGCGCTGCAGCGCGAACTGCTCGGCGCGGCCGTCGCCTCACTCGCCCCGGGCGGGATCGTCGCCTATGTGACGTGCTCGCCTCACCTCGCCGAGACCTCGGTCGTCGTCGCCGACGTGCGCGCGTCTCACCCGGACCTCCGCGAGCTCGACGCCCGGGAGGTCCTCCGGTCGGTCAGCCGCCGCGACATCGACCTGCCCGAGCCGCAGGACGGGTCGGGGCGCGCGCAGCTGTGGCCGCATCGCCACGGGACCGATGCGATGTCGATCACACTCCTGCAGAAGCCGTGACCGGCGATAATGGGGGCGTGAGCGACGCCGACGCCCTGCGCATCAACCCCAGCATCCTGGCCGCCGACTTCGTGAACATGGAGGCGGAGCTCGGCCGCATCCGCTCGGCGGACTTCGTGCACGTGGATGTCATGGACAACCACTTCGTTCCGAATCTGACCTTCGGCCCGCAGATGGTCGAGCGGATCCAGGCGACGAGTCCCGTTCCCCTCGACGTGCACCTGATGATCTCCGACGTCGATCGCTGGGCGCCCGGCTACGCCGAGCTGGGGGCCGCGAGTGTGACCTTCCACCTCGAGGCGGCGACCGACCCCGTCGCCCTGGCGCGACGCCTGCGGGCGATCGGGTCGCGCGCCGGCGTCGCCGTCAAGCCCGCCACGCCCGTCGAGGGGCTCTTCGAGGTCCTCGACGAGTTCGATCAGGTCCTCGTCATGACCGTCGAGCCGGGTTTCGGCGGCCAGAGCTTCATGGCCGACCAGATGCCCAAGCTCCGCCGTCTCGCCGACGAGGCGCGTCGTCGCGGCTCCGCCGTCTGGCTGCAGGTCGACGGCGGCATCTCGGAGTCGACGATCGCGCAGGCCGCCGAGGCCGGGGCAGACACGTTCGTGGCCGGATCCGCGGTGTTCGGCGCGGCCGATCCGGATGCCGCCATCGCGAGCCTGCGCGACCGGGCGCAGCGCGCGCATCGACACTGATCCATCCGTCGCCGCGGTCGGAGTCGCCGTCACGGGCCGGTACCCTGGCTAGGTGAAGACGTTCGACGCCCTGTTCGCAGAGCTCACCTCTATCGCCGAGACCCGGCCCGAGGGTTCGGGCACGGTCGCGCAGCTCGACCGCGGTGTGCACGCCATCGGCAAGAAGATCGTCGAGGAGGCCGCTGAGGTCTGGATGGCGGCGGAGTATCAGTCCGACGTCGAGACTGCCGAGGAGATCTCGCAGCTGCTGTATCACCTGCAGGTGCTCATGATCAGCAAAGGTCTGAGCCCCGAAGACGTCTACCGACATCTCTGAGCGACGCCCCGCCCTCCCGCTCCGAGACAGAAAGACCCCCATGCTGCGCATCGCCGTTCCCAACAAGGGATCGCTCGCCGAGACCGCCGCCGAAATGCTGGCCGAAGCCGGCTACACCGGTCGTCGCGACTCGAAAGACCTGCACGTCATCGACCCCGTCAACGAGGTCGAGTTCTTCTACCTGCGTCCCAAGGACATCGCCACCTATGTCGGCTCGGGCGCGCTCGACGTCGGCATCACCGGTCGCGACCTCCTGCTGGACGCCCGCATGCCCGGCGCGCGCGAGATCGAGCGGCTCGGCTTCGCCGGCTCGACCTTCCGCTTCGCCGCGCCCACCGGCACGTTCTCCGACGTCGCCGAGCTCGCGGGTAAGCGCATCGCCACCTCGTACCCCGGGCTCGTCGACGCGTTCCTCGACGAGCGCGGCATCGCCGTCGATCTCGTGCCCCTCGACGGCGCGGTGGAGTCCGCGGTCCGTCTGGGCGTCGCCGACGCCGTCGCCGATGTGGTGGAGACGGGCACGACCCTCCGCCAGGCGGGGCTCGAGGTCTTCGGGCCCGAGATCCTGCGGTCCGAGGCGGTCCTCATCGCCGGTCCGCACGACGCCGACGGCACGGAGCGCCTGCTGCGGCGTCTGCGTGGCGTCCTGGTGGCGCGACGCTACGTGATGGTGGACTACGACCTCCCGGCCGCCCTGGTCGACGAGGCCGTCGCCGTCGCGGGCGGCATCGAGTCGCCCACGATCTCGCCGTTGCGCGACCCCGAGTGGGTGGCCGTCCGGGTGATGGTGCCGCGCGCGAGCGTGAACACGACGATGGACGACCTCTACGCCATCGGTGCGCGTGCGATCCTCGTCACCGCGATCCACAACGCGAGGCTCTGACATGACGCTGGCACGCCGCGTCATCCCGTGCCTCGACGTCGCTGCGGGACGCGTGGTCAAGGGTGTGAACTTCGAGAACCTGCGCGACATGGGCGATCCGGTCGAGCTCGCCCGGCTGTACTTCGAGCAGGGCGCCGACGAGCTGACGTTCCTCGACGTCACCGCGACCGTAGACGGTCGGGCCACGACCTACGACGTCGTGCGTCGCACCGCAGAGCAGGTCTTCATCCCCCTCACCGTCGGCGGCGGCGTTCGATCGGTCGACGACGTCGCGCGCCTGCTGTCGGTGGGGGCCGACAAGGTCGGCGTCAATTCGGCGGCGATCGCGCGCCCCGAGCTCATCGGCGAGATCGCCGACCGTTTCGGGGCTCAGGTGCTCGTGCTCTCCCTCGATGTGAAGCGCGCACCGGGCACCGCATCGGGCTTCGTCGTGACGACGCACGGCGGGCGCACGGCGACATCGATCGACGCGCTCGCCTGGGCGCGCGAAGCGATCGATCGTGGCGCGGGCGAGCTGCTTGTGAACTCGATCGATGCCGACGGCACGAAGGACGGATTCGATCTCGAGCTCATCGAGCTGATGCGTGAGGCCTCGTCCGTGCCTGTCATCGCCTCGGGCGGCGCCGGCGCGACCGAGCACTTCGCCCCCGCGATCGAGGCGGGCGCGGATGCCGTGCTCGCCGCATCCGTGTTCCATTCGGGCCAGCTCACGATCGGCGACGTGAAGGACGCTCTCACGGCGCAGGGGATCGAGGTGCGGCCATGACCGAGAGCATCGAAAGCCGCATCGAGCGCGTGTCGTTCGACGCGAACGGCCTCGTCGCTGCGATCGTCCAGCAGCACGACACGCGCGAGGTGCTCATGCTGGCCTGGATGGATGCCGAGGCGCTGCGCCGCACGCTCACGAGCGGCCGTGTGACGTACTGGTCGCGCTCGCGCCGGGAGTACTGGCGCAAGGGCGACACGTCCGGCCACATCCAGCTCGTCCGCGGGGCACGGCTCGATTGCGACGGCGACGCCGTCCTCCTGCTGGTCGAGCAGGTGGGCGCGGCCTGCCACACCGGCACGCGCACATGCTTCGACACGGACGACCTCGACCCCGTCGTGGCGGTCTCATGACTCGGCGCTCCCGGACGTTCGCGGTTCTCGCCGCCGTTGTCGGCGGCGGCCTCGCGGTCGTCGGTGCCACCCAGCCATGGCTCGAGGCGACACTCCGCGACGGCGCTCAAGCGGTCCTCCCGGTGCCGGGCACCGAGGCGCTCCCGCTGGTCACTCCACTGGGCCTGGCAGCGCTCGCCCTCGGGCTCGCGCTCTCGATCGTGGGCACGGTGCTGCGCTACGTCTTCGGCGTCGTCGGGGTGCTGATCGGCGCCGCGCTCCTCGCCGAATCGCTCCGTATCGCCCTGACGGCGCCGCCCGAGGCCGTGGTCGGCGTCGTCGCCGACGCGACCGGACTCGCGGGCGTCGAAGCGGTGGGCACGCTGGTCTCGACGATAACGGTCACCGCGTGGCCGTGGATCACGGCGGTCGGCGCCGCCGCGGTGTGCGCGGGCGGGGTGCTGACCCTCGTGACGGCTCGCTCGTGGCGCAGCACCGCGCGCCGTTACCGCACCGATGCGGCCGCCGAGGTCCGCCGCCCCGGTGGTTCGCGTCCGCACGATTCCCACGATCCGATCGATTCGTGGGACGACCTCAGCCGCGGGTCCGATCCGACCGCTTGAGCCCCGGTAGACTGACCTCAGCCCGAGAAATCCCGCGAAGGAGAACAATGAGCAACATCGGCGACCCCGGCCACGGACACTCCCCGGCGGCGTGGACCGCTGTGGTGATCATGCTCCTGGCGTTCGCGCTGGGCACCCTGTTCTTCTGGCTCGACATGCCGGTGCTCGTCTGGGCGTCCGCCGGTCTGCTCGTGGTCGGGCTCATCGTCGGCTGGGCCATGGCGAAGGCCGGGTACGGCGCGTACGGCGACAAGTACACCCCGAAAGCGCACTGACGTGCTGGCCGGTCTCACGGCCGGCGCCGTCGAGGATGCCGAGGCCCGTGCGGCCGAGCGGCCCCTCGCCGTCGTCGAGCGCGACGCGCTCGCTCAGAGCCCGGCACGCGACGCCCTTGCGGCGCTCGCCCCGGCCGAGCGGGTCAGAATCATCGCCGAGGTCAAGCGTGCGAGCCCGTCTCGCGGCGATCTCGCCGCGATCCCCGATCCCGCTCTTCAGGCGGCTCGGTATGAGGAGGGCGGCGCTTCCGTCATCTCCGTGCTGACCGAGGGGCGGCGATTCAAGGGCAGCCTGGCCGACCTCGAGGCGGTTCGCGCCGAGGTGTCGATCCCCGTGCTGCGCAAGGACTTCATCGCCAACCCGTACCAGGTGTTCGAGGCCCGTGCGGCCGGCGCAGACCTGGTGCTCCTGATCGTCGCCGCGCTCGAGCAGCCGCTGTTGGCCGAGCTGCACGAGCTGGTGCTCGAGCTCGGAATGACGCCCCTGGTCGAGACCCACTCGCTCGACGAGGTGCACCGCGCCGCCGACATCGGAGCGCGGCTGGTCGGTGTCAACGCCCGCAACCTCTCGACCTTCGAGCTCGACCGCGACCTGTTCGGCCGATTGGTGGAGCATCTGCCCGCGGATGCTGTCAAGATCGCCGAGTCCGCCGTGCTCACACCGCACGACGTGGCCCACTACCGTCGAGCGGGCGCCGACGCCGTCCTGATCGGCGAGGCGCTCGTGACGAACGATCCCGTTACCACCCTGCACGCATTCCTGGAGGCCGGCGCGTGAGCCTGCGAGAACAGCACGGTCCCTTCTTCGGCGAGTTCGGCGGGCGGTTCATGCCCGAATCGCTGATCGCCGCGATCGACGAGCTGACCGCGGTCTACGAGTCGGCGATGGCCGACCCCGAGTTCGCGGCCGAGCTGACGCGCACGCTCGCGACCTACGCGGGGAGGCCGTCGGCGCTGACCGAGGTGCCGCGCTTCGCCGAGCACGCCGGCGGCGCGCGCGTCTTCCTCAAGCGTGAGGACCTCAACCACACGGGCTCGCACAAGATCAACAACGTGATCGGTCAGGCCATGCTGACCAAACGCCTGGGCAAGACCCGGGTGATCGCCGAGACCGGAGCCGGCCAGCACGGCGTGGCCACGGCGACGGCCGCGGCATTGTTCGGCTTCGACTGCACGATCTACATGGGCGAGGTCGACACCGAGCGTCAAGCCCTCAACGTCGCACGCATGCGCCTGCTCGGCGCCGAGGTCGTGCCCGTGACGACCGGGTCGCGCACGCTCAAGGACGCGATCAACGAGGCCTACCGCGACTGGGTGGCCTCGGTCGAGACGACCAACTACATCTTCGGCACCGCAGCCGGGCCGCATCCGTTCCCCGCCATGGTGCGCGACTTCCAGAAGATCATCTCGGAAGAGGCTCGCGAGCAGCTGCTCGCCGAGACCGGACGGCTCCCGGATGCCGTCGTGGCATGCGTCGGTGGCGGATCCAACGCGATCGGCATGTTCGACGCGTTCCTCGACGACGAGGGCGTCGCGCTCTACGGCGTCGAGGCCGCGGGCGAAGGAGTCGACACGGAGCGCCACGCCGCATCCATCGGGCGGGGCCGCCCGGGCGTCCTCCACGGCGCGAAGACCTTCGTGCTGCAGGACGAGGACGGCCAGACCGTCGAGTCGCACTCGATCTCGGCGGGACTGGACTATCCGGGTGTCGGGCCCGAGCACGCGTGGCTCGCGTCGATCGGTCGTGCGTCGTACATCCCCGCCACCGACACCGAGGCGATGGAGGCCCTGCGACTGCTGAGCCGCACCGAGGGCATCATCCCCGCGATCGAGTCGGCCCACGCCCTGGCCGGTGCGCTTCGGATCGGACGCGAGCTCGGCCCCGACGCGATCATCGCGGTCAACCTCTCGGGGCGCGGTGACAAAGACATGGACACCGCGGCCCGTTGGTTCGAGCTCTACGACGAAGGTGCGGAGCCGGTCGTCGAACCCGACCACGACGAAGCCGCCTCGGGAGAAGGGGTGGAGCTGTGAGCTCCCGCGTCGCCGCCGCGATCGATGCCGCACACGCCGAGGGGCGCGGCGCGTTCGTCGGCTACCTGCCGCTCGGCTTCCCCGATCTCGAGACGAGTGTCGAGGCCGCCGTGGCGCTGGCCGGGGCCGGAGCCGATGTCCTCGAGCTCGGCCCCCCGTACTCCGACCCCGTGATGGACGGCGTTGTGATCCAGGAGGCGACGCAGGTCGCTCTGGCAGCGGGCTTCCGCCTGCGCGACACGTTCACAGCCGTCCGTGCGATCGCGGAGCGGGTCGACGTCCCGATCCTCGTCATGACCTACTGGAACCCCGTGCTCCAGTACGGCGTCGACCGCTTCGCCGACGAGCTCGCCGCGGCAGGCGGGGCCGGCCTGATCACGCCGGACATCACCCCGGATGCCGCCCCCGAGTGGATCGCCGCCTCGGAGCGCACGGGGCTCGATCGCGTGTTCCTCGCGGCGCCCACCTCCACCGACGAGCGACTGCGCATGATCGTCGAGGCCTCGACGGGCTTCGTGTACACGGTCTCGACGATGGGGATCACGGGCGAGCGCGCCGAGCTCGACGCCGCAGCCCGCACCCTGGTCGGGCGCCTGCGCGAACTCGGCGATGTGCACGCGTGCGTCGGCATCGGCATCTCCACGCCCGATCAGGTCGCGGGAGTCGTCGACTACGCCGACGGAGCGATCGTCGGAACAGCCCTCGTACGCGCGTTGCGCGACGGGGGAGTCGCCGGGCTCGCCGACACCGCGCGTGCTCTTGCGGCGGGCACCGCCCGCGAGCGCGTCTAGACTTTTCCGGTCGCACGACCGCCGATTTCCGAGGGACGATCCGATGATCCATGCCGCACACACGCTCGTCGCGAGCATCCCGAGCCCGTCGGTGAGCTACATCGACCTCGGTCCGCTGCGCATCCACTTCTACGCCCTGTGCATCATCGCGGGCATCATCGTCGCGACCCTGATGACCAATCACCGCCTCACGCGGCGTGGCGCGGAACCGTGGGTCGTCATCGACATCGCGCTCCTGGCCGTGCCGCTGGCGCTGGTGGGAGCGCGCGCGTTCCACGTGCTCACGCACCCGGGGTTCTACTTCGGCCCCGACAAGAACCCCTGGGCCGTGCTGTTCATCTGGGAGGGCGGCATCGCCATCTTCGGTGCACTGATCGGCGGCGCCGTGGGCGCGTACCTCGGCTGCAAGTGGACCGGCATCCGCTTCTGGACCTTCGCCGACGCGCTGGCGCCGGGCATCCTCCTCGCCCAGGCCATGGGCCGGTTCGGCAACTGGTTCAACCAGGAGCTGTTCGGGCTGCCCACCGACCTGCCATGGGGGCTCGAGATCGATCGCGACAACCCGGCCTTCCCGGCAGGGCTCGCACCCGACACCCTCTTCCACCCGACCTTCCTCTACGAAGTGATCTGGAACGGGCTCGGCGTGCTCGTGCTGCTGTGGGTCGGCCGCAAGGCGTGGGCGCAGTGGGGCAAGCTGTTCGGTCTCTACCTCGTCTGGTACGGCGCGGGGCGCATCGTGTGGGAGTCCATCCGGATCGATCCGAGTGAGATCATCCTCGGCATCCGCACGAACGTCTGGGCCGCGATCTTCGCCGTCCTGGTCGGAATCGCGATCATCGTGGTGCAGACGCGACGGCACCCAGGCGACGAGCCGTCGCCTTATCAGCCCGGTCGCGAGTGGGTGGCTCCGAGCGCGCTACAATCGCAGAGCACTGAAGACTTCGTGGATCTGAGCGCACCCCCGACGCCCGAAGCTCACGCAGACAGCGCCACAAGCGCAGTCACCTCGAAGCAGTAGTTCCCCAGGGCCGACGTCGTCCCGGTTTCAGCACCAATGTGAGGACGGTCAGTATGGCCTCGAGCCCTCGACCCCAAAAGTCCGGATTCGGTTCTTTCCCTCCCCAGCAGGGCATGTACAACCCGGCCTTCGAGAAGGATGCCTGTGGTCTGGCGATGGTCGCCACGCTTCGCGGCGAGGCCGGGCACGACATCGTCGAGCTCGCGCTGACGGCGCTGCGGAATCTGGAGCACCGCGGGGCCATCGGTTCGGACGCCGGAACCGGTGACGGCGCCGGCATCCTGACGCAGATGCCCGACGCGTTCCTGCGCGCCGTCGTCGACTTCGACCTGCCGCCCGCGGGGGAGTACGCCGCGGGTATGGCCTTCCTGCCACGTGAGGCCGACGAGCGGCACGCCCTGAAAGCCGCGATCGAAGCGCTCGCGGCGTCCGAGGGGCTGATCGTCCTGGGCTGGCGCGAGGTCCCGACCGAGGACGAGAACCTCGGCAAGCTGGCGTTCGCGGCGCGGCCGGCGTTCGAGCAGCTGTTCGTCTCGCGCCCGGCGGTCGGCGACGCGCCCGCCCTGTCGGGCATCGAGCTCGACCGCCGGGTCTACCGGCTGCGCAAGCGCGCCCGCCACGAGCACGACGCGTACTTCGTGTCACTCTCGAGCCGCACGCTCGGCTACAAGGGGATGGTCACCACCCTGCAGCTCGAGCCGTTCTACCCCGACCTGCAGGACGAGCGCTTCGCGTCCGAACTCGCAGTCGTGCACTCGCGGTACTCGACCAACACCTTCCCCTCCTGGCCGCTCGCCCAACCCCTGCGCATGCTCGCGCACAACGGTGAAATCAACACGGTCAAGGGCAACCGCAACTGGATGCGGGCACGCCAGTCGCAGCTCGAGTCCGAGCTGCTCGGCGACGTGCAGCCGCTCCTGCCGATCTGCACCGACGGTGCCAGCGACTCGGCCTCGTTCGACGAGGTGCTCGAGCTGCTCACTCTCACCGGCCGCAGCCTGCCCCACGCCGTCATGATGATGGTGCCCGAGGCCTACGAGAAGCAGACCGACATCGACCCGGATCTGCGCGCGTTCTACGACTACCACTCCATCCAGATGGAGCCCTGGGACGGTCCGGCGGCGCTCATCTTCACCGATGGCACGCTCGTCGGTGCGACGCTCGACCGCAACGGGCTGCGTCCCGGGCGCTGGACCGAGACCACCGACGGACTCGTCGTGATCGGCAGCGAGACCGGCGTGCTCGACTTCGCCCCCGAGCGGATCAAGCGTCGCGGACGTCTGCAGCCCGGTCGCATGTTCGTGGTCGACACGGCCGCGGGTCGCATCGTCGAGGACGAGGAGATCAAGCGCGAGCTGGCGACCCTGCACCCGTGGCAGGAGTGGCTCGATGCGGGCCGCGTGCGGCTCAAGGACCTGCCCGAACGCGAGCACATCGTGCATCCGATCGCCTCGATCACGCGTCGTCAGCGCACGTTCGGGTACACCGAGGAAGAGGTGCGCATCCTCCTCACCCCGATGGGACAGGTGGGTGCGGAGCCCCTCGGCGCGATGGGCAGCGACACGCCCGTCGCCGTGCTGAGCGAACGGCCCCGGTTGCTGTTCGACTACTTCACGCAGCAGTTCGCGCAAGTGACGAACCCGCCCCTCGACTCGATCCGCGAAGAGGTCGTCACCTCGCTCTCGCTCGGGCTCGGTCCCGAAGCCAACCTGCTCTCGTGGGGGCCGGAGCACACCCGCACGGTGACGCTCGACTTCCCCGTCATCGACAACGACGAGCTCGCGAAGATCCAGCACATCGACACCGCCCTCAAGGGCCGGTCGTCGGTGACGATCCGCGGCCTGTACCGCGTCGAGGCCGGTCACAAGGGGATGCAGAAGCGCCTCGCGCAGATGTGCGCCGAGGCCGACCAGGCCATCGAGGACGGCGCGGAGTTCCTCGTGCTCAGCGATCGCGACTCGAACAAGGACCTCGCGCCGATCCCGTCGCTGCTCATGCTCGCTGCAGTCCACCACCACCTCATCCGTCAGCAGACGCGCATGCGGGTCGGTCTGGTGGTCGAGGCCGGCGACGTCCGCGAGGTGCACCACGTCGCGACTCTCCTCGGCTACGGCGCCTCCGCCGTCAACCCGTACCTCGCGATGGAGACGGTCGAGTACCTCGTCCGGGCCGGCTACATCACCGGCGTCTCGCCGGAGAAGGCCGTGAAGAACCTGATCTATGCGCTCGGCAAGGGTGTTCTGAAGATCATGTCGAAGATGGGCATCTCGACGGTGTCGTCGTATGCCGGCGCCCAGGTGTTCGAGGCAGTCGGCCTGTCGGGCGAGTTCGTCTCGAAGTACTTCACGGGCACCGAGACCAAGCTCGGCGGTGTCGGCCTCGAGGTCATCGCCGCGGAGAACGCCGCGCGGCACGCGTACGCCTATCCCGAGGATGCCGCAGTCCGCGCTCACGAGCGGCTGTGGACCGGCGGCGAGTACCAGTGGCGCCGCGACGGCGCCCCTCACCTGTTCAATCCCGACACGGTCTTCCGGTTGCAGCACGCGACCCGCACGCGGCGCTACGACATCTTCCGCGAGTACACCAAGCTCGTCGACGACCAGGCGTCGGAGCTGAAGACGCTGCGCGGCATGTTCAAGCTGCGGACGGGCGTCCGCCCGCCGGTGCCCATCGACGAGGTCGAGTCGGTGGCCTCGATCGTCAAGCGCTTCTCGACGGGTGCCATGAGCTACGGCTCGATCTCGAAGGAGGCGCACGAGACCCTTGCGATCGCGATGAACCGCCTCGGCGCGAAGTCGAACACCGGCGAGGGTGGCGAGGACGTCGAGCGGCTGCTCGACCCCGAGCGACGCAGCGCGATCAAGCAGGTCGCCTCCGGGCGATTCGGCGTGACGAGCATGTACCTCACGCACGCCGACGACATCCAGATCAAGCTCGCCCAGGGCGCGAAGCCCGGCGAGGGTGGTCAGCTTCCGCCCGGCAAGGTCTACCCGTGGATCGCTCGCACGCGCGGCGGCACCCCCGGCGTCGGCCTCATCTCGCCGCCGCCGCACCACGACATCTATTCGATCGAAGACCTCAAGCAGCTGATCTTCGACCTGAAGCGCGCCAACCCGACCGCGCGTGTCCATGTGAAGCTCGTGAGCCAGTCCGGCATCGGCGCGGTCGCAGCGGGAACTGCGAAGGCGCTTGCCGACGTCATCCTCGTCTCGGGCCACGACGGCGGCACCGGTGCGAGCCCGCTGAACTCGCTCAAGCACGCCGGCACCCCGTGGGAGCTCGGCCTCGCCGAGACCCAGCAGACGCTCATGCTCAACGACATGCGCGACCGCGTCGTCGTCCAGGCGGACGGGCAGCTCAAGACCGGTCGCGACGTGGTCATCGCCGCGCTGCTCGGCGCCGAGGAGTTCGGCTTCGCGACGTCGGCACTCGTGGTGGAGGGCTGCATCATGATGCGGGTCTGCCACCTCGACACGTGCCCGGTCGGCGTCGCGACTCAGAACCCCGTCCTGCGCGAGCGCTTCACGGGCAAGCCCGAGTTCGTCGTGAACTTCATGGAGTTCATCGCGCAGGAGGTGCGCGAGTACCTCGCCGAGCTCGGTTTCCGTTCGCTCGACGAGGCCGTCGGACGCACCGACGTCCTCGACGTCGACGGCGCGATCGAGCACTGGAAGGCGAGCGGACTCGATCTCGGGCCGATCCTCACCGGGCCCGCGTTCGCCGACGATGCGCCGCGGCGTCATCAGCGTGACCAGGACCACGAACTCGACGAGCACTTCGACGTCCAGCTGATCGAGCGGGCGCAGGATGTCGTCGCCCACGGCGGACACATCGAGATCGACCTGCCGATCCGCAACACCGAGCGTGCCGTGGGCACGATGCTGGGCAACCGGGTGACGCTCGCGCACGGCGAGAACGGCCTGCCGGCCGACTCGATCGTCGTGAACCTCACGGGTTCGGCCGGTCAGTCGTTCGGGGCCTTCCTCCCCGCCGGCATCACGCTGCGCCTCGAGGGCGACTCGAACGACTACGTCGGCAAGGGGCTCTCCGGAGGCCAGATCGTCGTGCGGCCCCCACGCGACGCCGCATTCGACGCCTCCGAGAACGTCATCGCCGGCAATGTCATCGGTTACGGCGCGACGCAGGGCACGATGTTCCTGCGCGGTGTCGTGGGGGAGCGGTTCCTGGTGCGCAACTCCGGCGCGACCGCGGTGGTCGAGGGCGTGGGCGACCACGCACTGGAGTACATGACGGGCGGCCTCGCCGTGATCCTGGGAGCGACCGGGCGCAACCTGGGCGCCGGGATGTCGGGCGGCAACGCCTACGTCTACCGTCTCGAGACCGCGAACGTGAACCGCGAGGCGATGGCCAGCGGTGAGCTCGTGCTCGAGGAGATGGGGTCCGGCGACGCCGAGATCCTCCGCGACCTGCTTGAGCGCCACGTCGTCGAGACGGGGTCCGACCTGGCGGCCCGCCTGCTCGAGGACTTCGAGACCGAGGTCGCTCATTTCGTCCGTGTGGTGCCGCGCGACTACGCCGCGGTGCTCGAAACCCGACAGACGGCGGCCGCCGAGGGGCTCGACCCCGACGGCGACGAGGTCTGGAGCCGCATCCTGGAGGTGACCCGTGGCTGACCCCAAGGGCTTCCTGAAGATCACGGAGCGCGAGCTCCCCAAGCGCCGGCCCGTCCCGGTCCGCATCATGGACTGGCGCGAGGTCTACGAACCCGGTGACACCGCGGTCCTCCGCCGTCAGGCGGGCCGCTGCATGGACTGCGGCGTTCCGTTCTGCCATCAGGGATGCCCACTGGGCAACCTGATCCCGGAGTGGAACGACCTCATGTGGCGGGGCGAGGGGCGCTCGGCCATCGAGCGTCTGCACGCCACCAACAACTTCCCCGAGTTCACCGGTCGGCTCTGCCCCGCGCCGTGCGAGAGCTCGTGCGTGCTCGGCATCAACCAGCCGCCGGTCACCATCAAGCAGATCGAGGTCTCGACGATCGACGAGGCCTTCGCCAACGGCTGGGTCGAGGCCGAGCCTCCGGGGCGACTCACCGGCAAGACGGTCGCTGTCGTCGGTTCCGGGCCCGCCGGGCTCGCCGCTGCGCAGCAGCTGACGCGCGCGGGACACACGGTCGCGGTCTACGAGCGTGATGACCGCATCGGCGGCCTGCTGCGGTACGGCATCCCTGATTTCAAGATGGAGAAGCGTCACATCGAGGCGCGGCTGCGTCAGATGCAGGACGAGGGGACGCGGTTCCGCGCCGGTGTCGAGATCGGCAAGGACATCACGTGGGATGCGCTGCGAGCCCGCTACGACGCCGTCGTGGTGGCGACCGGGTCGACGCTGCCGCGCGACCTCGCCATCCCCGGCCGCGATCTCGCAGGCGTCCACTTCGCGATGGAGTACCTCGTGGAGTCGAACAAGGCCGTCGCGGGCGACCAGGTCGCCAACCAGATCCACGCCGAGGGAAAGCACGTCGTGGTCATCGGCGGCGGTGACACCGGCGCCGACTGCATCGGCACCGCGCACCGGCAGGGCGCGCTGAGCGTCACCAACCTCGCGATCGGCAAGCAGCCGCCCTCCGAGCGCCCCGACTCGCAGCCCTGGCCGATGATGCCGACGATCTTCGAGGTCGCCTCGGCGCACGAGGAAGGCGGTGAGCGCAGCTACCTCGCCTCGACCGTCGAGTTCCTCGCGAACGACGCCGGCGAGGTTCGCGCCCTCCGAGTCGCCGAGACCGAGTTCATCGACGGGCGCCGGGTTCCCAAGAGCGGCACCGAGCGCGAGATCCCCGCAGACCTCGTGCTGATCGCGATGGGTTTCACCGGCCCGGAGCGCAGCGAGCTCGAGGCGCAGCTCGGTACCGTGTTCACTGATCGCGGCAATGTCGAACGTGCCGACGACTACCAGACGACCGCGCCGGGCGTGTTCGTGGCGGGCGATGCCGGCCGCGGGCAGTCGCTCATCGTGTGGGCGATCGCGGAAGGCCGCGCCGCGGCCGCCGCCGTCGACCGCTACCTGATGGGCGACACCGACCTGCCGGCGCCGGTGCGTCCGACCGACGTCGCGATCGGGCTCCAGCGGGCATAGGCTGGACCCAACCCCCCTCCCGACCAGATACCACCGGAGATTCAGTGAGACGCGCCAAGATCGTCGCCACCCTGGGACCGGCCACAGCCAGCTACGAGATGGTGCGAGCCATCATCGACGCCGGCGTGGACGTGACCCGATTCAACCTCAGCCACGGAGACTATTCGGAGCACGAGGTCCGCTGGGCCAACGTGCGCAAGGCCGCCGACGACGCGGGCCGCCCCGTCGCGATCCTGGTCGACCTTCAGGGCCCGAAGATCCGTCTGGGCAAGTTCGAGAACGGACCTCACCAGCTCGCGGTCGGCGACATCTTCAAGATCACGACCGACGACATCCTCGGCACGAAGGAGATCGTCTCGACGACCTTCAAGGGCCTGCCCGGTGACGTCAACCCCGGCGACTTCCTCCTCATCGACGACGGTAAGGTCCGCGTCGAGGTCGTCTCGGTCGAGGGTCCCGTAGTCACGACCAAGGTGATCGTCGCCGGTCCGGTCTCGAACAACAAGGGCATCAACCTGCCCGGCGTCGCCGTGAGCGTGCCCGCACTGTCGGACAAGGATGAGGCTGACCTGCGCTGGGGGCTGCAGCAGGGGGCGGACATCATTGCGCTGTCGTTCGTGCGGGATGCGTCCGATGTCACCCGCGTGCACGAGATCATGGCGGAGGAGGGCCGCAAGGTCCCCGTCATCGCGAAGATCGAGAAGCCGCAGGCCGTCGAGAACCTCGAAGGGATCATCGACGCGTTCGACGGCATCATGGTCGCGCGAGGCGACCTCGGCGTCGAGCTCCCGCTCGAGGCCGTTCCGATCGTGCAGAAGAAGGCCGTGGCGCTCTGCCGCCGCATGGCCAAGCCGGTGATCGTCGCGACCCAGATGCTGGAGTCGATGATCGAGAACCCCGTACCGACGCGCGCGGAGACCAGCGACGTCGCCAACGCCGTCCTCGACGGTGCCGACGCCGTCATGCTCTCGGGCGAGACCAGCGTGGGCAAGTACCCCGTCGTCGTGGTCGAGACGATGGCCCGCATCGTCGACTCGACCGAGACGCACGGACTCGAGCGCATCGCGCCGCTGACGGCGAAGCCGCGCACGCAGGGCGGCGCCATCACGCTCGCCGCCATGGAGGTCGCGCAGTTCATCGAGGCGAAGTTCCTCTGCATGTTCACCGAGTCCGGTGACACGGCGCGCCGGATGTCGCGTCTGCGGCCCGAGATCCCGATGATCGCGTTCACGCCGGATCCCGCGATCCGACGTCGCATGGCGCTCACCTGGGGCATCCGTTCCAGCCTGGTCGAAGAGGTCGCTCACACCGACCTGATGTTCCACCAGGTCGACGACTACTTCCTCTCGAACGGCCTCGCCGAGGTGGGGGACAAGGTCGTCGTGATCTCCGGATCCCCTCCCGGAATCCAGGGATCGACCAACGACATCCGCATCCACAAGATCGGCGACGCCGTCAACGGTCGCGCACCGATCTACCAGGCGATCCAGTAATCGCCCCGTGAATGCCGAAGGGCGGGCACCTTTTACGAGGTGCCCGCCCTTTCGTCGTGCCGGTGGTGGGAGTCGAACCCACACGTCCGAAGACAACCGAGTTTGAGTCGGTCGCGTCTGCCATTCCGCCACACCGGCGCACGCATATCGACAATACCGCCTCGTCGAGCGTCGCCTGACGGAAGCACGGCCGGAACGCCATACCGTAGGATCAAAAGGTGACAGAGCAAGAAGAGGCCCCCACGTCGGCCGCTCCCGCACCACGCCGTGTCGTCGTGGCCGAAGACGAGTCGCTCATCCGGCTCGACATCGTCGAGATCCTCCGCGACAACGGATACGACGTCGTCGGCGAGGCGGGCGATGGCGAGACCGCGGTGCAGCTCGCGACCGAGCTCCGCCCCGACCTGGTGATCATGGACGTGAAGATGCCCGTCCTCGACGGCATCTCCGCGGCTGAGCGTCTCGGTAAGGCGCACATCGCGCCCGTCGTGCTGCTGACCGCGTTCAGCCAGAAGGAGCTCGTCGAGCGCGCGACGGAGGCCGGCGCGCTCGCGTACGTCGTGAAGCCCTTCACCCCGAACGATCTGCTGCCCGCCATCGAGATCGCGCTGGCCCGCTACGAGCAGATCATCACCCTCGAGGCCGAGGTCGCCGACATGGTCGAGCGCTTCGAGACCCGCAAGCTCGTCGACCGTGCCAAGGGCCTGCTCAACGAGAAGATGGGCCTGAGCGAGCCGGAGGCATTCCGCTGGATCCAGAAGGCATCGATGGACCGCCGTCTGACCATGCAGGATGTCGCGAAGGCGATCATCGAGCAGCTCGCTCCCAAGAAGTAGTCCGGCGCCGCGCCGTCAGAGGCCCCCTCTCGATCGGGAGGGGGCCTCGTCGTTGCCGCGTCGGGCGGAATCAGGATGCCGCCGGAGCGTCCTTGATCATGTTCGTGATGCGGATGGTCGAGCACCGACGGCCTTGCTCGTCGGACACGACGATCTCGTGCACCGTCATCGAGCGGCCGAGGTGCAGGGGAGTGCACACACCGGTGACGGTGCCGCTCGTCGCCGACCGCGTGTGGGTGGCGTTGATGTCGACGCCCACGGCGAGACGCCCCGGCCCGGCGTGCATGTTGGCCGCCATGGATCCGAGCGACTCGCCGAGCACGACGTACGCACCGCCGTGCAGGAGACCGACGGGCTGGGTGTTGCCTTCGACGGGCATCGTGGCGACGCAGCGCTCGGTGGTGAACTCGATGAAATCGATTCCCATGCGCTCCGCGAGCGCTCCCTTGCCGCGGCCCTGCGCCCACGCGAGGCCGGTGTCGATGTCGGTCTTCTCAGGCATGCTCCACCCTCGGTCGCAGCGGGTCGTGGTGTCCGCCGTCGTCGTTAGGCTGGACGGGTGACGGACTCCGCAAAGCCTACTCTTCTCGTCGTCGACGGCCACTCGCTGGCCTACCGTGCCTTCTTCGCGCTGCCGGTCGACAACTTCACGACGAAGGACGGCCAGCACACCAACGGCATCTACGGGTTCCTGTCGATGTTCGTCAACCTGATCAAGGCCGAGAAGCCCACGCACCTGGCGGTCGCCTTCGACACCTCGCGCCAGTCTTTCCGCACCCGCGAGTACACCGAGTACAAGGCCAATCGTGCGGAGTCGCCGGCTGAGTTCAAGGGGCAGATCCCGCTGCTGCAGGAGTGCCTCGCCGCGATGAACGTCACCGTGCTGACGAAGGAGGACTACGAGGCCGACGACATCCTCGCGACCCTCGCGACGCAGGGTGCTGCCGAGGGCTTCGACGTTCTCGTCTGCTCGGGCGACCGCGACACGATCCAGCTCGTCACCGACGACGTCACCTTGCTCTACCCCAGCGTGCAGGGCGTCTCTCAACTCAAGCGCTACACCCCCGAGACGGTCGTCGAGAAGTACGGTCTCCCGCCCCAGAACTACCCCGACATCGCCGCGCTCGTCGGTGAGACGAGCGACAACCTCCCCGGGGTCCCGAAGGTCGGGGAGAAGACCGCGGTGAAGTGGCTGACGCAGTGGGGATCGCTCGACGCACTGCTCGAGAACGCCGACAAGATCGGCGGCGTCGTGGGCGGCAACCTGCGCGAGCACCTCGATGACGTTCGACGCAATCGTGCGCTCAACCGCCTCCTTCGAGATGTCGAGCTCGGTGTGACACTTGCCGACCTCGCCGTCGGTCCGATCGATGCTGAAGCGGTTCGCGACATCTTCGCCCGCCTCGAGTTCCGCACGCTGCTTCCCCGGGTGTTCGAGGCGGCCGGCGCCGACCCCGCGATGGCTGCCGAGACCACCGCTCCGGCGGTGCCGGCTCCGGCTGCCGCCGAGGTGTCTGCGGCTGATCTCGCCGCTTGGGCCGCCGCTCGGACGGGCGAGGTCGGGGTGACCGTCGTGGTCGCGGGCGGCTTCCCGCAGCGGATCGGCCTGGCGGGTCCCGACGAAGCGGTCGAGGCGACCTGGAACGACGACGTCGCCGACGCCCTGCGTCCGTGGCTCGAGTCCGACGCGCCGAAGGTGCTCTCCGACGCGAAGCTCCAGGTCAAGGCACTCCGCCGTGGCGGTGTTCGCCTGGGCGGCCTCGTGTTCGACCCGATCCTGGCCGGGTGGCTTCTGCGCCCGAGCTTCCCCGACAAGACCCTCGCCGACCTCGTCCACCGGTACCTCGACGAGAAGCTGCCCGAGGCCGACCCGACCCAACTCGTGCCTGAGACCGAAGGGGCGACACCGGGCCAGCTCTCGTGGTTCGCGCTCCGCGTCGCGGAGGCGGTGCGCGCGGAGATGCCCGCCTCCGTCCTCGGGGTGCTGACCGACATCGAGCTCCCCACCCTCGACACCCTCGCCGACATGGAACTCGCGGGCGTCGCGGTGTCGCACGAGAAGCTCTCCACGTTCTCCGCCGAACTCGCCGCGCGAGCCGACGACATCGCGCAGCGCGCGTACGCCACGATCGACCGCGAGGTGAACCTCGGCTCGCCCAAGCAGCTGCAAGAGGTGCTGTTCGAGCAGCTCCAACTGCCGAAGACCCGCAAGACCAAGACCGGGTACTCCACCGACGCCGCGGTGCTGGCCGACCTGCAAGAGTCGAACCCCCACCCCTTCCTCGAACTGCTCCTGCAGCACCGTGAAGCGACGAAGCTGCGGCAGATCATCGAGTCGCTCGACACCGCGATCGCCGCGGACGACCGCATCCACACGACGTACGTGCAGACCGGAAGCCAGACCGGCCGGCTCTCGAGCACCGATCCCAACTTGCAGAACATCCCGATCCGCAACGAGGAGAGCCGGCGCATCCGCGCTGCCTTCGAGGTCGGCGAGGGGTACGAGACCCTGCTGACGGCCGACTACTCGCAGATCGAGATGCGCATCATGGCGCATCTGTCCGAAGACCCGGGCCTCATCGAGGCGTTCGTGTCGGGCGAAGACCTCCACCGTTTCGTGGGTGCGCGGGTCTTCGGCGTCGAGCCCGCCGACGTCACACCGGCGATGCGCACGAAGGTCAAGGCCATGTCATACGGTCTCGTCTACGGACTCTCTGCGTTCGGCCTGTCGAAGCAGCTCCGCATCGAGCAGTCCGAGGCCAAGCAGCTGATGCTCGAGTACTTCGCCCGATTCGGAGCTGTGCGCGATTATCTGCGCTCGAGCGTCGAGCAGGCTCGTATCGACGGGTACACCGAGACGATCTTCGGCCGCCGCCGGCCGTTCCCCGACCTCGCGAGCCCCAACCGCGTGCTCCGCGAGAACGCCGAGCGCGCAGCGCTGAACGCTCCGATCCAGGGCAGCGCGGCCGACATCATGAAGATCGCGTTGTTCCGGATCGCCCGTGAGTTCCGAGCCGAAGGCCTCCGCTCTCGTGTCCTGCTGCAGATCCATGACGAGCTCGTGGTCGAAGTGGCTTCGGGGGAGTGGGATGCCGCCGAGCGCATCGTCCGCGATCGCATGGGCGACGCTGCGGAGCTCACCGTTCCGCTGGATGTGCAGATCGGTCGCGGCGGCGACTGGGATGTCGCTGGTCACTGACCCGGCCGCGTGGGGGCGCCGCAGTAGGCTCGGAGGATGACCGAAGCACAGCGCACCCCCACGCAGATCGACCGGATCGCCGACGCGTGGGTCGACACCCTGGCCGAGCTCTCACCCGGGCTCGCGACGTACATCGGCCGTTTCGAGCACAATGCGCGACTCGACGACTACTCGCCCACGGGAACCGCGCGGGCGCTCGAGGCCGCGCGCAGCACCCTCGCAGCGCTCGAGGGGGCCGAGCCCGAGGACGACGTGGATGTCGTCACGAAAGCCGACCTCGCAGGCGATCTGCGGCTGCAGATCGATCTGGTCGAGGCCGGCGCACACCTGCGCGACGTCAACGTGATCGCGTCCCCGGCGCAGGAGATCCGCAACACGTTCGACCTCATGCCCACGGAAACCGTCGACGACTGGAGCGTCATCGCCGCACGCTTGGCCGCGGTGCCCGCTGCCGTCGACGGATACGTCGAGACCCTCCGAGAGGGCATCGCCCGCGGGATCGTGCCGGCGCGTCGTCAGGTCACCGAGGTCGCGACCCAGATCGGCCGTTACACCGCCGACACCGGATTCTTCGCGACCTTCGCCGCCGACGCAGCCCCCGCTGAGGGCGGGCTGCCGGCATCGCTGGCCCGCGACCTCGCCGACAACGCCAACGCCGCACGCGTCGCCTATGACGCGCTGGCTGCGTTCTTCACCGGAGAGCTGCTGCCGGAGGCGGATGAGACCGATGCGGTGGGACGCGAGCTCTACACGTTGCACTCGCGCCGCTTCCTCGGTGCGACGATCGACCTCGACGAGACCTACGAATGGGGTCTCCAGGAGCTCGCGCGTATGGTCGCCGAGCAGGAGTCCATTGCGAACGAGATCCTCCCGGGCGCAACGGTGGAGGAGGCCGTCGCTCATCTCGAGAAGGACGAGTCTCGCAAGCTCCACGGCGCCGAGGCGCTGCAGAAGTGGATGCAGGAGACGAGCGATCGCGCCGTCGAGGAGTTGGGGCGAACCCACTTCGACATCCCCGAGCCCATCCGCACGCTCGAGTGCATGATCGCCCCGACCAACGAGGGCGGGATCTACTACACCGGTCCGACCGATGACTTCTCGCGGCCGGGGCGGATGTGGTGGTCCGTGCCCGAGGGTGTCGACTCGTTCGACACCTGGCGAGAACTCACCACCGTCTACCACGAGGGCGTTCCGGGGCACCACCTGCAGATCGCTCAGGCGGTGTACAACCGGTCCGAGCTCAACTCCTGGCGTCGCCTCCTGGCCGGGTCCAGCGGGCACGCGGAGGGATGGGCCCTGTACGCGGAGCGCCTGATGGAGCAGCTCGGCTACCTGGACGACCCGGCGGACCGCTTGGGCATGCTCGACGGTCAGCGCATGCGTGCCGCTCGCGTCGTGCTCGACATCGGCGTGCACCTGGGCAAGGTCCGCCCCGACGGCGAAGGCGTCTGGGATGCGGACTATGCGCTGGAGTTCATGAAGCGCAACGTCAACATGCCCGAGGAGTTCATCCGCTTCGAGGTCAACCGCTACCTCGGTTGGCCGGGCCAGGCGCCGTCGTACAAGGTCGGTCAGCGCATCTGGGAGCAGATCCGCGACGACTACGCCGACCGTGCCGGAGAGCAGTTCGACGTCAAAGCGTTCCACATGAAGGCGCTGCGGCTCGGCGGCGTCGGGCTCGACACCCTGCGGGTGGCTCTCGCGCAGGACTGAGAGTCATCGCAGACGTCTGAAAGCGCAGACGACGACGGGGTGGGAATAGATCTCCCGCCCCGTCGTTGTATGCGCATGAATGAAAGGTGGCCCCATGACCGCGACATCCGTCCAGTTCGCCCTCGACACGTTCGGCGACGTCACCCGCGGAGCGGATGGCGAACTCCTCTCCGACGCGCAGACCATCCGCAACGTCGTCGACCAGGCCGTGCTCGCCGACGAGGTCGGCCTGAGCTTCTTCGGCGTGGGGGAGCACCACCGGCGTGAGTTCGCCGTTTCGAGCCCGGAGATCGTGCTCGCGGCGGCAGCGGCACGCACGAAGGACATCCGCCTCGGAACCGCGGTCACCGTGCTCTCCAGCGATGACCCCGTCCGCGTCTACGAGCGTTTCGCCACCCTCGACGCGGTCTCGAACGGACGCGCCGAGATCATCCTGGGACGAGGGTCGTTCACCGAGTCGTTCCCCTTGTTCGGTTTCGATCTCGCCGATTACGAGATCCTCTTCGAGGAACGGCTCGACCTCTTCGGCCAGCTGCGCGCCGAGCAGCCGGTGACGTGGCAGGGCAGAACGCGCCCCGCGCTGACGGCCGCAGACGTCTTCCCCAAGACCGAGAACGGACTGCGCGCCTGGGTCGGCGTCGGCGGCTCGCCCGAGTCGGTGCTGCGCACCGCGCACAACGGATACGGTCTGATGCTCGCGATCATCGGCGGCGGCGCCGATCGGTTCCGGCCGTACGTCGATCTGTTCCACCGCACGCGCGATGCGATGGGCGCTGGCCGGCTGCCCGTCGGAGTGCATTCGCCCGGTCACGTGGCCGACACCGACGAGCAGGCTTGGGAGGAGCTCTTCCCCGCGATGAAGGTCAACCGCGACGCGATCGGTGCCGAGCGCGGCTGGCAACCGTACTCGCGTCTTCAGTTCCAGCACGATCTCGGCCACGACGGAGCCGTGTACGCCGGGTCCCCCGAGACGGTGGCCCGCAAGCTCGCGCGGACGATCCGTACGCTCGAGCTTGATCGCTTCGATCTGAAGTTCTCGCACGGGACCCTCGCCCACGAGAGCATGATGCGCTCGATCGAGCTGTACGGCACGAAGGTCGCGCCGCTCGTGCGCGAGATGCTCGCCGACGACTGACCAGGTGGCGCCCGGGGGCGTCGCGGATCAATAGCATGGTCGAATGACCGATACCGCGACGCCCTCGGTGGCGCGCCGCCTCGATGATCTCCCCTTCGGCCGCCGGCATCTCAGGATCCTGACCGGTTCCGGGCTCGGCTGGGCCCTCGACGCGATGGACGTCGGCCTGATCTCGTTCATCATCACGGCGCTCATCGCGCAGTGGTCACTCGACACATCGCAGGCGTCGTGGATCGCATCCGCCGGCTTCGCCGGGATGGCGATCGGGGCAAGCCTCGGCGGGCTGCTCGCCGACCGTTTCGGCCGGAGATCGGTGTTCGCGGTGACCCTGCTCGTCTACGGGGTCGCGACCGGAGCGAGCGCGCTGGTCGGCGGGCTCGCGATGCTGCTCGTGCTCCGCTTCGTCGTCGGGCTCGGACTCGGCGCCGAGCTGCCGGTCGCGAGCACGTATGTCAGCGAGTTCGCTCCCGCGCGAATCCGTGGTCGGGTCATCGTCATCCTCGAGGCCTTCTGGGCGGTCGGATGGACGGCGGCGGCGCTCATCGGCTACTTCGTCATCCCGCAGGTCGAGGACGGGTGGCGGTGGGCGTTCGCCGTCGGCGCGATTCCCGCGGTCTACGCCCTGATCGTTCGCTGGGGGCTTCCCGAGTCAGCACGCTGGCTCGAGCGCCGCGGCCGGCATGCCGAGGCCGAGGCCGTCGTCCGAAGCTTCGAGAAGAACCACGGGCCCGCGTCCTCCGACCCGCGCACCGCGGCGGGGACAGAGGCGATCGGGGGCCCGCCGGCAGCGGTGTCGACGACGGGACGTCTTCGAGCCCTCTGGTCTCCCGAGTTCCGCGCCCGCACGGCGAGCCTGTGGCTGGTCTGGTTCTGCGTCAACTTCTCGTACTACGGCGCGTTCATCTGGATTCCCACCATCCTCTACACGCAGGGGTACGACCTCGTCCGCTCGTTCGGGTTCACGCTGATCATCACCCTTGCCCAGCTGCCGGGTTATGCCGTGTCGGCATGGCTGATCGAGGTGTGGGGCAGGCGCCTTACGCTGTCGGTCTTCTTGATCGGCTCCGCAGCATCCGCCGTCGTGTTCGGCACTGCCGGCACCGAGGCCGTCATCATCGTTGCGGGCATGGCGCTGTCGTTCTTCAACCTCGGCGCCTGGGGCGCCCTGTACGCCGTCACCCCCGAGATGTACCCGACGTCGCTGCGCGGCACCGGAGCGGGGTGGGCCGCCGGTGTGGGCCGCATCGCCTCGATCCTCGCGCCGCTGTCCGTGCCGCCGCTGCTGCTCTGGGGCGGAGCCCCGGTGCTCTTCGTGGTGTTCGCCGTGTTCTTCGTCCTCGCCGCCGCCGGCGCGTGGGGCCTCGCCGACCGCAGAGGGGTGTCGCTCGATGACCGCTGATCCAGAGGTGCGCTACGTCGCGATCGGTGACTCGTTCACCGAGGGCGTGGGAGACGAGCTCCCCGACGGCGCCGTCCGCGGCTGGGCGGATCTCGTCGCCGCGGGTTGGGCCGATGCCACCGGGCGGTCGGTGCAGTACGCGAACCTCGCGATCCGGGGCAAACTCGTCCGGCCGATCGTGGACGAGCAGCTCGAAGCAGCACTCGCCCTGCGTCCGACGCACCTTTCGTTCAACGGCGGGGGCAACGACATGCTGCGCCCGCGCACGTCGATCGCGCATATCGTCGATGCGTTCGTGCAGGTGCTCCGGCGCTGCGACGACGAGGGCGTGCGCCTCATCCTGCTGTCAGGGGCGAACCCGTCGGCCCAGCTGCCGCTGGGCGGACTGATCAATCGCCGCGGAGATGCCCTCTCCGCTGCCGTGGTCGACCGGATCTCGGACCGCGACGACGTCATCCGCGCCCTGAACTGGCACGATCGCGCCCTGACCCACCCGTCGTACTGGTCGGCCGACCGCCTCCACATGAACGCGCGCGGCCACCACCGCGTCGCGGCTCGCGTGCTCGGCTCGCTGGGGCTCGACGCGCCGGGGGAGTGGTGGTCGCTCCCCGTCGACGCGCCGCCCCCGACGCTCGCCCGTGGCGAGTACTTCCGCGAGCATCTTGCGCCCTGGGTCCGGCGCAGGCTGACGGGTCGCTCGTCGGGCGACCACCGTCAGCCGAAGTTCGGCTCATGGGTCGAGGTCGCGCCGCGTTCTTGACACGGGCGGAGAAGCCGTGTCAAGACGATGCGCGGCGCGACGAATCCGCGCCACGATCGTCGGGTCCGCACACCCGAAGGGAACTGACATGAGCATTGGTGCCGGAATCGCACTGTTCGTCATCGGCGCGATCCTCTCGTTCGCCGTCAACGTCGAGGTCGAGTGGGTGAACCTCGACCTCATCGGCTACATCCTGATGGGCGCGGGAGCCCTCGTCTTCCTCATCGGGCTCGTTCTGATGGTGCGCCGTCGTCAGACGGAGACCGTCAGCCGCTCCGCCGTCGACCCGGCGAGCGGTCAGCGCGTCACCCGCAACACCACGAGCACCTCGGGCGACCCGACGCTCTGACGAAGATCCTGCGTCGGCCGCGTCGGCCTCATCCCCGGCGCGGCCGTCTCGGTGCATCCATGCCGATGTGGATGCGCGTCCGCTTGCGCTCGATCGCGATGAACGTGCCGCCGATCAGCCACAGCGGGACCTGCGTGAGGAAGGCGATCCGGAACGCTTCGAGCGAGTAGGTAGCGGGAGTGCCCGCCCCCTGCAGATCGAGCGCGACACCGATGGAGAACACCGCGATCAGGGCGGCGAGGAATCCGCCGGCGTTGGTCAGCCCCGTGGCAGTGCTCAGCCGATGCGAGGGATTGTGGGTCCGGGCGTGATCGAAGGCGATCATCGACGCCGGGCCGCCGGTGGCCAGAGCCACGGCGAGCGCGACCAGGAGCCAAGCCGGTGCGGTTCCCGGCCAGAGGATGACCGCCGTCCACGCGATGAGCTGCACGGCGACGGCCGGGAGGACCAGGGCTCGTGATCTCAGGTTCGGGATGCGGCGCGAGAGCTCGCCCATGATCGGCCCGAGCGCCATCCCGGCGAACACGTACAGGGTCGTGATGAGTGTCGCTTCGCCCTGAGTGCGACCCTCGCCCGCAGTGAGGAACGGGATGCCCCACAGCAGGATGAACGCCGTGCCGGCGAACGGCGTCGTGAAATGCGACCAGAACGCCAGCCGGGTGCCGGGGTGGGCCCAAGCCGCCCGGATGCCGACGCCTGTGTCGACGCTCGAAGTGACGACCCTGATGGCACCGGTGTCGGTGTCGACGCTGACGTCGCGGTCGACCTCCGGCGGGTGGTTGCGAACGAGGAGGAAGACGAGGACCGCGAACAGGACACCGAGACCGGCGACGCTGCCGAATGTCACCGACCAACTGGTGGCGAGCAGGAGGGCGGAGAGCGGGATCACGGCGACGAGCTGCCCGGCCTGACCGAGGATGCCGGTCATCTGCACCATCAGGGGTCCGCGCTGCGCAGGGAACCACGTCGCGACCAGACGCAGCACCGCGGGGAAGATGGCGGCGTCACCGGCGCCCAGCAGCATGCGGGCGATGATCGCGACACCGACGCTGGGGGAGAGCGCCATCGTCAGCTGCCCGACAGCCATGAGCACCATCCCGATGGTCATGATGGGACGCGAGCCGTAACGGTCGAGGAGGACGCCGATGGGAATCTGCATTCCGCCGTACACGGCCAGCTGAACGACCGCGAACATCGACAGGGTCGCGGCATCCGCGTGGAAGCGCTCGGCGGCGTCGACGCCGACGGCTGCGAGAGACGTGCGGTTCGTGATCGACAGGACGTACGCCGCGACGCCGGTTCCCCAGACCAGCCACGCCCGCACCCCGGGCCCGGCCATGCGTGCCGAGACGGTCATCTGCCGATCCGTCCGAGCGGGCGGGGCGTCGGAAAGATCACCCTCCTACGCTACTCCGGCCCCGGCGTCCACTCGTGCGAGCCCCGGTGTCCGCCGCGGTCATGGTCTGAGAGGATGCGGACATGAGTGCTCCGGTGGACCCGCGATGAGTGCGCTCTCGTCGCTCGAGAACGACGCAGCGATCGTCGTCGAGCACGTCGCGCGCCGCGAGCAGCCCGTCGATGGCGAAACCGTCGCTCGGCTGCGGACCGAGTTCCCGCGTCTGCATTCCCTCTTCCGTGCGCTCTACGGTGACCGGCCGGGTTCGCTCGAGGCGCTCGTGCACCTGATCGACGTGGTGCTCGATGCTCGTGCCGACCGCCCCGCGCAGCTGAGGCGCCTCGATCGTGACCGCGCGGCCGACCCCACGTGGTTCGAGTCCGAGAAGATGATCGGTGGTGTCTGCTACGTCGACCGGTTCGCCGGCGACCTCGACGGCGTACGCGGCATGATCCCGTACTTCCGCGAGCTCGGCCTGACCTATCTGCACCTCATGCCCTTGTTCGACAGCCCCGAGGGCGACAACGACGGGGGCTACGCGGTCTCGGACTACCGCACCGTGAAGCCGGCGCTGGGCACGATGGCAGATCTTCGCGCGCTCGCGGACGACCTCCGGGAGGCGGGAATATCCCTCGTCCTCGACTTCATCTTCAATCACACCTCGAATGAGCACGTCTGGGCGCAGCGGGCCCTCGCATGCGACCCCGTGTACGAGGACTTCTACCTGATCTTCCCCGACCGCGAGCTCCCCGATGCGTACGAGCGGACCACGCGCGAGATCTTCCCGGACGACCACCCGGGCTCGTTCGTGCCGCTCCCGGACGGTCGGTGGATCTGGGCGACGTTCTACCGGTTCCAGTGGGACCTCAACTACGCCAACCCCGATGTCTTCACGGCCATGGCGGGGGAGATGCTGTTCCTCGCGAACCAGGGCGTCGAGGTCCTCCGGATGGATGCCGTGGCCTTCATCTGGAAACGCCTCGGCACAGCATGCGAGTCGCTGCCGGAGGCGCACCTGCTGCTCCAGGCGTTCAATGCTGTGCTGCGGATCGCGGCTCCCGCGGTGCTGTTCAAATCCGAGGCGATCGTGCATCCCGACGAGGTGCAGGACTACATCTCGCCCGATGAGTGCCAACTGTCGTACAACCCGCTGCAGATGGCGCTGACCTGGGAGGCGCTGGCGACGCGCGACGCCCGGCTGCTCCAGCTGGCGCTCGACGAGCGCCATGCCCTGCCCGCGGGAACGGCGTGGGTCAACTACGTCCGCAGCCACGACGACGTCGGCTGGACCTTCGCGGACGAGGATGCCGCGCGCCTCGGCATCGACGGTGGACCGCATCGCCGCTTCCTCAACGACTTCTACATCGGTCGCTTCGACGGCTCGTTCTCACGCGGCTTCCCTTTTCAGGAGAACCCACGGACGGGCGATGCCCGAATCGCGGGCACGACGGCTTCGCTGGCGGGCGTCGCCGCGGGAGACGACGGCGGCGAGGACCGGGTCGTGCTCGCGCACGCGTTGGCGATGTCGACCGGTGGCATCCCGCTGCTCTATCTCGGGGACGAGGTCGCGCAGCTCAACGACGACGCGTTCCAGGAAGACCCCGCTCGTCGGGGCGACAGTCGATGGGCGCACCGGCCGACGCGTCCGGAAGATCGGTACGCACGCCGCCTGGACGAGTCGACGGTGTCGGGGCGCGTGTTCACGCGACTCCGCCGGCTGATCGAGGTGCGCCGCGCGAGCCCGGAGTTCGCGGGCAACGATCTGGTGCCGTTCCACACCCCGCACGTCGCGGTGGTGGGGTTCACGCGACCGTCATCGGACGGTGACGGGGGAGCGGTCCTCGTTCTCGCCAACGTGGGCGATTCGCCCGTCGACATCCCGTCGGCTACGTTCAGCGGGCTCGACGAATCCGCGTACGACGTGGTCCGAGATCGCGCGCTCACCCTCGGTGGCGGACTCGTCCTGCCTGCGCATGCGTTCGTCTGGCTGCGCGTGCGTCGACGCTGACGGCGCCGAGCGTCACAGGACGTCTTCGAGGATCAGATCGCGAAGCGTGCTGCGCCGCAGGTCACGCGCCGTGACGACCGTGCCGTCGCCGAGATTGCTCCGGCCACCGAGGTGCTCGGCGATGCGGCGTGCCGCGAGGGCGCGGTCGTGTTCGTCGTCCAGCACGACGCCGATGGCGGTGAGGTCGCGGCCCAATGAGTTGCTCGAGTGGACGCTCGCACGGTCGATGAGCTCGCTCGCGAAGGCACGACCCTCGGTCAGCCTTCCCGCGGCGTGCACGACGGCGACGAGGACACGGGGCGACACTCGGGCCAGCTCTGTCTCGAGGAGCGCATCGAGGTCGGCGATGCACCCCGGGAGCTCGTCGGAAGCGTCGGGGAGCGATACCCCGATCGTGAGGGCGTCAGGCCGGTGTTCGGCGGTCGCGACCTGCGTCAGTGCGTCGATGATGTCGGTGTCCAAGCCGGCGATGTGCATGGCCGTCTCCCTTCGTCACGCTCCACAGGAGCGAGGCTGACCGATTACTGTACCAGCTGGACGGTAAAGTCTCACCTCGGCGGGACGGGTGTCACTCGGGGGTCACCACGATGCGACCCGGGCCGAGCGGAACCAGGGGAGCGCGATAGCTGAGGCCCGTGTCGCCAGGGTGCAGTACGACGTGCGCTGCACCGAACCGCCACAGGCGGTTGAAGAGGAAGACGGTGATCTCGACGGCCTCGTCGTCGGGCACGAGCCAGGTCCCGACGCCCCATTGCGCTGGCTGGCCGATTCCGTTCATCACGATGGTCGGCCGCACGCCGGGAATGAGATGGAGCGCGGGACGGCGCAGCACCAAAGTGACGCGTCGTCCGGGCCTCGTGACGGCTTCGCTCATGAGCGCATCGCGGAGAGCGGATCGGGGCGCGATGAGGTGGCGGGATGCATGGGGTCATTCAACCAAGCGGCACCGTGCGAGCAAAACGTCCGCGGTGCGCGACAGGAGAGGGTTGATTCCAACGACCTGACATAATGTGCATTATCGGATTATGCGTTCGGCATGGGAGACCCCGCACGGGATCGTGCCGACGGCAGCCCGCCGCTGACCGCGAGCGCGCCCAGAACCGTCGCGCTGATCGTCGCCGCCGTCAGGACGGCCGTGGCGAGCGTGCGGCCAGAACCCGACGCATACGACGCGCACAGCGCGACCGCGGTGATGGCCGCGCCGACGATCAGTACGGGCGCGACCCCGCGCAGGCGCCGTTGTGCCGCCGTCAGCACCGGTGCCGTGTGCCCCGAGCGCCGACGTGCCGCGGCGACAAGCAACGCGGCAATCGTGCACCAGAAGCCCACGACGAGACTGGCCGTGACGACATCGCTGGGTCGATGCCAACCGGCGGCGATGACGCCCATGCCGGCGACGGTCGTCCAGACGACGAGCACCGGCGCGAGGACCCACTTCATGCGCGTCGGCGACGCGAACAACGCCGCACACGCCGCCGCGATGGCGATCGTCGCGTGCCCCGACGGCAGCGAGTTGCCATACGCGCCCCAGCCACTCGCCAGATCGGGACGGGCGATCACCTCGTTCTTGAGAACCTGCGTCACGACGCTGGCACCGACGAACAGCACGGACGCTGCGACGGCTTCGGCATATCGCCGTCGGACGACGGCCGCGACGATGCTGAGAATCATCGTCAGCGCCGCGACGATGAGGATGTAGTTCGCGCTGGCGTGCTGGGCCAGGCGCAGCACGGGGTTGGTCGAGGCCGTCGTGGCGACCATGGCCGCCTGATCCGCGTGCTGACCGGTCGCCGTGAAGACGCACACCAGGATGGTCACCGCTATGGCCACCAGCTGAACGCCCGCCAGCTGCAGGTAGCGCACGTTGCGGTTCATGCCGTCACCTCGTTCTCGTCGTCGGTCCACCGTACGAAGCCGATCCTGTGAGCGGGGTCAACACGCGGCGAACCTGGGCGACATCCCCACTCCCCTAGGCTCGAAGGGTGCAGGTCGTGACCGGGTTCGTCGTCGTCGGGGTTGCGATCGTCGTGGGCTACGTCATCGGCCGGATCGATCTCCTCGGGCCCCACGGCCGCCCTGTGCTCGCGCGACTGATCTTCTTCGTCCTGTCGCCCTTTCTGATGTTCGTCGTGCTCTCGCAGGCCGACGTCTCGACGCTCTTCTCGGCGCTGCTGCCCGTCTCCGCGATCGCCGCGGTGTCGATGTTCGTGGTCTATGCACTCATCGCCCGGCTCGTCTGGCGCCGTTCGGTCGGTGAGACGCTCATCGGAATGCTCTCGGCCGGCCAGGTGAACTCGAACAACATCGGGATCCCGCTATCGCTCTATCTGCTGGGGTCGGCCGCCTTGCCGGCACCCGTGATCCTCATGCAGCTGATCGTGTTCACCCCCATCACCATGGCCATCCTCGAAGCTGTCACGACCGGTCAGCGCAAGCCGTTGCCGATTCTGAAGCGAACCTTCGGCAACCCGATCGTCATCGCCTCGGTCGCGGGTGTCATCGTGTCGGTCACCGGTCTGGAGCTGCCCCCGATCGCGCTCGATCCGCTGCAGCTGATCGCCGACGCATGCGTTCCCGTCCTCCTCATCGCCTACGGAATGTCGCTCCACGGTCAGCGCGTGCTGTCCGCTTCCGGTCGGCGGCGTGACATCCTCCTGGCGTCGGGGCTCAAACTCATTGCGATGCCCCTCGTCGCCTGGGCGGTCGCGGCCTTCGTGTTCGGCCTCTCCCCCGCCGACACGCTCGCCGTCACGGTCCTCGCTGCGCTCCCGACCGCTCAGAACGTCTTCAACTTCGCCCAGCGCTACGACATCGGCGAGACCATCTCGCGCGACACCGTGTTCCTCACCACACTGGGCTGCGTGCCCGTTCTGCTCGCAGCGACGCTGTTGCTCGGCTGACCTCCCCCGCGGCTGATCGGCGGCTCCGCATCTGCGGCCCTGACGGGACTCCCCCGGGTCCACTAACGTGTGGCGTGTCGGGGGCGCGCGGCTCCCGCGAAGGAGGTCCTGTCATGACAAGCACGGAGAACACCGCCGCGAGATTCGTCAGGTCACTGCGAACCTCGTTCATCGTCGGCGGCATCCTGACTCTGATCGTCGGCCTGCTGATCCTCATCTGGCCGGGCCGCACGGCTCAGGTGCTGACCGGCATCATCGCCGCCTACGCGATCATCACGGGCATCGTCTACGCCGCGCTCGGGATCTTCTCGCGGACGAAGGGCGGCTGGGCCCGCGTGGGACACATCGCACTCGGCATCCTCTTCGTCGTCGTCGGAATCGTGGCGTTCGCGAACCTCCCGGCATTCACGGTGTCGTTCGCCGTCTTCCTCGGCGTGCTGGTGGGCATCACGTGGATCGTCGAAGGCGCGGTGTCGCTGTCGGTCGTCGGCGAGTCGACGTCGCGCGGGTGGACGATCGCCTTCGCGATCCTCTCGATCATCGCCGGCGTCATGCTGCTGTTCACGCCGCTGTGGGGCGTGATCGTGCTGTGGTGGCTGCTGGGGATCTCGGCCGTGGCGCTCGGCATCGTCAACATCATCCGAGGGCTCTCATTCCGCCCCTGACCGGAGGGCGGGGGCGTCACACCGGCAGCTGGCGCCCCCACCAATCCAGGATGGCCTCGAACCGTTCCACGCGGTGACGCGGCCGGCCCGAACGGGTCAGCTCATGGTTCTCGCCGGGGAAGATCACCAGCTCTGACGCCGTGCCCTGACGACGGAGCGCCGAGTAGTACCGGGTCGCCTGTTCGAGCGGGCACCGGAAATCGAGCTCGGAGTGAACGACGAGGGTGGGCGTGGTCACCTGGTCGACGACCGCCATCGGGCTCTGCGCCCGGATCGCGGTCGGATCGGTGCCGACGTACTCATCGCCGAAGAACGACCCGATGTCGCTCGTGCCCGAGAACGTCGTGGGGTCGAGGAAGCCGCGCTCGACGATCGCGGCGGCGAACCGGTGGTCATGCGCGATCGTCCACGCGGTGAGATACCCGCCGTACGACCCGCCCATGATGCCGACACGGTCTCCATCGAGGCGCTCGTCCGCCGCCACCGCTCCGTCGAGGAAGGCGAGAACGTCGACGAAGTCGTCGGTTCCCATCCGGCCCCGGATGCTGCGGCCGTGGGCCCGCCCGTATCCGGCGCTGCCGCGGGGGTTGCAGTAGACGACGGCGTAGCCCGCGTCGACGAGGACCTGCGTCTCATCGAACAGGTGCACACCGTAGGCGGCGTACGGGCCGCCGTGGATCTGCAGCAAGACGGGGAACGGGCCGTCGCCCGGAGGCGTCGCGACCCAGCCGTGCACCGGGTAGCCGTCGGGCGCCGTCACCTCGAGCTCGCGGGGAAGGACGAACCCGGCCCGGCTGGCGGCGTCGCCGAACGAGGTGAGTAGTCGCGCGTCCACGCCTGCGGCGTCGAGGAAGAGGATCTCACCGGCCGACCGGTTGGTCGCCACCGCGCAGACGATGCGCTCGCCCGCCGCGTCGGCGCCGTGACCCACGACCTCCAGACCACGACGGAGACGCGCGATAGCGCCGTCGCGCGATACGCGCAGCAGGTGCACTTCACCGCGGGTCCGGTTCTGCACCAGGAAGTCGTCACCGACCGCGGTGATGTGCGAACCCACCTCGCCGAGGTCGATCGTGTCGGGGTCGGTCAGTCGGCGGGGCTGGTCGCCGTCGAGGACCCACAGCGCCACGCCGGGGGCGACGAAGTCGGTCCCGGCGGGACCCGGATCGGACGCCAGGAAAGCGATGCTCCCATCGGCCGCGACGGCGATGTCGGCGATCGACAGCGTCGCCGAGAGGACGACGCGCTCCCCCGTCCCGTCCACTCGGACCGCGACGAGCGGCGAACGCAGGTCGCGACGATCGTGCTCGATCTCGTCGGTCGTCGTGAGGATCTCCGTCCCGTCCGCGGTGAACACGACTCCGTCGTGCGAACGTGAGCCGGAGGTGAGCTGGCGCGCCGCCTCGGGCACACGCCGCGCACGGGTGGACGACGAGGTCTGCGGTCCGGGGGCGGTCTCGTAGGACGGCTCCGAGCCGAGGTCGGGTGCCGCGACCACGAAGACGTGAGCGGGTCGGTCGGCGATGTATCCGACGCCGTTCGCGTGCCATCGGATGCCGGTGATGCGGCGAGGGGACTCCGCCTCCGGCGCGAGACCGTCGATGGTGCCGTATCGGCCCGACTCGGGCACTCGCGCGGTGTAGGCGAGCACGTCGCCCGCCGGGGCCCAGGCGAAGGAGCCGACTCCGAGGGGTGCGTCGGTGACCTGCACGGGCTCCGAACCGGATGCCTCGATCACATGGATCTGGGCCTTGCCGTCGGCGTCGCCGCGCAGGAACGCGACATGGCCGCCGTCCGGCGACAGCCGCGGCGACGTGTCCGCGACACCCCGGGTGAGACGTCGCGGCTCGCCCGAGGGCAACTCGATGCGCCAGAGCTGCCCCACGTTCCGATCCGCGGATATGTCGGGTCGCGATGTCGCGAACACGGCGAACGAGCCGTCGGACGCGACCGTCGGACGCCCGACGGAGATCAGCGTCTCGATGTCCGTGGGGCCCACGATCACTCGCCGCCGAAGGACGAGATGTCTCCCACGAGACGGGTGTTGTCCGCCGGGATCGGCTCGACGGCCGCGAGTGCGATCTCGGCGGCGAACTCCGACACGTTGTAGAGCTTGCCGGCCGACTTCCGACGCGTCTCGATAGCGCCCGGGTTGGCACGTTCGAGCAGGGTCGCGGTGATGGTGCCCTCGATCATGTCGCCCGACACGACGACGAATCCGATCCCGCGCTCGGCGAGCTCGCCCACCCGCTCACGCAGGGCGTCCTCGCCCGCGCGCTTCGACAACGCGACGGCCTCGTACTCGGGCATCGTCGGGGTCGTGCGGATGAAGTGGGCCTGGTGGCTGGTCACGAAGACCACGCGCGATCCGTCCTCGAGGAGCGGCAGCGCCGCGTCGAGGGTGCCGAGCTGCGCGTCGCGGTTGAGGGTGAGCGCATAGTCCTCGGCCATGCCGCCTTCCATCCCGCCGGACGCGTTCAGCACGAGCAGATCGAGGTGGCCGAACGTCTCACGGACGGCGGCGAACATCTCGTCGACCGAGGCGCGGTCGGTCAGGTCGGCGCCGACGACGAGCACCTCGACGCCCAGCTCGCGCAGCTCGGCGGCGAGCTTCTCGGCACGAGGCGCCTTATTGCGGAAGTTGATGACGACGTTCGCCCCCGCCTGCGCGAGGAAGCGCGCCGTATCTGCGCCGACACCGCGCGACGATCCGGTCACCAGTGCCGTGCGACCGGAGAGGGTTCCGGCGGGAAGGGGCTGAGTCATGTGGCGCTCCTGCGGGGAAGAAAGGCTGTCGGCACGGCGGTTCACCGGCACCGCACGAGCCTATCAACCGGCCCGGATCGGACCCCTGACTGATAGGTTCGGATGAGGGACGAAGGAGCGTCGATGTTGCCTGATCTCACGCAGTATCTGTGGATAGCGTGGCTCGTGCTGGCCCTGATCTTCGTCATCGTCGAGTTGCTCACACTCGAGTTCACGTTCCTCATGCTCGCCGGTGGAACCTTGATCGGCGGTCTGGGAACGAACCTCCTGTCCGCCCCGTGGTGGCTTCAGGTCGCCGCGGCCGCTGCGGTGTCGGCGTTGCTGCTGTTCACCATCCGGCCGCTCCTCCTGCGGGCCCTGCGCCGGAGCAGTCAGCACATACCGACCAACGTCGACGCGCTCGCGGGCCTGGGCGCCCGCGTCCTCGTCCCCTTCGTCGACGGAGCAGGGGCGGTCAAGCTCGACAACGGTGAGACGTGGACCGCCCGCCTCGTCGACGATCGCGCAGACGTCCCCGTCGGTTCCCGCCTCGTCGTCCGTGCCGTCCGCGGTGCAACGGTCGAGGTCACTTCCCCCGCCCCTGATACGAAGGAGAACGCCCGTGGTTGATGTCGGCGCTTTCGTCGGGCAGATCTTCGTGATCGTGCTCCTCGTCGTCCTGGCGATCTTCGTGATCGTCGTGCTCTTCCGCTCGATCCGGATCATCCCGCAGGCCTACGCGGGCGTGGTCGAGCGCCTGGGGCGCTATCAGCGCACGCTCGCGCCCGGACTGAATCTGCTCGTGCCCTTCATCGATCGGGTCCTCCCCCTGGTCGACATGCGCGAGCAGGTGGTGTCGTTCCCGCCGCAGCCGGTCATCACCGAGGACAACCTGGTGGTCTCTATCGATACCGTCGTCTACTTCCAGGTCACCGACGCGCGTGCCGCCACGTACGAGATCAACAACTATCTCGGAGCCGTCGAGCAGCTGACGACCACGACGCTCCGAAACGTCGTCGGAGGCCTGAACCTCGAAGAAGCCCTCACGAGCCGTGACAACATCAACGGCCAGCTGCGCATCGTCCTCGACGAGGCGACCGGCAAGTGGGGCATCCGGGTCTCGCGTGTCGAGCTGAAGGCGATCGATCCGCCCACCTCGATCCAGGACTCCATGGAGAAGCAGATGCGCGCCGAGCGCGACCGCCGCGCCGCGATCCTCACCGCGGAGGGCTCGAAGCAGTCGCAGATCCTCGAGGCGGAGGGTCGCCGCCAGGCGGAGATCCTGAAAGCCGAGGGCGACAAGCAGGCTCAGATCCTGCGCGCCGAGGGCGAGTCGGCCGCGATCCAGTCCGTGTTCCAGGCGATCCACGACGGCAACCCCGACGACAAGCTGCTGGCCTACCAGTACCTCCAGACCCTCCCGAAGATCAGCGACAGCGCGTCGAGCAAGCTCTGGATCATCCCGAGTGAGTTCACCGAGGCGCTCAAGAGCATGAGCGCGGGGTTCGCGGGCCGTCGCGACGACCGGCCGGTGCCGCCCGCCGATCGGTCGGCCCCGCCCGCACCGTGACGCATCCGTACTTGAGCGCGGAGCGGCCGAGGGTGCTGGCGCACCGCGGGTTCGTGCCGCCCGACTCCGAGGGAATCGTCGAGAACACCTTCGCGGCGTTCGCGGCAGCGCACGCACTGGGAGTCCGATACGTCGAGTCCGACTGCCATCTGAGCGCGGACGGCACGGTGATCCTCTTCCACGACGCCGACCTGTCGCGAGTCACCGGCGATCCGCGCCCCATCGCGGATGTGGGCGATCGTGAGCTGGAGGAGCTCATGTCCGATCGCGGCGGGCTCGTCACTCTCGCCCAGGCGCTCGAGGCGTTCCCGTCCCTGTCGTTCAATCTCGATGTGAAGGCCGATGCCGCAGCCGAGAGAGTCGGTCAGCTGGTGGCCCCTCACGCGGACCGCGTCCTCCTCACCAGCTTCTCCGATCGCACGCGCGAGCGCGCTCTCCGCGCCGCGCGTGCCGCGGGAGGAAGCCCGGCCACGTCTGCGGGAACGAGCCGGATCGCGGCGCTCGTCGCCGCCGTCGCCTCAGGTGTGCCATGGTTGATGAGTCGTGCGTTGCGCGGCATCGACGCGGTACAGGTCCCCGAGCGCCGGGGCCCGGTCCGCATCGTCTCCCCCCGAATGATCCGCGCGGTCCACCGTGCCGGCGTCGAAATGCATGTCTGGACGGTCAACGACGCAGACAGCATGAGACGCCTGCTCGCTGCCGGCGTCGACGGCATCGTCACGGATCGGTCCGACCGCGCGCTGACCATCGCGGCGGGGGAACGCTGAATACCCCGACACGCTGAACATCGGCTGTGAAACCCCGATGATCAACCGTTGTTCGGATGATGCACACAGCTGCGCACGTTACAACTGATAGCCGACGAGAGGACCACACAATGGCAGACCGCAGCTTGCGCGGCATCCGACTCGGCGCCTCGAGCCTACAGAGCGAAGAGGGCGTCGTCTTCCACGACCGGGTCAACCACACGTACGTGTGTTCGCGCTGCGAGCACGAGACCGTCATGACCTTCGCCGCCGACGCAGAAGCGCCGGAGACCTGGGAGTGCCGCGCCTGCGGCGCCGAGGCTCTCTTGCGCGTGGGCGACGGGCTCGTCGAGGTCGATCACTCGGGCGACAAGGCCGCCCGCACGCACTGGGACATGCTGCTCGAACGCCGCACGATCCCCGAGCTCGAAGAGCTGCTCGAGGAGCGTCTCGCGATGCTCCGTGAGCGCCGCGGCTCTCGTTTGAGCGCCTGAGCCTCCAGCTCCGCGCGACATGCCGTCGGTCCCTCGGGGCCGACGGCATTCTCATTCTCGCGGAGCGGAGCCCGACCGGCGGCGCGTGATGGCGACGGTCGCACCGCACGCCACGAGGGCGAGGAGGCTCCCCCAGCCGAGGATGAGCTGCACCGCTCCCCCGACCACGACGGCCGGCGTGAGGCCGGTGCGCAGCGGCACCTCGGTGAGCATCGCGCCTGCTTCGGCCGCCGGCAGTCCGTCGAGCTCGCTCCCGTCGGGCGCGATCACCTGACTCGTTCCGACGGTGGAGATGTTCACGACCGCGCGCCCGGTCTCGATTGCCCGCATCCGCGCGAACGCGAGCTGCTGCAGGTTCTCGTCGGTGTCGCGGAAGTCGGCATTGTTGGTCTGGAAGACGTAGAGCTGCGCGCCATCGCGCGCGCCCGTCCAGATGACGTCGTCGTACAGCACGTCGAAACAGATGGCGAGCCCGACACCCACACCCGACACGTCCATGAACGGTGCATTGGTCCCCGGCGTGTACTCGCGCTGGATGAGCCCGATCAGATCGGGCACGATCAGTTCGAAGAACCACCGATCGGGCACGTACTCCCCCATCGGGACGGGCCGCGACTTGTCGTGGATGGCGACGGGGTTCTCGGCGCCGGCCTCCCAGAGCATGGACGTGTTGTAGACGTCGTCGCCGCGCTGCGTCGCCGCGTTGACGAGCAACGGCGCGTCGACCCGCTCCGACAGACGGTCGAGGGTGTCGGCGACCGAGGCATTGGAGAGGGGGTCTGCGTCGATTCCGCCTTCCGGCCAGACCAACAGGTCCATCGGCTGGTCGATGATGGGCTGGGTCGCGGCGAGTTGCGAGCGCAGGACGTCGTAAGGCTCGCGCGAGTCGAAGTAGCCGGTCGGACCGTCGCCCTGCACGGAGCCGACCCGATAGGTCCCGGCATCCGCCGTCGGGAAGGCAGGCACAGCGACGAGCGCGACCGTGACGATGGCCGCGGGCAGAGCCGTGCGGACGTCGCGCAGGCGACCGAGGCGCAGCCACTCCACGACTGCCGCCGTCACGAAGACCATGAGGAAGGTAAGGCCTGCGACACCCGTCCAAGAGGCGATGTGCGCGAGCGGGCTCTCGGACTGGCTCATCCCGATCCGGCCCCAGGGGAACCCGGTGTAGGGCCAGGAGCCCATGAAGAGCTCGCGGGCGGTCCACAGCCCCGCGACGAGGGCCGGAAGTGCCACAAGCCGTCCTGCCCCGCCGGGAAGCAGCCGCGGTAGCCAGCGGTAGGCGAGAGCGATGGGGATCGATCCGACGGCGAAGAAGACGGTCTCGATGCCGGCGAGGCCGAACCACGGCAGCGGCCCGAGATACCGGGTGATCCACGAGATATGGATGAAGTAGAACGACGCCCCGAACACGGCGCCGACGGCGAGAGCCCCCCAGACCGAACGCCCGATGAGACCCACGAGCGCGAATGCGACGCCGACGAACGCCAGCGGCCACCACCCGATGTCGGGGAACGCGGCATCCAGCACGGCGCCGCCGACGACGGCGCCGATGAGTGCCAGCCACAGCGGTATCAGGGGCCGCTCGGCGGCCGAAGACGAGTCGGGCACGTGATCGAGCCTAAACGCCGGAATATGCCACGATGCCGCGGCGGACCGCTTCCAACGCCGCTCGCGCCGTCCGCGCCACCTCGGCCTCCGCGACGAGCGAGAGCTGATCGAGGAGATCGATGGTCTGCTTCGTCCAGCGCACGAAGTCGCCTGCCGCCATGTCGGCCTCCACCAGCACGCGATCGAGCATGACGCCGCGCGCCCAGGAGTGCATGGCCTTCGCCAGCCCGGTCGCCACCGGCTCCGTGCCGGGCAGACGGTGATCCTTCTCAAGGTCGTCGAGCACCGCCCACAGCTCCTGCGTTTCGGCCAGCGCCGTGCGGAAAGCTCCGCGCGGCAGGCCGTATTCACCTGGCCCGTCGCCTTCGCGACGCGGTTCGTAGACGAGGCTGCATGCCAGCGCCGCGAGACCTGCGGGGTCGAGGTTGCGCCAGATCCCTCGGCGGAGCGACTCGGCCACGAGGAGGTCGCGTTCACCGTAGATCCGTCGCATCGTCGCCCCGGCCGCCGTCAGCGTCGTCGTGCCGTCGGCGTCGACAGCGACGTAATCGAGTGCGGTGAGGACATCGACCACCCGATCGAACACGCGCGCGACGGTGCCGGTGCGGGTGTCGATCTGCTGCCGCAGTTTCTGGACGTCGCGCCGCAACCGCCAATAGCGCTCGGCCCACCGAGCGTGGTGCTCACGGTCCGGGCAGTCGTGGCAGGGATGGCGCTGCATTCGCTTCCGGAGCCCGGCCAGTTCATCCTGCCGGCGTTGCCGGATCCGCGCCGGGGCTGTGCGGTCGTTGCGGTTGAGCTTCTCGAGGTCGCTCAGCTCGCGCCGGATGCCGGAGTACTCGGCGAAGTCGCCGCGGTCGCACGTCATCGAACGGGCGTACCCGTCGAGGGTCTGTTCCTTCTCTTTGACCTGGCGTGCGAGGCCCACGACGGAGCGGTCGGCCTGGAACTGGGCGAAGGACGACTCGAGGATCTCGCGGGCCTCGTCGCGTCCGAACCGGTCGATGAGGTTCACGGCCATGTTGTAGGTCGGCCGGAAGCTCGAGTTCAGCGGGTAAGTGCGCCGAGACGCCAGTGAGGCGACCGCCTGCGGATCGAGCCCCTCGCTCCACTGGATGACCGCATGGCCCTCGACGTCGATGCCCCGGCGCCCCGCGCGTCCGGTCAGCTGGGTGTACTCGCCCGAGGTGATCGCCACCCGAGCCTCGCCGTTGAACTTCTCGAGCTTCTCCAGCACGACCGTGCGGGCGGGCATGTTGATCCCCAACGCGAGCGTCTCGGTCGCGAACACCGCCTTCACGAGCTTTCGTTGGAACAGCTCCTCGACGACCTCCTTGAACGCGGGCAGCAGTCCCGCGTGGTGAGCGGCAACCCCGCGCTCGAGGTTGTCGCGCCACTCCCAGAAGCCGAGTACCGCGAGGTCTTCTTGCGCCAGCGCCCGCGTGCGTCGATCGACGATCGCGCGAATCTCGTCGCGCTCTTCGGGGGTCGTGAGGCGCAGACCCGCGCGGCGAACCTGCTGGACGGCCCCGTCGCAACCCGCTCGGCTGAAGATGAAGAAGATGGCGGGAAGCAGGTTGGCCCGGCCGAGCAGCTCGACCACCGCGGGACGGTCGATGCGCTCGAGGCGCTGCACGGCTGCTGGGCGCGCGGGCGCTGTGCCGCCGCGGTGCTTGCGATGCGCCTCGCGGCCCCCTCCCCCGCGGTATCCGTGCGCGCGGCGGTTGTTCTCATAACGCTGGCTCTGGGGCGACCTCAGACGTGTGAGCTCTTGGTTGACCTGAGCCGTCGCGACACCGGAGCGGTCGTCGAACAGCGGCAGGAGATCCCCGCGCACCAGGACGTGCTGCTCGAGAGGGACCGGGCGGATCTCGGAGACCACCACCGCGGTGTCACCCCGGACCGTGTCGAGCCAGTCGCCGAATTCCTCGGCGTTCGAGACCGTCGCCGAGAGCGCCACCATCCGCACGGACGGGTGGAGGTGGATGATGACCTCCTCCCACACCGCGCCTCGGAAGCGATCGGCGAGGTAATGCACCTCGTCCATGACCACGTACCGCAGTCCACGCAGAGCCGGCGAGTCGGCGTACAGCATGTTGCGGAGCACTTCCGTGGTCATGACCACGATGCGAGCGCTGCCGTTGATGTTGGTGTCGCCGGTCAGGAGGCCGACCTCGTCCTCGCCGTAGACGTCGACGAGCTCGCGGAACTTCTGATTCGACAGCGCCTTCATGGGCGTCGTATAGAACGCCTTGGTATCGGGTTCGAGCATCGCGAGGTGCATGGCGAACTCGCCCACGATCGTCTTGCCGGCGCCCGTCGGAGCAGCGACGAGGACGCTCCTGCCTTCCTCGAGTGCATGGCACCCGGCGACCTGGAACGGGTCGAGGTCGAATCGTTGCATGCCGGCGAACGCCGCCGTGAGCGGATGCGCCCGGGCGGACTGCGCCGCGAGGAATCGCTCGGCGGGACTCGCGTCGCTCACGAGAGTGGATCGGTCGTCGGGGCCGGACCGGGAACGGTGAGCTCAGGAGCACGACGCGAGCGCCGAAGATCGAGCAGGAGCGACAACGCGGCGGCCGCGAAGTAGAGCACCGTCAGGATCGACGCCAGCATGAGCATGCTGACGATGTCCGCGGCAGGCGTCGCGAGCCCCGAGAAGACGACGGCGATCAGGATCGCGACGCGCCATCCCTTGAGGATCGCCTTGCCGCTCATGATCCCGGCGAAATTCAGGGCCACGAGGAAGACGGGGATGATGAACGCGACTCCGACCACCAGCAGCAGCTTGAAGACGAAGTCGTAGTAGTACTTGCCCTCGTAGAAGTTCGCGGACGATTCCGGCGAGAACGTCGCCATGATCTCGACGATGTGCGGCATCACGAGCCAGCCGGTGTAGACGCCCGCGAAGAACAGCGGTACTGCGGCCGACACGAAGCCGACTGTGTAACGGACCTCTTTGCGCGTCAGGCCGGGCATCAGGAAGGCCCAGATCTGCCACAGCCAGACCGGGGCGGAGAGGATGATGCCGACCGAGAAGGAGATGCGCAGCCGCATGTCGAACGGGCCGGTGATCGTCGAGTACATCAGCTTGACGGCCTCGGTGTCGCCACGCTGCTCCGCAACCATCCGGATCGGCTCGGTCATCGCCCAGATGATCCAGTCGGTGAGGAAGAAGGACACCACCATCGACGCCACAAGGGCGATCGCCGAGATGATCAGACGTCGTCGCAGCTCGATCAGATGCTGTCCGAGAGACATGCGCTTGTCGCGCCGGGGCGCGCCCTCCGCCCCTGAGCGCGTGCGCTCAGCCGTCACCACGCGGGGCTACGGTGTGGGAGCCGCGGGACCGCTCTTCGGGTCCGCGGGCTTCTCGACGGGTGCGACGTCAGCCGTCGTCGAGGTGGCGGTGCCGGCGGTGGCATCGTCTTCCTTCATGGCCTTCATCTCGCCCTTGAAGATACGGGCGGACTGTCCCATGCTCTTGGCCAGCGCCGGAAGCTTCGCGGCACCGAAAAGCAGCAGAATGACGATGAGTAGGATCCACAGGTGCGGACCTGCGAACAGATTGCTCATTGAGTCTCCTCATCGATGGTTTCGCACAGTCTAACCCCCGCACTGATGCGAAAGCCCGCTTCAGCGGTACTGATCGAGAGCCGCCTGAGCCCAGTCGTGAGCTGCCCGCCGGGCCTCCGGCGGCGCGACGATCTCGACGTCGCCGCCGCTCCGGGCGACGAGTCGTTTCAGCGAGCGGGGGTCGGCGACGCGGATGAACGCCCTCCGGAATCCGCCTTCCTCGTGCACCTGCGCGTTGGCGAGGAACTCGCCGACGGCCGAGGCTGCGTGCGCCGGGTAACGGATCTCGGCGACGACCTCGTCGTCTCCCGGCTCGAAGAGTTCGGGCACCGGCTCCGAAGAGTGCAGCGCCGCGATCGAGGTGACTGCGGGCTCGGTGACGCGGTCGAGGTGGAAGGTGCGCATGGCGCGGCGCATGTGGCACCAGCCCTGCAGATACCACTGCCCCGCCGAGATGGTCACCTTCACCGGATCCACCGTGCGCGTCGTCGGATGCGCATCCGGGGCGGTGTAGGTGAACGTCACGGCGACACCCTCGCGGAGTGCGCGCGCCACCGTCTCACGGACGTCGTCGACGGGAGCGGGCGCGACGATGACATCCGCGGGCGTCTGCCCTGCGCCGCGCGAGAGCTTCGTGAGGAGCCCCTGCACGACACCGCTGTCGCCGACCCCCGGAACGGCGGCGGCGAGCTGCAGCCCGGCGAGCAGGGCTGCGGCCTCGCGAG
This sequence comes from Microbacterium sp. AG238, assembly GCF_003610405.1. Classification (GTDB taxonomy): domain Bacteria; phylum Actinomycetota; class Actinomycetes; order Actinomycetales; family Microbacteriaceae; genus Microbacterium. The sequence goes on from NZ_RAQC01000001.1 coordinate 289,238, forward strand.
CGGTGAGGCGGGGAGACCGCTCCAAGCCGACCGCGTTGGTGATGACGATGCGGTCCTCGCGGTCGAGCAGGTCCCAGTCGATGTCGAACAGATCGTTCGCCATCTGCCAGAAACCGCCCTCGCCGGGGAGCCCGATGACGGTCAGCTTCTCGACCATCGCACGCATCTGCCGCGGTTCGACGTCGAAGTCGCGGGCAGCCTGCGCCACCGTCACCTCGCCTTGCGCGATCAGATAGGGGACGAGCTGGAGGATCAGCGCGGCACGGTCGGTCGCCACGACCGGCTGGCCGCTCACGCCGACTCCGCCGATCGGTCGCGGGCGGCGCGCAGACGCCGCATGACGGCATCCTGCAGCGCGCGCGGCTCGAGAACCATCACCTCAGGTCCGTACGAAGCGAGCTCGTCCGCGAACACCTCGAGGTCGACGAAAGGGATCTCGACCTGTCGCCCATTCGTCGCTTCGGCACGGGCCCGGCGACGCAGACGCAGTTCCGCCTCGGTTCCCGGCACCGCCGTGACGGTCGCGTTCTGACGGAGCGCGACGTCGCGAAGGCCTGATAGCGCCCGTTCGCCGGCGCCGACGCGAAGGCTCTCGTCGAATCCCTGCCGCGTCACGACGACGTCGCTGAGAACGCGGGAGAGCAGGAACGTGCGCTCGGCCTCCACGCCGGTGTCCCACCCGAACAGGTGCCAACGGGCCTCGAACTCCACCAGCGCGAATGGGCGCACCCGGCGCCGCCGGGGGCGATCGGAGCCGGGACGGAGGTAGTCGAACTCGACCTCCCGGGCCTGCTCGATAGCCCGCTGAAGGGGCAGGAACGACGCGTCGTGCAGGTCGAGCCTCGGGGCGAACCCGATGATGGGCTCGTCCACGTCGATGCCGAGCGAGCGGATCTTGCGCAAACCCGAACGCGCCCCGGCAGACAGGGTGTGCTCGCCCCACACTCCCCCGGCCAGCGTCAGCACGGCCAGTTCTGCCGGGGTGAAGGTGATGTCGGCGGGCAGCTCGTACTCCGTCGGTGGGATGCGGTAGCGCGCCTCACGGAGATCGTCGGGGTCGGCGTAGTCGCCGATCGTCTCGATCGGCACACCGAGGCCGCGGAGGTTCTCCTTGTCGCGTTCGAACATCTTCTCGAGCGCCTCGCGTCGTGAACCGGATTCGACCTGCTCGCGGTATCCCGACACGGAACCCAGGATCGTGTCCTTCGTCACGCCCTGTTCGGTCGCCATGAGGGCGACGACCAGGTTGACCAGGCGCTCCTCGGGAGGGACGCGTGCTGGGGTGACGGACATGCCTTCGATTCTAGGCGTGCGCGCCCGCGGCAGATTCAGGACGCGGGGTCGAGGCCGAGGATGTCGACGACGAAGACGAGGGTGGAGTTCGCGGGGATCGCGCCCTGCGCGGTCTCGCCGTATCCCTGGTCCGGTGGAATGACCACGAGGACCTGCGAGCCGACGGTCTGGCCACGCAACGCTTCCGCGAATCCGGGGATCGTCTGGTCGAGCTCCATGGGCTGAGCCCCGCGATCCCACGTGCTGTCGAAGACCTTCTTGTCGGCCCACGTCACGCCGGTGTAGTGCACACGGACCGGTACATCACCGGTGACCTCTTCGCCATCACCCTTCTTCAGCACCTCGACCGCGAGATCGGTGGGCGGGTCGTTGTCGGGGATGAGGACCCCGGGGCGTCCGTCGGGGGCGACGACGACCGAGGGCATTCCTGCGCGGTCGTTGAACTGCTCCGCACCGTCGGCCGCGGCGAGGTAGACCTTCTGGAGGTCGAGCACGACGACGGTCGTCGCATCCTCGGCCATGCCGAAGCGGGCGCGCGTGTCTGCCGTCACCTCGTCGGGCCCGAGAGCCATCACGACACGAGACCCCTCGGTCGCGCAGTGCAGCGCGTCGACGAGCCCGGGGAACGTCGCCTCCCAGCTGTCGAGCGGGTAGACCTCCGACAGCTGGCCGGTGTACCCGGATGCCGCGATCGGGGCGCCGGACGAGCCGTCGATGACCGTGAGGTCGAAGACGACGTCCTGGGCATCGCTCGTGATGGCGCGGCCCTCGCCGGTGATGGTGTCACGTGCCGACAGGCCGTCGCCGTGCACGGGAGCCGACAGCTCGACCGTGGGCTTGGTACCGACCGGCGTGTCGGTGATCTCGACCAGATCGAGGGCCGACGACGCGGACACGTCGCGCGTGCACGACGCCGAGCCCGAGGACGGCGTGGCACAGGCCGTGAGGGACAGCACGGTCAGAGAGAGGGCGCCGGCGGCGGCGATGATCCTACGCACCGCAGCAGTCTACGCGGACTCGCCGTCGTGCCCGTCCGACGCGGAGGCGGCGCCGCGGGCCGCGCGTTGGGCCTCACGGACGCGCTTGCGCAGGTTCTTGTCGGTGATCTCGCGGTCGCCCACGGCCCCGGGCGTCCACATCTCGACGTCGGCATCGGCATAGGACGGCTTCTTCAACGCGCGCTTGCGCACATCCGGCGGGATCGCTCCCGGCGCCAGCCGGCGGGCGGTGAGGAGGAAGCCCGTGTGCGCCACCATCCGGTGGTCGGGACGCACGGCCAGTCCCTCGACGTGCCAGCCGCGGATCATCGTCTCGGAGGCGTCGGGGTCGGTGAACAGCCCGGTGCCGCGCACGTACTCGGCCACGCGGCTGAGCTGGGTGGCGGTGGCGACGTAGCAGAGCACCACGCCGCCGGGGGCGAGCGCGTCGGCGACGGCGTCGATGCACTCCCAGGGGGCGAGCATGTCGAGGACCACGCGATCGACGGTCCCCGGCGCGACGGCGTCGGGAAGACTCTCGACCAGATCGCCGACGACGACGGACCAGTTCGCGGGGGCGCTGCCCATGAACGTCGTGACGTTCGCCTCGGCGACCTCGGCGAACTCGGCGCGACGCTCGAAGGACACGAGCCGGCCCGTCTCGCCGATGGCTCGCAGCAGCCAGAGCGACAGCGCGCCCGAGCCGACGCCCGCTTCGACGACGGTCGCCCCCGGGAAGATGTCGGCGGCGGCCAGAATCTGCGCGGCATCCTTCGGATAGACGATCGCAGCCCCGCGCGGCATCGACATCACGAAGTCGCGCAGCAGCGGCCGCAGCGCGAGGTACTCGTGGCCCCCGCTGTTGGTCGCCACCGACCCGTCGGGCTGACCGACGAGCACCTCATGGCGCAGGACCCCGTGGTGGGTATGCAGCTCGCCTCCCTCGCGAAGCGTGATCGTGTGCATCCGTCCCTTGGGGCCGGTCAGCTGCACGCGGTCGCCGTAGCGGAAGGGGCCGCGGGGCTGCAGGTCGTCGATCATGCGGAGGCTCCGAGTCGGTGGAGGGAGAAGAGATCGGCCAGGTCGGCCACCGAGCGTCCCGCGAGGGAGTCCCAGAGTGCATGAGCGCCGAGCCCGTGCAGCGGCACCATCAACGGCACCCCGAGTGCGACCGCGCCGGAGGCGACCGCCGAGCGCAGGCCGTTCGGAGAGTCCTCGATGGCGACGGTGTCGGCCACGTCGACGCCGAGCGCCTCGCATGCTTGGAGGTAGGGGTCCGGATAGGGCTTGGGGCGGGTTGCTTCGTCGCCGGCGACGACGGTGTCGAACGCGTCGAAGGGAATCGACGACACGACCGTGTCGGCCATGCTGCGCATGGACATCGTCACGAGCGCCGTCTTGATCCCCGCTTCGCGCAGACCGGAGAGCAGTTCGCGCGCGCCCGGGCGGAACGGCGTGCCGCCGAGGCGGAGCTGCCCCGAGACGGTTTCGGTCAGGTGGTCGATGATCTCGTGCGTCTGCATCCGAACGCCGGCGTTCTGCAGGATGCCGGCGGAATCCTCGAGTCCGAGTCCGACGAGACCGAGTGCCTGCTCGTGCGTCCACACGCCGCCGAAGCTCTCGACCAGCGGTCCCTCCGCGGCCATCCAGTACGGTTCGGTGTCGACGAGCGTGCCGTCCATGTCCCAGAGGACCGCGGCGGGGGAACGAGAAGTCATCCGCACCATGTTACCGATGCGGGGCTGAGAGGCCGCGTGGCCCGACCCGCACGCACCGGCCTCGGCGTATCGTGGAGCAGACCCGCTCGCGCAGAGCGAGCCGGCACGGAACGGAGGACGGGTTGAACAGTCTGGGACGCCGCGTCCTCGTGGTCGCGTTCGACGGATGGAACGACGCCGGCGAGGCGGCCACGGCCGCCGCCACGCAGCTGCGCGAATCCCGTCCCTACGACGCGGTCTACTCGGTCGATCCCGAGCTCTACTTCGACTACATGTACACGCGGCCGCACATCCAGGCCGACGCCGACGGCCGCAGATCCCTCACCTGGCCCGATGCGACGATCTGGCGCCCCCGCGCGACCGCGCGCGGCACCCGGCTGTGGATCCTCAGCGGCGCCGAGCCGGCGCGTGCCTGGAAATCGTTCGCCGCCGAGCTGGTGGACGCCGCGCTGCGTGAAGACATCACCGGTGTGGTGGCGCTCGGATCGATGATGAGCGACGTTCCGCACACTCGCCCCATCACCGTCTTCAGCGGAAGCGACAACGACGAGCTGCGGACGGCGCTGGGCCTCGAACGCTCGACGTATGAGGGCCCGGTCGGCATCCTGTCGGTCATCGCCGCAGCCGCGGAGGAGGCCGGAATCCCCACGGCCGCACTGTGGGCGAGCGTGCCCCACTACGTCGCGGGTCACTCGCCGTCGCCGAAAGCGACTCTGGCGCTCCTCGACAAGCTCGAGGGCATCACGGGGGCCAAGATCGCCCGCGGCTCGCTGCCGGGCGATGCACTCGCCTGGGAGGCGACGATCGACGCCGCTGCCGCGGACGATGAAGAGATGACGGAGTACATCCGGCAGCTCGAGCAGACCCGCGATACCTGGGACTCCCCCGAGGCGTCGGGCGACGCGATCGCGCAGGAGTTCGAGAAGTATCTGCGCCACCGGGGTGACGGCGGCGACGGCCGCGGCCTCGGTCGCGGCCCGCATCGCTGAGAGGCGAGCCGCGACCGGCGCTCGGCCGGTTCAGTATGCCTGGAGCACACCCAGCGAGAGCAGGACGATCAGCACAGCGCCCAGGCCGACGCGGTAGAGCACGAACGGCAGGAAGCTGCCGCGCTTGAGGTACTGCATGAGGAAGGCGATCACGGCGAGACCCACGCCGAAGGCGACGACGGTGGCGACGGCGGTGTCGACGAGCGAGAACACCGAGGCGCCGGGCTCGCGAATCGCCTGCAGCAGCTCATAGAGACCACTGCCGAAGACGGCCGGCACAGCCAGAAGGAAAGCGACCTCAGCTGCGGCCGGGCGTGTGTACCCGAGCGCGAGCCCCATGGTGGTGGTGGCTCCCGAGCGCGACACTCCGGGAATGAGGGCGAGTGCCTGCGCAAAACCGAGCGCGAGACCGTGCCCGTAGGTCAGGTCGTTCTCGGTGCGGACACGACGCCCGAGAGCGTCGGCGGCGCCGAGGATGAGGCCGAAGACGATGAGGACGATGGCCACGAGCCAGAGGTTGCGGAAAGTGTCGCGGATGACGTCCTGGAAGAGGAAGCCGAGCACGCCGATCGGGAGCGTGCCGATGATGACGATCCACCCGAGTCGCACATCCGCGTCGTTCCGCGGGACCGAGCCGGTGAACGATCGGAACCACCGACCGATGATGCGGGTGATCTTCTTCCAGAAGTAGACCAGCACGGCCAGCTCGGTGCCGATCTGGGTGATCGCGGTGAAGGTGGCGCCGGGGTCCTGGGCCGATGGCAGGAACTCCCCCACGATGCGCAGGTGAGCGCTCGAGGAGATCGGCAGGAACTCGGTCAGACCCTGGACGATACCGAGGATGATGGCCTCGAGGAGCTGCATGAGCGGCCTTTCAATACGTGCGGATGAGATCGGTGAGCACGCGCTGTCCGAAGACGAGTGCGTCGATCGGGACGCGTTCGTCGACTCCGTGGAACATACCCGTGAAGTCCATATCGGCCGGGAGGCGCAGCGGCGCGAACCCGAATCCCGCGATCCCCAGCTCCGAGAGGGCCTTGTTGTCGGTGCCGCCGCCCATGAGGTAGGGCAGCACCGGAACGCCGGGGTCGTGGCGTCCGAGTGCGCCGACCATGGCATCGACGAGCGATCCCTCGAAGGGAACCTCGAGCCCGATGTCACGGTGCACGATCTCGATGCGGATGTCGTCGCCGACGATCCGCTGGATCTGCGCCAGCACGGCGTCCTCCTGCCCGGGGAGCGTACGCACGTCGATCGCGGCCGACGCGGCATCGGGGATGACGTTGTGCTTGTAGCCCGCGGTCAGGCCCGTCGGATTCGTCGTGGTGCGGAATGTCGACGCGAGGAAGGCGGAGGTCGGACCCGTCGCAGCTGCGACGGCATCGGGATCCGAGGAATCGCGCCCGCTGATGCCGGCGAGGTCGGAGACGAGGCGTCGCGTGGTGTCGGTGAGCTCGATCGGCCAGGCGGCGCGGCCGAGGGCCGCGACGGCCTCGGCGAGCCGGGTGATCGCGTTCTCCGGGTGCAGGCGACTGCCGTGGCCCGCCCGCCCGGTCGCGTGAAGTCGTAGCCAGACGAGGGCCTTCTCGCCGACCTGCAGGAGATAGGCCCGGTGCCCGTCGACGCCGATCGAGTACCCGCCCACCTCACTGATGGCCTCGGTCGCGCCGGCGAACCACTCCGGGCGGTCGCGCACGACCAGCTGGGAGCCTTCGACCCCGCCGTTCTCCTCGTCGGCGAAGAACGTCACGACGAGGTCGCGCTCGGGCTGCTCGCCCGCCCGCAGCAGCTCGGCCACGGACGTGAGGATCATGGCGTCCATGTCCTTCATGTCGACGGCGCCTCGGCCCCACAGCATCCCGTCGCGAACGACTCCCCCGAACGGGTCGACGCTCCAGTCGTCGGCGACCGCCGGCACGACATCGAGGTGGCCGTGCAGGACGAGAGCCGGCTTGGAAGGGTCGCGTCCCGGGATGCGCACCGAGACGTTCGTCCGCCGCGGGATCGGCTCGTAGTACTCGGGCCGGAGACCGAGCGCCTCGAGGTAGGCCCCCACGTACTCCGCCGCCTCGCGTTCGCCGCGTGAGCGGCCCTCACCGTAGTTGGTGGTGTCGAATCGGATCAGGTCTCGCGCGACGCGGGCGACCTCGGGCAGATCGTCGTACTCGGACATGCTCTCCACGGTAGTCGCGAACGCTTCCTGGAAATGACGAAGGGCTCCGTTTCCGGAGCCCTTCTCTCACTGTGCGCGAGGGGGGACTTGAACCCCCACGCCCTATACGGGCACTAGCACCTCAAGCTAGCGCGTCTACCTATTCCGCCACCCGCGCAGTGTTTTTCAGTTGTTCCCGACCGAGGAACAACACTAACACGTCCGTCCCGGGGTGAAGAATCGTCGGCACGCCGGGCGTGGCGCACCCCTCGGAGTCACGACCTCACGCGCGAACGCAGCACCGCGATGCGGGCCTGGAGCTGGGCCACCGTCGCGTGCGAGACGGCCGGGCCGCCGCATACGCGCCGCAGCTCCGCATGGATCTGTCCGTGCGGCTCACCGCTCTGCCGTGCGTACAGGCCCACGAGGCTGTTGAGCAGTTGGCGCTGCTCCTTCAGGGAACGGTGCAGCGGCTCCGGCAGGGTGGACTCGGCAGTGGGGGCTTCGTCGCCGGGGGTGCCGGCGGTCGCCTTCTCGCGGGCCTCCCGGCTGTGCCGATGCTTCGTCTGGCGGGACTGCCGTTGCATCAGAAGCTCGTGGACGTGTTCGGGCTCGAGAAGACCGGGGATACCGAGGAACTCCTCCTCCTCGGGGGTCCCAGGCACCGCGAGCTGCCCGAACTCCGCCCCGTCGAACAGGACGCGGTCGAAATGGGCGACCGAGCCGAGCGCTTGATAGCTGAACTCCTGGGTCAGCTCCTCGGATGCCTTGTCTTCGCTCTCGGCCTCGGCGAGCAACGTGTCTTCGAGACCGTCATCGTCACCTGCTTCACGATCCAGCGCGTGGTCGCGCTGACGCTCCATCTCCGCAGCGAGGTTGAGGAGCACGGGCACGTTCGGGAGGAAGACGCTCGCGGTCTCGCCGCGACGACGCGCCCGCACGAAGCGGCCGATCGCCTGGGCGAAGAAGAGCGGTGTCGACGACGACGTGGCGTACACCCCGACGGCGAGCCGGGGCACGTCGACGCCCTCCGAAACCATGCGCACCGCGACCATCCACCGGGAGGTCGACTGCGCGAAGACCTCGATGTTGCCCGACGCGGCCTTGTCGTCGGAGAGGACGACGGTCGGGGCCTCGCCGGTGATCTGCTGCAGGATGTCGGCATAGGCGCGCGCCGCGGTCTGGTCGGTGGCGATGACGAGCCCGCCAGCATCCGGTACGTCCTGGCGCACCTCCGTCAGGCGACGATCAGCTGACCGCAGCACGGCCGGGATCCAGTCGCCCTCGGGGTTCAGCGCGGTGCGCCACGCCTGCGACGTGATGTCCTTCGTGTTGTCCTGGCCGAGGTGGGCCTCGAACTCGTCGCCCGTCTTGGTCCGCCACTTCATGTGACCGGCGTAGACGAGGAACAGCACGGGCCTCACGACGCCGTCGGCGAGGGCTCGACCGTACCCGTAGTTGAAGTCCGTCTTGGAGAGACGAATGCCCTTCTCGTTCGGGTGGTACTCCACGAACGGGATGGGAGCGGTGTCGCTCCGGAACGGTGTTCCCGAGAGCAGCAGGCGTCGCGTCGCCCTCCCGTAGGCCTCACGCAGCGCATCGCCCCAGCTCAGCGCGTCGCCGCCGTGGTGCACCTCGTCGAGGATCACCAGAGTCCGGGCGTCCATCGTCAGCCGTTGGTGGACGGATGCCTTGACGGCGACCTGCGCGTAGGTCACCGCGACGCCGTGGTACTGCCGCGACGGCATCCCGTGACGGTTGCTGAAACGCGGATCGAGGCGGATGCCGACGCGGCCGGCGGCATCCGCCCACTGCGTCTTGAGGTGCTCGGTGGGGGCGACCACGACGATGCGGTCGACGACGTCGCGGCGGAGCAGCTCCGACGCCAGGCGGAGCGCGAACGTCGTCTTACCGGCGCCGGGGGTCGCCGCGGCGAGGAAGTCGCGCGGTCCGCGCCCGACACCCTCCGGTCCGTCGGCGCCGAAGTACTGGTCCAGCGCCTCCGCCTGCCAGGCGCGCAGACGCTGAGCCGTACCCCACGGCGCACGCTGCGGGAACGAGGGTGACAGGTGCTCGGCGGCGAAGCTTCCGAAGTGCTCCTGGGGGTCCTCTGTCACGATGGACCACCTTAAACGACCCCACCCACACGATCGCCCGGCACGAGATACCGTGGCAGGTACGGAGCTTCAGGAGGGGTCATGAGGAAGAACGAGCCGTCCGAGGACGCGCGCCGCACGCCTTACGTGCCGAACGAGACCGCCCACCCATGGCGCCGCATGGTCGCGATCGGCGATTCGTTCACCGAGGGCATCGGAGATCCCGAGCCGGGGAGCCCGGGCGGGCACCGGGGCTGGGCCGACCGCGTGGCGGAGGTGCTCAGCTCGCAGGTCTCCGACTTCGCCTATGCGAACCTCGCGGTGCGCGGCAAACTGATCGGTCAGATCGTGGCCGACCAGATCGAGCCCGCCCTCGCGCTCAAGCCCGACCTGATCACGTTCTCGGCAGGCGGCAACGACGTCATCCGGCCCGGCTCCGATCCCGACGCGGTCGCGCAGCAGTTCGAGGATGCCGTCGTGCGCCTGTCGTCGACCGGCGCGACACTCGTGCTCTTCACCGGCATCGACACCGAGTTCACACCGGTCTTCCGCGGGATCCGCGGCCGCGTGGCGATCTACAACGAGAACATCAGGGCGATCGCCGATCGCTACGACGCCATCGTCGCCGACCAGTGGGCTCTGAAGGAGGTGCAGGACATGCGCTTCTTCGACGACGACCGGCTGCACTACAACTCCCTCGGGCACCACGAGGTCGCACGCATGGTGCTGCGGGCGCTCAATGTGCCGAACGATCTCCAGCCCATGCAGCCCGACACGACGCCGGTCCTCACGTGGCGGGCGGCTCGCGCCAACGACCTCGTCTGGGCTCGGGAGTACCTCATGCCCTGGGTGCTGCGACGACTCCGGCATCAGTCGTCGGGCGACCACATCACGGCCAAGCGGCCCGAGCCGTTGCCCGTGCTCCGGCGCGCCGACGACCCCGAGTGATCAGCGCAACGCCCAGAGCGACACCGCGGCGGCCGCCGCGACGTTGAGGGAGTCCACTCCCCCGGCCATCGGAATCGTGACGACGGTGTCGGCGACAGCGAGGGCACGTCTGCTCAGCCCGTCGCCCTCGGTTCCCATCAGGAGCGCGACCCGATCGGGCCGCGCCGCGGCGAACTCGTCGAGCGGCACGGCCCCCTCGGCGAGAGCGAGGGCGGCGAGGTGCAGGCCGGCGTCGCGGAGCATCGGTGCCGCTTCGGACCATGCCGGAAGGCGCGTCCACGGCACCTGGAAGACCGTGCCCATGCTGACTCTAACGCTGCGACGGTAGAGCGGGTCGGCGCAGCGCTCGCTCACGAGCACGGCGTCGGCGCCGAGCCCGGCGGCGGCACGGAAGGCGGCGCCCGCGTTCGTGTGATCGACGATGTCTTCGAGGACGAGCACGAGCCGGGCGTCGGCGACGACCTCGCTCACGGGAGCGGGACGCGGCCGGTGCATCGCGGCGAGGGCACCGCGGTGCACGGCGTAACCGGTCACCTGCTCGGCGACCTCGTCGGAGACGACGAAGACCGGCGCGTCGCCTGCGAGGTCGACCACATCGGGAAGCCATTTCTCCTGCACGAGGAACGAACGTGCGTGGTGTCCCGCGGCATGGGCCCGGGCGATCACTTTCGCGGATTCGGCGATGTACAGCCCGCCCGCGGGCTCGAGGACTCGCCGCAATGCGACGTCGGTCAGGTCGCGGTAGTCCGCGAGGCGGGGATCGGTGGCGTCGTCGATGCGGATCACGGGCACTCGTCCAGCCTCGCACGTCACCCGGGGGTCGCGCGGACGCTCGTAGAGTAGGACCGTGACGATTCCCGATCTCGACACGCCCGCGGGCGACGAGATCCAGAGCGCCCTCGACGTGCTCGCCGGCCGTCGAATCGCGGTGCTCACGGGCGCCGGCGTGTCGACCGACTCGGGCATCCCCGACTACCGGGGCGCGGGCGCGCCGGTGCGGACGCCGATGACGGCCCAGCAGTTCCTCGCGAGCGCGGACGCGCGTCGGCGTTACTGGGTGGGCAGCCATCTCGGCTGGCAGGCCTTCGCCGCCGCCCGTCCCAACGACGGTCACGCGGCGCTGGCCGACCTCGAGCGCGCCGGAATCGTGACGGGCGTGGTCACGCAGAATGTCGACGGACTGCATCTGCGGGCCGGGAGCAGCCGGGTCGTCGAACTCCACGGCACGATGCGGCGGGTGTTCTGTCTGCACTGCGGGCAGGTGTTCGACCGCCGCGACCTCGCAGAACGCGTCGAGCGCGAAAACCCCTGGATCACGGTGCCCGAGAACGTCGAGCTCGGCCCCGACGGCGATGTCCTGCCCGCGACGAGCGACGGCTTCATCGTGCCCACCTGCACGGTCTGCGACGGCATGCTCAAACCCGATGTGGTCTTCTTCGGCGAGTTCGTGCCCCGCGAGAAGTTCGCGGAGGCCGAACAGCTGGTGCGCACGAGCGAGGCGCTCATCGTGGCGGGATCCTCGCTCGTCGTGAACTCCGGGGTTCGCCTCGTCGAACGCGCGCGCCGGCGCAAGCTTCCCGTGGTGATCGTCAATCGTGGCGTGACGCGGTCGGACGCGAAGGCCACGGTGAAGATCGACGGCGGCACGAGTCACGTCCTCCGCGTCTTCGCCGATGCGCTCGCGTCAGAGCACTGAGGTCGAGGTCTCGCGGCGCCCCGCGTAGGGTCGAGTGGTGACCATCCTGACCCTCGTGCGCCACGGCGAGACCGACTGGAACCGCGAACGCCGGATCCAGGGCTCCACAGACATCCCGCTCAACGACCTCGGCCGCGAGCAGGCTCGCGCAGTCGCGGCGGCCCTCCGCACGTCGATCGAGGGTGACGTCGTCGTGGCCTCGAGCGACCTCTCCCGCGCAGCGGAGACCGCGCGCATCATCGCGGACGGCCTCGGCGCCGCCGCACCCCGCACCTACCCCGAGTTGCGAGAACGCAGCTACGGCGATGCCGAGGGAGTCGGCGTCGAGGAGTTCCACGCCCGCTGGGGCGAGTGGGCTGTCGCCGACGTGCCCAACGCCGAGCCATGGCCGGTGGTCCGCGAACGCGCTCTGCGCGGGCTCGAACGTGCGGTCCGTGATGCGCGCGCCACCACGGCGCCGACATCCGTGCCGCTGATCGTCGTGGCGCACGGTGCGCTCATCCGCGAGGTCATCCGTCACGCGACCGGCGAGGAGTTCCCCTTGCAGGGGGTGCGGCTGGCCAACGGCTCGGCCCACACCTTCGTCATGGAACGCGAGCGTCTGCGCCTCATCGACTCCCCCGCGCTCGCGACGACCTGATCGCCACGGCCTGATCGCGGCGGCTCCGTCGGGAGGCGCCGCTCATGGAAGGTACCTCGAGCGGTGTATCGTCCAGCATCATGACCATGCACGACCGTGTCGACCTCGCTCTGCTCGAGGCCCTCGCCGACGACCCCCGTGCGACGGTCGTCGCCCTCGCCGAGCGCTTGCGGATGTCACGCAACACGGTCCAGGCGCGCATGGCGCGGCTGGAGCAGTCCGGCGTCTTCCTCTCGTATGAGCGGTCGATCTCGATGCGTGTCCTCGGCTTCCCGATCGAGGCGCTGATCAGCGTCGTCCTGCGTCAGCCCGACCTGCCTCGCATCGCTCAGGAGCTCGCGACCATCCCCGAGGTGCTGCAGGCTCAAGGGCTGAGCGGCCAGGTCGACCTGATGGTCCGGGTGGTCGCCCGAGACACCCAGCACCTGTTCGCTGTCGACGCCCGCATCCTCGCCATCGACGGGGTCGAGCGCACGGAGACCTCGCTCGTCATGGACGACGTCATCCCCCACCGCGTCAAGCCGCTGCTCGCGCAGGGACGCGCGGGCTGACGGCCGTCGTCATCCGGTCGGCGTCGAGCCGCACGAGGACGACGCCCACGAGGATGAGCGCGCCGCCGATGAACTGCACCGGCGCGGGGGCCTCCGCCAGGAGCAGCCATGCGAAGCCCAGGGCGAACAGCACCTCGGACAAGCCGATGAAAGACGCCAGACGTGATCCCGTCCGCGGAACCGCTGAGACGCCCAGCGCGTAGGCGGTCCCGGTGGCTGCGCCGACCCACAGCAGCACGACGACGGGCGGCAGCTGCATCCCGACCACGTCGGCGAGGACCGTGCTCGTGGTGAAGGGCAGGATGCCGGTGAGCAAGAGGCTGCCGATGATCGCGGTCGCGACGACCATTCCGCCGGCGGCGAGGACGAGGGGCGGCAGCGTGTCGCCGGTGCGCTCGGCCATGACGAAGTAGACGCAGGTGCACAGTGCGGCGCCGAGGGCGAGGAGCGTGCCCCAGAAGTCGAAGCGAGCCCCGGCGATATCGACGACCAGCACGAGACCAGCCATCGCGACGACGGAGCCGGCGATGACCGTGGGAGACGGCCGGCGGCGGGTTGTGAGCCAGACCCAGATGACCAGGAGCACGGGTGCCAGGTACTGGATGAGGAGGGCGACGGCGACCGGCATCCGCTGCATCGCCGAGAAGTAGAAGAGCTGGCAGCCGACGACGGGCATCGCGCCGAAGGCGATCAGAGCGAGGCCGTGTCGGCGCAGGAAGCCTCGCTCGCGCGCGACCGCTCGGATGAGGAACGGCGAGAGGATGAGGGCTGCGACACCGATCCGGATGAAGAGCGCCGCCCCGAGCGACCAGCCGCCTTCCAGCAGCGGCTTGACCAGAGGTCCGCTCGACGAGAAGGCCAGTGCGGAGGCGACAGCCATGGCCATTCCCGCCGTCCGGCGGCCGGGGGCGCTCGCGGGCGCTGTCTCCGGCGAGCCTGCGATGATGGGCAGGGGCGCGGTGGGGTTCGTCATCGACAGCCTCGGTGGTCAGGGGTGAACGTTATCTACACTCGTGACAGTAATGCTCGCGATCGTCAGGAGTCAACGTGGTCTTCATCCATGACACGGAATTGTCGCTGCGCGCGACGGCTGCGCTGGTCAACACGCTGCCGCTCACGGGCGCGGACGCCGGCGACACGCTCGCCGATCGCGGCGATCTGGATGCCTTCCTCACCGAGTTCGCCTTCACGGGAGCGATCGTGCGTGACGACGCCGAGCTGCAGGCCATGCGCGCTATCCGGGCGCGACTCCGGGAGCTGTGGGAACTCGACCGCGACTCCGCTGTCGCTCACGTCAACGCCATGCTGCGCGACGGGCGTGCTCAGCCCCAGCTGGTGATCCACGACGGGTACGACTGGCACATTCACGCGACCCCGGATGACGCGCCGCTCGCGACCCGCGTGCTCGTCGAGGCCGGGATGGCCTTCGTCGACGTCATCCGCGCCGACGCCTACGACCGTGTGCGGATCTGTGCCGCCGACGACTGCGCCGCGGTCTACGTCGACTTCTCCAAGAACGGCTCGAAGCGCTACTGCGACACCGGCAATTGCGGCAACCGGATGAACGTCAACGCATACCGTCGTCGGAAAGCCCGAGGAACCGCCTGATCGAGGCCGCCGCTTCGCGCGGCTTCTCGTAATGGATGAGGTGCCCCACCCCATCGATCTCGACGAGCTCGGCGGCGGGGAAGAGCTCGCGCAACCGGCGCTCGGCCTCGATCGGGGTGATGTCATCCTGGACAGCGGCGATGAGCAGCGTCGGCTGCGAGATGCGCGGCGCCGAAGCGCGCACGTCGTTCGAGACCGAGGTCACGAACGCATCGCGAAGCACATCACGGTCGGCGAAGCTCGAGAAGTAGGTGTCGTGCTGATCGTGGACGAATCGCCGAAGCGCCCGGTCGCGGGTCTTGACCATCGCGAGGCTCATGACCCGGACGATCATCCGATTGCGCAGGAGCGCCTCGCCGAGGCGGCCGGGCAGACGCGCTCCGACGGCGTAGTACCCGACGGCGAGGCGCGTGAAGATGCCGCGCGGTCCCTCGAGCGCCGGGGCGCCAATCGGGTTGATGAGGATCAACCGCGGTGTCGGGAGCCCGCCCGCCACCGCGGCGGCGGCGACGATCGAGCCGAAGGAATGACCGACGACGACGGCACCGGGAGCGACGGCGGCTGAGAAGGCGGTGAGCCAATCGGCGTAGGTGTCGAGGTCGTGCGCGCGTCCGGGGATCGGCGGTGTCTCGCCGAAGCCGGGCAGATCCGGCATGACGACGCGGACGTCGTCGAGGTGCGCGACGACGGGCTCGAGGCCATGGTGTTCGCCACGGAACCCGTGGACGGCCAGAAGCGTCTGCGCGGCGTCGTCGCGTCCGTACACCCAGTAGACGGTCGTCCCCCCGAGCACATCGGCCTCGTGACGCCGCACCGGGATGCGTGCGAGGAGCGGTTCGTACGGCGAGACGTTCGGCACCCGTCGAGTCTACGGAGGCGGCGCGTCGGATCCTGAGTGTCGGACCTGAGCCGTAGCCTCGAATCCGTGGAGCCGGACCGACCCCTCGCCGTGACGACGCCCGAACTCGATCTCTGGCCCTTCGGCGCACCGGAATGGTCGCGGGTGCTCGGGGTTTTCGATCTCGAGACCACGGGTGTCGACGTGACGACCGACCGCATCGTCACGGCGCACGTGGGCGTGCTCGATGCCGACGGAGTCCCGGTGCGCGCCGACAGCTGGCTGGCCGACCCGGGAATCGACATCCCCGAGGGTGCTGCGGCGATCCACGGCATCACGACCGAGCACGCGCGCCGGGCGGGGCGTCCTGCGCAAGAGGTCGTCGCAGAGGTCGCCGCCGCCTTGCGTGGGCTCTTCGACGCCGGTATCCCCGTCGTGGCGTACAACGCCCCGTTCGATTTCTCCATGCTGAAGTACGAGGCGCTGCGGCACGGCGTCACTCCGATCGTCGCGCCCTCCCCCGTCATCGACCCGCTCGTCATCGATAAGCGATACGACCGCTACCGCAAGGGCAAGCGCACCCTGTCGGTCGTCGCCGACCACTATGCCGTCACCCTCACCGGGGCGCACGAGGCCTCCGCAGACGCGATCGCGGCGGGGCGGGTCGCGCAGATCCTGGCTGAGCGGTTCGCCGACGGGCTGCCGTCGACCGCCGCGGAGCTCCACACCCGTCAGATCGGTTGGGCTCGGGCGCAGGCCGAAAGCCTGACCGAGTACTTCGTCAGCATCGGCCGGATCGACGCCGAGGTCGACGGATCGTGGCCCATCCGCTGACGCTCGCGGGTGAGAACTACCCCGATTGACGAGACCGCCCTCACCCGCGAGCGATGTCCCTCAGACCGCGGTCAACTCCGACGAGCGCTCGCGGGTGCGGATCGCGCGGTTGACGCATGAGACGACGGCCTTGAGGCTCGCCGTCGAGATGTCACCGTCGATGCCGACTCCCCAGAGGCGCTGGTCATCGACCTGGAGTTCGACGTAGGCCGCCGCCTGAGCGTCGCCGCCCGAGCTCAGGGTGTGCTCGACGTAGTCGTAGAGGGAGATGTCGAACCCGCGATCGCCCAGAACCTCGAGGAATGCGGCGATGGGCCCGTTCCCGACGCCGGACACGTCGGTCTGCTCGTCGCCGTCGCGCAGGGTGACGTCGAGGCGCACATCGCCCGACATGTCGCTCTGCGTGCGCGTGCCGAGAAGCTCGAACCGGCCCCACTTGTCGTCGTCGGCCGGGGCGGGCAGGTACTCGTCGGTGAAGATCGACCAGATCTGGTCGCTCGTGACCTCGCCGCCTTCGGCATCCGTCTTCTCCTGCACGACTCCCGAGAACTCGATCTGCAGCTTGCGCGGCAGGTCCAGGGCGTGGTCGGTCTTGAGCAGGTAGGCGACGCCACCCTTACCCGACTGCGAGTTGACGCGGATCACGGCCTCGTACGAACGTCCGAGATCCTTGGGGTCGACGGGCAGATAGGGCACCGCCCACTCGATCTCGTCGATCGAGACGCCGTCGGCCGCCGCTCGGGCCGCCATCGCCTCGAAGCCCTTCTTGATGGCGTCCTGATGGGACCCGCTGAAGGCGGTGAATACGAGGTCGCCGGCCCAGGGGCTCCGTTCGGGAACGGGCAGCTGGTTGCAGTACTCGACCGTGCGCTTGATGCCGTCGACGTCGCTGAAGTCGATCTGCGGGTCGATGCCCTGTGTGAACAGGTTGATGCCAAGAGCCACGAGATCGACGTTTCCGGTGCGCTCACCGTTGCCGAACAAGCAGCCCTCGATGCGATCGGCGCCGGCCATGTAGCCCAGTTCCGCGGCAGCGATCGCCGTGCCACGGTCGTTGTGGGGATGCAACGACAGCACGACGTTCTCGCGATGAGCGAGGTGTCGGCTCATCCACTCGATCGAGTCGGCGTACACGTTCGGCGTGGCCATCTCGACGGTCGCGGGAAGGTTGATGATGACCTTGCGGTCGGGCGTCGGCTCGAAGATCTCGATGACCTGGTTGCAGACGTCCACGGCGAACTCGAGCTCGGTGCCGGTATAGCTCTCAGGCGAGTACTCGTAGTAGACGGCCGTCTCGGGGACCGTCTGCTCGTACTGCCGGCACAGGCGCGCGCCCTCGAGCGCGATGTCGATGATGCCCTGGCGGTCGGTGCGGAAGACGACCTCGCGCTGCAGGATGCTCGTCGAGTTGTACAGGTGCACGATGGCCTGCTTCGCACCGGCGATCGCCTCGTACGTGCGCTTGATGAGGTGTTCGCGCGCCTGGGTGAGCACCTGGATCGTCACATCGTCGGGGATCAGGCCGTCTTCGATCAGCTGACGAACGAAGTCGAAGTCGGTCTGGCTCGCGCTCGGGAACCCGACCTCGATCTCCTTGTAGCCCATCTTCACGAGCAGCTCGAACATCACGCGCTTGCGCTCGGGGCTCATCGGATCGATGAGAGCCTGGTTGCCGTCGCGCAGGTCGACCGCGCACCAGCGGGGCGCCGTCTCGATGCGCTTCGCTGGCCAGGTTCGGTCTGGCAGATCGACGCGGATCTGCTCGTGGAACGGCCGATACTTGTGAATCGGCATGCCCGAGGGCTTCTGGTTGTTCTCCATGGTCGTCTCGCTCTTCCTCATCCGGTGTGGCGGGCCAACGCGAAGCTCCGCGACGAGAGAGGCCCTAGAACGAGGACTCGTCGCGGCGACTAAGGAGAAGCAGTCGGCCGAAGCGCATGCGCCCAGGTTACACCCCGCTCATCCGTCCGCCGCACACAGGCGTGCCGCCGCTGAGACGATGGCGTCGTGCGCGACACTGTCGGGATATGAGTACTCCGCGCGCGGGCCTGTTCGCCCTCATCATGTGTGCGATAGCCCTGACCGCGGGCTGCGCCTCGACACCTGCGGCCGCGCCGACCTCGCTCGACCCCGCTCCGCCCGCCGGCGACGTCGTGGCCCAGGGGACCGTCCTCGACGACGGCTCGGGCGCTCAGCTGTGTCTCGGCGCCGTCGCGGAGTCGGCCCCGCCGCAGTGCTCCGGCATTCCCCTCACGGGGTGGGACTGGGAATCTCTGACCGACGCGACCACGATGTCCGGCTCGACCTGGGGTACCTATGCCGTCCAGGGGCGTTACGACGGATCGTCGTTCGCCGTCACTGCGCCGGCGGTACCGCTCGCGCTTTACGATCCGATGCCGCTTCCCGACCCCACCGGCGGGGTCCCCGGCAGGGCGGACGACGCCGAGCTCCACGACGTCGAACAGCGGGTGCACGACACCCTCGGCGACACGGTGCTCGCATCCGGCGCGTACGACGGTCGCCTCTGGGTCACGGTCGTGTGGGACGACGGAACACTCCAGAAAGCGGCGGACGCCGAATTCGGTGAGGATGTCGTCGTCATCCAGTCGGCGATGCGCGAGGTCGGCTAGAAGCCGAGGCGCCCGAGCTGCTTGGGATCGCGCTGCCATTCCTTCGCGACACGCACCCGCAGCGAGAGGAACACCCGGGTCCCGAGAAGCGGCTCGATCTGAGCGCGGGCACGAGCACCGACATCCGCGAGCCGGGAGCCTTTGCGGCCGATGATGATGGCCTTCTGGCTGTCGCGCTCGACGACGATGTTTGCGTAGACGTCCGTGAGGTCGGAGCCGTCGCGAGGAGCGACGTCCTCCACCGTGACGGCGATCGAGTGGGGCAGCTCATCGCGCACGCCTTCGAGGGCGGCTTCGCGGATGATCTCGGCGATCCGGTCCTCGGTCGACTCGTCCGTGACGACATCGTCGGGGTACAGCGCCGGCCCCTCGGGCATGAGGGCGAGCAGCTCGTCGGACAGCACGTCGAGCTGCTCGGCCGTGACTGCGGAGAGGGGGATCACCGCAGCCCAATCCTCGCGGAGGCTGTCGACCTCCATGAGACGCTCCATGATCTCGTCACGGCCGGCGAGATCGGTCTTCGTCACGATCGCGACCTTCTTGGCGCGCGGGTAGCCGTCGAGCGATGCGGCGATGCGGCGGTCGCCGGGGCCGACCTTGTCGACGGCGGGAACCAGGAAGCCGATGACGTCGACGTCGCCCAGGACCTGCTCGACGAGGTCGTTCAGCCGCTGGCCGAGCAGCGTCCGCGGCTTGTGGATGCCGGGTGTGTCGACGATGACGAGCTGGCCGCCGGGCCGATTCAGGATGCCGCGGATCGCGCGCCGCGTCGTCTGCGGCTTGTCGCTGGTGATCGCGACCTTCTCCCCCACGAGGGCGTTCGTCAGAGTGGACTTGCCGACGTTGGGGCGACCGACGAAGGTCACGAACCCCGACCGGGTCTCTGCTGCGGTCATCTGCTGTCTTCTCCTCTTCGTGCCACGCGGACCTCGCCGGTACGCGGGTGTGCCATGTCGTCCGTCTCGTCGGCCGGGGCGCGTTCGACGAAGACGGTCGCGAGACCCCGCCCGCGTCCGCGTGAGACCCCACCGGTGATCGTGATCCCGTCGACCGTCACCGTCGCGCCGGGCATCGGGACCCGTCCGAGCGTCTTGCCGAGCAGACCGCCGATCGAGTCGACGTCGTCGTCGTCCAGCTCGATGCCGAACAGCTCGCCGACCTCATCGAGGCCCAACCGTGCACTCACGCGGTATCGGCCGGGCTCGAGCTCGACGACCTCGGCGGCGCCCCGGTCGTACTCGTCGGCGATCTCGCCCACGAGTTCCTCGATGAGGTCTTCGAGGGTGATGAGCCCGGCGACCCCGCCGTACTCGTCGACGACGAGGCACACGTGGACGGCATCCCGCTTCATCTGCTGCAGCAGCGACTCAGCTCGCATCGACTCGGGCACGAACACGGCCGGCCGCGCCACTCGTCCCACGGGGACGTCGCGCCAGCCCGACGCCTCCCCGTACGAGAATTGCACGAGGTCCTTCAGGTAGACCACACCGACGATGTCGTCGCGCTCGTCGTCGGTGACCGGCACCCGTGACACACCCCGCTCGAGGAAGAGCGCGAGCGCCTCGTGCGTCGTCGCGGTCTGCGGCACCGTGACCATATCGGTCCGCGGCACCATCACCGACCGCACGAGCGTATCGGTGAAATCGAAGACGGAGTGGATGAGGTCACGGTCATCGGCCTCGATCAGGTCTTGCGAGACCGCCTCGTCGACCATGCTCAATAGCTGTTCCTCCGAGGCGAACGACGTGCCGCGGGAGACTCCGGGGGTCACGCGGTTGCCGACGATGACCAGGAGGTGAGCAAGCGGGCCGAGCACGATCCGAGCACCGCGCACGATCGGGGCGCAGGCGATGAGCAGGCCGCGGGCGTGCTGGCGCCCGACCGCCCGCGGGCTCGCGCCGACCAGGACGAACGACACCGCCGTCATCAGAAGGGCGGCGACGAGGATCGCCCACCACAGGTTCTCGAGCGCCAACGTCAATGCAGCCGTGACGAACACCGCAGCCGTCGACTCCGCGAGGATGCGGATGAAGACGACGGCGTTCGCGTGCGCCGTCGTATCGTCCGCGATGCGACGCAAGGCCTGCTGCCGTCGGCTCGTCTCGGCCCAATCGGCGAGGTCGGCGCGCGATGTCACTCCGAGCGCGGCGTCGAGTGCGGCCATCAGGCCCCCGAGCGCGACGAGGAACACCGCGCCGAGGACGAGGAGGAAGACGGTCACGCGCGGCGGCGCTCGCTTGCGTGGAAGGCCGAGATCAGCTCGCGCTGGAGCCCGAACATCTCGCGCTCCTCGTCCGGCTCGGCGTGATCGAATCCGAGCAGGTGCAGCAGCCCGTGCGTCGTGAGGAGGATGAGTTCGTCGAGCGTCGTGTGCCGCGCCGCCTGGGCCTGGGCCTCGGCGACCTGTGGGCACAGCACGATGTCACCCAGGAGACCCGGAGGCGTCGGCGCGTCCTCGGTGCCCGGGCGGAGTTCGTCCATCGGGAAGCTGAGCACGTCGGTGGGCCCGGGCTCGTCCATCCACTGCACGTGCAGCGACTCCATGGCGCCCTCGTCGACGAGGAGGATGGCGAGGTCGGCATCCGGGCTCACGTTCAGCTGGGCGAGGTTGTGCTCGGTCAGCCGCAGGAGCACGGTCTCGTCGACGGACACGCCGGATTCGTTGGTGATCTCGATGGTCATGAACGTCCTCGTTTCGGGAGCCGGTCGCGCGGACCGACGGGCCGTGTCGCGGTGCGCCGCTCGGCCCGGTTGGCGAACTCGCTCGCCTCGTCGCGCTCGCGACGGGCAGCGAGGCGCTGCTCGTCGTACTCGCTGTAGGCATCGACGATGCGGCCGACCAGCGTGTGGCGCACGACGTCGTCGCTCGTGAGGGTGGCGAAGTGGATGTCGTCGATGTTCTTCAGCACGCGCGTCACCGTTCGCAGCCCCGACGTTCCCTGGGGAAGGTCGACCTGCGTGATGTCGCCGGTGACGACCATGCGCGTGCCGAAGCCCAGACGCGTGAGGAACATCTTCATCTGCTCGGGCGTGGTGTTCTGAGCTTCGTCGAGCACGACGAACGAGTCGTTCAGCGTGCGCCCGCGCATGTAGGCGAGCGGTGCGACCTCGATCGTGCCCGTGGCCATGAGCTTGGGAACGAGCTCGGGGTCGAGCATCTCGTTGAGGGCGTCGTAGAGCGGCCGAAGGTACGGGTCGATCTTGTCGGTGAGGGTCCCGGGGAGGAAGCCGAGGCGCTCGCCCGCTTCGACGGCGGGTCGAGTGAGGATGATGCGGTTGACCTCTTTGCGCTGCAGCGCCTGCACGGCCTTCGCCATCGCGAGGTACGTCTTGCCGGTTCCGGCAGGACCGATGCCGAAGACGATCGTGCTCTCATCGATCGCGTCGACGTATGCCTTCTGCCCCAGCGTCTTCGGTCGGATGACCTTGCCGCGCGACGAGAGGATCGCCTCGCCCAGCACCTCGGAGGGACGGAGGCCCTCGTCGCCGTTGCGGCGTTGCAGGATGCGGCTCGAGGTCGTGACGTCGCTCGGGTCGAGCCCCTGCCCGGCGCGCGCCATCGCGATCAGCTCGTCGACGAGCGTCTTGGCCGCCGCAACGGCATCCGTCGTTCCCGTGAGTGTGATCTCGTTGCCGCGCACGAGCACGTCCACGTCGGGGTGCTCGCGCTCGACGACGCGGAGGAGTCTGTCTTGGGGGCCCAGCAGCTGGACCATGGCGACACCGTCGGCGAGGATCGTCGCGACGGCGGGTTCGGAAGCATCAGCCACCGAGGCTCCCTTCGGAGAGGTCGCCGGCGAGGACGTGGGCGTGAACGTGGAACACGGTCTGTCCCGCGCCCGGGCCGGTGTTGAAGATCAGGCGGAAGTCGCCGTCGGCGTGCTCGGCGGCGACGGCGTTGGCGAGCCCGATGAGCTCGCTGAGGAGGGCGGGGTCGCCCGCGGCGAGCTCGACCACCGTGCGGTAGCGCTCGGTCTTGGGGATCACCAGGAGGTGGACGGGCGCCTGCGGCGCGATGTCGCGGATGGCGAACACGTTTTCGGTCTCGGCGATGATCTCCGAGGGGATCTCGCCGCGGAGGATGCGCGTGAAGACGGACGGTTCGCTCATGGCTTCAGTCTATCGACGGGGTTCGGCGCCGGGACGGGCCGGTGTCACCAGCGCCCGATGGCGACGTTCACCACGCCGAGCGCAGCGGGGCCGGCGGTCGACGTCCGCAGCACCGTGTCGCCCAGACGTACGGTGATCGCACCGGCGGCGGTCAGCGCGTCGAGTTCTTCCGGGGCGATTCCGCCCTCCGGCCCGACGACGAGCGAGACGTCGCCCTCCCCCGCGTCGACATCGCTGAGCCGTCGCGTCGCCGTCGGCTCGAGCACGAGCACGCGTTCACGGGCGCACCGCTGTGCGACCTCAGCCGTCGACAGGGGCGCCTCCACGGCGGGCAGCCACGCGCGATGCGCCTGCTTCGCCGCCTCTCGTGCGATGGTCGCCCAGCGCTGGACCCCGCGTTCCACCTTCGGGCCGCTCCAGCGCGAAACACTTCGGGTGGCCTGCCACGGGACGATCGCGTCGATGCCGAGCTCGGTGCAGGCCTGCACCGCGAGCTCGTCCCGATCGCCCTTCGCGAGCGCCTGGATCAACGTGACGCGTCGAGCGGGCGCGGGGTACTCGTCGCGGACGCGCACCTCGATGCGGACGAGCTTCGGGTCGGCCGCCGTGACGGTGCCTTCGAGCCACGCACCCGCACCATCGCCCACCGTCACCGTCTCGCCGACCCGCACGCGACGGACACCGGCCGCGTGATGCGCTTCGGCGCCGGTGAGCTCGACCGATTCGCCCGGTCGGGCGGTGAGGGGCAGGTCGACGAGGAAGTGCAGCGCCATGCGGTCAGCTGTTCCGGAACCGGTCGCGGAGCTTGGCGAACATCCCCTGGTGGAACTGCGCGAGCTGTGGCGCCGGAGACTTCGTGCGCTTCTTCAGCTCTTCGATCAGCGCTCGTTCCTTGGCGTCGAGTCGCGTCGGGGTCACGACGTGGACGCCGACACGCAGGTCGCCGCGGTTCGAGCCACGGAGAGGCGTGATGCCGCGCCCCTTGATAGTGAGGACGTCACCGGACTGCACTCCGGGACGCAGCTCGAGCTCAACGGGTCCGTCGAGGGACTCGATCGTCGTGCTGGTGCCCAGCACGGCATCCGGCATCGACACTTCGAGCGTCGCGAGTAGATCGTCGCCCTCGCGGCTGAAGACGTCGTGGGGGTTGACCGTGACCTCGAGGTACAGGTCGCCGTTCGGTCCACCGGCGGGACCGACCTCGCCCGAGCCGGGGAGCTGGAGGCGCAGTCCGGTCTCGACGCCGGCGGGGATGTCGAGCGAGACCGTTCGGCGGGCCCGGACGCGTCCCTGACCCTGGCAGGTCGTGCACGGATACGGGATGGTCGTGCCGTAGCCCTGGCAAACGTTGCAGGGCTGCGACGTCACGACGTTGCCCAGCAGACTCCGGACGGTGCGCTGGACGTTTCCCGCGCCATGGCAGACATCGCATGTGACGGGCTGGGTTCCCGGCTGGCAGCAGGAGCCCTGGCAGGTGTCGCAGAGCACCGCGGTGTCGACCTCGATGTCTCGGTGCACACCGAAGACGACGTCACCGAGCTCGAGGGTCACCCGAACGAGGGCATCCTGCCCGCGCTCACGTCGAGAGCGCGGGCGCCCGGCACGGCCACCGCCGCCACCACCCCCGAAGAAGGTCTCGAAGATGTCGCTGAAGCCCCCGAAGCCGGCAGCGCCACCGAAACCGCCGGCGGAGTCGCCGCCCATGTCGTAGCGCTGACGCTGTTCCGGGTCGCTGAGGACGTCGTAGGCGTGCGTGACGAGCTTGAATCGCTCGGACGCGTCCTCCCCCGGGTTCACGTCGGGGTGCAGCTCTCGTGCGAGGCGTCGGTACGCCTTCTTGATCTCGTCGGGCGACGCGTCGCGCGCGACGCCCAGGACCTCGTAGTGGTCAGCCACGGATCGCCTTTCCGCCCCTGCGGGCGTGGATGGGTCGGGTCAGCGCGACTTCTCGTCTTCGTCGAGGAGCCGGCTGAGGTAGTGCGCGACGGCGCGGACCGTCGCGAGGTTCGTCGGGTAGTCCATGCGGGTCGGTCCCATGAGACCGACCCGGGCACGTGACCCCGGGACGTCGTAGTCGCTCGTCACGACCGAGGCCTCGGACAGTCCGTACGCCTCGTTCTCGCGGCCGATGCGCGCCGCGACGCCGCGGTCGTCGGCGACCATCTCGCCCATGAGCCGGAGCAGCGTCACCTGCTCCTCGATCGCTTCGAGCAATGGGTAGATGCTGCCGCGGAAGTCGGCTTCGCGCCGAGCGAGCGTCGCTGTGCCCGCCATCACCAGGCGGTCCTGGCGGAAGGTCTCGAGTTCCTCGACGAGGATGCGCGAGACCTCCCGCACGGCCTCGCCGATCGGATCGGCGACGGGATCTCCCTCTGCGAGAGCCGTGACGGCAGTGACCGCGTCGCGGACCGCCACGCCCGTCACGGCAGCGCGCAGCGTCGCCTTGGCGACCTCGAACTGCGCTCCGTCGAGAAGCGTCCGCACGACTCCGACCCGTTGCGAGACCCGGCCGGTGTCGGTCACGACGATGACGACGAGGCGTCCACCGCCCAAGTCCACCAGCTCGAGGTGCGACACCTGGGCGCGCGCGAACGACGGGTACTGCACCATGGCGACCTGACCGGTCAGCTGGGTGAGGGCGCGGACCGTGCGCACCAGCAGGTCGTCGAGGTCGGTGGGCCCGTCGAGGAAGGTCGTGATCGCTGAGCGCTGTGCAGCGCTCAGCGGGCGGAGGCCCGCGAGATGATCGACGAAGACGCGGTAGCCCTTGTCGGTCGGAACGCGTCCCGACGAGGTGTGGGGGGCGGCGATGAGCTCCTCGTCCTCGAGGAGCGCCATGTCGTTGCGGATCGTGGCAGCCGACACGCCGAACGCGTGCCGTTCGACGATCGACTTGCTACCCACGGGCTCGCGGGTGTCGACATAGTCCTGCACGATCGCCCGCAGCACCTGCAGTCCGCGCTCTGAGACCATGTCCGTCACCTCCTGCTTGGCACTCGAAGTCTGTGAGTGCCAATTCTATCGCGTGGACGACCGCGATCGCCTCCCGGCGGTCACTCCGTCAGTGCGCGAACGACGGCGTCGGCCATGAGACGTCCGCGCCGGGTGAGCACGATGCGCCCGCGCACCGCGTCGGCGCCCTCGATCAGGCCGTCGGCGATGAGCGAGGCCACGGCTCGCCGGCCGGGGTCGCCCAACTCGTCGATCCCGAGCCCTTCGACGATGCGAGAGCGCAGGAGCACGGACTCCAGCCGCAGCGCGTCCGCATCGGGGCGCTCCCGGCCCGCCGCGGGCGAGTGTCCCGCTGCCAGTCGCTGGGCGTACGCGGCGGGATGCTTGACGTTCCACCACCGGAGACCGGCGACGTGGCTGTGGGCGCCGGGCCCGTAGCCCCACCAATCGGTCCCCCGCCAGTAGGCGAGGTTGTGGCGCGAGCGTTGATCCGTCGACCTCGCCCAGTTCGACACCTCGTACCAGGAGAAGCCCGCGTCGGCCAGGCTTTCGTCGGCCAGCTCGTACATGTCGGCCTGCAGATCATCGTCGGGCGCGGCGACCTCGCCGCGTCGGATCTGCCGCTCGAGGCGCGTGCCCTCCTCGATGATCAGGGCGTAGGCGGACACGTGATCGGGCTCGAGCGAGACGGCGGTGTCGACGGAGCGTCGCCAATCGTCGAGGCTCTCCCCCGGCGCGCCGTAGATCAGGTCGACCGAGACGTCGAGCCCAGCCCCGCGGGCAGCGGCGACGGCGGTCGACACGTTGGCGGGATCATGCGTGCGATCGAGCGCAGCCAGCACGTGCGGCACGGCGGACTGCATGCCGATCGACAGACGGGTGACACCGGCGGCCGCCAGTTCGTCGGCGACTCGTGGACTCATCGTGTCGGGGTTCGCCTCGACGGTGACCTCCGCACCCGCGGCGATGCCGAACGTCTCACGCACGCCGCTCAGCATCCGCGCGAGATCTCCCGCCGGTAGCAGCGTGGGGGTGCCGCCGCCGAAGAACACCGTCTGTGCCGCACGACGGGGGCCGCGCTCGTCGATCAGGGCAGCCGACAGGGCGATCTCGCGCAGCACCTCGTCGGCGTACGCGTCCTGACGAGCACCGCGCAGTTCCGTGGCTGTGTACGTGTTGAAATCGCAGTAGCCGCATCGCACGCGGCAGAACGGGACGTGCACGTACACCCCGAACGGAACGTCGGGGGCGATGACGAGGTCGTCGGGCAGGGTGCCGCCGACCGGCACCGGATCACCGATCGGCAGTGCCGCCCCCATCAGGCGCCGGGCGTCGCGTACAGCGGCGAGATCGCGCGAAGGTATCCCTGGAACAGCAGCCGGCGGCGGCGGCGGACGAGGCCCTTGAGCATGCGGTAGGCCAGCGCCGTCGGCCTGTCGAACGCGCGCACCACGAACCACACCTCGTCGTTGTCGCGCCACTCGAGGAGGAAAGACTCCTCCCCGCTGACCACGGAACCGCCGACCGTACCGAGAGCGAACGCGACGCGTCGGGGCTCCTCGTCGACGAAGATCACGCGGAGTTCGGCATCCGCGTTCAGACCCGACACTCGCCCATGGACCCGTAGCGTCGTGCCGGCACCCACGTAGGGAGTGCCGTCCGCCGCGAAGCGCTGCTCGTGGTCCATGCTGCTGGGCGCGACGGCGTTGCCCTGGTCGTCGAACGCGACGCCGGTGTACATCGGACCTGAGGCCGGCCGGACATCGGCCACCCGCAGCCCCGCGCCTCGGAGCGCCGCCCACGACATCAGGAGGTCGGCGGCGGTGTCGAACCGAGACTGCCCGCTGCCGATGCGCCAGGCATCCTCGGCGGGGATGCTCTGCTCCGGCGGATACGCCATCAGGTCGTGCGCGCGCGTCGCACCGACCGCCGCGTAGTCGACGGTCTCGTCTCGGAAGGTCCCGCGTCGCTGATGCATGGGTCTCCTCGTTGCTCCCGGTGGGGCTACTTCTTGTCCTTGCCTTCGACGTCGCCCGACAGCGCGGCGATGAACGCCTCCTGCGGCACCTCGACACGACCCACCATCTTCATGCGCTTCTTGCCCTCTTTCTGCTTCTCGAGGAGCTTGCGCTTGCGGGTGATGTCACCGCCGTAGCACTTGGCGAGGACGTCCTTGCGGATGGCGCGGATGTTCTCGCGGGCGATGATGCGCGCGCCGATGGCGGCCTGGATCGGCACCTCGAACTGCTGGCGCGGGATGAGCTTGCGCAGGCGCTCGGTCATCATCGTGCCGTAGGCGTACGCCTTCTCGCGATGGACGATCGAGCTGAAAGCGTCGACCTTCTCGCCCTGCAGCAGGATGTCGACTTTCACCAGGTCGGCGGTCTGCGATCCGGCGGGCTCGTAGTCGAGGCTCGCGTAGCCCTGCGTGCGCGACTTGAGGTGATCGAAGAAGTCGAACACGATCTCGCCGAGCGGCATGTTGTAGCGCAGCTCGACGCGGTCTTCGCTCAGATAGTCCATGCCCAGCAGCGTGCCGCGACGCGACTGGCACAGCTCCATGACGGTGCCGACGTAGTCCTTCGGCGCGAGGATGCCGACCTTGACGACCGGCTCCGACACCTCGGCGACGCGCCCGTCGGGGTACTCGCTGGGGTTGGTCACCACGACGGTCTCGCCGGTGTCGGTCGCGACCTCGTAGGTCACCGACGGCGCGGTGGTGATGAGGTCGAGGCCGAACTCGCGTGACAGGCGCTCGGTGATGATCTCGAGGTGGAGAAGCCCGAGGAAGCCGCATCGGAAGCCGAAACCGAGGGCGACGGAGGTCTCGGGCTCGTACTGCAGCGACGCGTCCGACAGCTTCAGCTTGTCGAGCGCCTCGCGGAGGTCGCCGTAGTCGCTGCCGTCGATCGGGTAGATGCCCGAGAACACCATCGGCTTCGGGTCGGTGTACCCCGGCAGGGCCTCCGTCGCGGGCTTCCGATGATTGGTGATCGTGTCACCGACCTTGGACTGGCGGACGTCCTTCACGCCGGTGATGAGGTAGCCGACCTCGCCGACGCCGAGTCCCTTGGTGGGAATCGGCTCGGGGCTCGACACGCCGATCTCGAGCAGCTCGTGCGTCGCGCGCGTCGACATCATCTGGATGCGCTCGCGGGGCTCGAGCTTGCCATCGACCATGCGGACGTAGGTGACCACACCGCGGTAGGCGTCGTAGACCGAGTCGAAGATCATGGCGCGCGCCGGAGCGTCGGGGTCTCCGACGGGGGCCGGGATGCGGTCGACGATGCGATCCAGCAACTCCTCGACGCCCATGCCGGTCTTGCCGCTCACGCGAAGGACGTCTTCCGGGTCGCCGCCGATCAGGTTCGCGAGCTCGGCCGCGTACTTCTCGGGGTCGGCAGCGGGAAGGTCGATCTTGTTCAGCACCGGAATGATCTGCAGATCGTTCTCGAGCGCGAGGTACAGGTTCGCAAGGGTCTGAGCCTCGATGCCCTGCGCCGCGTCGACGAGCAGGATCGCACCCTCGCACGCCGCGAGCGATCGGCTGACCTCGTAGGTGAAGTCGACGTGACCCGGCGTGTCGATCATGTTGAGCGCGAACGTGCCCGAGTCCTTCGACCACGGCATCCGCACCGCCTGGCTCTTGATCGTGATGCCGCGCTCACGCTCGATGTCCATACGGTCGAGGTACTGAGCGCGCATGTCGCGGTCGGCGACAACGCCGGTGATCTGCAGCATCCGATCGGCCAGCGTGGACTTGCCGTGGTCGATGTGGGCGATGATGCAGAAGTTGCGGATGAGCTCGGGCGGCGTTGCGGCAGGCGCGAGCGGCTGGAGTGCGCGCGGAGACATGTCCCGGGAAGTCTACCCGGGGTGGCGAGACGACACTGCCGCAGAAGCTCGCGCGCGTGATGGTACGAGGACCGGCGACGGACACGCCAGTAACTGGTCTGGTGAAAAACAATTAACCATTCCGCTACTTGCCGAACACATCAGTGGCGTCGAATGCTCAATGCGGCGGCCGGCAATTGCGCGAAATCCCCGTGCCCGGTCCGCCCCCGGGAGAGCACCGTGATCACAGCAGACCCTGTCGCGCCCGCGCGACGACCCTGGCAGAGATGGGTGGCCTCCAGCGCCGCCGTCGCGATCGTGGCGGGAGGTGTGGGTTGGGCCGCGATGCCGGCGACTGCCGCCGTCAGCGCCGACGCGCCCGTCGTGATCAACGAGATCTACGGCGGTGGCGGCAACAGCGGTGCCCCGCTGAATCGTGACTTCATCGAGCTGCGCAACACCTCGGATGCGGCCGTCTCGCTCGACGGCTGGAGCGTTCAGTACGCCTCCGCCACGGGCTCCAGCTGGCAGGTCACCACGCTGGCGGGCGCGACGATCGAGCCCGGCGGACATCTGCTGATCGGCCAGGCGGTCGGCGGCGATGCCCAGCTCCCGGGCTTCACCGCCGACATCGAGGGCTCCATCCCGATGAGCGGCACCCAGGGCAAGGTCGCGCTCGTGAGCTCGACGACCGCGCTCAGCGGCGGATCGGGCCTCGCCCAGAACGACACAGTCGTCGACTACGTCGGCTGGGGCAACGCGACGGACTTCGCCGGCTCGGCTGCGGCACCCGCGACGTCCAACGCGACGAGCGTCGCGCGGAGCATGGACGGTAGCAATTCGGCAGACAATGCCGCGGACTTCACCGCGGGTGCGCCGACACCGCAAGGACGCGTCGCAGGCCCGCCGGAAGAGCCCGGCGAGCCGGAGCAGCCGGCCGAGCCCGCGGTGGTCTCGATCGCCGAGATCCAGGGCTCCGGCGACGCCACTCCCCTTGCCGGCACGACCGTCACGACCGAGGGCGTCGTCACCGCGCACTACGCGACCGGCGGCTACAACGGTTACGTCATTCAGACCGCCGGCAGCGGCGGCGCCTACGACCCCGACCGCACGTCTTCGGATGCCGTTTTCGTCTACACCCGCACAGCGGCGGTGGCACGCGAGGTCGCACTCGGCGACAACGTGCGGGTGACGGGTGTCGCGAGCGAGTTCAACGGGCTCACCCAGCTCTCCGTCGCGGCCGGTGCGGCTGAGCGGCTGGACGCGGCCGCAGTAGCTCCCGCGCCGGTGACTCTCGCGGAATGGCCGCGTGACGTCGCTGCGCGCGAGGCGCTCGAGTCGATGCTCGTCGAGGTCGACGAGCAGTTCACCATCAGCAACACCTACTCGACCGGCCAGTACGGCGAGGTGGGTCTGGCGACCGATGGCACGCCGCTGCGCCAGCCGACGGATGCCGCGCGACCCGGATCTGCCGAGGCCGCGGCGGTCGCTGCCGACAACCTCGCACGTGGAGTCGTGCTCGACGACGGTGGCTCCATCAACTTCGCGGCGCGAGACCGCGATACGGGTGCGCTGGTGAACGGCGATCTGATCCCCGCGTACCTGTCGCTCGACGAGCCGCCCGTGGTCGGCGGCAGCGCGACCCTGAGCGGCGCGTACGTCCTGGACTACCGCAACGACACCTGGAAGCTGAATCCGACGCAGTTCCGCGTCGGCGACGCGACCGGCGCGGGCGACCAGGTCCTTTTCACCGTCGATCGCCCGGCCTCCCCGGCAGCGGTCGGCGGCGATCTCAGCGTGGCGTCGTTCAACGTCCTGAACTACTTCACGACATTGGGGGTCGACGACAGCGATTGTGACGCTTACACAGATCGCACCGGCGACGGCGTCAACGTGCAGGGCGGCTGCGATCAGCGCGGAGCGTGGGACGCCGATGACCTCGAGCGTCAGCAGGCGAAGATCGTCGCGGCGATCAACACCCTCGACGCCTCTGTCGTGGGTCTGATGGAGATCGAGGACTCCGCAGCGCTCGGCGAGACCGTCGACGAAGCGACGGCTTCGCTGGTCGCGGCGCTGAACGCTGCTTCGGAGCCCGGCAAGTGGGCCTATGTTCCGTCGTCGGCCGAGCTCCCGCCGGCATCCCTGCGTGACGTGATCACCAACGCGATCATCTACCAGCCGGCGCTCGTCGAACGTGTCGGCGATGCGCGCGCTCTCGGCACGCTCTCGGCGGACGGACAGGCGTTCGGCAACGCACGCGAGCCGATCGCGCAGACGTTCGCGCCGGCCGGCGGGGGTGAGGAGTTCCTCCTCGTCGTGAACCACTTCAAGTCGAAGGGCTCGGCCGGACCCTGGCCGGGCGATGGCGAGGACCCGAACGGACAGGGCAAGTCCAACGAGTCGCGCGTGCGTCAGGCGACCGCGCTCAGCGAGTGGGTCCCGACCATCCAGGGCGACACCGACGCCGTCATCCTCGTGGGCGACTTCAACTCGTACACCCGCGAAGACCCCATCGAGGTGCTGCGAGGCGCAGGTTACGAATCGGCCGAGGTCGCTCTCGGCATCGAGAAGTCGAGCTATTCCTTTTCGGGCCTCGCGGGTTCACTCGACCATGTTCTGATGAACGACGCGGCACGCCAGCGCGCGACCGGCGCCGACATCTGGAACATCAACTCGGGTGAGCCCGTCTCGTTCGAGTACAGCCGTTACAACAATCACGGCGCCCTGTTCTATGACGACGGCCCCTACCGCTCGTCCGACCACGACCCGGTCAAGGTCGGTCTTTCGGCGGGAGCCGCTGCCCCTGTCGAGCCGATCGATCTGACGCTGCTCGGGATCAACGACTTCCACGGCCGCATCACCGGCGTCACGCCGCCCAAGCCCGCGGTCGGCGAGACCAAGGCGCAGCCGGAGATCCCCGGAACCGTCGGCTTCGCCGGGACGATCGAGGAGCTGCGAGCCGCGGCTCCCGGCGCCGTGCTCCTGTCGGCCGGTGACAACATCGGGGCCTCGCTCCCGGCGTCGTCGCTGGCGCAGGACGAGCCGACGATCGACGTGCTGAACGCTCTCGACCTGCGGGCGAGCGCCGTGGGCAACCACGAGTTCGACCGCGGCTTCGCCGACCTGCGCGACCGCGTCATCCCGCGTGCCGACTTCACCCACCTCGGGGCGAACGTCTACGCCAGTGGCACGACCGACCCGCAGTTCGACGAGTACGCGCTCATCGAATCGCAGGGCCTCACGATCGGCGTCATCGGCGTCGTGACCGAGGAGACCGCGGCGCTGGTGAGCGGCGCGGGCATCGCCGGGCTCGAGTTCGGCGACCCGGTCGAG
Source organism: Microbacterium sp. AG238 (assembly GCF_003610405.1). GTDB lineage: Bacteria > Actinomycetota > Actinomycetes > Actinomycetales > Microbacteriaceae > Microbacterium. The sequence goes on from NZ_RAQC01000001.1 coordinate 322,437, forward strand.
GCGGTCAACCGCGTCGCGGCCGACCTCACCGACGGCTCGGGTGATCAGGCCGACGTCATCGTCGCGCTCTACCACGAGGGTGCGGCCGACAGCGCGTCGGACGCGAGCCTCGACGAGGCCGTGGCCGACAGTGCGGTCTTCGCTCGCATCGTTAACGAGACCTCCCCCGAGGTCGATGCCATCTACACCGGTCACACGCACAAGCTGTACGCGTGGTCGGCGCCGATCCCGGGAACGGATCGGACGCGTCCGATCGTGCAGACCGGCTCGTACGGGGAGTTCGTCGGCAAGGTCGTCCTCTCGGTCGATCCGGCGAGCGGCGAGGTCGTCGCTCACACGCAGGAGAACGTGGGGCAGACGAAGACTCCCGCCGCCGACCTGATCGCGACCTACCCGCGGGTGGCCGAGGTCGACGAGATCGTCCGGAAGGCGCTCGCGGACTTCGCCGAGATCGGCAACACGCCGGTCGCGACGATCTCCGCCGACATCACCAGCGCGTACTCGGGCGGCTCGTATGTCGATGGCGCCTACGCCGGCGGCAAGCGCGACGATCGGGCGTCGGAGTCCTCGCTCGGCAACCTCGTCGCCGAGTCGATCCGCTCGAACCTCGCGAACCTGCCGAACGGCGCGCAGATCGGAGTGACGAACTCAGGCGGCCTCCGGGCCGACCTGTTCGACACGCAGGCCGAGTTCGGCGCCAACGCGGTCGCGGGGGTACCGGACGGCACGGTCACGTGGGGTCAGGCGTATGCGGTGCTTCCCTTCAACAACACGATGGCCTTGGTGACGCTCACCGGCGCCGACTTCGTGCGTGTGCTCGAGCAGCAGTGGCAGCGTGACAAGGACGGCAACGTGCCGTCGCGCCCCTACCTGCAGCTGGGCCTGTCGGACAACGTGTCGTACACCTACGACGACACGCGTCCGGAGGGTAGTCGGATCACGTCGGTCACGGTCGACGGGCAGCCGCTCGACCTCGACGCGGAGTACCGCATCGGCACGCTCTCGTTCCTCGCGTCCGGCTCGGGAGACAACTTCCGCGCGTTCGCTGCGGGCACCGACTACGTCGACACCGGCTTCCTCGACCACGAGGCCTGGATCGACTACCTCGGCGAGCAGCATCCGGTCGCGCCGTCGTTCGCGAAGCACGCCGTCCGCGTCCAGGGAGTCCCCGAGACCGCGGCTGCGGGCTCGATGCTCGAGCTCACCGTGTCGAACCTCGACATGACGAGCCTCGGCGCGCCTCAGAATGGCGCGGTGGATGTCTCGCTCGACGGCTCGGTCATCGCGTCGGCACCCGTGGCGGGCGGGAGCGCGGTCGTGGCGGTACCGCTGCCGGCGGGCCTCCCCGACGGCGCTGCGGAGCTGGTCCTGACGACGGATGCCACGGAGACGACCGTCACCGTCCCCGTTCGGATCGGCGAGCCGAGCACCGAGCCGGGGACCGACCCCGGCACCGGGACCTGGGCGCAGGTCGACCTGTCCACGACCCGAGTCGAGCAGGGCGGATTCATCGATGTGCGGGTGTCGGGTCTCGAGCCCGGGCAGCAGATCGGTGCGACGCTGTTCAGCGAACCGATCGAGGTTCGCGGCATCCCGGCCGCCGACGACTCCGGTGTGACCTCGTTCCGGGTGGCGATCCCTGCGGACTTCGCCGTGGGAGCCCACACGCTGCGGATCTCGACATCCGGCGAGCAGCCGCTCGACTTCGCGATCACCGTCGTGCGTGCGGGGCAGCTCGCGGTGACCGGCGCCGAGACGCCGCTCGGCGTGCTCCTCGCCGGTGCGATGCTCCTCGTGGCGGGTGGCGTGCTCGCGGTCACGCGTCGACGCAGCGCGATGCCGATGCGATGAGCGTGCGGCGACGCTGACGCGGAGTGAGGGCGGCCCGGGATGACCGGTCGCCCTCACTCGTCCATGAGCTTGCTGAGCAGCTCCCCCGTGCATGCTTGCGATCCCTAGGGTGGAGACATGACCGCACAGGTGGTGCTTGTGCACGGGATCAGAACGTCGGCGACGATGTGGCGCGCCCAGGTCGCCCATCTTCGAGAGCGCGGCATCCCCGTCACCGCGCTCGACCTGCCCGGGCATGGTACCCGGATGGCCGAGACCTTCACGTTGGATGGCGCGTTCGCCACGATCGACGATGCGGTTCGGGATGCCGCCGAGCGCGGCCCGGTACTGCTGGTGGGCCACTCGATGGGTGGGCTGCTGAGCACCGCCTACGTCGGTCGCGAAGAGCGTCCCCCGGTCTCGGCGTTCATCGCCGCGTCGTGCACGGCGATCCCCCGTGGATTCGGCCTCGCGGTGTACCGAGCGCTCGCCCTCGGGTTCGACCGCCTGCCGGGCCGCGGCCAGCGGATCACCGATTGGGTCCTCGACCGGACGCTCCCTGTCGAGACCCGGCCCGACTTCGGCGCCGGCGGCTACGCCTACGATGCGCAGGACGTTGCGCTGGCCAGCCTGTCGGTGCTCGACCTGCTCGCGGCGATCCGACGGATCGATGTGCCGACCTGGTTCGTGAACGGCCAGTACGACCAGCTGCGTGTCAACGAGCGCCTGTTCGCGAAGCTCGCGCCGGATGCCGAGCTGATCGTCGTCCCCCGCACCAGCCACCTCGTCACCGCCATGCGTCCGCGCGTGTTCAACGCGGTCATCGATCTCGCCCTCGCGACCCTCGCGAATACCGGCTCTCGCGACGCGACCTGATAGACTCTGAAGTCGGCTTGCCGTGTGGGTTCCTCCCTCACACGACCGCCGTGCGGCATCCCTCTACTGTCGTCCGGCACATCCACCGAAAACTCCGAACGAAAGATACGTCGAACGTGGCGAACATCAAGTCGCAGATCAAGCGCAACAAGACCAACGAGAAGGCGCGCGAGCGCAACAAGGCCGTCAAGAGCGCGCTGAAGACCGAGGTGCGTCGCACCCGCGAGGCCATCGCCGCCGGCGACAAGGCCGCTGCCGAGAAGGCGCTCGCGAAGGCTACGAAGAAGCTCGACAAGGCCGTGAGCAAGGGCGTCATCCACGAGAACCAGGCTGCGAACCGCAAGTCTGCTATCGCGAAGCAGGTCGCCGCTCTCTGAGCCGTCACTGTCGAAGGCCCGTCCCCGCGTGGGGCGGGCCTTTCGCTTTGCCGCCGCGCGTTCAGGACCCGTAGGGTGCCCGCGTCGCGATGACGGTCACGAGCCGCTCGACAGCGAAGACCGGGTCGCGCGAGGCACCCTTCACCTCTGCGTCCGCGCGGGCGGCCGCCTGGATCGCGGTTGCGAGGGCCGACTCCGTCCAACCGACGAGGTCGCGCTTGGCTCGATCGACCTGCCAGTCCTTCATGCCGAGGCGGGCGGCCAGTGCGCCCGATGGTTCCCGCGAGCCGGCGACGCGCGCCATGGTGCGCAGCTTCGACGCGATGGCGGCGACGAGGGGAACCGGATCGGCACCGCTGGCGAGAGCATGACGCAGCGTGATGAGCGCTTCGCCGTAACGACCTGCGATCGCGGTGTCGGCGACGGCGAAAGCGGTCGTCTCCACCCGGCCGCCGTAGTACCGCTCGACGACCTGGTCGCCGATGTCGCCGGGCACATCGGAGATCAGCTGTTGACACGCGGCAGCGAGCTCGGTCAGGTCGTCGGCGAACGCCGACACGAGGGTCCGCAGGGCCGACGGCGCGATGCGCTTGCCGGCTGCCTTGAACTCCCCCGCGGCGAAGTCGAAACGGTCGGAGTCGCGCTTGATCGCCGGCACCGAGATCTCGACACCGCCTCCCGTACCCGAGCGGATGGCTTCGAGCAGCTTCTTGCCGCGGACACTCGCGCCCGTGTGCCGCAGCACGATCGTGGCGCCTTCCTGCGGGTTCTCGAGGTAGGCGAGGGCCTCGGCGAGGAAGGCGTCGGAGCACTTCTCGACACCGGCGACGCGCACCAGCCTCGGCTCGCCGAACAGCGACGGCGACGCCATGCCGAGAAGGGTGCCCGCGGCGTAGTCGTCGGCGCGGATGTCGGAGACCTCGAGACTCGGGTCTTCGGCCTTCAAGTAGTCGCGGAGACCCGCGATCGCGCGCTCGGCACACACCTCTTCAGGACCCGCGACGAGCACGATCGGAGCCGGTTCGGGGGCACGCCACGAGAGCTGCCTGATGGCCGACTTCGCAGCGCTGCGGGCGGCAGGACGGCGGGGGCTCGGCGGCATGCTCCCAGCCTAATCGCGACCACAGACCCCGTGCGGTGGCCGTTACAGGCGGACCACGAGCTTCCGTGCGGAAACACCGTCGTGGAGCAGGTTCAGCGCGTGTTGAATGCTCTCCAGACCCTCACCGACGATCTCCGGGTCGGGCGCACAGATGTGTCTGCCCGCCGCGAGAGCCGCGGGCAGGTAGTCCCGCCAGAGCATCGGACCCACGTCGTTGCTCATGAGTGAACTGCCCCAGACGAATCGGGCAGTGACGCCGTGTGCGCGGGCTCGGACCTGGGTCGCGAGTTGCGACAGCCCGATCCTCGCCATGGTGCGCAGGAACGCCACGCTGGGACCGCCTCGCCGCGGGAGTGTCGTGAAGGCGACCGGCGGGCTCAGCAGAGCGACGCGTCGAGCTCCGCCGGCTGCCGCAATCCTCACCGCCGCATCGCCGGAGCCCGTCCCGATCGCGACGACGCCGACGAGCGGGTCCTCCCCGATTCCCGCCACGACGGCGTCGACAGCCCCGGGATCGTGACGGTCGACGACGAGGTGGGCGCCGAGCTCACGCACCCGGGCCTCGCTGTGCGCTGACGCGGTGGCGATGACGCGATAGCCCGCCGCAACCGCCAGCTGGATCGCGTTGCTCCCCACGCTCGTCGAGCCGCCCCACACGACCACGGTCTTCCCCGTCGGCCGCGCTTGTGCCGTCGGCGAGCGGAGTGCGAGCTGGTCGTCCTGGAAGAGCGCGGTGGCGGCGGTCGATACGGCGAGGGGCAGCACCACGGCTCGCTCGAACGGAAGGCCGTCGGGCAACGGGGTCGCCAGGTCTTCTCTGACGACGACGTAGAGCTGGAAGGCGCCCTCGGCTTCGTGGCGCCGGCCGCGCTCCATCCCGACGGCGTACGCAGCCACACGGTCTCCCACGGCGAAACGCGTCACCCCCGGCCCGACAGCGGCCACCTCGCCGGCGACATCTTCGCCGAGCACCGCGGGATACCCGAGCCAGCGATACATCAGGTTCCCGGTCCACTGCTTGACGTCGTCGAGCGGGTTGACCGCGATCGCGCGGCTGCGGATGAGGATCTCCCCCGCTCCCGGCTCATGCATCGCGGCGGGTTCGACGACGAGATCCGCTCGTGGGGACGGGAGCCAAGCGGCGGTGTTCGGGGGCATGCGGGCTCCGATTCGGAAAGTGATGACACGCAATGTCATAGGTCGCGCACCCATGATGACACATCATGTCGTCAGGTAGGCTCGCGGTATGCCACGCTGGGCCCCCGATGCCGCGCTGCGCCTGGAGCAGGCAGCGGTCGAGCTGTTCCGCGCGCAGGGATATGCGCGAACGACGGTTCCGGAGATCGCGGAACGGGCGGGCCTGACGACCCGGACGTTCTTCCGGCACTTCCCCGATAAGCGCGACGTGCTCTTCCTCCGGGAACGGGAGTTCCCGGATGTCGTGGTCGAGCCGCTCGCATCGGCGCCCGCCGGGCTCGATCCGATGGCGCTCGCCATGCACGGTCTGCTCGCGGTGACGCCGGAGTTGGAAGCCTGGCGGGAGGGGATCCGTGAGCGTCGGATCATCATCGCATCGGATCCGCACCTCATCGAACGAGAGCGATCGAAGTCTGCGGCGTTGGCGGGCGCGATCCGCGAGGGGCTGCTGCGGCGCGGGGCGGAGGAGGTCGATGCGGCCCTGACGTCCAGGATCGTTGCGGGGTTGTTCGATACGGCGCTCGATCTCTGGACCGCCGCGGATGACGCGGCATCGCTCGCCTCGATCATCCTCGACCTGCACGCCAGGATGATCTCTTTCGCGAACGCGGGCGGCGGTGCGGCCCACGGCTCGCCGGGCGTCGACTGACATCGCCTCGATCAGGACCTCGCTGCGACGCGCTCGCGCCACACGCGGATGCCGTCGTCGGTCACGGTGAGCGCGGCTGCCCCGGTCTCGTCGGTGCGGACGATCTCGTGGCCGAGCGAGCGCAGAAGCGCCAGGGTCTCGTCACGCGGATGGCCGTAGGAGTTCTCCCCCACCCCGATGAGGGCGACACGCGCGTCGAGACGGCGATACAGCGATGCCGATTGGTCGGCGCTGCCGTGGTGCGACACCTTCACGACGTCGTAGGTCGCGCGCAGCGCGGCTCCGAGGGTGAGCTGGGGTCTTTCGGACAGATCGCCGAGCAGCAGCGTGGCGGGAATGCCGCCACCACGAACATCGATCACGACGCTGGTGTCGTTGCCGGGGGCGAACGCGTCGCTTCCGGGGCGTGGCCACAGGACCTGCCATTCAGCGTCACTCAAGAGGCCGGCCATACCCGCGGAAGCCTCGACGATGTTGCCGCCCGCACCGGAGAGACGCGTGAGGAGCGCCTGCTCCTTCGGATCGGCCACCGGGCCGTGCAACACCGTCCCGACGCGTCCCACGATCGCGTCGGCGCCTCCGACATGGTCGAGATCGAAATGCGTCAGGATCAGCAGATCGACCCGCTCGACGCCGAAGCGGTCGAGGCATGCCGCCAAGGCAGCGGGATCGGGGCCGGTGTCGACCAGCGCGACGGTGTCGCCTGATCGGAGGAGCACGGCATCGCCCTGTCCCACGTCGCATTGGGCGACCGCCCAGTCGTCGGGTGTCCGCGCGCGCTCGAGCGGCCCGGTCACGAGGGCGGATCCCGCGGCTGCGCCGGCGACGAGGGCGACGAGCCCAGCCGAGACCCCGCGAGTCCGGCGGGGCGTGCGGGGAAGAACGGAGAGCAAAAGGGCTGCGCAGAGCACCGTGGCGAGCGCCACCCCCGGGGTATCGGGGAGCCAGTCGATGGAGTTGCCGGGCATGACGTCGACCGCCTCGGCGGTGGCGGCGATCCATGCGCAGGGAAGCCAGGCGATGACGGCGAGGCCGCTCGCCAGCCACGGCATCCCGACGCTCAGGCACGCCGCGAGACCGGCGATCGTCGCCAGCGGCGCCGCCGGTGCTGTCAGCGCGTTGGCGAGCACGGCGTACACGGGCAGCCTGGGGTCGATCATCACCAGGATCGGAGTGCATGCGAGTTGCGCCGCGGCGGGCACCGCGATAGCGAGGGCGAGAGGGCGCGGCATGGCGCGGTGGAGTGAATCGCTGACCGGACCGGCGAACAAGACGAGTGCTGCGGTGGCGGTCGCCGACAGCGCGAACCCGATGCTGCCCGCGAGCCAGGGATCGGCGATCAGACAGAGCACGATCGCGAGGCAGAGAACGGAGGCCCCCGCGCCCGCGCGCCCGAGCAGCGCTGCGAGCATCGCGATGGCGGCCATGGCAGCCGCCCGCACCACGCTCGGCTCGGGTGAGACCAGGATCACGAACCCGGACAGCGCGGCGAGCCCGATCGCGACGCGCCAGGGGCGCCGCAGCCCCAGCATCCCGGCGCCGACGAACGCGATGCCGACCACCAGAGCGCAGTTCGCCCCGGAGACGGCGGTCAGGTGGGAGAGCGACGCGGTCTTCATCTGCGCGTCGAGTTCCGCGGTGACAGCGGCGGTGTCGCCGACAGCGAGACCGGGTACGAGCCCGGCTCCAGGCTGCGGCAGCGATGCGGCTTGCTCGATCAGCGCCTCGCGAAGCGTCGCGGCTAGAGCGAGCGGGCCGTGCGGCGTGGAGAACACGCTCGGGGGCGCGGTCGAGGTGACGACGAGGACCGCCCGCTCCCCCGCCCGGGCGGGCGAAGCCGAGCCGGTCAGCGACACGGCCGAGCCGAGGTCGAGCCCGGCGGGACGTGCCGGCGTGCGCACGATGATCGGGACCCTGACCGCGACGTCCGCATCGCCAGCATGCACTCGGCTCGTGATGGCGTCGAAGCGCCAGCCCGTCGGGGAGGCCTCGATCTTGCCCGTCACGTCTGCTTCGATGACGACCATGCGACCGCCGCTGAGCGGAAGAGCGAGCGCCTGATCGCGATCGGGCACGTTCATCGCGACCACGGACACCGACCCGGCCGAGAACGCCACCGCGACAGCGGCGATCGCGATCCACGTCGGTCGTGGCCGAGCGTCGCGACGGCGTCTGCGGGCCAGGACCGGCAGCCCGGGTAGCAGCACGCACGCGGTGGCCCACAGTACGCCGGCCAGTGCGACCGCGAGGTCGGGACGATTCGTCGCGATGAGCGCGGCGGCCCAGACGCCGAGCGCTACGGGCAGCATCCGAAGGTCACGGCGGCGGACGCGCCCGCTCACACCCGCACCCGATCGCGCAGCGCCTCGAGCATCTTCTCGCCGATGCCGGAGACCGCCAGCAGGTCATCGACACTCGTGAAGCGCCCGTTCTCGGTACGCCAGGCGATGATCCGTTCCGCGAGAGCCGGGCCCACCCGCGGAAGGGTGTCGAGCGCCGCGGCATCCGCCGTGTTCAGATCGACGACGCGGTCGGGGGCCGTTACGCCTGCGCCGCCCCCGCCCGCGGCATCCGGCGGCGGCTCCTGGCCAGGCTCGGGGACGAACAGCTGCTCGCCGTCGGTCACGGCGCGGGCGAGATTGACGCCTGCCGGATCGGCCGCTGAGCTGAACCCGCCCGCCGCCGCCACCGCGTCGACGACCCGTGCGCCGGCGTCGAGTCGGTAGAGTCCGGGCGTCACGACCGCGCCGTGGACGTGAACGTACACGGCGTCGTCGCCGACGTCGTCAGTGACGGCGGTCGGGGTGACGACGGGCGTCACCAGCGCGACCGGTGCAGCGAGTGAGCGTACGACGCCGATTCCGACGGTGACCGCCGCGGCCGCGAGGATCAGCACGATCAGCGCGCCGACTCCCAGGCGGCGCCGGGCCGGAGCAGGATCGTGAGCAGTCACGCCGTCAGGCTAGGCGCGCTGCCCCCGACCATACGGTGTCCGGCTGCTGCCTCGGGACGCCGCAGACCTCACCCCGTCTGTGGAGGGCTCGACGAGGGATCCGGGCGCCGCCGACTGCTCGGCGCTGTTCCGCCACCAGCAGCGGCGGGTGCGTCCGCCTCGTGGGTGACCGCAACGCTCTTCTCTTCCGCGGTTCGCATGTCCCATGACGGCTTGCGCGCGGCGTAGAAGATGAGCGGCGGAGCCCCGAGGACGATGATCACCAGCCCGACGATCCAGGGGTACAGCGCGGGCGAGAACGCGGTGAACCCCGACGGCGGAATGAACGAGAAGACGAACGCGGCGAGGCTCGCGACGAACCCGACACCCGCGACCAACCCCATGGCCGGCACGCGGTAGGTGCGCTTCACGCTCGGCTGCGTGCGTCGGAGAACGATCGCAGCCGCGAACATCATCATGTACATGATCAGGTAGAGCGCCGCCGCCATATCGATCAGCGCGACGAAAGCGGCGCTGACGTTGGGCACCACGATGAAGATGGCCGCCAGGATCGTGACGATCGTGCCCTGCAGCATGAGGATGCCCGACTGCACACCGGCCTTGTTCTTCCTCTGCAACAGCGGCGGAAGAAGGCCCGTCTCGGCAGCGGCGAGCACGCCCTTCGACGGGCCGGCGATCCAGGTGATCACGGACGCGAGGGCACCCGCCGCGATGAGCGCCGACATCGCTGCCGTCGCCCACTTCCCCACACCCCAGTGCTGGAAGTACTCCTGGAACGCGAGCATGATGCCGTTCGTCAAACCGAGTTTCTCCTGCGGGACCGCGACCGAGATGGCGATGGTCGGCAGGATGAACACGAGCAGGATCAGGATCGACGAGATGAGGATCGAACGTGGGAACCCGCGGCCGGGGTCCTTCATCTGATTCACGTGCACCGCATTGACCTCCATGCCCGCATAGGCGAGGAAGTTCGACACGATCAGCACGATCGATGCGATGCCGGTGAACGGCGGGATGACCGCGTCGGGCGTGAGCGGCACCTGGCTCTTCTCGCCGCTGAAGACCCAGATCGCTCCGAAGACGATCAGGATGGCCGCCGGGAGCAGCGTGCCGAGGATGCCGCCCCAGGAGCCCAGTTTTGCGAAGAGGTTCCCGCCGCGCAGCGTCACCAGCGTCGAGCCCCAGTACAGCACGAGGATCACCACAGCCGTGAAGAAGCCCGAACTCGACAGTGACGGATCGAGGAAGACGAACGCGAGCGCGGCCGCGATGAACGCCAGCTGCGTGGGGTACCACACGACGTTCTGGATCCACTGCAGCCAGACGGCGGTGAAGCCCCAGCGGTTGCCCATCGCTTCACGGATCCAGACGTAGATGCCGCCTTTCCAACCGGTCGCGAGCTCTGCGGCCACGAGCGCCGTCGGGATCAGGAAGAAGATCGCCGGGAGGATGTAGAGCGTCACGCTGCCGAGGCCGAAGACGGCCATCGCCGGCAGCGAGCGCAGGCTCGCGACGACGACGAGCGTCAGCAGAGCGAGCTGACCCACACCGAGATAGCTCGTGACACTCGATCGTGGCGCGAGCGGGTGGTTCGGCGTCGTACGGGGGGAAGGCTGAGATGTGGACATGATGCCCCCCTCAGTGGTGGAACGCCGAGTTCGCGGCTGCGGTGGGCATGGGCGACTGCAGGCCGTCGAGGTAGGCGACCTCCATCTCGATGTCGGCCAGCAGCGACTGCGCGAGATCCATGCTCAGCCCGTTCCGAACGACGATGCGCTGCACCGTGATGTCGGTGAGGTCGTCGGGCATCGGGTAGGCCGGTACGAGCCACCCGCGCATGCGCAGCCGATCCTGCAGGTCGTAGAGCGTCCACTTGTCGGTGTGCCCCTGCTTCAGGCGCCACGCGAAGACGGGGATGTCGCTGCCGTCGTTCCACAGCTCGAACGCATCGAGCGCCGCGATGCCCGCGGCGAGATACTTCGCGACATCCTGACACTCCTGCTGCACGGCCCGGTATCCCTCGAACCCGAGGCGGAGGAACAGGTAGTACTGCAGGAGCACCTGCGCGCCCGGCCGCGAGAAGTTCAGTGCGAACGTCGGCATCTCGCCGCCGAGGTAGCTCACCTGAAAGATGAGGTCCTCGGGAAGCCAGCGGGCCTCCCGCCAGACGACCCAGCCGAGACCGGGATACACGAGCCCGTACTTGTGACCCGATGTGCTGATCGAATGGACCCGCTCGAGCCGGAAGTCCCAGACCAGGTCCGGCTGCAGGAAGGGTGCGATCATGCCCCCCGAGGCGCCGTCGACGTGGATCGGGATGTCGAGTCCGGTGCGCTCCTGGATCGCGTCGAGTGCCGCGGCTATGGCGGCGACGGGCTCGTACATGCCGGTGTAGGTGACGCCCATGATCGCGACGACGCCGATGGTGTTCTCGTCCACGTACTTCTCGAGATCATGACCGTCGAGGGTCTTGTGCTCCTCGGTGATCGGAACGAACCGGGGTTCGACGTCGAAGTAGTTGCAGAACTTCTCCCAGCAGACCTGCACGGCGCTCGACATCACGAGGTTCGGAGTCGATGTGTCCAAGCCCTTCGCGCGCCGGAACTGCTGCCAGCGGCGCTTGAACGCGAGCCCGCCGAGCATGCACGCCTCGGACGAGCCGATGGTCGAGGTGCCGATGCTGTGACCGGCGTCGGGCGAGTGCCAGAGGTTCGCGAGCATGCGCCAGCAGTTGTCCTCGATGGCTGCTGTCTGGGGGTACTCGTCCTTGTCGATCATGTTCTTGTCGAACGACGAGGTGTACACGTCCTTCGCCTCGTCGTCCATCCACGTGCTCACGAAGGTGGCGAGGTTCAACCGTGCGTTGCCGTCGAGGATCGTCTCGTCCTCGATGATCTGCTTGGCCGTCGCGGGGAGCGACTCGTTCTGCGGCATCACGTGTCGCGGGGCGCCCTTCGCCTCCGTCGGACGGGTGAACAGCGGGGCTGCGGGGCTGATCGTTTCGTCGTTCATGTCGTCTCCTCGTTGCACGTCGAGTAGAGGCGGCGAGGGGTCGACCGTGTCCCCGCGGTCTGTGCCGCCCCAGTGAATGCCCCCCAAGTTAAGACGGGGTCACAGGCGTCACAAGGGGGGTCGACGACAGCGCAGCGGGCGCTCTGAAACGGCCCCGGACACGGGTGAGGGCCCGGTCCGCTAGTGGACCGGGCCCTCACCCGTGCGTCACCGAGCGGTGGTGAAACTGACCACCTTGGGTGCGCGCACGACGGCGCGGGCGATCTCGCGGCCGTTCAACGCGCGGACGATCTTCTCGTCGCCGCGCGCGAGGGCTTCGAGCTCATCCGAGGAGATCTTCGCCGAGACGCTGAGCGTGCCACGGACCTTGCCGTCGATCTGGACGACCGCGGTGACGGATTCCTCGACGAGCAGGGTCGGGTCGGGCTGGCGCCACACGGCGAGGCCGACGAACGGCTCGTGGCCGAGCGTCGCCCACATCTCCTCGGCGGTGTGCGGCGCGAACAGGTCGAGGATGACCGCGATCGCCTCTGCCGCCTCACGGACGGCCGGGTCGGACGCTCCGGCACCGCTGTCGATGACCTTGCGGGTGGCGTTCACGAGCTCCATGAGGCGCGCGACGACGACGTTGAACTTCGTCTGCTCGACCAGCCCCGGTGCATCGGCCCACAGGCGGTGAGTGACGCGGCGGAGCGCAGCATCCCCCTCCGCCCAGACGACGTCGATCTCGCTGTCGACGTCGGCGGCGACGCGCAGGGCACGGGCGAGGAACTTCGCCGCTCCCGTCGTCGAGACATCGGCCCAGTCCTTGTCGTCCTCGACGGGGCCGGCGAAGGCGAGTGCCACGCGCAGGACGTCGGCGCCGTGCTGCTCGAGCTCCTCCTGGAAGAGCACGAGGTTGCCCTTGCTCTTCGACATCTTCGCACCGTCGAGGATGACCATTCCCTGGTTGATGAGGCTGGAGAACGGCTCGGTGAACTCCACCTGGCCCATGTCGAACAGCGCCTTGGTGATGAAGCGCGCGTAGAGCAGATGCAGGATGGCGTGCTCGACGCCGCCGATGTAGAAGTCGACCGGGCCCCACTTGTCGGCCTCGCGCGGCGCGAAGGCCTGTCCGGCGTCGTTCGGCGACAGGAACCGCAGGAAGTACCACGAGCTGTCGACGAACGTGTCCATCGTGTCGGGGTCGCGGCGTGCCGGCTCGCCCGTCTCGGGATCGGTCGTGGCGACCCAGTCGGTCGCGGCGCCGAGGGGCGACGCGCCCTTCGGGGTGAGGTCCAGTCCCTCGACGGAGGGCAGACGCACCGGCAGCTCCTCCGCGGGGACGGGAACGATTCGACCGTCATCCGTGTGGATCATGGGAATCGGGGTTCCCCAGAACCGCTGACGTGAGATCAGCCAGTCACGGAGGCGATACGTCTTGGCCGCGCGCCCGGTGCCGCTCGCGGTCAGCTGCTCGATGGCGCGCGCGATGGCGTTGCGCTTGCTCAGCCCGTCCAGTGCGCCCGAGTTGATCATGCGCCCGTCGCCCGTGAGGGCGACACCGGTGCGGGCCGGGTCGATGTCGTCGATCGCGGGCGCCGAATCGAGCGGCACGCCCTCGTCGTCGAGCTCGATGACCGGCATCGCGCCGGTCACCGGGGCGGTCGTGTCGACGACGACCCGCACGGGCAGGTCGAAGGCGCGCGCGAAGTCGAGATCGCGCTGATCGTGGGCGGGAACCGCCATGACCGCGCCGTGGCCATAGTCCGCCAGCACGTAGTCGGCCGCCCAGATCGGCAGTCGCTCACCGTTGATGGGGTTGATGGCGAAACGGTCGAGGAACACACCGGTCTTCGGCCGGTCGGCGGTCTGCCGGTCGATCTCGCTCGTCTTCTGCACGGTCTGCAGATACTCGCGGAAGCGCTGCTGCACCTCATCCGACGAACCCTCCGCCAATTCGGCAGCGAGGTCGGAGTCGGGTGCGACGACCATGAAGGTCGCACCGTGGAGCGTATCGGGGCGCGTCGAGAACACCGTGACCTTCTCGTCACGACCCTCGATCTCGAAGTCGATGTCGGCGCCGACCGATCGGCCGATCCAGTTGCGCTGCATCTGGATGACCTTCTGCGGCCAGAAGCCCTCGAGCTGGTTCAGGTCGTCGAGCAGTCGATCGGCGTACTCGGTGATCTTGAAGTACCACTGCGTGAGCTTCTTCTTCACGACCTCGGCACCGCAGCGCTCGCAGTGCCCGTCGACGACCTGCTCGTTGGCGAGCACCGTCTGGTCGTTGGGGCACCAGTTGACCGGGCTCTCCTTGCGGTAGGCCAGTCCCTTCTCGTACAGCTTCTGGAACAGCCACTGGTTCCAGGTGTAGTACTCGGGGTCGCTCGTGTGGAGCACGCGGCTCCAGTCGAACGAGACGCCGTACTCGTGCAGGCTCTGCTTCTGCTGCGCGATGTTGTCGTAGGTCCAGGCGCGCGGGTCGGCGCCGCGCTTGATCGCGGCGTTCTCCGCGGGCAGCCCGAAGCTGTCCCATCCGATCGGGTGCAGCACGTTGTAGCCGCGGTGGCGCCAGAAGCGGGCCACGATGTCGGAGTAGAGGTAATTCTCGGCGTGCCCCATGTGGAGGTCGCCCGAGGGGTACGGGAACATCGCCAGGACGTACTTGCGGGGACGCTTGTCGTCGTCGCCGCCCGCGCGGAAGGGATCGGCGTCTGCCCACGCGCGCTGCCACTTCGCCTGCACGGCGTGGGCGTCGTAAGCGGCGGAATCGGGCGTGTTGGCGCGATCAGTGGAGCTGTCGGTCACGGGTGAACCTATCTGGGAATGCGAGAAAGGGCGCGAGAGCACCTCTCCCAGGCTACCGGACCCGTTCCCGCCACCGGGGCGGCAGCTCCGCACCGAGCGCGGCCAAGGGCGCCCGCGCTTTCAGCGCGACCTCGTCGACCTCGGCTTGCGGCTCGGATCCCCAGGTGATGCCGCCGCCGGCCCCGACGTAGGCGTGATCACCGGCGACCACGATCGATCGGATGATCATGGCGAGATCCGCGTCGCCGTCCGTGCCGACCCAGCCGAAGCATCCCGCGTACGTACCTCGAGGCGCGTCCTCGAGTTCGCTCAGAATCGTCATCGCCGAGAGCTTCGGTGCACCGGTCATGCTCCCGGCGGGGAAGGTGGCGGCGAGAACCTGAGACAGGCGCGTACCCGGCTGGATCGCGCCCGACACGCTGCTGACGAGCTGATGGACGGTCGGGTAGGTCTCCACCTCGAGCAGACGCTCGACGACGACTGATCCAGGCGCGCTGACCCGCTGCAGGTCATTGCGCATGAGGTCCACGATCATGACGTTCTCGGCGCGCTCCTTCGGACTCGAAACGAGGTCGCGCACGAGCCGCGCATCGGATGCCGCGTCGCCGCCGCGCGGTCGTGTGCCCTTGATCGGGCTGGTGAGCACGGCGCCACCGGCAAGTGCGAGGAACCGTTCCGGGCTCGCGCTGATCAGAGCCCGCTCTCCCGAGCGGATCAGTCCGCCGTGGTGCGAGGATGACGCCGCCCGCAGCCTCAGGAACACGGCGAGCGGGTCGATCGGGCGATCGTCGCGGACCGAGAAGCGCGTCGTCAGGCAGAGCTGGTACGCGTCACCCCGCCGAATCGCGAGCCGGCAGTCCTCGACGAGCGCGGCATACCTTTCAGGATTCACACGGGCCGCGGCGACGAGGCCCCGCTTCTGCGTTCCCGGCGCATCCACGGCATGCGCGACCGACCCAGCGCCGGAGCGGGCTGCGACCGTGGCGCGCCAACCATCGACCTCTGCCGCGAAGTCCTCGATGCTGTCGTCGGGCGCCGAGACCCACACGCGTTGTCGTGCGTGGTCCAAAGCCACGAATCGGTCGACCCGCAGCCAGAGCGCCTCGGGTTCACCGGCATCCGGCGTCGCAGGGGATCCCGCGCGCGATGCCGCAGCGTCGTACCCGACCCACCCGACCCACCCTCCGACGAAAGGTCCGATGTCCCGAGCGCCGCTCCGACGCGACCGCTGCGATCCGTCGACCACCGGGTCCGGGGCGTCGGCGGGTGCACCCGATCCGATCCAGCTCCAGCCCTCATGCGCGTCGACGCCGGCGTCGAGCCAGAAGACGTGGTCGCCCGGCACCGCGCGCACGAGCTCGGCGGGATCGGTCCAGCCGTCGAGGCAGCGGAAGCTGGTCATCTCGGGCACCGTCACAGGTTATGTCTTAGCCGGCGCCCCTAGGCTCGGAGCGTGAACGAGATCCTCGACTGGATTCTGAACACCGTGCAGAGCATCGACCCGGTGTTGCGCACGGTGGTCGCGGGCATCGCGATCATGCTCGAGACCAGCGCGCTCATCGGGCTCGTGGTGCCGGGCGACACGGTCGTCATCGTCGCCGCGACCGCCGTCGGGAGCGTCGGCGAGGGCTTCGTGCTCGGCGCCGCCGTCGTCACCGGCTCGCTCGCGGGCGAGTCGATCGGTTTCGCGCTCGGGCGCTGGCTCGGCCCCCGCATCCGCTTCTCGCGCCTCGGCCGCCGTATCGGCGAGGACAACGGGGTGCGTTCGGAGCTCTACCTCCGTCGCCGTGGCGGTCCCGCTATCTTCCTCTCGCGCTTCCTGCCCGTGCTGCATTCGCTGGTTCCCTTGACGGTCGGCATGAGCGGGTTCTCGTATCGCCGTTTCATCGCATGGACGGCGCCCGCCTGCGTCATCTGGACATCGCTGTACGTCGGAGTGGTCGCGGCCGCGGCGAAGACCTATCGCGAGATCTCCGACAACATCCAGTACGCCGGTTACCTGTTCGTCGGCGTCATCGTGGTCTTCCTCCTGCTCGCCTACCTCATCAAGCGCCTCATCTCCCGGCGCGAGGCACGTCATCTGCGGCTCGAGGAGGAGAAGACCCGACTCGCCGACGGGGACGTGAAAGACTGAAGCGATGGCTTCCTCACCCGCACCACGGAAGAAGATCCTGTGGTTGGCGCGCCTCGAGCGCCGATTCCACTCGTGGCGCGAACGTCGCGCCCGCGCGCGCGGTCAACGACCGACCGTCGCGGCGTATCCCGGCTACGGCGGCGACGGGTGGGTCCGCGTCCTCGGGCGAGTGCTGATCGCGCCCCAGAAGCGCCCCGCGAAGGGCGGCGAATACGCATCGGTCCGCGGCTGGCGCAGCTTCGCGTCGGTCCCCGTGGCCTTCGCGCAGGTGCAGGTCACGATCGCGGGCACGACCCACGAGGTCATCGCCGATCGTGGCGGGGTCGTCGACGTCGAGCTCCCCGGGGCGCTCGAGCCCGGCTGGCAGACGATCTCGATGACCGTCGAGGGCAGCGAGGTCATCGAGACACGGGTCTTCGTGATCTCCGACGACATCGACTTCGGGATCGTCTCCGACATCGACGACACCGTCATGGTCACCGCCCTGCCGCGTCCCTTCGTCGCCGCCTGGAACTCGTTCGTGCTCGATGAGCATGCCCGCCAGCCGGTCCCGGGCATGGCGGTCATGCTCGAGCGCCTGACGCGAGATCGTCCCGGCAGCCCGGTGATCTACCTCTCCACCGGCGCCTGGAACGTCGCACCGACGCTCATCCGCTTCCTGCGGCGCCACGTGTTCCCGTCCGGCCCGATGCTCCTCACCGACTGGGGACCGACCCACGACCGTTGGTTCCGCAGCGGACGCGATCACAAGGCCGAGAACCTCCGGCGCCTCGCGAAGGAGTTCCCGCACGTCCGCTGGCTCCTCGTGGGCGACGACGGCCAGCACGACGACGCGCTCTACACCGCGTTCGCCAGCGAGTACCCCGATCGCGTGCGCGCGGTCGCCATCCGCCGCCTCTCCCCCGCCGAGGCGGTTCTGGCGGGCGGCCGAACCGCGGTGAACGACCACTCCGCCGCGCAGGTGCCGTGGGTCACCGGGTCGGATGGAGCCGCGCTCCTCGACCGGCTCGCCGACGTCGGCGTCATCGCGCGCGACTGAACCGTGACCGGGTGCGGCGCACTCCGATGTTCCACCTGACCCGTACGCTGAAGAGATGTGCGGTCGTTTCGTCGTAGCCCGCGTCGGTTCCGAGCTCGCGAGCGTTCTGCGCGCCGAGGTCGTTCCCGACGACCTCCCCGGACCCTCGTTCAACATCGCACCCACCGCTCAAGCGACTATCGTCCTCGATTCCGCCAAGACCGAGCCGCCCACGCGTCGGCTGGCGTCGGCGCGATGGGGCCTCGTTCCCGGCTGGGCCAAAGATCCTTCGGTCGGATCGCGGGCATTCAACGCCCGATCCGAAGAAGCGGCCGAGAAGCCGACCTTTCGCGACGCGCTCGTTTCACGTCGCGCGGTCGTGCCCGCATCGGGCTACTACGAGTGGCAGGGCGAGACCGGCGCGAAGACACCTCACTTCGTTCGGCCCGAAGGCGGCGAGCCGCTCTTCTTCGCCGGGCTCTACGAGTGGTGGAAGGACCCGGCACGCCCCGCCGACGACCCCGCGCGCTGGCTGCTGAGCTTCACGATCCTCACATGCGCGGCTGTCGACGGCCTGGCACAGATCCACGACCGGATGCCGCTGATGATCGACGCCGAGTACGCCGACGTCTGGCTCGATCCCACCACCGAGTACCCGGCCGACCTGCTCGACGCAGTGGTCGACGCGGCACCGTCCGTCGTCGACACGCTGACGTGGTTCCCTGTCGGGGCGGCAGTGGGCAACGTGCGCAACGACGAGCCGTCCCTGATCGAGCCTGCCTGACACGCCGTCGCCACGCACCGGTGTCTATCCTCGAAAGGTGACACTCCGCCTCTCCGAACCCGTGACGCTCGCACCCGAGGTGTGGCGTGAACGGTCCGAGGTGCACGCGGAGCGCGCTGACGAACTCACGGCCGACCACCGCCGTCGTGCTTCCCGCGCCGAGAAGCACCCGGTAGAGGACTTCCTCTTCACCTACTACTCCTACAAACCGGCCGTCCTCCGGCGTTGGCACCCGGGCCCGGGCGTCGTCCTCGAAGGTGCTGCCGACGCACGCGGAGGGTGGCGCTGGTACGAGACAGTCCACGATGACCACGTGCGGGTCGCCGAAGAGCAGTTCCGCCACGAACGTGGCTCGCTCTACCGCGGCGTCACCGGCCTCCTGCGAGCGACTCTCGACCGCCCCGCGGCGTTCGGCTGCTTCGGCCTGCACGAGTGGGCGATGGTCTACCGCGCCGATGCGACGCGCCACGAGATCCCCCTCCGGCTGGGGGCGGCGGGCACCGATGCCGTCGTCGAGGCGCATGACCTGCGGTGCACGCACTTCGATGCGTTCCGCTTCTTCACCGCCGAGGCCGCACCGCGTAACCGCGAGCCGCTCGATCGCGAGGGCGCCGTCGCGCGGGAACAGCCGGGGTGCCTGCACGCAGGCATGGACGTCTACAAATGGATGCTGAAGCTCGGTCCCCTCGTGCCGGGGCGCCTTCTCCTGGACGCATTCGTTCTCGCTCGCGACATTCGTGAGCTCGATATGCGGGCTTCGCCCTATGATCTGCGTGATTGGGGCTACTCCCCCGTCGCGATCGAGACGCCCGACGGAAAAGCCGAGTACGTTCGTCAGCAACGGCTCTTGAGCACCCGTGGGCAAGCGCTGCGCCGGGCTGTGCTCGATGTGCTGACCCCGGCCGCTGCGCGCGACTGAATCGTTGGGACGACCTCTCCGGTTAGAGGCCGAGTTGCGATCCGCGCGTGCAGATCGATCCGCCGCCCCACCATTCGAGATGTGACCGCGTCGTCGGGCCGTGTTGTTCCCCGATCCGAGGATGCAGTTGAACGTGTTCCCGGCCCGCGGAATCTCGTACCAGGACGCAGCTCGGGCCGATACGGCGGTGGATCCCTCGCCGCTCGTTCCAAGGAAACGGAAAGGATCATCGTCGACTCGAATTCGCGTGCATGCCTCGCATTACCTGCAGGGGCGCATCCGGTAAATTCGATGACCGATACAGGTCGCCTGGCGTCCGCATAAAGGACCTGTCGTGCACGACAAGAGGCGAGACGAAAAAGCCCCGCCGATGGCGGGGCCTTTCATCTTTGTACGGTGGACCTGAGGGGACTCGAACCCCTGACCCCCTGCATGCCATGCAGGTGCGCTACCAGCTGCGCCACAGGCCCGTGGTTCCCGCTCTCGCGGCAACTCATTTAGCTTACAACATCTCCGGGTGTGCTCGTGACCACGGCCGCCTCGATGGGGATGACCGGGCAGTCCTTCCAGAGGCGCTCGAGGCCGTAGTACACCCGCTCCTCCTCGTGGAAGACGTGCACGACGAGGTCGCCGAAGTCGAGCAGCACCCAGCGCGACTCGGTGCGTCCCTCGCGGCGCAGACGCTTGTGACCGGCTTCGAGCATGCCCTCCTCGACCGCGTCGGCGATCGCGGCGACGTTGCGCTCGCTGTTGCCGCTGACGAGAAGGAAGGCGTCGACGAGCGGAAGGGGCTGCGACACGTCGAGGGCGACGAGGTCTTCGCCGCCCTTGGACTCTGCGGCCGCCGCCGCGACGGCGACCATGTCGATGACTGCTTGTGAACTCATCCGAAGACTCCTGTGAAAAGCGAGACGAGCAGAACGCCCGCCAGGGCGAGGGCGAGCGCCCCCGCGGTGATGGCGAGGGCGACCGTCCAACGGCTGCCCTTCTCCGGTGCCGGCGGACGGATGACGTCCTCGGCACTCTTGATGGTCGAGATGGCCGCGCTCGCGGCGATGGGCGTGGGTGACGATGACGCCGGAAGCTCGCCGTCCACGAGGACCGCGTCGACTTCCTTTCCGTCGGCCACTCCGGGAACGACTCCCGTCGAACCGAAGTTCTCGGGAAGCGAGAAGGTGCCCGTGATGAGGACCTCGCCCGTAGCGGTCACCGGTGCCACCAGCGGGCCCGCGTCGGGGTTCTCGGCCAGGATGAGAGCGTTCGGCGTCGTGAAGGCGCCCGTTGCCGCGGCGCTGCGCGAGAGCAACTGATCGAACGAGGCGGGTACCTCGGTCGCCGTAGCCTCACCCGCGAGCAGATCGGCACCGAGGTCGTTCGACACGACGTGACGCTCGGACTCCTCGTCGTCGCCATGCTCGGCTTCTGCGACTCCAGCATCCTGGTTCTCGGTCTTGGCCTCGGCCTCAGCGGCCGGTTCCCGGGCCCCATCGACAGCTTCGGGAGCGACGGTGTCGTGCTCGGCGTCGTGCTCGACGACTTCCGACTCATCCGCCTCGGGAGCAGCGACCTCGGACTCGCCCGCCTCGTCGTCGCGGGACTCAGCGTCGCCGGACTCCGGCTCCATTTCGTCGACGTCGTCGACGCTCGCCTCGATCTCGTCGGCGTGATCGGCGGCGTCCTCCTCGGGAGTTTCCTCCCCCGGGGCTTCCTCTTCCGGGACTTCCTCTTCCGGGGCGTCGGACGCGGCGTCGGACGCGGCGTCGGCGTCCGCCCGCTCGATGTCGGCCGCAGCGGCGTCCCCGATCGACGCGCCGTCCTCGACGTGGTCAACGTCCTCGTTAGCCTGTTCGCCGGTCGAATCCGGCGATTCGGGGACGTCGGCGTCAGCGTGATCGGTGTCAGCGTGATCGCCGGAGACCGTCGGGTGCTCTCCGGTAGCCGTCACGACGGGGATGGATGCGGTGCGGATCTTCTCCTGCAAGCGGGCCTGACGACGGGTGAGCGCCGGCGATCCGAGGTCGACCGACGCCTGCGGCACAGGTGCCGGCGGCACCTCCACGGGCTCCGCGGCGCGCGGCAGCGGAGCCGGCGTCGGCGCCTCTCCGACCGCGGACGCGTCGTCGGTGGCGTCGGGGTCGACGATGATCGGGTTGGACGCCGTGTTGCGCAGCTCACGCAGTTGCCGGCGCGTCAGCTGCGGAGTCGATGGCTGTTGCTCGTTGTCGCTCATGCCTTGCTCCGATAGAGATGATGCTTCGCAATGTATTGGACGACCCCGTCCGGGACGAGGTACCACACCGGATGTCCGCGTCCGACGCGTGCCCGGCAGTCGGTCGACGAGATCGCCAGCGCGGGGATCTCGAGCAGGCTCACGTCATCACTGGGTAGTCCGGCACTCGAAAGCGTGTGGCCGGGACGCGAAACCGCGACGAAATGGGCGAGCTCCCACAATTCATCATGGTTCCTCCAGCTGAGAATCTGCGCGATGGCGTCGGCTCCGGTGATGAAGAAGAAGTTCGCGTCGGGCCGCTGCGCTTTCAGGTCACGCAACGTGTCGATCGTGTACGTCGGGCCGTCTCGATCGATGTCGACGCGACTCACCGTGAACATCGGATTCGATGCGGTCGCGATGACCGTCATCAGGTACCGGTGCTCCCCCGGCGACACGAAGGACTTCTGCCAGGGGGTTCCCGTCGGGACGAAGATGACCTCGTCGAGGTCGAAAGACTGGGCGACCTCGCTCGCAGCCACGAGGTGTCCATGATGAATCGGGTCGAACGTGCCGCCCATCACGCCGATACGCGGCGCACGCGTTCCCGTCATCGGTTCGGCCTCAGTGGTGGCCGTTCTCCGTCTGCGTCAGTTGGTTGCCGTGCGCTGCTGCGTAGGCCTCGGCCTTGCCGGCGTGACGGTTGGCGACGTTGCGGTACGACAACGTCACGAGCCCCAGTGCCAAGAAGATGACCAGGGCGATGACGCCGAAGATCATCGTCTCCGCCTGCACGTTGCCGTGGTGCTCCGTCTGCTCGGCGGCGAATGCGGTGATCGTGGCGAGTGTCATCAGGGCTCCGTTCGTTTCGCGCGGCGGCGCAAGTCAAGTTTAGGTGGTCAGGCGCGCGTCTGCCCGGCGCCGCGCGCGAGCCACTTCGTGCTGGTCAGTTCGGGGAGTCCCATCGGACCCCGGGCGTGCAGCTTCTGGGTCGATATCCCGACCTCCGCGCCGAATCCGAACTCACCGCCGTCGGTGAAGCGCGTCGAGGCGTTCGCCATGACGACCGCCGCATCGACCTCGGCGAGGAAGCGCTCGGCGTTCGCCTCATCGGCGGTCACGATCGCCTCGGTGTGCATCGTCGAGTAGCGGCGGATGTGCTCGAGCGCGTCATCGAGGTCGTCGACCACCCGCATCGAGAGATCGAGGCTCATGTGCTCGGTCGCCCAATCGTCTTCGGTCGCGGGCACGGCCCGTGGCACGAGGCGACGCACGTCGTCGTCTCCGTGAATCGTGACGCCGGCTCCGGTGAGCGCTTCGGATACGGGCGGGATGAGACGCTCGGCCGCTGAACGCACCACGAGCACGGTCTCGACCGCGTTGCATACGCTCGGTCGTTGCGCCTTGGCATTCACGACGATGTCGCGGGCCCAGTCGAGCGGCGCCGATTCGTCGAGGACGATGTGGACGACCCCTGCGCCGGTCTCGATCACCGGAACCGTCGATTCCGTCACGACGGTCTCGATCAGCTGCGCGCTGCCCCGGGGGACGAGGACGTCGACGAGTCCGCGAGAGCGCATGAGGAGTCGCCCGCCCTCACGCCCGAAGTCGTCGACGGTCTGGATGCCGTCGGAATCGACCCCGGCGCGGTGAAGCGCGTTCCGCATCGACTCGATCAGGGCCGCGTTCGTCGACTGCGCGGCTGACCCGCCGCGAAGCACGACGGCATTTCCTGACCGCAGCGCGAGCGCGGTGATGTCGACGGTGACGTTGGGGCGCGCCTCGTAGATCGAGGCGACGACGCCGAACGGCACGGAGACCTTCTGCAGTCGGACACCGCCGGGCAGCTCTCGCTCGTCGAGCACACGGCCCACGGGGTCGGGAAGGCGCGCGACATCCCGAACGGCATCCGCGAGCGCGGCGACGCGCGCATCGTCGAGCACGAGCCGGTCGCGCAAGCCCGCGGAGATGCCGGCCGCGTCGCCGCGCGCGAGGTCGTCACGGTTCGCCGCAACGATCACTGCGGTGTCCGAGATCAGCGCGTCGGCGATCGCGTCGAGCAGCGCGGCCTTCGCAGCATCATCGAGGAGGCCGATCGAGCGGCTCGCCCGCTTCGCGGCGCGCAAGCGCTCAGAGACGTCGGTAGCGACGGCGGTGATCATCACGCCAGTCTAGCGACGGGCGCCTCAGCATCAGGCGACGCCGATGGCACCGGTGCCTGACGGAAGCGCCGGGGCGGGGTCGGCCTCGAACCACGTGCCGACATCGGCACCCGCGAGCGCCTCGCTGGCGAGATCGATGCTGGTGACGAGGGCCGCGACGCCGCCCTCGGCTGCCAGCCGGGCGGCGGAAGCCTTGGTGGCGGCTCCCCCGGTCCCGACGCTGTTGACGACGGTGGCCCCGAACTCGTAGCCGCTGAGATCGTCGTCGAAGGCGACCCGCTCGATGGGGCGCGCGCCGGGCTCGCTCGGCGGGCGTGTGTACAGGCAGGCGATGTCGCTCAAGAGCACCAGGGCGTCGGCACCGATGAGGCGTGAAACGAGGGCAGCGAGCCGGTCGTTGTCGCCGAAGCGGATCTCGTGCGTCGCGACCGTGTCGTTCTCGTTCACGATCGGCAAGATGCGCAGACCGAGCAGCCGTTCCATGGCGCGGCGCGCGTTCGAGCGATGTGTCGGATCGTCGAAGTCACCGGCGGTCAGCAGCACCTGACCCGCGACGATTCCGAACTGCCGCAACGCGTCCTGGTAGCGGTAGACGAGCACGTTCTGCCCTACGGCGGCCGCCGCCTGCTGGGTCGCGAGGTCTGTCGGACGCTCTGCGAGACGCAAGTAGGGCATGCCGGTGGCGATAGCACCCGATGAGACGAGGACGACCTCGGTGCCACGCGCGTGCGCCTGAGCGAGCGCGTCGACGAGAGAGTCGATCTTCCCGGCGTTGTCGCCGCTGATCGAGGATGATCCCACTTTCACGACCACCCGTCGGGCGCCGTTGAGCTCGGCGCGCGAAAGCAGGCTCACGCCTCGTCCTCTGAGGCACCTCGCGTCTTCTCCGCACGACGCTCGGCCTCGAGCTCGGCACGGGCCTCGGCCTTCGCGTCCATTCGCTCGTGGTAGCGCTCGCGACGCTGGTTCGACGTGCGACGCGGGTTGAGATCGAGTCGCGGGTCGGTTCCGCGCGGCGCCGACATCAGTTCCGCGGCGGATGACAGCGACGGATGCCAGTCGAAGACGATCCCGTCGCCTTCGCCGATGACCACCGTGGATCCCGGGGTCGCGCCGAGACGGAACAGTTCGTTCTCGATGCCCAGCTTGTCGAGACGGTCGGCGAGGAAGCCCACAGCCTCTTCGTTCTGGAAGTCGGTCTGTTGGACCCACCGAACGGGCTTCGCGCCGAGGATGCGGTACACATCGCCGTACGTCCCGCCTTCGACGCGCACGGTGAAGTCGCGTTCGGCTCCCTGGGGACGGATGACGATGCGCTCTGCGGGTACCTCGGCTGCCGCCGAGGCCCGGTGCTCGGCGACGAGCTCCGCCATGGCGAACGACAGCTCGCGCAGACCCTGCCGACTCACGGTCGAGATCTCGAACACCCGGTAACCGCGCGCCTCGAGATCGGGACGGACGAGGTCGGCGAGATCGCGCGCCTCGGGCACGTCGGTCTTGTTGAGCGCGATCAGCTGGGGTCGGTCGAGCAGCGGAACCTGACCCTCCGGCACGGGGTACGCCCCGAGTTCGGCCAGGATCACGTCGAGGTCTGAGATCGGATCGCGTCCGGGCTCCAACGTCGCGCAGTCGAGCACATGGACCAGCGCCGAGCACCGTTCGACGTGACGGAGGAACTCGAGACCGAGTCCGCGGCCCTCACTCGCGCCCTCGATCAGGCCGGGGACGTCGGCGATGGTGTAGCGGATATCGCCGGCCTGCACGACCCCGAGGTTCGGGTGCAGGGTCGTGAACGGGTAGTCGGCGATCTTCGGGCGTGCGGCCGACATCGCCGCGATGAGACTCGACTTGCCCGCTGAGGGGAATCCGACGAGCGCGATGTCGGCGACCGTCTTCAGCTCGAGCTGAACGTCGCCCTCCCACCCGGGGGTTCCGAGCAGCGCGAAGCCCGGTGCCTTGCGCTTCGGGGACGCCAGCGCAGCGTTGCCGAGGCCGCCCTGGCCGCCCGGCGCGGCGATGAAGCGCATACCGGGCGTGACCATGTCGACGAGGGTCTCGCCCTCGGGAGTCTTGACGACGGTGCCGACGGGCACCGGGAGCTCGAGGTGCTCCCCGGCCGCGCCCGAACGGTTGTCGCCCATGCCGAATCCGCCGTTGCCGCCTGAGCGGTGAGGCGAGTGGTGATACGACAGCAGGGTCGTCACCTGGGGGTCGGCGACGAGCACGACGTCTCCGCCGTCACCGCCGTTTCCCCCGTCGGGGCCGGCGAGCGGCTTGAACTTCTCACGGCGCACCGACACGCAGCCGTTCCCGCCCTTGCCTGCACGCAGATGCAGCGTGACCCGGTCGACGAACGTCACCATGCGGTGCCTCCTGGAAAACAGGGCGAGGGGCGAGCCGAAGCCCGCCCCTCGCCGCGAAGTGGTCTGGTCCGAATTACTCGGCGGCCGCCACGATGTTGACGACCTTGCGGCCACCCTTCGTACCGAACTCGACGGCGCCGGCCGCGAGCGCGAACAGGGTGTCGTCGCCGCCACGGCCGACGTTGGCGCCGGGGTGGAAGTGGGTGCCGCGCTGGCGGACGAGGATCTCGCCGGCGCTGACGGCCTGGCCGCCGAAGCGCTTCACGCCGAGGCGCTGTGCGTTGGAGTCACGACCGTTACGGGTGGAGCTTGCGCCCTTTTTGTGTGCCATCTCTGCGTCTCCCTGGCTTACTTGATGCCGGTGATCTTGACGCGCGTGAGGTCCTGACGGTGGCCCTGGCGCTTCTTGTAGCCGGTCTTGTTCTTGAACTTCTGGATCACGATCTTCGGGCCGCGCTCTTCACCGAGAACCTCGGCGGTGACCGTGACCTTCGCGAGCTTGTCAGCGTCGGTGGTCACGGCGTCGCCGTCGACGAGGAGAACAGCGGGAAGCTCGAGCTTGTCACCGATCTGAGCCGCCTGACGGTCGAGGACGACGATCGTGCCGACCTCGACCTTTTCCTGACGGCCGCCGGCGCGCACAACTGCGTAAACCACTTCACACCTGTTTCTTCTGTGGAGCGCACGGCTCCGATTGTCTTTGCGAGACTGGAAAGTCTTGGTGCGCGTGCCCCAGATGATCCTGTGGCTGAGCCGCTATCGTGACGGGACGTCGACGGACTCGCTGCACCAAGGGTCCACTTTACCGGATACCGGCAGATCCGGCAAAAGGACCGCCGGGTGTGTCGCGGCGCGGGGCCCGGCGGCATCCGCTTCGTAGGATCAGAGCATGGCGATTCTGATCGACGATCCGCGGTGGCCGGCGCACGGCCGCCTCTGGTCTCACCTCGTCAGCGACTCGGACATCGACGAGCTTCACGCCTTCGCACAG
The DNA here is from genome assembly GCF_003610405.1 of Microbacterium sp. AG238. Lineage (GTDB taxonomy): Bacteria > Actinomycetota > Actinomycetes > Actinomycetales > Microbacteriaceae > Microbacterium. Next base: position 349,803 of record NZ_RAQC01000001.1, read on the forward strand.
CGCCACGATCTCCCGGCTCGAGCATTCGACCTCGACCATTACGACGTGCCCGATTCGGCGTTCGACCGTCTCGTAGCCGGCGGCGCACAGCATGTGTCGGGCCACGAGCTCGTGCGGCGGCTCATCGCGTCCGGGCTTCGCGTGACAGCGCGCGAACGCCGCGGGATCTGAATCGGTCCCGCGGCGTTCACGTCGATGACGGCGTCAGTCCTCGGTGGTCGGCGACGCCGAGACGGGGGTGCCGCTGAGGGCGGCCGTCGTGACTCGACGCCGTCCACGCCCTTGGCCCGGGGCCTTGGGCTCGGGGAGCGCGTTGAGCACCGAGTCGAGCAGCAGGTCCTTCTCGGTGCGCGGCGCCTTGGGCTCGGACTTCTTGCGACGCGGCTTCTTCGGTCGCTCGACGGGCGCGGCCTCGGGCTCCACCGCCACTGCGACGAGCTCGGCGTCCTCCTCCGCGGCGGTGGGCTGAATCGTCGAAGCGGCGATCTGCGCGAGAGCGGACTTCGCACCCTCGGTGATCACGTGCGTGCCTCCGGTGGCCGGAGCCGGCGCCGTGGCACCGCCACCGCCCCGACCGTTGCGGCGTGCCGACCCGTTGCCGTTGCCGTTGCCGTTCTGCGAGCCCGCGCCGCGGTGCTTGATGACCGGGTCGTGGTGGACGATAACGCCGCGTCCCGCGCACACGTCGCAGGCTTCGCTGAAGGTCTCCAGGAGGCCGAGTCCGAGCTTCTTGCGGGTCATCTGCACGAGGCCGAGGGAGGTGACCTCCGCCACCTGGTGCTTCGTGCGGTCACGGCTGAGGCACTCGATGAGGCGCCGCAGCACGAGGTCACGGTTCGACTCGAGCACCATGTCGATGAAGTCCACGACGATGATGCCGCCGATGTCGCGCAGGCGCAGCTGCCGGACGATCTCCTCGGCTGCCTCCAGGTTGTTCTTGGTGACGGTCTCCTCGAGGTTGCCGCCCGATCCGACGAACTTGCCGGTGTTCACGTCGACCACGGTCATGGCTTCGGTGCGGTCGATCACGAGCGAACCGCCCGACGGCAGCCAGACCTTGCGGTCGAGAGCCTTCTCGATCTGCTCCGTCACACGGAACGCGTCGAATGGGTCCTGCTCGTCCTCGTACTTCTCGACGCGCTCGAGAAGGTCAGGAGCGACTCCCGTCAGGTACGACGTGATGGTCGCGTACGCCTCGTCACCCTGGATGAGCATCCGCGAGAAGTCCTCGTTGAAGACGTCTCGCACGATCTTCACGAGCAGATCGGGCTCGGAGTGCAGCAGCGCGGGTGCCTGGATCTTCTCGAGCTGCGAGCTGATGTGCTCCCACTGCGAGGTGAGTCGCTGCACGTCCCGCGTGAGCTGGTCCTCCGTCGCGCCCTCAGCGGCAGTGCGCACGATCACGCCCGACGACTCGGGGAGGACCTCCTTCAGGATGCGCTTGAGCCGCGCCCGCTCGGTGTCGGGGAGCTTTCGCGAGATGCCGTTCATGGCGCCGCCGGGGACGTACACGAGGTAGCGGCCGGGCAGCGAGATCTGGCTGGTGAGCCGGGCGCCCTTGTGTCCCACGGGGTCCTTCGTCACCTGCACGAGGACGCGATCACCGGACTTGAGTGCGAGCTCGATGCGGCGCGGCTGATTGCCCGTCTCGACGGCATCCCAGTCGACCTCGCCGGAGTACAGCACGGCGTTTCGACCACGACCGATGTCGACGAAGGCGGCTTCCATGCTCGGAAGCACGTTCTGCACCCGCCCCAGGTAGACGTTGCCGATCAGCGACGCGTCCTGGTTGCGGGCGACGTAGTGCTCGACCAGAACGTTGTCCTCGAGCACGGCGATCTGGATACGACCGTTCTTCGAGCGGACGACCATGACGCGATCTACCGCCTCGCGGCGTGCGAGGAACTCGGCCTCGGTGACCACGGTGCGACGACGGCCTGCTTCACGGCCGTCGCGCCGGCGCTGCTTCTTCGCCTCGAGGCGGGTCGAGCCCTTGATCCGCTGCGGCTCGGTGATGAGCTCGACCGCACGCTGCCGCGGAGCCGGCTCGTTGCCGTCGTCGCCGTTGGATCCGCCGCGGCGGCGGCCGCGACGACGAGAGCTGCCCGGCCCCGACGAAGATGCGGTTTCGTCATCGTCGCCGTCGTCCGGCAGCGCGGGGAGCGGCGGGAGCTCGGGCGCGTAGAAGTGCAGCGCGGTCGAGACCGCCGACACGAACTCCGCGGGAAGGAGGCCGAGCGACACCGCGGTCGGCGGGCCCGCGTCGCCGGGGGCGGGCTCGTCGCCGGGCTCAGGCTCCGCAGCGGGCGCAGGAGGTTCGGAAACCGTCTGATCCTCAGCCGGTGCGGGCTCCTCAGCCGGTGCGGGCTCCTCAGCCGGTGCGGGCTCCGCGGCCGGTGCAGACTCGCCGGCCGCGGCGGGCTCATCCGGTACCGCGGGGGCGTCGGTCGCCTCGGCGCCGTCGCTCTCGCCCGCAGCAGGCTCGGCTGCGGCGTCCTCTGCGGCCCGCCCACTGTCGATGTGTTCCTCGGTGGCGTCGATCGACGCCACTGCGTCAGCCAGTTCGGCTGCGGCGGCGTCTACCGCGCTTGCGGACTCAGCGGGGGTCGGATTGTCGTTGCGATCGTCGGCCATCACTGGCGTACTCCTCTTCGGGCGGCACCGCGCGCCACCCGGCACATCTCTGGCGGCGTCGCTCCCGGAAGGACGAGCCGCGAACTCACTCGGTGTGCAGCCGGCTCTCGGCACGGCCTGCGTGGGCAGCCATTGCCCGAAGTCTCTCGTGAAGCACTGTCGCAGCGCGGCTGCGTGCGTGCATCGACATTCATTATCGCACTACGCGCGTCGCTTCGTGGGACGCGGGCTCCGAGCCTCACGGCCGGGTCATCGAGTGCGATGGGATAATCGCCGTCATGTCCGCTCCTCGCAGCCACGCCCGCCCCGTCGCTCTCGCCGTCTGGCTGATGATCGCGGGCGTCATCGGCTGGATCGCCGCGTTCGCTCTGACCACCGAGCGCCTGCATCTTCTCGAGGACGCGACGGCGACGGCATCCTGCGATTTCAACCTGGTGGTCCAGTGCGGCGCCAACCTGACCTCCCCGCAGGGCTCGGTCTTCGGTTTCCCCAATCCTCTGCTCGGGCTGACCGGCTGGGTCGCGCCCGTCGTCGTCGGCGCGGCCATCCTCGCCGGAGCCCGCTTCTCACGGTGGTTCTGGCTGCTCTTCTGGGCAGGGATGGCGTTCGCCTTCGGGTTCGTGGTCTGGCTCATCTCGCAGAGCATCTTCGTGCTCGGCACCCTCTGCCCGTGGTGCATGGTCACCTGGTTCGTGACGATCCCGAGCTTCTACGCGGTGACCCTGCATGTCCTGCGGTCGGGCGTCGTGCCGCTCCCGCGACGGGGGCGCGCCGTGGCGGCGGGTCTTTCCGGCTGGGTCCCGTTGCTGGCCGTGCTCAGCTATGTCGCGATCGCCGTCGTCGCGCAGATCCGCCTCGACTGGATCGGTTTCCTCTGAAACCACGACGCCCGCGAGCCGACGTCATGACGTCGAGTCGCGGGCGGAATGTCGCGGGGAAGGTCAGCCGAACCAGATCTGCAGCTCACGGGCGGCGGACTCGGGGCTGTCAGAGCCGTGGACCAGGTTCTGCTGGACCGCGAGCCCCCAGTCGCGGCCGAAGTCGCCGCGGATCGTTCCCGGGGCGGCGGTCGTGGGATCGGTGGTCCCGGCGAGCGAGCGGAAGCCTTCGATGACGCGGTTTCCTGCCAGGCGGATCGCGACGGAGGGCCCGCTCTGCATGAACTCGAGCAGCGGCTCGTAGAACGGCTTGCCGGCGTGCTCGGCGTAGTGCTTCTCGAGCAGGTCGCGATCAGCCTCGACGAGACGGATGTCGACGAGCGCGTAGCCTTTCGCCTCGATACGGGCCAGGATCGCGCCGGTGAGGCCGCGGGCCACACCGTCGGGCTTGACGAGGACGAGGGTCTCTTCGGTGGGCATGTCAGTCTCCGTTCGATTCGTCGGCTGCGCGGGCGGCGTTCCGCCGGTCGAGAGCAGCCCCCTTGATCGTCGCATATGCGTACATGCCCCCGAAAACCAGCGCCACGATTCCCAGCGCGGGCACGAGGAACACGCCGAGAGCCAGGATGACCTGGAGCGCCCAGCCCAGCACGATGCCCCACCGGTGCCGGAGCACCCCGGACGTGAGGATCATCACGACGGCGAGCACAGCTCCAGCGACGACCCCCCACCAGTCCGGGATGCCGTCGGGGAGAACGCCCAGTCCGTAGACCGTGAGCCCGCCGAGGAAGACGACGATCGACTCGAAGCCGAGCACGACCGATCCGAGGGACTCGGCGGCCCCGCGACGACGGCGCTCGCGCGCCCGGCTCACGCCTGCCATCCCGACTTCCAGTCCTCCGCGCCGGCGAGGGCGATCGCCTCTCCGGCGAGCACGACGGAACCCGCGATGACGACCGCGCGACGCTCCGCGGCCGCAGCCCACTCGCGTGCGGCCTCGGCCGCCTCGACCAGGTCCCGGTGCTCGGTCACACCGAGTCCGCGATCCTCCGCCAGGTCGGCGACGAGGGTCGGCTCCGAAGCGCGCTCCGAGTCCGGTGCGGTCGCGAACACGTGCGTCGCGACCGGCGCGAGGGCGTCGACGATCCCGGAGGCGTCTTTGTCGCCCAGCACACCCAGCACGACGCCCCACTCATCGAAGTCGAACGATTCGCGCAGCGCCGCGGCGAGGGCGGCGGCCCCGTGCGGGTTGTGGGCACTGTCGACGAGGACGGTGGGGCTGATGCCGAGGAGTTGCAGCCGACCGGGAGACGTCACCGCGCCGAGGCCATCCGCCACCACCTCCGCGTGCAGCGCCTGGTCCTCGGCCCCGATGAGGGCCTCCACTGCGGCGACGGCCAGAGCGGCGTTCTCCGCCTGGTGCGAGCCGTACAGCGGCAGGTAGAGCTCCGGGTACTCCCCCGCCCGGCCACGGACGCTGATCTGCTGCCCGCCCACGGCGAGACTGTGCCCCGACAGGCCGAAGTCATCTCCGGCGAACCCGACGGTCGCGGCGACCTCCGCCGCGCGCGCGCGGATCTGCGCAGCAGCCTCGGGGGTCTGCACCGCCGAGACGACTGCCGCGCCGGGCTTGATGATCCCTGCCTTCACCGCAGCGATCTCGGCGATCGTCTCCCCGAGGCGATCGGCATGGTCGAGAGCGATGGGCCCGATGACCGCGACGTCGCCGTCGGCGGTGTTGGTGGAGTCCCACGACCCGCCCATACCCACCTCGATGACGGCGACATCGACCGGCGCGTCGGAGAACGCGACGAATGCAAGCACGGTGAGCAGTTCGAAGAACGTCAGCGGTGCGTCGCCTGCGGCATCCAGCTCCGAATCCACCAGATCGACGAACGGCGAGATCTCCTCCCATGCGTCGGCGACGGCTGCGTCGGCGATCGGCTCGCCGTCGATGAGGATCCGCTCGGTGAACCGTTCGAGATGCGGGCTGGTGAAGAGCCCGGTGCGCAAGCCGTGTGCTCGAACGAGGCTCTCGATCATGCGGCTGGTGGACGTCTTGCCGTTCGTGCCCGTCACATGGACGACGCGATAGGTGCGCTGCGGATCATCGAGCAGCTCGAGGACGCGCCGCGTACGTTCGACGCGCGGCTGCACCCACTGCTCCCCCTGACGCTGCAGCAGCGCTGCATAGACGGCGTCCGCCCGGGCCTGATCGGTCATGCGTTCTCTCCTGTCAGACGGGTGACGCTCACGGTGAGGCCGGCCTGGTTCGCGTAGGTCTTGGCGGCGACGACGGCCTCGAAGTCGGCGCTTCCCTCGGCGGCGAGCTCCGCGGATGTCGCGAGGGTCTGCGACCGGGACCGCACCGCCCATTCGCGAGCCAGTGTCTCGCCCGCGACATCAGCGGCCTCGAACGCCGATGCGACCGCGGCGGCGTCATCGTCGGAGTCGAAGGTGAGTCCGAGTCGGATGCGGTCGCTGACCTCGAAACCGGCGGCCTTGCGCGTGTCCTGCACGGCCCGGATGACGTCGCGGGCCAGCCCCTCGGCTTCGAGCTGCGGCGTGGTCGTGGTGTCGAGCAGAACGAATCCGCCGCCGGACAACAGTGCGATCGCCGTTCCCTCGGCCACACCGCCCGCCTCGAGCGTCAGCTCGTACTCCCCGGGTTCCAGAGCGATCCCGTCGACCGTCACGACACCGTCCTGCTCGCTCCACAGGCCTGCCCGGGCACCCGCGATGACGTGCTGCACCTGCTTGCCCAGGCGTGGTCCGGCCGCGCGGGCGTTCACCGAGAGGCGCTGGCTGATGCCGTACGAGGCCGCGAGGTCGTCCGAAAGCTCGGCCACAGCGACATCCTTCACGTTGAGCTCGTCGCGGAGGATGTCGGCGAACTGCTCCAGCGACGCCGCGTCGCTCGTCGCAACCGTGAGCTGAGGCAGGGGCAGGCGCACGCGCTTGCCCTCCTTCTTGCGCAGAGCGTTGGCCACTGATGAGACCTCGCGGACGGCGTCCATAGCCGAACGGATGTCGGCTGCCGGCGCGAACTCGTCTGCGTCCGGCCAGTCCTCCAGGTGGACGCTCCGGCCGCCGGTGAGGCCCTGCCAGACGCGCTCGCTCACGAGGGGCAGAAGCGGCGCCGCGACCCGGGTCAGCGTCTCGAGCACCGTGTAGAGGGTGTCGAACGCCTCGGTCGACGCATCGTCGCCCGGCACGACGCCCACCCAGAAGCGATCGCGGGAGCGGCGGATGTACCAGTTCGTGAGCGCTTCGGCGAAGTCGCGCAGCTTGGCCGCGGCCATCGTGGAGTCGAGGGCCTCCAGGTCGGCGGCGACATCGCGCACCAGGTCGCCGGTCAGCGCCAGGATGTAGCGGTCGAGCACGTTCGTGGAGTCGGTCCGACGCCGCGCCTCGTACCCGGCCCCGCCCTCACCGCCGGCCGCGTTGGCGTAGGTGGCGAAGAAGTACCAGGTGTTCCACAGCGGAAGCAGGAACTCCCGCACGCCCGCCCGGATGCCCTCTTCGGTGACGACGAGGTTGCCGCCGCGGAGCACCGACGAGCCCATCAGGAACCACCGCATCGCGTCGGAACCGTCGCGGTCGAAGACCTCGGACACGTCCGGGTAGTTCCGTAGCGACTTCGACATCTTCTGACCGTCGCTGCCGAGCACGATGCCGTGGCAGGCGACGCCCGAGAACGCCGGCCGGTCGAACAGGGCGCCGGAGAGGACGTGCATGACGTAGAACCAGCCGCGGGTCTGTCCGATGTACTCCACGATGAAGTCCGCCGGAGCGTGCTCGTCGAACCACTCCCGGTTCTCGAATGGGTAGTGCACCTGTGCGTACGGCATCGACCCGGAGTCGAACCACACGTCGAAGACGTCCTCGATGCGGCGCATCGTCGAGCGGCCGGTCGGGTCGTCGGGGTTCGGACGCGTGAGGTCATCGATGAACGGCCGGTGCAGGTCGACCTCGCCCGCCTCGTTGCGCGGCAGGCGACCGAAGTCGCGTTCGATGTCGGCCAGCGAGCCGTACACGTCGGTTCGCGGGTACTCGGGGTCGTCGCTCTTCCAGACCGGGATCGGCGAGCCCCAGAAGCGGTTTCGGCTGATCGACCAGTCGCGCGCGCCCTCGAGCCACTTGCCGAACTGCCCGTGCTTGACGTTCTCGGGTGCCCACGTGATCTGCTCGTTGAGTTCGAGCAGGCGGTCCTTGATCGCCGTGACGCGCACGAACCAGCTCGACACCGCCTTGTAGATCAGCGGATTGCGGCAGCGCCAGCAATGCGGGTACGAGTGCTCGTAGCTCGCTTCGCGAAGCAGACGTCCCTCGGCCTTCAGCAGGCGGATCAGCGGTCGGTTGGCGTCCATCCACAGCTCGCCCGCGACATCCGCGACCTGGGGCAGGAACCGTCCGCCGTCGTCGAGGCTCATGATCAGCGGGATGCCGGCAGCGGCCGTGACGCGCTGGTCGTCCTCACCGTAGGCCGGAGCCTGGTGGACGATTCCCGTGCCGTCGGTCGTCGTGACGTAATCATCGACCAGCACGCGCCACGCCGACCCCGTTCCCCAGGTCTCGGCATCGGCGTAGTAGTCGAAGAGCCGGTCATACTGCACGTCGGCGAGCTCGCGGCCGACGACGGTCCGCTCGACCGCGGCGCGCGCCTCGTCGACGTCGCCGTAGCCGAGGTCCTTGGCATATCCGCCGAGAAGGTCTTCAGCGAGCAGGTAGCGATGGGCGTCGGCCTCGGCGCGGTCCTCGTGGACGTCGGCAGCGCCGGCCGGGCCGCCGGGCAGCACGACGTAGCGGATGTCCGGGCCGACGGCGAGGGCGAAGTTGGTCGGAAGCGTCCATGGCGTCGTCGTCCAGGCGAGGGCACGGACGCCGGTGAGTCCGAGCGTCTCGGCCTTCGCGCCGACGAAGGGGAAGGTGACGGTGACGGAGGGGTCCTGTCGCATCTTGTAGACGTCGTCGTCCATGCGCAGTTCGTGATTCGACAGCGGAGTCTCGTCGCGCCAGCAGTAGGGCAGCACCCGGTAGCCCTCGTAGGCGAGGTCTTTGTCCCACAGCTCCTTGAACGCCCAGAGCACCGACTCCATGAAGCCCGTGTCGAGCGTCTTGTATCCGCGCTCGAAGTCGACCCAGCGCGCCTGCCGGGTGACGTAGTCCTCCCACTCGCGTGTGTACTCGAGCACCGACGAGCGCGCCTTCTCGTTGAAGGCGGCGATGCCCATCGCCTCGATCTCGCTCTTCTCGGTGATCCCGAGCTGCTTCATCGCCTCGAGTTCCGCGGGCAGCCCATGGGTGTCCCACCCGAAGACGCGGTCGACCTTCTTGCCGCGCATCGTCTGGAACCGGGGGAAGACGTCCTTCGCGTACCCGGTGAGCAGGTGCCCGTAGTGCGGCAGGCCGTTGGCGAAGGGCGGGCCATCATAGAAGACCCACTCGGGTGCGCCCTCGCGTTGCGTGATCGAGGTGCGGAAGGTGTCGTCGCGTTGCCAGAACGCGAGCACCTCGCGCTCGAGGTCGGGAAAGCGGGGGCTCGGCACGACGCTGTCGGCGGCGGGGCCGAAAGCAGAGGACTTCGGATAGGTCATGGCTTCTCTCGCAGGGTCGGACTTCCTGCGAGGACGATCGTGCGACCGCGGTACCACCCCGCTTGCCCCGGAGGGCCACTCTCCCAGCGGCTGTGACGGGCCTGCCCCGCTCGGTTCTACTGAGCGGATGACCGCCGTTCTTCCGAGAGCTCCCCGGTGATGGCCGGATCGGTGCTGATGACCCCATCATACCGTCGGCATACGCTGATCGTATGGCCCGTCCGCGTACCCGTCCCGCACCCCCTCGCGTCAGCGACCCCGATCTGCCGCGTCATCTCGAGCCCGCCACCCTGTCGCGGCACGGCGATCTCGTCGAGGTCTCCGTCTCGGTCGGTGGCGGCTCGGTGGACGGCGCCCACGCGCGACTGAGCGAGAGCGTCGTCGAGCCCGGTGCTCCTGAGCGGCTCGATCTCACCGGCGCGGTCCTCAGCGACGTCGTCATCCGCGATCTCGCGACCCCCGAGCTGCGCGTCGGCGACGGCACCTGGCGCACCGTGACCCTCATCGGAGGGAGGATCGGCACACTCGACGCGCAGCGGGCTCGCTTCGACGGCGTGATCCTGCGCGGCATCCGGATCGACTACCTCTCGGTTCCGGCCTCGACGCTGCGCGACGTGGAGATCATCGATTGCCGCATCGGCACGCTCGACGCTCCCGGCGCGCTCCTGGAACGAGTGCGATTCGCGAACACCACGGTCGACGAGTTCGACACCCGGGCGCTCTCCAGCACCGACCTCGATCTCCGCGGTCTCGAGGCGCTCGCGTTCACCGACATCCGGGCGCTTGCCGGCGCCACCGCATCCCGGCGCCAGATCGAGGTGCACGCCGCCGCGTTCGGCGTTGCTCTCGGGTGGGACGTCCGCGACGACGACTCCGCCGGGGACTCGCACCCGTGATCGCTCGAACGGAGCGCCTGGTGCTCCGTCCGATGACCGAGGACGACCTGGGCCCCCTTCGCGAGATCCTCACGGACCCTGTCGCGATGACCGCCTACGAGGGGCCGTTCGACGACCACGAGAGCGCGCAGTGGCTCGCACGCAACCTCCAGAGATACGACGAGGACGGATTCGGCCTGTGGGCCGTCGATCTTCCCGGCGCCGGGATGATCGGGCAGTGCGGCATCACACGCCAGTACGTGGGCGACGAGCAGGTGCTCGAGGTCGGGTACCTGTTCCAGCGGGCGCACTGGCATCGCGGGTACGCGACCGAGGCAGCCACGGCGGCGCGCGACTGGGGATTCCGCGAACTCGGCGCACCGGCGATCTGGGCCAAGGTGCGCGACACCAACATCGCATCCATGAACGTCGCCATCCGGCTCGGGATGACGGTGCGCCGCCGGTTCATGGTGCACTACCGCGGCGTCGACATGCCGCATCTCGGCTTCGCCGTCGACCGCTGACGGCGGCTCATCAGGTCACCGCCCAGGCCTCGCCTCGCACTTCGGCCAGCGGCGAGGCCTCGAGGAGCCGCGAGACGGGGCACCGATCGTGCGCCGCAGCGGCCAGCTGCGAAGCTCCGCTCTCGTCCAGGCCCTCGCCCGACACGAAAGCCGTGGCGACGAACTCGTAGCCCGGGCGCTCCTCGGCATCGCGCAGGGCGACCTCGACCCGCACCTTCGTGCGGTGGCGGCCGGCGACGATCGCCTGAGCCGTGGCGTTCAGACAGGTCGACCACGCCAATGCCAGCAACTGCTCCGGATTGCTCGCGTGGGTGTCGTGGCCCGGCTGCAACGGGTTGGAGACGGCGACCTCAACGCCGTCCGGCACGCGGCTCACCCCCGTTCCGCCGTCGTCGTTGAGCGCGGAGGTGCGGTATCGGATGACCATTCGTCGACTATAGTTGAACGTCGTCCAACTATCAGAGGATGCCGCGTGCCACCGACCGACGATCCGATCACCCTCAGCGGGGTCGGCGTCACGTACTCGGGCGGAGCTCGTGCGCTCGTCGACATCGATCTCGCTGTCACGTCCGGCGAGATCTTCGGAGTCATCGGTGAGAGCGGCGCGGGCAAGAGCACCCTCCTGTCGCTCCTCACGGCCGAGGTCGGGGCGACGGCGGGCACGGTGCGGGTCCTCGGTCACGACCCCGCGGGACTCAGCCGAGCGGCGCTGCGCGGCCTGCGTCGGCGCATCGGGGTCGTGTTCCAGGGGGTGCACCTGCTCGCGAACCGCACCGTTCGCCAGAACGTCGCGCTGGCGCTCGACCTGCGCGGCCCCCGTGGGCGCGTACCGGCGAGCGAGCGACGCGGTGCGGTCGACGACATGCTCGGCTTCGTGGGTCTCGCCGGCCGCGAGGACGCCTATCCCTCGCAGCTCAGCGGTGGCCAGCGCCAACGGGTCGGCATCGCCCGAGCCCTCGTCGCTCGCCCCGACATCCTTCTGTGCGACGAGCCGACCTCATCGCTCGACGCCACGACCACGGACGGCGTGCTGACGCTTCTTCGCGAGGCTCGTGACCGATTCGGCACGACTGTCGTCGTGGTGACCCACGATCTCACCGTCGTCCGGCGGATCTGTGACCGCGTAGCTCTCTTCGAGGACGGGCGCCTGCGGGAGATCCTGTCGGTGGAGCCGGACGCGGGGTTCGCAGAGGAGACCTACCTCGATCGGGCGCGGCGGGAGCTGGGCGCGTGACCGGCCTCGGCGAATCGCTCGGGCGCCGGGGTGAGGATCTGCTGGAGGCGCTCGGGGAGACCGGCTACATGCTCGTCGTCTCGCTCGCAGCTGCTGTGGTGCTCGGGCTCCCGCTCGGCATGCTCGTGTACCTGACGCGCCGGGGCGGCACTGCACCGAACCGTGTCGTGTGGTGGGTCGGGAACCTCTTCATCAATATCGTGCGGTCCTTCCCGTTCCTGCTGCTCGTGGTGTTCCTCATCCCGGTGACCCGGCTCGTCTACGGGACCACGTTCGGCACCCCGGCGGCCACGTTCTCCCTCTGCTTCGTCGCGGTCGCGATCTACGCACGACTGGTGGAGCAGATCCTGCGGGAGATCAACCCCGGCATTCCTCGTGTCGCCCGCACGATGGGGGCGACACTCCCCCAGACGATCGTGCGCTTCCTCCTGCCGGAGGCCATTCCCGGCCTCGTCTACGCGCTCACCTCGGCCACGATCAGCCTGCTGTCGTACTCCACTGTGCTCGGAGTGGTCGGCGGTGGCGGCATCGGCGACTTCGCGCTCCGCTATGGCTACCAGGAGTACGACTACCCACTGATGTACTTCACGATCGCGGTCATCCTCGCCGTCGTGCTGATCGTCCAATCGATCGGTCACCGGCTGTCCGTCCGCCTCGACCACCGTTGACCCTCATCCATCCGCTCTCACGAGGAGAACCCATGCCCCTTCGCACCCTTCGCACCCGCATCGCCACGGCGGCTGTCGCCACCCTGGCGGCTGCCGGGCTCCTGGCCGGCTGCGCCGGTTCGCCCGGCGACGCGGATTCCGCGGTCACGACACTGCGCGTGGGCGCGGTGACCGCCCCGGCCACCGACATCGTCGAGGCTGCCGGAGCGGCGATCGCCGACGGGTACGAGATCGAGCTCGTTCCGGTGTCGGACTACGTCACGATCAACAACATGCTCGCGGCCGGCGACATCGACGCCAACTTCTCGCAGCACGAGCCGTACATGACGGAGTTCAACGAGAAGAACGGCGCGTCGCTCGAGGCCGTTCAGCCCGTCTACAACTTCGTCATCGCGTTCTACTCCAAGACACTGCGCGACATCGACGAGCTCACCGACGGTGCCACGGTCGCCATCCCGAACGACTCGTCCAACACCGCACGGGCGCTCAAGCTGCTGGCCGACGCCGACATCATCGGCCTCGCCCCCGGCGTCGACCCGTACGCCGCCAAGCTCGACGACGTGGCGGAGAACCCGAAGAACCTCCAGTTCCTGTCGCTGGAGATCAACCAGCTGAACACGGCGTACGACGAGGCGGACCTGGTGTTCCAGTGGCCCTCGCACATCGCCGCGCTCGGCCTCACGCCGCAGGACGACGGTCTGCTCACCGAGCTCGACGACCGCTTCGCACTTCAGCTCGTCGTCCCCTCGGCGGAGGCGGACTCTCCGGCGACTCGGGCGTTGATCGACGCGTTCACGAGCGATGAGGTGCGCAAGGTGATCGAGGGCAACGCCACGATCGAGGCCGCCTTCTGACGCCGGGGGGTGGGGCACCAGCGCGGCGCCCCACCCCCGGTAGACTCGGAGGACGCACACTCAGGCACGCTCACACAGTGCCGCACATATCGTCGAGGAGTTCCCATGACAGCGCACATTCCCGAGAAGCCCGCTCTGGAAGGCCTCGAGCAGAAGTGGGACGCCGCGTGGGCCGAGCAGGGCACCTACCTCTTCGACCGCGCCCACGCCGCTGAGACGGGCCGTGGCGGTGTCTTCTCCGTCGACACGCCGCCCCCCACGGCATCCGGGTCGTTGCACATCGGTCACGTCTTCTCGTTCACCCACACCGACCTCAAGGTGCGGTTCGAGCGCATGCGCGGCAAGAGCGTGTTCTACCCGATGGGCTGGGACGACAACGGCCTCCCGACCGAGCGCCGCGTTCAGAACTACTACGGCGTGCGCTGCGACCCGACCCTCCCCTACGACGAGTCGTTCGTACCGCCGTTCGAAGGCGGCGACAACAAGTCGAGCCGTGCCGCCGATCAGGTGCCCATCAGCCGGCGAAACTTCATCGAACTCTGCGAGAAGCTGACGATCGAGGACGAGAAGCAGTTCGAGTCGCTCTTCCGGCAGCTCGGCCTCTCCGTCGACTGGACCCAGACGTATCGGACGATCTCCGACGACACGATCCGCATCAGCCAGCTCGCGTTCCTGCGAAACCTCGACCGCGGCGAGGCCTACCAGGCCCTCGCCCCCACGCTCTGGGACATCGACTTCCGCTCTGCCATCGCGCAGGCCGAGCTCGAGGATCGCGAGCAGCAGGCGTCGTACCACCGTGTCGCGTTCCACAAGACCGACGGCAGCGGCGACATCCACATCGAGACGACGCGACCCGAGCTGCTGCCGGCTTGCGTCGCACTCGTGGCCAACCCGGATGACGAGCGCTACCAGCCCTATTTCGGCAAGACGGTCCGCACGCCCCTCTTCGACGTCGAGGTGCCGGTTCTGGCGCACCACCTCGCGCAACCCGACAAGGGCTCGGGAATCGCGATGATCTGCACGTTCGGTGACGTGACCGACATCATCTGGTGGCGTGAGCTGGATCTGCCCAACCGCACGATCCTGGGACACGACGGCCGCATCATCGCCGACGCTCCCGAGGTCATCGTCACCGACTCCGCACGCGCGGCCTACGCGGAACTCGCGGGCAAGACCGTCTTCAGCGCGAAGAAGCGCATCGTCGAGCTGCTGCAGGAGTCCGGCGAGCTGCTCGAGGTGTCCAAGCCCTTCAGTCACCCGGTGAAGTTCTTCGAGAAGGGCGACCGTCCACTCGAGATCGTCTCGACGCGCCAGTGGTACCTGCGAAATGGTGCGCGCGATGAAGAGCTGCGTTCCCGCCTGATCTCGCTCGGCCAGGAGATGTCGTGGCACCCCGACTTCATGCGGGTGCGTTACGAGAACTGGACCAACGGCCTCACCGGCGACTGGCTCGTCTCGCGTCAGCGTTTCTTCGGTGTGCCGATCCCGATCTGGTACGCCCTCGACGAGAACGGCGAACGCGATTACGACCGCGTCATCACCCCCGACCCATCGCAGCTCCCGATCGACCCGACCACCGATGTCCCTGCGGGCTACACCGCAGACCAGCGAGGCGTGCCGGGCGGTTTCGACGCGGAGCGCGACATCTTCGACACCTGGGCGACGTCGTCGCTGACGCCGCAGCTGGCCGGCGGATGGCAGCGCGACGAACAGCTGTGGCAGCTCGTGGCCCCCTTCGACCTGCGTCCCCAGGGACAGGACATCATCCGCACGTGGCTGTTCTCCACGATGCTCCGCAGCGCACTCGAGGACGGCCGCGCGCCGTGGTCGGATGCCGCGATCTCCGGCTTCATCGTCGACCCCGACCGCAAGAAGATGTCGAAGTCGAAGGGCAACGTGGTCACCCCCGCCGACATCCTCGCGCAGCACGGCACGGACGCGGTGCGTTACTGGGCCGCTTCGAGTCGCCTCGGCTCCGACGCCGCGTTCGACCCCCAGAACCCGACGCAGGTCAAGATCGGGCGCCGACTCGCGATCAAGGTGCTCAACGCCGCGAAGTTCGTGCTCTCGTTCCCGGTCCCCGAGGGGGCCGCAGTGACTCACGACCTCGACGCCGCCATGCTGGCCACGCTCGACCGGGTGATCGTCGACGCCACTCGCGCGTTCGAGGCCTACGACCACGCTCGCGCACTGGAGATCACCGAGGCGTTCTTCTGGACCTTCTGCGACGACTACCTCGAGCTCGTCAAGGAGCGCGCCTACGACCGTTCCGACGAGGGACAAGCGTCGGCGGCACTGGCGTTGCGTCTCGCCCTCTCGTCGCTTCTGCGTCTGCTCGCGCCCGTCCTCGCCTTCGCGGCGGAGGAAGCATGGTCGTGGTTCGAGGAGGGCTCCGTGCACACGGCCTCGTGGCCCGAGGCCAGCGGCATCGATGGCGACCCGGCCGTCCTCACCACCGCCAGCGCCGCGCTCATCGGCATCCGACGGGCGAAGACGGAGGCCAAGGCCTCGCAGAAGACCCCCGTCTCCGTTCTCTCGCTCCGCGCGGATGCCGCGACGATCGAGCGCCTGCGTCGCGCCGAGGGCGACCTGAAGGCGGTCGGACGCATCGCCGAGCTCGATCTCCTCGAGGGCGACGGCGACCTGGTCGTGGAGCGCGTCGAGCTCGCGCCGCAGGAGGTCTGAGGTGCGCTTGGGAACGCGGTGGACGAGCGGCGACGAACCGCCGGCCTCGCTGCCCGCCGCATTCCGTGATCAGATCCACGCGGTCGATCGCGTGCTCGACGTCGATCCCCGCCCGAAGTGGACTCTGACCTGGCTCGAGGGACGCCCCGTGGCCGAGCTCGAGACCGGTGTCGTGGTCTCACTCGACGCCGCGGGCGAGCCCGTGGTGGGTCAGATCGACGACGACACGTTCTGATGCCGCAGGTTTCTCCCGTCGCTCACTCCGAGACGGCGGGAGAGACCTGTGCGGACGCGGATCGGATGAGGCGCGTGCAGATCGTCGTCGCGACGAGACACACGATCCCCGCCGTGATGAAGGGCAGTCGCAGGTCGAGAGACGCGACCAGACCGCCCAGAACCGTGGCCACCGGGAAGAGGCCCCACGTGAGTGTCCGGATGATGCCGAGAGTGCGTCCGAACAGGTCCGGCGGGATGATCTGCTGTCGCAGCGCACCCCAGGGTACATTCCACAACGACACCGCGAAGGCCATTCCCGCGTAAGCCACGATCGCCACCACGAGGTTCGGGGCGAAACCCACCCCCACCATGCACACCGCGGCGGCCAGGTTCGCGCCCCACATCACATTGCCACGCCCAAACCGGCTCACCAGGCGCGCCGCGAGGAGCGAGCCCGCGAGTGCGCCTACGCCGACGCCCGCCGTGACGAAACCGATGGCGATCTCGGGGAGGCCGTGAACGTCGAGGAAGTACAGCAAGGTGGGCGCCTGCGCGAAGGCGAACGCGCATCCGACGACCGAGGTGAACACGACCAGGGCGCGCAGGAAGCGATGGCGCCAGAGGTACCGTAACGCGTCGCGCGCGGGAACCGGTGCGGCGGGCGCTGCGGGCAGGGGCTCCGGAACAGCGCCGGCGACGACCTCGCCCCGGTCGCCGCCGACGACGGACGACGAGCGCGACCGCGCCGCGGCCACCGGGAGCAGGAGCGCAAGGGCGATCGGGACGATGTACCCCGCGGCGCCGAGCCACAGTGGCAGTCCGAGAGACACGGCGAAGAGGACCCCGGCGACCGGCTGTGCCAGAAAGCTGTCGATCGTGATCTGCGCGGCTTGAATCCGACCGTTCGCACGATCGAGCTGGTCGCGGGCGACGACACTCGGGATGACCGCGTTGGTCGCGTTGTCGAAGAGCGTCTCACCGAACCCGAAGACGAGGGTGCCCACCAGGAGCCAGGTGACATCGAGACCGCCGGCGACCGTCAGCACCGCGAGTCCGACCGCAGCGAGGCCGCGCACCGTGTTGGCGAGAGCCATGACGCGACGACGATCGAAACGATCCACGATCATGCCTGCCGGGACGCCGAAGACCAGCCAGGGGACGAATGCTGCTGCGCCGAGCAGGGAGATCAGCAAGGGGTCGCGCGTGAGGGTCGTCGCGATGAGCGGGACGGCGGTGCGTCCGAGACCGTCAGCGAGATTGCTGAACGCGGCGGCCGTCCACAGCCGCGAGAAGTCGCGCCCGAGCGGGCGGGCCGACGGCGGCGTGAGGGTCGAGGAGGCGGTGATGACGCTCATGATCAGTCGCTCTCGGTGGTGATCGGGAATGCTTCGGCGCGCAGCGACACGATCCGGCGGGACGGGGTCGGTTCGGCGCCCGGGGCGATGCGGTACTCGTCGACGACGTCGTCGATGACGCGCTGGATCCGGGCATTGACCTCGCCGAGCTGCTCGACCGTCAGCGAGACGGTGGCCGAGGTGATCAACGCCTTCTCGGCCCACGGATCGAGCTCGTCTCGCAGAGTGGTTCCGACGAAACGCATGAGCTGGTCGTGGCGGCGATCGAGGAACTCCCCCATCACGACCTGGGTCGCCGCGCGTCCCGCGGGGGTGCGCATCGTGTCGGGCCCGGGAAATGAGACACCTCCGGTGGGACGCTCCCACCAGCGCTCTCGCGCGGTGCCGCGCTCGGGAATCTCGCGGATGAGGTCGTGCTTCGCAAGCGCGCGCAGGTGGTAGCTGGTCGAACCCGACGACTCCCCCGTCATCGCGGCCAAGGAGCTGGCCGTCTGAGGGCCCTGCTGACTGAGGATGTCGTACAGACGCACGCGCACGGGGTGAGCGAGCGCCCGAAGCGCTCCGGAATCGAGGGTGCGGATGTCGCGGCGGCCCGGCGCCTCGTCCTGCTTGTTGGTCATGGATCCAAAGGTATCTTTGCAAGCAGTTCTTTGCAACATGTTCTTTGCGAATCGACGTAGGCTGGGGGGATGCCGGCATCCTCGAACCCGCTTCTGACCTCACCGACGCTCCCCTGGGGGCTCCCGGACTACCGCGACATCTCCGTCTCCGATTACCTCCCCGCGTTCGCAGAGGCGTTCGATCAGCAGCGCTCCGAGATCGACGCCATCGCCGGCAGCGCCGAGCCGCCGACGTTCGAGAACACCGTGGCGGCTTGGGAGAAGAGCGGCGAGCTCCTCGGCCACGTCGCCCGCACCTTCTACACCGTCAGCTCCGCCGACGCGACGCCGGCGGTGCAGGAGGTCGACGAACGGCTCGCGCCGATGATGTCCGCGCACTCCGACGCGATCCTGCTCGATTCACGGCTGTACTCCCGGATCGAACGCTTGTACGGTGCGCGTGCCGACCTGGGGCTGACAGACGAACAGCGTTACCTGCTGGAGCGGAGGTTCGTGCAGATGACCCACGCCGGCGCGGGGTTCGACGCGCCGGCCAAGCAGCGACTGACGGAGCTCAACCGCCGGCTCTCCGTACTCACCACGACCTTCGAGAAGAATCTTCTCGCCGACACCAACGATCTCGCCGTCGTCTTCGAGACGCATGAAGAGCTCGATGGGCTGAGCGACGGCGAGCTCTCCGCCGCCGCACGCGCCGCCGACGATCGAGGTCTTCCCGGCGCCTTCGTCATCACGCTGACGCTCTTCACAGGGCACCCCGCACTTGCGTCCCTGACGAATCCCCGATCCCGCCAGCGCATCCTCGCCGCATCGCGGTCGCGTGGCTCGAGAAGCGGACCCCACGACAACCGCCCCGTGCTGCTCGAGATCGTGAGGCTTCGCGCCGAACGCGCCGAGTTGCTCGGCTTCCCCTCGCACGCGGCGTACGTCACCTCCGATCAGACGGCCGGCAGCCCGGAGGCCGTTTCATCGCTTCTCCGCAAGCTCGCGGCGCCCGCCGCACAGAATGCACAGCGTGAGAAGCATGCGCTCGCGGAGATCCTCGACGGGGAAACGGTTGGGGCCGCCGACTGGGCCTATGCGACGGAGCGCGTGCGTGCCAGCACCCTCGACATCGACACGACGGCGCTCCGCCCCTGGTTCGAGGCCGAGCGAGTGCTGCGCGAGGGGGTCTTCTTCGCGGCCACCCGGCTCTACGGCATCACCTTCCGCGAGCGCGACGACCTGCCCGCTTATCACGACGGCGTCCGTGTCTTCGAGGTCACGAACGAGGACGGTTCGCACCTCGGCCTGTTCATCCTCGACCTGTACACCCGCGACACCAAGCGTGGCGGGGCTTGGATGAACTCGATCGCGTCGCAGTCCGAACTGCGCGGTACGACACCGATCGTCGTCAACAACCTCAACGTGCCCCAGCCCGCTCCGGGGACCCCCACGCTGCTGACGCTTGATGAGGTCACGACTCTCTTCCACGAGTTCGGACACGCGCTGCATGGGCTGTTCGCCGCGGTGACGTACCCGACGTTCGCCGGGACCAACGTCTTCCGTGACTTCGTCGAGTTTCCCAGCCAGGTCAACGAGATGTGGATCTACCACCCCGAGGTGCTCGCCAACTACGCACGGCATGTCGAGACCGGCGAACCGCTCGCGTCGGAGATCGTTGCGCGCCTCCAGGCCTCGGGCACCTTCAACCAGGGATTCGCCACCAGCGAGTACCTCGCGGCCGCATGGCTGGACCTCGCATGGCACTCGCTCAGTGCCGACGAGGCAGCCGCGGTCACCGACGTCGCCGCCTTCGAAGCCGCGGCGCTGGCCGACATCGGACTCGACGACCCGGCGGTGCCGACACGCTACTCGTCGACCTACTTCGCCCACATATTCTCGGGCGGCTACAGCGCGGGGTACTACTCCTACATCTGGAGCGAGGTCCTCGATGCCGACACCGTCGAGTGGTTCGAAGAGAACGGCGGACTGACCCGTGCCAATGGCGACCGCTTCCGCGAGCGGCTGCTCGGCGTCGGAGGCTCGAAGGACCCGCTCGAGGCATACCGTGACTTCCGGGGGCGTGACGCCCGCATCGAGCCGCTCCTCGCGCGCCGCGGCCTCAGCGCCTGAATCGCATCATTCACGCGGGATCCACCGGTGGGAGCGGGGCATTGCCTCCACCGGTGGGCCTGACGTCGTAGACCAGGCGCGCGAACGCCCCCACCTGCTCGACCGATCGCAACGCGAGCCGGTTCGATTCGACGCGGCGCGGAAGCAGGGGCGATCCGCGACCGAGCGTCACGGGTGCGAACGACACCGCGATCTGATCGAGCGCGTTCGCATCGAGGAACTGCCCCGCCAGGTCTCCCCCGCCGACGACCCAGATGTCGTGTTCACCGGCAGCCGCTCGGATGCGCGGGAGGACATCCGCGACCGGTCCGGAGACCAAGGTGATGTCCGCGCCAGCAGGGCGGGGCAGATCGCGCGAGGTGAAGACGAACGTCGGCCGATCGCCGTGGAACTCCTGCCACCGGTCGGGATGTGCGAGCAGATCGGACTCGGCGAGAAGCCATTCGTATGTCGTCGACCCTTCGACCAGCACGCCGGCATCGGCGGGAACCAGTCTCGCGTCGGGCTCGTCGCCCCCATCGACCGCGAAGAGCCAGGAAAGCGAGTGGCCGGCGTCGGCGATGAAGCCGTCGAGCGAGCTCGCCGTATCGAAGAGGATGCGTTGCATGACGCGATGCTATGCCGTACGTCCGACACCACCACGGCGGTGCGTGACCGCCGGTGATGTCAGGCGCTCTTGCGCTTCTGGCGAAGGACGAGCGTCGGGGCGGCGCCTTCGTCGACGGCAGCCCGGGTGACGATGACCTTGTCGACGTCATCGGCCGAGGGGATCTCGAACATGATCGGTCCGAGGACGTCTTCGAGGATGGCGCGCAGGCCGCGGGCACCCGTCTTGCGGGCGACGGCGAGGTCAGCGATCGCACGCAGTGCGTCGTCTTCGAACTCGAGCTCGACGCCGTCGAGCTCGAACATCCGCTGATATTGCTTCACGAAGGCGTTCTTCGGACCGGTGAGGATCTCGATGAGCGCTTTCTGGTCCAATGGCGCGACCGACGTGACGACGGGAAGACGGCCGATGAACTCGGGGATGAGGCCGAATTTGTGCAGGTCTTCGGGCTCGACCTCGCGGAAGAGGTCGAGCTGCTTGTCCTTCTCCTGCAGGGGCGCGCCGAAGCCGACGCCGTGCTTGCCGACCCTCGAGGAGATGATCTCTTCGAGCCCGGCGAAGGCGCCCGCCACGATGAAGAGGACGTTCGTCGTGTCGATCTGGATGAACTCCTGGTGCGGGTGCTTGCGTCCGCCTTGGGGCGGAACCGACGCGACGGTGCCCTCGAGGATCTTGAGGAGGGCCTGCTGCACGCCCTCACCCGAAACGTCGCGGGTGATCGAGGGGTTCTCGGCCTTTCGCGCGATCTTGTCGACCTCATCGATGTAGATGATGCCGGTCTCGGCGCGCTTGACGTCGAAGTCGGCCGCTTGCAGCAGCTTGAGGAGGATGTTCTCGACGTCTTCGCCGACATAACCGGCCTCGGTCAAGGCGGTCGCATCGGCGACCGCGAAGGGAACGTTGAGGCGCTTCGCGAGAGTCTGAGCGAGATAGGTCTTGCCGCAGCCCGTGGGGCCCAGCAGGAGAATGTTGCTCTTGGCGATCTCGACGTCGTCCGCGCGCTGTTCGGCCGGCTGGAGTGTCGAGTGTGCGCGCACGCGCTTGTAGTGGTTGTAGACGGCCACGGAGAGGGCGCGTTTTGCCGGGTCTTGGCCGACGACGTACTCCTCGAGGAAGGAGAAGATCTCGCGCGGCTTCGGAAGATCGAACTCGGCGACAGATTCGTCGCCCGACTCGGCCATGCGCTCTTCGATGATCTCGTTGCACAACTCGACGCACTCGTCGCAGATGTAGACGCCGGGTCCTGCGATCAACTGCTGGACCTGCTTCTGACTCTTTCCGCAGAACGAGCACTTGAACAGGTCGGCACTCTCACCGATGCGAGCCATGTACCCCTCCTGGATGCCGGAATCCATCGCTCCCCTGAGAGCGTGGTGCTCCGAGCCTAACCTCTCCCGCGGACATCACCGCGGATTTGCGCGGCGTTCGATTCGAACGGCCGCAATGACACGTATGGCCCCGGCTCGATGCCGGGGCCATACGACGTGAGCTCGCGTGTCAGGACGTGATCGCCGCGGGGGTGCGCTTGCGCGACGTCAGCACCTGGTCGACGATGCCGTACTCCATCGCCTCGTGCGCCGAGAGGATCTTGTCGCGGTCGATGTCCTTGTTGACCTGCTCCTGCGTACGGTTCGTGTGGCGTGCCATCGTCTCCTCGAGCCAGGTCCGCATCCGAAGGATCTCGGCGGCCTGGATCTCGATGTCGGATGCCTGCCCGTGGCCGGCCTCGCCGACAGCGGGCTGGTGGATCAGGATCCGGGCGTTCGGAAGCGCCAGACGCTTGCCGGGCGCACCGGCCGCGAGCAGCACCGACGCCGCCGAGGCGGCCTGACCGAGCACGACCGTCTGGATCTGGGGCGACACGTACTGCATGGTGTCGTAGATCGCGGTCATGGCCGTGAACGATCCGCCGGGCGAGTTGATGTACATGATGATGTCGCGGTCGGGGTCCTGCGACTCGAGCACGAGCAGCTGGGCCATGACGTCATCCGCCGACGCGTCGTCGACCTGTACGCCGAGGAAGATGACGCGGTCCTCGAACAGCTTGTTGTAGGGGTCCTGGCGCTTGTAGCCGTAGGCGGTGCGCTCCTCGAACTGCGGCAGGATGTACCGGCTCGAGGGCATCGCAGCGCCGTGGGGAAGGCCGAAGGCGGGTGTGTTCATCGTTGTCTTTCTCCTCCGGTCGATCAGTTCTCGGTGCCGCCGCCACCGACGACGTCGGTGGCCGACTCGCGGATGTGGTCGACGAAACCGTACTCGAGGGCCTCCTGCGCGGTGAACCACCGGTCGCGGTCACCGTCGGCGTTGATCTGCTCGACCGACTTGCCTGTCTGCGCCGCGGTGATCTCGGCGAGTCGGCGCTTCATGTCGAGGATCAACTGCGCCTGCGTCTGGATGTCGCTGGCTGTTCCGCCGAAGCCGCCGTGCGGCTGGTGAAGCAGCACCCGGGCGTTGGGGGTGATGTAGCGCTTGCCCTTGGTGCCCGCGGTCAGCAGCAGCTGTCCCATCGAGGCGGCCATGCCGATGCCGACCGTGACGATGTCGTTCGGCACGAACTGCATCGTGTCGTAGATCGCCATGCCAGCGGTGATGGATCCGCCGGGCGAGTTGATGTAGAGGTAGATGTCCTTCTCGGAGTCCTCGGCGGCGAGCAGGAGGATCTTCGCGCAGATCTCGTTCGCGTTCTCGTCGCGCACCTCCGACCCGAGCCAGATGATGCGGTCCTTGAGCAGTCTGTCGAAGACGCTTGTTGCGATGAGGGGGTCAGCCATGTGTGCTCCTGATCCGAAGTTTCGTGACGTGTCGAATCTACCGACGCCGCCACGTGCCCCCGACCGTGTTCGCCGTGGGCATAGCCGTGTCATCGCAAAAGGGGCGGACGCCGCAGCATCCGCCCCTTTTGCCGGTCAGACGACCGCCGGGATCAGAGGATCACTCGGCGGCAGCCTCGTCGTCGGCCTTCTTCTTGGCCGGGGCCTTCTTCGCCGGCGCCTTCTTGGCCGGGGCCTTCTTGGCGGGAGCCTTCTCGTCCGCTGCCGGAGCCTCGTCCGCGGCATCCGCCTTCTTCTTGGCGGGAGCCTTCTTGGCGGGAGCCTTCTTGGCCGGAGCCTTCTTGGCGGGCTTCTCCTCCGCCTCGGCGGCGTCGGCGTCGGCCGCGGCGTCAGCGATCTCCTGCGCCTCCTCGACGACCTCGTCGGCGGCCGTCTCTTCGCCTTCGACCGTGATGAAGCCGGTCAGGTCGACCGGCTTGCCGTCGGTGTCGACGACCGTGACCTTGCCCAGCGCGACCGCGAGGGCCTTGTTGCGTGCCACCTCGCCGACCATCACGGGAAGCTGGCCGTTCTGCTGGAGCGCGTTGACGAAGTCCTGGGGCGCCATGCCGTACTGCGCGGACGCCTGGATGAGGTACTGCGTCAGCTCGTCCTGCGAGACCTGCACCTCGTGGGCCTCGGCGATCTTGTCGAGCACCATCTGCGTGCGGAACTGCTTCTCGCTCGCCTCGGTCACCTCGGCACGGTGCGCATCGTCTTCCAGGCGACCTTCGCCCTCGAGGTGAGCGTGCACCTCGTCCTCGACGAGTCCGGCCGGCACGGGGATCTCGATCTTCTCGAGCAGCGCGTCGACGAGCTTCTCGCGCGCAGCGGCGCCCTGCGTGAACAGACTCTGCTGCGAGACGCGCTCGGAAAGGCTCTCGCGCAGCTCGGCGATGGTGTCGAACTCGCTCGCCATCTGGGCGAAGTCGTCGTCGGCCTCGGGGAGCTCGCGCTCCTTGACGGCCTTGACGGTGACGGCCACCTCGGCCTCTTCGCCGGCGTGGTCGCCGCCGACGAGCTTCGAACGGAACGTGGTGTCCTCACCGGCGGTGAGCGACTCGATGGCCTCGTCGATGCCCTCGAGCAGTTCACCCGAGCCGACCTCGTACGACACGCCCTCGGCCCGGTCGATCTCGGTGCCGTCGATGGTCGCGACGAGGTCCAGCTCGACGAAGTCGCCCTTCGCGGCCGGGCGGTCGACCGTGACGAGCGTGCCGAAGCGGCCGCGCAGGCGGTCGAGCTCCTCATCGATGGCGGCGTCGTCGGTGGCGACGGGCTCGACCTCGATGGTGATGTCCTCGTAGGCGGGCAGCTCGAACTCGGGACGGACGTCGACCTCGACCTCGACCTTCAGGTCGCCCGAGAAGTCCTTGTCGCTCGGCCAGTCGACGACCTCGGCCGACGGACGGCCGAGAACACGGAGCTCGTTGGCGGCGACCGCTTCGCGGTAGAAGCCGTCGAGGCCCTCGCTGACCGCGTGCTCGATGACCGCACCGCGGCCGACACGCTGGTCGATGATGGGAGCGGGCACCTTGCCCTTGCGGAAGCCGGGGATCTGCACGTCCTGAGCGATGTGCTCGTACGCGTGGGTGATGCTCGGCTTCAGCTCGTCCGGGCTGACCGTGATGTGGAGCTTCACCCGCGTGGGGCTGAGCGTCTCGACGGTGCTGGTGACCATGCCTGTCGTTCTCCTTTATCCGGCCGCGCACATGCGCGTCCGTTCGGTGGTCTGGGTTCGTGGGGCCGTTGTCGGGGCGACAGGATTTGAACCTGCGGCCTCCCGCTCCCAAAGCGGGCGCTCTACCAAGCTGAGCTACGCCCCGGGCGCGCAGCACACGTGCGTCGGAAAACGGCCGTGGTCAGTCTAGCCGACGGAGTCCGCTAGACTGATCGGGTTGCCGCGTGCGGGGCATTGCCCTCAGTATGGTGGTGATCCTCATTCGATTTCGGTCGAATGCGGGGCTGTAGCTTAGTGGTAAAGCCTCTGTCTTCCAAACAGATGATGCGAGTTCGATTCTCGTCAGCCCCTCCATCGCTCCTCCTCGTCGGCGTACGAGGAGGAGTTCCTCATTCGGCCGCGATTGCGGAGTGATCGTCGCGAAGCTGCACATATGTCGCAGCGTTCCGGCCCAGCCCGCTCCGCTCGTCCTGCGTGAGGGCTCTCCGGACTCTCGCGGGAACGCCGGCGACGAGCGAGCCGGGCGGGATGACCGTGCCCTCGAGCACGACGGCTCCCCCGGCGACCAGCGATCCGGTTCCGATCACCGCACCGCTGAGTATCGTGCTGTTCATCCCGATGAGGCAGCCGTCCTCCACGGTGCAGCCGTGGACGACCGCGTTATGACCGATCGAGACATCGTCTCCGATGCGCGCGGGCGACGAAGCGTCGACGTGGATCACGACCCCGTCCTGCACGTTGCTCCGGTCGCCGATCTCGATGCGCGAGCGGTCGCCGCGGATCACGGCGTTGTACCAGACGCTCGACTGCTCGCCGATGACCACATCGCCCACGAGCCGCGCGCCATCCGCGACGAACACCGTCGGATGAAGGCGGGGTCGCCTTTCTCCCAGCGGCAACAGAGATGCGGTGGAGGCGACGCTCATGGCCACACGTTACCCCTGGTGAGCCCAGCCTTCTCTTGCTTGCGGAATGTTCCGGCGTGAGTAGCGTTTGGACAGATGCAGGCCACGACCTGCCAGAAGGAGCGCAGACATGACCGACACCAACATCACCACTCCCGCCCTCACCGCAGACCCCGAGGTCGCCGCGGCAGCCGCGCAGTTCCTCACCCCGGTCGTGCACAAGATGCAGGCACTCGTCGTCAACGGCAAGCAGGCGCACTGGAACGTCCGCGGCTCGAACTTCATCGCGATCCACGAGCTTCTCGACTCGGTCGTCGCTCACGCTCAGGACTACGCCGACACCGCGGCAGAGCGCATCGTCGCCTTGGGCCTCCCGATCGACTCGCGCGTCTCGACCATGGCCGAGAAGACCACGACGGCCGTGCCCGCCGGGTTCGCGCAGTGGCAGGACGAGATCAAGGCGATCGTCTCCGACATCGACGCGACCCTCGTCGACCTTCAGGCCGCTATCGACGGTCTCGACGAGGTCGACCTGACCAGCCAGGACGTCGCCATCGAGATCAAGCGCGGCGTTGACAAGGACCGTTGGTTCCTCCTGGCGCATCTCGCCGAGTAATCCACGGCGCCGACGCAACGGCGCGGAGACCGGGTACCGGGCGATCAAGCGAGAGCCCGGTACGCCGGTCGCCGCGCCGTTGCGTCGTTCATGGGTGACGTCCCCGGCCGCTCCGCCCCTCAGGCGAGGTGGGTGAGGCGGCCCGCGAGCAGCGTCGCGGCGACGGCGGTCGACCGCAGTGCCCCCGGCGTCTCGGCCGCGAGAGGATCGCGGTCGACGATGATGAGGTCGGCGACGTCGCCGGGTGCGATCGCCGACCCGGTCTGCGAGCCGCCGGCGGTCGACGCCGCGAGGGCTGCTGCCGCCGACACCCGCTGGTGCGGGCGCCAAGGCTCTCGATCATCGCGCGTTCGGAACACCGCATCCGACATCGTCGTCCAGGGATCGAGACGCGCGACGGGAGCATCCGAGCCGAAGAGCAGGTTCGCCCCCGAGTCGACCAGCTCGCACATGGGGTAGCCGATCGCGGTCTGCCCCGCCCAGAACTCGTCCGCCATGTCACGATCGTCGACCGCGTGCGACGGCTGAACACTCGCGCCGACGCCGAGGCGCGCAAACCGGGGGATGTCAGCGTGCGCGACGAGCTGAGCGTGCTCGATCGTGCCCGTGGCTCCGGTCATCGCGAACGCGTCCAGCGCGTGCGAGTTCGCGACGTCGCCGATCGCGTGGACCGCGCAGGCGATCCCCGCGCCCGTCGCGAGCCGCATCAGCTCGACGAGCTCACCCGGCGGCACGGTCATGACTCCGAAGTCGGTCGCGGCACCCGGGTAATGGTGCGAGCATGCCGCCGTCCTCGTTCCCAACGACCCGTCGGTGATCACCTTGAACGGCCCCATCCGCACGAGCCCGCGTGGATCGATGGCATCGCCGGTCTCGAGTCCCTCGGAGATCGCCCGTTCGAGCAGGCTGGCGTAGACCCCGAACGAGACGCGCACGGCGTCGTATCCGCGGCTGAGCCGGCGAGCCCAGGCCTCGGCGTTCCATGCCATGTCGAGGTCGACGATGCCGACGATCCCCCGCGCCGCCGCGGCCGACATCGACTCCACGACCGCGGTGTCCGCGAGCGACGGATCGCACGCGTTCAGTCGGCGTGAGATCTCGAAGGCGGGCTCCTCGCGCAGCACGCCGTCGGTCGTCGACATCCCCTCGCGCCGGAGAGCAGCACTGTTGAGCCAGACGCTGTGGACGTCGGCGTTGATGAGATAGGTCGGCTCGTCGCCGGTCATCCCGTCGAGCAGTTCGAGGGAAGGGCGATCCGGCCACAGGGCGTCACGGAAGCCCGAGCCGATACGGCGGCCGTCGTGGTCGGCGGCCGCTCTTCCCATGACAGCCGCCGCCTCGGCGGCGCTCGCGATGCCCTCGAGATCGACCCGCCGGGCCGCGAGCGCCCACTGCACAGTGTGGACATGGTGGTCCCAGAGGCCGGGGAGCAGCCGACCGCCGCCCCCGTCGATCACCGCGCCGCGCCGGGGCAGTGCTGCGGCGGGCGCGATGTCGGCGATGGTTCCGCCGGAGAGGTGCACGTCGACGGGGTCCGCCCCGAACGGATCGGTGCGGCCCGGCCCGGTCAAACGGACGTCGGCGATGACGGCGACGCCATCGCCGCGTGCGGGACCGGTCACGACCGAACCTCGCGGGCCGCGCGCATCGTCGCGTGCGCGCGTCTCATCTCGTCCGCGAGGCGAGGATCGGCGTACGGGGTGGCACCCGCGTCAAGTTTGTCGATGATCGTGTCGACCACGGCATCCGGTCGGTTCTGGCTCAGCTTGCGCTTCGCCTCGACGCGCGTCGGAGACAGACGAAACCCCACCGTGCCACGTTCGAGACGGCGCACGAAGCCCTCGTCGTTCGGCGGAGCCCACAGTCCCCGGGGGTCTGCGAGCCCCGACTCGAACCGGTCGACCAGGCGCTCGAGCACGCGCAGGTTCTCGTCCGGCGTCAAGATCTCCGGCACTCCGGAGAGGTGTACCGACACGAAGTTCCATGTGGGAACCGCGGCCACGTCGCCGTACCACTGGGGAGACACGTAACCGTGCGGCCCCTGGAAGACGACGAGCAGTTCGCCCTGCCCGAGGCCGTGAAGCAGATCATCGGGACGTCCGACGTGCCCGACGATGGTGAGGTCGTCGCGTTCCTCATCGAGAAGCACCGCGTAGTGGGACGCGACCAGGCCGTCGGCTCCCGTGCTGACGATCGTGACCCAGGGATTCTCCGCGATGACGCGACGGATCTCGACGACGTCCGTCATCGCGAAGCTCGGGTTCTGCCTCATGCGTTCACCTCTGACAGTTCGGGCACCAATACAGCTTGCGCGATGCCATCTCCTCGAGAACGATCGCGGTGCCGCAGACACGGCAGGGCAGACCCGCACGGTGATAGACCCAGTGCCGATCGTCGCGGTGAGCCATGGCCCGGCGCCACGCCTCCGGGTCGAGATCGTCCATCGTCATCATCTGGCCCGTCTCGACACCGATCGCGAGCAGCCGGGCCCAGTCGCGCCACAGGTGCCTGACGGTCTCCTCAGGGACGTCACGACCCGGGGTGTGCGGGTTCAGGCGTGCACGGAAGAGCATCTCGGCACGGTAGACGTTCCCGATGCCGCTGACCACGCTCTGGTCCATGAGGAGCAGTCCGATGGGTGTCGGCT
Organism: Microbacterium sp. AG238; assembly: GCF_003610405.1. Classification (GTDB taxonomy): domain Bacteria; phylum Actinomycetota; class Actinomycetes; order Actinomycetales; family Microbacteriaceae; genus Microbacterium. Next base: position 379,321 of record NZ_RAQC01000001.1, read on the forward strand.
TGCGACGGACCGTCGCGGTGAACCGCTCCTCGCCGTCCTCGACATCGTCGACCAGCGGATCGGGGCCGAGCTTGGCGATCGTCGCCTGGACCTCCTCGGGCGTCTGCAGCTGGCAGGCGGTCGGCCCGCGCAGGTCCGCGCAGGTCTCTTCGGTGAGCAGACGCAACCGCACCTGTCCGACGACCGGAGGCGGCCAGTCGTCGTCTCCGGTCGCGCCCTCACCGCCGAGCCCCGTGGTCTGCTCGCTCATGCGCACCCGGCCTCGGGCCAGGCGGGGCGCGCCGATCGAGCTGAGCGAGTTCTCTCCGGCGCTGTCGTAAACCGGCGCGAGCACGGTGCCGCGCTGGTTGGTGTGTCCCATGCGACCGTTGGCCGACGCGATGGTCGGATCGACGACGATCTGGCCGGCGAAGTCCCACGCGCCGTACATCCCGAGGTGCACACGCAGCCAGACGTCGTCCTCGAAGGCGAGGAACATCTGTTTTCCCACCGCGCGCGCCTCGAGCGCCTCGCGGCCATCGAGCACTGCGGCACCCTCGACGAACCGCCCCTGCGGGCTCGAAGCAGCCACGACGTGCCCCACGATGTTGCGCTCGAACTGGCGGGCGATCCGGTGGACGGAGTGGCCCTCGGGCATCAGCCTGCTTCCGGATCGAACGAGTCGGAGGCGGGAAGCGGCGACGTGGCGCCGTCCGCGCCCGCCCGCGGATCGGGGAGCAGGCTGCCGTCGGCCTCGTAAGCGGCGAGCTGCGCGATGCGGCGTGCATGGCGCTCCTCTCCGCTGAACGGTGTGGCGATGAAACGGTCGATGAAGGTCACCGCCTCGTCGAACGTGTGCTGGCGGGCGCCGATGGCGATCACGTTGGCGTCGTTGTGCTCGCGCGCGAGCTCGGCGGTCGGGATGTTCCACACGAGTGCTGCGCGCACCCCGTGCACCTTGTTCGCCGCCATCTGCTCGCCGTTGCCCGACCCGCCGAAGACCACTCCGAGGGCCTCGACCCCGGCCTGCTGGTCCCGCACCACGGCTTGCGCCGCTCGGATGCAGAACGCCGGGTAGTCGTCGACCGGGTCGTACTCGATCGGGCCGTGGTCGACGACGTCGTGACCGGCCTCGGCGAGATGGTGCTGGAGCTGAGTGGAGAACTCGAGACCGGCGTGGTCGGTCGCGATATGGATGCGCATGGCACCATCCTATGAATGTGCGAGCCCCGAAAGCGTAGGCTGGCACGGTTGCCGTCGGCGCCAGCAGCGCGCGGCCCTGAATCCTCACCCCGACCCTGGGAGCAGAACGCACGTGCCTGGAGAGAACCTCACCCGCATCGAGGCGCAGGAGCGCCGCGCGATCGTCGACACGCAGAGCTACGACATCGCCCTCGATCTGACCGTCGGCGCGGAGACCTTCCGGTCGCGCACCGTCATCCGCTTCGCCGCCACCGAAGGCGCGTCCACCTTCGTGGATCTCATCGCGCGCGAGGTCCGGGAGATCACCCTCAACGGTCGCGCGGTCGACCTCGCGTCCTTCCGCGACTCGCGCATCGCGCTCGACGACCTCGCCGCACAGAACGAGCTCATCGTCGACGCGGACTGCCTCTACACCAACACCGGTGAGGGCCTGCACCGCTTCGTCGACCCCGTCGACGGCGAGGTGTACCTGTACTCGCAGTTCGAGGTCCCCGACTCGCGTCGCGTGTTCGCCGTGTTCGAGCAGCCCGACCTGAAGGCGGAGTTCCGCTTCACGATCACCGCTCCCGCGGAATGGAAGGTCGTCTCCAACTCCCCCACGCCCGAGCCGGTGCCCGGCGACGGCGGAACGGCGACCTGGGCGTTCGAGCCCACCCCCCGTATCTCGTCGTACATCACGGCGCTCGTCGCAGGTCCGTACGAGCAGGTCTTCTCCGAACTGACCAGCGCAGACGGACGGGTGATCCCGCTCGGCGTCTATGCGCGCAAGAGCCTGTGGCAGTACCTCGACGCCGACTACGTGTTCGAGAAGACCCGTCAGGGCTTCGCCTACTTCGAGGAGAAGTTCGGCGTCCCCTACCCGTTCGCGAAGTACGACCAGCTCTTCGTGCCCGAGTTCAACGCCGGAGCCATGGAGAACGCCGGCGCCGTCACGTTCACCGAGACGTACGTCTTCCGCTCCAAGGTCACCGACGCCGTCAAGGAACGTCGCGTCGTGACGATCCTGCACGAGCTCGCGCACATGTGGTTCGGCGACCTGGTCACCATGAAGTGGTGGAACGACCTGTGGCTCAACGAGTCGTTCGCGGAGTGGGCGTCCACCATCGCCACGGCCGAGGCCACCGAATGGACCGAGGCCTGGACGACCTTCAATGCGATGGAGAAGACCTGGGCCTATCGTCAGGACCAGCTTCCCTCGACGCATCCCGTCGTCGCCCGCATCAACGACCTCGAGGACGTTCAGGTCAACTTCGACGGCATCACGTATGCCAAGGGTGGATCCGTCCTCAAGCAGCTGGCGGCCTGGGTAGGCGTGGAAGCGTTCTTCTCCGGGGTGTCGGCATACTTCCAGAAGCACGCGTGGGGAAACACCGAGCTGTCGGACCTTCTCGTCGAACTCGAGGCCACGAGCGGCCGCGAGCTCGAGTCCTGGTCGAAGAAGTGGCTCGAGACGGCGGGCGTGAACACGCTCGAGCCCGAGATCGCCACGGATTCCGACGGCATCATCACCCGCTTCGCCATCGTGCAGACGGCACCCGCGGACTATCCCACGATCCGTCCGCACCGCCTCGGGGTCGGGTTCTACTCGCTCACGGACGGCGCCCTCGTCCGCACCCACCACGTCGAGCTCGATGTCGACGGCGACCTGACCGAAGTCCCCGAGCTCCAGGGCCGCGCGCAGCCCGACCTGGTTCTGTTGAACGACGAAGACCTCGCCTACGCCAAGATCCGTCTCGACGAGCGCTCGCTCCGCACGGCCGTCGAGCACCTCGCGAAGATCAGCGACCCACTCGCGCGGTCGCTGGTGTGGGGCGCCGCGTGGGATCAGACCCGTGATGCGGAGGCCTCGGCAACCGACTACATCGACCTCGTGCTGCGCAACATCGGTACCGAGACCGAGTCCACCACCGTGCGGACCACCCTCGGCCAGCTGCAGCTCGCGGCGAACTCGTACGTCGACCCGCAGAACCGGGATGCCGCCCGGGCCCGAGTCGCCGACGGGCTGTGGGCCCTCGCGCAGCAGGCCGAGGCCGGAAGTGACAGCCAGCTCCAGTTCGTGACCGCATTCGCGTCATCGGCGTCGACCCCCGGCCACGCCGATGTCGTCCGCGCGCTGCGATCGGGCGACACCGTCCTCCCGGGACTGGAGATCGACGCCGACCTGTCGTGGGCGCTCCTCGTCTCGCTCGCGGCGTCGGGCGCCGTCTCGGCCGCCGACATCGATGCCGCGCTCGCCGCCGACAACACCGCCAAGGGCGGAGAGTTCGCCGCGCAGGCTCGGGCAGCTCTCCCCTCAGTCGAGGCGAAGAAGGCGGCGTGGGCGTCGCTCATCGAGAACGACGATCTGCCCAACACCGTGGTCCGCTCCGCCGCCGCCGGATTCACCCACCCGGCGGGTGTGGCCCATCTCGCAGGGTTCGTCGACGAGTACTTCGCGATGCTGTCGCCCGTCTGGGAGTCGCGCACCTACCAGATCGCGCAGTATCTGATCGTGGGCCTGTACCCCGCGGCGCTCGCCAACACCGAGCTGCGCGACGCGACCCGCGCCTGGCTCTCGCAGAACCCCGAGGCTCCCGCCGCTCTGCGTCGACTCGTGGCCGAGAACCTCGCCGGCGTCGAGCGCGCGCTCGCCGTGCAGGAGCGCGACGCGCAGGGCTGAGGTCATCCGCAATGCCGATGGGCGTCGTACTCCGGTACGACGCCCATCGGCATGTGACGGCACCGGCGACGGACGACAGGCCGCGACGGCCCTCGATAGCGTGGGGCGCATGATCGTTGCAGATGGCCTCACGAAGAGGTACGGAGACAAGACCGCCGTCGATGGGGTGAGCTTCACCGTGCAGTCCGGCAAGGTGACCGGCTTCCTCGGCCCGAACGGTGCCGGCAAGTCCACCACGATGCGGATGATCGTCGGGCTCGACCGGCCGACGTCAGGCCGGGTCACGATCGACGGCCGCGACTACCGCTCGCTGCGCTCCCCGCTCACAGAGGTCGGCATCCTGCTCGACGCCAAGGCCGTGCACACCGGCCGAAGCGCGCGCAACCACCTGCGCGCCATGGCCGCGACTCACGGCATTCCCCGCTCGCGCGTGGACGAGGTGATCGAGATCACCGGCCTCGGTTCGGTGGCGGGCAAGCGCGCCGGCAAGTTCTCCCTGGGTATGGGCCAGCGTCTGGGCATCGCCGCGGCGCTGCTCGGAGATCCGCAGACGCTGATCCTCGACGAGCCCGTCAACGGCCTCGATCCCGAGGGCGTGCGCTGGGTGCGCCAGTTCGTCCGCGGGCAGGCAGCTCAGGGGCGCACCGTCCTGCTGTCGAGCCACCTGATGAGCGAGATGGCGCTCACCGCCGATCACGTCATCGTGCTCGGACGCGGACGCGTCCTGGCCGACGCCGGCATCGACGAGCTCGTCCGCTCGTGGACGAGCAACACCGTCGTCGTTCGGACGCCCCGCGCCGACGAGCTCATCCGGCTCATCGCGGGCCCCGATGTCGCCGTCACGACGGGTGAGCCCGGTCTGCTGCAGGTCGCAGGACTCAGCGCCGCTGCGATCGGCGACGCCGCCGCAGCGCACGGCATCCCGCTTCATGAGCTGACACCGCGCGCCGGCTCGCTCGAAGACGCCTATCTCGCTCTGACCGAGGGATCGGTCGAATACCAGACCAAGGGAGCCGTGCGATGACCACCACCGCTGTGCACACCGCGGCGCCCGCGCGCCCCACGCAGCCCGACGCTCGTCTGTCCTTCGGACGCCTCGTCCGCAGCGAGGCCATCAAGCTGCTGACGCTGCGCTCCACCTGGTGGTCGCTGGCCGTCACCGCGGTCCTGGCGATCGGGATCTCGCTCCTCATGGCATGGGCCTCCCAGGAGTTCAGCGGCGACTTCAATCCGGTGGGTGCGATCGTCGCACCGATGCAGTTCACGATGCTCGTCGCCGGCATACTCGGCGCCATGGCCATCACGGGCGAGTACTCCACCGGAATGATCCGTTCGACCCTCACCGCTGAACCGCGACGCGGGGCCGTGCTCGTGGCGAAGGGCGTCGTCGTCGCTCTCCTCCTCGCCGCGACGACCGTCGTCACCACGATCGTGTCGGTCGTCGCCTCTGCGCCGATCTTCGGCGAGCGAGCCATCGACTGGTCGGATGCCGAGACCTCCGTGATCCCGCTCGCTCTGGGCGTCCTCGCGATGGCGACCTTCGCGCTGCTGGGTCTCGGCTGGGGATTCATCATCCGCAGCGGTGCCGGCGCGATCGCCGCGACGGTGGGCATCCTCTTCGTCCTGCCCATCGTGCTGAGCATGTTCTCCTTCGCGGGCGAGTCCTGGGCGTGGATCGTCGATCTCACCCAGTACCTGCCCTCGAGCGCGGCCCAGACCGTCACGACACCCGGCAGCGATGAGTTCGTGACGGGCCTCATCACCCTCCTCGCCTGGCCGGCTGCGACGCTGCTCGGCGGGTGGGCGATTCTCCGCTCGACCGACGCGTAGGGTACGAGGAGTGTCTCCCGGAAGCCGCAGCCCGTCATCGCATGATGACGAGCTGCGGCTTCCGCGTCCCCCGGGGGTGCTGCGGCAGTTCTGGGCACGGCATCCCGTCTTCGCCGACATCCTCACCGCCCTGATCTGCCTCGCGTTCTCGCTCGTCCCCGCGACGAGTTACGAGGATCGCATCGACGAAGCGGTCGGTCTCGGCCAGCGGTGGCCCGCGACCGGACCGTTCGTCATGGTGATCATCGTGCTGGGCTGCGCGTCACTCCTGGTGCGCAGACGCTACCCGACGGTCGTGTTCGTGGGAGCGGTCATCGTCTCGTTGGCCTACCTCCTCGCGCCTCTGCCGACGGGCGGCCCGATGCTCGGGATCGCGGCCTATACCCTCGCCGTCCACCGGAGCGTCCGTGCCTGCCTCATCGGTGTCGGTGCGGCCCTCGGCGTGATGGCCTCGGTGGTCGCGGTACTCGCGTTCACCGGGGGCATCAGCCCCGCGATCGCCTGGAACTCCCTGGTCAGCGAGGCGCTCGCTGCGCTGATCGGCTCGCTCATCGGCGCCAACGTCGGCAACCGTCACCGCTACGTCGCGGCGCTGATCGACCGGTCGCGCCAGCTCGTCGTCGAGCGCGACCAGCAGACCCGGCTCGCCGCGGCCGCCGAGCGCGATCGCATCGCACGCGAACTCCACGACATCGTCGCCCATTCGCTCACCGTGATGGTCGCCCTCGCCGAGGGGGTCGCTGCGTCCAACGACATCGATCGGGCTCGTCCCGGCGCCACCGCGATCGCGTCCACGGGCCGTGAAGCGCTGCGTGACATGCGTGCCACGCTCGGCATCCTGCGGGAGGACGACATCGCGCCGCTCGCTCCCCTGGCCCGCGACACGACCGTCGCGACGGTCGATTCCGCGCGTGCCGCCGGCTTCGACGCGACGCTGACCGTCTCGGGCGACAGGCCGCAGCTCAGCAGCGCGGTGCAGCTGGCCATCTCGCGGATCGTCCAGGAAGGCGTCACCAACGCCATGCGCCACGCGCGCCATGCGGAACGCATCGACGTGCGAGTCGCGTACCGTCCGGACGCTGTAGAGGTCGACATCGTCGACGACGGCGAGCCGGTGGTACCCACACTGTCGCCGTCGGGATACGGGCTGCGCGGACTCCGCGAGCGCGTCATCCTTGCGGGTGGGTCGGTGACCGCGGGGGCGGGTCCCGGCCGAGGATGGCGCGTGCACGCCCGCATCCCGCTCGAACAGGAGAACCATGACCGTTGACCAGGCCTCCCCCATCCGCGTGCTGATCGTCGACGACCAACAGCTCATCCGCCTGGGGTTCCGCATGGTGCTCGACGCTGCCGAGGGCATCGAGGTCGTCGGCGAGGCGGATGACGGCGCGGCGGCGCTCCGCTCCGTCGCCTCGTCGTCTCCCGATGTCGTGCTCATGGACGTGCGTATGCCCGGCGTCGACGGCATCGAGGCCACCGCACGCATCCGAGCGGAGTATCCGGGCGTCGCGGTGCTGGTGCTGACGACCTTCGACCTCGACGAGTACGCGTTCGGCGCGCTCCGCGCCGGCGCCGGAGGCTTCCTGCTGAAGGATGCGCGTCGGGACGAGCTCGTCGCCGCGGTGCGTGCGGTCGCCGCGGGCGAAGCGACCCTGGCTCCGCGGATCACGCGGCGGATGATCGAGCTGGTCACCGCGACAGGACTCCCGGCGCCCCAGCCGGTCGCCCCGAGCTCGCTCACCGCCCGCGAGGCGGACGTCCTGGCCGCGATGGCGCGAGGGCTGACGAATCTCGAGATCGCGGCCGAGCTGTTCCTCAGCGAGTCGACGGTGAAGACCCATGTCGGTCGTATCCTGACCAAGCTCCCCGCACGAGACCGCGTGCACGCCGTGCTCATCGCCCATGGGCTCGCCGATCCCGGCGTCGACTCCTGACCATGCTCTCGGGAGAGTCAAGGGACGCATCGTTAGGATCGGAGCGATGACCACCGTGACCACTCCGCTGCCCTTGGCCTGGGAGTTCCCCGCTGAGGATTTCTGGAAGTTCCTGTCCGGAGCGGGCTGGAACATCGTCGCCGTCGCCGGAATCGTGCTGGGCGCGTTCGCGCTGTCGTGGGTGATGCGCCGACTCATCGGGCGCATCGTCGACCGCATCGTACGCGGCGCGAAGACGCGCGCCGAGGCCGAAGACACGCGCGCGATCGACATGTCGCCGCTGGCTCAGGTGCGCATCGTGCAGCGCACGCGGACGCTCGGCTCGATCTTGACCAACATCGTCAACGTCACCATCGTCATCGTCGCGCTGCTCATGGTCGTCGGGGTCCTCAGCCCCGGCATTCTCGGTTCGTTCACGCTGTTGTCGGCTGCCATCGGCGCGGGCCTGGGTTTCGGCGCCCAGAACATCGTCAAAGACGTGCTGAACGGCATGTTCATCGTCGCCGAGGACCAGATCGGCATCGGCGATGTCGTCGACCTCGGACTCGCGACCGGCATCGTCGAGTACGTCAGCGTGCGTGTCACGCATGTTCGCGACGTCAACGGCACGCTGTGGTTCGTTCGTAACGGCGAGATCACCCGCATCGGCAACATGTCGCAGGGCTGGTCGCGGGTGATCATCGATCTCGCGGTGCCTGCCGACACTGATGTCGAGGTCGTCGAGAAGACGGTGATCGACGCGGCGAAGGACCTCGCACGCGAGCCGAAGTGGCGGAGCCGGATCATCGAGAAGCCCGAGCTCTGGGGGCTGGAGTCGATCACCGGCGACGCTCTCTTGATCCGCGTGGTCGTGAAGACGCGTCCCAACGCGAAGGACGACGTCGCGCGAGCGTTGCGCGTACGGCTGAAGCACGCGGTGGATGAGCTCGGGGTCAAGCTGCCGCAGCTCAACTCCACCGTCCTCACCGGCTTCGAGGGTGCCCAGAGCATCCGGGGGGCGAATCCGCCGCGGACCAAGCCCCACCCCGTGACCCCGCCGCCGGTGAAGGGGCGCCCGCAGTGGCGGCCGAAGCGCAACAAGGGCGGCGGCGCGGGATCGGATGCCGCTGCCTCGCCCGAGTCGCACCCCGGCGACGGCGATTCATCCGATCAGCAGAAGGGCAACCCGTGAGCGACCAGGTCAGCTTCTACGACGAGGTCGGCGGACACGGCACGTTCGTGCGCCTCGTCGATGTCTTCTATCGGGAGGTGGCCGCCGACGACGTCTTGCGGCCGATGTACCCCGAGGCAGACCTTGCTCCCGCGGCCCACCGGCTGACGACTTTCCTCGAGCAGTACTGGGGCGGTCCGAGCACCTACGGCGAGGAGCGCGGTCACCCCCGGCTGCGTATGCGTCATCGCCCGTTCCACGTCGATCCCGACGCGCGAGACCGGTGGCTGCGCCACATGCGAACGGCGCTCGACGAGCTCGCGCTACCGCCGTTGCACGAGGCGACGCTCTGGGACTACCTCGAACGCGCAGCGTATGCGATGGTCAACACGTTCGATCCTGCCGGGATTGCTTCGCAGCGCCCGGACGGCCGGGCGACGATCGATCTGAATCCCGCACCCGCCGACGACACGTCGACGCCCAGCTGACTCACCGTCCGGGGCCGGTCGCCCGCACGGGGGTCAGCCCCATCGCGACGGGGCCGCGGGTGAGCACGTGCCCGCGCGCGAAGGACACGCGCGTCCAGACGTCGGTGCGACGGATCGTCGGCTTCTCGGCGCCCGCGATGAACCCCAGTCCGACAGCCGCGAAGGCCACACCCAGGGGCAGACCCGCCAGATCGCCGTCCGGCGCACCCCACACCGACGAGCGGACGAGGTGGACGACGTCGTCACCGGCCCCCGTGGGCAGCTGACGCGCGACGGCGGCGATACCCCACTGAGCGCGGAGCGAAACGCGGGCGGAGTCGAGCGTCCCGTCTTCCCGCCAACCGGTGCGCGGCGGCGAAACACCGGACCACGCGGCCGTGACCGCGCTGTCCGGGAGCCGGACGGCGCGATCGTCGTCGGCGTCGGGGGCGAGGGCAGCGGCGTCGACCGTGAGGTCGCACTCGAGCTCGGGATCGACCCGCGCCGTCCGCAGAGCGAGGACGAACGGGGTGGGGTCGGTGAGCGAACGCGGAGACAGCGGAGCACACGAGAGCGCGAGGACGCCGGCGCCGGCCTGCAGCCTGACGACGCCGTCGCCGTGCCGGGCGGCGCGGCCGGCGAACGTCAGGACGTCGCGCGCGACCTCGGAATGCGGGAAGAAGAGGCGCTCGGACATCCGTCCTAGACTACCGAGCGATGTCCGCACACAGCTCAGCTCCCGCACCCGACCACTCCGCCGAAGAGACGGATCCCGTCGCCGCCATGCTCAGCGTGCTCGACCTCTCGTCGAGCGAGGCGCGGACGACAGAGGACATCTTCACCGGCAGATCGCAGGTCATGCCGCAGGGACGCGTCTTCGGAGGGCAGGTGCTCGCCCAGGCGACGATGGCTGCGATGCGCACCGTGCCGGACGAACGTGTGCCCCATTCGATGCACGGGTACTTCCTGCGCCCGGGCGACTCGGCGCGCAACATCACCTTCTCCGTGGACCGCATCCACGACGGGCGCTCGTTCTCGACACGGCGAACGCAGGCGTTCCAGAACGGGATGCCGATCTTCTCGATGATCGCGTCGTTCGAGGACGAGGACCCCGGCGTCGAGCACGCGGAACCGATGCCCGACGGAATGCCGCAGCCCGAAGACCTCCCCGCACTCGAAGAGCAGTTGAGCGGCATGCACCCGCTGAGCCGGCGGATCTTCTCTGCGAGCCCCATCGAGCTGCGCCACGTCACCGCTCCGATCTACCTGGACCCGGACCCCACGAAGACGCCCCGGCAGGCGGTCTGGGCCCGCACCCGCTCAGCCCTGCCCGACGATCCCACCGTGCACCGCGCGGCGCTCGCGTTCCTCAGCGACCTCACCATCCAGGAGCCGGTGCTGCGCGCACACGGGCTCGCGTGGGCGACGCCGGGCCTGAAGGTCGCGAGCCTCGACCACGCGATGTGGTGGCACCGCTCGGCGCGCGTGGACGACTGGCTCCTCTACGTCCAGGAGTCGCCCAGCGCGCGTGGCGGGCGAGGCCTGTCGACGGGACGCATCTACGACCGCGCGGGAACACTCATCGCGAGCGTCGCGCAGGAGATCATGGTGCGGGTCCCCGGCACGGAGATCTCGGGGACGATCAGCGACGGTGAGCGTAGGTGATGGGCTCTCCGACGATAGGGGCCCACGCCGTTCGCATCTGATCGGTCAGGCGTACGGGCCGGCCCGTCTCGGTCGACACCATCACCACCACCGCGGTGGACCGGGCGTAGCACGTCTGCACCTCATCGTCACGGGGACTGTAGACCTCGTAGCAGACGTCGATGCTCGACCCCCCGATGCGACCGATCCAGAGTTGGACGTCGAGTGGGCGCTGACCGTAGGGAACGGGCGCGAGGTACTCGATCTCCTGCCGCGCGATCAGCGTCATGGTCTCAGCTGACAGGCTCAGGGCATCGAGGATCGCGGTCGATGGCCCCGAGAGACCGGCTTCCGGCTTCCAGAACGCACGCAGGCGCGCCTCTTCGAGGAGCTTGAGCATCGAGGTGTTGTTGACGTGTCCGAGCGCGTCGAGGTCTCCCCAGCGCAGATGGATCGGGATACGGACGCGCGTGGCCCCGGCGGTCGTCACCACCGAGGCCACCGAGTGCGACTCGTGATCAGTCACGCGTGAGCTTGCGGTAGGTCGACTTCGCGGGGTTCGCCGCATCCGCACCGAGCCGCTCGATCTTGTTCGCCTCGTACGCCTCGAAGTTGCCCTCGAACCAGTACCACTGCGCCGGGTTCTCCTCGGTGCCCTCGTACGCGAGGATGTGCGTCGCGATGCGGTCGAGGAACCACCGGTCGTGGGTGATGACGACGGCACAGCCGGGGAACTCGAGAAGGGCGTTCTCGAGCGAGCTGAGCGTTTCGACATCGAGGTCGTTGGTTGGCTCGTCGAGGAGCAGCAGGTTTCCGCCCTCCTTCAGGGTCAGCGCGAGGTTCAGACGGTTGCGCTCACCACCGGAGAGCACCCCCGCCTTCTTCTGCTGGTCGGGTCCCTTGAAACCGAACTTCGACACGTACGCGCGCGAGGGGATCTCGGTCTTGCCCACCGTGATGATGTCCAACCCGTCCGAGACGACCTCCCACAGCGTCTTCTCGGGGTCGATGTTGCCGCGCGACTGGTCGACGTAGCTGATCTTGACGGTCTCGCCGATCTTCAGCTCACCACCGTCCAGCGGCTCCAGGCCCACGATCGTCTTGAAGAGCGTGGTCTTTCCGACACCGTTGGGTCCGATGACACCGACGATCCCGTTCGGCGGAAGGTTGAAGCTGAGTCCGTCGATGAGCACGCGGTCACCGAACGCCTTGTGCAGCTTCTTCGCGTCGATCACGACGCTGCCCAGGCGCGGGCCGGCGGGGATCTGGATCTCCTCGAAGTCGAGTTTGCGCGTGCGCTCGGCCTCGGCGGCCATCTCCTCGTAGCGAGCCAGTCGCGCCTTCGACTTGGTCTGACGGCCCTTCGCCGAGCTGCGGACCCACTCGAGCTCTTCCTTCAGACGTTTCGCGAGCTTGGCGTCCTTCTTACCCTGGACGTCGAGGCGCTCGGCCTTCTTCTGGAGGTAGGTCGAGTAATTGCCCTCGTAGCTGAGGAGCCGGCCGCGGTCGACCTCGGCGATCCACTCCGCGACGTTGTCGAGGAAGTACCGGTCGTGCGTGATGGCGATGACGGCGCCCTTGTAGGCCTGCAGGTGCTGCTCGAGCCAGAGCACGCTCTCGGCGTCGAGGTGGTTGGTCGGCTCGTCGAGCAGAAGCAGGTCGGGCTTCTGGAGGAGCAGTCGCGCGAGTGCGACGCGGCGGCGTTCTCCACCCGAGAGCGGAGCCACCGATGCGTCGGCCGGCGGAGTGCGCAGCGCTTCCATCGCCTGGTTCAGTTGCGAATCGAGGTCCCAGCCGTCGGCGGCGTCGATCTCCTCCTGCAGGGTGCCCATCTCGGCGAGCAGCGCGTCGAAGTCGGCGTCGGGGTCGGCCATGAGCGCGGAGATCTCATTGAACCGGTCGAGCTTGGCCTTGATGGCGACGCCCGACTCGATGTTCTCGAGCACGGTCTTCGTGTCGTCGAGCTCGGGCTCCTGCATGAGGATGCCCACGGTGAAGCCGGGCGTGAGCTTCGCCTCGCCGTTCGACGGCTGGTCGAGACCCGCCATGATCTTCAGGATCGTGGACTTACCGGCGCCGTTCGGGCCGACCATACCGATCTTTGCGCCGGGGAGGAATGCCATCGTGACGTCGTCGAGGATGAGCTTCTCGCCGACCGCCTTGCGGGCGCGGACCATGGAGTAGATGTATTCGGCCATAACGTCTCGAGTCTAGTCGGCGGGGCCGTCGGGTTCCGCCGCGCGGGCCCCGCGATTCACCAGTCGATGGGGCGCGTGTTCCCGATCAGGCAGCCACCGCTCGGAAGCTCCGGGACCACCATGGCCGTGGGTGCGGGGGTCGAGGGGCCGACTTGTCCGACGAGACACTCTCCCGCCCACAGGACGGAGAACTGCAGACTGTCGACCGGGTCGTCGACAGAGGTCCGGTCGGCCGTCACCTGCATCGTGGATTTGTCGAAGCCCGCCGCCACGAGCGCGTCGACATAAGCGCGACCCGCGACGCTGTCGGGCGAGGCCGCCACCTGATTCATGACCTCGGTGAAGAGCGGGAGGTTGTCGCTCGCCGTGCTCTCGGGCGAGAGGGGCGCGGGCCCCTCCGACGTGGTCGGCTGAGGGGTGGGAGCAGCCGATGTGGCGGGAGGCGCCGGCTCGGGGACGAACATCGAGCACCCCGATAGCGACACGACGACGACGAGAGCGCCGGCCGCCCCCACCAACGAGCGGGCGAGGGGCGAACGAAGCAGACGCATGCCTGGATTCTAGACGGAGCTCCGTCACCCGACCCTGTCAGAAGGGCGTCTGGCCGCCGCCGTCCGTCTCCGGAACGACCGCGACGGCCCAGTCACCGTCGACGCTGGAGGGACCCGGCGGGACGGCCGGGCCCGTGTCCACGGCGCCGGAGCGGTCGGGGGCGTCTGCATCCGGGCGCGGGGTGCGCTGGAATGTGGCCGTACCCCATTTGAGGTCATGTCCGATCGCATCGGCGTCGATCTCGATCTCGATGCCGCGCTTGTCGCCGGCCTCCCACTCTTTCAGCCGCAGTCGTCCGTCGACGATGACCCGCTGCCCTTTCCGAAGGGACGCGAAGGCGTTCTCGCCGAGCGCACGGAACACACTGATCCGGTACCAGTTCGTCGTCCCGTCGACCCATTCGCCGGACTGCGCGTCGCGATAGCGCTGGCTGCTCGCAAGCCGGAAGCTCGTGACCGGGATGCCGCTGCCCGTGCGGCGCTGCTCGGGCTCGGTGGCGATGTTTCCGATGACGGTGATGCGGTCTGACATGTCTGCTCCTCAGCGGGGCACGGAAGGGGAACGCTCCGGCACCCGCGTGCCCGCCGAGTGCCGGAGCGCTCCTAGCTTGTGCTCCGCACGGTCGACGACGAGGGCGGTTCCGCACATCGGTGCAGAACCGCCCTCGTTACCCGCTGGGGAGGAGTCAGCTCCGGGCGTACTCCGCGAAACGGGCGCGCACCTTGTTGACCTTCGGCACCGCCACCGCGAGGCAGTATCCCTGTCCGGGGTTCTTCGCGAAGAAGTCCTGGTGGTAGTCCTCCGCGGGGTAGAAATCATCGGCGGGCTCCATCGTCGTCACCACGCCGCCGCCCCACATCTCGTCGGCGCGGTCGCGGGCGGCGGCGAACAGTTCGCGCTGCGCGTCATCCAGCGGGAACATCGCCGAACGATACTGGGTGCCGACGTCGGCTCCCTGCCGGTTGAGCTGTCGGGGGTCGTGCATCGTGAAGAAGGCGTCGAGGATCACGTCTGCGGGGATCACATCCGGGTCGAACGTCACCGATACAGCCTCGGCGTGGCCGGTCGTGCCCGTGCAGACCGCCTCGTAGCTGGGGTGCGGGACGTTGCCGCCGATGTAACCCGACACGACCTCGGAAACACCGTCGAGCGCGCGGTACGCGGCGTCGAGGCACCAGAAGCAGCCCCCGGCGAGGATGAAGGTGGTGGTCATGGAAAGCTCCGTTCTCCCGCTCACGCGAGGTCTCACCCTAGCCAACCATCACGCCCGCGCCGGTGTTCCCGCCGATGTCGGAGGCACTGCGTAGCCTCCGAGGAGGAGGCACACATGTCGACGATGCCGGCTCAGATCGATCAGACCCTGACAGTGACGGGGCGCCCGAGTGACAGGCTCGTGGCGCTCGGCACCGACCGCTGGCGGGTCGTCGCGGGCGACGGCCACGTGCGGGGGCTCGTCCGCCGCGTCCAGACGCCGCGCGGCGAGCGATTCCTCGCCCTCCGATTCCACGCGCCGTCCCGTTCCTTCCGATCGATCGGCGAGTTCTGGCGCATCGCAGAGGCGGCCGACACCCTCCGACTCTCACGATGACCCCTCGCGACCCGCGCCGAGCGCGCTTCACACGAGGGCGTCGAGGGGCGGCGGTCCCGCCGTCCGGGCGCCGCTCGTCACACGCGCCCACACTGAGGCCAAGACATCGACGGCTCGCTCGAGCTCGGCCGGCGATGCCGTGAACGGCATGCGCAGTCGGTTCTCGTGTCCCCCGTCGACGGCGAAGCGCTGACCGGAGCTGAGGTAGACGGACTCCGCACGCGCACCGAGGACAAGCGGTCCGCTGAGGGGCGCCGGGAGACCGACCCACAGAGCGACGCCACCGTCGACATCGGGAACATCCCAATCAGGCAGCTTGTCGCGCAGAGCCGCCCGCACGGCGCGGTAGCCGCTCGAGAGCAGCTCGGCGCGCTGCGGCAGTATCTCGGCCATCCGCGGAAGGAGACGTGCCGCCACTTCCTGCTCGAACTCCGCCGTACCGAGGTCACGCGCCGGACGCGCCGCGTGGAGCCGGCGGATGACCTCCGGCTGGGCGCGGACCCATCCGACGCGCAAGCCGCCCCACACGGTCTTTCCGAGCGAGCCGATCCGGACGACATCCTCCTCCTGCAATGCCAGGGGCGCTGGCGCACCGAACGCCAGTTCCGCCGTGGTCTCGTCCACGACGAGCGTGCAGCCGCGCTGGGCGACCTCGCGCAGCGCCTCCTGCTCGCGCCTCGTCATCGAGCGGCCCGTCGGGTTCTGCAGGGTGGGCATCAGATACGCGAGCGCAGGTCGGGTTCGTCGTGCTGCCTCGTCGAGGCGATCGAGATCCCACCCGTGGGTCGTGGTGACCGGCACCGCGACGAGGCGGGCCCCCGCGGCTCGCAGAGCCTCAGCGGCATGGGGGTAGGTGGGGGTCTCGACGAGCACGCGCTCACCCCGGGCCACGAGCACCTCCGACAAGAGATGGATGGCGCTCTGCGCGCCTGCGGTGACGAGGATCTGATCCCGCGACGTCGCGATGCCGCGCTGGGTGTAGCGGTCCGCGATCGCGTCGCGCAGACGGTTCGACCCCAAGGTGTCGTAACCCGTTCGCGAGACGAGCCTTGCGGCATCCGATGCCGTCTCCGCGATGACCCCTGCGAGTCCTGGCCAAGCACTCGGGCTCGCCTGCTGCAGATCGATCGACCCTGGCTCTGCGAGTACCGTCCCTCCGCCGCGTGACGGCTGGGCGGTGGTCACACTGCCCGAACCCCGCAGGCTCTCGATATGCCCGGTCGCGCGCAGGCTGGCGTACGCGCTCGCCACTGTCGTCCGGCTCAGCCCCAGCGTCTGTGCGAGAGCGCGCTCGGCCGGGAGCAGCGTGCGCGCAGCGATGCGATTGTCGAGGCACAGCAGTCGGATGCCGTCTGCAAGAGCCTCGTATGCCGGCTCTCGGGTGCGCCAGCCTCCGAGCGCGACTTCCAACGACCTGGCCGAGATCCGGGAGTGCATACGGCCACAGTACGTGAATTGGCCTCTTTCGCAATGGCCAATTCACCGGTGAAATGGTCGGGTGATCCTCCGCTTCTCACAGCTCATCGTCGGCCTCGTCCTGTTCGGCGTGGGCTGCGCCGTCATGGTCGACGCCGGGATCGGGCTCGACCCGTGGACGGTCTTCGCCGAAGGAGTGAGCAAGAACACCGGCATCGGCATCGGATGGGTGGTGAGCATTACGGGGTTCCTGGTGCTGTTGCTGTGGATCCCTCTGCGTCAACGGCCAGGCGTCGGCACCGTCGCCAACATCCTCGTGGTCGGCGCCGCGATGCAGTTCAGCCTTCCCCTGCTAGGCACGCCCGACCACTGGCTCGCTCGAGTCGTGATGTTCCTCGCAGGCACCGTCCTGGTCGGGGTCGCCTCGGGGATCTACATCGGCGCACGTCTCGGCCCGGGCCCCCGTGACGGACTCATGACCGGCATCCACCAGCGGTGGGGATGGCCCATCTGGGCGGGTCGACTCGGCGTCGAGGCGACCGTCCTCGTCACCGGGTGGCTGCTCGGTGGCACGGTCGGCCTCGGCACGGTTCTGTTCGCGGTCCTCATCGGCCCCATCGTGCACGTCAGCCTGCCGCTGTTCGACCGGCGTTCCCGCAGTCGCGTGGGTGGCGGCACGGGCCGGGCCGAGCCTGCCGCGGCGCCCGCCGCCCCGATGCCCGGCCTCAGTGCTCCCGGAACGTAGGCCACTCCGCTCCCGGCGTCATGTGCGCATGGAGGGCGCTCTTCGCGATCTCCATCGTGGGATACGAGCCGAGCTCGGCGTCTGCTCCCGCCATCGTCACGACGTACTCGTCGCCGCGATGGCGAATCATCCCCGCGACTCCCCCGGTTCCGTATGCCACCCATAGTGCTGTAGATCGCGTCTGCGCGTTCATCCTCGAACCCCTTCCGACACCGGCAGGCTACGCCGCCGGAACCCGCGGGGCCAGAGCCCGGCGCCTTCTGGCCGGACATGCCCGCCGCCGCGCGATACCGTAGAGACATCCGCCTCCGTAGCTCAGTGGATAGAGCAGCGGCCTTCTAATCCGTTGGTCACAGGTTCGAATCCTGTCGGGGGCACTCCGCGTGCGCGTCACGATGACCGCGTGTACCTCCGGGCCGTGTCGTCTCGCAACGGTCGCGCCATGAGCGCGAGCAGGCCCGCGAACGCCCAGAGTACGAGCAGCAGGACGGCTTCGCTCGAGACGATGACGAGGAACGCCGCGACGACGATGAGCGACAGCACGCCCAACGAGAACCGCCACTGCGACGCGAGCTGGACCACGGCGATACGAGCCGCATCACGCAGACGGAACTCGAAGCCGGCAGTGAGGACGACCATGTGGCCGCCCCAGATGAGGACGAGCGCACTCAGCACCGTGTAGAGCGGGCGCAGGGCCGCCCCGCCGTCGACGTCTCCGAGGTGGATCAGGTTGAAGGTCAGCAGTGCGAGCGCGAGCGCCGCCGGCGCCGCCCACCGAAGAGTGGGCACGAGGTCGCGGCGATATGAGCGCAAGAAATGGCGACTGGGCGACAGATCGGTGTGCGCGACCGTGGCCGCCGCCACCCCCGCGACGAGCGCGGGGGCGACGGGCAGCAACGCGAGCACGAACAACGGGAGGTTCGAGGGGTCGCGATCGAGCAACAGGATCGTGACGATGGACGGGAGCACGGCGATCAGCAGCTGCGCCTCCAGCACCATCTGTCGGTAGACGAACGCCGCGCCGCGTGACAACGGCCCCCGCCCGACCTCATCGGCCGGGTCGCTTCGACGATCCGTGGTGGCCTCGACATCCATTTCCTCGCTCCCTCCGTCCCGCGCCCTTCCGCTCAGTCCTGTTTCAGCGTTCGCTCGAGGGCTGTGTTGAAGGTGTCGATCAGCTGGCCCGACCCCAGTCCCTCGAGCTCGGCCACGTACGCGTCCCAGTCGTTCTCGATGGAGCGCTGGCCGGTGATGAACGATGCGGTCGCGGCGTGCACGGCGTCGGTGAGCTGCGTCTGCAGCAGCGAGGTCTGCTCGAGCTCGATCTCGTTGAGAAGCGGCGCGGGCGCCGTCGGGAGCTGCTCCTTCTTCTCGAGCTGCGCCGCCGTCCACGCGGCGATCTCGTCGGTCATCATCGAGAGCACCAGCTCTTGAGACGAGCCGTTCGCGAGCAGGAAGACACCGTTGCTGTAGCCGTAATCGGCGTTGAGCAGCTTCGGCGCGCCGGCGTTGATCGAGCTCCAGGCGATGTCGTCCATGAGCTTGCGCGTGCCGTCCGCCTCGCGTGTGAACGTCTCGCCCTCGACGCCCCACTGCGCGAACTCGAGGCCCTCGTCGGAGTAGTACAGCCAGTCGACGAACTGCAACAGCGCCTTGAAGTAGGGCTTCTCGGCGGCAGCGCTCGAGATGAGGATGCCCGATGTGAAGCGACCGCTCGGCAGCTTGTCCCCCGCCGGTCCGCCGGGGAGCGAGAGCAGCCGGATCGGAACGTCGCCCTGCCCCGAGTCAGCGAACTTCTGCCGGTACTCGGCGATTGTCTGCGTGTTGCCGGAGATCGCGGCCGATTTGCCGGCGATGAACTTCTGCACGGCCTGGTCGTCGCTCTGGGTGATCTCCGGGTCGAGGACGCCCGCCTCGACCAGAGCGGCCGCGTCGGAGACGACCTCCTTGTACCCGTCGGACGCGCCGGTGAACACGTACTCGCCGGCTTCCTGGTCGTACCACGTGTTCGCATAGCCCCAGCCGGCTGCCGTCGGATAGTTCGGCGCCATGATGCTCAGCAGCGAGCCGAGCGGCGTCGCGTCGGTCCAGCGGTCCGACATGGCGTAGTCGAGTTCGGGGTTGGCTGCGGCAACCTTCTCGAGTTGCTCGAGGTACTCATCCCACGTGGCCGGGTCTTCGGAGATGCCGGCCTTCTCCCAGAGATCCTCGCGGATGGCAACGGAGTATTGAACGTCGGGAACTTCTCGCAGCCCCGGCAGATGGTAGATCTTCCCGTCCTCCTGCCGGCGATTCTGGAGGTCGTCTTCGAGACCCCAGTCGGCGATCTTCTTCTGGAAGTTCGGCATGTAGTCGAAGTAGTCGGATATCGGCAGGAGCGCCCCGCCGGAAACGAACTGCGTCTCGGACCCGGCGTAGGTCGACGAGATGATATCGGTCGCCTCGCCGCTACCGATGAGCAGCGACTTCTTCTGGTCGAAGTCGGCCATGGGGATGTCCGTGCGCGAGAACGTGACATTCTGATCGTCCTCAAGATGCCGGAAGATCGACCAGTCGTCTTTCACCGGGTAGTTGGGGTGGTCACGGTACATCAGCGAGAACTCGACGGGCTCGGTCGCGGCGAAGGTGACCCCGGCCTCGAAGTCCTCCATGGCGCCGACGGACTGCGCATCCGCGATCGTGGCGCCGCCGTCGCCGGCAGCATCCTCGGCACCGGGTCCGGAGCAGGCCGAGAGCACGAGCGCGGCAGCCGCCAAGCCCGCGGCACCGGCAAAGGTGTGGCGAGTGATTCTCATTGTGTTTCTCCTCTGTGTGAACGCCGTCGTTCGACGTAGGGGATTCAGCCCTTGACCGACCCGAGCATCACGCCCGAGACGAAGTAGCGCTGGATGAAGGGGTACAGGCAGATGATGGGGAGCACCGTGAGGAGCATCGTGACGGCCTGGATGTTCGAGGCGACCTGCGCGGACTCGCCGCCGAGCGCTTCCTGTACCCCCGTCGCGGCAGCGATGAGGTTTCGGAGATAGACCGTCACGGGGAACAGCGACTTGTCGTCGAGGAACAGGAAGGCGTTGAACCACGAGTTCCAGATGCTGACCGCGTAGAACAGCGTCATCGTCGCGAGCACGGCCTTCGACAGCGGCAGCACGACCCGGAAGAAGATGCCATAGGTTGTGAGCCCGTCGATGGCTGCCGCCTCTTCGAGCTCCTCGGGGAAGTTCTCGAAGAACGACTTCATGACGAGCAGGTTGAACACGCTGAGCGCCCCGGGGACGACGACCGCCCAGATGCTGTTCCGCCACCCGAGATAGTTCGCGATCAGGATGTAGTTCGGGATGAGCCCGCCGCCGAAGAACATCGTGAAGACGGCGATGCCGACGAAGAAGGTCCGGCCCTTCAGATACGGCTTGCTGAGCGCGTACGCATATGTCGTCGTGATCGCCATCGCGATGATGGTCCCGACGATCGTGTAGAGGAACGTGTTCCCGTAGTTCGTCCAGAACGTGCCGTCGTTCATCACCACGCGGAAGGTGTCGATGTTGAATCCCCGCGGGATGAGGTTGACCTCGCCGGCGGCGATGTACCCCTCAGACGAGAACGCCTTGGCGACGAGGTTGATGAAGGGGTAGAGCGTGACGACGCAGACGAGGACGAGAGCGACGGCGTTCACGACACGGAAGGCGCGGTATCCCGGCGATTCCCGGATGACGCCGGTCTCCCGCCGCACGCGTGCGGCGTCGGGCTTGGGGGGCAGGGCTTCGGTCACCACAGCGAGGTACCAACCAATCGACGTGAGAGGGCGTTGGCGCCGAGCACGAGCACGAGGCCGATGATCGCCTCGAACAAGCCGATGGCCGTTCCGTACGAGAACTGGGCCGACTGGATGCCGACGCGATAGAGGTAGGTCGAGATGACGTCCGCCGTCGAATAGATGAGCGGGTTCTGCAGCAGCAGGACCTTCTCGAATCCGACGGCCATGAAGGAGCCGATGTTGAGGATGAGGAGGACCATCATGGTCGGGCGGATTCCGGGCAGAGTGATGTGCCAGGTCTGCTGCCAGCGGTTCGCCCCGTCGATGCGGGAAGCCTCGTACAGCTGGTCGTCGATCGTGGTGAGCGCCGCGAGGTACAGGATCGTTCCCCAGCCGACGGTCTGCCACACCTCCGACGACACGTAGATGGAGCGGAACCACTCGGGCCGCTGCATGAACGGGACGGGGTCGCCCCCGATCGCCTCGACCACCTGGTTCACCGTGCCGTTCAGCGCGGTGAGCTGCAGCACGAGGCCCGCCACGATCACGACCGACATGAAGTGGGGCAGGTACGAGATCGTCTGCACGATCCGCTTGAAGCGTCGCGATCGCAGCTCGTTGAGCATGAGGGCGAGGATGATCGGCAACGGGAAGGTGATGAGCAAGGTGAGACCGCCGAGAACCACCGTGTTCCAGAACACCGTCCAGAACTGCTGGTTCGAGATGAACGCCTCGAAGTAGTAGAAGCCCACCCACTCGTCGCCGAATATCGAGCCGCCGGGGCGGAACCGCCGGAACGCGATCACGTTCCCGAGCATCGGGATGTACCTGAAGACGAGCAGGAAGACGACCGGCGCGAGCAGGAACGTGTACAGCCGCCAGTCCCGGGCGAGGGCGCGGCGCCAGGTCTGCTTGGCACGGGGCGTGCGATCTCGCCGGAACCGTCGCCGTTTCGCCGGCGCAGTCGTGATCGCGCGCGTCGCAGTGCCGGCGGGCGGGGCATCGCCGAGCCGCACGGGCGGGTGAACGGATTGCGTCATAGGGAACTCCACATCGTCGTGGTTCTCGTGAGCGGGTTGCGTCTAGGGCGTGAGCACCGACGCATGCGAGGACGAGCCGACGAGCGTCGCACCCGCCTGCGCGTGCAGGCTCAGTTCTGCGGCCATCAGCGCGTGCGCCTGACTCATGGCGGTCTCGGTGCCGTCCAGGCAGTCGCGGATGAGCCGCCCGAAGTACGGGAAGCCCGTCATCCCGTTCGCATCGAAGCGCTGCTGCGTGTTCTGGTTGACGAGGAACAGCTGGCCACCGCCGTTGTCGGTGGTGATATCGATGTACTTGCGCAGCTCGATGTACCCGTCGGTGCCGAGCAGCAGTGTCCTGCCGTCTCCGAACACGCCCAGCCCGTCCGGTGTGAACCAGTCGACCCGGACGTAGCCCGTCGCCCCGTTGTCGAGGATCACGTGCGC
Source organism: Microbacterium sp. AG238 (assembly GCF_003610405.1). Lineage (GTDB taxonomy): Bacteria > Actinomycetota > Actinomycetes > Actinomycetales > Microbacteriaceae > Microbacterium. The sequence goes on from NZ_RAQC01000001.1 coordinate 401,903, forward strand.
GTCGCCGAAGTCCTGCAGGCCGGGCGTCTCAGGATGCGCGTAGTTCGCGATCGTCGACATCGACACGCGACCGCCCGCCGCGCGCGTGTAATGCAGGATCTGATCGAAGTTGTGGCTTCCGATGTCGCACAGGATGCCGCCGTACTGCGCTGGGTCGTAGAACCAGTCGGGTCGTCCGCTCCCGACGCGGTGCGGCCCGAAGCAGACGACTTGGAGCACCCGGCCGATCGCTCCGCGCTCGACGAGCTGGTCGGCGAGGATCGCCGCCTCCGAATGGACGCGCTCGCCGTAGTAGACGGCGTAGAGCAGCCCGGTCCGCGCGGTCGCCTCGCGCACGGCATCCAGCTGCGCGAACGTCGTGAGCGGGGCCTTGTCGACGAACGCGTGCTTGCCCGCTTCGATCGCGCGGAGTCCGATCGAAGCACGCTGCGAGGGGATGGCCGCCGTCGCGATCAAGCGCACCTCGGGATCGTCCAGCACCTCCTGCTCGCTCGACGCGACACGTGCCGTCGGGTACTGCTTCGCGAACGCGGCAGCACGAGCGGGGTCATCGTCGAACACCCAGGTCACGGTCGCACCGGCACCGACGAGCCCGTCGGTCATCCCGAAGATGTGCCCGTGGTCGAGGCCCACAGCCGCGAAGGCGAACTCGCCCGGCTCGACGACCGGACGCGGGAGGGCGTCGAAAGTGTATGAATGGCTCATCGGGGGTTCTCCTGGTCTGTGAGGTCGTAGGCGCGGATCCGTCCGCACATGCCGAATGCGCGATCGCCGGACGCCGTGGGAGCTTCATGGATTCGCGCATCGTGCAGGTGAGTCACGTCGCCACGCGCGACGGCGTCGGTGAGCGTCAGCGACTGCTCCGCCTGCGCGAGCGCGCGTTCGCGCACGAGTCGTCCCCAGGCGGCTGCGCGGTGCCGGACGATGGCCCCGGCCTGCCGGTAGAACTCCTCGAGAGGCGTCCGATCGCCGTCGATGACGGCGTCGCGGAGTGTCTCGAACCCCGACACGGCGAGATCACGCCGACGTGCGGCACGGGCGGCGCGCTCGTCGCCCTCGCCCAATGACGCGGCGTCTGCGTAGGCGGCCGGGTCGCCGACGATCTCGGACGGAAACGTCATCACGGCGTCGCCCGCCTCGGGCAGGCCCGCATTGCTCATCAGCACCAGCACCTCGAGCCCGCCCTGGTTGACCGCCCGGTGGATCGTTCCGGGCGTGAACCAGACGACCGACCCGGACTCCAGGACCGCCTCGCGGAATCCGTCGCTGTCGATGGTCTGCAGCGCTCCCCGCCCACCGACGACGAGGTACGCCTCGGTCGAGACGAGATGCATGTGCGGGCTGCCGCCGCGGATGCCGTCCGAAGCGGGGTCATCGTAGATGTCGAGGTGCGACAGCGAGGTGCCGCCGGGGAACGATGACACGGTCACGATGCCGCCTCTGCGAGCGACTTCTGCTTCTCGAAGAAGTGCGGTGCCCGCTCGACCAGTCGACCGGCACGGTAGTAGGGGTCGTCGGCCCCGATCGGCAGCTCCACGAACGCGCGTTCGATACCCGCTTTGTAGATGGCGGTGACGACCTCGATCGCGTTGCGGCCGTCCCACCCGTCCGCAATCGGCGCGCGGCCGTCCCGGATCGCGCCGAGCAGATCGCCGATCTGCCCGGCGTGTCCGGAGTGAGCGAGGGGTTTCCGCGCGGAGACGACGCTTTCGATGGCGGCCACCACGTCGGGGGCGCCGCCTTTCGCGGGGAACCCCCCGCTGTCTGTGCGCTCGGCGATCACCCGCCAGGGTTGGGATACCCGGGCCTTCTCCCCCTGGATGACGATCTCCTGCTCTTCGCCGTGATGCACCACGGAGCTGGTGAGCTGAGCGAGGCCGCGCTCGTATCGCAACACGGCGACCGAGAGGTCCTCCACCTCGCTATTGTCGTGCTGCGCGTTCGCGAGCATCGCGGTGATCTCCGTCGGGCGACCCAGCAGCCACAGCAGCAGGTCGATGTGGTGGATCGCATGGTTGAGGGTGCAGCCGCCGCCCTCCTTCTCCCAGGTTCCGCGCCACCAGAGGTCGTAGTAGGGCAGCCCACGCCACCAAGCCGAGTCCACACGCACTGACGAGATCGATCCGAGCAGGCCGGACTGGACGACGGCTTTGAGCGTCGCGAGGTCGTCGCGGAACCGGTTCTGCGCCACCACCGAGAGCACCTTGCCCGAGCGTTCCTGAGCCGCGAGCATCGCGTCGCACTCCTCCAGAGACGGCGCCATCGGCTTCTCCACCAGCACGTTCACTCCCCCGTCCAGGGCCGCGATCGACAGTGCCGCGTGGGTCGAAGGGGGTGTCGCGATGCTGACGAGGTCCAGATCAGCCTCTGCGATCATCCGAAGGGGGTCGTCGTACCCGACGGCGTCGACGAGGCCGAACTCGGAGGCCTTCTGCGCGGCTTTCCCAGGCGAGACGTCGGCGAGTGCGACGATCTCGCATTCGCCGGGGAAGGCGAGGTACCCACCGATGTGCGCGCTGGCGATGCCGCCGGTGCCGATGATGCCGATCCTGAACATGCTTCCTCGCACTTCCTGAGCGTTGCGCTTCTACTACGTATTACTACGACGTAGTAGTCATGATGGACACAACGACGCGCGTGGTCAAGGATTTTCTCCGCCGCATCGGAAAACGCCTTCCAGATCACCTGCGTCGGGCATCAACACCCACGGGGCGGGCCGCCGTGTCGCAGCCGATCACTAGGATGGGCGACATGGTGGGAACAGCCGAGAACGACCGTCTCGTATGGATCGATTGCGAGATGACGGGGCTGGATCTCAGCGTTGACGAGCTCGTCGAGGTCGCCGTCATCGTCACGGACTACGAGCTCCGACCGCTCGACCCGGGTTTCCAGCTCGTCATCCGTCCGAGCGAGGCCGCACGGGCGAACATGGGCGACTTCGTCACCGCGATGCACGAGACCTCGGGGCTGCTGTCCGAACTCGACTCGGGCGTGGCGCTCGCTGATGCCGAGACCGCCGTGCTCGAGTACATCCAGCGTTTCGTTCCCGAGGGGAAGGCCGCGCTGGCGGGCAACACCATCGGCACCGACCGCATGTTCCTCGCGAAGTACATGCCGCGTGTCGACTCCTGGCTGCACTACCGCAACGTCGACGTCTCGAGCATCAAAGAACTCTCGCGACGCTGGTTCCCTCGCGCCTACTTCCAGGCGCCGGCCAAGGACGGCGGACACCGGGCGCTGGCCGACATCCGAGAGTCGATCCGTGAACTCGCTTACTACCGCTCCGCCGTGTTCGTGGCCGAGCCCGGACCCACCAGCGACGAGGCCCGGGCAGCCGCTGAGGCAGCCGTGTCGTCGTACGCTCCATCCGTGTAATACAATCGTAGGGTTGCCCGGTTTCACCGGGAGACATGGTGGCTATAGCTCAGTTGGTAGAGCACCGCGTTGTGGTCGCGGGGGTCGCGGGTTCAAGTCCCGTTAGCCACCCCACGTAACACCCCGGTCCGGGAGTGCAGATGATCGAGATGGATGTCGAAGAGTTCGAACTCCTCGTCACCGACGAGCTCGACCGATTGCCCGATGACATGATCGACGGGCTCGACAACGTCATCTTCGTCGTCGAAGACCGCCCCGAAGACGGCAGCCTCGACCTGCTGGGCCTCTACGACGGCTACGCCCTCACCGAGCGTGACCGCTACGGTCAGGGCGAACTGCCGGATCGCATCATCGTCTACCGCGAACCCCACCTGGCCGCCTGCGACGATCTTCCGGGCCTTCGCGACGAGATCCACACCACCCTCGTCCACGAGATCGCTCATTTCTACGGAATCGACGACGACCGCCTGCACGAGCTGGGATGGGCATGATGAGCACCGCGCTCCCCGACCTGGACCGCGAGACCGACCTTCGCGCCGCGCCAGACGAACCGTGGCAGACCGTCGTGTGGAACGACCCCGTGAACCTGATGTCATACGTCGTCCATGTGTTCCGCACCTACTTCGGGTACTCGCGCGACCGCGCGACACAGCTCATGCTCGCCGTTCATCACGATGGCCACGCAATCGTCGCGGAAGGTCCGCGTGAAGCGATGGAGGCCCACACGCGAGCGATGCATGAGTTCGGCCTCTGGGCGACCGTGCGGCGGGGGAACGAATGACCCCTTCCGTCGTCTTCGGACTGCCCCGCCCTGAGGCGGACTACCTCCGCGAGCTCGTCGAGCAGTACCTCGAACTCGTCACCACGCCCGATGACCCGCGTGACCCGGCGGCGCGACGGCTCTCGCCTGACGCCTATCCGGACGACCCGGATGCCGCGGCGGAGTTCCGTGAACTCACCCGCGACGATCTGGCGGCCACACGGGCCGCGGACGCCCGGCTGATGCTGGCGGCCCTCTCGAGCCCTCATGATCATGAGGGCGACACGGAGCCCGCGGCGATACTGACACTCGCACTCGACGCGCGAGAGCAGACCGCATGGCTGCGCACCCTGGCGGGACTTCGTCTCGTACTCGCGGAGCGCATCGGAATCAGTGACGAGAGCATCATGCCTGTCGGCGATCCGCGCTTCGACGTCTACGAGTGGCTCGGCTATCGGCAGGAGATGCTGCTGCAATCGCTCGACGCGTGATCAGGCGAGCTCGACGACATGCGTCGCGAGACTCCGAGGGTCATTGCGGGATATGTGGTCCTGCTCCTGGGCCGCCCAGCGTTCCCAGTGCGGCCGGTAGGTTTCGCCGTCACGCGCCAGAGCGCGCTGCTTGCGCACATCCGCCGGGGCGTCCAGCCATATCGTGACCGCCGCGAAGGACGCCGCCGCGGGCGTCAACGCGCCGCTCCCCTCGAGGATGATCGCGTCGGCCGCGTTCGCGACACGCTCAGCGCCGTAAACGTCCTCAGCCCAGTCCCACTGCTGCCATCGCGCTGCCTCACCGTGACGGCGGGGGGCGAGCACGCGCGCGACGGCGTACTCGGCGCCCGCCGCGAGACCGTCCCATCCGGGATAGAGCTCATCGAGCGCGACAAGCTGGGGCGTCGTGCTCAGGGTGGCCCACCGCCGCTGGAGCTCACGGGCCAGCGTCGACTTGCCGGCGCCGCTGCGTCCGTCGATGATCACGACATCGCCCGGCGACAATTCGCCCAGCACGCTTTCGATGAGCGCGCCCGGTGTCAGGCGCGCGGCAGCCCTACTTCTTGAGGGCGCGGATGACACGGCTGAGAGCGCGGCCCACGACCCAGACGAAGGGAATGCCGACGGCGACCAGCGAGACGAGGTTCGGCTCGAAGCGCAGATCGTCACCCTTGCGTACGTACGCGCCGACAGGAATGGCGTAACCGCCGCCACCGCCGCCGCTGTTGCCCTCGGTGTCCTCGCCCGCGCCGAACCCACTGCACGTCAACGCGACAGGGATGAGCGTGATGCCACCGACATCCTGCTGCTCACCGTAAGCGCTGGTGACGCCGATGGTCGCGGACTGCTTGCCGAGTTCGAGTGCGAGGTTGGGCATGGACCCACCGTACCCTCCTCCGGCGCTCGCGGTACAGGTGTCAGTGATCGTGGTCGGGCCGTGGGTTGGTGGGCATGGCGCCGACGTCGCGTCGAGGCCCGAGCACGCTCGCCCGCGTGACCGCGCCGCGACCGAAGCGAGCGCGGGCTCCGTCGAGCGCGTCGTCGACGCGGCGCCACTCCTCGTCGTCGTCCCAGAGCGTCAGCCCGCCGGTTCCGTCGGGTCGGAGCTTTTCGGCGCGCACCCCGATGAGTCGCACCGGTTGCGACAGCTCGACCGTCGAGAGGAGATCAATGGCGGCCGAACCGATCCGTTGGCCGACGTTCGTCGCGAGCGGCAGGGTCTGCGAGCGTGAGTATGTCGAGAAGTCGCTCAGACGGACCTTGATCGACACCGTGCCGGCCTCCCACCCACCCGCGCGCAGCCGCGCGCCGACCCGATCAGCCAGGCGTCGGAGCTCGGAACGGAGCACCGTGAGATCGGTGACATCGTGAGAGAACGTCTCCTCGTGCGAGATGCTCTTCTCAGCCCGTTCGGTCTGGACCTGCCGCGCATCGTGCCCGCGCGACAGATGCCACACACGCTCGCCCATCGCGGGCCCGAGGGCGCGGTCGAGCACCGATCTGGGGGTGTCCCAAACGTCGGCGACAGTGCGGATGCCGCGTGTGAGAAGGGCCTCTACTGCTTTCGGCCCGACGCCCCACAGAGCGCCGACCGGCCGTCCGGCCAGGAATCTGAGCGTCTGGTGCTCGGCGACGACGAGGAGACCGTCGGGCTTGGAGATCGTCGACGCCATCTTCGCGACATGCTTGGTCGCCGCGACCCCGACGCTGCAGGTGAGGCCCGTCTCGTCCAAGACACGTGCGCGGATGAGCTGAGCGATGTCGCGCGGGCTCCCCCAGAGCCGACGAGCACCGCTCACGTCGAGGAAGGCTTCGTCGATCGACAGCGGCTCGACCAGAGGTGTGATCGATCGGAAGATCTCCATCACGCCGCGTGAGAGCTCGGCGTACCGTTCGAAGGTCGTCGGCACGACGATGGCCTGCGGGCAGAGCTGCAGGGCACGTGCGACCGGCATTGCCGAGCGCACGCCGAAGCGACGAGCCTCGTACGAGGCGCTCGACACAACCCCGCGCCGTTCGACGCCGCCCACGATGATGGGCTTGCCGGCGAGCGACGGATCGTCGAGCACCGCCACCGCCGCGTAGAACGCATCCATGTCGACGTGGAGGATGCGCGTGCCGGTGTCGTCGGCGTCGGGCGGCGAAACGATGCGCCCCGAACCGTCTCCGCGTCCCATGGTTCCATTCTCGCCCGTGCCACCGACACCGGGCGCTGCTCGGGCGACGAAGCGGCGCCGCCGCCCCTCACGAGGAGGGAGTCGACGACGCCGCCGGGGTCGTGCGGATCGCTCTGCTACTGAGCCGCCCGCTCGAGGATCAGTTCGCGCACCCGCGCCGCGTCGGCCTGACCCTTCATCGCCTTCATGACAGCACCGATCACCGCACCCGCGGCCTGCACCTTGCCGTCCTTGATCTTCGCGAGGACGTCGGGCTGCGCGGCGAGGGCCTCGTCGATCGCGGCGATCAGCGCGCCGTCGTCGGAGACCACGGCCAGTCCGCGCGCGTCGACGACATCCTGAGGAGATCCCTCGCCGTCGATGACCCCCTCGAGCACCTGGCGAGCCAGCTTGTCCGTCAGCGTGCCGGCATCCACCAGCTTCTGGAGCGCCGCCACGTCGGTGGGCGCGACCAGAGACTGCGGCTCCGCGCCACGCGCATTCGCGACGCGCGTGATCTCACCGGTCCACCACTTCCGTGCAGAGGCTGGCGACGCGCCGGCCGCGACCGTGGCGTCGACCTCGGCGAGCAGACCGCCGTTGACGACGTCCTGGAACTCGAGATCGGTGAAGCCCCACTCGCCCTGAAGCCGGCGACGCCGGGCCGCGGGCGGCTCGGGAAGGGCGGCACGGAGCTCTTCGATCAACTCCGGCGAAGGAGCTACCGGCAGGAGATCGGGCTCCGGGAAGTACCGGTAGTCGTCGGCATCCGACTTCGGCCGCCCCGGCGAGGTCGTGCCGGTGTCTTCGTGCCAGTGCCGGGTCTCCTGCGTGATGGTGCCGCCCTCGGCGAGGATGGCGGCCTGGCGCTGGATCTCGTAGCGCACCGCCCGTTCGACGGAGCGCATCGAGTTGACGTTCTTCGTCTCGGTACGGGTGCCCAGCTTCTCCTGGCCCCGTGGCCGCAGCGAGACATTCGCATCGCATCGCAGGTTGCCGCGCTCGAGGCGCGCCTCCGAGATGCCCAGGCCGATGACGATGTCGCGGATCGTGCGCACGTACGCCTTGGCGATCTCCGGCGCGCGGTGCTCGGCGCCGAAGATCGGCTTCGTCACGATCTCGACGAGAGGCACGCCGGCACGGTTGTAGTCGACGAGCGAGAACTCCGCGCCCTGGATGCGGCCGGCGGCGCCTCCCATGTGGGTGAGCTTGCCCGCGTCCTCTTCCATGTGCGCCCGCTCGATGTCGACGGTGACGGTCGTTCCGTCCGACAGCTCCACCTCGACCGCGCCCTCGAACGCGATCGGCTCGTCGTACTGCGAGATCTGGTAGTTCTTGCCGAGGTCCGGGTAGAAGTAGTTCTTCCTCGCGAACCGGCTCGACGGAGCGATCGAGCAGCCGAGCGCCAGGCCCAGACTGATCGACGACCGGATCGCCGTCTCGTTCACGACCGGGAGTGCCCCGGGCAGGCCCATGTCGACCGGCGCGACGAGGGTGTTCGGAGCCGCGTCGTGATTGTCGGGGTGAGCCGGGTTCGCCGCCGGCGAGAACATCTTCGTGCGCGTGTTCAGCTCGACGTGCACCTCGAAGCCGAGCACCGGCTCGAACAGCTCCAGCGCCTTGTCGAAGTCCATCAGTGCGACCTTGGCAGCCATCAGCGTGCCCCTCCCAGGATCGGTGCGCGGTCGAGCAGCGGGCCACCCCAGCTGTCGACGAGCAGAGTCTCGAGCGCGGCGCCCACACGGTAGAGCTGCGCATCCTGGCGCGCAGGCGCGATGAACTGGATGCCGACCGGCAGGCCGTCGTCTTCGGACAGCCCCGAGGGGATCGAGATCCCCGGGACGCCGGCGAGGTTCACCGGGATGGTCGTGACGTCGTTGAGATACATCTGCAGCGGATCGTCGATCTGCTCGCCGAGGCGGAAGGCGGTCGTGGGTGCGGACGGGGTCGCGATGACGTCGACCTGCGCGAACGCGTCGTCGAAGTCGCGCTGGATGAGGGTGCGCACCTTCTGCGCACTGCCGTAGTAGGCGTCGTAGTAGCCCGCCGACAGCGCATACGTACCGAGGATGATCCGTCGCTTGACCTCGTCGCCGAACCCCGCTTCGCGCGTCGCCGACATGACGTCCTCGACAGTGCCGCCCGGCACGTCGACGCGCAGCCCGAAGCGGACGGAGTCGAACTTGGCGAGGTTGCTGGATGCCTCGGCCGGGAGGATCAGGTAGTAGGCCGCCACCCCGTACTCGAAGTGGGGTGCGCTGATCTCGACGATCTCGGCCCCCTGCGCCTCCATAGCCGCGAGCGAAGCGCGGAACGACGCGCTCACGCCGGGCTGGAAGCCCACGTCGGCCAGCTCGCGGATGACACCGATTCTGAGCCCGCGCAGCACATCGCCGCGGGCGCCCTCTCGCGCCGCTGCGGCGAAGGACGGCCACCGGTCGGCGAGCGAGGTCGAGTCGTGCGGGTCGTGCCCGCCGATGACGTCGTGCAGGAGCGCCGAGTCGAGCACGGTGCGCGAGACCGGACCCACCTGATCGAGGCTCGAGGCGAGGGCGATCGAGCCGTATCGGCTGACGCCGCCGTAGGTCGGCTTGACTCCCACCGTGCCCGTGACGTGCGCGGGCTGACGGATCGAGCCTCCCGTGTCGGACCCGAGAGCGAGGGGCGCCTCGAAAGCGGCGACGGCCGCGGCGGAGCCGCCTCCCGAGCCGCCGGGGATGCGCTCGAGGTCCCATGGGTTGCGGGTGGGTCCGTACGCTGAGTGCTCCGTCGACGAGCCCATCGCGAACTCGTCCATGTTGGTCTTGCCGAGGGGCACGAGGCCGGCGGCGCGAGCGCGGGCGACAACCGTCGCGTCGTACGGCGACATGAAGCCTTCGAGGATTCTCGATCCGCTGGTCGAGGGCATGTCGGTCGTGACGAGAACGTCCTTGATCGCGAGGGGCACGCCGGCCAGCTCGCCCAATGGATCTCCCGCGGCGCGGCGCGCATCGATCTCGCCTGCGACCTGGAGCGCGTGGTCGGAGACGTGCAGGAACGCATGCACGTCGCCGTCGACGGCGGCGATGCGGTCGAGGTGCGCCTGGGTCACCTCGACGCTGCTGACGCTTCCGTCGGCCAGGCGCGCCGCCAGCTCGGCGGCGCTCGAACGGATGATGTCGCTCACTGCTCCTCCCCCAGGATCGCCGTCACGCGGAAACGGTCGTCCGCACGTTCGGGTGCATTCTGGAGCACCTGTTCGAGCGTGAGCATGTCGCCGGGCACATCCTCGCGGAAGACGTTCTCGAGGGCGATGGGGTGGCTGGTCGCCGGGACATCCGGGGTCGCCACCTCCGACACCTTCGCGATGTTGTCGACGATCGCGTCGAGCTGTCCGGTGAGACGCTCGACCTCCTCGTCGTTCAGCTGGATCCGGGCGAGCACGCCGAGGTGGCGCACGAGATCGGGGGTGATTTCAGACACCCGTCGATTCTAGTTCGGGCCCGATCGTGCACGAGACCCGTAGGGTGTCAGCGTGACGACCTACGACCCGCCACGTCCCTGGATCGCCAGCTACGCCGACGGGGTGCCGGACGATCTCCCGCCCATGGAGGGCTCACTCGTCGACATCGTCGCGACGTCGGCGCGGGAGCATCCCGACGCTCCTGCCCTGGAGTTCTTCGGGCGCACCGTGTCATACCGGCAGCTGCAGGACCGCATCGAACGTGCGGCCGCCTATCTGAGGGACGCCGGCGTGCGCCGCGGCGACCGGGTGGCGATCGTGCTGCCCAACTGCCCCCAGCACATCGTCGCGTTCTACGCCGTGCTGCGGCTCGGAGCCGTCGTCATCGAGCACAACCCGCTCTACACGCCGCGTGAGATGCGCAAGCAGTTCGAGGACCACGGCGCGAAGGTCGCGATCGTCTGGAACAAGCTCGTCTCGATGCTCCTGGACTTCCCCGACGATCTCGCGCTCAACGCCGTGATCTCCGTGGACATCACCACGGCGATGCCGCTCGGCATGCGGGCGGCGCTCCGGCTTCCCATCGCGAAAGCGCGGGAGTCGCGCGAGGCGCTCACCTCTCCGGTGCCCCGAAACCGCGTTTACGGCTTCTGGTCGGATGCCGAACGACACGACCCCCTGCCGGTGAGCCACGTGGGCCCGACGACGGGAGATCTCGCGCTCATCCAGTACACCAGCGGAACGACCGGAAACCCCAAGGGCGCCGCCCTCACCCATCGCAACCTCTTGGCCAACGCCGCGCAGGCGCAGGCGTGGACGCCGACGATCGAGCGCGGCGAGGGTTGCGTGGTCTACGCCGTGCTACCGATGTTCCACGCGTACGGCCTCACGCTCTGTCTCACCTTCGCCATGTCGATGGGCGCCCGGCTCGTGCTCTTCCCGAAGTTCGATCCAGCCCTCGTGCTCGCCGTCCACAAGCGGCATCCGGCCACACTCCTGCCCCTGGTGCCTCCGATCGCCGAGCGTCTGCTCGCGGCGGCGGACGAGGCCGGTATCTCCCTCGCGGGAACGCAGGTCGCCATCTCGGGCGCTATGGCGCTCCCCCACGAACTCGTCGTCCCGTTCGAGGCATCGACCGGTGGATACCTCGTCGAGGGATACGGCCTCTCGGAATGTTCGCCGGTTCTCATGGCCAATCCGGTCGCGGACAACCGTGTGCCCGGGACGGTCGGATTGCCGCTTCCCGGCACCGAGTGCCGCGTGGTGGATCCTGACGAACCGACACGAGACGTCGAGCCCGGCGGTCGCGGTGAGCTTCTGGTGCGGGGCCCGCAGGTGTTCTCGGGCTACTACGGAAAGCCCGAGGAAACCGAGAAGGTCTTCGTCGACGGTTGGTTCCGCACCGGCGACATCGTCACGATCGACGAGGCGGGCTTCGTGCGCATCGTCGATCGGATCAAGGAGCTCATCATCACCGGCGGGTTCAACGTCGCCCCGACCGAGGTCGAGATCGCGCTGCGCCAGCATCCGCAGATCGCCGATGCCGCGGTGGTGGGCCTCCCCAGCGAGCATTCGGGCGAGGACGTCGTCGCCGCCGTCGTCGCGGTGCCCGGGGCGACGATCGACGAGGGCGACGTCCGCGACTTCTGCCGCGGCATCCTCACCCCGTACAAGGTGCCGCGCAGGGTCGTCGTGGTGGACGAACTCCCGAAATCGATGATCGGCAAGGTCCTCCGCCGCCAGGTCAGGGATCGACTGCTCGCGGGCTGACGCAGCCCGGGCGGGGTGCGGAGTCGACCGCGAGTCAGGACCCGAGAGCGGCCGGCCCCTGCTCGACGAGGACGCGGAACTGCGCGGCGTCGATGATTCGCACGCCCAGCTGTTCGGCCTTCGCCAGCTTCGAGCCCGCCCCCGGCCCGGCGGCGACGAAGTCGGTCTTCTTCGAGACGGACGAGCCAGCCTTACCGCCGGCAGCGAGGATCGCCTCCTGCGCGCCCTCGCGGGTATAGCCCTCGAGGGATCCGGTCGCCACGACCGTGATTCCTTCGAGCACTCCTCCCTCGACGACAGCGGCGCCCGGACCCGGGTGCCCCGGCACTTCGAGACGGGCTCCGGCTGCCTCCCACCGTTCGACGATCTCGCGGTGCCAGTCGACCCCGAACCAATCGATCAGCGAGTCCGCGATGATGCCGCCCACACCCTCGACCGCCGCGAGCTCGTCGCGCGTCGCCGCTCGGATCGCCGCGATCGAGCCGAACCACTGCGCGAGCGCACGAGCCGCGACCGGACCGACATGGCGGATGCTGAGCGCGACGAGGAACCGCCAGAGCTCCTTCGTTTTCGCCTTCTCGAGCTCGTCGAGGAGCTTGAGCGCCTGAGCCGACGGCTGCGGACCGGTCAGCCCCTCCTTCTTCTCCGCAGCCGAGGGGTTGCGCCGGAAGGGAGCTCGCCGCACCGGTTCGCCCGTCGTGTCGTCGACGCGCGGTTCGCCGGTCTCGGAGTCGCGCACGATGACCTCGATCGGCACCAGCTGGTCGAGAGTGAGCTCGAAGAGAGCCGCTTCGGTCACGAGCGGAGGCTCGGCCTCCCCCAGCGGCTGCGTCAGCGCCGCCGCCGTCACCTCGCCCAGCGCCTCGATGTCGAGCGCACCCCGCGAGCCGACGTGCTCGACGCGGCCCCGCACCTGTGCGGGGCACGAGCGTGCGTTGGGACACCGGAGGTCGATGTCGCCCTCCTTGGCGGGGCGCAGCGGCGACCCGCACTCGGGGCAGTCGGCGGGCATCACGAACGCACGTTCGGTGCCGTTGCGCAGCTCGATCACCGGTCCGAGCACCTCGGGGATCACATCGCCCGCCTTCCGCAACACGACCGTGTCGCCGATGAGGACGCCCTTCGCGCGGACGACGTCTTGGTTGTGCAGCGTCGCCTGGCGCACCACGCTCCCCGCGACGCGAGCCGGTGCCATCACCGCGAAGGGAGTGGCTCGCCCCGTGCGGCCGACCGAGACGACGATGTCGAGCAGCTTGGTGTTGACCTGTTCGGGCGGGTACTTGTATGCGATCGCCCACCGCGGCGCCCGGCTCGTCGCACCGAGCTCGTCGTGCAGCGCCAACTCATCGATCTTCACGACGACGCCGTCGAGCTCGTGCTCGACGCTGTGCCGGTTCTCGCCGAAGTGTTCGACGTAGTCGAGCACCCCCTGGATGCTCTCGTGGGTCTGCGAGTGGGGACTGATCGGAAGCCCCCACTCGGCGAGGAGCGTGTAGATCTCGCTCTGCGACGACACCGGCGGGTTCTGCCACGCGCCGATCCCGTGGACGTACAGGCGGAGCGAGCGGACACGGGCCTCCGAGGCCTCCAGTTCGAGCCCGGTCTTCTTGTCGAGCTGCTGCCGCAGGCCACCGCTGGCCGCGTTGCGGGGGTTCGCGAAAGCCGGGAAGCGTCGCTCGGCGCTGGTACGCGCGCGCTCCTCGTCGAACGCCCGGGAACGGGAGCGGGCCTCATCGACCACCCGGTCGCGCATGGCCGCCTGGAGCGCGTTGAGCTGAGCGAACTCGGCGACGGGGATGAAGATCTCGCCGCGGACCTCGACGAGGGAAGGGTGTCCCGAGCCCGCGAGTCGTTGCGGGATGCCGGCGACGCGCAGCGCGTTGACGGTCACGTCCTCGCCGACGCGCCCGTCGCCGCGGGTCGCAGCAGACGTCAGCACGCCGTTCTCATAGCGCAGGCTGATCGCGAGCCCATCGATCTTGAGCTCGGAGAGCCAGCGCACCGGGCGTCCGGCAGAGGCTGATGCCTTCATGCACCAGTCGGTCAGTTCTTCGGGCGAGAAGACGTTGTCGAGACTCAGCATGCGTTCGGCGTGCGTGACCGGGGCGAAGAGGGTCGACTCGGCGGCGCCGACGGTCTGGGTCGGCGAGTCTTGGGACTGCAGTTCGGGATGCCACCTCTCGAGTGCGTCGAGCCGGCGCATCCAGCCGTCGTACGTCGCGTCATCGACGACCTCGGCGTCGCGGCCGTAGTAGGCATCGCGCGCCGCGGTGATCCGTTCGATCAGGTCACGCGCTTCCGCGCGCGCTTCGTCGAGAGTGATCTCGGGGAGTTCTCCGTCTGCCACGTGGTCAGTCTAGGCAGGGGGCACGACGCTCCAGCCGGGCTTCCCGTCGAGTTGCCGGATGCGGTACGTGAACGAGCCGTGGTAACGGAAGAGCTCCCCCACGAGCCAGGCCCGCACCCTCACGTCGACACGTTGCGCCGCGGCATCCGCGGGGTCCGACGTCTCCGTCACCATCACCCGGGCTACCGGCGGGAGGGGCAGACGCAGAGCCCCGAGCCGCGCGGCGATCCCGGTCGACCGCAGGCGCATCCCGGTCGTATCGGCCTCGGCGCGCAGGCGTATCTCCAGTGCGCCCCGGCGCCCCAATCGGTCGACGATCTCGCCCGGTCGTGCGCTCGTCATCGCGTCGACCATCCGCCGCCGCGCGGTGGCGAAGAGGAAGTCGCGCTCGCCGCGCAACGACCCGTCGGGTCGGGGCGTGTTGGTGATGACGAACGGGACATCGGTGCCGTCCTCCGGGAACATCACACCTCTCCCCGCGATCAGGCGCATCACGGGGTGCAGCCACCGCGGGCCGCAGTACCCCGCCTCGTCATAGACGCCGTGCCCGACGCCCGCGCACCCGTCGGCGATCGGGCCGAAGTACAGCTGGAGCACGGGCGGCATCCGCTTCAGCTCGTCGCCGACCGCTCGCTCATACACGGAGGGCCGGCCGGGACGGGGGGTCGCAGCTTCACTGAACATGTTCAGAAACTACTACGATGGCGTCATGAACGACACCCGACCCCGCGCCGTCGTCGCCGGCGCCTCCGGATTCATCGGCGCAGCCGTCGTCGACGCGCTCACTGCCGACGGGTACACCGTCGACATGATCGGTCGCACCTCGGGCACGACGTGGGCCGACTCCACCGGTATCGACCGCCTCGTGAACGGCGCGGATCTGCTGGTCAACCTCGCGGGCAAGTCGGTCGACTGCCGCTACACCGATGGCAACCGCGACGAGATCCTGCGATCGCGCGTGGCGACCACGCGGGCACTCTCCGAGGCCGTCGGACGCGCCGAGCGGCCTCCGCGACTGTGGGTGAACGCCTCCACGGCCACCATCTACCGCCACGCCGTCGACCGCCCGAACTCCGAGTCCGACGGAGAGCTGGGCACCGGCTTCTCCGTCGATGTCGCGCGAGCATGGGAAGCGGCGTTCTTCCACGGCGAGCTGCCCGCGACGCGCCGCGTCGCCCTGCGGATGGCCATCGTCCTCGGCCCGGGGCCGGCGACCGCGATGCTGCTGACGTTGGCACGCCTCGGCCTCGGCGGGCCGCAGATCGACGGCCCGATCATCCCGCATCGCCGCTACCGCGGAATCGGTGAGGATCCCACCGGCGGCCCGGCGCCGTGGCACCGGACCCGTGGACGCCAACGCTTCAGCTGGGTGCACATCGATGACGTCGTAGGCGCCCTGCGCTGGGTCGACGCGCACGACGACATCACCGGGGTCCTGAACGTCGTGAGCCCGCACGTGTCGGACAACCGCACTCTCATGCGCCAGCTGCGGTCGATCGTGGGCATGCCGATCGGGATCCCCTCCTGGCGGTGGATGCTCGAACCCGCCATGTGGGTGCTGCGCACCGAGCCGGAACTCATCCTGAAGAGCCGCTGGGTGACGCCGGAACGGCTCTTGGATTCGGGATACCGGTTCCGCTACACCGAACTCGACGAAGCGCTCCGCGCAGCCGCCGGATCGATCAGGCGTCGACCCGAACGGCCGAGACGGTCCGGTCGATCGTGAACTGTCCGAGCACGCGGGTGCCGTCGTAGATGACGGCCGTCTGACCCGGCGCCACACCGTCGAAGGGCGTCTCCGGCACCACGACGATCTCGCTCGCCGTGATCTCGGCCCGCGCCGGCACCGGCTCGGCATGAGCGCGGATCTGCACTTCACACGACAAGGTCCGCTGGCTCGGTGCGCGACCGGCCCACGTGAAGCGGGCGCCCGCGATCTCGGCGGTCGCCAGCGCCTCCTTCGGACCCACCACGACACGGTTGTCGACCGGACGCACCTCGAGCACGAAGCGGGGCTTGCCGTCAGGCGCCGGCACTCCCAGCTGCAGGCCGCGGCGCTGACCCACGGTGAACGCATGGGCGCCTTCGTGACGCCCGATCACCGTGCCCGTGCGATCGACGATCTCCCCGACCTCGGCCCCGACCTTCTCGGCGAGCCACCCCCGGGTGTCGCCGTCGGGAATGAAGCAGATGTCGTGGCTGTCCGGCTTCTGCGCCACTGTCAGCCCGCGCTCCGCAGCCTCCGCACGCACCTGGGCCTTCGACGGCGTCGCACCGAGGGGGAAGTACGTGTGAGCGAGCTGATCGGCGGTGAGCACGCCGAGGACGTACGACTGGTCCTTCGCGGCATCCGACGCGCGGTGCAGCTCGCGCCCGTCGGGACCATCGACCAGCAGCGCATAGTGACCGGTGCACACAGCGTCGAAGCCGAGCTCGATCGCGCGCTCGAGCAGCGCCGCGAACTTGATCTTCTCGTTGCAGCGCATGCACGGATTCGGCGTGCGACCCGCGCGATACTCCGAGACGAAATCGTCGATGACATCGTCGCGGAAGCGCTCCGAGAAGTCCCAGACGTAGAACGGGATGCCGAGCAGATCAGCAGCACGGCGCGCATCCATCGCGTCTTCGATCGTGCAGCAGCCGCGACTTCCGGCGCGGAGAGTGCCGCCCGCGCGAGACAGGGCGAGATGCACGCCCACGACGTCGTGGCCGGCGTCGACGGCTCGGGCAGCGGCCACCGCCGAGTCGACGCCTCCACTCATGGCAGCCAGTACTCGCATCTGTCCAGTCTACGTACGGGCTGCGCGACCGGCGCGGGCGGCGACCGCACGTCGGTGCACCTCGGGAAGCGCCGCGAGGAAAGCGTCGACATCCGCGTCCGTACTGGTTCGCCCCAGCGTGAGACGCAGTACCGCACGTGCGTCGTCAGCGTCACGTCCCAACGCGAGAACCACGTGGGAGGGTTCCGTGACCCCGGCCTGACAGGCCGATCCGGTCGACACGGCGACTCCGACGGTGTCGAACAGGAAGAGGAGCGTCTCGCCGATCGTGCCCGGGAAGAGCACGTGCACGTTGCCCGGAAGACGATCGCCGAGGTCACCGAGGATCTCGGCGGAGGGTACGAGCGAACGGATGCCGTCGATGAGACGGTCGCGAAGCATCGTGAGCCTGCGCGTCTCACGTGTGCGGTCGGCTTCGGCGGCTCCCAGCGCCGCGGCGAACGCCGCGGCGCCGGCGACATCGGGCGTACCCGCTCTCAGCCCGCGCTGCTGACCGCCGCCGTGGGCCAGAGGCGTGAGCTGCGCGTGACGCGAGACGACGAGCGCGCCCGTGCCCACGGGGGCACCGACCTTGTGTCCGGACACCGACATCGCCACCAGCCCGCCAGGACCCGAGCCCGCGCCCCGCCAGGAGGCGAAGTCGAGGTGGACAGCGCCGAGGGCCGCGACCGCATCGAGATGCAGAGGGACCCCCGCGTCCCGCGCCGCAGCGGCGAGTGCCGCCGGGTCATTGCGCGTCCCGACCTCGTTGTTGGCGACGAGGGCGGTCGCGAGGACGGCTCCGGGCAGTGCCGCCGCGAACCGCCGCGGATCGATCCGGCCGACGTCGTCGAGCCCGACGGACCGCACGGTAGCGCCCCAGCGGGCTGCGAGCCATGCGACGGCGTCGATGGTCGCGTGATGCTCGCCGTCGGGCAGCACGATCGGGCCCGCCGGCACGCCCTCGCCCGCGAGCCAGAGACCCTTGACCGCCAGATTGACGGCCTCCGTGCCGCCGGATGTGAGAACGACCTCGATCGGCTCGCAGCCGAGCGCCGCCGCGACCGCGTCGCGGGCATCCTCGAGGAGACGGCGCGCGGCCTGCCCGGCGCCGTGTACCGACGAAGCGTTGCCCAGCGTCTCGTGCGCCGCCAACCACGCGTCGCGCGCCTCGGGTCGGAGCGCGGTCGTCGCAGCGTGATCGAGATAGACGACCATTGCACCTCCCCGAGCGTTCACCGTCGCTCATTACTGTAGATCGCATGCCCGACAGCATCAGCCCGGCCGGACTGCACGATTCCCGATTCGCCGACCTCGGCGTCACCATCCGCGACGACGGCGGCACGATCCGCGTGTGGTCGGAGCGGGCGACGACGATCGATGTGGTGCTGTTCGACGATCACGATCTCGATTGGGCGGTCGACGAGCGCCCGCTGTCGCCCGTCGGAGGCGGTATCTGGGAGGCGCACGTCGAGACACTGCGCCCCGGAGTGCGCTATGCGCTGCGCGTGGACGGACCCCACGGTCCGGGAGACGTGTTCAACCCCGAGACGCTCCTGCTCGATCCGTACGGCCGAGGCGTCGTCTCGGGCGCCCCCGGCGATCATCGCTCGGTCGTGGTCGACCCGGCGTTCGACTGGGGCGGCATCCGCAAACCGCGGATTCCCCGCGATCGCACGGTCATCTACGAGGCGCACGTCAAAGGACTGACGAAACGGCATCCCGACATCCCGCCGGCGCTGCACGGCACGTACGCGGGCCTCGGTCACCCGGCCATGATCGATCACCTGCAGGCGCTCGGAGTCACGAGCGTCGAGCTGCTCCCCATCCACGCGTTCGAGAGCGAGCCCCGTCTGCTCGCGCTCGGACTGGCCAACTACTGGGGCTACAACACGCTCGGCTTCTTCGCTCCCCACGCGGCCTACGCCACGCAGGATGCCCGCCGCGGCGGGCCGACGGCCGTCCTGAAAGAGCTCAAGCGCACGGTGCGGGCACTGCACGCGGCCGGTATCGAGGTCATCCTCGACGTGGTCTACAACCACACCGCCGAGCTGGAGCTCGGGGGCCCGCGCTCGAGCTTCCGGGGAATCGACAACCGCGCCTACTACCGCCAGCGAGACGATGGGGCGTACATCGATGTGACCGGATGCGGCAACGCCGTCGACACCTCGACCGATGCCGCCGCACGTCTGATCCTCGACTCGCTGCGGTACTGGAGCGAGGACGTGCAGATCGACGGGTTCCGCTTCGACCTCGCCGTCACGCTCGGTCGCGACGGCGAGCACGTGTTCGATCCGGAACACCCCTTGTTGCGCGCCGTCGCCGAAGACCCGGTGCTCCGCGACGACAAGATCATCGCCGAGCCCTGGGACATCGGACTCGGCGGGTGGCACACCGGTGGGTTCGGCGACGGGTGGCAGGAGTGGAACGACCGCTACCGCGACGGCATCCGCAACTTCTGGCTCAGTGACATCGACTATCTGCGGCGCGCCGGCACCTCGCCCGCCGGTGTCGGAGGCCTCGCCACCCACCTCGCCGGTTCCGCACCGCTCTTCGGCGCGGAACGAGGACCCCTCGCCGGCGTGAACTTCATCACCGCCCACGACGGCTTCACCCTGCGCGACCTCGTCTCGTACGACGTCAAGCACAACGACGCCAACGGTGAGCAGGGCCGCGACGGCGCCGACACGAACCGCTCGTTCAACCACGGCGCGGAGGGCGAGACCTCACTCGAGAACATCCTGACCGCGCGCCGCCGCACGATGCGCAACCTCGTTGGGACCCTCCTGCTCTCTGCCGGTGTGCCGATGCTGACGGCGGGAGACGAGATGGGGCGTACGCAGCTGGGCAACAACAACGCGTACTGCCACGACAGCGCCCTCACCTGGGTCGATTGGCAGCTGGCGGACTGGCAGGTCGACCTGCTCGCGCATGTGCGTACGCTCACGCGGCTGCGGGCGGAGAACCCGGCGTTGCGGCCGGTGCGCTACGCCGACCCCGAGGACGAGATTCCCGAAGCCTCCGTCATGCACTGGTTCGACGCCGAGGGCCAGCCCATGACGCAGAGCACCTGGACCGACCCCGAACAGCGCACGCTTCAGTACGTCGCGACCTCCACGCCGGCGCACGAACCGCACAACTGCATACTCCTGGTGATCCACGGCCGTGAAGCAGACTCAGAGGTCGTGCTGCCGTCGGTCGGGACGGCGACCTCGTTCGTCTCGCTGTGGTCCAGCGCCGACGAACACCCCCGCGCCCGCCACGAACGGTTCGCCCCGGGCGAGCGTCTCGCCCTCTCCGGGCCGACGTTGC
Organism: Microbacterium sp. AG238; assembly: GCF_003610405.1. Lineage (GTDB taxonomy): Bacteria > Actinomycetota > Actinomycetes > Actinomycetales > Microbacteriaceae > Microbacterium. The sequence continues at coordinate 422,315 of NZ_RAQC01000001.1, forward strand.
ATTTGCTCAGAGCCGAGTAAGGCGCAAGCCCGTTCTTCGATCTCGCCCACCGCGATAGGTTCGAGCCGTGGCATCAACGACGCGCACGACCTCACCCGTCCCGTTCCGCAGCACCGGCGAGATCCCCGGCCGGCCCGCAGCACCCGTTCCCTCGATCGGCGACACCGTCACCGGACGCATTCCGCTCCAGCGACCCGCCCCCGCGGTCCCCGGCGATCGGTTCCGTCCGTCCGCCTTCGCAGGCGAGGCCGTGCCGTTCCGGGTCACGGCGTTCCGCGAGGGCCACGACGCGATCGGCGTGCATCTGAGGCTCACCGCGCCGGATGGCCGCGAGTCACTGCACCGTCTGACGCCGCTCAACGACGGGTTCGACCGGTGGTCCGTCCTCATCGCCCCTTTGACCGAGGGCGTGTGGCGATTCCGGTTCGAAGCGTTCGGCGACGACTTCGCCACGTGGCAGCACGCCGCGGCGATCAAGATCGCGGCCGGCGTCGACGTCGACCTCATGCGCGAGGCGGGAGCCCAGCTGATGAGCCGCGCCGCCGCTGAGAAGTCACGTCCCGCCGCCGAGCGCAAGCTTCTCGAGAAAGCCGCGTCGAGGCTTCGGGATGCCGCGGCCGACGCCGTCGACGCGCTCACGGTGGTCCGCGACGCCGAGATCGCCCGCGTCTTCGCCGACCGTCCGCTGCAGTCGCTGGTGACGGTCGGCGACGAGCACGAGCTCCTCGTCGAGCGTGAGCGCGCGGGCGTCGGTGCCTGGTACGAGTTCTTCCCCCGGTCCGAGGGCGCCGAACGCCTCGCCGACGGCTCCGTCCGCAGCGGCAGCTTCGTCACTGCGCGGGACCGTCTGCCCGCGGTCGCTGCGATGGGGTTCGATGTGCTCTACCTGCCGCCGATCCATCCGATCGGGCGCACCCACCGCAAGGGTCCCAACAACACGCTCACCGCGGGACCGAACGATCCCGGGTCCCCCTGGGCGATCGGCGGCCCGGAGGGCGGCCACGACACGGTGCACCCCGATCTCGGGACCCTCGATGACTTCCGCGGCTTCGTCGCCGCCGCCTCCGACGCCGGCCTCGAGGTCGCGCTCGACCTCGCGCTGCAGGCGTCGCCCGACCACCCGTGGGTCTCCGAGCACCCCGAGTGGTTCACCACTCTCCCCGACGGTTCCATCGCCTACGCCGAGAACCCCCCGAAGAAGTACCAGGACATCTACCCGATCAACTTCGACAACGACCCGGACGGCATCCGCGCCGAGGTCTTGCGCGTCGTCCGGCACTGGATCGCACAGGGCGTGCGCATCTTCCGCGTCGACAATCCGCACACCAAGCCCCTGCAGTTCTGGGAGTGGCTCATCGCGACCGTCGCCGACGAGACCCCCGGCGTCGTCTTCCTGGCCGAGGCGTTCACTCGCCCCGCGCCGATGCAGGGGCTGGCGATGGCCGGGTTCCAGCAGAGCTATTCGTACTTCACCTGGCGCAACACGAAGGAGGAGCTCGAGGAGTTCCTCACCTCCGTCGCCCACGACACGGCCGACTTCATGCGGCCGAACCTCTTCGTGAACACTCCCGACATCCTCACCGAGTACCTGCAGTACGGGGGGCGTCCGGCCTACAAGATCCGCGCCGCTGTCGCGGCGACGGCGGGCGCCTCGTATGGCGTCTACGCGGGATACGAGCTCGTCGAGAACGTCGCCCGTCCCGGCTCGGAAGAGAACATCGACAACGAGAAGTACGAGTACAAGCTCCGCGATTGGGCAGGCGCCGAGGCGCGGGGCGAATCACTCGCTCCCTTCCTGACCCGGCTCAACGAGATCCGGCGTGCGCACCCCGCGCTCCGGCAGCTGCGCAACCTGTCGTTCCACTGGTCCGACGACGATGCGATCGTCGTCTTCTCGAAGCATCTGCCCGCCGCGCTGACCACTGATGGACGGGCCGACACCGTCCTGGTCGTCGTCAACGTCGATCCCCATTCGGCACGCGAGACGACGGTCCACCTCGACACCTCCGTGTGGGGCGTGGCACCGGGCGACGAATACGAGGTCGAAGACCTGCTCAGCGGATCGGTCTGGACCTGGACCGACCACAACTATGTGCGCCTCGATGCTTTCGTCGAGCCGGTGCACATCCTCCACGTGAAGGAACGCCGATGAACGCCCCCGCAGACCACGTTCTCGATTCGGTCGCCACCGGTTCGTACCACGCACCCCACGACGTGCTCGGTGTCCATCAGACGGCGGACGGCTGGCTGATCCGCGTTCGGCGACCGCTGGCCCGCACGGTGACCGCGGTGTTCGCGAAGCAGCCGGAGTCGTCGTTCCGCCACCTTCGCGGCGGGGTGTGGGAAGCGACGCTCGACGAACGCCCCGAGGCCTACCGCGTCGTCGCGACCTACGACGACGCGCCGGCCTGGGTGGCGGACGACCCCTACCGTCATCTGCCGACGATCGGCGAACTCGATCTGCATCTCATCCGTGAGGGTCGTCACGAAGAGCTCTGGCGCGTCCTCGGCGCCCACGTCCGCATCCACAACGGCGTGCCGGGGGTCTCGTTCACCGTCTGGGCGCCCAACGCGCGAGCGGTTCGGGTCATCGGAGACTTCAACGGGTGGGACGGGCAGGGACACGCGCTGCGCTCGATGGGCGATTCCGGTGTCTGGGAGCTCTTCGTTCCGGGCCTGACGGCCGGCACCGTGTACAAGTTCCAGATCCTCACCGCGGACGGCGCCTGGATCGATAAGGCCGACCCCATGGCCCGCCAGTCGGAGGTTCCTCCCGCGACGGCGTCGATCGTCGCCGAGAGCATGTACGAGTGGGAGGATGCCGCGTGGCTCGAGCGTCGCGGCACCTCGACGCCCGTCTCGCAGCCGATGTCGGTGTACGAGGTGCACCTCGGCTCGTGGCGCGCTGGCCTCGGCTACCGCGATGCGGCCGACCAGCTCATCGACTATGTCCGAGAGCAGGGCTTCACGCATGTGGAGTTCCTGCCGCTGGCCGAGCATCCGTTCGGCGGGTCGTGGGGATACCAGGTGTCGGGGTACTACTCCCCCACGAGCCGTTTCGGCTCCCCCGACGACCTGCGCTACCTCATCGACCGGCTGCACCAGGCGGACATCGGGGTCATCATGGACTGGGTGCCCGGACACTTCCCGAAGGACGCGTTCGCGCTCGCCCGCTTCGACGGGCAGCCGCTCTACGAGCACCCGGATCCCCGCCGCGGCGAGCACCGCGACTGGGGAACGCTGATCTTCGACTACGGCCGCAACGAAGTGCGGAACTTCCTCGTCGCGAACGCGCTCTACTGGTTCGAGGAGTTCCACGTCGATGGCCTCCGGGTCGACGCCGTGGCTTCGATGCTCTACCTCGATTACTCGCGCGAGGAAGGACAGTGGGAGCCGAACATCCACGGCGGACGCGAGAACCTCGAAGCGATCTCGTTCCTCCAGGAAGTCAACGCGACCTCCTACAAGCGCTATCCGGGCATCGCGATGATCGCCGAGGAGTCGACGAGCTTCCCCGGTGTGACCGCGCCCACCGAGCACGGCGGCCTCGGTTTCGGGTTCAAGTGGAACATGGGCTGGATGAACGACTCCCTGCAGTACATCAAGCGCGACCCGATGTACCGCGGCCACCACGAGGGTGAGCTGTCGTTCTCGTTCGTCTACGCCTTCAGTGAGAACTTCGTCCTGCCCATCAGCCACGACGAGGTCGTGCACGGCAAAGGCAGCCTATTCACGCGCATGCCCGGCGATCACTGGCAGAAGCTGGCCAACATGCGCGCTTACCTCGCATACATGTGGGGCCACCCGGGCAAGCAGCTGCTCTTCATGGGCCAGGAGTTCGGCCAGATGTCGGAATGGTCCGAGTCGCGCGAGCTCGACTGGTGGATGCTGGATCAGCCCGCTCACCGCGGACTCCACACGTTCGTCGCCGACATGAACCGCGCCTACCGGGAGCAGTCGGCCCTGTGGGCTCGCGATTCCGACGGCGCGGCCTTCTCCCGACTCGGCGCGCCGAACTGGAACCCGAACGTGATGGCGTTCACCCGTCGCGATCACCACGGCAACACGGTCGCGGTCATCTGCAACTTCTCGGGTGTGCCGCTGCACGACTACACGCTGGAACTGCCCGCAGACGGTGCATGGCGGGAGGTCCTCAACAGCGATGCAGAGCAGTACGGCGGTTCCGGCGTCGGCAACTTCGGCGCCGTCCACGCGCGCGATGGCCGCGCGACCATGGTGATCCCGCCGCTGGGTGTGCTCTGGCTGCACCACGAACCCGGCGTGGCCGAAGACCCACGCGACTGAGACGAGACGGGGCCCGGGGCCACTCACCCACGGTGAGAGCCCCGGGCCCCGTCTCGTTCGTGTCAGAACATCAGCGAGGTGAGGCGCCGCCGCGCCGCGAGAACACGCGGGTCGGCGTCGCCGACGAGGCCGAAGAGCTCGAGCAGCCGGTCGCGCACGGTCGTGCGCGCGTCGCCGTCGACCGCGGCGAAGAGATCGAGCAGGCGTGCGAACGCGTCGTCGACGTGGCCGCCGGCGACGTCGAGGTCGGCCACGCGCAGCTGAGCCTGGACGTCATGCGGAGCGGCCGCCGCCGCAGCGCGCGCCTCGCCGAGGTCCACGCCCTGCACCCGGTCGAGCAGCTTGACCTGCCCGAGGCCGGCCTGCGCGTCTGCGTCGCGCGGGTTCTCCGCCAACGCGCGCTCGTAGGCGCTGATGGCGCGCGGATAGTCACCAGCCTCGATCGCGGCGAAGGCCTCGGCGTGCAGCGGCAGCAGGGGCGGCTCGACGGCCTCCTCCGAGGCCTCCGTCGCGTCGTCCATCGGAACGGTCCCGGTGACCCCGTGCTGGCCGGCGAGCTGGAGCAGCTGCGCGAACACCTCGCGCACCTGCTGCTCGGGCACGGCGCCGGTGAACAGAGGCACCGGCTGTCCGGCGACGAGCGCGACCACCATCGGGATCGACTGCGCCCGGAATCCCTGCGCCAGCTGCGGGTTCGCGTCGACGTCGACCTTCGCCAGCACGACCCGGCCGGCGAGCTCGGTGACGACCTTCTCCAGAACCGGGCTCAGCTGCTTGCAGGGACCGCACCACTCGGCCCACAGATCGACGACGACCGGAACGGTGCGCGAGAGCTCGAGCACGTCGCCGAAGGTCTGGTCGGTCACGTCGAAGATCAGACGAGACGCGCCGCCCGACGGCGGTTCGGCGGCGGCTGCGGGGCCGGTCGGCGCAGCGGCCGAGGGGCGGTTTCGCAACGACGACAGGTCGAGGGCTCCGCGGAGCACGGCGCTGGGGGACGGATCGCTCATTCAGACAACCTTCGCTGAGAGGACATTGGAACGGTAGCCGAGGAACTGGATCGGCTCGGAGGAGCCCGCACCGGGCACGAAGAAGAAGAGCTGGTCGGCGTACGTCGTGGTGAATCCGGTCGACGACTGCGAGACGCCCGTCAGAGCGCTTGCGACAGGGTTGGTGTCCGGCACGTTGATCACGGCGTCCGGGTTGCTCGGGGTGAACGTGTGGTCCTCCGTGATCGTCACCGCGACGACCGCTCCGCTCTCGAGGGTCTGGAGCGCGATCGGCGTCTGGGTGCCGGCCTGGGTCGTGAACGACACGGTCCCGGTCTCGGCACCGGTCTGGTTGAAGTCGTTGAGGATCTGCTCGCGATTGGACGCGACACCCGCACGGAAGGCGTCGCCCTCCGCTTCGAACAGCCGCGCGTAGGGGCTCGCGTCGCCGTTCGTGAGGAGGTCGGCGTACGCCGCCGCGAGATCCTGTGGCGGCAGCACCAGGAACGGCGAATCGGGAGCGACCTGGGCCGCGCCGAGATAGGCGGGGGCGAGCTCGGGGAAGGAGTCCGTGGCGAGCTCGGCGATGTACCCGAGCTTGTAATTGGACCAGGGATCCTGCTGGCTGACGGTCATGATCGTGTCAGCCGCGCCCTCGCCTCCCTCTACGACGGCGAGGAACGTCCGGGGCCACTTCTCGAAAGTCTCGGGCAGCAGGATCTCGAGGGGCTCGGCGGGCACGGGAGGCAGCGGCGCGCGGTCGGCGATCTTGGAGCGAAGCGTGTAGTTCGTCTCGCGCTCGGCGAGGGCCGGGCCCGCGAGACGCGTAGCCGCAAGCGCGGCGTCGGCGCTCGCGTCCGCCGTCGAGACATCCTCGGCGATGCGCGTCAGAATGCGCTCTGCCTGCTGCTGCGTGACAGCCGGAGGTGCCTGGTCGGGGTCCGCGACGACTGTCGCCGTCGGCGACGGCGTCGGACTGGGTGCGAGCTGCGGCCAGGCATCGGCCGAGCACCCCGACAGCGCAACGATCGACACGAGCGGAACGGCGAGCAACGCCTGACGGCCGCGGGTCAGCCGTCGACGCGGCGGTGTCGACGAGATGACGCCCTTCGCCTCGTCGTCCACGGTGAGGTCGATGGGCTGGGTGGCGGTCATGGGAAGGCCCTTCCGTCGCGGGCCGCGCGACCGGCGGAGATGCCGCCAGCCGAGGGCATACATGACGATGCCGAAGGCGAGGAGAATCCCGCCGCCGACGATCAGCGGACCAGCCCACGGTGTGTTGGACTCGATCGGCCATGTCACCTGGATGTCTGCCGGCGCGGGGCTGGAACCGTCGGAGGCGACGAGAACGCTCATCTCCTGCGGCAGTTGCAGCGACGTGGTCAAGGCTCCGTCGCGCTGGAACTCCTCGAGCCAGAGGTCCGACCCGACGGGCGACGGCATAGCGGGAACCACCCCGTCGGCGCCCGGGGCGGGAGCGGATGCCGCGGCGACCTCGGTCGTCGTGATCGCACCCTCCTCATCGACGCCGAGCCGGGTGTAGTCGGTGCGTGCGAGCCACGCCGTCACGTCGGATGACCGGCCGTACGCGGCGAACACCGTTCCGGTGCCCTGCACGCTGAGCGACTGCGCACCCGGGTGGGACGTGAGGACGGAGCCGTCGATGAGGGTGAACGGCGCGTCGCCCGACACCGTCACGGACTCGGTGACGCTCTCGGGTCCGCGCAGGATCGTACGCTGCGCGATGCCCGCCCCGATCATGACGGTCGCCAGGACGAACGCGACAACAGCCCACACGAAACGCACGAAGAAACACCTCTCCACATCCGGAACGGGACCACCGAACGCTTGATCGACGTTCCAGAGTATCCAAAACGACCTGAAAAGGTCGTGAAAGGGGCGCCTCCCGCCGAAAGCCCGCTCGGATCGTAAAGTGAGGTGATTCGACCCCGGAGGCGTTCGTGAAGATCCAGAACCCGTTTCGCACCGCGCTGATCGCCACGCTCGGCGTCGGCGTCGGCATCGTGATCATCGGGGGTATCCAAACCCTCTCGACGATCCTCCTCTACGTGGGCACGGCGCTGTTCCTCGCGCTCGGCCTCGATCCGGTGGTCTCCTGGCTCGAACGTCGTCGCCTGCCCCGCTGGGCGGCGCTCCTGATCACGTTCGCGGCACTCCTGGCTGCGTTCGCCGGCATCATCCTCATGGTCGTGCCGATCATCGTGTCGCAGATCTCCCAGCTCGTGGCAGCGATTCAGGATCTCGTCACCAACGGCAACTGGGACCCCGTCAACGCCGTCAAGGACTGGCTGACCGTCACCTTCCCGCAGCTCAACGTCGATGAGCTGTTCCAGTACCTCTCGGACTGGTACAACTCGCTCGACATCGGGGCCATCGGGGGGTCCATCACCGGCTCGATCATCCTCATCGGCGGTGGCATCATCACCGGCTTCACCGGCGCCGTCATCGTGCTGATCCTGACGATCTACTTCACCGCGTCCACCCCCAGCCTCAAAGCCGCCGTCTACCAGCTCGTCCCGGCATCCCGGCGCCCGCGCTTCATCGATCTCGCCGAGCAGATCACCGCGTCCGTCGGCTTCTACGTCATGGGGCAGGTGTCGCTCGGTGTGATCAACGGCGTGCTCAGCGCGATCTTCCTGAGTGTGATCGGGGCCCCCTTCCCCGCCGTGCTCGCGGTCATCGCGTTCTTCTTCTCGCTGATCCCGCTCGTCGGAACCCTCACAGGTTCGGCGATCATCGTGCTCACCTGCCTCATCCCCGGCCTGGCGGAGCCACAGACCGCGCTCTGGGCAGCCATCTGGTACCTGGTCTACATGCAGGTCGAGGCGTACTTCATCTCGCCGCGGATCATGAACCGGGCGGTGTCGATCCCCGGCGCGGTCGTGGTCATCGCCGCTCTCGCGGGTGCGGCGCTGGGGCAGCTGCTGGGAGCGCTCGTGGCCATCCCCGTCGCGGCCAGCATCCTGATCATCTACCGCCAGGTCGTGATCCCGCGCCAGAACGAACGCTGAGACTCAGTCGTCGTCCCACTCTTCGGCGAGTGGGAGAGCGTCGGGGTTCACGGCCGCGACGATCTCGGTGAGCACCCGGCGGGTCTGGTTCTCTCCCACCCACAGGTGCTTGCCGCCTTCGACGGCGACGAGGGTCGCCTGCGGGATCGCCGCGAACCGTTCACGCGCTTCATCGGGGCGGAGGTAATCGTCGAACTCGGGCACGACGATGACGACGCGGCGATCGTCGCCGGCCCAGGCGGCGACCTCTTCGGAGGTCGCCCGATGCAGCGGCGGCGAGAGGAGGATCACGCCTTCGATGTCGTGGTCACGCCCGTACTTGAGGGCGAGCTCCGTTCCGAAGGACCAGCCGATGAGCCACGGGCGGGGAAGCCCCCGCTCATGAACGAACGACATGGCAGCGGCGACGTCGAAGACCTCGCCGACACCGCCGTCGAACGCGCCCTCGCTGGTACCACGTGGCGACGTGGTGCCGCGGGTGTTGAAACGCAGCACCGCGAGATCAGCCAGAGCCGGCAGCCGGCCTGCGGCCTTGCGCAGGATGTGCGAGTCCATGAAGCCGCCCGCGGTCGGAAGGGGATGCAGCGTGACGAGCGTCGCGACCGGCTCACGCTCCTCGGGCAGCGCCAGCTCGCCGACGAGTGTCAGGTCGTCGAGGGTGTGGAGCTCGATGTCCTCGCGCCGTGCGGGGAGCTGTACCGGCCCCCGGATTTCGAAGCTCATGCGATCCTCCAACATGCCGAATGCCAGTGCCGACGCGCGGCCAGGTCTGCGGCGTCACCCAGGACACCATCCGCACGCCACGCGACCAGGTGAGCCGTCGCCGGCACGATGTCCCGTCCACACCCGGGGCACGTGTACGTCTTCTGCGCCTGCGCCGCAGACACCGGCTGCACGGTCCACTCGACGCCGCGCCGCGTCTCGGAGCGTTTCCAGCCGCTCAGCAGCCGATCGAGCGAGTCGTCTCGAGGATCCGGCCGTCTCCTGTTGGAACGGGGCATGACGGCCGCTGTCACCACCAGTGGTTGCTGGACCAGAACGCGTACGCCTCGCCCCAGCTGCCGTAGCGACCGACGGCGTACCCGTTGGCCCACCTCAGGTTGTCGACGGGGTCGTATCCGCTTCCGGGTACCTTGCTGCAGGGGTACGCCTGGACCAGCCCGCACGCACCCGACGAGGCGTTGGTCGCATTGGGGTTCCAGCTGCTCTCCCGCGAGACGATGTAGTCGACGTAGCCCCAATCGCTCTCGGGGATGCCGGCCGCACTCAGCCAGTCCGTCGACGATCCGCCGCCGCTGTACATGACGGGCGCCGAGCGCGAGGCACCCGCGCTCTCGCCGTCGACGGGGGTCGGTGTCGGTGTCGGCGTCGGCGTGGGCTTGGGGGTGACGTAGACGGTGAACCCGCTGCGATCGAGCTGAGCCGGAGCGAGGGTCTGCCCGTCGGAGGCGAGAGCCTGAGCGTCGCCCCGAGAGTCAGCCCAGAGCGAGACGACCTCGACCGGCTTCTCCTGCGCGGCCGCGAGCGCCGTCCCCAGCGGAGCGAGAGCGCCACCTGCCATGCCGAGAGCCGCGACGGCGGCGAACGCGGCGGACACACCGCGCCTGCGCGACCAGCGCGCGCGCGCCGGAGCCGGAACGTGTGCAACCGGGGTGCGCGTCGTGCGCCGGGTCACAGTCGAGCGGGAAGTCACAATGCCCTCGAGTTTAGCGAGACGAGGCGCATGTCTCCATCAGACTCACCCGATCGCGAGAATGACCGACACGACGCCGTCGAGCACGGCGTCGACCTGAGCTTCGCGGTAGCCGCCGCGCTGCATCCGGAAAGCGACGGAACGCACCTGCTCCACGGTCAGGGGTTCGCCCGACTCCAGGTAGCGCGCGATGCGATCAGCGACGAGGTCGACCTCGTCGATGCGGTAGCCATAGGACAGCACACCGACGCGATCGAATCGCCGTCGCTCGGGACGCGAGAGCCGGTCGAGGATCTCCTGCGCGAGGTTCCGCGAGCGGCCGACCCACGCACGGGCCCCCGCACGCGACAGGGCGCGCTCGCGCTCTCGCGCGGCGAAGGCGTCTTCGATCCGCCCGATCGCCGCATCGACGGGGGCGACGGCGTACCCGCCCCGCACGAGGGGGAAAGCCGTTGCTCGGATCGTGGCGGAGTCGAGGTCATCGTCCTCTGATGATTCGAACGCTTCGCGGGCGCGCTGCAGGAATGCATCGACAGCGGCGCGGTCGTATCCCCTCGCGCGACCCTGCGTCCCGGGGAACGGGCTCGTGGACAGGGAACTCTCGGTCGAGGTCATGACATCACCAGGGGAGAAAGAACGTGGAAGAGGACGAGTGCGACCACGGTGGACGGGAGGATCGAATCCAGACGGTCGAGCACTCCACCGTGGCCCGGCAACCAGGAGCTCATGTCCTTGATCCCGAGATCGCGTTTGATCATCGATTCGGCCAGGTCGCCCACGGTGGCGGATCCGAGGATCACGAGGCCGATGATCGGGCCGGTCCATGCGGGCAGGTCCAGCAGCAGCCAGGCGAATCCGACAGCCACCAGCATCGCGACGATGCCCGCCCCCGCGAAGCCCTCCCAGGTCTTCTTCGGGCTGATGCGCGGAGCCATCGCATGCTTGCCGAAGGCGAGGCCGGCGGCGTAGGCGCCGGTGTCGGCTCCGACCACGACCGCGATCATCGCCAGCACCCAGAACTCGCCGCCGTCCTCACGGAGGAGGATCAGCAGCAGGCTGCCGAGGAACGGCACGTAGAGCTGCACGAAGCCGCTGATGAGCACATCGCTGAGCACCTGACCGTAGCGGCGCGCCTCGACACTCACCATCTGGGCCATCAGCCGCCAGACGATGACCGACACGACGGCCGCGAACACCACGACCCAATGGGTGCCGGCATCCAGGAAGAAGCCCGCCGCCAGCACCGCGGCACCGGCGACGAGCTGCGGCACGACGTCGACGCGCCGACCCGCGGCCTGGAGCGCACGGACCAGCTCGAACACGCCGAGAAGAGCGACGGGGATCGCGAAGAGGACGAACACCCACTTAACGAAGATGAGCGAGCCGATCACCACGACGCCGATCGCGATGCCGATCAGCGTCGCCACGAACAGATTGCGTCCGGTGCGCGCGTTGATGCGCTCGTTGGCCTGCTCGAAGTCAGCCCGAGCCTTGCCGATCTGGTGCTCGAACTCCGTCCGCGCAGCACGCACCTGATTCTGGAACGTCGAATCGCCGTGCTCGCGCGAACGGGAGCGCTCCCGCTCGGATCGAGACGGGGCGTCGTCGCCGGGTGCGCTCATCGGTCTCAGACCTCGAGGAGCTCGGCCTCTTTGCGCTTGAGCGCGTCGTCGATGAGGTCGACGTGGGAGCGGGTGAGCCCGTCGAGCTCCTTCTCGGCGCGCACCAGCTCGTCCTCGCCGACCTCGCTCTTGAGGCCGTCGAGTTCGTCCTTCGACTTGCGGCGGATGCCGCGCAGGTGGACCTTGTGGTCTTCACCCTTCGAGCGCACGAGCTTGACGTACTCCTTGCGGCGCTCCTCCGTGAGCTCGGGCATCGTGACACGGACGATGTTGCCGTCGTTCGTCGGGTTCACGCCGAGGTTCGGGGTGTCGCGAATGGCCTGCTCGATGGCCTTGAGCGCCGACTTGTCGTACGGCGTCACGATGATCGTCCGGGCTTCGGGTGTGTTAAGCGACGCGAGCTGCGCGAGCGGCGTCGGCGACCCGTAGTAGTCGACGAGGATCTTCTGGAACAGCGCCGTGTTGGCACGCCCCGTTCGCACGGTGGAGAAGTCCTCCTTCGCCGCCTCGACGGCGCGTTCCATGCGGGCTTTCGTGTCAGCGAGGATCTCGGGGATCACGTCACTCCATTCGTCGGTACGTCCGGTCAAGTCTAGTCTGCGGGCAGCGGCCGCTCACACGGTGACGAGCGTGCCGATGCGCTCGCCCAGCAGTGCCCGGGTCACATTGCCAGCCGGCTCCATGCCGAACACGCGCATGTCGATGCGGTTGTCCATGCACAGGCTGAATGCCGTCGAATCCACGACCTTCAAGCCGCGCTGCAGTGCTTCGCCATAGGTGATGCTCTCGATCTTCTGCGCGGTCGGATCCTTCTTGGGATCGGCGGTGTAGACCGCGTCGACGCCGTTCTTCGCGACGAGGACCTCGTCGGCCTTGATCTCGAGCGCACGCTGAGCGGCGACCGTGTCTGTGGAGAAGTAGGGCAGGCCGGCACCGGCGCCGAAGATCACGACGCGCCCCTTCTCCATGTGCCGTTCTGCGCGGCGCGGGATGTAGGGCTCGGCGACCTGCGTCATCGAGATAGCCGACTGCACACGCGTGGCCGCGCCGGCCTGCTCCAAGAAGTCCTGCAGCGCGAGTGCGTTCATCACGGTGCCGAGCATGCCCATGTAGTCGGCGCGCCCACGGTCCATGCCGCGCTGGCTCAGCTCGGCGCCACGGAAGAAGTTGCCGCCGCCCACGACGATCGCGACCTCGACACGGTCGACCGCTTCGGCGATCTCCCGAGCGATCTGCCCGACGACATCGGGGTTGACGCCCAGCTGGCCGGCACCGAATGCCTCGCCCGACAGCTTCAGCAGGACGCGCCGGCGCCCGGTCTTCTCATCGTTCATCGTGTCCCTCTCGTCGCTGTGTTGCAGAGTATCGCCCGGACGGGCATGGAAAAGGCCCGCATCCGAGGATGCGGGCCTTTCGGGCAATTACGCGCCGACCTTGAACCGTGCGAAGTCGGTGATCGTGATGCCGGCGTCCTTCGCGACCTGTGCGACGGACAGCTTGTTGTCCTTCGCGTAGTCCTGGTCGAGGAGGGCGACCTGCTTGAAGAACGCGCCGACGCGGCCTTCGACGATCTTCGGGAGAGCAGCCTCGGGCTTGCCCTCATTGCGGGAGATCTCGGTGACGATCTCCCGCTCCTTCTCGACATCCGCCTCGGGAACGTCCTCACGCGAGAGGTAGCTCGGGTTGGCGAACGAGATGTGCTGCGCGATCGAGCGGGCGGTCTCGGCGTCCGAGCCCGAGTACGCCACGACGACGCCGATCTGCGGGGGCAGGTCCTTGCTCGTCTTGTGCAGGTAGATCTCGAAGGCGTCACCGGTCAGCGTGCGAACGCGGCGGAGCTCGACCTTCTCGCCGATGATCGCGGCCTCATCGTTGATGAGCTGCTCGATGGTCTGGCCCGACGCGTCGGCGGCGAGAGCAGCCTCGACGGAATCGGCGGATGCTGCAGCGGCAGCATCCGCGACCTTGTCGGCCAGCGCGATGAAGCGGTCGTTCTTCGCGACGAAGTCGGTCTCGCAGGCGAGCTCGACCAGAGTGACCTTGCCGTCCTGTTCGCGTGCGACGACCAGACCTTCGCTCGTGGAGCGGTCGGCACGCTTCGCGTTGCCCTTGGCGCCCTTGAGGCGGAGGATCTCGACGGCCTTCTCGACGTCGCCGTCAGCCTCTTCGAGGGCCTTCTTGGTGTCGACCATTCCGGTGCCGAGCTGCTCGCGCAGAGCCTTGATGTCGGCGATGGTGAAGTTTGCCATGAGTGGCGGCTCCTTCTGTCTGTGGGAAATCTCGTGGATGCCGATCGGCGCGGCCGGGCTCAGCCGCGGCCGCGCCGATCGTAGCGGGTCAGGAAGACGCGCTGATTACTTCTCGGTCGCCTCGGCGGCGACGGTCTCGGCCTGAGCCTCGGCGCCCGCCTCGTCGGCCGGCGTCTCGGTCGCAGCGACCTCGGCGGCAGCGCCCTCGACGGCGGCGTCCTCGGTCGAAGCAGCGTCTTCGGTCGACGCAGCAGCCTCGGCCGGAGCGGCCTCTGCCGGAGCGCTCTCGAGCAGCTCGCGCTCCCAGTCGGCGAGCGGCTCGGCCTCGGCCGACTCGTCGGTCGGCTGGTGACGCTGGATCAGGCCCTCGGCGGCAGCGTCGGCGATGATACGCGTGAGCAGGCTCACCGAGCGGATCGCGTCGTCGTTACCGGGGATCGGGTACTGGAACTCGTCGGGGTCGGCGTTCGTGTCGAGGATGCCGATCACGGGGATGCCGAGCTTCTTGGCCTCGTCGATGGCGAGGTGCTCGCGCTTGGCGTCGACGACCCAGATCGCCGAGGGGGTCTTCTGCAGGTTGCGGATACCACCGAGCGACTTGTGCAGCTTGTCGAGCTCGCGCTTCTTGAGCAGCAGCTCCTTCTTCGTGAAGCCGCTGGCCGCGGGGTTGTCGAAGTCGAGCTCCTCGAGCTCCTTCATACGGGCGAGGCGCTTCGAGACCGTCTGGAAGTTGGTCAGCAGGCCACCGAGCCAGCGCTGGTTCACGTAGGGCTGGCCCACGCGGGTCGCCTGCTCTGCGATGACTTCCTGCGCCTGCTTCTTCGTGCCGACGAAGAGGACGGTGCCGCCGTGGGCGACGGTCTCCTTGACGTACTCGTAGGCGCGGTCGATGTACGACAGCGACTGCTGCAGGTCGATGATGTGGATGCCCGAGCGCTCGGTCAGGATGAAGCGCTTGACTTTCGGGTTCCAGCGGCGGGTCTGGTGCCCGAAGTGGACGCCGCTGTCGAGCAGCTGGCGAATGGTGACGACGGCCATGGCCGTTCTCCTTCTGTTTCGGTTGATTCGCCGGACCGACGGTCCGGTGTTCCTGGTGCCCGGCGCACTTCCGCTCGCCGCCGGAGCGGGAGACCTGGGGAAGGTGCGCCACGATCGGAACCGATCGCTCAGGGCACGCGTAGTCACCTCGACGAGCGAGGTGCGGACATCAGTGTAGCAGTCGGCCACTCCTCCCCGAGGCCTTCCGCAGCCCGCGTGTCCACGCGTCGAGGGCCAGCCGAGGCCCCGGAACGGCGAGCTATCGAGACTGACCATGTGAGCCGCAGCCCGTCCCTCGTCATCGTCGCGTTATTCATCGTGGCGGCCCGCCTCTTCCTTCCCGACGTCGCAGAGTCGGGCGCCGCTCCTCCGACGGGATCACCCTGGACGATGCCACTGCGGGAAGCGACCGTCATACGCCCGTTCGAGGCCCCCGCGCACGCTTACGCGCCGGGCCACCGCGGAGTGGACATCTCCGGTCCGGGCCGCGAGGTCGTCTCTCCGGCTGAGGGAGTGATCGCCTTCGCGGGCCCCGTCGCCGGGCGCGCGGTCATCACGATCGATCACGGCGACGGCCTGGTGACCAGCCTCGAGCCGGTCGAGACGTCGCTGATACCCGGCACGCCCGTCGTCCAGGGCCAGCCGGTGGGTTCTGCGGCCCTCGGCGGTCATGGTGGGGATGGCAGCATCCACTTCGGCGTCCGCCGCCACGGCGAGTACATCAATCCCCTGCTGCTGATCAGCGGGCTCGCGCGTCCGGTCCTGCTGCCATGCTGTTGAGGGTCAGCCGTTGCCGATCGCGTTGCGGTCACCGCTCTGCATGACGGACCCGAGAAGATCCGCGTCGATGCGGTTGTCGTTGCCCGACACCGAGACGGCTCCGATCTCATCGGCATCGACGGAGTTCCGGTCCCCGGCGATGGTGAGGGCGCCGACCCTGGTGGCATCCACATCCGCGGACTGCCCCGTGATCTCCAGCGAGTCGACCGATCCGAGGTCGATCTCGATGCGATCACCGCTCGCGACCACGTTTCCGACGCGCGCTCGGTCGAGGTCGACGTCGAGCGAAGCGCCCTCGATGCGGACCACGTCGCACTCTCCGGCGAAGGCGACGTGGAGATCGGTTCCGCGAATCGCGACGACGCCGTCGACGCACGCGAGATCGTCCGCACCCGGCTCCGCCGGAACCGTTGCTTCGGACGTTGCTTGCGGTGTCGCGGCGGGCGGAGTCGAGGGAGCCGCCGAGGTCCGCGGCGCCGTCGGCCGGACGACACGGTCGGGTTCATCCGACGGCACTGGCGTGCACGACGCGAGCATCGCGACAAGCACTGTCGCGCCGATCGCTGCAGCAAGTCTTTTCATGCGCGTCTCCTCGTCATGTGCCTCCGCGTGCTCCCCCACGCTACGACGGCGGAGACCACCCAACCATCATGCGCGCGGATGTGCCTGTCGGTAAGCGGCGGCGAGCCGCTCCCCCGAGACGTGCGTGTAGATCTGCGTCGTGCCCAGGCTCGCATGCCCGAGGATCTCCTGGACAGCGCGTAGATCGGCACCGCCGTCGAGCAGATGGGTGGCGGCGGAATGCCGCAGGGTATGCGGACCGACGGTGTCGACACCGAGCGCGGGCCCGAGCTTCTCCGAGACCGTCGCGTAGACGGCTCGCGCCGTTAGCCGGCCGCCGCGCGAGCCGAGAAACACCGCTCGACCCCCACCTCTCCGGCCAGCGGCGCGTGCGGTGAGCACGGGGCGCCCACGAACGAGATACGCCTGCAACGCTTCGAAGGCCGGGCCTCCCACGGGGACGACCCGGTCCTTGTCGCCCTTGCCTGTGACGCGCGCCGTGCGGCGATCACCGTCGACGTCGTCGACGTCGAGTCCGCACAGCTCGGACACGCGGATGCCCGTCGCATACAGGAGCTCGAGGATCGCGTGGTCGCGCAGCAGCAACGGATCACCGTCAGCCGCACGCGTCTGCAGCTCGTCGAGGACCGACGCCATCGTCTGCGCGGTCGCGACTTTGGGCAGGGTACGCGCTCGTTTCGGCGAAGCGAGGCGCAGCGCGGGATCGCTGGCGATCGCACCACGCTCGGCAGCCCACGCGAAGAAGCCGCGCGCGGTCGCGGTTCGGCGGGCCAGTGTCGAGCGCGCGTCGCCCCGTTCACTCGCGCGCCAGACCCAGTCACGCAGCACCTCGATGTCCACGTCCGTGAGCTCGATGTCGCCGGCGGCACCCGCGAGGTCTGCGAGGTCGTTGCGGTACGCGCGCACCGTGTTCTCCGAGAGCCTGCGCACGCGCAGCAGATGGTCCGCGTACGCCTCCGCCGCCTCCGAGATGAGCATGCAGTCAGCATGACCGATCCTCAGGCACCGCGGGGCCAGGCTCGCGGAGACCCGGTCGTCAGGCTCCCTGCCGCCGCCACCCGCGTTCGTCTGACACGACCCACCCGTCGAGCGTCATCAGTCCCAGCCAGGCGCTCACTTCCTCACCGGCGACGCCGGAGCGCCTCGCGATCTCCGCGACATCCCGCGGCGTTCGCGTGCTCAGTGCGTCGAGCACCCTCGTCGCATCGTCCGTGCGTCCGTCGGCGGCGGACTCCGCGTCACGTCGAGGCCCGTCTGACCATCCGATCATCTCCCGAACGTCATCCGCGCTCGTGATGCACCGCCCGTCGTACTCACGGAGGATCCGGTGGCAACCCGCCGACGCCGCAGAGGTGATCGGTCCCGGCACGGCGCCCAGCGCCCTCCCGAGCGCAGCCGCGTGCCCGGCGGTGTTCAACGAGCCCGACCGCCAGCCTGCCTCGATCACCACAGTGGCATCGGAGAGGGCGGCGATCAGCCTGTTGCGCTGCAGGAAGCGCCACTTCGTCGGGGCCGTGCCGCACGGCACCTCGCTCATCACCGCGCCGCGGCGCGACACGTTCGTCAGCAGTCCGGCGTGCCCGGACGGATATGCCTTGTCAACGCCCCCCGCCAGCACGGCGATCGTGCTGCCGTCGACGGCGAGACAGGCGCGATGTGCCGCCGCATCGATTCCGACGGCCGCACCCGAAACGATCGTCACGCCGGCGACGGCGAGCTCGCCCGCGATCTCGCCCGCCACCTGCACGCCGTACGCCGTCGCCGCGCGAGCGCCGACGAGCGCGATCGCTGCCCCGGGCGCGGCGAGAGCATCGGCCGATCCTCTGACCCAGAGTGCGGCGGGGGCATGAATGCCGAGTTCGTCGACCCTCTCCGGCCAGGCCGCATCACCCGGCACGATGAGCCGCACCCCGACGCGCTTCGCACGCTCGATCGCGTACGCGTGGTCGTCCTGCCGCGGGCGCCAGCGGGCACAGGCACGGCGCCAATCGCGCACGCTGAGGTCGAGTTCTTCGGGAGGGGCGTCGTCCCGCAGGGCCACCCGGAGCGCAGCGAACGCACCCAGACGCTGGATCGTGAGCCCTGCGATACCGTCGCCGGGCTCAGCCAGCACGGACCATCGCGCTCGCGCCCAGCGCTCGCGACAGCTCTCGGGATCGTCGAGGTCGCTGGCGGGCACGAGCCCCGTCAGCGCGACGCGGGCTTCCTCGTCGGTCACTGCTGAAGCCCCTTCTTCAGGAACAGCGCATGCCCGACGTCGCTCGCGGTGAGCCGCTCGCGGCCCGCGAGGTCGGCGACCGACCATGCCACTCGCAGCACCCGGTCATAGCCACGCAGCGTGAGCGCACCGCGGTGAAGTGCGGCGTCGAGCGGCGCGCGGACACGCGGTTCGGGAGCCAAAGGCCCGTCTCGCAGCCATGCTCCGGACACGGCGGCGTTGCTCCGCCACGGTGTCGCCCCCAACCGCTCGGCGGCACGCGAGCGTGCAGCCGCCACGCGCTGCCTGGCGGCATCGGTCGTGGTCTGCGCGGGACCTCGTGACGCCAGGTCGGCGAGCGAGACCCGCGAAAGCGAGAGCTCGATGTCGATGCGGTCCAGCAGCGGGCCCGAGAGCCGCCCCAGATAGCGGCGGATCGCGAGGGACGGGCACGAGCAACTGCCGCCACGGACGCCGTACTGTCCGCACGGGCAGGGGTTCGTGGCAAGCACCAGCTGGAACCTCGCCGGCAGAGTCGCCCGGAATCCCGCCCGGTGGATGTCGATCGACCCCGCCTCGAGCGGCTGACGCAGCGAGTCCAGCGCGTGAGCGCTGTACTCCCCGGCCTCATCGAGGAACAGCACTCCCCCGCTCGCCCGAGCGATCGCCCCCGGGCGGAGCGACCTGCTGCCGCCGCCCACGAGCGCTGCGACGCTGACGCTGTGATGCGGCGCCTCGAACGGAGGGATCCTGCTCAGATTCTCGACGACCGCGCCCGAGAGGGATCGGATCGACGCCACCTGCAGGGCCGTCTCGTCGTCGAGCGGTGGCAGGATTCCCGGTAGGCGGCGCGCGAGCATCGTCTTTCCGGCGCCGGGCGGACCACTCATAAGCAGATGATGGCCGCCGGCTGCCGCGACGACGAGCGCGTCGATCGCCTCCTCCTGTCCACGGATGTCCGACAGGTCGTCGACGGGCGACTCACCGTCCCCGTGTCTGCCCTCGTTGACGGGAAGCGCGACTTCGGGCACCGCCTCATCGTCGCCGTCGACGTCGAGCCCATGCCAACGCGCCACACCGGCGAGGGTGCGGCACCCGACGACGCGGATCCCGTCGACGAGAGCGGCCTCCGCACGACACGCCTCGGGCACGATGACCGCACGGCGTCCCGCCCGGGCAGCGGCGATGACGGCGGGCAGGACGCCCGGCACGGGACGAAGCCGCCCGTCGAGCCCCAGCTCGCCGATGTGGACGGTGTCGACCAGTGACGCCGGATCCATCGGCAGTTCCGTCGCGAGCGCCGCGACGGCGATGGCGACATCGAAACCCGATCCCTGCTTCGGCAAGCTCGCGGGCGAGAGGTTCACCGTGACCCTGCGCCGCGACAGCGGCAGCCCGCTGTTCTGACAGGCGTTGTGCACACGCTGCTGCGCCTCGGCGAGGGCCCGATCCGCGAGGCCGACGATGCGGAACGCCGGCGTCTGGTTCGACAGGTCGGCCTCGACCTCCACGAGGTCGCCCGCGAGTCCCGTGAGCGAAACCGCCCACGTGCGACCGAGGCTCACCGCAGATCCTCGACATGCTCTATCACCGCCGAGTCGACGTCGTCACCCGTGATCCCGATGACGTCGAGGCGGATCCGCCTACCTCGCACCGCGCCAGGATGCGCCGCGATCCAGGCGCACGCGAGGCGCCACAGCCGATCCTTCTTGCGCTCGTCCACCGCCTCGAACGGGTGCCCGTACGCTGCGCTGCGACGGGTCTTCACCTCGACGACGACGAGTTCGTCGCGCGACACCGCGACGATGTCGATCTCGCCCTGACGGTCACGCCAGTTACGGTCGAGGATCTCGTACCCGCGGCGGATCAGATACCGCGCGGCCCGCTCTTCACCGGCTCGGCCCCGGTCGTCTTTCGCTGCCATACGAGAACTCTCGCCTGGCGACGTGCTGCCCAGGAGTCAGGGCTCCCAGACGGTGCATAAGCGACGGG
This sequence comes from Microbacterium sp. AG238, assembly GCF_003610405.1. Lineage (GTDB taxonomy): Bacteria > Actinomycetota > Actinomycetes > Actinomycetales > Microbacteriaceae > Microbacterium. The sequence goes on from NZ_RAQC01000001.1 coordinate 442,794, forward strand.
GCGCCGGTCTTGGGGAGGAGCTCAGCTGTCGAGTGAGAGCTCGTCGGGAAGCTCGAAGTCGCGACGCTGGAGCTCTTCGACGTTGACGTCCTTGAAGGTGAGCACGCGCACGGACTTCACGAAACGGTCGGCCCGGTAGATGTCCCAGACCCACACGTCGTTCATCGTGAGCTCGAAGTAGAAGTCGTGCTCGGTGTCGCGGCGAACGACGTTGACGTCGTTCGCGAGGTAGAAGCGACGCTCGGTCTCGATCACGTACTGGAACTGCGACACGACGTCGCGGTACTCCTTGTAGAGCGCCAGCTCCAGCTCGCGGTCATAGTCTTCGAAGACTTCGTCATCCATGGTGCTTCCATCCTAGGCGGCGGCAGCATGACGTGATCGTCCCCGGCCACCGCCGGCAGAACCGGTTCAGAACAGCGTCGGCGCGTCGGCGATCGCCCACGACGCCCGATGATGACGCGACAGCCCGTGCTCGCGGATGGCAGCGCGGTGGAGCGCGCTGGCGTATCCCTTATTGCGTGCCCACTCGTACATCGGCGTCTCATCGTGCAGCTCGGTCATGTGCGCATCGCGCGCCACCTTCGCGATGACCGAGGCCGCCGCGGCACTGGCGCAGTCACGGTCGGCCTTGATGATCGTCTGAACGGTCATGCCCGGCCCGGCCATCGGGCTGACGTAGTCGTGATTGCCGTCCAGGATCACGACGGTCTCCGCGGCGAAGGGGTCGACGCCGTCGAGACCCTGGATCGCACGGACGGCGGCGAGTCCCAGCGCCCGCATGATCCCCATCTCGTCGATCTCGCCCGGGGTCGCAGACCCGACTGCCGAGGTCACGACCCAGTCGGCGGCCCTGACCGCCAGCTCGGGCCGGCGGAGCTCCGTCACGAGCTTGGAATCGCGCAGGCCCTCGGGGATGCGCCGACGTGCGCAGCGCGCGTCGAGGACGGCGGCGCCCACCGAGACCGGACCCGCGAGCGCACCGCGTCCCACCTCGTCCAGAGCGACGACGAGACCGTACTCGCGCAGCAGCCGCCGTTCGACGGTCAGCCGGGGCGCGACGACCGTCATGGCGTCACGGGCGCGGGAACACCCGCGAAGGAGTCGTGGTGGAAGTCGATGAGTCCGAAGCGGTCGAGCGGCCACGTGATGAGGAAGGCTCGGCCGACGACGTTGTCGAGCGGAACGAAGCCTTGCGACGGCTGGTCGCGGTTGTAGCGCGAGTCCCGCGAGTGATCGCGGTTGTCGCCGAGCACCCATAGCGAGTTCTCCGGCACCGTCACGTCGAACGGCACCTCCTGCGGTGCCGACTGGCCCTCGGCGAGCGACACGTACGACGACTCGTCGATGGGTACGTCGTTCACGGTGATCTGCCCGACGGCGTTGCAGCAGACGACGTGGTCGCCCGGCATCCCGATGATCCGCTTGATGAGGTGATCCTTGCTGTCGGGTGCGGAAAGTCCGACGACCGAAAGCACCCAGTCCATCCCCTCCACGAGCGGGGGCCGCGCCGGCTCGACCGTCGCCGGCAGCCAACCGCCCGGATCGCGGAAGACGACGACGTCGCCGCGCGAGTAGCCTCCGAACCGAGGCGTGAGCTGGTCTACGAGGATCCGGTCGTCCTTCAGCAGCGTCCGTTCCATCGACCCGGAGGGGATGTAGAACGACCGGACGAGGAACGTCTTGACCAGGAACGACACCGCGAGAGCGATGGCGACGATCACCAGGATGTCGCGGAGCAGCAGGCCGAGGCGACGTGATCGTGAACGCGCGGGCTTCGGCGCCTGCGCGGCAAGGTCATCGGTGGTCATTCATCGCCTCTCATCCGACTCACCCGCCGGGGAGCCCTACCCAGGGTCGCACATTCCGCGGCCAACGCCGGTCACCGCGCAGCGGAGACGACGGACGCCCCGAGCCTGAGCCCGGGGCATCCAGAGAATGCGTCGCTGCTATCAGCGGTCGCGCTTCTCCTTGATCTTCGCCTTCTTGCCGCGCAGGTTGCGCAGGTAGTACAGCTTCGCGCGACGGACGTCACCGCGCGTGACGACCTCGATGTGGTCGATCACGGGGCTGTGGACGGGGAAGGTGCGCTCGACGCCGACCTGGAAGCTGATCTTCCGGACGGTGAAGGTCTCGCGCACGCCGTCGCCCGAGCGGCCGATGACGACGCCCTGGAAGACCTGGATACGCGAGCGGTTGCCCTCGGTGATGTTGACGTGCACCTTGACGGTGTCTCCGGGGGCGAATGCGGGGATGTCGCTACGCAGCGATGCTGCGTCGACGGAGTCGAGGATCTGCATGATCTGTTCTTCCTGCGACCGCCTCAGGTCGACCACGAAAAAGTTGAATAAGGATGCGGTGCCCCGGGCGCCCGCCGGGCGCCGCTCCCCTGAGGCAGAGAACTGTCAGGGCACAAGCGTCCATTCTGCCACGCCGCGCCCCGCGCACCAAAACGTCAGCTGTCGCGGCGCCGGACCTCTTCGATGATCACGACCTTCTCGTCGGGGAGACGCTCGGAACTCGGCCGCATCGCCTCACGGAGGTAGCTCGGATCGGTCGCCACCGAGAACAGCGAGACGGGGCGCGCTTCGCGGAAGAGTTGCCACAGCGAAACCCAGAAGACGGCGAGGAATGCGGCGACCGCTGCGAACAGCAGCGGCCAGAAGGCGCCAGCGGGGTAGAACCCGATCGCGACGATGAGCCCGTGCCACACGGCGAAGACCAGGACGTCCCACCACGACAGCATCCGGGAGTGCCGGACGGTGCCCCGAGCCCGCACGAGCAACGTGGTCACCAGCTGGCCGATCAACACGGCAGGCACTGCGATGAACAGCACCCACAGGAAGACCCAGCCACCCGCTCCCGAGATCGCCCAGCCGACGACGAGCCAGAGCGGCAGCACGACAGCTGCCGGGAGGAGCCAGGAGAAGAGTGCGCGTCGCAGCCACATGCTCCTGATGCTACGCCGGTCCGGCAGGATAGAACCTGAAGAGAGGATCACGATGATCGAGCTGCGCACACCTGCCGAGATCGAAGCGATGCGTCCGGCTGGACGCTTCGTCGCCGAGACGCTGGCGACCCTTCGCGACGAGACGAAGGTCGGGACGAACCTCCTGGCGATCGACCGGCGCGCGCACGAGCTCATCCGACGTGCCGGCGCTGAGTCGTGCTACATCGACTACCACCCGTCCTTCGGGGCGAGTCCGTTCGGCAAGGTCATCTGCACCTCGATCAACGATGCGGTCCTCCACGGCCTCCCCCACGACTATGCGCTGCGCGACGGCGACCTCGTCACGCTCGACTTCGCCGTCTCCGTCGACGGCTGGGTCGCCGACTCGGCGGTGTCGTTCGTGGTCGGCACCGCTCGTGACGAAGACCTCGCGCTCATCGACACGACCGAGCGCGCGCTTGACGCGGCGATCAGCGCCGCCGTCGTGGGCAACAAGATCGGCGACATCTCGCACGCCGTCGCGACGGTCGCCCGTGCCGACGGACTGTCGATCAACACCGACTTCGGCGGACACGGCGTCGGCCGCGAGATGCACGGCGATCCCCATGTCCCCAACGACGGCAAGCCCGGCCGGGGCTATCCGCTTCGCGCCGGCCTCGTCGTGGCGCTCGAGCCGTGGTTCCTGCAGACCACGGACAAGCTCATCACCGACGCGGACGGATGGACGTTGCGCAGCGCCGACGGATCGCGTGGGGCACATTCGGAGCACACCGTCGCGATCACGGCCGAGGGCCCCGCGATCCTCACCGACCGCTCTTTCCTCGGCGTCGACTGAGGGGCCGCGGCGGGCTCGTCCGATCCCGACGAGCGCTCAGTCCCCGAGGCCGCCGGGGAGCAGGTCGGGACGGCGCTCGCGCGTCCGCTCGACCCGCTGGGCGTGCCGCCACTCCGCGACGCGGCCATGATGTCCGCTGAGCAGGACGTCCGGGACATCGTGGCCACGCCACGATGCCGGCTTGGTGTACGAGGGGTACTCGAGCAGCCCGTCCTCGTGAGACTCCTCGACGAGGCTCTCGGGGTTGCCGACGACACCGGGGATGAGGCGACCGATCGCTTCGATCATCGCCATCGAGGCGACCTCTCCCCCGTTGAGGACGTAGTCGCCGAGGCTCATGAGGCGGACATCGCCGAGGGTCGCCGCGTAGGTGAACACGCGCTCGTCGATGCCCTCGTAGCGTCCGCAGCCGAACACCAGGTGCGAGGCTCCGCTGAGCTCACGCGCCGACGCCTGCGAGAACCGCTCCCCGGCGGGCGAGGGGAAGATGAACGTCGGCCGGTCGGCCGCATCCGCCACGATCGCATCGAGCGCGAGCCCCCAGGGCTCGGGCTTCATCACCATGCCGGCGCCGCCGCCGTAGGGGGTGTCGTCGACGGTCCGATGACGATCGGTGGCGTAGTCGCGCAGGTCGTGAACGCGGACGTCGAGGAGACCCGCACCGCGGGCCTTGCCGAGGAGCGAAACCTCGAGGACGTCGAAGAACGCGGGGAAGATCGTGACGACGTCGACGCGCACGTCAGCCCTCGGTGGGGGCGTCGCCGCCCTCAGGGTCGGAAGCGGCTTCCACCGCGTCATCCGACTGTTCGGCTGGCAACTCTTCGAACAGTCCGGCCGGCGGCGTGACGATCACGCGGCCCGCCGCGACATCCACTTCGGGCACGATCGCCTTGACGAACGGGACGAGGACCTCGGTGTCATCACCGTCGCGCTGGACGATCAGAAGGTCCTGCGCGGGGAAGTGGTCGACGCGTGCGATGCGTCCGACCTTCTGCCCGTCGCGGACGACGTCGAGGCCGACGAGCTGGTGGTCGAACCATGCGTCGTCCTCAGCAGTGGCGTCGCCGTCCTGGTCGACCCACAGGATGGCCTTCACGAGGCTCTCGGCGGCGTCGCGGTCGTTGACGTCCTCGAGGAACAGGACGGGGTGCGAGTTCATCCACCGGAACTCGCGGACGGTCACGGTCTTGCCGTGCCACGGTGATGCTTCGGGGACTTGCAACGTGAACGTTGCGCCCGTCACGAAGCGACCGTCGGGATCGTCGGTGTAGAGCTCGAGCTTGAGCGCGCCCTTGAGCCCGTGCGCCTTGACGAGGCGCCCGACGCGCAGCTGAGTGCGAGCGGGTTCGGCGGCCATCTCAGTCGTCCGCGACGTCGACGCGAACGCGCGTGCCGTCGGCCAGCGCGGAAATCAATGCTCGCAGCGCCTTGGCGGTGCGCCCGCCGCGCCCGATCACCCGTCCCCGGTCGTCGGGGTGCACGCGCACCTCGAGTACTTCGCCGCGGGGCGACGAGGAGGAACGGATGACGACGTCGTCGGGGTGATCGACGATCCCCTTGACGACGTGCTCGAGCGCGGCGGACAGCAACGGATTACTCCGCGTCGGTCGCGTCGGCGGCGGCCTCGTCGGCGGGAGCCTCGGCGGCGGGCTCCTCAGCCTTCTTCGCGGCCTGCGGCTTGATGACCGACTTCTTCGACGCGTCGGCGACGAAGTCGCCCTTGGCCTCGGCCGTGCGAACGGTCGAGACGGCGTTCTTGTCGCCCTTGAACTTGCCCCAGTCGCCCGTGAGCTTGAGCAGCGCGGTGACCTGCTCCGTCGGCTGCGCGCCGACCGAGAGCCAGTACTGGGCACGCTCGGAGTCGACCTTGATGACCGAGGGCTCTTCGGTCGGGTGGTACTGACCGATCTCCTCGATCACTCGGCCGTCGCGCTTGGTGCGCGAGTCGGCGACGACGATGCGGTAGTAGGGTGCGCGGATCTTGCCGAGGCGCTTGAGACGAATCTTGACAGCCACAATTCTCCTGAGTGGTGTGATGTGAAGTGAACGTCGCCTGGAGCGTGGGGTGCACACCCGGCGGGAGCTCTGAGGGTGGACCTTCTCGCCGGATAGAGGGTCGAGCGAGCGGTCCAACCGTCTATTTTGCCAGATGATGACGGTCGTCGCGAACCGCGCCGTAGCGCGTGTCAGACTGAGCGCATGACGGTCCCCTTCGCCACGTCTGCCCGCTCCTCCGTGGGCATCGAGTGGGAGTTGATGCTCGCCGACCGCGACACCGGAGATCTCGCGCCCCGAGCGCCCGAAGTGCTCGCCGAAGTGGAGGAATCTTCGGCGCTCGAGCGCTACACCATCACCGGCGAGCTGCTGACGAACACCATCGAGGTCACCAGCGGAGTCGGCGACACCGTCGCAGCCGCGGTCGATGACATCGATGACGCCATCCAGCGGGTGCGAGAGTTCGCCGCACCGCGCGCTCTCGAGATGCTGTGCGCCGGCAGCCACCCCTTCGCACGGTGGTACGAGCAGGAGATCACGGACAAGACCCGCTACCACAAGCTCATCGAGCGGACGCAGTGGTGGGGCCGCAACATGATGATCTGGGGAATCCACATCCACGTCGGCGTCGAGGACGTCAACAAGGTGTTCCCGCTGATCAACGCCCTCTCGGTCTACCTCCCCCATCTCCAGGCGCTCTCGGCGTCGAGCCCGTTCTGGGCGGGCGACCGCACCGGCTATGCATCCAACCGCGCCCTCGTCTTCCAGCAGCTGCCCACCGCCGGCCTGCCCTGGAGCTTCACGAAGTGGAGCGACTTCGAGAACTACCTCGACGGCATGGTGCGCACGGGTGTCATGGAGGACGCATCCGAGGTGCGCTGGGACATCCGCCCGGCGCCGAAGTGGGGAACGCTCGAGATCCGGGCGTGCGACGGGATGTCGACCCTTCCCGAGCTCGCCGCCGTGGCATCCCTCGTTCAGGTGCTCACCGAGCACCTCTCCCGCCAGCTCGACGAGGGGCGTGAACTTCCCACGATCCCGCCGTGGTTCGTCCGGGAGAACAAGTGGCGCGCAGCGCGGTACGGACTCGACGCACGTCTCATCGTCGATGCGGACGGCACTCAGCGGCACGTCGCAGACCACCTCCGCGACACGATGGCGGAGCTCGAGCCGATCGCCGAGGAGCTGCACTGCGCCCGCGAGTTCCGAGGGCTGAACACGATCCTCGATCAAGGGGCCAGCTATCTCCGGCAGACGCGTGTCGCGGATGCGGCCGACGGCGACCTCCGCGAGGTCGTGCAGCACCTCATCCGCGAGTTCCGCGACGGCCCGACGCTGCGCCAGCACCTGGCGCAGCCGGACGTCGGCCGCTGAGTCAGGGCCGCTGAGCCGGCCCCGCTGACTCAGCCCTTGCCGAAAAGCTTCTGGATTTCGGCGAGGTCGGCCTCGCTCGGCTGAGCCTGACCGCCGGTTCCGAGGCCGAAGCCCGAGCCGGTCGGCGCTGTGGCAGTCGCGAGGCCCGCATTCTCGGCGGCGCGCTTGGCCGGGTTTCCCGAACGCGAACCGCTCTTGCTCTTGGCCTGCTTGCCGCGCTTGCTCGACGCGCCGGGCTTCCCACCCATGGGTCCCATACCAGGGATGTTGGGCACGCCGCCTCGGGCCACCGTCTTCATCATCTTCGCGGCCTGCTCGAAGCGCTGCACGAGCTGGTTGACGTCGGTCACCGTCATGCCCGAGCCGCGGGCGATGCGCAGGCGGCGCGAGCCGTTGAGCACCTTGGGGTTGCGTCGCTCAGACGGCGTCATCGACCGGATGATCGCCTCGGTGCGGTCGATCTCGCGCTCGTCGAACTGCTCGAGCTGCTGTTTCATCTGCCCCATGCCCGGCAGCATGCCGAGCATCTTCTTCATCGAGCCCATCTTCTTCATCTGCTGAAGCTGGTCGAGGAAGTCCTCGAGCGTGAACTGCTCCTTGGCGAGCTTCTCGGCGACCGCGAGGGCCTCCTGCTCATCGAACGCCTGCTGAGCCTGTTCGATCAGGGTGAGGATGTCACCCAGGTCGAGGATGCGGCTGGCCATCCGGTCGGGGTGGAAGGGTTCGAGGTCGTCGAGGCCCTCACCCGTGGACGCGAAGATGATGGGCCGCTGCGTGACGGAGGCGACCGACAGCGCGGCGCCACCGCGGGCGTCTCCGTCGAGCTTCGAGAGGACGACGCCGGTGAAGTCGACACCCTCCTGGAACGCCTTCGCGGTGTTGACCGCGTCCTGACCGATCATCGCGTCGATGACGAACAGCACCTCGTCGGGATCGGTCGCCTTCCGGATCGACGCCGCCTGCTTCATCAGCTCGGCGTCGACGCCGAGGCGTCCCGCCGTGTCGATGATGACCACGTCGTGCTGGTGACGGCGGGCGTGCTCGACGCCGTCGCGCGCAACCCGCACGGGGTCGCCGACCCCGTTGCCCGGCTCGGGCGCGTAGATGGCCGCCCCGGCGCGCTCGGCGACGACCTGGAGCTGGTTCACGGCGTTCGGGCGCTGGAGGTCGCACGCGACGAGGAGCGGCGTGTGGCCGTCCTTCTCGAGCTGCTTGGCGAGCTTGCCTGCGAACGTGGTCTTACCCGAACCCTGCAGACCCGCGAGCATGATGACGGTCGGCGGGTTCTTAGCGAACTGCAGCCGCCGCTGTTCGCCGCCGAGGATGCCCACGAGCTCCTCGTTGACGATCTGGACGACCTGCTGCGCCGGGTTCAGCGCGCGGTTGACCTCGTCGCCGAGCGCGCGCTCGCGCACCTTGGCGGTGAACTCCTTGACGACCACGAGGGCGACGTCGGCGTCGAGCAGCGCACGGCGGATCTCACGGACGGTCTGGTCGACGTCAGCCGCCGAGAGCTTTCCTTTGGTGCGGAGGTTCCGGAAGGTCTCGGTGAGACGGTCGGAGAGCGTGCCGAAAGTTGCCATGATCCCTCGATTCTATGCGAGCGGGTGGCCGCCCGCGGGCACCGACCGCGGCTTCGGCCGCTCAGCGCCGGCGGACGAGAGCGATCGCCCGGGCCATCTCCTGCGCCAGGTCGCTACGGCCCGCTCCCCCACGCGCCCACGACCGGACGGCACCCAGCACCGCACCGCCCCACGCGCCACCGAGGATGTCGGATTCGAGCCGGCCCGTCCCCGCGCGATGGAGCGTCTCCGCCACGGCGGCAGCGACCCGAGCGGAGCGCAGAGCCGCGTCGCGTGCGAGCTCGTCCGACAACCCCATCGCTGCATCGTTGACGATCGCCAGCGCCAGCGCATCGGGAGCGAAGCCCTGGGCGAGGTCGGCCGCGGCCGCCGCGACGTCCTCGACGTCGGAGGCGGAGCGCAGAGCGCGCTCGATTGCGTCGAGCCGCTCGTCGAGCCCCGACCACAGGACGGCGGACTTCGACGAGAAGTAATTGAAGAAGCTCGATCGACTGACGCCGGCGCGCCGTGTGATGTCAGCGACGGTCGTCGCGTCGTAGCCCTGCTCGAGGAACAACTCGCACGCAGCCTCGGCCAGCGTCTCGCGGGACGACACGCGGGGCCGGCCGGCGCGGGATCGGGACGTCACCATGACAGCCTAGGCGTGTCGTATTCTTGGACGCAGTCCAGTATCTCGAGGAGGATCCGTGCTCGACATCCGCGTCGTGGGGCTCGCCCCCGCCGTCGTCCCATATGCACAAGGCTGGGAGCTGCAGCGTCGTGTTCACGACGCTGTGGTCGCCGGCGGTCCGGACACACTCCTTCTGCTGGAGCACGAGGCGGTGTTCACCGCGGGAGCACGCACCTCCCCCGGCGAACGACCGACCGACGGGACCGCCGTGGTCGATGTCGACCGCGGCGGCAAGATCACCTGGCACGGGCCCGGGCAGCTGGTGGGCTATCCGATCCTCCGCCTCCCCGAGCCGGTCGACGTCGTCTCGCACGTGCGGAGACTCGAACGTGTCCTCATCGACGCTGTCGCCGAGCTCGGCATCTCGGCCCGTCAGGTGACGGGTCGTAGCGGGGTGTGGGTACGTGACGGCGGCCACGACGCGAAGATCGCGGCGATCGGCGTCCGCGTCCAGCGCGGCGTGACGATGCACGGCTTCGCCCTCAATTGCGACAACGACCTCGCGCCCTTCGACCAGATCATCCCCTGCGGCATCACCGATGCCGGGGTGGCCACGCTGTCGACGGTGTTGGGCGATGACATCTCGCCCGCATCGGCGCTCGACACCGTCACCCGCCACTTCCGCGCCGAGTTCGACACGGCGGTCGCAGCGTGAGCGGCGGCTGCGCCGTGCCCGCCGGCGCCCCGGCAGCGGGCGGGCCGGAGGGACGCAAGCTCCTGCGCCTCGAGGTGCGCAATGCCCAGACCCCGATCGAGCGCAAGCCCGAGTGGATCAAGACGAAGGCCCGGATGGGCGAGGAGTACCGCGCGCTTCACGACCTGGTCCGGGATGAGGGCCTGCACACGGTCTGCCAGGAAGCAGGATGCCCGAACATCTACGAATGCTGGGAAGACCGAGAAGCGACCTTCCTCATCGGCGGGTCGCAGTGCACACGGCGCTGCGACTTCTGTCAGATCGACACGGGGAAGCCCGCCGAGTACGACACCGACGAGCCGCGTCGCGTCGCCGAGAGCGTCCACCGGATGCAACTGCGCTACGCGACGGTGACGGGCGTGGCACGCGATGACCTCGCCGACGGCGGGGCGTGGCTGCACGCAGAGACGGTCCGTCGTATCCACGCCGACAACCCGGGTACGGGCGTCGAGATCCTCGCGACGGACTTCAACGGGGATGCCGCACAGCTCGACGAGGTGTTCGCGTCGCGGCCAGAGGTCTTCGCCCACAACGTCGAGACGGTCCCCCGTATCTTCAAGCGGATCCGACCAGCGTTCCGCTACGAGCGCTCGCTCGGAGTGATCACACGTGCCCGTGACGCCGGGCTCATCACGAAGTCGAACCTCATCCTCGGCATGGGCGAGACACCCGACGAGGTCGTCCAGGCTCTGCAGGATCTCCACGACGCCGGGACCGACATCATCACGATCACGCAGTACCTCCGCCCCACACCGCGCCACCTGCCCGTGGACCGGTGGGTGAAGCCCGAGGAGTTCGTCGGTTTCCGAGAGGAGGCCGAGCGCATCGGCTTCCTGGGGGTGCTTGCCGGCCCGCTCGTGAGATCCTCTTACCGCGCCGGACGCTTGTGGGCGCAGTCGATGGCCGCGAAGGGCCGCGACATCCCGCCGCACCTGGCACATCTCGCCGACTCGGCGCAGTCAGGATTCGCGCAGGCCGTCTGACGACCCCGGGGGGCCTGGCCACGCCCCGCTCAGGTCGCGGTCGGGTCCGGCGGCCAGACATAGGGAAGGTCGTCGGGGACGTCACCGAAGCGCGGCCGGTAGTAGGCGGCATCCTTGCGCAAGAGGTTCGAGCGGTGAGACAGATGGAACGCCTCGTCGCCGAGCCACGGTGGCATCTCGAGATCACTCTCAGAGATTCCGTCGACATCGGGCGCGAACTCCCGCAGTTGCGGCCGGACCGTGTCGGCGCGACCGGCCGCGATCCACGCGTCGGTCATCGCAAGGCCGTACGCCGTCAGCGCCGGCAGATAGCCTCGCCACATCTTTGCGGCCGGGTGGTTCCGCCAGCCATAGCCCGCCACAGTATTGGCGCGCAGGAGTTGCAACGTCTCGACCCGCTGCTTGCCGAGCCTCGCCATGTCGAGTACTGCCGCCGATTCTGAAAACGAGGGGTACGGCAGGAAGGTCTGCACGTCAGTCCGCGCTGGTGACCGACTGGATGCTGCCGTCGCTGGTGAGATTGACCAGAAGGACCTCTTCGGTCGAGTCGGGGTCGAGGGCATATTCGAGCACGGCGAACGGGTCGGATCCCCCATGCTCGTCGGCCAGGATCGTCATGCTGATCAGCTGAAGCGATCGGATGACGTCCATATGAACGTCGCCTGAGATGTCGACCAGGTACGACTCGATGTCTTCGCCGAGCTCCTCCTGCTGCTGGAGGATGAACTCGATCACCTCGCTCGTGCGATCGTTCAGCTCGGAGACCATGGCATTGCGGGCAGACAGGTCGATCGATTCGATCGCCGAGATCATCGCGGCAGCGACATCGAGGGCGGCGGCGGACACGTCATCCTGATCCGGAGCCGTCAGGTCGACGGTGACCGTCTGGTCACCGATCTCGACGTGATCCGACCAGAAGATCGATCCGTCCGGCCCCGACTCGAGGAGTCCGAAGTAGTCGTGCTCGATCGCCATGTGTTTATGAAACCAGCCGTGAGGGTGCGGGGGAAGTCCTGATGCGGCGCGGCGCGGGAGTCAATCGACGAGCGCCGACGCGAAGACGTGCGGGGTGAAGCCGGTGAGGTCGTTGATGCCCTCTCCTTGACCGAGCAGCTTGACGGGGATGCCGGTGCGCTCCTGCACCGCGAGGACGAATCCGCCGCGGGCGGAACCGTCGAGTTTCGTGAGCACCAGGCCGGTCACTCCCGCGTGCTCGAGGAACGCCTCGGCCTGCATGACGCCGTTCTGACCGGTCGTCGCGTCGAGAACCAGCAGCACCTCGCTGATGGGTGCTTGCTTCTCGATGACGCGGCGGATCTTGGTGAGTTCGTCCATGAGCCCGCCCTTGGTGTGAAGGCGGCCGGCCGTGTCGACGAGCACGATCTCGGTGCCCGTCTGCTTGGCGTAGTCGATCGTCTGGAAAGCGACCGAAGCCGGATCCTGCCCTTCCTGTTGCGGGCGGACGATCTGAGCACCGCCGCGCTCGGCCCACGTCGCGAGCTGATCGACGGCAGCGGCGCGGAAGGTGTCGGCAGCGCCGACGACGACCGAGCGGCCGTAGCGCTGCAGGAACTTGGCGAACTTGCCGATCGTCGTGGTCTTGCCCACGCCGTTGACCCCGACGACCAGGACCACCGCGGGACGTTCGGTCAAGCGCAGAGTCGAGTCGAAGGCGGCGAACCGCTCCTCGAGCGTCTCCTTCAGCATCCGCTGGAGGTCGCGAGGGTCGGTCGTGCGGTAGCGCTCGACCTTGCCGCGCAGGTCGTCCACCAGGCGCTCGGTGATGTCGGGCCCGAAGTCGGCGGTCAGGAGCGCCGTCTCGAGGTCGTCCCACGTGTTCTCGTCGATGGTCGGCTTGACGAAGAGCCCGCGCAACGCGCGCGAGAGCGACCAGGGATTCTCGGCCATACCCCTCAGCCTACGGCGCCTGCACGCTCACGTACGCGCTGGCCCACGACCGCCGACACACCGTCCTGACGCATGGACACGCCGTAGAGGGCATCCGCGATCTCCATCGTGCGCTTTTGATGCGTGATCACGATGAGCTGACTCGACTCTCGGAGCTGCTCGAAGACGCCGAGCAGCCGCCCGAGGTTCGCATCATCGAGCGCCGCCTCGACCTCGTCGAGGATGTAGAACGGGCTCGGGCGCGCCTTGAAGATCGCCGTCAGCAGAGCCACCGCCGCGAGCGAGCGCTCGCCTCCCGAGAGCAGCGACAGCCGCTCGATCTTCTTTCCCACCGGTCGCACCGAGACCTCGATGCCGGTCGTCAGCGGATTGTCGGGGTCGGTGAGCGAGATGCTGCCCGTGCCGCCCGGGAACAGGATCGGGAACACCTCACCGAACGCGACCTTCGTGTCTTCGAATGCAGCCAGGAAGATCGTCTGCATGCGCTCGTCGAGCTCACCGATGATCGTCAGGAGATCCGCGCGCGTCTGCGTGAGATCGGCGAGCTGCTCGGTGAGGAACGCGTGTCGCTGCTCGAGCGCCGCGTACTCCTCCAGCGCCAGCGGATTCACGCGGCCGAGCTGCCCGAGCTTCCGCTCCGCGTCCGTCAGACGGCGGCGCTGAGACGCCCGGTCGAATGGCACCGCCTCACCGCCATCGTCGAGGACGGGCTGGTCCGGGCCATATTCCGAAACGAGAATGTCTTCGTCGAAGCCCAGCTCGGAGCCGACGCGTTCGAGCAGGCTCGTCACGTGGAGCTTCTTCTCGTGCATCTGCATCTCGAGTCCGTGCACGGACTCCGTCAGGGCCGCGAGCCGGCTGCGGGCCGCCTGGTCCTGCTTCCGGAGCTCGGCGAGTTCGGCGGTGATCTCGCTCCGTGCCTGTTCGGCACGTCCGAGCTCGACACGGGCCGCGGCCACTGACCGATCGATGGACGCGATCAGAGGCGGCAACTGGGCGGCGACGGCATCCGCGATCGCGCGCTGCTGCCGGCGGATGACGGCGCGCCGGGCCGCTTCTGCCGCCGCCGCCCGCTCCCGCTCGCGCTGCCGCTCGAGCTGGACGACCCGTGCCTCGCCGGCCCGCACCCGCTCACGCAAGGTCTCGATGTCGAGGCGCGCGCGCATCTCGCGTTCCCGGGCCTGCTCGAGGGCGTCGAGAAGCCCGTCGCGCGCCGATGCATCGAGGATCGGGCGCGGAGCGGCGGCCGCTGCCGCCAGAGCCTCTTCCGCTTCCCGGGCTGCCGACTCGGCTTCCGCCGCCGCATGGACCGCCGGCGCGATGCCCGCCTCGAGCCGATCGCATTCCGCCACCGCCGCCTCGTAGCGCACGGTGACCCTGTTGAGCTTCTCGGCGTCCGCCGCGAGCGCAGCATCGTGGGCACGGAGAGTCTCGAGGGCGGTTCCGGTACGGGCACGAGCGTCGGTCCATGCCGCCTGGGCGTCGGTCAACGACTCGCGAAGCGCGTCAGCGACGACGCTCATCTCGCTCAATCGATCTGCCGCCGCGTCTCGCTCCGCGGCGAGCTCGAGGCGCGAGCGACCTTCGCCCGAGCCGGCCCGCACCGTGCGCCACGACACGAGCTCGCCCTGCTTGGTCACGGCTACGGCACGCCCGCGATCGTTCGCGCTCCAACCATCGCGGATGCGCACAGCGGCGTCGAGGTCGTCCGCGATGAGTACGTTCTCCAGTTGCCCGACGACGCCGTCGGGACCACTGACGACGTCGGTCGCGCGAACAGCACCCGGTGGGGCGGCGACAGCCGCTCCCCGCGCAGCGTCCGCTAGGACGATGTCGACCACGCCCAGGTCTTCCGTGGAAGCGGTGGCCGCAGCACGCAGCGCTGCCGCCACATCGACCGCGAGCACGCCTTCAGCGAGCGCCCCCAGAGCCGCAGCCACGGGCGCCTCGTAGCCCGGCTCGACCCTCAGGGCGTCGGCGACGAGCGACCGGAGCCCGTCGTCGCCGCGCGACAGGAGGTCGGCAGCGGCGTTTCGGACCTCGAGCGCACGCCCGAGTGCGGCCGTCTGCGCCGTCAGCGACTCGACCTCGCGCTCGGCCGCGTGCAGTCTCTCGCGGATCCCGGCCAGCGCGGTCTCGGCGTCCGTCGCGTCGCGCTGAGCCCGCTCGTAGGCGGCGGCGTGCTCGGCGGAGCTGACCTCGGGAGCCGCGTCGGCCTGGACCTGTTCGAGGGCTGCCTCTGCCTCGGCGCGGCGCGCCCGAGCGGCATCGAGACCCCGCTGCTGCCGCTCCGCCGCCGCACGAAGGGCATCCAGCCGGGACGCTGCGGCCTCGGCGCGCCCGCGGAGCTTGGTGAGGCGCATGTCGTGCTCCGAGACGAGAGCGCTCTGCGCCGCGATGTCGGCGTCGAGCGCATCGAGTTCAGCGCGCGCCCGGATGACATCGCGCGATGCCGCAGCAGCCGCATCCTGCGCATCGCCGACGCCCGACGCGATGTCGTCGACCTCCTGCCGCGCCTCGTCGATGGCGGACTGCCCGACCGTGACGACCTCGGTGGAGAGCTGGCCGTCGTCTTCGAGGAGCGCGCGACGCTGCGCTGCGAGCGTGTGCAATCCCCGCACCCGTTCCTGCACCTGCTCGAGCGCGAACGCGGTGGCTCGTGCCCGGTCGACCGCCTCGGACCGCTGCTCGGCCTCGAGCTCGTCGATGCGTCGTTTCACACCGTCGAGCCGGTCCTGCAGCACGAGCCTTTCGGAGTGGCGCTCGTGTTCGTCGCGGGCATGATCGGCGAGCTGCGCGCGAAGCGCGACGAGGTCGTCGGCGAACAGGCGTGCCTTCGCATCTCGGACGACAGCGGCGATCGTCGCTGCTTCGCGTGCGATCTCCGCCTGTTTGCCCAGGGGCTTCAGCTGCCTCCGCAGCTCGCCGGCCAGATCGCTCAGCCGCGTGAGGTTCGCCTCCATCGCCTCGAGCTTGCGGACCGTCTTCTCTTTGCGACGGCGGTGCTTGAGGATGCCCGCCGCCTCCTCGATGAAACCGCGCCGGTCCTCGGCGCTCGCCTGCAGTACCGTGTCCAGCCGTCCCTGCCCGACGATCACGTGCATCTCGCGGCCGAGACCGGAGTCGCTCAACAGTTCCTGAACGTCGAGCAGCCGGCATGTCTCGCCGTTGATCGCATACTCGCTCGAGCCGTTGCGGAACAGGGTGCGGCTGATGGTCACCTCGCTGTACTCGATCGGGAGCACGCCGTCGTGGTTGTCGATCGTCAGCTGCACCTCGGCGCGCCCGAGCGGGCCGCGCGTCGCGGTGCCGGCGAAGATGACATCGTCCATCTTTCCGCCGCGGAGGGTCTTGGCGCCCTGCTCACCCATGACCCAGGCGAGTGCGTCGACGACGTTCGACTTGCCCGAACCGTTGGGGCCGACGATGCAGGTGACGCCCGGTTCGAGCACGAACGTCGTCGGCTGGGCGAACGACTTGAAGCCCTTGAGCGTCACGCTCTTCAGGTGCATGTCGGGCCCTCCCGGCGCTCGGTGAACGACCACACGCTACCGGAGGATGGCGGGCTCGACTTGACGCCGCACCGCAAGGACCGCTAGCGTCACTTCCCGCATCCCTGACGAAAGGAGGTTCCCCGATGTTGATTTCTGTCACCGCGTTTAACGCTGTTGCTGTTCGTTCCGAGCACCGCGACCGTTTCTCCTGCGCGATCGGTGGAGCCGCCGTCACGGGTGCTCCGCTGAACGTCTGAGTCTGCGAGTCCCTCGCCCCGTTCTGCCTCTCTGCCCGCGCGATCGTTCGCGTCGGCCGCAGCCGACGGCTGCACCTGCGACACACATCGTCGCCATCGCACGTCCGCCCTCTTCGAACGAGGACACCATGAACACCGTCGTACAACGACGTCCCGAGGTCGCGCCTGCGCGGCCCACCATCCCCGAGCAGACGGCTCTCGGCCGTCCGACCCTCGCCCAGCGTCTCGCGCTGCGGATCGCGCTGCGTCTCATCGTGTGGAGCGCGAACCGCGGCGCCAGTTCCGCGCCCGAGATCGCATATCGCCGGGAACAGCTCGCAGCCCGCGAGGCGCGCGAGCGCCACTGGGAGCGCGCGTACCTGCTCACTGCCTACCGTTGAATCGCGTGGGGTCTCGGCGACGAGACCCCACGCCGTCGAAAGAGAATCATGAACGACATCACTGCGCGGCTCGAGCTGCGCCCCCTCCGCATCCCCGAGCGCATCGACGCACCGGACGCCGCGGACTTCTGCGAGATGGTGCGCGTGCGCAATCTCGTGTACCGAGAGATCACCGGCGGCGACGACGACGCTGCGCGTCCGGGCGAACTCCTCCCCCACTATCGTCCGAGCCCGGACGAGACGAGGTACAGCTGGGTCGCGGTCTGGGAGGGCCGCATCGTCGGCCGCGTCGGGCTCGACATCCCCCACGAGACCGGCTCCGACGCCGCGTATTGGCTCATCGAACTCCTACGGGAGGTCCATGGGCTCGGCATCGGTTCGCAAGCCCACGCGCTCATCGAGCGGACTGCCCGCGAGCACGGACGCCACGTCCTGCAGACGTACGCCGAGCATCCCGATGCGCCGGGCGACCGGCTCGCGGCACCGACCGGTTACGGCGACATCCCGCGCGACCACGCGGCGCGCTTCCTGCTACGGCACGGCTACACGTTGGAGCAGATCAACCGGAAGAGCGTGCTCGAGGTGACGGAGTCCGCCGCCGTCGTCGACGAGCACCTCACTCGCGCAACGGCTGCGGCCGTCGGCTATCGGGTCGTGAGGTGGACGGCGCCGACCCCGCCGGAGTTCGTCGAGGGATACGCCTGGCTGAAGTCGCGCATGTCGACGGATGCTCCTGCGGCCGGACTCGACGTCGATGAGGAGATGTGGGACGCCGCACGCGTCGAGCGCCATGACGCCCGCTACATCGACGCTGACCAGACGCTGCTGGTGACCGCTGCGCAGCACATCGAGACGGGCGAGCTCGCTGCCTTCAACGAGCTCATGATCAGCTCCGACCGCACCGGGGCCACGCACCAGCACGACACTCTCGTGGCGTCCGGTCACCGCGGGCACCGCCTCGGGATGCTCGTGAAATGCGCAGGGCTCGTCGCGTGGCGCGACATCGCGCCGGCGTCGCCCCGGGTCATCACCTACAACGCCGAGGAGAACCGTCCGATGCTCGATATCAACGAAGCCCTCGGCTTTCGACCGGTGTCGTACGAAGGGGCATGGAAGAAGCGGCTCCCCGATGACGCAGGCGGTGGCGTTCACCCCACCGTATCTTGATCTGTCAGGCAGCTATGCTGGTTTCCCCGGCATAGCTGCCTGACGTCGAGACAGAAAATGGGGCCCATGACGATGACCACCACACCCGCAGCCGTCCGCCCCGCCCACCATGTCCCGCTGGTCGAGGTCACTCGTGGCCCGCTCGTCGAGGGGGTTCACTACGGCTCGTTCGCCGTCGTCTCCCCCGACGGGAGTGTGCTCGCCGAGGGCGGAGACGGCGCAGCGCCGATGTACCCGCGCTCCGCGTTGAAGCCGCTGCAGGCCGTGGCGATGGTCCGCGCCGGTCTCGACCTACCCGATCACCTGCTCGCTTTGAGCGCCGCCAGCCACTCTGGCGCCCCGATGCACCGTGTCGGAGCGCAGGAGATCCTCGAGATGCACGGCACGGATGCCGACGCGCTGCGCAACGTGCGCGACCTGCCATACGGCACCGAGGAGCGCCTCGTCTTCGTCGGTGACGGCGGCGAACCCTCACGGCTTGCCCAGAACTGCTCGGGCAAGCACGCGGCCATGGTCGCCACGTGCCTGGTCAACGGGTGGTCGACAGACGACTACCTGGGGGCGGAGCACCCGTTGCAACGACTCGTCGAGGCGACGGTCGCGGAGCTCACCGGCGAACGCGCGGCCGCGGTCACCGTCGATGGATGCGGAACCCCGTTGTTCGCGCACTCGCTCCGGGGGATGGCACGCGCTTATGCCCGGATCGCCACCGCGTCCGACGGGACGGCAGAGGCGCGCGTCGCGGCCGCGATGCGCGCGTTCCCGCAGATGGTGGCCGGGGAAGAACGCGACGTCACGACGATGATGCGCGTCGTGCCGGGCTTCGTCGCCAAGGACGGTGCGGAGGGCGTGCAGCTGGGCGGGCTCGCGTCTCCCGCGGTCGGCATCGCCGTCAAGGTCTCGGACGGCGGCGATCGCGCACGATCGACCATCACCGCCGGCATCCTCGAAGCGCTTGGAGTCGATCGGGACGCGCTCACTCGGCTCCGGAGCGCGCCCGTCCTCGGCGGCGGTGAGCCGGTCGGCGAGCTGCGCACGGTCGCCGGCGTCGTTCCCCGCCTGAACCCCTAGTGCGTGCCCGCGGAGTGCGACGTACCCGGTGTTCGGGTGCGGCGTTCCGTCGGGCAACCGCGTCAGGAGAAACTAGCGCCCGCGCGTCCCTTCCTCGTTACTCGCTACCGGCCGCGTCGACGGTGCCTCATCCTCACCGAATGGACTCGGCACGACCGGGTAGACCCCGGTGTACCCCTGCCGTGCGGCCGCGATCTGAGCGATGCGCCGACGACACGCGAACCATCCCGCCACCATGCACGCTGACATGACGGCCGTCACGACCATCGTCTGCGGCGACGACACGAAGGTCATGACGAGCACGAACAGCAGGAAGAGCAGCGTCAGGTACCCCGTGTACGGGGCGCCGATCATGCGGAAGGACGGGCGCATCATCGCTCCCCGGTCGCTCATGTGCTTCAAGCGCAGCTGACAGACGATGATGGTCGCCCAGGTGACGACGATGCACACGGCAGACACATTGAGCACCGTCTCGAACGCCTCCGACGGCGCGATGTAGTTCAGGAAGACCCCGACGAGCGCGACCACAGCGGTGAGCAGGATACCGCCGTACGGCACACCCGCACGGCTCATCCGGTTCGCGAATCTCGGCGCCGACCCTGCTGACGACATGGAACGGAGGATGCGGCCGGTGGAGTAGAGGCCGGCGTTCAGCGAGGACAGCGCCGCCGTGAGGACCACGAAGTTCATCAGCGTGTCCACTCCCTGCACGCCGATGGACGCGAAGAAGGTGACGAACGGGCTCTCCCCCGCTGTGTACGCGGTGTACGGCAGAAGGAGGGCGAGCAACAGCACGGAACCGACGTAGAACACCACGATGCGGACGATCACGGCGTTGATGGCGCGCGGCATCACCTTCTCAGGGCTCTTGGTCTCACCGGCGGCGGTCCCGATCAACTCGATCGACGCGTATGCGAAGATGACGCCCTGCATCACCAGGATCATGGGCAGCAGCCCGTTGGGGAAGAAGCCGCCGTTGTCCGTGAGCAGCGCGAAGCCGACGTCCCGACCGTCGCTCGGCGTACCGAAGAACACGAAGTACGCACCGACCGCGAGGAAGCTGACGAGGGCACCGACTTTGATGAATGCGAACCAGAACTCGAGCTCACCGAACACCTTGACGGAGAGCAGGTTGAGGGTGAGCACCAGGACGAGAGCAGTCAGAGCCCAGACCCATTGGGGCACCGCACCGATCCACGGGACGTACTTTCCGAAGAAGTTCATGTACAGGGCAGCGGCGGTGATGTCGACGATCGCCGTCGTCGCCCACGACACCCAGTAGAACCATCCGGACACGAAGGCGGCTTTCTCTCCGAAGAACTCTCGGGCGTAAGACACGAACGAGCCCGACGACGGCCGGTGGAGCACCAGCTCCCCGAGTGCACGGAGGATGAAGAACGCGAAAAGACCGCAGAGGGCGTAGGACAGCACGAGAGACGGCCCCGCGGTCTCGAGCCGGCCACCGGCGCCGAGGAAGAGCCCGGTCCCGATCGAACCGCCGATCGCGATCATGTTGATCTGACGGGCAGACAGGTTCTTGCTGTAGCCCTTCTCCTCGTTCACGAGCACGGTAGCCGCCGCGCCTTCCCTCGCCTCGTTGCGAGGGGCTTCACTGCTGGACATCTCTTCCTCTCAGAAGGTTCAGCCGGTTGCTGAACGGACGTGTTCCGGGCACGCCGATAGACGGCATGCTGCGGATGGGGAAACAACGCGGTGCCCTCGGGAACACCGCCTGACAATGGACTCGGGGGCGGCCGCCGGAGGGCCGCCCTGCGTCAGAAGCCGAGGATCATCGGCGTCGGCGTTTCAGATCACAGCCTGTCGATACGATCCACGGCCGCATCCACGGCGCGCAGATGGTGGCTCATGGCAGCCGAAGCCTCGCCCGGCGCTCCAGCCGCGATGGCTTCGAGGATGCGGCGGTGCTCGACGTCGGATTCTTCCGCGCGGGCTGCGACGAGGGTCAGGAATCCGGATTGCCGAACCATGGCCTCCCGTATCTCTCCGACCATGCGCTCGAAGATGCCGTTGCGGCTCAGTCGCGCAATGGTCGTGTGGAATCGGGCGTCGAGCTCGACCCACCGGATGATGCCGCCGTCGAGCTCGCCGCGCGTGATGGCTTCCATTTCGTCGATCAGCTGCCTCAACGTCGCGACGTCGTCGTCGCTCCGATGTGCAGCGGCGAGGGCGACAGCGGGCATCTCGATATGGGGTCGAGCCTCGGACAGTTCGCGAGCCGAGTAGCGGCCGAGCTTCAGGCCCTCGTCCTCGGTCTGCGAGACGACGCGAGTCCCACTCCCCGTCCGGGTGACGGTCAGGCCCAGGGTCGCGCACCCGAGGAGCGCTTCGCGAACGACCGGCCGGCTGACACCGAATTCGGCGGCGAGCTTGGCCTCGGACGGCAGCTTCGAACCGACGGGGAAGGTCCCGTCACGGATCGCCTTGCGGAGCGCTCGAAGCACGGCTTCGGCTGCTGGTACCCGGCGGATGGGTGCGAGCACGCCCGGTTTCGCGTCTTCAGCCATCGACTCAACCTCCCGGAGCGGCAACATGATTAGCTGCCTGACAGCTTATGAAAGCACGGCGACTCGCCCACGCGCAAGGGTTGCGCCCCGCTCGTGCCACGTACGGCGGGCGCGGAGCCCGCCTGCCCCGTCACCTCCGCCGCTGGCAGCGCGGGCAGTAGTGCGATGAGCGATTCGTGAACGCGACCCGGATGATCGCGGACCCGCACCGCGAACATTCCGCTCCGGTGCGCCCGTAGGCCTCGAGCGAGTGAGCGAAGTAGCCGGCCTGCCCGTTGACGTTGACGTACTGGGCGTCGAAACTCGTACCGCCCTCTGCAAGAGCCTTCGTCATGACCGCGACGACGGCCTCGAGGAGGCGTTCGCGCGCAGGCCGCGAGAGGAGGGATGCCGCGGTCTCCGGGTGAATGCAGGCAGCCCACAGCGCCTCGTCGGCGTAGATGTTGCCGATGCCGCTGACCACACCCTGGTCGAGCAGGACGCGCTTGATGCCCGACGAGCGGCGGGCCAGCTCCCGATGAAAGCGCGGCGCGTCGAAGGCCGGGTCGAGGGGGTCGCGGGCGATGTGTCGCACCTGACCCGGAACCAGTGCAGCATCGGTTCCCCGCCCGCCTGCGGCTCCGTCGGCGGTGGCCTCGAGATCGTCCACTGCGAGGGAGCCGAAGGTCCGCTGGTCGACGAAGAGCACGGCGAGCTCGCCGTGCTCGGGATGAACGATGTCCCAGCGAATGCGTTCGTGACGCTCGGTGGGCGCACCCGGCTCGCGGAGCAGCATCTGCCCGCTCATCCCGAGGTGCGCGATCACAGCGCGACCCGTGCCCTGCACCGGGAACCACAGGAACTTGCCGCGGCGCGCTACCGCCTTCAACGAGCGGCCGGTCAGCTCGCGCTCGAACGACTCCGGCGTCCCGACGTGTCGGGTGAGCGCGCGAGGGTCCAGGACCGTGCACGCCTCGATACGCGCACCGACGACGGCAGGCTCGAGCCCGGCACGAACGACCTCGACCTCGGGCAGTTCAGGCACGGGCTGACAGCTCGTGCCACACAGACAGGGCCGCAGCCATCTCCGCCTGTTTCTTGCTGCTCCCCACGCCTTGGCGTGACACGTCGCCAACCGTGACGGTCGCGGTGAACACGCGGTTGTGGTCCGGTCCCGACGCCTCGATAGCGTATACGGGCGGCGCGACCCCCAGATGGGCCGCCAGCTCCTGCAGCGAAGTCTTCGGGTCCATGGCAGCGCCGTACCGCGCCGGATCCGCTAGCAGGGGGGCGACCAATCGCAGCACGAGGTCTTGCGCCTTCTCGGCCCCCGCCGACAGGAACGCCGCGCCGATCACGGCCTCCATCGCGTCGGCGAGGATCGAGTCCTTGTCGCGCCCGCCGGTTTGCGTCTCGCCGCGGCCGAGCATGATGTGGTCGCCGAGCCCGATCGTCCGAGCGACCTCGGCGAGAGCGACCGTCGAGACGACACTCGCACGCCGCTTGGCCAACGCCCCCTCATCGAGGTCGGGATGGGTGCGGAAGAGGTGCACGGTGACGGCTTGGCCCAGGATCGAGTCGCCGAGGAATTCCAGGCGCTCGTTGTGGGGCGTCCCGCCGTTCTCATAGGCATACGACCGATGAGTGAGGGCGAGCGACAGAAGCTCGGGGTCGATGTCGACCCCGAGCTTGTCGGTGAGCGCCGAGCGCTCGGTGATGTTCTCAGTCACGCCGCTCGTCGTCAGACGTCAGCGACCTTGCGACCCTTGTACTCGAGGAACAGCTCGGTGCCCTGCGAGTCGGTGACGACCTTCGCCTGGTGGGGGCGGCTGTAGACGACCTTGCCGTTCTCGATGGTCTTGACGAGGGCGGGAGCCTCGGCCTTCCACTGCGCGCGACGCGAACGCGTGTTGGAGCGGGAGACCTTCCGCTTCGGGGGGTTACCTGCCATGGCTAGCTCTTCTCTGTGTCGGGCGCGACGCGGTGGTCTGCGTCGTCGTGGTCTGGGGTGTAGGCCGTCAGCGCGGCCCAGCGCGGGTCGATCTGCACCTGCTCGGCAGGTTCCGTTCCCGGCGTCAGCTTCTCACCCGTGACCGGGTCGAGCCCGGGGCAATCCGGCTGACACACCGGCTGGAACGGAAGCGCCAGGACGATCGAGTCCCTGACCGGAGTTTCAAGATCCACGTGGTCGTCTTGAACCTCGAAGTCGGACGCTTCGTCCCCAGAATACCCGAAGAGCTCCTGAAACTCGATTCGGAGGGGGCGTGTCAGCTCCGTGAGGCACCGACCGCACACACCGTCGTAGACGGTGTCGGCCTCAGCGGTCGCCAGGATGCCCTCGTGCACCGACTCGAGGCGTACTTCGAGATCGATCGGCTGGCCCGCAGCGACGGAGACGAGACCCTCGCCCCACTTGTCGGGCGCGGGCACGCTGAACGCGAACTCCCGCATCTCCCCCGGCTGGCGCACGATGTCGTGCACGGGGATGACGAATGGTCCGGTGACGTGCTTTCTACCCACGATCGACCATGGTAGTCGCCGCGAGGGCGTCCGGACTCAGATGCCGCGCGATCCCGTGTCGAGGAAGCGGGCGACGGGCCCCGGTACGAACGGCGCGACGTCTCCGCCGAGCGAGGCGACCTGTCGCACGAGCGAGCTCGACACGAGCGCGTGCGCCGGGTCGGGAAGCAGGAACACGGTCTCGATCCGGGCGAGGTGTCGGTTCACGATCGCCATCGGCGTCTCGTAGGCCACGTCGACCTGCGAGCGGATGCCCTTGACGAGGATGCCGGCGCCGACGTCGGTGGCATAGTCGACGAGCAGACCCATGCTCCACGCCGCAACCACGATCTCGCCCTCGATGCCGGCCTCGTCGATCGACTGCTCGAGAAGCGCCTGCCGCTGCGCGATGGGGAGCATCGCCTCTTTGCCGGGGTTGTGGACCACCAGGACGTGGAGCTGGTCGTACAGAGCCGCAGCCCGACGGATCACATCGAGATGGCCGAGGGTCGGCGGATCGAAGGAGCCGGGCACGACCGCGATCCGGTTGCTCATGGTCTGAGCCTAGTTCCTGTGGAGCGCGCCGCGCTCCTCTTCGCCCAGGCGCCGCGCGATGGCGGCGGCGAGCCCGGGATGCCCCGACAGATCGGGGTCGTGCTGCAGCACCGACGCGGCCTCGTCGCGCGCCTGCGCGATCAGATCGGCATCAGCGACGACGCGCAGGAGACGCAGCGATGACCGCGCGCCCGACTGAGCGTCGCCCAGGACGTCTCCCTCGCCTCGGAGCTCGAGGTCGACCTCGGCGAGGGAGAAGCCGTCGGTCGTGGCCGCTACTGCCTCTACGCGCGACCGCGCAGCCGTGTCGGGGTCGGCCTCGGTGACGAGGAGACACAGCCCGGGCACGCTCCCTCGGCCGACGCGTCCGCGGAGCTGGTGCAGCTGCGACACACCGAAGCGCTCGGCCTCGAGGATCACCATCGTCGAGGCGTTGGGCACGTCGACGCCGACCTCCACCACGGTCGTGGCCACGAGTACGTCGATTTCACCGCGGGCGAAGGCCTGCATGACGGCATCCTTCTCGTCGGCTGGCATCTTGCCGTGCAACGTCGCCACGGTGAGGTCTGCGAACGACGGATGCTGTGCGAGCATCGCGGTGGCCTGCACGACTCCCCAGCGTGTGCGCGTTCGCGTTCCGTCTTCGAGCATGCCCGCGTCGTCGGTGTCGTCGACGACGGCCTTCTCGGCGTCGATCGCCGCACACACGACGAAGGCCTGCCTGCCGGCCGCGACCTCTTCCGCCACGCGCTCCCACACACGGCCGAACCATCCCGGCTTCTCGGCGAGGGGCGCGACGAACGTGGAGATGCCCGCGCGCCCGGTCGGCATCGTGCGGATCGTGGAGACGTCGAGGTCTCCGAAGACCGTCATCGCCACCGTCCGCGGAATCGGCGTCGCGGTCAGGACGAGCACGTGCGGGGAGGTGCCTTTCGCGCGAAGCGCCTCGCGCTGCTCGACGCCGAACCGGTGCTGCTCGTCGACGACGACCAGACCGAGATCGGCGAATGTCGTCGAGGCGCTCAGCAGCGCGTGGGTGCCCACGACGATCCGCGCTTGCCCGGATGCCGCGCGCAGGGCGGCCTTTCGCCGTTCGGCCGCGGGCTGCGCCCCGGTGAGCAGCGTGGGCATGAGCTCGGGCGCCAGTCGCGGGCCGAGCATCTTCGCAATCGATCGCACGTGCTGCGCGGCGAGAACCTCGGTCGGCGCGATGAGCGCCGCCTGGCCTCCGGACTGCGCGACCTGCAGCATCGCCCGCAGGGCCACGAGCGTCTTGCCCGATCCGACCTCGCCCTGCACCAATCTGTTCATCGGCCATTCGTTGACGAGATCGTCGGCGATCGCGTCGCCGACAGCGATCTGATCGGGCGTGCGCTCGAACGGGAGGGCGGCGTCGAACTGCTCGAGCAGGTCGCCCGCGGGCCGCGCGGTGGCGGCGAGCTGCCGCACCTGGATGCGATGTTGCAGCAGCGCCGCCTGGAGGACGAAGGCCTCGTGCATGCGGAGCGTCTCGAACCCCGGACGCACCTGCTCGGGGACAGTCGGTGTGTGCACCTGGACGAGCGCCGTCCGTGCATCGAGGAGCTGACGGCGTTCGCGCAGTTCGTCGGGCAGCGGATCGGGCACGTCGCCGAGCCGGCCGATCACGTCGGCGATGATCTTGCGCAGCTGCCAGCTCGTGATGGTGCTCGTGGCGGAGTAGATGGGGATCGGTTCGAGGCTTCGTGCCACGGCCGTCACGCGCGCCTCGACCTCGTCGTCGAAGAGCTCGTAGTCGGGGTGGGCGAACTGCTGCTTCCCCTTGAACACGCCGACCTTGCCGGAGAAGATGCCCTGCCGCCCGACACGGAGCTCTTGCAGCCGCCATTTCTGTCCGAAGAAGGTCAGTGTCGCCTCGCCGACACCGTCGCTGATGACGACCTCGATCAGCGACCCGCGACGCTGACGCATGGGACGCTCGGACACCGATTTCACCTCGGCGACGATCGTCGCCATCTCGCCCACGGGAAGGGACGAGATGGGGGTCAGCTCACCCCGACGGGCGTAGCGACGCGGGTAGTGCGCGAGCAGGTCGCCGACCGTCGACATCGAGAACGCGCGCGACAGAGTCGCGGCGACCTTCTCACCCACGGCCTGCACCAGCGGGGTATCCAGGTCGACCTGCGGCATGGAGTCGAGTCTAGGCAGGAGGTCGGACACGCTGCCGCCAGGCTCTACGGTAAGAGCATGCTCCGACGCGCGATCGCCCGCCTCTTCTGGACGTTCAGCCGCTGGCGCCTCGTCAGCACCCCCGCCCCCACAGGGCCGACCATCCTCATCGGGGCGCCGCACACCTCCAACTGGGACTTCGTGCTGATGCTCGCGATCGCGTGGCGCCTGCAGATACCCATCCGTTGGCTCGGCAAGAAGAGCCTATTCCGCGGCTGGCGGCGCGGCCCGATGCGTCGTCTGGGCGGCATCCCCGTCGATCGCGACGACCCCTCGCGCGTCGTCGACGATGTGCTCGCGCAGATCGCCGCGGGCGAGGTGTTCGGTCTCGTCATCACCCCTGATGGGACGCGCACCTCCCGTAACGGGTGGAAGTCGGGCTTCTATCGCATCGCCCGCGCCTCGGGCCTGCCCGTGACCCTCGGGTACGTCGATCGCACCACCATGACCACCGGCCTCGGCCCGACGATCGAGCTCACGGGCGACGTCGCCGCCGACATGGACGTCATCCGCGAGTTCTACGCCGATAAGGCCGGGTTCCGTCCCGAGCTGCGCAGCGAGCCGCGCCTGCGCGACGAGGAACGCGGCAGCGCCGGTGACGACACTGTCACGCGCGCTGCGGGGCCGTCATGACACGGATCATCGCCGGCTCCGCGGGATCGCTCGTCCTGCGGGTGCCCGACCGGGGCACCCGCCCGACGAGCGACCGGGTGCGCGAATCGCTCTTCGGCGGGCTCGACGCGTCGGGCATCCTCGACGGCGCCCGCGTGCTCGACCTCTATGCCGGCTCGGGCGCCCTCGGACTCGAGGCTGTCAGCCGTGGAGCGGCGTCCGTCGACCTCGTCGAGAAGTCGACCGCGGCAGCAGCGGTGACCGAGCGGAATGCGCGCACTGTCGCCCGTGCCGTCGGCTCATCGGCCGTCCGAGTCCATCGCAGCAGCGCCGACGCATTCCTCCAGTCGGCATCCGGGCCCTTCGACCTCGTCTTCGTCGACCCGCCATACGACCTCGACGACGAAGCCCTCGCGGTCACTCTCGCGCTGCTGGGCGAGGTCGCCGCGCCGGGTGCGATCGTCATCGTCGAACGCGCCAGCCGCTCCCCCGAGCCCCGTGTTCCGGCGCTGCTCGAACCGCTGCGCAGCAAGCGCTACGGCGACACTGCGCTGTGGTGGTTCGAACGCGCGATCGACGGCGATCAGCCGCCGGCACCATCCCAGTCGCGATAGGGATCCCATCCGCCTGCTGACCGCTCGGCCCGACCGTCGACGGTGAGCGGGACGGACCCGGCCTCACCCACCGAACCGATCGCACGGAAGCCCGCCGGCAGGACCGTCCCCTCGGGGAAGGTCGCGAGGAGGGCGTGATCCTCCCCGCCGCGGAGAGCACGATCGCTGTCCGCGCCGAGCGCACTCCGTTCGAGGTCGACCGTCACGCCGGACGACCGGGCGAGCCGACGGGCATCCCGCACGAGTCCGTCGGAGACGTCCATCATCGCGGTGGCCCCAGAGCGCGCCGCGACCACCCCAGAGGCGATCGGCGGGCGCGGGCGGAGCTGGCCCGCCACCGCCGCGCGCTCTGAGTCGGACAGCGACCCGGCGTCGACAGTGATGGCGGCGCCTCGCTCATCGCGGAACCGTTCGAACAGGATGTCGAGACCCGCCGCCGCGAGCCCGACATCTCCGCAGATCGCCACGACGTCGCCGGGACGCGCACCCGAGCGCAGCACCGGAGCGCGACCGGGTTCCAGCTCGCCGATCGCGGTGACGGCGACCGTGAGCGTGTCAGAACTGGTGAGATCGCCCCCGGCGACCCGGCATCCCGGTGCGAGCTCCTCGCAGGCCTCACGGAGGCCGGCCGCGAGCTCGCCCACGAACCCGATGGTCGTCTCGGGAGGCATCGCCAGCGCGACGAACAGCGCGACGGGGCGTGCACCCATCGCGGCGACGTCGGCGAGGTTGACCGCCGCTGCCTTCGCGCCGAGGTCTCGACCCGACGACCACGCGAGACGGAAGTCGGGACCGTGGATGAGCGTGTCTGTGGTCACGACGACGCGCGCGTCGCTGAGACGGAGGACCGCCGCATCGTCGCCCGGCCCGACGAGGGCATCCGAGGGACCGAGGCATTCGAGAATGTGCGCGAGCACCGCCTCTTCCGAGAGCGAGCCGACGGGGGTGGCGGATGCGGGCTCGGGCATGCGTCCACGCTACCGCCGCGGTCGGCTCTGCTCGCCGCGCAGTACCCTGGAGAGGTGTCCCGCCGCCGAATGATCCCCACTCTCGTCCTGGCCT
This sequence comes from Microbacterium sp. AG238, assembly GCF_003610405.1. Taxonomy (GTDB): domain Bacteria; phylum Actinomycetota; class Actinomycetes; order Actinomycetales; family Microbacteriaceae; genus Microbacterium. Next base: position 472,209 of record NZ_RAQC01000001.1, read on the forward strand.
CGGTGGCCCTCGTCCTCGCCGGCTGCGCCGGTACCGTCAACGTTCCATCGGCGCCGCAGGCGAACTCCCCCGAGTGCGCGGACGTCATGGTCCGCCTTCCCCAGACCGTTGCCGGTGCGGAGCGACGCTGGACCGACAGTCAGGCCACCGCGGCATGGGGCGACCCCACGACCGTCATCTTCTCGTGCGGCGTCGCGTCGCCCGGTCCGACGACGCTGCGGTGCGAGTCGGTGGCGGGCGTCGACTGGGTGATCGACGAGTCCGAAGCACCCAGGTTCCGGGTCGTCACATTCGGCCGCACCCCCGCCGTCGAGCTCTACTTCGACACCGAGACCTCCGACGACGTGCAAGGCGTCTCGAGCCGCCAGGTGCTCGACGAGCTCTCGCGGGTCGTCTCCCGCCTCCCCCGCGACGGCGGCGAATGCGTCGACCGCGCGGAGGCGACGCCGGTGCCGATGCCGGTCAGCCCCTGAGGCAGTGCCACAGGCCGCGTCGTCCGCGTGCGCTCAGACGCGCTCGGACACTCGCGAGAGCGCGACCTCGATCAGTTCGGAGATGAGATCGCCGTAGCTGAGGCCCGAGGCGATCCAGCACTTGGGGAACATCGAGATCGGCGTGAACCCCGGCATCGTGTTCAGCTCGTTGACGTACAGGCCGTCCGCCGTCTGGAAGAAGTCGACGCGCGCCAGACCGCGACCGTCGACGGCGGTGAAAGCGGCGACCGCCATGCGCTGGAGCGCATCGATCTCGTCGGCCGTGACGTCGGCGGGGCAGACGACCTCCGCGCCGTCACCACCGAGGTACTTGCCTTCGAAGTCGTAGAACTCGCGGGTCGTCAGCACGATCTCGCCCGGCAACGACGCGCGGGCCGGCTCACCGCCGCGACCTTCCAGGACCGCCACCTCGACCTCGCGGCCGACGATCGCAGGCTCGATGAGCACCTTGCCGTCTTCCGCGAACGCCAGCTCGAGAGCGGCGTCGAGTTCAGCAGCCTCGTGGACCTTCGAGACGCCGACGCTCGATCCGGCGCGCGCCGGCTTGACGAAGCTCGGGATGCCGAGGGCTGCGGCATCCGCTCGAACGCCCTCGGGATCACGACGCCATCGCGCCTCGTCCACGGTCACCCACGGAGCGACCGGGATGCCGGCTGCCTGCAGCACGATCTTCATGAAGTGCTTGTCCATGCACAGCGCGGAATCGAAGACCCCGCCTCCGGCGTAGGGCAGCTGCAGCGTGTCGAAGAAGCCCTGAATCGTGCCGTCCTCGCCGTGGGGACCGTGCAGGATCGGCAGCACGACATCGACTTCGCCGAGCGCGTCGACCGTTCCGTCGGCGCGGCGCACGCGCAGCTCGCGACGGCCGCCGGGCTCCGGCCACAGCACCCGTGTGCCGTTGTCGGCGACCTCGGGCATCCGTTCCGGGTTCAGGGCGAACTTGTCGGCGTCGTCGTCCTCGAGGACGAACGCGCCTTCCCGCGTGATCCCGACCGGGATCACGCGATAGCGCTCACGATCGATCGCGCGCAGCACCCCGGCCGCCGTGGCGGAACTGATCGAATGCTCGCTGGAACGCCCGCCGAAGAGCACCGCTACTGTTGTCGTCGCCATGGGGGGTCCTCTCGCCGGTCGGCTTGTCGTCGTCGGTGGTCAGGTGGGGCGCGATGTCGCGCGGGTTCATCGTGCCGTCCAAGACCATCTTGACCTGCTCGACGATGGGCATCTGCACCCCCGCCGCGCGCGCCAGCGTCAGAACGGGCGCCACCGAAGCGAGTCCCTCGGCGGTCTGGTCCATCTGCTTCACGACGTCCTGGAACGAGAACCCCTGTCCGAGCAGGCGTCCGGCGGTGTTGTTGCGACTGAGGGGCGATTGGCACGTCGCGATCAGGTCGCCGAGCCCGGCGAGACCCTGGAGCGTCTCGGGTTGCGCGCCCTGTGCCACCGCGAAGTCCGTCATCTCGACGAGACCGCGCGTGATGATCGAGGCCTTCGTGTTCTCGCCGTACCCGACACCGTCGACGATGCCGATCGCGACGGCGATGAGATTCTTGAGCACACCGCCGAACTCGGTGCCGACCACGTCGGTGTTCACGAACGAGCGGAAGTAGGTGTTGCGAGACCGCAGCGCGACGGCTTCGGCGGTCTCCTGGCTGGTCGAGGCGATGACCGCAGCCGTCGGCTGCTCCCGCGCGATCTCGAGCGCCAGGTTCGGGCCGGAGGCCACGGCGATGCGATTCGGGTCGCAGTCGAGACCCTGCTCGATCACCTGACTCATCCGCAGTCCCGTGCGCTTCTCCACCCCCTTCATGAGGGAGACCACCGGCATGGAGCCGCCGGCGATCAGTGGACGGATGGCCGTGAGGTTCTCGCGCAGCGCCTGGCTCGAGACGGCGAGGTAGACCTGTTCGGCCCCCTCCAGCGCCTCCGAGAGATGATGGGTGGCCGTCATCGAACGCGGAAGATTGATGCCGGGGAGATACCGGCTGTTGCGCTTGCCCTCGCGGATCTCATGCGCGAGTTCCGCGCGCCTCGCCCACATCGTGACCTGCGCGCCGCCGTCCGCGAGGACCTTCCCGAACGTCGTACCCCAGCTTCCCGAGCCGATGACGGTGACGCGGGGGCCAATGGTCTCGGTCTTACGGCTCAAGGCGACCCGTCTCCTTCTGACCGTGCTGCCCCGGGTTCCAGCGCTGGGCGGGCGGCTCTTCGCCGCGTAGCTCTCCGAGCAGACCCGCGATGCGTCCCATCACCGCATCCGTCGCCGCGACGAGCTGACTGGGCGACGGTGTGACGCCGGACTCGAGGGGCAGCTCGACGCGCGGGCCGAACCGCACCCGGATGCGCTTGCGGAGCGGCCACACGCTGAACTTGCCGTAGCGCGGCATGATTGCCTGCACTCCCCACGTCGCGACGGGGATGATCGGGATGTCGCCCGCCACCGCGACGCGAACCGCGCCGGACTTGCCGCGCATCGGCCACAGATCGGGCTCCCGCGTGAGGGACCCTTCCGGGTAGACGATCACGCCACGACCGTCGGCCACCAGCTCGGCGGCCTGGGCGATCGCCTGCCCCGCAGCGGATGCCGACGTCGTCCGCGAGACGGGGATCATGCCGAGGCCCTTGAGCACCGCGCCGACGACCGGAACCCGGAAGAGGCTCTCCTTCGCCATGAATCGCGGCGCCCGTCCGAGCCGCCAGGTCGCGACGGCGATCACGATCGGATCGAACTCGCTGTAGTGGTTCGGCGCGAGGACGTACGGACCCTCTTCAGGCAGATGCTCCCCACCCTCGATCTCGATCTTGGCGAGCAGACCGACCGCAGGCAGGACGACGGCTGCCGCCAACCAGAACGGAGTCGGCTTCGTCTTCTCGGGGGACGCGCGACGGCGGTTGTGGGACATGCGTCAGCCGATGATGTCGAAGTCGGCGCCGAGCGCCTCGAGCTTGTCGAAGAACTTCTCGTAGCCCCGGCGGATGATCCCGACGTTGCGAACGACCGACGTCCCCTCGGCTGCGAGAGCCGCGATGACGTAGCTGTAGCCGCCGCGGAGGTCGGGCACGACCACGTCCGCGCCGTGCAACGGCGTGGGGCCGGTGATCACGGCCGCCTGCTCGAGGGCCCGGCGCGGGACACGACGCTCCGGGCTCGCGATGCCCTCGGGGTGCACGACGATCTGCGCGCCCATCTTGTTCAGCGCCTGAGTGAACCCGAGTCGGTTCTCGTACACCGTCTCGTGGACGGTCGAGACGCCTTCGGCCTGCGTCAGGGCGACGATGAGCGGCTGCTGCCAGTCGGTCATGAACCCGGGGTGGACGTCGGTCTCGACCGAGACGGGGCGCAGCGCGCCGTCACGACGGAAGCGGATGCCGTCCTCCCGGATGTCGAAGTCGCCTCCGGCCTTGCGGAAGACGTTGAGGAACGTCAGCATCTCCTGCTGCTTCGCACCGCCGACGAAGATGTCGCCGTCGGTCGCCAGAGCGGCGCACGCCCACGACGCCGCTTCGTTGCGGTCGAAGATCGATCGGTGGTCGTAGCCGCGGAGCTTGTCGACACCTTCGATGAAGATGACGCGGTTCGGCTCATAGGAGATGATCGCGCCCATCTTCTGCAGGACGGCGATGAGGTCCATGATCTCGGGCTCGATGGCGGCGTTGCGAAGCTCGGTCGTGCCCTTGGCACGCACCGCGGTCAGCAGAACCTGCTCCGTCGCGCCGACGCTCGGGTAGGGCAGCTCGATGTCGGCCCCGTGGAGGCCGTCGGGTGCCGAGAGGCGGATGCCGCTGGGCTGCTTGTCGACGATCGCTCCGAACTTGCGCAGCGCGTCGAGGTGGAAGTCGATCGGTCGGTCGCCGATGCGGCATCCACCGAGGTCGGGGATGAAGGCCTGACCGAGCAGGTGCAGGAGCGGCCCGCAGAACAGGATCGGGATGCGCGAGGCACCCGCGTGCGCATCGATCTCCTCGAAGCCCGCCGACTCCGCTCCGCTCGGGTCGAGCCGGTACGTGCCTTCGCCGTCGTCGGCCACCGTCACACCATGCACCTCGAGCAGCGAGCGCACGACGGCGACATCGCTGATATCGGGCACGTCCCGCAACACGCTCTCGGTCCCACCGAGCAGCGAGGCCACCATCGCCTTCGTCGCGAAGTTCTTCGCACCCTTGACGTCGACACGTCCGACGAGGGGCCGTCCGCCCCGGATCTCGAGGATCTCGCCGTCTTCGCGGCGGCTGCCGTTCTCCGATGCGTTCGGCTCACTCGACGGAGTGCTCATGCAGGACTTCCTCACTTGGTGATCGAGGGCGGGGCGGATTCTCGCCCCACGGTTCAGGGGCGTGATCCGGGGCTACGCGACGGGGAGTGTGCGAGGTCGCCACGCCTCGCGGCGCGCCTCGAACTGCGCGATCGCCTCTTCATTGCGCAGCGTGAGCCCGATGTCATCGAGTCCCTCGAGGAGCCTCCAACGAGTGTAATCGTCGATCTCGAAGGCGACTCGGAGGTCGCCGAGAGAGGCGATGCGCGCCTCGAGGTCGACGGTCATCTGCACGCCGGGCTGCGCGTCGACGGCAGCCCAGATCGCCTCGCGGTCGCTCTCGGAGATGACGCCCGCGAGGAGCCCCTGCTTGCCCGCATTGCCGCGGAAGATGTCGGCGAACTTCGGTGCGAGCACGACGCGGAAGCCGTAGTCGCGCAACGCCCACACGGCGTGCTCGCGGCTCGATCCGGTGCCGAAGTCGGGTCCGGCCACGAGGATCGAGGCGCCGGAGAAGACCGGCTGGTTCAGCACGAACTCGGGGTCCTGCCGCCAGTTGGCGAAGAGCGCGTCCTCGAAACCGGTCTTCGTGACACGCTTCAGGTATACGGCGGGGATGATCTGGTCGGTGTCGACCGCGGAACGCTTGAGGGGCGCGACGACACCGGTGTGGGTCTCGAACTTCTCCATGTTCAGGCCTCGACCTTCTCGCGTGCGGGCAGATCACTCGGTGACGCGAGGCGCCCGAGCACGGCGGTGGCGGCCGCCACGAGCGGCGACACCAGGTGGGTGCGACCGCCCTTGCCCTGGCGTCCTTCGAAGTTGCGGTTGCTGGTCGACGCGCAGCGCTCTCCCGGGGCGAGCTGATCGGGGTTCATGCCCAGACACATCGAGCAGCCGGCGAAGCGCCATTCGGCACCGAACTCGGTGAAGACCCGGTCGAGACCTTCCGCCTCGGCCTCGAGCCGGACGCGGGCCGAGCCCGGAACGACCATGACGCGGACGCCCTCCGCCTTCGTCCGGCCCTCGATGATCGACGCGAATGCGCGCAGATCCTCGATCCGACTGTTGGTGCACGACCCCATGAAGACCGCGTCGACCGGGATCTCCTTGAGCGGAGTCCCCGGGCGCAGGTCCATGTACTCGAGCGCACGCTCAGCGGCGGCTTTCTCGTTCGGGTCGCTGAAATCGTCCGGCGACGGCACCGTCGCACTGAGCGAGACCCCCTGGCCGGGGTTCGTGCCCCACGTGACGAACGGCTCGAGCTCGGCCGCGTCGATGAAGATCTCGGCGTCGTAGACGGCGCCTTCATCGCTCGGGAGCGTGCGCCAGTAGGCCACGGCGTCGTCCCAGTCCTGTCCGGTGGGTGCGTGCGGCCGGCCCTTGACGTACTCGAAGGTGATGTCGTCGGGCGCCACCATCCCCGCGCGGGCACCCGCCTCGATCGACATGTTGCACATCGTCATGCGGCCCTCCATCGAGAGCGCGCGAATGGCGCTGCCGCGGTACTCGAGCACGTAGCCCTGCCCGCCGTTGGTGCCGATCTTCGCGATGACGGCGAGGATGATGTCCTTCGCCGTCACGCCTTCCTTCAGCTCGCCCTCGACCGTGATGGCCATGGTCTTGAACGGCTTCAGCGGCAGGGTCTGCGTCGCCATGACGTGTTCGACCTCGCTGGTGCCGATGCCGAAGGCCATCGCGCCGAATGCGCCGTGGGTCGACGTGTGGCTGTCGCCGCACACCACCGTGATGCCGGGCATCGTGAGCCCGAGCTGGGGGCCGACGACGTGCACGATCCCCTGCTCGGCGTCGCCGAGCGAGTGCAGGCGCACGCCGAACTCCTCGGCGTTGCGGCGCAAGGTCTCGATCTGCGTCCGGCTCGTGAGGTCGGCGATCGGCGTGTCGATGTCGAGGGTCGGGGTGTTGTGGTCCTCGGTGGCGATCGTGAGATCGAGCCGCCGCAGCGGACGCCCTTCCGCACGCAGGCCGTCGAAGGCCTGCGGGCTGGTGACCTCGTGCACGAGGTGCAGGTCGATGTAGATCAGGTCGGGCTGACCGTCTTCACCCTTGACGACGAGGTGGTCGTCCCAGACCTTCTCGGCCAGGGTGCGCGGGCGCTCGGGAGGGGTGGGAATGCTCATGGGTTTCGTTCTCCTTGCGAACCGGGATCAAGCCCACGACGGACTCCGCGGCGAGGAGGGGCTCAGAACGAGACCTCGCCGCGGCCGCTAAGGAGAAGGCGAGCGATCCGCATGCGGTCAGAATACCACCGGGTGCGGCGGCGACGTCCGGTCACGGGCGCTCGTCCTCGCGCGCATCGGGCTGCTCGACCGTCGGGGGCGTGCCCTGCTCGCCGGCCACCGCGGCAGCTGCTTCGGTGGGGCCGGCGGCGCGGGCATCGCGACGGGCGGCGATGAGGCTCGCGACGGTTGCGACGAGCATGGCGCCGACGATGACCCCGAGCGACACCCAGGTCGAGATCTCCGGCGCCCAGGCGATCCCCTCGCCGCCGTTGATGAACGCGAGCTCGTTCTCGTGCATGGCGTGGAGGATGAGCTTCACGCCGATGAAGGCGAGGATGAACGCGATGCCGTAGTGCAGATACTTGAGCCGGTCGAGCAGATCGCCGAGCAGGAAGTAGAGCTGGCGCAAGCCCATGAGCGCGAAGATGTTCGCCGTGAACACGAGGAACGGATCCTGCGTGATGCCGAAGATCGCGGGGATCGAGTCGAGGGCGAACAGCAGGTCGGTGACGCCGATGGCCACGAACACGATGATCATCGGGGTGAACATCCGCTTGCCGTTGACGACCGTGCGGACCTTGGGCCCGTCGTACTCGTCGGAGATGTCGACCGTGCGCCGGATGATGCGGACGAGGAAGCTCTCCTTCTTCACGTCGTCGTCGTGATCGCCCTCGGGCAGCGCCTGCTTGATCGCGGTGTAGATGAGGAAGGCGCCGAAGATGTAGAACACCCAGCTGAACTGCTCGATGATCGCCGCGCCCGCGAGGATGAAGAGCCCCCGCAGCACCAGAGCGATGATGATGCCCACCATCAGCACCTTTTGCTGGTACCGCCGCGGAACCGAGAACTGGCTCATGATCAGCACGAAGACGAACAGGTTGTCGATCGACAGGCTGTACTCCGTCAGCCATCCTGCGACGAACTGTCCGGCATGCTCGACGTCGGCGACCGCCCAGAGGATGCCGGCGAACACCAGCGCGAGGGCGACGTAGAACAGCACCCACAGCGTCGATTCCTTCGGCGACGGGATGTGGGGCCGCTTGACGATGATGAGCAGGTCGGCGACGAGCACGAGAACCAGAATGACGAGCGCGATGATCTGGAACGGCACGGGGAGGTCCATGCGAGCCTTTCGGGGAGGAAGCCTCCCGAGACTACACCCCGGCTCCCCCGTGGCCCGGGTGTGAGACGGTCTGCGACGACGTGACACTGATGGGGTGAGGGAAGGGACTCGGACGCATGGTCGACACGATCACACGCGGTGATGCCGAACTCGTCGAGGCGGCGGCATCCGGAAGCGAGCACGCCTTCCGGACGCTCTACCGCGCCTACGTGCGGCCGGTGTACTGGCTCGCACACGGCCTGCTCGGCGATCCCGCGGAGGCGGAGGACGCGACTCAAGAGACGTTCCTCGTGGCCTGGCGGAAGCTTCCCGATCTCGAGCTGGCGGGCGAGTCCCTTCTGCCGTGGCTCGTCACCATCTGCCGATTCCAGAGCGCGAACCGCATCCGTCGACGGCAACGTGAACGCCGCCACACGACCGACACGGATGCCGCTGACGTCGCGGACACGGTCGACGTCGAGCGACAGGTCGCGCAGAGCGATCTGGTCGAACGCATCCTCACCGCCGTCGGATCTCTCAGCCCGCTCGATCAGGACATCTTCCGGCTCTGCGCCGCAGAGGGATTCGCCTATCAAGCGGCCGCCGACCAGCTCGGCGTCAGCCACGGGACGGTCCGGAACCGCCTCTCCCGCATTCGCACATTCGTCCGCTCGAGCGTTGAACCGGAGCAGTCATGAACGATCTTCCCGCCCTCGACGACCGCCGTATCGATGAGATCGAGGCAGCCCTGTTCGCGGACATCGCTCGCGAACGTGCCGAGGGGCGCGCCCGCGACGACGTGTCCGCGGCCCGGCGTCGGCGTCGCCGCCGCACCTGGTGGGGAGCGTCAGGAGCGGCAGCGGCCGTCATCGTCGTAGCCGCCGCGATCGCTCCGCAGCTGACGAGCAGCAGCGGCGGGGCGTCCTCCGTCGCTCCGGCCACCGCGCCCGACACGATGTTCGGCGCACCGGAGAACGGTGACATGTCGCGAGACGCCGGCGGTTCGGCGCCGCAGGCGGAACCCTTCGCGCTGGACGGGCCGGCCGACGAAGGCGTGACCTCCGGAACGGTGTCGGACTCCCCCGCCGGGCGCGACGTCGTCGCCACCGCATCCGCGACCGTGGTCGTCGCCGACCCCCGCGCCGCGGCGGAGTCGATCGGCGCGGCCGCCGTCGCGACGGGCGGCTACGTCGAGTCCATGAGCCTCGGCGGCACGCCGACGGGGGCGTTGCCGTACGCGGATGACCGCGCGGTGTGGCCGGCTGCCTCCGGGTCGGCCTGGGTGTCGGTGCGTGTGCCCGCCGCGAGCCTCGAAGACGCCGTCGCCGGACTCTCGGACGTGGGTGAGGTCGAGACCTCTCAGGTCTCACGCGATGACGTCACGACCCAGACCACCGACCTGCGTGCTCGAGTGGCTGCGGGGCAGGCGTCGGTCGAGAGGCTGACGGAGCTGATGGGCGAAGCCGGATCGGTCGCCGACCTCATCGCGGCGGAGTCCGCACTCGCGGAGCGACAGGCCGATCTCGATTCGCTGCAGCAGCAGCTCACCGCGCTCGAGTCGCAGGTCGCCCTCTCGTCGCTCACCGTTCAGCTGCAGGCGCCCGCCGAGAAGGTGGATGCCGATCCCGCGGGCTTCGGCGACGGGCTTGCGACGGGGTGGAACGGCCTCATCGCGACGTTCAACGGAATCATCGTGGCGCTCGGATTCCTGCTGCCGTGGCTCGTCGTGATCGGACTCACCGCCGCGCTGATCTGGCTCGTCGTCTCGACCACGCGTCGGCGCCGCGCGCGACGTAACTCGACCGCCGACTGACCTCGCGGGCCCGGGCGCTACTTCCCGAAAATGCGAAACGCCCATCCGAGTGGACGGGCGTTTCGTGTTGGTGACCCCAGCGGGATTCGAACCCGCGTTACCGCCGTGAGAGGGCGGCGTACTAGGCCGCTATACGATGGGGCCGTACTTTTTCGTCTTCTCCGGGGCTCCGGAGGCAACCGTTAAAGTATGCCACGGCCCCGCGCATCCGGCAAAATCGGGGCCCCCATTGCCCTCTCGGGCGTGTCGGGCGTTGACTGAGAGCATGCATGTCACCAAGCACGAACACGCCTGCCTGCGCCTCGAGCGTGACGGCAAGACCCTGATCATCGACCCCGGCACCTTCACGTCACCCCTCGACGGTCTGAATGATGTCGTGGCCGTCGTCATCACGCACGAGCACCCCGACCACTGGACGTCGCAGCACCTGTCGAGCATCCTCGAGCAGTTCCCGAACATCCCGGTCTACGGCCCGGAGGGCGTCGTGCGGGCTGCGGCCGGATTCGACATCCGCGAGGTCTCCCCCGGCGACAAGCTCGAGGCGGGTCCGTTCAGTCTCGAGTTCTTCGGCGGGCACCACGCGGTGATCCACGAGTCGATCCCCGTGATCGACAACGTCGGCGTCCTCGTCGACGACGAGTTCTACTATCCGGGCGATTCGTACGCCGTGCCCAAGGGGGCGAAGGTGAAGCTCCTGGCGGCACCCGTCGGCGCCCCGTGGCTGAAGATCGGCGATGCGATGGACTTCGTGCTCGAGGTCAAGCCCCGGCGGGTGTTCGCAACCCACGACATGACGCTGTCGCCGGCGGGCCTGTCGATGGGCCGCGAGCGGCTGACGTGGGCGGCACAGCAGGACGGCGGCGAGTTCGTCGCGCTCGACCCGGGCGACTCCATCGACATCTGACCGGTGAGACGACGGATGCCGTGGACCAGAAGGTCCACGGCATCCGTGTGTTCTGAGCGGATCAGGCCGCGTCGTGGTCGATCTCGAGGAAGGCGACGAGCTCGTCGAGCGCCTTCTCGGCACCCTCACCCTCGGCCTTGAGCGTCACGACCGAGCCCTGCGAGGCGCCCAGACCCATGATGCTCAGGATGCTGCCCGCGTTCAGGTCGGGGCCGCCCTCGACGGCGATCGTGACGGGGACGCCCTTCGACTGCACCTCCTGCACGAAGAGCTTCGCGGGGCGGGCGTGCAGTCCGGAGCTGCTCGCGATGGTGGCGGTGCGTTCTGCCATGGTGGTGTCTCCTCAGACTGTCGCGGTCGCCACGGCCGGGGCCGGGGCGGTGGAGCTCTTGCGGACGTACTTCTTGAGTACGACGAGCAACAGCGCAGAAACGACGGTACCCGCCAGAAGCGCGACGAAGAAACCCCACACCGGGGAGATCGCGAACAGCACGAACACGCCGCCGTGCGGCGCGAAGCTCTGGACGCCGAACCACATGCTGAGCGCGCCGGTGATCGCGCCGCCGACGAGGGAGGCCGGGATGACACGCAGCGGGTCGGCCGCCGCGAAGGGAATCGCACCCTCACTGATGAAAGAGGCGCCCAGCAGCCACGCCGCCTTGCCGTTCTCGCGCTCCACCGGGGTGAAGAGCGGACGGGCGAGCACGGTCGACGCGAGCGCCAGAGCCAGCGGCGGCACCATGCCGGCCGTCATGACGGCGGCCATGATGAGGTACGGCGCGGTGTTCTCCGTGGACGCGGCCGCGAGACCGGTCGTCGCGAAGACGTACGCGACCTTGTTGATCGGACCGCCGAGGTCGAAGCACATCATCAGTCCGAGGATCACGCCCACGACGATGAGGCCCGCACCGCTCTGCGTGAGCGAGGTGAGACCGTCGGTGAGCAGCGCCATCAGAGCCGCGATGGGACGACCGAGGAACAGGACCATCAGCCCCGAGGCGACGATCGAACCGAGCAGCGGGATGATGACCACGGGCATGAGACCCCGCAGCCAGCGCGGCGCGGGGAGACGTCCCAGCCACCAGGCCACGAAGCCCGCCAGGAAACCGCCGATGATGCCGCCGATGAAGCCGGCGTTCATCGTGACGGCGATCGCACCCGCGACGAACCCGGGAGCGATGCCCGGGCGGTCGGCGATCGCGTAGGCGATGTAACCCGCCAGTGCGGCCACCAGGAAGCCCATGGATGTCGAGCCGATCATGAACGCCACCGACCCGAGGTATTGGCCGAGCGGGCCGAACGGCGAGGTGATGTCGGTCGTGGGCAGGTTCCACAGCGCGTTGTCGATGATGACCTTCGACGCGTTTGCCGTGACCTCGTAGCCGCCGAGCGCGAACCCGAGGGCGATCAGCAGGCCGCCGCCGGCGACGAAGGGGATCATGTAGCTGACGCCCGTGAGCAGGATGCGCTGGATCTTCGCGCCCCACGACAGGTTCTGCGTCGCAGCCGCGCTCGTGCCGGAGCCGGCATCCGCTGCGGCCCCGCTGACGCGGGCGGCGTTCGGGTTCGATGCCGCGGCGACGGCCTCGCGGATCATCTGGGCGGGCTGCTCGATGCCGCGCTTCACGCCCGAGCGGATGACCGGCTTGCCGGCGAACCGCGAGATCTCGCGGACGTCGACGTCGGTGGCGAAGATCACCGCGTCGGCGTTGTCGATGACCGAGGCTGGCAGTGCCTGGTACCCGCTCGATCCCTGCGGCTCGACGACGAGGTCGACCCCGGCCTCCTTGCCCGCCGCCGTGAGGGCGTCGGCGGCCATGAACGTGTGCGCGATGCCCGTGGCGCAGGACGTGACCGCGACGATGCGCGCGGGGCGACCGTCGATCGTGAGGTCGTCTGCGGGCGCGCCGGGCGCGGCGGCCGGAGTCGACGCCGCAGACGACGCCGTCGCCGTGGCAGCCGACGCGGGAGCGTCGCCTTCGCCGATCGCGGCGCGGACCGTGCGCACGACGTCGTCCGCGGTCGCTGCCGCACGAAGATCGCTCGTGAACGCGTCCTGCATCAGGCTGCGTGCGAGGCGCGACAGCACCGCGAGGTGCTCCTCGGCGGCATCCGCGGGCGCCGCGATGAGGAACACGAGATCAGCGGGACCGTCAGGCGCCCCGAAAGCGACGCCGGGCTTCAGGCGGGCGAACGCGAGCGAGGCCTGCGTGACGGCGGCGCTCTTGGCGTGCGGGATCGCGATGCCGCCGGGGAGCCCGGTCTCGTCCTTATCCTCGCGAGCGATCGCATCGTTCGCGAGGGCGTCGGCGTCCGTGGCGCGGCCCTGCGCTGCGACGAGGCGAGCGAGAGCGCGGATCACGTCCTTCTTGTCGGTCCCGAGGGGCGCGTCGAGGCTGACGAGCTCCGGGGTGATGGTGTCGGACACGGTGTCCTCCTGGTTCGAGTGGTGCGGGTCGTTCGGATCAGTGATGGAGCACGCGGACGGGGATGTCCGCGGTGGGGAGATCGGCGGGAGTCGGCGCCTGCGTGCCGTCGAGCGCCGCGGCAGCGGAGCCGTAACGGATGCCGGACACGAGAGCCGCGGCGGCATCGGCGCCACGCGAGTCGGCGAGAAGGAAGCCCGCGAGCGAGCTGTCGCCGGCTCCGACCGTGCTGCGCACACGAGTGGGAGGCGGCGAGGCCGCCCACGCGCCGTGCTCGGAGACGAAGACAGCTCCGTCGCCGCCGAGCGTGATGAGGGCCGCCCCCACCGTCGCGGGCACGAGCTCGCGCGATGCGATGTGGACGGCATCGGCGAGGTGCTCGGCGGCTGGCAGTGCCGCACCGAGCAGGTCGGCGAGCTCCTCGTCGTTGGGCTTGATGAGATCGGGACGCCCGTCCGCGACGACCGCGCGCAGCGCGGCACCCGAGGTGTCCACCGCCACCCGGGGTGCGTGCTCGCCGAGCCGGTCCCGCACCGCGCGGATGACCCGAACATAGGTGTCGTCAGGCAGCCCCGGCGCGAGAGAGCCGGCGAGGACGAGCCATTGCGCGCCTCGCGCGGACTCGGCGACCACCTCGATCACGTGATCGAGATCGCCCTCGCTCAAGGCCACACCGGGAAGGTTGATCTTCGTCGTCTCGCCGGTGGGATCCGTGACCGCGATGTTCGCGCGGGTGCGTCCCCGCACGGGCACGGTGCGGACATCGACATCGGCGGCCGCGAGCGCGGCGGCGAACGGGTCGGCCGGGTCGAGCGGCAGCACCGCCAGACTTTCGGCTCCCGATGCCCGGAGGACACGGGCCACGTTGATGCCCTTGCCACCGGCGTCTTCGCGCACGGCCGACGCGGTCTGCACCTCTCCGACGCGGAGCGCAGCGTCGATCGAGATCGTCCGGTCGAGCGACGGATGCACCGTCAGGGTCACGATCATGCGGTCCATACCTCCACGTCGGCCTCGCGCAGGGCGAGAGCGAGATCGTCCTCGGGCTCACGGTCGGTCACGATGACGTCGAGCTCCGACAGGTCGGCGAACGACACGAGCAGCTCGGCGTCGAACTTGTCGGCGTCGGCGAGCACGATCACGCGGCGCGCACCCGCCACGATCGCTCGCTTCACGGCGGCTTCGTCGGGGTCGGGCGTCGTCAGCCCCGCACCTCGGGCGATGCCGTTGGTGCCGATCAGGGCCACGTCGGGGCGCAGCCGCGTGATCGCGGAGACAGCGTCCGACCCGACGGCGGCCGCGGTGAGGCCCCGGACACGCCCGCCGATCGCGGTGAGGCCGATGCCGCTCGCGCCGGCGAGCGAATGCGCGATCGTCATCGAATGGGTGACGACCTCGAGCCCCCTCGGTGCGCTGCCGTCGACCAGTGCCGCGGCGAACGACGCCGTGGTGGTGCCGGCATCGATGTAGATCGACCCGGCCCCGGCCGGAAGCGCTGACAGAGCGCGGCGGGCGATTCGTTCTTTCGCAGCCGAATGGCGCTGCGAGCGTTCGGCGACCGAGGGCTCGGCGGTGCTGACGCGCTCAGCGGAGACCGCGCCTCCGTGCACGCGACGCAGAACCCCCGCTTCTTCGAGGGCCGCGAGGTCTCGGCGAACGGTCTCGGTCGTGACGTCGAAGCGCGATGCGAGGTCGACCACGGCCACGCGACCGTTCGCGACGAGCATTCGTTCGATGAGCTGTTGGCGCTCCATTGCGTACACGACATCCTCCTTCGGATGCCCACACGTTACAACGCAATCAAACCCAAAGCAACAAAAAGCAACACGGTCTTTGGTCCCGCATCTGTACCGATGAAAAGGGAGGCGCCGGCCGTAGCCGACGCCTCCCCTACCGCGAGCCCGAGACTCAGGCCTCGCTCATCGCGATGACCTCCTGCTGACCGCGTGCCGCGAGGGCGGCGGCGCGAGCGGCGATACGGCGCTCCTGCTCGATCTGACCGGCATCGAGGATCTCCTGGTCGACCGGGTAGCTCTCCACCTTGTTCACGCCGTTGTACTTGGCGATGTAGGCGTCGAGCTCGGGGCCGGACTCCCACGACGTGATGAGGCAGTAGCGCGGCTCGTCACCGTAGTGAGCGGCGGCGTGCCACAGGCGCTGGGTGTCGACGATGAGCTGTGCGCCGGCGGGGAGAGCGATGCGCGTCTCCTCGCTGGGGTCGGTGCGGTTCTCACGCAGCACGAAGTAGCTCGTCTTGTCGTCCGTCAGGTTGAAGAAGCCGCGGACGACCCAACCCGTGCCATCGGGGTTGAGGCGGTTGTTGTCGTCCTGGTGCAGGTTGTAGAGGCAGTCGGCATACGTGTTCGGCTGCAGCTCGATGATGCGGCAGCGGCCGACGTTCGCGCCGGGCTCCTGCGCACGCGCGGTCAGCGTCGGCGCGATCGCGGTCTGCGAATCGATCCAGACACCGTCCTTGTCGGTGCGCGGCGGCTTGTGGTTCCAGAAACCGTTGCACTCGATCTCACCCTTGGCCGAGGCCAGCGGGGCGAAGCGGGTGTCTCCGGAGGACTTCCAGTCGACGTACTCGACGTCGAGCCATTCCTTCGGATCGATCTCCTTGTTGTAGCGGTCGAGGACGACGTAGCCGGTCTCCTCGAGGGCAGCGGACTTGATGTAACCCATGACGGATCATGACCTTTCTGTCGGACAAGCGAAGTTTTTACAGGCCCGACTTAGGTCAGCCTACCTAGGGCTCCTGAGCGCGCCGGTAGACTCGTCCGGGGTTTTCGAGGAGCGATTTCGGAGAACATGAGCACTGCCACGAATGTCGAAGCGACCGCCGTCAACACGATCGGCTGGCTCTCGGCATCCGAGACCACCATCGTCGTGCCGGTCTATCAGCGTCAGTACCGCTGGGACATCGGCGGTTGCGAGCAGCTGCTCGGCGACATCCGATCGGTCTCGGCCTCGGATGACGCTCACACCCACTTCATCGGATCGATCCTCTCCACCGCGAGCACCTCGACCGACGACGATGCCCAGCTCGTGCTCATCGACGGGCAGCAGCGGATCACGACGCTGATGCTGCTGGTGGCAGCCCTGCATCACACGCTGCGCGACGACGATCCCGGCCTCGCGCGAGAGCTGGAGGCCGTGCTCGTGCGAGCGGACGACCCGTCGCGCACCAAGCTCCGACCCCACCGTGCGTGGGCCGACGTCTTCGAGAGTGTCGTCCTCGATCGGCGCGGGCCCGAGGACGAGCAGCGCGCCTCGCGTTTCGACGACAACTACGCGTTCTTCCGCAGCCAGATCCGCCCAGGCGAGGCCGCCACGCTGTGGCGTGGCCTGCAGAAGCTCGAACACGTCTCGATCACCCTGGGCGCGCAGGCCAACGCGCAGCAGATCTTCGAGAGCCTGAACTCCACCGGTGAGCCGCTGCGCGACCACGAGCTGATCCACAACTACGTGCTCATGGGACTCACCCACACCGAGCAGAACGAGATCGAGCAGGAGTACTGGCTTCCGATCGAGCGGAACACCGGCGACGCGATCGGGTCGTTCTGGAATCACTACCTGGTCATGCTCACCGGTCGCGAGGTGCTCATCACCGGCGGACGCGGCGTCTACGACGTGTTCCGTCAGCAGTTCCCGCGGCTCGACATCGACAGCCTGCGCGAGCACGCGACGAGCTGGCGCACCTTCTCGGAGATCTATCGCGAGCTCCTCGACCCGGCCACGAGCGACGACCCGGACGTCGGCCGTCAGCTCGGCTACCTCGCGGTTCTCGGCCGCCAGATGTTCCCCCTCGCGATGCGGCTCGTCCACGACCAGCGCGCCGGCATCCTGCCCCGCGACGAGCTGATCGCCCGCCTCGAAGACATCCAGTCGCTCCTGCTGCGCCGTGTCGTCGTCGGCATCGCGACCGAGCGGCTCGTCGCACGCCTCTGCCGCGCCTACGCCGAGGGCCCTGATGCCCTCACCCGAGCGATCGCGCGCATCACCCCCTCAGACGAGCGCGTGCGCGTGGGCCTCAAGTACAGCGACCTCCCCCACCCGCGTTACGTGCTGGGCCGGCTCGCCGGCGTCGATCCCGCCGACCTCCTCGACGTGTCGCCCGTCTTCCCTGCCGGCGCCGGTGACGACTGGTCGGGAGATGGCACGCGGCGCTTCACCGACTACAGCGAGGACGAGCAGAACAGCCACCGCGCGCTGGCTCACACCATCGGCAATCTGACGCTGCTCGAGCAGGATCGGTCCGAGCGCGCGCTCGACGCCACCTTCCCGCAGCTGCGCCCGGTCCTGGCGGGTAGCGCGGTGGAGATGTCGCGCGAGATCGCCGAGCACCCGCGCTGGGACACCGCGGCGATCGGAGCACGCACGGAAGAGCTCGCTGCGCGCTTCGTCGACCTCTGGCGACGCCCGCCGGTGACGGGAATCGACGACGACAACCTCACGCCGATCCTCGACGCGAAGCTGCGCCGGGGCTGGCCGCGCGGCTGGCAGCGAGAGTTCGACTACGTCGAGTTCCGCGGCGAGCACTGGGAGGTCCCCGACGTCCGCTACCTGTTCAACCGCGTCTTCAAGCGCCTGTGGGTGGATTCCCGGCAGAGCGTGATCGACTTCAGCGCCCGCCGGGGCGGCCCCGTGTACCCGGCGATGGCCTGGAACGGCCAGTGGGACGAGCTCGGCGAAGGCAGCTACCTCTACATGGGATGGGACTCGCGCTACATGCTCACCGCGGTCCAGGGTGTCCTCGAGGAGGCCGGCTGGGCGTCGGAGGTCTTCCTGAAGTACTCCTATATCGGCGACGCGATGCGCTGATCGCCTACCAGAGCCCGAGGTGCGACGTCAACAACCCCGACAGGCGGCCTCCGACCGCGTAGCTTCACTCTTGTACGTGAGCGGTTCGGTAGAGACGGTGTTCGGGTCACTTTCTCCCAGGGCTCACTGACGGCCCCGCCGTGAGATTTCATCTCCGGCGGGGTCGTCCCCTTTTCACCGAGGCATCGGCAGCGGATGGCGCGCACTTCGCGGCATCCGCTGCTGTTCAAGCTGCGCCCGACGGACGAAGGTGCGCCACAACCTCCACCGGAGTCGCTCAGGCCCGGTGTCGTAGAATTCCGTGTGCTTCCCGACACGATCTCCCCCGCTTCCGTCGCGCCCAGCGGCATCGACCCGGCCGACCTCGCCGCGACGCTCCGCGTCCTGGAGCAGCTCGCCGACATCGATCATGCCCACCCGGATTACGTCACGGTGCGCCGCGCGACCGCCGCGATGTTCAAGGCGGCGAAGAAGGTGCGGCGCCGCGAGATCCGGGATGCCGTCGCCTCCGCCGACCGCGCCGTGGTGCACGCCACCGCGACGGGTGCTCCCGACCGCATCGACGACGAGACCCGCGGCATCCCGATCTCGTCGTCGACGACCGCTCCGGTCGCGGGCACGCTCATCAAGGCGCGCGCCTGCTACATCTGCAAGCAGCCGTACACGCTCGTGGACGCCTTCTACCACCAGCTCTGCCCGGACTGCGCGGCCCTCAGCCACGCGAAGCGCGATGCTCGCACCGATCTCACCGGGCGCCGAGCGCTGCTCACGGGCGGCCGCGCGAAGATCGGGATGTACATCGCGCTGAGACTGCTGCGCGACGGCGCGCACACGACCATCACGACCCGCTTTCCGCGCGACGCGGTGCGCCGGTTCACGAGCCTGCCCGACTCGTCGGACTGGATCCACCGGCTCAAGGTCGTCGGGATCGACCTGCGCGACCCCGCCCAGGTCGTCGGACTCGCGGATGACGTCGCCGCGGCCGGCCCGCTCGACATCCTGATCAACAACGCGACCCAGACGGTGCGGCGCTCGCCCGGTGCCTACCAGCCCCTCGTCGACGCCGAGCTCTCGCCCCTGCCGGACGGGCCGTTGCCCGAGCTCATCACTTTCGGACACACCAACGACATGCATCCGCAGGCGCTCGAGCGGTCGGTCAACGCGCACCCGATCCTCGCCGCCGCGGCCTCCCGTGCCGACGAGCTGACCGAGCAGGCGATGGCCGCGGGATCGAGCTCGCTCGACCGGCTCGCCGCGGGCACGGCGATCGACGCCGGGGGCCTCATCCCCGACCTCGACAGCGTCAACTCGTGGACGCAGCGCGTCGGCGACGTCGACCCGCTCGAGATGCTCGAGGTGCAGCTCGCCAACACGACGGCACCCTTCCTGCTCGTGTCGAAACTGCGCGCGTCGCTCGCGGCCAGCCCGGCCCGCCGCACCTACGTCGTGAACGTGAGCGCGATGGAGGGCGTGTTCAACCGCGGCTACAAGGGACCGGGACACCCGCACACGAACATGGCCAAAGCCGCCGTGAACATGCTCACGCGCACGAGCGCGCGCGAGATGTTCGAGACCGACGGCATCCTCATGACCAGCGTCGACACCGGCTGGATCACCGACGAGCGCCCGCACCCGACCAAGGTGCGGCTCGCGGAAGAGGGCTTCCACGCCCCGCTCGACCTCGTCGACGGCGCCGCGCGCGTCTACGACCCCATCGTCCGCGGCGAGGCCGGCGAAGACCTCTTCGGCGTCTTCCTCAAGGACTACTCCCCCGGCGCATGGTGAGACTTCCCGTGCCGGGCAACCGAGTGGTCGTCCGCTACCTGCTGCCCACGGGACAAGCCACGGATGCGCTCGGCGAGCTGCTGAGCGCGGACGACGAGCTTGTCGTCGTCGACGGCAAACGCGGGGTCGAACGTATCCGTCGCTCGGACATCATCGCGGCGAAGCCCGTTCCCCCGCCTCCGGCGCCGAGGCCGCGCCGCACCTGACGTTCGTCGCGGCTGACGCGCTCGGCAGCACAGCGAGCGTGCGAAAGCCCGCGATCCGACATTCGGAATCGCGGGCTTTCGCGTCGGGCGTCAGACGTCAGGCGTCAGGCGTCAGGCGTCAGGCGTCAGACCGCACCAGGATCTTTGCGCCGGCACCGCCGCGGAGCTTCTCGATGGCTCCCACGACGCCGTCGATCGGCACCTCCTCGACCCAACCGGTCGTGTCGTACACGCCGCGCGACATCGCGTCGATGACGGCATCGAAGTCAGCCGGAAGGTAGGCCAGCGCACCGGCGATCTCAGTCTCGGCCATCACGAGCTGCGTCGGCGAGAACTCCATGGCGCGCTCGTGAATGGCGACGACGACCAAGCGTCCGCCGGGTACCAGGCTCGCCAGGCCCGACGTGATGGCGGGTCCCGCTCCCGCGGCGTCGAACGCGACGTCGGCTCCGCGACCGCCGGTGAGCTCGGCGACCGCGGCGGCCAAGTCACCCGAGACCGGGTCGACCACGGTCGCGCCGAGGGCGGCGATCGTCTCACGCCGCGCGGCGCTGGGCTCCGAAACGAGGACCTTCTCGACACCGTGGGCCTTGAGAGCGAACCAGACACCGATACCGATCGGGCCGGCCCCCGCGACGATCGCCGTCTGTCCGGACGTCACATGCGATCGCTCGACAGCATGCCAGGCGACCGCCATCGGCTCGACGAGCGCGCCCATGCGGAGGTCGACGTTCTCGGGGAGCTTGTGCAGCATCAAGGCCGGAACCGTCGTGTACTCCGCCATCCCGCCGCCGTGCGAGCTGAGCCCGTGGAAGCCGATCTTCTGGCAGGCGTTGAACATGCCCTTCTCGCACGCGGGGCACTCGCCGCAGTAGTAGACCGGCCAGACGGCGGCGCGGTCGCCGACGGAGACTCCCTCGACGCCCTCACCGACCTCGACGACGGTTCCCGCGAACTCGTGTCCGAGGATCTGCGGAAGCTGAGCGCCCGTCACCGGGTGCGGCTCGTCCAGGGTGAGGCCCGCGGCCTCAGGCGCGTAGTACACGTGCAGGTCCGACCCGCAGATCCCCGCGAAGGCGTTCTTGAGCTTCACCTGCCCAGCCTCCACGGTCGGTTCTTCGACGTTCTCCACGCGGAGGTCTTCCTTCGCGTGGAACACTGCTGCCTTCATCGTGATCTCCTCTCGTTCGGCTGCGTCACCGCAGCCACCATTCCGGCGATGCGGCGAGGATCGCCCTCGTCGCCCACGCCACGTCATCGGCACCCGAGCGCAGCCAAGCCTCGATCGCCGCGACCGTCCCACCCGCCGCGTACGCCACAGCGATCTCTCGCGACGGCAGATCATCGATCGCAGGCGGCTCGATTTCGGGATGCCGTGCGAGCCATTCCTCGAGGCCTGCGGCGATGACCCGTTCGAGCACGGCACGGATCGGAGCAGCGAGCGAGGGATGCAGAGCCCCGCGATAGACGTCGGCGCGCTGCTTCACGTGCTGGAGCAGAAGTCCTTCGGCGGTCGACAGCGAATCGAGCTCGCCGACATCCGAGAGCACGTCCGCCAGCTCGACACTCAACGCGTCGGCGACGAGCGAGACGGGCGCGTCGGCATGGCGGTAGAAGGTGTCGCGGGTGACACCTGCGGTACGGCAGATCTCCGACACCGACAGGTCGGTGAGCGGGCGCACAGCGGCCAGATCGAGCGCGGCGCGACGCAGCGCCTCTCGGCTGCGCATCGACCGCGGGTCCATGACCTCAGCTTATCCGACACCTGTCAGACAGCGGGCGGCTCCGTACCTGACTCCGCCTCGCTGTCGCCATCGGCCCCCTCGCCCGCCGGCTCCGACGGGACCGGAAGCGGAATCGTGATCGACGCGATGCCGCCCCCGCCGAGGAGATCGCCCGCGGGATCGGCGGGTGGCGGCTCGTCGGGCAGCAACTCCGCGTTCGACGTGCGGCGTACAGGCTCAGACGGCAGACCTGCCCACTCGCTCGGTTCCTCCGGTCGCTGCATGAAGAGTCCCATACGCCCATTGTCACTCCACCGCATGCCGCTCGCGGCCGCACGGCCGTCGTCTTGCGATGATCGTTCCGGCCCGTCGCGCCGCCCGCCGCTCAGCCGAACTCGGCGGCGCCCCCAACGACATCCGAAGCCCGAGAGAACCCGACGTGCAGATCCCCCGCCCCGGTGGCGCCTCGCCGCGCGCCGCGCGCACCCCGGTGCTGCTCGCGACGCAGTTCCTGTTCAACACCGGCTTCTACGCCGTCGTGCCATTCCTCGCCCTCGTCCTCACCGAAGACTTCGGTGTCGCGGCCACCACCGTCGGACTCATCCTCGGGGTCCGCACGTTCGCCCAGCAGGGGATGTTCCTCGTCGGCGGCGTGCTCGCCGACAGGATGGGCGCGCGTCGAGTCATCCTCCTCGGCTGCGGCGTCCGGGTCGCCGGGTTCACGACGCTCGCGGCGTCCCTGACCCTGGAGTCGCCCCAGCTCGTGCTCTTCGTCACCGGGACCGTCCTCACCGGCCTCGGCGGGGCTCTCTTCTCTCCGGGGCTCAACGTGCTCCTCGCGGATGCCGAGCGTCGGCGCCCCGCCTCGGGCGCTGCCACACGCGCGTCGCTCTTCGCCTGGCTCAGCATCACCGGCGAGCTCGGCGCCGTCACGGGTCCTGTCGTCGGCGCCGCCCTCCTCGGCTGGGGGTTCGAGACGGTCGCCCTGTTCGGGGCCGCCTTCTTCGTCCTGATCGGGTTGTTCCTCGCCGTCTCGCTGCCCGTCGTCCGACGCGAACCCACGTCGGAGGCCACCACGACACCCACGGGCCACTGGTGGTCGCTGCGCGATCGGCGCTTCGTCGGCTTCTCGGCCGCGCACGCCGCGGACCTGCTCGCCTACAACCAGCTCTATCTCGCGCTGCCGTTGCAGCTCGCGACGACGGAACACCCGGCGACCGCGACCGCCGGGATGTTCGCGTGGGTATCGATCCTGACGCTGACGCTGCAGATCCCCGTCGCGCGCTGGTCGGCGCGCGTCGGGGCTTCTGTCGCCCTCCGCATCGGCTATGTCCTGTCTGCCGCCGGCTTCGCTGTCGTGGCGCTGGGAGCACTGGCACCCGCCGCGGATGCTGTACGCGTCACGATCGTCGTCGCGGCGGCGTCCCTCGTCGTGGCCGGCCACATGACGACCAACCCGACCGCACTCTCACTCGTCCCCCGCTTCGCGGACGACCACCCGACAGGGTCGTTCTTCGGTTTGCTCGCCACCTGTGGGGGCGTCGCGGTGTTGATCGGCAACCTCATCGTCGGAGCCCTGCTCGCGATGCCGGGGCTTCCGGTCACGGCGTGGCTCTTCCTGGCCACCCCGCTGATCGCCGCCGCAATCGTGGCGCCCCGGCTGGCACAGTCGAACCCGCGTCGCTGATCGCGGCCGCCGCGGAACCAACAGAAAAGCCCCGCCGAAGCGGGGCTTTTCTCAAAGCTGGGGTACCTGGACTCGAACCAAGAACAACGGTACCAGAAACCGCCGTGTTGCCAATTACACCATACCCCATGGTCGGTTTGACCTCAGTCGCACCGAGGAATAACTCTACCTGACGGAGAGGATGCGGCCAAACCGAGTGCCGCCCGGGCGCGTCAGCCGACGCGCTGCACCAGCGCGTCGAGCCGGCGGATGGTCTCAGCCTTGCCGAGCAGCTCCATCGACTCGAACAAAGGCGGCGACACGCGACGTCCACTGAGGGCGACGCGAAGCGGGCCGTAAGCGACACGCGGCTTGAGACCCAGTCCCTCGATCAGCGCGGGCGCGAGCGCCTCCTGCACCGCCGCCGCGGTGAAGCCCTGCTCGGGAACCAGCTCGAGGGCGCCGACAGACGCGACGAGCACCTCGCCCGCGTTGGCGGGAAGACCCGACAGCGCGTCGTCCTCGTATGCGACCTCGGACCGGAAGAGGAAGCCGAGCAGGCCGGGCGCATCGCCCAGCAGCTGCATCCGCTCCTGCACGAGCGGCGCCGCCGCTTCGAGGATCTCGCGCTCCCCCGCCGTGGGCGGGTTCTGGATCAGCCCGGCGCCGGCGAGGTAGGGCACGAGGCGCTCGGCGAAGTCGTCGGGTGCGAGCATCCGCACGTGGTCGCCGTTGATCGACTCGGCCTTCTTCTGATCGAAGCGGGCCGGGTTCGGGTTCACATCGGCGATGTCGAACGCGGCGATGAGCTCGTCACGCGTGAAGACGTCGCGGTCGGGCGCGATCGACCAGCCGAGGAGCGACAGGTAGTTCAGGAGCCCCTCGTGGATGAAGCCCCTCTCTCGCTGCAGGAAGAGGTCGGCCTTCGGGTCACGCTTCGACAGCTTCTTGTTGCCGGTGTCGCCGAGGACGAGGGGCATGTGCCCGAAGCGCGGGACGAAATCGGTGACGCCCGCCTCGATCAGCGCCGCGTACAGCGCGAGCTGACGCGCCGTCGACGGCATGAGGTCCTCGCCGCGGAGGACGTGCGTGATGCCCATGAGCGCGTCGTCGACGGGGTTCACGAACGTGTAGAGCGGGATGCCGCCGGCCCGAACGATCACGAAGTCGGGGAACGATCCGGCGGGGAACGTGACCTCGCCTCGGATGAGGTCGACGAAGGTCAGGTCGTGGTCCGGCACCCGCAGACGCCACGCGGGCTCTCGCCCCTCGGCGCGGAACGCCGCCTTCTGCTCGTCGGTGAGACCGCGGTCGTAGTTGTCGTAGCCGAGCTGCTTCGCGCGTCCGTTCGCCTCGTTGCGGGCGTCGATCTCCTCTGCCGTCGAGTACGACTCGTACACGACACCGGCAGCGATGAGCTTGTCGAGCACCTCGCGATAGATCTCGTGACGCTGCGACTGGCGGTACGGGGCATGCGGGCCGCCCTTCTCGACACCCTCGTCCCAGTCGATCTCGAGCCACCGCAGGGCCTCGAGAAGCTGCTGGTAGCTCTCCTCGCTATCGCGCGCCGCGTCGGTGTCTTCGATGCGGAAGACCATCTTGCCGCCGTTGTGGCGCGCGTATGCCCAGTTGAACAGGGCCGTGCGGATCAGGCCGACGTGCGGCAAGCCGGTCGGCGAGGGGCAGAACCGCACGCGGACGTCGGTTCCGGAAGCGGTCGTGGTGGCGGGGTGAGGTGCGTTGGACATCCCCTCCAGCTTAGTTCGCGTGCGCATCCGTGTCGGTGAGCTCCGCGACGACGGCCCGGAGGTGGCCGAGCACGGAGGCCACCGCCGGCACGCGGCCCGCGCCACCCGCCGACACCGCGTGGATGGCGCGGCGTTCACTCGCCGGCAGCGGACGTGTGACCACACCCGGAAGGACCGGGAATGATGCGACCGCGAGCCCCGGGAGGGTCGCGACACCGATCCCCTGCGCGACGAGCTGCTCGACCGCGACGAAGTTGTCGGTCTCGAATCGGATCGCGGGGACGAACCCCGCTCGCCCGCACACCTCGAGCAGGTGCCCTCGGCAGCGGGGGCACCCGGCGATCCACGCCTCGTGCGCCAGCAGCGCGATCTCGATGGCGCCGGATCCGTGAGCGGCAGGGTGGTCGGCCGGCAGCACCGCCAGCAGATCGTCGTAGCCGATGAGCGCGGCGTCGAGACCGCGTGCGTTCTCGCCGTGCGGGTCGCTCCGATCGCCGGGATAGCCGAAGGTGAGGGCGATGTCGGCGCGGTCGGCGCGGACATCTGCGATCGCCTCGGGGGGCTCCGCCTCGACGTACGTCAGCGTCAGCCCGGGCTCCGCCTGGGCCAGCCGATCCATGAGCCGCGGCAACACCGTCGGCGAAGCAGAGGGAAAGCCGACCATGCGCACCGTTCCCGAACGCAACCCGGCGAGTTCGGCGAGCTCGCCGGAGGCGGCCTCGATGGCCGTCGCCACCGCCGCCGCGTGCCGGGCGATCACGCGACCGGCTTCAGTGAGCCGCATCCGCCGGCCGACACGCTCGACGACGGGCACCCCGAGACGCTGTTCGAGTCGCTTGACCTGCTGGCTCACGGCTGGCTGGCTGTAGCCCAGGGCCGACGCAGCCGCGGTGATCGACCCGCCGTCGGCGATGGCCCGCACGATGCGCAGCTCGGCGACATCGAGACGATAGTCCGGGATGCTCATGCGCAAAGATAACTCCCCATGATGCTTTACATGCAAATCCTGCCGTAGACCAATAGATCAGCGGGGCGCAGTCTGGATGCATGCAGACGACGACCCTCCTACCCGAGGAGCTTCACGCCGCATTCTCGGGGGCACGTGGCTACCTCGCCGCATGCAGCACGGGCCTGCCGACGCATGCGACGCGAGCGGCGGTCGTCGCCGATCTCGACGCCCGTCCCGACCTCGTTCATTACGCCGCCGTCACCGAGCGGTGCCGCAGTCATTTCGCACGCCTGGTGAACACCGCGCCCGAGCGCATCGCCATCGGATCGCAGACCTCGGTCATGGTCGGCATGATCGCGGCGTCCCTCCCCGATGGCGCGACCGTGCTCTGCCCCGAGGGCGAGTTCTCGTCGCTCGTGCTCCCGTTCGCGCACGCCGGTCGCGACATCCGAGTGCGCGCGGTTCCCCTGGCAGATCTCGCCAGGGCGATCACAGCGGATGTCGACCTCGTCGCGTTCTCGATCGTGCAGTCGGCCACCGGAGAGGTCGCCGACGCGACGGCGATCGTCGACGCGGCCCGGCGGAACAACGCTCGTACACTGTGCGACGCCACGCAGGCGGCGGGGTGGCTCCCCGTCGATGCAGAGATGTTCGATGCCCTTGTCTGCCACACCTACAAGTGGCTGTGCGCGCCTCGCGGCGTCGCGTTCCTCGTCGTCGGCGATGACTTCGCAGCGACACTCACGCCGCTCCATGCCGGCTGGTACGCCGGCGAGGATCCCTGGGCCGCGTGCTACGGCGTAGACGCGTCGCTCGCGCGCTCCGCGCGGCGCTTCGATGTGTCACCGGCCTGGCAGGCGATGGTGGGAGCAGAGCCCGCGCTGGCGATGTTCGCCGGCGCCGACGCCTCCGCCCTCCACACGCGAGTGACCGGCCTCGCTTCCGCCTTCCGCGAGCGACTCGGACTTCCCGAGCCCCTGCGAGCCACGCCCATCGTCACCTGGCCCGACCCCGCCGGCGCGGACCTCGCGCGACTGACGGCCGCCGGGGTCACCGCATCCGGTCGCCGTGGCAATGCCCGCCTCGCGTTCCACGTCTTCAATGACGAGAGCGACGTCGAGCTCGCCGTGGCCGCTCTCCTCGGCTGATCAGCCGGAGACGACGGCGCGCGCGAGCGTCACGCCGTCCGCGCCCAGCCGGTCACGGCGATCGCGTCGGCGATGTGAGGATCACCGGCGAACTCGATGCCGTCGGTGAAGAAGCTGATGATCACCAGCGCGAACATCAGCGCGATGGAGAGGAAGAGGATCGCACTCGCGACGAGGGCGATGATCAACTGTGCGCGGTGGCTCATGACTCCACGGTGCCAGCCTTCCGGCCCGCAGCAAAATGCTTGCCGTCGACAGGCGCGACGACTAGACGCCCGCCGAATCGTTCGCGCCGTCAGCGGAGCGCATCGACCGCCCCACGATGACGCCACCGATCGCGACCAGCGCGACGATGACGAGAGCCCACGTCGCCAGTCCCGCGTAGCCGATCAGCCCGAGCACGCCCCCGGCTGCGGCAGCGCCCGCTGCTCCCACGACGTTCATGACCGCGTCGCTGCGTCCTTGCCGGGTCGTCCGGCGCTCCGGTGACGACGCCTCGGTCAGCAGCGCCGATCCCGCCACGGTGGCCGCGCTCCAGCCGAGCCCGAGCAGAATGAGCGAGACCGTGACGGCGGCGGACGATTCCGCACCCAAAGCGGCTACGACGAGTGACGCGGCGAGCAGAGCCTGCCCGAGCAGCACCGTGGGCACGCGCCCGAGCCTGTCGGCGAGGATGCCGAAGACGGGCGAGAGCGCGTACATCCCGGCGATATGCAGGCTGATGGTCAGCCCGACGACTGACAGCTCGGCGCCGTGATGGACCAGATGAAGCGGCGTCATCGCCATCACCGACACCATGACCCCGTGAGAGCCGGCTATCGCGAGAATGGCGTAGCGCGCCGCGCGAGGCCGGTCAGGTCGAGACAGCGCCGTGGTCGAGGCGCCCGATCTCCCGGCGCTCGACTCGCGCGCGAGGAGCAGCGGGTCGGGCCGGAGAGCCAACAGGTAGAGGACGATGGCCAGCACCTGCGCGACCGCCGTGAACAGATACGGACCTGTCAGCGGGGGCATCCCCACGGCGCCGCCGAGCGCTTCGCCGGCACCGATCAGGTTCGGACCGAGCACCGCACCGATCGTGGTCGCCCAGACAACGATCGACAGGTCGCGCCCGCGTGTTCGATCGGTTGCCAGGTCGGTGGCGGCGAACCGCGACTGCAGATTGGCGGCCTGGCCCGCGCCGATCAAGGCGAAGGCGACGAGCAGGACCGGAAACAGCCCCGCCGCCGTACCCACGACGACGAGTGCCACGCCGACGAGCGCGAGAAGCATCCCGAGAGCAAGCGCCGGGCGCCTCCCCGAACGCGACGCGAGGGAGGCCAGCGGCACCGCGAGCAGGGCGGCACCGAGCGTCACCGCGGCGGTCGGGAGACCTGCCAGAGCCTCGTCGCCCGTGAGTCGCTCGGTGATGACAGCTCCGAGTGAGATGGTCGACCCGAAACCGATGCCGCCGAGCACCTGGCCCAGCGAGAGCACGACGAGCGCGCGGCGCCGCACGACCTCCCGTGGGACGCCGGCGGACGCCGCGCTCGGAGCAGGGGTGTCGACCGTGTCAGGCATCCCGGACGATGTTGCGCAGGATGCCGAGACCATCGATCTCGACCTCCACGACGTCGCCCGCGACGAGCGGGCCGACCCCGGCAGGTGTTCCCGTCAGGATGACGTCGCCCGGCAGCAGCGTGAACGCCGCCGAGGCGTAGGCGATGAGGTCGGCGATGCCGTGCACCATGTCCGTCAGCGGTGCACGCTGCTTCTCCTCCCCGTTCACGCGGGCCACGAGCTGGGCCTGCGACGGGTCGAAGTCGGTCTCGATCGCCGGCCCGAGCGGGCAGAACGTGTCGAAGCCCTTCGCCCGGGTCCACTGACCGTCGCTGCGCTGCAGATCGCGCGCTGTGACGTCGTTGGCGATCGAATAGCCGAACACATGGCTCAGCGCGTCGTCGACCGAGACATTGCGGGTGACCTTGCCGATGACGACGGCGAGCTCCCCCTCGAAGTCCACCTGCTGCGACTGCGTCGGGCGGACGATCGCGTCGCCCGGGCCGATGACGGAGGTGTTCGGCTTGAAGAACAGCAGCGGTTCGGCGGGAACCTCGTTCCCGAACTCGGCGGCGTGCTCCCGGTAGTTGCGGCCGACCGCGATGATCTTCGATCGCGGGATGACGGGTGCCAGGAGCACAGCGTCGCTCAGCGCCACGCGATCGCCCGTCGTGTCGTAGCCGGCGTACATCGGATCACCCGCGAGGGTCACCAGATCGGTGCCGTCGAGGATGCCGTAACGAATGGTCTCGTTGTGCGAGAAACGTACGATCTTCATCTCAGCCGTCCAATCGCACGAGCCAGCCGTGCTTGTCTTCGCGTCGTCCGTACTGGATGTCGGTGAGCTCTTCGCGCAGCGAAAGGGCGAGCTGACCGACGGGCTGCTCGTCGAAGAAGTCGCGACCCTTGAGCACGCCGATCGGGGTGACGACGGCAGCGGTGCCGCAGGCGAAGACCTCGACGATGTCGCCGGATGCCACACCCCGGCGCCATTCGTCGAGCGAGACGGCGCGCCCCTCGACCTTGTGCCCGCGGTCGCGCGCGAGCTGCAGGATCGAGTCGCGGGTGATGCCCTCGAGGATCGAGTCGGACTGCGGCGTGACGATCGTGCCGTCCTTGTAGACGAACACGACGTTCATGCCGCCGAGCTCCTCGACGTTGCGGTCCTGATCGAGGAACACGACCTGGTCGCACTCGTTCTCGTACGCCTCCGCCTGCGGCAGCAGGCTCGACGCGTAGTTGCCACCGGTCTTGGCCGCGCCCGTGCCGCCCTTGCCTGCGCGGGCATAGTCCTCGCTGAGCCAGATCGACACCGGCTTCACGCCGCCGGTGAAGTAGGCGCCCGCGGGGCTGGCGATCACGTAGTACGCGACCTTGTTCGCGGGGCGCACTCCGAGGAAAGCCTCCTTCGCGAACATGAACGGGCGCAGGTAGAGCGACTGGTCGGCACCGGAGGGCACCCAGTCGCCGTCGACCGCGATGAGCTCGCGAAGCGACTGGACGAACCATTCCACCGGAAGCTCCGGCAGCGCGAGGCGACGAGCCGACCGCTGAAGTCGCCGGCCGTTCTGGTCGGGACGGAAGGTGTGCACCGAGCCGTCCGCGTGCCGGTACGCCTTGATGCCCTCGAAGATCTCCTGCCCGTAGTGCAGCACCGCCGCGGCGGGGTCGAGAGTGATCGGACCGTAGGGCTGGACGCGCGGACGGTGCCAGCCGCCGCGGACCGACCAACAGATGTCGACCATGTGGTCGGTGAAGTGGGTGCCGAACCCGGGATTCGCGAGGATCTCCTCGCGACGGGCGGCGGGGGCCGCGGTGAGGTTTCGGGTGACGGCGAAATCGAGGGGTTCGAGTCCGGCGTCGGGGTCGTTTTCGAGGAGAGTCATCTGTCTTCCAAGCGGATGTCGGGCGGCGGGCGATTTCCAGGCTACGCCTGGAGCCGAGCCGCGATCGCGTCGCCGATCTGCGTCGTCGTACGGGGGTCCGAGCTACGGTCGGCGATGTCGGCCTCGACGGCGTGGGTGACGCGTCGAGCGGCCTCCGTGAGCCCGAGGTGATCGAGCAGCAACGAAACGGAGAGGATCGCGGCCGTGGGATCGGCCTTCTGCTGACCTGCGATGTCGGGCGCCGATCCGTGGACGGGTTCGAACATCGAAGGGAACGCGCCGTCGGGATTGATGTTCCCCGATGCGGCGAGGCCGATGCCTCCGGTGACGGCGCCGGCCAAGTCGGTCAGGATGTCGCCGAAGAGGTTGTCGGTGACGATCACATCGAAGCGGCCCGGGTTCGTGACCAGGAAGATCGTCGCCGCGTCGACGTGCAGATAGTCTACGGCGACGTCGGGGTGCTCCGCCGCCACCTCGTCCACGATGCGCTTCCAGATGCCGCCGGCATGCACGAGCACGTTGGTCTTGTGCACGAGCGTCAGCTTGCGGCGCCGCCGCTCAGCGAGATCGAAGGCGTAGCGCACGACCCGCTCGACCCCGAATGCGGTGTTCACGGACGTCTCGTTGGCGACCTCGTGGGGGGTGCCTCGCCGGATGCTCCCGCCGTTGCCGACGTACGGGCCCTCGGTCCCCTCCCGCACCACGACGAAGTCGATCTCCCCCGGCTCGGCGAGCGGACCCGGAACGCTCGGATAGAGCTTCGACGGCCGCAGGTTGACGTAGTGGTCGAGTTCGAATCGCAGTTTCAGCAGGAGTCCCCGCTCGATGTTCGCGTCGCGCAGCCGCGGATCACCGGGCACTCCCCCCACCGCGCCGAGGAGGATCGCGTCGTGCCCCGCGATGGCCGCGAGGTCGTCGTCTGTCAGCGTGTCGCCGGTCTCGAGGTACCGGGCGGCACCGAGCGAGAACCGCGTCTTGTCGATGACGACATCCGTTCCCGCCACCGCCGCGTCGAGGACCTTCTCGGCCTCGGCGACGACCTCGGGACCGATTCCGTCGCCCGGAATCACGGCCAGCTTCACGACACGCGACATCGCTCTCCTCGTTCTCGGCGACGCGGCGCGTCGCGAGCTCAGTGCTCGGCACGCCGCGAGTGGGATCCCTTCAGCGTAGTGGCCGCGATGATCCCCGCGCAGACGACGAGCACGGCACCGATGGCCGCGGTCACGCCGACACCGGAGTCGAACGCGTGAGCGGCCGCGTCCATCAGCTGACGCCCGATCGGCTCGGGCAGGTCCTGCGCGACGTTGACGGCTCCCGCGAGGGTCTCGCGGGCCGCATCGGCGGCCTCCGCAGGCACGCCCTCGGGCACGGCCATGCCGACGCGGTACATCGCCGTGAGGATGCCGCCGAGCACGGCGGTGCCGAGAACCGCGCCCACTTCATACGCGGTCTCGGACACCGCGCTGGCCGCCCCGGCCTTCGCGGGCGGAGCGCTTGCGAGCACCAGCTCATTCGACACGGTCTCTGCCGCGCCGATGCCCATGCCGAGGAGAGCGAACGCGAGGACGAGCTCGATCATGCTCTCCGCGTCGGTCAGGAGCGCGATCATGACGTACCCGGCTGCCGACAACGTCAGGGCTGCGGGCACCACGATCCGCGGCGAGACCCGGCGCGAGATCGGGACGACTCCCAGCCCGGCGATGATCATCATGGCGAGACCGGGCACGAGGGCGAGCCCGGCCTGGAGCGGCGAGAGACCGACGATCAGCTGCAGATGCTGCGTCACGAAGTACAGGAAGCCGACGAGGGCCACGACGCTCAG
Organism: Microbacterium sp. AG238; assembly: GCF_003610405.1. Lineage (GTDB taxonomy): Bacteria > Actinomycetota > Actinomycetes > Actinomycetales > Microbacteriaceae > Microbacterium. Next base: position 504,738 of record NZ_RAQC01000001.1, read on the forward strand.
GAGGTTGACCAGCAAGGCACCACTGAAAGTGCCGCGGGAGAAAAGTCGCATGTCGAGCATCGGCTCGCTCACACGAAGCTGTCGACGCACGAAGAGCCAGCCGAACACCAGGCCGAGCGCGAACAGCACCGGCGGGGTGATGCCCCACCCCTTCACCGCGAAGTCCTTGATCGCGTACACGATCGGCACCATCGTCAGCATCGACAGAGCGATGCTGATCGGGTCGATGCGGCCCGGTCGCGGATCGCGGCTCTCGGGCACGAGGAAGGGCGCGAGTACGAGCAGGGGCACGAGGACCGGCACCGCCATGAGGAACACCGAGCCCCAGCTGAAGTGCTCGAGCAGGAGACCGCCGACGATCGGCCCGAGGGCTGCGCCAGCGGAGAACATCGAGGCCCAGACCGCGATCGCGAGGCGCCGCTGATCACGGTCGGTGAAGATGCTCCGCAACAGCGAGAGGGTCGACGGCATCAGCATCGCCCCGAACACGCCCATCGCCGCCCGCGCCACGATCAGCAGCTCGGCGCTCGGAGCGAAGGCCGCAAGCGCGGAGACGGCCGCGAAGCCGGTCGCACCGATCAGCAGCATCCGACGTCGTCCGAACCGGTCGCCGAGGGAGCCCATCGTCACGAGCAGTCCCGCGAGGATGAGGGGGTACACGTCGATGATCCAGAGCTGCTGGGCGCTGGTCGGGCTCAGCGCGCGGGCGATCTCGGGCAGCGCGAAGCTCAGCACCGTGTTGTCGACCGACACGAGCAGTACGGGCAGCATGAGCACGCCGAGGGCTGCCCACCCGCGCCAGCCGACCCGCCGGCCCTGGCCGTCAGCGATTGCGATCTCTTCAGTCAAAGTCATAAGTTCACCGTCCAGCCGGTATAGTAACAGGAGCGAACGCTCAGACGCGAGAGGATTGGAGACATGAGTCGTCCCCCACGTGCCCGCGAAAGCGTGCTCGACGCGTACGAGAACCTTCTGATCTCCGACGGCGCGCGCGGCGCGACGATGGATGCCGTGGCTGCGGCCGCCGGCGTCTCCAAGGGCGGCCTGCTCTACCACTACGGCTCGAAGGAGGCGCTTGAGACGGCGCTGCTCGAGCGGATGATGGAGCTCGCCCGCCTCGATGTCGACGACATGGCGCAGCATCCCGAGGGCATCGTCGCGGCCTACCTCCGCACCTCCGTCATGGAGGACAGCGCCCTCGATCGCGCGCTCCTCGCCGGCTCTCGGCTCGCCCAGAGCGGTCATCCCGCGGCCAGCGCCGCGCTTCGTGATGTCCGCACCCTGTGGGAGGACGCGCTGCGCGGCCACACCCGTGACGAGACCGCGCTTCAGCTCGTCCTCCTGGTGGGCGACGGCCTCTACTTCAACAACGCACTCGGCGCGGGCGCGGTCGTCGGGCCCGTCCCGCAGGGCGAAGATTTCGACGCGCTGATCGGCCTCGTCCTCGGCGTCACGAAGCGCTGACCGATCTCAGAAGCCGGTCAGCTCGATCTGGCGGAACAGGTCGGCGGCCACGGCCTCGCGCATCTCGTCGAGAAGGTGGTCCGGCACCGGCGAGTCGACCGTCAGCACCGAAAGAGCGCGACCGGAAGCGTCGGGACGCGCGACCTGAAGGCCGGCGATGTTGATTCCCGCCTCCCCCAGCTTCTGGCCGTAGATCGCCACGATCCCCGGGCGGTCGGCATAGCGCATCACCACGTGGTGCCGTTCGATGGGCACCTCGACCTCGTAGCCGTTGATGCCGACGACCTTCGGGACCATGCGCGTTCCGGCGAGGGTGCCTTCGACGGTGAGGACCGAGCCGTCGGAGAGGGTGCCCCGCAGGATCGTGATGTTGCGGTACAGCGGGCTCTCGGACTCGACGATGAGACGCGTCTCGATGCCGCGCTGCTCGGCGAAGAGCGGCGCGTTCACGTACGAGACGTTCTCGCTGACGATGTTGGTGAAGATCCCTTTCAGCGCCGCGAGGCGGTAGACGCTGACGTCGTAGTCGGCCAGCTCGCCGCGGACCTCGATGTCGAGGCTCGTCAGCGCGCTGGGCGCGAGACCCGTGAAGATCTGCCCGAGCTGCTCGACCAGCGCGATACCGGGACGCACGAATGGGTCGATCACACCACCGGCGACGTTCACGGCGTCGGGCACCAGATCACCTTCGAGCGCGAGCTTGACCGACTTCGCCACCGAGACGCCCGCCTTCTCCTGCGCCTCGTCGGTCGAGGCCCCGAGGTGAGGCGTGACGACGACGTTAGGCAGCGAGAGGAGCGGGAACGCGGTGCCGTCTTCCTTCGGAGGCTCGCTCGTGAAGACGTCGAGCCCCGCCCCGGCGATCTCACCCGTCGTGAGAGCGGTGTACAGTGCCTCTTCGTCGATCAGGCCACCGCGCGCCACGTTGACCACGTAGGCCGACTTCTTCATGCGTGCGAACTGCTCCGCGCCGATCATGCCCGTCGTCTCCGGAGTCTTCGGCATGTGGATCGTGACGAAATCGCTCTGCGTGAGGAGGTCGTCGAGGCTCAGCAGGGTCACGCCGAGCTGCTGCGCGCGAGTGGGTGTGACGTAGGGGTCGTATGCCACGACGTTCACGCCGAATGCCTGCACGCGCGCGGCGATGAGCGCGCCGATACGACCGAGGCCGATGATGCCCACGGTCTTCTCGAAGAGCTCGGTGCCGGTGAAGGACGAGCGCTTCCAGGCGCCTGCGGCGAGCGAGGCATGAGCGGCCGGAATGTGACGCGCGAGGCTCAGGATGTGGCCGACCGTCAGCTCGGCCGCCGAGATGATGTTTGACGTCGGGGCGTTGACGACCATGACGCCGGCGGCTGTCGCGGCCTTGATGTCGACGTTGTCGAGTCCGACGCCCGCGCGAGCGATGACCTTCAGCGACGGGGCGGCGGCGATTGCCTCGGCATCCATCTTGGTCGCGGAGCGGATCAGGACGGCGTGCGCGTCGGCGAGAGCAGGAAGCAGCGCGGCGCGGTCGGCGCCGTCGACCGATCGGATCTCGAAGTCAGGACCGAGAGCATCGATCGTTGCGGGCGAGAGTTCTTCGGCGATGAGCACGACGGGCTGGGGCACGGACGATCCTCTGGAGCATGCGCAGAAGCGCGGAACGGGTGGTCGCCACGACAGCCGACGGCGGTGCGGCGGGTCGTCTCAGCCTAGCGCGGCGTCGGCCGCTCCCATGACCGTGTGACGTTCCGCCGACTCAGACGGCGCCGGAGGTGAGGGCGAACGAGAGGACGTTCAGGAAGAACACCGCTGAGAGCCCGAGCCCCGCCAGGAGGATCAGGGCGAAAGATCCCGAGCGTCGGCGCCACCCGAGCGCGAAGGCCCCCGCGAAGATGACGATCGGCAGCACCACGGCAGCGACGACGGCCACCCATCCGACCGCGGTCCGTGCCGGTGACGGGGTCAACAACAACGGGACGGCAGCCCAGACCGCGTATGCGTAGAACAGGCCGAACGCTCCCGCGACGACCGCCACCCGCCAGACCGGAGGCGTCTGCGCGACTCCTCGTGCTTCGCTCGCCATCATCAGCTCCCCGCCCCGAGGGTCGCGAACGGCCACGGCACGAGGAGCAACGCCCCCGCGACGAGCCAGACGAACCTCACCCACGCGCGCGAGCTGCGTGTGAGCGCATATGTCGCGACGAACCAGATCGCGGGCGCGGCGACCGCGAGCACGAGCACGGGAACCGAGACCGCGGCCTCGATCCCGAGCAGACCGCTCAGGTTGTGGACGCGCATCCCTCCCACGAACCATCCGATCGAGTACAGGAGGTAAACGCCGCCGAGCACCCCGAGCGCGATCAGGGCCGTGTTGCTCAGTCCCGCGGCGGAACCGTCCGCGCCGGCATCGGCCGCTTCGTCGGCGGCGACTTCGACCGGCTCATCCCTCGGCCGTTGCGACGGCGCGGGTGCGGGCTCCGTGGCAGGAGCCGAGACGAGAGTCGGGTCGTCGTCTCCGGCCCAGCTCAGGGCATCGTCATCGCGGCTCGTCACATGTTCAGAGTAGCGCCCGGCAGCCGGCAGCCGAGCTGCGCGAACAAGCCGGGCGCGTCAACGACCGATCTGCCGACCCCCGCGGAGCACGAAGACGGCGACGGCGGCACCAGCCAAGATCAAAGCCCCACCCCAAGGCGCCCACACCGCCGGCTTCGCGAGCTCTGTGCCCGAGCCATCGTGCAACGATCCGACGCGCACCGCGTCGGTGCGACCCGTCGGGTCCTGCGCGGGAACGGACGCGCCGAGTTCGGCGGATCCACCCACGTCGGGGCTCCCGTCCAGATCGACGGCGTCGCTCGGCGCCGGTGTCGGCGAGGCGACCCCGGGGTTGCGGTAGGCGTATCCCAGCAACGCCCCGAGCCGCACGGCCGTGGGCACACGACCATCGGGTTCTGCGTCGATCCGCGGCGGCACGGGCGCGGGCGCCGGCTCGGTCGGAGCGGCCGGCGACGGCTCGACCGGCGGCTCGGTGGGTGCCGGGCTGGTCGGCGTCGGCGTCGGCGTCGGCGTCGGTACGCCGTCTGTCGGCGACGGCGAGTCCGTCGGCACGGGCGACGGCGTCACCGTCTCGCCCGGTGCCGGGGCCATGTCGTCCTCGTCGGAGAAGGTGTCGTCCGGAATCACCGGTGCGACCGGAGCATCCGAATGCGGAACGGGGTCGACGGCCTCCGTCGTGACGGACCAGGCCGCCGGTGCGGTGATCGCCCCCGCGACCACAGAAGCTGCGACGCACACCGCCCCCAGGCGCGCGCGAGCGAACTGCTTCTTCGGGACGGGCATGCCTCCATCGTAAAAGGTCTCGGTGGTATCGGCGCACGCCGAAAGCCCGGCCCCTGATGGGGACCGGGCTTCCGTGGCACGAGGCCGGGCTCGACGGGGTGCCGCCGAGGGTCGCGGAGCGGGCGGTGCCGCTCGTCACGGGTCAGCGCGCGGCGCTGCCCTCGATGTAGTCGCTGTCCTGCTGCTTCCAAGCGAAGAGACCGCGCAGCTCCTTGCCGGTCGCCTCGATCGGGTGACCCTGCTCCTTCTCGCGAAGGCCGAGGAACTCGGTGGCGCCGTTGTCCTGGTCGGCGATGAAGCGCTGTGCGAACGCACCCGACTGGATGTCGGCGAGCACGGCCTTCATGTTCTCCTTGACCTCGGGCGAGATCACGCGGGGGCCGGAGACGTAGTCGCCGTACTCAGCGGTGTCGGAGATCGACCAGCGCTGCTTGGCGATGCCGCCCTCCCACATGAGGTCGACGATCAGCTTGAGCTCGTGGAGCACCTCGAAGTAGGCGATCTGCGGCTGGTAGCCGGCCTCGATCAGCGTCTCGAAGCCGTACTGCACGAGGTGGCTCATGCCACCGCAGAGAACCGCCTGCTCGCCGAAGAGGTCGGTCTCGGTCTCCTCGGTGAAGGTGGTCTTGATGACGCCCGCGCGGGTGCCGCCGATCGCCTTCGCGTACGACAGCGCGGTGTCCCAGGCCGAACCCGACGCGTCGCGCTCGACGGCGATGATGTCGGGGATGCCGCGACCCGCGACGAACTCGCGGCGCACCGTGTGACCCGGAGCCTTCGGGGCGACGAGGATGACGTCGACGCCCTCGGGAGCGTCGATGTAGCCGAAGCGGATGTTGAAGCCGTGGGCGAACGCGAGCGTCTTGCCCGCCGTGAGCTTGTCCTTGATCGAGTCGGCGTAGATCGAGCGCTGGTGCTGGTCGGGCGCGAGGATCATGATGAGGTCGGCCCACTCCGCGGCATCCGCGACGTTCTTGACCTCGAAGCCCTCGTCCTGCGCCTTCGCGGCCGACTTCGAGCCGTCCTTGAGCGCGATGACGACCTCGACGCCGGAGTCGCGGAGGTTCTGCGCGTGAGCGTGGCCCTGCGAGCCGTAGCCGACGATCGCCACCTTCTTGCCCTGGATGATCGACAGGTCGGCGTGGTCGTCGTAGAAGATCTCGGCCATGTTCGTGTGTTTCTCCTTGATTCGTGGTTCGGAAGGTCAGCCGCGCAGAACGCGCTCGGTGATGCTCTTACCGCCGCGCCCGATGGCGAGCAGACCCGACTGTGCGAGTTCCTTGATGCCGAAGGGCTCGAAAGCGCGGAGGATCGCGTCGATCTTGCCGCGGTCTCCGGTCACCTCGACCACCAGGGCGTCGGGGGCGTAATCGACGATCGCCGCGCGGAACAGGTTCGCGACCTCGATGACATTCGAGCGGGTCTGGTTGTCAGCACGCACCTTGATGAGGATGTGTTCGCGCTGCACCGACGACGAGAAGTCGAGCTCGACGATCTTGATGACGTTGACGAGCTTGTTCAGCTGCTTCGTCACCTGCTCGAGCGGCAGTTCCTCGACGTCGACGACGACGGTGATGCGCGAGAGGCCCGGCACCTCCGTCACACCGACGGCGAGCGACTCGATGTTGAAGCCGCGTCGGGCGAACAGCCCGGCGACACGGGTCAGCAGACCCGGCTTGTCCTCCACCAGGAGGCTCAGCACGTGGCGCGACATCTCAGGCCTCCTCGTCGAATGCGGGCGCGTGCTCGCGGGCGTACTGGATGTAGCTGTTGCTGACCCCCTGCGGGACCATCGGCCACACCATGGCGTCGGCGCTCACCACGAAGTCGATCACGACGGGGCGATCGTTCGTCTCGAGCGCCAGCTTGATCGCGTCATCGATCTGGTCTTCGGTCTCGACCCGGATGGCGAGGCAACCGTACGCCTCGCCGAGCTTGACGAAGTCGGGGATGCGCGCCGTCCCGTGCCCTGTGTTCAGGTCGGTGTTCGAGTGGCGGCCGTCGAAGAACAGCGTCTGCCACTGGCGCACCATGCCGAGCGACGAGTTGTTGATGATCGCGACCTTGATCGGGATCTGGTTGATGACGCAGGTCGCCAGCTCCTGATTGGTCATCTGGAAGCAGCCGTCGCCGTCGATCGCCCAGACCACACGGTCGGGCTGGGCCACCTTCGCGCCCATGGCCGCCGGGACCGCGTAGCCCATGGTGCCGGCGCCGCCGGAGTTGAGCCACGAGTTGGGACGCTCGTACTTGATGAACTGCGCGGCCCACATCTGGTGCTGGCCCACCCCCGATGCGTACACGCCCTCGGGTCCGGTGAGCTCGCCGATCCGCTGGATCACGTGCTGCGGAGACAGCAGGCCGTCGGTCGTCGGCGCGTAGCCGAGCGGGAACTCCTCGCGGAGGCCGTCGAGGTAGGCCCACCACTCGGTCGTGTCGGGCTTTCCGTCGCCGATCACGCCGCGGAACGCCGATTCGAGGTCGACGAGCACGTCGCGCACGTCTCCCACGATGGGCACGTCTGCGAAGCGGATCTTCGAGATCTCGGCGGGATCGATGTCGACGTGCACGACCTTCGCGTTCGGGGCGAAGAGCGATGCCTTGCCGGTCACCCGGTCGTCGAAGCGGGCACCGAGGGCGACGATCAGATCGGACTCCTGCAGTGCGAGCACGGCCGGGACCGTGCCGTGCATGCCGGGCATTCCCAGATGCTGCGGGTGGGAGTCGGGGAAAGCGCCGCGGGCCATGAGCGTCGTGACGACAGGCGCGCCGGTCGCCTCGGCGAGGGTCAGCAGCTCGTCGGAGGCGCGGCCCCGGATCACGCCGCCGCCGACGTAGAGGACCGGCTTCTGCGACTCGGCGAGGAGCTGGGCGGCCGCCTGGATCTGCTTGCCGTGCGCCTTCGTCACCGGACGGTATCCCGGCAGATCGACCTTCGGCGGCCAGACGAACGGCGCGGTGTTCTGCTGAGCGTCCTTCGTGATGTCGACGAGGACGGGGCCGGGCCGGCCGGTGCCGGCGATCTCGAACGCCGCCGCGATCGCACCGGGGATCTCCTCAGCGGTCTTCACCAGGAAGGAGTGCTTCGTGATCGGCATCGTGATGCCGACGATGTCGGCCTCTTGGAAGGCATCCGTTCCCATGAGGGTCGAGAACACCTGGCCCGTGATGCAGACAAGTGGCACGGAGTCCATGTAGGCGTCGGCGATCGCGGTCACGAGGTTCGTCGCGCCGGGACCCGAGGTCGCGATGGCGACCCCGACCCGACCCGACGCCGAGGCGTAGCCTTCGGCCGCGTGCCCTGCGCCCTGCTCGTGACGAACGAGGATGTGGCGTACGGCCTCGTCGTCCATGAGTGGATCGTAGACGGGCATGATCGCGCCGCCCGGCAGCCCGAAGACCTCGGTGACACCGAGATTGTCGAGCGAGCGGACGACGGCCTCCGCTCCCGTCATCACGGGAGCTGAGGGGGTGCGGGACGGCGGCCTGGGAATGGCCGCGGAGATGTCGGTGGACATGGTGATGAACCTCGCTGAAGAAGAGGAGACGATGTCGGAGCCGAAGTCAGCCGGTGGTCGCGCCCTCCGCGGCGGAGCGCACGAGCTTGGAGTACTTGGCCAGAACGCCACGGGTATAGCGCGGGGGAAGAGGAGCCCAGCCGTCACGGCGGGCGTTCAGCTCAGCCTCGTCGACGAGTAGGTCGAGGGAGCGAGCCGCGATATCGACCCGTATCAGATCACCATCGCGCACGAATGCGATGGGACCTGCGTCCACCGCTTCGGGTGCTATGTGGCCGATGCACAGGCCGGTTGTGCCGCCTGAGAATCGTCCGTCCGTCAAGAGTAGTACATCTTTCCCGAGCCCGGCGCCCTTGATGGCCGCCGTGATGGCGAGCATCTCTCGCATACCCGGTCCGCCCTTCGGGCCCTCGTAGCGGATGACGATGACCGAGCCCGGCTCGATCTCGCCGTTCGCGACGGCATCCATCGCCGCGCGCTCGCGCTCGAAGACGCGTGCGGGGCCCTCGAACACCGTGGCGTCGAAGCCGGCGGTCTTCACGACCGCTCCCTCGGGGGCGAGCGACCCGTGCAGGATCGTGATGCCGCCGCTGGCGTGGATGGGGTTGTCGAACGTGTGGATGACCTTGCCGTCGATGGGCTCGGGGTCGAGGTCGCGGAGGTTCTCGGCGAGGGTCTTGCCCGTCACCGTGAGCGCGTCACCGTGCAGCAGTCCCTCGTCGAGCATCGCCTTCATCACGACGGGAATGCCACCGTGACGGTCGACGTCGTTCATGACGTACTGGCCGAACGGCTTCATGTCCGCCACGTGCGGAGTCTTGTCACCGATCCGGTTGAAGTCGTGCAGGCTGAGGTCGACCTCTGCCTCGCGGGCGATGGCGAGCAGATGGAGGACGGCGTTCGTCGAGCCTCCGAGAGCCATGACGAGGGCGATCGCGTTCTCGAACGCCTCCTTCGTCAGGATGTCCTTCGTCGTGATCCCCTGGCGCAGGAGGTTGACCACAGCCTCACCCGAGCGGTGCGCGTAATAGTCGCGGCGGCGGTCGGCCGACGGCGGGGCGGCCGAGCCCGGCAGGCTGAGGCCGAGGGCCTCACCGACGGAGGCCATGGTGTTGGCCGTGTACATGCCGCCGCAGGCTCCCTCGCCGGGCACGATCGCACACTCGATGCGCTTGAGGTCGGCCTCACTCATCTTTCCGGCGCGGCAGGCACCGACGCCCTCGAACGAGTCGATGATCGTGACGTCCTTCTCGGTGCCGTCGCTGAGCTTCACCCAGCCCGGCATCGTCGACCCCGCGTACAGGAAGACACTCGAGAGCCCGAGGCGGGCACTCGCCATCATCATGCCGGGGATGGACTTGTCGCAGCCTGCCAGCAGGACGGTACCGTCGAGCCGCTCGGCCATGATGACGGCCTCGACGGAGTCGGCGATGACCTCGCGCGAGACCAGCGAGAAGTGCATGCCCTCATGGCCCATCGAGATGCCGTCCGAGACGGAGATGGTGCCGAACTGCAGCGGGTAACCGCCGCCGGAGTGGACGCCCTCCTTGGCCCCCTGGGCGAGCCGGTCGAGGCTCAGGTTGCACGGGGTGATCTCGTTCCAGCTCGAGGCGATGCCGATCTGGGGCTTGTCCCAGTCCTCATCCCCCATGCCGACGGCACGGAGCATCCCTCGGGAGGTCGTGGCTTCGATGCCGTCGGTGACGGCACGACTGCGGGGCTTGATGTCGATGGTCTCGGAGCTGTCGGGCATTCTCGAATTCTATGCCCGAGCGCCGGAGCTCATTCCCCCGCGCGAGACTCGGCGAGCCGGCCGAGCAGCACCGCGAGCGCGGCCGCATCCGCCACCCGGTATTCGGCGACCGTCTCTCCCCCGCCGACCCGGATGCCCACGTCGCCGGCCTCGAGCGACCGCAAGGCGTCTTCGTCGGTCACGTCGTCGCCCGCGAAGACGACCACGTCGGCGCCGACGCGCTCGCGGAGGCTCCGCACCGCGGAGTCCTTGCCCTCGTGTCGCGACGCGAACTCGAGGATGTCCTGCCCGGTGCGACGACGCCACGTCGGGGCCTCGACACGGACGAGCTCATCGATCCGGGCTGCTGCTTCGGCGGCGGCCGCGGGTTCGGCGAGACGCGTGTGAAGGCCGAATCCGAACCGCTTGTGTTCGATCCATGCCCCCTCGACCCCCTCGATGATCGCTTCCGCCCGCGCGGTCAGCGCATCGCGGAGCTCGGCATCATCGTCGGAATCCTGTTCCGAACCGGCATCCGGATGCCAGAACTCCGCGCCGTGCGAGCCGGCGAGGTGGATTCGCGAGTCGGGATCGCGCTCCGATATCTCCGCGAGATGTTCGAGCGTCCGACCCGACACGAGCGCGACCGTCGTGGCCGGAGCGTGCGAGAGACGTGCGAGGGCATCGCGTGCGGCGGGGAGCATGCGCGCCGACATGGGCTCGTCGACCAGGGGCGCGAGAGTGCCGTCGAAGTCGAGGGCGACGAGCAGGTGGCGTGCGTTCGCGGCGCGATCCACCGCAGCCTCGAGTCCCGCACGGGAGGTGAACGTCGGAGCGGTCATGCGTTGTGCTCGGCTTCCGTCATGGCCGTCGAGACGGAACGGGCGGAAGCCGCCGAATGCGCGGGGCTGCTCGATCGACCGGCAGCGGCCAAAGCGTCGAGGAACGAGCGCGACCAATCGTCGACATTGTGCTCGCGCACGCGCTTGCGCAGCGCGCGCATGCGCCGCCCCTGCTCGGCTGCGGGCATCTCGATCGCCCGGACGATGGCGTCCTTCATACCGTCGATGTCGTGCGGGTTGATGCGCACGGCGCTCGCGAGCTCGTCGGCAGCGCCGGCGAATTCGCTCAGTACGAGCACCCCGCGATTGTCGATGCGGCTGGCGACGTACTCCTTCGCCACCAGGTTCATGCCGTCGCGAAGAGCGGTGACGAGCATGACGTCGGCCGCGAGGAACAGGGCCACCATCTCCTCGCGCGGGAATGCCTGATGCATGTATCGGATCGCGCTGTGACCCCACGTGTCGTGATCGCCGTTGATGCGGGCGACCGTGAGCTCGATCTCGTCACGCAACTGCACGTACGACTCGACGCGCTCGCGGCTGGGGCTCGCCACCTGCACGAGGGTCGCGTCCTCGACCGAGACCCGGCCGTCTTCGATGAGCTCACCGAAGGCCTTCAGCCGGTGACGGATGCCCTTGGTGTAGTCGAGACGGTCCACGCCGAGCAGCACGGTCTTCGGGTTGCCGAGGTCTTCGCGGATCTCCGCGGCCCGGGCCTGGATGTCGGGGCGCTGCGCGAGCTCGATGTAATCGTCGGTCGAGATCGAGATCGGGAACGCCTTCGCGAGTGCGGTGCGGTGCCCGCCGCCGTCAGCGGGAACGCGGATGCCGCTCGCCTTCGTCTCGTAGCGCAGCTGTCGCCTCACCGCGCGTGCGAAGTTGCCCGCGTCCGCCACACGCTGGAAGCCGATGACGTCGGCGCCCAGAAGCCCCTCCAGCACCTGCTTGCGCCAGGGAAGCTGCGAGTAGAGACCGTAGGCCGGGAACGGGATGTGATGGAAGTAGCCGATCGTGAGATCGGGCCGCATGTCGCGCAGCATCTTGGGCACGAGCTGCAGCTGATAGTCCTGCACCCACACGGTGCCGCCGTCCGCGGCAGCCGCCGCCGCGGCTTCGGCGAAGCGCCGGTTCACGCGCTGGTATGCCTCCCACCAGTTACGGCGGTATCGGGGGGCGGCGATGACGTCGTGGTAGAGCGGCCAGATGGTGTCGTTGGAGAAACCCTCGTAGTAGTCCTCGACGTCCGCGGCGCTGAGTGCGACGGGAACGAGCTGCATGCCGTCGAAGTCGAACGGGTCGAACTCGAGATCGGGCTTCCCGGGCCAACCGACCCATGCGCCTTCGGTACGCCGCATGACGGGCTCGAGAGCCGTGACGAGCCCCCCGGGCGAACGGCGCCACTCCCCGTCTCCACCACCGTCCGTGTTCCGGTCAACCGGAAGCCGGTTGGCGACGACGACGAAATCAGCGGTGCTCATGCATGCCTCCAGGCTGCGATCGGCGATGGCCCCAGCCTACCTGCGCACCCGGCGCCCCTTGGAGGAAGCTACGTTTGTGGTATGCGCAAGTACCTCTTCGGCACCGGCCTCTTCTCCGCGATCACCGGCGGCGTGACGCTGCTCCGCTCGGCCCGAAGCGACGAGCCCTTCACGTGGCGCACCGCTCTCGCGTGGCTCAGCTGGGGTATCACGCTGGCGCTCGCGATCGGCGCCGTGGTCGACAGCTACCGTGGGGCGCGCGGACGCCTCATCGCGGATGACTCCAAGGTCGACCGCGACGAGCTGTTCACCGAGCGGGTCAAGCGCAACCGCCGCTGACCCGCCCAGGCGGGCTGGCTCGCGGGTATCAGCGCGTGAGGATCAGCGCCTCGCCCTGTCCACCACCACCGCAGAGCCCCGCCACGGCCGTGCCCGCTCCGCGACGCACGAGTTCGTGCGCCAGGTGCACGACGAGACGTGCGCCCGACGCACCGATGGGGTGCCCGAGCGCGATCCCGCCTCCGTCGACGTTGACGATGTCGGATGAGACACCGAGGCGACGCTCCGAGGCGGCGACGACCGAGCCGAAGGCCTCGTTGATCTCGATGAGATCCACGTCGGATACCGCGATGCCGTCCTTGGCCAGTGCGCGTTCGATCGCGGCGGCGGGCTGCTCGTGCAGTGAGTTGTCGGGCCCGGCGACCTGACCATTGGCGCCGAGCGCGGCCATCACCGTCCATCCCTCGCGCTCCGCCCGGTCTCGGGTGGTCAGAATGACCACTGCGGCACCGTCGGAGATCTGCGACGCATTGCCGGCGGTAATCGAGCCGCCCTTCGCGAAAGCGGGACGCAGGCCCGCGAGAGTCTCGAGCGTGGTGTCGGGACGGATGCCTTCGTCGGCATCGACGATGACCGGCTCCCCACGTCGCTGCGGTACCGTCACGGGCGCCATCTCTGCGCTGAAGCGGCCCTCGGCCCGTGCCGCAGCGGCGCGCTGATGCGAGCGTGCGGCCACGGCATCCTGATCTCCTCGTGACACGGCGAAACGCGGGTTGAGGCGCTCGGTCGACGCCCCCATGCTCTCGCGATCGTACGCATCGGTGAGGCCGTCGAAGGCAGCGTGGTCGAGCACCTCGATCGAGCCGTACGACCAACCGGAGCGGGATCCGGGCAGAAGGTGGGGTGCCCGGCTCATAGATTCCATGCCTCCGGCGACGACCACCTCAGCATCTCCGAGGGCGATCATGCGCGACGCGTCGATGATCGCCGTGAGCCCGGAGAGACAGACTTTGTTGACGCTGGATGCGGGGACGTCCCAACCGATGCCGCCGGACAGCGCCGCCTGCCGTGCGGGATTCTGTCCATTGCCCGCCGGGAGGACCTGCCCCATGATGACGGCGTCCACCGACGCGGCCTCGACGCCCGATGCGGAGAGAGCACCGGCAATGGCGGCGCCACCGAGCTCGGGGGCCGGCATCGACGACAGCGCGCCCTGCAGGCGGCCTTGCGGCGTGCGGGCAGCGGCGACGATGACGATCTCGGGCGTGGTCATGCACTCAGCCTACGAGCCCCAGACCGCCACCACTCCCGGCGGTCGAGCCGACGTAAACGGCACCTCTGCCGATGCCGATGCGACCATTCGCGTCGGCTCACGTTCGCATAACACACGAAGGCCCCGCGACTGGCGAGAGTTGCGGGGCCTTCGTGCTGGTGCACCCCCTGGGACTCGAACCCAGAACCCACTGATTAAGAGTCAGTTGCTCTGCCGATTGAGCTAGAGGTGCAGGCTGTTCGCAGTGAAGCGAACCGAGGAGAAACGTTACCCCACTTCACGTCACGACGCCAATCGGGGCCCCCGGCGCGTCGTATCCTTGAGCCGTGACCCCCACCACACCGGATCCGACAGCGGCTTCCGCAGACGCCCTGGCCGACGACCTGGCATTCGCACTCCGGCTTGCGGATGCGGCCGACGCCGTCAGTATGGCCCGATTCGACGCGGCCGACCTCGACGTGCAACTGAAGGCGGACGCGTCGCACGTCACCGAGGCCGATCTCGCCACCGAGCGCGCCATCCGCGACCTGTTGAGCGCGGAGCGGCCTGCCGACGGCGTGCTGGGCGAGGAATACGGCGCCACCGGCGACGCCAGACGTCAGTGGATCATCGACCCCATCGACGGCACGGCGAACTACCTCAAGGGCATCCCCATGTGGGCGACGCTCATCGCTCTGGCCGTCGACGGCGTGCCCGAGGTGGGTGTCGTGAGTCAGCCGGCCATCGGGCGCCGGTGGTGGGCTGCCGCCGGCCGCGGCGCCTGGACGAACGTTCCCGGCGAGACCGCCCCCCGACGCATATCGGTGTCATCGATCGATGATCTCGCGCACTCGAGCATCAGCTTCCAGAGCCTCCACCAGTGGGACGAGGTCGGCCGTGGTGAACAGCTCCTCGCCCTCTCGCGGCGCGTCTGGCGCGATCGTGGCTACGGCGACGCGTGGCCGTACATGCTCCTCGCGGAGGGGCGGTTGGAGTTCGTGGCCGAGTTCGGGGTGAAGGAGTACGACATCGCCGCACATGTCCCGATCGTGACCGAGGCAGGCGGACGCTTCACCGACATCGCCGGCGCCCCATCGGTGTCGACGCGCTCGTCGCTCGCGACCAACGGCATCCTGCACGACACCTTCCTCGAACTGCTCTCTCGCAACGGGGGCGACGAATGACCCGCCGCCGGCGCGCACCCCTCGTCATTGCGACCGGCTCGGCCGTGGCTCTGATGCTGTTGAGCGGCTGCTCCGCGCCCGAGCCCCAAGAGACCGCTCCCCCCGAAGCCGTCCCCTCCTCGCCCGTAGCGACGCCCGAGGCCACCGCTTCGGAGCCGGCTCTGCCCGACCCGACGTGCGAGAACATCATCCGCGAAGCGAGCCTCGACGAACTGCAATCGCAGGGCTGGGAGTACGAGCAAGGGCCGTTCATGATCGGTGAGACGGAGATCGATGCAGGCGTGTCCTGCACCTGGACGAACGCGGCCGAACCCGGCGGCAACATCCTCCAGTTCGGCTGGGCGCCGCTCACCGCCGCCGAGACCACCGAGGCCCAGCGCACCCTCGAATCGCAAGGGTGGATCCGCGAAGAGGGCGACGACGGGGTCTACCTGACCGAAGACCCGTCTTTCGCGCTCAACATCGACGGCGACGGCTACGGCGTCACCTACTTCTTCGGCGAGGGCTATGCCCAGGTAGCCGACGTGAAGCAGGGCCTCGTCGTCATCGAGCGACGTTGATGAACGACGTCGAAGCCGTCGGCGTCGCTGACGATCTGGCCGGGCGCATCCGCGACGCCGAGCGCGACCTGCTCACGAGTGCCGTGCGACAGGACGCCCGACGCCTTCGCGAGCTCATCCACCCGGATTTCACCGAAATCGGCCGGTCGGGTCGCCTGTGGACGCGGTCTGACCTCCTCGTCGAGCTCATGGAGGAAGCCACACGCGACACTCCGCACACGGATGAATGGGTCATCCAGCGGCTTGACGTCGACACGGTGCTCGTCACCTATCGCCTCGTCGCCGGCACGCGCGTCAGCCGCCACTCGTCGGTCTGGGCGACATCGGGCGACGCCCTCGCCTTGCGATTCCACCAGGGGACGGAACAGTCGCCCGCAGACGCGCGCCCATAGGGTCTGCGGAACGCGAGGTCAAGCACGTGCGTCTGAGCTCGCGTCGCGCGACAATGAGGACATGCCTGCACTTGCGATCATCCTCATCATCATCGGCATCGCGTTGCTGTTCACCGGAATCTTCGTCGAAGCGGTGAAGTTCCTGCTGTTCGTCGGCATCGCGCTCATCATCATCGCGGTCATCGCCTGGCTGATGCGGTCCATCCGCAACAAGACCTGACCGCCCGAACCGGCGAAGGCCCCTGCCCCTCACTCGAGGGCGGGGGCCTTCGCCGTACCTTCCTCCGAGCGCCGCATCTTGCTGTGATCACGGCCATGGAGCGGACCACACGGCACCGGCACGCTGACGGGCATCGGCGTTGAGCGCGGCGGCCCTGCCGGGCGCTTGGGGGACGTTCGAGGCAGAACCGCCGCTGGGCTGGGATGGCCGACGCGCCAAAGATAAAGGATGAGCGCGCCCCGCATAAGCCCCCTGTCGACGAGGCTGCCCCGGGTGGGACCGTAGCGGGTCGCTTCCGATGCGCGCGGCACGCATTTGGGGGCCGCGCTGCGCGCGCCGGGGCGACCCCACGCTCGCGAGCCCACCCACCTGCGACGCGGATCGCGGCGGCCCCAACAGCAATCCGATCCTCGAATCGCTCCGAACCGACCCGCGTGCACCGGGTGCATTTGGGGGGCACGCGGTGCGCGCCCCGCCTGATTCGGGTCAGGACGGGGCGACCTCCACCCGAGAGACCAAAGCCCCCGATCCCACTGCTTCCAGGGGATCGGGGGCTATGCAGCGTGACAGCGGCAGTGGTGGAGATGGGGGGAATCGAACCCCCGTCCATCGCTGAGATACGGCGTCTTCTCCGGGCGCAGTCTGTAGAGGCGTTCTGCTCGGCCCCGACTTTCAGTACAGACACATAAGTCGACAGGCCCAGTCCGGGAAGAGTCCCGCGTGACGTCCGGACGCCGTCACGCAGCAAGATCCCTAGATGACGCCAGGGTCCGTGGCGGGATCACACACGGTCTGACGGACTA
The DNA here is from genome assembly GCF_003610405.1 of Microbacterium sp. AG238. GTDB lineage: Bacteria > Actinomycetota > Actinomycetes > Actinomycetales > Microbacteriaceae > Microbacterium. Next base: position 521,783 of record NZ_RAQC01000001.1, read on the forward strand.
TCGGGCTCGCTTATGCAGCGAGGGCGAAGTCAGTGCGCTTGGATTCGGCACTTATTGGTTTGCAGAGATCGTTAACGAGATAACCCTGCATCCTCGGCCCGCTTCTCGCCGACACACAGGCGATGTCGAAACCGATCATCCCCATGAGCCTTCGAACGAAGGGCCGCTGTCACACTGTGGAGTTACCAACCCGGATGCCGCAGCACCCGAGCACTACAGACTACAACCGATCGCCACTCGGCGCCATTCCCGCGCACCCGGCCTAGAGTCGGACCATGGCAGACATCCTCATCTCCGTCCGCGGCGAGGCCGAACGACGTGTCCAGCCCGAGGTCGCCGTGGTCCACGCCGCCGCGACCGCCGACGGCGCCGAGAGGAGCGCCGTGGCGTCGCGGGTGGCCGCCACGATAGCGCCGTTGCGCACACGACTCGAGGAACTCGCCCGAGCGGGAGTCGTCTCGACCTGGTCGAGCGGATCCGTCGCGACGTGGTCCGACCGGCCCTGGAATGCCGAGGGGAACCAGCTCGCGCCTGTCCACCACGCGACGATAGAGCTGGTCGCCGCCTTCGACGACATCCGCGCACTGGACGAATGGGTGTCGCTCCTCGCGGACGACGACGGCATGCGCGTGTCGAACGTCGAATGGCAGCTCTCCCCCGCGACGCTATCGAGCATCGAGGGCGAGGTCGCGACCTCAGCGGTCGGCGTCGCCGTTGCCCGCGCGACCGCGTACGCGACGGCGCTCGGCCACGCGACGGTCGAGCCCGTCGAGATCGCAGATGTCGGACTGCTCAGCGGTGGCGACGCGCCGCCCGCGGCGCCGATGTTCGCGCGCGCGGCCACGATGTCGGCCGACGCATCATCCGGAGGAGTGGAACTCCGTCCCAGCGAGATCGTCGTGACAGCCGCGGTGGAGGCCCGCTTCCGCGCGCGCTGACGCGGAGCGCATCACAGGATTCGCCCGGCGAATCCGCCCGCCGCTACTCGCCGAGACGGTTGCGGGTGCGCATCGCGCGTTCAGCCTCGCGCTTGTCCTCGCGCTCGCGGATGGTCTGACGCTTCTCGAACTCGCGCTTACCCTTCGCGACCGCGATCTCGACCTTCGCCCGACCGTCCGAGAAGTACAGCCGCAGAGGCACGAGGGTGTAGCCGCCGGCACTGACCGCGTGCGACAGCTTGATGATCTCCTCTTTGTGCAGCAGCAGTTTGCGCGTGCGCTTGGTGGCGTGATTCGTCCAGTGCCCCTGGGAGTACTCGGGAATGTGAACCGCATCGAGGTACGCCTGGCCGTTATCGATGTAGGCGTAGCCGTCGGTGAGATTGGCACGCCCCTGGCGCAGCGACTTCACCTCGGTGCCGGTCAGCACGAGACCGGCCTCATACGTCTTCTCGATGGCGTAGTCGTGTCGGGCGCGCTTGTTGCTCGCCACGAGCTTCTCGCCCTGTTCCTTCGGCATGACGCGCCTCCTTCCTGATGCACTGGCGCAGCCCTACAGTCTAGGGGCACACCCGCGGCATGCTCGACGGGAAAGCCCGGCGTTGGTCAGGTGCGCAGCCATCGGCGGATGGCGAACCCCGCAGAGACGGCTGCCAGAGCCACACCGATCACGATCACCGCCGGCACCACCACCGCGACGTCTCCGAGGTTGACCCAGCTCGTGACGAAGTCGATCTGCGACGACAGATAGTCGCCGACGCCGACCTGCACCATCGCGATGATCGCGACGCTCGCGAGCGCCGACCCGATCAACGCGGCGAACACACCCTCGAGGATGAACGGGGTCTGGATGAACCGATTGGACGCGCCCACGAGGCGCATGATGCCGAGCTCTCGCCGGCGCGCATAAGCGGAGAGGCGAATCGTGGTCGCGATCAGAAGCACCGCGGCGATCAGCATCAGTCCGGCGATCCCGACCGCGATGTACGTGGCGACGGTGAGCGCGGAGAACAGCGGGTCGAGGTATTGCAGCTGGTTCGCGACCTCCTCGACCCCGTCGAAGTCCTTGAACGCCTCGCTGATCACATCGCTCTGCGACGGATCGGCGAGGTTGACCCAGTAGGTGTTGTTGAGCTGCTCCGGGCTGACGAACTCGGCGTAGTCCTGCCCCATGAGTGACAGGACGTTGTCGTACGCCTCCTGACTCGTCTCGAAGCGCACCTCGCGGACGACGCTCTGCAGCGCGGGAGACTCGAGTCGCTCGGCGACGGCGGCGATCTGTTCGTCGGTCGCAGCTCCGTCGGCGCAGTTCTGCACCGCGGCGTCCTCACGGCACATGTAGACGGCGACCTGAGCACGCTCGGCCCAATAGTCCTTCGTCTTGCTGATCTGCATCTGCATGAGCATCGCCGCACCCACGAACGTGAGCGAGACGAAGGTGACGAGCACGACGGAGATCACCATCGACGCGTTGCGACGCAGGCCTGTCAGGGCCTCACCGAGGATCAGACCGACTCTCATGACGTGGGCCCCACTTCGTCGGTGCGATCGTCGCGATCGCCGAGTCCGAGCTTCTTCGCGACATCGGGGAGGCCGAGGCCGGCGAGGTCGATGTCAGGGGCGACGATCGGGATGGCCCGCGTCTCGCCCACGGGCGGCGGAGGTTCGACGGGAGCCTCGGGCGCGTCCGGAACGGGGACGTGGGCCGCCGGAGGGGTCTCGGCGATCTCGCGCTGCAGTTCGAGCACAGCCGTGAGGGCGGCGACCGCCGCGGCACCGCGCACCGGCTCGGGAGCGAGGCTGGGCAACGCGGAGGTGTCGCCGTAGCCGCCACCGACCTCATCGCGCACCATGACGCCGCCGCTCAGCTCGATGACTCGTCGCTGCATCTGGTCGACGAAGCCGGCCTCGTGCGTGGCCATGACGACCGTTGTGCCGTTGGCGTTGATGCGCGCGAGCAGCTGCATGATGTCGACGGATGTCGCGGGGTCGAGGTTTCCCGTCGGCTCGTCGGCCAGCAGCACCTGCGGACGGTTGACGATCGCGCGTGCGATGGCGACCCGCTGCTGCTCACCACCGGAGAGCTCGTGCGGCAGCCGCTTCTCCTTGCCCGCGAGGCCGACGAGAGCGAGCGCCTCCGGGACCGCCTGTGAGATGAATGCTCGCGACGAGCCGATCACCTGAAGGGTAAAGGCGACGTTCTGGAAGACGGTCTTGTTGGGCAGCAGCCGGAAGTCCTGGAACACAGCACCGATGTGGCGACGGAAGTAGGGGACCTTGCGCGTCGAGAGACCGCGCAGATCACGGCCGAGCACGACCACGCGCCCCTCGGACGCGACGTCCTCGCGCAGGATCATCCGCAGACACGACGACTTGCCGGACCCGGATGCGCCGACGAGGAAGACGAACTCGCCGCGCTGGATCTCGAAGTCGACGTCGCTGAGCGCGGGCTTCGAGGTGCCGCGATACCGCTTGCTGACGTGTTCGAACCGGATCATGACTCGATGAGCCTAAGCCGCTCCCCCGCACAACCGAGCCGCGACACCCGCGCGCCGCGGCATCCGCGCCTCAGCACTCGATCAGGCGTCGTCGTCCTTGCGCTTGCGCCAGCGGATGCCGGCGGCGATGAATCCGTCGAGGTCGCCGTCGAACACGGTCGAGGGGTTCCCGACCTCGTGGCCCGTGCGGAGGTCTTTCACGAGCTGCTGTCCGTAGAGGAAGTATGAGCGCATCTGGTCGCCCCAGCTCGCGGTGATGGTGCCCGCCAGCTCCTTCTTCTTCGCCGCCTCCTCCTCGCGCTGAAGCAGCATGAGGCGGGTCTGCAGAACCCGCATGGCCGCGGCGCGGTTCTGGATCTGCGACTTCTCGTTCTGCATCGAGACGACGATGCCGGTGGGGATGTGCGTGATCCGGACGGCCGAGTCAGTGGTGTTGACCGACTGGCCACCCGGTCCCGACGAACGGAAGACGTCGACACGGATGTCGTTCTCGGGCACGTCGACCTCGACGGCCTCCTCCATCACGGGGATGACCTCGACCGCGGCGAAGCTCGTCTGACGCTTGTCGGCGGAACCGAAGGGACTGATCCGGGCCAGACGGTGCGTTCCGGCCTCGACCGACAGAGTGCCGTACGCATAGGGCGCGTCGACCTCGAAGGTGGCCGACTTGATGCCCGCGCCTTCGGCGTAGGAGGTGTCCATGACCTTCACGGGGTACTTGTGGCGCTCGGCCCAGCGCAGGTACATGCGCAGGAGCATGTCGGCGAAGTCGGTGGCGTCGTCACCGCCGGCGCCCGAGCGGATGGTCACGACGGCGGCGCGGTCGTCGTATTCGCCGTCGAGGAGCGTCTGGACCTCGAGCTGACCGATGACCTCTTCGAGCTGCTTCAGCTCCTTGCGAGCTTCATCGGCAGATTCCTCGTCGTCCATCTCGATCGCGAGCTCCACCAGCACATCGAGATCGTCGAGGCGGCGCTCGACCTCGGTGACGCGCTTGAGCTCGGCCTGGCGGTGGCTGAGCGCGCTGGTGACCTTCTGCGCCTTCTCGACGTCGTCCCAGAGATCGGGCGCGCCGGCCTCCTCGGAGAGGCGGGCGATCTCGGCCCGGAGCGCCTCGACGTCGACCACCGCCTGGATGTCGGCGAACGTGGAGCGCAGGGCCTGGATGTCGGCGGAGATATCGAATTCGAGCATGGCACTCCAGAGTATCGTGGAAGCAATGGGAGCCAGCGACGAGAACGAACCGATCCGCCGCGTTCTCTGGCGTCTCGCCCCGATGATCTACGGGCCGACGACGCTGTTCGGGCTCGGCGAGGGCGCGGTCATCCCCCTGATCCCCGTGATCGCCGCGCAGCTCGGCGCGGATGTCGCCACCTCGGCGCTGGTGGCCGCAGCTCTGGTCGTCGGCCAACTGTGCGGCAATCTCCCTGCGGGGTGGGCGGTTGCGCGCATCGGCGAGCGGGCGACCATGATCATCGCGGGTCTTCTCGCCCTCGTCGGCGTCGCGGCGATGGCGTTCGCGCCGGTGCTCGGGGTGTTCGCGGCATCCGTCTTCCTCATCGGCATCTGCGCGGCCGCATTCGGCGTGGCGCGCCACGCCTTCATGACGACCCGCGTGCCCGTCACCTTCCGCGCCCGGGCGCTGTCGCTGCTCGGCGGCAGCTTCCGCCTCGGCATGTTCGTCGGTCCCTTCATCGCCGCCGCGCTGCTGTGGTTGTTCGGTGATGAGCACGCCACGATCTGGTTCTTCGGGATCTGCCTCGTCGCGATGATCGCGCTCGTCGCGTTCGGTCCCGAACCCGAGAAGCGCCTGGGCGCCGTGCCCGCCGTCGCTCGGACCGCCGAGGGTGAGGCACTGACGACCGCGCCGGTGCGCACCCGGCGAGTGCCCGGCACGGGCGTCGTCCGCACCGCCTGGCGAAATCGCGATGTGCTCGCCCGCCTCGGCGTCGCCGCCGCGTCACTATCGGCGCTGCGCTCCACCCGCCAGGTTCTGCTGCCCCTCTGGGGCGTCGCGATCGGGCTCGACGGGTCGACGATCGCACTCGTGGTCGGGGTCTCGGGCGCGATCGACTTCGCCCTCTTCTACGCCAGCGGGCAGGTCATGGACCGCTTCGGGCGTCTCTGGGCAGCGCTCCCCGCGATGCTGCTGATGAGCGCCGGCCTGATCGCACTCGCGCTGACATCCGCCAGCGCGCAGCCGGAGCTGTGGTTCGCGCTGTTCGCGGCGGTGCTCGGCGTCGGCAACGGCCTCTCGAGCGGCATCCTCCTCACCCTGGGAGCGGATGTCGCACCGACGACGAATCCCGCCCCGTTCCTCGGGTCGTGGCGGACGCTGACCGATGCGGGCGGCGCGATCGCACCGCTGCTGGTCTCCGGCATCACCGCCGTCGCGTCGCTCCCCGTCGCCGCCGCCGTCATGGGCGGCTTCGGTCTCGTCGGAGCTTTCGGCTTCATCCGGTGGGTCCCCCGGTTCGTCCCCCGGACCCGGCTGGATCGCACGCCTGGCGTCACCGACGAACCGGACGCGCCCGACGCGCCGGACCCGTCCGCGTAGCATGCTCTCCGCGCGACGACTCTCCGCGACCGCCGCTACCGCCGCGGCGGTGCTGGCTGTCGCCCTGCTTGCGGGGTGCGCCACGACCGCCCCGATGCAGACGCGAACCGACGACACGGCGAGTCCGCCCCTGCTGGGCGACGTCGCGCTGCCACCGACAGACGGGCTCCCCGACTATCAGCTCGGCGGCGCCTACCCGACTGCCGATGACGTTCGGATCGTCGGCCGCGACCGCGCATCCGAGCCCGCCGCCGGCGCCTACTCGATCTGCTACGTGAACGGGTTCCAGACGCAACCCGGCGAGCTCGACCTGTGGGAGAGCGACCTGCTCCTCACGGTCGCCGGAGCCCCCGTCGTCGACCCGGAGTGGCCCGACGAGGTGCTGCTCGACCCGTCCACGGCAGACAAGCGGGATCGGATCCTCGATCTGGTGGCCACGTGGATCCGCGGATGCGCGGAGTCGGGCTTCGATGCCGTCGAGTTCGACAATCTCGACTCCTTCACGCGATCAGGTGATGCCCTCGACATCGAGGGGAACCTCGCTCTCGCCGCTGCTTACGTCGATGCGGCCCACGCCGTGGGACTCGCAGCCGGGCAGAAGAACGCGGCGGAGTTCGCACCCCGGCTGCACGAGGAGGCGGGTTTCGACTTCGCGGTCGTCGAGGAGTGCGCAGCGTATCGAGAGTGCGACGAGTATCGCGACGTCTACGGAACGGCTGTCGTGGACATCGAGTACACCGACAATCTGCCGCGGACCTGGGCCGAGATATGCGCTGACCCCTCCACCCCCGCGTCCGTCGTCCTCCGGGATCGTGACCTCACCGTCGAGGGTGATCCTGAGCATGTGATGACCCACTGCTGAGGCGAATCATGGTGTGACCGGCCACCCGGGCGCAACCCGTTTCGTCTGGCGAACGACCCCTGAGAGCGTGGGCTGCGACCGAGGGAGATCAATGGTCGTCGAAACGACACTTGGCCGCGAGGGTACGCGGCGCGATGTGGCGCGCCGCTCGAAGAGGTCGGCCCGGCGCCTCGCGCTGATCCGCCTCGTGGTTCTCCTCGCAGCGATCTCCGGCCTGAACTACGTCGTGTGGCGCTGGCTCGCCTCGGTGAACTGGGAGGCGTGGTGGATAGCCGTGCCGCTCGTGCTCGCGGAGACATACAGCCTCATCGACTCGCTCATCTTCGCTATCGGCGCCTGGCGTCTGCGCGAACGCCACGACGCGCCGCCCTTGACGCGCGAGGTCACCGTCGACGTCCTCGTCACGACCTACAACGAACCGCTCGACCTCGTCATGCGCACGGCCCGTGCCGCCCAGGCCATCAGCTACCCGCATGAGACGTGGATCCTCGACGACGGCGATCGACCCGAGCTCCGCCGTCTCGCCGAGGCGGAGGGCATCGGCGTCGTCACCAGGTCGCAGGCGTGGCGTGACCGGCCACGCCACGCGAAGGCCGGGAACATCAACAACGCCCTCATGGTGACGGAGGGCGAGTTCCTGCTGATCCTCGACGCCGACCAAGTGCCTTCGCCGAGAATCCTCGATCGGACACTCGGCTGGTTCATGGACGACAAGGTCGCCCTCGTCCAGACGCCGCAGTGGTTCGTGAACGTACCGCCCAGCGACCCGCTCGGCAGCCAGGCCCCACTGTTCTATGGCCCGATCCAGCAGTCCAAAGACGGCTGGAACGCGGCGTTCTTCTGCGGGTCCAACGCGATCCTGCGCCGCGAAGCCCTCATGCAGCTCGGCGTCTCGCGCTACGTCGATGAAGTGACGCTGGCCGTCAATCGCGGCGTGCGGTCGTCGCGCCGGGTGCTGACTCGTGCACGCCGCGACCACGGTTCCGACCCCCGCATCGCCGCCGCCCTCGACACCGTCGAAGACGCTCTCGATCAGGTGAAGGCCGAGATCGCGCGCGGTGACGCGCTCGCCGACGTGACCTATGCGTTCCAGAGCCGGATCGACCGCGTCCGCCGTGAGTTGAGCGACCAGGATGTGTCCGACGTCCGCGCAGAGCTGCGTGCGCTCGCGGAGCTCACCGCCGACACGGAGGCCCTCGCCGTCATCGACGAGGTCACCCTCGACGCTCTGGGCGATCGCAGTCTGTCACCGCTCGCCGCGCTCGAGTCGATCAGCATGCTCGTCTCGGCGTTCGACGTCGCACGCGACGAGGAGGCGCAGGCCATCATGCCCCTCGCGACCATCTCGGTGACCGAGGACATGGCGACGTCCATGCGGCTGCACGGGCTCGGTTGGAAGTCGGTGTACCACGACGAGGTGCTCGCCGAGGGCCTTGCTCCCGAAGACCTTCCCACGATGCTGACGCAGCGCCTCCGGTGGGCACAGGGCACCATGCAGGTGATGTTCCGCGAGAACCCCCTCGTGCAACGCAGCCTCAGCTGGGGCCAGCGCATCATGTACTTCGGCACGATGTGGAGCTACCTGGCCGGCTTCGCCGGCATCGTCTACATCGCCGCGCCGGTGCTCTATCTGACGTTCGGGGTCATGCCGGTGCAGGCATGGAGCGTCGACTTCTTCGCACGGTTCATCCCCTTCTTCCTCCTCAATCAGCTGCTCTTCCTCGTCGTCGCCAACGGACGCCCCACGTGGCGCGGAGCGCAGTACTCTCTCGCGCTCTTCCCCGTCTGGATCCGCTCCGTGACGACCGCGTTCGCGAATGTCTACCGCGGCCGAGCCCTCGGCTTCGCCGTCACACCGAAGACCCGCGCCACCGAGGACAGCCCGCGGTGGGACCTCGTGAAGCCCCAGCTGATCGCCATGGCCGCGCTCGTCCTGTCGCTCGTCGCCGTCGGCATCCGGTACGCCGTCGGTCAAGCCGAGGGCATCGCGCCCCTCATCAACATCGTCTGGGTGCTGTACGACCTGATGGTCTTCAGCATCATCATCCGCGCGGTCCTCTACCGGCCGCCGGCGCACTTGGAACTGAAGGAGACCTGACACATGCTGGACCTCGATATCGACGTACGTGACAACGGTCGCGTCGTCCGCCCCCATGGCCGGCTCACGATGGTCTCCGCGCGGCCCTTCCGCGAGCGGATGACCGAGGAGATCGCCGCTGCCGGCGGTTCCCCCGTCGTCGTCGATCTCTCCGACGTCGCCTTCATCGACTCGTCGGGACTGGGAGCCCTCGTCGCCTGCCTCAAGACCGCTCGACAGGGCGGCGGCGACCTGCGGCTGGCCGCTCCGAGCGAACAAGTGACGATGGTGCTCGGCCTCACGAACCTCGATCGTGTGCTCCGGCCACGCGCGACCGTGCAGGATGCTCTCGATGGATGACGGAGTGCACCGGAGGCTCGTCGCCGAGGTCGTGCTGGAAAGCGTCGAGGCCGTTCACGACCTCCTCGCCTCGTGGTGGGAAGAGGTCGGCGCGGTCGAGCCGCGCGTCCGCTTCTCCTTCGAGACCGCGGTCGTGGAGATCGCCGGCAATATCGTCGAACACTCCGTCGCGGCGCAGGGCGCGGACGGCCGCCACTTCACGCTCGATCTCCACGCCACGCGCGAAGCTCTGACAGCGACGTTCGAGGATGACGCGCAGCCGGCGGAGCTCGACCTCAGTGCGGTGACGATGGCGACTGCCGATGCCGAGGACGGCCGCGGACTCGCTCTCGCGCTCGCGAGCGTCGACGCGCTCGACTACCGCTACGAGAACGGGCGCAACGTGTGGAGTCTCGAGTGCCGTCGCGAGTGAGACGACGCCTGAGACGGACACTGACAGCCCTCGCTTTCGCGGCCGCCGCTGCTCTGATCGCGGCGCCGGCTGCCGTTGCCGACACGGGCGCGGGTCCGGATGCCGCGGCAGCCCCCGACCCGGGGACAGCGGGCGTCGCGCAAGACGGGCTGTGGTTCGGCGCCGAGCTCGACTGGGGGTCCGACGGGCCCGACGGATACGCCGACCGACTCGGCGAGACGCCCGCGAGTTACGCCATCCGCCTGTCGTACCCGCTCGACGACAAGGCTCGGCAGGACTGGTCTCGTGCTGCCACCGCGGCTGCCGCCCAGGGGGCGGTGCTGATTCTGAGCATGGAGCCCCGGGCTTCGCTCTCAGACCTCACGCGCGAGGATGCCGCGGCGTTCAACGCGATGCTCGAGACGATGCAGGCCGACTACGACACGCACCATCTGGTGCGATTCGCCCCCGAGATGAACGGCTCGTGGACCTCGTGGGGGCAGCAGCCGCGGGAGTTCGTGCGCGCCTTCGAGACGGTGGCCGACGCCGTCCACGACGGCCGGTCGGGCGCGGAGATGGTCTGGGCCCCCTCGTATGGCGCGGGGTACCCGTTCGAACGCGCCGACGGCCGGCTCGATGACCTCTCCCCCGCCGATCTCCGTGCCCTCGACACCGACGACGACGGTCTGCTGACGGAGGCCGACGACCCGTACGGCCCCTACTTCCCCGACGCGGATGCCGTCGACCGGGTGGGTCTGACGATGTACTACTTCGGCAAAGGCGAGTCCGGCGCAGCCGCGGGTCGCGACGTGCCGCTCGTGTCGAACAGTGCGCCCGACGAGGGCGAGGTGGCCGCGCGCTTGGACGAGCAGTGGGGCTACACCGTGCCGCAGGCGGAGACCTTCTACGACCGGTTCGCGGCGGGCCAGGAGCGGGATCTCCTCCTCGACACCGGCGCGCTCTACGACTTCTCACTCGACGGCGACTCCGAGCTCGCCGTCAAGCAGGGTTGGTGGCGACAGGTGCTCGCCGAGCTGCCCACCCACCCGCGGATCACCGCCGTCACCTGGCTCGAGGCCGTGCGCGAAGAGGCCGAGGCCGGTGCGCAGGAGGTCGATTGGCGGCTGACCGCGTCGCGCGAGCTCGCCGACGCGTTCCGGGCCGACCTCGTCGCCTCCGGGCAGGAGCAGTGGAGCCCGATCACCGACGTGATCACTCCGCAGGAGGCCGCGGCGAGCACCGTGCAGGTCCGCCAGGGCAACGACGAGATGAACTGGATCACCGGCACCGCAGCGGTGCTCGCCATCGCATTCCTCGTCTCGGGTGTCGTCGGGCGGACGCTGCCGTCGTGGCGCTACCCCGACGATTCCGCGACCCGCGACCTGCGCATCGACATGATGCGGGGCTTCGTCATCATCGTGGTCGTCGTCACCCACATCGAGGTGCTGAGCCCGTACTCCTTCGCATCGCTGAATATCATCGGCGCCATCACGGGCGCGGAGCTGTTCGTGCTCCTGAGCGGCGTCGTCCTCGGCATGGTTTTCCCCGCGGCAGTCAAACGAGGCGGCGAATGGGGCGCGGCTCTCGCAGCGTGGGCGCGGGCGCGGAAGCAGTACCTCGTCGCCCTCGCCGTCATCCTGCTGATCTTCATCGTCAGCTTCGTGCCGTTCATCGACGCGTCCGCGATCATGACGTTCACCGACCGAGGCACCGGGGAGGACGGGCAGACCACGACCGGGCGCGTCTACGATCTCTACCCGAACGCCGACCGCCTGCTCGACTACCCGCCGCCCTGGTACGCGGTGCGTCAGCTGCTCCTGCTCGAGATGGGGCCGTGGCCGTTCAACATCATGGGCCTGTTCGTCGTCCTGAGTCTCGCCTACCCGGCCCTCATGTGGCTCATCCGCCGTCGCCTGTGGTGGCTCGTCCTCGCCGGAAGCTGGGGGCTCTACGCCCTGCACATCACGATGCCGGAGCTGTCGCCGCTGCCGTCGCAGTTCAACGCGGTCTTCCCCCTGCTGGCCTGGCAGGTGCTCTTCACGCACGGACTCGTCATCGGGTACTACCGGCGACCGATCATCCGGGCACTGACCTCGAGACCGGGAAAGATCCTCGTCGGCATCTTCGTCGTCGGCTACGCGGGGTTCCTCGTCTACCTCTGGGCGGGCGACAGCTTCGGGTTCGAGCCGACGCCGTTCCCGGCGGGCCTCTACGGGATGCTGTACGACTCGGGCTACCCGCGCATCGACCTGCACTGGGGGCGCCTGCTCGACCTCGTTCTCGTGATCACCTGCAGCTACGCCGTGCTCACGGTGGCCTGGAAGCCGATCAACGCGGTCATGGGGTGGCTGTGGATCCCGCTGGGGCAGGCGAGCCTGTACGTCTTCATCGTGCACGTGTTCTTCGTGCTGGCCGTCGCGAACATCCCCGGCCTCGACCGGCAGAGCTTCTGGCAGGGGACGCTCATCCATACCGCGGTCATCGCGCTCATCTACCTGATGGTGCGACGGCGGTTCCTGTTCTCGGTGATCCCCCGCTGAGCTCGGGGCGATCGACGCAGGTCAGCGCACGGAGATGACGACTGCGGTCACATCGTCGTCGACGGTGTGTTCGGAGACGCGGATCGAGAGCTCGTCGAAGAACGCGTCGGGCTCTGCCGCACGGCGCAGGTCTTCGCCGATCAGGCGCAGGCTGTCGAGCGTGGAGTCGTAGGCGTCGAGGGCGCCATCCGAGACGGAGATGATGAGGTCGCCGTGGCCGACCACGGTCTCTCCTGCCTCCCAATCGGCATCGGACGGGCGGAGGCCGAGCGGCAGGTTGCGTGAGCTCAGACGTTCGCTCGTGCCGTCGGCGCGGAGCAGCAGGGTGAGTCCGTGACCGGCGTCGACGTAGGCCACGCGGCCGCTCCGGGTGTCGATCACCGCGTGGAACAGGGTCGCGAAGGTGTCACGGTAGCGCTTGTCGTGGCGGGCGTAGTCCTCGACCGACAGCATCGCCTCGACGGGGTCGAGGTGAGCACGCTGTTGGAGCGCGCCGATCAGTTCCTCAGCGAAACCGCCTGCCTCCTCGCCCTTGCCCATCACGTCCGCGAGGGTGACGATGATGCGGTCGCCGACCTGCTGCCAGCTGCTCCGGTCGCCGCTCACCTGCCCGTGCGGGATCGCCAGGGCGGCGAGGCGGACCTCTCCCGCCGCGAGGCGGTCATCGCGCACGGCGGGGACCGTGGCACCCTCGGGCAGCGGCACCGATCCGGCGCCGTCGGGGTCGTCCATGCGCATCTCAGCCTGAGCCCAGAGACCGAAGCGCTCGAAGGCGTCGCGGTCGGTGTCGCTGAGCTCGCGGGGCGAGGTGTCGAGCAGGCAGAGCGTGCCGACGGTCTCCCCCGCGTCGGTGTGGATCGGAAAGCCCGCGTAGAAGCGGATGCCGTGCTCGGCGACGATCGCACGGTCGGCGAACCGCGGGTCGGCGCGCCCGTCGCGCACCTCGAGCACGGCGGGCTGCTTGACGGCCTCGCCGCAGAACGAGTCCTCGATCGGGGTGTGCGTGAAATCGGACTCCGCCGGCTGCGACTTCGTGAACACCGTCTCGGAGTTCACGACGTTGACGACGGCATAGTCGACGTCGAACATCTCGCGCGCGAGCCGCGTGATGCGGTCGAAGCGCTCCTCCGGGGCGGTGTCCATCAGACCGAGTCGCGTCACCGCGTCGTCGTTGACATCGAGTTGCTGGGTCATGAGCGGGCTCCCCCTCCACGCATAGCCGGTCCCTCGACCCTATCCAGCGCGATTTGTGCCGGGAAGGAGGTTGCGGAATGACCGCGCATCGCGGACTCAGCGCAGCACGGTGCGGCTCGTCGCCGTCGCCTCGATCCGTACGCCGTGGGGCACGAACAGGGACGCCACGGGGGGACGCCACACCGTGGCCACGGTGACGCGAGCGGATACGCCATCGGGCGTGGCGGCATCGACGAGCGTCGCGTCGACGGACGCCGCGATGACCTCGGCGGCCAGGTCATGGACGTCGGCCGGGTCGAGTCGCGCGCGCGGCGAGCCGCTTTCGACGACGAAGGTGAACCCGTCGGATGCCGCCAGCGCTGCGGCATCCGCGACCGTCTCCGCGCGTTTGTGCGCGAGGTAGAGGCTCATCGCGTCGACGCTGACGAGGACGAGCACGATGGCGAGGAGGGCGTATCCGAGCGTGAGCGGCAACACGCTCCCATCGTTCCCCAGGTGGGACCGTCTCTTCACGATCAGCCCCACACGCGCGGCATCCGTTGCACGGCGGTCGCCTCGATCGGAACCCGGGCCAGCCGGTCGAGGCCGAGCACGGGAGGCACGAGCGGCAGCACCGCGTCGGTGTTCACCGTGACGCGGATGATCTCACCGGCTCCGGGGCATGGACCGCTGCCCGAACACTCGACGGCGAGCGCGAGGTCGTCGGCCGTCATTCCGTACTCGGCGGCGATCGCCTGCGTGATCGCGTCGACACGCGTATCGGCCTGAGCGACATCCGCGGCTGTCGCGATCGCACGGGCGACGTGTCGCGCAGCCGCCTGGGCGGCGAACGTGTGCGACTGCACGATTCCGAGTGAGACGATCAGGTAGACGACGGGGACGAGCAGGATGAGTCCGGCGGTCAGGAACTCGAGCGACGCGGAGCCGTCGTCGTTTCGGTGTCGTTCACTCTCCGTCGTCGGCCGGTGCATGGGCGGTCACCTCCCATGCGGCCGGTATGCCCGCCAACCCGATGAGCGGCAGGGTGATCCGCATCGTCACCTGCACCATGGTCGCCTCGCCCACCGTGGTGCGGCGTGTCTGCACGTCTTGCACGAACGCCGGCCCGAGCGTCCTGTCGACGATGTCTCGGGCGCGCGCTGCTCCCTCCTCGTCGGTCACATCGGCGAGCGCGGCGTCGTAGGCGCCCTCGACGGCCGCGTCGTGTGCGACCCCGCGGACGTAGACGGCGAGGGCGAGCTGGATGACCCCCAGAATGAGCAGAGTCAGGAGCGCTCCGACCATCACGAACTCCGCCGGACTCGAACCTCGCTCGTCGAGAGTCAGCGCCACGTCACAGTCCAGACACCCGTGCGATGGCCTGCTCGAAGAGGTTCGACAGCGCGGGACCGGCGAGCGCCCAGATGACCACGACGAGCCCCGCCGTCATCAAGGTGACGAGTACCCAGCCGGGAACATCACCCTGCTCGTCATCCCGGAGGTCTCGTACCGTGCCGCGGACCATCGTGATCAGTCCCCTCATTGTGTTTCCTTTCTTCGTCTTCGACTTCGCTCACAGGCCCAGGCGCAGCATCACGATGCCGGGGAACACTGCGAACAGGACCGAGAGAGGCAGCACGAGGAAGACCAGCGGAAGGAGCATCAGGATCTCTTTGCGCCCGGCCTGTTCGATCAGGACGCGCTTCGCGTCTTCCCGCGCATCAGCGGCCTGCGTTTGCAGCACCTGCGCCAAGGGGGCACCGCGTTCGACGGCGCCGACGAGCTGGTCGACTGCGCGGTCGACGCTCGCCACCTCGAGTGAGCGGGCCATCTCGCGCAGGGCATCGGTCAGGGTCGACCCGGTTCCGGCCGCGAGGACCGCAGCACGCAAGTGTGCGGTCAGTTCACCGGCACCCACCTCGCTGACGCGACGCAACGCATCGTGGAGGCCCTCTCCCGCAGAGAGGCAGAGCGCGAGGAACTCCAGCACCGTCGGCACCTCTTCACGCACCTGCCGCATCCGGTTCTCGGCGGCCTGTACCAGCACCACGTGGAGAACGAGAATTCCCGCGGCAGCGAGCACGAACGGCAGCAGCAGCGTCGCCCCGTTCGCGTCTCCGCGCATCGCCACTGCGACCGTCAGCGTGGTGCCCGCCGTGAGTCCCCCGATCCCCGCGAACAGCTGGCGGATACGGAAGCCCTCGGGTGTCAGGGCCCAGCCCGCCCGCACGAGTCGTCGGCGGAGTGCTTCCGATCCGCCGAGCTTCGCCGCTATGTGGATGCTGAGCTCTCGCCAGCCCCCGAGCCAGGACGGTCCCGGATGGAGCGGGGTCAGGCCGATCGGATCGGCGATATCGCGCAAGTAGGGGGCGATCCTGCGTTCGAGGGGCGGCGCGATCCACCGCGGCATCCCGGAGATCGTGAGAAGGAGGCCCGAAGCAAGTGCAGTACCCAGCAAGACGGCAACGGCGAGATCCGACATACCGGTCAGCGCACCCACCTCCGCGGTTCGGGAAGCCTGCCGATCCGCAGCATGACCCGGTACGCGACGAACGACACCGCCGCGCCCACGATGATGAGGACGGTTCCTTCTCCCGAGGCATACGCGCGAGCGCCTTCGGGGCGAAGCGACAGAAGCGTGAGCACCACCCAGGGAGCGATCAATCCGAGCACTGCTGCACCTCTGATCCACGACTGGCGTGCCTCCACCTCAGCGCGGAGAGCCGCATCGGCACGAACGGACGTCGAGAGCGCCCTGAGCACCGGGACCAGCTCCGTCCCACCCACCTGCCGGGCCATCCGAAGCGTCTCCACGATGCGGTCGGCCACGGGATCTGCGAGCACCGTCTGCAGACGCGCGGCACTGGTGTCGAAGTGTCCGGAGGCGGCGAGGTCTCGCTCGAACCCCCTGAACGCGGGGCGAAGGGCCGGCGGCCCGGTCTCCGCGATCGACGAGACCGCGTCGCCGAGTGGCATCCCGGCTCGAACGGATGCGACGAGCAGGTCGCACACGTCGGGCCATAGCCCGCGGCGCGCCCGCCGCAGTCTGCGGGAGCGGGAGCGCAGCCAGGCCGTCGGCAGCAGGACGCCCGCACCGGCGGCGAGGAGGGCGACGGCGGGGAGCGAGGTCACCAGCCACGCAGCCGCGGCGGCAAGCGCTGCCGTCCCGACCGAGATGGCGCCGAACCCGCTCACCGGGGCCTGCGCGAATCCAGCAGAGCCAAGGAGGTCGCGACCGAAGCGCCGAGCGCGACCGGATGTCGCCGGTGTCGTCGCCGTGCGAGGCGACAGCCAGGGCAGGACGATGAGCACTAGCCCTGCACCGAGCGTTGTGCCCCACAGCAGGATCACGCCGGGCTCCGATAGATCGACCGCGTCGCGACGACCCCGTCGATGACGGCGCCGGTGGGAGACACGATCTCGGCGACGCGTCGACGTCCCGAAGCCAGGAGCTCGCAGTGCACCACGAGGTCGACGGATGCCGCGAGAGCGTCGCGCACGAACTCGATGTCGATGTTCCGTCCGGCCAGGAGCGGGAGCGCTGAGAGCTTCCGAAGCGCGTCGGTGGCGGAGTTCGCGTGCACGGTCGCGGCGGCGGGGACGCCGGTGTTGAGAGCGAGGAGCAAGTCGAGAGCTTCGGCATCGCGCACCTCGCCGACGACGAGGCGGTCGGGTCGCATGCGGAGGGCTTCCTTCACGAGGCGTCGCAGCGTCACCTCTCCTCCGCCTTCGAGGCTCGGCTGGCGGGCCTGCAGGGCGACCACATCGGGCAGATCAACGGCGAGCTCGAAGGTCTCCTCGACCGTGACGACCCGCTGCGCGGGTGGGCTCGCCGCGATCAGTGCGCTGAGCATGGTCGTCTTCCCCGCGTGGGTCGCACCGGAGACGATGATGTTCCGTCCGTGTGCGATCGCCGTGCGTAGGATGTCCGCCGCCTCGACCGTCACCGACCCGATGTCCACCAGGTCGTCGAGCGTGCGGAACGTGCGGAGGAACTTGCGGACGTTCACAGCCCAGTGCCGCGTTATGTCGGGGATGACGACGTGGAGTCGCGACCCGTCCGGGAGCGACGCGTCAGCGAAGGGCTGGCTCAGATCGACACGGCGACCGCTCGCGTGCAGCATCCGTTCGACCAGGTCGCGCACCTGGCCCTCGGACAGGGTCAGCGCGACTCTCTCGCTCCGGCCGCCGCGAGCGACGAAGATCCGGTCGGGAGCGTTGATCCACAGCTCCTCCACGCTCGGGTCGTCCAGAAGCGCCTGCAACGGGCCGTACCCGGCGACGGATGCAAGAACGCGCCGCACCGCTGAGTGCTCATCGTCGACAGCCTCCAACCCCCGCGCCAGGGCGAAGTCGTTGTGCCGCTGCACTTCTGCGATCGCGACCCGCTCGACCTCTTCCGGTCGCTGCGCGGGATCGATCCCCTCCGACCGGAGCCGATCGCGCAGACTGCACGCGATACGCGTCTCTGGGGGCAGGTCAGGGGGCTCGAAGCCGGGTGCGGATGACGGGGTACTGCTCACCCCTGCATCGTTGCCGCTATCCGACGAGGCGGTGGCGACTTTCCACAGTGCCAGATCGGTTGGTCTCTTCAACCCGAACGTCGGCCTGAAACGCGGCGGCTGGCTGTCGCATTCGCGCGGACGACGTGTCGTGTTGCCGAATCGAGGCACGCGACCTCTCGACGAGATGCGGCCGCAATACGACGAGCTGACTGCAGAGGCGCTAAACGACCTGGCGCATGCCATGCCGTAGATGACATTGCGGCGACTGATTCGCACGTAGGCGCGGACGGCAGGACGGTGTTCGTGGGGTGGCGTGGCGTTGTGGGTGACGTCGAGCTTGGCGCTGACAGGTGATACTTCAGCGAGCGACATCGGTACGAGAGAGACCCCCGCAGGTAATCACCCACGGGGGTCTTCCATTCTCCTACTGTGTGCGGCACTTACGTCGGAGATGTCTGCTTCCAGTTTGGGCGGACTTTCCATGCGACGAAGGCGCTTGCTGCGAAGATCGCTCCGAGCGCGGCAGGGATCCAACTCTGCACGGTGGCGTCATCGCCGAGCGCCGCTGGTAGCAACCAGATCAGGCTCGCTCCCGCCCCCACTGCGATGATGAAGAAGAGGAGAAACTGGCCTCTCGAACGCTTCATGACTCAACCTCCGGTGAAGCAGCCCATGACGGCTCCGATAGACGCGCCGTCAACGGCCGCGATGCCGCCGATGCGTGCTGCACAGATGGTGGCAGTGGGGGCGTAACGGGCACCCCCGCATCGTGGCGGCTACCCCGTGAAGCGGTGGCGACCTTCCACAGGGCCGGTCGGCTCACCATCTCGCCATCCCAGCCTCATCCGAGCAGCTCGATCCCGAAACCTCCGACGACAGCACGCACCTCATCGAGATAGCGCTGCGCCTGCTCGGTGAGTGGCACGGCCGTGCGGCCGATCCAGCCGATCTCGATGCGCTCGTCGACGTCGAGGGGCACGGCGACGATCTCTGGGTCGAGGTCGTCACTGATGATGCCCGTCGAGATCGTGTAGCCCTCGAGGCCGATCATGAGGTTGAAGATCGTCGCGCGATCCGACACCCGGATCTCCTGCTTGCTCGACAGCGTCGAGAGGATCTCTTCGGCGAAGTAGAACGAGTTGTTCGCGCCCTGGTCGAAGGTCAGGCGCGGCAGGTCGACGAGGTCGTCGAGCGTTGCGCGGGCACGCGAGGCGAGCGGGTTCCGGCGCGAGACGAAGATGTGCGGCTCGGCCACGAACAGCGGATGGAACGCAAGCCCCGAGTCGCGCAGCAGCTTGTCGATGACGTTCCGGTTGAAGTCGTTGCGGAACAGGATGCCGAGCTCGCTGCGCAGCGTCCGGACGTCTTCGATGATGTCCCACGTCCGGGTCTCGCGAAGCGAGAACTCGTACTCGGGCGACCCGGTACTCCGGACCATCCGGACGAACGCGTCGACGGCGAACGAGTAGTGCTGCGTCGAGACACCGAGCAGCCGCCGCGACGGTGGCCGTCCGAGGTAGCGCTGTTCGAGCAGCTCGGCCTGCTCGACGACCTGACGGGCGTATCCCAGGAACTCCACGCCGTCTGTGGTGAGAGTCACGCCTCGGGCTGACCGCACCAGCAGATCGCGGCCGACCCGCGCCTCGAGGTCCTTCATCGCGGCCGACATCGTGGGCTGTGCGACGTAGAGCAGATCGGATGCCGCCGAGATCGAGCCCTCGGCGGCCACCTCGATGAAGTACTGCAACTGCTGCAGGGTGATCCCGCTTCGACGCCCGGCCATAGCGAAAGACTATGGCACCGGATAGCGAGAGGGAATTACCCGATGACTGTCGCCACCCCTCACGATGGAGCCATCATCTTCCGCATGGCTCTCCGGAGCTCCGCTTGATTGGCTGCTCATGGCGAACGAATTCACGTTCCGCATCTCCACGACGCGCTTCGACGAGGACTACTCCCCCTCCGACTCATCGCGCATCACGACGAACTTCGCCAACCTCGCCCGGGGCGAGCGCCGCCGCGAGAACCTCCGCGGGGCGCTCGCGATGATCGACGCCCGCCTCAACGACCTCGCCCGCACCGACAACCCCGCGGGCGATCGGTACACCGCCGAGCTCGACATCGTGTCAGCGAACCTGCGGTTCGCAGATGACGGCGAGGATGCTGCCGCCGCCACCGGCGAGGACCGCGAGTTCCCGTTGCTCGAGGTGCTCGACATCCACATCGTCGACCGGCGGACCGGCGAGCGCCACCACGGCATCGTCGGCAACAACTTCTCGTCGTACCTGCGCGACTACGACTTCAGCATCCTGTTGCCGTCGGCCCAGCAGACGCCCGGCACGTTCGTCGTGCCGGACGACTTCGGCGACCTCCACGGGAAGCTCTTCCAGCACTTCCTCGAGTCCGACGCCTACCGCGAGCGTTTTCCCCAGGCACCCGTCGTGTGCATCAGCGTGTCGACGAGCCGTACGTACCGGCGCAACGGCAACCGGCATCCGGTCCTCGGCGTCGAGTACGAGCAGGACTCGTTCTCGCTGACCGACGAGTACTTCGCCAAGATGGGGCTCCAGGTGCGCTACTTCATGCCGCGCGGCAGTGTCGCCCCGCTGGCGTTCTATCACCGCGGCGAGCTGCTGGCCGACTACACCGATCTGCAGCTGGCCGGCACGATCGGCACCATGGAGACGTTCCAGAAGATCTACCGGCCCGAGATCTACAACGCGAGCGAGCCCGCGGGCGAGGTCTACCGGCCCAGCCTCGTGCGGGACGACTTCGTGCGGACCGACATCACGTACGACCGGGTCGAGCGCAGCCAACTGGCCACGACGCAGGGCAAGTACGCCGAGGAGCACTTCGTCACCCCCCACCGGCAGGTGCTCAGCCGCTGGGCCGCCCGCTACACCGCACCCGCTGCCCCGCTCGCGCCGACCCGCTGAACCGAAGGACGATCCGTGTCGCACACCCTCCTGCCCACCTCCACCGTCGGCAGCCTTCCCAAGCCGTCATGGCTGGCCAAGCCCGAGGTGTTGTGGTCGCCGTGGGAACTGACCGGCAACACGCTGACGGAAGGCAGACGCGACGCCCTGCGCGTCGCGGTCCACGAGCAGGAACGCCGCGGGCTCGACATCATCAGCGACGGCGAACAGACGCGTCAGCACTTCGTCACCACGTTCATCGAGCACCTCGACGGTGTCGACTTCGAGCGACGCGAGACGGTGCGCATCCGCGACCGCTACGACGCGAGCGTCCCCACGGTCATCGGCGCCGTCAGCCGCCGCCAGCCAGTCTTCATCGACGACGCGGTCTTCCTCCGCCAGCAGACCGATCGGCCCATCAAGTGGGCGCTCCCGGGCCCCATGACCATGATCGACACGCTGGCCGATCATCACTACCGCAGCCGCGAGAAGCTCGCGTGGGAGTTCGCCACGATCCTCAATCAGGAGGCCCGCGAGCTCGAGGCCGCCGGCGTCGACATCATCCAGTTCGATGAGCCGGCGTTCAACGTGTTCTTCGACGAGATGAAGGACTGGGGCATCGCCGCGCTCGAGCGAGCAGCCGAGGGCCTGCGCGCCGAGACGGTGGTGCACATCTGCTACGGCTACGGCATCACGGCGAACAACGAGTGGAAGGCGACACTGGGGCCCGAGTGGCGGCAGTACGAGGAGTCGTTCCCGCTCCTTCAGCGATCGAGCATCGACGTCATCTCGCTCGAGAGCCACCACTCGCACGTGCCCGTCGAGCTGATCGAGCTCATCCGCGGCAAGAAGGTGATGCTCGGGGCCATCGACGTCGCGAGCCATGAGATCGAGACCCCGGATGAGGTGGCCGACACGCTCCGCCGCGCGCTCGAGTTCGTCGACGCCGACAAGCTGATCCCCAGCACCAACTGCGGCATGGCGCCGCTTCCCCGTGCCGTCGCGTACGACAAGATCAGCGCACTGGTGGCGGGGGCAGCCGTCGTTCGGGCCGAGGTCTCCGAGCCGAGCGCGCTCGCCGTGCGCTGACGGGTTATCCCCGGCCCGCCGCATCCCCGTCGCCCGCTCGTCGAGCGCACACTGGCGGCGGAAGGACGGTGATCCCGTGCTCACGATCCCCCAGGCCCTCGCCGCGCAGGCCGACAACGGGCGGCACAAGGTCGACGGGCTGCGCTCCCACGCTCGCTTCACGATCTCGGGGATGCTCGCGGGCGCGTACATCGGCGTCGGCGTCGTACTGATGGTCACCGCGGCCGGACCGCTTCTCGCGGCCGGCTCGGGCTGGGGCAAGCTCGTGTCGGGCCTCGTGTTCGGCGTCGCGCTGACGATCGTCGTGGTTGCGGGCGGCGAGCTCGTCACCTCGTCGATGATGACGGTTCCCCAAGCCGCGCTCATGGGAGCCGTGCCCCCTGGTCGGGCCGCCGCGGCGATCGTATGGACGTTCGGCGCAAACCTCGTCGGGTCAGTCGTGTTCGGGGCGCTGATCGTCGCATCCGGCGTTCCTCACAGCAACGCTGCGGCAGGCGCCATGCTCTCCGACATGCTCGCGGCGAAGGCCCACGAATCGCCCCTCGAACTGTTCGTCCGCGGCATCCTGTGCAATGTCCTCGTCTGCGTCGCGATCTGGATGACGGTGCGGCTCCGCAGCGAGAGCGCTCGCATCCTCGTCGTGTTCGCAGCGATCCTCGCGTTCATCACCTCCGGCTTCGAGCACGTCGTGGCGAACATGACGACGTTCACGATCGGTCTGCTGTCCAGTGACCCGTCGGCCTCGGTCGGCGGCTTCGCGCTCAATCTCCTGCTCGTCGGCGCCGGGAACCTCGTCGGCGGTGGTCTCGTCGTCGGGGCGGGGTACTGGTTCATCGGCGGCTCACCGCGACTCGCTGACGCGTCAGCGAACGTCCCGAACTCCGGACTCAGGAGCTCCATCGCGCGATAGGTGGGCCCGAGCGGCCATGCGCGCCGCGACCGCCCCATCGTCTCGGCGAATTCGGGGGTTATCCGGACGGATTCGCTTATCGCTGACGCCTAGACTGAACCCGTCCGCGGGAGTGGTGGAATTGGCAGACACGCAGGATTTAGGTTCCTGTGCCTCACGGCGTGTGGGTTCAAGTCCCACCTTCCGCACGGATCGGGCGTTCGCCCGCCCTCGCGTCATCCTCTCCCGACGGGAAACTCGTGCATCAGATCGCCCTCATCCCCTGGCTCGACCCCGCCACCATCATCAGCGCGGCAGGCCCGTGGGCTCTGCTCGTGGTGTGTTTCATCATCTTCGCCGAGACAGGTCTGCTCGTCGGCTTCCTGCTCCCCGGCGACACGCTTCTGATCATGGCGGGTCTGCTGTCGAACCCCGTCACCCACGCTCCCCACGGCGTCTTCGGCATCAACGTCTGGGTCGTGGGTCTGCTGATCGGGTTCTCCGCGTTCCTCGGCGGTGAGGTGGGCTACATCATCGGACGCAAGGGCGGCCCCGCCGTCTTCGAACGCAAAGAGTCCGGTCTGTTCAGCCGCCGCAACGTGGAGCGGACCAACGCCTTCTTCGAGCGTTACGGCGGCGTCACCGTCATCCTGGCCCGCTTCGTGCCCATCGTCCGGACCTTCGCGCCCGTCGCCGCCGGCGTCGGGAAGATGGCGTGGCACCGCTATTCGCTCTACAACCTGATCGGCGCCGTGATCTGGGGCTTCGGCCTGACGGTGATCGGCTACCTCGTCAGCCTCATTCCCGGTGTCGGCGAGTTCGTCGCGAAGTACATCGACGTCATCCTGCTCGCCGCGGTCGTCGGCACCGTCGTCTTCATCGTGTGGCACTACTTCGCCGAGAAGCGCAAGGCGAAGAAGGAGATGGCCGCCGGGCCCGACCAGTACACCGATGCCGCCGAGGCACGCGAGCTCGTGCTCGACCCGGAGGTCTTTCACGAGCACGGTCACACCCACCCGCACCGCTCCGAGGCCGCGCCGGCGGACGCCGACCGAGGCCACGAGCCGCCGCGGAGCTGATCAGGAGGCTTTCGCGCTCTTCTTCGCGGGAGTCTTCTTGTCGGCCGTCTTCTTCTCGGCCCCCCGCTTCGCGGGCGCCTTCTCGTCCACGTCCTTCTTCGCTGCGCCCTTCGTGGTGGTCTTCTTCGCGTTCGTCTGGGTGCTGGCGTGCCCCCCGTCGCCACCGTCCGACGTCTTCGACCCGCCGCTGCGCGCCGCGCGGCTGCGCTCGACGCTCGCCCGCAGCGCCTCCATCAGGTCGATGACCTCGCCGCCCTCCTTCTCGGCCTTCTCACCGAACGTCTCCGACGTGTCGAGGGCGTCGCCCTTCTCGAGCTTCGCGTCGATGAGGGTCCGCAGCTCCTCCTGATACTCGTCCGTGAACGCCTCGGGATCGAAGTCGCTCGAAAAGCTCTCCACGAGGGACGCCGACATCTCGAGCTCCTTCGCCGAGATGCGCACCGACTCATCGAGCGCGGGGAACGCCGCCTCCCGGACTTCGTCGGCCCACAGGAGGGTCTGCAGCACGAGGACCTCACCTCGAACGCGAAGCGCGGCGAGCCGCGTCTTCTGCCGCAACGAGAACCGTACGATCGCGGTCCGATCGGTCTGTTCGAGGGTCTTCCGCAGGAGCACGTACGACTTCGGCGACGACGAATCCGGCTCGAGGTAGTACGCCTTGTCGAGGGTGAGCAGATCGATCTGCTCACTCGGCACGAACTCCACCACATCGATCTCGCGGCTGCGCTCGGAGGGCAATGATGCCAGGTCGTCCTTCGTGAGCACGACCGTCTGCTCGCCGTCGTCGTAGGCGCGATCGATGTCGGCGTAGGGAACGACCTCGCCGTCGATCTCGCAGATGCGCTGGTACCGGATGCGTCCGCCGTCGGCGTTGTGAACCTGATGCAACGGAACGTCGTGATCCTCGGTGGCCGAGTAGACCTTCACCGGCACATTGACGAGCCCGAAGGTGAGGGCGCCTTTCCAGATCGATCTCATGGAGGAAGTACACACCGCAACCCCTCGCCGACGCCAGCGGCTGGCGCAATACCCTGTCGGCATGGCAGGAGAGCAGACGGTGCAGGTCGACGGCCGCCGGCTGCGCCTGTCGAACCTCGACAAGGTGCTCTACCCGCGGACCGGGACGACGAAGGGCGAGGTGATCGACTACTTCTCGCGCATCGCGCCCTTGATGCTGCCGCACCTCGACCGGCGTCCGGTGACGCGCAAGCGCTGGCCCGAGGGCGTCGACCAGCCCGACTTCTTCGCGAAAGACCTCGAACGCGGCGCCCCCTCGTGGCTCCCCCGCATGCCCATCGACCACTCCACCGGCGCGAAGGACTATCCGCTCGTCGAGGAGGTGGCAGCGCTGGTCTACCTCGCGCAGGTCGCGAGCCTCGAACTGCACGTCCCCCAGTGGCGCTTCACCGACGCGGGCGAGCGCGGTGCACCCGACCGACTCGTCCTCGATCTCGATCCGGGGCCGGGAGTCGGCCTGGCCGAATGCGCCGAGGTCGCGCGGTGGGTGCGCAGCATCCTGTCGGACATGGGAATGGAGCTGTTTCCCGTGACGAGCGGCAGTAAGGGCATCCATCTGTATGCCCCGCTCGCCGCCGCGCAGACGAGCGAACAGGCCTCGGCTTTCGCGAAAGAGCTCGCCCGGGCCCTCGAAGCCGACCACCCCGACCTCGTCATCAGTCAGATGAACCGCAGCGCCCGCGCCGGCAAGGTCTTCCTCGACTGGAGCCAGAACAACGGCTCGAAGACCACCATCGCGCCCTACTCGCTCCGCGGGCGAGACGAACCCACGGTCGCTGCACCACGCACATGGGACGAGCTCGAAGACCCGTCCCTTCGTCACCTGCGCTTCGACGAGGTTCTCGAGCGCGCCGTCGACCTCGGCGACCCACTGGCGCCGCTCGCGCCCCGTCGCACCGCGCCGCTAGCGCCCTACCTCGCGAAAAGGTCGGCGGAGCGAACACCCGAGCCCATGCCCGACGCCGTGTCGGTCGCGGCAGGCGGTGTCTCCGGCGCCGGTGCCGCGGGCAGGCCGAGGTTCGTCATCCAGGAGCATCACGCGCGACGCCTGCACTACGACCTGCGCCTGGAACGGGACGGCGTGCTGGTCAGCTGGGCGGTGCCCCGCGGCATCCCCGAGACGACCGAGCGCAATCATCTCGCCGTGATGACCGAACCCCACCCCATGGAGTACCTGAGCTTCCACGGCGAGATTCCCCCCGGCGAGTACGGCGCGGGAACGATGACGATCTGGGACACCGGCGTCTACGACCTCGAGAAGTGGCGTGACGACGAGATCATCATCACACTCCACGGCACGCCCGGCGGAGCCGCTTCCGACGCTCGCCTCGTTCTTATCCGCACCGGCGGATCGGGTGAGAAGTCGCAGTGGCTGCTGCACCGAATGAAGACAGGGGCCACGAGCGTGACGGCGGGTTCCAAACTGCCCGCGGCATCCGGCCTGTCAGACGCCGAGGACCAAGAGACCGCCTCGGACGCGACCGGCTCGCCGGCTCCGATGCTGGCCGTCTCGTCATCTCCGGGAACCGCGCGAGCGACGGCGGAGCGGTGGGGGCCGTGGGTCGAGTTCAAATGGGACGGTGTTCGGGCGATCGCGCACTGGGACGGCGAGCGGATGCGGCTGCGCGCGCGCAGCGGCACCGACATCACGTCCCGCTATCCCGAACTCACGGGCGACGACGCGGATCTCGGACTCGGTGACACACCTCTCGTGCTCGACGGTGAGATCGTCGCGCTTGACGAGTCCGGACGTCCGAGCTTTCCTCTCCTGCAGAACCGCATGCACCTGACCAAGGCGCGCGACATCGCCCGAGAGCGCGACCGCACACCCGCGGACTTCTTCGTCTTCGACCTGCTGCAGCACGGCGACCGCGATGTGACCGCACTGCCGCTGCGCGAGCGTCGTCGGCTCCTTGAGTCCGCGGTCAGGGACGCGAAGCCGCCGCTCACGGTGCCGCCCGTGACCGACGACCTCGACGCTGCGCTGGCCACCGCCCGCGAACTCGACCTCGAGGGCGCCGTCGTGAAGGACCCGTCGTCCCGGTATCGGGTCGGTGTCCGCTCCGACGAGTGGCTCAAGGTCAAGCTCACTCGGACGCAGGACGTCATCGTCGGCGCCATCCGACCAGGCAAGGGCTCGCGCCGAGGCGGCATCGGCTCTCTGCTGCTGGGCATTCCCGACGACGACGGCTCGCTGCAGTACGCCGGTCGCGTCGGCTCGGGGTTCTCCGACGCCGAACTCGCCCGGCTCACCGCAGCCCTCGACCCGCTCCGCACCGACGAGAACCCGTTCGTCGAAATCCCCGCGGCCGACGCCTCCGACGCCCTGTGGGTGCGGCCCGAGCTCGTCGGAGAGGTCGAGTTCGCCGAGTTCACGCCCGGCGGCATCCTGCGCCACGCCCGGTGGCGGGGCCTCCGCCCCGATCGCGAGCCGGGCGACGTCCGCCGCGACGAGGGCTAGCCCTCCCGACGGTTCGGGTGGGCTCTGGTGGACGTGCGGTGCCGTGCCGTGCCGTGCCGTGCCGGGCCGGGCCGTGCCGTGCCGCCGACAGGCTGAGCCGCGCATCAGGCCACTACTCGGGCCACACGACAGCCATCAGCCTGTTGACGGGCCGTGACGGGCCGTGCCGGGCCGTGACCTGCCTTGCCGTGCCCTGCCGGGCCGGGCCGTGCCGCCGACAGGCTGAGCCGCGCATCAGGCCACTACTCGGGCCACACGACAGTCCTCAGCCTGTTGACGGGCCGTGCGAAAGCCACAGTGCCGACGGGGCACCGGGTATCGGGCACAAGGCACCGGGCAACCCCGCGAAACTAAACGCCTCACGCTTACGGCAGGCTTGCGCCCACCCCATTGGCTTGGGCCAAGCCCGATCGTTGTTCCGTCCACAGGCTGAACGACGGCCGGAGGCCTTCCGCGCCGGTGATGCCGGGGCCCAGCCTGCAGACGGTGCCTGCAGACGGTGCCTGCAGACGGTGCCTGCAGACGGTGCGATGCAGACGGTGCGATGCCGACTTCGGACGCGAGGCGGCGGGCGTACCGGCGAGGCCCCGCTCAGAGCGAGCGCAACAGCTCCGTGAGCGCGACGAAGGCTCGGGCGCGATGAGACGCCGCGTTCTTCTCCGCCGCGGACCACTGCGCGACCGTGCGCGCGGGTTCCGGCTGGCCATCCGGCACGAAGACCGGGTCGTACCCGAAGCCGCCGTCGCCGGCGGCCTCGGTCGCGAGCCGGCCCGGCCAGACACCCTCGACGACGTGCTCGGTGTCGCTGTCGACGAGGGCGATGACCGAGACGAACTGAGCCGTGCGTCGCGGGTCGGCGATGTCGGCGAGCTGATCGAGCAGCAGAGCCGTGTTGGCCGCGGCATCCTTCTTGTGGCCGGCCCAGTAGGCCGAGAAGGCACCGGGTGCTCCCCCGAGCGCATCGACGCAGATCCCCGAGTCGTCGGCAAGGGCCGGCAAGCCGGTGTGCGCCGCCGCGGCACGGGCCTTGATCAGCGCGTTCTCCGTGAAGGTGACGCCGTCCTCGACGGGCTCCGGCCCGTCGTACCCGATGACCTCCAGGTCGGGGCGGACGGCGGCGACGATCGCGTGGAACTCCTCGACCTTGTGCGGGTTGTGAGTCGCCAGGACGATACGGCCGGTCATGCCAGCGTCGCCGCCTGGATGTCGCGCAGCTGCGCGCAGCCGTTCACGCCGAGCTCGAGCAGCGCGTCGAGCTCGCGCTTGTCGAAGGGCGCCCCCTCAGCGGTGCCCTGCACCTCGACGAAGAGCCCCCGACCCGTGACCACGACGTTCATGTCGGTCTCGGCTCGGACATCCTCGACGTACGCGAGATCGAGCATCGGCGTGCCGTCGATGATCCCCACCGACACCGCCGACACCGAGTCGACCAGCGGCACGGAGCGCTGCGCGATAAACTTCTGCGACCGGCCCCACTCGATCGCGTCGGCCAGCGCCACGTACGCTCCGGTGATCGCTGCGGTGCGCGTGCCGCCGTCGGCCTGCAGGACGTCGCAGTCGATGACGATCGTGTTCTCACCGAGCGCCTTGGTGTCGACGACAGCACGCAAAGCGCGACCGATCAGGCGCGAGATCTCGTGCGTCCGACCACCGACCTTGCCCTTGATCGACTCGCGGTCGTTCCGGCTGTTCGTCGCGCGCGGGAGCATAGCGTACTCCGCCGTGACCCACCCCTTGCCCTTGCCGGTGAGCCAGCGCGGCACCCCGTTGGTGAACGAGGCGGTGCACAGCACCTTCGTGCCGCCGAAGCTCACGAGAGCCGATCCCTCGGCGTGGGCGCTCCAGCCCCGCTCGATGGTCACGGTGCGGAGCTGGTCGGCGGTGCGGCCGTCGGCGCGCAGGGAATCGGTCATGAAGAGTCTCCGATCGGAGGGCGGGTGAGGGTCAGGATGCGGGCGGAGCGAGCTTCGGCAAGACGATGGCGCCCGTCTGGACCAGACGCACCGACGGCACGCCTCGGCCCATGAGCCGGTCGGCGAGGTCGAGGAAGTCGTCGCCGGAATCGCCCGTCGCCTCGTAGACATGACGAGGCACGGCGTCGTCGTTCGCGAGGAGACCGCCGGACACGAGCTGCCGGTAGACGTCCTTCGCCGTCTCGGAGTCGCTCGAGACCAGGGCGACGTCGGGTCCCATGACGTAACTGATCGCGCCCTCGAGGAACGGGTAGTGGGTGCAACCGAGGACGAGGGTGTCGACGCCCGCTTCGCGCAGCGGCGCGAGGTAGTCCTCGGCGACCGCCAGCACTTCGGGTGACTGGGTGATGCCGGCCTCGACGAACTCGACGAACCGGGGGCAGGATGCCGCGAAGACCTCGAGACGCTCGTTCACTTCGAGCATGTCCTGGTAGGCGCGCGACGCGATCGTGCCGACCGTGCCGATGACGCCGATGCGACCGTTGCGGGTGGTGGAGATCGCGGCGCGGACCGCGGGGTTGATGACCTCGACCACCGGCACGTCGTAACGCTCACGTGCGTCGCGGAGCAGCGCTGCGGAGGCGGTGTTGCACGCGATGACGAGCATCTTCACGCCCTCGTCGACGAGCGTGTCGAGCACCTCCAGTCCGTAGCGACGGACGTCGGCGATGGGCTTGGGCCCGTAGGGCGAGTGGGCCGTGTCACCGATGTAGAGCAGCGACTCGCGGGGCAGGAGCTGCGAGATCGCCCGCGCCACAGTGAGCCCGCCGACACCCGAGTCGAAGATTCCGATGGGCGCGTCGTTCACGATCATCGAGCCTACCTGGCGTCGCGGCCGCGGCATCCCGTGACGGTGACGGAATGCCGCGTCGCTACAGTGGCACTCATGGCCTCCAGCGCTCTGCTCACCGACCGTTACGAGATCACGATGCTGCAGGCCGCGCTGCGCGACGGCACGGCGGATCGGCGCTGCGTTTTCGAGGTCTTCGCGCGACGGCTGCCCGGCGGCCGCCGGTTCGGCGTGGTCGCGGGCACCGGACGACTGCTCGAGGAGATCGAGGACTTCCGTTTCGGCGACGATGAGCTGGCGTTCCTCCGCGATCACGGGGCGCTCGACGAGCAGACCCTTGCATGGCTCGCCGACTATCGCTTCACCGGCACGATCACCGGGTACCGCGAGGGCGAGCTCTACTTCCCCGGTTCACCGGTCCTGACCGTGGAGGGGACGTTCGCGGAGGCCGTCGTGCTCGAGACCCTTGTGCTCAGCATCCTCAACTACGACTCCGCCGTCGCCACCGCCGCTGCACGCATGGCGATCGCCGCGGGCGACCGTCCGCTCGCCGAGATGGGGTCGCGCCGTGCGCACGAGCGCAGCGCCGTCGCCGCCGCCCGCGCCGCGCACATCGCCGGATTCGGCGCGACGAGCAACCTCGAGGCGGGACGGACGTGGGGCATCCCCACGATGGGCACCGCCGCGCATGCCTGGACGCTGCTCCACGACAGCGAGGAGGAGGCCTTCCGCAGCCAGATCGACGCGCTCGGGGTCGACACGACCTTGCTGATCGACACCTACGACATCACCGAGGGAGTCGCGACGGCCGTACGGGTGGCGGGAACGGACCTCGGCGGAGTGCGGATCGACTCCGGCGACCTCCCCACCGTCGCCGCGGACGTCCGCGCGCAGCTCGACGCGCTGGGCGCCCACGGCACGCGCATCACGGTCACGAGCGACCTCGATGAGTACGCGATCGCGGCGCTCGCGGCATCCCCCGTCGATGCCTACGGAGTCGGGACGTCGCTCGTCACGGGCTCGGGCACCCCGACTGCAGGCATGGTCTACAAGCTGGTCGCGCGGCAGAACGACGACGGATCATGGCTCTCCGTGGCGAAGGCTTCCGCCGACAAGGTGTCGCACGGCGGTCGCAAGACGGCGTTCCGAGCCCTCGTCGGCGGTACCGCCAAGGAGGAGGTCGTGGTGGTGTCCGATGGATTCGAGCCCCTCGACACGCCCGCTGAACACCCCGACGCTCGCGCACTGCAGACGATGCTGTTCGCGGATGGCCGGGCGGTCGGCGACTGGGTCGGTGCCGCCGGCGTGCGCGCCGCCCGCGCCCACCACGCCAGCGTGATCGAGGAGATGCCGGTTCGAGCTCTCGCGCTCAGCCGCTCCGAACCCGCGATCCCGACGGTCTACCACGCCGAAAACGCACCGCCTCGCTGAGAGTGCACCTTTGACGGTGCGTTCTCGGCGGGACGGTGCGTTTTCGCGAGATCGGCGACGCGTCAGCGCGTCATCGACTCGTAGATCTCCTTGCATGTGGGGCAGACCGGGAACTTCTCGGGGTCGCGACCCGGAGTCCACTTCTTGCCGCAGAGCGCACGCACGGGCTTGCCGGTGATCGCCGACTCGAGGATCTTGTCCTTCTTGACGTAATGCGAGAACCGCTCGTGGTCGCCCGGCTCGATCGTCTCCTCGCGGATGAGCTCTTCGAGCTCACGGTCGAGGGTCGCGAGACCGCCCTGGTCGGGAGAATCGAGAGGAGTGCTCATGCGGGAATTCTATCGGCGAACGGTCACGTCGTCTCGGCGAATGCCATCAGCCGATCGCCACGCCGATCGAAGAGCAGCCCACCGACGAGGATCCCGGCGGTGAGCACCACGATTCCGACGCCCACACCGGTGCCGAGCGCCCACCACTGCGCCTGCGCCTCCCCCAACGCGAACTGCCAGGACCACCACAGTGCCGGCGCCGCCGCGAGAAGCGCCCCGACGAGCACGGCCCCCTGGGAGAGCCCGCCGCCGGTGCGCTGGGGCTGCTGGAACGGGCTGTCGCCATGGCGGGCTACCGCGTACGGCGCGAGCACGGACGATACCGACGAAAGACCGAGACCGCCGAGCAGCAGCGCGGAGCAGACGCCCACCATCGCCGGCAGCACACCCCAATCGCCGTGGATGCCGATGCCGACCGGGATCGCGATGGCAAGCAGCGGCACCGCGACGAGAAGCAGCGGAACCAGGCGCCCGACTCGATCCGAGGCACCCCGCACCGCACTGGAGATATGCAGCCACACGGCCGAACCGTCGTAGGCGAGGTCGTTATGGACGACCCAGCCGAGAAGGAGCGCGATCAGCGGCGCGGGGATCAGGGCCGCGACCTCATGGGGCACGCCGACGATGAGGAGGGGCACGACCGCGACGACGGCGGCGACCGGGATGATCGCGATGTCGACGAGATACCGGGGATCGCGCAGCCAGTACACGAGGGAACGCGCCGCGACGGCCCCGCCGGGTGTACCGGGCGTGACGGTGAACCATCCGAGTCCGCGGCGCTCCCGCACCGATACGGGCCGCTCGGTGCGGGTCAGCATGCGCCGCACGATCAGGATCCAAGCGGCAGCCAGCGCCAGGGCCGTCAGGACCGCGACGAGCACGACCACCGGGCGCGGATCGAGCGGGAGCACCCACGCGGCCCCGATGGGGGTGACCGCGAGCGTCTCGACGGCGGCGAGCAGAGGGCTCGGAACGCCCTCGTCCCAGTTCAACGAGGCGAGGAAGACCGCGACGGGGATCGCGACGACAGCGATGCCGAGCAGGAGCAGAGTCGTCAGCTCGCGTGAACGGCGGTCCGCCAGCACGAGAGCGGCGATTCCGAGAGCCACCCGGGCGAGGAGGAGTTGAGTGACGACGATCAGCGCCGCGCCGAAGCTGGCCGCGACCGGGTCGACGCCGTGAGCGACCCAGGTGAGCGCGACGGCGACCGAGATCGCGATCATGGCGGCCGACGGCAGACTCAGCGGGCTGGCGACGGCCGTCGCGGCGGCCACGAGCCGCCAGTCACGGCCTGTCACGATGAAGGCTCGCGGGTCGAGCGGGTCGCGGACGGGCGTCACCAGCGGCACCAGAGCGAAGCATGCCGACACAGCCGCCCCGCCTACCGCGAGCACCACCAGGGCGCTCGCCAGTGGCGCATCCTGCAGACGCCAGAGCGCGAGGACGATCGCCCCGACGAGGATCACGGCGGCCGCGAGCGCCGCGAATGCGCGGGCGCGGTGGAACCGCAGTGCCCCGACCAGGACGTCGAACCTCAGTCGGAGAACGTGTGCAACCATTCGAGGCCCTCCACCGCGCTGGTCCCGCCCGCAAGCTCGAGGAACCGTTCCTCGAGCGTGCGACCGTCGCGTACCTCATCGACCGTTCCCGCCGCGAGGATCCGCCCGCCCACGACGACGGCGACGCCCGAGCAGGCGCGCTGAACGAGCTCCATGCCATGGCTCGAGAGGATGACGGTGCCGCCGTGTGCGACGTACTTCTGCAGGATGTCGAGGATGACGGCGCTCGAGACGGGGTCGACCGACTCGAAGGGCTCGTCGAGCACCAGCAAGCGCGGCGCGTGGATCATGGCTCCAGCGAGCATGACCTTCTTGGTCATACCGGCGGAGTAATCGGAGACACTGCGCCCGAGCGCGTCGGTCAGGTCGAACGCCGAGGCGAGGTCTGCGATGCGGTTCTCGACGACGGCGGGCTTCAGCCCGCGCAGGACGCCGTAGTAGTAGAGGAGTTGACGGCCGGAGAGACGGTCGAATGTACGGAGCCGGTCGGGCAGCACCCCCATCTGCCGCTTCGCGGCAGCCGGGTCGCGGCGGATGTCGACTCCCGCGATCTCGACCGAGCCTTCGTCGGGTCGCAGAAGGCCCGCGATCATCGACAGCGTGGTCGTCTTTCCGGCACCGTTCGGTCCCACGAGCCCGTAGAAGGATCCCGCCGGGATCTCGAGGTCGATGCGGTCGACGGCACGCGCCTCGCCGTAGGTCTTGGTGACGCCGCGCAGACGCAGCGCCGGAGCGCTCGACGCGAGGTCGGCCGGCATCCGCTCGTCCGACCCGTCGCTCATCGCGACCGCGCCGGCCCCGACCACGTCGAGGGCCTCGTCGTCGTCCACGGGTGCGTCGTCCACGGGCGGCGCGTCGACGGTTGCGGCTTCTGGCTCCGCTGCGAGGACCGTTTCGACGTCAGCGACGACCTCGTCGGCAACGGCGTCGCCAGCCGCGGCCGGGGGCCCCGGCAGGGGCTCGCGTTCGGGTTCTTCCTCCGGGACCACCGACGCGTCGAGTTCCGGGGCCACCGCCGCCTCATGTGCCGGCGGTTCCTCCGAGATCGTCTCCGCTTCGTGCGCCCGTTCCTGCTCCGGGGCGACCAGCTGTTCGAGCTGCGGCTCCGGCTGTTCCGCCGTCTCGACCTCGGGCTCGGGCTCCGCGTCGGGCTCGAGCGGGGTCTCATCCGCGGTGTCCAGCTCGGGCTCGGCCGTGGCGGGGCCTACCGCACCACCCACGACCTCGTCATCCGATGCCGCGGTGTCCGATGCTGCTGTGTCCGATGCCACGTCAGCCGATGCCACGTCGGCCGCACCCCCGTCATCCGCGATCACGTCGGCGGCGATCGTGTCTTCCGCCCCGACACTCTCTGTCTCAGGCGGCTCGGGCGGGGCGACGAACGCGGCCGCCGCGACGGCCGCCGGCATCTCGGGCTTGGGCGGCGTTGCCGCCGAGGGCGCGCTCGTGCTGCGGGGCTTACGCGGCGTCTTCTTCGCACCGGCGGTGCCCTGCGAGCGGGGCTTACGCGGCTTCGGCGTTCGCGGCGCGCTCGTTGGAGGGGTCGTCGTCGTGCCGTCCTGCGAGCCCGAACCGGGCGTCACCGTGGGCCCGAGCCCGGCAGCCGCGACCTCGGCGGGGATGTCGGGAAGAGGCGGCACGGAGGTATCGACAGGCGACGCGACACGCTGTTCGTGCTGGGGGGCGGCTGAGTCGTCTGTCACCCCCCAAACCTATCAAGCAGGCCATCCGCGGCGAGGCGCCGCGTCATGAAGGAACACCGAGAATCGCGCTACCAGCAAGGTCACGAAAGCGCAACGGCTCCGGGTGTCCGGGCGACCTCCCAGAAGGGCTCGCTACCATGAAAAACGCTGTCCCGGGATGTCACCCCGGTGAATACTGATCTAACTCGTAACTTCAGGAGATTCTCGTGGCCCTTCAGATCGTGATCCTCGCTGCCGGGATGGGCTCCCGCCTGGGCCGCTCCCTCCCCAAGCCGCTCACCGAGCTGAACGACGGCCGCAGCATCATGCAGCAGCAGCACGACAACATCCGTGCAGCCTTCGGCGACGACGCCCGCATCACCACGGTGGTCGGTTACCGCGCCGAGACGATCGTCGACGCGTTCCCGGATGTCGACTACGTCTACAACGCCCGTTACGACGAGACCAACACCTCGCAGAGCCTGTTGCGCGCCCTCAAGGCCTCGGGACGCGGGGGTGTCCTGTGGATGAACGGCGACGTCGTCTTCGACCCCCGCGTGCTCGGCCGCGCTGTCGCACTCATCGAGCGCGATCAGTCGTTCGTCACCGTGAATACCGCGAAGGTGAGCGACGAAGAGGTCAAGTACACCGTCGGCGGCGACGGGTTCATCACGGAGCTCTCGAAGACGGTCCGCGGCGGAATCGGCGAAGCGGTCGGCATCAACTACATCTCGAGCCGCGACAAGAAGGCGCTCATCGCGCAGCTCGGCCGCGTCGACGACCAGGACTACTTCGAGCGCGGGCTCGAGCTCGCCATCGCCGAGAACGGTCTGCGGCTCGAGCCGATGGACATCTCCGACCTGTACGCGGTCGAGGTCGACTTCGCCGAGGACCTCGAGCGCGCCAACCTGTACGTCTGATCGCGCCGTGCCCCGCCCGGGGCGCGAGAGGATGGGTGTCATGGCCCGCAAGGTGCACCGCATCGATTCCCTCCCCGACGACGCTCCACGCCATGACGTGGGCGACGGCGACGCGGGGCGACACACGTTGACCGTCCGGACGCTCGACCGGCTGCTGGCCGTCCAGCGCCCCGTCGTAATCGCGCATCTGCGCGGCATCCGCCACCGGCATCCCGAGGCGACGACTGCGCAGATCGCGCAGATGCTCGAGCGCCGTTACCTCACCGCGGTCACCACGGGGGGCGCAGCCGTCGGTGCCACCGCGGTGATCCCCGGTATCGGGACGGCGACGACGCTCGCCCTCAGCGGCGTCGAGACGGCGGGGTTCCTCGAGGCCACGGCACTGTTCGCGCAGTCCCTCGCAGAGCTGCACGGCATCCCCGTCGACGATCCCGACCGCGCGCGGGCTCTGGTGCTCGCCCTCATGCTCGGCCGCGAGGGCGCCGACCTGGTGGGGCAGTTCGCGAAGCAGGCGAGTGGTCGGGGCGCGCCCCGCAGCTCCTACTGGGGCGAGCTCGTGACCTCGTCGCTCCCCCGCACGGCCGTCGGGCCGGTCCTGGACCGGCTCAAGCACGCGTTCCTGCGACGGTTCGCTGCCGCCGGTGGCGCGTCGGTCGTCGGGAAGGCTCTCCCGTTCGGCATCGGCGCGGCGATCGGCGGCACCGGCAACCACATCCTCGGTCGCCGGGTGATCTCCGGCGCACGCCGCGCATTCGGAGTCGTGCCTGCGAGCTTCCCTGCGGCGCTCGAATCACGTGACGAAAATCAACCGATCGGACGAGGGGCAGGACCGATGGCACGGCGGATCAGCGGTGTCTTCGCCGAAGGCGGCCGCCAGATCGGCTCGTTCGCGTCTCGACCGTTCCGGCGTGGCGCGGCGCACGATTCGCGCACGGAGCCATCCAGCGGCCTCGACACCGACCTCGACGAGCGGAAGGAACCATGACCGCATTCCTGATCACGGTCCTGATCATCGGCGCCCTCTTCAACGTCGTCACCTGGCCGACGTTCCTGCGGCGGGTCGCGCGCGACCCGCGAGCGACCGATGAGCACGGCCGGCGCACCCGCTTCTTCACCGTGCACCTCGTCCTGGTGGTGATCGCGCTGGTACTCGCGCTGCTTTTCGTCGTGGGCGCCGTGCTGATCGGCGCCGGCGCGCACTGAGCCCGGATGACGCCGTGTTCAGGCGTCGTCGAACTCCGCCTCGTCGCGCTCGTCTGCGACGGTGACGGTGCGCGCGTCCCATTCCGCCCAGCGTTCCATCAGGAGTTCGATCGCCGCGTGGAAGCGCGCCGTCGCTGCACCGGGAGTGGTGTCGCCGAAGTAGTGACGCGACCACCCGCGCAGCCGTTCCGATGCCTCCGGGTCGTCAGCGACGCGGTCTGCGATCTCGACGATCGACGACGCCGACGTCGCCTCGAGCCAGGCGGCATCCGCGAGGTAGCCGCCCGTGTCGACCAGAGCCGCCGGATCGGCAGGACGCGTCACGAGAAGGGGCTTGGCCACCGCCAAACGGTCGTAGATCATCGCCGAGATGTCGACGACGGCGAGGTCGGCGGCGGCCAGTTGCCAGCCCAGATCGGGTCCGTCGTCATAGACGTGATGAGCGAGCGGGTCGGCGGCGTTGGCAGCGGCGATGGCCGCGACGATCCGTCGATGAGCATCACCGTAGGACGCGTCCACCACACCGGACCGCGGGTGCGGCCGGTAGATCAGCCGGTGCCTCGGCGATGCGAGCACCGCCGCCGCGAGCGACTCGCCGTGCGAGGCGATGGAGCCGTAGTGGGCGGCGGGGCGGTCGCCCTCCCATGTCGGCGCGTAGAGGATGACGCGGCGGTCGTCCTCGGGATACGGAAGGTCCCCCGAGAAGTGATCCGCCTGCGGTCGTCCGATCGCGATCGTCCGCGCGTCGAGGTCGTAGTCCCAGAGGACCCGGCCCAGCCGCTCACGCGCGGCGTCGCCGGCGATGAGCGCGTAGTCGTACGCCTTGAACTGGTTGGTGGTCATGTACATCTTGTCGGACTCGCCGTGGTTGATGAAGACGTGCCACCGGTGTCCGTAACGGAACATCTGGAAGTTCCGGGTGTTCTGGTTGACGTACAGCACCACGCGGATGTCCTGCGCCGCGACGACCGATTCGAGTGAACGCACCGAGGGCGCGAACAGGACGGGCAGGGCGCCGTCGGCGAGAAGCGCCTGCGCGCCGGTGGCACTGCGGCTGATGACGACGACCGGCCACTTCTCGGCGAGCAGCTGCAGTGGTTTGTACCACTGGCGCATCTGGTACATGTTCACATCGCCGTCCGCGAAATAGACCGCGATCCGGAAGTGTCCGGTCGACGGCTTCGGCGCGCTGGCGAGAGAGCGCCGCACGTCGATGAACGCCGCCCGGTTCGACACAGCCCGCCGCACCAGGGTTACGGCTTTACGGACGTCCGCGATCATTCCCACCCCTCCAGGGTACCGAGGGTGTGAGCGGAGACCGGGACGCGTGACATGATCGACGGATGCATGACGACGCGCACCGGTGGCGTCCCGCACCCGTACCGGCCCCGGATGCGGGAGTGTCGTTCGTCATCCCCGTCCTCAACGAGCGCGACTACCTCGAGCACGCCGTGCGCAGCGTGCTCGCCCAGGAGCTCGATGCGCCGATCGAGGTCATCCTGGCCCTCGGCCCCTCGGCCGACGGCACGGACGACGTTGCACGCCGACTCGCCGGCGAGGACGCGCGCATCCGCCTGGTCCGCAACCCCGCGGCGCATATTCCCGTCGGCCTCAACATCGCGATCCGGTCCGCCCGTTACCCGACGATCGTCCGCGTCGACGCCCACTCCGAGCTCGAGCCCGGCTACACCAGCGCGGCACTGCAGACGCTCGCACGAGTACAGGCCGCGAATGTGGGCGGCGTGATGCGGGCCGAGGGCCGGACTCCGTTCCAGCGAGCGGTCGCCCGCGCCTACAACTCCCGCATCGGGCTCGGCGGAGGTGCGTACCACGGCGGGTCGGAGGAGGGCCCAGCCGAGTCGGCGTACCTGGGCGTGATGCGACGCAGTGTGCTCGACGAGGTCGGCTTGTTCGATGAGGGCATCCGCCGCGGAGAGGACTGGGAGCTCAACCTCCGGATCCGCCGCGCCGGCTACCAGGTGTGGTTCGACCCCGACCTCCATGTGACGTACTGGCCCCGCGAGAGCTGGAGCCGTCTCGTACAACAGTTCCGCGCGACCGGCTCGTGGCGCGGGGAACTCGTCCGGCGCTTCGGTCGTCGGAACGGCCTGCGTTTCTTCGCGCCTCCGGCCCTCGTCATCGCCGCGGCCACGTCGCTGGTGGTGGGTGCGGTGCAGCTGGTCGGGGGTCTTCCCGCGCGTACCGGCATCCTGCTGTCGATCCTGCACCTTCCCGTCGCGGCCTACGCAGCGCTCGTCGCCGTCGTCGCAGCGGGGAAGGGTGGCGGTCGTGGTCTGCGCGATCGGCTGTGGACGCTCGCCGTGCTGCCGTCGATGCACTT
This sequence comes from Microbacterium sp. AG238, assembly GCF_003610405.1. GTDB lineage: Bacteria > Actinomycetota > Actinomycetes > Actinomycetales > Microbacteriaceae > Microbacterium. Next base: position 561,362 of record NZ_RAQC01000001.1, read on the forward strand.
CTCGTGGGGGGTCGGATTCTTGCAGGGGGCGTCGCGCGGCGCCCGCGGCACGGTCGACACGTCGCGCCTCGCGCGCAACACGCCGCTCCCCTGAGCCAGCCTGAACCAGCCCGAGTCTGTTTGGGTCAGTCGCGCGAGACGAGCCCCTGGTCGAGGATGCGAGCGACCACCCGCTCCGCCGCCCGGCCGTCGTCGCGCGAGTTGAAGCGGGCGCGCCAGCGCGCGTACCGCTCGGGGTCTCCGGCGTCGCCGGCCGCGACGGCACGCACCAGCTCGTTCTGCGTGCGCACGATCGGCCCGGGGGCCGCGTCGGCGAGATCGAAGTAGAAGCCGCGCAACGCGCCGCGGTAGTGCTCGAGGTCGGGCGCGAAGAAGTACATGGGGCGACCGGTGACGGAGTAGTCGAACATCACCGAGGAGTAGTCCGTGATGAGCGCGTCCGAGGCGAGCAGCAGGTCGGTCAGATCGGGGTACGACGTCACATCGATCACTCGCGCACCGCGCTCGTCGGCGCCGGGCGCAAGCGTGCGCGAATGTCCGCGCACGAGCACGACCGCGCCCGTGGCTTCTGCAAGAGCCGGCAGGTCGAGGAAGTCGACGATGGTCTGGCGGTCGTCGCGCCACGTAGGCGCGTACAACAGGACCTTCTCGGCGGGGCCGATGCCGAGTGCCGCGCGTGCGGCATCCCGGTCGCCGGTGTGCAGGTCATCCGTCCGGGGATACCCCTCGACCCACACCGGCTTGCGGCGGAAGCCGTACGCCGCCCGGAGGACGCGAGCGCTGTACGGGTTCTGGGCGAGCAGGATGTCCCAGCGGCGGCTCTCACGGAACACCGCGAGTGCGCGCCGCGGGTCGAAGCCGGGGCGGTGCAGGGCGAGTCGCTTCAGTGGCGTCCCGTGCCAGGTCTGCAGGACCACCTGTCCTGGCTTGCGGACGAAGCGACGGCGCAGCCAGTCGTTGACGACGAGCAGTCGGGCTGCGCCGCGTGCCCGCCACCACTCCGGGCTGCCGTCGACCACGGCGATGGCCCCCTCGGGAACAGCCACCGAGAGATCGACGACGCTCCAGTACCGGGTGACACCGGGTGCCACTCGCGCCAATTCGCGATCGATCGCGCGCGGGTTGTCGCTCGCGCTGCGGCCGTAGAAGCTCTCGAAGAAGACGGCGTTCTCGAGCGCCCCGCGGTGAGCCGCGTAGCGCTGCTCGAGCGCGCGGCGCCCCTCATCCGAATCGAGCGCCGGATCCACGGGAGGGCCGATGAGGAGCCGGGCGCCATCCCAGCTCGCGCGGAGGGTGGGCGCGTGCAGCGCGGCAGGCGCTTCGCCGACGGATCCGTCACCACGCACCGGAGCGCCGTCCACGACGAGGTCGAAGGTCCCCGAGGGCAGCGGGAGAAGCGCACCGCCCCAGCGGGCGACGTGCAGCGCGAGGCGCGCCGTCCAGGAACCGTCGCCCCCGGTCACCTCTCCGCGCGTCACCGCGCGCGGTCCGACGAGCTCGACCGTCGCGGGAACCGGCCCCGTGGCGGTCACGGTCATGACCGGAGGGCCTCCGTCGCTGACATCGGCGCTGAAATCGACACGCATCACGACTGCTCCCCCGCTGCTTCCGGCACCGCGGCGACGATCGCATCGTGCACACGGCGCGCGTTCCCGCCGTCCCGCCAGGCGTGCACCCTGCGGCTCAGTTCGGCGGCCCGGGATCGGCGGCGGTTCGCCTCGGGCTCATGCCCGAGCACGTCGCCGAGCTGCGAGCACAACGCCGGCCACGACCTGGCGACATCGGCGCCGGCGACATCGGCGTAGGTGCCGTAGAACCCTCGCGTCCGGGCGTAGCTCTCGACGTCGGGCGCCAGGAAGAGCGTCGGCAGCGGCACGAGCCCGGCATCGTAGGCGAGGGACGAGTAGTCGGTGACCAGCACGTCCATGGCTGCTAGCAGCGGCGTCACGTCGGGGACGATGTCGCTTCCCAGCATCCGCACGCGCGAGGTCGGCGCGGGAGGGGTGTAGGCACCGCCGCCCAACGGGTGCGACCGGACGAGCAACACGGCGTCGTGAGCCTCCAGAACGCTCAGGATGCTCCCCCAGTCGGCCGGACCGGGTGTCGCAGGGTCGGGGTCGCCGTCGCGCCAGGTCGGCGCGTAGAGCACGGCGCGAGCCTCCCCGACGCCCGGGACGGCCGTCTCGAGCAGCGTGCGAGCCTCGTGGCGGGCGGAAAGCGGGTCGGGTGCCGACAGCACATCGACGCGCGGCTCGCCGAGCACGGGAACGCGCGCGTCGTCGAGACCGAAGGCGCTCTCGAGCCGGCCCCGAACGAGGTGGGATGCCGCGGGCAGCACGTCGATCTGGGACTGTGCGCGCCGGTAAGCCAGCGCCAGCAGCCGCCGGATGCCGGGGACGGCCCGCAGCCGCCCGGGGTCGGTCGTCACCGGCGAATCGAGACCGATGCGCTTGAGCGGGATGCCGTGCCAGAGCTGGACGAGGAAAGCTCCGCCGACGCCGTAACGGTTGACGTCGCCGAGCCCGTGGGTGACGACGACGACGCCCGCGCGAGCCGTGCGCCAGAAGCCTGCGAGCGAATCGCGCCGCACCGCCGGGATGCCCAGCCGTTCCGCGTCCTCGGCTTGCCGCGGCGACGACACCAGCCACACGGTGCGGTGGCGAGGCGCCGCCTGCCACAGCGCGAGCGCGCCGTCGGCCACGCCCACGGCACAGCCGAAGACCCAGGCTGACCGGTCGCGCGGAATGACGAGGGTGGCGAGGCGTCCCACGAGATACGCGGGGATGCGCAGGACCTTGCGTACGTTGCCCGCGCCGAACGAGAAGGACGCCACCCCGCGAGCCTATCGCGGGGTGGCGTCCGGGCCGGTACGACGTCTACTGCTGCAGCTCGCCCAGGGTGACGTTCGCCGTCTGCTCCCGGCCATCGCGGATGTAGGTCAGCTCCGCCTTGCTCCCGGCGGCTAGCGCCCGCACCTGGGCGGTCAGGTCGACCTGATCGGTGATGGCGACCCCGTTGAACTTCGTGACGATGTCGCCGTTGCGCAGGCCCGCCGACGCTGCAGCGCCGCCAGAGGTCACCTCGTTGATCAGCGCGCCCGCACGGGTCGCCCCGGGCGCGGCCGCGGCGTCACCGACGGTCGCGCCGAGGAGACCATGGGTGGCCGAGCCGTCGTCGATGATCTCGTTCGCGACGCGCTCGGCGACCGTCGACGGGATCGCGAAACCGACGCCGATGGAGCCGGCCTCGGTCGAGGTCCCGCCGGCACTCGCGATGGCGACGTTGATGCCGATCAGACGGCCCTTCCCGTCGACGAGAGCGCCACCGGAATTGCCCGGGTTGATGGCCGCGTCGGTCTGGATGACCGAGATCGCGATCGAGGACTTCGGCTGCGAAGGCGTCTGCTGCCCTTGGCCGAAGTCGAACTCGAACGGTGTCCGCCCGCCGGGCGTCTCGTCCTGCGGCGTTCCCCCTTCGGAATCGGGCGCTGCCGACGATGCGATCTGGATCGAGCGGTTCAGCGCGCTGACGATTCCCGTCGTCACCGTGTTCGACAGCCCCAGCGGTGCACCCACGGCCACCGTCTGGTCGCCGACGTTCAGCTTGCTCGAGTCCGCGAACTCGATGGGGGTGAGTCCGGAGGCGTCGGTCAGCTTGATGACCGCGAGGTCGTAGGTCGGATCGGTTCCCACGATCGTCGCCGCGTAGACCCGACCGTCCGAGGTGGTGACCGAGAGCTTCGGGTCGCCGGTGGCGCCGTCGAGGGTCACCACGTGGGTGTTGGTGAGCACGTAGCCGTCGTCACTCAGGATGACACCGGAGCCGGTGCCGCCCGAGGTGCCCGACGAGGCGGAGATGGTCACGACGCTCGGCAGCACCTTCGTGGCGATCGCCGTCGTCGCGTTGACGGAATCCGGGTTGTTGACGGTGATCGACGACGGACCCGCGCTCTGCGACGCGGGCGCCGCGACGAAAGACGAGCCCACCGCAGCTGCTCCCCCGACGCCCGCCGCGCCGCCGACCAGGGCGGCGGCCACGAGGATGGCCGCGATCTTCCCACCGCCGACCCTGCTGCGGTCGTGCTGCTCGGGGGCGGCGGTCGCCGTGAAGGACTGGCCGAAGGCGGGTGCGCCGCCCTGCGGCGCGTGCTGGCCATAGGGCTGCGTCGGCTGGGTGTGGAACGCCGAGCCGGAGTCTGCCGGCGCGCCGGGCAGCGGCGGGCGCGGCGGGATGGTCGCGTCTGCGCGCGGCGCCGCTGCCGCGTCAGGTGCCGACACGGGCGAGGTACGGGCGTGGTCGGCAGGCTGCTCGGCGTCGCGTCGCGCGTCGGGAGTGCGGTCGTCGGGGAAGTTCTGGTCGCTCATCGAGGTTGCTCCTTTGTCCAAGCAAGAACAGGTTGCCGCTCGATGCTGTGGTTTGCCTATGCCGAGGATGGGACACGCCTATGCGTGTAGCGTGAACCGGATGCACGAGGTTCCCGGCGCCTGGCGCCGCGCCGCACGCGGCGCCGGTCTGCTCACCGACGAAGGCTCGCCCGTACCCACCATCTTCGCCGAGATGACGGCACTCGCCGCCCGAACCGGCGCGATCAACCTGGGTCAGGGCTTCCCCGACGAGGACGGTCCGACCGAGGTTCTCGAAGCCGCTCGCGCAGCGATCGCGGACGGACGCAATCAGTATCCGCCGGGACGCGGCGAACCGGAGCTGCTCGGCGCGATCGCCGATCACCAGTCGCGCTGGTACGGCATCACGCTCGACCCCGGAACGCAGGTGCTCGTGACCGCCGGCGCGACGGAAGCACTCGCAGCCACCGTGCTGGCGCTCGTCGATGGACCGGACGACGAGGTCGTCGTGTTCGAGCCGTACTACGACGCGTACGCGGCCCTGGTCGCGCTCTCCGGCGCGCGACTGGTGGGCGTGCCGCTGCGGTGGCCCGACTTCCAGCCAGACCTCGGTGAGCTCGCCGCCGCCGTCACCGACCGTACGCGCATCATCCTGGTCAACGATCCGCACAATCCGACCGGAACCGTCTTCGCACGCGAGACGATCGACGAGATCGTTCGCCTCGCGCATCGACACGACGCGGTGATCGTCACGGACGAGGTGTATGAGCACCTCACGTTCGACGCGCCGCACGTCCCGATAGCAACCGTTCCGGGCGCGGCCGAACGCACGCTGTCGATCTCGTCTGCGGGCAAGACCTTCTCAGTGACGGGCTGGAAGGTCGGATGGGTGACGGGGCCCGACGAGCTCGTCAGCGCCGTGCTGGCGGTCAAGCAGTGGCTCACCTATGTCAACGCCGGCCCATTCCAGCCCGCCGTCGCAGCCGGGCTGCGCCTCCCCGACGACGTCTTCGTCGGCATCTCCGATCGCCTGCGTGCGGGCCGTGACCTCTTGGGCGCGGGGCTGCGCGCAGCCGGCTTCGCCGTGTCGACACCGGCGGGTTCGTACTTCACGGTCGCGGACGCCGCTCCCCTGGGAGCTTCCGACGCCGATACGTTCTGCCGCGAGCTGCCCGCTCGAGCGGGCGTCGTCGCGATCCCGCTCACGGCCTTCGCGTCGCCCGCGCACCGGCCGGAGTACGCCACCCTCGTGCGATTCGCCGCGTGCAAGCGGCCCGACGTCCTTGCCGAGGCGTCAGCTCGGCTCGCCGGCGCCTTCTGATCGAGGCACGACAGCGAACCTGCGCAGCCGCAGGGCGGGATTGACCCGCCGCACGCGCTCGATGGCATGGGCTTCGACGTGTGCGACCGCGATATCGCTCGACGTCCCGACCGCGGCGATCTCCACCCCCTGCGGATCGAAGACGCCGGAGTTTCCCACGCCGAGGGGCGGCGGATGGTCAGCCGCTGCGACGAAGAGCGTGTTCTCGATGGCGCGCGCTCGCAGGAGGGTGTTCCACTGCAACTCCTTGAGCGGACCGCGCACCCACTGAGCGGGCACGAGGACGACGTGCGCTCCGGTGTCGGCGAGCACACGGGCGACCTCGGGAAAGCGCAGGTCGTAACACGTCATGAGCGCGAAGCGGACGCCGCCCACGTCGAAGGTCTCCGGCGACGTGATCTCCCCCGGCTCGACCCAATCGGATTCGCGCTGCCCGAAGGCGTCGTACAGGTGCAGCTTGCGATACGACGCCACCAGACCCTCGGGCCCGACCGCCACGACGGTGTTCCGCACGCGTTCTGCATCCGAAGCCCGCTCGAGGAGGCCTGCGACGATGTGAACGCCGTGACGGCGAGCCAACTCGTGCAGCCCCCGGACGAACGAGCCCTCGAGGTCCTGCGCGTTCTCTCGCAGCGTCTCGTCGAACGGGTCGACGAAATAGCTCGAATACTCGGGGAACAGGATCACCTCGGCACCGCGCGAGGTCGCGCGCTCGACGAAGTCGGCGACGACGCGGAGGTTGTCGCCGACGTCGGCGGCGGGCGCGAACTGGGCGACGGCGAGTGCGGTCAACGGTCCTCCGAACGGCGGTGGCGATGCGTGAGCGGCGAGCCTGGCAGGTGACGTCGTCACCGGCCGATGATCGGCGTCGCCGGGCCCATGCCGCCATCCTCCCCGTGACGGGCACACGACGGCAACACGTGTGGCCGCGGATCCGGCCCGACACGCCCGGGGATGCGCGCAGAACCGTCCCGATTGGACGACCTCCTGAGCCCGTGCTAGTGTTAACTCTTGTGCCGCGGGGTGGAGCAGCTCGGTAGCTCGCTGGGCTCATAACCCAGAGGTCGCAGGTTCAAATCCTGTCCCCGCAACAGAAAACGAAGGCCCCGTCGAAAGACGGGGCCTTCGTTGTATGCGCCCGCCACCCCGAAGCGGCGCCGAGCCGTGATCAATCGTGCGGGGCGATCAGTCGGCGAGCATCGCGTCGCTCATACCGTCGAGGAACCGTGCGACCGTCGCGAGCTCGTCCGGACTGAACGGTTCCATCGCCTCACGCATGCGCGTCAGCCGCGTGGCGAAGTGGCGGCCGAAATCCTGGCGCGACGACTCGGTGAGGGTGATCACCAGCGCGCGCCGGTCTTTCGGATGCGGCGCGCGTTCGATGAATCCCTCTTTCGACAGGCGATCGAGCATCTTGGTCGTCGAGGCGCTCGAGATGCCCAGGTGCCGTGCGAGGTCATGGGGCTTCACCAGCTCGCCGCGCTGTTCGCGGATGCTCAGCATGCGCAGCGCCGAGAGGTCGGTGGCGTTCATGTCCATGTCGGATCGGAGCCCCGTGTGCATCCGATCCATCGCATCGCTGAACGCTCGCACCGCCAGCAGAGCCGACCGCTCTACACGACTTCTCCCCAGATCGGCATTCGGGTCAGCCATGTGGACACCACCTCTCGAGCCTGGTTATCATCGGCTCAAACGCTAGTTAAGCTAGCAAAACGCCATACTAATGGCACGCCCAGGATGGTGACCATGATCTCTCTGCCCGACGACAGCAAAGCCGCTGTCGATCGCGCACTCGATCAGGTCCTCACCCGACTCACCGAGCGAGCGATCCCGCACGGTTCGTCCGCGCTCGCTCTCATCCGCGCGGCCTCTGCGGCGACGTCCGGGGGCAAGCGCTTCCGCCCCGCGCTCGTGATCGCAGCCTTCGACGCGTTCGGAGGCGACCGCTCGAGCGCTCCGGGCCTGTGGGACGTCGCCGCCGCGTTCGAGCTGCTCCACAGCGCGTTCGTGGTCCACGACGACCTCATCGATCGAGACGTCGAGCGGCGCGGCGTCCCCAATGTCGGCGGCACCTTCCGCTCGCACGCCCGCTCGCTCGGCGTCAGCGTCGACGACGCCGAACGCGTCGGCGACGCGGCGGCCGTTCTCGCCGGCGACATCCTGCTCTACGAGGCGGCCCGCCTCGTCGCCACCGCCGACGTCGCCCCCGATCAGCGGGTCGGACTGTTCGATCTCCTCGACGACGCCGTGCTCGTGTCCGCGATCGGCGAGCTCGCCGATGTCGAGCAGGCGGTCGTGCCCACCGAACCCGAGACCGCGCAGCTGTTGAGCACGGCGCACGACAAGACCGCGGTGTACTCGTTCTGCGCACCCCTCGCCGCCGGCGCCGTCCTCGCTTCCGCCGACGAAGGCGATCGGGCCGTGCTGTTGTCGGTCGGCGCGGACCTCGGCCTGGCGTTCCAACTCGTCGACGACCTCATCGGCACCTTCGGTGATGAGGCACAGGCGGGCCGGGGCGCAGGTGCCGATCTGCGCGAAGCCAAGCGGACACCGCTCATCTCCTTCGCCCGGGAGTCCGCATCCTGGCCCCAGGTCTCGTCCGCGCTCGCGATGGCGCCGACCGGTCCGATCGCGGTGCAGGCCGCGCAGCGCGAGCTCGACGCGAGCGGCGCCCGCGAGCAGCTCGTCACCCTCATCGGCCAGACGCTCGCGTCGGTGCGGCGCCGGGCAACCGAACTGCCGCCCGATGCCCACGCCCTCATCGAGCAACTCGCCGAAGGCATCGAAGGACGGATCCCGTGACCCCCGATCACTCCGCAATCGCGCTGTACGACCGGACGGCGCGCGATGCGGCCGCCGTGGTCATCTCCGCGTACTCGACCTCGTTCGGACTCGCAGCCCGTCTGCTGGGGCCGCGAGTGCGTCCCCACGTGCGGAACATCTACGCCCTCGTCCGGATCGCCGACGAGATCGTCGACGGCTCGGCTGAACAGGCGGGGATGCCGCTGCCAGCTCAACGACGCATTCTCGACGCGCTCGAGGAGGAGACGCTCGTGGCGGTCGACGAAGGCTTCAGCGCCAATCTCATCGTCCACGCCTTCGCCTCCACCGCGCGGGAGTGCGGGATCGGCGCCGACCTGGTGCGCCCGTTCTTCGCATCGATGCGCACCGATCTCGAGGTGAGTTCGCACGATGCCGGCTCGCATGACTCGTACGTCTACGGTTCGGCGGAGGTCGTGGGGCTGATGTGCCTCCAGACCTTCGTCAACGCCGGCGGTTCGCATCCGCGTCCCGCCGATCCCGCCCTCGTCGACGGCGCGCGCCGTCTCGGCGCCGCCTTTCAGGACGTGAACTTCTTGCGCGATCTCCCCCACGACGTCGGATCCCTCGGGCGCGACTACCTCGGCGTCGAGGGCGGCGCAGGCACGTCATCACGCGCCGAGGTCCTGGACCGCATCGACGCCGACCTCGACGCGGCGGGCGCGATCATCCCCCGGCTGCCCGCGGACTGCCGCCGGGCGGTCACCGCTGCTCACGACCTCTTCACGGCGCTCTCCCGTCGCCTGCGGCGCGCCGGCGACACCGACCAGCGGGTTCGCGTGCCCAACGCCGTCAAGCTCGGGCTCGCCGCCCGCGCGACCGTGGGTGCCGCTCCCCTGCGAGCGGGCGCATGAGCCGCCGGGCACGCTCGCACACGGCATCGCAGGGATCGCGCGCCGTCGTGATCGGCGGCGGCATCGCCGGGCTCTCGACGGCCGCACTGCTGGCCGACGAGGGATACACGGTGACCGTCATCGAGGCGCGCGAGGACACGGGCGGTCGCGCCGGCTCCTGGGAGCGCGACGGCTTCCGGTTCGACACCGGACCGAGCTGGTACCTCATGCCCGAAGTCTTCGAGCATTTCTTCGCACTCCTCGGAACGTCCGCGGCGGCCGAACTCGATCTGGTTCCCCTCGCGCCCGCCTACCGCGTGTACGCCGAACCCGAGGGCGACGGCGTCGGCGAACACATCGACGTCGTGTCCGGCCGCGCCGAGGCCGCCGCGCTGTTCGAGAGTCGCGAGCCGGGCGCGGGAGCACGCCTCGACGAGTACCTCGACTCGGCCGCCGACGCCTACGACCTGGCCGTGTCGAAGTTCCTCTACGACACCTACGCCACGTCGGAGGGCCTCCGCGACCCCGGCATCCTGAAGCGGGTCCCGACCCTCGCCCCGCTGCTCACCCGGTCGTTGAACCGGTTCGTCGAGAGCCGCTTCAACGACCCCATGCTCCGCCAGGTTCTGGGGTACCCCGCGGTCTTCCTCGGCTCCTCGCCCTACGACGTGCCGAGCCTTTACCACCTGATGAGTCACCTCGATCTCGACGACGCGGTCCTGTACCCCCGGGGCGGCTTCACGGAGGTCATCGCCGCCATCGAGCGCCTGGCCCGTCAGCGCGGGGTCGAGGTGCGCACCGGAACGGCGGTCTCGCAGATCCTCACGGCCGCCGACGGCACGGCGACCGGCGTCCGCCTCGCCGACACCACCGAGATCCCGGCCGATGTCGTGGTCTCGACGGCCGACCTGCACCACACCGAGACGGTGCTCTTGCCGCCCGAACGGCAGTCGTACCCGGAGCGCTGGTGGCGCAAGCGCACGCCGAGCTTCGGTGCACTGCTGATCCTCCTCGGCGTCGACGGCGAACTCCCCGAGCTCTCGCACCACACGCTGCTCTTCACGCGGGGCTGGCGCGAGAACTTCGATGCGATCGCGGGCCGCGACACCCACATCCCGGATCCCGCCTCGCTGTATGTCTGCCGGCCGAGCGCGACCGACGACACCGTCGCACCGGACGGCTCGGAGAATCTGTTCGTCCTCGTCCCGATCCCCGCCGACCCCGGGCTCGGGCGCGGCGGCATCGACGGCGGAGGCGACGCCGCGATCGAAGCGGCGGCGGATCGCGCCATCGCGCAGATCGCGCAGTGGACGGGCGCGACCGATCTCGCTTCCCGAGTGCGTGTGCGGCGGACGATCGCTCCGGCGGACTTCGCCCGCGATCTCGGCGCGTGGCGGGGGAACTCCCTCGGGCTGGCGCACACGCTGACGCAGAGCGCGCTGTTCCGACCGGGAAACGCGTCGAAGAGGGTTCGCGGCCTCTACTACGCCGGCTCGTCCGTTCTGCCCGGCATCGGCCTGCCGATGTGCCTGATCTCGGCGGAGCTCGTCGTCAAGCGTCTGCGAGGCGACACGACAGCCGGACCGCTGCCCGAGCCCACGACGCCCGCCGGTTGATCGTTGCCGGGCCTGTACCTGATCGCCCTGCTCGTGTCGCTGTGCGGCGTCGGGCTGCTCGATCGGCGGTTCCGGCTCGCGTTCTGGCGCGACCGACGGCGAACCATCGTCGCCGCGCTGGCGGGCACGGTGTTCTTCCTCGTCTGGGACGCGGTGGGGATCGCGACGGGCGTCTTCGTCAAGGGCGGCAGCGCGTCACTGCTGGGCATCGACCTCGCCCCGCACCTTCCGCTCGAAGAGCCGGTCTTCCTGCTCTTCCTCAGCTACCTGGCGCTCGTGGCGTACGGCGGCGCCAGACGGTGGCACGAGGAACGGCGAACGGATGCTGCGCCGTGACCTACCCGATCATCGTCATTCCCTTCGTCATCGTGACGATCGTCGTGACGGCGGCGTCAGCCCGTCGTCCGCGATTCGCCGCGCGCATGGCCTGGTCGGCGGTAGCCGCCGTCGTGCTCATCCTGCTGACGGCCGTCTTCGATAACGTGATGATCGCCGCAGGGCTGTTCACCTACCCGGAGGAGCACCTCAGCGGCATCCGAATCGGCCTGGCACCGCTCGAGGACTTCGCGTACCCGTTGTGCGCGGCCTTCCTGGTGCCGGCCGTCGCAACTCTCCTGGAGAAGCCGAACCGATGACCGCCCTCGCGCTCGCACGTCAACTCCTCATCGCCTCGCGCCCGGTGAGCTGGATCAACACCGCGTATCCGTTCGCCGCGGCCTATCTGCTCACCACGCGCCAGATCGACGCGACGCTGATCATCGGTACCCTCTTCTTCCTCGTGCCCTACAACCTCGCGATGTACGGCATCAACGACGTCTTCGACTACGAGTCCGACCTGAGGAATCCTCGGAAGGGCGGAGCGCACGGCGCGATCCTGGATCGCGGCGCGCACCGGGCGACCCTGTGGGCTGCGGGCCTGTCGTGTCTGCCCTTCGTGGCATACCTCGTCCTCACCGGGTCGCCGCTGTCGTGGCTCGTCCTCGCGGCGAGCCTCTTCTTCGTCGTCTTCTACAGCGCTCCCCCATTGCGCCTCAAAGAGCGCCCCTTCGCCGACTCGGTGACGAGCAGCATCCACTTCTTCTCGCCTGCGGTGTACGGGCTCGTGCTGGCGGGGGCTACCTGGACCTGGCAGCTCACCGTCATCGTGCTGGCATTCGCCGCATGGGGCGTCGCCTCGCACGCCTTCGGCGCCGTCCAGGACGTCGGCGCAGACCGCGAAGCGGGAATCGCCTCCCTCGCGACCGTCCGCGGCGCACGCTGGACCGTGCGGTTCGCGCTCGCCTGCTACGTCCTGGCGGGGGTGCTCATGCTCGCCACCGAGTGGCCCGGGCCTCTTGCGGCCCTCGTCGTGATCCCGTACCTCATCACCCTCTGGCCGTTCCGGAACATCACCGACGACACCTGCGAGCGGGCCACCGCCGGCTGGGACCGGTTCCTCTGGCTCAATCAGCTCGGCGGATTCATCGTCACGCTGCTGCTCATCTGGTGGTGGCTGATCACGTCGTGATCGGCCACCCCGGCGCCCGTCCCGATTCGATCAGGCCGCCGGATTCGTGGCGTTCGCCGTCTCGATGATGCGGCTCGCGCGGATCGGGTGCCCCTGGGTGGTCAGGCAGCGTCCGGTAGCGAGATCCCATTTCCAGTCGTGGAGCGAGCAGGTGAGCACACCGTCCTCGATCTTCCCGGTCTTCGTCAGATCTGCGCGCAGGTGCGGGCAGCGTCGCTGCACGGTCCAATCGCCGAGCTCGGCATCCTCGGTCTGATCCGACTGCTCGGCGTACCAGTTCTCGACGTACTCGATGCGGTCACGCGACAGGCACTTGAGGAACGTGGTGAGGAACTCGTTGAACTTGCCGCTGCGACCGACCTCGAACTGCATCGACAGGAAGATCGAGTTCGACCAGTCGATCTCGTGGTCTCGGATGTTCGTCGATACGAGGTCGGCGGGGATCGTGTACCAGTAGATGCACTCCTCCCCGGCGTACTCGCGCACCTTCGCCTTGGGGAAGTCGACGACCATGTCGAGCTCGCCGATGCGGAACCGAACCATCCCGCCCACACCGTTGCGGATCGTCCGCGCACGCCGCAGGAGCGGCTCCCACCACTGCTTGATCGCGGCGAGCATCTCGTCCGGCGGCAGCACCGCGGCGCGGCGCTCGACCTCGGCGCGCACCTCGTCCTGGCGGCTGTCGCGCTGCTCGGCGAGGTAGCTCCATTTGTCGGCGAAGATGCGCTCGATCTCGGCATCCGTGTAGAGCGTCTGGGTGATCTCGAGAGCGCCGTGATTCAGGTCCACCTGTGTTCCGGGAACGAACAGGTAACCGTTCTGGTCGGGCCGCTCTTCCTTCATGTGCGCCAGGAACTGCGCCTGATCCGTGAAGATCGAGTCGTTCTGCTCGCCCCAGCCGTTGTAGCGGAAGAGCTCCTCGCGCAGGAACATCGGGGGCCCGGCCATCGGGAACACGTGAGGCGCGTCGACCTTGTCGATGTAGTACATCGCGCGCTTGTTCTGCGCGTCGCGCTTGAGCTGAGCGAAGTTCTGCTTCGCGTCCTGGGGTAGGTCGTAGACCATCGGCCACCAGATGGCCCCGGAGACCTGCGTGAAGTAGGCGTCGGGCTTGCCGAACGACATCAGCTTGTCGAGGTCCAGCGGGTGCGAGTCGTTCTGGTTCAGCACCGAGGCCGTGCCGTCGTCGACAGACAGCGACGAGTCGCCGATCGGACCGTCGCTCGGTGCCCGGAGCGGGGTGACCATGAGCGTGAGATCGCCGAACTCGAGGGGCACACCGGCCTGGGTGTAGATGATGTTGTCGTATCCCAGATCGCGAAGATCGCGTTCGAGGTCGTCGGTCGGGTACTCGGGCAGCAGCACACGGATGTCGGTCGGCACGTGCGCACGCAACAGAGCCGGGTCGAAGTGATCACGGTGCCGGTGCGAGATGTAGAGGAAGTCGGCGCGCCCGAAACGTTCCCAGTCGAGTCCACGGTTGTCGGGGAAAGGGAACCACGAGCCGAAGAAGCTCGGTCCGACGACCGGGTCGCAGAGGATGCTGCCCCCTGCCGTCTCGATGAACATTCCCGCGTGTCCCAGGCCTGTGATGCGCATGACGATGACCTCCTGTTGCGACTGGTCGAGTCTACGTGAGGCCCCGCCGACGACCGGCCGCTGCAGGCCGTGTCAGTTCGTCTGCGGGCTGGTCCGCGCTTCACGCGAGCAGCTGGCGGATGTCGTCCGCCGTCAAGGCGTTCGAGAACGCGCCGTCCGCGTCGAGCACGGCACTGATGAGGCGCGCCTTGCGCCGCTGCAGCTCGACCACCTTCTCCTCGATCGTGCCGGCGGCGATGAGCCGGTAGACGGTGACCGGGCGGTCCTGACCGATGCGATGCGTCCGGTCGATCGCCTGCTGCTCGGCCGCAGGGTTCCACCACGGGTCGAGGAGGAAGACGTAGTCCGCTTCCGTGAGCGTCAGCCCGACACCACCGGCCTTGAGGCTGATGAGGAACACGGGGTCCTGTCCACGGCGGAAGGCTTCGACGACATCGGCACGGCGGGTGGTCGAGCCGTCGAGCCGCACGACGCCGACACCGTGCGCCCGCAGATCGTCCTCCACGATGTCGAGGAACGAGGTGAACTGGCTGAACACGAGAGCACGATGACCCTCAGCGATGACCTCATCGAGGCGATCTCGGAGCGCGTCGAGCTTGCTCGGGACGATTCCCGGCCCGCCGACATCCACGAGCGCTGGTGCCAATGCGAGCATCCTCAGCAGTGTCAGCGAGCGGAAGACGATGAATCGCTGGCTGTCGAGGTCATCGAGCAGCCCCAGCACCTTCCGCCGCTCCCGTTGCAGCACACGCTCGTATACCGCGCGGTGCCCGCTGGACAGCTCGACGCGCACGTCCTGCTCCTGCCGCGGTGGGAGATCGGCTGCGACGACGTCCTTCGTGCGCCGCAGCAGGAACGGCTGCACACGACGCCGGAGCCGCGCGAGACGGCGTTCTCGGGCGGACCCGCCTTCGGCGTTCTCGTCGACGCGTCCGTGCTCGATCGGCTTCACGTACTCCTCGCGGAAGCGGCGCGCGGACGGGAACAGCCCCGGGCTCGTCAGCGACAGGATCGACCAGAGATCGGTGAGGCCGTTCTCGAGCGGGGTTCCGGTCGCGGCGAAGATGACGTCCGCCTGGAGGCCGAGCACCGCGCGGTGCACGCGGGTGCGGGGGTTCTTCACATACTGTGCCTCGTCCAGCACGACCGTCGACCAGCGATGGGCGGCGTACGACGCGGCGTCCAGCCGCAGGAGCGCATACGACGTCACGACGACGTCGGTCTCCGCCCCCGACCATTGCGCTCCCACCTGCTCGACGACGGCGATCCGCAGGCCGGGAGCGTGACGTGCCGCTTCGTCGCGCCACGCCGATACCACCGAGGTCGGCGCGACCACGAGCGCCGGATGGGTCTCGCCGCGCTCCCGCTCGCGCTCGAGCAGCGCCAGCAGCTGAAGGGTCTTCCCGAGGCCCATGTCGTCGGCGAGGATGCCGCCCAGCCGGGCGTCGCGAAGTGCCGCGAGCCACGCGAACCCCTCGCGCTGATAGGGACGGAGCGTCGTGGTGATGCCCGCCGGTGGAGGCGGCTGAGCATGGCGACCGCCTACCGATTCGTCCGCGCGCAGACGATCGAGAGCGGCGCGCCAGCGGACCGCGGGCTCGGCCTCGTCGGCGAGGTCCTCGAAGTCCGACCAGAGCTGCAGCTGGTAGCGACTCACCCGCGTGCCGCCGGTGTCCCACTCGACGAGGTCGCGTGAGTCCTCGATGAGCTCTCGGAGACGGTCCAGCGCCGGGTGCGAAAGCGAGAAGTAGGCGCCGTCCGAGAGCAGCATCTTCTTCCGCCGCTGCGCGAGTGCGGTGAACAATGGCCGGAACGGCACGCGGCGCCCCTCGACCTCGACGTGCACGCCGAGCTCGAACCAGTCGGCGTCGCTCGTCTCGACCGTACGCACCCGGATGCGGGGATCGCCGGAGAGCTCGCGATACGAACGCGCCACGCCCGAGGTCTCGACGCGGACCCCATCCACCGTCTGGAGCATCGGCAGGACCTCATTCGTGAACTCGGCGGCGTCGATGCCGCTCCGGGTTCCCCCGGGCGAGAAGGGGCGTTCGGTCGCCCTGGCCCAGGCCGCCTCGAGCGACGTCCGCAACTCGGCGTCAGCCGACGAGGAGCCCGCCGCGCTCTCCCAGGGCACACGACCGACCCCCGGCACCTGCCAGACGATCGTGTAGGCCAGCTCGTCGCGCGGACGCTGATCGACCGTGACGACCACGGTCGTACGCGCGGGCGCCGGCAGCCGCACCCCGGGCCCGGCTGCCACGACCCCCTCCCGCGCAAGCTGCGGGTAGGCCTCACGGAGGAAGTCGTCGCGCTCCGCCGCCGGCACGGCGACCGGGCTCCCTGCGGCCAGCAGAGAACGCACCCCGGGTCCGACGCCCCCCTGCGCGAACACGACGCGGAGCGAATCGCCCGCCTGATCGATCCCGTAGACCCCGACGTGGCCGATGGGGCGTGCATGCGCCGCGGCGTCGCCGTCGTCGAAGCGCACGACGGGTGTGAGCAGCAAGCCGCCGTCGGCGGCCCCCTCGACGCGCACCTCGACCGAGGCCGAATCACCGAGCCTGACATCCTGGTCGGGCCGCGTCGCCACGATCGGGATGCCGAGCTGCGCCGCAGAACGCAAGTGAGGCCAGAGCAGCTCCGAGTCGGCGCCGTCGATCGTCAACCAGTCCGAGTCGCCGTATCCGCCGAGGAGTCGTGCGTCGTGAGCGATGCCGTAGAGGGTCGAGAACCATCGCGCCCGGGACGGGTCGACACGCCAGGCGCCGCGCCGCAGCGATTCCCAGGTCTCGTCGCCCTGCACCCATCGCCCGCTCGCCCCGCTCCGCGACAGCGGGCGGGCGGCGAGTCGGAGCTCGCCGTCGGACGTCGCAACGCTGCGCGCCGTGGCCGGAAGCACGCGCCGCGGGCCCCAATGAGCCGCCGAGGCGCTCTCTCGTTGCCGCAGCTGCAGGCCGAGCGCGACGGTGTTCTCACCGGTCGCCGCTGGCAGCAGAACCGTACGCCACGACGGCGTCGCCCTCACGGTCACGGATTCGGCCTCATCCGAGGATCCTCGCGCGTACCTCCGACGTCGGTCAGCCGAGTCGCGCGACCCGGCCGAGCACGCCGTGGACGAACGCGCTCGAACCGTCGGTCGAGAACTCCTTCGCCAGCTCGACGGCCTCGTCGATCGCGACCGCGGGGGGAACCGCGTCGTTGTACACGATCTCCCAGACGCCCAGTCGCAGGATCGCCCGATCGACGGCCGGCATCCGCGCCAGCGACCAATCCTTCGCAAACGTGGTGATCTGCTCGTCGATCTCGTCGCGATTGTCGATGACGCCGTCGATGATCTCGCGGGCGTAGAGCCACGATGCCTCGCGCGCGGGCTCGAGCGCCGCACGCTTCGCCTCGGCGGCGAGGGTCACGCCGAGGTCGTCGCCGCGGATGTCGGACTGGTAGAGGATGTCGAGGGCGCGCTTGCGCGCCTTGGAGCGAGCGCTCATCGGACGAGGACCGGCGTCAGTTCACGCGGCCGAGGTAGTCACCCGTGCGGGTGTCGACCTTGACCTTCGTGCCCTGCTCGACGAACAGCGGAACCTGGATCTCGTACCCGGTCTCGACTGTCGCGGACTTCGTGCCGGCCGACGAGCGATCGCCCTGCAGGCCGGGCTCGGTGTACGTGATCTCGAGCACGACAGAAGCGGGGAGCTCGATGTAGAGCGGGTTGCCGTTGTTCAGCGCGATCTGCACCTGCTGGTTCTCGAGCAGGTAGTTCTTGGCGTCGCCGACGGTGGCGGCGGGAACCGTGATCTGGTCGTAGTCGTCGACGTCCATGAAGACGAAGTTGTCGCCGTCGTTGTAGAGGTAGGTGAAATCGCGGCGGTCGACGTTCTCGATCTCGATCTTCGCGCCTGCGTTGTAGGTGCGGTCGACGGTCTTGCCCGACACGACGTTCTTCAGCTTCGTGCGCACGAACGCGCCACCCTTGCCGGGCTTGACGTGCTGGAACTCGATGACGTTCCAAAGCTGACCGTCGATGCTGAGGACGACGCCGTTCTTGATGTCTGCGGTCGATGCCATGAGTGTGGAGTTCCGTTCGTGTGGTCGGGCGGCCGACGGGCCGAGGATCGATTCTACGCGAGGATGTCGAGCAGCTGTCGCGTCGCGCGCGCGTATCCGGCGACGCCTTCGCCGATGACATGCACGGCGGCGACGTCGGCGACGAAGGAGTGGTGCCGGAAGCTCTCGCGCTGGGAGACATCGGAGATGTGGACCTCGGCCACCGGCAGCGCGACTCCCGCGAGGGCGTCGCGAAGGACGACGGAGGTGTGTGTGAGACCACCGGGGTTGATGATGATGCCCGCGCAGTCCGTACGACCCTCGTGAATGGCGTCGATGAGAACGCCCTCGTGGTTGCTCTGCACGCAGCGCACCTCGACACCGCGCTCGGCCGCTGTCTCGGCCACGAGCGCCTCGACGTCAGCGAGCGTCTCGCGGCCGTAGATCTCCGGCTCGCGGATGCCGAGCAGGTTCAGGTTCGGCCCGTTGACGAGCAGCAGGCGTCGGGGGGTGTTCACGCGCCCACCCTACCGATGACCGGCGGGATCAGGCCCCGACCTCCTGGTACGCGGCGAAGAGAAGCGACTCGTCGGGCGCCTGCAGCACCGTGGGCTTCGCGATGTCGTCGAGCACGATGAACCGCAGCATCGAGCCGCGCGTCTTCTTGTCGCGCTGCATCGTTGCCAGCAGCTGGCGCCACGCACCCGCGCGGTACGACGTGGGCAGCCCGAGGGTCTCGAGGATGTCGCGGTGGCGCTGGGCTGCGGCATCCGGGAGCCGGCCCGCCAGCCGCGAGAGCTCGGCGGCGAACATCATCCCCACGGACACCGCCGCGCCGTGGCGCCACTGGTACCGCTCGGCGTGTTCGATCGCGTGCCCGAGCGTATGTCCGTAATTGAGCACTTCACGAAGGCCCGCCTCGCGCAGGTCCTCCCCCACGACCTTCGCCTTCATGTCGATGGCGAGCTCGATGCTGCGCCGGAACGCATCGCTGTGCGGGTCGACCGCCGCCTCGGGATCGGCCTCGATGAGGTCGAGGATCTCGGGGTGCCAGATGAAGCCGGCCTTCACGACCTCCGCGAACCCGGCGACGCGCTCGTTGCGCGAAAGCCCGTCGAGCAGGTCGAGGTCGCAGACAACCGCGACGGGGGGCCAGAAGGCCCCCACCAGGTTCTTGCCCTCCGCGGTGTTGATGCCCGTCTTACCGCCGACGGCCGCATCGACCATGCCGAGCACCGTCGTGGGAACCTGCACGACGGCGATGCCCCGCAACCACGTCGCGGCGACGAAACCGGCGAGGTCGGTCACGGCACCGCCGCCGAATCCGACGACGGCGTCCGTCCGGGTGAAGTCGGCCTGGCCCATGACCTGCCAGCAGAACGCCGCGACCTCGACGCGCTTGCCCTGCTCGGCGTCGGGGATCTCGGCGAGCAGCACCTGGCGGTCTGCGCCCAGCATCTCGCGCAGACGCTCTGCCTGCGCCGACAGCGTCGGGGGGTGAACGATGAGCACCTTGCGGGCGGTCTCGGGCAGAGCCGAGCCGACGAGCGGGAGGATGCCGCGCCCGATGGTGACGTCGTAGGGCGAGGCGCCCCCGACGGCGATGACGGTGGTGTCTGTCATGACGTCTCCTCCTGAGCCCACGCCGCGATGGCGTCGACGATGTCCTGGATCCGGCCGGTGGATGTGTCGAATCGCGCGTCGGCGAGCTGTCCGTAGAGCTCGCGACGGCTCTCGGCGACCTCGCGCCAGCGACCCACCGGGTCGTCGCCCTGCAGCAGCGGGCGCGTGGTCCCGGCGAGGCGGGACGCGATCGTCTGTTCCGACACGGTCAGCAGCACCACGCGGTGCGAGGCCAGGTCGGCTCGGGTGTCGGCATGCAGCACCGCGCCGCCGCCGAGCGCGACGACGCCGCCGCGACCGAGGGCTTCGACGACCGCACGTCTCTCGAGCTCGCGGAAGTGGTGCTCGCCGTGTGCCGCGAAGAGCTGCTCGATCGGGCCGTGGTCGCGGACGACGAGGCTGTCGCTGTCGGTGAACGTCGACCCGAGCACGCGCGCCAGCTTCTTTCCGATGCTCGACTTGCCCGCGCCCATCGGTCCGATCAGGACGATCGCCGGGGCTGTCATCCGATCGCGTCGTCGCTGAACGCCGCCGAGCGAAGCGTCTCGGGGATCGCCGCGAGGTATCCCTCGAGGTTGCGACGCGTCTCGGCGACGTTGTCGCCACCGAACTTCTCGAGCACCGACTCGGCGAGCACGATGGCGACCATCGCCTCGGCGACGACGCCCGCCGCCGGCACGGCGCAGACGTCGGAGCGCTGGTGGTGCGCCGTCGCAGAGTCACCCGAGGCGACGTCGACGGTGCGCAGGGCCTTGGGCACGGTCGCGATCGGCTTCATACCGGCCCGGACACGCAGGACGGTACCGGTGGACATCCCGCCCTCGGTGCCGCCGGCCTTGTCGCTGGAACGCGCGATGCCCGCATCGGTCGCGAAAAGCTCGTCATGCGCCGCAGAGCCGCGACGACGCGTGGTCTCGAACCCGTCACCGACCTCGACGCCCTTGATCGCCTGGATGCCCATCAGCGCCTGCGCGAGCTTCGCATCGAGACGGCGGTCCCACTGCACGTGCGAACCGAGCCCGGGCGGGAGCCCGTATGCGAGGACCTCGACGATGCCGCCGAGCGTGTCGCCGTCCTTCTTTGCAGCGTCGACCTCGGCAACCATCGCCGCAGACGTGTCGGCGTGGAAGCACCGCAGCGGATCGGCGTCGAGGGCGTCGACGTCGTCGGGGCTCGGCAGGGGCGCGCCGTCGGGCACCCGGACCGGGCCGATGGAGAGGGTGTGGCTGACGAGGCGGATCCCGAGCTCGCCGAGGAACGAGCGGGCGACGGCACCGAGCGCCACCCGCGCGGCGGTCTCGCGAGCGCTCGCACGCTCGAGGATCGGGCGGGCCTCGTCGAAGCCGTACTTCTGCATGCCGACGAGGTCGGCGTGGCCCGGACGGGGGCGCGTCAGGGCGGCGCCGCGTCCGCGCGAGCGCTCGGTGAGCTCGACGGGCTCGGGGCTCATCACCTCGACCCACTTGGGCCACTCGGTGTTCCCGATGCGCAGCGCGATCGGGCTGCCGAGGCTGAAGCCGTGACGCACGCCCGTCGAGATCGTGAGCTCGTCCTCCTCGAACTTCATGCGCGAACCGCGGCCGTAGCCGAGCTTGCGCCGAGCGAGGTCGGCTTGGATGGCGGCACGCGATACGGGCACGCCGGCGGGAAGACCCTCCATGAGGGCGACGAGTTCGGGGCCGTGCGATTCGCCGGCCGTGAGCACGCGGAGCATTCGTCTATCCTCCCACGAGCGCCCGGCGCATGACGGCGACGACGCCCTCCTCGCCGGGCAGCGGTTCGTCAGGCGATCCCGTCGCGAAGATGCGGATCTGCAGCACCGCCTGGTGGAGCAGCATGGTCGCCCCGGCGTGAGCAGGCCGGCCGGCCGCCAGCCACGCGTGTCCGAGCGCAGTCGGCCAGGTGCCGTAGACGACGTCGTACAGCGTGCCGCCGACGGCCGCGAGACGCGCCGAGACGGCATCCGTGACCGGTGCGTCTCCAGGCAGCGTCGACACGGTCAGCTCGACGTCGCCCGCGGGAGCGTCCAGCGGCGACACCGTCGCGTCGATGCCACGGCTCGCCGCGAGCGCCAGCAGAGGGGCCGCCGCGGCGGGTCTGCGCGCGGCGATGTCGACGCGATCGACGCCGATGCGCTCGAGGGCGAGGAGCGCCGAGGTCGCCGTCGCCCCCGCGCCGACGATGCGCGCCCGTGCCGCGCCCGCGAGACCGATCTCGGTGAGCGCAGCCGCCAGGCCGCCGACATCCGTGTTGAAGGCCGCCCACCCGTCGCCGGAGCGCACAAGCGTATTCGCCGCACCGGTCGCACTCGCCGCGGCATCCCGTCGGCGACCCGCGTTGTGCGCGAGGGTCTTCAGCGGCATCGTCAGCGAGAGTCCGTGCACCTCGGAGTCGAGCGCGGCCAGCTCGCGTGCGAACGACGACTCGTCGACCCGACGTCGCCCGTACGTCCACGGCAAGCCGAGCCGGTCGTAGGCCGCGGCGTGGAGCAGCGGCGACAGACTGTGCTCGATCGGCGAGCCCCACACCTCGAAACGACGACGCGGGCGCGCCGAAAGGTCAGCAGCCCCGGTTGTCATTCGCGTCGCACCACGCGTGCCACTGGTCGATGCCCGCCTGGTGCTCTTCGTACGTCGCCGAGAAGATCGTCTCGCCGGTGTCCATGTTCCACGTGACGAAGTAAAGCCACGGGCCCTCGGCGGGATGCATGGCCGCATCGATAGCTTTGTCGCCGGGATTCGCGATCGGTCCGGCCGGCAGGCCCTCCCGGACGTAGGTGTTCCAGGCGTTGTCATCTTCCAGCGCCGCTGCGGACGAGCTCGCCGTGCCGTCGTGCATCTCGTCGTACCCGTACTGCGCCGTGGAGTCCATCTGCAGACGCATGCCGTCGGTCAGGCGGTTCGCGATGACGCGCGACACCTTGTAGAAGTCGTCCGACAGCCGTGCCTCGCGCTGGATGATGGATGCCGTCGTGAGGATCTCCTCACGACGATCCTCCGGTACCCCCGCGGCGTTGAGGGACTCGACCGTACGGTCGACCATCGTGCGCACGATGTCGGCGGCGGACAGGCCGGGGTCGAACTGATAGGTCGCCGGGAACAGCCAGCCCTCGAGCGTGTCGGCGGCGACACCGTAGGCGGCAGGATCGGCGACGGCGGCGGTGAAGTCCTCGACCGGCATCCCCGTTCCCTGCGCGAGCACCTCGACGGTCTGATCCATCGTCAGCCCCTCGCGCAGCTGCGCTGCGTTCTGGCGCTTGCTCGTCGGATCGAGGATGAGGGCGAGGGCGGCCTCAGAGGTCATCCGCTGCTGCAGCGCATAGACGCCGGGTTGGAAGGTGGGGTTCTGAGCCGTCGCGATCAAGTGATCGTAGAACGCCGTCGGAGTCTTGGTGACGCCCTGGTCGAAGAGCGTCTGCGAGATCGTCGAGCCGGTGTCGCCGCCGACGACGGTCACGAGCACCTCGCCCGTCGCCTCGCCGGGCTCGAAGTCTTTCGGCTCCTCCCAGCCCATCACCGACCGGATCTGCGGCTCGTAGGTGTTCCAGACCCATGCTGCGCCCACACCGATGCCCCCGACGATCGCCAGGATCACGACGAGCACGACCCACTTGGCGATGCGGCTCTTCTTCCGATCGCGGTCGTGCCGGCTGGGCACCGCGCCGACCTCGTGCGTGCTGACCTCACCCGTGAACAGGGCGTCGAGTGTGCCGGCAGCAGGCGCAGCGGCCCGCGGCGCCTGCTGGTGCGTCGGCTGCTCGCCCTGAGCCTGATCGCGGGACGCCGGAGCGTGCGCCGATGCACGGTGCTCAGCGGCGGAGGCCGGCGCGTACTCGGGACGCGAGGCGTCACGGGAAGGCGCTGCACCACCCGGCGCGGATGCCGTGCTCTGGGCGGCCGCGCGCGCTGCCCGTCGGCTCGTCGGGACGCCGGTGTCGTGCGGCGGGCGGTCAGTCATGTCAGGGGTGCTCCTGCGAGGGTGCGACGGAAGCGCCGGGCGGGTTACCGGTGCTCTTCTCGACGTCGAGTGCCTGCTGGAGGAGCACTACGGCGGCGACCTGGTCAACAATGCTACGAGATGATCGCTGGGATCGGCCCGAACCGCGCAATGCGCTGTGCGCGCTGACGGTGCTCAGCCGCTCGTCGACCAGGCGCACGGAGTGGCCGGCAGCGGCTAGGGCCTCGGCGAAGCCGCGCGCATCGGCCGTCGACGCCGTCTCCCGTCCGCTGAGCGCGACCGGCAGCCCGACAACGAGCTCGACCGCCTCGTACTCCGCCGCAAGGGCGGCGATACGGGCGAGATCGCCCTCGCCACGCGGCACCGTCTCGACCGGCACCGCCAGCAGACCGTCCCGGTCGCACCGCGCGACGCCGATCCGAGCGGTGCCGACATCGACGCCGATACGGACGCCGGGCCGGAATCCGCTCACAAGCCGCTCGCCGCGTCGCGGACGGCGCGGAGCGCCGCCGGGAGCGCTGCAGCGTCCGTCCCGCCGCCCTGCGCCACATCGTCGCGTCCACCGCCGCCGCCACCGAGAGCGGATGCCGCAGCCTTCGCCAGGACGCCGGCCTTGGCGCCGGCGGCGCGCGCGGCCTCATTGGCGGCGACCACGACGACGGGTCGCTCGCCGACGACGGCACCCAGTGCGACGATCGCCGCGGTGTCGGCTCCGAGCCGTTCGCGCACCTGCAACGCCAGGGTGCGCACATCGTCGGCGGATCCCGCGGATCCCAGCGACTCGGCGACGATCTGGAACGGTCCCGCGGGCGAGGCCGTCGCCACGAGCTGCGGCAGCCGGTCGGCGAGGGCGCGTGCCTCGAACTGGGCGATCCGCTTCTCCGCGGCCTTGAGGCTCGCGGCGAGCTCAGCGACACGGGCCGCGAGCTGATCGCGCGGCGTCTTCAACGACGTCGTGAGCTGCGAGACGATCGCGCGCTCGGCTGCCAGCTCGCGGAAGGCATCCTGCCCGACGAGCGCCTCGACGCGGCGGTTCGAGGCGCCGACCGACGACTCGCCGATGAGGTTGATGAGGCCGACCTCAGCGCTGGACGACACATGGGTGCCGGCGCAGAGCTCGCGCGACCAGGGACCCCCGATGTCGACCATGCGGACGGTCTCGCCGTACTTCTCGCCGAAGAGCGCCATGGCTCCGGCGGCCTTCGCCTCATCGAGCGACATGATCCGCGTTGTGACGTCGAGGTTGTCACGGACAGCGTTGTTGGCGATCTCCTCGATCTCGGTGCGGGTCTCGGGCGAGAGCGCCTGACCCCACGAGAAGTCGAACCGCAGGTAGCCGGCACGGTTCAGCGAGCCGGCCTGCGTCGCGCTCTTGCCGAGCGTGTCGCGCAGGGCAGCGTGCACGAGGTGCGTGGCGGAGTGAGCCTGCTGCGCCGCCCGCCGGTTCGCGGCATCCACCACCGTCGTTGCGGATTCGCCGACCGCCACCTCGCCGGTCGTGACCTCGACGGTGTGGCTGACGAGCCCGGGGACCGGCTTCTGCACGTCGAGGACTTCGAGCTCGTAGCCCGGGCCCACGATGACGCCCTTGTCGGCGACCTGGCCGCCGGACTCGGCGTACAGGGCCGTCTCGGCGAGGATCACCTCGGCGATCTGCCCCTGCGCGGCGCGGTCGACCGAGACGCCGCCGACCAGGATGCCGAGCACGCGCGAGCCCGTCTCCAGCTCGGTGTAGCCGGTGAAGACCGTCTCGCCCTGCGCGCGGAAATCGCGGTACACGCTCGTGTCGGCGAGCTGTCCCTTGCGGGAACGCGCGTCCGCCTTGGCGCGCTCTCGCTGTTCCTGCATCAGCGAGTCGAAAGCGCCGCGGTCGACGCTGAGTCCCGCCTCCTCGACGATCTCGAGAGTCAGATCGATGGGGAATCCGTAGGTATCGTGCAGGAGGAACGCCTGCGCGCCGCTCAGCTTGCCTTCGCCGGCCTTCTTTGCCTGCTCGACCGACTCGTCGAGCAGCTCCGAGCCCGCGGCGAGCGTGCGCAGGAACGTCGCCTCCTCGGCGAGGGCGTACTGCGACAGTCGCGCATAGTCGGTCTCGACGATCGGGTACGCCTCCCGCATCGCGTCGCGCGACGCGGCGAACAGCTCCGCGAAGCTCGGACCTTCGACGCCGAGCAGACGCATCGAGCGGATGGCACGGCGCATCAGACGGCGCAGGATGTACCCTCGCCCGTCGTTCGACGGGGTGACCCCGTCGGAGAGCAGCATGAGCGAGGAGCGCACGTGATCGGCGATGACACGGAAGAGCACGTCGTCGTCGTGGTTCGCGCCGTAGGTCTTGCCCGAGAGCTCGACGGCCTTGTCGAGCACCGGACGGACCTGGTCGGTCTCGTACATGTTGTCGACGCCCTGCTTGATGAAGGCGACCCGCTCGAGCCCCATGCCGGTGTCGATGTTCTTGTTCGGCAGCTCGCCGACGATCGTGAAGTCGTACTTCGAGCGGACATCGGCGATCTCGTACTGCATGAAGACGAGGTTCCAGATCTCGACGTAGCGGTCGTCGTCGGTGGCCGGGCCGCCGTCGATCCCGTACGCGGGACCACGGTCGAAGAAGATCTCGGAACACGGGCCGGCGGGACCCGGCAGGCCGGTGCTCCAGTAGTTGGTGTCCTTACCGAGGCGCTGGATGCGCTCTTCGGGCAACGTGGAGTGCTTCAGCCACAGCTCGCGAGCCTCGTCGTCCTCCTCGTAGACGGTCACCCACAGGTCCTTCGGATCGAACCCGAGGCCGCCCTCCGCCTCGGGGCTCGTCAGCAGCTCCCAGGCGAACGAGATGGCGCCCTCCTTGAAGTAGTCGCCGAACGACCAGTTGCCCAGCATCTGGAAGAAGGTGCCGTGGCGAGGGGTCTTGCCGACCTCCTCGATGTCGTTGGTGCGGATGCACTTCTGCACATCGGCCGCGCGCGAGTACGGCGCGGGCACATCGCCCGACAGGTACGGGATGAAGGGGACCATGCCGGCCACGGTGAACAGCAGCGCGGGGTCGTCGGTGACGAGCGATGCGGAGGGCACGATCGTGTGCCCCTTCTTCTCGAAGTAGTCCAGGTAACGCTGGGCGATCTCGGCGGTCTTCATCGGGTTCCTTCGGCAGGCAGGCATCGGCGTCGCGCCCAGGGCGCGACGCCGCGATCGGGTCGGGTGTCAGTGTGAGGAGTCGGCGGCGTTCTTGGCCTTCGCGACGGCGTCACGGGCCGCGTCCGCGACGTCGGAGGCGGCGTCGGCAGCCGAGTCGAGAGCGTCGGAGGCTGCGCCCTTGACGTCCGCCGCGAGGCCCTCGATGCGGGCCTCCTGCTCGCGGTAAGCGTCGCCGATGCGATCGGCGAACTCGGAGATCCGCGCATCGACCTCGGCGAGCATCTCGTGACCGCGCGGATCCTTGTTGACCACGTGCGCAGCGACGAAACCGCCGGCGACGCCCAAAACGAACCACAGCGCGTTCTTCATGGGAACCATGTTAGGTGCAAAGCATGAAGGGCGCCGGGAGAACCCGACGCCCTTCATGGCGATGCTGGAAGTCAGCGAGCCGTGCGACTCAGCGCGCGGCGTAGTACTCGACGACGAGCTGCACGTCACAGGTGACGGGCACCTCGGCGCGCTTGGGGCGACGCACGAGGCGCGCCTGCAGCTTGTCGAGCTCGACCTCGAGGTAGCCCGGGACCGGGGGCAGGACGTCGGCGTGACCGCCGGCGGCTGCGACCTGGAACGGCTCGAGCGACTCGCTCTTCTCCTTGACGTGGATGAGCTGGCCCGGCTTGACGCGGAACGACGGGCGGTCGACGAGCTGGCCGTCGACGAGGATGTGGCGGTGCACGACCAGCTGGCGGGCCTGGGCGGTCGTGCGGGCGAAGCCGGCGCGGACGACGAGCGCGTCCAGACGCATCTCGAGCAGCTCGACCAGGTTCTCACCGGTCAGGCCATCCTTGCGACGGGCCTCGTTGAAGGTGTTGCGCATCTGCTTCTCGCGGATGCCGTACTGCTCGCGCAGACGCTGCTTCTCACGCAGACGCACGGCGTAGTCGCTGTCAGCCTTGCGCTTGGTGCGGCCGTGCTCACCCGGAGCGTAGGGACGCTTCTCGAGGTAGCGGGCGGCCTTCGGGGTCAGCGCGACGCCGAGGGCGCGAGACAGGCGGACCTTGCGGCGGTCCTGAGACTTCGTGGTCACGAAGCTCTCCTTCCGATGACGTGGTCGCGACGTTCACGACTCACGGACGTATCTCCGCCTCCTCGCCCGTCTCGGACTGCACGCCGGGGCACGCCGAGAGGTCTTGATCAGAGGAGAGGGATGCCCGAAAACTGGGCTTCGAGCCGGTCGAGTCTATCAGACGGCGCCCGCGTCGACGGCGGCGACGAGGTCGAGGATGCCGGCGGGGTAGAACGGCGTGGCGCCGCGACGGAGATCGTCGATGCGATGCCAGCCGACGGAGGTGTCGCCGTCGAGCACGGGCAGCCGTTGCCCCCGTGGCAGGGCCTCGAGCGCGGCGCTGCGGACCGCGAAGACGTGAGCGATCTCGTGACCGCTCTTGCGGCCGTCGTCGAAGATGTTCTCGCTCACGGTGAGCAGTCTCAGATCGTCGACCTCGGCGGCGAGCTCCTCGCGCAGCTCGCGACGCATGGCGGCCGCTGCGGTCTCGCCGTACTCGACGCCTCCGCCGGGGGCGCGGAGGAACGGCCCCGAACCCGGACCGCCGGGGTATTCCTCAGCCAGGACGAAGCCGTCGGCGACGATGACGGCGACCGAGATGACGCGGATGCGGTGCGGCGCGGAGAGCTCGGCTGCGTACGCCGTCACCGAACCTCGGTAGGCGGGCAGGTGCGGCGCCAGTGCCCGCAGCGCCGTCCGGAGTGCGGGTGCGGGCTTCTGATCGCTGAACAGCGCGAGCGCCTCGAAAGCCCGGGCTGCGTCGGCGAGCGGGTCGGTGTCGGGGAACCGGTGCAGCAGCGCCAGAGCACCCGAGGCGTCACCGACGTTGCGCAGCGAGCTCGCCAACTGGATGATGCACGCGGAACGCCGCTCTCCGGTCAGACCGGCATCGAGCGCCCCGCGGTACAGCGGGATCGCCTCGACCTCCTCGCCGAGGAAGTCGTGCAGCGACGCCCGCTCGTACCGGCGCACCGCCTCGCCGGCATCTGCGGCGAGCTCGTCGAGCTCAGCCCACAGGCGGTCGGCAGGCTTCCCCTCGGCAGCGATCCAGAACGCGTCGAACGGATCCGACGCGCCAGCGGAGTCGCCGGCGCCGTCACCGGCCGGATACTCGGTGAGGAGCTCCCGCGCTCGCGATCGGAGCCCGAGCAGAGCGGGGTCGACGCCGTGATCGCCCGCGAACCGGACCAGTGCGCGCACGGCGGGACCGGCGTCGCTGGTCTCCCCCGCCGTCAGATGCTCGAGCAGGTCGGTGGCGGGGATCGTCCGGACCCGTCCCGTCTCGTGCTCGCCCCACCCCGGGTCGGCGACGCGAACGCAGTCCGCGGCGATGATCACATGCCGGCGCCGACGTGCGTTCGCCGCCGCCCATTCCGTGCCGGCGTCGTACACGGCACCGGCACGATAGCCCGTCTCTTCCCGCAGCTCCCGCACGCCCGCCACGACGGCGTCTTCGCCCGGATCGATGAGGCCGCCCGGGAGCTCGCCCAGCACCCGCTGGGGGCCGACCCGATACTGATCGAACAGCACGACGCTGTCGTCCGTCGTGATCGCGATCACGGTGACGGTGTCGCCGACCTCGACGACATCCCAATCGCTCTCGCTTCCGTCGGGAAGCCGGTACCGGTCACGACGCACGCGGACGTAGCCGTCGTACGCGGGCGACGAGCCCAGCAGCGTCCAGTCGGGCACGGGATCGGTCACGAGTCAGTCCCCCAGGATCTTTCGCAGCTTGTCGACGCGAGCGCCGATCTCGCGTTCGACACCGCGGTTGGTCGGCTCGTAGTAGCGGCGCCCGCGCAGCTCGTCGGGAAGGTACTGCTGCGTGGCGACCCCGACCTCGAGGTCGTGCGGATAGACGTAGCCCTTGCCGTGCCCGAGCCGCTTCGCACCGGCGTAGTGGGCGTCGCGCAGATGCTTGGGAACGCGGCCGAATCCGCCGGCGCGGACGTCGGAGATCGCGGCGTTGATGGCGTTGTAGGCCGCGTTCGATTTGGCGGTGGTCGCGAGATAGGCCGTCGCTTCGGCGAGCGGGATGCGACCCTCCGGCATCCCGATGAAGGCGACCGCGTCTGCGGCGGCGACGGCGATCGTCAGCGCCTGGGGATCTGCCAACCCGATGTCTTCGGACGCCGAGATGACCAGACGTCGCGCGATGAAGCGAGGGTCTTCGCCCGCCTCGATCATGCGGGCGAGATAGTGCATGGCGGCATCGACGTCGGACCCGCGGATCGACTTGATGAACGCGCTGATCACGTCGTAATGCTCGTCGCCCTGTCGGTCGTAACGGAGCAGAGCGCGGTCGACGGCTTGGGCGACGTGGTCCGCGGTGATGACGGGCGGTTCGTCGCCACCGCCGGGCTCGGCCATCGTCGCCGCGGCCTCGAGCGATGTCAGCGCCCGTCGAGCATCGCCGGACGCCAGCCGGACGAGGGCGGTCCGCGCGTCGTCGGCGAGGACGATCGAGCCGGCGAGCCCGCGGGCGTCGGTGACCGCCCGATCGATGAGCCCTGCCAGGTCGTCGTCGCTGAGCGGCTGAAGGGTGAGCAGCAGCGACCGCGAGAGGAGCGGCGCGACGACGGAGAACGACGGATTCTCTGTCGTGGCGGCGATGAGCAGGACCCAGCCGTTCTCGACGCCCGGCAGGAGGGCGTCCTGCTGGGCCTTGGTGAAGCGGTGGATCTCGTCGAGGAAGAGGATGGTCGAGATGCCGTAGAGGTCGCGCTGCGTCATCGCCTCCTGCATGACCTCGCGCACGTCTTTCACCCCGGCGGTGACCGCCGAGAGCTCGACGAAACGACGTCCGGACGAACGGGCGATCGCCTGAGCCAGCGTCGTCTTGCCGGTTCCGGGCGGGCCCCACAGGATCACCGACACTGCTCCCGCCTTGTTGCCGTCAGGTGAGGCGAGTGCCACGAGGGGCGAGCCGGGTCGCAGCAGGTGGCCCTGTCCGGCGACCTCGTCGAGCGAGGTGGGACGCATCCGGACGGCGAGCGGCGTCTGCCCGGAGAAGAGCGCGCTCGAATCGGTCATCTTCTCAGGCTAGTCGCGCACGCCGACACCGGGATTTTGTCGGCTCGCCGACCCGCGCCGTAGGCTTGAGCGACCCGGAACGGGGCACGGAGGAGGCAACGTGGCAGGTCGCGGCAAGAACCGGGACGATCGCGCGGCGCAGGAACGCGCCCGTCTCTATGCTGCACGGCGCGAGTACCACGATGGGCAGAAGCGGCGCCGCTCGCGCGACAACCTCGTGGCGGCCGTCGCGGGAGGCATTCTGATCATGGGCGCGATCGGCGCTCAGATCGTCTACTTCACCGCCGGTCCCGGGGCACCGGCACCCGACGAGACCCCGGCCCCCTCTCCCACGCAGACCGTGCCGTCGTCGCCGTCACCGGCGCCGACGGATCCCACTCCGACAACGATCCCGACTCCCTGACCGCCGCCGTACTAGGCTGTCCCCCGACCTGACCCCCATGCGGCGCGAGCCGCGACGAGGTGCCTTCCGTGACTTCCACCCCTGACTCCACGATCACCCCCGCCGACGACGCCCCGTGGGGTCGCGTCGATGACGACGGCACCGTCTCGGTGCGCGAGGGGGACCAGTGGCGCGTCGTCGGCCAGTACCCCGACGGCACGCCGGAAGAGGCGCTGGCGTACTTCCAGCGCAAGTTCTCCGACCTCGCGAGCGAGGTGACTCTCGTCGAGGTCCGGCATCGTCGGGGCGGCGCATCGGCGTCCGACCTCCGGTCGACGGTCGGCACGCTCCGCTCGCGCATCACCGGTGCCGCCGCGGTCGGCAACCTCGCCGCCCTCGAGGCGCGCCTGATCGCGCTGGAGAGCGAGCTCGACGCAGCTTCCGCGACGGAGGCTGCTGAGGCCAAGCAGGCGCTCGACGCCGCGATCGCCGAGCGCGCCGCGCTGGTCGAGGCGATCGAGTCGATCGCCGCGCGCGACCCCAAGTCGATCCAGTGGAAGCAGACCTCCGCAGAGGTGAACGACCTCTTCGAACGGTGGCAGCGCCATCAGGCCGACGGCCCGCGCCTGCCCCGCAGCACCGGCCAGCAGCTGTGGAAGCGGTTCCGCGACGCCCGCTCGATCATCGACAAGCACCGTCGCGAGTTCTACTCCAGCCTCGACGAGACGCACAAGAGCGCACGCGACGCGAAGCAGCGACTCATCGAACGCGCCGAGGCGCTGGCACCCCGCGGCGAGGACGGCATCGGCGCCTACCGCGACTTGCTCGAGCAGTGGAAGCAGTCCGGCCGTGCGGGCAAGAAGGCCGACGACGCGCTCTGGGCGCGATTCAAGGCCGCCGGCGACGCCCTCTACGGCGCACGCGCCGAGCGCGAGCACGCCGACGCCGAGGCCTCGCAGGAGAAGATCGTCGCCAAGCGCGCCCTCCTCGAAGAGGCGGCGGCGGTGACCTCCGAGAAGGACACGGCTGCCGCGCGCGCGCTGCTCACCGGCATCCAGCGCCGGTGGGACGAAATCGGCCGCATCTTCCCCCGAGACAAGGAGCGCGCCCTCGACGACGAGCTCCGCAAGATCGAGCAGTCCGTGCGTTCGCGTGAAGACGCCGACTGGAAGAACAACAACCCCGAGACGAAGGCGCGCCAGGGCGACATGCTGTCGCAGCTGCACGACGCGATCGCGAAGCTCGAGTCCGAGGTGGCTGAGGCTGAAGCCTCGGGCGACGAGCGCGCCATCGCGCAGGCCAAGGAGGCGCTGAGCGCTCGCAAGGCCTGGCTCAGCGCACTCGGCGGCTGATCGCGCTCACCCACGGCGCTGTCTGTGGAGGGCGCGGCTCTCCACAGATCGACGGCCGGACCACGGGCTTGCTGGGGTGCACACCAGACTGAGGTCATGGTCTGGCCGTTCGTCTACGCCCCGGGTGAGCGTCTCTCCGCAGCTGAGCTCACCGCCGCCCGCCTCGACGGCGATGTCGTCGAAGTCGGTGAGTCGTTCATGCCCGCGGACGTCGTCGAAAGCCCGGAGATCCGGGCAGCCTCGCTCCGCCCGCTCGTCGCGCACGGGCTGGCGCTGACCCACGAATCCGCCGCCTGGGTGCACGGCGCGCTGCCCGAACCGCCCACGCGGCACAGTGTTCAACGGTGCACGGAGCGCCGCCGCAACCACGTGCTCGATCACCGCCTGCACTACCGCGACCTCCGGCTGCCCCCTCACGAGACCGTGCACCTGGGCGGGATGCCGGTCTCGAGCCGCGTGCGTACCCTGTGCGACCTGCTCCGCGCCGACGCCGCGGCCGGCGAGGCGCCGCGGCGGGCCGCCGTCGCGATGCTCGCGACGTTCCCCGACGTCCTCACCGAGGCGTACGACTCGCTGGCGGCGAGCGGCCCGCTGCCGTTCAAGCGGCAGGCCCTCGTGTGGCTCGAGACGCTGCGGGTCAGGACGATGTGACGCGGTACACGTCGTACACGGCGTCGATGCGCCGTACCGCGTTGAGCACGCGATCGAGGTGCACTGTATCGCCCATCTCGAAGACGAACCTGCTGAGCGCGAGCCGATCATTGTTGGTCTGCACCGAGGCCGAGAGGATGTTGACGTGATGCTCGCTCAGCACGCGGGTCACGTCGCTGAGAAGCCCGGCGCGATCGAGTGCCTCGACCTGGATCTGAACGAGGAAGAGGCTCTTGGTCGTCGGCGCCCACGACACCTCGATGAGACGCTCGGGATCGCGCATCAGGGACTCGACGTTGGTGCAGTCGGACCGGTGCACGGACACGCCGCTGCCCCGGGTGACGAAGCCGACGATCTCGTCACCGGGAACCGGCGTGCAGCACTTCGCGAGCTTGACGAGGATGTCGGGCGCGCCGCGCACCAGGACCCCCGAGTCGCTGTCGCGCTTCTGGCGCGAGCGCCCGACGGCCGGCAGCTGGATCGGGCCGGTGGAGGTGTCTTCCTCCGCTCGCACGAGCGCCGTGACCTTCTCGATCACCGACTGCGTCGAGACGTGCCCCTCGCCGACTGCGGCATACAGCGCTGTGACGTCCTCGTAGCGGAGTTGGTGCGCCACCTCGGTGAACGCGTCCTGACCCATGAGACGCTGCAGCGGCAGGTTCTGACGGCGCATGGCGCGTGCGATCGCATCCTTGCCCTGCTCGACCGCCTCCTCGCGCCGCTCCTTCGTGAACCAGCCGCGGATCTTGTTGCGCGCCCGCGTGCTCTTGACGAAGGTCAGCCAGTCCTGGCTCGGACCTGCGTCGGGGTTCTTGGAGGTGAAGACCTCGACGACATCGCCGCTCGACAGGGTCGACTCGAGCGGCACGAGGCGGCCGTTGACCTTGGCGCCCATCGTGCGGTGCCCGATCTCGGTGTGCACGGCGTAGGCGAAGTCCACCGGGGTGGCTCCTGCGGGCAGGCCGATGACGCGCCCCTTCGGGGTGAAGACGTAGACCTCCTTCGCACCGATCTCGAACCGCAGCGAGTCGAGGAACTCCCCCGGGTCGGCCGTCTCGGCCTGCCAGTCGGAGATGTGGGCCAGCCACGCCATGTCGTTGTCGAGCGCCTTGGCGTCGGCCTTGCCGCCCGCCATCCGCTCCTTGTACTTCCAGTGCGCCGCGACACCGAACTCGGCCTGCTGATGCATCTCGTGCGTGCGGATCTGGATCTCGACCGTGCGTCCGCCCGGGCCGATGACCGTCGTGTGCAGCGACTGGTACAGGTTGAACTTCGGCGTCGCGATGTAGTCCTTGAAGCGTCCGGGCAAGGGCGTCCACCGCGCGTGGATGGAACCGAGCACGGCGTAGCAGTCACGGACGGTCGTCACCAGCACGCGGATGCCGATGAGGTCGTAGATGTCGTCGAACTCGCGTCCCCGCACGACCATCTTCTGGTAGACCGAGTAGAGCTGCTTCGGACGACCCATGACGCGCCCACGGATGCGGAGTTCTCGCAGGTCGCTCTCGACCGCGTCGATGACCGTCTGCAGATACTGCTCGCGCTGCGGGGTGCGCTGCGTGACGAGGCTGTCGATCTCGGCGTAGAGCTTGGGATGCAGCACCGCGAACGACAGGTCTTCGAGCTCGCTCTTGATCGCCTGGATGCCGAGCCGGTGTGCGAGCGGCGCGTAGATCTCCAGGGTCTCGGTCGCCTTCTTGGCGGCCTTCTCGGGCGGGACGAATCCCCAGGTCCGGGCGTTGTGCAGCCGGTCGGCCAGCTTAATGAGGAGCACCCGGATGTCGCGCGACATCGCGACGATCATCTTGCGCACGGTCTCCGCCTGCGCGGCGTCGCCGTACTTGACCTTGTCGAGTTTGGTGACGCCGTCGACGAGCATCGCGACCTCGTCGCCGAACTCGGCCGTCAGCTGATCGAGACCGTACGAGGTGTCTTCAACGGTGTCGTGGAGCAGCGCGGCCGCGATGGCGCGCGGACCGAGACCCAGCTCCGCCAGAATCTGCGCCACCGCGAGCGGATGCGTGATGTACGGCTCGCCGCTCTGACGCTTCTGCTGCGCGTGTGCGCGCGACGCGGTCTGATACGCGCGATCGATGATCGCGATGTCGCCCTTCGGATGGTGCGCGCGAACCGTCCGGACGAGCTGCTCGAGCCCTTCGCGCGGCGCAGCCCGAGAGAAGATCCGGGGAACGAGTCGTCGCAGCGAACTGTGGGCAGGCGGCGGGGTGATCTCGGTCATACCCTCACCTCCGCCATGCAGACATCGATTCTACGCGCCCTGGCGGCGCTCAGGCCTCGACCGATGCGCGTTCACGAGACTCGAGCACCCGGGTGTCGTTCGCCTTGATGCCGGGCTCGTTCTCGCGCAGGAGCGCGAACAGGGGCACGGCGACGAACAGCGTCGAGTACGCGGCGACCAGGGTGCCCACGAAGATCGACAGCGAGATGTCGGTGAGCGTCTGAGCACCCAGCCACAGGGCACCGATGAAGAGGATCGCACCAGTCGGCAGCGCAGCGACGATCGTGGTGTTGATCGATCGCACGAGCGTCTGGTTGGCAGCCAGGTTGACCGACTCGCCGAACGTCCTGCCCGACTTCTCACCGTCCTCGAAGGTGTTCTCGCGGACCTTGTCGAAGACGACCGTGGTGTCGTACAGCGAATACGACAGGATCGTCAGGAATCCGATGACGGCCGCGGGAGAGATCTCGAACCCGAAGAGCGAGTACACGCCCACGGTCACCACGAGCACGTCGACGAGACCGATGATCGCCGCGACGGACATCTTCCAGGTGCGGAAGTACAGGGCGAGGATGAGGAATGTCAGGGCGAGGAAGATCGCCAGACCCCAGAGCGACTGACGGGTGACGTCCTGGCCCCAGCTCGGTCCGATGAACGACGAGCTCACCTCGGCGGCGGGAACTTCGTATGCCTGAGCGAGTCGCGCCGTGACGTCGCGGGTCTCGGTGTCCGACATCTGATCGGTCTGCACACGCACGGCATCCTCGCCGATCGTCGTGACCTTGGTGGTCGCTCCGGGCACGACCTCCTGCACCGCGTCGGTCGCGAGCAGCTGATCGGTGTTCGACACGTTCGTCACCGTGAACTGCGACCCGCCCGTGAACTCGATCGAGAACTGCGGGGGCCGCACCACGAGCACCAGCACCGAGGCGAGCACGAGCGCCGCCGCGATGATGAACCACAGTGTGCGCCGGGCGACGAAGGGGAACGAGATCTTCCCCGTGTAGAGGTCGTTGCCGAACCGGTTGAAGAAACGCATCAGTGCTTGTCCCCCGTCGCGTCGCGCTGCTCGCCCGCGGCCTGCTCAGCACGCTTGCGTTCCGCGATCGTCTGTCGCCGTTCGGCCTCACCCCGCGACTTCGCCGCACGGCGCTCCGCGGAGGTCTTGGCCCCCGCGGCCACCGGCGCACGGAACTGCGCGCGCCCGCGGTAGACGGCGCCCAGAGCGTCGGGGTCGAGACCCGACAGCTTGTGCCCCGATCCGAAGAACCGTGTGCGCACGAGCAGCTGCAGCACGGGGTGGGTGAAGAGGATGAAGATCAGGATGTCGATGGCGGTCGTCAGCCCGAGGGTGAACGCGAAACCCTTCACCGTCGAGTCGGCCAGGATGTACAGCACGACCGCGGCGAGGATGTTGATCGACTTCGAGATGAAGATCGTGCGCTTGGCGCGGGACCAGCCATCCTCGACGGCGCTCGTGATCGACTTGCCGTCGCGCAGCTCGTCTCTGATGCGCTCGAAGTACACGATGAACGAATCGGCTGTGAAGCCGATCGTCACGATGAGGCCGGCCACACCGGCGAGCGACAGACGGAAGCCCATGCGCCAGGCGAGGATGGTCAGCGCCACGTAGGTGAGGACGCCCATGACCATCAGCGACGCGATGATGACCGTTCCGAGCGCACGATAGACCACGAGCGAGTAGACCGCGACGAGCGCGAGGCCGATCAGACCTGCGATGAGCCCGATCTGCAGCTGCTGCGATCCGAGCGTGGCCGAGATCGTGTTGGTGCTCTGCACCTCGAAGCTGAGCGGCAGCGCGCCGAACTTCAGCTGGTCGGCGAGCACCTTCGAGCTGTCCTGATCGAACGTGCCCGTGATCGACGGCTTGCCGGTGAGGATGACGGCATCCATCGAGGGGGCCGAGAGGACGGCACCGTCGAGGACGAAGGCGAACTGGTTGAGCGGCGACTGCTGTCCGTAGAGGCGCTGGCTGATCTTGCCGAACGTCTCGGTGCCCTGCTGGTCGAACGTGATGTTCACCGCCCAGCGGCCGGTGCTCTGCTCGAGACCGTTCGTGGCGTTGTCGATCGACGAGCCATCGAGCTCGACCGGACCGAGGATGTACTTCGCGGTCCCGGTGCGGTCGCACGTGATCAACGGCTGATCGGCCGGCGCGTCGGCGGGGTCGTTCGCCGGGTTCGCGCAGTCGTAGGCGAGGAACTGCGCCTGCAGCGCCTCGGTGATCCAGGCCGGGTCGCTGCCGTTGGACGGCGCCGTCGACGGGGTCGCGGGGAGGTTGGGATCCGGCGCCGGGTAGGGCGTCTCGTTGCCGTCGTCGCCGACGAAGCTGGTCGCCGGCGAGCCCGTGTAGAGCACCGCGCGCAACTGGAGCTGGGCCGAGGCGTCGATGCGCTCACGGGTCTCGTCATCGACCTCGCCCGGCAGCTGCACGACGATCTGGTTGCCGGCCTGCGTGGCGATGTCGGCCTCGACCAGGCCGGACGCGTCGACGCGCTGTCGGATGATGGACGCCGCCTGCTGCATCTGCTCGCTCGAGGGCGTCGCCCCGTCGGACTGCGCCTCCAGGATGATCTGCGTGCCGCCCTGGAGGTCGAGCGCGAGCTCGGGAGCCCACGAGCTCGCCTTGAACACGTAGACGCCGAGCGCGTTGATACCGAATAGGAGCGCTGTCAGGACCACGAGTCCGGTCAGCGCGCGCCAGGCACGGCGCACAGGTGTGGAAGTCGCCACGGGGAGGTCAGCTTTCGTCGAGCGTGCGCCGGGTCAGCGGCGGATCAGGCGCGGGGCTTGTCGTCGCGGTCGGCCGCGCTCTCGGCAGCGGCGTCGGCGCGGTTGCGCGCGGCGTCGTCGCTGACCGAGGTGATCAGCCCCTGCTCGACATCGGCGACATACTCGTCGTGATGCTCCTCGGCCTCGATGTACTCGTCTTCGGTGAGCGAGCCCTCGGCGGGGTCGACGACGCGCAGGATCGCCTGGCTGTGGACCTCGACCTCGACGCCCGGCGCGAGCTCGACGCGTGCCGACTTCGAGAGGTCGTCACCGTCGTACTCGACGATCGTGCCGTAGAAACCGCCCTGCAGGAGGACCTTCGCGCCGGGCAGCAGCTGACGCGACTTCTCAGCCTGCTCCGCCTTCATCCGCTGCGCGCGACGGCGCTGGCTCCAGAACATGAAGACGATGAGCAGCGCGAGGATGATCAGCAGACCGTACTCGGCGAAGAACTGCACCGCCGGGTTCGCGGGAGGAGCGTCGGCCGGGGTGGTGGCGAAGAAGAGCATGGAGGTGGGAGCACCTTTCACGGGGAGGCACGCGAAGAATGCGCACCCTCGGGATTCGTCGGCGAGAAGCCTTCAGCGATTATAGGTCATCGATCTCGAGCGCCCCGTCGGCACGGGTGATGCCGAGGTGACGGTACGCCGAGGGCATCGCCACCCGACCCCGAGGCGACCGCCCCACGAATCCGATGCGCACGAGGTACGGCTCGACGACCGATTCGATCGTCTCCGCTTCCTCGCCGACCGTCACTGCGAGGGTGTTGAGCCCCACAGGCCCGCCCCCGAAACGACGGACGAGAGCGTCGAGGACGGCGCGGTCGAGGCGGTCGAGGCCGATCGGATCGACGTCGTAGAGCTCGAGGGCCGCGGCGACATCCGCCTCGGTCGCCCCCGCGCCCGCGTCGCCGTGGACGATGACGAAGTCGCGGACGCGGCGCAGCAGCCGGTTCGCGATACGCGGCGTACCGCGCGAACGACGAGCGATCTCGGCTCGCGCCACCGGTGGGATGTCGACGGCGAGGACGCTCGCGGACCGCTGGATCACACGTTCGAGCTCCTCCGGCTCGTAGTACTCCATGTGCGCCGTGAAGCCGAAGCGATCGCGAAGCGGATTCGGCAGCAGCCCGGAACGGGTCGTCGCACCCACGAGGGTGAAGGGGGCGAGTTCGAGCGGGATGCTGGTCGCGCCGGCGCCCTTGCCGACCATGATGTCGATGCGGAAGTCCTCCATCGCGAGATAGAGCATCTCCTCGGCGGAGCGCGCCATGCGGTGGATCTCGTCGATGAAGAGCACCTCACCGGGTACGAGACTCGACAGCAGCGCCGCGAGGTCGCCCGCGTGCTGGATGGCGGGGCCGCTCGACATCCGCAGCGGCCGGCCGCTCTCGTGCGCGACGATCATCGCCAGCGTCGTCTTGCCGAGCCCGGGCGGCCCCGACAGCAGGATGTGGTCGGCGGGGCGATCCTGCATCCCCGCCGCCTGCAGCAGCAGCTCGAGCTGTCCGCGAACCTTCTGCTGCCCGACGAACTCGGCCAGTGAGGTGGGGCGGAGGGCTCCCTCGACGGCGAGCTCCGTCTCGTCGGCGGCCAGCTCGTGCGCGTCAGACACCGGTCTGCTCCGGGCGTGCGGGGCCGAGCTGCGCCAGCGCGAGCTTGAGCAGGGCGGGCACCGTCGCCGGGGCGGCGGCGTCCGCGGTGACCTGTGCGACAGCCTCCACCGCGACCCGCTCGCTCCAGCCGAGGGCCACGAGCGCCGCGACGACCTGTGCGGTCAGCGTTCCGGCCCGAGTTGCGACGGACGCCGCCGGGCCGGAGGGAGCCGCCTGGAGCTTGCCCGCGAGCTGCACGACGATGAGCTTCGCGGTCTTGGGGCCGATCCCCGACACCCGGCGGAACGGTGCGTCGTCCTCGGCGGTGACGGCATCGGCGATCTGGGCGACGCTCAGGGCGGACAGCACTCCCAGCGCGGACTTCGGCCCCACGCCGGTCACTCCGATGAGCAGGAGGAAGACTCCGAGCTGCTCGCGCGTCTCGAACCCGAACAGCGACAGGGCGTCTTCGCGGACGACCAGGTTCGTGTGGAGCACGATCTCGTCGCCGACGTGGAACGAACGCGGGATGTCGGGAGTCACGGCGACCGAGAACCCGACCCCGCCGACGTCGATGACGACGCTGTCGGACTCGAGGTGCAGCACGCTGCCGCGCAGGGAGGAGATCATGATCCGAGCCTAGGCGTCGCTTCGCAGGTATGTTCGAGCGACACGCACCGCGCGCCGCGCGGCGCTGCGGGCGAGCGCGTCAGCGCCGCGAGAGGCGCTCGGCGTCGGCCCAGGCGCGCTGGGCCGGGGTGAGTGCAGCGCCCCCCGAGGCGGTCGCGGGACCGGCCGGCCCGCGGCGCCAGGCATGGCAGATCGCGAGCGCGAGAGCGTCAGCGGCATCCGCGGGCTGCGGGAGGGAGTCGAGCCGCAGCACTCGGGCGACCATCGTCTGCACCTGAAGCTTCTCCGCGGAACCGTAGCCGGTGATCGCCGCCTTGACCTCGGAGGGCGTATGAGTCGCGGCGTCGAGGCCGCTCTCGGCAGCGACAAGCAGCGCTATGCCGCTCGCCTGCGCCGTGCCCATCACGCTGGTCCGGTTGTGCTGGGCGAAGACGCGCTCGACGGCGACGACGTGGGGCCGGTGCTCGGCGATCACCTCACGCAGTCCCGCGGCGATCGTGGCGAGTCGGCGTTCGATCGGCACGTCGACGGCCGAGCGCACGACCCCGACATGCACGAGCGCGGCGGATCGATCGCGGGCGACGTCGACGACGCCGACACCGCATCGGGTGAGCCCGGGATCGACACCGAGGACGCGCAGAGAAGTCACTCCCCCACGCTACGTCCGCCGCGGCCGGGCAGCGCGCCGACAACCCGCGAAACGCGCAGTTCCCGGCATCCGGCGCAGAAGAAACTGCGCTCGACACCGGGAACTGCGACGGATGCCGGGCCTTTTACTCGTCGTCGTTCTCGAGTTCGGCCTGTACCTCGGGCGTGAGGTCGAAGTTCGTGTAGACGTTCTGCACGTCGTCGCTGTCTTCGAGGGCGTCGATGAGACGGAACACCTTGCGGGCGGTGTCGGCGTCGACCTCCACCTTGAGCGAGGGGACGAACTCGACGTCGGCCGAGTCGTACTCGATGCCGGCGTCCTGCAGAGCGGTGCGCACCGACACGAGGTCGGAGGCCTCGGTGATGACGCCGAACCCGTCGCCGTGCGGCTCGACCTCTTCGGCTCCAGCCTCGAGCACCGCGAGCATGACGTCGTCTTCGGTGGTGCCCTCGGAGGGGACCACGATGACACCCTTGCGGCTGAAGTTGTAGGCGACACTGCCCGGGTCGGCGAGCGTGCCGCCGTTGCGGCTGAGAGCGGTGCGCACCTCGGCGGCGGCCCGGTTCTTGTTGTCGGTCAGACACTCGATGAGGAACGCCACGCCGTTGGGCCCGTACCCCTCGTACATGATCGAGGAGTACTCGACGGCCTCGCCGCCGATACCCGCGCCGCGCTTGATCGCGCGATCGATGTTGTCTTTGGGGACCGAGGTCTTCTTGGCCTTCAGGACGGCGTCGAAGAGCGTGGGGTTGCCCTGCAAATCGGGGCCGCCGAGCTTCGCTGCGACCTCGATGTTCTTGATGAGCTTGGCCCACGACTTGGCACGGCGCGCGTCGACGACGGCTTTCTTGTGCTTGGTCGTGGCCCATTTGGAGTGACCGGACATGCGCTCGATCTTACCGGGCGGATGCGCGCGCCTCACGGACGTGCGCGAGGAACCTCTCATGGAATCGGCGCTCGCCCGAGACCTCCGGATGGAACGCGGTCGCGAGAAGGTGCCCCTGCTCGACCGCGACGATCCCACCGCTCGGCAGCGTCGCGAGGACTCTGACCCCTGCCCCCGCCTCGACGATGAGCGGCGCACGGATGAAGGCCGCCTCGACCGGAACGTCCCATCCGTCGTCGTCACCGGCGACGGCGAGCGCCGTCTCGAACGACTCGGCCTGGCCGCCGAAGGCGTTGCGCCGCACCGTGACGTCGAGACCCCCGAACGTCTCCTGGCCCGCGATGGCTCCGTCGAGCCGATCGGCGAGCATGATCATCCCGGCGCACGTGCCGTAGACGGGCATTCCGGCCGCGATCGCGTCGCGGATGGGCTGCTGCATCCCGAACGCGCGGGCGAGCTTGTCGATGACGCTGGATTCGCCGCCCGGCAGGACGAGACCGTCCACCCCCTCGAGGTCGCCCGGCCGCCGGACGAGGGATGCCGTCGCACCGAGCTCGCGGAGCATGCGCACGTGCTCGCGCACGTCCCCCTGCAACGCCAGGACGCCGACGCGCGGCGGCAGCCCCTCGCTCACCGGCTCACCAGCCGCGGTCTGCGAGCCGGTGCGGGGCGGGGAGGTCCGAGACGTTGATGCCGACCATCGCCTCGCCCAGGCCGCGCGATGCCTCGGCGACGATGGCGGCGTCGTCGTGGAAGGTGGTCGCCTTGACGATGGCTGCCGCGCGGCGAGCCGGGTCGCCCGACTTGAAGATCCCCGAACCGACGAAGACGCCGTCGGCACCGAGCTGCATCATCATCGCCGCGTCGGCGGGTGTGGCGACGCCGCCCGCGGTGAAGAGGACGACGGGCAGCGCGCCGGTGTCGGCCACCTCGGCGACGAGGTCGTACGGCGCCTGGAGCTCCTTGGCCGCGACGTACAGCTCGTCGGGGCTCTTGGCTTGCAAGGCACGGATCTCGGCGGTGATCGTGCGGATGTGACGCGTCGCCTCCGAGACGTCGCCCGTGCCGGCCTCACCCTTGGAGCGGATCATGGCGGCGCCCTCGGTGATGCGGCGCAGCGCCTCGCCGAGGTTGGTGGCGCCGCAGACGAACGGGACGGTGAAGCCCCACTTGTCGATGTGGTGCGCATAGTCCGCGGGCGACAGCACCTCGGACTCGTCGATGTAGTCCACCCCCAGCTCCTGCAGCACGCGCGCTTCGACGAAGTGCCCGATGCGGGCCTTCGCCATCACGGGGATCGACACCGACGCGATGATCTCGTCGATCAGATCGGGGTCGCTCATGCGCGCGACGCCGCCCTGAGCGCGGATGTCGGCGGGAACGCGCTCGAGCGCCATGACGGCGACCGCGCCGGCATCCTCGGCGATGCGCGCCTGATCGGCCGTGACGACATCCATGATCACACCACCCTTGAGCATCTCGGCGAGGCCGCGCTTGACGCGCGCGGATCCGGTGACGGTCTGGTCGTTCGACACGATGGAGCTCCGATCCGGCCGCTTCCTGATGATTGATCTTCGGCCTAGGCCAAAAAGTAGCATGGCATCCGACATAAGATCGTCTCGATGACTTCCCGCGACACGATCACCGGACGCACGGCGGGCGAGATCGCCGACAGTGTCCGGATGCTGCTCGAGCGCGGCGCCCTGCGCTCCGATGACGCCCTGCCGCCCGTACGCACGCTCGCCGAACAGCTCGGCGTGAACCGCAACACCGTCGTCGCCGCCTACCGCCTGCTCGCTCAGGCCGGGGTCGTCGTGGCCCGCGGCCGCGGCGGAACGCGCATCACCGAGGTCTCCCCCGTCGCCGCCGAGGGCGTCGCCGCCGACACGGTGCTGCGCGACGTCGGGTCGGGCAACCCGGACCCCGCACTCATCCCCGACCCGAGCCGGGTGCTCGGCCGGGTCGCCGGCCGCCCCGTCCTGTACGGCGAGCCGGTCATCGACGAGGGTCTCGCGGCCTGGGCGAAACGGTGGTTCGCCGCCGACTCACCGGCCGAGGCCGACATCCACCTCACCGTCACCGGTGGTGCCGTCGACGCCGTCGAACGGCTTCTCGCGCAGGCGCTCACCCGCGACGACGCCGTCGCCCTCGAAGACCCGTGCTTCCTCGCGAGCATCCACACGGTCCGGCTTGCGGGCTACCGGGCGATCCCGGTTCCCGTCGATGACGAGGGGATGACGGTCGACGGGCTGCGAGGAGCGCTCCACGCGGGTGCTCGGGCCGTCGTCATCACCCCGCGGGCGCAGAACCCCACGGGTTCGAGCCTCTCGGCCGAACGCGCCGCAGCCCTGCGCGAGGTCCTGAGCGACCACCCGTACGTCCTCGTGATCGAAGACGACCACTTCTCGCTCCTGTCGACCCAGCCCTACCGTTCGATCATCGGCGAGCGCCACGAGCGGTGGGCTCGCGTGCGCTCGGTGTCGAAATTCCTCGGGCCCGACATGTGCCTCGCGGTGACGGCATCCGATCCCACGACGGCCGAGCGTCTGGCGCTCCGT
This sequence comes from Microbacterium sp. AG238, assembly GCF_003610405.1. Classification (GTDB taxonomy): domain Bacteria; phylum Actinomycetota; class Actinomycetes; order Actinomycetales; family Microbacteriaceae; genus Microbacterium. The sequence goes on from NZ_RAQC01000001.1 coordinate 605,990, forward strand.
CTCGGCTCGGGCACCACCTGGGTCAGCCACCTGCTGCAGCGCCTCACCCATGCCCTCGTGTCCGATGCGACCGCAGTGGCCACCATTGCGGCGGCACGCGCGCACTACGCCGACCGCAACGCCGCCTTCGCCGCCGAGCTCACACGCTCAGGGCTGCCGTGTGCACCGGGTGACGGGCTCAGCCTCTGGGTCGAAGTGCCCGGTACCGCCCGCTCCGTCGCCGACGCACTCATGCGTCGGGGGTGGCTCGCCCGCACCGGCGACGAGTTCCGGCTGGCCGACGACGCGCCGTCGCGCCACCTGCGCCTCACCGTCCACGATCTGAACGACGCCGACGCCGCGCTCCTCGTGCAGGACCTCGTCGCATCCGCCCTCCCCTCTCGAAAGGCATGACCCCATGAAGGTGCTCTCGATCCAGTCGGCCGTCGCATACGGACACGTCGGCAACTCCGCGGCGGTGTTCCCCCTGCAGCGCATCGGCGTGGAGGTGATGCCGGTCTACACGGTGAACTTCTCCAACCACACCGGCTACGGCGCCTGGGGCGGCCCGATGATCAGCCCCGACGATGTCCGGGCCGTCATCGCGGGCGTCGAGGATCGCGGGGCTTTTCCGCAGATCGACGTCGTCCTCTCGGGCTACCAGGGCGGAGAGGGCATCGCCGATGTCATCCTCGACACCGTCGCGCGCGTCAAGGCGGCGAACCCGGATGCCGTCTACGCGTGCGACCCCGTCATGGGCAACGCGAAGTCGGGGTGCTTCGTGGCGCCGGCCATCCCCGTGCTGCTGCGCGAGCGCGTCGTGCCGGCGGCCGACATCATCACACCGAACCAGTTCGAGCTCGGTTTCCTGACCGAGACCGACCCGAGCGACCTCGACTCGACGCTCGCCTCCGTCGACGCCGCCCGCGCGATGGGACCGCGCACGGTGCTCGTCACGAGCGTGGAGCGCCCGGAACGCCCCGAGGGCACGATCGAGATGCTCGCGGCCGATGACACCGGAGCCTGGATCGTCCGCACGCCCCACATCCCCATGAAGGCGAACGGCTCCGGCGACGTCACCGCCGCCCTGTTCACCGCCCACTACCGCAGCACCGGCTCGGCGGCCGAGGCGCTCGCGCGCACCACCTCGAGCGTCTTCGACCTGCTCACGCGCACGCATGAGTCGGGCGAGCGCGAGCTCCAGCTCGTCGAGAGCCAGGAGGCGTACGCTCACCCGCGCATGCAGTTCACCGTCGAGCAGGTGCGCTGAGCGGGCTCAGTAGTCTCCCCCGGCCTCGGTCCATGCCTGCTCCCACTGCGAAGCGTCGTCGGGGCAGAGGAATCGCGTACCGAACACCATGATGCTCACGGCGCCCTCGCGGGACGCGTCGTCGACGGCGAGGCTCTGGATGAGCGGCGACGTCACGACGTGCGTGCGGAACGAGGACACGTCGATCTCGTGACCGTTGAGGATCGATGTCTCGCACGCGTCCAGCCCCAGGGCGAGGGTCACGGTCTCGGCCTGTTCCGACCACTGTCCGCCGTTGGCCTCGAGATGCGCGCGCTGCTGTGTGACGAGCTCCTGCTGGGCCGGTGTCTTCGCTGTCAGGGTGGGCTGCCCCACCGGCTGTTGCTGGGCGTCGATGAAGGCGTCGCGCTCGGCGAGGACGTCGCCGTCCACCGTCGCATCATCGCCGGCGCCAGGCGTCTCGGCAGCGCTCGGCCCCGACGCCGAGACCGTGGGAGTCGGCCCGGGAGCTGAAGAGGCGTCGTCGGCTGCGGGGGTGCAGCCGGCCAGGGCGATCGCCCCGGCGAGGACCGCCGCAACCAGGATGACGGCGCGCGCACGAGCGTTGATCGACATGGAGCCTCCTCGGTGAGCCGTCAGGCTATCGGCCGCGCGTCATCCCGCGCCGGGGCTTGCGCTCTCGGGGCAGATCTCGGTACGAGCTGTCAGTCCGTCGGCCAGGCGGTCGCGACGGCCTCTCGAACCTCGCCGAGCAGCTGCGGCAGCGCCTTCGTCCTCGCGATGATCGGGAAGAAGTTGGCGTCGGTCGCCCACCGCGGCACGACGTGCTGGTGAAGGTGCCCGTCGACACCCGCACCCGCGACCGCGCCCTGGTTCATCCCGAGGTTGAAGCCGTCGCACCGCGACACCTCGCGCAGGACGCGCATCGCTGTCTGGGTCAGCTCGCCGATCTCGGCCACCTCCTCGGGCGTCGCGAGATCGTACGTCGGAATGTGCCGGTACGGGCAGACGAGCAGGTGGCCGGAGTTGTACGGGAAGAGATTCAGCAGCACATAGGCCGTGCGCCCCCGCGCGACGATGAGACCGTCGGCATCCGACTTACCGGGAGCCGCGCAGAACGGGCACTCGTCGCGAAGCGGCTCGGGCCCCGCCTGGATGTACGCCATCCGGTGCGGGGTCCACAGTCGCTGGAACTCGTCGGGCACCCCGGCCAGGTGCGCGGCGTCCTCGACCGGGCGCGGGGTGTCCGACGAACCGGTCACGCGAGCTGCTCCGCGGTGGTGAGGTGCTCTGCGGTGTCGACCAGGGTGCGGTTCGCGATGGCCGCGAGGATGCGCTCCACGGCCTGGTCGACGGGCACACCGTTGGTCTGCGACCCGTCGCGGAAGCGGAACGACACCGTGCCGCCGGCGCGGTCCTGCTCGCCGGCGATGAGCTGCAGCGGCACCTTCTGGGTGGTGTGGGTGCGGATCTTCTTCTGCATCCGGTCGTCGGAGCGATCGAGCTCGGCGCGGACGCCGGCCTTGCGCAGACGAGAGACGATCTCCTGCAGGTACGGCGCGTAGTCGTCGGCGACGGGGATGGCCACGACCTGTACCGGCGCGAGCCAGACCGGGAACGCACCGGCGTAGTGCTCGAGGAGGATCGCGAAGAACCGTTCGATCGACCCGAACAGTGCGCGGTGGATCATCACGGGGCGGTGCTTCTCGCCGTCGGGACCCGTGTACTCCAGCTCGAACCGCTCAGGCTGGTTGAAGTCGAGCTGGATGGTCGACATCTGCCAGGTGCGGCCGATCGCATCGCGGGCCTGGACCGAGATCTTCGGTCCGTAGAACGCAGCTCCGCCGGGATCGGGAACGAGCTCCAGCCCCGATCCCTCGGCGACCCGGCGCAGCGTCTCGGTCGCCTGCTGCCAGAGGGCGTCGTCGCCGATGAACTTCGGGTTGCCCTCCTCCTTCGTCGACAGTTCGAGGTAGAAGTCGTTCAGCCCGTAGTCGCGCAGGGTCTGCAGCACGAACTCCAGGCTGCGGACGAGCTCGTCCTCGACCTGGTCGGGCGTGACGTAGATGTGGGTGTCGTCCTGGGTCATGCCCCGCACCCGGGTGAGCCCCGAGAGGGTGCCGCTCTTCTCGTAGCGGTAGACCGAACCGAACTCGCTCAGGCGCAGGGGCAGCTCACGGTAGCTGCGACCGCGCGATCGGAAGATCAGATTGTGGAAGGGGCAGTTCATGGGCTTGAGGTAGTACTCCTGCCCCTGCCGGGTCACGTTGCCCTCGGCGTCGACGATCTCGTCGAGCTTCATGGGCGGGTACATGCCGTCGGCGTACCACTGCAGATGCCCGCTCGTCATGAACAGGTCGCCCTTGGTGATGTGCGGGGTGTTGACGACCTCGTAGTCGTTCGCGAGCAGCTGCTCGCGCATGTAGCGCTCGATCTCGTACCGGATGATGCCGCCCTTGGGGTGGAACACCGACAGGCCGGGCCCGATCTCATCGGGGAACGAGAACAGGTCGAGCTCGACGCCGAGCTTGCGGTGGTCGCGCCGCGCCGCCTCGGCCAGGCGCTCCTGGTACGCGCGCAGCTCGTCCTTCGAGGGCCACGCGGTGCCGTAGATGCGCTGCAGCTGCGGGTTCTTCTCGCTTCCGCGCCAGTAGGCGGCGGCCACCCGAGTCAGGTCCCAGCCGTTGCCGACCATGCGGGTACCGGGCACGTGGGGTCCACGGCACAGGTCCTTCCACGCGGTCACGCCGTCGCGGGTGACGTTGTCGTAGATCGTCAGCTCACCGGCGCCGATCTCGGCCGAAGCCCCCTCGGCTGCGTCAGCGCCCGATCCGGGCCCGCCCGCGAGGTCGACGAGCTCGAGCTTGAACGGCTCGTCGGCCAGCTCGGCGCGGGCCTCGTCCGCGGTGACGACCCGGCGGACGAACCGCTGGTTCTCGCGGACGATCCGCTCCATCTCCTTCTTGATCGACTTCAGGTCCTCGGGAGTGAAGGGTTCGTCGACGCCGAAGTCGTAGTAGAAGCCGTCCTCGATGGGCGGGCCGATGCCGAGGTTCGACTGCGGCCGGATGCGCTGGACAGCCTGCGCCAGCACGTGCGCGGTCGAATGGCGGAGGATCGCGAGGCCGTCGGGGCTCGACACGGTGACCGGCTCGACGGCATCCGTCTCGGCCACGACCGTCGCGAGGTCTTTCAGGTCGCCGTTCACGCGCAGGGCGACGACGGAGCGATCGGGGAAAAGGGCGAAGCCGTCGGCGGGGTACGACACGTCCGACGGGGAAACGACGTCAGTCAAGGGAACATCTCCAGATGGGTGGCTCGGATCAAGGCTACTCAGCTTCGGACGCACGCCGCGTCCCGCCCGCTCAGGCCGAGAGCGTTCGGCCGGCGGCGACGAAGCGAGTGAGCAGACGGGCTCCGATCCGGCGTCGTTCCATGCATCGATCCTACTCGTGGGCGTCAGCGGCTTCGGGGTGGGCTCCGAGGGCGCATGATGGATGCCGTGAAGCTCGCCATCGCCGGGGCCGCACTGCTGCTGGTGGCAGCGGGTGCGGTGGTCTTCGGTGTCCTTCCCCCGGACGATCTCGTAGGAATCGCCGAGCGTGTCGCCCCGATCCTGGCTTTCGTCGTCGCCGTCACGATCGTGGCGGAACTCGCCGCGAAGGCGGGGGTGTTCGACGTGGCCGCCGGGTGGCTCGCGCGCGCCTCGCGCGGGCGGACCACGCTGCTGTGGCTCCTCGTGGTGGCGCTCGCGGTCGTCGCGACCGCATTCCTGTCGCTCGACACCACCGCCGTGCTGCTGACGCCCGTCGTCGTTGCAGTCGCGCGCGCGAACGGGCTTCCGCCGCTCCCCTTCGCTTTCGCGACCGTGTGGCTGGCGAACACGGCGTCGCTCGTGCTGCCGGTGTCGAACCTGACGAACCTGCTGGCGCTCGGCCGGCTTCCCGAGGGCGGACCGCTCGCATTCGTCGCCCTCATGGGGCCGTCGGCGGCGGTGGCGATTCTCGCGACAGTGGCCCTGCTGTTCGTGATCCACCGGCGATCGCTCGTCGGCCGCTTCGACCCCGCGCCCGTGCCGCGCGTGATCGACCGGGTGCAGCTGGTTGCGGCATCCGTCGTCGTCATCGCGCTCATGCCGGCCCTCGTCAGCGGACTCGAGCCGTGGATCCCGGCGACGATAGCCGCGATCCTCCTCGTCGGCCTCTTCGCGTGGCGGTCACCCCGTGCACTGACGGCTCGGCTCGTCCCGTGGCAGCTGCTCGTGTTCGCGGCGGGCCTGTTCACCGCTATGGCCGCACTCGAGTCGCTCGGATCGGCAGCGGTCGTCTCGGTCATCGCGGGCGAGCCGGGCGGACCGCTCGAGCTGTGGCGCATGGCCGGCACCGCCCTCGTTGCGGCCAACACCGTCGACAACCTGCCCGCCTACCTGCTGCTCGAGTCGGCGGCGGGGACGCCGGAGCGACTCGGCGCACTGCTCGTCGGAGTCAACGCGGGGCCGCTCATCACCCCGTGGGCCTCGCTCGCGACCCTGCTCTGGCACGAACGCTTGCACGCGGTCGGCGTCGACGTCCCGTGGCGGCGCTTCATCCTGTGGGGGCTCATCGCCGCGCCACTCATCGTCGGACTGTCGGTATTGCCGCTCGCCCTGCGATGAGCCCTCCCGGCGGCGGTGCCGGTCAGAGCCGGGGGGGGTGCTGGTCACAGGCGCTTGAGCGCCTCGCGCCTGCTGAGGCCGGTCACTCCCCGCTCGTCGACGAACGCGCGCACCCCGTCCGGGTCGACGCGCGCGCGATCGCGGAGCGCCCATCCGATCGCCTTGCGGATGAAGAACTCCGAATCGGCGAGGTTCGGGACGATGACATCCGTGAAGAGCTGCACATCGAAGCCGGAGCGCCGCGTCAACTGAGAGAGGATCGCGACCCGCCGTATCCAGAGATCGGCATCGCGCGCCCACGCCCGGATGACGGGCGCGATCTGCTCGGGATGGGCGACGAGCAGATCGCGGACGCGCCCGCTCAACTCGTCGGTGATGTCCCACCACTGCCCCGTCCGCACCATGTGCTCGATGAGAGGCAGCGACTCCCGTGCGCCTCGAAGCGGCGGCAGCGCCAGCAGCGCCATGGCCGCATAGCGCTCCTCCCGGTGGGAGGCCTCGTCCCAGAGGGTCCGCGCGGCCGCGCCGAGCGCCGCGGCATCCGACTCCCCCGCCCCGAGCGTTCGAGCGAGCCGGCGAACCTCGGGAAGACGAATGCCGAGGAAGGGCATCGACGACTTCATGTAGGCCTGCTGCGCGGGTGCTCGTTCCGGCTGCGCCGCGGCTTGCAGAGCGCGGCGGATGTCGTCGACGAGGGTCACGCGAGGGTGAGGTCGACCTGGATCTCGCCGGCGAGGCGCTCGAGGTCGGCCACGACCTCGGCGGCGTCGAACTCGGCGGGGAGGCGCACCACGAGGGTGGCCTCGAAGAGCGTGCCACCCGCCATCGGGGCATCGAGGGTGCGGCTGGTCAGGGCGTCGATGCTCAGGGCGTGAGCACCGATCGCATCGCTGACCTCGCGGACGATGCCGGGGCGGTCATTGCCGAGCACGGTGAAACGCAGCACCTGTCCGCTCGCGACGACGGGAGCCAGCGGCTGGTGCGTCGTGATGCGGAGCAGACCGTCGAGGCGCTCGAGCGCCTCGACGAGACCGGCTTCGCGGTCGGCGGGCACGTCCACGAGCACGATGCCCGCGAAAGCACCGGCGAGCTCCGCGAGTTCACTTCGCTCCCAGTTCCCGCCATGCGCCGCCACGGTGTCGGCGAGTGTGCGGACGAGTCCGACCCGGTCGTCTCCGACCACGGTGAGCACGAGCTGAGTCATGGCGCCGAGCCTAACCGGCGGGCGGGTTCACCCTGCCGGTAAACGACAAAACCCCCGGTGAGACCGGGGGTTTTACTCGGTGCGCGATACTGGGATCGAACCAGTGACCTCTTCCGTGTCAGGGAAGCGCGCTACCGCTGCGCCAATCGCGCCTATACAGGCTGTTCAGTTATGAGGCGAGGTGGCGACGGGATTCGAACCCGTGTAAACGGCTTTGCAGGCCGGTGCCTAGCCGCTCGGCCACGCCACCGTGTGTGGTTCTGACCCACGTGCCGGATCACCCTGACGGGAGATCCTCGCACTCGAGCGGATGACGAGATTCGAACTCGCGACCCTCACCTTGGCAAGGTGATGCGCTACCACTGCGCTACATCCGCATTTCGTTCCGGATCGCTCCGGCACTTGTTAAACATTAGCCGACGATCGCGCGAGTGCAAAACCGGCGGCGCCCCGCGCGTGTCTCACCTCCGCGTACGGGAACCGCCGCAGCATCCGGTATGCTCGTGTCTCGGCCCTCACGGGCCAGCACGGGCGATTGGCGCAGTTGGTTAGCGCGCTTCCTTCACACGGAAGAGGTCGTGGGTTCGAGTCCCGCATCGCCCACCATCCCGCCCCGGTCCTTCGACCGGGGCGCTTTTCGTTGCCCCACGCCCTCTTGCACGCTAAGCCCCGCACGCCGAGCACGCACCGTCGCCGCGAGCACGCACCGCGGATCATGCACGCTCGCGGCATCCGTACGTTCTCGCCGCGTACGGGATTGCAAACGTGCGAGATTTATCGAATGATGATCGTTCGACAGATCTCGAACAGTTGGAGGGCGAGCATGTCTCCGCGCACCTACGAACACCCCGACACCGACGACATCGCGATCCCCCGCGTGCTCTTCGCGTTGAGCGAGCCGCTCCGGCTCGACATGGTGCGGACTCTCGCTGAACGGGGCGAGGTCGACAGCATCGAGCTCGGCCCCGATCTCCCCCGTTCGACCCTCACGCATCACACCAGCCTGCTTCGCGAGTCCGGTGTCGTGTTCGTCCGCGCTCAGGGGCGCAAGTGCCTCATCCGGCTTCGCGACGGCGACCTGCAGTACCGCTTCCCCGGGCTGCTCGACAGCGTTCTCGCCGCGTACGGCGAAGACCTTGGCTCTGAGGCGGAGGCGTGATCCGCCGCGTCTGGCCCCTCGTCGTCGCCGCTGTCGCGCTCGGCGTCGATGCATATGTCCTCGCCGGCGTGCTTCCGCAGATCGCCACGTCGCTTCAGACGACCGTCGCGGCGATCGGGCTGGGCGTCGCGACCTTCACAGCCGCGTATGCCGTCGCGGGGCCACTGCTGTCGAGCCCTCTCGCACGCCGTGGTGCCGCCTGCGCCCTCCTGTGGGCACTGGGGATCTTCAACGCGGGGAATCTCGCGACCGCGCTGGCACCGGGCATCGAGGTGTTCCTCGCCTCCCGCGTCGTCGCCGGGGCCGGAGCAGGTGTTCTCACCGCCATCGCCACAGCGACCGCCGCCGCGATGGTCGAGAAACACGACCGCGGGCGGGCAATGTCGATGGTGACCTTCGGGCTGTCGACCGGCACCGTCGCAGGAGTGCCCCTCGGGATGGTCATCGGACAGAGCGCGGGATGGCGATGGACGATGGGCCTCGTCGTTGCCATCGGGGTGCTCGGCATGGTCGCGCTCGCAGCTCGCGCGCGCCGATTGCCCGGGCTGGTCACCGCGGCGGGCGGCGGGACCTTCCGCGTTCTCCGTTCTCGACGCATCGCGGTGGGGATCACAGCGGCATTCCTCCTCGGGACGGCCAGCCTGGGCCTGTACACCTACTTGATGCCGATGGCCGAGGCCGGCGGCCTGGCCGAGTGGGGCTTCGCGCTCGTGTGGGCATGGGGCATCGGCGGGGTAGCCGGATCGGCGGTGATCGGTCGACCGCTCGACAGGTTCGGGCCCCGGCCGTTCCTCATCGTCCTGCCGACACTGCTGATCGCGAGCTTCGCGACGTTGTGGCTCGCCGATTCCCCCGTTGCATCGATTCCTGCCGCAGCGGTGTGGGGCGCCGCGGGATGGGCATCGGTGCCCACACTCCAGCAGGCGCTCACCAAAGACCGATCCGATCAGGCGATGCCGATCATCGCGTTCCAGATGGCCGCGATGTATCTCGGTGCGTCCGCGGGCTCGGCACTCGGAGGCGCGCTGCTCGCCGCAGGCGTCGACGCAGCCGATCTCGCCGCGGCCGCCGGCATCCCCGCCGTCCTGGCACTCGCTCTCGCCGCAACACTCGCCGCCTGGACCCGCCAGATTCGCGCTTTCCGGCCGGAACGGCTCGCCGACAACGCACCCTCACCGCGAACGTACACCTGAGCCAGTGCGTGCTCGCGGCGCGCGTGCGTGCTCGAGGCCGATCACCGCCGCGGGCCAGCTCAAACGGCGCCGGAGACGCCCAACAGAGAGCCCACGGTGAACGTCGCGATCAGTGCGAGCGCGCCGCCGACCACGATCCTCACCATGGGGCGGAGCGGGGGGCTGTCACCGAGCCGGGCGCTCAGGTAGCCCGTCAGAGCGAGGGCGATGAGGACGGCCGCGAACGTGACGGGAACCCGGATGTCGGCGGGCGGCAGGAGGATCGCGAGAAGCGGCAGCAGCGCACCGATGGTGAACGCCAGCGCGCTGGCACCGGCGGCGGCCAGGGGGCTGACGACCTCGTCCTCGGTCAGCCCGAGCTCCGCCTCGAGGTGCGCGGCGACCACATCATGCTCGGTCAGCTCCTCGGCCACCCGGCGAGCGGTCTCCGGAGAGAGGCCGCGTCTCTCGTAGAGGCCCGCGAGCTCGATGAGCTCGGCCGCAGGGTCTTCGACGAGCTCACGGCGCTCCTTGGCGATCATGGCGCGTTGACTGTCGCTCTGGCTGCTGACCGAGACGTACTCTCCGAGCGCCATGGAGATCGCGCCGCCCACGAGACCCGCGATGCCCGCCGCGAAGATCGGGGCGGTCTCCGATGTCGCGCCCGCGACACCCACGACGAGGGCCGCGGTTGAAACGATGCCGTCGTTCGCGCCGAGGACACCGGCCCGCAACCAGTTCAGCCGCCCCGACATCGACGCCCCGTGAGGCTCCCCCGCGTGCGCCCCCGGCGCTCCCGATACCGATCCACTCATGACGTCATGAAACCACCCGGACACCGGTCGCGGCAGGCCCCCAACCGCACGAGGACGCACGCTCGCCACGAACACGCACGCCGGGCGGTACGTGCTCACGTCGACGGTGCGCTCTCGGCGCAGCCGCCCGGGTGCGCCGTCAGCCGGCGGAGCGCCAGCCGTAGCGCACGGAGAGAGACTGTGCGACTCGGCGGTAGGTCGCGCGGTCGAGCGCGCCGGCCGTCCGGCGGATGCCGCTCGTGGGCACGAGATAGATCTGGTCGACGTCGAGCCACGACGGACGTCGCTCGCGGTCCCAGTCCCCCGTGCCGAGCGGGATGTGGTCGCGTTCCCCGTCGTGCGGCTTGCTCGTGAGCTTCATCGCCCAGCTCCGGTCACCCTCGGCGTGCGCGAGCACGAGCAGCGGTCGGTCCTTGCCGCGCGCGGCATCTTCCGCGTACGGCACCCACGCCCAGACGATCTCACCGGGATCGGGGTCAGTGCCCGGTCGGGGCTCGTAAGCCAGACGCAGGCCGCGAGCATCGGGCAGAGCCACCTCGATGACGGATGCCGCAGTCCCGGCCGCTTCGCGCGACGCAGGGCGTCCGCCGCCGCGGGGCGGCGTGCCGGTGCTCGCGCGGGGCCGCGTTCCGGTAGGGCGGGATGAACCATCCGCCGTCCGGCGCGGACGCAGCAGATCCCACACTCGTGAAAGCACACCCATGCGCCCAAACTAACCCAGCGCCTGGGGCGGGCCGTCCCGTTTTCCCTACCGGCTCACCTGGCAGCTGACGCCCGTTCACCCCACGCGAAGCGGCGTCGCCTGCCAACTGAACGCCGCAGCACGGAACGCTGCAGCACGGAACGCCGAAGCGACGCACACGGCCCCCACCTCGGGCACACGCGAGGCGGGGCACCGCGAATCACTCCGCGATGCCCCGCCCGGGCTGAGATGCGAGGCCTGATCAGACCTTCGCGTCGGAGAGGGTGTAGCCGACCTCACCGTGCATGACGGTGTCGATGCCGGCGATCTCGTCCTCGTTCTTCACACGGAAGCCGATGGTCTTCTCGATCGCGAAGCCGATGATGAAGGCCAGCACGAAGGAGTAGACGAGAACCGCGAGAGCGGCGATCGCCTGAACGATCAGCTGGCTCGCGTCGCCACCCATGAACAGGCCGGTGCCGTTGGCGAAGAAGCCGAGGTACAGCGTGCCGATGAGACCACCGACGAGGTGGATGCCGACGACGTCGAGCGAGTCGTCGAAACCGAGCTTGTACTTCAGCTCGATCGCGAGGGCGCAGGCGGCACCGGCGATGAGGCCGAGCAGGATGGCCCAAATCGGGTCGACGGAGGCGCAGGCCGGAGTGATCGCGACGAGGCCGGCGACGGCACCCGAAGCGGCGCCGACGGACGTGGGCTTGCCGTCCTTGATCTTCTCGACGAGGAGCCAGGCCAGCAGGGCTGCGGCCGGAGCGGCGATCGTGTTGATGAACGCGAGCGCGGCCGTGCCGTCGGCGGCGAGCTCGGAGCCGGCGTTGAAGCCGAACCAGCCGAACCACAGCAGACCGGCACCGAGCAGGACGAACGGCGGGTTGTGGGGAACGTGGACGCCCTTCTGGAAGCCGACGCGCTTGCCGAGCACCAGGGCCAGGGCGAGAGCGGCGGCACCGGCGTTGATGTGCACGGCCGTTCCGCCGGCGAAGTCGATCGCGCCGACGCCGAAGACGTCCTGCAGACCCTTGGTGATCCAGCCGCCGTACTCGAACGAGCCGTCGTCGGCGAGGCCGAAGTTGAAGACCCAGCTCGCGACCGGGAAGTAGACGATCGTCGCCCAGACGCCGGCGAACAGCATCCACGCGCCGAACTTGGCACGGTCGGCGATGGCGCCGGAGACGAGCGCGACGGTGAGGATCGCGAAGGTCGCCTGGAAGCACACGAAGGCCATGGGCGGGAAGGCGGCGTCGTCGGGCGTCTCGAGCAGGCTGCTCAGACCGATGGCGCTCCAGTCGATCGACCAGGGGGCGACGGTCCCCTCAGCGCCGGGGAAGGCGATGGCGTACCCGAAGAGCACCCAGAGGACGCCGATCAGGCCGAGTGCGCCGAAGCTCATCATCATCATGCTGATGACGCTCTTGGCCTTGACGAGACCGCCGTAGAAGAATGCGAGTCCTGGCGTCATCAGCAGGACGAATGCGGCCGCGATGAGTATGAATGCGGTGTTGCCTTGATCCATCTCGAAGGGAACCTCTCTGCAGGGACGCAGGTGTAGCGTCGGGTCCCCTCAGTGTCGAGGCCGCCAGTTTCCCCAGACGGCGCAGTCGTGTTTCCGATCGGTTACGCGACCGCTCCCCCGGTAAACATCAGGTTTCCGCGCGCCGCGCGAACCCTCGACGAGTGCTCAGGAATGGGTGAGAGCCACCAGGCGCGAGATGGCGCGCAGGTACTTCTTGCGGTATCCGCCGCCGAGCATCTCGTCGCCGAAGACCTCGTCGAGGGGCCGGCCGGTCGCCCGGATCGGGATCTGCGCGTCATAGGCGCGGTCGACGAACGCGACGAAGCGCAGCGCCGCCGACTGGTCCGTCAGCTGCGTGACGTCGCGCAGCCCGATCGTCGAGATGGCGTCGACGAGACGGATGTAGCGCGACGGGTGCACGGTCGCGAGGTGCGCGATGACGTCGGAGAAGGCATCGTCCGAGACGAGGCCGGAGGCGGCGGCATCCGCGATCTCGGACTCGTACTGTTCGGGGGCCAGCGCGACCGCGTGCCCGTCCACGGCACGCTGCCGGTAGTCGGTGCCGTCGATCCGGATCGTCTGGAAGCTCGCCGACATCGCATGGATCTCGCGCAGGAAGTCCTGGGCCGCGAAACGCCCCTCGCCCAGCGCGTTCGGCGGAGTGTTCGAGGTCGCTGCCAGACGCGTGCCCGACGCGACGAGTTCGCCGAGGAGCCGCGTCATGACCATCGTGTCGCCCGGGTCGTCGAGCTCGAACTCGTCGATGCAGAGCAGGTCGGCCCCCCGCAGCAGCTGGACGGTGTTCTGGTAGCCCACGGCTCCGACGAGCGCGGTGTACTCGATGAACGAACCGAAGTACTTCCGGCGAGCCGGCATCGCGTGATAGATCGCGGCGAGCAGGTGGGTCTTGCCGACACCGAATCCGCCGTCGAGGTACACGCCGGGCTTCGTCTCCGGCGCCTTCTTCGCGCGGCGGAACAGCCCCCCGCGTGCGACGGGCGCACCGCCGCCGGCGAAGGTCTCGAGCAGGTCCTTCGCCTCCTGCTGCGACGGGTACTGCGGGTCGGCCCGGTAGGAGTCGAATGTCGCCGCGTCGAACTGCGGCGGCGGCACGAGGGCGGCGAGCATCTCGGTGCCGCTCACCTCGGGACGACGGTCGCTGAGGCGCAGGATTCCGGCGGATGTGCTCGTCACGGATCAACCCTAACCGCGTGAAAGGATGACGCCGTGCGTGTGAGCGAGATGCTTCCGGAAACAGGTGAGAGCGCCGATTCCACCACGGATGTCGGACGAGCCTGGCTCGCTCGACGCTACCGGCGAGCCCCGGGCGGCTACGTCCGCCTGAACATGGTCACCACCCTCACCGGGTCGGCCTCCGGGGGCGATGGGACGAGCGACACCATCACGAGCCCGACCGACCGCAGCATCCTCGGGATCATCCGCCGCGATGCCGACGTCGTGGTGGTGGGGGCTGAGAGCGTCCGCGCCGAGGGTTATGTCGTCCCGCGCACCGCGGCTCTCGCGATCGTCTCGCGGTCGGGTCGACTCGACGGGCACCGCCTCGCGGGCGCCGACGCCGACCGGGTGGTGCTGGTCGTCCCCGACGGCGTGGTCGCCGATGCGCCCGCCGGTGTCTCGGTCATCACGGCCGGTCCCGGTCCGGACCTCTCGCCCGCCCGAGTGATCGATGCGCTGTCGTCGCGTGGATGGCAGCGGGTCGTCTGCGAAGGCGGCCCGACGATCGCCGCGCAGTTCCTCACCGCGGGTGTCATCGACGAGATCTGCTTGACGATCGCGCCGCGGATCGGGCCGGTGCGGCATCCCGTCCTTCCCGTGTCGACGGACGTGTCGACGCGGGTCACGGGTGCGCTGATGGATGCCGCGGGCTTCAGCTATCTGCGGCTGAGCGTCGACGCCCGAGCCATTCGCGGATGACCGTGGTCCACCGCTCAGGGTCGTAGTTCCACAGCTTCGTGTGGCGGGCGGTCTGGAAGATCTCCAGCTCGACGAGGTCGGGACGCGCCTCGGCCAGCTGGTACGACGCATCCGCGGGAACGAAGCCGTCGTCGTCGCTGTGGAGGATGAGGATCGGATGCCGCAGCTCGCGCGCACGTGCGACGACGTCGAGCCGGTCGAACGGGATCGGCGTGTTCAGTCCGACGACCCGCGAGCCCCACGCGCTGTCGAGTGCCCGGACGGCGGTGGTCGCGACGGGGCCGGGGATGCGCAGCAGCTGCGCCTGGTAGTCGAGCACGATGCGCCAGTCGATCGCCGGCGATTCGAGCACGACCCCGGCGATGATGTCGCGGTGGGCCGAGTTCAGAGCGACCTGGAGCGCGATCGCGCCTCCCATCGACCATCCCATGAGGAAGATCCGCCGCGCACCACGGCGACGGGCCGCCCCGATCGCCGCATCCACGTCGCGCCATTCGGTCGCGCCGAGCATGTATGTTCCTGATCGGCTGCGCGGTGCCTCACCGTCGTTCCGGTACGACACCAGCAGCGACGAGACGCCGGCGGCGTGGAACACCGGGACCGCGCGGAGCGTCTCCGCCCGAGTGGTGCCACGTCCGTGGATCTGGATGACCCAGGTGTCGCTCGGCTCACCCGACGCGTCGGCGGCGGGGAAGAACCAGGCCGGGCAGGGCCCGAGCGGCGATCCGACGAGCTCGGATCGATAGGGCAGATGCAGCTCGGCGGGATCGGAGTAGTACCAGCCGCTGAACGCGGCAGCAGCCGAGAGCCGGTCATCCGTTCCGATCTCGGTCAGCAGCTTGCGCTTGACCGAGGTCTCGTCCTGAGCCAGCACCGCGCCGACCTTGACGTAGGACGCTGTCCCCGTCGTGAAGAGCCCGTAGCGTCCGGGCAGCTCGGTGTCGGCGTTCCGCGAAAGCGTGAGGGTCTGAGCGGCCACATCCACGGCCAGGAGATCGGTGTCGGGCACACGGCCGGCGGGAGTCACGACCTTGCGGGCGACCCGCATCGACACCGTTCCGAGCGCTGCCAACGAGATTCCGAGGGCTCCGGCGAGTGCCGCGATCGTCGTCTTCGCGGCGGCGGCTGCTGCGGGAGATGCGCCCGCAGCCCCGGCGCGCCTGGAACCCATCATCGAGGCCTCACTCTAGTCTGTCGACGTGGCCGATTCCCGTCCTCCCGCCGACGCGACGGCATTCGTCATCGCTCGCGAGGCGGTGCTGACGATGACCTTCCGCGACGACCTCGTCGTGCGCGAGATCCCCGCGCCGACCGGACTCGCGCCGGAATCCCTCGCGCTGGCGGGTGATGTGCGGCCCGAAGAGCATGCCGTCGACTCCCCGTACGGCACCGGGCGGATCGTCGTCCTCCACGACGAGGACGAACCCGACGCCTGGGGTGGCCCGTGGCGCATCGTCGCGTTCGCCCAGGCACCGCTCGAGCCCGAGATCGGCGTCGACCCGCTCCTGGCTGAGGTCGCCTGGTCGTGGCTCATCGATGCGCTCGACCACCGCGGCGCCTCGTTCCATTCCGTCTCCGGAACCGCGACGAAGACTCTCTCGCGCGGTTTCGGAAGCCTCGCCGAGGAGGGTGACGGTGCACAGATCGAACTGCGCGCCTCGTGGAGCCCCGTCGGCGACATCACCGCCCATATCGACGCCTGGGCGGAACTGACCTGCATGCTGGCCGGCCTGCCTCCGGGGTCGGAAGGCGTCGCCGTCTTCGGAGCACGCCGGGGGAACCGTGGCTGAATACACCGTCATCGCCGATGACGCCGGACTCGAACGCGCCGCGGAACTGCTCGCGGCCGGCGACGGCCCCGTCGCCGTGGATGTCGAGCGGGCGTCGGGCTTCCGATACTCGCAACGCGCCTATCTCATCCAGGTCTTCCGCCGCGGCGCCGGCGTGCACCTGTTCGATCCACCCGCGATCTCGACGTTCGCACCCCTCCAGGCCGCGATCGGCGACGTCGAGTGGGTGCTGCACGCTGCGAGCCAGGACCTTCCGTCGCTTCGCGAGGCCGGGCTCGATCCGAAGTCGATCTTCGACACCGAGCTCGCCGCACGCCTGCTCGGGCACGCGCGCGTCGGGCTCGGCGCCGTCGTCGAGGACACGCTGGGCATCGTCCTCGCCAAAGCTCACTCCGCCGCAGACTGGTCGACACGCCCGCTGCCGCAGTCGTGGCTCGAATACGCGGCGCTCGACGTCGAACACCTCGTCGACGTCCGCGACGCGCTCGCCCTGGAGCTCGAGGCGCAGGGCAAGGTCGACTTCGCCGCACAGGAGTTCCAAGCGGTCCTCGATCGGCCGGTGAAACCGCCGCGTGAGGACCCGTGGCGCCGCCTCAGCGGCCTCCACACCATCCGGGGCCGCCGCGCACTCGCGGTCGCCCGCGCACTGTGGACCGCCCGCGAGGAGTATGCCCGCGAACAGGACATCGCTCCCGGCCGGCTCGTCCCCGATCGCGCGCTCGTCGCGGCGCTCGCGGCCGACCCGAAGACGAAACAGGACCTGGCGAAGGTCAAGGACTTCACCGGCCGCGCGAGCCGCTCGCAGCTCGACCGGTGGTGGGCTGCTTTCGAGGCGGGACGCGCCGAGCAGTCGCTGCCACCCGACCGCCTGCCCGGCGACGGCCTGCCGCCGCCCCGCGCATGGGTCGATCGCAACCCTCCGGCCGACGCCCGCTTGAAGGCGGCGAAACCGCTGATCGAGCAGCGCGCGGAAGAGTTGTCGATGCCGACGGAGAACCTGCTCACCCCGGAGCTGCTGCGCCGCGTCGCATGGGCGCCGCCCGCCGAGATCTCACCCGAGACCGTCGGCGATGCCCTCGCCGAGCTCGGAGCGCGCCGGTGGCAGATTGAGCAGACCGCACAGCTGATCGCTCAAGCCTTTGTGGATTCCGTGAACGGGGATGCCGCGCCGCCCTCGAGTGCTTCGTAGGTTCGACCCAACCGATTTTCCCGGCTTCCTCGGGTCCTTAGGCTGGACTCGATCCCATCTTCTGGAGGCAAAGTGGCCGAGATCTCGGACGTCTACTTCATCGACGGCATGCGCACCCCGTTCGGGCGCGCCGGCGAGAAGGGCATGTACTGGAACACCCGAGCGGACGACCTCGTCGTCAAAGCGATTCGGGGCGTGATCGAACGCAACCCCGATCTGCCGCTCGACCGGATCGACGATGTCGCGATCGCGGCGACGACCCAGCAAGGCGACCAGGGGTTGACCCTCGGCCGGACCGCGGCGATCCTCGCCGGGCTCCCGCAGAGCGTGCCGGGCTTCGCGATCGACCGCATGTGCGCAGGCGCGATGACAAGCGTCACCACGATGGCCGGCTCGATCGGTATCGGCATGTACGACCTCGCCCTCGCGGGCGGCGTCGAGCACATGGGCCGCCACCCGCTCGGCGGGGGCGACACCGATCCCAATCCTCGGTTCCTCACCGAGAAGCTCGTCAGCGCCGATGCGCTGAACATGGGCATCACCGCCGAGCGTCTGCACGATCGCTTCCCGGTGCTCACCAAGGAGCGGGCCGACCGCTTCGGCATGCGCAGCCAGCAGAAGGCACAGGCGGCATACGACGCCGGCAAACTCCAGCCCGACCTCGTTCCCGTCGCGGTCAAGTCCGCCGACGGCGCGTGGGGCCTCGCTACCGAAGACGAGGGGCGCCGGCCCGAGACCACCATGGAAGGCCTCGCGCAGCTCAAGACGCCGTTCCGGCCGCACGGCCGTGTGACGGCAGGTACCTCGTCTCCCCTGACCGACGGCGCGACCATCAGCCTTCTCGCCGGATCACGCGCGGTCAAGGAGCTCGGGCTCACCCCGAAGATGCGGATGGTGTCGTTCGGCTTCGCCGGCGTCCAGCCCGAGGTGATGGGTATCGGTCCGATCCCCTCGACGGAGAAGGCGCTCGCAAAAGCTGGGCTGACGATCGATGACATCGGGCTGTTCGAGCTCAACGAGGCGTTCGCGGTGCAGGTCCTCTCGCTGCTGGACCACTTCGGCATCGACGACGACGATCCGCGGGTCAACCCGTGGGGCGGTGCGATCGCGGTCGGTCACCCGTTGGCGGCATCCGGTGTGCGTCTGATGATCCAGCTCGCCGCCCAGTTCGCGGAGCGTCCCGACGTGCGCTACGGCCTCACCGCGATGTGCGTCGGCCTCGGCCAGGGTGGATCGGTGATCTGGGAGAACCCCCACTACACCGGCAAGAAGAAGACCGCGAAGAAGTGAGGCGCGCCGACATGACCTACGACGACATCGACTTCTCGCCCCTCGACGCCCTCACCGGCGACGAGGTCGTCACTCACTCGCTGGTGCGCGACGTCCGACTCGCCTCGGGCCGCACGCTCGCGCTCATCACTCTCGACAACGGCCGAGACCACACCCGCCCGAACACCCTGGGCCCGGCGACGCTCGCCGAGCTGGGCGGGGTGCTCGACGCACTCGCCTCCCGCGCAGCGGCGGGCGAGATCGATGCGGTCGGCATCACCGGCAAGCAGTACATCCTCGCTGCGGGAGCCGACCTGTCCGACGTCTCGCGACTGCCCTCGAAGGAGATCGCGAAGCTCGTCGCGCAGCGCGGGCACCAGGTGCTCGGGCGCCTGTCGCAACTGGGCGTGCCCTCCTTCGCGTTCGTCAACGGGCTGGCGCTCGGCGGCGGCCTCGAGATCGCGCTCAACAGCACCTACCGGACGGTCGATGCCTCCGCCGCAGCGATCGCCCTGCCCGAGGTCTTCCTCGGCCTGATCCCCGGCTGGGGCGGCGCCTACCTGCTGCCGAACCTCATCGGCATCGAGAACGCGCTCGAGGTGGTCATCAGCAATCCGCTCAAGCAGAACCGCGTGCTGAAGCCGCAGCAGGCGTTCGATCTCGGCATCATGGACGCGATCTTCCCGGCGGTGAGCTACCTCGAGGACTCTCTCGCGTGGGCCGACCGCGTGCTGTCGGGCACTGTCTCGGTGACGCGGAAGAACGAACCCGGCAAGCTCGAGCGACTGACCAAATGGCCCATCGCCATCAAGGTCGCCCGCGGAATGCTCGAGTCGAAGATCGGCACCGTGCCGAAGGCGCCCTACCTGGCCCTCGAGCTGCTCGAGAAGGCGCGCAGCGGCTCGCGCGACGAAGGTTTCGCGCGCGAGGACCACGCTCTCGCCGAACTGATCTCCGGCGACCAGTTCGCCGCGTCGATGTACGCCTTCGATCTCGTGCAGAAGCGGGCGAAGCGGCCCGTCGGTGCACCCGACAAGGCGCTCGCGAAGAAGGTGACGAAGGTCGGCGTCATCGGCGCCGGTCTCATGGCCAGCCAGTTCGCGCTGCTGTTCGTCCGGAAGCTCCAGGTACCCGTGCTGATCACCGACCTCGACCAGGCGCGAGTCGACAAGGGACTCGCCTACATCCACGAGGAGATCGGAAAGCTCGAGGCCAAGGGACGCATCGACTCCGACACCGCAGGCAAGCTCCGCTCGCTCGTCCACGGCACCGTCGACAAGACCGAGTACGCGGACTGCGACTTCGTCATCGAGGCCGTGTTCGAGGAAGTCGGGGTCAAGCAGCAGGTGTTCGGCGAGATCGAGAAGATCGTCGCCGACGACGCGATCCTCGCGACGAACACGTCGTCGCTGTCGGTCGAGGAGATCGGTGCGAAGCTCGCCCATCCCGAGCGCCTCGTGGGCTTCCACTTCTTCAATCCGGTCGCGGTCATGCCGCTCATCGAGATCGTGAAGACGCCGCAGACGACGGATGCCGCCCTGTCGACCGCTTTCGTCGTCGCGAAGGGTCTCGGCAAGAACGCCGTGCTGACCAAGGACGCGCCCGGCTTCGTCGTGAACCGCCTGCTGGCCAAGGTCATGGGCGAGGCTGCGCGGGCCGTCTACGAGGGCACACCCGTCGCCGATGTCGAGAGGGCCTTCGCGCCGCTCGGTCTTCCGATGGGACCGTTCCAGCTCATCGACCTCGTCGGCTGGAAGGTCGCCGCGCACGTGCAGGACACCATGACCTCCGCGTTCCCCGAGCGCTTCTACGCGAACGAGAACTTCCACCAGCTCGCCGAGCTTCCCGAGGTCGTCGAGAAGGACAAGGGCGGGCGCGTCACCGGCTTCACCAAGGCCGCGGAGAAGGTGGCGAAGAAGGCGACGGGTTCATCGCCGGTCGGAGCAGATACGATCCTCCAGCGCGTACAGGACGGCTTGGCGCAGGAGATCAATCTCATGCTCGACGAGGGCGTCGTCCCCGAGGTCGAGGACATCGACCTGTGCCTGATCCTCGGCGCGGGTTGGCCGTTCATCGACGGCGGGGCCTCGCCGTACCTCGACCGCGAGGGGGCCTCCGAGAGGGCTTTCGGCGACACGTTCCACCACCCGCCCATCCGCGGGATCGCGCACCGCTGACACCCGGCGCTGATCGTCGATCAGGGCCCCGTGGCACGAAAGCCGCGGGGCCCTCGTCGCGTCAGGCGGCGCTGGCGCGCTGCGCGCTCTGCACCCGGAGGTCGCGTTCGCGGATGTCGCGCTGCTCGATCACGATGCGGCGCAGAGAAGCCGGCGCGTCCGGGTGCGCGTCGAGCCATGCCGTGGCCGCCGTCAGGTCGTCCGTCGCGGGGAACAGGCCGCGCACGAGGCGTCGTGCGATCTCGATGCTCCGGGTCTCCCAGACCCGCCCGATCCGCGAGAAGTAGTCCCCGTCGAGCGCGGCGATGAGATCTCGCCGCCCACCGGCGCGAACCCCGGCGATCGTGGCGTCGAGCTCGTCGTTCGACAGTGATTCGTCGGTCCATGCGGCGCGCCACGCGGCTTCTCGCACTGCGCGCTCCGGAAGCGCCGCCCGGGCGGCGCGGTGGGCACGCCGCCCCTTCGAGGTGTCGTCCCGGTCGAGCTCCGCGTCGATGCCGTCGACGCTCGTCGCGCCGGTCGCCGCGAGCGCGAACAACCAGCCCCATCGGAGGTCGGCGTCGAGCTCGAGGCCCTCCGGAGTCTCGTCCTCGCCCGAGAGCAGCCGGCGCACAGATTGAGCGCGTCCGGCGTCCACGGCGGCAGCGGCGCCCAGAGCCCGGGCCCACACGAGTTGCGCGTCGCTGCCGGGACGGGCCTCGTGCAGCGATCGCCAGACGCTCTCGAGCCAGTCCGAAGCGAGCGCCCCGCGCTGATCGGGAGCGGCATAGTGCGCGATCGCGTAGTCCGCGTGCGCGACGGCGTCGGCGAGGAGACCCGTGTGCGTCTCGGCCGCAGCATGCGCTCCGACCATTCGCAGGTATCGCGCGACGGCGAGGCGACCGTCACGCACCGCGTTCCACAGCGCGGCCCACGCGACCGACCGGGCGAGCGGGTCGCCGATCGTCGAGAGCGAGCGTTCGAGCGCTGCCGTCGTGTCCTCATCGAGACGAACCTTGGCGTAGGTGCGGTCGTCGTCGTTCGGGATCATGTGGCCAGTGGCGTCGCCGCCCATCGGGGTCCTGGCGTCGACGAGATCGAGTTCCGTCGCATGCTCTCGCTGCAGGACTCCGTCCGTCTCCACGTACCGCCCGATCGTCACGCGGTGGGGCCGGGGGTCGCTCTGCACGACGGTGGCGCGACCGGCCTCGTCTCTTTCGACGGAAAGATCGGACATGCCGGTCGTCTCGAGCCATGCGCGGCTCCAGGCGCGCAGATCGCGCCCCGACGCGTGCTCGAGCGCCGTCAGCAGGTCGTCGAGCGTGGTGTTGCCGAAGGCGTTGTCGGCGAAATACCGCCGTGCGCCCGCGAAGAACGGCTCCTCGCCGACATACGCGACGAGCTGCTTGAGCACCGACGCGCCCTTGGCATAGGTGATGCCGTCGAAATTGAGCTTGGCGGCCTGCAGGTCGGGGATGTCAGCCACGATGGGATGCGTCGTCGGAAGCTGGTCCTGCTCGTAGGCCCACCCCTTCCGCCGGCTGGCGAAGCTCACCCAGGCATCCGGATAGAGCCCTGTCGCGACCGATGCGTGCGACCCCATGAAGTCGGCGAACGATTCCTTGAGCCAGAGGTCGTCCCACCATCGCATCGTCACGAGGTCGCCGAACCACATGTGAGCCATCTCGTGGAGGATCGTGTTGGCGCGCGCCTCGCGCTGGGCCGCCGTCGCAGCGCCGCGGAACACGTAGGCCTCGGTGAAGGTGACGAGCCCGGGATTCTCCATCGCCCCGAGGTTGTACTCCGGCACGAAGATCTGGTCGTACTTGCCCCACGGATAGCCGAGACCGAACGCCTCGCCGAAGTACGCGAGCCCGCGGCGGGTGATGTCGATGATCTCCTCGGCGTCGAGGAACGGCGCCAACGAGGCGCGGCAGAGGACTCCCAGGTCGACGGGCCCCTCGGGCCCGTCCCAGACCCCGTCCACGCGGTGGTACGGCCCGGCCGCGACGGCCGTGATGTAGCTGGAGATCGGGAGGGTCTCGGCGAAAGTGACCTCGGTACCACCGTCGACATCCCGGCGATCGGTCTCCGCGCCGTTGGACAGCACCCGCCATCCTTCCGGAGCCACAACCTGCATCCGCCAGCGCGCCTTCACGTCGGGCTGCTCGAAGCAGGGGTACACGCGGCGCGCATCGGCGGGTTCGTACTGCGTGTACAGATAGGTGGCGCCGTCGACGGGGTCGACGAAACGATGCAGCCCTTCGCCGGAGCGGCTGTAGACGCCGCGCGCCTCGATCGAGACGGTGTTGCGTTCCGCCAGGTCGGAGAGTCGGATGCGCGCGCCGTCCCACTCGACCGGCCGGCTCTCGCCGTTCACCGTGACCGTGTCGACGGCCGATCCGAGGAAGTCGACCCAGGTCTCCCCGCCCGCGGGCGCATCGAACGAGAGAATGGCGCGGGTGCCGAAGGTCGTCACATCCGCACGTGGGGCGTCGCGGACATCGAGTCGCACGTCGATGGTGTCGACTCGGATATCGGCTGCGCGCCGCTGAGCGTCGGTACGTGTGAGATTGTCGCCGGTCATCCCTTCATGCTTTCACGTGGGCGTGGAACGGTCGTGATCTCCGGGCCGGACGCTACTATCTGAACATGTTCAGCAAACCGGAACCCGCCGGGTCGAAGCGAGACCGTACCCGCGCCCTGATCGTCGAGACCGCGCTGCAATCGTTTCGTGAACGCGGCTACGACGCGACGACCATCCGGCACATCGCCTCAGAAGCGGGGGTCTCGGTCGGGACGACGAACTACCACTTCGCCTCCAAGAACGAACTCGTCCAGGAGTTCTATCTGGAGGTGCAGCAGGCTCATCGGGCTGCGGCGCTCCCCCGCCTCGAGTCGTCGCGTGACCTCAAGGAGAGACTCGCGATCGTCTTCCACACGGGACTCGACCAGCTGACGCCGACGCACCACCACGCGCCCGAGTTCCTGACCGCGGCGGTGTCTCCGCGCTCGTCGATCAATCCCCTGTCGCCCGAGTCCAACGCATCGCTCGCGATCGTCGAGAACCTCTTCCGCACCGCCGTCGAGGGCGCCGATCACAAGCTCCCCGCGGACATCGCGGAGGCGCTGCCCGGCGCGCTCGTCCTCTCGCACCTGCTGCTCGCGATGTACTGGGTCTACGACGACTCTGACGAGCAGGCGAAGACGCGGCGCCTTCTCGACAGAGGGATGTCGCTACTCGCGATGGCGCTCCCCCTCGCGCGCCTTCCGATGCTGCGCCGACCGCTGCGCGAACTCCTCGACCTCATCGCCGAGGCGCGCTCGTGACGGTCATCGGCCCGCACCCGCCACCCTCGCCGCGGCGTGACTCGCCCCGCACGGATGCCGAACCTCTCGCTTTCACCCGCACGGAGTTCCTCGGGGGCACCGCCCGCGCGTGGGGCACGACGACGCTGCTGCTCATCGTCGGCTGGGCGGTGCTGACAGGCGGCTTCAGCTTGATCGTGGGCACCGCGGCGATCTTGCTCGTCTCCGTCCCCGCTGTGGTGATCGGCTCCCCCGGCGCGTACGCGCTCGGTCGCCTGCTGCGACGCTTGCCACGTGTCGGCGCACATCTCCTCGCCTTCTCGGCGTACGGCGCGCTGGTCGGCGTCGTCACCACGACGGTCACCCTTCCCGCGGTTCTCGGCGACTCGGGTGGCGGGTGGATCGCAGCGACCGCCTACCTCGTCAACGTGCCTCTCAGCGCCATCGGACTCGCAGGAGCGTGGTTCATCACCATGAGGCGAGCCCTCCGCCTCGACGCCGAGGGGTTCGGCGACGTTGTGCGGACCACGGATCCGGATGCCGCGACAGAGGATGCCCTCGACGACCGCTACCGAATCATCGATCCCGGGCAGCGCCGACGTCAGCGCTGGCGAGGCTGAGGCTCGCCGTCACTCGCACCCTCGCGGCCCGGCGCGTCCGCGGCATCCGCCCAGTCCTGTTCGGCATCGGCGCTCGGACGTGCGATCGGGATGCGGGTGCCGAGAACCTGCGCGACGACGTCATGCGCGATCTTCGCTGCCGTGAGGCCGGCGTCCTCGAGGATCTCGTCGCGCTCGGCGTGGTCGATGAACTCGTCGGGCAGACCGAGCTCGTCGACGGCCGTGTCGATCCCGGCTTCGCGAAGGACCTGACGGATGCGGGTACCGATGCCGCCGACCCGGATGCCGTCCTCGATCGTGATCACCAGCCGGTGCTGCGCCGCGAGGTCGACGACCGACCGCGCGACGGGGACCACCCAGCGAGGATCGATGACCGTCGCGCCGATCCCCTGTGCTCGCAGGCGCTCGGCGACCTCGATGCCGAGACGCACCATCGGACCGATTCCCACGATGAGGACATCGTCGGATTCGCCCCGCACGAGCACCTCCGTCCCATCGTCCAGACGTTCCACGGCCGGCAGCTCGTCGCCGACCGAGCCCTTCGGGTAGCGGACCACCGTCGGTGCGTCTTCGATCTCGACGGCCTCGCGGAACACCTCGCGCAGGCGCTCCGCGTCCCGGGGCGCGGCGATGCGCACGCCGGGCACGAGCTGGAGCATCGCGAGGTCCCAGATGCCGTGGTGGCTCGGCCCGTCGGGCCCCGTCACGCCCGCTCGGTCGAGCACGAACGTGACACCCGCGCGGTGCAGCGCGACGTCCATCATCATCTGATCGAACGCGCGGTTCATGAACGTGGCATAGATCGCGACGACCGGGTGCAGCCCGCCGAAGGCGAGACCGGCGGATGCCGCGACGGCGTGCTGCTCGGCGATGCCGACGTCGAGCACACGATCCGGGAAGCGTTGTGCGAACGGCAGCAGACCCGTCGGCCGCAGCATCGCGGCGGTGATCGCGACGACATCACTGCGGCGCTCCCCCGCAGACACGAGCTCTTCGGCGAACACATCCGTCCAGCTCGTCTTGCCGCCCGCGGAGACGGGCTGCCCGGTGGCCGGATCGATCTTGCCGACCGCGTGGAACTGATCGGCCTCGTCGAGGCGAGCAGGTGCGTAACCCCGCCCCTTCTCGGTGATCGCGTGCACGATGACCGGGGCTCCATACGACTTCGCCAGGCGCAGGGTCTCGATCATGGCCTCGAGGTCGTGCCCGTCGACGGGGCCGAGGTACTTGATGTCGAGATTCGAGTAGAGCGCTTCGTTGTTCACGAAGCGCGAGAGGAACCCGTGCGTTCCCCCTCGCAGACCGCGGTAGACCGCGCGCGCCGCGGGCCCGAGCCGGCCGAACAGCGTGGCCGAGCCCTCGTGCAGCGACCGATAGCCCTCGGTCGTGCGCACCTTGTTCAGGAACCGCGCCATCCCGCCGATCGTCGGGGCGTAGGAGCGACCGTTGTCGTTGACCACGATGACCAGATTGCGGTCGTTGTCGTCCGAGATGTTGTTGAGCGCCTCCCACGTCATCCCGCCCGTCAGAGACCCGTCACCGACGACCGCGACGACATGGCGGTCGGTGCGACCGGTGCGGGCGAAGGCGCGGGAGATGCCGTCAGCCCAGCTGAGCGAGCTCGACGCATGGGACGACTCGACGACGTCGTGCTCGCTCTCACTGCGCTGGGGGTAGCCCGCGAGTCCGCCGCGCGAGCGCAGCCGTGAGAAGTCCTGACGTCCGGTGATGAGCTTGTGGACGTAGGACTGATGCCCGGTGTCGAAGACGACCGGGTCGCGGGGCGAGTCGAAGACCCGGTGAATCGCGAGCGTCAGCTCGACCACGCCGAGGTTGGGCCCCAGATGTCCGCCGCTTCGCGCGACGTTCTCGACGAGGAACGCGCGGATCTCAGCCGCAAGCGTCTCCAGCTGAGCGAGCGAGAGGGCGTCCAGATCACGCGGATGCGAGATCGAGGAGAGCAGCGACATCGTGCCCCTCCTTCCATCGGGTGCCGGTAAGTCTAATCAGCGGGATGCACGAGAGGCCGGAGCTCGACGCTCCGGCCTCTCGTGGGCTACGCGGCTGGCAGGCTCAGACGAGCGAGCGCAGCACGTACTGGAGGATGCCGCCGTTGCGGTAGTAGTCCGCCTCACCGGGGGTGTCGATGCGGACGATCGCGTCGAACTCGACGGTCTGCTTGCCCTCGGGCGAGAACTCGCTCGGCTCGGCCACGACCTTCACCGTCTTGGGGGTGATACCGTCGTTGAGCTGCTCGAGGCCCGTGATCGAGATGACCTCGGTGCCGTCGAGTCCGAGCGACTTCCAGCTCTCTCCCGCCGGGAACTGCAGGGGAACGACGCCCATGCCGATGAGGTTCGAGCGGTGGATGCGCTCGAAGCTCTCGGTGATGACGGCCTTCACGCCGAGCAGGTTGGTGCCCTTGGCGGCCCAGTCACGCGACGAGCCCGAGCCGTACTCCTTGCCGCCGAAGATCACCAGCGGAGTGCCCTGCGCCTGGTAGTTCTGGCTCGCGTCGTAGATGTACGACTGCGGGCCGCCCTCCTGGGTGAAGTCACGTGTGTAACCGCCCTCGACGACCTTGCCGTCGTTGACCGCTGCCGTGAGCTCGTTCTTCAGGCGGATGTTGGCGAAGGTGCCGCGGATCATGACCTCGTGGTTGCCACGACGCGAGCCGTAGGAGTTGAAGTCCTTCTGCGCGACGCCGTGCTCGGTGAGGTACTGCGCCGCCGGAGTGCCGGCCTTGATGTTTCCCGCCGGGCTGATGTGGTCGGTCGTCACGGAGTCGCCGAGAGTAGCCATGACTCGCGCGCCGGTGATGTCGGCGACCGGGGTCAGCTCCATCTGCATGCCGTCGAAGTACGGCGCCTTGCGGACGTAGGTCGAGTTCTCGTCCCACTCGAAGACGGGGCCGGTGGGCGTGGGCAGGTTCTTCCAGCGCTCGTCGCCGTCGAAGACGGTGGCGTACTGCTTGATGAACTGCTCGCGCGAGATCGACGAGTCGATGATCTCCTGGACCTCGTCGGGAGCGGGCCAGATGTCCTTGAGGAAGACGTCGTTGCCGTCCGAGTCCTTGCCGAGAGCGTCGGTCTCGAAGTCGAAGTTCATCGACCCGGCCAGGGCGTAAGCGACGACCAGCGGCGGCGAGGCGAGGTAGTTCATCTTCACGTCGGGGCTGATGCGACCCTCGAAGTTGCGGTTACCCGAGAGCACCGCGGTGACGGCGAGGTCGTTCTCGTTGATCGCGGCCGAGACCTCTTCGATCAGCGGTCCGGAGTTTCCGATGCAGATCGTGCAGCCGTAGCCGACGGTGTAGAAGCCGAGGTTCTCGAGGTCCTTGTCGAGGCCCGACTTCTCGTAGTAGTCGGTGACGACCTTCGACCCCGGGCCGAGCGTGGTCTTGACCCACGGCTTGCGGGTGAGCCCGCGCTCCGATGCCTTGCGGGCCAGCAGCCCCGCGGCGATCATGACCGACGGGTTCGAGGTGTTGGTGCATGAGGTGATCGCCGCGAGGGTGACCGCACCGTTGTCGAGCATGTAGCTCTCGCCGGACGGCTGCGTCACCTTCACCGGGTTGGATGCCGCGTGGGGCGCACCGCTCGAGAGCAATCCCGCGTGCGCGTGGTCGTGCTGGTGCGAGACGGTGTCGTCCGAGAGAGTCTCGTGCTCGACGCCGGGTCCGTTGCCCGGGTCGGATGCGGGGAACGTGCCCTCGACCTCGACCGGCTCGTCGGCGGTCGTCGCGTAGTTGAGGATGTCCTTCGCGAACTGCTCCTTCGACTCCGACAGGAGGATGCGGTCCTGCGGCCGCTTCGGGCCTGCGATCGAGGGGACGACCGTCGAGAGGTCGAGCTCCATGTACTCGCTGTAGGTCGCCTCGTTCGCGGGGTCGTGCCACAGCGACTGCGCCTTCGCGTATGCCTCGACGAGCGCCACGGTCTGCTCGTCGCGGCCGGTCAGACGCAGGTACTCGAGGGTGACATCGTCGATGGGGAACATCGCGGCCGTCGAGCCGAACTCCGGGCTCATGTTGCCGATCGTGGCGCGGTTGGCCAGCGGGACCGAGCCGACGCCGGCACCGTAGAACTCGACGAACTTGCCGACCACGCCGTGCTTGCGGAGCATGTCGGTGATGGTCAGGACGACGTCGGTCGCGGTGACGCCCGCGGGAATCTCGCCGGTGAGCTTGAAGCCCACCACCCGCGGGATGAGCATCGAGACGGGCTGACCCAGCATCGCGGCCTCTGCCTCGATACCGCCGACGCCCCAGCCCAGGACGCCCAGACCGTTGACCATCGTGGTGTGCGAGTCGGTGCCGACGCAGGTGTCGGGGTACGCACGGAGAACGCCGTCGACGTTGCGGTCGTAGATGACCTTGGCGAGGTGCTCGATGTTCACCTGGTGGACGATGCCGGTGCCCGGCGGGACGACCTTGAAGTCGTCGAACGCGCCCTGGCCCCAGCGCAGGAACTGGTAGCGCTCGCCGTTGCGCTCGTACTCGATCTCGACGTTGCGCTCGAGCGCGTTCTCGCTGCCGAAGAGGTCGGCGATGACGGAGTGGTCGATGACCATCTCAGCGGGCGAGAGCGGGTTGATGCGGTTCGGGTCGCCGCCGAGTGCCGTGACCGCCTCGCGCATCGTGGCGAGGTCGACGATGCAGGGCACGCCGGTGAAGTCCTGCATGACGACGCGGGCCGGGGTGAACTGGATCTCGGTGTCGGGCTCAGCCGAGGCGTCCCACGAACCCAAGGCGCGGATCTGCTCCTGCGTCACGTTCGCGCCGTCCTCGGTGCGCAAGAGGTTCTCGAGCAGCACCTTGAGGCTGAAGGGAAGTCGGTCGTAACCCTCGACCGTGTCGGTCCGGAAGATCTCGTAGTCGGTGCTGCCGACCGTCAGGGTGCTCTTGGCTCCGAAGCTGTCAACAGTGGACACGTCTGCTCTCCTTCATCGGCGGGCCGCACGCTCGCGCGCACTGTCCCATCATCCCCTCGCCGCACCGGTCGATCTAGTGAGGCGACCCTTAGTCGGATCGGGGGAAATTTATCTTGACGTCAAGATAAATGTATCACTCGGCGCGCTGCTTATAGAGCGCGCGCACGGCGAGCCAGGTGACGGCTGCCAGCGGCGCGAACAGCGGAAGCCCCATGATGAGCTTCAGCGTGCCGAGGGCGGCGACCTCGTCGGCGAAGTACAGCGGCAGCTGCACGGCGAGGCGGAGGTAGAACAGTGCCGCCCACGCGATGGCGAGCCAGAAGTAGACACGGCGCTTGCGCTTGTCGCTGCGCCACGCGATTCCCTCGTTCATGAGGAATCCGGCCGCGAGGCCGATGAGCGACCACCCGATCAGAGCCGAGACGAGGAAGGCCGTGCCGTAGGCGGCGTTGGTGATCAGCCCCGGGATGAAGTTGTCCTGGCCACGCCCCGTCCACAGCGCGAGGCCCGCGGCTGCAGCGGTGGCGACGAGACCGCCGAAGGCCGCGCTGGCGGGGCCCCGCTGAATGAGGCGCAGAAGAGTGAATACGGCGGCGACACCCACCGACAGACCGAGCGACAACCAGAGGTTCGCCTCGCGCGTCTCGGGGTCGGTCGTCAGCGTGAACACCACGATGAACACGAGGCCCGGCAGGACCGCTTCGACGATGCCGCGGAATCCGCCCATCGCACGCCACACGACTCCCCCCGTCGTGGCGTTCGTCTCGGGATCGAAACCCGCCTTGCGGGCGGCCTCGCCGAGTGCCGCCCCCAGGACGCCGGACGCGGGGGGCGCGGGCTCCGGCGGAGTCAGGTCGACGGAGCGTTCGGACGCGGCGTCGGCCCGTTCGTCGCGGTTCACGCCGAGCCGGGGGTCGCCGGCATCTTCAGCGGGATGAGGTCGCGTGGCGGCATCGGGGACCCCCCGCGCACCACCACGAGCGACCGGAACAGGTCTTCGACCTGCGCGGCTGCCTCGACGTCGTTCGTGGCCGCGCCGCCGATGACCCCGCGGAGGAACCAGCGCGGACCGTCGACGCCGACGAACCGCGCGAGGCGCTTGCCGCTGCCCTCCGCCCCGGCGATCACCGGGACCTCAGCCAGCAGCTCGGGACCGAGCGGTCCCTCGCGCTCCTCGACACGGCCGCCCTGCTGCCGCACCTGCTGGCGGATCTGCTCGCGCGTCTCCTCCCACAGGCCCGTCGAGCGAGGCGCCGCGAACGGCTGCACCTGCAGCGTCGACCCGGCGTAATCGAGACCGACGGCCACGATGCGCTTCGTCTGCTCCTCCACCTCGAGGCGCAGGTTCAGGCCCTCACGGGGCAGCACCTTGATGCCGCCGAGGTCGATGTAGGGCCGGACCGGATTGGCCTCGGACTCGTCGAACGGTCCGGCCGTGGCGCGGTCGGCGGGTGCGGACTTCGCGTCTTCGCTCATGCGGATACTCCTGTCTTCTGGTACCCGGTCGAGCCGAACCCGCCCTCGCCGCGGACGCTCTCGGGCAGAGCGTCGACGGGAATGAAACGGGCCCGGGTGACCGGCATGACGATCACCTGCGCGATACGGTCGCCCGGCTCGATGTCGTAGGCCTCGGATGTGTCGGTGTTCAGAAGGGTGACCTTGATCTCGCCGCGGTAGCCGGCATCGACCGTTCCCGGGGAGTTCACCACGGTGATCCCGTGCTTGGCGGCGAGCCCGCTGCGCGGAACCACGAAGGCGGCGAAGCCGTCGGGCAGGGCGATACGCACACCGGTTGCCACGAGCGCGCGCTGCCCGGGTGCGAGCCGCACCGACTCGGTGGAGACGAGATCTGCTCCCGCATCCCCCGGGTGGGCGTACACGGGAACGTTCGCGGCGATAATGGGGACGTCCACGGATTCGGTCACCCCACGAGGCTAATGCACAGTTCCGCCCCCGCCACCCCGCCCACCGCGCGCTATCGCGAGCGCCTGAGCCCCTCGCTGTGGGCACTCGTGAGCGCTGCCGTCTGCGGTCCCATGGTCGCGCTCGTGCTCGCCCCGCTCGACTCGGTCGTCGGGCTGCTCGCAGGCATCGCCGTCGGCGCCCTCGTCGTCGCCGGCCTCATCGCGATGTCACCCGTGATCGAGATCTCCGACGGCCGCCTGCGCGTCGGCCGCGCGAACATCGAGCTCGGCTATCTCGGCGAGATCGAGACCCTGACCGGAGACGACGCGCGACAGGCGCGCGGGCCCGGCCTGTCGCCGGCGTCCTGGCACCTGCTGCGGGGCGGCATCGACGGGGTGGTCCGTGTCGCCGTCGAGGACGAGGACGACCCCGTCACGCATTGGGTGTTCTCGTCCAGGACACCGGTCCGGGTCGCCGCGGTGATCCGGAGCGCCCGCGCCGCAGCCGGCTCCCCCGCTCCCGAAGCATCGCCCAGCGCAAAAGACTGACCCCCGGCGCCGGAGCGTCGAGGGTCAGCGAGAGTCGTGGTCGTCAGGCGGCGCACTCGGTGCAGATCGCGCCGACCTTGGTCTCGTGGTCGATCTGCGTGCGGTGCTTCACGAGGAAGCACTCCATGCACGTGAACTCGTCCTCCTGCGGGGGAAGGACGACGACGTCGAGCTCGAGGTCCGAGAGATCCGCCCCGGGAAGCTCGAAGCCCGACGGGTTGTCGGCGTCCTCGTTGTCGATCGAGCCCGACGACTTGTCGGGCACGCGCTCCTTCAGGGCCTCGATCGACTCGCTGTCGTCCTCGGTCTTGCGGGGTGCGTCGTAATCCGTAGCCATGTCGAAAGGCCTCTACTTCCAGGTGTTGCCGGTTGCCGCGCCGAGTGGGGCGGCGATAGTTTGCATGACCGGCGCGCATTTCGCAAAACGTCGCGGAAGATCCTTCCGGGAACGGATGCGGATGACCGGTTCGCCCCCCGAAACCGACGGCGCGCCCCGGATATTCCCGCGGTCCCCGGATGCCTGTGACACCATGACGGCACACGTATCGCTGGGAGGGTTCTGCGCATGGAACAGCTCAAGGTCATCGGGACCGAGGAGGGCATCCTCGTCCTCGCCACCGAGTCCGGGGAGCGCTTCGCGTTGCCGGTGAACGAGACGCTGCGCGCACAACTGCGCCGCGCTCGCCCGGCGGACGAACCGCGCGCGCCCCGCCCCAGCCCGCGCGAGATCCAGTCGCACATCCGGGCCGGCATGAGCGCCGCGGATGTCGCCACCCTCCTCGGCATCCGGGTCGAGGATGTCGTGCGATACGAGCGGCCGATCATCGCCGAGCGCGAGCACATCGTCGGGCAGGCGCTCGCGGTACCGGTCCTCATCGCAGGTGAGCTCGAGCCCGACGCGCAGCCGACCTTCGGCACCGCCGTGCGCACGAAGCTCGCCGAGGCGGGTGCCGCCGGCGAGCGGTGGAGCAGCTGGCGCGAGCCCGACGGCTGGATCGTGAAGCTCGAGTTCACCGTCGACGAGGTCGAGCACGACGCGCGGTGGTCCTTCGACCCGCGGCGTTCGTCGCTCGCTCCCCTCAACTCCGATGCGACCCAGCTGTCGCGGCAGGGATCGCTGCCCGAGGGGCTGATTCCTCGACTGCGCGCCCTCGACACCCCGCAGGCGAAGGACGACTCGCGGTTCGACAGCGGCGCGTTCGGTCCGCGGCATGCTGCCGCCGAGCCGGAGGCCGCTCCGTCCGGCGCTCTGCGCAGCACGAGTGCGAAGGATGCCGCCATCAAGCGCGCACCCGAGCCCGTCGTGACCTCGTCCGAGACCGCCGATCTGCTCGAGGCTCTCCGCCGGCGCCGTGGTCAGCGCGAGCCGATGCCCGGCGACGATCGCGGCACGGAGACCCGTGAGCGCACACCGGTCGCGTTGTTCGATGCGCTCGAGCCCGGTTATCGCGAGCCCGCCGACCCCGCCCCCGAGCCGGAGACGCCCACTGCGGACGACTCGAATGAGGATGCGGCACCGGAGACGCGCCGCCGCGGCGGCCGCACGTCGATGCCGTCGTGGGACGAGATCGTCTTCGGCGCGCGCAGCGAAGACGCCTGAACGCTCTCGCCTGAACGGTCAGGCGAAGGCGCCGAAACGGACCAGGGGGACGATGCGCTCCTGATCGGTGAGCGAGCCGTGCTGCCCGATCATCCGCTGCGGCTTCTTGTCTGCGAGACGGTCGTCGTAGTACGCGACGCCCGAGCGCGCCGCGACGAGGACATCGCCGATACGCGGGACCACCGCCGGGTCCACCGCACCGAAGAGCCCGGCCTCGACCGCCTCGTCGCGGGTCATCACCCATGACCGGCCGGATTCCGACTCACGCCATCGCGCCGCCACACGCTCGACGGATCCCTCCACCGTATAGAGGTGGAGCATGCGCGGCTCGCCCGCGACGAGCTCGACCTCGTCGAGCAGCTCGTCGCCGTCGCGGAGCAGCACGTGGCGGTGCGCCGGGACGTCGATCATGCCGTGGTCAGCCGTCAGCACGGCGCCGATGCCCGATGCCAGCTGATGATCCCACCGGCGGAGCTCACCATCGAGCGTTTCGAGCTGCGTGGCCCAGCGGTCGCTCTCCCAGCCGTGCGCGTGCCCGATGATGTCGAGCTCCGGGATGTAGACGTAGACGAGCGCGCCCTCGTGCGCTCCCGCGAGCGCCTCCGCCAGGGCGAGACGCTCGCCGATTCCCGATGCCGCGACGAACCCGGCACCGCGGACGGTCGCCGCGGTGAAGCCGGTGGCGGCGTACTGCGCACGGCTCACGACGAAACACCGCCTCCCGCTCGCCGCCTCGCGCTCGAACACGGGCTGAGAACGCTGCCACGCATGCGGGTCGAGGCCGTCCTCCTCCCATCCGGTGAGCTGGTTCGGAGCGGATGCCGTACCCGGCACCCTCACGCGGTAGCCGACGATGCCGTGCTCCCCCGGGAGCACCCCCGTGAAGAGACTGGTCAGCGCCGCCGCCGTCGTCGCCGGGAAGACGGTGCGTGCGGCGTCTCGCTTGGTCATCCGCTCGGAGAGGAATCGGGCGTAGGCCGCCCGCTGCACGAGATTGCCGCGACCGAGCCCGTCGGCGACGATGACGATCGCCGAGCGGGCGGGCATGAACCAGTCGGGTCGACCCGACATGGACGCGATCAGCTGCGGCAGCACACCGGTGAGGCTCCGGGCCGTGGGCGGGTCGGTCGGTAGGCTTGAGGGCATCGCGGACAGTCTCGCACAGACGGCATCCGCACTCCCATCCCCGATCGAGGTCCTCACAGCTCCATGGCCGCATCCCGCACCGCTTCACCCGTCCCCGACCAGCCGGAGCGCATCGAGGACGTCGACGTCTCGGCGGAGATGCAGGGATCATTCCTCGAGTACGCCTACTCGGTCATCTACTCGCGGGCCCTGCCCGACGCGCGCGACGGTCTGAAGCCCGTGCAGCGGCGCATCCTGTTCCAGATGGCCGACATGGGCCTCCGACCCGATAAGGGGCACGTCAAGAGCGCCCGCGTCGTGGGCGAGGTCATGGGTAAGCTCCACCCACACGGCGATTCGGCGATCTACGACGCACTCGTCCGGCTCGCGCAGGACTTCGCGCT
This sequence comes from Microbacterium sp. AG238, assembly GCF_003610405.1. Lineage (GTDB taxonomy): Bacteria > Actinomycetota > Actinomycetes > Actinomycetales > Microbacteriaceae > Microbacterium. The sequence continues at coordinate 641,217 of NZ_RAQC01000001.1, forward strand.
CCGGGTGCCCCTGGTCGACGGACACGGCAACTTCGGCTCGCTCGACGACGGTCCCGCCGCGGCCCGCTACACCGAAGCCCGACTGGCTCCCTCGGCGCTCGCCCTCACCGAGAACCTCGACGAGGACGTCGTCGACTTCATCCCGAACTACGACGGTCAGTTCCAGCAGCCCGCGGTGCTGCCAGCGGCCTATCCCAACCTCCTCGTCAATGGAACGACCGGCATCGCCGTCGGCATGGCGACGAACATGGCCCCGCACAACCTCATCGAGGTCGTGTCAGCGGCCGTGCACCTGCTCGAGAACCCCGATGCGACGCTCGACGATCTCATGGAGTTCGTGCCGGGCCCGGACCTGCCCGGCGGCGGCGTGATCGTCGGCCTCGACGGCATCAAGGATGCCTACACCAACGGCCGCGGCACCTTCCGCACCCGCGCGAAGGTCTCGGTCGAGTCGCTCGGACCGCGGCGCACCGGTCTCGTCGTGACCGAGCTGCCCTACATGGTCGGCCCGGAGCGCATCATCGAGAAGATCAAGGATGCCGTCAACGCGAAGAAGCTGACCGGCATCTCCGACGTCCAGGACTTCACCGACCGCAATCACGGGCTGCGCCTCGTCATCACGATCAAGACCGGGTTCGACCCGAACGCGGTGCTCGAGCAGCTCTACCGGTTGACCCCGCTCGAGGACTCGTTCGGCATCAACAACGTCGCGCTCGTCGACGGCCAGCCTCAGACACTCGGACTCAAAGAACTCCTGCGCGTCTACCTCGACCACCGCATCGAGGTCGTCACGCGGCGCAGCCGCTACCGCCTGGCCCGCAAGCAGGAACGCCTGCACCTCGTCGAGGGCCTGCTGATCGCGATCCTCGACATCGACGAGGTCATCCAGGTCATCCGCACGTCCGACGACGGCGAGCAGGCCCGCGGACGCCTGATGGACGTCTTCGACCTCTCCCAGCCGCAGGCCGAGTACATCCTCGAACTGCGCCTGCGTCGACTGACGAAGTTCTCCCGCATCGAGCTCGAGACCGAGCGCGATCAGCTGAAGGCCGAGATCGCGCACCTCGAGGAGCTTCTCGCGAGCGACGTGCTGCTGCGCGCCCAGGTCGCCCGCGAACTCGAGGCCGCGGCTGAGACCTACGGCACGCCCCGGCGTACCCTGCTCCTCAACGGCGGCCCCGTCACCGCACGCTCGGGAAAGAAGGCGGGCGCCGATCTGCAGATCGCCGACGCTCCGTGCCGCGTCTTCCTGTCCGCGACCGGCCGGATGGTGCGAGCCGAGCTCGGCGAGGATCTGCTGAGCAGCGGCATCGTTCCGCCCGCCCGGCGGAGCAAGCACGACGCGATCCGTTCGGCCGTCGATGCGACGGTGCGCGGCGACCTCGGCGCAGTCACGAGCACGGGGCGTCTCGTCCGCTTCTCCCCCGTCGACCTGCCGTCGGTACCCGGCAACAGCGTTCAGCTCGCGGCCGGGTCGAAGGCCGACCAGTACCTCGGCCTCGGTGCCGGCGAGCACGTCGTCGCGATCGTGCCGTTGACCGCCGAGCCTCCCATCGCGATCGGCACGGCGCAGGGCATCGTCAAGCGCGTCGCAGCCACCGAACTCGCGCCCGGCAAGCCCGACGCCGAGATCATCTCGCTCAAGCCCGGCGACCGCGTCGTGGGGGCTGCGCCTGCTCCGGACGGCGCCGAGCTGGTCTTCGTCACCTCCGACGCTCAGCTGCTGCGGTTCGACGCCGCAGCCGTGCGCCCGCAGGGCCGGGCTGCCGGCGGCATGGCGGGTGTCCGCGTCGCGGACGGGGAGCGCGTCATCGCGTTCACCGCGGTGACGGCATCCGAGGACACCGTCGTCGTCACGATCGCGGGGTCGACGCAGTCTCTCGCCGGCGCCGATGCCGGTAGCGGCAAGGTCTCGGCCTTCGCGGAGTTCCCCCCGAAGGGACGCGCGACCGGCGGTGTCCGTGCGCAGCGATTCCTTCGCGGCGAGGACACCTTGACGCTCGCGTGGGTGGGAGACTCGCCCCGCGCGGTCGGCACCGACGGCGCGACCCGGACTCTCCCCGAGGTCGGCGCGAAGCGTGATGCGTCGGGCCAGCCCCTCGACGGCGTCATCGGCGCGGTCGGCACCGTCATCGCCTGAGTCGAACGATTCCCGCGGCGAACGTCGGAGAATGTCACGTATCTCGGACCGAAAGCCGGGACAGCTCCGACGTCCGCGACATTCTCCGAGCCTCGCGCACGCGTCCGCCGTCGCGGACCGGTGCGCGGCGCTCAGGCGTCGATGGCCTCGCGCGAGAGGCGATCGCTCGAGGTGACGATGAAGTCTCGGCGCGGGGCGACCTCGTTGCCCATGAGCAGCTCGAAGACGGCATTGGCCGCGTCGGCATCCTCGACGCGGACCCGGCGGAGCGTGCGCCCGGCGCGGTCCATCGTGGTCGTCGCCAGCTGATCGGCGTCCATCTCGCCGAGGCCCTTGTATCGCTGCACCGGTTCCTGCCACTTCCGGCCCGACTTGCGCAGCTTTGCGAGCAGCGCGTGGAGCTCGGCCTCGGAGTACGTGTAGATCGTCTCGTTGGGCTTCGACCCCGGATTCACGACGACGACGCGATGAAGCGGAGGAACCGCGGCGAACACCCGGCCCTCCTCGATCAAGGGCCGCATGTACCGGAAGAACAGCGTGAGCAGCAGCGTGCGGATGTGCGCACCGTCGACGTCGGCGTCACTCATCAGGATCACCTTGCCGTAGCGCGCGGCGCTCAGATCGAACGAGCGCCCGGAGCCCGCACCGATCACCTGGATGATGGCGGCGCACTCGGCGTTGGAGAGCATGTCGCTCACCGACGCCTTCTGGACGTTGAGGATCTTGCCACGGATGGGGAGGAGTGCCTGGTACTCGCTGTTGCGAGCGTGCTTGGCGGTGCCGAGCGCCGAGTCGCCCTCCACGATGAAGAGCTCGGACTCGGCGACATCGTTGCTGCGGCAGTCGGCCAGCTTCGCCGGCAGCGACGACGACTCGAGAGCCGTCTTGCGTCGCTGGGTCTCCTTGTGGGTGCGCGCCGAGATGCGCGCCTTCATCTCGGAGACGACCTTTTCGAGCAGCTGCCCCGTCTGCGCCTTGTCGTCGCGCTTCGTGGAGGAGAACAGCGCACTCAGCTCGCTGGTGACCACCGAGGCGACGATCTGCCGCACCGCCGGGGTTCCGAGGATCTCCTTGGTCTGCCCCTCGAACTGGGGCTCGGGGAGCCGCACCGTCAGGACCGCGGTGAGCCCGGCGAGGATGTCGTCCTTCTCGAGCTTGTCGTTGCCGACCTTCAGGCGCCGTGCGTTCTGCTCGACCTGGCTGCGGATGACCTTCATCAGACCCTGCTCGAAGCCCTGCTGATGGGTTCCGCCCTTGGGCGTGGCGATGATGTTCACGAATGACCGGGTCACGGTCTCGTAGCTCGTGCCCCAGCGCAGCGCGATGTCGACCTCGCACGAGCGCTCGACCTCGGTCGGCACCATCGCGCCGTTGGCCTGGAGCACCGGAACGGTCTCGGTGAAGGTGCCCGAGCCCGTCAGCCGCCAGGTGTCGGTGATCGGCGCGTCGGGGGCGAGGAACTCGGCGAACTCCGAGATGCCGCCGTCGAACCGGTAGCTCGTCTCGACGCGCTCCTCGCCGCGCTCGTCGACGATGACGATCTCGAGGCCGGGCACGAGGAACGCCGTCTGCCGTGCCCGCTGCACGAGCTCTTCGAGGTGGAAGGCGGCGTCCTTCGTGAAGATCTGACGGTCGGCCCAATAGCGGATGCGGGTACCGGTCGTACCGCGGGGCGCCTTCCCGACCACGCGCAGCTCGGACGCGCGCTCGAACGGGGTGAACTCCGAATCCGGTGTGTCACCGGCGAAGAGTCCGGGCTCGCCGCGGTGGAACGACATGGCATAGGTCTTGCCGGCACGGTCGACCTCGACGTCGAGGCGCTCGGAGAGGGCGTTCACGACCGACGCGCCGACACCGTGGAGTCCGCCCGACGCGGCGTAGGAACCGCCGCCGAACTTGCCGCCGGCGTGCAGCTTGGTGAAAACGACCTCGACGCCTGTCAGTCCGGTACGGGGCTCTACGTCGACGGGGATGCCGCGGGCACGATCGCGTACCTCGACGCTGCCGTCGGCATGGAGGACGATGTCGATGCGCGAACCGTAACCGCCGAGGGCCTCGTCGACGGAGTTGTCGATGATCTCCCAGAGGCAGTGCATGAGGCCCCGGGAGTCGGTCGACCCGATGTACATGCCGGGGCGTTTGCGGACGGCCTCGAGCCCTTCGAGCACCTGGAGGTGGTGGGCGGAATACTCAGCAGTCACGATCTCCAAGAGTATCCGCGGGTGCGGACACGGCGGGGAGGACACACGCGCGCAGAGCGGACCCGGGCCGACGTGCGCGCGGTGAGCGTACGCGCTGAGCGAAATGATCGTCAAATGGGGCATACCCCCGGCTGGTCGTGGTTGTATCGAAGGCACTCAGTTGCACGACCCGATCGACCGAGGAGGCACCCATTATGACCACGAACACTTCCGAGAGCACCGCCGTCCTCGACCACCGCCTGACTGCGGCCGATCGCTGCGACTCGTGCGGCGCGCAGGCTTACATCGCCGCAGAGGTGAACGGCAGCGAACTGCTCTTCTGCGCACACCACGGCCGCAAGTACGAGGAGAAGCTCCGCGCCGTCGCCACCAGCTGGCACGACGAGACCTCTCGCCTGGTCGCCGCCGGCTGAGGCCGGCTCCACGACGAAAGCCCCGAGCATCGCGCTCGGGGCTTTCGCGTTGCCGGGTGCTGCGCGCGCCCGGTCGCGGATCAGAAGCCGACGGCCGCCTGGTAGACGGGGAGCAGGCCGGTGCGCACGCCGGAGGCGGAGGGCTTGGGCTGGAACACGCTCGAGTTGTGGTTGCCCTCGATGACGACCGGTCCGTTCGGCGTGATCGCCAGGTCCCAGCCGACGTAGGGCGCTTCCGGGGTACGGCGGGCGAGCTGCTCGGTGAGAGCGAGCACCTGGTCGAACAACGGAACCGTGAACCCGACGATCTCGGTACCCGTGACCGGGTGTTCACGGTAGACGTTGGAGTTCTTGTCGACCCCCGGGTAGAGCGCGACGCCGTGCTCATCGAGCATCGTGAACATACCGCCGGAGGCGAAGTTGTCGATGACGTCGCCGTTGCCGATCCGCAGCACGCCGGCGAGGAGTCGGACATCGCCCTCCGGGGTGAGGAACGTGATCATCCGGACCGTGTTGACGCTGTCGGGGTAGAGCGAGGCCATCTCGGGGTGCTGAACGATGAACTCATCGACGATGGACTGACCCGCTGCCGTCGCCTCGGCTCGGAACGCGGCGGCATCCGTCACGTTCTCGTGCAGAGTGATCCCACCGCCGCCGTGGCCGTCGAGCGGCTTGGCGAGCACCTTGGGATGGCGGGCGAGGAACGCGCCGAGCTCGGCGTCGTCGACATCCCGCAGATCGAGCGTCTCGCGCCCGAGCAGGTCGGCGTACTCGCGAGCGAAGCGGCGCTTGTCCTCGAGCTTCGCCCGGCCCTCCGGGGTGTTGTGCATGCGCGTGATGCGGAACGACTTCGGGTGCGTCATCCAGGTCGCACGTTCACGGGCGTTGAGCAGACGGATGTCCCACACCGCGTAATCGCGGAAACCCATGTCGTACTTGACGGAGCACCACAGCATGTCGGCGATGATCACCGGCAGCGGCGCCTTCGACACCTTCTGCACCTGCCGGCCGAACTCGACGAGATTGCCGACCCGGACGTTGCGGGCGCGGTCGAGGAGGTAGCCCAGCCGGACGCGTGATCGACCCATTGCTCGTTCTCTCCGTGTTCTCGGTGTTCCGGTTGCGGATCAGCAGACGCTCAGAAGCGCATGGCAGCGCGGTATCGCGGAAGCAGCCCGCGCCTGATGCCCGATACCGACGGCTTCGATTGGAACACACCCGTGTTGTGGTTGCCCTCGATCACGACCGGTCGCTCGGGGGTGATCGCGATGTCCCAGCCGATGTACGGCATCTCCGGAACCCGCCGGGCGAGGCGATCGACGAGCTCGAGGACCTGCGGGTACAACGGAACCTGGTAACCCGTGATGGGCACCCCGGTGATCGGGTGCGTCTCGAAAGGACGACCTTCTTCGTCGCTCGCCGCGTGCAGAGCCCGACCGGCATCGTCGAGCATCGTGTACATGCCGCCGTTGGAGAAGTTGTCGATGACGCCGCCGTTGCCCACCTTGAGGACCGCAGCGAGGACATGCACGACGTCGTCGGGATCGCGATAGGTCACGACGCGCAGCGAGTTGACGCTGCCCGGATAGAGGCGCGCCATCTCCGGATGCTGGACCAGCACCTCCTCGACGAGCGTCTCGCCCGAAGCGAGGAGTTCCTCGCGGAGCGCGGCGACATCATCGATCGAGGCGACCTCGCGCATCGTGATGCCGTTGCCGCCGACTCCCCCGGGGTTCTTCGTGATGACGCGGTCGCGACCGTCGAGGAACGCGGCGAGGGCCGCGGTGTCGGAAGCGGCGACGTCGAGCCACGCGCGTCCGAGCTCGTCGCCGAACCGGTGCGCGAACTGGAGCTTGTCGTCGAAGACACCGCGCACCGAGTTGTCGTTGAGACGCCGCGACAGGTGGAACGACTTCGGGTCGGTCATGTACGTCCGGCGCTCGCGAGCCTTGAGGATGCGGAAGTCCCACTCGGAGTAGTTCTCGAACGTCGTCTCATAACGGACCGCGCACCACGCCATGTCGGCGGCGACCCACCAGACCGGCGCCTTCGAGAGCGCGGCGGACTGGCGGGCGAACTGCAGCACGCGCTCGCGGTCGAACGACACGACACGCCGGACGAAGAAGCGCGCACGCCGGTAGAGCCGATTCACCGCGCCCATGTCAGACCTCGCGGATGACACCGAGCGGCGTCGACTCGTGGCCCTGACCCAGCGGGTTGTCGCGCAGGATCCGCACGAGCCGCTGCTCTCCGGCCTTGTCGAGCGTCGATCCGAGGATGTTGCCGCCGATGTCGTTGATGTCGACGACGGCCACCTCAGCGATACCACCGAGCTGTGACTTGACGCGCGCAGCGACACCCCGAGGATCGGTCGGCCCGAGGACGACCGCCTTGTTGTACGGAGGGATCGTGCCGGAGGTCGGGCCGTCGATCGCGCGCGCCTTGTCTCCCGCGACGCGGTAGAAGTCGCCGCGTCGGCCGAAGAGCTTCGTGACGGCGCTGACAGCCGCGGCGAACAGGATGCGCGGCGTGCCGCACTCGCGAAGCGCCATCTCCATCGTCTCGGGCATGCCGAGGCCGATTCCGTAGGGGGTGCGGGTCACGTACTTCGACAGGAACCTCGCGAGCGGACGCACGCTGATCTCATCGAGCGTGTAGGAGCGACCCTGTGTGATCGCCACGATCTTCTCGGTGACGAACAGCAGATCGCCCGGCTGCACGGTGGGCGCGGCATACTCCGAGATGACGGCGTCGAGATCGTCGCCGGGCATCACCACGCGAGTGCGGATCGGGATCCGCGCGTAGGAGGTGCCGTCGACGACGACCTCGAGAGCCTTGCCCTCGTTGGCGGTGCCGGTCACTCGAGGTAGTCCCGGAGCGACTGCGAACGCGACGGGTGGCGCAGCTTCGCCATCGTCTTCGACTCGATCTGGCGGATGCGCTCGCGCGTGACGCCGAAGGTGTCGCCGATCTGATCGAGCGTCTTGGGCTGACCGTCACCGAGGCCGAAGCGCATGCGGATGACGCCCGCCTCGCGCTCGCTCAGCGAGTCCAGGAGCGACTCGAGCTGGCGTTGCAGCATCGTGAACCCGACCGCGTCGGCCGGGACGACCGCCTCGGTGTCCTCGATGAGGTCACCGAACTCGCTGTCGCCGTCTTCACCGAGCGGGGTGTGCAGCGAGATCGGCTCACGGCCGTACTTCTGCACCTCGATGACCTTCTCGGGCGTCATGTCGAGCTCGCGGCTCAGCTCTTCGGGCGTGGGCTCGCGGCCCAGGTCCTGGAGCATCTGGCGCTGCACGCGGGCGAGCTTGTTGATGACCTCGACCATGTGGACCGGGATACGGATGGTGCGCGCCTGGTCAGCCATTGCCCGGGTGATGGCCTGACGGATCCACCACGTCGCGTACGTCGAGAACTTGAAGCCCTTGGTGTAGTCGAACTTCTCAACCGCACGGATGAGGCCGAGGTTGCCCTCCTGGATCAGGTCGAGGAACTGCATGCCACGACCCGTGTAGCGCTTGGCGAGCGAGACGACCAGACGGAGGTTCGCGCCGAGGAGGTGGCTCTTGGCTCGCTGGCCATCGCGCGCGACCCACTGCAGGTCGAGACCGAGCTGGTTCGACTTCTCGGCAGCCGACATGTGCGACAGCTTCTCTTCGGCGAACAGGCCGGCCTCGATGCGCATCGCGAGCTCGACCTCTTCGGCCGCGTTCAGCAGCGGAACCTTGCCGATCTGCTTGAGGTAGTCCTTGACCGGGTCGGCGGTCGCGCCGGTGATCTGCGTCGAGTAGACGGGGACATCTTCCTCGTCGCTCGACGAGATGACGATGGCACCCGTGGGGAGGGCCTCGGTGACGGCGGGCTTCTTCGGCTCGTCGTCGTCTTCGTCGTCGTCCGCCTTCGCGGCGTCGGCGGGGGCGGCGTCTTCCGAGGCGTCTTCGGCGTCGACCTCGACGTCGACCTCGACGTCCTCGTCGTCCATCTCTTCGTCGTCGGCCTTGGCCTTGGCCTTGGAGGCCTTCGCGGGCGAAGCCTTCTTGGCCGCGGTCTTCTTGGCGGGCGCCTTCTTCGCGGCGCTCTTGGGCGCAGCCTTCGCAGCAGTGGCGGGCGCGTCCTCGACGAGTTCGGTGTCCTCGCTCGCGCGGGTGCGGGTGGTCTTCGTGCCTGACGTCACGGTTAGCCTCTCACCGGTGCGAACGCACCGGGTTCTCGGACACTAGTAAGACCCTTGTCAAGTCCCCCGCCACTCGAACGAACGAGGAGCACAGGATCGACAACGGGTCAGGTCCTTCATTGTCTCATATCTCGTGCGCTGTTCCTGCGCAAGCATTCATTCCTATGAGAACGCCGACCGGGCGTGACGCATTCCCTCCACTCGTGGCGACGTGAGCAGAGAGCTGGGAAGATCAGGAGCGGCCGCGCTTGTCGTCGTCGCCCGGGGGGCGCGACGCGAGGAACCGTTCGAGCTCGGCGGCGAGCTCATCCGCACTCGGAAGATCACCCGTATGGATGATGGGCTGTCCGAGAGCCGAGGCCGCCATGTACGAGTCGTAGCGCTCTTCGAGGGTGTGGAGCATCGTCGTCAGCTCTTCGCTGCCCGAGACCTGGTCCTCGACCTTGTCGAGGTAGTCGCGGTTCTCGTTGCGGAGGGTGTCGCTGTCGAAGACGAGACCGGTCGCGACGCTGAGGCTGTCGAGACCGGCGATGGCGGCCGCGGGGTATTCGGTGTCGCCGAGGTAGTGCGGCACGAGCAGCGCGAAGCCTGCGACGCGCGCATCCGCTTCGGCGAGCCGGAGCTCGAGCAGGTGACCCGCGGTGGCGGGGATCTGGGTGCGGGGCTGCCACACCGAATGAGCCGCCGTCAGCTCCGAACGGGTACCGCTGACCGTCGCGCCGATCGGCCGCGTGTGCGGCACGGGCATCGGGATGGCGTGCACCCAGGTGATCGAGGCGACCTGCATCCCCTCGGCGAGGCCCACGACGGTCTCGGCGAAGGCCTCCCAGGCGAAATCGGGTTCGTAGCCCGCGAGGAGCACGAACGGCTGACCGAGCGAGTCGTGCGCGAGCGATAGCTCCAAGCGCGGCGCGCGGTAATCGGCGAGGTGGTCCTCGTCGAAGGTGACGATCGGTCGGCGTGCGCGGTAGTCGAACAGCACGTCGTTGTCGAAGGCGACGACCGTCGTGGGATCGAGCTCGCCGCGGAAGTACTCCACGATGCGGGAGACGGCGCCTCCGGCGTCGGTGAACCCGGTCAGCGCGATGACGAGCGGCAGTCCCGCGGGGACGGGAGGAGACCCGGCGGCACGTGCGTAAAGCGGTCCGGACAGCGGCATGCTCCAACTCTACGAGGCGCATCCTCGCCCGGAGGCGGCTCGCCCCTCGCTGTCAGCGAACGCCCGCGACGCGCGAACCTAGGATGGGAGGATGCCGTTCCCCGAGATCGCGCACACCAGCGCGCCCGTCACCGAATCCGACGCCGACGCTCTGGTCCTCGCACTGCCGCCGCTCGACGAGCAGACCGACGTCGCCGACTGGCCGGGCATCGCCGCGATGCTCGCCGCCGTCGGCTTCACCGGCGCGCGAGGATCAGTCCACCGCGTGTTCCTGCCCGCCGTGTCGTCGAAGCCCGTCGTGGTCGTCGGGACCGGGTCCGAACCCGACGACCATGCGCTCCGCGACGCCGTCGGCACAGCGGTGCGCGTGACCACCGGGTTCGCGTCGCTCGCCGTCGCCGCACCGCTGGCGGCCGCCGACGCCTGGGGCTCCCTCGCCGAGGGCGCCGCCATCGGCGGATACCGCTTCGCGGGCTACAAGGGCGGCACGCCGAAATCACGGGCGGATCGGGTCACGATCCACTCGCCCGCCACGCCGTCCGCCGACGAGGTCGCCGGGGTGAACGCCCTCGGACGCTCGCTCGCTCTCGTGAAGGACCTCGTCAGCACCCCCGCCGAGTGGCTCTCGCCTGCCGATCTGGCGGAGCGTGCGATCGAGGCGGTCGCAGGGCTGCCGATCGAGGTCGAGGTGCTCGACGAAGAAGAGCTCGAGCGGCAGGGCTTCGGCGGTGTCCTCGGCGTCGGGCAGGGCTCGGACCGTCCGCCCCGCGTCGTCCGCGTGGAGTACTCCCCCGCCGGGGCCGAGCGCCACGTCGCTCTGGTCGGCAAGGGCATCACGTTCGATACGGGCGGTCTCTCGCTCAAGCCGCCCGCGAGCATGGTCGGCATGAAGTACGACATGGCCGGCGCCGCAACGGTGCTGGCGGTCGTGCAGGCGGCCGCCGCTCTCGCCCTCCCCGTGCGCGTGTCGGCGTGGCTGTGCGTGGCGGACAACATGCCCTCGGGCCGCGCGACGCGCCCCGGTGACGTGCTCCGGATGCTCGATGGGACGACCGTCGAGGTGTTGAACACCGACGCGGAGGGGCGCCTCGTCCTCGCGGACGGCCTCGTCGCCGCCAGCCGTACGCGGCCGGACGCGATCGTCGATGTGGCGACCCTGACCGGCGCGATCATCGTCGCCCTCGGAAACCGGCACACCGGCGTCATGGGCGACGACGATGCCGTCGCCGATTACCTGGCGGCCGCGGAGCGCGCGGGTGAGGCCGCGTGGCAGCTGCCGCTCCCGGCCCACATGGAGGACGAGCTCGACTCCCCGATCGCCGACATGCAGAACGCGAAGATCGGCGACCCCGCCGGCGGTTCGCTGTTCGCCGGACTGTTCCTGCAACGCTTCGTCGGCCGTACCGGCGAGGACGAGGACGCACCCCGCATCCCGTGGGTCCACCTCGACATCGCCGGGTCTGGCACCACGAAGGCGGCCTTCGGCGGAACCGACAAGGGGCCGACCGCCGCGACCGTCCGCTCGCTCGTTGAGTTCCTGCGAGGGCCGCAGCGATGAGCGATCACAGCGCCGATCTGGTCATCCTCGGTGGTGGCAGCGGGGGCTACGCCACGGCGCTCCGCGCCGCCGAGCTCGGGTCGTCGGTCGTTCTCATCGAGAAGGACAAGCTCGGCGGCACGTGCCTGCACCGCGGCTGCATCCCCACGAAGGCGCTGCTGCACTCCGCCGAGGTCGCCGACAACGTCCGGGGCTCGGACCACGTCGGCGTCCGCGCCGCGTTCGAAGGAATCGACGTCGCCGCCGTCCACGCGTACCGCGAGGGCATCGTGGCGAAGAAGCACAAAGGTCTCGAAGGACTGATCGCAGCGCGGAAGATCACCGTCGTTCACGGCGAGGGCCGTCTCGACGCTGACGGCGGCGTGGTCGTCGGCGACGATCGCTACCGCGGCACGGACGTCGTGCTGGCCACCGGTTCGTACAGCCGATCGTTGCCCGGTCTCGAGCTCTCCGACCGGATCATCACGAGCGAGGGTGCCCTCGCGCTCCCCACGGTGCCGCGGCATGCCGTCATCCTCGGCGGCGGCGTCATCGGGGTCGAGTTCGCCAGCATCTGGCGCTCCTTCGGCGCCGAGGTGACGATCATCGAGGCGCTCGACCGGCTGCTGCCCGCCGAGGACGCCGCGATGAGCAAAGCCCTCGAACGAGCGTTCCGCAAGCGCGGCATCGCCTCGCGCACGGGCGTGCGGTTCAGCGACGCCGAGTCGCGAGCGGACGGCGTCCGAGTCTCGCTCGAGGACGGGACCGTCCTCGACGCCGACGTCTTGCTCGTCGCGGTCGGCCGCGGCCCGGCGACCGCCGACCTCGGCTTCGAGGATGCGGGCGTCGAGCTCGACCGCGGCTTCGTCCGCGTCGACGAGCGGCTTCGCACGACGCGCGCACACGTGTGGGCCGTCGGCGATATCGTGCCCGGACTGCAGCTCGCCCACCGCAGCTTCCAGCAGGGCATCTTCGTCGCCGAGGAGATCGCGGGGCTGCGTCCGACTGTCATCCCCGACAGCCTCGTTCCCCGTGTGACCTACAGCAGCCCCGAGGTCGCCTCGGTCGGTCTGACCGAAGAGCAGGCACGCGCCGCGCACGGCGACGCCGTCGTCGTCCGCGAGTACAACCTCGCGGGAAACGGAAAGAGCGAGATCCTCGGCACAGCCGGCCTCGTCAAGGTCGTTCGCCGTCTCGACGGCCCCATTCTCGGGGTGCACCTCGCCGGCGACCGTGTCGGCGAACTCATCACCGAAGGTCAGCTCGCCGTGGGCTGGGAAGCCCACCCCGAGGACATCGCACCATTCATCCACGCCCATCCGACCCAGAGCGAAGCTCTCGGAGAAGCATTCCTGGCGCTGGCGGGCAAACCGCTGCATGCGCTCTGACCGGTCGACCGATGCAGATCAGTAAGCTAGAAAGACATCGGCATTTCTTGAAGGAGACAGATTCATGAGCACTTCCGTGGTCCTCCCCGCGCTCGGAGAGAGCGTCACCGAGGGAACGGTGACCCGCTGGCTCAAGAAGGTCGGTGACACCATCCAGGAAGACGAGGGTCTTCTCGAGATCTCCACCGACAAGGTGGACACCGAGATTCCGTCGCCCGTGAGCGGCGTCATCGAAGAGATCCTCGTGCAGGAGGACGAGACCGTCGAGGTCGGCGCCGTCCTGGCGAAGATCGGCGACGGTTCGGGAGCGCCCTCCAGCGACGCCCCGTCCGAGCAGGCTCCGGCCGAAGAGGCACCCGCCCCCGCGCAGGAGGCCCCGGCCGCCGAGGCGCCGACGGAGTCCGCACCGCAGCAGTCGGAGGCCGCTCCGGCAGCGTCCGGCGACGCGAAGGATGTCGTGCTCCCCGAGCTCGGCGAGAGCGTCACCGAGGGCACCGTCACCCGCTGGCTCAAGCAGATCGGCGACGACGTCGCCGTCGACGAGCCGCTCCTCGAGATCTCGACCGACAAGGTCGACACTGAGATCCCCGCGCCCTTCGCCGGCACGCTCGTCGAGATCCTCGTCCAGGAGGACGAGACCGTCGAGGTCGGTTCCGCACTCGCTCGCATCGGTTCGGGTGCTCCGGCCCCCGCGGCCGAGGCACCGGCCGCACCCGCAGCCGAGGCCGCACCCGCACCCGAGCCCGAAAAGCCCGCTGCACCGGCCGAGGCACCTGCCCCGCAGTCGGCGCCGGCACCCGCACACCAGCCGGCTCCCGCCTCCGCAGCTCCGACCGCGGAAGCAGCTCCTGCCGACAACGAGGGCGTCACCTACGTGACCCCGCTCGTGCGTCGTCTCGCGCAGCAGCAGGGCGTCGACCTGGCCTCGATCAAGGGCAGCGGCGTCGGCGGGCGCATCCGCAAGGAAGACGTCCTGAAGGCTGCTGAGGCCGCATCGGCCCAGCCCGCCGCGGCTCCCGCCGAGTCCGCCGCCGCGCCTGCCCAGGTCGAGGTCTCGGAGCTTCGCGGCACGCGCGCTCCGATGTCTCGTCTGCGCAAGGTCCTCGCCAAGCGCGCGGTCGAGTCGATGCAGCAGACCGCTCAGCTGACGACCGTCGTCGAGGTGGATGTCACCAAGCTGTCGGCGTTCCGCGACAAGGTGAAGGTCGACTTCAACGAGAAGACCGGGGCGAAGCTGTCGTTCCTGCCCTTCTTCGCCCTTGCCGCCGCCGAGGCGCTTCAGACCTTCCCGATCGTGAACTCCACGGTCGACGGTGAAGAGATCGTCTACCCCGCCACGGAGAACATCTCGATCGCGGTCGACACCGAGCGCGGACTGCTCACGCCCGTGCTGCGCGACGCGGGCTCGAAGAACCTGGCCCAGATCGCTCAGGACATCGCGGACCTCGCTGCACGCACGCGTGACAACAAGCTGAAGCCCGACGAGCTCGCAGGCGGCACGTTCACGATCACGAACACCGGCTCGCGTGGCGCGCTGTTCGACACCCCCGTGGTGTTCCTTCCGCAGTCGGCGATCCTCGGTACCGGCATCGTCTACAAGCGCCCCGGCGTCGTGACGGTCGACGGCAAGGACGCGATCTCGGTGCGCTCGTACGTGTACCTCGCGCTCTCGTACGACCACCGCACCATCGACGGCGCCGACGCAGCGCGCTTCCTGAGCGCGATGAAGGCACGCCTCGAGGGCGCTCAGTTCGAGGGGAACCTCGGCTACTGATCGGCTGAGCCACTCACCTCACGGCTGGTCCGCGACGTCGTACACGTCGCGGACCAGCCTTTTCTCGTCATGAGCGACGACCACGACCACCTGAGCGGGACGCCGTCCGGAAGGATCGTCGACACGCACGACCTCGACCCCACCCAGGTCGTCGAGCACGCGCACCTCGCGCGGAGCGTCGGCTGTCGCGATGCCGTCGGGGAGCGCGGCCTCCGCTCGTTCGAGCAGTGACGCACGGCACGTCGGTTCGTCCGCCCGCCAGCAGTCCGCGAGTTCGTCGATGATACGAGCGGCCGGCTCGGCTGGACGCGTCTCGGCACCTGTGGCGGGGATGGTCGCCTCGTCGAGGGCAAAGCCCTGCGGCCTCGCCGACGGCTCTTCCGTACGCCGCTCGTGCGAGACGGTTCGTGCGTCGGCGTCCGCATCGTGAGGCAGAGAGAACCCCACGACGAGAGTCGCAGCCACCGCACCGAGGGCGACCCACATCACACGTCGCCTACCGGCGAGGCGTGCAGCGCCCGTCGCGGGCCGGCCCCACCGCCGCACGAGGCCGCCCGCCGCACGGCGGATCTCCGCGCGCACCCCCGCTGCCGCTGCCATGACCCGCTTCATGACGTCACCGTCGACGAGTCCCGACGCGGCAGTCGTCACGATGGACGCCGACGGCGAGTCGTCTTCGGATGGACGCGACGGCAGGGGCCGAGCGGGACCCGGCGCCCCCGGCACGAACGGCTCCGGCGTGGCCAGCCCGAACAGATCATCCTCGAGCGTGGGCGCCGCGAACGGCAACGTGACGCGATCCGCCAGGGCCTCGACGACTCGATCGCGCAACGCGCGCGCGATCGCCGCGTCCGGGATGCGGTCGAGCACGATCCGCGAAGAGACGTCCCACGCCCGCGTGCCGGTCGGGACGAGGACGGGGCGCCCATCGCTCGTCGACCACCACTCCCCCTCGCGCCATTCCGATCTCGCGGCGTCCACCGCCCCGCGCAGGACGCTCACCGCGAGCGTCACCGCTTGACCGGGAGTGAGGTCGAACGAGGTCGAGCCGCCGCAGAGGCGCGCGCTGACGAGCGGCAGGATCACGACGGTCGCGTCCGCGACCCGGTCGACGTCGTCGGGCGCGAGAAGGTGACAGCCCGGGACCGCAGACCATAGCTCCTGCGGCACGGACGACGCCGCGACACGGTACGAGGTGCCGCTGCGCGAGGCGAGGATCTCGCCGGGATAGGGCGCCTCGGGCGGAGACACGTGTCTGAGTGGGCCGGGCAGGTCGACGACGGGGAGGGCGTTCATCCTGCCAGCGTGGCGCGGTCGCGCCACGGCTCGGCCCGGTTCACACAGACGTGTGGACGACCGCCGCTCCCGGCCGGTTGTGCAGGCGGAACGGGGCGACCGAAAAGGTAGGCTGTGAGCATGTCGTCCCGCAGCACCGCACCCGAGAAGCGCCCCGGATTCTTCTCCCAGCTCCGCTCCCTGTTCACCTTCACCAAGGAGTACTACAGCTGGCTGCCGTGGTTGCTCATCGGCATCGTGGTGGTCGGCATCGGCCTGGGCGTCCTGGTGGGCTTCCTCATCCCGCCGGGCGCGATCTGGAGCGTCATCCTCTGGGGTGTCACGGGACTGCTCTTCGGCATCCTCGGCGCCATGATCACCATGACGCGGCTGGCCACGCGCGCGATGTACAAGCGCATCGACGGGATGCCGGGTGCGACGGGACACATCATCTCGACCAACCTCGGCCGCAAGTGGCAGGCCTCGGAGATGCCGGTCGGCGTCAACCCCAAGACGCAGGAGGCTGTGTACCGGGCCGTCGGCCGCGGCGGCGTCGTCATCATCGGGGAGGGCGCCCGCGGGCGTCTGACGCGACTCATCAACGACGAGCGCAGCAAGGTCAAGCGCGTCGCCTCGGGAGTGCCGATCCACGTCCTCTATGTCGGACACGGCGAGGACGAGGTGCCCATCGCCAAACTCGCCCCCACCATCAAGGCGCTGCCCAAGGCGATCGACCGGACGACGATGGCCGCCGTCATCAAGCGCATCGAGTCGGTGTCGCAGTCGGTGACCTCGCTGCCGATCCCGAAGGGCGTCGACCCGATGAAGGCGCGCGCCCAGCGCCCACGCTGAGCGCCCCGCCCCCGGAGGCCTGTTGAGTCAGGCGCGGACGAGGATCGTGCCGGCCGCCTTGTCGTGGAGTCCTCGCTGATCGGGATCGAACACCACCGCAGGGATCACCAGCACGAGGAGCAGCGTCCGTACGATCGGACGCCACAGGCCCGTCCATCCGCCGTGCAGGAGCTCGAGACGCAGGCCGACGATGCGATGACCCGGGCTACCCCCGATCAGCGGGATGAAGATGACCTGCAGCGCTGCGAAAACAGTGATCGGCGCGAACTGGGTCACCCCGGCCTCACCCGGAAGAGCGAACTGGTCGAAGCCGAGGAACGCGGTCGCGAGCAGCGTCGCCGCCGCATAGTCGATCACGAGGGCCGCCAGCCGTCGTCCGAGACGGCCGACGCTGCCGGGGCCGTGCTCGGGACGCCCCAACCGCTCGCCGGGATAGGTGTTCTCGCGCAGGGGTTCGGGCACCTGTCCAGCCTAAACGGGGCCGGTGGCGTAACATCCCGGAAACATCCGAGATACTGCCGGGCAACTGGATGCCGATAGGTTCGAAGAGGTCTGGATGACTCCAGGCTGTTCCTCACCCGATCTTGGAGACTCCATGTTCAAAGATTCTTCCGAGGTGCTCAAGTTCATCCAGGACGAGGACGTCAAGTTCCTCGACATCCGTTTCACGGATCTTCCTGGCGTGCAGCAGCACTTCAACATCCCGGCCTCGACCGTCGACGAGGAGTTCTTCACGGTCGGTCAGCTGTTCGACGGCTCGTCGATCCGCGGCTTCGCGAACATCCACGAGTCGGACATGCAGCTGATTCCGGATGTGTCGACGGCTTACCTCGACCCGTTCCGCGAGGCGAAGACGCTGATCATGATCTTCGACATCTACAACCCGCGCAACGGCGAGATCTACGCGAAGGACCCGCGCCAGGTCGCCAAGAAGGCCGAGAAGTACCTCGCCTCGACCGGCATCGCCGACACCGCGTTCTTCGCCCCCGAGGCGGAGTTCTACATCTTCGACGACGTCCGCTACGAGGTGAAGCAGAACTCGAGCTTCTACTCCGTCGATTCCGACGAAGGCGCCTGGAACACCGGCCGCGTCGAAGAAGGCGGCAACCTCGCCAACAAGACGCCGTTCAAGGGCGGCTACTTCCCCGTCTCGCCCGTCGACAAGACGGCCGACCTGCGCGACGACATCTCGCTCAAGCTCATCGAGTCGGGCCTCGTGCTCGAACGTGCCCACCACGAGGTCGGCACCGGTGGACAGCAGGAGATCAACTACCGCTTCGACACCATGGTGCACTCGGCGGACGACATCCTGAAGTTCAAGTACATCGTCAAGAACACCGCCGAGATGTGGGGCAAGGTCGCGACCTTCATGCCCAAGCCCCTCTTCGGCGACAACGGTTCGGGCATGCACACGCACCAGTCGCTGTGGCTGAATGGCGAGCCCCTCTTCTACGACGAGAAGGGCTACGGCGGGCTCTCCGACATCGCGCGCTGGTACATCGGCGGCCTGCTCAAGCACGCTGCCGCGGTGCTCGCATTCACCAACCCGACGCTGAACTCGTACAAGCGTCTGGTCAAGGGCTACGAGGCTCCGGTCAACCTGGTCTACTCGGCCGGAAACCGCTCGGCTGCCATTCGCATCCCGATCACGGGCACCAACCCGAAGGCCAAGCGCATCGAGTTCCGCGCCCCCGACGCCTCGGGCAACCCGTACCTCGCGTTCGCCGCGCAGATGATGGCCGGCCTCGACGGCATCAAGAACCGCATCGAGCCGCACGAGCCCGTCGACAAGGACCTCTACGAGCTGCCGCCCGAGGAGGCCAAGAACATCCCGCAGGTTCCGAACTCGCTGCTCGACTCCCTCGAGGCGCTGCGCAACGACCACGAGTTCCTGCTGGCCGGCGGCGTGTTCACGCCCGAGCTGATCGAGACCTGGATCGAGTACAAGATCGAGAACGAGATCCAGCCGATCAACGCCCGTCCCCACCCGTACGAGTACGAGCTGTACTTCGGCGTCTGACACACCGGCTGCGACGAGCCCCGTCGCCCGCTCTCTCGAGCCGGGCGGCGGGGCTCCGTCGTTGTCGGGCGCTTGCATCGTCGGCGCAGTCGGCGCCATCCTGATCGGGTGAATCTCTCCGACCTTCCCGGGCCGTTCTTCCACGGCACGAAGGCGTCGCTGCGCGTCGGCGACCTGCTCACCCCGGGCCACCCCTCCAACTACCGCCCGGAGATCACGATGAACCACGTGTACTTCACGGCGGTGAAGGACGGTGCCGGTCTCGCTGCCGAGATCGCTCCCGTGCCCGGCGAGCCCCGCGTCTACGTCGTCGAACCGACCGGTGATTTCGAGGACGACCCGAACGTCACCGACAAGAAGTTCCCGGGCAATCCCACCCAGTCCTATCGCTCGGCCGCTCCCCTGCGGATCGTCGCCGAAGTCACCGACTGGACGCGGCTGTCTCCCGAAGCGCTGCAGACGTGGCGGGAGCGCATCGCCCGCATGGCCCGCGAGCGCGCGGAGATCATCAACTGATCACCGTCATCCCGCCAGCCGGACGACCTCCGCGATGACCCGCGGATGCGCGAGGATGCGGAAGTGCCCGCCCGTCTCCAGCCGGACGTTGCGCGCACCGTCGAGCTCGCTGCCGCCGGGGATGTGCGGGTCGAAGTCTCCGTACACCGACACGATGCGCGGGTTGGGGCTCACCTCGCGCGCCAACGCCAGAATCCCCGGCGCGCTCGGCGAGAACGCCCGCAGCGACGGTACGAGCATGAGCCGCCCGTAGACCGAGCCGGCGAACGGGCTCGCGACGGCGACCATGCCTCGGATACGACCGCCGGCAGCGGCATCCGCCATCACCTGCTTGCCGACCAGGCCTCCTTTGCTGTGCGCGACGATCACGACATCGTGGAGGTCGTGCTGCTCCAGGTAGTCCGTGACGTGACGCGCTGCACGCGGCACGGGCCATCGGTTCCAGCCCAGCGCGGCGATCACGTGAACGGGGTGCCCGCGGTCGTGGAGCTCGGTGATGAGGGGCTGCAGGAACCGCCACGTCTCGTAAACGCCCGGGAGCACGACGATGGGCGTGCCGTCTCCCGACCGGAAGTCGCCGGGATCCGTGCGCGAGAAGAAGGCGCGCACCTGCCACACGGCCGCGTAGGCGTAGTCCGCTATCCACCACGTCGCATCGCGGAGCGCGCGCCGCATCATGATGCGCCCGCGGGGTGGCCGCCGGATGCTGTCAGAGCGAGGATGCCGTGTGCGACGGCCTCCGCTGCGGTGCGCTCGACGCGGTGCCCCTTGCCCGGTACCACGAGCACACTGCTCCGAGCGGTTCGCGCCGCGAGGCGATCGACCCACCCGTTCCCGGCGATCGGGTCGCGGCCGCCGCGCACCACGAGGGTCGGCACGACGGCCTCTGCCACGCGCTCCTCGAGAGGATAGGCGAGCATGTGCCGGACCTGCGCGAAGAACCAGCGCGGGCCGGTGCGGAGGTAGTCGAGCGTGACGCGGAGGTTCACCCGCGGCGGCTCCCGCAGCCCGTCGCGAGCCAGCGCCACGGCCTGCGCGGGCAGCCCGCGGCGCTGATCATCGACGACCGGGCCGATCAGGACGAGCCCACCGACCAGGTCCGGATGCCGCACGGCCGTCTCGACCACCCACTGCGCCCCCATCGAGTGTCCGACCAGCACGGCGGGGCGTGCGACAACGCGGCGGAGCACGTCCGCGAGGGCATCCGCCATCGCGGCGACCGAGACGTCGACCTCGGGCGCCGGCAGGCCCGCGAAGCCCGGCAGATCGACGCTGTGCACCGACGCGGTACGGGCGAGCCTCGGGTGGAGGTGGAGGAATGAGCGGTGAGACATGCCCACGCCGTGGACGAGCACGATGGTCGGAGACGACGCTTCTGCGGCGGAACTCCAGACGCGGAAGACAAGCCCGTCGATCGAGAACTGCCGGGGCGACCACTCGACGCGCGCGGGGCGCGGCAGCGTCGAAGTCGTCATCACTTGGTCAGGCTATGAGAGTCGCGAACCGAGTGCAGGCGGCTTGACGTCGCGCCCATCACCATGCCCGTCGGATGCGGCGAGCGAGGGTAGGTCAGTGGGTCGCGGCGTCTCCGGCATGCTGCGGTCCGCCGTGGCGGAGGCGCCGGATCACCATCAGCACGCCGACGATCACGAGCCCGACGAGCAGCCCGGCGATCGCCGACACGGCCGTCTCGCCGATCCAGACGACCACACCGCCCGCGGCTTCGAGCAGGTGCTCCACCCCGTGCAGCAGGTCGAGTGTGAAGGCCACCCCCACCTCGCCGAGGTTCGCGAGCACGAGGTGCCCACCCACCCACAGCATCGCGACGGTTCCCACGACGCTGATGACGCGGAAGACGGCGGGCATCGACCGGACGATCCGCATCCCCGTGTGGCGCACCCGCGACGACGGGTTCTTCGCCATGCGCAGGCCGATGTCGTCGATCTTCACCAGCAGAGCGACAGCTCCGTAGACGACGCCGGTCATCAGCAGCGCGATGATGGCGAGGACGGCGAGCGTCTGCCAGATGCCCATTCCCTCGTCGAGGTTCGACAGCGAGATCAGCATGATCTCGGCGGAGAGAATCAGGTCCGTTCGTACGGCACCGAGCACGAGCTTCTTCTCATCCCGCGGACCGTCATCCTCGACGCCGTGATGCACGCCGAACCACTCGAGCACCTTCTCGGCACCCTCGTAGCAGAGGAACATGCCGCCGAGGATCAGCAGGAACGGGAGCACGGCGGGCGCGAATGCGGTCAGCAGCAGCGCCACGGGGATGATGATGAGGAACTTGTTCGCGATCGAGCCGAGCGCGATCTTCCCCACGACGGGAAGCTCTCGGGCCGGTGTGATCCCCTGGACGTACTGCGGCGTCACGGCGGCGTCGTCGATCACCACACCCGCCGACTTCGCGGAAGCGCGCAGAGCCGCGCTCAGGATGTCGTCGACGACAGCCAGCAGACCAACCGACATGTTTCCCCTTTAGCCGTAGAAGAGCTTCTCGAACACGCGGCGGGCTTGGCGCGCGGCGCGCATCCAATCCTCCTCCACGACGGTCGCCGATCGTGCCGGATACCCCAGCAGGCGGCCGATTCCGTCGAGCCGGCCACGATCAGTGGGCAGGACGTCGCTGGTCTGACCTGACAGCAGGGTGTTCGCCGACCGCAGCCGACTGGCGAGCCGCCACGCCGCGAACAGCTTCTCGGCGGCGTCCCGCGGAATGAGCTCGGCGCCGACCGCCGCTTCGAGGGCGGCGATGGTCGACGTCGTGCGCAGGCCCGGCACGCGGTGCGCATGCTCGAGCTGAATGAGCTGCACGAGCCACTCGACGTCGCTCAGACCGCCCGGTCCCAGCTTGAGGTGCCGAGAACGGTCCTGGCCCTGCGGCAGCCGCTCACTCTCGACACGGGCCTTGATACGCCGGATCTCGCGGAGTCCTTGGGCGTCGGGCGCCACGGGATAGCGTAGGTCGTCGGCGAGGGCCAGGAACCGGGTGATGAGCGTCACACTTCCTGCGACGCCACGGGCGCGCAGGAGAGCCTGGGCCTCCCACGACAGCGACCAGCGCCGGTAGTACTCGGCGTACGACTCCAGAGAACGCACGAGCGGGCCGTTGCGGCCTTCCGGACGCAGGCCCGCGTCGAGCTCGAGCGGCAGGCGGTGGTCCTCGGAGTACCGGCGCACACCCTGCACGAGCTGGAGCGCGAGTTCCTGAGCGCGCTGAGCGGGGACGCCGTTCGCGTCGAACACGTAGATGATGTCGGCATCCGATCCGAAGCCCAGTTCGGCCCCGCCGAAGCGTCCCATCGCGATGACGGAGAACTCGAGGCGATCGTCTTCGGGCGGAAGCACCTCGCGCCGCACGGCACGGAGCGTCGCCTGGATCGTGACCTCGGTGATGGTGGTCAGGCCCTCCGCGAGCTCTTCGATGGAGAGCTCGCCGACGACAGCGGCCATCGCGAGCCGCAGCAGCTCGCGCCGCCTGAGCGCCCGGACCGCAGCCATGGCATCGTCGATGGAAGCATGCCGGGTCTGGATGGCGCGGGCTTCCTCCTGCAGCACGAATCCCGGGCGCGGCCGGAGCTGATCGGGCGAGTCGAGCCACGCGATCGATTCGGGGATCCACTCCATGAGCTCGCCGACATATCGTGACCCCGACAGCAGCCGGGTCAGGCTTTCCGCGGCGCCCGACGAATCGCGCAGCATCCGGAGGAACCACGGCGTGTTCCCGAGCCGCTCGCTGATGCGCCGGAAAGCGAGGAGGCCGTAATCGGGATCCACACCGTCGGCGAACCAGCGGATCATGACGGGCATGAGGTGGCGTTGGATCACGGCCTTGCGGCTGAGGCCACTCGTCAGCGCTCCGATGTGACGCAGCGCGCCGGCCGGGTCGCGGAACCCGATCGCCGCCAGGCGGGCCTTAGCCGCCTCGGGTGAGAGGGTGTGCTCGTCGGCGGGGAGCGCGGCGACGGCGGAGAGCAGCGGACGGTAGAACAGCCGCACGTGGATCTCGCGCACTTCGCGCTTGATGTCCTCCCATACCGAAACCACCCGGTCGCCGCCGTCGCCGAGGCGCGACGAGCGGGCGAGGGTGCGCAGCGCTGCTCCGTCTTCAGGCATGAGATGGGTCCGGCGCAGCTCGCGGAGCTGCAGCCTGTGCTCCATCACGCGGAGGCGCCGATAATCGAGCGCGAAGCGCGAAGCATCCTCGCGTCCGATGTAGCCCTCCGAGACGAGCGCATCGAGGGCATCGAGTGTGGAGCGCTCCCGGACTCGTTCGTCCGATGCGCCGTGCACGAGCTGGAGCAGCTGAACCGTGAACTCGACGTCGCGGATACCACCGGGACCGAGCTTGAGCTGCCGCGCAACCTCGCCGGGCGGGATGTGGTCGGTCACGCGCTCGCGCATCTTCTGCACGCTCTCGACGAAGTTCTCGCGGGCCGCGCTCGCCCACACCATCGGCTGGACGGCGTCGACGTACTGCTCCCCCAGCTCCGCATCGCCGGCGAGCGGCCGGGCTTTGAGCAGCGCCTGGAACTCCCAGCTCTTCGCCCACCGGTCGTAATAGGCGACGTGCGACTCGAGTGTGCGCACGAGCGCGCCCTGCTTCCCCTCCGGGCGCAGGTTCGGATCGACCTCCCACAGGGGCGGCTCGATCTCGACCTCCGAGATGCCCCGCATCGTCTGGATCGCGAGTCTCGTTGCGATCTCGACCGACTGCGACTCCGACACGACGTCCTCGTCGGCGGAGCCGCCGACGAAGATCACGTCGACGTCGCTGACATAGTTGAGCTCTCGCGCCCCGGACTTTCCCATCCCGATGATCGCGAGGCGGGTCGCGGCGACCGCGTCGCGCTCGAAGCGCCCCGCTCCGGGGACGCCCGCGACGAGTCTGCTGCGCGCGACGGCGAGCGACGCCTCCAGCGCCGCCCCCGCGGCATCCGCCAGGGCCGCGGCCACCGCGTGCAAGATGATCGTCGGATCGGATGCCGCAAGATCGAACCGCGCGATCCGCGCCAGCATCCGCCGATACCGCACCCGTAGCGCGACCCACGCATCGTCGCCCGAGGAAGCCGCGAAGCCGTCGTCAGCGCCGACGGACTCGAGCATCTGCGCCGTCAGCTCGTCGCGCGTCGGAAGACCGTCGCCGTCGGACGCAAGGTCGGCGAGCTCTTCGGGATGTCGCAGGTAGAAGTCCGCCAGCCCCTGCGACGCACCCAGCACCGACCAGACCGCTGCGGGCCGGCGTCGCAACGCGTCGGTGACGACCGATGCGTCTCGACGAGCGATGCGCAGGAGGGCGGAGACCGCTGCGTCGGGATCCGCCGCGGCCTCGGCCGACGCCACGAGCTCGTCGCGATCGACGCTCGTCAGCTCGGCGAGCTCCGCCAGGTCGGCGTCGGCCCGTCCGAGATCGTCGAAACCCGCCCGGGCCAGCCCCGTCAGTCCGGTCGAACGAGGTGACCGGGTCATGGCCTCAGAGCATCTCCAGATTGCTCTTGAGCTCGAACGGCGTCACCTGGGCACGGTAGTTCTGCCATTCGCGACGCTTGTTGAGCAGCACGTAGTTGAACACCTGCTCGCCGAGCGTCTCGGCGACGAGCTCCGACTCCTCCATGTACTCGAGAGCGTGGTCGAGGCTCGCGGGCAAGGGCGCGTAACCGAGGGCGCGCCGCTCGGAGTCGGTGAGCGACCACACGTTGTCCTCGGCCTCGGCGGGAAGCTCGTAGCCCTCTTCGATGCCCTTGAGACCCGCGGCGAGCAGCAGCGCGTACGCGAGGTAGGGGTTGGCAGCCGAGTCGAGGGCACGGTACTCGACGCGCGACGACTGGCTCTTGTTGGGCTTGTACATCGGCACGCGCACGAGCGCCGAGCGGTTGTTGTGGCCCCAGGTGATGAAGCTCGGCGCTTCGTCGCCGCCCCACAGCCGCTTGTACGAGTTGACGAACTGGTTGGTGACCGCCGAGATCTCGTTGGCGTGGCGCAGAAGCCCCGCGATGAACTGCCGGCCGGTCTGCGAGAGCTGGTATTGCGCGCCCTCTTCGTAGAACGCGTTGACGTCGCCCTCGAACAGCGACATGTGGGTGTGCATGCCGCTGCCGGGGTGCCCGCTGAGGGGCTTCGGCATGAAGGTCGCGTACACGCCCTGCTCGATCGCCACCTCCTTGATGACGGTGCGGAAGGTCATGATGTTGTCGGCCGTCGCGAGGGCGTCCGCGTAACGCAGGTCGATCTCGTTCTGGCCGGGGCCGCCCTCGTGGTGGCTGTACTCGACCGAGATGCCGAGGTCTTCCAGCATCCGCACCGAGCGGCGCCGGAAGTCGTGGGCCGTGCCGCCGGGAACGTTGTCGAAGTACCCGGCGGAGTCGACCGGCTCGGGACCGTCGGGTCCGTACGACGACGACTTCAGCAGGTAGAACTCGATCTCGGGGTGCGTGTAGAACGTGAACCCGGAGTCGGCCGCCTTCGCGAGGGTGCGCTTCAGGACGTTGCGAGGATCGGCGACGGCGGGCTGGCCGTCGGGCGTGGTGATGTCGCAGAACATCCGAGCCGTCGGGTCGATCTCACCCCGCCAGGGCAGCAGCTGGAAGGTCGTCGGGTCGGGGTGCGCGAGCAGATCGGACTCGTAGCTGCGCGTCAGCCCTTCGATCGCCGAACCATCGAAGCCGAGCCCCTCGGCGAAGGCCCCCTCGACCTCGGCCGGGGCGATCGCCACCGACTTGAGGGTGCCGATCACGTCGGTGAACCAGAGCCGCACGAACTTGACGCCGCGCTCCTCGATCGTTCGCAGTACGAAGTCCCGCTGCTTGTCCATCGCGTCCTCTCCGAGACAGGGTCGGATCCCAGACTACTGGCGGCGAGCGCCCTCCGACGGCGGCGTGCCCCAGTCGTCGTCCTGCGCCTCGTCCTCTCGCCACGCCTGGGACCGCTGCGCCATGATCTGCGGCGCGCGGGAGGCCTCCTCGGCAGAGGCGAAGGGACCCGCGCGATCGGCGCCCGGCGACTGCTTGCCGCGCTCGACCTCGTGTGTCGTGAGGTTGTACCAGTACTCGCCGTCGCTCTCGGGCATGGTCGCTCCAGACTGCGCCTACGGTGGCGCTCGATCCGAGCCTAATCGGCCCCGCTCGCGCTCGATAGGCTGAGCCGCATGAGTGCGAGTGCGACGCGGGCCGTCGGGGTGGACATCGGTGGAACCGGGATCAAGGGAGCGGTGGTCGATCTGTCGACCGGCGACCTCCTGACCGACCGCATCAAGGTCGCGACCCCTAAAGGCGCCGAGCCCGAAGACGTCCTCGGTGCCGTGAAGGTGGTCCTCGACCGCCTCGAGGTCACCGCTGCAGGCGACGTCCCGCTCGGCGTGGCATTCCCCGCGATCGTGAAGAACGGCCGCACCCTCTCCGCGGCCAACGTCGCCGACACCTGGATCGACTTCGAGGCCGAGACCTTCTTCGAGCAGGGACTCGGTCGTCAGATCCACTTCGCCAACGACGCGGATGTCGCCGGGGTCGCCGAGCTGCGTTACGGCGCCGCACGCGGCCAGGACGGGCTCGTCATCCTCACGACCCTCGGCACCGGTATCGGGTCGGCGATGATCTACAACGGCGTGCTGATCCCCAACTCCGAGCTCGGCCACGTGCACCGCGCCAAGCACGGCAAGGACGCCGAGGCGTGGGCCGCGTACTCCGCGATGGAACGCGATGAGCTCGACTGGCCCGAGTGGGCCGAACGGCTGCAGTGGTACTACAGCCACATCGAGTTCCTCTTCTCCCCCGACCTGTTCGTCGTCGGGGGCGGCGTGTCGAAGCACGCCGACAAGTTCCTGCCGCTGCTCGATCTGAAGACGCCCATCGTCCCCGCCGTCCACCGCAACAACGCCGGCATCATCGGCGCGGCGGCCCTCGCTCTCGCGGGCGAACGGCCCGGCGTCCTCGACGAGACCACGGAAGACCTCGCCGGCACGACCGCCCACTGACGCGGGTGGCTGCGGCGTCGGTTTCGGGCGCAGTTTCGCGTGCCAGGCGCACTCGAAGCCGCGCCTGACGCGCGGAACTGCGCCCTATGTGGGCGGAGCGGCGGTCGACGTGCTCCACGGCGAACCGGCGAGTGCCGCCTAGGCTGGCAGGATGCATGAACCTCGCCCTCGCTTCTCGGTGCGGGCACGGATGATCATGACGGGCCTCATCGCGGTGGCCCTCTTCTTCGTCCTGTACCTCTTTTTCAACCTCACGGCTGCCGGGCAGTCATTGGAGAACGGGTGGGCATGGAAGTACGAGGTCTTCGACACTGTCGGCTACTGGCTCCGCCAGAATGATCTTCCGCCGCTCTCCTACGACCGCGCCACGATCGTGGTGGGGACCCTCCTGGCCGTCGTCATCGCGGCAGCGAGACGACACGGGCGGACAGCCCTCTGGGTTGCGGTCGCGACCCCCGGAGCGGTGCTGGGATCTGAAGGGTTCAAGTCGGTCTTCGGACGTCCCCTGCTGGTCGATTCGCGTGACGACGCAGTCAGCTATCCGAGCGGCCACGCTGTTGTCGTCCTCGCCGTAGCTGCCGCCTTGCTCATCGTGGTGCCGCGGGCCTGGAAGCGGTGGGTCGCCCCTGTGCTCGGGGTCTGGATGGCGCTGGCCACCTCGGCGATCATCGTGATCGGAAACCACCGCCCGAGCGAGATCATCGGCGCCGCGCTGCTCACGATCGCCGTCTTCACGCTGACGGGATCCGTCGTGCACCTGCGGAGCCCCCGTCAGCCGCCGCCGTCGCGCACGCGCCGCCCCGCGCCGACCAGTGAACGTGCCGACCCGGCACGCAGAGCGTGGTTGCTCGCCGGCATGGTCGCCGTGATCACTGTTGCCGGCATCGTCGCGGCATGGGGTGCTCTGCCTTGGGTCACGGCCATCGACGGTGTGACAGGAGCGGCGGCATCGCTGCTCATCCTCCGCGTGATCCTCGTGGTCCGGTCGTGGGTCGCTGGCCTTCAGCAAGCCGAACCGGGCGACGACGATCAGAGGATCTCGGGGATGACGACCGCGAGCACCGGCTCGTAGCGCCTGAGGACTCGACGCTCGACCCACGCCTCCGCGGTCGGTTGAACGCAATGAAGGTACGTGGTGCGTGCCGTGCACGATAGCCCCTTCCGGGCCGACATGACTGCCTGCGACGGTGAGAGGTCGCTCCCGGCACCGGGGCTCACGTTTGGGGAATGCGTCCCGGCGCCGGGAGCGACACCGGCCACGAGCGAGGCCCGCGCTGTGCGAGGCCCGCGCCGCGACGGCTGCGCAGGGGCGGTCGGGGGCGAATGGGCCGGCCTGTACGCCGGGTTCTGTCCGGGGGCGTGAGCCCCGTGGACGGCCATCTCTCTCGGCGACACGTTGCCGTGCCGCTCCAGCGGTCTACCCGGGGACTCGGCGGACCGCGTCTGCATCCCCTGTCTGACCTTGCTCCGGACGAGGTTTACCGTGCGGGTCGTGTCACCACGACCCCGGTGGTCTCTTACACCACCCTTTCACCCTTACCGACGCGAACGCCGGCGGTCTGCTTTCTGTGGCACTGTCTCGCGGATCACTCCGGGTGGGTGTTACCCACCGTCCTGTCCTGTGGAGCCCGGACGTTCCTCGGTGCGGTTTCCCGCCACGCGACCGTCCAGCCGACCCATTCGCACCTGGAGTCTACCGGCGGGGTGCACGCTCCCCCGAACCGCGGCTCGCCGCACGGGCCCCGTGGTGCTACGGTGTGCTCACAGAAGCCATCTGGGGAGATGGCCTCGCAGCCCATTGGGGAGGGCGCTATGCATAGTTCTGTCATTTCTGCCGTGCTGCTCGGTTCGCTGAGCCTGCTGCCGACTGTGTCGTCGACGGATGCCACGACGTACGCTCCGGATGATCCGAGCGGGGCGACGCTCGCGGGGTCCATGGTCACGACCGACTGCGAATCCGACGCACCGTGGATCTCATTCGACGTGGTCCTCACGGGAGGGACCGTCGAAGAGGCCACAGCACCGGTGTCGTTGATTCTCGACAACGGGGTGAACACCGCCACCGTGCCGCTCGGCTCGCTCCAGGACTACCGCCTGAGCGGCCGCGTGCTGTGGCCCGGTGCGAGCGTCGACGACGCAGGCCGGGGCACCGGCTGGCCCGGCTGGGAGTTCCGCGACGGTACGTGGACGGCGATGGATGCCGGCTTCGCCTGGACTCGTGGCGACATCGCCGCGACCCTGCGGGTGAACCCCGATCTCGCCGTTCCCGTCGCTTATCCGGCTTCCACGCCCGATTGCGCGACGTCGCCGAACGGCGTGCGCGATGCAGCGGTCGCAGCGCTGCCTGCCACGGGCGGCAGCGCGAGCGGACCGATCGCGCTCGCGGTCGCCGCCGTGGGCGCCTTCGTCGCCGGGGCGCTGCTCGTGCTGCAGCGCCGTCGCCACCGGCGCGCCTGAGATGGCTGCGACGGCGCTGGAACGGCGCCTTCGCCGCCGCAGGCGCGCCCGTGTCGTCATCGTGGCGGCCGCAATCGGGCTGGCGGCGGCGGGGTGGATCGGCGTGCGAGGCGTGCTCGCCGCGGGCGAGCTCCGCGAGGTACAGGCGGCGGCGACCGGGCTTCGCGCGGCACTGCAGCAGCGCGACGTGGATGCCGTTCAGGTGGCCCTCTCCGACATCGGCGAGCACGCGGCACGTGCGGAGCAGCTCACCGGAGACCCGGTCTGGGGGCTCGCGTCGTCCCTGCCGGGTGTGGGGACGAACTTCCAGGCTGTCCACGCCGCCGCGGCGGGGGCAGCCACCGCGGTTCCGGCGCTGGACGATGTGCTCGCGACCCCCGGGCTCGGCGAGACGATCGCCGGGGGCGACATCGGCGCACTCGCGGGAGTGCTCCGCGACGCATCGCCGGCGCTCGGACGCGCAGCGACGACGCTTCGCGCGACGGCCGCCGATCTCGATGGGATCGACGAATCGGCTCTCCTGCCACCGATTCGCGACGGGCTGAGCACGCTCCAGACGGTGCTCCGACCGGCCGCGGAGTCGATCTCCGCGGCCGCCGGAGCATCACGGTGGGTGCCGTCGATGCTCGGCGTCGACGGCACCCGCGAAGTGCTGGTCTCGGTGCAGAACTCCGCGGAGCTCCGCGCGGGCGGCGGACTGACCGGCACGTTCCTTCTCCTCGAAGCCCGTGAGGGCCGGCTCGAGGTGCGTGAGCACACGGACTCGTCGAACTTCGCGCCCCGTCGTGTTCCCGTGATCGAGCTGCCCGCCTCCGTGTCAGAGCTGTACGGCGACGTGGTGGGAACCTACGTCCAGAATGCGACGATGACACCCGACTTCGAGCTCTCGGCTCGGCTCATGCGCACCTGGTGGCAGAGCAGCACGGGCAGCGAGCCCGACGCGGTCGTCGCGGTCGATCCCGTGGTGCTGCGCTCGCTGCTGACCGCCACGGGTCCCGTCCACCTGTCCGGTGGCGCGACGATCGATGCGGCCGGCTTCGTCCAGGCAGTCCTGGTCGACCCGTACCTGCACTCCTCCACGGACGAGCAGACCGCCCTGCAGCGGGAGGTCGTGTCCGCCGTCGTCACGCGGCTGCTTTCCGGTGACGTCGATGTGGCATCGGTTCTCGGCGCGATCGGCGACGCCGTCGCAGACGGGCGCGTGAGCGTGTGGAGCGCCCACGAAGACGAGCAGCGTCATCTCCGCGAGGGGCCGCTGTCGGGGATGCGGGCGCGACAGCTCACCGGCACCGGCGACGTGTTCTCGGTGCTCCTCAACGACGCGACGACGACCAAGCTCGACTCCTACCTGGACATGGCCGTCGGCGTCGTGTCGTCGGGGTGCCGTCCCGACGGGCGTGCCGAGGTGGTCGTGGAGGTACGCCTGCACAACAACGCGCCGCCCGAGGCGCGGGGGTATCCCGGTTCGATGACGGGGATGTACAACCCCGCCAGCCCCGGCGACATCGTCACCGACGTCGGGGTGGCCGCACCTCCCGGCTGGTTCTTCGGATCAGTCGACGACGGAACCGCGGCGGTGCCCTCACGTCAGGTCGTCGACGCCGGCGTGCCGACGAGCGTCGCCCGGTCGACGCTCGCGCCCGGCGACGCTCAGTCCCTGCGGTTCCGCTTCATCGCGCCCGACGACGCCGAGATCGCCCCTCGCGTGATCCATACACCCCTGTTGCGAGACGTCGCGCAACTCGAGCCCGGCGCCGCATGCGCCTGAGCCCCGGCTCAGTCCTTGTCGGCCGACACCGCGATACGCACGTCGAGCAGGAAGTCGAGCGGAAATGAGCCGAACAGCAGCCGGCCGGCCGCATCCGCCGCCTCGCGAACGGCCGCCGCGGCCGCCTCGGCGTGCTCGGCCGGGGCATGCACGATGATCTCGTCATGGAGGAAGAACGCGAGGTGCGCCCGCGCCGTCACGGGGTGACCACCGACGCTCGGAAACACCGCGAGCCGTTGCCGGAGGTCGGCCAGCCAGGCGAGCGCCCAATCGGCCGCCGTCCCCTGGACGACGAAGTTCCGCGTGAAGCGGCCGCGCTCGCGCGCCCGTGATCGCGCGAGCGTCTTGATGGCATCGGAGGCCTCGGGCTCAGCGGCATCCGCGTGGAGATCCCGCCATGCCGCCGAGGGTGCCGGACTCGTGCGGCCGAGCAGGGTGCGCACCGAGCCGCCCTCCTCGCCCACCCGCGCCGCGTCGTCGACGAGGGCCATCGCGCGGGGGTAGGCACGGCGCAGCGACGGGACCAGGCGCCCGCTGTCACCGGTGGTGGCTCCGTACATCGCGCCGAGGAGCGCCATCTTCGCCTCCTGACGCGATGGGACGGTACCGCGGGCCACGATGCCCTCGTACAGGTCGCGCCCGCGAGCGGCTTCCGCGAGCGCCAGGTCGCCGGACATCGCGGCGAGGATGCGGGGCTCGAGCTGAGCGACGTCGGCGATCACCAGCTGCCATCCCGGGTCGGCCCGCACCGCCGGCCGCAGCATCCGCGGCAGCTGAAGCGCTCCCCCGCCCGACGACGCCCATCGGCCCGTGACCACGCCACCGGGGACGTAGACCGGACGGAACCGGTCGTTCGGGATCCACTCGTCCATCCATGCCCAGCCGTTGGCGCTGAGCAGGCGCGTGGCACGCTTGTACGCCAGGAGCGGCTCGATCACGGGATGCTCATGACGCTGGAGCTCCCACTTGCTCGTCGACTCCACGAGCACGCCGACCCGGTGCAGCGAACGCAGCAGACGCGGTTGCGAGTCGAGACTCGCCGTCGGGTCATCGAGAGCCGCACGCACCCGGTCGGCCAGGTCGCGCACGCGGCTCGGCAGCTCCCCCGGGCGCGGCCGTGGCCCGAGCGCATCAGCGAGGATCGCGTCGTGCACCTCGCGACTCCAGGGGACGCCCGCGACGTGCAGCTCGACCGCGACGAGCGCTCCGGCGGACTCGGCAGCCGTCAGCAGACGCAGGCGTCCGGGGTCGATCGCGCTCGCCATCGCGCGCGTCTGCCGCGAGAACTCCGCCAGCGTCGCGTCGAGATCGTGCGGGAGCGCGTCGGCTGCGGGTTCGAGTGCGAACAGGACGTCACGATCGGATGTCGGGTCTTCCGGCGAGGCATCCCAGACGGCGGCGGCACGGAGTTCGGCGGGATCGGCGACGAGCGAGCTGTCGCGCAGGATCGCATGGCACAGGCGCAGGTCGTGGCACCGCGCCACCCGAACGCCGGCGGCGAGGATGCCGTGATACCAGGCCGTCGTGTCGGACCAGATCCACCGCGCATCGGGATCTGCTGCGACCTCGCCCGCCAGCTCTCGAGCCGCGACACGATGACGCTCGATCACCGCGCCCGCGGCATCCACCGACGCGACGTCGAGGTCGCCGTCACCGCGGCGCCCGACCGCGCGCCAGCGGACGCGCGGGGTCGTCATCGACGGATCACAGACCGGATTCGTCGGTGCGGACGAGGATGCAGCCGCACTCGGGGCACGTGACGACCTCGTCGTCAGCAGCCTGCGCGATGGCCTTCAGGTCGGTTCCGGAGAGTTCCATGTGACATCCGCCGCAGGTGCGTCGCTGCAGCAGACCGGCACCCGGTGTGCGCTCGGCGAGGGACTCGTAGCGTGCCAGCAGATCGCCCGGCACCCTCGCCGCAATGGCGGCGCGGTCACGCGTCGCGGCGTCGAGGCGTGCCTGCGCCTCTGCGACGGCGGCCTTGCCCTCGGCGCTCAATCGACCGCCCTCGTCGTTGACCTCCGCGATGAGCGCCTGCTGCGCCGCCACCGCGGCTTCGGCGGCTTCGAGTCGCTCCATGGCTTCGAGCTGAGCATCCTCGAGCTCGCTCTTCCGGCGAGCGAGCGAAGCGATCTCGTGCTCGAGTCCTTGCGCGTCTTTGGGGTTCGACGTGGCCGCGAGGCGTTCGACATCGCGAGCCGAGCGGGCATCGACGACAGTCACGTCCGAGGCGATGCGCTTGAGCTCCGCCTCGATGTCGTCGCGCTTCCCGAGCAGGCCGGTCAGCTCGATGGAGAGCTCATGACGGCGCGCAAGCAGTTCGTTCACTCGCGCGGCCTGAGCCGGATTGCGCTTCGCGGCCTCCGCTCCGCGGGCCTGCGCGTCGAGACGGGCGATGTCCAGCAGCAGCAGCTGATCTGCGGGGGTGGCTTTCATGTGGGCCCAGAGAGACTCGAACTCCCGACTCCCTCGGTGTAAACGAGGTGCTCTAACCAACTGAGCTATAGGCCCCTGCTCTCAGTGTACGAGAGCGCCGACCCCTCCGAGCGTGGGTAGGCTGTCGTGCGGTGCTTGTGCGCGCCCGACAACGCCCGCGCCCTGCCCGTGGTGATTACCTGGCACGATCTGCCATACGAGAAAGGTCGCCCGTGACTGTCAACGATCAAGACCCCTACTCCCAGGACGCCCTGGACAGCGACCCGGAAGAGACCGGTGAATGGCAGGAGTCGCTGCGCCAGCTGGTTGACGCGAAGGGCTCGGGTCGCGGTCGCGAGATCATGCTGAGCCTGCTGCAGGCCTCGCACGAGCTGCAGCTGAACGTCCCGCAGGTGCCGGTGACCGACTACATCAACACCATCGCACCCGAGAACGAGCCGGAGTTCCCCGGCGACGAAGAGCTCGAGCGCCGCTACCGTCGCTGGATCCGCTGGAACGCCGCCGTCACCGTGCACCGCGCGCAGCGCCCCGGCATCGGCGTGGGCGGTCACATCTCCACCTACGCGTCGTCGGCTTCGCTCTACGAAGTCGGCTTCAACCACTTCTTCCGCGGCCCCGACCACCCGTCCGGCGGCGACCAGATCTTCATCCAGGGCCACGCGTCGCCCGGCATCTACGCCCGCTCGTACCTCGAAGGGCGTCTGAGCGAGAGCCAGCTCGACGGTTTCCGTCAGGAGGCGTCGAAGGCGCCCGACGGCATCCCGTCGTACCCGCACCCGCGCCTGATGCCCGACTACTGGCAGTTCCCGACGGTCTCGATGGGTCTCGGCCCGATCAACGCCATCTACCAGGCGATGAACAACAAGTACCTCACCAACCGGGGCATCAAGGACCTGTCCGACTCGCACGTGTGGGCCTTCCTCGGCGACGGCGAGATGGACGAGGTCGAGAGCCGCGGTCAGCTGCAGGTCGCAGCCAACGAGGGCCTCGACAACCTCACCTTCGTGATCAACTGCAACCTCCAGCGCCTCGACGGACCGGTCCGCGGAAACGGCAAGATCGTCCAGGAGCTCGAAGCGTACTTCCGCGGTGCGGGCTGGAACGTCATCAAGGTCGTCTGGGGCCGCGGTTGGGACGAGCTCCTCTCGCAGGATGACGAGGGCGCCCTCGTCCGACTGATGAACACGACCCCCGACGGCGACTTCCAGACGTACCGCGCCGAGGACGGCGCCTTCATCCGCGAGCACTTCTTCGGGCGCGACGAGCGCACGGCCGCTCTCGTGAAGGACTGGTCGGACGACGACATCTGGGGCAAGCTCCGCCGCGGCGGTCTCGACTACCAGAAGGTCTACGCCGCCTACAAGCAGGCGATGGAGCACAAGGGCCAGCCCACCGTCATCCTCGCGAAGACGATCAAGGGCTACGGACTCGGTCACCACTTCGAGGGCCGCAACGCGACCCACCAGATGAAGAAGATGACGCTCGAGAACCTCAAGCACTTCCGCGACTCGATGCGCATCCCGATCACCGACGCGCAGCTCGAGGAGAACCCGTACCTCCCGCCGTACTACCACCCGGGCGCCGAGGACGAGACGATCCGCTACATGCTCGAGCGTCGTCGTGAGCTCGGTGGGTTCCTGCCGCAGCGCCGGACGAAGCATGCGCCGCTGACGCTCCCCGGCGACGAGTCGTACGCGCTGCCGAAGAAGGGCTCGGGCACGCAGGAGATCGCCACCACGATGGCGTTCGTCCGCCTGCTCAAGGATCTGCTGCGCGCGAAGGACTTCGGTCACCGCATCGTGCCGATCATCCCCGACGAGGCACGCACGTTCGGCATGGACGCGTACTTCCCGACGGCGAAGATCTACAACCCGCATGGTCAGAACTACACCTCGGTCGACCGCGAGCTGCTGCTGGCTTACAAGGAGAGCCCGCAGGGCCAGATCCTCCACGTCGGCATCAACGAGGCCGGAGCCGTCGCGGCGTTCACCGCGATCGGGACGTCGTACGCCACGCACGGCGAGCCGCTCATCCCGGTGTACGTCTTCTACTCGATGTTCGGTTTCCAGCGCACCGGAGACGCTCAGTGGGCAGCCGGCGACCAGATGGCCCGCGGGTTCATCATGGGCGCGACGGCCGGCCGCACGACGCTGACCGGCGAGGGCCTGCAGCACGCCGACGGTCACTCGCACCTGCTCGCCTCGACCAACCCCGCCACCGTGTCGTACGACCCGGCCTACGGGTACGAGATCGCCCACATCGTGCGCTCGGGTCTCGAGCGCATGTACGGCGGGAACCACCCCGACCCCAACGTCATGTACTACATCACGCTCTACAACGAGCCGCTGGTGCAGCCCAAGGAGCCCGAGGATGTCGATGTCGACGGCATCATCCGCGGCATCCACCGCGTGAGCGTCGGCGAGGGCGACGGGCCCCGTGCACAGCTGCTCGCCTCGGGCGTCGGAGTTCCGTGGGCCTACGAGGCGCAGAAGCTCCTCAAGGACGACTGGGGCGTGGTCGCGGACGTCTGGTCGGTCACGAGCTGGACCGAGCTGCGTCGCGATGGTCTCGCCGTCGACGAGCACAACTTCCTGCACCCGACCGATGAGCCGCGGACGGCCTTCGTCACGCAGAAGCTGAACGACTCGGAGGGCCCCGTCGTCGCAGTGAGCGACTTCATGCACGCCGTGCAGGACCAGATCCGGCCCTGGGTGCCGCGCCGCTTCGCGACGCTGGGCGCGGAGGGCTTCGGCTTCTCCGACACCCGCCCCGCTGCTCGTCGGTTCTTCAAGATCGACGGCCCGTCGATCGTGGTGCGGACACTCCAGGCTCTGGCCGAGGACGGCGTGGTCGACCGCGGCCTGTCGGCGCAGGCCATCGAACGCTACCGCCTGCACGATGTGACGGCAGGCACCAGCGGAAACGCAGGCGGCGAGAGCTGACCCTTCGGTGACCGACGACAGCTCGAAGGCGGAGACACTCGCGTGGCTCCGCCGGATCTCGGGTGATCTGGCCACGGCCACGATCAATCGCCTCGAGGAGACGCTGCCCTGGTACGCCGAGATGCCGCCTGCGCGCCGGTCCTCTGTGGGACTGGTCGCGCAGGCGGGCATCACCTCGTTCATCCAGTGGTACGAGGACCCGACCTCCACACCGCGCATCGCCGCCGACATCTTCGCCGCGGCCCCGCGCGAGCTGCTGCGCAGCGTCAGCCTGACGCAGACCCTGCAGCTCGTGCGGGTCACGGTGGAGGTCACCGAAGAACGGGTGGCGCACCGGGGCGACGACGTTCGCGAAGCGATCCTGAAGTACTCGCGCGACGTCGCCTTCGCCGCCGCCGACGTCTACGCCCGCGCGGCGGAGGCCCGCGGGCTGTGGGACGCGCGCCTCGAAGCCCTCGTGGTCGACTCGATCCTGACGGGTGAGACCGACGAGGAGCTGCCGAGCCGCATCGCGGCACTCGGGTGGCACGGGCACGGCGCGGTCGCGGTCCTCGTCGGCACGACTCCCCCGCAGTTCGACGTCGACCAGCTGCGCCGGGCCGCGCGCAAGATGGGCGTCGACGTCCTCGTCGGCGTTCAAGGATTGCGCTTGGTGCTCGTGATCGGACGCGCCGATCTGCCGGGCCGCGTCGAACCGGTGCCCGAGTTGACCTTCCTCGAGATCGCGGCCCGACTCGAGCCGGGCTTCGGACCCGGCCATCTGGTGCTCGGACCCACCGTGCCCGCGCTGGTCGACGCGAGCCAGAGCGCCCGCGCCGCCCTGGCCGGCTTCGCGGTCGCGAGCGCCTGGCGTCACGCCCCGCGCCCGGTCGAGGCGGATGATCTGCTGCCCGAGCGCGCGCTGGCCGGCGACCCCGTCGCCAAGGCCACCCTGGTCGAGCGCATCTACCGTCCGCTGCTGGCGCATTCGCCCGACCTCGTCGCGACCTTGTGGAGCTACCTCGACAACGGGCGCTCCCTCGAAGCCACCGCACGTGAGCTCTTCGTCCATCCGAACACCGTGCGGTACCGCTTGAAGCGCGTCTCGGACGTCATCGGATGGGACGCCACCGGCCCTCGCGAGGCGCTGATCCTGCAGACCGCACTCATCCTGGGCTCCATCGGCAACGACCTCACGAGGCGGCGTACGCCGCAGTCGCGCCGGAGCTGACGACACGCAGCCGGAGAGCCGGAGCCGCACTCACGATCGTCGACTGTACGGTCGACACAAAGGTTCGCCGCATTGTTGTGACATCGTCGCCAGCGGTCGAGCTGCTGAACTTGGAAGGATGTAACAGTGATCATCGCCGTGTTCCCCGGGCAGGGGTCGCAGTCCCCCGGCTTCCTCGCCCCGTGGCTCGAGCTGGAGGGCGCGCGCGAGCGCCTCGAGCGCTACTCCGACCTCGCCGGAGTCGACCTCGTCGCCGCCGGCACCGAATGGGATGCCGACCGCATCCGCGACACCGCCGTGGCGCAGCCGCTCATCGTCGCCGCGAGCCTGCTGTCATACGACGCGCTCGTGCGTGAAGCTGCGCGTCCCGCCGGTGTAGCCGGCCACTCCGTCGGCGAGATCGCCGCACTCGCGGCGGCTGGCGTGCTCGGCGACGACGACGCGATGCGGCTGGTCGGCCTCCGTGGCCGCGCCATGGCGGATGCCGCGACGCGCGAGCAGACCGGTATGAGCGCCGTCCTCGGCGGAGATCAGGATGCGGTGGTCGCTCGCCTCCACGAACTCGACCTCACTCCGGCCAACTACAACGGCGGCGGCCAGATCGTCGCCGCCGGCGCTCTCGACGCCCTCGCCGACCTCGCCGCCGAGCCGGTCGCGTCGACCCGGGTCATCCCCCTGCAGGTCGCCGGCGCGTTCCACACGCGGTACATGGCACCGGCGGTCGAGACGCTCGCCGAGGCGGCATCCGCGACCTCCGTGAGCGATCCCGCCCTCACCCTGTGGTCAAACCGCGACGGCGCCGTCGTCAGCGACGGCCGCGAGGCGCTCGACCGGCTGGTCACTCAGGTCGCCTCACCCGTGCGCTGGGATCTCTGCATGTCCTCGTTCGCCGAGCACGGGGTGACCGGCATCATCGAGTTCGCGCCCGCCGGCACCCTCGTGGGTCTCGCGAAGCGCGCTCTGCGCGGTGTGCCCTCGGTCGCCGTGAAGACCCCCGACGACCTCGTCGCCGCATCCGCTCTCATCTCCGGAGGTGCCGCATGACCGCCGCCATTCGCCAGGCCACCGGCCCCGCCCACACCCGCATCTACGCCTACGGCGCCGCGCGCGGCCAGAACGCGGTGCCGAACGACGACCTCGTCGGCCCCATCGACTCGAGTGACGAGTGGATCCGCCAGCGAACCGGCATCGTGACCCGCGTCCGCGCCGATAAGGACACCACGGTCATCGACCTCGCCGCCGACGCCGTGGCCGAGGCCATCCGGCGCAGCGGCGTGCCCGCCGATCAGGTCGACGCCGTGATCGTCTCGACGATCTCGAACCCCAAGCAGACGCCGTCGGTCTCGGCGATCGTCGCAGACCGCGTCGGGGCGAACCCCGCGGCGGCCTACGACGTCAACGCGGCGTGCGCCGGCTTCTCGTACGGGGTCACGCAGGCCGATGCGCTGGTGCGCGCCGGCGCGGCACGCTACGTCGCCGTCGTGGGCGCGGAGAAGCTCAGCGACATCGTCGACCCGACCGACCGCACGATCTCGTTCCTGCTCGGCGACGGCGCAGGCGCCGCGATCATCGGTCCCAGCGATACCCCGGGCATCGGCCCGACCGTCTGGGGCTCGGACGGGTCCAAGGCCGACGCGGTCGGCATGAACCACACGCTCGTGGAATTCCGCGACGGCACCGCACCGTGGCCGACGCTGCGCCAGGAGGGACCGACGGTGTTCCGCTGGGCCGTCTGGGAGATGGTCAAGGTCGCCCGCCGCGCGCTCGAAGAAGCGGGCATTCAGGCAGGCGACCTCGCCGCGTTCATCCCGCACCAGGCGAACATGCGCATCATCGACGAGTTCGCCAAGCAGCTCGGCTTGCCCGAGACCGTCGCGATCGGTCGCGACATCGAGACCACCGGCAACACGTCGGCGGCGTCCATCCCGCTCGCCACGCACCGCCTGCTCGAGGAGAACCCCGAGCTGAGCGGCGGTCTGGCCCTCCAGATCGGCTTCGGGGCGGGGCTCGTCTTCGGCGCGCAGGTAGTCGTCCTTCCCTGATCGGGCGGGCCCCCGCACCTAGACTGAACAGCGGCCCGCGTCCGGGTCGGTCCAGAGATAACAAGGAGAAACCCCATGGCATTCAGCAACGACGAGGTCCTCGCAGGACTCGCCGAGCTCATCACCGACGAGACCGGCATCTCGGCCGACGAGGTCGCCCTGGAGAAGTCGTTCACGGACGACCTCGACATCGACTCGATCTCGATGATGACGATCGTCGTCAACGCCGAGGAGAAGTTCAGCGTCACCATCCCCGACGAAGAGGTCAAGAACCTCAAGACCGTCGGCGACGCCGTCACCTACATCACGTCCAACCAGGCGTAACCCCCACCGGCGGGGGCACACGCCCCCGCCGGGGTTCCACCGAGGAGATCCATGAGCACCCCGCGAATCGTCGTCACCGGAATCGGAGCGTCGTCGCCCCTGGGCGGCACCGCGCCCGAGAGCTGGGATGGCCTGCTGGCCGGCCGTTCCGGCGCGCGCACACTCGAGCACGAGTGGGTCGAGAAGTACCAGATCCCGGTCCACTTCGCCGCCGAGGCGATCGTGCGACCCGAGACCGTGCTCGAGCGCCCCGTTTCCAAGCGCCTCGACCCGGCGTCGCAGTTCGCGATGGTCGCGGCGATGGAGGCCTGGGCGGATGCCGGCAGCCCCGACGTCGATCCCGAGCGTCTCGGCGTCGACTTCGCGACCGGCATCGGCGGGGTGTGGACCCTGCTCGACGCGTGGGACACGCTTCGCGAGAAGGGGCCGCGCCGGGTTCTCCCGATGACGGTCCCGATGCTGATGCCGAACGCCGCCGCGGGCAACCTGTCGCTGCATTTCCGCGCACGAGCGTTCGCCCGCACCGTGGCGAGCGCGTGCGCGTCGAGCACCGAGTCGATCGTGAACGCGATCGAGCATATTCAGGACGGTCTCGCCGACATCGTCATCGCGGGTGGCACCGAGTCGGCGATCCACCCCATCACGATGGCGTCGTTCTCGTCGATGCAGGCGCTGTCGCGTCGTAACGACGACCCGGCGACCGCCTCGCGTCCGACGAGCGTCGACCGCGACGGCTTCGTCATGGGCGAAGGCGCCGGAGTGCTCATCCTCGAGACCGAGGAGCACGCCAAGGCTCGAGGCGCGAAGATCTACGCCTACGCGGTGGGCGGCGGCGTCACCGCCGACTCGTACCACATCACGGCCAACGACCCCGAGGGCGCGGGAGCATCGCGCGCGGTCCGCGCGGCTCTCGAGCAGGCGGACGCCTCGCCCGACGACGTCGCGCACATCAACGCGCACGCGACCTCGACGCCCGTCGGCGACCCCAACGAGTACCAGGCGCTGCGCAACGTCTTCGGCGACCGCATCGACGAGATTCCCGTCTCGGCGACCAAGGCGTCGACCGGTCACCTGCTCGGCGGCACCGGGGCACTCGAGGCGATCTTCACGATCCTGGCCCTGCGCGAGCGCATCGCGCCGCCGACGATCAACATCAGCGAGCAGGACCCGGCCGTCCCGTTCCGGGTGTCGGGTGAGACCCAGAGCCTCGGCGAGGGTGACCTCCTGGCGATCAGCAACTCGTTCGGTTTCGGCGGCCACAACGCGGTCGTCGCGTTCCGATCGGCCTGAACCGCGGCTACCGACGAAACAGGCCCCCGCGGACGCGCTCTGCGGGGGCCTGTTCTTCTTTCGGGTCAGCCGTCCCGTACGTGCTCCCGTCCCCCGGGATCATTCCACCGGGGCTCGGTACGGACGCACGGGCCGACTGGGTCTGTGTGGTCGCGTGTCAGCCGACCTTGTGGAGCCACACGACGGCAGCGTCGTCGCCTGCGTGACGGAACGGCTCGAGTTCTTCGTCCCAGGCTGCCCCGAGGGCGACGTCGAGCTCGCGCTGGAGCTCACGGGCGTCGCCGGCCGCGATCTCGACGGCGTAGCGGATGCGGTCCTCGCCGATCACGACATTGCCCGACGCATCGGTCTGGGCGTAGTGGATGCCGAGGCTCGGCGTGTGCATCCACCGCCCCCCGTCACTGCGCGGCGTCGGATCTTCCGACACCTCGAATCGCAGATGCTCCCAGCCGCGTATCGCGGTCGCGAGCGCAGCACCGGTTCCGGCGGGGCCTTCCCAATAGAACTCCGCGCGGCGGCTGCCGTCGAGCACCGGCTGGTCTTCCCAGTCGAAGCTGACCGCGCGGCCGAGCGCGCGTCCTGCCGCCCACTCGAGGTGCGGGCACAACGCGCGTGGCGCGGAGTGGATGAAGATCACTCCACGCGCCTGTGGTGTCGCCATGACTTCTCCGTTTCATCAGGTACGTCTTCCCCTACGACCTGAGCCCGGATGCCGGCGTTGTTCGGTTATGGCGTCGATTATCGCGTACGAACCTGGAGAATCACAACCGTGTCACGATTTTGACCGCCATCCGATGTCAAGCGCCTTCCCCGCGGAGGAGGCGGCCGACAGGCTGGACGTCACATACCGAGGAAAGGATGCCGCATGTCCGACAGCACTCCCCACCACCGCGACGCCGATGACGCGCACGCCGACGACGCCGCACCGACCGATGCCGCCAGCGACGAGGTCAAGGCCGATGCGGCGCGCGCCGGCTCCGACCGGGGTGACATCGATCTCGAGGCCGGCGACGACAACACCGGCTTCCCGCAGGACCCCGCGATCACGCACCCCTGACGCCGCACACCTCCGCATGCGAATGGCCGCCCGCGGGCGGCCATTCGCGTGTAGGGCGGGTGGGACTTGAACCCACGATCGTCGGGTTATGAGCCCGCTGCCTTGACCAGCTTGGCCACCGCCCCCTGTCGTAACGAGCCTAGCGCGCGGACCGCACGGCGTCGGTGCCGCGGCTCAGTCGTCGTCGCGGAGACGGCCCTTGCTGCCCCGCGGTATCGGCAGCTGCTGACTGTCGAGCACGACCTGGGGGTGGTTCCGCGCGAGGGACGTGACTCCGTACACCGCGATGGCACCCGCGACGACGAATCCGACGAACGCCGGCCAGGGTGCCGTCGCTGCCTCGCGGAGGATGACGATGCCGATGATGACGGCGACGATCGGGTCGATGACGGTGAGGCCTGCGATCACGAGATCGGGCGGACCGACGGAGTAGGCCGTCTGGACGAAGTAGGCCCCGACCGCCGTGGCCGTGATCAGACCGACGAGGCACAGCAGCGTCAGCCACTCGAAGTCGCCGTTCTGGATGCGGGAGATGACGACCTTCGCCAGGGTCGCGACGAAGCCGTAGATGATGCCCGAGGCTGCGATGTAGAAGAGCGGCTTCGCCCCCTTGCGTACGAGCATCCAGACCACTGCCGAGATGAGCAGCACGCCGGCGAGCAGGGCGAGGATCGTGATGAGCTGTCCCTGGTCGATCGGCTCTTCTGTTGCGACGAGCGCCGCAACCGTGACGAACGCGAGGATGCCCCCGACGCACAGGATGATCGAGAGGACCGACCGTCGGGTGGGCTTGACGCCCGTGATCCGCGCATTGAGCAGAGTGGTGATGACGAGCGAGATGGCGCCGAGCGGCTGCACGAGGATGAGCGGGGCGAAGGTGAGGGCGGCGAGCTGGCACACGATCGCCAGACCCAGCATGACGGTGCCGACCACCCACGACGGACGCTTGAGGAGGCTCAGCAGCTGCGAACCGTTCAGGCCCGCGCTGCCGGACGAG
Source organism: Microbacterium sp. AG238 (assembly GCF_003610405.1). Classification (GTDB taxonomy): domain Bacteria; phylum Actinomycetota; class Actinomycetes; order Actinomycetales; family Microbacteriaceae; genus Microbacterium. The sequence goes on from NZ_RAQC01000001.1 coordinate 685,164, forward strand.
TTGGTGAGCCTCTCGACCTTCTGCACACCCCGGTGCTGGTAGAGCGCCCCGAAGGACATGAACACGGCGCCGAGCAGCGCGAGCGGGATTCCGATGAGGATTCTGGGTTCGCGGAAGACTCCGATCAGCTGATCGGTGACGTCATCGAGGGACGCGACAAACGGAATCACCTATCGACCATAACGGCGATGCGGGCTCGATTAGGCTCGCAACGTGCCCGTTCTTCCGATTCGCATCATGGGCGACCCCGTGTTGCACGCCCCCGCCGAGCCCGTCACCGAGATCACGGACGAGATCCGTCAGCTCGTGACGGACATGTACGACACGATGGACGCCGCCCCCGGAGTCGGGCTCGCGGCGCCCCAGGTGGGCGTCGGCCTGCGCATCTATGTCTACACGTACCAAGACGACGACGGTCAGGCGTGGCGCGGTGAGATCATCAACCCCGAGCTCTGGATGCGCCCGCTCGAGCCCGGCTCCCCCGACCCCGACGACGAGTCGGAGGGCTGTCTCTCCTTCCCCGGCGAACGGTTCCCGCTGCGCCGCTCCGACGAGGTTCTCGTCACGGGCACCGACCTCACCGGCTCCCCCGTCGAGATCCGCGTCGACGGCTGGCGCGCCCGCATCATGCAGCACGAGTTCGATCACCTCGACGGCATCCTCTACATCGATCGTCTCGACGACTCCGATTGGAAGACGACGCAGAAGATCGCGAAGAAGCGCGGATGGGGTCGTCCGGGCGTCGCCTGGATGCCGGGCGTCGACGACCTGGACGCCTGACCACGTGAGCGCAGCCGACGATCCCCGCGAATACGACCTCGACGCGTTGCGTCGGCGGCTCCTTCCCGAACGGGCCGGCGAACGCTCCACGAGCATCCCCGAGCTCGCCGGAGCCGACCAACACCTGTGCGCGATCGCTCTCGCCTTGCCCGATGGCTCGGTCCGTTCGTCGGCCGACGGTACGAAGCGTTTCAGCATCCAGTCGGCCGTCAAACCGTTCCTCTTCGCGCTCGCCCTCGCCGACACCGACGGGGGCGCTCTCGATCACCTGGGCATCGAGCCGACGGGTGAGGCGTTCGATGCGATCAAGCTCGAGAGCGGCACGGGACGACCCCCGAATCCGATGGTCAACGCCGGCGCGATCCTGACGTGCGCTCTCGTCGACGGTGACGGTCCCGAGGAACGTGCTGCCAGGATCGTGACGGGACTCTCGGCATTCGCGGGCCGTGCGCTCCAGGTCGACGACGACGTCTCGCGCAGCGAGCATCTGCTCGGCGACCGCAACCACGCGCTCGCCCACCTGATGCGCGACGAGGGCACCCTCGAGGCCACCGCGGACGACGCCGTAGCCGTCTACGCGCGCGCCTGCGCCGTGCTCGTCGACGCGGAGATCCTGGCCGTCATGGGGGCGACCCTCGCGATGGGCGGCGTGAACCCCGTCACTGGCGAGCGCGTCGTCTCCGCACGGATCGCGCGGGATGTCGTCGCCGTGATGGCCACGTGCGGCGTCTATGACGGATCTGGGCGGTGGATGCGAGCCGTCGGCGTCCCGGCGAAGTCGAGCGTCTCCGGAGCGATCGTCATGTCTGCGCCCGGAACGCTCGGAGCCGCGATCGTGAGCCCGCCGCTCGACGAACTCGGGACGAGCGTGCGCGGCCGTATCGGCGCGGAGGCCCTCAGCGCCGACCTCGGGCTGCACCTCTTCGGCTGAACCGCCGCCTGCCGACATGTCTTCGGCGTGCCGTCGATGCGCCGGCACACGAGTAAAGGCCCGGGGTGGAAGCCCGGGCCTTCGGTGAGAGCCGCGGTAGATAACGCGGGTCTCTCGCTCCCCGGCTTGGACTCGAACCAAGAACCTATCGGTTAACAGCCGATTGCTCTGCCAATTGAGCTACCGAGGATCAGTCACCCGCTCGCGCAGGGCAACCCCTCTATATTAGCAAAGCTCCGGGGGTGCTCACGACATCGACCGCTCCCCGGGCGGGTCGCGCCTCTCAGGACGCCCGTGACCGGCCGTCGGGAGTCCACACCACGTCGGACGCCGTCGGCCCGTACCCCACGGGGCGGCCACCGTGCAGCACGAGGGCGGCGGCGTCGAGCTCGTCGGCGGTCTCCACGTCGTTCGTCGCGATGACGATCGCCATTCCGGTGTCGTCACGACGTGAGAGGAGCGCCTCACGGGCGGCGATGCGGACCTCGATGTCGAGGTTGGCGTACGGGTCGTCACCGATGAAGACTTTCGGGTCGAGCACGAGAGCGCGCGCCAACGCGACCCGCTGGCGCATACCGGCGCTGAGCTCGTAGGGATACTGCGACGCTGCGCCGAGCGGGAGGTGCAGTTCGTCGAGGAGGGATGCGACCCGCAGCGACAGCGCGCGCTGACTCACCCGGCGGTCGCGCGAGGTGATCGGCTCGGCGATGACCTCGGCCACCGTCAGACGGGCCGGGAGCGCGGCGCCGGCTGCCTGCGGCATGTGGCCGGCGTAGTAGGTGAGCATGCGCCGGGATCGGCCACCCTTGCGGACCGAGAGCCCGGCCACCTCCGCCGTGCCGCCCACGACGCCCACGTCAGCCGGAGCGGTTCCGGCGAGAACGGAGAGCAGCGTCGACTTGCCCGAGCCGGTCGCACCCATCACCGCGAGGGCCTCGCCGGCGCGGACGGTGACGCTCACCCCTTCGACGACGCGATCGGAGTCGCCTGTGCGCGCGATCGAGAGATCGTCGCAGAGCACCGCGATTTCCGCGTCGGGTCGTCGGGACATGCGCATCATCCTGCCGTCTTCATCGTTCGACCGCTACTCGCCGCCGCTGGTGGCTATTCCGATTCCATGAGTTGCCGCAGCCGGAGATCGAGATCGCGGATCGCGACGCCGATGGAGCGGAACTCCGGCGACCCCGGCTCGAGACGCTGCTGCGCGCTTCTGAGCTCTGCCTTCTCGCGCTCGAGCGCCCGCTGGCGCAGCTTGCGCAGCGACTCCATCGCCGTCGTCTGGGCGATGCGCTCGGTACCCGCGGGGAAATCCGCGGTGAGCAGTTCGATCGCCAGCGTCCGGTACGGCTCCCGCGTCGCGTCGACCGCGGCCGACGTCCACCCGGGACGCGTGAGGTCGGGCTGCATCGACACCGCCTGCCGCACGGCCTCGAGCGCCGGGTGCGGCATCGGCAGCCCCAGCGCGATGCCGACGGCCTGCTTGTCGAGCAGATGCCCGTACTGCAGCACACCCATCAGAGCGCGCTTCTCGAGCTCGAGCGCCGGAGGAAGGGAGGCGAGGGTGACACGCACCGAAGCGGGCGTCGGTTCGGCGGCACCCCCGGACACTCCGGCGGAGTCGGCACGACCCGCGGTCGTGGTCTCTCCCCGGGTACGCTCTCCCCCACCCGTCGATGCCGCTGCACGGCGGGCGGCGCGATCGACCTCGGGTTTCACCTCAGACAGGTCGAGACCGAGCTTGCCGGCGAGCACCCGCGTGTAGCCCGGGCGGAGAGCGGTGTCTCGGATGTCGGCGACGATCGGCGCAGCCGCACGCAGCGCGCCGATCCGCCCCTCGACGGTCGACAGGTCGAATGTGGACAGACGCTGATCCATGACGAACTCGAACATCGGCGCCTTGGCGTCGATCAGCGACCGCACCGCCGCGTCGCCGCGGTTGAGTCGCAGATCACACGGATCCAGCCCTTCGGGCGCGACCGCGACATAGGTCTGCGCCGCGAAACGCTTCTCTTCGCCGAACGCCCGCAGCGCCGCCTTCTGACCGGCGGCATCCGGGTCGAACGTGAAGACCACCTCGCCCGCGCTTCCCTCGCTGTCCCCCATCACGCGTCGGAGCACCGTGATGTGGTCGGTTCCGAACGCGGTGCCGCACGACGCGATGGCCCCGGTGACTCCGGCGAGATGACAGGCCATGACATCGGTGTATCCCTCGACGACGACGACGCGATGCTCACGCGAGATCGACTTCTTCGCCAGGTCGAGACCGTAGAGGACCTGGGCCTTCTTGTAGATCGGGGTCTCGGGCGTATTGAGGTACTTCGGTCCCTGGTCGTCGTCGTAGAGGCGGCGAGCGCCGAAGCCGATCGTCTGCCCCGCGACGTCGCGGATCGGCCACACGACCCGTCCGCGGAACCGGTCGTAGACCCCCCGCTGCCCCTTGGAGACCAGCCCACCGGTCAGCAGTTCCTCGTCGGTGAAGCCTTGCGAGCGAAGCGCGTCGCGAAGCGCCGACCATCCCTGCGGGGCGTACCCGACACCGAAGTGGGCCGCAGCACCGGCGTCGAAGCCCCGCTCCCCGAGGAACTGGCGGGCGGCCTGCGCGTCGGGGGCCGACAGCTGCGAACGGTAGAACTCCGCCGCCGCGGTGTGCGCGGCGTACAGCCGGGAGCGACCACTCGTCTCGGGAGCCGCCGCGCCGTCTTCGTAGTGCAGCGAGTAGCCGATACGCGCGGCGAGGCGCTCGACCGCCTCGGTGAACGAGAGGTGGTCCATCGCTCGCAGGAACGAGTAGACATCGCCCGACTCACCGCATCCGAAGCAGTGGTAGTACCCGACCTGCGGCCGGACGTGGAAACTCGGGCTGCGTTCGTCGTGGAAGGGACACAGCCCCTTCAGCGAGCCGACGCCGGCGGACTTCAGCGCGACACGTTCACCGACGATGTCGCCGATGTTCGTGCGCGCCTTGACCTCTTCGATGTCGGTCTGCCGGATCCGTGCCATCAGAGCCCTTCGATGGGCTCGGGGAGGGCGAAGTGACTCGGCGCCGTGGCGCGCGGGTCGGAGGACCACAGACCCAGCTCGCGGAGATCGACCGGACCGACCAGACGCCCGTGCCATTCGATGGCGAAACGGTCGGTGAGGGTGGCGACCTGATCGACGACGACACGGCGGCGGGCGGCGTCGGTCACCGCCGCGGCGAAGTCTTCGGCGTGCAACGCGTCGAGGTGCTCGGGACGCGCCCACAGGGCGTCCGCGAGGCGGCGCAACACGCGGCGCTGCTCCTTGTAGAGCCCCTTCCGACCTTCGATCGAGACGACGAAGGCTCCGATGACGCCCTTGAGGACGGCCATCTCGACCTCGATCACACGGGGCACGATCACGCGGCCCCGGAAGCGCGTCAGGACGGGGATGTCGTAATGCTCACGGGTCGCCGCGGTCGCGGCGCGTGCGAAGCGTCCGATGAGGTCGGAGGTGAGGTTCTTCAGCCGCGCCATCGCGGCGCGCGAGCCGTCGTACGACTCGAGCCACTCGGGAAGCAGCGTCAGGCGGTACAGCGCATCGCCGAGCTCGTCCTTCGTGAATCCGTAGCCGACCCAGCTCTGGATCGCGGTGAGCAGCGCCTCGCGCTCGCGCGGATCGCCGAGCCGCGCCGGATCGAGGTAGCCGTTCAGCACGGCGTCTTCGAAGTCGTGCACCGAGTAGGCGATGTCGTCGGAGAGGTCCATGACCTCGGCCTCGATACAGCGCAGGCGTCCCGGGGCGCCTTCGCGCATCCACTGGAACACCGCCTCGTCTTCGGGGTAGACGCCGAACTTCTGGCGCCCGCCCGGGTCGGGGATCGCGTGCTCGACGGTCCACGGGTATTTGCAGGTCGCATCGAGGCTCGCTCGCGTGAGGTTGAGGCCCGCGCTCTGCCCGAACGCGTCGACGACCTTCGGTTCGAGCCGCGAGAGGATGCGCAGCGACTGGGCGTTGCCCTCGAACCCGCCGATGTCTTCGGCCCAATCGTTGAGAGCCCGCTCGCCGTTGTGACCGAAGGGCGGGTGTCCGAGGTCGTGGCAGAGGCAGGCCGTGTCGACGACATCCGGTGAGAGCTCGAGCGCGATGGCGAGCTCGCGCCCCACCTGGGCGACCTCGAGGGAATGGGTCAGGCGGTTGCGTGCGAAATCGGCGGGACTGGCCGGGCTCAGCACCTGCGTCTTGGCGGCGAGACGGCGGAGGGCGCCCGAGTGCAGGACGCGGGCGCGATCGCGCGCGAAGCTGTCGCGGCGCGAGCGGTGTTCCTCGCGGTGGAAGCGGGCGGCGTCGTGATCGTCGTAGCCGGAGGGGCGTCCCGCCGAGACGCCCACACCGCTCGTGACCTCAGCCCCCACTGTTCTCGATCTCCGCTGCAGCGATGGCCGACGACTCGGCCGCGTCGACGTCACGCGATTCCAACCAGCGATCCGGCAGGGCCGGGCGCTTGGGAGTTCCCGCACGTCCGCGCTGTCCCTCCGCGGCCGCGCCGGGGTACGGCGCCGACCAGTCCAGCGTCGCGAGGATGTCGTCGATCTCGGCGAGGCTCGACGCGGTAGCCAGACGCGCGCGCGTGTCACCGCCCACCGGATAGCCCTTGAAGTACCACGCGACGTGCTTGCGGATGTCGCGACAGCCACGACCCTCGTCCTCGAAGAACTCCACGAGCAGCTCGGCATGGCGGCGGAAAGCCGTCGCCACGAAACCGAGCGTCGCGTCGACCTCGGGACCGGCCGAGCCGGGCTCGCCCAACGCCCGCGCGAGGTCTCCGAACAGCCACGGACGACCGAGGCACCCTCGTCCCACGACGACCCCGTCGCAGCCGGTCTCGGCCATCATGCGGACCGCGTCCTCGGCGGACCAGATGTCACCGTTGCCGAGAACCGGGACGCTCGTGACGGCTTCTTTCAGCGCCGCGATCGCAGACCAGTCGGCGTTTCCCGAGTAGAACTCCGCGGCGGTGCGCGCGTGGAGGGCGACGGCCGACACCCCGGCGTCCTCGGCGATGCGGCCCGCGTCGAGGTAGGTCAGGTGGTCCGAGTCGATGCCCTTGCGCATCTTCACCGTCAGCGGCACGTCGCCCGCGGCGCGCGCGGCGCGCGTCACGATGTCGCGGAACAGGTCGAGCTTCCACGGCAGAGCCGCTCCCCCGCCCTTGCGCGTCACCTTGGGCACGGGGCACCCGAAGTTGAGGTCGATGTGATCGGCACGATCCTCCTCGACCAGCAGACGCACGGCGGCCTCGGTCGTCGCGGGGTCGACGCCGTAGAGCTGGATGGAGCGCGGCTTCTCGGACTCGTGATGGGTGATCAGGCGCATCGTTGTGGCGTTGCGCTCGACGAGGGCCCGCGTCGTGATCATCTCGCTGACGTAGAGCCCTGCCCCGTACTCGCGGCAGAGCCGGCGGAACGCGGTGTTCGTGATCCCGGCCATCGGGGCCAGCACGACGGGGGCGTCCAAGGCGATCGGGCCGATCCGCAGACGCGGCGAAGCGGACAGGACGGTACTCACCAGATCATTCTCCCAGAAGGACGGACACCGGAAGGCGGCCGGGCGTAGCCTGGGGACGTGACCGAAGCGACCACCGACATCCGTTCGATCCCGTTCTCCGCTGCGGACGGCACCGCTACCACGCTCGACGACCTCGGAGACGGTGTCCTGCTCGTCGTCAATGTCGCCTCCAAGTGCGGGCTGACGCCCCAGTACGAGCAGCTCGAGCAGCTGCAGCGGACATATGGCGAGCGCGGTCTGCAGGTCATCGGGTTCCCCTGCAATCAGTTCATGGGGCAGGAGCCGGGTTCGATGGAGGAGATCCTCGACTACTGCGCGATGACCTGGGGGGTGAGCTTCCCCATCATGGACAAGATCCGGGTCAACGGCTCTCACGCCGCTCCGCTGTACAAGGCGCTGAAGAAGATCCGCAATGAGGAGGGCGCTCGCGGCCCCGTGATGTGGAACTTCGAGAAGTTCGTGATCACACCCGACGGCGAGGTGCACCGGTTCCGTCCGCAGACGAAGCCGGATGCGCCCGAGATCGTCGCCGTGATCGAGGCGAACCTCCCGCGCTGATCCTGCCCGCGCGCCCGCTCAGCCCGCGGCTTCGACGCCGCTGCGCTCAGCCCACACCTGACGGGCGATCTGCGCGAAGGCTTCGGCGGGCTGCGCGCCCGAGACCCCGTAGCGCCCGTCGATGACGAAGAACGGGACCCCGTTGATGCCGTAGGCGCGCGCCTGGTCCTGATCTGCGCGGACGGCCGGCAGGTGCTCGCCCGATTCGAGCGCGGCACGGATGGCGTCGCGGTCAAGGCCGACCTCGCCGGCGAGCTCGACGAGATCGTCGATGCGTCCCACGTGGCGCCCTTCGGTGAAGTACGCCGCCATCAGGCGCTCGGCCATCTCATGCTGACGACCCTGCGCCTTCGCGGCGTGCAGCAGCTCGTGCGCCTTGACCGTGTTGGTGTGCTTGAGGATGTCGAAGTGGTATTCCAGCCCCGCATCCTTCGCGACGCCGGTGACATTGTCGAGCATCTGCTGCACCTGCTCGCGCGGCATTCCCTTGTGGGTCGACAGGAAGTCGAGTTCGTCCCCTTCGAAGTCGACGGGGGTGTCGGGCGAGAGCTCGAACGAATGGAAGGTCACCTCGACGCGCGGTGCGTCGTCGTCGTCAGCCGTGGCGGCGAGGCCAGACTCCAGGTTGCGCTTGCCGATGTAGCACCACGGGCAGGCGATGTCGCTCCACACGTCGATCTTGATTGCGTCCGTCACATCGGGTGCAACGTCGCAGTCCGCGCGGGCTATTCCCGGTCGGACGTCACGCGGTGGGAGCGTCGACGGCACCGCCGAAGCGGCGGTCGCGCGAGAGGTACAGCTGGATCGCTCCCCAGAGGTCGGACCTCGAGAAGTCGGGCCACAGGGTGTCGAGGAACACCATCTCGGCGTACGCCGCCTCCCACAGGAGGAAGTTCGAGGTCCGCTGCTCTCCACTCGATCGGATGAAGAGGTCGACGTCGGGCATGTCGGGCACGTAGAGGTGCCGGCGCAGGGCCTTCTCCGTGATGGCGGACGGCTTCATCCGGCCGGCAGCGATCTGTTCGCCCATGGCCCGCATCGCGTCGATGATCTCGTGCCGACCGCCGTAGTTGACGCACATCGTGAGCGTCAGGATGTCGTTGCCCTGCGTGAGCTGCTCGGCGTACTGGAGCTCGGAGATGACCGACCCCCACAGACGGGGCTTCCGACCCGCCCAGCGAACGCGGACGCCCCATTCGTTGAGCTGGTCGCGCCGACGATGGAGGACATCGCGGTTGTACCCCATGAGGAATCGCACCTCCTCGGGCGACCGCGACCAGTTCTCGGTCGAGAACGCATAGACGCTGAGGTGCTTGACCCCCGCCTGGATGGCTCCGGCCACGACGTCGAGCAGGACTTCCTCGCCCGCCCGGTGTCCCTCGATGCGGGTGAGGCCACGACGGTTCGCCCATCGGCCATTGCCGTCCATGACGATCGCCACGTGGTTCGGCACTCCGCCTCGCGGGAACACCGGTGGGTACACCCCGGTCCAGTCGAGCGGGCGATACGGGACCGCGTCGCGGTGCGTGTACGGCTTGGGACTCATCGGTTCGAGCCTAGGCGTTCGAGCCGGCCGGCACCGCCGCGTTCAGCGCGCCGCGCCGATGTGCCCGAGCGAACGGATGCCGCGCTCGAGATGCCACTGCGCGTATGCCGCGATGAGGCCCGATGCCGCGTTGGCCGTGCGGGGACTGCCGGCGTCGACCGTGTCCCACTCGCCGGCGATGAGGGCGCGCAGTCGCACGCCCGTCTCGGGGGCGATGCGGGCCGACCCCGCCGGTGCGCAGGACGGGCAGACCGCCCCGCCCAGTGGTGCGACGAAACCGTCGTGCGGCCCCGGAGCGCCGCAGCGGGCGCAGGCGTCGAGCGACGGGGCCCAGCCCGAGAGCGCCATGGCTCTCAGCAGGTACGAGTCGAGCACGGCGCGACTGTCGTGGTCGCCGCGAGCGAGGGCGCGGAGACCGCCGACGAGCAGCAGGTACTGCTGCGGCGTCGTCTCCGCTTCGTTCAGGCGGTCGGCGGCCTCGACCATCGCCGAGGCGGAGGTGTAGCGGTCGTAGTCGGTGGCGATGTCGGCGCCGTACGATCCGAGCGACTCGGCCTGCTGCACGATGTCGAGCGAGCGCCCCTTGTACATCTGGACGTCGGCGACCATGAAGGGCTCGAGCCGCGCACCGAAGCGCGACGACGTGCGGCGCACTCCTTTCGCGACGCCTCGGAGCTTGCCGTGCCGCCGGCTGAGCATCGTGACGATGCGATCCGCCTCACCCAGCTTGTGGGTGCGAAGGATCACGACCTCGTCGCGGTAGGTGGGCACCCTCCAATTATCGCGCTGACCGACGACAATGGTCCCGTGACCCAGTCTCAGTTCGTGATCCCGCTGTGGGCGGACCTCACCGCCGTCGGCCTCGGCGGGGTCCAGGGCGCTCTGTTCGCTTCCGGGTTCGTCGGCAAACAGCGGCTCGATCCGCTCGGCGTCGTGATCATCGGCATCCTCATCGGGATGGGCGGCGGCCTCATCCGCGACCTGCTCCTGGGGGTGCAGCCGGTCACGCTGCAGAGCAACTGGTATCTGATCACCGCGACGTCGGCCGCGTTGGTCGGGATGCTGCTCTCGAACGTCTTCCGACGGCTCAACGCCGTCATCATCGGCCTCGACGCGGTCGTCATCGGCCTGTTCGGCGCGTTCGGAACGAGCAAGGCGCTCGTGCTCGGGCTGCCGATCGTGCCCGCCATCTTCATCGGCTCGTGCGCGGCCGTCGGCGGTAGCATGCTTCGCGACGTCATCCTCGGCCTCCCCGTCGCCATCATGCACGTCGGTTCGCTCTATGCCATCGCCGCAGCCGCGGGATGCGCGGTGCTCGCCGGCGCCTCCACGATGGGAGCCCCCATCGTGGCATCTGCCATCATCGGCATCGCCGTCACCACCGTCATCCGTCTGCTTGCCGTCGTCTTCGACATCTCGCTGCCGGAGCAACGCGCCCTGCACCGTCGCAAGGTCGCCGCCGAGACGGCGTCGATCCCGATCGTCAGGCCCTGAGCGGGGCGGGGAGCGCCCGCGTCAACGACGAAGGCCCCGCCGAAGCGGGGCCTTGATCGAAGAACGGCTTACTTGGAGCCGAAGTTCTTGAAGCGCTGGTTGAACTTCTCGACACGGCCGGCCGAGTCCATGATGCGCTGCTTGCCCGTGTAGAACGGGTGCGAGGCGGACGAGATCTCGACGTCGATGACCGGGTAGGTCTCGCCGTCCAGCTCGATCGTCTTGTCGCTCGAGACCGTCGAACGGGTCAGGAAGGTCTCACCGGAGCCGAGGTCGCGGAAAACGACGGCGCGGTACTCGGGGTGGATGTCAGTCTTCATGGGATTCCTTACGTGGTGCCCTGGATTTTGCCAGGGCGAGGGAAGTCTGCGATGCGTTCGCACCAACGAGCGATCTTATCAGGTTCAGGAAGCCGCCCGCGCCGCATAACGTCCGTCCTCGGAGGCGAGCGTGATGGGCAGCCCGAAGGTGTCGGAGAGGTTTTCGGCTGTGAGCGTCTCGGCCAGCGGGCCGGCGGCGACGACTCCGCCCTCGCGGAGCAGAAGCACGTGGGTGAACCCCACGGGGATCTCCTCGACGTGATGGGTCACCATGATCATCGCGGGCGTGGTGGGCGCCTGGGCGTACCCGCCCAAGAGCGCCAGCAGCTCTTCGCGGGCGCCGAGGTCGAGACTCGCCGTGGGCTCGTCGAGCAGCAGGAGCTCGGGGTCGGTCATGACGGCGCGAGCGATCTGCACGCGCTTCTGCTCACCGTCGGAGAGGGTGCCGAACGTCCGCTCGGCCAGTCCATCGAGCTTCCACTCCGCGAGCACGCGCATCGCGCGCCGCTCGTCGATGTCTTCGTAGTCTTCGCGCCAGCGCCCGGTCACCGCGTACGCGGCCGTGAGGACCACGTCGAGCACAGTCTCCTCCGCGGGGATGCGTCGCGCCATCGCCGACGACGCGAAGCCGATACGCGGGCGCAGTTCGAACACGTCGGTTCGGCCGAGCCGCTCCCCCAGGATCTCGACGGTTCCCGAGGTGGGGTGCAGGAGGCTCGCGGCGAGCTGCAGCACCGTCGTCTTGCCCGCGCCGTTGGGGCCGAGCACCACCCAACGCTGATCATCGGACACCGACCAGTCGACCCGGTCGATGATGTTCCGGGCGTTTCGGCGGACGACGACGTCGGAGAACTCCAGGACCTGCGGCATGTGTTCAGCCTAGCGGCCGAGCCCCGCCACCCTCGCGTACAACGCGGCGGTCTCGTCCGCGATCGCAGCCCAGCTGAACGACCGTGCCGCACGCTCTCGTCCCGCGGCGCCATAGCGTCGCGCCGTGTCGGGATCCGAGACGACCTCGGTGAGGGTGGCCGCGAGGTCGGCGACGAACTTCTCGGGATCGAGCGGGGTCCCGGTGCCGTCGTCGGACTGCTCGATCGGCACGAGGCGTCCGGTCTCGCCGTCGACCACGACCTCCGGGATGCCGCCGGTCGCGGTCCCGACGACTGCGGCGCCGCACGCCATCGCCTCGAGGTTGACGATGCCGAGCGGTTCGTAGACCGACGGGCAGACGAACGTCGTCGCGGCGGTGAGGATCGCGCACAGCTCGTCGCGCTGGAGGAACTCCTCGATCCACACGACACCCGAGCGCTCGGCCTGCAGCTCACGGACGAGTCCCTGCACCTCCGCCATGATCTCGGGGGTGTCCGGCGCGCCGGCGCACAGGACGACCTGGACGTCCGCGGGAAGCAGACGGGCAGCACGCAGAAAGTACGGCAGCCCCTTCTGTCGCGTGATCCGTCCGACGAAGACCACCGAGGGGCGCGCGGGGTCGATGCCGTGGCGCTCGAGGACGGCGGGATCATCGACGGGCCGCCACGACTCGACGTCGATGCCGTTGTAGATGACCGAGACCTTCTCGGGGTCGAGACCGGGATAGCTGCGCAGGATGTCGCGGCGCATCCCGTCGCTGACCGCGACGATGGCCGCGGCGTTCTCGTACGCGGTCTTCTCGATGTAGCTCGACACGGCGTAGCCGCCGCCGAGCTGCTCCGCTTTCCACGGGCGCAAGGGCTCGAGCGAGTGGGCGGTGACGACGTGCGGGATGCCGTGGAGGAGAGAGGCGAGGTGCCCGGCGAAGTTCGCGTACCAGGTGTGGCTGTGCACGACGTCCGCTCCGGCGACGTCTCCGACGATCTCGAGGTCGGTGCCGAGCGTCTGGAGTGCCGCGTTGGCGTCCGCGAGTTCGACGGGCGTCTCGTAGGAGGTCGTGTCCGGCTCGTCGCGGTCGGCTCCGAAGGCCCGCACCTGCACCTCGATCGTCTCGCGCAGGGCGCGGACGAGCTCGGTGACGTGCACCCCCGCTCCCCCATAGATCGCGGGAGGATACTCCTTCGAGACGATGTCTACACGCATGGCTCGAACGCTAGTACACGAGCGTTCGGCGGGCCTAGTGTGGTGCCATGCCAGCAGCGCCCAAGGTCTTCGGAATCGTTCTCGCCGGCGGCGAGGGAAAGCGCCTCATGCCGTTGACGGCAGACCGCGCCAAGCCCGCCGTGCCGTTCGGCGGACAGTACCGCCTGATCGACTTCGCGATCTCGAACCTGATCAACTCGGGCCTGCGTCAGGTCGTCGTCCTGACCCAGTACAAGTCGCACAGCCTCGATCGGCACGTCTCGCAGACCTGGCGGATGTCCGCGCTGCTCGACTCCTACGTCGCGTCCGTGCCCGCGCAGCAGCGTCTGGGCAAGCGCTGGTTCTCGGGCTCGGCCGACGCAATCCTCCAGTCGCTGAACCTCATCAACGACGAGAAGCCCGACATCGTCGTCGTGATCGGCGCCGACCACGTCTACCGCATGGACTTCCGTCAGATGCTCGATGCGCACATCGCATCCGGCGCCCGGGCGACCGTCGCCGGCATCCGTCAGCCCATCGGTCTCGCCAACCAGTTCGGCGTGATCGACGTCGATCCCGCCGATGAGAGCCGCATCCGCGCCTTCCTCGAGAAGCCGCAGGAACCCGCGGGGCTGCCCGACTCCCCCCACGAGGTGCTCGCATCCATGGGCAACTACATCTTCGACACGGACGCTCTGATCGAGGCGGTCGAGGCCGACGGCGAGCTTCCCACCTCGAACCACGACATGGGCGGCGACATCATTCCGTACTTCGTCGACCGCGGCGAGGCCGCCGTGTACGACTTCAAGCGCAACGACGTCCCCGGCTCCACCCCGCGCGATCGCAACTACTGGCGTGACGTCGGCACGATCGAGTCGTTCTTCGACGCGCACATGGATCTCATCTCGACTCTGCCGATCTTCAACCTGTACAACACCGATTGGCAGATCCACTCGCAGGCCGTGAACTCGCCGCCGGCGAAGTTCGTGCGCGACAGTGTGGGACGCATGGGCAACGCGATCGACTCGATCGTCTCGCTCGGATCCGTGCTGTCGGGCACCCACCTCGAGCGCAGCGTCGTGGGTCCGTGGACGCTCTCCGGCGGTGGGGCCACCATCACCGACTCGGTGCTGTTCGACTACGTCAGCGTCGGAGCGGGGGCGCGCGTGCATCGCGCGATCCTCGACAAGAACGTCGTGCTCGAAGACGGTGCCACCGTGGGCGTCGACCGGGAGCGCGACCTGGCCCGTGGTTTCACGGTGACCGACACGGGCATCACCGTCGTGGGCAAGAACGCACGCGTCGAACGCTGACACCCGTTCCCGCTAGCGTGGTGGGCATGCCCCACGCGCGCTTCCTCGTCGTCTTCGATGCCGACTCGACCCTGTTGCAGAACGAGGTCATCGAGCTCATCGCCGACGAAGCGGGACGCGGGGCGGAGGTCGCGGCCGCGACCGAGGCGGCGATGCGCGGCGAGGTCGACTTCGCCTCGAGCCTGCGGTCACGCGTGTCTCAGCTCTCCGGGGTGCCGCTCGCCGCGTTCGACCGCGTGCGCTCCCGTGTCGAGCCGACGCCGGGCGCACGCGAGCTCATCGCCGCGATCCACGAGCGCGGGGGCGTCGCCGCCGTCGTGTCGGGCGGCTTCCACGAGGTGCTCGATCACATCGCCCCCGGACTCGGGGTCGACGTGTGGCGCGCCAATCGGCTCGGCACCGACGGCTCGACGCTCGACGGGACAGTCGACGGCGACGTCGTCGACGCGGAGGCCAAGGCCGCGTCGCTGCGCGAGTGGGCCGGCGCCCACGGGGTCTCTCTCGCGCGAACGATTGCTGTCGGCGATGGCGCGAACGATCTGCGGATGATGGCGGTCGCGGGCCTCGGCGTCGCGTTCAACGCCAAGCCGGCGGTGCGCCGTCAGGCGGATCTCGTCGTCGGCCCCGTCGACCTGCGGGAGCTCGTCGCGCTCCTTCCCTGACCGTGCGCTGTCGGCTGTCCGCGCCGAGCGCTACGGTCGGGTCATGGACGTGATCCTCATCCCGGGCCTCTGGCTCGACGCCTCCTCGTGGGACGACGTGGTCCCGGCGCTCCGAGACGCCGGGCATCGTCCCCATGCCCTCACACTGCCCGGAGTCGGCAGCACGGCCGGAGCATCGCGAACGACGCTCCGCGATTGGGTCGATGCGGTGGTCGCCCGCATCGACGATCTGCCGGGGCAGGTCGTCCTCGTCGGGCACAGTGGCGGCGGGAATGTGGCATGGGGAGCCGCCGACCGACGCCCCGATCGCATCGCACGCGTCGTGTTCGTCGACACGCTCCCGCCGTCGCCCGGCGCGGAGATCTCGGAGTTCCCGGTCGTCGACGGCGCGGTGCCTTTTCCCGGGTGGGATTTTTTCGACGAACCGGATGTCGCTGACCTCGACCGCGACACGCGCGCCCGCTGGACGCCACGCACGCATCCGGTTCCGGCCGCTGTCCCCACCGACGCCGTCGACCTGACCGACGACCGCCGACACGGCATCCCCGTCACGATCCTCTCGGGGTCGGCCGACGAGCGAGGAGTCCGCGAGATGCTTGCAGGGTGGCCGCGATTTCTCGCCGAGTTCGACGCCCTCGAAGATGTCTCCGTCGTCGAACTGGGCTCAGGCCACTGGCCGCAGTTCTCGCAGCCCCACCGACTCGCCCGCGAGATCGTCGCCGCGCTGGCGTGACGCCGGTCGGCGCTTCAGTGCCCCATCCCGAGGCCGCCGTCGACCGGGATGACGGCGCCCGAGATGTACGCGGCGTCGTCAGAGGCGAGCCAGGACACCGCCCCCGCGACCTCGGCAGAAGAGCCGTATCGACCAGCCGGGATGCTGCGCTTGTACTCGGCCTGTGTCTCGTCGGGAAGAGCCGCGGTCATGTCGGTCTCGATGAACCCCGGGGCGACCACGTTCGCGGTGATGCCACGAGCACCGAGCTCGCGCGTGAGCGAGCGAGCGAAGCCGACGAGGGCGGCCTTCGACGAGGAGTAGTTGATCTGGCCCGCTGATCCGAACAGCCCGACCACGCTCGAGATGAGGATGACGCGTCCCCATTTGGCGCGCAGCATGCCCTTCGACGCTCGCTTGACCACGCGGAAGGCACCGCCGAGGTTGGTCGCCACGACCGAGTCGAAGTCGTCCTCGGTCATGCGGAGCAGGAGGGTGTCCTTCGTGATGCCGGCATTGGCGACCACCACCTCGACCGGCCCGAGCTCGTTCTCGACCTGCGTGAAAGCAGCGTCGATGGATGCCGCGTCCGTCACATCGGCGCGGACGGTCAGCGCGCCCTCGGGCCCCTCGCCCGACCGGGCCGTCACCGCGACACGGTGGCCGTCGGCGATGAAGCGCTCAGCGATCGCGCGGCCGATACCGCGGTTTCCTCCGGTGACGAGAACGACTCGGGACGTGGACATACGGCTCTCCTGTGTCTGCTGCGCGAACCCCGCAAGCCTAGTCGCAGCGCGTGCGACGCCCGCGAACGATAAGCTGGCGGCCCGACGTCGACGAGGAGCAGATGTGAGCGACCAGCCCCAGCCGCAGCAGCCGTACCCCGCGCCCGGGCAACCCGCCTCCGGCGCTCCCGTCCCTCCCCCCGCCCCGCCCTACGCGAATCCGCCGCAGCAGCAGGCCTACCAGCCGGCCGGTTACCCGCCGCCGGCGTACGGCTACGGCGGATACCAGCCGCAGAAGACGAACGCACTCGCGATCGTGTCGATGATCGCCTCGATCGTCGGGTTCATCTGGATCCTCCCGATCATCGGATCGATCGCGGGCGTCATCATGGGCCACATCTCGCTGTCGCAGATCAAGCGGACCAACGAGAACGGGCGAGGAATGGCCCTGGCCGGCCTCATCGTCGGCTACGCCGGTCTCGCCCTCGCGATCGTCGGGGTGATCGTCTTCGCCTCGTTCATCGGCTGGGCCATCGAACAGGACAGCTACAGCTCGTACTCGTCGAGCTTCTGAGACCGGCCTCCCCCGACCACCCGGGCGTATCCTTGATGCACCGTGAAGCATCAGCCCGCAACACCGTCGGCGACCTCGCTCCCACGAGCTCCGCACGACGACTCCAACCGCCGCATGACGAAGTACTTCATCATGATGGCGGTGCGGGTCGTGTGCTTCGTGCTGATGGTCGTCATCGCCCCGTACGGCTGGCACACGGCGGCCCTGGCGGTCGGAGCGATCTTCCTCCCGTACTTCGCGGTGGTGATCGCGAACGTCGGCGACGACGTGCGCGAGCCCGCGGCCGTCTCACCTCTGGCAGCCCTTCCCGAGCGCCCGAGCGAGGTGCCCAGCTCGCCGGAAGCACCCGCGAAGCCGACCGTGATCGAGATTCGGGAGTCGCGGCCGGAGTGAACGACATCGAGTGCTCCCGCGCCGGATGCCGCGCGTCGGCACGGTGGCGGGTCATCTGGCGCAATCCGCGCATCCACTCCGCCGATCGGCGGAAGATCTGGGTGGCATGCGACGACCACGTCGCGTACCTGCGCGAGTTCGTCGCCGCGAGGGACTTCCCCGTGAGCGTCGAGCCTGTCACCGTCGAGACCAGCGGAGCGGGCGGATCATGAGGGCGAAGACGGCTCTGCGCTGGAGCGGCTACGTCGCGGTCGCCATCGCCTTCGCGATCGCCTGCGCCTATCTGTCGAACTGGCAGTTCACGCGCAACGAGGAGCGCAGTGCGCAGCTCGAGCTCGTCGAGCGCAACTACGACGCCGATCCGGCCGCGCTTTCCGACGTCCTCCCCCCGGGGAGCGAGCTCGATCCGACCGACGAGTGGCACCCGGTGGAGCTGACCGGACGGTACCTCGCCGACGACCAGGTGCTCGTGCGGAACCGTCCGCACGGGGGCACATCGGCTTTCGAGGTGCTCGTCCCGTTCGAGACGAACGACGGGCGCGTGTTCGTCGTCGACCGCGGGTGGGTGCCCCCGGCGTCCGACGCCCCCGAACCCGCGTCGATCGCCGCTGCGCCGTCCGGCACCGTGACGGTCGTGGCCCGCCTGAAGCCCGCCGAAGCCGCACCCACCTCGGGCCGCTCGGCTCCGGACGGGCAGGTGCCGACGATCAACATCGACCTCGTCGTCGACGAAGCCGGCCTCACCGGCGACGTCGTGACATCGGCCTACGGGCTGCTCGTCTCGGAGGACCCCGCCCCCGCCGAGACGCTCGGAGCCATGCCGGTCCCCTCGGAGGACCCGGGTCCGCACCTGTCCTACGCGATCCAGTGGATCCTGTTCGCGATCATGGGCTTCGTCTTCATCTGGTACATGATCCGCACCGAACGCCGCCACCGGCGTGAGGACGAGGAGGATGCCGCCGCTGCCGCCGCACTCCTCGCGCCGTCGTCGGGCGACGAGCTGGTCGCTGCCGTCACGGCATCCGGTCCTCGCGAGACGTCGGTCGTCCCCGCCAGCCTCCGTCGACGACGCGACACCAAGCGCGATCGCGACATGGAGGACGAGGACGCGATCCTCGACTCCAGCCGAAACTGACTGCGGGGCCCCGAACGCTCAGGCCAGGGTGATGAGCTCGAGGTAGTCGCGTCCCCAGATGTCCTCGACGCCGTCGGGCAGGATCAGCACACGCTCCGGATTCAGCGCCTCCACGGCGCCCTCATCGTGGGAGACGAGCACGACAGCGCCCTCGTAGTGCGCGAGCGCACCGAGGATCTCGTCACGCGAAGCGGGGTCGAGGTTGTTGGTCGGCTCGTCGAGGAGCAGCATGTTCGCCGATGACACGACGAGCGTCGCGAGCGACAATCGGGTCTTCTCACCGCCGGAGAGGACGCCCGCGGGCTTGAGGACGTCGTCACCGGTGAACAGGAACGAACCGAGCACCTTCCGAGCCTCGGTCTCGGTGATGTCGGGCGCGGCCGACATCATGTTCTGCAGCACCGAACGGGAGACGTCGAGGTTCTCGTGCTCCTGCGCGTAGTAGCCGATGCGCAGCCCATGACCCGGCTCGAGCATGCCGGTGTCGGGCTGGTCGACACCGGCGAGGATGCGCAGCAGCGTCGTCTTACCGGCCCCGTTCAGCCCGAGCACCACGACCTTCGACCCGCGGTCGATGGCGAGATCGACGTCGGTGAAGATCTCCAGCGAGCCGTACGACTTCGACAGCCCGGACGCCATGAGGGGCGTCTTGCCGCACGGCGCGGGCTTGGGGAACCGGAGCTTCGCGACGCGGTCTTCCTGCCGCACCTCGTCGAGACCGGAGAGGAGCTTCTCGGCTCGCGCGACCATCTGGTGCGCCGCGGCGGCCTTGCTCGCCTTCGCGCCGAAGCGGGCGGCCTGCTGCTGCAACGCCGTCGCCTTCTTCTCGGCGTTGGCGCGCTCTTTCTTGCGCCGCTCCTCGTCCGCGACCCGCTGGCGCAGGTAGTTCTTCCAGTTCATGTTGTAGACGTCGATGACCTGGCGCATCGCGTCCAGGTAGAAGACCCGGTTGACCGTCTCGCCGACGAGCTCGACATCGTGGCTGATGACGATCAGCCCGCCCTTGTATCCCTTCAGAAACTCCCGAAGCCACACGACGCTGTCGGCGTCGAGGTGGTTCGTCGGCTCGTCGAGGATCATCGTCTGGGCGTCCGAGAAGAGGATGCGGGCCAGCTCGATGCGTCGCCGCTGACCGCCGGACAGCGTCTTCAACGGCTGGTCGAGGATGCGGTCCGGCAGCGACAGGTTGTGCGCGATGGACGCCGCCTCAGCCTCGGCGGCGTATCCGCCGAGGGCCTCGAAACGCTCCATGAGGTTGCCGTAGCGGCGCATCGCTTTTGCAGCGGCCGCTTCATCGTCCGCGCCCATCTCGAGCGACGCGGTCTGCATGTCCACGGCGATGGTCCCGAGCCCGCGGGCATCGAGGATGCGGGTGCGCGCGAGCATCTCCGGGTCGCCCGATCGGGGATCCTGCGGCAGGTAGCCCAGCTCGCCCGAGCGTTCGACCTTGCCGTCGCTGGGCAGGAGGTCGCCGGCGAGCACCTTGGTGAGCGTGGTCTTGCCCGCTCCGTTACGTCCGACGAGGCCGATCTTGTCGCCATCGGAGACACGGAACGACACGTCCGCCATCAGCGTGCGCGCGCCCACGCGGATTTCGAGGTCGTGCACGGCGAGCACAGCGATCGTCCAATCGTCGGGAACAGGGAGGGCGGCCGAACGGCCAGCCTCTCATCCTACTCGCTGTCCACGGGCATCCGCCGCAGACCGCACCCCCGACCACCTTCAGCCGGGCTGCAGCGGATTGGCACGATGGACATCGCCGACGTAAAGTAAGCCTGCCCTTACTCACCTCTCCTCTGGAGGACACTGTGCCCCGCATCCGCACAGCCGCCGCAGCCATCATCGCAGCCACGCTGCTCCTCGCCGGCTGCGGTTCGACCGCGGCTCCCGATTCGGCTCCCGCCGCTTCCGGAGACGCGTCGTCCGACGCGTTCCCCGTCACCATCGACCACGCGTTCGGCCAGACCACGATCGACAGCAAGCCCACCCGTGTCGCGACCGTCTCCTGGGGAAACCAGGAGGCCGCGCTCGCCCTCGGCGTCGTCCCGGTCGGCATGCCCGCCGTCACCTGGGGAGACGATGACGGCGACGGCATCCTCCCGTGGGTGAAGGACAAGCTCGACGAGCTCGGCGGCGACACCCCGGTGCTGTTCGACGAAGCCGAGGGCATCGACTTCGAGGCCGTCGCCGATACGCGGCCCGACGTCATCCTCGCCGCCTACTCGGGCCTGACTCAGGACGACTACGAGACTCTGAGCAAGATCGCCCCCGTCGTCGCGTACCCCGACATCGCGTGGGGCACCAGCTGGCAGGAGCTCACCGTTATGAACGGCACGGCGCTCGGCCTCAAGGACGAGGCGGAGACGCTCGTCGACGACCTCACGACCCACCTGGACGAGCTGACGGGCGCATACCCCGACATCGCCGGCAAGACGACGCTGTTCAGCTCCTTCGACGCGACGGATCTCAGCCAGATCGGCTTCTACTCGACCGCCGACCCGCGACCCCTCTTCCTCGAGGACCTGGGGCTCACCCCGGCCGCGACCGTCGCGGAGCAGTCGAAGGGCACCGACCAGTTCTGGATCACCAACAGCACGGAGGAGATCGAGCGCTTCTCCGACCTCCAGGTGCTCGTGACCTACGGCGACGACGCCACGCTCGCCGCGATGCAGGCAGACCCGCTGCTCTCGCGCATCCCCGCCGTCGCATCCGGAGCCGTCGTGGTGCTCCCCGCGTCGAACGACCCGCTCGCCGCAGCGGCTAACCCCAGCCCCCTCTCGATCACCGATCCCCTCACGTCGGAGTACGTCGACATGATCGGCGCGGCCGCCGCGAAGGCGAGCTCGTGATCGCAGGCGAACTGCGTCGGATGCCGTGAGCGCTCCGACCATGACGACGGCCGCCGCCGTGAGCGCGCCCCCGCGGCGCAGCTTCCGGCGGCGGCGCGTCGTCTGGCTCATCGTCCTGGCGCTCCTCGTCCTCGCGGCGAGCGTCGTCTCGGTGACCTTCGGCACGCGCGCGGTCTCATTCGACGACATCATCGCCGGACTCAGCGGAAGCGTCGAGACCACCTCCGCGGCGGCGGTCTCCAAGCGCGTTCCGCGCACCGTCCTCGCCCTCATCGTCGGGGCCGCCCTGGCGGTGTCGGGCGCCGTGATGCAGGGTGTGACGCGCAACCCCCTCGCAGATCCTCAGATCCTCGGCATCAACGGCGGCGCGTCTCTTGCGGTCGTCATCGGGCTCGCGTTCTTCGGCGTCACCAGTGCGTTCGGCTACATTTGGCTCGCCATGCTCGGCGCAGCGATCGCCGCGGTCTTCGTCTACACGATCGGCTCGCTGGGCCGAGGCGGCGCGAGCCCTCTCAAGCTCGCTCTCGCCGGGGCGGCGACCGCGGTCGCGTTCAGCTCGCTCATCAGCGCCATCCTCCTCCCGCGCATCGACGTCATGAGCGTCTTCCGGTTCTGGCAGATCGGCGGAGTCGGCGGCGCGACCGCCGAGAAGATCGTGCTCGTGCTCCCCTTCCTCGCCGTCGGCACGATCGTCTGCCTCGCGGCCAGCGCAGCGCTGAACTCCCTCGCACTCGGGGATGAGCTCGCAGCGGGCCTCGGCGAGCGCGTACGCACCGCGCGTCTGATCGCCGCGCTCGGCGCCGTCATCCTCTGCGGAGCAGCGACCGCCGTCGCCGGTCCCATCGGATTCGTGGGACTCATCGTTCCCCACATCTGCCGCCTCCTCGTCGGCCCCGACCACCGCTGGCTCCTCCCCGTCTCCGCCCTCGTGGGCGGGGGCCTGCTGATCGTCGCCGACGTCGTCGGTCGTGTCATCGCCCGCCCCCAGGAGGTCGAGGTCGGGATCGTGACCGCGCTCATCGGCGCGCCGTTCTTCATTGCGATCGTCCGCCGACAGAAGATGCGGGCCCTATGACCGCGCCCGGAGCATCCCGTTCGACGATCGACGTGGTCGTCGCCGGGCGCCGGCGTCGCGCCTGGCGCCGACGTGTCGTGCTCGGCTCCCTGCTGGCCGCCGTCATCGTCATGTACGCGGTCTCGCTCATGGTCGGGCAGACCTTCTACTCCCCCACCGAGGTGTGGGGTGTCGTCACCGGCCAGACGGTTCCGGGCGCCTCGTTCACCGTCGGCGAGCTGCGCCTGCCTCGCGCCACCGTCGCGCTCCTCACGGGTCTCTGCTTCGGCATGGGCGGCGCCGTCTTCCAGACGATGCTGCGCAATCCGCTGGCCAGCCCCGACATCATCGGCGTCAACGCGGGCGCGAGTGCCGCCGCTGTCGTCGGAATCGTCTTCCTCTCGCTCAGCGAGGCGGGCATCTCGCTGCTGGCCACGGTGGCCGCCCTCGTGACGGCCCTGATGATCTACCTCCTCGCTTTCAAGGACGGAGGTGCCGGCGCGCGCTTCATCCTCATCGGCATCGGAGTGGCCGCGATCTTCAACAGCGTCGTCTCGTACGTGCTCTCGCGAGCCGCCGAGTGGGATCTCCAGGCCGCGATGCGGTGGATCACGGGCAACCTCAACGGAGCTTCGTGGGACCAGGCGATCCCCCTGGCGCTCACGATGGTCATCGTCGTACCCGCATTGCTGTGGCTCACTCGCGATCTCGAGCTCATGCGACTCGGCGACGACACGGCCGCCGCCCTCGGGGTCGCCGTCGAACGCCGCCGCGTCCTGCTGATCATCGCCGCCGTCGCGCTCCTGGCCTTCGCCACCGCCGCCGCGGGGCCGATCTCGTTCGTCGCGTTCCTGTCGGGCCCGATCGCCGCACGGATGCTGGGCCCCGTCGGGTCCCCCGTCCTCGCTGCAGGCCTCTTCGGGTCGCTCCTCGTGCTCGTCGCCGACCTCACCGCGCAGTATCTCCTCGGCATCCGGCTGCCCGTCGGAGTGGTGACCGGCGTACTGGGCGCCCCGTACCTCATCTTCCTGCTCATCC
Organism: Microbacterium sp. AG238; assembly: GCF_003610405.1. Lineage (GTDB taxonomy): Bacteria > Actinomycetota > Actinomycetes > Actinomycetales > Microbacteriaceae > Microbacterium. The sequence goes on from NZ_RAQC01000001.1 coordinate 708,826, forward strand.
GCAGCAGCCGCTCAGGAGGCTCACTATGACCGCGGACCGCTCCCTCGAAGCACGCGGAGTCCGCCTCGGCTACGGCGACCGCGTCATCGTCGACGAGCTCGACCTCGTCGTGCCCGGCGGCCGCATCACGGCGATCGTCGGCGCCAACGCCTGCGGCAAGTCGACTCTGCTGAAGTCGATGGCACGGTTGCTCACGCCGAGGGCGGGCAGCGTGCTGCTCGATGGCAAGGACATCCATCGTCTGCCCACGAAGCGGGTGGCGCGCGATCTCGGGCTCCTGCCGCAGTCGCCGATCGCACCCGAGGGGATCACAGTCTCCGATCTCGTGAGCCGCGGCCGGACGCCGCACCACGGGCCCTTGGCGCGCTGGACCCGGGCAGACGACGAAGCCGTCGCGTCGGCACTGGACGCCACCGACACCGCTGCCATCGCCGATCGATCGGTCGACGAATTGTCGGGCGGACAGCGTCAGCGCGTGTGGATCGCGATGGCCCTGGCCCAGCAGACCGACGTACTGCTGCTCGACGAGCCCACCACGTTCCTCGATGTGAGCCATCAGATCGACGTCCTCGACCTGCTCACCGACCTCAACCGCGACCGCGGGACGACGATCGTGATGGTCCTCCACGACCTCAACCTCGCCGCCCGGTATGCCGACCACCTCGTCGCCATGGCCGGAGGCCGCCTCTACGGCGCCGGCGACCCGGGCGACGTGTTGACGGCCGAGACCGTCCGCGCGGTGTTCGGACTCGACAGTCGCGTCATCCCCGACCCGCTCACCGGACGGCCGCTCGTGCTGCCCATCGGCCGTCACCACGTGCCCGCAGAGCTGACCACCCCTGACGTCGACGGCTCACACGCCGGCTGATTGGAACACCATGACTCGACCCGCCCTCGACTTCTTCCGCGTCTCCGTCGCGGACATCACCGACCTCACGCCGAGCTTCCGACGGTTCACCTTCCACGGCGACGACCTCGCCGACTACGGCGACCCCGGATTCGACCAGCGCGTGAAGATCCTGTTCCCCACCGACACCGCGTCCATCGACACCATGCCGACGGGCGACGATTGGTACGACGGCTGGCGCGCCCTCTCCCCCGAGGCGCGCCCCGTGATGCGGACGTACACGACACGCGCCGTCCGGCCCGCCCTGCGCGAGGTCGACATCGACATGGTCGCCCACGATGTCCTCGGTCCGGCGTCGGCGTGGATCGCCGGCGCCCGCGTCGGTGACGAGGTGCTCATCCTCGCCCCGACGACCACGCACACCGGCGTGAGCTACGGGATCGACTTCGTCCCGCCCGCCGACACCGACGCCATCCTCCTCGCCGGTGATGAGACCGCCGCGCCGGCGATCGCCGTCATCCTCGAGCAGCTGCCTCCGGAGGCGCGCGGCACCGTGGTGCTGGAGGTCCCCACCGAGGCCGACCTCGACTACCTGCCGCACCATCCCGGGTTCGAGCGCCGGATCGCCGCGCGCTGTGGTGACGGCGAACGTCACGCGCATCTGATCCCGGCGGTCGAAGACACCGCCGCGCGTCTCGCTCCCGCCGGAATCGGCGCCGAGGTCGAAGAGATCGACATCGACGCCGACATCCTCTGGGAAGTGCCGCGCACCGCCAAGGGCGGCGCCGCCCTCAAGCGCGCGCCGCTCTACGCCTGGCTCGCCGGCGAGGCGTCGGCGATCAAGACTCTGCGACGCCACCTGGTCAGCACCGTGGGCGTCGACCGCCGAGCCGTTGCCTTCATGGGCTACTGGCGGCTCGGGCGCTCCGAGAACTGACGAAGCCCGGACGACGAGTCGCCAAGATTCGCGGGTGCGAGGAGCTCGGCATCCGCGTTCCTTGGCGAGTCGAGCGTGATGCGGCTCACCCGCGGGCAAGCACCGTCTGACGGGCGAACGCGCCGACGCGGCCGACGGCCTCTCGCAGGACCTCGGGCCCGCAGCCGAAGTTCAGACGCACGTGCCCGACGCCCTCCGTTCCGAAGAACGGCCCATGGTGGAGCGCGACGCGCGAGCCGTCACGGATCGCGTCGGCCGGGTCGTCGCCCCAGCCGTACGCCGACACGTCTATCCACGCGAGGAATCCCGCGTCTGGGATGCGATAGCGCGCCCGCGGGAGATGCTCGGCCAGCAGCTCACCCAGCAGCCGCCGATTGAGGTCGAGCCGAGCGAGCAGACCGTCGAGCCACGCATCCGACTCCGGAGAGAACGCGGCGATCGTCGCCAGCGCGCCGAACAGACCGGTGCGCCATTCGACCTCCCAGGGCAGGCCGCGCACGACATCGGCGTTCGCCTCGGATGCCGTCACCATCACGGCGCACTTCAGACCGGCGAGGTTGTAGGCCTTGGACGCGCTCGTCACGGCGTACCCGACCGCGGCGGCCTCCGACGATGCCGTGAGAAATGGGGTGAACACGACGTCAGCCGCGGCGAGCGGGCCGTGGATCTCGTCGCTGATCACGACGGCGTCATACCTGCGCGCGATCGCCGCGAGCGCGCGGAGAGACTCGAGCGAATGGACCGTTCCCGTCGGATTGTGAGGGTTGCACAGCAGCACGGCCCGGGCACCGGCGGCGAGAGCCCGCTCGATACCGTCGATGTCGAGCTCCCAGGCCGACCCCGTATCGACGAGCGACACCTCCTCGACGATGGCCCCCGCCTCGGCGACCGTGTCGAAGAACGGCGGGTAGACCGGAGGATTGACCACGACCCGATCTCCGGGGGCGACCGTGGCACGCAGGAGCTCGACGACGCCCATCATGACGTCTCCGGTCCAGCGGACGCGGTTCGGGTCGACCGTCCATCCCCACCGCCGCTGGGCGAATCCGACGAACGCCTCCGCGATGCCGGGCTGCGGGGGCGTGTAGCCGGTGTCACCGATCTCGACCGCTTCGCGAAGCGCACGCGTGATCGGCTCGGCCAGCGCGAAGTCGGTCTCGGCGACGAACATCGGGATGACGTCGTGCGGATACGATCGCCATTTCGTGCTCGACCGTCGCCGCAGCGTCTCGAGCGGGAGGGCGTCGAGGGGCTGGATGTTCATTCGGCGAGCCTAATCGCGGCGCCGGTCGGTCCGCCGGAAGGTGTCGCCGCATGACGAAAGCCCCCGTCGCCGCCGAGGGGCGGTCACGAGGGCTTTCGTCTCCGGAGTTCCGTCAGATCGCGAAACCGAGGGCGCGCATCATGTCGCGGCCGTCGTCGGTGATCCGCTCGGGGCCCCACGGCGGCATCCACACCCAGTTGATGCGAAAGCGATCCACGACGTCGTCGAGGGCCTGTGCTGTCTGCTCCTCGAGGACGTCGGTCAGCGGGCAGCCCGCCGACGTCAGCGTCATGTGGATGATGAGAGCGTCGTTCTCGTCGTCCCACGCGAGGTCGTAGATGAGACCCAGGTCGACGACGTTGATCCCCAGCTCGGGGTCCATGACGTCCTTGAGGGCCTCGGTGACCTCGTCGTACTTCTCGGGCGCGAGTGTTGCGGTCATGTAACGATCTTACGCGTCGACGGGGGCGTCGGCGTCGAGGAAGCGGTCGTAGCCCTCTTCTTCGAGTCGGTCGGCGAGCTCGGGGCCGCCTTCCTCGACGATACGGCCCTTGACCATGACGTGGACGAACTGCGGCTGGATGTAGCGCAGGATGCGGGTGTAGTGCGTGATCAACAGCACGCCCAGGTCGGTCTCGGACTTCGCCCGATTCACGCCCTCGGAGACGATCTTGAGCGCGTCGACATCGAGACCGGAGTCGGTCTCGTCGAGCACCGCGATCTTCGGCTTGAGCAGCTCGAGCTGGAGGATCTCGTGGCGCTTCTTCTCGCCGCCCGAGAAGCCCTCGTTGACGTTGCGCTGCGCGAACTTCGGGTCCATGCGCAGGTTGGCCATCGCCTGCTTGACATCCTTCGTCCACGACCGGATCGCCGGCGCCTCTCCCGCGACGGCCGTCTTGGCGGTACGGAGGAAGTTCGTGACCGTGATGCCGGGCACCTCGACCGGGTACTGCATCGCGAGGAAGAGGCCCGCACGAGCGCGCTCGTCGACGGACATCTCGAGGACGTCCTCGCCGTCGAGCGTGATCGAGCCGCCGGTGACGGTGTACTTGGGGTGACCGGCGATCGCGTAGGCGAGCGTCGACTTGCCGGAGCCGTTGGGCCCCATGATCGCGTGGGTCTCGCCGGTGCGCACCGTGAGGGTGACACCGTTGAGGATCGGGGTGGGCCCCGCCTCGGTCTCGACCGTCACGTGCAGGTCGCGGATCTCGAGAACAGACATGTCGGGTTCCTTACTTCACTTCACATCGCGGGTCACGGCGGGATCGATGAGGATGTCGTCCCCGTCGATCGTGACCTCGTAAACGGGGACCGGCTCGTAGGCCGGGAGATTCAGCGGTGCGCCGGTGCGCAATGAGAACGCCGAGCCGTGGGCCCAGCACTCCAGCGTGTCACCTTCGACGAAACCCTCGGCGAGCGAGATGTCGCCGTGGGTGCAGGTATCGCCGATCGCGTGCACCTCGCCGTTGCCGTCGAGCACGACGGCCATGGGGACTTTGTCGATGACGACGCGCACAGCGGTGTCCTGCTCGAGCTCGCTGAGCTTCAGGACCTTCTGCGCGGTCACGCGCCGGCTCCGGCGGCGAGCTCGGCCTCGATGGCCTCCAACAGCTCGTCGGCCAGCTCGTCGACGCCCATCTTCTGGACGATCTCGGCGAGGAAGCCGAGCACGACGAGACGACGCGCCTCAGCCTCGGGGATGCCGCGCGCCTGCAGGTAGAACAGCTGCTGGTCGTCGAATCGTCCGGTCGCGCTGGCGTGGCCGGCGCCCCGGATGTCACCGGTCTCGATCTCAAGGTTCGGGATCGAGTCGGCTCGGGCGCCGTCGGTGAGGACGAGATTGCGGTTCGCCTCGTACGAGTCGGTGCCCACGGCATCCGGGCCGATCAGGACATCGCCGATCCACACACTGTGGGCGCTCTCGCCTTGCAGCGCGCCCTTGTAGAGCACGTCGCCGACGGTCTGCGGGCCCTTGTGATGGAGGTAGACCTGGCTCTCGAGATGCTGTCCCGCATCCGCGAACGACAGTCCGTACATGCGTCCCTCGGCGCCGGAGCCCGCGAGTTCGAGCGACGGGTTCACGCGGACCACCGCGCCGCCGAGGCTCACCACGACGTGGGTGAGCGAGGCGTCGCGGTCGACGCGCGCCTGGTGCGCCGCGGCGTGCACGGCGTCGTCATCCCAGCGCTGCAGCGAGACGACCGTCAGGGCCGAGCCGTCGCGAGCGATGATCTCGACGTTCTGCGCATGTGCGGCGGTGCCCTCGTGGCGCAGGATCACCGTTCCGCGTGCGTTCGGCATGGCCTCGATCACGACGTGGGCGTGCGCGAGTCCGCCGTTGCCCCGAAGGCTGACGACCACCGGCTCGCTCAGTTCGACGCCGGCCGGGATCCGCAGCAGCGGAGCCTCGTGCTCCTGCGACCACGCGATGGCACTCGGCAGATCCTCCGGACGGAACACCTCGCCCCGGGGCGCGTCGCCGACACGGAGCCGAGCCTGCTCGACCTCCGCCGGCGCGCTGACCTCGACGGACACGACCCCCGTCGGGCCGGGCTCGTCCACCAGCAGCGGAGCCAGTCGATCGATCGGTGTGTGCTTCCAGTTGACCTCGCGGCCCGTCGGGGTGGCGAAGTCGGCCGGGTCGTACGACGCCGGCCGCTCGGACCGCGTCTGGATCGGCACGAATGCCGCCGCAGGGTCGATGTGGCCCTTCTCGCCGGTGGCGGGGGCCTGGGTGACGCTCGTCATATCAGCCGACGCTGCCTTCCATGCCCATCTCGATGAGCTTGTTGAGTTCGAGGGCGTACTCCATCGGGAGCTCACGCGCGATCGGCTCGATGAACCCGCGCACGATCATGGCCATCGCCTCGTCCTCGGGCATGCCGCGGCTCATGAGGTAGAACAGCTGCTCCTCGGAGACCTTCGACACGGTGGCCTCGTGGCCGAGCTGGACGTCGTCGACGCGGATGTCGATCGCGGGATAGGTGTCGGATCGCGAGATGGTGTCGACGAGCAGGGCATCGCACCGCACGGTGTTCGCCGAGTGATGCGCGTTCGCATCGACCCGCACCTCGCCGCGGTAGCCGGCCCGGCCGCCGCCGCGTGCGATCGACTTCGACACGATCGACGACTGCGTGTACGGCGCCATGTGGATCATCTTGGCGCCCGCGTCCTGGTGCTGACCGGGACCGGCGAAGGCCACCGAGAGCGTCTCGCCCTTGGCGTGCTCGCCCATCAGGTAGATCGACGGGTACTTCATCGTCACCTTCGATCCGATGTTGCCGTCGACCCACTCCATCGTCGCGCCCTCGTGCGCGACCGCACGCTTGGTGACGAGGTTGTACACGTTGTTCGACCAGTTCTGGATCGTCGTGTAGCGAACGCGGGCGTTCTTCTTGACGATGATCTCGACAACCGCCGAGTGGAGCGAGTCGCTCTTGTAGATCGGCGCGGTGCATCCCTCGATGTAGTGGACGTAGCTGTCCTCGTCGGCGATGATCAGCGTCCGCTCGAACTGGCCCATGTTCTCGGTGTTGATCCGGAAGTAGGCCTGCAGCGGGATCTCGACGTGGACGCCCTTGGGGACGTAGACGAACGACCCGCCCGACCAGACGGCCGTGTTCAGCGCGGCGAACTTGTTGTCGCCGGCCGGGATGACGGTGCCGAAGTACTCCTCGAAGAACTCCGGGTGCTCACGGAGCGCTGTGTCGGTGTCCATGAAGATGACGCCCTGCGCCTCGAGGTCTTCGCGGATCTGGTGATACACGACCTCGGACTCGTACTGCGCCGCGACACCGGCGACGAGGCGCTGCCGCTCGGCCTCGGGGATGCCGAGCTTCTCGTACGTCTCGCGGATCTCAGCCGGGAGGTCTTCCCATGACTGCGCCTGCTTCTCCGTCGAGCGCACGAAGTACTTGATGTTGTCGAAGTCGATGTCGCTGAGGTCGGCGCCCCATGTCGGCATCGGCTTGCGGCCGAACAGCTGATAACCCTTCAGACGGGTCTTCAGCATCCACTCCGGCTCGTTCTTGAGAGCCGAGATCCCGCGGACGACGTCCTCGTTGATGCCGCGTTGCGCGACAGCGCCTGCGGCATCCGTGTCGTGCCAGCCGAACTCGTACACCCCCAGGCCTTCGAGTTCCGGTCGGTCGATCAGCACATCCGACATGACTTTCCTCCTCTTCGCACCGCAACGGTGTCATCCGTCCCGGCATTCCCGACTCCGACGGGAGTCACGTGGACGGGGATGCCGATTCGCGGGCCTGATGGACGCGGATGCCGCGCCTAGACTGTGAGGGACGACGTGCACACGCGCCGCCATCCCGAACACACCCGATTCTACAGGCAACGCCCCCACCCGCGGGCCTGCCCGGAACGTACGAGGCGCGAATCGAGCGCCTCGCGGAGGACTCCGATGACACAGGTCCGAACCCGCCCCGGACTCGTCGCGACGATCATGCCGACCGCCATCACGCGCTGGACGCGCGTCATGGGGTGGCTACTCGTCATCACGAACATCGGGATCGTCGGCACCGGCGGCCTCGTTCGCCTGACCGGGTCGGGCATGGGATGCGAGACCTGGCCCTACTGCACTGAGGGCTCGCTCACCCCGACCCCTGAGATGGGCATCCACGGCGTCATCGAATTCGGCAACCGCACCCTCACCGGCGTGCTGGTCGTCGTCGCATTACTGGCGTTCCTCTCGGTGATCCGACTGCGTGCGACACGACGCGAACTCCCCGTGCTGAGCTTCCTCGTCGGACTCGGGATCATCGTGCAGGCCGTCGTCGGGGGCATCACGGTGTGGCTGCACCTGCACCCCAGCATCGTGGGCCTGCACTACCTCATCTCGGCCGCCCTGGTCGCGCTCGCCACCGCGTTCCTCGTGCGCCTCTACGCCACCCCCGGACCGCGGGTGCGCATCGTTCCCCGCGCGTACGCCATCGCCACGCACGCCACGACGCTCGCCGTCACGGTGACGGTCGTCGTCGGCATCCTCCTCACCGGGGCGGGCCCGCACGCCGGCGACGACGCCGCGGCGCGCAACGGCCTCGACCCGATCTTCTGGCAGCACGTGCACAGCTGGCCGGCCTACGTCACGCTCGTGCTGACGCTCGTGCTGGTCTCGGGGGCCATCCGCCTCCCCCGCACGACCGGTCTGCAGCGCTGGACCGGTCTGCTGCTCGGCGTCGAGTTGCTGCAGATCGCGGTCGGGCTCTGGCAGGCGCGCACGGGGCTGCCGATCGTGCTCGTCAACATCCACATGGTGCTCGCGGTCGCGCTGGTGGCTGCGATGGTCGCCGTCGTGATGTCGCTGAAAGCTCCGCTGTCGAGCGCCACGCCCGCCGCCGAACGAGAGGTCGCGCGCACAGAAGCCTCATAGGCTTCGTATGGGGCACGCAGAGGTCGACCCCGCAGAGTGTTCGAGGCCGCCGACAGCGGTCGCGACACGAAGGAGCACCATGACCGTTCACCCCCGCCTCGTCCGCAGCATCCCGTTCTGGATTCTCGTCGCCGGATCGGTTGCCGCGATCGGCGGTGGCGCCTACATCCTGGTCGAGAAGCTCAGCAACATGGAGGCGACCATCCTCGACAACACCGCCACGGGAGTCGACGTGTACGTCGGCCAGATCTGGGGCGTGTTCGGCGGCATCCTCGTCGGTGCCGGCGTCGTCGGGCTGGCCCTCGCCCTCGCCGCCGCGGCTGTGAGCTCGGCGATCCCGACCTCCGCGCGCGGCGCCGGCAAGCGCGAGCGCGGCGCTTCCGCCCCGGACGCCACGACTCCCGTCGCGTCGGAGCCCGTCGCCTCGGAGCCCGTCGCCTCGGAGCCCGTCGCCTCGGAGCCCGTCGCCTCGGAGCGCGTCGTCTCGACCGAGACGACCGCGGTGCCCGCCGCTGGCATCTCGGCACACGACACGGCCGCGACCTCGACCCTCGAGTCGCCGTCCGATGACGCGCAGCAGCGCTGACCAGCGCCGCTGACATCCAGAACGGCCGTCCTTCGCGCCGCCCGGGCCCCCGGGTGCGGAGGGCGGCCGTTCTGCTCGTGTGCCCGTAGCCCGAGCCCTCCGTCGCGCCTCCTCACCCCGAAGCGGCATCACCCGCCACGTGGGCCCGCCGATCCCGCGGTTCATGTGTCACCGAGCGCCCCAACCACCCCGCGAAGCGGCGCCAACCGCCAACCGAGCCCAACCCCGCGAGCTCACCCGGCAGCACACGCCCCCACCCACCCCGCGAAGCGGCGCCAACCGCCAACCGAGCAACCCGGCGAGCTCACCTGGCAGCACACGCCCCCACCCACCCCGCGAAGCGGCGCCAACCGCCAACCGAGCCCAAACCCGGCGAGCTCACCTGGCAGCACACGCCCGCACAGGGCCGCGGAGCGGGCAGCAGCTGCCAGGTGAAGAGCGAAGCCAGCGCGCAGCCGGGGGCGGCGTCAGAAGGGCAGCAGCGGGTCGACCGCGATGGCCACGAAGACGAGCGTCAAATACGTGATCGACGCATGGAAGACGCGCATCGGACGAGCCTGCTCGCCGCGGACCGCACGGTTGTACAGGCGGTGCGACTCGTAGAGGAACCAGCCGCCGAAGACGATCGCCGACACGCTGTACACGAGTCCCATGGGCGCGACCGGGATGAGCAGCAACGAGCACACCACTGTCGCCCACGCGTAGAGGATGACCTGGAGTCCGACCTGCGAGCCGTTGCGTGTGGCGCCCAGCATGGGCACGTCGACCTCGTCGTAGTCGTTCTTGTACTTCATCGACAGCGGCCAGTAGTGCGGCGGTGTCCAGAGGAACACCAGCACGAACAGGATGAGCGCCGCCCACGAGAGCGATCCGGTCACGGCGGACCAGCCGATGACGACCGGGAAGCACCCCGCGATGCCGCCCCAGACGATGTTCTGCTCGGTACGACGCTTGAGGATCATCGTGTAGATCACGACATAGAAGAAGATGGCGAAGACGCTGAGGGATGCCGCGACCCAGTTGGTCGTCGCGGCGAGCCAGACGGTGGATGCCACGGCGAGCGTCCACGCGAAGACGAGTGCTCCGCGGGCCGAGACCTCGCCGGTCACGATCGGACGGTTCTCGGTGCGCTTCATGTGCGCGTCGATGTCGCGGTCGAGGTACATGTTGAACGCGGCGGCGGATCCGGCGCTCATCGCTCCCCCGACCACCGTCGCCAGCACGAGCCACAGGTTCGGCAGGCCGCCGGCGGCGAGGATCATCACCGGCACGGTCGTCACCAGCAGAAGCTCGAGCACGCGCGGCTTGGTGAGGGCGACGTAGGCGCGCACCGTGGCACCGAAGGACGTTCCGCGAGAAGTGTCGACAGAGGCCGAACGCGCAGTCGTCGTGATGTCCATCGCTCCCCGCATCTCACCGCTGTGAACCTGTTCAGTCTAGGGCATCCGCCGACGACGTCCTCCGCCGGGCCGCCCGTACCACGACCGTCACAAGACGACGTCCGCGCCCCGGCAGCCTGACGTCATCGCTATGCTGAACACATACGCGCGCCGGCGCCGAAACCCTCCCTTCCTGACTGCGGAGCGGCATGCGCAGGCGCTGCCTCTCGAGAAAGGCGACCGAGTGTCGGAACTTCGTTGGGACGAGATCGATCGGCGCGCGGTGGACACCGCCCGCGTCCTGGCCGCGGATGCGGTGGAGAAGGTGGGCAACGGCCACCCGGGTACGGCCATGAGCCTGGCCCCTGCCGCCTACCTCCTCTATCAGCGCGTGCTGCGCCACGATCCGGCGGACACCGACTGGCTCGGACGTGACCGCTTCATCCTGTCGGCCGGGCACTCCTCGCTCACGCAGTACGTGCAGCTCTATCTGGGCGGCTTCGGACTCGAGCTCGACGACCTCAAGGCGCTGCGCACGTGGGGGTCGCTGACTCCCGGACACCCCGAGTACGGCCACACCAAGGGCGTCGAGATCACGACCGGCCCCCTCGGTCAGGGCCTGGCGACGTCCGTCGGCTTCGCCTACGCGGCGCGTTACGAGCGCGGACTGTTCGACCCCGAGGCGCCGGCGGGCACCTCTCCGTTCGATCACTTCATCTATGTGATCGCGAGCGACGGCGACATGCAGGAGGGCATCACGGCTGAAGCCGGATCGCTCGCCGGACACCAGCAGCTCGGCAACCTGATCGCGATCTACGACGCGAACCAGATCTCGATCGAGGATGACACGAACGTCGCCTTCACCGAGGATGTCGCCGCACGCTACGAGGCGTACGGCTGGCACGTGCAGACGGTCGACTGGAAGAGCACGGGCGAGTACGTCGAAGACGTCGCCGCGCTCTACGCCGCGATCGAGGCCGCGAAGGGCGAGACCGACAAGCCGTCCCTCATCGTGCTCAAGACGATCATCGGATGGCCGGCTCCCGGCAAGCAGAACACCGGCAAGATCCACGGGTCGGCGCTCGGCGCCGACGAGCTCGCCGCTACCAAGAAGGTGCTCGGCTTCGACCCCGAGAAGAGCTTCGAGGTCGCCGACGACGTCATCGAGCACACGCGCGCCCTCGCCGAGCGCGCCGCAGCGGAGCGTGCCGAATGGCAGAAGTCGTTCGACGCGTGGGCCGACGCCAACCCCGAGCGTAAGGCGCTGCTCGACCGGCTCGAGTCCGGCGAGCTGCCGGCCGACGTCTCGGTCCCGGCATTCGAGGCGGGCAAGGCCGTCTCGACCCGCGCCGCGAGCGGACAGGTCATCAACGCCCTCGCCGACCAGCTCCCCGAGCTGTGGGGCGGCTCGGCCGACCTCGCCGAGTCGAACCTGACGACGATCAAGTCGGGCAAGAGCTTCATCCCCACCGAGTGGTCGACGCACGAGTGGTCGGGCGACCCCTACGGCCGCGTCCTGCACTTCGGCATCCGCGAGCACGCGATGGGTGCGATCGTCAACGGCATCGTCCTGCACGGCAAGACGCGCGCCTTCGGCGGCACCTTCCTCATCTTCAGCGACTACATGCGCCCCGCGGTGCGTCTGGCCGCTTTGATGAACATCCCCTCGATCTACGTGTGGACGCACGACTCCATCGCCCTCGGCGAGGACGGGCCCACGCACCAGCCGATCGAGCAGATCTCGTCGCTGCGCCTGATCCCGAACTTCACCGTCGTCCGTCCGGCCGACGCGAATGAGACGGCCGCGGCGTGGCACGAGCTGCTCCGTCGTCAGGGCGGCCCCGCTGGCATCGCGCTCACGCGTCAGAACGTCCCGGTCTTCCCCCGCGGTGAAGACGGCTTCGCGACCACCGACGGCGTCGCGAAGGGCGCCTACGTGCTCATCGACGCCGAGGGCGGTCAGCCCGACGTGATCATCGTCGCGACCGGGTCCGAGGTCCAGCTGGCGGTCGAGGCACGCGAGGCGCTCGCGGCGGACGGCATCCGGGCGCGCGTCGTCTCAGCGCCGTCGCTGGAGTGGTTCGCGGAGCAGGACGAGGCGTACCGTGAGTCGGTGCTCCCCGCCGCCGTTCGGGCGCGCGTGTCCGTCGAGGCCGGCGCCACCCCGCTGTGGCGCTCGATCGTCGGCGACACCGGCCGTTCGGTCGGTATCGATCACTTCGGCGCGTCCGCCGACTACCAGACCCTGTTCGAGAAGTTCGGAATCACCACCGAGGCCGTCGTCGCGGCCGCCCGCGCAACTGTTGAGGAGAACAACGCATGAGCACGCCCACCCAGGATCTCTCCGACGCCGGCGTCAGCATCTGGCTCGACGACCTGTCGCGTCAGCGCATCACGACCGGCAACCTGCAGGAGCTCATCGACACCCGCAATGTCGTCGGGGTGACGACGAACCCCTCGATCTTCCAGGCCGCCATCAGCGCGGGCGTCGGATACGAGGAGGCCATCGAGGCGCAGGCGAAGGCCGGAGCGTCGACCGATGACACGATCTTCGAGCTGACCACGACGGACGTCCGCGACGCGTCCGACATCTTCCGCCCGATCTTCGACAAGACCGGCGGCGTCGACGGCCGGGTGTCGATCGAGGTGTCCCCCGACCTCGCGCACGACACCGACGCGACGATCGCCGAGGCGAAGAAGCTCGCGGCCGCGGTCGACCGGCCCAACGTCCTCATCAAGATCCCCGCGACCAAGGCCGGGCTCCCCGCGATCACCGAGGTCATCGCAGCAGGGATCAGCGTCAACGTCACGCTGATCTTCTCGCTCGAGCGCTACAGCGAGGTCATCGACGCCTACCTCGTCGGTCTCGAGCGCGCCCGCACGGCGGGCATCGACCTGGGCGGCATCCACTCGGTCGCCTCGTTCTTCGTGTCGCGCGTCGACACCGAGGTCGACAAGCGCCTCACCGCGATCGGATCGGATGCCGCGAACGAGCTGAAGTCGCTCGCCGGTGTCGCCAACGCACGCCTCGCCTACGAGCTGTTCGAGAAGAAGTTCGCCGAGCAGCGCGCCCAGGACCTCGTCGCGGCCGGCGCGAACCTGCAGCGTCCGCTGTGGGCCTCCACCGGCGTGAAGGACCCGGCCCTGCCGGACACCCTCTACGTCACCGAGCTCGTCGCTCCCGGCACCGTGAACACGATGCCCGAGAAGACGCTCGAGGCGACCTTCGACCACGGCGTGATCTCGGGCGACACCGTCACCGGAGCGTACGAGGCCGCACATAAGGTCTTCGACGACCTCGCGGCCGTGGGCGTCGACCTCGATGACGTCACCCAGCTGCTGGAGGATGAGGGTGTCGACAAGTTCATCGCGTCGTGGCACGACCTGCAGGGCACGGTGACCGCGGCTCTGGAGAGCGCCCGTTGAGCTTCGAGATCCACGTCTCGGGGCACGTCTCCGAGGTCGTCGAGCAGACGCTGCCCCGACTCGTGAGCGATCTGGTGGCGAGCGGCATCACCGCGGGTGACGCCGACCTGTGGGGGCCGGATGCCGCGGACGAGGCGTCCCGCCGACTCGGCTGGGTGCAGGCCGTCACCGTGTCGCGCCCGCTCGTCGCGGAGATCGAGGCGCTGCGCGCCGAGCTCGTCGACCGAGGCATCACCCGGGTCGTGCTGGCCGGGATGGGCGGTTCGTCGCTCGCTCCCGAGGTCATCGCACGCACCCACGGTGTGCCGCTGACGATCCTCGATTCCACCGCGCCCGGGCAGGTCCTGGCGGCTATCGACGGCGACGCCGAGACGGGCGGTCTCGCCGAGACCGTCCTCGTCGTGTCGTCGAAGTCGGGGTCGACCGTCGAGACCGACTCGGCCCGGCGCGCGTTCGCCGCGGCCTGGAGCGACCTCGGCATCGACCCGGCCGACCGCATCGTCGTCGTCACCGACCCCGGTTCGCCGCTCGAGGCCGAGGCCCGCGAAGCGGGGCACCGGGTCTTCACCGCCGACCCGACCGTCGGGGGCCGGTACTCTGCCCTGACCGCGTTCGGGCTGGTGCCGGCTGGTCTCGCGGGAGCCGACATCGGGCAGCTGCTCGATGAGGCCGACGCGACGCTGCTCGAGGTGGCCGTCGACGATCCGCGCAACCCCGCGCTCGTGCTCGCTGCGGCGATCGCGGGCGGAGAGCCGCGCCGCGACAAGCTCGCCCTCATCAGCGACGGCACCCACATCGTGGGTCTCCCCGACTGGATCGAGCAGCTGGTCGCCGAGTCGACGGGAAAGGCCGGCACCGGCATCCTGCCCGTCGTCGCGACGCCGCTCTCCCCCGAGCTCGATCTGCTGCCCGACGACCTGCAGGTCGTCAGGCTCGTCGGCGACGCCGTCCATTTCCAGATCCTCGAGCAGCATCCCGGCGAGGTGCTCGTCAGCGGGTCGCTCGGAGCGCAGTTCCTCGTGTGGGAGTACGCGACCGCGATCGCCGGGCGTCTGCTCGGGATCAACCCGTTCGACCAGCCCGATGTCGAGGCGGCCAAGACTGCGGCGCGAGGTCTGCTCGATGCACAGCCTGCTCCCACCGCACCGCTGTTCGTCGAGAACGGTGTCGAGGTCCGGGTCTCCGACCCGTCGCTCGCGGCAGACCGCACGCTGGCGGGCGTCCTCGAGCACCTGTGGCAGAGCGTCCCGTCCGACGGGTACGTCGCCGTGCAGGCGTACGTCGATCGCACCTCGGTGCCGCAGCTGGCCGGTGTGCGCGAGCTGATCGCGGCGGACTCCGGCCGCCCGACCACGTTCGGCTGGGGACCACGATTCCTGCACTCCACTGGTCAATATCACAAGGGCGGCCCCGCGAACGGCGTCTTCCTCCAGATCACCGAGCGAACCGATGTCGACCTCGAGATTCCCGGTCGGCCGTTCACGTTCGGCCGACTGATCGAAGCGCAGGCCTCCGGCGACGCCGCAGTCCTCGCCGAGCGCGGCCGTCCGGTCGTCACGCTCACCCTGACGGACCCCGCAACCGAGGTCCTCACCCTTTTCGAAGCCGCCCAGTAGGAAGACCCCTCCCATGACCGTGGAGATCTCGCGCGCCCACAACCCTCTGCGCGATCCCGACGACCGTCGTATGAACCGCATCGCGGGGCCGAGCGCCCTGGTGATCTTCGGTGTCACCGGCGACCTGTCGCGCAAGAAGCTCATGCCCGCCGTGTACGACCTCGCCAACCGCGGATTGCTGCCCCCGGGGTTCGCCCTCGTCGGGTTCGCCCGACGCGACTGGGAGGACCAGGACTTCGCCGAGGTCGTGCACTCCGCGGTGAAGCAGTACGCCCGCACGCCGTTCCGGGAGGAGACGTGGAAGCAGCTCCTTCAGGGCATCCGCTTCGTCTCGGGCGAGTTCGGCGACGCCGACGCGTTCAGCCGGTTGCGCGAGACCGTCGAGAAGCTCGACGTGGATCGCGGGACGATGGGCAATCACGCGTTCTACCTGTCGATCCCGCCGAAGGACTTCCCCATCGTCGCGAAGCAGCTGAAGGACTCGGGCCTGGTCGACGAGCACGCCGACGCCGACACCTGGCGGCGCGTGGTCATCGAGAAGCCGTTCGGCAGCGACCTGAAGACGGCACGCGAGCTGAACGCCGCGCTCGAAGTGGCCTTCCCGGCTGATTCGATCTTCCGCATCGACCACTACCTCGGCAAAGAGACGGTGCAGAACATCCTCGCCCTTCGCTTCGCGAACGAGATGTTCGAGCCGATCTGGAACGCGAACTACGTCGACCACGTGCAGATCACGATGGCCGAGGACATCGGCGTCGGCGGGCGTGCCGGTTACTACGACGGCATCGGTGCAGCGCGCGACGTCATCCAGAACCACCTGCTGCAGCTCCTCGCGCTGACGGCGATGGAGGAGCCCATCTCCATGGAGGCCAACCACCTTCGTGCCGAGAAGGAGAAGGTCCTGGCGGCCGTCCAGCTGCCCGACGATCTGTCGACGGCGACCGCTCGCGGTCAGTACGCCGGCGGTTGGCAGGGCGGCGAAGAGGTGACCGGCTTCCTCGCCGAAGACGGCATGAACCCGGAGTCCACGACCGAGACGTACGCGGCCATCAAGGTCGACATCGCCACACGGCGGTGGGCGGGCGTGCCGTTCTACCTGCGGACGGGCAAGCGTCTCGGCCGGCGCGTCACCGAGATCGCCGTCGTGTTCAAGCGTGCGCCGCAGCATCTGTTCCTGCGCAACCAGACGACCGAGCTCGGGCAGAATGCCCTCGTCATCCGGGTTCAGCCGGATGAGGGCGTCACGATCCGTTTCGGGTCGAAGGTCCCGGGCGCCGCCACGGAGGTTCGCGACGTCACGATGGACTTCGGCTACGGCCACGCGTTCACCGAGTCGAGCCCCGAGGCGTACGAACGCCTGATCCTGGATGTCCTCCTCGGAGACCCGCCGCTGTTCCCGCGCCACGAAGAGGTCGAGCTGTCGTGGCGGATCCTCGACCCCGTGGAGGAGTTCTGGGCGAAGCAGGGCGGCCCGCTCGAACAGTACGCCCCGGGCTCCTGGGGTCCCACTTCCGCAGATGAGCTGCTGGCCCGCGACGGCCGCGTCTGGAGGCGTCCATGATCGTCGATCTGCCCGACACGACCGTGTCGAAGATCGCCCGCGAACTCGTCAACGTGCGAGAGGAGGGCGGCGCGGTCGCCCTCGGCCGCGTGCTCACACTGGTCATCGCGACCTCGCACGGACTCGAAGAAGACGCGATCGAGGCCGCGAACGACGCGTCCCGCGAGCATCCCATGCGCGTGATCGTGCTGATCACCAACCCGGATGGCGAGTCGAAGCTCGACGCGCAGATCCGGGTGGGCGGCGACGCCGGCGCGAGCGAGGTCATCGTCCTGCGCGCCAGCGGCGGAGCAGCAAGCAACGACGAGGCCCTCATCACGGGCCTGCTGCTCCCTGATGCCCCCGTCGTGGCATGGTGGCCCGATCACCCGCCGGCAGACCCGTCGCAGTCCCCCATCGGCCGCATCGCGCAGCGCCGCATCACGGATGCTGCCACCCTTCCCTACGACAGCGGACGACTCGCCGCTCTCGGTGCAGGCTACGCGCCCGGCGACACCGATCTCGCCTGGACCCGTCTGACGCACTGGCGCGAGCAGCTCGCCGCCGTGCTGGATCAGCCGCCCTACGACGCCGTGACCGAGGTCGAGGTCATCGGAAGCGGCAGCTCCCCGTCGACGGGCCTGCTCGCCGCGTGGCTGTGCCTGATGCTCGATGTTCCGGTGAACTGGCAATATGCCCCTCGCGAGGAATGGGAGCACGGCATCCGCAGCGTGCGCCTGAAGCGCCCGAGCGGCGACGTCCTGCTCGAGCGGACGTCGACGGTCGACGCCACCCTGACCCAGCCCGGCCAGCCGTCGCACGACCTCGTCCTCCCCCGCCGCACGCTCCGCGAGTGCCTCGCCGAAGAGCTACGGCGTCTCGGACCCGATGTCCTGTACGGCCGTGTCATCACCGACGGCTGGGCGCAGCTGCACCGCTCACCGGCAGGAGACGCCTGAGATGCCCACCGCCGAGAAACGCGTCGTCATCAGCCCCGACGTCGACACCCTCACGGGCTCCATCGCATCGCGCTTTCTCGATCGCGTGGCGAAGTGGGGTGCGGACGGGAGAACCGTCAACGTCGGACTCGCCGGCGGCGGGATCATCGGCGATGTGCTCGAACGGCTGGGGGCCCACACCGATCGCGACAGCGTCGATTGGTCACGCGTTCACTTCTGGTGGGTCGACGAACGTTTCGTGCCGCGCGAGAGCGATGACCGGAACGAGGCGATCGCTCGCCGGGCATTCCTCGACACGATCGCCGTCCCCGCGGAGAACGTGCATCCGATCGCCGCGTCCGACGAGGTGCCGGATGCCGAAGCTGCCGCGACCGCCTACGCGGCGGAACTCGCCGCTGCGGGAGCGGACGACGTCGCCTGGCCCGTCTTCGACATCTGCTTCCTCGGCGTCGGTCCCGACGGTCACATCGCGTCGCTGTTCCCCGACCGCGGCGAGATCCGGATCACCGACAGCGCGGTCGCAGCCGTCCACGAGTCGCCGAAGCCGCCGTCTGACCGCGTGACCCTGACTCGTCCCGTGATCAACGCGTCCAAGCGCGTCTGGATGGTGCTGGCCGGGCCCGACAAGTCGGCGGCACTGGGCCTCGCCCTCGCCGGTGCGAGCTATCACAGTGTCCCTGCGGCCGGGGCGAAGGGCACCCGCCGGACGATCCTGTTCACCGACGAGGCGACGGCGTCGCAGGTGCCGCCGGAGCTCATCGACGACCAGTACTGACACCGTCGACGACACGAACGAAGAGAGCGGATGCCGTGGCATCCGCTCTCTTCGTTCGTCGCGACGGTGTCGCGTCAGTTGAGTCCGCGACGCTCGCGAAGCTGCTGCAGCGCCTCGTCGAGGAGCTGCTCGGCTTCCTCGTCGGTGCGCCGCTCCTTCACGTAGGCGAGGTGGGTCTTGTAGGGCTCGGTCTTGGCGACAGCGGGCGGATTCGCCTTGTCGCGGCCGGCCGGCAGCCCCGAATGGGGCGAGTCGATCGTTTCGGGGATCTCGTCGTCGGCGATACCGGCGGCGAAGTAGCGCACGGTCTCGTTGCCGAGGGCGTCCCAGTACGAGATCGCCACGCGATCAGCGTGGTGACCGTGGTCCTGCTCACCCATGGGGCCGGCGCCGACACGGGTGCCGCGGATCGCGTTGCCTCCGGTGGCCATCAGAGCACCGTGAACTTCGTGATGAGCCCGAGGGCGACGATCGAGAGGAACCAGGCCAGGGCGAGGACGATCGTGAACCGGTTGAGGTTGCGCTCGGCGAGGCCCGATGAGCCCATCGCGGAACTCATCCCGCCGCCGAACATGTCGGACAGGCCGCCGCCACGCCCCTTGTGGAGCAGGATCAGCAACGTCAGGAGCAGGCTGGTGATGCCCAGAAGCACCTGCAGCACGAACTCGAGGATCTGCACGGTGGTCGTCACCTTTCCGGCGATCGTTCCGATCGCACGAGGGTCAAGTATATCCAGCACCTGCGCGGATACGCGTACGGCCCGGCGACCTGTCGTTGGTCGCCGGGCCGTACGACGTCACACGCCGACGTGCTTCTGGTAGCGGATGATCGCTGCGAACTCGTCTGCGACGAGGCTCGCGCCTCCGACGAGGGCACCGTCGACATCGGGCTCGCGCATGAAGCCGGCGATGTTCCCGGACTTCACCGATCCGCCGTAGAGGATGCGGGTGCGCGCGGCGGCGTCCGCACCGAGCACCGATCCGACGACCTCGCGGAGCTTCGCGCACACGTCCTGCGCCTGCTGCGGCGTCGCGGCCTGGCCCGAGCCGATCGCCCAGACCGGCTCGTACGCCACGACGATGTCGGCATCCGCCGCCACGCCAGCGAGAGCGGTCTCGAGCTGCGCCACCGGAACAGCCGATGCGCCGTGCTTCTCGAGGTCTTCCGCGGTCTCGCCCACGCAGATCACGGGAGCGAGCCCGTGACGCAGGGCCGCCTGCACCTTGGCCGCGACGACCTCGTCCGTCTCCGCGTGGTACTCGCGCCGCTCGGAGTGACCGATGATCACGTAGCGGCAGTCGAGCTGCTTGAGGAACGCTCCCGAGATCTCACCGGTGTACGCGCCGGAGTCCTTCGTCGAGAGGTCCTGGGCGCCGAGGGCGAACGCGATCTTGTCGGCGTCGAGCAGGGTCTGCACCGTGCGCAGGTCGGTGAACGGCGGGAAGACCGCCACCTCGACGGAGTCGTCCTCGTGCTTGGCGTCCTTCAGCGTCCAGTGCAGCTTCTGCACGAACGCCACCGCCTGCAGGTGGTCGAGGTTCATCTTCCAGTTGCCCGCGATGAGGGGCATACGGTTCATGCCCATCCGAGCACCTCCAGACCGGGCAGCTTCTTGCCCTCCAGGAACTCCAGCGACGCGCCGCCGCCGGTCGAGATGTGACCGAACGACGAGTCGGAGAACCCGAGCTGACGCACCGCGGCCGCGGAATCTCCGCCGCCGACGACGGACAGGCCGTCGACCTCGGTGAGCGCCTGAGCGACCGTGCGCGTGCCCGCGGCGAACGCCGGCATCTCGAACACGCCCATCGGACCGTTCCAGAACACCGTGCGCGAGCTGCGGATGGCTTCGGCGAACAGCTCCGCCGTCTTCGGCCCGATGTCGAGGCCCATGCCGTCGGCGCCGAACGCGGTGTCCTCCAGCGCATCAGCCGCGGCCACCACGTGGTCGGCATCCGCGGCGAACCCGGAGGCCATCACTGCGTCGACGGGGAGCACGAGCTCGACGCCGCGCTCCTTCGCCGTGGCGATGTAGCCCTTCACCGTCTCGAGCTGGTCGCTCTCGAGGAGGCTCTTTCCGACCTTGTGTCCCAGCGCGGCCAGGAACGTGAACAGCATGCCCCCGCCGACGAGGATCTTGTCGGCGCGCGGCAGAAGGTGCTCGATGACACCCAGCTTGTCGCTGACCTTCGACCCGCCGAGCACGACCGCGTACGGACGCTCCGGGTTCTCGGTGAGGCGGTCGAGGACGTCGACCTCCTTCTCGATGAGGAAGCCGGCGGCCGACGGAAGGATCTCCGCGAGCTCGTAGACCGAGGCCTGCTTGCGGTGCACGACACCGAAGCCGTCGGAGACGAGCACGTCGCCGAGGGCGGCGAGCTGCTCGGCGAAGGCGCGACGCTCGGTCTCGTCCTTCGACGTCTCACCCGCGTTGAAGCGGAGGTTCTCGATCACCGCGACGTCGCCGTCGCCGAGCGAAGAGACGACCTGCTGCGCCGACTCGCCCACGGTGTCGCCGGCGAAGGCGACGGGCTTGCCGAGCAGCTCGGACAGACGCTGCGCGACGGGTTCGAGCGAGTACTTGGGGTCGGGGGAACCGTCGGGGCGGCCCAGGTGCGAGCACGCGATGACGCGAGCTCCCTGGCCGATGAGGTGGTCGATGGTGGGCAATGCCGCACGCACGCGGCCATCGTCCGTGATGACTCCGTCTTTCAGGGGGACGTTGAAGTCAACACGGACGATGACGCGCTTTCCTGCGAGCGGGCCCAGCGAATCGAGGGTTCGCAGAGCCATGGTCGTCAGAGCTTGCTGGCGACGAGCTCGGTGAGGTCGACGAGGCGGTTGGAGTAGCCCCACTCGTTGTCGTACCAGCCGACGACCTTGACCTGGTTGCCGATGACGCGGGTCAGGCCGGCGTCGAAGATGCAGGAGTGGTCGTCGGTGACGATGTCGCTCGAGACGATCTCGTCCTCGGTGTACTTCAGGATGCCCTTGAGCGGTCCCTCGGCGGCAGCCTTGTATGCGGCCTTGATCTCTTCGACCGTGACCTCGCGCTCGAGCTCGACCGTGAGGTCGGTGGCCGACCCGGTGGGGACGGGCACGCGGAGAGCGAAGCCGTCGAGCTTGCCCTTCAGCTCGGGGAGGACCAGGCCGATGGCCTTGGCGGCGCCCGTCGAGGTGGGGACGATGTTGAGGGCGGCGGCGCGGGCGCGACGCAGGTCGCTGTGCGGGCCGTCCTGCAGGTTCTGGTCGGCGGTGTACGCGTGGACCGTGGTCATGAGGCCCTTGACGATGCCGAACTCGTCGTTGAGGACCTTGGCCAGCGGCGCGAGGCAGTTGGTCGTGCACGACGCGTTCGAGATGACGTTGTGGTTCTCGGGGTCGTACAGATCCTCGTTGGCGCCGATGACGAACGTGCCGTCCTCGCCCTTGGCGGGAGCCGAGATGAGAACCTTCTTGGCGCCGCCCGCGATGTGCTTCTTGGCGTCCTCGGCGTTGGTGAAGCGGCCGGTCGACTCGATGACGATGTCGACGCCCAGCTCGCCCCAGGGGAGGTTGGCGGGGTCGCGCTCTTCGAAGACCTTGATGGTCTTGCCGCCGACCGTGATCGAGTCCTCCGAGTACGTGACCTCGGCGTCCAGACGACCCAGGATCGAGTCGTACTTGAGCAGGTGGGCGAGGGTCTTGTTGTCGGTGAGGTCGTTCACCGCCACGATCTCGAGGTCCGCGCCCTGAGCGAGGGCGGCGCGGAGGTAGTTGCGTCCGATGCGGCCGAAGCCGTTGATGCCGATCTTGACAGACACGATGTCTCCCGTTTCTTGTCGCGCCGGAAAAGCCCGTGCTGGCTGACCGAAACGCGATCTGGTGAAAAAGAAGAGGATGCCGGGTTCGGCTCCCGTTGCCGGGAGGAGCCCGGCATCCTCACCTGTTTATGACCCTACTACGCGAGTAGGCCGGCCGTCTTCTCCCGAGCCGTCACAAAGCGCTCGGCGACGTTCTGCCAGTTGGCGATGTTCCACGCGGCCTTGACGTAGTCCGCCTTGACGTTGAGGTAGTCGAGGTAGAAGGCGTGCTCCCACATGTCGAGCTGGAAAATGGGGACGGTTCCCTGTGCGGTGTTCGACTGCTGGTCGAACAGCTGCTGGATGATCAGCTGGGCGCCGATCGGGTCCCAGCTGAGCACGGCCCAGCCGGAGCCCTGGATGCCTGTGGCTGCGGCGGTGAAGTGGGCCTGGAACTTGTCGAAGCCGCCGAAGAACTCGTCGATCGCCGCGCGAAGCTCGCCCTCGGGCTCGCCGCCGCCCTCGGGCGACAGGTTCGTCCAGAAGATGGAGTGGTTGACGTGTCCGCCGAGGTTGAACGCGAGGTCCTTCTCGAGCTTGTTCACGTTGGCGAGGTTGCCGGTCTCGCGAGCCTCCGCGAGCTGCTCGAGGGCGGTGTTCGCGCCCGTCACGTAAGCCTGGTGATGCTTGGAGTGGTGGAGCTCCATGATCTTGCCGCTGATGTGCGGCTCGAGGGCCGCGTAATCGTATGGGAGCTCGGGAAGGGTGTACTTCGGCATTCTCTATCTCCTGTCAGCACCGCGCAGTGCGCGGCTCGTGCTGTCGAAGGCGCGCGACCGCGCACCTCGTGGACGTTTTCATCCTATTGAGGGGCAACGCTTTGCACACCCCGTTGCTTCCCGTTCGGAATGCGGTGTAACGCGGCGGCGACCGGTCAGTCGGAAAGACCTGCGGGGACCGCCGACTCGGTGTCGGGCAACCCTTCGGCGGCGGCCTTCTTGTCGGCCATGGCGAGAAGGCGCCGGATGCGCCCCGCGACCGCGTCCTTGGTGAGCGGCGGGTCGGCGTGGTGGCCGAGCTCGTCCAGGCTCGCGTCACGATGCGCGAGACGCAGATCGCCCGCCTGCTTCAGGTGGTCGGGCACTTCGTCGCCCAAGATCTCGAGAGCGCGCTCCACCCGTGCGCAGGCTGCGACGGCGGCCTGCGCGGAGCGGCGCAGGTTCGCGTCGTCGAAGTTGACGAGACGGTTCACGCCGGCGCGCACCTCGCGACGCTGGCGCATCTGATCCCAAGTGTCCGCTGTGCGGGTGGCGCCCATCTCGGCGAGCGTCTGACGGATGGCTTCGCCGTCGCGGACGACCACGCGCGGGATCCCGCGGACCTCGCGCGCCTTCGCTGCGATACCCAGGCGGTGAGCCGCACCGACGAGCGCCATGGCGGCCTCCGGCGACGGGCACGAGATCTCGAGGGCGGCCGAACGGCCGGGGTCCGAGAGTGATCCGGCGGCGAGGAAGGCACCGCGCCACAGCGCGGCCAGGTCGGGACGCGATCCGGTGGTCAGGCGGTTGGGGAGCCCGCGCACCGGTCGGCGCCTCTGGTCGAGAAGGCCGGTCTGGCGCGCCAGGGTCTCACCGCCCTCGCGGACGCGGACCGCGAACGTCGCACCATCGCGTCCGCCGGAGGCTTGGATGCGCGCCAGCTCGGGGCGTACGCCGTAGATCTCGACGAGCTCTCGGGCCACGCGGCGCGCGAGGATCTCGGAGTCGACCTCGGCCTCGACGGCAACCCGGCCTGCGATCGAGTGCAGACCGCCCGCGAAGCGCAGGATCGCGGTCACCTCGGCGACCCGCGCGGCGGGTCGAGGGTCGCGCATCGCAGCCAACTCGGTCTTGACGTCAGCGGTCAGCGGCACGGCGCTCCTTCGGCAGGGGTTCGGGGGACGAAGGAACAGCCTACTCGCGACCGAGGTCGCGGTGTTTTAGTCGCACCGCCACACCCGGGAGCCCGGACAGCCGCTGAGCCAGCTCGCGCGCGGTCACGACGGAGCGGTGCTTGCCGCCGGTGCAGCCGACAGCAACCACCGAGTGCCGCTTGTTCTCCTCCTGGTAGCCCCGCATGACCGGGGCGAGGGCAGCGGCGTAGGCATCGATGAATTCGCGCGCGTTGTCGTGCGACAGCACTTCGTCACGCACTGCCTCGTCTTCGCCGGTGAGGGCCTTGAGGTCGGGATTCCAGAACGGATTCGGGAGGAAGCGCATGTCCGCGACGAGGTCGGCATCGGGCGGGAGGCCGTACTTGAATCCGAAGCTCATGACGGTGACGGTGTGCCGCGCTGCCCCGTCGTCGGCGAACAGGTCGGCGATGTAGGTCGCAAGCTGGTGGATGTTGTCGCGCGAGGTGTCGACGATGACGTCGGCGCTCTCGCGGATAGGGGCGAGGCGTTCGCGTTCGCGGCGGATTCCGTCGACCAGCGTGCCGTCGCCCTGCAACGGGTGCGGTCGGCGCACCGACTCGAATCGGCGCACGAGCACCTCGTCGGCCGCGTCCAGAAAAAGGATCCGCAGAGCCCGCCCGTGCCGCAACGCCCGCGTGATGTCGGGCAGCGCGGCGAACAGCTCACCGCCGCGCACGTCGACGACCGCGGCGACACGCGGCAACGCATTGCCCGCGAGCTCGCTGAGCTCCAGGAGCGGGCGCAGCATCTGCGGCGGCAGGTTGTCGACGACATACCAGCCGAGGTCTTCGAGGGCGTTCGCCGCCGTCGTTCGTCCGGCCCCGGACATACCCGTGACGATGAGAATCTCGCCCGCCGGAACCTCGTCGGTCACCGTCACCACCCCTGTCGCTCGCCGACGTCCAGCCTATCCGTCCGCGAGGTGCCGATGGATCGCATCGGCCAAGCGCGGCCCGATGCCCGGTAGCTCCTGGATCTCTTCGGGGGTGGCCTGCTTGAGCTTCGACACCGAGCCGAAATGGCGTAGCAGCGCCTTGATGCGCGCCGCCCCGAGCCCCGGGACCTCGGAGAGCACCGATGTGATGTCGCGTTTGCGGCGCTTGCGCTGATGGACGATCGCGAAGCGATGCGCCTCGTCGCGAAGACGCTGCAGCAGGTAGAGCGACTCGGATGTGCGCGGCAGGATCACGGGGTACTCCTCCCCCGGCAGCCAGATCTCCTCGAGACGCTTCGCGATGCCGCAGAGCGCGATCTCGGTGTGGCCGGCGTCCGCGAGTGCGCGAGCCGCGGCCTCCACCTGTGGCTTGCCGCCGTCGACGACCAGCAGCTGCGGGCGGTAGGCGAACCGGGGCCGCTTGCGTGCTGTGACGACCTCGCCGTCTGCGGTCGCGTCGGGCATGGGCTCGTCGTCCTCATCGGGTCGGTCGAGGTAGGCGAGGCGGCGCGTGAGCACCTGGTACATCGAGTCGGTGTCATCCGTCGTCTCGTTGACACCGAAGATGCGGTACTGGTCTTTCCGGGGCAGCCCGTCCTCGAAGACGACCAGCGAGGCGACCACGTTGGTGCCCGACAGGTGGGAGACGTCGTAGCACTCGATCCGCAACGGAGCCTCGTCGAGACCGAGGGCTTCCTGCAGATCGGTCAGCGCTTGACTGCGCGCGACGTAGTCGCTCGTGCGGCGCGTCTTATGGAGCATCAGGGCCTGCTGGGCGTTGATGCTCGCGGTCTTCATCAGGTCGGCCTTGCGCCCGCGCTGCGCGACCTGGATCGTCACACGCTTGCCACGGCGCGTCTGGAGCCACTGCTCCAGCTCTCCTGCGTCGCCGGGCAGTGTCGGGACGAAGACGTGGCGTGGGATGTCGGCGGCGGCAGCATCCCCATATGTGCGCTGGAGCACCTGATCGACCAGATCGGCGCCCGAGATGTCGATCTCCTTCTCGATCGTCGTCGCGCGGACACCGCGGATACGGCCGCCGCGCACGACGAAGTGCTGGACGGCGGCGGCCAGCTCGTCCTCGGCGATGCCGAAGAGGTCGGCATCCATGTCGTCGTCGAGCACGAGCGCGCTCTTGTTGAGGACGGCATCGATCGCCTGCAGCTTGTCGCGGTACACGGCGGCAGACTCGTAGTCCATCGCCGCGGCGGCCTCGCGCATGCGCGCGGTCAGGTCTCGAGCGAAACGCTGGTCACCGCCCGACATGAACGCCACGAAATCGTCGACCATCGCCCGGTGCTCCTCGATGGTGACCTTCATCGAGCACGGACCGCCGCAGCGGCCGATCTGGCCGGGGAAGCAAGGACGCCCCGAGGCCATCGCCTTCTTGTAGGACGAATCGCTGCACGTGCGGATCGGGAAGACCTTGATCATCAGGTCGATCGTCTCGTGCACCGCCCAGACCTTGGGATAGGGGCCGAAGTACTTCGCGCCGGGAATCCGCCGGTTTCGGGTGACGATGACCCGCGGCGCTTCGTCGGCGAGGGTGATCGCCATGAACGGGTACGACTTGTCGTCGCGGTAGCGGACGTTGAACGGCGGATCGAACTCTTTGATCCACATGTACTCCAGCTGGAGCGAATCGACGTCGGTCGCCACCACCGTCCACTCGACCGATGCCGCCGTCGTGACCATGCGGCGGGTGCGTTCGTGCAGGGTGTGGAGCGGCGCGAAGTAGTTCGACAGGCGCGCCCGCAGGTTCTTCGCCTTGCCGACGTACAGCACCCGCCCTTCCGCATCGCGGAAACGGTAGACGCCGGGGTCGGTGGGGATCTCGCCCGCTTTGGGTCGGTACGGGAGGACGTTAGCCACGTCAGCCCGCCTTGCGCGCCGCCGGGGCCCCCAGGATCTCGGCGAGGAACTGTCCGGTGTGGCTCTCGGCGACCCCCGCGACCTGTTCGGGTGTGCCGGTGGCAACGATCGTCCCGCCGCCGGCTCCGCCCTCGGGGCCGAGGTCGATGATCCAGTCGGACGCCTTGATCACATCGAGGTTGTGCTCGATCGTGATGACGGTGTTCCCCTTGTCGACGAGCCCGTTGAGGACCTCGAGGAGCTTGCGGACGTCTTCGAAGTGCAGACCGGTCGTGGGCTCGTCGAGCACGTAGATGCTGCGGCCGTTCGAGCGGCGCTGCAGTTCCGTCGCGAGCTTGACACGCTGCGCCTCGCCGCCGGACAGCGTCGTGGCGGACTGGCCGAGCCGGACGTAACCGAGCCCGACGTCGACGAGCGTCTTCAGGTAACGGTGGATCGCTTGGATCGGCTCGAAGAACTCCGCCGCTTCCGAGATCGGCATCTCGAGGACCTCGGCGATGTTCTTGCCCTTGTAGTGGACGGCGAGAGTGTCGCGGTTGTAGCGCTTGCCGTGACACACCTCGCAGTCGACGTAGACGTCGGGCAGGAAGTTCATCTCGATCTTGAGCGTGCCGTCGCCCGAGCACGCCTCGCAGCGACCACCCTTGACGTTGAACGAGAAGCGGCCGGGCAGGTAGCCGCGGACTTTCGCCTCGGGCGTCTCACTGAACAGCGTCCGGATGCGGTCGAAGACGCCGGTGTAGGTGGCCGGGTTCGATCGCGGCGTGCGACCGATCGGCGCCTGGTCGACGTGGACGACCTTATCGAGGTTGTCGAGCCCGGTCACACGGGTGTGCTTGCCCGCGACGCGGCGCGCACCGTTCAGGCGTGTCGCCAGCACCTCGTAGAGGATGCCGTTGACGAGGGTCGATTTGCCCGACCCGCTCACGCCCGTCACCGAGGTGAGCACGCCGAGGGGGAACTCCGCCGTGACGTTCTTCAGGTTGTTGGCACGGGCACCGACGACCGTCAGCATCCGCTTCTTGTCGATCTTGCGGCGCTTGGTGGGCGTCTCGAGCGAGCGACGCCCCGACAGATAGTCGCCGGTCATGGAGTTCTCGTCGGCGAGCAGCGCGTCGTAGGGGCCGGAGTGAACGACGTTTCCGCCCTCGACGCCGGCACGCGGCCCGATGTCGACGACCCAGTCGGCGGCGGCGATCGTCTCTTCGTCGTGTTCGACGACGATCAGCGTGTTGCCCAGGCTCTTCAGCTTGACGAGTGTGTCGATGAGACGCCGGTTGTCGCGCTGGTGGAGTCCGATCGAGGGCTCGTCGAGGACGTAGAGAACACCCGTGAGTCCCGACCCGATCTGCGTAGCCAGGCGGATTCGCTGCGCCTCGCCACCCGAGAGCGAGCCGGCCGCCCGGCCCAGGCTGAGGTAGTTCAACCCGACCTCGATGAGGAAGTCGAGCCGGGCGCGGATCTCTCGCAGCACCGCCGCGGCGATCTTGGCCTCGCGATCGGTGAGCTCGAGGTGGTTGAAGTACGTCTGGGCCTCGGCGAGGCTCAGACGCGCGACATCGGCGATGGAGCGCTCGTGGACGAGGACGGCGAGCACCTCCGGCTTGAGCCGGTCGCCGTCGCACGCCGGGCACGGGACCTCGCGCAGGTACTCGGCCCAGCGCTGACGCTGCGTGTCGGTCTCGGCCTGGAGGTACTGGCGCTCGATGTACGGGATGACGCCTTCGAAGCCGGAGGCGTAGCGCATCTCACGTCCGTAGCGGTTCTTCCACTTGACCGTGACTTTGTAGTTCTCGCCGCGCAGCACAGCGTCCTGGACATCCTCGGGGAGGTCACGCCAGGGCGTCTTCAACGAGAACTTCAGGTCGGCCGCGAGCCCCTCGAGGAGTCGCTCGTAGTACTGGAAGAGTCCCTTGCCCTGAGTCGTCCACGGCAGCAGGACGCCCTCGGCGATCGAGAGCTCCTCGTCGCCCAGCATGAGCTCGGCGTCGACCGACATCCGGGTACCGAGGCCCGAGCACGTCGGGCATGCGCCGAACGGCGCGTTGAACGAGAAGGTGCGCGGCTCGATCTCGGTGAGCTGCAGTGCGTGCCCATTGGGGCAGGCGAGCTTCTCGCTGAAGCTCTGCCACGCGGCATCGCCTTCTTCGTCGACGAAGTTGATCTTGATCACACCACCGGCGAGGGCAAGGGCCGTCTCGACGGAGTCGGTGACACGGCCGAGCAGATCCGGGCCGGCCACGAGGCGGTCGACGACCACCGCGATGTCGTGCTTGTAGCTCTTCTTCAGCGTCGGCGGCTCGGCAAGCGAGACCACGTCGCCGTCGACGACGGCGCGGGCGTAGCCCTTTGCGCTCAGCTCTTTGAAGAGGTCGACGAACTCGCCCTTCTTCTGCGTCACCACCGGCGCCACCACCTGGTAGCGGGTGCGCTCGGGAAGCTCCATGAGCTGGTCGGCGATCTGCTGGACGGTCTGACGCTGGATGCGCTCACCGCACTCGGGACAGTGAGGCACCCCGATGCGTGCCCACAGCAGGCGCATGTAGTCGTGGATCTCGGTGATCGTGCCGACCGTCGAACGCGGGTTGCGGTTCGTCGACTTCTGGTCGATCGACACCGCTGGGCTGAGCCCCTCGATGAAGTCGACGTCGGGGCGATCGACCTGCCCGAGGAACTGCCGGGCGTAAGCGCTCAGCGATTCGACGTAGCGGCGCTGACCCTCGGCGAAGATCGTGTCGAAGGCGAGACTCGACTTACCCGAGCCGGACAGGCCGGTGAAGACGACGAGACTGTCGCGCGGGATGTCGAGATCCACGTCCTTGAGATTGTGGACGCGGGCTCCGCGGACGCTGAGTTTCGATGAGGAAGCGACGGGGACGATGGGCACCGCACAAGTCTAGGTGGGGCCTCCGACACCGGCTCCGAGGTTCGCCCTGGGCTCACTCGTGCGGTAGAGGCGACTGCTGCCGCGGCATCCGTCGGCCGGCGAACGGCTGCAGCCCGTCGCGCAGCGCCGTCACGTCGTCGACCGTCATGCCGACCGCCGCCATGACCTGGTCGGGCACGTGCACGGCATCGGCGCGCAGCGCGCGGCCGTCGGCCGTGAGTCCGATCTCGAGAACGCGCTCGTCGCCTTGACGACGCGTGCGCGTCACCAGCCCTTGGCTCTCGAGGCGCTTGACGAGCGGAGACAGCGTGGCCGGCTCCATCGCGAGATCCGATGCCAGCTCCCCCAGCGCCTGCGGTGACGCTTCCCACAGCGCGAGCATGACCAGGTACTGCGGATGGGTCAGGCCGAGCGGCTCGAGGATCGGCCGATAGATGGCCACGACGTTCCGGGCGGCGGTCACCAGCGCGAAGCAGAGCTGGTTGTCGAGCTTCAACATGTCGTCAGCGGAGTCCACGCTCGTATCCTATATGCCCTAATCGTTAGTACACTGATGATCATGACCGAGCACGACCGTCGCCCTCCCCTTCGCACGCGCGTCCGCGAGGCGGGCGGCTGGTACGCCTATCTCAACTCGCGCCTCATCCGCGCAGCCGGCCCCGCGTCGGTCGGGCCCTACGAGACCGAGCCCGAACCCGAACGCACGGGGCGTGCGTGCCCGTTGTGCGGCCACCCCATGACCGAACACGACGTCGACCGCACCGGACCGAAGCCGCTGCTGCACTGCCCGCGCTGAGCGAGCGCGTCGGTCGGCGCACGATCAGGCGTGCCCGGCCCGCTCCATCGCGCGCAGTTCCTTCTTGAGGTCTTGCACCTCGTCGCGCAGGCGTCCGGCCAGCTCGAACTTCAGTTCCGCGGCCGCGGCGAGCATCTGCTGCGACAGGTCTTCGATCGTCGACTCGAGCTGCTGAGCACCCTCCGCGGCGATGCCCTCGCGGCGCAACTGCGGCGTCGGGCTCTTGCCCTTGCCCGACTTGTTGCGAGCGGTCGCCTTGCCGTTGAGCAGATCGCGGGTGTCGGATGCCTCGCGCGCCAGCGCGTCGGTGATGTCGGCGATCTTCTTGCGCAGCGGTTGAGGATCGATGCCGTGCTCGAGGTTGTAGGCGATCTGCTTCTCACGACGACGCTCGGTCTCTTCGATCGCCGCGGCCATCGAGTCGGTGATCTTGTCGGCGTACATGTGGACTTGGCCGGAGACGTTTCGCGCCGCACGCCCGATCGTCTGAATGAGCGAAGTGCCCGAACGCAGGAACCCTTCCTTGTCGGCGTCGAGGATCGCCACGAGCGACACCTCGGGCAGGTCGAGCCCCTCGCGAAGCAGGTTGATGCCGACGAGCACGTCATAGGCGCCCTGGCGCAGCTCGGTCAGCAGCTCGACGCGTCGCAGTGTGTCGACGTCGGAGTGGAGGTAGCGCACCCGCACGCCGTGCTCGCCGAGGAAGTCGGTGAGCTCTTCCGCCATCTTCTTCGTGAGCGTCGTGACGAGCACCCGCTCGTCGCGCTCGACCCGCACCCGGATCTCCTCGAGCAGGTCGTCGATCTGGCCCTTCGACGGCTTGATGATGATCTCGGGGTCGACCAGACCGGTGGGGCGGATGATCTGCTCGACGACGCCGTCGGCGATGCCCATCTCGTAGCGGCCGGGGGTCGCCGACAAGTAGACGGTCTGCCCGACGCGTTCCTTGAACTCATCGAAACGAAGGGGGCGATTGTCCATCGCGCTCGGCAGCCGGAACCCATGATCGACAAGGGTGCGCTTACGCGAGGCATCCCCCTCGTACATCGCGCCGATCTGCGGAACGGTCACGTGCGACTCGTCGATCACGAGGAGGAAGTCGTCGGGGAAGAAGTCGAGCAGCGTGTGGGGAGGATCGCCCGGGGACCGACCGTCGAGGTGCCGGGAGTAGTTCTCGATGCCGGAGCAGAATCCGAGCTGCTGGAGCATCTCGAGGTCGAACGTGGTGCGCATGCGAAGACGCTGCGCCTCAAGCAGCTTGCCCTGGCTCTCGAACTCTTTCAGACGCTCGGCCAGCTCATGCTCGATCGTTCCGATGGCGCGCTGAACCGTCTCGGTGCCCGCCACATAGTGAGAGGCCGGAAACACCGGAACGCTGTCCATCTTCTGCACGATGTCGCCGGTCAGCGGGTGCAGCATGTAGAGCGCCTCGATCTCGTCGCCGAAGAGCTCGATACGGATGGCGTACTCCTCGTACACCGGGATGATCTCGATCGTGTCGCCGCGCACGCGGAAGTTGCCGCGCGAGAAGTCGACGTCGTTGCGGTTGTACTGCATCGCGATGAACTTGCGGATGAGCGCATCGCGGTCGTATCGCTCCCCCACCTGCAACGCGACCATGGCGCGCAGGTACTCTTCGGGCGCACCGAGACCGTAGATGCACGAGACGGTGCTCACGACCACGACGTCGCGGCGACTCAGCAGGGAGTTGGTGGTGGAGTGGCGCAACCGCTCGACCTCGGCGTTGATCGAGGAGTCCTTCTCGATGAAGGTGTCGGTCTGCGGAACGTATGCCTCAGGCTGGTAGTAGTCGTAGTAGCTGACGAAGTACTCGACCGCGTTGTTGGGCATGAGGTCGCGGAACTCGTTCGCCAGCTGCGCAGCGAGCGTCTTGTTGTGCGCCATGACGAGCGTCGGACGCTGCACCTGTTCGATGAGCCACGCCGTCGTCGCCGACTTACCCGTACCGGTGGCACCGAGCAGTACGACGTCGGTCTCGCCCGCGTTGATCCTGGCCGCGAGATCGGCGATCGCCTGGGGCTGGTCACCGCTCGGGACGTATTCGCTGATGACCTCGAAGGGTCGCACGGAGCGCGTGGTCTGCATGATTCCAGCGTAGGCGGGGCCACCGACACCGGGCCCGGTCTTCGCTCAGAGCGTGCGAGCGTGCTACAGCTCCGAGCCGGTGGTCAGCCGCTCCCACAGAGCATCCGCCTGCTGCTCGGTCGCCGAGATGTCGCCCGCGGTGTCGATGACGACGTCGGCGATCGCGAGGCGCTGTTCGTCTGAGACCTGTGCCGCGATCCGGCGATCGGCCTCCTCCGGCGTCATCCCGCGCAGGCGCTGCAGGCGTTCGCGGCGAACCGGCGCGGGAGCATGCGCGACGACGATCGCGTCCCAG
This sequence comes from Microbacterium sp. AG238, assembly GCF_003610405.1. Classification (GTDB taxonomy): domain Bacteria; phylum Actinomycetota; class Actinomycetes; order Actinomycetales; family Microbacteriaceae; genus Microbacterium. Next base: position 742,161 of record NZ_RAQC01000001.1, read on the forward strand.
GGGTCGTCGACGCGAGCCTCGACGAGCAGAGGCACGTCGTAGACGACGACGGTGCCGGGTCCCCGGCTGAGCGCCTCGTCGAACCGCCGCTGCGATTCTGCTCGAACCGCCGGGTGCACGATGGCATTCAGCGTGCGGAGCGCCTCCGGGTCGGCGAACGCGACCGAGGCCAGCGCAGCGCGATCGAGCTCGCCGTCGGCCGCGACCACCGCAGGCCCGAACGTGGCGCGGATGGCTTCGAGCACGGGCGACCCCGCGCGCTGGACGTCGCGCACGATCGCATCCGCGTCGACCACGACGGCACCGTGCTCGGCGAGCCGCCGTGCGATCGTGGATTTGCCCGAGGCGATCCCGCCGGTCAATGCGATCAGAGGCATACACCCGAGGATGCCATGGGCGCCAGGCCGGGCGCGAGGCCGCCCGATCGATACGATGGGATTCTGACAACCCGCGGAAGGTGGGATCACCGTGGAACGCACCGCCGTCATCGTCGAAGACCAGGCCGACATCCGCAGCCTGCTCTCGGCGATCCTCGAGTCGAGCGGGTTCGTCGTGCACGCGACCGACAACGGTCTCGACGGGGTCGAGCTCGTCCGGTCGGTCTCCCCCGACGTGACAACCCTCGACGTCAACATCCCGGGTATCGACGGGTTCGAGGTCGCGCGCCGCGTCCGCGAGTTCAGCGACACCTACATCATCTTCATCTCGGCCTTCGTCGAGCCCGGTGATGCGGAGCGCGGCAGAGCTGCGGGCGGCGACGAGTACCTCGGCAAGCCGTTCCGGCCGCGAGACCTCAAAGCGCGTCTAGCTGCGATCCCGTCGCGGCGGCGGCGCGATGAGGCACCGATCGACGACGTCGTTGCAGACGCGGCCGCCGGAGCCTCGCAGGACTCCTCTTTCGGCGACGTATCGGTGGTCGCGGGAGTCTTCCGCGTCTCGGGGGCTCCCCTCGACCTGTCTCCCCCCGAATCGACAGTGCTCCACGACCTGCTCATCGCGCACGGACGCACGCGCACGAAGAACGAGCTGGCCGTTGCGCTGCGTTCCCGGTCGCGGGGAGACGCTCCCGACGCCGATGAGGTCCGCGCCGTCGAGCGCACCGTCGAGTCGCTGCGCGGCAGGCTCGCCACCGCTGCCGCCACCACACTCATCGTCTCGGATCAGGGGATCGGTTACCGGCTCGACCGGGGCTGACCCTGTCGCGTCATCCGATCACGAGGGTTCGGCGAGGAGCACGGCTGACGCCACCCCGGATGAGGCGCGTGTCGCCGTCGCTGCGGCCATCTCGATCAGGGCATCCGCGTCGTATCCCACGACGTCGCTCAGAGCGACGCCGATGCCGATGGCGGGCAGGACTCCCCCTTCGACCGACGCGAGAGCCTCGAAGAGCGATCGGTACAGTGCCATCGCCTGCCGTCGCGCGTCGGCTGCTGAGCCCACGACGGTGATGACACCGATCCGCTCGGAGCCGACCTCACCGAGGATCGCGAGCGTCGGCGCGTTGGCCGTCATCGTGTCGCGCCACGTCCGCACGACATCGTCGCCGACATCCAGGCCGAAGGCGGTGGCGATGTATTCGAGCCCGTCGAGCTCGATCACCCAGACCGCCATGAGCTCACGCCGCGCCTGGGCCCGCTGCGCGCTGACGGCGACGGCTCGCCGGAAGCCCGTCACCGTCACGATCTCACTGGGTCCGGCATCCCGGCCCTCCGGTGAATCGGAGCCGCGCACGCCCGCTCTGCCCGCGCGGAGCACGGACGCACTCACCACGGCGGTGATCGAGAGGGTGACGGTGAGGAAGCTGGCGGGGATCGAACCCGCCCACAGCAGGAAGACCTCGCCGTAGCCGAACATGGCGACCACCACGATGCGCGCGAAGTAGAACGCGGCCTGCACCCCGAACACGAGACCCAGCGGGAGCGCGGTCCGCGAGGCGCCGAGGGCGCCCCGGAAGCACTCCACCGAGGCAGCCGCCCCGACGACCCCGAGGGCCGCGAACATCACGAGCGAGCCCGACCAGTCGTTCCCGCCCGCAGCGAGCTCGACGGAGGCGGTCACGGCTGCGGCGAAGCCGGCGACGGCCACGAGCGCCCCCGGGCCGCGCACGCTGCGCCGATTGTAGGCACGGCAGCCGAGCCACATGAGCCCCGTGCCGACCACCGAGGCGGTGTTGCCGCAGACGACGGCCCAATCGGTCTCGGGGGCGCTCGCCCAGACGACGTAGAACAGCGTCGTCAGCACGGCGCACAGAAACCCGACGGCCCAGAACCGTCCGCTCTGCTCGGGCCGGCGAAGCAGGGTGTCGAAGATGAAGAGCACCGCGCACACCAGCACCACCAGCGCGGTGATGAGGGATACCGAGAACTGGTCGATCATGATGCCGCGGTTCCGGGGCGTCGGGCCGGGAGCGTCACCGAGAAGGTCGAGCCGACCCCGAGCACGCTGCTCACGGTGATATCGCCACCGTGTCGACGGACGATGTCGCGACTGATGGCGAGCCCGAGCCCGTTGCCGGTGACGGCGGAGTCCCGCACGGCGGCTCCGCGGTAGTAGCGCTGGAACACAGAGCCGAGATCCTCCTCGTTGAGGCCCACGCCAGAATCCTGCACCGCGATGAGCGCCCACTGGTCGCCCACCGACGTGGCGACGGACACTCGCCCACGCGGACGGTTGTACTTGACGGCGTTGGAGAGCAGGTTGTCGAGCACCTGCCGGATGCGGACCGGGTCGGCATACGCGCGTGCGGGCTCCACGCGCGACACGTCGATCGTGATCCCGCGCTCACCCGCGCTGACGAGGATCGACTCGACGGCGGCGTTGACGATCTCGACGAGGTCGATGTCGGTGGGGGAAACCGTGAGTTGCGCGGCGGACTTGTTCTGACTCGACGCGGCGAGCACGTCGCCGACGAGTCGGAGCAGCTGGTCCGCGTTCCGGTCGGCCACGCGTAGGTTCTCCAGCGCCGCCTCGGGGACGCCCGGAGTGTCGATCGCGAGCTCGAGATATCCGAGGATCGAGGTGAGGGGCGTCCTCAGCTCGTGCGAGACGGACGAGACCAGCGCATCGCGTTCCCGCAACGCATCCGTCTCGGCGGTGATGTCTCGTGTGACGACGACCGCACCAGAGTCGCCGCCGTCCGGCTCGATGATGCGCCGCGCCGAGACGCTCAGCACGCGTCGGTCGTCACCATGACCCACCTGGATGCGCGCGTCCGTGAACGCCTCGCCGCGGCGAACGCGGGCGAGCGGATGGTCCTGCGGATCGAGCGGAGTCGCACCGTCCGCAGCGTAAACGTCGGGCTGACCGCTGGTGCGAGATCCTCGCTGCAACCGGGCATGCGCGTCGTTGATGATCGACGCCGACCCATCCGTCTCGATGCGAGCCACACCGAAGTCGACTCGATCGAGGGCCTCCGTGAGCACCTGCTCATGACGTCGCGCCCGCTCCAGCGACTGTGTCAGCACCGTCGCCTGACGGTCGAGGAGAAGGCGCTGCGCGCTGGCCCGTCTGCTGCTGAGATACGTCGAGGTGCTCACCGCGATGAGGAGCAGCGGCAGCAGGAGGAAACCGAATGAGGATGGCGAGGAACGGATGACGACATCCGTCACGCCGTAAGCGCTCAGCGCGAGCAGGACGCCCCCGATCCACCCGACGGTGCCGAATCCCGCGGCGAGCCAGATGACCGGGAACACCCACAGCAGTCCGAAACCGGCGGTGGGCTCGGCGACGCGCATGACAGCGATCGCGAGGATGTCGCCCAGGGGGATCAGTGCCAGCCACAGTCTTCCGAGACTCCCCCAGGGAACGATGATCGCCGCCCCGGTGAGCACGAAGACAGCGGTGACCGCGAGGAAGAACAGCGCCGTGTCACCGCGGAACCCGACGACGAGACCTGCGATCGCGACGACGAGGACCACGGATGTCGTGACGATCTGATTGAGCATCGCCGATCGGGTGCGATCGCCGTCGCCGAGCACGGCGTCGATCCACCGTGGGGGTGCCGGGAGAACAAATGTCGCCCGCGTGCGCCGCGGCGTCTCCGTCTCCATGGTTTGAAACTATCGCGTCCCGGACTCCCCCGGGCACGGCGGCAGGCTGATCATCCCGCCTGCGCACGAAACGGCGGAAGGGCCGGAGCACGAGGCTCCGACCCTTCCGGCGTATCAGCGTGGACTCAGCGGCCCGAGAGCTTCTCGCGCAGAGCGGCGAGAGCCTCATCGTCGGCGAGGGTGCCGCCGCCGGCGCTCGCGGACTGGACGTCCGACGAGAACGACGAGCCGTTGTCGGCGGGAGCCGCAGCCTCGGCCTCGAGGGCCTTGACGACGGCAGCCTTGTGAGCCTCCCAGCGCCCCTGAGCGGCGGCGTACTCGGCCTCCCAGGCGAGACGCTGCTCGTCGAAGCCTTCCTTCCACTGGTTGGTCTCCGGGTCGAAGCCCTCGGGGTACTTGTACTCCCCGTTCTCGTCGTACTCGGTGACCATGCCGTAGAGGGCCGGGTCGAACTCGGTGCCGTACGGGTCGACCGACTCGTTCGCCTGCTTGAGCGAGAGCGAGATGCGGCGACGCTCGAGGTCGATGTCGATGATCTTGACGAAGACCTCTTCGCCGACCGACACGACCTGCTCGGCGAGCTCGACGTGCTTGCCCGACAGCTCGGAGATGTGCACGAGGCCCTCGATGCCGTCCGCGACGCGCACGAAAGCACCGAACGGAACGAGCTTGGTGACCTTGCCCGGCGCGACCTGACCGATCGCGTGGGTGCGGGCGAAGACCTGCCACGGGTCCTCCTGCGTCGCCTTCAGCGACAGCGAGACGCGCTCGCGGTCGAGGTCGACCTCGAGGATCTCGACGGTGACCTCCTGGCCGACCTCGACGACCTCCGAAGCGTGCTCGATGTGCTTCCACGAAAGCTCGGAGACGTGCACGAGGCCGTCCACGCCGCCCAGGTCGACGAACGCACCGAAGTTGACGATCGACGAGACGACGCCCTTGCGGACCTGACCCTTGTGGAGGTTGTTGAGGAACGTGGTGCGCGACTCGGACTGCGTCTGCTCGAGCAGGGCGCGGCGCGAAAGCACGACGTTGTTGCGGTTCTTGTCGAGCTCGAGGATCTTGGCCTCGATCTCCTGGCCGAGGTACGGCGTGAGATCGCGGACACGGCGAAGCTCGATGAGCGACGCGGGCAGGAAGCCGCGGAGGCCGATGTCGACGATCAGACCGCCCTTGACGACCTCGATCACGGAGCCGGTGACAACACCGTCGTTCTCCTTGATCTTCTCGACGTCGCCCCAGGCACGCTCGTACTGAGCACGCTTCTTGGAGAGGATGAGGCGGCCTTCCTTGTCCTCCTTCTGGAGAACGAGGGCTTCGACCTCGTCGCCGACCTTGACGACCTCATTGGGGTCGACGTCGTGCTTGATGGAAAGCTCGCGGGAGGGGATGACACCCTCGGTCTTGTAGCCGACGTCGAGGAGGACCTCGTCGCGGTCGATCTTCACCACGGTGCCTTCGATGAGGTCGCCGTCGTTGAAGAACTTCAGAGTCTTCTCGACCGCGGCCAGGAAGTCCTCAGCAGATCCGATGTCGTTGATAGCGACCTGCTTGGTGGCCGGGGCGGTCGTTGCGTTAGTCATGTAGTGGGTTGTCCTTGTTGGGTCAGGGTGTCGGGCCGCGGATCCGAGACGTCTTCTATCGATGACGACCTCGACCGAGGCGGATGGTTGTGGATGATGCGTCGTGAACGCATGGCGACGAGGCCACACGAGTGACGATCCAGAGTATCAGAGCAGACCCGCGCGATTCCAGTCCTCCGAGGCTTCGCACTCACCCGCAGGACGACGGTTCTGACGCCTGTCCTCGAAGGGTCAGGACAACGGGTCTACGACACCGCCCACGTAGAGCCACCGACCACGTATCCGCGTGAAGCGGCTGACCTCGTGAAGCTCTCCGGAATCCGCCCCTGAACGCCAGCGGGCACGGAACTCGACGGTGCCGTCGGCGTCGTCGACCCCGCCGGCCGCGCGCACCACCGTGAGCCCCGTCCACTCCTGCGCAGCGTCCGAATCGAGGTCGTCCGGGCGCGTCGCCGGGTGCCAGGTGCGAGCGAGATGCGCGCGGTCGCGCAAGGCGAACGCGGTGTAGCGCGAGCGCATCAGCTGCTCCGCCGTGTCCGCGGGCCGACCATCGAGGACGGGACCGCAGCACGCCCCGTACGAGCCACCCCCGCAGGGGCAGGGTGCGGTCGCGGCCGGCTTGCGCCTGAGCGCCGCTTCACCGAACGACATGTCCACCTCGTCTCCGCATGCCCCCAGGCTACGAGAGACTGCCCTGTGGAAAGTTCCCGCGCCGGCGGGATGACGCCGGATACGGTCGGGGCATGTTCGTCCGCCGCCACGCTGTTGCCGCCCTCGTCGTCGTCGCGCTGCTGACGAGCGGATGCGGCTCCCCCGCCTCACCGCCGACGCTGGCCCCCACCACGGCGGCGCCTTCCCCCACGGACAGCGCCGCTGCCGCGTACGCTGCGGCCGAAGCGACCTACCGCGCCTACGTCGATGCCCTGAATGCCGTCGACCTCGATGATCCCAGCACCTTTGAAGCTGCGCTCGCACTCACGCGCGAGGAGGCTAAGGCATCCGCCGCCGCGTCGTTCGAAAATATGCGGTCGCAGGGATGGACGGTAGAGGGAGCAAGCAGAATCGCCTCGGTGAGCCCGAACGAAGTTGACGAGGCTCAAACTCACGCCATATTGAGCGTTTGCCTAGACGTGTCCCAGGTGAATGTTGTGGACGAGAAGGGGGCATCAGTCGTCGGTGATCGCCCTGACATTCAAGGTCTGCGCGTCAGCGTCAGCCGCTTCGGCGAACGCTGGCTGATAACGAAGTTCGAGAGCGACCCAGGGCGAACATCGTGCTGAGCGCGATCGTCATGGCCCCACTGTTACTCGGAGCTCCATTGGTATCCAGCGACCCCTGCGCAGACGGCCTCGGCTGGGTCGGTACGTGCGCTGTGAGCACCGGGAACGATTCCGTTGTCATCCGAGGCGACATCCGCACACAGTCCCCCGGCACGGCGCCCGCTCGGGATTACGATGCGCCTGCGCCACCCGGCCCACCGCGCGATTGCGGGGCGCTCAACCGCTGCGATGACTTCACCGTCTCGCTTCTACCGCAGGCGACGATCGCCGACGTGGCCTCGTTCGCTCCCCAACCCTCGACGCTGGCCGCTGAACCGGCGGGTTACGGCATCGTCGGCCTGCCGGTGACGTTCCTGATCGGCGCGTCGCAGCACAGTGCCGCGGGAACACTGTTCGACCTTCCGGTGACCGTGCGGTTCACTCCTGACGACATCGTGATCGCGCCGGGCGACGGAGCGACTCTCACCGTCGAAGGCACCGCCCGCCCACCCGCGAGTCACACGTATCGCTCACGGGGCGGCTACGTCGCGACGGCCACCGTGCGTTACCGGGCGGAGGTCGATTTCGGTCGTGGCTGGCGTCCCGTTCCCGGAACCCTCGACGTTCCCACCGCCGGCTATGCGATCGAGGTGCTGGAGGCCCGCGGGACACTCGTCGATCGCGTGTGTACCGAGCCGCCGTCAGGACCCGGATGCTAACAGCCGGATGCTGAATCGAGGTGATGCCACATGGTCGGTGACCCGTGCCAGGATGATGCGATGAGCGACCGCCTCATGCTGCTCGACAGCGCATCCCTCTACTTCCGCGCGTTCTACGGCGTGCCCGACACCGTCAAAGACTCGGAAGGGCGGCCGGTCAACGCGGCCCGCGGGTTCCTCGACATGATCGCCAAGCTCGTGGCCACCTACGAGCCGACACATCTGGTCGCCTGTTGGGACGACGACTGGCGTCCGCAGTGGCGGGTCGACCTGATCCCGACGTACAAGACGCACCGTGTCGCCGAGACGGTCGAGACGGGCCCGGACGTCGAGGTCGTACCCGATCCGCTCGAGGCGCAGATCCCCACGATCCGCGAGAGCCTCGAGGCCCTCGGCATCCCGATCGTCGGCGCACCCCATCACGAGGCCGACGATGTCATCGGCACCCTCGCCACGCAGGCGACGATGCCCGTCGACGTCGTGACGGGAGATCGTGACCTCATTCAGCTGGTCGACGACGAACGCGACGTCCGGGTCATCTACACCGGGCGAGGGATGAGCAACCTCGACGTGCTGACCGGCGAGACCGTGCTCGCGAAGTACGCCGTGCGCCCCGACCAGTACGCCGACTTCGCGACGATGCGGGGCGATGCTTCCGACGGTCTCCCCGGAGTGGCGGGCGTGGGCGATAAGACCGCGGCGACTCTCCTCTCCACTCATGGCGACCTCGACGGCATCCTCGCGGCGGCGGAGACGGGCGAGGGTATGACGGCAGGTGTGCGAGCGAAGCTCGCGGCGGCGGCCGACTACCTCGCTGTGGCTCCGCAGGTCGTTCGGGTGGTGCGCGACCTCGACCTCGGTGTCGTCGACGGCCGCATACGTCCCACCGATCCCGAAGTCGTCCAGCAGCTCGCCGATCGTCGCGGGCTGGGCGGGTCGCTCGCACGCGCGGCATCCGCTCTCCGCGCCCGCGCCTGAGCCCGGGCGTCGCGGCCTCAGGGACGCGGCCGACCTGTCCACTCCCGCAGGCGCTCCATCGGCCACGTCGTGACGATGCGGTCGACGGGAACCCCCATCCGCTCCGCGCGCTCGGCACCGTAATCGAGGAGCGAAAGCTGCCCCGGGGCGTGAGCGTCGGAGTCGATCGAGAACAGGCAGCCGGCGTCGATCGCCCGCGCGATGAGATCGTCCGGCGGATCCTGCCGCTCCGGCCGGGAGTTGATCTCGACCGCCACGCCGTTCTCGGCGCAGGCCGCGAACACGGGGTCCGGGTCGAAGTCGGACGGCGGCCGGGTGCCGCGCTCCCCTTCGACCAGCCTGCCGGTCACGTGTCCGAGGACGTCGACGCGGGGATCGGATGCCGCCGCCACGAGGCGCCTCGTCATCGCCGGGCGAGGCATCCGCAGCTTCGAATGCACCGACGCGACGACGATGTCGAGCCGGCGCAGCAGTTCGTCCTCCTGGTCGAGGGAGCCATCGTCGAGGATGTCGACCTCGATGCCGCTGAGCAACGTGAACCCATCGCCGCTCATCCCGGAGACGACGTCGAGCTGGTCGCGCAGACGCTCGGGAGACAGTCCGCGAGCCACCCTCAGACGAGGAGAGTGATCGGTGAGAGCGAGGTACTCGTGTCCGAGTGCGCGAGCTGCGGCGACCATCTCCGCGATGGGGGTCGAGCCGTCCGACCAGTCCGAGTGGCAGTGCAGGTCACCGCGCAGCCGGCGGCGCAGCTCGCCGGCCACGACGATGCCTCGCCGTTCGCGCAGATCCGCGAGATAGGCGGGCACGCCTCCCGCCCGGGCCTCGACGATGACCGACAGCGTCCGGTCTCCGATGCCGGGTCGCCGGCGCAGGGCGGCGGTGTCGTCGAGCTGGTCGTCCGAAAGGTCGCGGATCGCGTCGGCCGCGGCGCGGAACGCCTTCGACTTGTACTTCGACGAACGCTCGCGCTCGAGCAGCTCGGCGATCTCGGTCAGGGCATCGGTGGGATCCATACGCATGTCTGAGGCCCGTGCCGCAGCACGGGCCTCACGTCCTCCCCGTTCAGCCGGAGGTGACCGCGGTTCGGCGGACGACCACCGGGGCCGAGGCCAGGCGGTGCACCGCGAAGCCGAAGATGATCGACAGGATACCCACCCCCATCGCGAAGGCGGCGACGCCGAACGAGACGACCGAGGTGAACAGCGAGGCGCGAAGGAACGAGGCGTTCATCATGGTCGCGCGGACGGGGTCGTCCTTATCGAGCTCGGCGTAGGTCTTGCCGCCCGAGGCGTCGAGTGCGTGGTGCTGGATGATGTCGGCCTGGACATAGGCGGTGAACGGTCCAGCGACGGTCTGCCCCTGGAAGGCCGCTGCGTCGTCGGGGACCGTGATGTTCTCGGCGCGCAACTGCCCCGAGACGATCGACCAGACGACGATTCCGCCGACGATCAGCACGACTCCGCCGAGCATCCCCAGGATGCCCAGGATCTTCACGAGACCGGTGCGGCGAACGGGGGCCTCCACCGTATCGGCGGTGGGGGTGGTGTGGGACATCAGTTCCTCCTCGGGTGCGTTGAGCCTCACGCTATTCACCCGCGATCACGGGACCGCTCACGCGGTGCCGTGAAAAAACGATGTGGTCTGACCTCAGCGGGAAGAAGCTTCGACCCACCGCTCCAGCGTGCGCGACGCGTCTCCCGAGTCGAGGGCGCGCACGGCGACCTCCGACGCCTCAGCGAGACGCTCGAGGATCGGACGCTGCACCTGGCTCGCATCCCGCCACAGTCGGTAGGCGACGATGCCCGCGGCCGCGTTCAGCACGACGATGTCACGTACTGGGCCGGACTCCCCGTCGAGCACTCGCCGAACGACCGCAGCATTGTGCTGCGGGTCGCCGCCGAGGAGGTCCTCGATGCGGGCCAGCGGCATACCGAGATCACGCGGGTCGAGATCGTGCTCGTGGATGTCGCCGAGGCTCACCTCCCAGATGCGGCTGTGTCCGGTGGTCGTCAGCTCGTCCAGGCCGTCGTCCCCGCGGAAGACCAGTGCGGTGGCACCGCGGGTGCGGAAGACGCCCGTGATGAGCGGCACCCGGTCGAGATGCGCGACGCCCACCGCGTTCGCCTCGGCACGCGCGGGGTTCGACAGCGGCCCCAGGAAGTTGAAGACGGTCGGGATGCCGAGCTCGGCCCGTGCTGCGCCGGCATGACGGAAGCCCGGGTGGAACGCCGACGCGAAGGCGAAGGTGATCCCGGCCTCCTCCAGGACGCGGGCGACGCGGTCGGGCTCGAGCGACAGGTCGATCCCCAGCGCCGCGAGCACGTCGGACGATCCCGACTTCGAGCTCGCCGCCTTGTTGCCGTGCTTGACGACGGGCACACCGGTGGCTGCGGCAACGATCGACGCCATGGTCGAGACGTTCACCGTGCCGAATCGATCACCTCCGGTGCCGACGATGTCGAGGGCGTCGGTGGGAACGGCAAGCGGCAGGGCCGCTTCGAGTATCGCGTCGCGGAAGCCGACGATCTCGTCGACCGTCTCACCCTTCGCGCGGAGCGCCACGAGGAAGCCCCCGAGCTGAGCGTCGGTCGCGCGGCCGGCCATGACCTCGCGCATGGCCCACGTCGCCGCCGACACGCTGAGATCACGCTTCTCGAGAAGGTCGGTCAGGATGTCGCGCCATGCGTACTGAGCCATGACACACGATCCTATCGGCCGGTTGTCGGGCGACTTTCGGCTGATTCTTAGGTGGGCCTAACCTCGGCGCGATCGGACCAGACCTTCAGCGATGCAGAAACCACCCTCCAGATCGGCCATAATGGATGCCGTGACGACCACTCCAGCGACGTATTCCCAGGCCCTGCGCTCGGTCAAGCGGCCGGACCCGGTCGCTGTGGGCACCATCGTGTGGCTCGGCAGCGAGGTGATGTTCTTCGCGGGCCTCTTCGCGATCTACTTCACCCTGCGCAACACCTCTCCCGAGTTGTGGGCCGACCGCACCGAACTGCTGAACATCCCGTTCGCTGCGGTCAACACGCTCATCCTCGTGTTGTCGTCGGTGACGGCGCAGATCGGTGTCCACAACGCCGAGCACTTCCGCCCCTACCGCTCGGGCTCCTTCTGGAACCTGCGCAAGTGGGGCATGGTGGAGTGGTTCTTCCTGACCTTCATCATGGGCGCGATCTTCGTCTCCGGCCAGGTGTGGGAGTACGCCACGCTCGTCGCCGAGGGCATGCCCATCCAGGCCGACTCCTATGCGTCCGCCTTCTACATCACCACCGGCTTCCACGCCCTCCACGTCACCGGTGGTCTCGTGGCGTTCCTCCTCGTCATCGGGCGCGCCTTCGCCGTCAAGAACTTCGGCCGGAAAGAGATGACGTCCGCCATCGTCGTGTCGTACTACTGGCACTTCGTCGACGTGGTGTGGCTCGTCCTGTTCGCCGTCATCTACTTCCTGAAGTAACCGGAGCTGATTCACCCATGGCATCCAAGAACCCGCGCCGCAACGGCGGACGTCGCAGCAAGTGGGCTGCCGCCGCTCTGATCGGCATCGGACTGCTCGTCACCGGCGGAGGCTACGCCGGCGCCACCGCCGCGATGGCCGCGGGCGATACGACGCAGACGGCATCCACGCTCACGGTCGAGGACGGCAAGAAGCTGTTCCAGGCCAACTGCGCCACCTGTCACGGCCTCGACCTGCAGGGCACGAACGACGGCCCGTCGCTGTACGGCGTCGGCGAGCTGTCGGTCGAGTTCCAGGTCGCCACCGGCCGCATGCCGCTGCAGATGCAGGGACCGCAGGCTCCGCAGAAGCCCGTGCAGTTCACGCAAGAGCAGATCGAGGCCATGGCGGCCTGGGTTCAGTCCGAGGCCCCCGGCCCGACGTACCCCGAGTCCGCGGTGCTCGATGGTGAAGGCGATGTCTCGCACGGCGCCGAGCTCTTCCGCATCAACTGCGCGATGTGCCACAACGTCGCCGGCGCCGGTGGTGCACTCACCGAGGGCAAGTACGCTCCGCCGCTGACGACCACGTCGCCGCTGCACATGTACGCAGCCATGGTCACGGGCCCGCAGAACATGCCCGTCTTCAACGACATGACCCTCACTTCCGAAGAGAAGCGCGACATCATCAGCTACCTGATGATGCGCCCGACCGAGAACTCGCCCGGCGGCTTCTCGCTCGGCTCGCTCGGCCCCGTCTCGGAGGGTCTGTTCATCTGGATCTTCGGCATCGGCTCGCTCGTCGCCATCTCGGTGTGGATCACCGCGAAGTCGAACTGAGAACCGTGACGATCGAAGCAACGCACAAGGAGCAAAATGGCTGACGAGAAGGCGCCCGAGCAGATCCCTGCTTCCCCGGTGCCCTCATCGGGGCTTGCCGTAGCGGTATCCGACCCGGTGCAGAACCCCGGGCTCGCACCCCACCGCAAGCGCATGACCGACAAGGACCCCGCCGCCATGACGCGCGCGGTCCGCACCGTGTACACCCTGTTCTACCTGTCCGCAGCGGCGAGCATCTGGGCGATCGCTGCGTACCTGATCTTCCCGATCGAGAGCGGGCTGATCAGCGACATCCGACGGAACAACCTGTTCATCGGTCTCGGCATCGCCACGGCGCTCCTCGCCATCGGCATCGGCGCGATCCACTGGTCGAAGGCCGTGATGAACGACACCGAGTTCATCGAGGACCGCCACTCCACGCGAGGCAGCGAGAAGACCCGCGCCGCGGCGGTGCAGGTGTTCGCCGACGCGAACAACGAGTCGGGCTTCGGCCGTCGCACCATGGTGCGCAACTCGCTTTTCGTCGCCCTGGCGGCATCCATCCTTCCGGGGATCACCCTGTTCCGCGGCCTCGCGCCGCACAGCTCCCCCGAGCACCCGCACGCCGGCGACCCCGTGCACCTGCTCAAGCACACGATGTGGGAAGAGGGCATGCGCCTGGCGCACGACCCGACGGGCAAGCCGATCCGCGCCGCCGACCTCACCCTCGGCTCCGCCGTGCACGTGATCCCCGAGTCGCTCGCGACGCTGGCGCACCACGACGGCTACCTCGAAGAGAAGGCCAAGGCGATCGTGCTGCTCATGCGTCTGCTCCCCGAGCAGCTGAACGAGGCCGAAGACCGTAAGGACTGGTCGTACGACGGCATCGTCGCCTACTCCAAGGTGTGCACGCACGTCGGCTGCCCCGTCGCCCTGTACGAGCAGCAGACCCACCACCTGCTGTGCCCCTGCCACCAGTCGCAGTTCGACGTCACCAACGCGGCAGCCGTCATCTTCGGCCCCGCGGCGCGTCCGCTGCCCCAGCTCCCGATCACCGTCGACGACGAGGGCTACCTGATCGCACGCAGCGACTTCACCGAACCCGTCGGCCCGAGCTTCTGGGAGCGTCATTGAGCACCTCCACCCACCCCACGGAGAACGTCACGACCGCGCCTGCGGTCCACGCTGACGGCCCCACACGTCCCTCGGACAAGCCGCTCGGCGGCAAGTTCGTCGGCGGCGTCGCGAACTACCTCGACGAGCGCACGAGCATCTCGGGCCTCGTCAAGGAGCTGGGTCGGAAGATCTTCCCCGACCACTGGTCGTTCATGCTCGGCGAGATCGCGCTGTGGTCCTTCGTCGTCGTCCTGCTCTCGGGAACGTTCCTGACGTTCTTCTTCGAGGCATCGATGGCGGAGACCCACTACTACGGCGCCTACGCACCGATGCGCGGGCTCGAGATGTCGGCCGCCATGGCCTCGACTCTCGAGATCTCGTTCGACATCCGCGGCGGCCTGCTCGTTCGCCAGCTGCACCACTGGGCTGCGCTCGTGTTCGTCGCCGGTATCGGCGTGCACATGCTGCGCGTGTTCTTCACCGGTGCGTTCCGCAAGCCGCGTGAGCTCAACTGGGTCATCGGCTTCATCCTGTTCATCCTCGCGATGGCCGAGGGCTTCACCGGGTACTCGCTTCCTGACGACGTGCTCTCGGGCAACGGCCTCCGCATCATCGACGGCATGATCAAGGGCATCCCGCTGATCGGAACCTGGACCTCGTTCCTGCTGTTCGGCGGCGAGTTCCCCGGCACCGAGATCGTCGGACGCCTGTACGCACTGCACATCCTGCTGCTGCCGGCGATCCTGGTCGCGCTGCTCGCGCTGCACCTCATGCTCATGATCGTGAACAAGCACACGCAGTTCGCCGGCCCCGCCCGGACGAACAACAACGTCGTGGGCTACCCGATGATGCCGGTGTACATGTCGAAGATGGGTGGCTTCTTCTTCATCACCTTCGGCGTGCTCGTGCTCATCGCCGCGCTGTTCACGATCAACCCGATCTGGAACTACGGACCGTACGACCCCTCCCCCGTGTCGGCAGGTACACAGCCCGACTGGTACATCGGCTTCGCCGACGGTGCGCTGCGCCTCGTCCCGCCGCACTGGGAGTTCGTGCTGTTCGACCGCACCTGGTCGTTCAACATCCTCGTCCCGCTCGTCGGACTCGGACTGTTCATCGTCATCGTCATGCTCTACCCCTTCATCGAGGCGTGGGTCACCGGCGACAAGCGTGAGCACCACATCGCTGAGCGCCCGCGCAACGCGGCGACCCGCACCGCGATCGGCGCGGCCGGCGTGACCTTCTACGCCGTCCTCTGGGCCGCCGCCTCGTCGGACATCATCGCGACGCACTTCCACCTGACGATGGAAGGCGTGATCCACACGCTGCAGGCGCTCCTGATCCTCGGCCCGGTGATCGCCTACTTCGTGACGAAGCGCATCTGCATCGCGCTCCAGAAGAAGGACCGCGAGATCGCCCTGCACGGCTACGAGTCGGGTCGCATCGTCCGCCTGCCCGGTGGCGAGTACATCGAGGTGCACCAGCCCGTCGACGAGTACGAGCTCGTCAAGCTGGTCGACTACACGACGAACGCTCCCCTGGTGGTCCGTCCGAACGACAAGGGTCAGATCCCGTGGCACGAGAACCTTCGTGCCGGGCTCTCGCGCTGGTTCTTCGAAGACCGTCTGGCGCCGCTCACCCAGGCTGAGATCGAGGCTGCACGGGCACACGCCCACCACGACCTCGAGCACATCGCCGAGGAAGAGGACGCTGAGATCCAGGGCGCTCACGATCGCGCCGGTGTCCCGGACGCTCCGCACCAGCCCATCGACGACGGCAAGGGTGTCGAGACGGCCAACCGACCGTCGAACATCATCGTCCCCGACGAGGACGCCGACGGCGGGCAGTCGACGAAGAAGAGCTGACACCGGACCTGTCCGGATTACGGCGGGGTGTGACCGATCGGTCGCACCCCGCCGTCGTCATGTCTGCGTAGCGTGTTCGGTATGACCGATACGCTCGCCTACTTCTCCGCCAAGCTCGCCCATGAAACCGACGCCTCTGACGTCTACGAGGCGCAGCGGGCCGCTGAACCGTTCGTGTTCGTCGACGTGCGCAGCGCCGAGGCATGGGCCCAGGGACATGCCGTCGGCGCCGTCCATATGCCTCACCGTGAGATCGCGGCACGCGCGCCAGAGGAGATCGACCGCTCACTCGACGTCGTCGTCTACTGCTGGAGTCCCGGCTGCAACGGTGGCACCCGGGCCGCCATCGAGCTCGCCAAGCTCGGATACCGCGTGCGCGAGATGATCGGCGGATTCGAGTACTGGGCCCGCGAGGGCTACCCGGTGGCGAACGCACACGGCCCCCTCCCCCGCACATATGACCCCCTGGTGGCGTTGGTGCGCTCCTGACGGGTCTGGTGGGCCCGGGCAGCCCTCTCGGGAAGGCCTCGGCTGTGCTTAGCGCGTGAGGCGGCCCAGTGCCGTCGCCCGAAGGCACCGAGCGGCCGCGGCGACTCGCGCGGCACCCTGTCGACGGAACAGCGATCGCGACGACAGCGGCTCAGGCCTCTCAGAGGCGCTTCTCGCACTGCCCGGGGCCTCACGTGGGACTTCTGGGGCGTTCGCCGCTGGTCCCCCTGCACCGTGCAGGCCCACCGTGGCAGCATCCGCTAGCCGAGTCGCACCGCAGGATGCCCTTGCTGCGGTCAGTCGTGATTCAACCGGCCGCCCGTCAATGCGTCTTGATCGGTCTGACCGCCTATGTTGCGGAACCGGCACTGAGCCTGTGGGATGCCAGGTCGGACGGGCGCGCAGCCGCAGGCAGAGACATAGGGCCAGGGCCAGGGCCAGGGCCAGGGCCAGGATGCAAGGGATCGGGACGGACACACCGTCATGCATCCATCTCTGCCCGCGAGTCGCCGCAGAACACTTGCATCGCGGAGCGTGGACCTTCGGGCTGAGCCAACGCCGAGGTCGAGTGAGCCATCGCCGACGTCGAGTGAGGCAACGCCCACGTCGTGGGTGGGTGCGAGCCCGGATGCAAGGGAACCAGGGCGACACGCCGGCCCAGGGCCGAAGCAGCCCGCGTGTCTCGAACGATCGCTTGCATCGCGGCACCCGGCGACGGGGCGCGGCCCCAGCAACGGGGCGCGGCCCCGGTAAACGGAAACGGCCACCGCACCGGAGTGCGATGGCCGTCGTGAGGCGCTGGTGTCAGCGCGCGAAGTATCCGCGGTAGTACTCGTAGACCCATCCGACGATGGCGACGATGAAGATCGCGAAACCGATGGGAAGCAGGAACTGCCCGACCGCGAGGCCGATGATGAACACCGAAGCCGCGAAGGCCAGAACGAGCGGCCACCAGGACCACGGGCTGAACTCGCCGACTTCGGGGTCTCCGTCGTCGATGTCAGCCGTGAGCGAGTCCTCGGGCAGCACGCCGCCCTGCGCCTTGTGCACGCGCGAGACGTAGAACGCGATCATCGCGCCCATGAATCCGGTGAACAGCAGCGCCGTCGACCCCACCCACTCGATGCGGTGCCACCACAGTTCCTGGTCGGTGTGAGCGATGAGGTTCCACACGGTGTACGTGATGAACACCGCGAAGAAGAACCACGTGAGAACCCACCACAGGTTGATGTTGGTCTTCACGACTTACTTCACCTCTCCATCGGCGACATCCACAACCGGTGCATCGGGGGCGTCCTTCGCGGGGCCCACGCCGACCGGGATGGCGGCCTCGGGGTGGTTCAGGTCGAACGCCGGTCGCTCGCTGCGGATGCGCGGGATCGACGTGAAGTTGTGACGCGGCGGCGGGCAGCTCGTCGCCCACTCGAGCGAGGCTCCGTAGCCCCAGGGGTCGTTGACCGTGACCTTGGGGGCGGTGCGCGAGGTGATCCAGACGTTCAGGAAGAACGGGATCATCGACGCACCGAGGATGATGGCACCGATCGTGGAGACCTGGTTCTGCCACGTCCAGCCGTCAGCCGCCGAGTAGTCGGCGTAGCGGCGGACCATGCCGTCGACGCCCAGCCAGTGCTGGATGAGGAAGGTCATGTGGAAACCGATGAACAGCATCCAGAAGTGCACCATGCCGAGACGCTCGTTGAGCATGCGCCCGGTCCACTTCGGCCACCAGAAGTAGAAGCCCGCGAACATCGCGAACACGACCGTGCCGAAGACGACGTAGTGGAAGTGCGCCACGACGAAGTACGAGTCGGAGAGGTGGAAGTCGAGCGGGGGCGACGCCAGGATGACGCCGGTGAGACCACCGAAGACGAACGAGACGAGGAAGCCGAGGGTGAAGACCATGGGCGTCTCGAACGTGACGGAGCCTCGCCACATCGTGCCGATCCAGTTGAAGATCTTCACACCCGTCGGCACCGCGATGAGCATCGTCATCAGCGCGAAGAACGGCAGCAGCACGGCGCCGGTGACGTACATGTGGTGCGCCCAGACGGCGACCGAGAGAGCGGCGATCGCGATGGTCGCGTAGATCAGCGTCTTGTATCCGAAGATCGGCTTGCGGCTGAACACCGGGAGGATCTCGGAGACGATGCCGAAGAACGGCAGCGCGATGATGTACACCTCGGGGTGGCCGAAGAACCAGAACAGGTGCTGCCAGAGCAGGACACCGCCGTTGGCCGGGTCGTAGATGTGCGAGCCCAGGACACGGTCGGATGCCGCAGCGAAGATCGCCGCCGCCAGCACGGGGAACGCCATGAGGATGAGGATGCTCGTGACGAGCGTGTTCCACGAGAAGATCGACATCCGCCACATCGTGAGGCCCGGAGCGCGCATCGTGATGATCGTGGTGATGAAGTTCACGGCGCCGAGGATGGTTCCGAAACCGCTCATGCCGAGGCCGAGCATCCAGAGGTTTCCACCGGCTCCCGGCGAGAAGGTCGCATTGGCCAGTGGCTGATATGCGAACCACCCGAACGAGGCGGCGCCCTGCGGCGTGAGGAAGCCCGAGATCGCGATGATCGAGCCGAACAGGAACAGCCAGAAGGCGAACGCGTTCAGACGCGGGAAGGCCACGTCGGGAGCACCGAGCTGCAGCGGCAGGATCGCGTTGGCGAAGCCCGCGAACAGCGGCGTCGCGAACATCAGGAGCATGATCGTGCCGTGCATCGTGAAGAGCTGGTTGTACTGCTCCTTGGTGGGCACGATCTGCATGCCGGGCTCGAAGAGCTCAGCACGGATGATCAGCGCCATCACGCCACCGAGGAGGAAGAACAACACGGAGGCGATGAGGTACATGTACCCGATCGTCTTGTGGTCAGTGGACGTGATCCACTTGACGATGATGTTGCCCTTCTGCTCGACGCGCGAAGCGCTGAGCAGCGCCGCCTGACGCGGCGGCAGGGTCGTGGGGCGGCCTGCGGGCTGTTCGCCCTGGAGCGGAAGTGTCGTGGCCATCAGTGGCTTCCCTCGCCGGAGTCGTCGGTGACCGCGCCCGTTCCCGGAGCGTTCTGGAGGCGGTCGTATGCCTTGTTGATGTCACCGGTCTGGCCGCTGGCGCGCAGCGACTCGAGGTAGTCCTCGTACTCCTGCTCGGAGACGACCTTGACGTTGAACAACATCATCGAGTGGTATTCACCGCACAGCTCGGCGCACTTGCCGGCGTACGTTCCCTCACGGGTGGGGACGAAAGACCACGAGTTGGTGTCGCGGTGCGGGTACATGTCCTTCTTGTACAAGAAGTCGATGACCCAGAACGAGTGGATGACGTCGCGCGACTGGAGGTTGATCTTGACCTCTTTGTCGACCGGGAGCACGAGCGTGGGCAGCGCGTCCTGATCGATGTTGCCTTCGGCGTCGGGCTGCGCCTGCACTCCCATGGTCCAGACGGCGTCGGAGTTGTCCGAGTCGTCGCCGTTGTACTGGAAGTCCCACGCCCACTGCTTGCCGATCGCGGTGATCGAGACATCGGGGTCGTCGTACTGCGTCTCGAGGATCGACTGGTCACGCGCCGTGAAGGCGAAGAACCCGATGACGAGGATGAGCGGCACGATCGTGTAGAAGATCTCGATCGGCATGTTGTAGCGCAGCTGGACCGGCAGACCCGTCTGGCCGCGACGGCGGCGGTAGGCGATCGCGGCGAATGCCATGAGACCCCACGTCAGCACGCCGACGGCGAGGAGGACGATCCAGGAGTTCACCCAGAGACCCGACACCATCTCGGTGCGGTTGGTCGCCTGGGTACCGTCATCGGTGAAGCCGGGAAGGTAGCCGTTCAGCTCCGTCGGTGTACAAGCTGCGAGGGAGACTGCCGTGACGATCCCGAGCGGGATCACGGCCCAGCGGAGGCGGCGTTTGAAGCGCACAGTGCACCTTTCCGGGACGAATGGTTCGACCTTCAGTCTAGGGCAAGCTTTCACCCTATTCAGGCCATCCATTCAGGATGTCGGAGTCGAGGGGTGTCGCGGGCGGGGGTCAGTGGAAGCTGTCGCCGCACGCGCACGAACCCGCCGCGTTGGGGTTGTCGATCGTGAAGCCCTGCTCCGAGATCGTGTCCTTGAAGTCGATGGTCGCGCCGTCGAGGTAGGGCACCGACATGTCGTCGACGATGACCTCGACGCCGTCGAAGTCGACGGCCTTGTCGCCGTCGAGGAAACGCTCGTCGAAGTAGAGCTGGTAGATCAATCCGCTGCATCCGCCGGGCTGGACGGCGACGCGAAGGCGGAGGTCGTCGCGGTTCTCCTGCGAGAGGAGGCTCTTCACCTTGAGCGCCGCCTCATCGGTCAGCGAGACGCCGTGGGCACGGACGGTGTCGGACGTGGCGATGTCGGTCATGATTCTCCCGAGGTCTCGGGCCGCAAGACACGCGGCCGGTGCCACGATTCTACGCGTGAGCGCCGGCCGCGGGCCGGTCCGAGATGACCTCGTGATCGTCAGCGCGAGCCGGCGTCCAGCCGCTCGAGCAGCAGCGCCTCGGAGACGAGGGCGTGCCGGAAGGTGTCGAGGTGGAGCGACTCGTTCGGGCTGTGCGCGCGGGCATGCGGGTCCTCGACACCGGTGACGAGGATCTGCGCGGCCGGGAACTCGCGCACGAGGTCTGCGATGAAGGGGATCGATCCGCCCACACCGATATCGACAGGCTCGACGCCGTAGCCCTCCGCCAGCGCGGCCCGCGCGTGCGACACCGCCTCTCCGGTTGTGTCGACGAGGAACGGGTTCCCGGTCTCGACGTCACGGAAGCTCACCTCTGCGCCGAAGGGCGCATGGGCGCGCAGGTGCTCCTCGATCGCACGGTACGCCTCGTCGGCGGACTGCCCCGGCGCGACGCGGGCGGAGATGACGACCGACACCTCCGAACTCAACGTGTTCGAGGCGTTCCGCACGCTCGGCGCGTCGATGCCCGTCACGGTGATCGAGGGCTTGTTCCAGATGCGCGAGAGGATCGTGCCCGAGCCGATCGGCGAGACCCCCGACGGAAGACCCGCCTCGGAACGGAGGGTCGCCTCCGAGTACTCCGGCGTCTCCGCGTCACGCTCGGTCAGGCCCTCGACCGCGACGCCGCCCTCGTCGTCCCAGAGCGTGCCGAGCAGCTTCACCGTCGCCAGCATGGCGTCGGGGACCGCTCCCCCGAACATCCCCGAGTGGGACGCGTGCTCGAGCGTTCGCACCGTCATGGTGAAACGCGCGTTGCCTCGCAGTGACACGGTCAGCGCGGGGGTCGTGGCATCCCAGTTGCCGGAGTCAGCCACGACGATCACGTCGGCGCGCAGCGCGTCGGCGTTCTCGGACAGGAAAGCGGCGAAGGATGCCGAGCCGGCTTCCTCCTCCCCCTCGATGAAGAGGTTGACCCCGAGGTCGAAATCCTCGCCGACGGCGTCGACGAGCGCGCGCAGGGCGCCGATGTGCGCCATGACCCCCGCTTTGTCGTCGGCTGCGCCGCGACCGTACAGCCGGCCGTCTCGAACCGTCGGCTCGAAGGGCGCGGACTCCCAGAGCGCTTCGTCACCCACCGGCTGCACGTCGTGGTGCGCGTAGAGGAGGATCGTCGGCCGACCGTTGCGCGCGGCACGAGTCGCCAGGACTGCCGGCATCCCCTCTTCGCCCGTCTCGGGCACGGTGGCGGTGGCCACCTCGACGCGATCGAAGATGCCGAGTCCGCGTGCCAGCCCCGCAACAGTCTCCGCGCTGCGCTCCACCTCGGCCCGATCGAATCCGGGGAAGGCGACCGACGGGATCCGCACGAGAGCACCCAGATCGGCGAGAGCGGCAGGAACGGCGGAGAGGGCGGCGTCGCGTACGGCGACGGACCGAGGAGATTCGGAGGTCATGCGGGTAATCTTAGAAGGCACGTTCGTCGCAGAACCCGAGGATCCCCGTGGCCAAAACTCCCGCTGCCCCCGCTCCGGACGACGCCGACCAGGCGTCGACGGGCGCAGGCAAGAACCGTCCCACTCCCAGCCGCGCCGCCCAGGAGGCGGCCCGGAAGCGACCGCTGGTGCCCGATACCAAGGAAGCCAAGGCGCGTGCCCGCGCTGAGCTGGCCGAGCGGCGCGACAAGGCCCGCATCGGTATGGCCAACGGCGACGAGCGTTATCTGCCGGTCCGCGACAAGGGGCCGCAGCGCCGCTTCGTCCGCGACTACATCGACGCCGGATGGCACCTCGGTGAGCTCGTCATGGGAGCGATGGTGCTCGTCATCATCGTCACCTTCCTCGGCTCGAACGCCGTGACGTTCTACGCTTTCATCGCCCTGTGGGCGTTCATCCTGCTCGTGATCGGCGACATGGTCATCACCAGCTTCCGGGTGAAGAAGGCCGCCCGCGCCAAGTTCGGTGCGGAGCGGATGGAGAAGGGACTCGGCTGGTACGGCGCGATGCGTTCGATCCAGATGCGCTTCATGCGCCTCCCGAAGCCTCAGGTCAAGCGCGGCCAGCGCCCCGTCTGAGCTCGACCAGACCGCGATTGATCTGCCGCGCCCACAGGGGGCCGCGGTAGATGAACGCGGTGTACCCCTGAACCAGGTTTGCGCCCGCCGCCAAGCGCTCCTGGACGTCGGCGGCGGTCTCGACTCCCCCGGCTGCGATGACGCAGAAATCGTCGGGAACGGCCGAGCGCACGAGGCGCAGAACCTCGAGCGCGCGGCGGCGGAGCGGGGCGCCGGACAACCCGCCGGCACCGATCCGTTCGATCGTCGCCTCGTCCGTCAGCAGTCCGTCGCGAGAGATCGTCGTGTTCGTGGCGATGAGACCGGCCAGCCCGGCGTCCACGGCCATCTTCGCGATCGCGGTGACCTCGTCGTCCGACAGGTCGGGCGCGATCTTCACCAGCAGCGGAGTCTTTCCGGCGGCGTCGCGCACGGCCTCGAGCAGCGGGCGGAGCGTCTCGACCGCCTGGAGCCCCCGCAGCCCGGGGGTGTTCGGCGATGAGACGTTGACGACGAGGTAGTCGGCCTGGGGCGCGACCAGACGGGTGCTCTCGACGTAGTCGGCCGTGGCATGCTCGACGTCGACGACGCGGCTCTTGCCGATGTTGGCACCGACCACGGCGTGA
This sequence comes from Microbacterium sp. AG238, assembly GCF_003610405.1. Classification (GTDB taxonomy): domain Bacteria; phylum Actinomycetota; class Actinomycetes; order Actinomycetales; family Microbacteriaceae; genus Microbacterium. The sequence continues at coordinate 765,586 of NZ_RAQC01000001.1, forward strand.
TGGCTGCCGCGCCGGAGGCGACGAAGGCGGGATGCCGCCGCCGCCGCACCGCGGTTGTTGAAACCCATCCGGTTGATGAGTGCGCGATCTTCGATCAGGCGGAACAGGCGGGGACGAGGATTGCCGTCCTGCGCGACGGCCGTGACCGTCCCGACCTCGACGTGGCCGAATCCGAGAGCCCCGAGGCCGCGAACCATGACGGCGTTCTTGTCGAAGCCCGCAGCGACGCCGAACGGCGAGTCGAAGACGATGCCCAGGGCTTCGGTGCGAAGCGACCGGTCCGGGCGCGTGAGAGCCCGCGCGATGATCGAGAACGGCGGAACGCCCAGCAGCCGGATCACCGGGACCACGAGGTGGTGCGCGGTCTCCGGCTCCATGCGCGAGAAGACGGTGCGGAAGATGAACGGATACATCGCCGTCCAGCCTAGAGCGAGCCTGCGTCCTCTGTTGTCCGTGCGCCGATGTGGTCTGCCCGCAGCTGTTCGATCGCAGCCTCGAAGTCTTCGAGCGTGTTGAAGGCCTGGTAGACGCTCGCGAAGCGGAGGTAGGCGATCTCATCGAGGTTTCGGAGCGGTCCGAGGATCGCGAGCCCGATCTCGTTCGTGTCGATCTGCGACGAACCGGTCTGACGCACGGCCTCTTCGACCGCCTGCGCCAGCACGGCGAGGTCGGCCTCTGTCACCGGCCTGCCCTGGCAGGCCTTGCGAACGCCGGACATCACCTTCTCGCGGCTGAACGGCTCAATCACACCCGAGCGCTTGATGACGTTGAGGCTCGCCGTCTCGATGGTCGAGAAGCGGCCGCCGCATTTCGGGCATTGGCGCCGGCGGCGGATGCTCAGGCCGTCATCGCTCGTGCGGGAGTCGATGACGCGGGAATCGGGATTGCGGCAGAAAGGGCAATGCATGACCAGCCCAGATTACGCGTTGAAACGCGCGGACACGGCCTCGCCGTGCGCGGGCAGCTGCTCGGAGTCGGACAGAGCCAGGATGCCGTCATGCACGGCCCGCAGCGCGTCGCGGTCGTAGGTGATGACCTGCTGCGATCGCAGGAATGTCGCCGCCCCGAGACCGGCGGCGTACCGGGCCTGTCCCCCCGTCGGCAACACGTGGTTGCTGCCCGCGAGGTAGTCACCGAGGCTCACCGGCGTGTGCGAGCCGACGAACACCGCCCCCGCGTTGACGAAGTCGTCGGTCCGCGGGTCGCGCAGGTGCAGTTCGAGGTGCTCGGGGGCGTAGGCGTTCGAGAACGCCGCCGCAGCCGCGATGTCGTCGACCAGGACGATGGCGGACTGCGGTCCGTCCAGCGCGACCGCGACACGCTCGGCGTGTCGGGTCGCAGTCGCGCGGATCGAAACCCGCTCGGCGACGGCCTGCGCCAGATCGACAGAGTCGGTGACGAGAACAGCCGCGGCCTGTTCGTCGTGCTCCGCCTGGCTGACGAGGTCAGCCGCCACGAGGTCGGCGTCGGCAGCGGCATCGGCGACGATCAGGATCTCGGTCGCTCCGGCCTCCGAATCGGTGCCGACCACACCCGCGACGACGCGCTTGGCGAGGGCGACGAAGTTGTTGCCCGGCCCGGAGATGACGTCGACAGGGTCGAGCTCGAGCGAGCCGACGCCGTAGGCGAAGGCACCGATCGCGCCGGCGCCCCCCATCGCGTAGACCTCGGAGATGCCGAGGAGGCGCGCCGCGGCCAGGATGACCGGGTGCACCCGTCCGCCGTGGTCGCGCTGCGGGGGCGAAGCGAGCGCCACCGTCTCGACACCGGCGACCTGCGCGGGCACGACGTTCATCACGACGCTCGAGGGGTACACGGCCTTGCCGCCGGGCACGTAGACGCCGACGCGACGCACGGGCCGCCAGCGCTGCTCGACGCGCGCACCGGGGCCGAGCTCCGTCACCCGATCGGGCGGGACCTGCGCTGCCGAAGCCAGCCGAACGCGGCGGATCGACTCCTCGATCGCTGCTCGAACGGCCGGTGAGATATTTCCCAGCGCCTCCTCGAGGTGGTCGGCGGGAACACGCACGGCGTGACCCTCGACACCGTCGAACCGTGCCGCCTGTTCACGGAGCGAGACCTCTCCCCGCGCAGCCACATCGTGGACGATCTCTGCTGCGGTGGCCAGAGCGAGCCCACGCGCGGCCTCGGCCCGGGGAACGGCGGCGAGCAACTCAGCGGGCGTCATCCGACGGCCGCGAAGATCGATGGTGCGCATCGTTCCAGGCTAGCGCGCGGCCACCGCGGACTCAGCCGCGCGTGACATCGCTGGTGTCGTGCAGGTAGCCGACACGACCGTCCTCGTGACGGACGACGAACACCTCACCGCGGTCCTCGATGACGAGCGCCCATGCGGTGGGACCGACCCGGAACAGCGGCTCGCCCATCTCGTCGAGGACATCGCGCTCTTCCGGAGCCAGCGCCCAGAACGCCTGCGGCGCCGCAATGGGCTCGATGACCGTGGTGGCTCCCGTGTCGAACGGCTCGGCTGCATCGGCAGGCGCCGATCCCCCAGCGTCCGAGTGCGTCGGAGTCGCCGAGTACGTCGGAGCGCCCGAGTACGCGGCGCTGCCTGCCGGAGCGGCATAACCCGTGTACTCGGGGTTCACGGCTGCCGCGTTGTGCGGGGCCATGTACATGACGTTGTGCGACGGGGTCGGCCGCGCCGACGCCGGCCGCGCGACAACGGGACGCGTCGCGCGCGCGACGCGGTGGGCGGGCGACTCGGCACGGTGGGCGAAGTCTTCACCCAAGACCGGGAGGTGCGGCGCGACGACGGTGAGGACGACACCCGCGAGGGCCAGGATGACCTCGACCCAGACCACCCAGCTGGCGAGGAACACCCCCGACTGCGCGAGGCCTGCGAACGAGCTCCAGATGATCCCGAGCCACACTGTCGCCGAGACCGAGAAGGCCACGGAAGCGAACTGGTCGATGCCGAGCGATCCGACCCGACGGATGCCCTGCGGAGAGAACCGGCGAAGCAGCACCAGGAACACCGCCACCGTGGGGACGCCGATCGTCAGGATCCAGTCGATACCGGCTCCCCACACCGACACACCGGCCCCGAACCGGCCGTAAACCGGGAAGAAGGAGCAGATGAAGGCGATCGCCCAGACACCCGCGAGAGCGACCTCGCGGATCGACAGCGGGCCGACGCCGTACTGCGGCGGCGTCTCCCCCGTCGCGACCGCGGCCGGCTGGGCGGAAGGCTCGTCGGCGCTCCGGTCCGAGACGAACTGGTCGCCTGTGTCGGAACCGTCTGAGACGGGCTCGGCGGACGACTCGTCGACCGGCGCCTCATCGTGCGCCTCGATGGCGTCCCCCACTTCCGGTGCCGGGGCGAACGCATCGGCAGCCGCCTCGGTCGTCGACGTCCCATCGAACTCGTCGCGAGTCGCGACGTCGTGTTCCGGCTCGGCAACGCCGGGCGCTGCGTCCTCGGGACGGCCGTCGTCGGAGTGGATGTTCTTCTCGTCGGTCACGATGTTCCCTTCGTCGCGGCGGTTGCGCTGCGGTGGAATCCTACCCGGCTCAACCCAGACACTGAGGTCCCAGAAGTCCCTTGAGCTCGCCGTAGAGATCGGGCGTGACGCGCACCGGATGCGGCACCTCGAACACCTTCGCCGTACCTGCTCTATGGAGCTTCAGCGAGACCTCGGTCTCGCCGCTGTGGCGACGCAGGACGGCCGCCAGCTCGCCGATCGTCGACTCCGTCGCACGCTGCTCCGGGAGCAGCAGCACGAGCGGCCCGGCGGCATCGAACGACCCGAGGTCGGGCGAGAACGCCGACTGACCGTGCAGGTTCAGCCCGTCATCGCGACGGGATACGCGCCCACGGACGACCAGGATCGAGTCGGCCACGAGCATGCTCTGGAACTCCGTGTAGGTCTTCCCCATGAACATCACGGTCACTTCACCGTCGAAGTCCTCGACGGTGATCATGCCGTAGGGGTTGCCGCTCTGCTTGGCCACGCGGTGCTGCACGCTCGTGACGAGCCCCGCGACGGTGACCTGGTCGCCGTCCTGAACGTCTTCTGACGCCAGCAGATCGTGGATCGAGGTGGAGGCGTGCTTGGCGAGCGGGATCTCCAACCCGGCCAAGGGGTGGTCGGACACGTAGAGGCCGAGCATCTCGCGCTCGAACGCCAGCTTGTCCTTCTTCGTCCACTCCGGCCGCTCGGGGACCTTCGCCGGCATGACCTCTTCGGTCTCGTCGTACAGGCTGTCGAAGTCGAAACCGATCGCGCCCGTGGCGGCCTTTCTCTTGGCGTCGACCGCGGCTTCGACGGCATCCTCATGGATCTCCATGAGCGCCCGCCGGGTCGAGCCCAGCGAGTCGAAGGCGCCCGCCTTGATCAACGACTCCACGGTCCGCTTGTTCGCGACGTGAAGCGGGACCTTGGTGAGGAAGTCGTGGAAGCTGACGTAGTTGTCGTCGGCCCGCGACGCGATGATGCCGTCGACCACGTTCGCACCGACGTTGCGCACCGCGCCCAGACCGAATCGGATGTCTTCGCCGACGGCCGCGAAGTACCTGATGGACTCGCCCACATCGGGCGGCAGCACCTTGATGCCCATGCGGCGGCATTCGTTCAGGTACACCGCCATCTTGTCCTTCGAGTCGCCGACGCTCGTGAGCAGGGCAGCCATGTACTCGGCGGGATAGTGCGCCTTGAGGTAGGCGGTCCAGTACGAGACGAGACCGTACGCGGCGGAGTGCGCCTTGTTGAACGCGTAGTCGGAGAACGGCAGCAGGATGTCCCAGAGCGCCTTGATGGCGGCCTCACCGAAGCCGCGCTCCTTCATGCCCCCTGAGAAGCCCTCGTACTGCTTGTCGAGCTCGGACTTCTTCTTCTTGCCCATCGCGCGGCGGAGGATGTCTGCCTGACCGAGCGAGAAGCCTGCGACCTTCTGAGCGATCGCCATGACCTGCTCCTGATAGATGATCAGGCCGTACGTGGTGTCGAGGATGTCGCGCAGTGGTTCTTCGAGCTCGGGATGGATCGGGGTGATCGGCTGCAGGCCGTTCTTACGGAGCGCGTAGTTCGTGTGCGAGTTGGCGCCCATCGGGCCCGGGCGGTACAGCGCGATGACGGCGGAGATGTCTTCGAAGTTGTCGGGCTTCATCAGCCGGAGGAGCGAGCGCATCGGCCCGCCGTCGAGCTGGAACACCCCCAGCGTGTCGCCGCGGGTGAGGAGGTCGTAGGCAGGGCGGTCATCGAGCTCGAGATGTTCGAGGTCGAGTTCCTCGCCCCGGTTCATGCGGATGTTGTCGAGCGCGTCCGAGATGATCGTGAGGTTTCGCAGCCCCAGGAAGTCCATCTTGATGAGCCCGAGCGTCTCGCAGGACGGGTAGTCGAACTGCGTGACGATCTGGCCGTCCTGCTCGCGACGCATGATCGGGATGATGTCGAGGAGGGGTTCCGACGACATGATGACACCGGCCGCGTGCACACCCCACTGCCGCTTCAGACCTTCGAGCCCGAGTGCCCGGTCGAAGACCGTCTTCGCTTCGGGATCGGTGTCGATCAGGGCACGGAACTCGCTGGCCTCCTTGAACCGCGGGTGGTCCTTGTTGAACATGCCGTCGAGGGGCATGTCCTTTCCCATCACGGGCGGCGGCATCGCCTTGGTGAGCTTCTCACCCATGCTGAATGGGAAGCCCAGCACGCGCCCAGCATCCTTCAGCGCCTGCTTCGACTTGATCGTGCCGTAGGTGACGATCTGCGCGACGCGCTCGGAACCGTACTTCTCAGTGACGTACTCGATGACCTCGCCGCGGCGACGGTCGTCGAAGTCGACGTCGAAGTCGGGCATGCTGACGCGGTCGGGGTTGAGGAATCGCTCGAAGATGAGTCCGTGCTCGAGCGGGTCGAGATCGGTGATGCGCATCGCGTAGGCCACCATCGAGCCGGCGCCCGAACCGCGGCCGGGGCCCACACGGATGCCGTTGTCCTTGGCCCAGTTGATGAAGTCGGCAACGACGAGGAAGTAGCCCGGGAAGCCCATCTGGAGGATGATGCCCGTCTCGTACTCGGCCTGCTTGCGCACCTTGTCGGGGATGCCGCCGGGGTACCGGTAGTGCAGGCCCGCCTCGACCTCCTTGACCAGCCAGCTGTCTTCGGTCTCGCCGTCGGGAACGGGGAATCGCGGCATGTAGTTGGCCGAGGTGTTGAACTCGACCTCGCAGCGCTCGGCGATGAGGAGGGTGTTGTCGCACGCCTCGGGGTGGTCGCGGAAGAGCTGCCGCATCTCCTGAGCGGTCTTGATGTAGTAGCCGTCGCCGTCGAACTTGAAGCGGTTCGGGTCATCGAGCGTCGAACCGGACTGCACGCAGAGCAGCGCCGCGTGCGCGTCGGCCTCGTGCTGATGCGTGTAGTGCGAGTCGTTGGTCGCGACGAGCGGGATGTCGAGGTCTTTCGCGAGACGAAGCAGGTCGGTCATGACCCGGCGCTCGATCGACAAGCCGTGATCCATGATCTCGGCGAAGTAGTTCTCTTTGCCGAAGATGTCTTGGAACTCGGCGGCCGCAGCGCGAGCAGCGTCGTACTGACCGAGGCGGAGCCGCGTCTGCACCTCGCCCGAGGGGCAGCCCGTGGTCGCGATGAGCCCCTTGCCGTAGGTCTGGAGCAGCTCGCGGTCCATGCGCGGCTTGAAGTAGTAGCCCTCCATGCTCGACCGCGAGCTCAACCGGAACAGGTTGTGCATGCCTTCGGTGCTCTGGCTCCACATCGTCATGTGGGTGTAGGCGCCAGAACCCGACACGTCGTCGCTCTTCTGCTCGGGAGAACCCCACGCCACGCGGGACTTGTCACTGCGATGGGTGCCCGGCGTGACGTAGGCCTCGAGGCCGATGATCGGCTTGACGCCCGCGGCCTTCGCGGCCCGGTAGAACTCGAACGCGGCGAAGGTGTTGCCGTGGTCGGTCACGGCGATCGCCGGCATGCCGTAATCGGCCGCCGCTTGGGTCATGGCCGCGATCTTGGCTGCACCGTCGAGCATCGAGTACTCGCTGTGCACGTGCAGATGAACGAAGGAGTCGGATGCCACCAGACGAGTCTACGTTCGGGCTCGGACACCGGTCTTAGGCTGGGCCCATGGCCACTCCCGACTTCGTCCTCGATCTGCGCGAGAAGATCGGCACCGCTCCGCTCCCCCTCGTGGGGGTGACCGCCGTGGTGTTCCGCGATGAGAAGGTGCTTCTGGGCAAGCGAGCCGACAACGGCAGCTGGCAACCCGTGTCGGGCATCGTCGATCCGGGCGAGGAGCCCGCTGACGCGGCCGTCCGCGAGTGCCTCGAGGAAGCGGGAGTCGTGGTCCGCGCCGAGCGCCTCGCGCTCGTGCATCAGATCCCCCGCATCGTCTATGCCAACGGCGATCAGGTCGACTACCTCGATCTGGTGTTCCGGTGCTCGTGGGTCTCGGGCGACCCGCACCCCGCCGACGGCGAGCTGACGGAGGTGGGGTTCTACGACCTCGGCCAGATGACCGACGTCGCGCCGGAGCACGTCCGCAAGATCGCACTCGCCGTCGCGGAGGACGACCCGGCCACATTCCGGGGCGGCCGGTGAGTTCCCGCGTCGCTCTGGGCGACCTGCTCGACGCGCTCGCGCAGGATCAGGGCGACCCGGGAGGCGGGACCGCGAGCGGAGTCGTGACCGCGGTCGCCGCGGCACTGGCTCAGATGGTGAGTCGCTACAGCGCCGCAGAGCCCGCCGCGACCGGCATCGACCGCCGACTCGCCCGGCTTCGTCACGCGGCCGTGGCGGCAGCGGATGACGACGGCCGCGCGTCGGGCGCCCTCGGCGCCGCACTCCGACCGGCACAGGATGAGGGTCCGGGCGATCGCGATCGGCGCATCGTCGACGCGGCGACCCGTGCGATCGAGACGTCGGCCGCACTCGGCGACATCGCGCTCGGGGTGTGGACGGAGGTGCGCCTCCTCGCCGACGTCGGCAACCACCACCTCATGTCCGACGTCGCCGTCGCCTCCGATGCCGTGGCCGCAGGACTCGGTGGCGCGGCGACGAACCTCCGCGGCGGCCTCGCGCTCATCGATGCCCACGGCGATGCCCGCCCTGCCGAGGCGATGCACGGCGACCTGCTCGGCCGGCTCATCACGGCACGGCGCGAAGCGCGGGCTCTCGCCGACCGGCTCGGCGAGCCATAGCGAGACCTCGCCCGGCGGTTCTGCTTGCGGGCAGACGTCAATCGCCGCGGAGTACCTCGAGGGCGCGCGCGAGGTCGAGGGCGTACGGCGAGACGAAGGTCGACCACTCCCCCGTCACCGGGTGATCGAATGCGAGCCGGTGGGCGTGCAGCCACTGACGGCTCAGCCCGAGCCGGGCGGACAGTGTCGGGTCGGCGCCGTACAGCGGATCGCCGACGCAGGGATGCCGATGCGCGGCCATGTGCACACGGATCTGATGCGTCCGTCCGGTCTCGAGGTGCACCTCGAGCAATGATGCGCCCGGGAACGCCTCGAGCGTCTCGTAGTGGGTGACGGAGTCTTTGCCCGTGGGCGTGACGGCGAACTTCCAGGAGTGCGAGGGGTGGCGGCCGATCGGGGCATCGATCGTTCCCGCGAGCGGATCGGGATGACCTTGCACCACGGCGTGGTAGATCTTCTCGACCTCGCGCTCCTTGAACGCGCGCTTGAGCGCGACGTAGGCGCGCTCGCTCTTGGCGACGACCATGAGACCGCTGGTGCCGACATCGAGCCGGTGCACGACGCCCTGACGCTCGGCGGCACCCGTCGTGGCGATGCGATAGCCCGCGGCTGCCAGCGCGCCCAGGACCGTCGGTCCGTCCCACCCGAGCGACGGGTGCGCGGCGACGCCGGCCGGCTTGTCGACGACGACGATGTCGTCATCGTCGTGCACGATCCCCAGGTCGGGCACCGCGACCGGGACGATCTGCGCTTCAGCCCGCTCCTCCCAGAAGACGTCGAGCCAGGACCCGGCGACGAGCTTGTCGGACTTGCCGAGCGTGCGACCATCGAGGGTCACACCGCCCGCAGCCGCCACCTCCGCGGCGAAGGTGCGGGAGAATCCGAGCAGCTTGGCCAGCGCGGCGTCGACACGAACGCCGTCGAGTCCGTCGGGAACCGGGAGCGCGCGCTGCGGCATCTCAGCGGTCCGCGGGGGCGTCGGTCGTCGATTCGGCGGGCGCGTCTGCTGTTCGCCGCTCGCGTGAACCATCGAAGCGGATGCCGATCACCACGAGCACGGCGACGGAGATCATCATCGTCACGATGAACATGTCGGCGACGTTGTAGATCGCAGAGGGGAACCACAGCCACATCCACGGCGTGTGGATGAAGTCGATCACGTGCCCGACGAGGAAACCGGGTTCGCGCAGCAGGCGGTCGGTGAGATTGCCGAGCACGCCCCCCAGAAGGAGTCCGAGGACGATGGCCCACGACCGCGTGCGCACGCTGCGTACAGTGAGCACGATCACGACCACCGCGACAGCAGCGAGCGCGATCGTGAAGAGCCACGTGACGCCGGTCCCCAGCGAGAACGCCGCACCGGGGTTCTTCGTCAGGTAAAGCTGGAAGAAGTCGCCGAGGACGGGGACCTCACGCTGGTACGGCAGGTTCTCGAGGGCGAGGTACTTCGTGAACTGGTCGGCGGCCAGCACCACTGCCGCGAGAATCGCGACGAGGGCACCGGCCGCCGGACCGTTCAGACGCTTGCGCGACGCCAAGGATTACGCGCCGGCCGAGACGCCGGTCGTGTCGAGATCGCGGAGCTTGCTCTCGATGAAGCCGCGGAGCTGACCGCGGTAGTCCTTCTCGAACTGCTGCAGCTCGGAGATACGACCCTCGAGCGACACGCGCTCGGCTTCGAGACGCGCGACCTCGTCGCGGCCTCGGGCTTCTGCCTCGGAGATGATCGACGCGGCCTGGGCCTGCGCATCGGCGATGAGCTTGTCGCGCTGGGCCTTGCCCTCGGCGACGTGCTCGTCGTGCAGGCGCTGGGCCAGCTCGATGATGCCGGCGGATGCGGCGGCAGGAGCCATGTCGGCGGCGGCGGCGGGCTGCTCGACAGCGGCGACCGGCGCGGGCACCTCTTCGACGACGGCGTCGTCGGATGCGGCCGGCGCGGGGGTCTCACCCGACTCGTAGGCTGCGAGCTTCGCCTTGAGCTCGTCGTTCTCAGCGATCGTCTTGCGCCATTCCACGACGATCTCGTCGAGGAAGTCGTCGACCTCATCGGGGTCGAATCCTTCCTTGAAACGCACGTGCTGGAACTGCTTGGTGACGACGTCTTCAGGGGTCAAAGCCATGGTGTTGTCCTCTTTCAGGGCTCACGACGCGGGCCGGTCAGCCGGCACCCGCCGCAGCGGGCCGTACCCACCCAGCATAGTCCGACGCTTTCTCGGCCGCGACGATCCCGCCGCGACCGCCTCAGACGAAGGCGATCACGCGAGTGATCGACAGCAGGATGAAGCACGCCAGCATGGTGAGCGGGAATGCCAGATCGATCGCGATGACGCCGAGCCTGATCGGAGGAATGACCCGGCGCAGTGTCTTGATCGGGGGATCCGTGATCGTGTAGACGACCTCGGCGAGAACGAGGGTGAAGCCTCTCGGGCGCCACTCCCGGTTGAACAGCGGGATGTACTCCAGGATCAGTCGGACGAACAGAACGAGGATGTACAGCAGGAGGGCGAAGTAGACGAGTGCGGCGATCAGCCGTACGACATCCACGTCAGGTCACTGCGCGAACGGCGCCGCCTCAGGCTCAGCCTGAGCCACGGCGCCGTCGCCGGAGACGGCGATGTTCTCGGGCGAGAGCAGGAACACCTTGCTCGTCACACGCTCGATGCGGCCGTAGAGACCGAGGGACAGGCCGCTCGCGAAGTCGATGAGGCGGCGCGCATCGGCGTCGCTCATCTGCGAGAGGTTGATGATCACCGGCACACCCTCGCGGAAGTTCTCGGCGATGACCTGCGCGTCGCGGTACTGCTTGGGGTGGACGGTCAGAATCTCGCTCACGGTTCCCGTCGTGGGCTGACGCACGACCGCGGGGCGGTGCAGGGGCGTCACCGGCGCCGCCGGCTTCTCGACGGGCTTCTCACGGCGAGCCTGCTGCTGCTCGGCCTGCGGCTCTTCGTACATTTCTTCCTCATCTGCGAGGCCCAGGTAAACCATGGTCTTCTTCAGCGGGTTCGACATCGCATCCTCCGTTTGCTCGTCTGTTCCGAGGCTATCCGCGGTCCGGGCGCGGTCCCGTGATTGCCGATCCGATCCGCAGGTGTGTCGCACCGGCAGAGATCGCTTCGACGAAATCGCCGGTCATCCCGGCGGAGATCCAGGTCGCGCCGGGCGCGACGGTACGCAGGACGTCTGACGTCTGCGCGAGGCGGGCGAACGCCGCGGCGGGCTCCTCGCCGAGGGGGGCGACGGCCATGACGCCGCGGACCACCAGACCCGGGCACCGCTCCAACACGTGGGTGGCCAGGGCCTCGACTCCGTCCGGCGCGACGCCGCCACGACCCGGGTCATCGGTCAGGTTGACCTGCACGAGCACGTCGAGGGGCTCGCCCTCGGGCTCTGCGCCGTCGAGCGCGTCGGCGATGCGCGCGCGGTCGACGGAGTGGACGACATCCGCCGCTGCTCGCACCGCGCGCGCCTTGTTCGTCTGGGCCTGGCCGATGAAATGCCAGCGCATGCCCTCGAGCCCGGCGAGCTCCGCGCGCTTCGCGGTGAGCTCCTGCTGCCGGTTCTCCCCCACATCACGCACGCCCAGTGCGTGGAGCTGCGCGATGAGCTCAGGCGGGTGGAACTTCGTCACCACGACCCTCGTCACCTCGCCCGGGGCGCGACCCGACGCCCGCATCGCAGCGGCGATGCGGGCGTCGACGTCGGCGAGCCGTTCGGCCAGATCCGGCATGGGGCGATCGGCCTACTTCAGGAAGTCGGGGATGTCGAGGTCGTCGTCGCCGAAGACCGAGTCGTACGACTCGCTCTTGGCCGAGACCGGCACCGTCTCCTTGGTCTCGCGACGTTCGGAGGGCTCGGATGCCGCAGCCTCCTCGGCCGGAACCTCGGGCAGGACCGGCGGCGCGGAAGGACGAGCAGCGGCGATGGGCTCGATGCGGGTCTGCGGCTCGCCACCGTCGAAGCCTGCCGCGATGACCGTCACGCGGACCTCGTCGCCGAGGGTGTCGTCGATGACCGTACCGAAGATGATGTTCGCCTCGGGGTGCGCGGCCTCCTTGACGAGCTGCGCCGCATCGTTGATCTCGAAGATGCCGAGGTTCGACCCGCCCTGGATGGAGAGCAGGACGCCGTGGGCTCCCTCGATGGACGCTTCGAGAAGCGGCGACTCGACGGCGAGCTCGGCGGCCTTGATCGCGCGGTCGGCACCACGCGCGGAGCCGATGCCCATGAGGGCCGAGCCAGCCCCCTGCATGACGGACTTCACGTCGGCGAAGTCGAGGTTGATGAGACCGGGGGTGGTGATCAGGTCGGTGATGCCCTGGACACCGGCGAGCAGCACCTGGTCGGCGGTCGCGAAGGCCTCGACCATCGAGATGCCGCGGTCGCTGATCTCGAGCAGGCGGTCGTTCGGGACGACGATGAGGGTGTCGACCTCTTCCTTCAGCTTCGACACGCCGGCCTCGGCCTGACTCTGCCGACGACGACCCTCGAACGAGAAGGGCTTCGTGACGACACCGATCGTGAGCGCACCGATCGACTTGGCGATACGTGCAACGACGGGCGCGCCGCCGGTGCCGGTGCCACCGCCCTCGCCGGCAGTCACGAAGACCATGTCGGCGCCCGCGAGCGCCTCTTCGATCTCTTCGGCGTGGTCCTCCGCAGCACGACGCCCGACCTCGGGGTCGGCGCCGGCGCCCAGGCCGCGCGTCAGCTCACGGCCGACGTCGAGTTTGACGTCCGCATCGCTCATCAGGAGCGCCTGGGCGTCGGTGTTCACCGCGATGAACTCGACACCCCGCAGCCCCAGCTCGATCATCCGGTTGACGGCATTGACGCCGCCACCGCCCACACCGACGACCTTGATCACCGCGAGGTAGTTCTGGTTCTGGCTCATGCCGGCCTCCATCTCGTCCCGAACCCTGCTCGTAAACCTTCAACCTCACGTAGAGGTTTAAAGAATTGCCGGGTATGCAATTCCTGAGGTTGAAGCTACGCACTCGTGGACGCACCCGACGGACGTGAGCGGCGTGTCGCGACATCCCACGTGTCATGGGCTTCCAGCAGGGTCGCCCGGTCCCGGCCGACCTCAGCGGACGACGGCCGCCTGCGGCGACGAAACGTCGTATCCCGAGGCATCCGGCCGCGCGTTCATCAGCGCTTCGAGCGCCTGAACCTTCTTGGCCGAGTCGGCGGGCCCACCCCAGACCACCGAGCGGCCGTCGCCGAGCGTCAGGGTGACGTCGTTGGGCGTCGTCGCGGACAGCACGGTCACCTGCGAACGCAGCGAGTCCGGAAGCGATCGGAACACCTGCCCCGCTGCGGCGAAGGTGCTCGACGACAGACCGCCTTCGACCTCGATGAGCGGCTGACCGGCCGGCGGCTCGGGCGTAGTCGAGAGCGCGACCCCGGCCGCGTCGACGAGGGTGTAGCCGGCCTCGCCCTGCACGGCTCCCACCGGCGTCCGCTCGACGATGCGCACCACGAGCTCGTGCGGCGGCCTGGCCTCGAGGCTGTACGACTCCACCAGCGGGAAGGAGACGAGCGCCGCCTTCACGGCGCTCTCGTCGACGAGCGGCATCGGCGTGCCCAGCTGCCCTTCGAGGGCGGTCTCCACCGCTCCCGGGTCGAGCTGCGCGGTGCCGACGATCGTGATGCGCTCAACGGCGAACAACGGGCTGTACGCGGCTCCGATCGACCCGAGGACGAGGGCGACGAACAACCCCGCGGAGACCAGCCAGATGCGTCGGCGCCGACGCTGACGCGCGGTGAAACGTCGGACCTCGCGCCGGAGCGCGCGCCGACGCGCCCGCGCCGCTCCCCACAGGTCGCGCGCGGTGAGCGGCGTGCGACCTGTGTCGTCGTCGTCCGCGACACCCGGTGTCGACGGGGTCTCGGGCTCCGCCCGCGCGGGCGGATCGAACGGGATGATGGGCGCGATCCCGTAGTCACGGCCGCGTTGATGCCACATCTCCTCGACGGGCTGAGTCTCGGTCGCATCCAGCGACGAGCCCTCCGCAACGTCACCCGCATCCGGACCGTCCTGCGCCCGACGCGGCGGGTCGACGCGCCGCGTCGCGAGCGGGCGACGAGCGTCCTGGGCGTCTGCGCCGTCGTGCCCGCCGGCGGGCCGTGACGAGGGCGGCAGCGGGCTCGGGCGGCGCATCGGCTAGTCCTCCGTCCGAGCGAGCGCTTCGAGCACCTGCGGGACGATGAGGTTCACGTTGCCGCACCCCAGCGTGACGATGAAGTCGCCCTCGCGTGCGACGCCTGCCGTGTAGTCGGCGGCCTTCTGCCAGTCGGCGACGAAATGGACGCGCTCGGGGTCGGCGAACGCCCCGCTGACGAGTTCACCGGTGACGCCGGGAACCGGATCTTCGCGGGCCCCGTAGACGTCGAGGACGACGGTGTGGTCGGCGTGCGTCTCGAGGACGTCCGCGAACTCGCGGAACATCTCCTGGGTGCGCGAGTACGTGTGCGGCTGGTGGAGCGCGATGATGCGCCCATCGCCGACGACGGTGCGGGCCGCCGAGAGGGCGGCGGCCACCTCGGTCGGGTGGTGCGCGTAGTCGTCGTACACGCTGACTCCGCGGGTCACGCCGTGCAGCTCGAACCGCCGGGCCGTGCCCCCGAACCCTTCGACGGCACGCAGCGCGCGCTCGAGCTCGAACCCGAGGGCGATCAGCACGGCGACGGCGCCAGCGGCGTTCATCGCGTTGTGCGCACCCGGCACCGAGAGTCGGCCGTGGACCGTGTCGCCCCCGGCAGTGAGCGAGAACGACACCGGCCCGTGCGTCACGATGTCGGAGACCCGAACGTCGGCCTCGGCCGCCTCACCGAACGTGATCACTCGGCGGTGCGTCAGAGCGGCCGCGACACGCGCCGCGCCCGGGTCGTCAGCCGAGATGACGACGGCCTCTCGCGCGCCGTCGCCGAATCGCACGAAACCGTCGTAGAACGCCTCGCGGGTCTCCCAGTGGTCCAGGTGGTCGGGGTCGACGTTGGTGATCAGGGCGATCGAGGTGTCGTAGAGGAGGAAGGTGCCGTCGGACTCGTCGGCCTCGATGACGAAGACGTCGTCGTCTCCCGTCGCACTCGAGACCCCCAGGTCGGCGATCACGCCGCCGTTCACGAACGTCGGACGGGTTCCGAGGCCACGCAGCGCGGTCACGATCATGCCCGTGGACGTGGTCTTGCCGTGCGCCCCGGCCACCGAGACCAGCCGCCGTCCTCCGATGAGCCAGTGCAGGGCCTGCGACCGGTGGATGACGTGCAGGCCACGCTCTTTGGCGAGGAGGAACTCCGGGTTCTCGGGCCAGATCGCGCCCGTGTGGACGACCGTGTCGGCGTCGTCGGGGAGGTGGGCCGCGGCGTGTCCGACGTGGACGTCCGCCCCGCGCGCCGCGAGCGCGCGCATCGCGGGGCTGTCGGCGCGGTCTGAACCGGAGACGCGGATGCCGCGGTCGAGGAACATCCCGGCGAGGCCGGACATGCCCGATCCACCGATGCCGATGAAGTGCGCGGCGGTGATGTCGGCGGGGATCGGGAGGCTCAAGTCGGGTCTGATCATGACCCGTCAAGTCTAGGTCGCCCGGCTGACAGGGCCGCCCGCCACGCCCTCAGCGCTGCTGCGCGGCGTCGAGCAGAGCGACGACGTTGGCGGCGCCCTCGCGCGTGCCGACCGTGCCGGCGGCGCGCCGCATCCGGTCGAGCTCACCCTCGTCCGCGAGCAGCGGGACGATCTCGGCGCGCACCCGCTCGGGAGTGAAGTCGGCGTCGGGGATGATGCGCGCAGCGCCGGCTCGGACCGCACCCGCCGCATTCAGCGCCTGCTCGCCGTTGCCCACGGCGTAGGGCACGTAGATGGCCGGGATGCCGAGCGCGGTGACCTCGCTCACCGTCGCGGCTCCCGAGCGCGAGATCACGACATCGGCGAGAGCGAACGCCAGGTCCATGCGATCGAGATACGGCACGACGCGGTAGTCCGGCGACGAACCGTCGGGCACCTCGTTGCGTTCGCCTGCAGCATGCAGCACCTGCCAGCCGGCGGCGACGATGTCGCGCCATGAGCCGGCCAGCGCCTCATTGAGCCGGCGTGCGCCGAGGGAGCCGCCGAACACCAGGACGACGGGGCGCGCAGGATCGAGACCGAACGCGGCTGCGGCCTCGGTGCGACGCGCTGCCCGGTCGAGGTCGACGATCTCACGGCGGAGCGGCATCCCGACCACCTGAGCGCCGCGCAGGGGCGTCCCCTCGAAGACCGTGCCGGTTGCAGCGGCCTTGCGCGCGCCGAGCACGTTGGCGAGCCCGGGCCGCGCATTGGCCTCATGGACGACGTAAGGCACACTCTCACGGCGCGCCGCGATGTAGGCGGGGGCGGCCGCGTAACCGCCGAATCCCGCGACGACGTCGACTCCCCGCTCACGGATGTAGGTGCGCACGTGCGCAACGGCTCGCAGCCAGCGTGCCGGGAACCGCACCGCCGCACCGTTGGGTCGCCGCGGGAACGGCACCTTGTCGACGATCAGCAGTTCGTATCCGCGCTGCGGCACCAGACGGGATTCGAGCCCCTCTCGCGTACCGAGCACCAGCACGGTGTCGTCGGAACGTCGGTCGCGCAGTTCGTCGGCCACGGCGAGCAGCGGATTGACATGCCCCGCCGTGCCGCCGCCCGCCAGAAGGTAGGTGGTCACCGGATCGAGCCTACCGGCGGGCGGACCCGGCCCGAGCGGCCGCGGGCCGGACGGGGTGAGCACCCGAGGCCACGTCGAGCGCCGGGGTGCGCACCGGCAGCGTCCGCGCGAACGAGAGCAGCACCCCGGTGGCCAGAAGACCCGAGACGAGGGATGTGCCGCCCTGTGACATGAACGGCAGGGGCACCCCGAGGACGGGGAAGATGCGAAGGACGACGCCGATGTTCACGAGCGCCTGGCCGACCACCCAGATGGTGATGCCGCCGGCGACGATCCGCACGAACGGGTCGTGCGTCTTGCGGACGATGTGGAAGGCGCCCACCGCGTAGAGCGCGAACAGCGCGAGGACGACGGCGCAGCCGATGAGGCCGAGCTCCTCCCCCACGATCGCGAAGATGTAGTCGTTCGCGGCGGCGGGCAGCCATTGGTACTTCTCCCGCGAATTGCCGAGACCGAGACCGAAGACGCCGCCGCTCGCGAGCGCCCAGATGCCGTGGAGCGGTTGGTAGCACGAGCCCGCATCGGCGAAGTAGCAGTCCGTCGAATCGACATTGAGGAAGCTCATGATCCGCGCCATGCGGTTGGGGCTCGTGACCGCGAAGACCGCGGCCGCACCGACCACGAGGAGGAGCGGGATCACGAACAGCCGCAGTTTGACGCCGGAGAAGAACAGGCACCCGAGCAGGATCGCCATGAGGATCATCGCGGTGCCCAGGTCGTGCCCGCCCATGACGGTGCCGATCACCAGCGCTCCGACCGGGACGACCGGGATGAACACGTGCTGCCACTTCGACAGGAGAGTCTGCTTGCGATAGAGCACGAACCCCAGCCATACCGCGAGGGCGAGCTTCAAGAACTCCGACGGTTGAGCCTGCAAGCCGAAGACGGAGATCCAGTTGGTGTTTCCGTCGTTGTGAACACCCAGTCCGGGCACGAAGACCAGCAGCTGTAGCAGAATGCCGACGATGAGCGCCGGCCACGCGATGCGCTTCCAGAAGCGCAGCGGCATCCGGCTCGCGATGAACATCAGCGGGATGCCGAGCAGAGCGAACACGGCCTGCTTCAGCACCGTTTCGAACGGGCTCGCGTCCGCCGTGGCCATCGTCGCCGAGAGCACCATCACGAGACCGAACCCGGTCAGGATGAGGGCGGTCGAGGCCAGCAGCAGGAACTCGCTCGGCACCGGGGCGAACGCGCGTCCCAGCGACACGCGCGCGGCGAAGCCGCTTCGCGTCGGGCCGTCGTCAGCGAGTTTCGTCGGGGGCGGCGTCGGGCGGCTCGGCGTCGTGGTCACCGTCTCCCCTTCCGATCCGTTCGCGCACGGCCTCCGCGAAGCGGCGACCGCGGTCTGCGTAGGAGGCGAACTGATCGAACGAGGCTGCTGCAGGGGCGAGGAGGACCACGTCCCCGACACCAGCGACCTCGGCCGCCAGTTCGACGACCCGTGCCATGACATCCTCAGTCTGAGTCGCCTCGACCTCGATCACCGGAACCGCGGGGGCGTGTCGCGCGAACGCCGCGAGGACGGCCGTGCGATCCTCGCCGATGACGATGGCGGCCTTCGTGGCCGCGCCGCGTCCGGCGACGAGCGCGGAGATGTCGACTCCCTTGAGGAGCCCGCCCACGACCCAGATCGCACCCGGGAAGGCGGCGAGCGACGACGCCGCCGCGTGCGGGTTCGTGGCCTTCGAGTCATCGACCCAGGTCACGCCCGCCACCCGTGCCACCACTTCGATGCGGTGGGGGTCGAGTCGGAATGCCAGCACCGCCGCGCGGATGGCGGCGGGCTCGACGTGGAGGGATCGCGCGAGAGCCGCCGCCGCGAGAATGTTCGCGACGATATGAGGAGCCGCCAGGTCACGCGCGGCGAGCTCCGCGACCGTCGTCAGTTCGAGGGCGGAGGCGCGCCGGTCGTCATGGAAGGCGCGATCGACGAGGATGCCGTCCACGAGCCCCAGATCACTGGGACCGGGCACGCCGAGGTCGAACCCGATGGCACGACAGCCCTCGACGACCTCCGCCTCCTCGACCATCTCGCGCGTGGCGACATCCGCCTTGTTGTAGACGCAGGCGACACGCGTGTTCTCGTACACCACGGCCTTCGCGTCTCGATAGGCCTGGAACGACCCGTGCCATTCGAGGTGGTCGTCGGCGAGATTCAGGCAGACGCTCGCGTGCGGCGAGAGCCGATCGGGGCCGTCTGCCAGGCCGAGATACCAGAGCTGATGGCTCGACACCTCGACGACCAGCACATCGAAACCGCTCGGGTCACGGACGGCGTCGAGGACCGGGACGCCGATGTTGCCGCACGGCGCCGCTCGCAGGCCACCGGCGGCCAGCATCGCCGCGGTGAGCTGTGTCGTGGTGGTCTTGCCGTTCGTTCCCGTGATGAGCAGCCAGTCGGCCGGGCTCCCGTCGGGACGGACGACCTTGTCGCGCACCCGCCAGGCGAGTTCGATGTCGCCCCAGAGCGCGATGCCGCTCTCGCGTGCCCACCGGATCACCGGGTGGTGAGGCGGGAAGCCCGGCGAAGCGATCACGACGTCGGGCGCGTGCGCCACGACGGCATCGGGAACGCTCTGCAGCGAGCCGTCGTGGAGCGAGACGCCGATGACCGGCAGAAGCCGCGCGTACTCCGCATCCGCTCCTTCGGTCGCCACCAGGACATCCGCGCCGAGCTCGGCGAGGGTGTCGGCTACCGAGAAGCCGGTGACCGAGAGTCCGAGGACCACGACGCGGAGGCCGCGCCAGTCGGCGTGCCAGCTCGTCAGCCCGTCCAGACGCGCGGTCATACCGCTGCCAGCCAGGCCACGTAGAACAGTCCGACACCGCCGACGGCGAGCATTCCCGCGATGATCCACATGCGCACGACGATCGTCACCTCGGGCCAGCCGCGCATCTCGAGATGGTGGTGGAACGGGCTCATGAGGAACAGCCGCTTTCCGCCCGTCGCCTTGAAGTAGTACCGCTGGAGAATGACCGACCCGGGGGCGATGATGAACACGCCCGCGATGATGACCGCCAGCAGCTCGGTGCGCGAGAGCACGGCCATGGCGACGATGACGCCGCCGATGGCCATCGATCCGACGTCGCCCATGAAGATCTTCGCCTTCGGAGCGTTCCACCACAGGAACCCCACGAGCGCGCCGACGAACGACGCGGAGATGATCGTGAGATCCATCGGGTCGTTGGTCGTGTAGCACGCCGACTCGTAGGCCGGAACGAGCGCGCCGCTCGCGCAGCGCTGCTGGAACTGCCAGAACGTCACGAGGCTGTAGGCGGACACCGTGAAGATGCCCGCGCCGGTGGCCAGACCGTCGAGACCGTCGGTGAGGTTCGTGGCGTTCGACCATGCGACCGCCTGGAACGAGATCCACGCGAGGTACAGAAGCCACCCGGCGACACCGCCCAGGGCCATGAACGACAGCCAGTCGATGTCGCGGAACAGGGAGATGAACGGGCGCCCCACCGGCTGGCCGCCGTGGTTGGGAACGAGGAGGGCCAGCACGCCGAACGAGACGGCGACGATCACCTGCCCCGCGACCTTCCGCCACCCCGACAGACCGAGGCTCCGCTGCGAGCGGACCTTCATGTAGTCGTCGATGAATCCGACGACACCGAGCCCGACCATCATCCAGATCACGAGCAGACCCGACATCGACGGCGGCGCGCCACCGGTCAGCGTGCCGACGAGGTAGCCGACGATCGTCCCGATGATGAAGATGATGCCGCCCATCGTGGGCGTTCCGCGCTTGGCGTGATGGCTCGGGTTGGTCGCGTCGTCGGGCGTGCGGATGACCTGCCCCCAGCCCAGCTTCTCGAAGAGCCGGATGAACAGGGGGGTCAGGAAGAGTGTGAACGCGAGGGAGATCGTCGCGGCCGTCAGCAGGGATCTCACGAGAAGAATTCTCCCAGACGATCGCCGAGGTGCCGCAGTCCGGCGGAGTTGGACGACTTCACCAGCACGCGGTCGCCGGCGCGCAGCTCCTCGATCAGATAGTCGTACGCGGCGTCGGCATCGGCGAAGAACACCGCCTCGCCGTCCCACGACCCCTCGCCGATGGCGGCGAGGTAGAGCCGCCGGGCATCGGCGCCGATGACGACGATGCGCTCGATCCGCAGGCGAACCGCCTGGAGGCCGACGCGATCGTGCTCGTCACCGGCGAACTCGCCGAGCTCGCTCATCGCGCCGAGCACGGCGACCTTCCGTTCGCCGGGCTGCGTGATCTGCGCGAGGGTGCGCAGAGCCGCGGCCATCGAGTCGGGGCTCGCGTTGTAGGCGTCGTTGATGATGCGCACCGACTCGGACCCGAGCGGCTGCATCCGCCAGCGCTCGGCCAGCTCGACCGTCTCGAGCCGCGCGACGGCGTCTTCGAGGGCCACCCCCAGTTCGAGGGCGGCGGTGATCGCGGCCAGCGCGTTCATGACGTGGTGCTCACCGAGCACGCGCAGCCGCAGCGGCATCCGCTGCTCGCCGACCACGATCACGCAGGACGTCCCCGAGGCATCGACCTCGACGTCGTCGGCGCGCACCTCTGCCGCCGGACCGCGTCCGAACCAGCGGACACGAACGCCTCGGGCCTCGGCGACGGCCGCCATCGTCGCGACACGCGCATCGTCGGCGCTGAGGACTGCCACACCACCGGGGCGGACGGCCTCGACGAGCTCGGTCTTGGCCTTGAGGGTCGCCTCCACGCCGCCGAAACCGCCGGCATGCGCCATCCCGACCATGAGGACCACGCCGACGTCCGGGGTCACCAGACCCGCGAGACGCGCGATCTGTCCCGAGCCGTCGGCTCCGAACTCGCTGACGAGGTACCGGGTGTCATCCGCGACCCGGAGCATGGTCAGCGGCGCGCCTACCGAGTTGTTGAACGAGGCGCGGGGCGCGACCGTCGGGCCCTCCCCCTCGAGGATGCGGGCGAGGAGGTTCTTCGTCGTGGTCTTGCCGTTCGATCCCGTGATGCCCACCACGCGGAGGTCGCCTGCGGCGCGCACCCGGCCCACGACCTCGCGCGCGAGGTCGGCCAGCGCGGTGACCGCGTCGGCGACGACGATCTGCGTGATCTCGGCGTCGACGAGGTGCTCGACGATCGCGAGCGATGCACCGGCCTCAGCCGCGGCCGGCACGAAGAGGTGTCCGTCGGTCGCGTCGCCCGGCTTGGCCACGAACACGTCGCCGGGGCCGATGTTGCGCGAGTCCGTGTCGACCGTCCCGCCGACGCGGGTGTCGGGACCGTCGCCACCGGCGAGGTGGAGGGTGCCCGAAAGCACGCGAGCGATGTCGGACAACGGAAGGGAGATCATGTTCAATCCTCTGACGCGCTCATGCGCGTCACTGGGTCACGGGGAGCAGCGGCGTCTGCGAGTCGGACGGCATGATCCGGTAGTGCTTGAGCACCTGGGTCATGGCCTTCTGGAACGCCGGCCGGTTGGCTGCAGACAGACGCAGGGTCTTCGGCTCGTCGAATGCCGTCAGGACAACATACTTCGGATCGTCGGCCGGCGCGTAGCCGACCAGCGACGTGTAATAGAGGTTGTCCTTATACGCGCCGGTGTTCGGATCGACCTTCTGGGCGGTGCCCGTCTTGCCCGCCATGCGGTAGCCGGGAATCGCGATGTCATCGGCGAGCGTGCCCTGCGCGAAGACGTTCTCGAGCATCTCGCTGACCTGGCTGGCGGTGCTCTCCTTGATGACGCGCACCGGCTCGGGCAGGTCGGGCTCGGTCACGGTACCGTCGGCCGCGGTGCAGGACTCGACGAGGCTCAGCGGCTCGCGCACACCGCCGTTCGCGATGGTCTGGTAGACCGATGCCACCTGCGGGGCGGTCACGGTGAAGGCCTGGCCGAACGTGGTCGTGTAGTACGTCTGGTTGTCCCACTGGTCGGTCGGGATGTAGGTGCCCTTGGGCTCCCCCGACCAGTTGAGCGCCGTGCCCTCGCCGACACCGAACTTCTTGAGGTACTCGAGCCGGGTCTCGGGATCGACCTGCGTGCCGAACTGCGACAACGCGACGTTCGACGAGGTGACGAGCCCGCCGGTGAGGGTCAGGTTCTGCGCCTCGTGGTGCTCGGAGTCGTTGACGACGGCGCCGTTGGGGAACTCCATCCGATCCGGCGACCACGCGGTCGACAACGGCGTGAGTCCCGCCGCCTCGATGGCGGTCGCCGCCGTGACGGGCTTGAAGGTCGATCCCGGCTCGTACGAGTCGCGGAACAGCCGGCTGCCGCGATCGGCCGGGTCGGATGCCGCGATGTCGTTCAGATCGACGCTGGGGTACTCAGCCGCTGCCCGGATCTTTCCCGTGGCGACCTCCACGACGAGGATCGAGCCGCTCTCGGCCCCGAGGTTCTGGGTCTGCTCGGCGATCAGCTGCTGCATGTACCACTGCAGATCGCGATCGATCGTCAGGCGCAGCGTTCCGCCGTTGACGGGCGCGGGATCTTCGATCTCCGTCCCGGGGATCACGACGCCGTCGAGCCCCCGCATGTACCGGACCGTGCCGTCGCTGCTCTGCAGGCACGAGTTCTGCAGCGACTCCATCCCCTCGAGCGGGGTCTCGTCCGAACCGACGAATCCGATGACGTTGCCCGCGACGGCCCCGTCGGGATAGGTCCGATGCGGGTGGGGGTCGAAGCCCACGAACGGGAGCTTGAGATCGGCGAGGGCGCGGTACTGCGCCGTCGATATCCCACGCTCGAGATAGGCGAATCGCGACTCGGGATCAGCAGCGACGGCGGTCGTGACGATGCCCTCGACCTCGGCGGCATCCTGCCCGGTCACGGCGGCGATCTCGGTCGCCAGCTCGGGCCACGTGACGGTGACGGTCTGACCGTCGTCGTTCTTGCGCTTGATCCCGTTCGCGGCGAGCTTCGGGTCGATCTTCGCATCGTAGACGGAGGTCGTCGTCGCGAGCGGTGCCCCGTTGGTGTCGGTGATGTCGCCGCGCGTCCCGAAGAGTTCCGTCCCGGCCTCCATCGCCAGGTTTCGGGCATCCGTCTGGTGCTCGTCGGCGTTGACGACCTGGATGTCGACGAGCCGGACGATGAAGGCGACGAGGACGATGAGGACGACGAGGAGTGCGACGACCGTACGGCGGCGCGGACTGCGGGTGGCTCGTGTCGTCATGGTTCTCAGTGTGTGCTCGGGGCGGGCAATCCGTCGGCGATGGGCGGGGGTGTCGCACGATCGGCACCGACCAGCTCGTCGGTGCTCGTGCCGGACGCGAGACTCGCGTCGGGATCGGTGACCAGCGGCACGCCGGCGACGAGGGAGTTCGCGACGGCGGCCCGGCCCAGGGCGTCGACGTTCGAGTGCGAGCCGGCAGCGCTGGCGGCGCCCAGCACGGCTCCGTCGCTGAGCCGCAGGTAGCTCGGCGACTCCGCGATCACCATGCCCAGCGCGGTGGCGTTCGCCGCGAGGTACTGGGGAGAGGCGAGCCCCGCGAGATCGTCCTGGATGATCTGCTTCTGCCAGGTGAGCTGGCGCTGCTGCTGCGAGAGCGAGGAGATCTCGTACGAGGTCTGGGTCGTGAGGATCGACAGCCCCATCTGCACCGCCCCGATGAGCACCGCCCCCGACACGGCGATGACGCCGTAGAGCATGCGCGGGCGGCGGCGACGGGCCGCGCCCGTGACCAGGCGCAGATCGCGCTGGCGTTCCCGCTCCCCCTCGCGCGGCAGGCGGCCGGGAACGCTCGCGAAGAAGTCGTCACCGAGCGGCGATGGGATGCGGGCGGTGTTGTCGGCAGTCACGAGGCCTCCCTCATCCGTTCCGCCGCACGCAGCCGGACCGGCGTCGCGCGGGGATTGCGTTCACGTTCTTCCTCGGACGCCAGTTCCGCGCCGCGCACCAGCAGCCGGAACCGCGGCGCGTGTTCGGGGAGCTCGACGGGCAGGCCGCTCGGCGCGGTCGAGGACGAGGCCTCGGCCAGCACGCGCTTGACCGCGCGGTCTTCGAGCGACTGGTACGACATGACGACGATGCGCCCGCCGACGGCCAGCGCATCGAGCGCGGCGGGCAGGGCGCGTTCGAGCACGGCGAGCTCGGCGTTGACTTCGATGCGCAGCGCTTGGAAGACGCGTTTCGCGGGGTGCCCCGAACGCTCGCGCTGGACGGCGATCGGAGTCGCGGCGATGAGCACATCGACGAGCTCGCCGGATCGGGTGAGCGGAGCACGGCCGCGCGCCTCGATGATCGCCCGGGCGTATCGCCCGGCCAGCTTCTCCTCGCCGTAGCGCTCGAAGATGCGGCGCAGGTTGCCTTCGCTGTACGTCGCGAGGATCTCCGCCGCCGTCGTGCCCGCGGTCTGGTCCATCCGCATATCGAGGGGCGCGTCCTGCGCGTACGCGAATCCGCGGTCGGCCTCGTCGAGCTGCAGGGACGACACGCCCAGATCGAAGAGGATGCCGTCGACGCGGCGGATGCCGAGCGAGTCGAGCGCCTCGCGGATGCCGTCGTAGACGGTGTGCACGAGGTCGACGCGATCGCCGAACCGGGCCAGCCGCTCTCCCGCGATGCGCAGAGCGTCGGTGTCACGGTCGAGGCCGACCAGCCGCACGTCGGGGAACTTCTCGAGCAGAGCCTCCGAGTGACCGCCCATGCCTTCGGTCGCGTCGACGACGACGGCGCCCTCGCGCTGGAGCGCGGGAGCGAGCAGCTCGACGCAGCGGTCGAGCAGAACGGGGGTGTGGATGTCGTCGTTCGTCATGGTCGTGGAGGGACGGGGCCCGGAGCCGTGATCCCCCTCCGCTGCGACCTGACACCGGGGAAGTGCGTCAGGGCCAGCGGCTGAGGATCACGGCCACGGGGTCAGAAGAGTCCCGGGATCACCTCCTGCTCCATGTCGGAGTACGCGTCTTCGTTGCCGGCGGCGTAGGCGTTCCAGGCATCGGCGTCCCAGATCTCGGCGTGTGCGCCGACGCCGGTCATGACCAGCTCTCGGCCGAGACCGGCATAGGTGCGCAGGTGCGGCGGCACCGTGATGCGGTTCTGGCTGTCGGGCTTCTCCGCGCTCGCGCCCGAGAGGAACATGCGCTGGAAGTCGCGCGCCTGCTTGTTCGTCAGGGGCGCTTCGCGGATCCGCTCGTAGACGCGCTCGAACTCGACCGTGCTGAAGACGTAGAGGCACCGCTCCTGGCCGCGCGTGACGACGACACCAGGGCCGAGGTCGTCGCGGAATTTGGCGGGGAGGATGACGCGGCCCTTCTCGTCGAGCTTGGGGGTGTGCGTGCCGAGAAGCATGGTGCTCCACCACCCCCTCCCGGCCCGTCGGTGCGCACCACTTTACTCCACTTTCCTCCACTTCACTATGGCAGGCGCGCCCGTTCCTCCCCCGAGGCACAAAAAAGAGCACCGACCCGGAGGTCGGTGCTCTGAGAGTGAGGTGGCTGACGTCAGCGTTCGCCGTTGCGGCGGTCCCATCGGTCGTTCATCCGGTCCATGAAACTCGAGGAGCGGGCGGTCGGCTTGCGGGTGCCGGCCGTGGCCGCCGGCCGGCTCGCGGCGGCGTTCCGAGAGGGGGTCAGCGCCAGCACGACACCCCCGACCATCACGAGGAAGGCGACGACGCCGATCGCGATGATGCTGCTCGAGACGCCGGCGATCAGACCGCCGAGACCGAGGAGGACGAGGACCGCACCGTAGACGATGTTGCGGTAGCTGAGGGACTGACCTTCGCGCGGAGCACTGACGACGTCTGCTTCATTGCGCATGAGATGGCGTTCCATCTCGTCGAGCAGCCGCTGCTCCTGTTCTGACAGTGGCATGCATCCCCCTCTGTTCGGGTACCGGTGCGCCCGATTCTACGCGCGCTGATGAGAACTAGGCTAGGCCCGTGACGAGCTCCGCCGACCCGATCTCGACCGTTTCCCAGCGACTGGAAAGATTCGCGTTGGATCGGCGGGCCGAGGTCGCCGATCTCGGGGCTGAAGCGGCCGATTTCGTCGACCGCGCCCTCACCGCCGTCGCCGGCGGCAAAAGGCTGCGCGCCCGCTTCCTGTCGGCAGGACACGCGGCGGCCGGCGCCCCGTCCGGCGACGCCGACATCGCCGGCGTCGCCGCGTCGCTCGAGATCTTCCACGCCGCTGCACTGGTGCACGACGACCTCGTCGACAACTCCGACACCCGGCGGGGCCGCCCCGCCGCGCATCGGGCTCTCGAAGAAGCGCACCGTCGATCGGGCTGGCTGGGCGATGCCGACGCCTTCGGACGCGCCGCGGCGATCCTGCTCGGCGACCTGCTCATCGCCTGGAGCGATGACCTCCTCGAAGACGCCCTCGACGGGCACCCGCACGCGGCCGATGTGCGCCGCCAGTACGCGACGATGCGCCGCGACGTGACCGTCGGGCAGTACCTCGATGTCGCGGAGGAAGCCGCGTGGGCGACGGCACCCGACGGGGAACACGCCGCGCGCGCCCTCCGCGTCGCGTCGTACAAGTCGGCCCGCTACAGCGTGCAGCAGCCGCTGCTGATCGGCGCCGCGCTCAGCGGCGCCACCGCGGCTCAGCGCGAGACCCTCGCAGACTTCGGTCACGCCGTCGGGCTCGCCTTCCAGCTGCGAGACGACGTGCTCGGCGTCTTCGGCGACTCTTCGGTGACGGGCAAGCCGTCCGGAGACGACCTTCGCGAGGGCAAGCGCACGGTCCTCATCGCTTATGCCCGTGAGGCGATGGACGACGCCGGCCGGTCCGACCTCGATGCCGCGCTCGGTGACCGGACCCTCGATGAGGCGACCATCGCTCGGCTGCAGAAGGTCATCCGAGAAAGTGGCGCCGTCGAGCGCCTCGAAGGCGAGATCGATCGCCTCTCTACGGCCGCGGACACGGCACTCGAGAACGCCCCGATCGGGGCTGCCGAGGTGGCCCTCCTGCGCGAGATCGCCGACGCCGCCATCCGACGCTCCGCCTGAGTCGACGGCTTCCGCCTCCGCTGACGGGCGCTGCGTCAGGCGAGAGTCTGAGCGACCCGTCGGACCTCCGCCTTGCGCCCCGCACGCAGAGCCGCGATCGGAGCCGCTCCGATCGATTCCTCGATCGCGAACAGCCAGTCGATCGCCTCGTCATCCGAGAACCCGACGTCGTGCAGCACGGTGATGGTGCCGCGCAGCGACGAGAGCGGTGCACCGTCGAGGAAGAACGCCTCGGGAATGCGGAACGTGCCGTCGCGGCGCGAGCCGATGAGGTGATTCTCATCCAGCAGCCGGCGGACGCGGCTGAGCGTCTCACCCGTGAGGTCGACCACATCGGGCAGCGTCAGCCAGGACAGGGGAACGACGGGGTAATCGGCAGTGCTCACCCCTTCACTATGTCACTTCCACTCGGCGTCGCGGCTCCCGCGTCCGGCTCATTTCACACGAATCACAGCAGTCACATCGGTTGACACCTCTCACAGCCGCGTGTCAGCGTTTCCGAGACCTCCGAGAAGGGACCCTCCGTGCGCCGCGACTCGATCTCTCCCCCGCACCCACCGCGACCCCGCCTGCGCGGCATGGTCGCGCCCGCCGTCGTGGGCTCGATCGCGCTGAGCCTGACGGCGCAGCCCGCCGCCGCCACCCCCACGGTCGAGACGGCCCATCGGGACGGCGCGCCCGGGGCGACGTTGCGGTCGGCTGTGCCCGGTGCCGCCTCCGCCCGTCCGCTCGCGGCTCGACCGGCCGAGCACACGGTCGTGCTCGGCGACACGATCAGCCGGATCGCATCCGCCTATGGGCTCCGTACGGTCGACCTCCTCGCATGGAACGGTCTGGACTGGTCATCCGTCATCCGTCCCGGAGACCGGATCCGGCTGAGCGCCGAGGCGGGCGCGACCGCCGCGGTCGCTCCCGCCCCGCAGGCCGCGCCCGCCGGAGTCACCCACACCGTCTCGACCGGCGACACGCCCTGGTCGATCGCTCAGGCCCACGGCATCGGGGTCGGCGCATTGCTCGCCGCGAACGGGCTCGGGGACGGAGCGGTGATCTTCCCCGGCCAGACCCTCGCGGTCCCCTCGGCCGCCGGCGCGACGGCGATGCCCGCCCCCGCGGCCGTCTCTCAGGCGACCCCGATCGCCGCCGCGACCCACACCGTGGCCGCCGGCGACACGCTGTCGGCGATCGCCACCGCGAACGGGCTGGGCCTCGACGCGGTGCTCGCCGCGAACGGGCTGGACCGCGCATCGATCATCTACCCGGGGCAGGCGCTCGTGATCCCGGGCGCCGCGGCGACTCCGGCTGTCGCGACGTCCGCGCTGGTCGACCTCGGCCTCGACGCGGAGCAGATCGAGAACGCCCGACTCATCATCCAGGTCGGTCGGGAACGCGGCGTCCCCGACCGCGGCATCGCCATCGCTCTGGCGACGGCGATGGTCGAGTCGTGGATCCGCAACCTCGACTGGGGAGATCGCGACTCGCTCGGGCTCTTCCAACAGCGCCCGAGCACCGGATGGGGCACCCCCGACCAGGTCCGCGACGCCTCCCGGTCGATCGCGACCTTCTACGGCGGCGCCGCCGACCCCAACGGCACCGCAACCCGCGGGCTGCTCGACATCCCGGGCTGGGAGAACCTCCCGTTCACCGACGCCGCGCAAGCCGTGCAGATCTCCGCTTACCCCGATCGGTACGGCGAGTGGGAGCAGCAGGCTTACCGCTGGCTCGCCGCGCTCGGCTGACCCCGAAAGCGCTGGGAAGCCCATGTCACCGGTGCCCGAGGGTGAGCCGTTGCCCGGGCTCGCAGCATCCGCTCCGTAGAATCGCTCCGTGAGCATGAGCCAGCAGACCGACCCGCTGATCGGCCGACTGGTCGACCAGCGGTATCGCGTCCGCGCTCGCATCGCCCGCGGCGGCATGGCGACGGTGTACGTCGCGACCGACCTCAGACTCGAGCGCCGCGTCGCTCTGAAGGTCATGCACGGGCATCTCTCCGACGACTCCGTGTTCCAGAGCCGCTTCATCCAGGAAGCCCGCTCCGCTGCCCGGCTCGCCGACCCCCATGTCGTCAACGTGTTCGACCAGGGCCAGGACGGCGAGATGGCCTACCTGGTGATGGAGTATCTGCCGGGCATCACGCTGCGCGAGCTGCTGCGCGAGCAGAAGCGCCTGACCATCCCGCAGACGATCACGATCATGGACGCGATCCTTTCGGGTCTCGCAGCCGCCCATCGGGCTGGGATCGTGCACCGCGACGTCAAGCCCGAGAACGTGCTGCTGGCCGAGGACGGCCGCATCAAGATCGGCGACTTCGGCCTGGCACGCGCGACGACCGCGAACACCGCGACGGGCCAGATGCTCCTCGGCACGATCGCCTACCTCGCTCCGGAGCTGGTCACCCGGGGCACCGCCGACGCGCGCAGCGACATCTACGCGCTCGGCATCATGCTCTACGAGATGCTCGCCGGCGAGCAGCCCTACAAGGGCGAGCAGCCGATGCAGATCGCCTACCAGCATGCGACCGACTCGGTGCCGCGACCGAGCGCGAAGAACCCCGGAGTGCCCGAGCAGCTCGACGAGCTGGTGCTGTGGGCGACCGAGCGCGAGCCCGACGAGCGTCCACTCGACGCCCGGGTCATGCTCGACCGGCTGCGCGAGATCGAGCGCGAGCTGGGTGTCTTCCCGCAGGTGGTGCGCACAGCACCGTCCGGCGCCCCGGCGGTCGTCATCGACGATGACGGCGAGGGCTCGGGCGAGCTCACCAAGGTGATGCCCGGCACGTTCACCGCGCCGCCGGTGACCACCGATGTCGACAACGCGACACGGCTGCGGCGACTCGCCCGACGCAATCGCGCGAAGGGCGCCTGGCTCGTCACGATCGTCCTCCTGCTGGCGGCTCTCGCCGGCGGGACGGGGTGGTGGTTCGGATCGGGTCCCGGCTCGCTGGTCGCCGTTCCGGACGTGCGCGGCGAGACGTTCGCCGAGGCTCAGGCCGCGATCGCAGCCCAGGGGCTGCTGGCCGAGGAGTCCGGCGAGAACAGCCTCGACGTCGCTACGGGTCTCACCATCCGCACCGACCCCGCCCCGGGCACCCGGCTCGATCGCGAGGCGACCGTGACCGTGGTCATCTCGCGCGGACCGGCAGAAGTGTCGATTCCCGCCCTCTCGGGTCAGACCGAACAGGCGGCGCGCGAGATCCTGCGGCAGAACATCGTGGCCGTGTCCGACGACCCGGACGCCGAGTTCGATCCGGATGTCGCCGAGGGCACCGTCATCCGCGCGTCCGGCACCCCGGCCGGGGGCGGCGACGCCATCGACTGCTCGAACGGCTGCACGCTCCGCCAGGGCGACTCGGCGGCCCTGCTGGTCTCGCGCGGTGCCGTGCCCGATGTCTCGGGCCAGAGCGTCAACCGCGCGACCGCCATGCTCACCGACGTCGGCCTCGAGGTGTCGAGTGACACCCGCAGCGAGGCGAGCGAGCGCACCGCCAAGGGCGACGTGATCGGCATCGCAGACCGCGGCGAGGAGGGCAACTGGCGGCCGGGCGAGACCGTGACCCTGATCGTCTCGAGCGGTCCCCCGCTGTTCGAGGTGCCGAGCGTCGTCGGGCAGACCCGCGATGCGGCCGCGCAGACGCTGCGCGACGCGGGATTCGACGTCAGCTTCTCGGCCCTGTGGAACATCTGGCCCGACGGGTTGACCAAGGTCACCGCACAGGACCCCACCGGCGGGAGCAAGCACGTGCGCGGCACCACCATCACCCTGCAGATCACCGCCACCGGCTGAGCCTGCCCGGTCTTCCGGGCCCGACGAGTGCGAGAGCGCACGAATGCACGGTCAGGAGCCTCCTGCACCCTGCGAATACGCGTCCTCGCCGACCTCCGAGCGGTTCAGGCGAGAGCGCGACGGATGCGGGCGGCCAGCGCCCGCGCGTCGTCGTCGAGGTCGGCCCCTCCGACGAGGATGACGCGGTACCCGGCATCCTCGAGCAGCTGCACACGCGTGAGATCGTCGAGCCATCGGCGTCGTGACGCGCGATGCTCGTCGCCCTGGTACTCGAGGAGCAGCCGGTGCTCGGGCCATCCCATGTCGGCGTGCCTCACGCCCGCAGCCGTGCGAACCGCGACCTGCCCCCGCGGTTCGGGGATTCCCGCGTCGACGAGCGCGACGCGCAGGATCGACTCCTGGGGTGAATCCACGAGCGATCGGGCGCGCTCCAACGCAGCGCGCAACGACCGGGCTTCGCGCGCACTTCCCCGATCGATCACAGCCGTCTCGAGTTCAGCGCGCGTCGCGAGAGGACGCGTGCGGCCCCGCTCGCCGCGTCGTCCGCTGAGGAGGTAGTCGGCTGTCGCGACGAGCCACCGGTGACCGAGGGGCTGCGGACCGGCAGCGAGCCGACACCAGGCCTCGGTCGGTGTGATCACGGGCAGGCCCTCGACGTCCCGGCGTTCGAGAACGAGGCTCGTCCGCGATCCCAGAACACCGGGGCGCCGCATCGCCGCTCCGCCGCCAGCCGTGATCACCTCGAGCATCGGCGGACCGGAGACCCAGGGCAACGGCATCCCCCATAGCGCCGCGGCCGTTCGGCCGGAGAAGAGTTGCGTCGGCCCCAGCGCGGGCAGGATCAGGCGGCAGCGCCCGAGGATGTCGTCGGCGCCGATGGCGTCGAATGCGGCGTAGACACCATGGTGCGGATGCCGCAGATCGAAGGCCCGCAGCCTGCCGCGGCTCACGCCGAACGCGCGCGCCTCGTCCGTAGTGAATGCCTGTGCGGTGATGGGTCGTGGCAGAGGAGCGCGGCGGTTCACCCGCCCACACTCCCCCGGCACCCCCCATCGGCCCGACTTATCCCCACCTCGAGACAGCGAGAGCGCACATCTGCACGGTGGGGAGACCCCGTAACCGTGCGGATGTGCGCTCTCGCGCGATGCTGAAGCGCCGAGGCTCAGCGCTTCTCGAGCTCCTCGGCGACCAGGAAGGCGAGCTCGAGGCTTTGCATGTGGTTCAGTCTCGGGTCGCACAGGCTCTCGTAGCGCGTGGCCAGTGTCGCCTCGTCGATCATCTCGGAGCCGCCGAGGCACTCGGTGACGTCGTCACCGGTGAGCTCGACGTGGATGCCGCCGGGGAAGGTGCCGACCGCGCGGTGCGCTTCGAAGAACCCGCGGACCTCGTCGACGACGTCGTCGAAACGACGCGTCTTGTAGCCGGTCGGCGTCGTGATGCCGTTGCCGTGCATGGGATCGGTGACCCACAGCGGCGTCGCGCCGGAGTCCTTCACGGCCTCGAGCAGCGGCGGCAGCGCGTCGCGGATCTTGCCCGCACCCATACGCGTGATGAAGGTGAGACGACCCGGCTCGCGCTCGGGGTCGAGCTTGTCGATCAGCGCCAGCGCGGTGTCGGTCGACGTCGTGGGGCCGAGCTTCACGCCGATCGGGTTGCGGATCTTCGAGAAGTAGTCGACGTGGGCGCCATCGAGCTCGCGGGTGCGCTCGCCGATCCAGAGGAAGTGCGACGACGTGTTGTACGGGGTGTTCGTCCGCGAGTCGATGCGCGTCATCGGACGCTCGTAGTCCATCAGCAGGCCCTCGTGGCCCGTGTAGAACTCCACGCCGCGCAGCTCGTCGAAGTTGGCGCCGGCCGCTTCCATGAACTTGATGGCGCGGTCGATCTCGCCCGCGAGTCCCTCGTAGCGCGCGTTGGCCGGGTTCGACGCGAAGCCCTTGTTCCACGAGTGCACCTCGCGCAGGTCGGCGAACCCACCCTGCGTGAACGCGCGGATGAGATTCAGCGTCGACGCGGCCGTGTGGTAGCCCTTGAGCAGCCGTGCGGGGTCGGGCTGGCGCGAGGCCGCCGTGAAGTCGTAGCCGTTGACGATGTCGCCGCGGTAGGCGGGCAGCGTGACATCGCCGCGCGTCTCGGTGTCGCTCGAGCGCGGCTTGGCGAACTGGCCGGCCATGCGCCCCATCTTCACGACGGGCATCGAGGCGCCATAGGTCAGCACGACCGCCATCTGCAGCACGGTCTTGATGCGGTTGCGGATCTTCTCCGCGGTCGCGCCGGCGAACGTCTCGGCGCAGTCACCGCCCTGCAGCAGGAAGGCTTCTCCGGATGCTGCGCGCGCGAGGCGCTCGCGGAGGATATCCACCTCACCGGCGAAGACGAGGGGCGGAAGCGTCGCGATCTCAGCCGACACCGCAGCCACGGCGTCGGGGTCGTTCCACGCCGGCTGCTGCTTGATGGGAAGATCGCGCCACGAGTCGAGTGAATCCAGCGTAGGCACGCGCCAAGTCTAATGCTCGGCCGACACCGCGCCGGCCGTGTGACGCTCAGCCCTGCTGCTGCGCCGCGCGCTCCTTGACGGACGAGGCGTAGACGTCTTCGTACTCCTGCTCGCCCAGACGCTGCAGCGCGACCATGATCTCGTCGGTCACCGAGCGCAGCACGTAACGGTCGCCTTCCATCCCCTGGAAGCGCGAGAAATCGAGCGGCTCGCCGATGACCATTCCCACGCGTCCGACCCGGGGGATGCTGCGCCCGATGGGCATGACCGCGTCGGTGTCGACCATCACCACGGGGATGACCGGCACACGGGCCTCCAGCGCCATGCGCGCCAGCCCCGTGCGCCCGCGGTACAGCTTGCCGTCGGGACTGCGTGTGCCCTCGGGGTAGATCCCGAGCAGGTCACCGCGGCCGAGGACCTGCAGTCCGGTGTTGAGTGAGGCCTCGGATGCCTTGCCCCCGGTGCGATCGATCGCGATCTGACCCGTCGCCTTCATGAACACCCGGGTCGCCCAGCCTTTGAGGCCCGTACCCGTGAAGTAGTCGCTCTTGGCGAGGAACGACATGGGCCGGTCGATCATGAGCGGCAGGAAGATCGAGTCGCTCACCGACAGGTGGTTGCTGGCGAAGATCGCCGCGCCGGTCGCGGGCACGTTCCGCCGACCGACGATCCAGGGCCGGAAGATCGCCTTCACCACGGGTCCGATGAAGATGTACTTCATCAGCCAGTAGAACACCGGTCACCGCCCCCCGGCGAGATCGGCCACGCCGATCAAGCCGGCATCGTTGCCGAGGGTGGCGATGGCGAAATCGGCGGGCGCGGCGTTCTCGCCGCCCGGAAGGGCTGCGCGATAGGCCGCCCGGACCGGCGCGAGCAACGTCTCACCCAGCTGCGCGACGCCGCCGCCGATGACGAAGATCTCGGGGTCGAGCGTGGCCTGGAATCCGCCCGTGGTCTCTCCCAGAGCCGTCGCGACCCGGTGGAGCGCCTCGAGCGCGCCCGGGTCGTCCGCGAGGATCAGCCGGGAGATCGCGTCGCCGGGGATCGAGCCGTGTTCGTCACGCACCTGAGCGAGTCCGGCCCCGAGCCCCGGGTCGTCGGCGATGGCGATCGCCTCGCGTTGCAGCGCGCGTCCCGACGCGTACTGCTCGAGGCATCCCTGCAGTCCGCAGCCGCACAGGCGCCCGCCGCGCTCGAAGCGAACGTGCCCCAGCTCGCCCGCCGCCCCGCGACCGCCGATGAGGAGCTGCCCGTCGATGATGACCGCTCCCCCGACGCCGGTGCCGAGCGTGAGCATCACCATGTTCGAGCTGCCGCGGCCGGCACCGAAGCGGTACTCGGCCCACCCGGCGGCGTTCGCGTCGTTCTCGAGCACGACGGCGACGCCGACGCGCGCTTCGAGCTCGGCGCGCAACGGATGCTCGACCCAATCGATGTTCGGCGCGTGCCGCATGATCGACCGCGTGCGGTCGAGGAAGCCGGCAGCGGCGACCCCGACAGCCGTCACCTCGTGGGATGCCCGGAAGTGCCGCGCCATGTCGGCGACGGCGTCGGCCAGCGCGTCGGTGTCGGCGGGGGTGTCGACGCGGATGCGGTCGACGATCGTCCCGTCGGCGGAGACGACACCTCCGGCGATCTTGGTTCCGCCGATGTCGATGCCGATGTTGAGCACGCGTGGTCCTTTCCGTCGGCCGTCCGGCGGCGACCCGGAAAGTCTAATGGGGCGCCGTGTCCTGGCGCGGGCTCGGCGACCGGGTGGCAGATAGAGTGTGTGTACCCTGCCAGACGCTTCCGGTACCGAAGGAGTTGCCGCCCATGAGCGCCGTCCAGTTCGAAGTCCCCGCTGTCGTTCCAGCCGACCCTGACGCGAACATCACCGATCTCCTCGTCGACCGGGTCGCTGCCACCCCGTCGCGAGCACTTTTCGCCGTCCCACACGACGGTGCATGGCGCGACATCGCCGCGGCCGAATTCCAACGCGAGGTCATCGCCCTGGCGAAGGGCCTCGTCGCCGCGGGTGTCGAGCCCGGCGACAAGGTCGCGTTCGTGGCCCGCACGACGTACGACTGGACGCTCGTCGACTTCGCGATCTTCTTCGCCGGAGCCGTCATGGTCCCCGTCTACGAGACGAGCTCGGCGTCGCAGATCGCCTGGATCCTCAGCGACTCGGGTGCGACGTTCGCGATCGCCGAGTCGGCCGACCACGCCGGGCGCATCGATGAGATCCGGTCGACGGTGCCCCTCGTCCGCGAGGTGTGGGTCATGGCTTCGGGAGACCTCGACAAGCTGCGTTCGGGCGGAAGCGATGTGTCCGACGACGAGATCGAACGGCGACGGAACCTCGCCGTCGGCTCGGACATCGCGACGCTCATCTACACCTCGGGATCGACCGGACGCCCGAAGGGCTGCGTCCTGACCCACAGCAACTTCGTCGAGCTCGCCCGCAACTCCGGCGAAGCGCTCAAGGAGGTCGTCAACCACCCCGGCGGCGCGTCGACGCTGCTGTTCATCACGACGGCTCACGTGTTCGCCCGCTTCATCTCGATCCTCAACGTCCACGCGGGGGTCAAGACGGGGCATCAGCCCGACACCAAGCAGCTGCTCCCCGCGCTCGGCAGCTTCCAGCCGACCTTCCTGCTCGCCGTGCCGCGAGTGTTCGAGAAGGTCTACAACTCCGCGGAGCAGAAGGCCGAGGCGGGCGGCAAGGGCAAGATCTTCCGCGCCGCGGCGCACGTCGCGATCGAGCACTCGCGGCTGCAGCAGGAAGGCAAGAGCATTCCGCTCGTGACCAAGCTGAAGTTCCGGCTGTTCGACAAGCTCGTGTACGGCAAGCTTCGCGCCGCCATGGGCGGCCGTGTCACGTACGCCGTCTCGGGATCCGCTCCCCTGGGCCCGCGTCTCGGGCACTTCTTCCACAGCCTCGGTGTCACGATCCTCGAGGGGTACGGGCTGACCGAGACGACGGCCCCCGCCACGGTCAACCTCGCGACCAAGTCCAAGATCGGCACCGTCGGTCCGGTTCTTCCCGGTGTCGGCGTCCGCCTCGGCGAGGACGGCGAGGTCGAGGTGCGGGGTATCAACGTGTTCGCCGAGTACTGGCGCAACCCCGAGGCCACCGAGGCGGCGTTCAACGACGGCTGGTTCAAGACGGGCGACATCGGGTCGTTCGACGACGAGGGCTTCCTCACGATCACGGGACGCAAGAAGGAGATCATCGTCACTGCCGGCGGCAAGAACGTCGCCCCGGCCGTGCTCGAGGACCCCATCCGCGCCAACCCGATCGTGGGCCAGGTCGTCGTCGTGGGCGATCAGAAGCCGTTCATCTCCGCGCTCGTGACGCTCGACCCGGAGATGCTGCCGACGTGGCTGACGAACAACGGCCTCTCGGGCGACATGGCCATCGCAGAGGCCGCGAACAACAGTCAGGTCCGCGCCGAGGTCCAGCGCGCGATCGACGATGCCAACCGCAACGTCTCGCGAGCCGAGTCGATCCGCAAGTTCACGATCCTCGACACCGAGTGGACCGAGGCGAGCGGCCATCTGACGCCGAAGATGAGCATCAAGCGCAACGTCATCCTCACCGATTTCGCGGACGAGATCTCGGAGATCTACGACGAGCCGGTCAAGACGAGCAACGTTCCGCTCGGATGATCGGATGACGAAGAAGGGGGCCCGGCTGATGGATCATCAGCCGGGCCCCCTTCTTCGCGGTGCGTCAGAACCAGGACGACTCGCGCACCTCGCGCATGGCGATGCGCCGCTCGGCGGGCGAGAGCCGGTCGAGATACAGGATGCCGTCGAGATGGTCGCACTCGTGCTGCAGCGCCTGGGCCATGAGACCTTCGCCCTCGAGGACGATCTCGTCACCGTCGAGGTCGATGCCCACCGCGCGCGCGTAGGGGTGGCGGAGCGTGTCGTGCCAGAGGTTCGGCACCGACAGGCACCCCTCGCCGATCAGCGAGGGGTCACCGGAGACCTCGACCAGGCGCGGATTGAGGATGTAGCCGATGACCCCGTCGACGTTGTAGCTGAACGCGCGCAGCCCGACGCCGATCTGCGGCGCCGCCACCCCGGCGCGGCCGGGCAGCTCGACCGTGTCGAGGAGATCACGGACGAGCGAGCGCACACCGTCGTCGACCGTCTCGATCGGAGCTGCCGTCGATTTGAGGACGGGGTCGCCGAAGAACCGGATGGCGCGAACCGCCATGTCAGGCCGCCGCCCCGAGACGCAACCCCTCGACCACGCTCGCTGCGAGCGTGCGCGCGGCCTCACGCGTCGCCGGATCGAGGTCGCGGAACGACACGGCACTCCCTGCCGCGAGATGCGGGTCGTACGGCACCCGCAGCACCGAGCGGACGCGCGTGGCGAAGTGGGTCTCCAACTCCTCCGCACGGACCATCGGCGTGCCCGGACGAGACGTGTTGAGCACCACGACGGCGTTCTTCACCGCGTCGGCGAAACCGTTGGACTCGAGCCACGTCAGCGTCTCGGAGGCCAGCCGCGCCTCATCGACGGAGAGCCCGGCGACCACGACGATCTGGTCGGACATCCCGAGCGTCGCCCCCATGACGGAATGCACGATTCCGGTGCCGGTGTCGGTGAGGACGATCGAGTAGTAGTGCGCAGCGATCGCAGCGACATCCTCGTAGTCGTGGTCGCTGAAAGCTTCGGAGATGTGCGGGTCGGTGTCGGACGCGAGCACGTCGAGGCGGGTCTCGTCTCGCGCGACGATCGCGGAGAGATCGTTGAACCCGACCACCTCGCCCCGAGCACGCGCCAGGTCGCGCACGGTCTTGCCGCTCGTGCGGCCGATGCGATCGGCGAGCGTGCCGCGGTCGGGGTTGGCGTCGATCGCGATGACGCGGTCGTCGCGGGCGTCTGCGAGCGCCATCCCCAGCAGGGTGGTCACGGTCGTCTTCCCGACGCCGCCCTTACGCGAGAGCACGGGGACGAACTTCGCCCCACCCGCGAGCGGGGCCGAGATACGGCGGTCGAGCTCTTTGCGGGAGCGGGCCCGCTTGCTGTCGCCGAGGTTGATGCGATGGCCCGAGACGCTGTACACCAGGCGCTGCCAGCGCCCTTCGGGCTCGGCCCGAACGACCTGGGCCGGATCGAGAAGGCGCTCGGCGGTGAGCAGATCCGCTGTTTCGCGGCCCGGCTCGAGATCGCCCAGACGCCGCGACTGCAGCACGGGCTCTGCCTGACGCGTGACCTGGACCCGCTCGCTCGCGTGCCGGACCTGCTCGGCGACGTGGTGAGCCTGGCGGCGGGTGGTGGGCACGGATCCGGTGATCGGCGTCGAGGTCGGCACGACGGTCGCGACGACCACCCCGCCGTCGACGGCGTCGACGTCCTCAGGCGCGGCGGCGGCGTTCTCCACTGCGACGTCCGAGGCACCCGCAGCAGCATCCGGCGCATCCGCGACGACGTCGGCGATCGCCGCGTCGGCGGGTCCGGGCTCGGAGTCGTCCTCGTCCTCGATGGTGGCGGTCACGACCTCGCCGGCGGGCTCTGCGGCCCCCTCGTCGACGGAGGTGTCGCTGTCGACGTCATCGACGGCGTGATCGAATGACCCGTCTCCCGCGGTCTCGTCCGCCTTCGGGAGCCCGTGGTCCTCGAACTCGTGGTCTTCGACCTCGTCGTCTGCGAGCTCGTCGTCCGCATGGGGTTCGTCGCCCGACGCGTCGTCGACACTTCCCCCGTCCTCGGAGCCGCGGACATCGGCGTCGTACGACACCTCGGCAGCGTCATGCTGCTCGTCCTGGCCGCCGCCGAGCGGGATGTCGCCGGTCGTCAGCTGCTCGTCGCCGATCTCACCGTCGATGACGTCGTCGTCGTCGAGGTCGTCGTCAGCGACGGGAAGCGCGACGTCGACCTGCGCGGTGCCACCGAC
This sequence comes from Microbacterium sp. AG238, assembly GCF_003610405.1. Taxonomy (GTDB): domain Bacteria; phylum Actinomycetota; class Actinomycetes; order Actinomycetales; family Microbacteriaceae; genus Microbacterium. Next base: position 805,530 of record NZ_RAQC01000001.1, read on the forward strand.
GATACCGATGGCCGTCGTGTGGATGCTCTCACTGTCGGCGAGGACCGCGGGATCGGTCTCGTCGGGCTGGTTCTCATTGCGCTCAGGCATGTTCTGCTGCATCCACTCCAAGGTCTCGAGCTCGCGCCCGACCCCTTAGGCTACCCGCCGGTCCGGACGACGACCAAAAGGTCCCCGGCCTCGACCGCGGCCGTCGGATCGACCACGAGCCGTTCGACGACGCCCGCCACGGGCGCTGTGATCGCCGCCTCCATCTTCATCGCCTCGATCGAGGCGACGGGTTCTCCCGCCTCGACGGCGTCGCCGACAGCCACCTTGAGCGTGACGACACCCGAGAACGGGGCGGCGACCTGGCCGGGAACCGACGTGTCGGCCTTCTCGGCCTGACGGGCCTCGACGCTGATGCTGCGGTCGCGGACGAACACCGGGCGCAGCTGACCGTTCAACGTCGCCATGACCGTGCGCATCCCCTTCTCGTCGGCCTCGCCGATGGCCTCGAGCCCGACGTACAGCTGCACGCCCTTCTCGATCTCGACGACGTGTTCGGCGCCGGGCACGAGACCGTACAGGTAGTCCGCGGTGTCGAGCACGCTGAGGTCTCCGAAGGTGTCGCGCACCCGGTCGAACTCCTGCGTGGGCGTGGGGAACAGCAGCGAGTTCAACGTGCGTCGCCGTGTCGGCGAGTCGGCGTCGAGGGCCGCGGCCTGCGACGGTGAGAGCTCGGCGGCGGCGGGCCGCACGGTGCGCCCGGCGAGCACCTTCGACCGGAACGGTTCGGGCCATCCGCCCGGCAGGTCACCGAGCTCGCCGGCCATGAAGCCGACGACGGACTCCGGGATGTCGTATGCCCCGGGGTCGGCGGCGAAGGCGGCGGGATCCGCCTTGACGGCTGCGAGATGCAGGGCCAGATCGCCGACGACCTTCGACGACGGCGTGACCTTCGGAACCCGGCCGAGGATCTGGTTGGCCGCGGCGTACATGTCCTCGATGAGCTCGAAGTCGTCGGCGAGGCCGAGCGCGATGGCCTGCTGGCGAAGGTTCGACAGCTGGCCGCCCGGGATCTCGTGACGGTAGACGCGCCCGGTGGGGCCGGGAAGACCCGACTCGAACGGCCGGTACATGTGTCGTACCGCCTCCCAGTAGGGCTCGAGGTCCGAGACGGCACCCAGGTCGAGCCCCGTGTCGCGTTCGGTGTGCGCGAGCGCGGCCACGAGAGCCGACAGCGACGGTTGGCTGGTCGTGCCGGCCATCGGCGCGGACGCTGCGTCGACGGCATCCGCTCCCGCGGCGCTCGCGGCCATCAGCGTGGCGAGCTGGCCGCCGGCGGTGTCGTGCGTGTGCACGTGGACCGGCAGATCGAAGCGTTCGCGCAGCGCGGAGACCAGGCGCGATGCTGCGGCGGGGCGCAGCAAGCCGGCCATGTCTTTGATGGCGAGGATGTGCGCACCGGCGTCGACGATCTCCTCGGCGAGACGCAGGTAGTAGTCGAGCGTGTAGAGGTCTTCGGCCGGGTCGAGCAGATCGCCCGTGTAGCAGAGTGCGACCTCCGCGATCGTCGTCCCGGTCGCGAGCACGGCGTCGATCGCCGGACGCATCTGCGCGACGTCGTTCAGCGCGTCGAAGATCCGGAAGATGTCGACGCCGGCGTCTGCGGCCTCACGGACGAAGGCTTGCGTGACCGCGGTCGGGTAGGGCGTGTACCCCACGGTGTTGCGACCGCGCAGCAGCATCTGCAGTGCCACGTTGGGCAAGGCTGCACGCAGCTTGTCGAGCCGCTCCCACGGGTCTTCTCCGAGGAAGCGCAGCGCGACGTCGTAGGTCGCGCCACCCCACGCCTCGACCGAGAGGAGCTGCGGGGTGAGACGGGCGACGGCGGGTGCGACCGCCACGAGGTCCTTCGTGCGCACCCGGGTCGCCAGGAGCGACTGGTGCGCGTCTCGGAAGGTCGTCTCGGTGACGGCGAGCGGCGTCTGGCGGCGCAGCGCCTCTGCGAACCCCGTCGGACCGAGTTCGAGCAGCCGCTGGCGCGAGCCGGCCTGCGGCGGCGCGGTCAGGTCGAGTCGCGGAAGCTTGCTCCGCGGCTCGACGCTCGTCGGGGCAGAACCGTGCGGACGGTTGACCGTGGTGTCTGCGAGCCATCCGAGGATCTTCGACCCGCGATCCTTCGACGTGCGCCCCTCGAGCAGTTCGGGGCGCTCGTCGATGAACGACGTGCTCAGGTCGCCGCGGGCGAAGGAGGGGTCATCGAGCACCTGCTGCAGGAACGGGATGTTGGTCGAGACGCCGCGGATGCGGAACTCGGCGAGGGCACGGCGCGAGCGCACGACCGCCGCGCCGAAGTCCCTGCCTCGGCAGGTGAGCTTGGCGAGCATCGAGTCGAAGTGCGGGCTCACCTGAGAGCCGGCGGCGGTCGTGCCGCCGTCGAGACGGATGCCGGCTCCGCCCGGCGACCGGTACGTGGTGATCTTTCCCGTGTCGGGGCGGAACCCCTGTGCGGGGTCCTCGGTGGTGATGCGGCACTGCAGGGCGGCGCCGCGCAGCTGGATGCTGTCTTGAGTGAGGCCGAGCTGCGCCAGGGTCTCCCCCGCCGCGATCCGCATCTGCGACTGCACGAGGTCGACGTCGGTCACCTCCTCGGTGACGGTGTGCTCCACCTGGATACGAGGGTTCATCTCGATGAACACGATCTCGCCCGCGCGGGGCCCGTCGGTCTCGAGCAGGAACTCGACGGTCCCGGCGTTCACGTAGCCGATCGAGGTCGCGAAGGCGATCGCGTGCCGGTGGAGGGCGGAACGCGTCTCGTCGTCGAGGTTGGGGGCCGGCGCGATCTCGATGACCTTCTGGTGACGACGCTGCACCGAGCAGTCGCGCTCGAACAGGTGCACGGTCTCCCCCGTGGCATCGGCGAGCACCTGGACCTCAACGTGACGCGGACGGCGGACGGCCTGCTCCAAGAACACCCGGGCGTCGCCGAACGCGCTGCCGGCCTCGCGCATGGCCTCGGACAGGGCTGGGGCGAGCTCGTCGGGAGTGGCGACGCGCCGCATTCCCCGACCCCCACCGCCGGCGACGGCCTTGACGAAGATCGGGTAGCCGATGTCACCGGCCTGCGAGACCAGGACATCGATGTCATCGGAGGCCTCCGTCGATCGCAGCACCGGAACGCCGGCGGCGACCGCATGGCTCTTGGCGGTGACCTTGTTGCCCGCCATCTCGAGCACGCGTGCGGACGGACCGATGAAGGCGATGCCCGCGTCGGCGGCGCGTGCGGCGAGCTCGGGGTTCTCGGACAGGAACCCGTAGCCCGGGTAGATCGCGTCGGCTCCGCTCTCACGCGCGACCCTGATGATCTCGTCGACGTCGAGGTAGGCCCGTACGGGATGACCCTTGACGCCGATCTCGTAGGCTTCGTCGGCCTTCAGCCGGTGAAGCGAGTATCGGTCCTCGTGCGGATAGACGGCGACGGTACGCGCCCCCAGCTCGAAAGCGGCGCGGAAGGCGCGGATGGCTATCTCACCGCGATTCGCGACAAGGATCTTGCGGAACATGCTCACCTCGCTGGGCTGAGTCGCACGGCGACGGCGCCGCGCGGGGGCTCGAATACCCTCACAGCCTAGGGGACGGTAACGTAGAGCCTCGTGCACGTACTTTCCGTCAGCTCGCTCAAGGGCGGGGTCGGCAAGACCACGGTCACCTTGGGGCTCGCATCCGCCGCGTTCGCCCGCGGTGTCCGGACGTTGGTCGTCGATCTCGATCCGCAGTCCGACGTGTCGACGGGGATGGACATCCAGGTCGCCGGCCGTCTCAACGTCGCCGATGTCCTCGCCAACCCGAAGGAGAAGGTGGTCCGTCAGGCCATCACCTCGAGCGGGTGGGCGAAGGTGCATCCCGGCACCATCGACGTTCTGATCGGCAGCCCGTCGGCCATCAACTTCGACGGACCGCACCCCAGCGTGCGGGATGTCTGGAAGCTCGAAGAGGCGCTGGCCACCATCGAGGCCGATTACGACCTCGTCCTCATCGACTGCGCCCCCTCTCTCAACGCCCTCACCCGCACGGCGTGGGCAGCGAGCGACCGCGTCATCGTCGTGACCGAGCCCGGTCTGTTCTCCGTCGCCGCGGCCGACCGAGCGCTGCGCGCGATCGAAGAGATCCGACGCGGTCTCTCCCCGCGCCTCCAGCCTCTCGGGATCGTGGTGAACCGTGTTCGCCCGCAGTCGATCGAGCACCAGTTCCGCATCAAAGAACTGCGCGACATGTTCGGCCCCCTGGTGCTCTCACCCCAGCTGCCCGAGCGCACCTCGCTGCAGCAGGCTCAAGGCGCGGCGAAGCCGCTGCACATCTGGCCGGGAGACTCCGCGCAGGAGCTCGCGTCCGATTTCGACGCGCTGCTCGACCGCGTGCTCCGGACGGGCCGTATCGCCGTCGCGGGCGAGGCCCCCACGGTCACACCGAGCTGAGCCGCCCGGACCCACACGAACGAAACCCCGGCTGCACCCAAGGTGCGCCGGGGTTCTGTGTACGGGGAGGTCTCAGGCGCTGCGCGCAGCGCGACGCGTCGCGAGCTCGTCGACGGGGTCCGGAGCCTGCGGGTCGAACTCGACGAGCGTCGACTCGACCTCGCGCAGCACCTTGCCGACCGCGATGCCGAACACGCCCTGCCCACGGCTGACGAGGTCGATGACCTCGTCGTTCGACGTGCAGAGGTACACCGAGGCGCCGTCGCTCATCAGCGTCGTCCCGGCGAGGTCGCGGATGCCCGCGGCGCGAAGCTGGTCGACGGCGACGCGGATCTGCTGCAGCGAGATGCCGGTGTCGAGCAGCCGCTTCACGAGCTTGAGGACGAGGATGTCGCGGAAGCCGTAGAGCCGCTGCGATCCCGAGCCACTGGCCCCGCGCACGGTCGGGACGACGAGTTCGGTCCGGGCCCAGTAGTCGAGCTGGCGGTAGGTGATGCCGGCGGCACGGGCGGCCTGCGCCCCGCGATATCCGGCTTCGTCGTCCATCTCGGGAAGACCGTCGGTGAAGAGGAGGTCGGTCGTGAACCGCATCTCGCCGAGCGAATCATGCGCGGTCATCTGGTCCTCCTGCCGGACGGTCGGGTTTCTTCCACGCTAGATGAGGGATGCCGCCGCGGCAACGACATCCGGTCAGAGCCCGCGGCGTGTCGCGCGGTGCTCACCGGACCAGTCGGTCGATCGCGGTCTGGACGAACGCGGAACGGACATCGTCGAGCCGACGCAACAGCTCGGGGGCGAGTTCGTGCGCACGCCCACGAGCCGATGAATCGGTGCGGCGCAGCAGCGGCGCGAGGGCCGTCTCGACGAGCGCCACGTCGCGTTCTGCCGCCTGTCGGACAGTGCGGAGGTGGCGCGGCCCGATCCCGTGGCGATCGAGCGCCACGAGCGTGCGCAACAGAACCAGCGCGCGCTCGTCGTAGGTGTCAGCGGCAGGCAGCAGCCCGGCAGAGACGGCGTCGCCGAGCAACGCCGGGGTGGCCTCGGCCTGGTCGATCAGCTCGTCGCGCCGGTAGCGCCGATGCTGAACGATGGATGCCGGCAACGCAGGAGGAGGACCCTCCGCCCCCGGGTCATCGAGGTACTCCCGAATGCGGGCCAGCGGCATGTAGTGGTCGCGCTGGAGTGTCAACGCGGTGCGCAGACGTTCGACATCGGCGGGTGAGAACTTCCGATACCCCGACCCGGTGCGGGTGGGGGTCACGATTCCCTGATCTTCGAGGTACCGCAGCTTGCTCGAACTCAGCGCCGGGAACTCCGGGCTGAGCCGGGCGAGGACCTGACCGATGCTCAGGTGACCCGCCGCCGTGGACCGGCCGCGGGCAGCGGGAGCCGCGCTCACGCGCCGGTCGCCGGAGCGCGATCGAGCGGTGAGACGAAGAAGTTCAGGCGGAACTTGCCGACGCGCAGTTCAGCCCCGTCGGAGAGCACGGCACGGTCCACACGCTCGCCGTTGACATAGGTGCCGTTGAGCGAGCGCTGGTCCACGATCTCGAAAGCCGACCCCGTGCGGGTGATCTCGGCGTGCCGACGCGAGACGGTGACGTCATCGAAGAAGATGTCGGCCTCGGGGTGGCGGCCGACGGTCGTCACGTCGGTGTCGAGCAGATACCGCGCGCCCGCGGTCGGGCCCGAACGCACCAGAAGCAGGGCCGCCCGCTCGGGCAACGCCTGGATCGCGTCGCGCTCCACAGCGGTGAGGTCAGCCCCGAACGGCACGAACGACAGGTCCAGGTCGTGCCCGAACGTCTGCGTCGTGTCCGAGGAACCGCTGTGCGGCGCGCGGTCGGGTCCGCGTCGGATGTCGTCGACGTCTCGATCCTTTTCGTCCACAGTGTCCTCCTCTTCCGGGCCAGCCTAACGGATCGGCGACGAGTCGCGAACGCGAATACCGGGCCCTCTCACCCCGTTCATATAGCCGAGGATTAGGCTCGGCACGATGTCTGCACGCACTCCTTCGCTTCGCACGCGCCTGCTCGTGGGTCTCGGCCTCGTGCTCGGCCTCGCTGCGGCTTCGCCCGCTTCGCCCGCTCTGGCACACGACGAATTGCTCGCCTCCGACCCTGCCGCGGATTCGACCGTCGCCGCGCTGCCCGACGAACTGACCCTCACCTTCAGCGGCGTACTCATCGACGAGGACGGCGTCAATGCGATCTCGGTGACCGATGCGGCCGGCACGGAGCTCGCCGAGGGCGCGCCGACGCTCGACGGGACGACGGCGACGCAGGCCCTCAGCGGAGACAGTCAGGGGCCCATCACGGTGCGCTGGCGCGTCGTCTCGAGCGACGGTCATCCGGTCTCCGGAGAGTTCTCGTTCGTCGCCGGCGACCCCGCTGCGGCGCCCACGGCGTCGACCGATGGAACCGCCGAGGCCGCACCCGCCGAAGGCCTGCCGGCGGTGTTCTGGATCGTCGTGTCGATCGTCGCGGTCGCCGGTGTCATCGCCCTCGTCGTCGCCCTGATCGCGGCGTCTCGGCGGCGCACCGAGGACTAGGCTGGGACCATGCCTCACTACAACGTCGTCATCCTCGGCGCGGGCCCCGGCGGGTATGTCGCAGCTGTCCGCGCTGCGCAGCTCGGACAGTCCGTCGCGATCATCGAAGAGAAGTACTGGGGAGGCGTCTGCCTCAACGTCGGCTGCATCCCCTCCAAGGCTCTGCTGAAGAACGCCGACCTCGCCCACACCTTCAAGCACAAGGCCGATCTCTTCGGCATCAGCGGAGATGTGAACTTCGACTTCGGCACCGCGTTCGACCGCAGCCGCAAGGTGGCCGAGACGCACGTCAAGGGCATCCACTTCCTGATGAAGAAGAACAAGGTCACCGAGTACGAGGGCCGCGGGTCGTTCCTCGACGCGAAGTCGATCCAGGTGACCAAGGCCGACGGCTCGCAGGAGACGGTGACGTTCGACAACGTCATCATCGCCACGGGCTCGACGGTGCGCCTGCTCCCCGGCGTGCAGCTGAGCGACAACGTCGTGACCTACGAGGAGCAGATCCTCACGCGCGACCTGCCGAACTCGATCGTCATCGTCGGCGCCGGCGCGATCGGCATGGAGTTCGCGTTCGTCATGTCGAACTACGGCGTGAAGGTCACGATCATCGAGTTCCTCGACCGCGCTCTCCCCAACGAGGACGTCGAGGTCTCGAAGGAGATCCAGAAGCAGTACAAGAAGTACGGCATCGACATCCTCACCTCGACCAAGGTCGAGCAGATCGTCGACTCGGGCGACAAGGTCACGGTCTCGTACTCGGCCAACGCCGACGGCGCGAAGGGTCAGATCGAGGCCGACAAGGTGCTCATGTCGATCGGCTTCGCTCCCCGTGTCGAGGGCTTCGGTCTCGAGAACACCGGTGTCAAGCTCACCGAGCGCGGCGCGATCGACATCGACGACTACATGCGCACCAACGTCGAGGGCATCTACGCGATCGGTGATGTCACCGCGAAGCTGCAGCTCGCGCATGTCGCCGAGGCGCAGGGCGTCGTGGCGGCCGAGACCATCGGTGGAGCCGAGACGCAGACGCTCGGCGACTACCGCAACATGCCGCGCGCGACGTTCTGCTCGCCGCAGGTCGCGTCGTTCGGTCTCACCGAGCAGCAGGCGCGCGACGCCGGCTACGACGTCAAGGTCGCGAAGTTCCCGTTCTCGGCCAACGGCAAGGCCAACGGTCTGGGCGAGCCCGTCGGCTTCGTCAAGCTCATCGCAGATGCCGAGCACCTCGAGCTCCTGGGCGGCCACCTGATCGGCCCCGACGTGTCGGAGCTTCTGCCCGAGCTCACCCTGGCGCAGAAGTGGGACCTCACCGCGCTCGAGGCAGCGCGCAACGTCCACACGCACCCCACGCTCTCGGAGGGCCTGCAGGAGGCCTTCCACGGTCTCGCGGGGCACATGATCAACCTCTGACGCTCGCGTCACGCAAAGACGAACGCACCGCTCGGCTCCGGCCGGCGGTGCGTTCGTCTTTGCGTGTCGGTGAGAACCCGGGAGGCTTAGCGCCCGAGAGCGCGTCCGAGCTTGGATTCGGATGCCGCGGGCGCTCCCCCGGCCGAGGCGACCAGCTCATCGGCCGCGGCGAAGAGCGATGCGACGCCCTCCGCGCTGCGCGGTGCTGCGGGCCCGAGCTCGAGCTCCCACTCGCGCCAGGAGCTGACCCGCCCGGATCGCTCATCGGTCGCCGTCACCCGGTCGTCGACGAACTCCGCGACCATGTCACCCTCGGCATCGAGCAACGCGAACGCGGTGCGCGAGTTGCGGATGCGCGCGATGACCTCGAACGGCGGCTGCGCCACTTCGGCCAGCTCGGCGACGATCGCCTCGGGCACCTCGAGCGGAGCCGATTCGTCGGCGTCGTCGAGGGGCCAGTGCGTCTCGAGCTTGCCTTCCGGCGTCGAGCGCTTCACGTGCCAGCCGGCGTCGGGTCCGCCCGTGCGCCGTCGGAGCGCTGTCAACGCAGCGGCGAGCCGACCGTCGGCGGTGTCGAGATAGCGCGCGTCGAGCGCGCGGGGCTCGGCCTCGCCTACCGTCGCGACCCCCGGAAGCGTCGACCAGTCGGGAACGGCCGTGTCGTCCCCGACGTCGTATTTGCGCTCGACCTCGAGCGAGCTGCGCGGCTCAGTCGTCACTGGTGACGCGGTCGTCGCGCTCATCGGTCGAGGGGTCGATGTCGCCCTCGGCTTCGACGAAGTGGAACTCCGACGACGTCGGGCCGTCACCCTCGCCCGTGTTCTCGGGCTGGCCGGCGCGCTCGTAGACCACCTGGGTCTCGCTGTAGGGAAGGATGAGCCGGTCTGACGCGTCGTCGTCCAGCGGAAGGGTCTGCCCGTCGAGGGGACCACCGTGCAGTCGTGCAATAGCCATGTTCTGACCTCCTGGCTCCCGACGATACCCTCGCGGGCCGACCCGGCCGATACGCTTGCGCCATGCGTGCTCGGCGACTACGAAAGCACCCCCGGGCGTGAAACCGTTCGTGCTGCTCGCGACCCGCGCCGAGGACGTCCCCGCCGATGAGGAGTACGAGCTCTTCCTCCGTCACACGGGGCTCGAGCCTGCATCGCTCCGCCGCGTGCGCCTCGAGGCGGGCCCGATGCCGGAGATCGACCTCGACGACATCTCGGGCATCTTCGTCGGCGGCGGCCCGTTCAACGCGTCCGATCCGTGGGAGCAGAAATCCCTCGTGCAGCGCCGCGTCGAGGCGGAGTTCTCGAACCTGCTGGCACGGGTCATCGCGCACGACAGCCCGTTCCTCGGCGCCTGCTACGGCATCGGCACCGTGGGTGCGTTCCTCGGTGCCACGATCGACCGCCGGTTCGGCGAGCCGATCAGCGTCGTCGACGTCGAGCTGACGGACGCCGGGCGGCGCGATCCGCTCCTGGCCGGGATGCCGCCGACGTTCCCCGCGTTCGTCGGACACAAGGAAGCGATCTCGGCGCTCCCCTCACGCGCCGTGCTGCTCGCTTCCTCGGCCGGATGCCCGGTACAGATGTTCCGGGTGGGCGAGAACGTCTACGCGACGCAGTTCCACCCCGAGCTCGACCTCGAGGGCATCACGACCCGCATCCACGCCTACGCCGGCTACGGATACTTCGCTCCCGACGAGCTCGACCTGACGCTCTCCGCGGTGCGCCGCAGCCCGGTCACGCACACGGGTTCGATCCTCAGCGCGTTCGTCGAGCGCTACGCGCGGTAGATCAGGCGCCCGCTTTCGCGCGCTCCTCGGCCTCGAGCTCGCGGGCCTTGTCGAGCTCGCGGGCGGCGGCGGAGACGGCATCCTCGGCACGCTGCACGCGACGCTGCAGGAACGTCGTGGCACCGAAGCGCGACCGGACGCGGTCCTCCTCTTCGCGCACACCCGTGACGATGTACGCCGTGGCGATGAGGATGACCTGCGACGACAGGTTGAGCCACAGCAGCAGCGCGATGAGCGAGGCGAATGACGCCAGCAGCGGGTTCGAGGTCGCTCCGCCGACGAACAGTCCCGACAGCTGCTGCAGCACCGTCAGCCCGGCGGCACCGAGGAGTGCGCCGCTCCAGAGCGCGTGCTTGCGCACCTTCACGCCGGATAGGACTCGGAACAGAACCGCCACGACGACGGCGTCGAGAGCGAACACCACCACCAACGACACGGCCCAGCCGCCGAACTGCACGAGCGGGTTGTCATCGGCGAAGCCGAGGAGATCGGCGAGCAGTCCGACCCCGGCCGTCCCGAGGAACGTGACGCCCGCGGCGGCGATGAGGGCGCCGCCGATGCCGATCGCGAGAGCGAGGTTGCGGAGCATCACCCAGACGAACAGCACATCGTCGGTCGTCTGGTCGGCGATGGCACGCATGGCGGTGCGGAGCGATCCGATCGCGCCGATCGCAGCGCCGACGAGACCGACGGTCGCGATGATGCCCGCGATGGTGAGCCCGGCGGGCGCCTGGATGTCGTCGAGCTTGATGAGACCGTCCTCTCCAACGAGTCCGGGGATGACCCGATTGACGGCGTCGATGAGGGTCTGCCAAGCGACGGGATCGCCGGCGAGCCAGAGCGCCGCGACCGAGAACCCCAGAAGGACACCGGCGAAGACGCTGAACAGGGTGCGGTACGTGACGCTGTCGGCGAGAACCGGTCCACGGTGCTCGCTGTACAGCAGGAACGCGCGCACCGGTTTGCGCTGCAGCGCCCACGCGATCGAGCGGGAGACGAAGGTGGACTCGGCCATGCCGCCACGATAGCGCGGCGCTCGCCCCGGCCCCCGTGCCCTTGACAGGCCTCATGTCCCGGCCCAGACGCCCCCGGCCACCGCCCACGCACCGAGGAGCATGAAGGGCCCGAACGGGATCCGTGTACGCCGACCGCCGCGCCGGGCGAGAATCACGACGACGGCGACGATTCCGCCCGTCACGAACCCCAGCGCGGTCGCGAGAAGCGGTGCCCGCCAGCCGAGCGGCCCCAAGAAGAGCCCGATCGCGGCTGCGAGCTTGACGTCTCCCCCGCCCATCCCGCCACCGCTGAGATGCAGGAGGTAGTACAGGACGAACAGCACCGCCCCCGCGACGACCGCTTCGACGATCGGCCGGATCGAACCCCGTTCGATGGCGGAGAGCACCGCGATGCCCGCAGCCGCGCCGGCCAATGCGATGACGAGCCGGTTCGGCAGCCGATGCGTCGCGATATCGACGACCGTGAGCGCGATGCTCAGCGCTGCGCAGACAGCCACCAGCACGATCATCGCCGACGACAGCGGGGTCACGCGTCGAGGACCTCGAGCATCACCCGGACGATGTCGTCGGATCCGATGGACTCGGCGCGACGGATCGCCTGCTTCAGCGGCAGGACAAAACCGCCGCGCGCGGCATCCGGGAAGATCGACGTCTGCCACGTCGACCCGCCGATCGTCGCGCGCACCCGTACGGATCCGAACCCCCGTGGCATCCGCGGGATCTCGCGGATATCGGCACTGGGCTCGTCGGGCACGGCCGCGAAGTACCACGCCTGGGTGCGGGCCTCCCAGCGGAAGACCTCCGCGTCGAACTCCATCTTCACGCGATCAGCGTAGGCCGTCTCGCGCGCACGGTGTCGCGGGCGTCCACAGGCGCGCCACGGCTACGGCTGGATCATGACCGGGGTCCCGGGCGGCAGCTGGGCGAGGCGGTCGACCGCGGGCCCGTCGAGGTAGATGCAGCCGAACGAGGTGGCGCCCTCGCGCATCCGGTAGTAGTGGAAGGCCGTCACGGCCACGTCTCCCTCGTCGAACCCCGCCATCACGGGTGACTGCACCCCCAGGTAGACCATCGGATGCCCCTGGGTGTACCGGAATTCCGGGACGACCGTGGTCCACATGACGAAGGTCCGTCCGGTCGGAGTCGGCGTCGACGGCTTTCCCCACGCGAACTGGTCAGACACGCGTTCACGTCCGGCCGCGCTGACGATGTCGATCGTGTTCGCCGCGAGATGCACCTCGACGTACTGCGCGGTCGTGGTCAGCTCGACGTCGGCGGCGCGCAGCCACCCCACGGTCTGGCCGCCGTTCCCCTCGGGAGGCACGCCCTGCCGCCCGGGCAGGAGCACCTTCACCCAGTCGGCCTGCGCTTGCACGACGGGCACTGTTGTGCCGCCGTAGTGGTGGTCGCGCGGGAGCTGACCGACGGGCTGCGCCGTGGGGTCGGCGAACACCGGCGCCCCCGCGCCCAGCGGTCGCGCGAGCACCGAAGTGACCGACCCCATCGGATCGTCGTCGACGGGCACCGCCGAGTTCACCGAACGCACGTCGATCAACGGGAGCGTCGAGATGTCGTACGCGTTGTCGTTGCGGGCATAGGGCGCCGGCGCGGCATCCGCCGCTCGCTCCGCGGACGGCGTCGACGGCGTCGCGTCCGAGACGACGGCGGCCGGGGTGTCCGAGCCACGGAGGGCCGCCAGGTCGCGAAGCGGGGCGAGCGCCCAGAAGGCCGACACCGCGAGGGCCCCGACCGCGACCACGGCCACGAAGGCTGCGGGATGCGGTCGTCGGGTCATACGCCCATGCTCGGCCGCGCGCGGCCGCAATGCAAGAGAGGGACGCCGGTCACCACTGGGGGTGGATGTCGGCCCGCAGCAGCTCGTCGTAGACGTCGACGACCGCGTCGGCGAAAGCCGTCAGATCGGCGCCGTCGTCGAGGAGGTCCCCCGCAGCAGCGTTGGCTCGTGCCTGCTCGGTCGTGCGGGCTCCCGGGATGACGCTCGTGACGCCCGGCCGCGAGGCGATCCACGCCAGCGTCGCCGCCGGCAGGGTGACGCCCTCGGGAAGAGCGGCCGCGAGCCTGCGCGCGGCCGCCAGGCCGGTCTCGAAGTCCACGCCGGAGAAGGTCTCGCCGCGGTCGAAGGCCTCGCCGTTGCGGTTGTAGGAACGGTGGTCGTCAGCTGCGAACTCGGTCTTCTCGGTGTAACGACCGCTCAGCAGGCCCGACGCCAGGGGGACGCGCGCGAAGATCGCGACGCCGGCCGCTTCAGCCGCCGGGAGCACCTCGTCGAGCGGCTTCAGCCGGAAGGGATTGACGATGATCTGGACGTTCGAGACGTTCGGCCGCGCGATCGCCGCGAGCGCCTGCGCGGTGGTCTCGACCGAGACTCCGTAGGCCGCGATCGCCCCGTCGGCAACGAGCTCGTCGAGCGCGTCGTACGTCTCGTCGGATTCGATGACGGCTGAGGGCGGGCAGTGCAGCTGCACGAGGTCGAGGGTGTCGACACCCAGGTTGCGGCGCGACCGATCGGTCCAGGCACGGAAGTTCTCGCGCGTGTAGTTCTCGGGCAGCTGCGCCTCACGCCGGCCCATCTTGGTGGCCACGGTGATCCCATGCCCGGGACGAGCGGCGAGGAACCGGCCGATGGTGCTCTCGCTGCGTCCATCGCCGTAGACGTCGGCGGTGTCGAAGAGCGTGACGCCGGCGTCGGCCGACGCGGCCAGGACGGCCAGAGCCTGGTCGTCGTCGACCTCGCCCCAATCCGCGCCGAGCTGCCAGGTGCCCAGGCCGATGGCCGACACGGAACGGGAGGTCGAAGCGAGGCTGCGCTGCTGCATGGCTACAGCGTAGGCGCAGGGCCGGACCTCTCGGCCCGGCCCTGCGCTCCCTGGCTCGTCGTCAGCCGCCGTGCGCCGCCTTAGCCTTGCCGGCGCTCTTCTTGCCCGGCGCTACCGGCGCGTCCGTGCCCGTGGGTGTCACCGTGAGGGCGTCGGCGGCGACGACGGCCGCGGCGCGGGTGGCGCGCACCTCGGCGAACGAGGTGCCGTAGTACGCGGCCTCCATGAGCGTCTTCATGTCGTCGATCATCGGCATCCGGGGGTTCGCCGGCGCGCATTGGTCCTCGTACGCGGCCATCGCGAGGCTGTGCAGGTTGTCCAGGAAGCGGGCCTCGTCGACCCCCTGCGCCTGGAACGACCGCTCGATGCCGACGCGGTCGCGCAGCTCCTCCACGGCACGCGCGTAGCTCTCGACCCCTTCTTCCGGCGTCGCGGCGGGGAGCCCGAGGTGCTGCGCGATCTGCTGGAACCGTTCGGGCGCGATGTAGCGCTCGTACTTGGGCCAGCTCGTGAGCTTCGTCGGGACCGTGCCGTTGTAGCGGATGACGTGGGGCAGGTAGACGGCGTTGGTCCGCCCGTGCACCAGCTTGTACGTCGCGCCCGTCACATGGGCCATCGCGTGCACGATCCCCAGGAACGCGTTGCCGAAGGCCATTCCCGAGATGGATGCGGCGTTGTGCATCTTCTCGCGAGCCTTCCGGTCGGCGCCGTCGGTCGAACCCGGCCGGGCGTTCGTGCTGCGTTCGATGTTCTCGAAGATCAGCTTGATCGCGTGGAGGCACAGCCCGTCGGTGTAGTCGTTCGCGTACACCGACACGTAGGCCTCGGTTGCGTGGGTCAGCGCGTCGAAGCCGGCGTCGGCCACGAGGAATCCGGGCAGCACGCGCGTCAGCTCGGGATCGATGATGGCGACGGACGGCGTCAGCGCGTAATCGGCCAGCGGGTACTTCATCCCCGTGACGTCGTCGGTGATCACGGCGAACGGAGTCATCTCCGAGCCGGTGCCCGATGTGGTGGGAACGCAGACGAGCTTGGCCTTCTTGCCCATCTCGGGAAAGGTGAAGGCGCGCTTGCGGACATCGAAGAACTTCTCGCGCATGTCGGAAAACTCGATCTCGGGGTTCTCGTACAGCAGCCACATGACCTTGGCGGCATCCATAGGTGAGCCGCCGCCGAGCGCGATGATCGTGTCGGGCTGGAACTGGCGCAGCTGTTCGGCGCCCGCGACGACCTCCGACACCTTCGGCTCGGGACGCACCTGGTTCAGCAGCTGCACCTGCACACGGTTCTCGCGACGGTTCAGGACATCGGTGATGCGGTCCACGTAGCCGAGCGAGGTCATCGTCTCGTCGGTGATGATGCTGACGCGCTCGACGCCTCTCATGTCGGCGAGATACCGGATCGCGTGCGGCTCGAAGTACGTCTTCGCCGGGATCTTGAACCATTGCAGGTTGTTGTTGCGCCGACCGACGCGCTTGACGTTCACGAGGTTCACCGCCGAGACGTTGTTGGATACGGAGTTGTGCCCGTACGAACCGCACCCGAGGGTCAGCGAGGGCAGGAAGGCGTTGTAGATGTCGCCGATGCCGCCCAGGGCGGACGGCGAGTTCTCGATGATGCGGACCGCTTTGACGACCTCGGCGAAACGAGCGACGACCTCGGCGTCGTTCGAGTGGATGGCGCCGGAGTGGCCGAGTCCGTCGAAGGCCACCATCTGCCGCGCGAGCTCGATGCCCTCCTCGGGGGTCGCGGCGCGCAGCACCGCCAGGACCGGGGCGAGCTTCTCACGGGTCAACGGTTCGTGCGGACCGACTCCCGCGACATCGGCGAGGAGGATCGAGGTGTCCGCAGGCACCGCGAAGCCCGCCTGTTCGGCGATCCAGACCGGCGACTGGCCCACCACGCGCGCGTTGAGCTTCGCCTCGCCGCAGTTCGCGCTGTCGGCGGTGACGCCGAAGATGAACTCCTCGAGCATCGCCTTCTCTGCGGCGCTCACCCGGTACGCGTGCAGGCGGGCGAACTCCGCCAGCGCCTCGTCGGCGACGGGCTCGTCGAGGATGACCGCCTGCTCGCTGGCGCAGACCATGCCCATGTCGAACGACTTCGACAGCACGATGTCGTTGACGGCCCGGCCGACGTCGGCGGTGCGCTCGATGAACGCGGGCACGTTGCCGGCGCCGACGCCGAGCGCCGGCTTTCCGCACGAGTACGCGGCACGCACCATGGCGTTGCCGCCGGTGGCGAGGATGAGAGCGACGCCCGGGTGGTTCATGAGCTCGCCGGATGCCTCCATCGAGGGTTCGTCGATCCACTGGATGCAGTCGGCGGGCGCCCCGGCGGCCACCGCGGCGTCTCGGACGATGCGGGCGGCTTCAGACGAGCAGCGCTGAGCGGACGGATGGAATCCGAAAACGATCGGATTGCGGGTCTTGAGGGCGATGAGCGACTTGAAGATCGCGGTCGAGGTCGGGTTGGTCACCGGCGTCAGCGCGCAGATCACCCCGACGGGATCCGCGATCTCGGTGATCCCCGTGAGCTCGTCGTGCGCGATGACGCCGACGGTCTTCTGGTCGATGATCGAGTGCGTGACGTGTTCGCAGGCGAACATGTTCTTCACGGCCTTGTCCTCGAACAGGCCGCGCCCGGTCTCCTCGACCGCCATGACGGCGAGGTCGCCGTGGTGGTGCAGCGCCGCGACCGACGCCTTGCGGACGATGTGATCGATCTGTTCCTGGGTGAAATGCGCGTACTCGTCGAGGGCACGCTGTGCCCGGGTGACGAGGGCGTCGACGGCGATGGACATCATGAGCCTTCCCGGCGCGGAAGGTGTCCGCGTCTGTGTCCGAATCCGGGATGGAGGGACCTCGACCCCGTGTCCTCAGTGTGACCTATGTGGTCTGACCACACCCGAGCCACGGCCGGAACAAATCGAGACGATGAGTTCTCACGCTTCCCGCCTGCTCGGCGTGCCCGGGCGCGGAGCAGACTGGGCCCGTGCCGCACCTCCCGGTCTACTTCCACTCTTCGAGCTCGAACCTGATCCGCCGCTTCGCGCAGCACCTGCACGCCACGGACGGCCGCCCGTTGCGCGATCTGTCCGATCGGGCGGTGCGATCGAGTGAGGCGCCCGGCCCGTGGATTCTGCTCACCCCCTCGTACAAGGCCGGCAACGACGCGCACGCGACACTGCCGGCCACGGTTCGCGCGTTCCTGCGTTCACCCGTGAATCGCCGGCGCCTCGTCGGGATCATCGGCTCGGGCAATCGCAACTTCGGCGACCACTACCAGGCGGCGGCACGCGAGCTCGGGCGCGTATCGGGACGGCCGGTCGTGTTCGAGTTCGAACTCGCCGGCACGCCGGAGGACGTCGCCGCGTGCGCTCGGATCCTCGCGGCTTTCGACGCGCGCTTCGCGAGCGGTCCCGGAGCGCACCAGGAGTGAGTCGGATTGCGTCATTCGACGACATTGCGCGACGGATCGCCCCACAGCCGCCGGAAATCGCGTAGCATTCGAGAGTCGGTGCGTCACGGCGCGCCTCTCCGTCGGTTCACTCCGACGTGCACTTCGTTTCATTCCGCCGTCGATCTCACGCACCCGGGCCATGCTCTCGGCCCCGTGACCGCACCTATCTGGTCCGGTCACCACCACCGGCGAGTGTCTGCTCGCCCCCACACACTCCGCAGCGGCTCAGCCGCAGCGGCATCCGGATCATCACAGCGGTGGTCCCAGAACACAGAAGGAAAATGACGACATGGCCACTGGCACCGTCAAATGGTTCAACTCGGAGAAGGGGTTCGGCTTCATCGCTCCGGACGACGGCACCGCGGACGTGTTCGCGCACTTCAGCGCCATCTCCGGCACTGGACACCGCAACCTGTTCGAGAACCAGAAGGTCGAGTTCGACGTGGAGCAGGGCCAGAAGGGCCTGCAGGCGACGAACATCCGCGCTCTCTGAGCGTTCGACGCAGTGAAGGGGTCGGCCCGATCGGGCCGGCCCCTTCCGCGTTCCCGGGCGTCATCGAACCGCGTCGAGTCGCCCGTCGAGAAGGTGATGACGCGTCCCGGCCCTCTCGGCGACGACGGGGTCGTGCGTGACCAGGACGACCGTGGTCCCTCCCCTGTGCAGTTCCGCGAACAGCTCGACCACCGCATCCGCGGCATCGCGGTGGAGAGCGCCGGTCGGCTCATCCGCGAAGACCACGTCGGGCCGGTTCACCAACGCTCGGCAGATGCCTGCACGTTGACGTTCGCCGCCCGATAGCGCCGCAGGTCGGCTGTCGCGCACGTGGCCCACTCCCAGTCGCTCGAACAGCGCGTCGACCCACCGTCGAGTTCCGCGCGCTGCAGCCCCTCGACGCGCCAGGACGGGGAGAAGCACGTTCTCCCCCACCGACAGCTCGTCGAGGAAGTCGGCGTGCTGGAAGACGAAGCCCATCCGCTCCCGCCGGAGCCGCGATGCTCGACGGTCATCGAGCTCGCCCAGGTCCACCCCGTCGAAGCGAACCCGACCACGGTCGGGCCGGTCGAGTCCGCTCAGGCAGTGCAGGAGCGTCGACTTGCCCGAACCACTCGGACCGGTGAGACAGGTGAACGACCCGGCCTCGATCTCGAGATCGACATCATCGAGCACGACCGTCTGCGCGCCCGCGGGCGACCGGTAGGCGCGTGTGATCCCGCGAGCCGTGATCAGGGAAGTGGTCATGAGACGTCCTTCCGTCGGAACGCGGTCGTCACGGGAGAGGGGATCGACGCGGACACGGCGCTGGATGCTGCCACCGCCACGACGGCGATCGCCACGGTCACCGCAGCAGGCAGAGCATCGGAGGGGAGCGCGACCGCTCCCCCGCCCAGCGCCGAGAGGATCGCGCCGAGAGCCGCCGGCGCGAGGGCTTCGGCGGCGACGACGCCCAGGGGTGCAGCGAAGGCGGCGACGATGACCGCGCGCAGCGCGACCGTCGCGCGCACGGAACCCGCGGTGAAGCCGATCGTGCGCAGAGCGCGGAGCCCGCGCCGGTCTCGCACCGACTCGAGCCGGGTGAGCAGCAGGACAACCAGTATCAGCACGCCCGCGGCGAAAGAGGCTGCTCCGATCGCGGACGCCCGCAGGGTTTCGATCGTGCCACCGAGCGTCTGCTCGACGAACCGGCCGACGCTCGTGACCGTCGCCGTCGGATGGCGCGCCTCGAGATCCGAGACCACGCGCTGGACGTCGCTCCCCGGCGCGACGTCTGCGGTGACCGTCTGCCAGGCGACGGGCCCCGGCACCGCCCCGCGCAGTGTCCGGGCCGAGCGCCCGCCGTTGGTGATGTCCTGGTAGAGGCCCGTGATCTCGACATCGCTCCGGGGCCCCTCGTCGCCGCCGAGTCGCACCGTGTCGCCGATACCCACGCCCCACGTCTGCGCCGCGAGGAGCGACAGTGCGACCTCGTCGTCGCGGCCCGGCTCGTGCCCGGAGCTGTACATCGGCGACGGGACGGATGCGTCGACCGTCTCGATCACGAGGTCGGCCTCGTACCCGGCGGCCGCGACCGCCACCCGCCGACTCGTCGACATCGCCGACCGCACGACGTGGGGGGCGTCTCGCAGGTCGTCGAGCACCGCCGCCGCTGTGCCGCTGGGAGCGGTGGCCGGAACGAAGACACGCACATCGCTCTGACCGATGCCCATCGTGGCGACGAAGTCGGGCGACGCGACCGTCTGGGCGAGGCGCAACGGGACGACCGCGATGACCATCGCGATCACGACAATGCCGAGCAGGAGAACGGTGCCCGCGGGGCGCGTGAGCCTCGACCGGATGCCCAGCCACAGAGGCACGGGTACGAGGGCCGAAGCGGGCAGCCAGGTCGCCGGTGGCGCGCCGGAGCGCTGCGTCGCCGCCACCGGGCTCAGTCGTCTGACCCGGCGCAGGACGAGCGCGGCCGAGCAGATCGTGGCGACCAGGACCGTCGCGCCGGCGCCGACGGCCACGGCCGCCGCCATCGTGCCGGGCGCGCCCCCGGTGTCGGCCACCACACCCGCCGTCAGAACAGCCGTCAGTGGAACGGCCGCTCCCATGCCGAGACCGACCCCCACGGCCGCGACGACGGCGTACCGCACCAGGTACTCGCCGACGACACGGGCGGACGAGAACCCGAGCATGCGCAGCAGCACGATGCGCGAACGCTCGTTCTCGAGGGTGGTGAGGATGACCAGCCGGAGGCACAGGGCACTCACCGCGAAGACGACCAGGGCGACGAGCAGAAGGCACGCCGCGACGACGCCGTCTGTGATCGAGCCGATCAGACGCAGAAGCGCGCCGTCGACCGCGGGGCCGTCCGCCGGCAGGCCCGCCGCGCGGTAGGCGTCGGCGAGCGCGACCGCATCGCCGTCGGTCTGGAAGGTGACGATGCTCTGCTGCGGCAACACAGCGGCGAGCTCCGCCCAGTCGGCGTCGTGCAGCAGGAAGCGTTTGGAGTTGACGATGCCCGGATTCATCTGGGCGTCCCGGAGGCGATCGGCGATCACGAAGCTACGGGTCGATCCGCCGACCGCGACGCTGATGGTGTCCCCCGGTTCGAGGTCGTACTCGCGCATGTAGAAGACAGGCACCGCGATCTCGCCCCGCCCCAGCGCCGGCGCGACGTCGTCGCTGCCGAGGAGGATGTCGAACCGCTCGCTCTGGGTCACGAGGAGGATCTCCATCACACCGGTGCGTGCGGCGTCGCTTCGACCATCGAGCACCAACCCCGCGTTCTCGAGTCGGAGCACGGTGGCGACCTGATGATCACGGACCTCGGGCCGCGATGCGGCGAACGCCGCGATCTCAGCGGAGTCGACGGGCCCGGCGTGCATCTGCACCCAGTCCGGGGCTTCGGAGGCGGCGAAGAGACGTTCGGCGCCTCCCGCGACCGCTGCCCAGGTGACTGCGCCGGCGCTCGCGCTCGCTGCCGTCAGGGCGGTGAGGATCAGCAGGGCGGCCGAGGCCAGCGGCGCTCGACGCAGCGCGGCGATGCGGGTCGGGAGAGCACGGCGACGCAGCTCGCCGGTTCGTGGCGGCCGCATCCTCAGTCCCATGACCAACCGGCGAGGACGACTCCGAGGGCGACGTCGAACTGACGCGCGGGATCGGGACTCCATCCGGCCCGCGCGAGCATCTCGAGATGCGGGGTCGGCACGGACTCGGCCGGACGGGATTCCTCGGCGAGACGGCGACCCGCCCCGGCAGACGGCGCCGTGTCGCGTCCCGCGGGGGGTGTGTACTCCCCCAGGGCGGACGCGACCGTGAGCATGACGAGCGTGTTCACGAGGTCGCCGAGGCCCGCGGCGACGGGGGCGCCGGCAGCGATGATGCGGCCGAGGGCGTCGTCGGCCCACCGCAGGGCGCCGGGTGAGGAGATGGGCCGGGTCGCGACCACCGGGATGAGGTGGGGATGCCGCGAGAGCCCGAACCGGATGCCGCGCATGACATCGGCCGCGTATGCCCGCCAGTCCCCGGCATCCTCGAGGTCGGGCAGCTCGCAGCCCACCCAGAACCTGTCGGCCACGGCATCCACGACGTCACCCTTGTCGGCGAAGTGCCGGTAGAGCGCCATCGGATCGACTCCCAGCGCGGAGCTGAGCCGTCGCATGGTCAAGGCCTCGACCCCGCCCTGGTCGATGATGTCCGCCGCCGCCGCGACGGCCTGCTCGCGCGTGAAACGTGCCGGGCGAGGAGACATCACGACCACCGTCCGCGCCGCGAGAACGCGACCACGGCGCCGACCGCGAAGGCGCCGGCGAAGGCGAACAGAACGGCCACGGAGGCGAGGATGTCGTGCAGTCCGGCCCCGTCGAGACTCAATGCGCTCAGCGCGTCGAGCGCCCAGAAGGCGGGTGACACCGGCGCCACGGCCCGCAGCGCCTCGGGTAGCGCGGCGACCGGTCCGAATGCCCCGCCGAGTCCGGCCATGAGCATCGCCACGATGCTGCAGACGGCGAGCGCCTGGTCCTGAGTCGCGAAGGCGCCCACCACCAGCACACCGAAGGCGACCATGACGAGCGAGAACGCGAAGCCGACGACGGCGATCCCCATCCAGGAGCCGGCGGGACGGTACCCGAAGAGGACGACGCCCCCGCCGAGCACGACACCGAGTTGGAGCAGCTGGGCGACGAAGGCGGCGAGCGCCTTCCCCGCCAGGAGCGAGGGGAGGCCCGCCGGCGAGATCCGCAATCGTTCCCACGTTCCCGACTGCATGTCGCGGTGGAACGCCACGACGATCTGCTGGACGCAGAGCATGGCGAACAGCACCGCGAGTCCGGGCACGGCGTACTGAGCGCCGGACGCACCGGCATGGCCGGTCGCCGCGAGCTGAGCGCTCGCTCCCGGCAACAGGAACGGTACGAACAGCAGCGGGATCACGATCATCACCAGGATCGGGGCGGGATCGCGCCGCAGGATGCGGGCATCGATCGCCGCGACAGCAAGGCTACGCCGCAACACCGTCTGCCCCCTCGCTTGCCGTGTCGGCGCCGTCCAGCAGGCGCAGGTAGGCGGTCTCGAGCGATGATCGCCGGATGTCGACCTCGACGACTCGCCCGCCGTTCGCGGTCACCTCGTCGATGCCTCGAGCGAGCAGCCGGCCTGGATCAGTGCCGTCGGCCACACCCACGAGCCACTCACCCGTCCGTCGCCACGGCGGAGACACCTGATACGCCTCGCCGCCGACCGTGCGGAGCGCGACCCGGGCTGAGCCCCAGCGGGCGATGACCGCATCGACCGTCCCGAGGTCGCGGATCCGTCCGCCTCGGAGGAACGCGACGTCCGCTCCGAGACGCTCAACCTCATCGAGGTGATGCGTCGTGTACAGGACGGCCGCGCCGTCATCAGCGAGCGACCGCACGAGGTCGACGATGCGAGCGCGAGAGCTGACATCGGCGGCGACGGTCGGCTCATCGAGGAAGAGGGCGGCCGGTCGGTGCACCAGGGCCATGGCCGTGTGAAGCCGCCGACGCTGTCCCCCGCTCAGGCGGTCTGCGCGGCGATCCGCGACCGCATCGAGGTCGAGGGCCGAGATCAGCTCGTCGACCCGCACACGCGATGCGCCGCCGCGCACACCGTACAGCGCACCGAATCCGGCGAGGTTCTCCCGCAGGGTGAGGGTGGGATAGACCCCCGTGTCCTGCGGGGCGCATCCGACGAGCGCCGCGAAGCCGGGCGCATCGGGCGACAGGCCCGCCACCGACACCCCACCGGCGTCGGGGCGCAAACGGCCGGTCGCAATGGCGACGAAGGTCGTCTTGCCCGCGCCGTTGGGCCCGAGCAGGGCCGTCACCTGCCCCGGCTCGATGTGGATCTCGGCATCCGTCAGCACCGGCCGCGATCCGAATCGCTTTCGGACGCGGTCGATGTGCACGCCGGATTCTCTCGCGGACATCCCGTCCCCTCTCGCTCAATATCTACATTGTAGACTAACGAGCGACGGGTTGCTCATTCCCCAGGCTCGCGGCGGGCCCCCGCTCGTTCGCGGGCAGATCTACACGGCGCGCGACGCCCGCCACGACCGACTCGAGCGGACCCCGGCCCCGGCTGAGCGCCCACATGGTGCACGCCGCGAGAAGCACCCCCATGCTGGCGATCCAGAACCAGGCACTGACGGCGGGATCGCCATCCCCCGAAGCGAGACCGGGGGCAAGGGCGAACGGCGAGACCAGGACCGCGAACGAGACGACATGGGCCGTGTACGCGGTGAGGGGCATCGACCCCACGGCGGCAAGCGGCACGAGCAGCGCGCGCAGCGGACGAGCGAGGAGCAAGCACGCGCCGATGACGGCGACGGCGAATCCGCCCGAACCGACGATCTCCCACGTTCCCCCGGAATGCGGCGCGACGCCCCACGCTTGAGAGAGCGTGGCTCCGAGGTCGACTTCGCTCAGACGCTCCAGGTAGCCGCGTGTATCGGGACCGATCGGCGAGGACGATTCCGGCAGAAGCGACGACGTCCCGGCGGAGGACAGCGCGGATAGCGACGACGAGGAGCTGTCCCAGCCCGATAGCCAACCGCGCACCGTCCCGTTGAACGCGTCGCCGAGCCCGTAGCCTACGGCGGCGAACCCGACACCCGATCCGAACAGCACCGCCGCGTTCCGCACCCGGTCGAGCCGCAGCCGCCCGAGTGCCATCCCGGCGAGAACCAGGGAAAGCCACACGGTCAGCGGGTAGGAGCCGCTGATGAGGAAGTCGACCGCGGTGCCGCCGATTCCCTGGGGGATGCCGGTACCCGCGAGCGTCACCGCACGCAGGAGCGCGAGGAGGGACGGCCCCGCTACGGCGATGGCGACCGCGGCGAGCGCGAGGGTGCGTCGACGGAGCCCGAGGAAGGGTATGAGGATGAGGAACACGATGCCGTAGATGGGCAGGATGACGGCGATCGTGCTGCCGAGCATCTCCAGTGCGAGGCCGAGGGCGAGGACGACGAGGGCACGGCCGGCCATACGCAGACGAGCGGACCGCAACGCTTCTCCCCGAGGCGGCTGCCCGCGGCCGGTCGCGAGCGCGACCGAGATACCGGCGACCACTGCGAAGAGGATGGCGGAGCGCCCCTGGACGAGCGCGGCGATGTCCGGCCCCTCGGGACCGGCGACCATCCACACGATCCCGACGTGCGCGCCGATCATGCCGAAGATCGCGAGACCGCGCGCCACATCGACGCCCATGAGCCGAGGCGGGCGGCCGACGTCGCGCCACCGATCCCGCAGCGGCGGCCTGAGCTTCACGGCGGGTCGATCGGTCGGAATGGACGGCATGGACACGACAGCCTCTCCTCGGCGATGGGCCGGACGACGGACGGGCACGTCCGATGTCTGTCCACCGGGGGCCCGCCCCGACCGTAGGGCGGTGCCCTGTGCGCGGATTAAGCGCGTGCCGCGTACCGGACGAGGCGTGGGTCTACCACGCCAGGCCGATCGATCCACGCGCGCACGATGTCGGCAACGGCCGCGGGAGAGGACAACGGCCACGAATGTCCCGCGCGAGGCACGAAGGCCGCTTCGGACTCGAGCCCGGCGGCCGTCAACCGCCTCGTGAGCATGACGGCGGAGCGCCGGCAGTGCGCCGATTCGCGCTGTCCCGCCAGCGCGAGGACTCGGGTCGAAGCCAGCTCCACGCCGGCGAGCGACACGCCCGCGAGAACCTGTCGGCTCAGCCGAGAGTAGTCGCCGATCCGCACCGGCCGCGTCGACGCCAGATGCGCACGGCGCAGATCGTCGGACAGCCGCATCTCTCGGGCGAGCAGCCGGTGCGTGAACGGCATCGCCATGACCGGCCAGCTCATCACATCCAGAAGCCGACCCCACCACGGCACTGGCGACGTGCTGATCCCGGTGAGCACGGCGGCGTCGACCAGGGCGGGATGCCGCGCGATCAGACGCAGCGCGACGTCCGCGCCCAGCGAGAACCCCACGACGTGCACGCGACCCAGACCTCGCTCGCGCAGTGCTCGCGACACGGCATCTGCGGCGTCGTCCATCGTCGTCCACCGTCGATGGCGCTCGGCGCCGTGCGCGGGCAGATCGAGAGCCAGCATGTGGCGCTCATCTCCGAGGAGAGTCATATGCGGAGTCCATGACACCGCGGCGAGCCCGCCGCCATGGAGGAAGACGATCGGGGTGCGCATGGCGTCACCATAGGTCAGCCGTCTCCCGGATCGCTCGGCGCGCGACTCGATGCTTACCCGAGCCATATCCCGTCCGCCTAACCTCCGGGGCGTGCGCGCGCCGACCCCGACCGACACCATCGCCCACGTGCTCTTCGTCTCGGCGGCCATCGCATACTCAGGCGTGATGTGGGAGGCCCTCGCCGGCTACCCGCTCGACCCCGCCCGCGCGTATCTGTCCGAGCTTGCAGCCGAGAATCAGCCGACGAGCGCGGTCTTCCGCAGCCTCGATGCGCTGACCGGCGTGCTGGTGCTGATCGCGATGTCACTGCACCGCTCTCGATGGATCTCGGCAGCGGCGGACGTGACGGCGCGCTGGTCGGCGATGTTGCTCGGCGCTTTCGCGGCGCTCACCGTCGCCGACTCCCTCGTGCCTCTGGCCTGCGCCGGTTCGGCGGATGCAGCCTGCGCCGCTTCCGATGCGGCGGGAACGCTCGGGCTCGCCCACCAGGTGCACGCCGTGACGAGCTCGAGCGCGCTCGCCGCCGCGACAGCGTCGGCGGTGCTTCTCGCACTCGCGACCGGAAGACGACGCGGAGCAAGCCCCCGCGCCCGACCCGCCTCGCGAGTCTTGCGCCTCTGTCTCCGTGGGGGCGTCATCGTCTTCGTCGGAACGACGGTCGGGGTCAGCCTTCTGGCCGTCCTCAGCGCGAGCTCGGGCACACTGCCCGACGGGGGCGGCTATCTCCAGCGAGCCCAGGTCGTCCTCCTGAGCGTCTACATCGCCGCATTCCCCGCCGTGATGAGCACACTGGCCCGGAGGCGGGTATGACGCCCCCGGCGGCGGCGGCTCACTCACGGCGAGTGGTCGGGCTCGATCTCTTCCGCACCATCGCAGTTTTCGGGATGCTGGTGGCGCACGTCGGCCCCGCCGCCTGGACTGCGGGCGAGGGGTGGGGCACCGTTCACGTCGGCTGGGAGCTGTTCCACTCCAGGATGCCGGCGATGTTCGCGTTCGCGGCGGGAGTCTCCCTCACCCTCGGATCACCGACGGCCCCGGACCGGGCCACGCCCGAGACGGCACCGACCGTCATCCGGGCCGCCCTCTTGGCCGTCTGCGGAGGAGCGCTGGCAGCGCTCGGTACGCCGGTCGCCGTCATCCTGACTTTCTTCTCGGTGTGGTTTCTGCTGGTGCTCCCGTTCCGGCGCTGCACCCCCCGCACACTCGTCGTCGCCGCGGCCGTGTGGGCCCTCATCGGCCCGCCGCTCTCCGTGCTGCTCCGTCGCATGATCGGCAGCGAACCCGGCTTCGCGTGGTCGGTGCTGGTCGCGGGCGACTACCCCGCACTGA
This sequence comes from Microbacterium sp. AG238, assembly GCF_003610405.1. Taxonomy (GTDB): domain Bacteria; phylum Actinomycetota; class Actinomycetes; order Actinomycetales; family Microbacteriaceae; genus Microbacterium. Next base: position 832,547 of record NZ_RAQC01000001.1, read on the forward strand.
CCTGGGTGCCCTTCGTCCTCGCCGGGTTCGCCGTGGGCCGATTCGATCTGACGCGGCGGACCGGGCGCCGAGCGCTCGCCGTCGTCGGCACGCTGCTCACCGCTCTCGCCTACGGCGGCGGGGGTGCATTCCTCGCTCTCGGCGGTGTCGATGCGCTCGCCGCGGCCCGGGGAGTCTCCGGGGGCGGTCCCGCGGCCGCAGCGGAGGTCGCCCGCGTCTTCTACGGCGAAAGGGGTGTGACCGACACGAGCAGCCTGTTGTGGCTGCTCGTACCGGCGCCACACTCGGGCAGCTGGGCAGACGTCGCGGGATGCCTCGGCGTCAGCGCCCTCCTGCTGTCGGTGTGTCTCACCGTCGGCGACGCCGCCCAGCGCGCCCGCGCCGCACTCCGCGTCGCCCCGCGCCTCGCCGGGATAGCGACCACAGCGCTGGCCGCCCCCGGCGCGATGGTGCTGTCCGTCTACGCGGCTCACATCGTCGCGATGGCGCTCATCACCGCGACGACGGGGCATTCCTTCGGTCCCGCCCAGAGCATCGGCACGCTCGCCGCGTTCACGATGGGATTGACCGCGGCGTCCGTCGTGTGGTCGAGATTCGAGCCTCGCGGCCCCCTCGAATGGGCACTCGGGCGAGTGACGCTTCTCATCGTACGAATGGGAAGGCGAGCGTCTGCCGGATGGTCGCGCCCGTCGCGACCATGACGATGCGGTCGACTCCGAGTCCGAGGCCGCCGGTGGGCGGCATCCCGAACTCGAGGGCTGCCAGGAACTCCTCGTCGAGCTGCATCGCCTCCGGGTCACCGTGTGCCGCCCGCAACGACTGCTCGGTGAGACGTCGCCGCTGCTCGACCGGGTCGTTGAGCTCCGTGTACGCGGTGCCGAGCTCCATTCCGCCGGCGACGAGATCCCAGCGCTCGGCCAGCCCCGGGATGCGCCGATGCGGTCGCGCCAGAGGCGACGTCTCTGCCGGGAAGTCCGTGTAGAAGGTCGGCTCGACGGTTCGGGGCTCCACGAGCTCCTCGTACAGCGACTCGATCATCGTCCCGACGCCTGCGCCCCCGGCGACGGAGACGCCGTAGACGGCGCACACGTCGCGCAGGGCCTCGGGGTCGTGATCGGGTCGGATGGGGATGCCGATGCAGTCCGTCAGGGCATCGCAGACCGCGACCACGCGCCACGGCGCCGAGACGTCGATGCGCTCGCCGCTCGGAAGCAACATCGTCGCGCTCCCCGAGACGGCGACGAGCGCCGATCGGATCAGCCGCTCGGCGAGCCGACGCATGTCGTCGTAATCGGCGAAGGCACGGTATGCCTCCATCGCGGTGAACTCCGGATTGTGGGTGGCGTCGACGCCTTCGTTGCGGAAGTTGCGACCGATCTCGAACACCCGCGGGAAGCCGGCGACGATGAGGCGCTTGAGAGCGAGCTCGGGGGCGATGCGCAGCGTGAGCTCGCGGTCGTAAGCGTTGATGTGGGTACGGAAGGGCCGAGCCGTGGCTCCGCCGTGCGTGCGGTGCAGGACCGGGGTCTCTACCTCGAGATAGTCCTCTGCCAGCAGGCAGTCGCGCAGGGCGCGGGTCGCACGCGCCCGCGCGCGGATCAGCTCGGCCGCGTCGGGCGATGTCGCGAGGTGCACCTGTCGCTGGCGGACCTGCACCTCGGGGTCGCGCAGGCCGGTCCGGCGGTTCGGCGGCTGCCGCAGCGACTTGGCCGCGACCTCCCAGGAATCGGCGGCGATACTCGGCTCGCCGCGGACGCTGCGCACGGGCGCTCCCGAGACCGAGATCAGATCGCCGAGATCGATGCCCCGCAGCGCCCCGTAGCCGCGCGTGCGGCCCGCGGCGGCGATGACCTGGAGCCCGACGTGGTCCTCGACGATGTCGAGGAAGGTGATCCCGCCGTGCCTGCGACGGCCGAGCACCCGGCCGACCACCGACACGGGCTCGAGGGGCACCGCCGTCGACCCGGCGCTCTCGATGTCACGACGCACCTCGCTGAGCGCCGCCGTCCGCGCGACACGGGGAGGAAAGGGATCGCCACCGGAGGCACGGATGCCCTCGGCGATGCCGATTCGCCGAGCCGTCGAGGGCGACACCGGGTGTACCGGCGGCAGCCCGATCACCGGCGTACCGAGAGCGCGGACCGCAGTCGCGAAGTCCGCCGAGCGCAGGGCGGACTGAACATGCCACCGGTGCGGAGAACGCGCGAAGCCTTCGGCTCGTGCGACGGCGAGCACGACCGATGCGATCGTGGTGCGGCGTGACCACATCAGCAGTCGAGGACGCCAGTCCGGGTCGTACTTCTCGTTCGCCCGCCGCAGCGAGTCGAGCTGCCAGTGCCGGGAGAGCATCAGCAGCATGCGGCGCTTCGCCCGCAGCAGGGGTCCGGCACCGACCCTCGCCCCACGGACGAAGACATCCCGCAGAACCGCGAAGTTCAAGGAGACGCGCGTCAGCCCCAGGGCAGGCGCCTGCGCGACGAGTTCGGAGACGAGGAACTCCGTCGCCCCGTTGACCGACTCGGGATGACGACGCATGACATCGAGAGAAACGCCATCGCCGTTCCACGGCACGAACACGAGGAGAGCCTTCACCACACCGTCGCCGTCGTGTGCCGTCGCGACCAGCGCGTCGCCGTCCGAGGGGTCGGCGAAGCGCGAGAGCGCCATGGAGAAGCCGCGCTCCTCAGCGCCATGACGCCAGTCCTCGACGAGGTCGGCGAGAGCGATGAGCTCCGCGTGCGGGATATCGCGCTGCCGTCGGAACTGGGCGGTGTAGCCCGCACGGCGCGCCCGCCGCCGCGCGGACGCGACCTGGGGCGACCGCGTCACGGCTTCGGCATGCGGTCCGTTCAGACGAAGGACGGCCTCGTCCCCCAGCACCATGCCTCGCATACCCCGTCGCTGATAATGATGCGCTGCGCGCTCCGACGCGGCGAGCACCGCGGGCCGCCAGCCGAAGTGGTCGACGACCCGAAGCCACTCGTCGATCGCGGCGTCCCACTCCTCCTCCGGCCCGACGGGGTCACCGCTGGCCAGGGCGACAGCTCCGACGACGCGATACGAGACGGCAGAGCGCCGTGAGGGCGAGAAGACCGCCGACTTGTCGCGGCGGGTCGCGAAGTAGGCCAGCGCGTCGTCGGTGCGGTTCGAGGCCAGGATGCCGCGTAGCTCGAGCTCCTCGCCCTCGGTCAGCAGCTGGCGGGCCCGGGCACTGCGCAGCAGCATTGCGAGCGCGATCAGCAGGGCGACGGCGGAGATCGACGACACGACGGTTTCGATGCTCTGGTGGAGGCCCGTGGCCTGGACCTCGACAAGGGTCGACGACGGGAACACCCCCGTCGCCGAGTAGAGCGCCCACCACCAGCTGTCAGCCGCCGACTCGCCGGGTCCGGCCGTCATCCTCGCGAGCACACCGCCTGTGAGCACTGCGACGGCGACCCCGCCGAGGAACACCGCTGCCGCACGAACGTAGGTCGATCGCGGCAGGACCGCGGAGTACTGGCCTCGAGCGACGAGGAGCAGCACGACGAAGGCCGCGGCCAGCACCGCTGCCACGACGTCGACCCGCTGGATATCGGTGGGAAGCACCGATCCCTCTCGAACTGCCTCCAGCAAGTTGGTCAGCGGCAGCAGGACGGTAGGCAGCTCGAAGAGGACGAGGAAGACGAGGGCTCCTCGGAGGCGTCGCTTGGAAGCAGCACCGACGACGAACAGCAGCACGGCGTTGAACATCACCGGCTCGGGGCTGAACCCGAACACCGCGAAGTACGACGTCGCCCAGTAGATCCCCTCGGGCAGCACGACGTCGGTCACGGCGACCAGCACCATCGTCGCCGCGATCGCCTGCAGCACGCGCCCCACCCACAGAGGCACACTCGCCAGTGGGTGGTGCGTCTTCGGCCGACGGGCGTGGGAAGGCTGTGCAGACGGGGCGATGCGAGGTGCTCGCGGCGCGCGCCCGTCGTCATCGGCGGCGGTGCGACGCGGACGCTCCAGCAGAGTGCTCATGGGTGTCTCCTCGGATCAGGGCCGCGTCGCAGCAGGACGGCCGGTCGGTGCGGTCATGTTCCTGCCGTCCGTTAAGCCCCCGATATGACTTGGACGGCGGGGGCGGGGGCGATCCCACTCCCGCTCGTACGCTCGGATCAGCCCGCCGCAGCACGCTGCGAGCAACACGACGAACGGATGCCACGTGGACCCCGACGCTCCCATCGACGTACCGCCGACTCTCCAGCAGGACCTGGGTTCCGACCTCCTGTCGACCTACTGGCCGACCGCGGTCGGTCTCCTCTTGGTGGCCGCGGGCGTCGTCCTGAGCGTGCGCATCCTGCGCGCTCGGCGCACCCGATCCCGCGCGCGTCGAACGCTCTTCGGCGGCGCCGCGGTGACAGGCACCGCCGTCGTCCTGGTGCTCTCGCTCGCTCTCGGGGTGAACACCTGGGTCGGGTATTTCCCGTCGGTGGCCACTCTCAGCCGTTGGATCGACGACAAGACCAGGGAGCCCGTGGCGGAGCTGCCTGCTGCCGCCGTTACGGCAGAGGGCGCCTCGAATGTTCCTCTCACCGAGGGCGAACGAGTCACCACCGACACGAACGGGTACTCCTTCCTGACCGCCGTTCCATCGACCGCGGCCCAGGTTCCCGCCACGGGGGCTTGGGTCTACCTCCCCCCGGGCTACGACGCTCCCGGCAACACGCGACGATATCCCGTGATGTACGCCCTCCACGGCGCACCGGGCAGTGCAGCGGACTGGTTCGCCGGCGGGCGCATCGACTACCTGCTCGACACACTCATCGCGAGCGGCTCGGTGCCGCCGATGATCGTGGTCTCCCCTGACCTCAATGCCGGCTCAGCGCGTGTCGACGATGAGCCACTCGATCGCCCCGGGGGCGCGCAGCTCGAGACTTTCGTGACACGCGACGTCGTGAGCTGGGCCGACGGCGCGCTCCGCACGGTCGCCGACAAGAAGCACCGGGTGATTGCGGGCATGTCCGCCGGAGGACTCGGCTCGCTCCTCTACGGACTGCACAGCCCCGAGACGTTCGGCGGGGTGCTGTCGATCATGCCGTACACCGCCCCCTACACCGCCTCGGTCGTGGCGGACCCGCAGGCCAAGAAGCGCAACTCGCCGCTCGATGTCATCGCCGCGACAGCGAACGATGCCGTCGATCGCTCGCAGATCTTCTTCCTCGGGCAGGGCGATCGTGAATCGGCCGCCGAGGCGACGGCGATCCGCGACGCGCTTCGCGGACAGGGGCGGACGACGACACTGCGCGTGCTCCCGGGACTAGAGCACAACTGGGTCGCTGCCCGGACGATCGCTCCCTACGGACTGATCTGGACCGCGATGCACCTGGGCTGGAACACGGAGCAGACGGAGTGACCCGCGGCCGTCGGAGTCAGTCGCCCACGACGATGGGGATGCGGATGACGAACCGGGTGCCCGCACTCGAGCTGACGACCGACACCTCGTATCCCGACGCGATTGCAAGGGCCTGCACGATCGCGAGCCCGAGGCCCACCGTGGAGCGTTCCCGCGTCTGCGACCGGCTGCCGGCTTGGGTGAATCGGTCGAAGATCGTCGGCAACGCGTCGGGGTCGATGCCCGGACCGTCATCGTTGACGCTGAGCTCGACGGCGGTCTCGGTCTTCCCCACCGCGACCGTCACACTCGTGCCGTCGGGGGTGTGGTGTCCGGCGTTGGCGACGAGGTTCAACAGCATCTGCCGGATCGCGCCTTCATCCCCGACCACGGTGACGTCCTCGTCAGGCAGGGCGATGCGCCAGACATGTCCCGGATAGGCGAACCTCGCATCGGACGCGGTCTCCACCACGATCATCGACAGTTGGACGTCATCATGGGCCACCACGGGGTCGGCATCCAACCGCGCCAGCAACAGCAGGTCGTCGACGAGCGCGCTCATCCTGGCCGCTTCCGAGCCGATGCGCTGCAGCGCACCCTGGGCCTCGCGAGGGTCGGCGTCGGCGCCGGGCTGGGCGTAGAAGTCGGCGTAACCGCGGATGGAGGCGAGGGGGTTCCGCAGCTCGTGGCTCGCCTCGGCGATGAAGCGACGCATCGATTCCTCCGCGCGGTGGCGTGCGTTGAGCGAGAGTTCGACATGGTCGAGCAGGCGGTTGAGCGCGTCCGCCACACGGTCGGTCTCCGACCCGAGATGCCGCACATCGCGGGGAACACGGCGTTGCGGCGCGATCTCTCCGGATGAGAGCGGCGTGGCCGCCACTTCATCAGCGATCTCGGCGACCCGCTCGAGCGGGTCGAGCTGTTGTCGGGTCCAGCGCCAGCCGAACACCGCGGCGAACGCTGCGATCGCTATCCCGACGACCGCGAGCCAGAGCGCATAGGTCCGGACGACGGTGTCCGCGTCGGTCAGACCGACGCCACTGACGATCGTCAGCTCTCCCCCGTCCTCGGCGACCACGTCGGACGCAGTGACGAGGTACATCCCGTCGTCGGCGACATCGGCCTGGGCGGTGTAGCCGCTCTCTCCCATCGCGGCGCGCGCGTGAGAGAGCTCGACGCCGGTCATCGGGCGGTAGTCGTAGTCGCGGGTGAAGAACGCCGAGACGACGACCTCGTCGTCCTGGACGACGAAGAAGAACCCGTCGGACGGGACCGCGAGCGATACGTCGTCGAAGGTCGGAACGTTCCCCGTCGCATCCACCGCCGTGAGGGTCTGACTGATGGCGGTGTCGTTGGACAGATACAGAGTCGACTCGGCCTGGGTGACGAGGTTCTGCCGGAGGATCGCGACGGAGACGATGCCGAACACGGTCACCGCTGCCAGGAGGAGACCCGAGATCATCGCGACCGAACGGCCGCGCAGGGTGCGCAGGCCTCCCGACCGCGCGGAGGTCACGACGAGGCCGGAGCGGTCGGAGCAGCCCGCAGGATGTAGCCGACGCGGCGCAGCGTGTGGATCATCGGCTCACGTCCGTGATCGATCTTCTTGCGCAGATACGAAATGTAGATCTCCACGATGTTCGACTCCCGTCCGAAGTCATACTCCCAGACACGGTCGAGGATCTGCTCCTTGCTGAGGACCCGATCGGCGTTGAGCATCAGGAAGCGCAGCAGCGAGAACTCCGTCGCCGTCAGCCGGATCGGCTCGCCCGCCCGTGTGACCTCGTGGTTGTCCTCGTTCAATCGCAGGTCGCCGACCTCGAGCATCGGCGTCGGCGCGCCCTGCAAGAGCATGGGGCTGCGTCGCAGCAGTCCGCGCAGACGGACCACCACCTCTTCGACGCTGAACGGCTTGGCCACGTAGTCGTCGCCGCCGGCGGCGATGCCCGTGATGCGGTTGGCGACGGTGCCGTTGGCGGTCAGGAAGAGGACCATGGTCTCGCTCAGCTCGCTGCGCAGCGTTCGCAGAACCTCGACGCCGTCGATGTCGGGCAGCACGACGTCGAGCACCATGAGATGCGGCCGCATCCGTCGCGCCGTCTCGATCGCGCTCGCCCCGGTCGCCGCGACCTCGACGATCCAGCCCTGCCGCGAGAGCACCGCCCCGAGCAAGTGGCGCAGGTTCGGCTCGTCATCGACGACGAGCACGCGAATCGCGGGATCGGACAGCGGGGACGACGTGAGCGACATGACTTCATGCTCCCGCGCGAGGATATGCGCCCGTTAAGAAAACCAGCGAGGAACCTCAGGCGAGGACGAGCTCGAGCTCGGGGTGACCGGCGAAAACCTGCAGGACCAGCTCGAAGTACGTCATCCCGCCACCCCGCTCGAGGTCGTCCAGCGCGGCCCGCGCCGGACCGACGGCATAGATGTCCGGGCGCTCGAGCTTGGCGGCGAGGTGGGCGCGCGTGAGCGGGATGCCCAGCGCGTCTCGTGAGACCGCCGAGTCAGCCCAGACGACGCGCGCGATCGACGTGTGCGCGAGGACGCCGAACCCGCCGTAGAGGAGGTCGTCGAGCGCGTCGAGACTCTCGCCGAGACGCCACTCCTCGTCGGCCATGAAGACGCGGTTCAGCTCGGCGTAGAGCGACGGGATGTCGCGCACCCGCCCGCCCTCGATCCGCAGGTCGACGGGAGCGGACGGCGCGCTGTTCACATGCCGAGGCTAGCCGCCGCGACGACGACGAGCCCACGAAGCACGGCCGAACAGGCCGATCGCGGCCGGAGGCGTTCTGCTAGCGTTCGTGGGAGCGCTCCCTGGGAGCGCTCTCAGACGAGCGAAGGAGCTTGAATGGATGCGATGAAGCTGCGTCGGACGAGACGCGCGACAGCCGTGATCACGACGGGGATGCTCGTGGGAGCCGCGATGACCGCCCTTCCGGCGGTCGCCACCGCGGCCCCGGCGGAGCTCGTGCGGAACGGAGACTTCTCGACCGGCCATGAACCCTGGTGGTCGGCCGGTGTCGACAGCTTCGACACCGCGACCGGCGCCTTCTGCGCCGGGGTGCCGGACAGCGAGAACCCCTGGGACGTACTCGTCGGTCAGAGCGACCTTGCCCTGGCCGACGGCGTCACCTATACGTTGACGGCAAGGGTCCGCGCCGATGCGCCCGCCACGGTCGTCACGCAGGTCGCGCCCACGGTCCCGGATGCCGTCTACACGACGTATCTCTCACAGAGCACACCCCTGACCGTCGAATGGCAGCAAGTCAGCGAGGAGTTCACGGCGCGCGACCTGGGAAACGGCACCGTATCGGAACTGCAGTTCCGCCTCGGCGCGAACACCGCCACCCGGTTCTGCGTCGACGACGTGAGCCTGGTCGCCCAGGACGGGTCGACTCCCCCGGTCATCCCGGTCGGCGACGACGAGCTGCTCCCCAACCCCACGCTCGACCAGAGCACGGCCCCGTGGTGGACCAGCGGACCGGTGTCACTGTCGAACCCCGCGCAGCGGATGTGCGCGACGGTGACGGAGCAGACGCCCGACCTGTGGGACGTGCTCCTCGGCCACAACGACATCTTTCTGCCCGGCGACACCGGATTTCGCCTGAGCTTCACCGCATCCGCCTCGACGGGCGCGACCATCTCAGCCAAGGTCGGCACGTACACGGGCGCGTCGCCGACCGACTGGATTGAGCAGTCCTTCGCTCTCGGGCTCGAACCGCAGCAGTACGAGGTCGCTTTCGCGACGACACCGGCTACGGAGTACCACCTCGGCCAGGTGCAGTTCCGCCTCGGTGCGGTACCGGCCGGAACCGACATCTGCTTCGACGAGATCTCACTCCAGGGCACCGCCTACTCGTACACGGCCGACCCCGGCCCCGCCGTCAAGGTCAATCAGGTCGGGTATCTGCTGCACGGCCCCAAGCGCGCGACCGTCGTGTCGGGTGCCACGGCACCGCTGCCGTGGGCCCTCGAGGCACCCGACGGATCCGTCCTCGCCGAGGGCGAGACCGAGCCGGCAGGCTTCGACGCAAGTGCGGGAACCGCCGTGCACACGGTCGACTTCGGCTCCTACTCCCAGGAGGCGGCGGACGTGAGGCTCCGGGTCGGCGCCGACACCAGCCATCCGTTCACGATCTCCGCCGAGGTCTTCCAATCGCTGCGCACCGATTCGATGCGCTTCTTCTACACGAACCGATCCGGCATCGAGATCGACGGCGACATCGCGGGCGCGGAATACGCTCGCCCCGCCGGCCATGTCGACACGTCACCGAACCAGGGCGACGGGAACGTGGGGTGCCTCGAACCGCAGACGTGGTCCGGCGGATGGACCTGCACCGATCGACACGACGTCCGCGGCGGCTGGTACGACGCAGGCGACCACGGCAAGTACGTCGTGAACGGCGGAATCGCCGTGGCCCAGGTGATGTCCGCCTACGAGCGAGCCGTTGCCGCGGGCACGGCGGACGCGCTGGGCGATTCGACCCTCGCCGTGCCCGAGCGCGGCAACGGCGTGCCCGACATCCTCGACGAAGCGCGATGGCAGATGGAGTTCCTGTTGCGGATGCAGGTACCCGCCGGTGACCCGCTGGCCGGGATGGCCTGGCACAAGGTGCACGACCGCGCGTGGACCGGGTTGCCCCTCATGCCGCACGACGACTCGCAAGAGAGGCTGCTGCACCGACCGTCGACGGCGGCGACGTTGAACGTGGCTGCCACCGCCGCGCAGGCAGCACGCCTGTTCGCGCCGTTCGACGAAGAGTTCGCGGCGCGGCTGCTCGCCGCCGCGGAACGGGCCTACGACGCCGCGCTCGCCCACCCCGATCTGCTCGCCCCGGAAGAAGACGGCACGGGTGGAGGAACGTACGCCGACGACGTGGTGACCGACGAGTTCTACTGGGCGGCAGCGGAGCTGTACATCACGACCGGCAGCGACCGTTACCGCGACGAGCTCGAGGCAAATCCGCTGCATCAGTCGGATGTGTTCGGGCCGGGCGGCTTCTACTGGGGAGACGTGGCGGCGCTCGGCCGCATGCAGCTCGCCCGGTTCGCGACAGACCTCCCCGACATCGACCGCATCCGCGGGTCGGTGATCGATGCCGCCGAGCGTCTGATCGCCGATCAGCGCGCACAGCCGTTCGGTCAGCCGTACGCGCCGGATGAGGGGCTGTACGACTGGGGATCGAACTCGTCGGTGCTGAACAACCAGGTCGTCCTCGGGACGGCGTTCGATCTCACCCAGCGCCCGCGGTACGCCGATGCCGTCGTCGAAGGGTTCGATTACCTGCTGGGCCGCAACGTGCTCGGGCAGTCGTACATCACCGGGTACGGCACGAACGACGCGCGCAATCAGCACAGCCGGTGGTACGCGAACGCCCTCGACCCCGCCCTGCCCCATCCTCCCGTCGGCACGGTCGCGGGCGGGCCCAACTCGTCGATCCAGGACCCCGTCGCGGGAGCCTGGCTGCAGGGGTGCGCACCGCAGGCCTGTTACGTCGACAACATCGGGGCGTGGTCGGTCAACGAGATCACCGTGAACTGGAACTCGGCCCTCGCCTGGGTCTCGTCCTTCGTCGCCGACCTGGGTGACGGCTTCGTCGCCGTCACTCCGCACGCGGTGGACGACCTCGCGTCCGGACCTGCGGATGCCGCTGTTGCGGTGAGCCCGCTCGCCAACGACCTCCCCGGCGATGCCGACGTCCCTCTCGTCCCGTCCTCGCTCACCCTCCTCGATGCGTCCGGCGCGCCGACCACGTCGGTCGTCGCCGACGGTCAGGGTCGCTACGAGCTGAATGCGGCCGTCGTCTCGTTCGTTGCGGACGCCGGGTTCGAGGGCACGGCGGTTCCGGTGAGCTATCGCGTGGCGGACGCACGGGGAACCGAGGTGACCGCCACCATCACGGTGACGGTGACGGCCGGCCCCGGTGAGCAAGTCGCCGAATCCGGCGCGGCGGACACGACGCCCGCCGGTGCGGCGAGGGGCGTCCTCGCGCGCTCGGGTGGTGACCCGCTGCCGCTGTGGATGCTCGGCGGAGTGGCCGCGGCCCTCATGTCGGCGGGCGTCGCATTGCTCCGTCGGCGACGATTCGGCTGAGTCAGCGCGGCCCGCTCGGGACATGCTCCCGAGCGGGCCGCGTCGTCCGTGTTAGCTTTCGAGAACCGCGACCGACAGCCGGAACGAGGACATGACCGACACTCCCCCGACCCGACGGGCACCCCGGGTGACACTGCGGGAGGTCGCGGAGCGTGCCGGAGTCTCGCGCTCGGCCGTCTCGTTCGTGATGAACGGCCGCACCGATCAGCGACTGTCCGACGACGTATTCGAGCGGGTCCGTCGCGCTGCGGACGAGCTCGGCTACCGCCCCAACATCACCGCCCAGACGCTGCGCACCGGCCGTTCGGGCACCGTGGCCCTCGTGTCGGACTTCGTCAGCAGCACCTCGTTCGCCAACTCGATGGTCCGTGGCGCGATGCAGGAGCTCCGCGAGCACGACACCCTCCTGTTCACCGTCGACACTCAGGGCGACGCTGATCTCGAGGAGCAGTTGCTGCAGAGCCTTCTCGGCCGCGACATCGACGGTGTCATCTACGCGTCGATGTTCACACGCACCATCGCTCTGCCGCGGTCGCTCGAGGGCGTCCCGACGGTATTGCTGAACTGCGTGACCGCAGACGCTTCGATCGACGCGGTCGTGCCCGACGAGATCGCAGCGGGCCGTGATGCCGCCCGGATGCTGCTCGATCACGGACACCGTGACGGCATCTGGTTCGTCGGCGCCCTGCCCGCGGGTTCCACAGGCGGAGCCGCCTGGCCGGAATGGGACCCCATCGCGCTGGCCGAGCGGCGGGCGGGGATCGATTCGGTGCTGGCCGCCGCGGGCACGTCCCTCGCCGGGGTCGCCACGATCGACGACGACTGGGACGTCGCGAACGGGCGACGGGCCGTCGCGAGACTGCTGGCGGAATCGCGGAGCGCTCCGACCGCGCTCGTCTGCGCGAACGACGCACTCGCCGTCGGCGCCTATCAGGCGCTGCATCACGCGGGACTGCGGGTTCCCACGGATGTGTCGGTGATCGGGTTCGACGGCAGCCCCTATGCTCGCGCGGTCGATCCCGAGCTCACCTCGATCGCGCTGCCCCACATCGAACTCGGACGTCGGGCGGCAGCGATGCTCGCCGTTCTCGGTGACGCGCCCCGTCTCGAACGCGTGCCGATGCCGATCCGTACCGGCGGGTCGGTGGCTGCCCCGCCCTCCCGGTAGCGCCTCAGCTCCCGGCCAGCCGGTTCTCGACCCGATCGAGCACCGCGCGCTGCCGCGGGCTCAGGGATTTGTCCGCGTACTCGCTGACCACGTGCGCGGCGCCGGAGAGCCGGTTTCCGATGCCCGGATCGTCGATCTCGTCGAAGAGATCGAGACAGACGTCGACGAGCTCGTCGACGATCGCGTCGACGACAGCGGCATCCGTCGCGTCGTCGATCGCACCGAAGCGGTTCATGAGATCGGCGGCCGCTCGCGCGCGCCCCGGGCCCGCGAGGCGTTCGTAGAACCGCACGAGCTGCGGCAGCCCCTCCTCCCCCGCGAGGTGCGCGAGGAGCACGGCCTGGTCACGGTCGAACCGCGCCATCTCGGGCGAGAGGCCTGCTGCAACGAATGCGCTCACGACGGGAGCGAGCTCGGGCGGGACATCCGGGCTCGCGCCGGCGTCACGCATTCGCGCGATCAGCTCACGTTGGCGAGTCAGCCGATCGATCTGCGCCGAGAGCTCGGAGTCGAGGTCGTCGAGGATTCGGGTCGAGTTCTCACCGCGGTCGAGCACGGCCCCCATACGTTCGAGCGGCATGCCCAGCGACGCGAGTCGCCGGATCCGCAGCACCCGCACGAAGTCGACGGCGTCGTAATCTCGATATCCGTTGGCGCTGCGAGCGGGCTCGGGCAGGACCCCGATCTGATGCCAGTGCCGGAGCGATCGCACCGTCACACCCGCGAGCCGGGCGAGTTCACTGCTCTGCACCGACGACCACCTCCGCTCGCTCGGCGTCCGGCCGCCGCTCCAGATTACGCAGATGCGGCGTCGCGAGTCCCCACACCAGGGCGACGAGCCAGGGCGAGATGATGATCAGGGCGGCGATCTCGACGCCGAGATGCTCGGTCAACAGCGCTGCAGCGACGAAGCCCGCGGCCGGTGCCGCGGTGGTGAGGGCGTTCTGGGTGCCCATGATCCGTCCGCGCATGTCGTCGGGAATCCGCTCGATCATCAGCACCCCGATGAGGCTGCCGAAAGCACCTCCGCACAGACCGATGACGACGGCCCCCACCAGGATCGCCTCGATCGATGCGAGCGCCCCGACCACGACGAATCCGATCGCGTTGCCGACGAGACCGACGACGAGCCAGACGCGACGGTCTCCATGACGACCGAGGACGGCGAAGACGGATCCGCCGAGCAGCATTCCGATCGCCAGAGCGCTCAGCACGAAGCCGAGCATCTCGGGGCGCCCGACGAGGGTGACGTAGACGGGCAGGATGAGTCCCTGCAGCGGTGCGAGGACCAGCACGGAGATGAGGCCGAGACCCGTGGTCACCAGCAGGAACGGTGTTCGCAGCAGCATCCGCCAGCCGTCTCGCAGCATCCGCCAGCCGCTCGCCTGCACCGCCTCGTCGGCAGGCGGGCTGATGGTCCCGATGCGGCCCGGGATGAGCAGCGTCAGGAGGGCCGCAGCTCCGGATGCCGCCGCGGTGAGCCAGAGCACGGTAGAACCTGCGAACAGCGCCATCAGTGTTCCCGCCGCAGCAGGACCGACGATCAGGGCCAGCGCGCCGAGGGCCTCCCGGATTCCGACGAGCCGCTCCGAAGAGACCCCCGAGTACCTCACCACAGCGGGCAGCAGGGCTTCGCGAGCGGTCAGCCCCGGAACGTCACCGAGCGAACCGATCACACCGAAAAGGATGAACCAGCCGATGTCGAGCCCCGTGACCAGATCGACGATCGGGAGCGCGGCGAGTGAAGCCGCCGAGACCAGGTCTGTGACCACGGACGACGTGCGCCGGTTGATCCGATCGATCACGACCCCCATGAACAGGCCCGCGGCGACGGCGGGCACGGCGGTCGAAGCCGCGAGGATGCCGGCGCCCAGGACACTGCCCGTCGCCTGGAGCACGATGAGCGGGAGTGCTACGGCGGCCACGGAGTTGCCGAGCAGCGACAGGAAGTACGAGGCCAGGTAGGCCACCGGAGCGATTCTCATGCAGCCAGTCAGCACCCTGACGTAGCGGCGGGGTCAAGCACGCCCTCGCTCGACTCCTCAGCGGAAGCCACCCGACACGAAGAGATCGGGGCGCTCGGCGTTCACGTGGGCCACGAGCTGCCCGTAGCCCGTCATGGCCGAGGTCGCTGTGAAGACCGTCTGCCGGCCCTGCTTCGCGAGAAGTCCGCTGTACCGGTGAGCCGCGTGCGGGCGCAGCCGGGTGATGTCCGCAACCGCGACCCGAACCGGGGGCAAGAAGCCTCGCGAGACGAAGATCGCGTCCCGCGAGACCTCGAGCCGCATCCTGCTCATCCCGTGCGCGAGCCACACCAGCGCCGCACCGATGAGCAGGGCCCCCAGCCCCACGATCCGCCGTGCGGGCGAGTCCTCCGGACGCGTGATCGGTGCCACGAGATTCATGACGCCGACGAGCAGCGCCACGACTCCGCAGATGCGCACCAGGACCCTCCGCCAGCGCTGCGTCGATACGGCGAAGAGCACCGAGTCGCGTTCGTTCCGCCACTCCGCGACGACGTCGGACGATCGGGCGAACACGGCGCTGGCGACCGCGATCGACAGCATGATGACGGCGACGGCGATGCCGACCACGGCGAAAACGGCGTCCATGGGCGGCGGGCCTTTCGTCAGGAGCGGACGACCCTCGACGCTATCGCACGTCGGACATCAGGTCGGGGTGCCACCGCCAGCGAACTCGAGGGCGAGGTCGCCGTTTCGCGAGCGGCGAGAAGCACGCGGAACGAGACCGGCCGACGCGAGCCGGTGGACGAGGTCCGCGGGAGGCAGCGGGAACGTCGGGGCCGTGTCCCGGCGCGGCAGTGCCAGGCCGACCAGCAGGACGAGGCCTGGCCCGTAGGACGGACGGATGACGATACGGGTCGGGCTGCTCCTCGGCGCGAACTGCAGCGACCCGATAGCGCTGGCCGGCGCCTCGACGAGGACGTCGCCGTCGGACGAGCGCACCACGCGGACGGTCGCCGAGCCACGGGCCGCCTCGAGGGTGACCACGACATCCGCCGTCCGCCGATGGGCGATCGCGCGCACCACGAGATAGCCGGGCGCCCCGACGACCCAGCCGAGGACCAGGAGCAGAAGGAGGGGCCCCATCCGCTGGACGACGTCGTCGAACACGATCACGACCGCCGTGATGAGGCCTCCGCCGAGCACGGCGATCGTCGCGGTGATCGCGACGAACACCGGCGAGCGCAGGGAAACCGCGGCGAGACGCAGGTGCCAGGCGTCGCCGACGCGCTCCCATTCGGGCACGACGAGCGTCGCCGCGCGGCGGCGCGACGCACTGGCGACGGCCGCGGAGGTCCGACCGATGAGCGTGAGCCAGATCCAGCCCGCCCCCGGGACCGCGGCGAACCCGATCGCTGCGGCTATGGCAGGCGGGAGCACATGCCGCCATCCGCCATCGGCGGTCAGCGCGAACAGCAGCAGCGCCGCGCCGACCGATGCAGCCAGATGGAGGGCGAGCGACAGCGTGCCGGGCAGCGTGAGGAGGCGTCGGATCAGTGCGTGGGCCGCTGACCATCCGCCGAGCAGGCAGAGGAGGAACCCCCAGAAGTCATGTTCGGTGCTGAGCAGGGGAACGGCGCCGACGAGGCAGACCGCACTCCACAGAAGCGGATGCCGCAGAACCCGCCACGCGACCGCGCGAGCACCTTGCTTCGTCGTCACCGCCTGCCCCTCCCGAACGGAGGATGAGCCTAGCGAACGTCATCCGACTCGCTGGACGCGGACGTCGTCGATGTTGAGCCAGGAACCGCCGGCGGCCTCCGTGTAGAAGCCGATCTCGAGCGTTCCGTTCGTGACGGGCACATCGAGGGACACCCGCGTCCAGTCATTCGCACTGATGGGAATGGCCGACCGCCGCTCGGGCACGCCGGAGTTCTTCGCATACAGGTAGGCGGAGGTCTGTCCGCCGCTGTTGAGGCTCCATGCCGAGATTCGGTAGAGCCCCGACGGCATCCCTTCGAGCGTCTGATAGACCGATGCGGTGTAGGCAGTCGCTTTCCAGAACGTGAGCTTGAGCGCGCCCACGACCGCGGGATCCTGCGTGAACACCGCGTCGGCGTGCGCACCTCCCGGCGACCACACGCCCCATCCGGTCGGGCTGTTCGTGTAACCGTCCTGCTCGAAGCCGCCGTTGACCACGAGATTCGGCGGCGGGACCTCACCGAACACGCCGAGAGTCGACAGGGCTCGCCCGTTCCCGTCGAACAGCGTCTGGTTATCCCACGGGTTGGAGAGGACACCCGGGTCATCGTTGTCGAGCTTGCCCGCCTCCGTTCCCCAGTTCGCGCCCGGCACCGGCAGCCAGGCCGGCTCCCACCAGATCAGTCCACGCCCCCGCCCGCCCGGCACGGCGCGGACGATGTCTCGCAGGTCTCGGAGGAAGGCGGTTTGGCCCGCGACGGTCGCCGGATATCCCCCGGCCGCTTCCTCGGCCGTGTAGAACGAGTTGCCGAGGCCGTCGGCGTCGCCGAGGGTCCATCCGTACGCGGTCTCGACGATGAGAACGTCCTTGCCGTAGCGCGCGCTGATGTCGTTGAGGTTGGCCGCGAGCTGGCCCATGGTCCCGTGCCAGAACGGGTAGTACGACAGCCCGATGATGTCGTACGGCACACCCTGCGCCGTGACCGCGTCGAACCACCAGCGATAGAGGGCGTTGTCGCCGCCGTGGTCGAGGTGCAGCACGATCTCGATGTCTTCCCCGCCGCGGAGCGCCGCCTCGACTCCCGCGATCCCCGCTTTCAACAACCCGGCGAGCTGGGTGAAATCGGAGACGCCGTTGCCCACGCGCCCGTGGTCCCAGAGGATGCCGCCCGGGATCTCATTGCCCATCTGCACCATGTCGGGCCGGACCCCGGCCGCACGCATCGCGTCGATGACGTCCTCGGTGTATGCGCGAACGGTCGATACCAGTTGCGGGTAGGTGAGACCCCGCCACGCTTTCGGCACCGTCTGCGTTCCGGGGTCGGCCCACCAGTCGCTGAGGTGGAAGTCGAGGAGGATGTCCATCCCCGCCGCTTTCGCTCGTTGCGCGGTCGCGATCGTGGTGGCCAGATCGTTCGTGCCGCCACCGTAGGGTTCGCCGGCGACGGTGTACGGATCGACCCAGAGGCGCAGCCGAGCGAGATTCATGCCGGCGTCGCCCATGATCTCGATCGGGTCGCCCGTGACGCCGCCGCGCGAGTAGCTTCCGCCGAGAGCCTCGACTTCGTGGATCATCCCGAGGTCGCCGCCCATCACGAAGTCATCGGCATCGGCGGCCGCCGTCGCCGTCGTCGCGGGCAGGGTCGCGGCGACGAGAACGACGGCGGTCGCCGCGACGAGCCCGGACGCCCGCCGCCATGATCGGTACGTCATGACTCTTCCTCCCTCATCGGATCGGGCCGACCGGCGGTCGCCCCGAGCGCGCGCAACGAGTCGAGAGCGCATCCACGCTCGTCGAAAAGCGTCTGATTCGCCCAGCCGTTGCCCGGCTCGGCCACGTCGTTCCCATAGGCCATCCCCTCCGCCGACGCCCAGGACGTCCCGGGCACGGGCAGCCACGCGGGCTCCCAGTACACGATCCCCAGGCCGCGGCCCCCGGGGACAGCGCGAACGACACCCGCGAGGTCATCGAGGAACCGCGCCTGACCCGCGACCGAGGCCGGATAGACCGCCGCCGGCGAGTGCGCGTCGAACATCGAAGTCCCCGCTGGATTGTCCGGACGATGCGCATATGCGGTCTCGACGACGATGACATCCTTCGCATAGCGTTCGACGAGCTGGTGGAGGTTGACGCTGAGGTCGCTCAGCGATCCGTGCCACAGCGGGTAGTACGACAGCCCGACGGCATCGAAGTCGACGCCCCTCGTCGTGATCTCGTCGAACCACCGACGGTAGAGGTCGGCCGCGCCGCCGGCGTCGAGATGCAGCACGATGCGCGATCGGGAGTCCGTAGCCCGCACGGCGGTCGACCCCGCCTGCAGGAGCCGGGCGAGACGGTTGTACTGCTCACGAGCCTCGTCCGCCGGCACCGGTTCGAAGGCGCGCAGCTCGAGGTCGTACCGCGGTGTCCGGCCGAACGGCCACAGCATCCCGTTCGTCGTCTCGTTGCCGACCTGCACCCACTCGGGGCTGCCGGCGTTCGCGCGCACGGCGGCGACGACGTCGGCGGTGTGCGCGCCGACCGCCTCGCAGATGCCGTCGAGATCACGTCCCTCCCACGAACGGGGCAACGATTGCTTCTTCGGGTCGGCCCAGAAGTCGCTGTAGTGGAGATCGATCATCAAGCCGAGCCCCGCGTCACGCGCGCGCTCGGCCAGTCGCAACGTCGTGGCGAGATCGTTCGTGCCGCCCTGGTACGGGCGTCCCTGCGCATCGGTCGGATCCACCCACACACGCAGGCGTGCGAGGTTCACTCCGTGGTCGGCGAGGATCCGGAACAGATCCCTCGCGCCCGCGGCATCCGAGAACCAACCGCCGAGCGCCTCGACCTCTGCGGTCATCGACACGTCGGCACCCCGGATCTGCAGTGATGTCGTCGTCATTCCTTCTCTCCTCCTTGAGCGAGCCCAGCGACCAGGTATCGCTGGAGCACCATGTAGAGCACGGTGATGGGTACCGCGACGAGGATCGCCCCCGCCGCGAATGTCGTGAAGTCGTTCCGCGTCTGGTCGGAGATCAGCTGGAACAGCCCGATGGCGACCGTGTAGTTCCGCGGGCTGCTGATCAGCAGACGCGGCAGGATGAAGTCCATCCACGGCACCGCGAACTGGGTGACGGCGACGAACGTCAGCATCGGCGTCATCAGCGGCAGCAGGATGCGCGTGAAGATCTGCAGGTGCGATGCCCCATCGAGCACGGCCGCCTCATCGAGGCTGGTCGAGATGCCGTCGAGGTAGCCCTTGAGCAGCCAGATGTTGTAGGGCACCGCCGCGGCGACGCTCGCGATCACAAGCCCGGCGAGGCTGTCGAGCAGCCCGAAGTTCAGATACAGGATGTAGATCGCGATGGCCGTCATGAACGTCGGGAAGATCTGGATGACGAGCATCACCAGAAGTCCTAGGCGTCGTCCAGCGAAGCGCAGCCGGGCGAACACGTACGCGGCGATCGCCGAGAGCAGCACGCTGAGCACCATGTTCGACACCGCCACGATGAACGAGTTGACGTACCAGGTGGCGAACGGGGTATCGGTGAACAGACGCACGTAGTTGGCGAGCGTCGGGTCGGTGGGGATCGCCGACGCTTGCGCGAGCGAGCGACCGGACCCCAGCGACGAGCCGACGATCCACGCCAGCGGGTAGAGCACAATGACCGCGACGACGACGAGCTCGACGTGGATCACGACGGTCGCGATTCGGTTACGGGTTCTATGCATCGGTGAACGCCTTCGAACGACGCAGGCTCCAGACGGAGAAGCTCCCCACGATGACGAAGATCAGGATCGACATGACCGAGGCGATGTCGTAGAGACCGTTGTCGAGCGTGAGCTTGTAGAGCCAGGTGATGAGGATGTCGGTGCTGCCGGCGTACCGGTAGTCGGGGTTGGCGGGTCCGCCCTGGGTGAGGAAGTAGATGACTCCGAAGTTGTTGAAGTTCGCCACGAACGACAGGACGATCAGCGGCCCGGTGGCACGCAGCACGATGGGAAGCGTCAGGTACCGCACCTGCTGCACCGCGGATGCGCCGTCGATGCGCGCGGCCTCGTAGTAGCTCGGTGAGATGTTCGTCAGCGCGCCGCTGATGAGGGCCATGAAGTAGGGGAACCCCAGCCAGAGGTTCACCACGAGTGCGACGATCCGCGCGAGCCAGGGGTTCGCGGGGTCGGTCAGCCACATCACTCTGTCTGACGTGATGCCGAGGTCGACGAGGGTTTGGCTGATCGGCCCGAACTGACCGTTGAACATCGAGCGGAACACGAGGGCGGAGATCATGGCCGGCACCGCCCAGGGCAGAAAGAAGATGCTCCGCCACAGACGCGGCAGCCGCACACGCCGGCTCGACACGAGCACGGCCTGCAGGAACCCGAGCGCATAGGTCGTCGCGGTCGCCAGCGCCGCCCACAACACCGTCCATCCGAGAACGCCGAAGAACGTCGCACCCCACGACCCGGCACCGAGCAATTGACGGAAGTTCGCGATCCCGACCCATTCGACCAGCTTCATCGGCGGCAGGTTGTCGCTGCTGTAGTCGGTGAACGCGATGAGGATGCCGAAGACGACCGGCAGCGCGGTGACGAAGAGCAGCAGGATGAGGGTGGGGGTGAGAACGAGGTAAGGGAAGGCCGTCTGCCGAGTGGCGCGCGCCCACTCCCCTGCGGTCAGGCGTTCTCCGGTCGTGATGAGCCGCAGCCGAGTCCGTGCGGCATCGCGGACAGCCCAGACGGTGATCGCCGCGATCAGCGAGAGGACGAGCACTGCGATGATGCCGTTGATCATCAGGACGATCGAATGGTCGCCTGCGGACAGGCCCGCCACCGTCATGGCGCGCGGTCGCGTGCCGAGGGTCACGAGACCCCAGAGGCCGCGGACGAAGAAGCCCCCGTGTGTGCGAGCCGTGTACCCCGACAGGTTCGCGTAGTGCCCGGTGAGCAGCTCCGTCGCGACGGCCGCGGCGCTGACGACCAGAACCGCCACTCCTTTGCCCCACTCGCGGTTGAGCAGTTGCCCTAGACCGGGAACCAGTGCGGAGGCGAGCCCCAGCGACCACGGGGCCGCCGGGCTCGTCCCGCGTCGGCGCGGACTCACTCCCCCAGCCCGGTCAGGTCGGCATAGCCGGTCACGGCCTGCTGCTGCGCGGCTGCCGGGTCGAGGACGCCGTCCCACACACTGGCCACGAGGCTGTTGCCGACCGTCCAGAGCGCGTCTCCGACGTCGGCCACCAGGTCGGACCGCTCGGCCTGCGCGAGCACCCCGTTCGCATAGGGGTCATCGGCGAGACCGGGAATGGCCTGCGCATTGACTCTGGTCAGAGCGGGGATGCCACCCGTCGTCCGGTACAGCGCGGCGGCTGCCTCGTCGGATGCGAGGAACGCTGCGAATACCCGCGCTGCACCGGGATGCTGGGAGTAACCCGAGACGACTCCGACGCCCAGACCCGCGAGCGTCGCGGCGTCACCGCCGCCCTCGACGGAGGGAAGGGTCGTCACGCCGAACTCGAAGCCGTTCTCCGCCGCCCCCGCAGTGAAGTCGCCGATCGACCACGGCCCCGTGATCGCGTAGGGGGTCTGTCCCTTCGCGAACTCCATCTCGATGGAGTCCCACGTGGCATCCGCCGAGTTGACCGGCCAGAGATCACGCAGTGCGCCGTAGTACTCGAGTCCGGCAGTGAGCGCGGGCGCGTCGAGACCGGGGGCGCCCGCGTCGGCACCGAGATGCCAGCCGAGCGAGCTGAGCACCGGGTAGGCGTAGTAGAGCTGGCCGCTCAGCCAGCGGATCGTCCAGCGGTTCGCGCGGGGGTCGTTGTAGGCGGCGGCGAGCTCGCGAATCTGCTCCCAGGTCGTCGCGGGCGCGGGCGAACCGGTGAGGTGTTCCAGGAGGGTCTTGTTATAGAACAGGGCGATCGACTCCGTCGACACGGGCACGCCGTAGAGCTCGCCGTCGCGGCTGACGACGTCGGCGAAAGAGTCGCCGACTCGCGAGGCGATGTCGTCGGCGTACTCGCCCAACGGAGCCGCCACGCCCGAGTCGATCGCGCCGGACAAGTCGGTGAAGTTCGTGAAGTACACGTCCGCACCGGTTCCGGCTTCGCCATCGAGCTCCATCTTCGCGACGGCATCGACTTTCGACACCGTCGTCACGTCGATGCGGATGTCGGGGTGCAGGGTGGTGAAGGCCTCGACGAGCGCCTCGCCGTACTCGGGGTACTCGACCCAGACCTTCAGCGGTACGTCGCCTCTGGCGATCTCCGGCTCGATCTCATAGGCCCGCGCGGCGGCATTCCACGTCAGGCTGGTGTCGGCGTCGCGCGGTGCACTCGAGCACCCGGCGCTGACCGCGAGCGTCAGGACGACGGCTGCTCCCACCGTCGTACGAGCGATGGCTGCTGTGTATCGGATGGTCATGCAAACTCCTTCGTTGCCGTGACTGTGACCGGTCCCAGTCAACTGACGCGATGCACGCGAGTCCATGACCGTAATGGCAGGATCGACGTCACGCGATGACTCTCCGCTGGGGAGGAACCGGCGCGTGCTGGGACAGTGGGGGCGAGAGCAAGGGACCGAGAACGATGGAACAGCTGGTGTTGCCGAACGTCTATGTCATCGCGCGTGAACGCGAACGTCCGGAGCACGTTCTGCTGCAGCAGCGTTGGAAGCCGCACTCCGATCCCGCGAACAGCGGGCGGTGGGAGCTCCCCGGCGGAAAGTGGCGGGCCTTCGAGACGATCGCCGTGTGCGCTGCCCGCGAATTGCAGGAGGAGACGGGCCTCGTCGACGTCGACGTTCTGGGTGCCCGTAGCGATCACGAACTGCTCGGCGACAGAGTTCAGGTGAGCGCCGGCGTGCAGCTCGTGCAGATGGTCGAGGGGCCGTACCCCTCGGTCCTCGCCGTCGTCGATGCGATCGCGTCCGGGCGCCCGCGGACGACGGGCGACGGGTCGCGCGCTGCCCAATGGGTCGACGAGACGCGGCTGCGCAACATGCTCTTGAGCGAGCCCGAGACGTTCACGGCGCTGAGTCACGCCGCACTCCGGCACCGCTTCGCCTCGTCGTGACGGGGTGATCCACAGGTCCGAAGCGGGTCGCGCGGGGCGACGCGCACCTGGCACAGTGGGGAGCATGAGCGCGACGGAGAGCATCATCATCGATGAGGGGTCGCTTCAGGCCGCGATCGACGAGCAACCGTTCTCGGGAATCGTCGGCGTCGACGCCGGCGACGTCTCGGTATGGCGCAGGGCACACGGACTCGCCGACCGCGCGAGCGGGACGCCCGTCTCGGAGAGCACCCGCTTCGCGATCGCGTCAGGAAGCAAGGCCTTCACCGCGCTGGCGGTGATGCGCCTCGTCGAGGACGGCAGCCTCGCACTCGACACGGCTGTCCGAGAG
Source organism: Microbacterium sp. AG238 (assembly GCF_003610405.1). Taxonomy (GTDB): domain Bacteria; phylum Actinomycetota; class Actinomycetes; order Actinomycetales; family Microbacteriaceae; genus Microbacterium. The sequence goes on from NZ_RAQC01000001.1 coordinate 856,217, forward strand.
GTGCTCGGTGACGACCTGCCCCTCATCGACGACACGGTCACCGTCGAACAGCTCCTCGGACACACGTCGGGAATCGGCGACTATATCGACGAGGACGACGATCTCGACGTATCGGAGTTCTACCTCGGAGTACCCGTGCACACGCTGACGACCGCGGAGGCGTTCCTGCCCCTGCTCGACGGCATCCCTCCGAAGGCCCGTCCCGGAGAGACGTTCTCGTACTGCAACAGCGGCTACGTCGTGCTCGCGATCATCATCGAACGGGTCACGGGCCGGGGATTCCACGAGGTCGTGCACGACCTCGTCCTCACCCCCGCCGGCCTCGCCGACACCGACTTCCCGCGCACCGACGAACTCGGCGGCGACCACGCTCGCGGCTACGTCTTCGACGACGGACTGCGCGTCAACACGCTGCATCTGCCTGTCCGCGCCGGCGGCGACGGCGGCGCGTCGACGACGATCGCCGACGTGCACCGGTTCTGGCGCGCGTTCTTCGACGGGCGCATCGTCTCGCCGGAATCCGTGGCTCTCATGACCGCACCCCGCTCCTCGGTCGACGACGAGGAGATGCGGTACGGTCTCGGATTCTGGCTGACCGAGACCGGCTCCGGTGTCGTCCTCGAGGGATGCGATGTCGGCTCGTCGTTCAGGTCGGTCCATCACCCGTCGACAGCGACCACCGCGACGGTGATGAGTAACACGGCCGACGGCGCCTGGCCCGTCGCGCGTGTCCTCGCCGACGCGATGGCCGAGCTCGACGAGCGGTAGACCGGGCGCGGCGCGCCGTCACCGCAGCTTGACCGTGCGCAGCAGGGTCGCCGTGACCAGCAGCACGACGGCGCCGCCGCCGATCCCCGTGGCGAGCAACGGCAGCGTATCGCCGAGCGTCAGTCCGCCCGAGCCGGCGATGGCCGTCGATCCGAGGTTCAGCGCCCTGGTGTTGATCGCCTGGGGAATCACGTGACCGAGCGGCCGGAGGGTCGGCGACGTCACAGCGGCCACCCCCGCGACGCAGCCGAGCAGGCAGATCGCCACGGGGGCGGCGAAAGAGCGCATCAGCATCGACAACAGCGACTGGAGTGCGATGAGCGGGATGGCGGCGACGATCGCGACGACTCCCACGACCGCGAACTGCCACGGGAAGCCGCCGTCGAGGCCGAGGACGAACGTGCCCGCTGCCGCGGTGCCCACGATCAGCACGACCTGCATCAGCGCGACCGGCACGAGGACGGCGGCGACCTTCGCGGTGGCCAGACCCACCGGCCGCACCGTGGAGGTGAGCAGCAGGTTCCAGTTCGACCCGCGGTGCTCCGCGCGCCAGACCGCGGCGGCGAGGAGACTGATCCCCATCGAGAAGAAGAGCAGCCCGTAGAAGAGCACCACCTGCGACGTGAACGATGCCCAGCCCGCGTCGAGCGCGTCGGCGTTGGCCGCCAGGTTGAGCGTGCCGGTGACGACGGCGAGGAGCGGCAGGACGATCGCGATGATCCACGTGCTGGAGCGGCGGAGTTTGCGCATCTCGGCTCGGAACATCGTCAGGCTCCGATCGGATCGAGGCGTCGGATGCCGACCGCGATGACGAGCGCCGCCAGGGCCACGAACCCGATGATCCACGGGTAGGGCGCCTGCACGTACCCCACCGAGTCCCCCTCCTGCCCCGCTTGCGAGATGACGGCGTAGTAGCCCCAGGGGATGGCGCGGCTGACCGCGGCGGGCAGCAGGAGAGAGAACACGGCGAGGAACGACCCGAGCACCCCCACCCCGACGCTGACGAGCTGGTTCTCCACTCGTGCGGCGAGCAGGATGTGAAGACCGCAGAAGACGACATCGAGCACGAAGAGCAGTCCGGTGTACGCGATCCAGGGAATCGGATCGATCGGCACACGGATGCCCGCGAGCACACCGATCGCGACGACCGCCGCGGTCTGTAGCGCGATCGCGGGGGCGAGCGTGAACGCGAGGGTGAGGAGTTTCGCTGCGCAGAGCCGACCCGGAGTCCGGCCTGCCCCCGCTGCGAGCACCCATCCGTTGCCAGAGTGCTCGATGTCGGTCTGCCTGCTCGCGAGCACCGCTGCCAGCAGCGGCGACGTCATCGCCGCCATCATCGTGTACGAGAGCAGGAGCGCGGCCCACGGCGATGCCGCCGGGTCGTCGAAGGTCTCGCGGGCGGTGCCCGAAAAGAGCGACGCCGAGCTCAGCGCTGCGACCGCCAGCACGAGGCCGACGAGGACCGGAATGGTGCGCAGCCGCCGCATCTTGCGAATTTCGAGGACGACGTCGCTCACAGCAGACCTCCCCGGCCGGTGAGGTCCATGAAGACGTCCTCGAGGCTCTGCTGCACACGACGCACCTGGTGGATCCGGACGTCGGCAGCGACAAGCAGGGCGACCAGTGCGGCAGTCGCTTCGTTGTCGTGTCCGCTCAACCGGATGCCGCCACCCGTGATCGTCGCGTACGGCACGGCGCGCAGCGCCGCATCGATCGACGGTGTCTCGATGACGAGGTCGGGCAGCGAGTGGGCGAACAGGTCGGCGCGGGTGCCCTGGAAGATCAACCTGCCCGCCGAGAGGATGCCGAGCACAGACGCCATCTTGTCGATCTCGTCGAGCAGGTGACTCGAGACCATGACCGTGATGCCCTGGCCCGCGAGCTCGATGAGCAGATCGCGGATCTCTTCGATACCGGCCGGATCGAGGCCGTTGGTGGGCTCGTCGAGAACCAGGAGCGACGGGTCGCGCGCGAGCGCCATGGCGATGCCCAGGCGCTGCTTCATCCCGAGGGAGTAGTTGCGTACGAGCTTGTCCTTCTGCTCGCTCAGCCGGACGATCTCGAGAGCGGTCCGGATCTGCGCGTCGACGAGCCCGAGCATGTCTCGGACGATCAGCATGTTCTCCCAGCCCGTCAGATGACCGTAGCCGGGTGGCGCCTCGATCATCGAACCGATCGAGGGCAGCAGGTCGCCGCGCGTGCGGGGGGTGAGCGATTGCCCGAAGATCTCGATCTCGCCGGCTGTGGGCTGGCTGAGCCCGAGCAGCATCTTCATCGTGGTCGACTTCCCCGACCCGTTCGGGCCGAGGAACCCGTACACCACGCCCTGAGGAACGGAGAGATCGACCGCGTCGACCGCGGTGTGCTCGCGGAACTTCTTCGTGAGGCCGTGGGTGGCGATGACGGTGCTCACTGCGGGCACCACCGGATGCGTGTCATGCCGCCATCCTCGTTCGCAGCACCCGCCACGCGGATCGGTCGCGAGATGCATCATCCCCCACGCGGTCCTCCTCCGATCGGAGGAGGACCGACCGCCCCGAGAGGGCTAGTCGGTGCGTGAGCGCCCCGCGCGTCGAACCGAAGCCAACCCGCGCTCGTGCGCCCAGATCACCAGATGCACGCGGTCTCTCACCCGCAGCTTGGTGAGGATGTGGCCGACGTGGGTCTTCACGGTCACCTCCGCGATGTGGAGACTGCTCGCGATCTCGGGATTGGAGCACCCCTGGACGATCTGCTCGAACACCGCCCGCTCCCGCCCCGTCAGCACCGCGAGAAGGGCGTCGTCGCCCTCCGCCGGCTCGGTATCGTCGATCGCGATGCGCTCGAGAAGGCGGCGGCCGGTGGGCGCCGAGACTGCGAACGTGCCGCCGTACACGGCCCGGATGGCGTCGACGAGCTGATCGGCTGTGCTGTCTTTCAGGATGAACCCGACCGCACCGGCCTGCAGGATCCGAACCGCGTAGGAGTCGGTGTCGTAGGTGGTGAGTCCGAGCACCCGCGTCGCGGGGCTGACCGCCTCGGCCGTCAGTGTCCGCGTGGCCTCGATCCCATCGAGTCGCGGCATCCGGATGTCCATGAGCACGACGTCGGGCCGCAGTTCGCGAACACGCTCGACGGCGGCCTCGCCGTCGGGCGCCGTGCCGACCGCGCGCATGTCGGGCTGCGCGTCCACGATGCGGCTGAAACCGTCACGGACGAGCGCCTGGTCATCGGCGACCAGCACGGTGATCGGCGGCGATGAGGTCGTCATACGACGGCACCGTCGACGACGACGTCCAGCGGCCAGACCGCCCGCACCGTGAACGTGCGGTCGTGAGCGTAGGTCAGCTCGCCGCCGTACAGCTCGCACCGCCGCCGCATGCCGGCGAGACCGCGGTGCTCCCGCACCGGGCGGTGGATCGGAGACGGGCCGACGGGGTTCGCCACCGACACGGCGAGCTCCCCTCTTCCCCACGACACCGTCAACACGATCGGACCGTCGCATCCGTGCCGAACGGCGTTGGTGAGCGACTCCTGGATCACTCGGTAGGCCGCGAGAGACATGCCGGGGCTGAGCGGGTGCGGGTCGCCGAGCACCACGACCTCTAGCCGGGTGCCCGCACGGACGAAACCGGAGATCAGGTCGTCGAGATCGTCGAGCGACGGCGTCGGGCGGCGGTCCAGGTCGTCTGCAGGCGAGAGCAACCCACGGACCTCCCGCAAGGCTGATCTGCCGCTCGCGGAGATGGTCGCGAACACCGATGCGGAGTCCGGATCGGATGCGGCTGCCCGTCCGCTCTCGGCTTGGACGATGACGTTCGTGAGCGTGTGCGCGAGAACGTCATGCATCTCGTCGCTGATCCGCTCGCGTTCCTCGTAAGCAGCCAGACGTGTCCGCGCCTCGGCATCGCGTTCGGACATCTCGCTGCGTTGTCGCGCCATCCGCAGAGCCTCGCTCCGGCGACGATCGAGCAGGCCGAACGCCCACGCCGTGAGCATGCTGATGCCGACGAGCCCGATGACGAGGCCCGTGCCCGCCGACGCGCTGAAACCGATGTCGAGGAGAACGGCGGCACCGAGCCCCGAGATGTAGAGCAGACCCAGCATCAGGCCCAGGTGCTGGGCGCGTTCCGAGGCATGGGCCGCGACGGAGAAGACGCCCACGAGCAGGATCAGGTCGCCGGGAAGGAGCAGCGACGCGTCGACGCCGAGGTGCACCGCCGAGATCGCGGTGGCCGTCACGGCGAAGACGACCGGGTGCGAGCGACGCCACACGAGAGTCGCGGCCATCAACGCCGACCATGCCCAGTCGGGCTGCCCGAGCAGCCCCATCGCGACGCAGCCGGCGATGGCGACCCCCGCGACGAGCGAGTCGCGACCCCGTGTGGTGCCGTCCCCCCGGTGCATGCCGCCACCATATCCCTTCGGTCGGCGGCTCACCCCCCTCCTCAGAACAGCGGAGACCGCTCCTCCGGCAGGTGGAGGATCGGGCCGAAAATCCCCGGATCGCATAGTTCCGGTGAAGGTCTGCCGGGGGCTTGAGTGAGCACGGCAGGAGCATGCCGGAACTGACAGTGATGCGGGCGCACCGCGGCACCCGCCGTCGGCGCCGTTCCGGTTCCGCCCCGTCGGGCTCCCGCGGCAACCGCCGCCGAGGAGGGATAGCGGAAGAACGAAGGAAGGAACGGATCATGATCACGACCCATGACCAGGAGATGACGATCATCAGCCCGCGTTGGGACATGGCAGCCCGCTCGACCGACGGATCCACCCCGTCGGTGCAGGCTCAGATCGACGCCGAGTTCGAGCGCGTCGTGAGCCCGTACATGGCCAGCAGCGGCTGGCTGTGCACACTCACGATCGAGTGCGGAACCCTGATCTGCGCCTGTCGCTGACCGCTGCTCGCGGGCGGCGCGGCACCCCGCGCCGCCCGCACCCGTTGGACGACCCACGATCGGAGCTCGCCGTGCTCACCACCCGCGACACCATCGCGCTGCTTCAGGCTTCGGCGCTCGACGAGCGCCGGCTCGGGCCCATGGCACGGCAGAGCATCACCGACGACATGACACGGGCGTGGTCCGACCGGGCGCTCGAAGCCGACGGCATCCTCGACGGCTACCTCGCTGCCCGTGACCTCGACCGCGAAGCGCTCTCGGGTCTGCTGACCGGCGCCCCCTGGTCACCGCGGCAGCACAGCATCGGGTGGATCGAGAACGTCGCGTGCTGGCTGACGCACACCACCGGAGAGCCGTGGCGGCCGGGCCGTCCGCTCGCCATCGAGAACGCGCTGCTCACGCGCATCCCCTTTCCCTCGTTCCTGGTGCCGATGGTCTCGACTCAGCGGTCGTTCCTCGCTGGTCTGCCCGGGGTCCCCGAGGGTGCGCGCCGCGATCTGCTCGACGGACTGGCCGAGACGGTCGCAGCGCTGGCCCTGCGTCCGCTGCTCACCGAGATGGCCGGCGACGCGTCGGCCGGTGCATACGCGCGTCTCGATTCCTCGCTCTCGCACCCGGCGAGGCGGATGTCCTTCCTCTCGCGCTACCCCCTTCTCGCCCGTGACCTCGTCGCAGCGATCGGCAACTGGCGCGAGCGCGTGCGTCTGATCCTGGAGCGCCTCGATCGCGATGCCGAGGCGCTCTCGACAGCCGGTCTCCCTTGCCCCGGAATCGCTGCCGTCAGCGGCATCCGTTTCGCGGGCGACGCCCACGATCGCGGGCAGTCGGTGGCGATCGTGACGTTCGACGACGGTCGACGGGTGGTCTACAAGCCGCGCGAGTCCGCCGTCTTCGCCCTCTACCGCGTCATCACGACGGTGCTGGGCGACGAGCTTCCGGAGGGGGTGCGCCTGCGCGCGCCGAACGTGCTGGTCCGCGATGGATACGGGTGGGTCGAGTTCATCGAACACGCCGCCCCCGGCGAGGTCGACCTGCGCGATCATCTGCGCAGACTCGGCGGGCTGCTCGCGATCGCCCACGTGCTCGGCGCGTCGGACCTCCACCTCGAGAACGTCATCGCATCCGCGGCGGGTCCGGTTCCCGTCGACCTCGAGACGCTCGTTCAGAATCGCAGCCACCGCGACGCCGCCGACACCGCGGCTGCGGCGGCAGCACGCCGTCTGAACGAATCGGTGCTGGGCACCGGAATCCTGCCCGTCCAGCTGACCGCCGGTGAGGGCACGAGCATCGACGTGAGCGTCGTCACGGGCGGGCTGCAGCCGACAGGCCGGACAGCCATGGCGCATCAACTCACCGGGACCTTCACCGACGCGATGCGGATCGAGGCCGTCGAGCTGCGCGTCGGGTCGTCGCAGAATCAACCGCCGGACATGACCCTGCGTATGGTCCGCCGCCACCGGGACGCGCTCGCCGACGGATTCGTGGCCACCTCACGGGCGCTCATCTCGTGTCGCGACCGCGTCGTCGGCATCCTCTCGGGTGTTCCCGAGCTGACCGTGCGGCACATCGTCCGCGCGACGCGCTCGTACTCGCTGCTGCTCGCCGAGATGCGCCAGTCGTCGCGCCTGCGCAGCGGAATCGATCGCGACCATCTCTTGCGCAGCCTGTGGACGCGACTGGCCGACCATCCCGGTGACCTGCCTCTCATCGGGGCGGAAGAACGCGCCCTCCGGCGGCTCGATGTGCCGCTCTTCACGGTCGACATGGACTCGCTCTCCCTCGACGACGACCGCCGCCCGTTGGTTCCGGAGTACTTCGCCAGAACCATGCGTGAGGATGTCGTCGCCCGTCTCAGGCACCTCAGCCCAGCCGACATCGATGCCGGCGAATCCCTCATCCTGGAGTCGATTCTGGCGGCCACGACCGCCGAGACCGAGAACGAAGGCGCTCCCGGTCCACTCGGCGCCACTCCCCTCCGCCGCACCGGCATCCGTGCGGTCGCCGAGCAACAGGCCCGGCTGCTCGCCGAGTCGGCGATCCTCGGACGAGACGACGCGACGTGGATCAGCGTGTGCAGCAGCGTCGACAGCACCGGGCTCGAGTACCGCCCTGTCGGCCCCACGCTCTACGACGGCCTGGCAGGCATCGTCATCGGCGCCGCTGCGGGACACCGTGCGTTCCCTCGCTGGGGACTCGACGACCTCGCCGCGCGCGGCGCCCACGCGATCGCCGCAATCCTCGATGACTGGAGCTCCGGGCGCGTGACGCTCCCGGTGGGAGCGTTCAGCGGGGCGGCCGGGCTTCTCTACGCGTTGGCCCGCTACGAGAGCATCGTCGGGGTCGACCGATTCGGCGCGACCCGGGCGAGCGCCGTCCGCCGATTCAGAGACGCCGCCGCGACGGACGACTATCTCGACGTCATGGCGGGGTCAGCGGGTGCCATCGCCGTGTTGACGGCCATCCGCGAGGCTGACGACGCCGAGACGGACGTGGCCGTCCGCGCGCTCGCGCACCACCTCCTCGAGCGCGCCGTCGAGACCTCCGACGGCGCGCTCGTCTGGGAGAGCGGAGCGACCCGCGCCCGTCTGGGCGGCATGTCGCACGGCGCGACGGGGATCGGATGGGCGCTCGCCGCCGCGTCAGCCAGGCTCGCAGATCGCACCATGGCCGACGCTGCCCAACGGGCTCTGGGCTTCGACGACAACCTCTTCGATGTGAAGCCCGGGCGGTGGCTCGACGCCCGTCCTGAGTCACTCGCGCAGGGACGCCTCTTTCCCGCGCACTGGTGCCACGGCACGGCGGGTATCGCGCTCGCGCGCGCCGACGCTGCCGTGCTGCTCGGCGATGACACGCTGCTGCCGCTGGCCGACCTCGGAGCGCTGGAGACCGCGACGGACCTGCCGTCGGACGATTCGCTGTGCCACGGCTCGTTGGGGAACCTCATGGCGCTGCGGGGCATCGAGAGCCGTGGTGGCCCTGCTGCCAGCGACTACGCCGAACGCGTCATCGCGCGTATCGATCGAGACGGCCCGCACAGCGGACTGCCGTCGGGCATCACCACCGTGCGAGGGCTCATGGTCGGAACAGCCGGAACCCTCTACGCGCTCTGCCGCGAGCTCGACCCCGACCTGCCGAACATCCTGCTGCTGGAGTGATCGCTGCGCCGGTGCAGCGGGAGGCTCATCCGGCCGCGACCGCTTCCGTCTCGTCGTCATCGACGACCGGCGGCGCAGCGGCGATGTGCGTGATCGGACGCCAGACGAACAGCAGCGTGAGCGCGGCACCGACGAAGGCGAACCACCAGGGGCCCGTGGGGCCCCACACCTGGGCGATCACCCCGCCGAGCGCCTGCCCGATCACGAGACCGCCGAAGACCCCCACCATGTTGACCGACGCGATGCGGCCCTGCAGCTCGTGGGGAACGAGGCGCTGACGAACAGTCGTCGAGATGGTCGCCCAGACGAAGGCATAGGCGCCGAACGCGATCATGATGACGAATGCCACCGCGCCCGAGGTCGTCAGGGCGAACGCGAGGTGCATGAGGACCTCGGCGGTGAGGCACACCCGCATGAGCGCGGCGAACGAGAATCGTCGCTCGAGCCTTCCGAACAGGAGAGTCGCCGCCAGTCCGCCGATCGCGGACGCGGTCGTCAGGGCGCCGTAGCCGACGGGCCCCATCTGCAGGTAGTCGGTCGCGTACAGCACGAGCACGCCCCACGGCGCCGCCCAGGTCACGTTGAAGGTGAGGATGATGATCACGAGCGTGCGCACCGGCGGGTTGCGCCACAGCCAGCGGATGCCGCTCAGGATGTCGGTGTGCACGGGGGTCCGCGTGCGCGGTGCATCCGCCTCCTCGACGCGCGTGGTCGCCGTGATGCGCGAGATGAGGACGACGGCGAGGGCGACGCACACGCCCTGAACGGCGAACGGCCAGAACGATCCGACGGCGAACAGGAAGGCACCCAAGGGCGGTCCGCCGAGCTGGTTGGCCACGAGGAACCCGGCTTGCAGCCGCGCGTTCCCGACGCCGAGGTCGCTTCTGCGCACCATCATCGGCAGGAGGGTGCTGCTGGTCGTGTCGACGAAGACCTCGGCGGTGCCGTACAGGAAAGCGACGATCAACACCATCCAGATACTGGCGAGGCCGGTGACGAGGAAGACGCACAGACCGACCAGCACGAGAGCCCGGATGCCGTTGGCCACCATGATCAGCACCCGGCGATCGACCCGGTCGGCGATCGCGCCCGCGTGAAGCCCGAACAGCAGCCACGGGAGGAACTGCATGACCGCACCGGAGGCGACCAGGATCGGCGAATCGGTCATCGATGCGATCAGCAGCGGTGCGGCGGCGAGCGCGATGCCGTCGCCGATGTTGCTCGTCAGCGATGATGCGAACAGCCACCGGAAATCACGGCCCAGACGCCGCGGCGCGACCCACTCTGCGATACCCACCGCACGAGCCTAGGGGCGACCTCCGACACGTAGGCTTGCCCGATGTCCGGAAACGCTCGTCTCAGCCCCGATGCCTTCGTCCGCGTGCGCGGTGCGCGCGAGAACAACCTCCGGAACGTCGATGTCGATGTCCCCCGCGATGCGATCGTCGCTTTCACCGGGGTGTCGGGCTCGGGCAAGTCGTCGCTCGCGTTCGGCACGATCTTCACGGAGGCGCAGCGCCGGTACCTCGAGTCCGTGGCTCCGTACGCTCGGCGCTTGATCCAGCAGGGCCATAACCCGCACGTCGAGTCGATCACGGGGCTCCCGCCGGCCGTCGCTCTGCAGCAGCGCCGCGGTGCTCCCAGCTCGCGCTCGAGCGTCGGCACCGTGACGACGCTGTCGAACTCGCTGCGGATGCTGTTCTCGCGTGCCGGTACCTTCCCCGAGGACGCCACGACGCGCCTGGACTCCGACGCCTTCTCACCCAACACCGCCGCCGGGGCGTGTCCGGAGTGCCACGGCATCGGCGTCGCGCACACCGTCACCGAAGAGACGCTCGTGCCCGACGCGTCCCTCAGCATCCGCGAGGGCGCGATCGCTGCGTGGCCGGGGGCCTGGCAGGCGAAGAACCTCCGTGACATCACGATCGCGCTCGGCTACGACGTCGACCGCCCGTGGCGCGAGCTCGCCCCCGCAGATCGCGAATGGCTGCTGTTCACCGACGAGCAGCCGGTGGTGGAGATCACCCCGCAGCGCGATCGCGTGGCGAAGCCGTATAAGGGAATGTTCTGGAGCGCGAAGAAGTACGTCTTCCACACGCTGGCCGATTCCGCCAGCGCGAAGATGCGCGACCGGGTGCTGCAATTCGTCCGCAGCGGCACCTGCCCGTTGTGCGGCGGTTCCGGATTACGACGCGAGGCGCTGGCCGTCACCTTCGCCGGCCGCACCATCGCCGAGCTGAACGCGCTTCCCCTGACCGAGCTCGCCGACATCCTGCGCCCGACGACGACGCTGACCGACGCCGTGCCCGCGCTTCCCACCTCGTCGTCGGGTGAGCGAACGGATGTCGCCGTCGCGATCACCACCGACCTGGTGGCGCGCATCGAGGTGCTGCTCGACCTCGGCCTCGGCTATCTCGGGCTCGGCCGCGTCACCACGACCCTCTCTCCCGGCGAGATGCAACGTCTCCGGCTCGCGACGCAGCTGCGCTCGGGCCTCTTCGGCGTGGTCTATGTCCTCGACGAACCGTCGGCAGGACTGCATCCCGCCGACGCCGAGCCGCTCATCGCGGTACTCGAGCAGCTGGCGGCGTCGGGCAACTCGGTGTTCGTCGTCGAACACAACATGGACGTCGTCCGCGGCGCCGACTGGATCGTCGACGTCGGGCCCGCTGCGGGCGAAGGCGGAGGTCACGTCCTCTACAGCGGCACGGTCGACGGCCTCGCCGAGGTCGCGGAGTCGGTGACGCGGCCCTTCCTGTTCCCCGGCGCCGACGACAGCACGACGATGGCCAGGAGCGCGCGCATCCCGACGGAATGGCTGACGATCGAGGGCGCGTCGCTGCACAACCTCATTGACGTCGACGCGGCCTTCCCTCTCGGCACTCTGGTCGCGGTGACCGGGGTGTCGGGTTCGGGCAAGTCATCGCTCGTGGGTGGCGTGCTCCGCGCCGTGGTCGACGCACACCTTCACCGAGACGGTTCTCGCGGCGAGCCGGCCGACGAAACGGCAGATGCCGTAGACGCCGTAGACGCCGTAGACGCCGTAGACGCGACGCTTGCGGATTCGTCACGCGCGGCCGCGTCGGTGCGGGCTGCCTCCGGCCTCGAGAGCATCGACCGCCTCGTCCGAGTGGACCAGAAGCCGATCGGACGTACCCCGCGCTCGAACCTCGCGACCTACACGGGATTGTTCGACGCGGTACGCGCGGTGTTCGCAGGAACCGGCCTCGCACGAGAGCGCGGCTACACCGCGGGCCGCTTCTCGTTCAACGTCGCCGGCGGGCGATGCGAGACGTGCCTCGGCGAGGGGTACGTCTCGGTCGAGCTGCTCTTCCTGCCCGGCAGCTACGGGCGCTGCCCGGCCTGCCACGGCGCCAGGTACAACGACGAGACGCTCGAGGTCACCTACCGCGGAAAGAGCATCGCCGACGTCCTCGCGCTGACCGTCGACGAGGCGGCGGAGTTCCTGGTGGAGATTCCGTCCGCCGCCCGGAGCCTGCATACGCTGCGCGAGGTCGGTCTCGGGTATCTGCGCCTGGGGCAGCCTGCCACCGAGCTCTCGGGCGGCGAGGCGCAGCGGATCAAACTCGCGACCGAGCTGCAGCGCGCCCGGCGCGGACACACCCTCTATCTACTCGACGAGCCCACCACCGGGCTGCATCCGGCGGACGTCCGCCTGCTCCTCACTCAGCTTCACGCGCTCGTGGACGCGGGGAACACCGTCGTCGTCGTGGAACACGACATGGATGTCGTCGCCTCGGCCGACTGGCTGATCGACCTCGGCCCGTCCGGCGGCAACGCCGGCGGCCGCATCGTGGTGGCCGGCACCCCGATCGACGTCGCACGAGAGCCGGCGAGCCGGACGGCGCGGTACCTCGCACGAGCCCTCACGGGCGTCATTCCCACCCTGACCGAATAGCGCGGGGTCGCGGAAAACGAAAGAAAACGCTTGCAATTAAGGCGAACGCCCGTGTTACTATCGCCACGTATGTAGCCAGATGTGGCAAAAGGCCGCACGTGGGGGGTCATCCGTTTCACCAAGCGAGGAGTTTCGTCGAGTTCTGACGCTCTTCGCAACACGCTCGCGCGCGTCTGACCGCCTGCATTGCCGCCGAGATCTCGGCCACGGGAAGGAGGTGGAATTGATGTCCTTGGAACAACTCGAAGCGCTTGACGCAAGTTCAGAGGCGGCGGAAATGGCCGCCAGCCTCGGCAGCCAGTCCTGCTGACAGACAAGCGGGCGGACGCGACCGCGTCCGCCCGCTCCGCTTCTACGAAGAGGTCTCCGTGAGCGCATTGACCCGCATGCTCCGCATCCCGAACACCGCGGCGTCGATCGGTGTCCCCGCATGGTTCGACGACGCGGCCGTCGACGAGTTCGTGGGCGCCGGACCGGTGACCGTCACCGGCGACCGGGCCTGCCATGTCGGCTTCTCCCTCGCGCCCGAGCACCCCACCGCCACGTGCTTCGTCGCGATTCCCGACGGGCATGGCACCCCCGACTGGGTGGCGGCCGCCGTGACGGAGGCGGCGTCCGCAGCGGGGGCGCGCGGGGCGAAGCGGTTCGAGGCCTGGGTGCCCGCGTGGAACGACGCGATCGCGCGCGCCGCCGAACGATCGATGACCCGTGAGGGCCTCCTCGAGAAGGCGGTCTTCGCATACGGCGAGCGCTGGGATCTGACTCTCTACTCCGTGCAGGACGGTGGGCGATGACGCTCGACGCGCTCGACATCCGTCGCGATCTCGACCCCTCGATTCAGCGCACCTTCGAGCAGTCGCTGATCCGCAACGCACCCCGACTGCTCCATCGGCTGACTGAGCAGTGCACGCTGCACAGTGCCGAGATCGAGTTGGCGCAGTCGCTTCGCCTCGCTCGGAATCTCGAACGGCTCGCCACGGCGTCTGCGGCTCCACCCCAGCCCGCCTCCGGAACGGTGTACACCTTCCTCCCGCGCAACAATCTTCTCTACTCGATCGCCCTGTACTGCCTGATCCCCCTCTCGCTCGGGCTCCCGGTGCAGGCGCGAACGCCCGCTGCGCTCTCGGGCCTGGTCACCGAGCTCTGGCAGCTGACCGGGCTCGACCGCTTCGACAGCGCACGACTCCGCGACGAATCGCAGCGGGATTTCACCTCGCGTTCCTCGTCCGAGGACGTGCTGATTTTCACGGGTCGGAGTGAAAACGGTCGTCGCGTCGAGGCGCAGACTGCGCACCGGGCCTTCATCGGATTCGGATCGTCACTGAATCCGGCGATCGTGATGCCGGGGGCGGATCTCGAAAAAGCGTGCGACGACCTCGTTTTCGCCCGCCTGTACAACTCTGGCGCCGACTGCCTGGCACCAGACTCGATCTTCGTTCACGCGTCCGTCTACGCGGAGTTCCACGAGCGGTTGACCGCCCGGCTGACGCTGCTCGACGTGGCCGATCGCAGATCCGCCGGCACGATCGCGCATGCTCCGAGTCCCGACATGCGCACGGCGACGCAGGGGCGGGAGTTCCTCTCGCGGATGACGGACCGCACGACATGGTCAGGTCCCGACTTCGACGCGCCCGATTTCGTTCCGACGACCGTCACGACGAGCGACCTCGACGAGGCCACGCACGTCGAGCTCTTCTCCCCCGTCTTCAACATCGTGACGTTCTCGTCATGGGAGCGCCTCCTCGCGACCTTCGGCTCGGAGCCGTACCGGGGCAGCGAGATGTACCTCAGCCTGTATGGCGAAGCCGGAGGCCCGCTGCCCGACGCCTATCGCCTCTGCGCGTCGTCTACTCCGTTCCATCACGAGGCCGCGCTGCGACCCTTCGGCGGGTACGGCGCGGACGCGACCTGGCTCACCATCGACGGGACCACGACGGGCAGACCCGTCAGTGTGTTCCACACGCTGAGGAGCGAACTGTGCGCGTGACCATGATCGCCACCGGCGCCGTCTCCGCCGCACACCTGCCGATGTATCTCTCCTGGCTGCGTCGACGGGAGGCGCACGGTCTGGAACGCATCGTGATGACACGCTCGGCGGAGCAGTTCGTCAGTGCCCTGTCGCTCCGGAGCATCGCCGGAGTGCCGGTCGTACAGGACGACTGGGACTCGTTCTCGGCCGCCGATCTGCACCACGTCGAGCTGGGCGAGTCGAGCGACATCATCCTCGTCTACCCCGCGACCGTGAACTATCTGATGCGCGTCAGCCTGCTCGCCTTCGACACCCCGTCAGTGGCAGCCATCGCGACGGGTTCGTGCACGACGGTTCTCTGCCCGTCGCTGCCCCCGAGGATCGTCGAGCATCCGTTGTACCTCGCAGCCCGGGATCGAATCCGAGCCGTTCCCCGGTACCGGATGGTCGAGCCCGTCGTCGGAGAGAGCCTCGCGAGCGCGGCACCAGGATCGGTGCCGCCGCCGCTGTGGGAGTTGTGGCCCGACCTGGAAGGAATGGTGACTCAGCCGTGACGTATCTCGACGACCTCTCAGACCCCGTGATGACCGCTCCCATCACCCTCTGGCGGCCCGAGGAGCAGGACTTCCCGATCGACCGCCGGTTCTTCGGTCCTCTGGGACGGCGCTCGCCGGATCCGGCGTCCGATTGGGGCATCTGGCGCGTCATTCGCGGGCGTCGCCCGTTGCCCGCGCAGGGATTCAAGATCCATCTCGCCCCGCGCTTCGACGAGTTCGACGAGGTCCTCGCCATCGCCGAACGCGTCGCACGGGAGTTCGAGCTCACGGTGAAACACGTCGCGCGGCGCGAGTTCCTCTGGGCGCTGTACTCCAAGAACGCGCCCCGGGTGAACGCCGGCAAAGCGATCGTGCTCTACCCCAGACCCGATGATCTGGCCAGGTGCCTCGCTTCGCTCCGGCGAGACCTCGGACCGCGTACCGGGCCTCCGATCGCCGGCGACCACTCGCTCAGCGACACGATCATCCACTGCAGATTCGGCGCGTTCGAGTTCTCGGAGTCGACGCAGTTCGACGAACGCGGACACGCGCTGATCGAAGGGCCCGACGGGATGCTGCGTCCGGATGCCCGCACGGTGGTGCCCGTAGCGGCGGACAAGGAGCACCTGTTCGAGCTCTCCGGTCTCCGGTTCGACGCCGAGCCCCACGCGCTCCCGGACAGGTACCGCGTGCGCAGTGCCGTCGCCGTCCACGCGGGCGGCGGAACCTACCTCGCTGACGATCTGGCCACGGGTGACCGAGTCGTCATCAAACGCGGCATCCGTTTCATCGGCCTCGACGGCCGTGGGCTCGACGCGGCACAGCGGATCCGTGAGGAGACGGAGACGCTCCGGGCGATGGCCGACAGCCCCCATCTCGATGGGCGCGTTCCGGGGCTCGTCGACACGTTCGAGATCGGCACGAGCAGTTTCCTGGTCGAGACCTGGATCGGCGGGGTGACGCTGTTCGAGTGGGTGGCGTCGAACAGCCCCGTGTACGCCGGAATTGACCGAGGCACCGACGAGTACGAGGCTCTCGTGGCAACGTACTCCCGACGCGTCGCGACGATCGGTGATCAGCTGCGCGATCTCGTGGCCGACCTGTCGCTGGCCGGCATCACCCACAACGACCTCCAGCCGGCGAACGTGCTCGTCGCGGACGAGGGCGTCGCGCTCGTCGACTTCGAAGCGGCGAGCCGCGGTGGTCCGTCGGGTGTCCGCGGGGTGCCGTGGGTGTACGGGACGCGCCGGGAGTATTCCACCCAGAGCGATGTCGACGCGGTCGACCAGCTCACGGCCTACGCCTACTGGCCCCCCGTCGTCTCGGCGCATCTCGATCCGACGTGGAGATCGAGGTTCGCCGCGGGCGTGCAGCGCTACTTCTCCGGCCATGCGCCGATGTCGCACACGCGTAACGGCGGCCTCGACGAGCCGTCGGCCGCGCCGCCTGCGGCGGCCGACATCTATCGCGCATACGCCCGAGCGTGCCGCCACTACCTCGAAACCGGGGTCGGTCTGCCGCATCCGCTGCGCTCTCCGCGGGGAAACCTCGACAACCGCTCCGTCGCGAGCCTCGGGTCCGGCCTGCTCAGCCTGCTCTTCCTACCCGGCGAGGACGACGAGGTGCGTTCAGCGCAACAGCGGCTGCTCGATGTCGTGGCGGACGGCCCATCTCGGCCGTTGCGCGTCTCCGACCTCGGTCTCATGGGCGGAGTCGGCCTGCTCCCGGCGGCTCTCCGACGCCAGGGCGACGACGAGGGCGCGGCGCTCTGGTCGGATGCCTATCTGGACCGCCTCGAAGCAACGGAGTTCGACGCGCTCAGCTCGCGGTTGGACACCGGCCTGTCGGGAATCTTGACGGCCATCCTCCTCGGTACCGACGGGCGACCGTCGGGACGTGCCGCTGCTGTTGCCGACCGTGTCGGGCGGGAACTCGACGTTCGAGCCCGGCATCTGCTCCGCGACCATCTCGGGCGCTCGCCAGACGCCGATCAGCGGGGCCTGATGGGCGGAGGCCCGGGGATCGCCCTCGCGCTCGCGCTCTGGGCCAGGACTCACGGGGGCGATGCCGCCACCTCGTACGACCTCATCGACAGCGAGCGCCGCCGCTATCAGGTCGTCAAGCGCGCGCTCTACTTCGTCGACGGCGACAACAAGTTCCGCCCGTATCTCGACCGGGGCAACGCCGGACTGCTCGTCGCCGCGTCGACGATCCTGCCCGCGAACGAACTGGCGAATCCGCGTTGGCAGCGGATCGCCGCCGGGCTGAAGACGGCGTTGGGAGTGGCACCCGGTCTCATGACCGGAGCCGCTGGGCTGTTGTTCGCCGCGAGCGTCGTCAACGCGCGCCTCGGGCACCTGCCCGGGCAGATCGACTCCGCCGGGCTGCTCGCCGACCTTCAGTCGATGCTCGTGCCGACGCCCCACGGCCCGCTGGCGCCGGGCGGCCTCGGCCGACGGGTCGCGCTCGACGGGGCGACGGGCTCGGGCGGAGCTGCCGTCGCGGTCGCCGCACACAGCGGCGACCTCTCGCTCACCGGTCTGATCGACAACCGAACCCACCATGGAGAGCGCTATGCCCCTGTCACTGTCCGCTGAGCGCCGACTCGACGGTCACCGCGTGACCGCGATCGACCCGTCACTCCCGGCCGCCGAGCTGATCGCGTCGGTCAGAGAACGGTGGGACCGCCACGAGACGATCCTCGTCGACTCCGCGTCAGCGCCGGTCGGCGCGGTCCGGCTCGACCTCGGCTCCACGGATGTGGCACTTCTCCAGCGCACCAGCGGAACCACGGGTGCACCGAGGATGTTCGCGTTCGAGCGCGCGGCCGTCGCAGCACACGCCACCGCTACGGCGCGCGCCATGGAGGTGCCGTCAGGACGCCGCGTCGCCATGGCGATCCGCGCAGGGACGGCGTATTACACCAGCGTCGTGCTGATGTCGATGTTCAACGACAACGCGCTGGTCGCCTTCGACCCGCTCGACATCGATTCTGCGATCCGCGCGATCCTGGAGCGGCAGATCGACACCCTGGATGCCGGCGTCCGCTTCTGGCAGACCATCGCGGTCAAAGCACGGCGCAACCCCGCCATCATCGACGCCCTCGCCGACCTCTCCGTTCGCGGGGTCGGCGGAGATCCGCTTCCTCCCTCGGTCGAAGCGCACTACCGGCAGAACGGGACGCCGCTGGCCAACGGGTACGGCTTGACCCAGGCCGGCCCGAATGTCGCGATCGGGCTGCGCCCGTCGGCGAAGGAGGGCAGCTGCGGTCGACCGCTCGACGGCGTCGAATGCACCATCCGCGATAGCGAGCTCATGGTCCGTTCACCGTTCACCGCCGTCGGAGAGGTCGTGGATCACCAGCTCGTGGCTCTGTCCGGAACGGACGACGACGGCTGGCTGCGCACGGGCGACAGAGCTCGGATCGTCGACGGCGAGGTCGTCCCCCTCGGCCGGTTGCGCGACCAGACGAGAGCGGCATCATGATGTCCACACCGCTACGGGCTGTCATCACGGCGACCAGCGTCAGCTCACCCCGCAGCGAGCGATTCAGCGTCGGACTCGCCGACCTGGGCGACGACGTCGAGTGGGCCCCGGATGCCGCCGCACACGAGCTCCGCGACGCCTGCATCAGCCGAGCTCTCGCGGCTGCGCAGGCGAAGGGCTACGTCATCGGGCGAAGAGTCGTCGTCATCCTCGGCGCGCAATGCATCGGGGCGGACCCGGCCGCCCGGCGCTACTACCCGGAGAGCCCGGTGCGGCACGTGCAGACGCTGCTCCCCGAGTCCGAGGTCACGTCACTCGTGCTCTCGCACGCATGCGCGTCGACGGGGGTCGCTGCCGGCGTGGCCGCGGATCTCTGCCGTGCGGGGGCAGCCGACACGGTCGTGGTGTGTTCCTCATCCATCGACGGCTCCCTCGAGGAGGACACATTCCGAGACGCACGGGCATGGGCCCCCGAGGTGCGCCCCTTCGATCAAGCGGCATCCGGCACACGCGTCTACGGTTTCGCCGGTGCACTGGTCGTCCAAGCCGCCCCGGCGCCGATCGGCGATGACCCGGTCATCACGGGGTGGCACGCGCGGAGCATCGGCGGCAAGACCGTCTCCGACCCCGACGAGGAATACCTCGTGATGAGCGAATCCGCCCGCAAGGCGGGTAGAGCACCCAGGCTCGTGATCGCGCACGCGACGGGCACGAAGCAAGGCGACCAGGCCGAGCTGCAGGCGATCGCACGGTACGCCGACACCCACGACGTCGCGGTCGAGGTGCTCGCCAACAAAGGCGCCGTGGGACATGCGGTGTTCGCCGCGGGAGTCGCGTCGATCGTCACCGCCGTGCGGGTTCTGTCCGGCGTGCCTGTCGGCGGCAGCTTCGGACTTCGAGAGCCGCTCGAAGCCCCCGGCAGCATCCGGCTTCTTCGGGAGGCGGAGGGCGACGCCCGCCTCGATCTGTCCGGCCGGCACCAGGCGGCACTGGTCAACGGGTTCGGATTCTCAGGCAGCAACGTCGCTTTGATCATCGAAAGAGAAGGAGAGAACCATGACTGACTCGGAACTGTACGATTTCGTCCGCGTCGAGGCCGGCCGGATCAACGAGGAGAGCTACGCGGATGTCGTCCTCTCCGACGACACCGTCCTCGCCGACGACCTCGACATCGACTCGCTCGCGATGCTCGAGCTGTGCATACGAGTCGAGGAGGTGTTCGGGGTGGCTGTGGCCGACGAAGTGGCAGCCGAGATCAAGACCGTGGGAGACCTGCGCCGGTTCCTCGACTCCGCCGAGACCGTCCGCGCCTAGCCGCAGCGGAGAGGACCGACGTGGAGCCCGACACCAGCTGGCGAAGCCATCTGCACGGCAAATGGACCTACCTGCGGCGGTCTGCCGAGACGCGATCGTCGCAGGATTACAGCCGTTTCGACATCCATCGGCTGTCCGACGGCGACCACATCGGGCGCATCGATTCGCGGCAGACGTTCCCCCGCGTCTTCCAGATCGGCATCGAGCTGGAAGACCGGGCCCTTTCCAGTGGCGCCGGGCTGGACGCCGCCATCACTTTGGGCGCATGGCTGTTCGACTTCCGTGAGGCGTACGCGCTCGCCGTGATCACTTCTGTCGACAACAGACCGCTCGATGGGCTGTTCCGCCTGGGCGTCGCTCGCCAGACGGCGGTCTCGCCGTCGTATCTCAGCGAGGGATCGCTGTCGCGCACCGCACGATGGGGAATGGTCACGAAAGAGGATTTCGAGCCTGCCAACATTCTCCTGTCGCGCATTCGGGATCGGTATCCCCCGCGTCTCCCCTCCCGCGTGGGGGCGAGTGAACCAGCATGACGGTCCTCGTCGTCGGCGGCGGCCGAGGCATCGGCGCGTCCCTCGTGAACGCTCTCGACCGCCGCGGAGTCGGGGGCGTGTTCACCTATCGATCGAGCGGAGCTCGCGCCACGCGCCTGGCCGCGAGATGCCGGAGCTGGCGAGCGCGGCATCTGGACCTCCTGGGCGGGCACGAGACCTCCGAGGTCCTGGCGCCCCTGGGCGGCGAGATCTCGACCGTGCTCCTGTGCGCTGCGGCGGGTCTCGAAAGCGAGCCCGATGCGACCGCAGCTCGGACCGTCAACGCCACGGCGCCCGCGAATCTGATCCGCACCATCGCGGACGGGAACCGCGTCCCGTTCGCAGTGATCTACGTGACATCGACCGACGCCCACCACCACCTGCCGGATCGATCCGACGACGAGGAGCCCGACATGTACGACCTCACAGCGCGAACCAAACGAGAGGGAGAGTCGTTGCTGGCGGACGTCAGCGACGGATCGAGCGGATGCCGTTCGTTCACAGCGGTCGTGGCGGACCTCGTCGTTCCGTCGACCGCGCACACCATCTATCGCCGACGCGATCCGGGAGCCGTCGAGCGTCTGGTCGCGGCAGGCCGGTGGGTCGATCTCGCCACGGTCACCGACCGACTGGTCGACGCGACGCTGAGGTCAGAACGCGGCGAACGTCTGCCGCGCGTCATCCGGGTGCAGCATGACTCTTGATCTCGACGCTCCCCGAACCGCTTTCCCCGGCGCACATTCGGGACCGGGCGCATACTTCCTGCCGTCGATCGGCGAGTACCCCATCTACGACGATGCCGCCTATCAGTTCATGATGGACGACGAGCCTCGCGTGCGCGCTTTCGAGCAGGCTCTGACAGACGCCGTCACCGCGGACTCGGTCGTCGTCGAGCTGGGCTGCGGCGTGCACGCCCCGTGGGCGCGCCTCGCGGCACGGCTCGGGGCGCGCCGCGTGGTCGCCGTCGAGCAGCTGGACCACGTCCGCGAGGCTGTGATCTCCGAACTGGCGAACGACCCCCGATATGCGTCGATCGACGTCCTCTCTTACGACGACTATGTCGCATCGGGCATCCGACCCACGATCCTCGTGAGCGAGATCGTCGGCGCCATCGGCAGCTCCGAAGGTGCCGAGCAGATCGTGGGCCGAGAGGTCGCACGTATCGGCGACCCCGGAATGGTGGTGCTCCCGCAAGGCTGGATCACGAGCGTCAGCGCCTTCAGCTGGCGACGGATGCTGAGGGGCGCCGAACCCGTGTTCACGCGAGAGGCCGATCGTTACCGCCGCGCACTCGAGGAGACCGTCGGCAGCGGCGACATCCGGCTGTGCGTGGTGGGACGGCAGGTCCAGCTCGGCCTGCTGTCTCGCCCCGCTGCCGTCGAGACGGCCCGTTTCACCGGCGCCGCCTCGGACGTCGCGTCCATTCCGGCCGAGGTGGCCGTGTCACGGACGGGGACACTGGATTCGTTGCTGTTGTCGGTGGACGTGAAGATCGGCACGCAATCGGTCGACAGTCTGAGTTCCCGGTCGAGCTGGCTGCCCGTCGTCGTCCCCCTCGGCAGCACCGAGCTACCCGTACGCCCGGGGGACGTGCTCGAGGTGCGGATGCACCGGACCCTCGAGACGAATCCGGTGTGCCCCGACTACGTCGTCGACTGGCGTCTCCGGCGCGACGGCGAAGAGGTCGCTCGCGGAGCCGCCGAGCTGCCCTGGCGACCCGACCCGCATGCCACGAGCAGCGCCCTGCACGTCAGGCTGGCGAGCAGCGACTCCTTTCTGATCGGAGACAGCCATGACCACTGAGCACACCGTCGCGGCCGACGTCGCGCTGGACTATCCGTCATGGCATATGACGATGGGCGAAATCGTCCTCGCCGCGTGCCGTCAGCACAGCCCTGACCTCCACGACGACTTCGATGTCTGGTTCGACTGCGGCCCGCTTCTCGACTGGATCTCCGTCGAGTACCCGCAGCGTCGATACAGTCCGGGTTACCGGGTCGTGCCCACCGAGCTCATGAATGCGGATGCCTGCCGCGCATTCGGGCTGCTCGCGAAAGCGGGATTCGACGGCAGCGCCTTCGCGGTGGGCGCCACCGACCCGACGCTCGTGCGCATCGCCGCCAACGCCCATGACGGCGAGCGCGATGCGCTCATCATCAGCGTTCGGCGGACCCCCGCGGGCACCTGGGACGTCACCTCCTCGGCATTGTCGGGAGACGCGGCGTGACGACGGGACTCGCGTGGGGCCCGGTGGCAGCCGCCCTGCGCGACCTGAGCGACCTGCAGGTGTTCGGTCTGCCGCTCGATGAACCCGGCCTCCTCGATGTTTGCGCCTCGGAGGAGCGGTCGGTCTTCAGCGACGAGCGGACCGCCGCGTTGGCCGCGTTCGGACGCGCGACTCTTCAGCCCGACGCGTTGACGGTGCTCGCCCTCGAGACCGGGCCCTCCTTCGTCAACGCGCTCCTCGGTCTGTCCGAAGCGGCGTCAGGTCGCGTCCCCATGCTGGTCGTCGTCGAGGCGGCTGCTCCCGAGCGGCGAGGGTGGGGCACGTTCCAGGACCTGCCGGTCGAGGAGATCTGCCGCGCCCTGGGGATGCCGACACGGACGATCCAGCAGTCCGACGACCTCGTAGCCGAGATCAGCGCGGCCGCGCGGAGCACGTTCCGCCACCGGTCGCCCACGGTCGTGGTGGTGCGCTCCCGCACGGGGTCGGAATGGGAGCGTGGCAACGGCACCACTCGCGGATGGTCGCGCACGCCGGGCCCGCCGATTCGACAGACGCGCGAGTCGGTTACCGCGGCTCAGGCGATCGACGAGCTCCGCGACGCCGCGGCACGACGCGCGCGGATCGCGGTGATCGTCGGTGGGGGCGCGAAGCGAGCGCATGCCGGCGCCGGGGATCTCGATGCCTTCGTGACTCGGCTCGACGCGTCAGCGCTGGTGACCGCTTCGGGCCGCGGTGCGGTCGACGAGTCGGGGGCGCGCTTCGTCGGCCTCGCCGGGCTGTACGCGACGCCGGAAGGCCTCGATGCGCTCGCGTCGGCGGATGTCGTCGTGTCACTCGGGTCAGCGCTCGAGGAGACCGTGCGCGAGAGGTGGGCGCCGAAGCCGGGCGCCACGCTCATCGTGGTCGACGAATCCGAGGTCAGGTGCCCGGCCCACGATGGCCGACGGCTCGACGTCATGTCCGACGCCACGGCGTTCCTGGCTCTCGCCCGCGACGCCTTCACGGGCGTTCCGGTTCCGCCCCGGATCCCGAGCGCCCCTCAGACCAGACGGCAGGGCGCATCCGAGATGGTCGCGACGTGGGCTCAGATCGAGGCCATCGTGGTCGACGGGAGTTTCGACGTCGTCTGCATCGAGAACGGCCTCACCGACATGTGGGGCTACGACCCGCGCTTCCTCACGATCCCCCCGTCGACGTCTCTCGTCGTGGCGGCGGAGCAGGCGGCCATGGGCGCCGCGCTCTGCGGCTCGCTCGGCGCGGAGCGCTCGCAGCAGACGCTCGTGATCTGCGGCGACGCCACCCTTCGCATGCATCTGGCCGCTGTATCGGACGCGGTGGAGCACCGCCGGTCGGTCGCCTTCGTCGTGTCGAGCAATTCCGGGATGGGCTGGCCGTCCCTGTCGAGAACCGACCCCGATCTCACGACGTTCGCATGGAACCGACGTCTGCCCGCCGTGCTGTCGTCGCTCGGCGTCAACGTGAGCACGCCCGCGGAACTCCGCGCACAGAAGCACCTCACGGAACCCGCGGCGACGTTCTTCGACGTCCATCCGGTGGCGCCGCCCTGGGAGTCATGACGCTCCGGTGCCGATGTCGACCCAGCCGAGATTCGCCACGGCGTTCACCGCGAGCAGGAATCCCACGATGCCGATGATCCAGGCTGTGGTGGCTTGAGCGTTGCGCGTCAGCCACCGGTCGAGCCGCGTGAGCGGCCCCTCGAGTGCGTCATGCGCCACCAGGCGCCCGACCATGAGGATGAGGGCCGGCAGGATCATGACGACGCAGTATCCCGCGATCGTCGCGATCGAAAGGGCCGGACCGACGTCTGCGGCGGCGACGATGCCGATCGCGGCGAGATAGGGAACCATCGTGGCGAGTTCGAGCGCTACAGCCACGATCGCCAGGCTCACCAGCCCGAGCGTGGCACCGCGGGAGGGCTCCTCGTCCATGATCCGCTTCCGCCAGTTCAGGATTCTTCCGCCACCGGCCGCCGCCCGCTCGGCCGCGCGGGCACGTGCCTTCTTCGTGTCCATCAGCCAGCTCACCCCGATCAGCACGATGCCGAGGACGAGCACGGCGACCAGGAAGCCAGGCGAATCCCAGAGGTCCCGGGTACGCGCGACGATCGCGGAGAGGCCGAGGTAGAGGAGAACGCCCACCACGAGGTAGGCGGCAGCCACGGTCGCCAGGTAGCCGACGACGCGGCCGGAGCGCAGCCTCCCCGGAGCCGTGAGAAGCCAGACGGGAATCAGCAGGGTGCCGAAGCTCGTCGAGTCGACGAGCGCAAGGACGACGAGGGTTCCGAGGGTGCCGAAGTCCATCAGGACGGCCCGAGCTGGAGCCGGCGTTCGCACACCGCGGTCGACGCGCCTCCCTCGGCACGGTGCGACGCAACCTCTTCGCCGTCGACGAGGATGCGACATTCGATCCACGTGGCACCCGGCCCTGCGTCGACCTCGATCCGACTTCCGCGGAACGGGAATGCGACATCCGTCGGCACGGTGAACTCGTGCTCGAACGGAAGCTCGACCGAGTCTTCGGCGAAGCTCTGGCTGTCACGCGGCGCGTCGACGGTGACCGAGATCTCGCCGGTCTGCGGCGCGTCGCTCGTCACCACGGCGGTCACGATGATGTCGGCACCGGCGCCGTCAGAACCACTGCCCCCGGCAGGCGGGTCAGGCGTCGCCGGCCCCGTGGCCGTGAGTCCCTCGACGGTGTCGTTGATCACTCCGCATCCGGACGCGCCCGTTATCAGCCCACCGACGATGGCAACGGCCAGGATCGTCTTCCGGAGTGCTCTCATCGCATCGCTCCCTGCGTCGGTCGGCGTCACCTGGATTACTAAGGCGTTCACCCATGTTAGTTACGGCATGAACAGAAATCCATCTCACCCTGGCGCCAGGTTGGCGCCTTAAATAAGCTGACCGCATGGCTTACTCGAATCGATCAGCCGCCATCTCGGAGGCGATCGGCGCGAGTCTGGATGACCTGCTCGGCCCCGCTTCCGAGCGCTACCTCGCGAGCCGGTTCCGACGCGTGGCCCGGGCATTCGTCGGCTCTGCGACGCGGTCCAGCGATCGGCAGATCGCTGTCGAAGGCCACGCCGCCCTGAAGTATCCCGGCACGTGGACCGTGAAGACGGGGAAATCGCCCGCGCCGCATTTCAGTTCCATCGATGCGATCGTTCTCACCGCGGCGCTGTGCTCCCACCCCGCAGGCATCGATGATCGCTCGTCGCCCGTCTCGGCGCGCTTACGCAACATCAGTCTCCGTGCGGGAACGACGGCGGACGTCGAGCTCGAGAGCATTCCGGTCTCGGGCACTCTCGATGCACAGGCATCCACCGCAGGTTTCGAAGCACGTCTCACCCTGGGCGGTATGCGCACGGTCGCTCAGCTGGATCATCCGCCCGCCCTGGCTCACGCGACCCCGCCTGACGGAAGCGCCCTCTCCGTCGAGCTCGCCGCCGACTGCACGACGGAGAACGCGTGGAACTCCCGGCTGACACGCATCGAGGTGGGGCGCTCGGTCGAGTTCCAGCACGAGATCGCCGCTGCAGACCACTCCCCCTCCCGACGGGTCGTCACTGTGCTCGATCTGCTGCGTCTCTCCGCGCAGCAGGCACAGGCCCTGATCTACTGCAGCGACGGACTGGACCGGGCGTCCGCCAACTCGATCTGGATGCGAAGCGCATCATTCGATGCCGGAGAGCGACGACAGCTGCGCGGACCGTTGCTGCTGGAGGTCGGCATCGCCCGGACGCAACGGATCGACCGCGGATCGGTGCGATGGAACGTGTTCGACGTCGTCGCGCGAGGAACCGGAGGCCTCCAGGCTTCAGCCTCGCTCGCTTACTCCCGCTGAGCGGAGTCGACGCGGAAAGCCGTCTCGACGATGTGAACGGCACCATCGCGATCGGCGGCACGCACCATCGCGTCAACGGCGAGAAGCCACATGTCGCGGAGACCGGTGAGCAGGTCGTCACGAGCACTCGTCGCCTGCGACATGAGCTGCACTCCCGTGAAGAAGCCGATCAGCGACTTCGCCAGCGCCTCGGGAGACAGCCCGCTCGTGAGCTCCCCCCGTTCCAGCGCAGGCGCCAGCATCGCACTCGTCATCTCCACCCAGTTGAGGTAGAAGTTGCCGGCCGGCGCACCGAGGGCGCCTTCTTCCATCGCCAACCGGATGCCGGCACGCACGACGGCATCGTCACGCAGCTGGTCCGCCATGGCGCGCGACACCGAAACCAATCGCTCGAAGACGCCGGGTGACGAGTCAGCGGCATCCGTCAGAAGCGGCAAAGACCGGGCGTGCTGCTCGTTGATCACCGCGAGCGCGATCTGCTCCTTCGATTTGAAGTGGAAGTACATCGAGCCCTGGGAGATCCCCGATTCCTCGACGATCATCGAGAGGCTGGCTTTGCCGTATCCCTCCCGATCGAACACCCTTGCGGCACCCTCGACCACCGCGCGCTGGGTTTCCTGCGAGCGGCTCTGCTGCGGCGTCCGCCGTACAGCCGTCGGGGCCTCGCGGTTTGCTTCATCCTTGCGCACGAGAGCCCATTATTCCCTGGCCGGTGCGGGGCTGGTGCTCACGCGTTCAGCGCGCCGATCGCCCGTGCTGGAGGTACCACGAAAGCGCGGCATCGGTCAGGTGCCCGTTGCGGCTTCCCGCATCGGGCACGAGAGCGCCGAGACGCTCGGACGACAGGAAGTAGTCGTGAGCGAACTGCGCGATCTTTCGTGCCGGGATGCCGCGCGCTTCCAGCACAGCGGCGGCATCGGCGGCGCTCAGCGACCGCGAGGGAAGCCTCCCCCACTCGGCGAGGATCGGCGAGAGGAGATCTCTCACGGCGACCGGTCGGTCGGGCACGACATGCACCACGCCGCCCGTTCCACCATCCAGGCGATGCCCCATCGCAGCGACTGCCGCCCGGGCGACCAGGTCGGCAGACGCCACGGACAAGCGCGCGGCGCCGTCCTCGATCCACGCGCCCAGCGCGATGTGAGCGGCGAGCAGTCGCAGAAGGAAGTGCGCGTCGCCCGCCCCGGTGATGAACAGGGGACGCAGCACCGTCGCGCCGCCGGCGGACGCGATCGCGTCGCCGCGCGCTCGCGTCACGCTGAGCTCGGACTCCGGGTGGATCGGATACTGCCCCTCGGTGCCGCCTGAGACCGCCAGTCCCCCGTAAATCCCCGCCGTGCTGACGTGCACGAGAGGGATGCCGAGCGACGTCGTCGCTTCGACGATATGCGCCACGCCGTCGACGTTCACGCGGCGCTGCTCCCGTTCGTCATCGCCCACGTGACTCGCTGCATTGACCACGGCGACCGATCCCGAGATCGCCTCGCGCAGCGGCCGCACGCCGTCGGTGATATCGACGCGCCGCATCCGATCGGAACGCTCCCCGCCTCGGCCTCGGCTGAGGATGAGCGGCTCGAATCCCGACCGCGCGAGCTCCTCCGTCACGTGGCGGCCGATGAATCCCGACCCGCCGATAACAGCCACCGACGATGCCATACGATCCCCCCGCTCTCTCCCGATCGAACCCGCGGATTCGCGAGCAGTGTCGACTTCGCCCCTCAGCCGGCTCCCCAACGATCAATCGGGAGGTCGGAGATCGAGCGCGTCGACGTCGATGACCTGTTTGGTCATCGCGTAAATGAGCACTTGCACGCGATCGCGCACTCCCCATTTGGTCATGATGCGACCGAGGTGAGCCTTGACGGTGGGTTCGGCAAGATGCAGCTGACGTGCGATCTCGGAATTCGACCGCCCTTGAGCGAGCGCTTTCACGATCGACAGCTCACGCGCCGTGAGCGGCGACGGCACCGGCGCGCCACCGACTGCGACAGGGTCGGCGCGGACGGAGCGGATGAGGTCGCGCGTGACGCGCGGTGACATCACCGAACGACCGGCATGCACCTCGCGGATCGCGGCCAGGATGTCGTCCGGGTCGGTGTCTTTCACGAGATACCCGGACGCCCCCGCGCGCAGGGCCGGCACGACGTGCCGCTCGGTCGAGAACGTCGTGACGGCGAGCACGCGCACATCCGGGAACGCCGTCGTGATCTGACGCGTGGCTTCGATCCCCGACAGTTTGGGCATCTGCAGATCCATCAGTACGACGTCGGGCCGGAGTTCCCCCGTCGCAGCGACCGCGCCCTCACCGTCGACCGCTTCGCCGACGACGCTCATGTCATCGCTGGTTTCAACGAAAACGCGGAGAGCATGACGGACGAGCGCTTCGTCATCGGCAATCAACACCCGCGTGGCCCCCACGCCGTAATCCTAAGGAACATCTCGACAATCGGGTTAATACCTAAGTATGTGAATTCCGATACCTCGGGCCGCAGTGCACCGGCATGCACGTCCGACATCCTCCTCCGAGGACCCTCGTTAGGAGAATCGATGTTCACGGAACTCTTCATGTTCACCGGGGAGATGCGACCGGCGGGACCGATCATGCGGGAGCTGTGCCGCCTGCTCGGAATCTGCAAGTGACCCGAGCACCCTTCCGGGCATGATGGGAGGGTGACGGAGCGCCAGAGGAGACTGCGGCACAGGCACGCGCCGGCCCACGTGGGCGCGGACACGCGTGGGTTCACCGCCCTGCCTTCCTGGGGACGCATCGCCCTGCTCCTCGTGCTGGCCATGATGCTCGTCGTCGACGTCGTCCTGGTCATCACCGATCCGAGCGTCGCCTGGCGTGGTCTGATGTTCGGGTTGCCCGCGATGCTCGCCACGGCCCTGTTCATCTGGTGGCCCGCGGCAGCAGCGACCAGCCTCCTGCTCATCGCGCTCGTGCAGATCACCGCGGGCCAGGACGGCAGCGATGTCCTCTACCTCGCCGGCGTTGCCGGCCTCGTGGTCTACACGAGCCCGGTGTGGTTCGTGTCGATCTACGTCGTCGCGACGCTGAGCCTCACGATCCTGGCGAGCACCGTCCTCGGAATCTTCGCGAACACGGCGCTGCCTGCGCTGGCGCTCGTGGTCGCGATCTCCGCCTCCATCGGCTGGGCGCTGCGTGCGGCGCACGGGCGCGAGCTGCGCCTGGCGGGTGACGTCGCCGCTCTGGCGCAGGCACGCTCGGCGGCGATCGAAGCTGAGAGAGATCGCATTGCAGACGAGTTGCACGACATCATCGCGCACGACATCACGCTCGTCTCGATGCACGCGAGGGTCCTCGAGCGCGTCGACGACGAAGCCCTGCGCGACCAGTCCGTTCGCGCGATCCGCGCCGGCGCAGACCAGGCGCTCGCCGACATCCGCAGGATGCTGAGGATCGTGCGCGACGATGACGGCTCTCTCACCGGGCCTGTCGACGAACAGCCGGCAAGCATCGACTCGGCACTCGACGAGGCCCGCGATGCGCTCGTGCAGCTGGGAGCGACGATCAGCGTGCGATCCACCGAAGGCTCGGTGTCGTCGACGATCGAGCAGACCCTCGTTCACCTGATACGCGAGGGGACCACGAACATCGCCAAACACGCGCCCGAGAACACCTCGGTGAGGATCACTCTCGAGATCCTCGGCGACGATGTCCGGCTCGAGATGGCGAACACCACCGGTCCCGCGCCGGTGACGAACGGCATCCCATCGTCCGGTTACGGACTCGACCGTCTGCGCGAGCGCGTCGCCGTGTCCGGGGGTGACTTCACGTCTGGCCCGACCGACGACGGATGGACGCTCATCGCACGTCTACCCGCTCGGTGACCGTCGACGCCGGCGTCCCGCCCGGCCGTGCCCCGGGCAGAGCCGAGCGGAACACCGCGAACGCCAGTCCGAGGTACAGGACCGCGGCCACGATCACTGTGCCGGCGATCGTCACCCACGATCGGCACGCGACGTGATCATCGCCGTAGCCGAGAACACTCGACACCGCGATCAAGAGCGGGGCAGCGCTGAGGAGCAGCCCCGCGATCGCCCGCCCGATCGGCGCTTCCGAGAACGCTCGCGCGCCCACGCCGGCGAGCGATGAGCACACGAAGAAGGCCGCCAAGGGAACCATGTAGGCGATGCCCCACCCCACGTGGCCGAATTGGATGGACACGCCCAGGATCACCGCGGGCGCTGCCACGACCAGGTCGAAGAACGCGTTCAGCAGCACACCGGCGAGGCTCGTCCTGACCACGGACACATCGGCCAGAAGCAGATGCTGGTGATCCAGATCCGCCGCGGCGAGCTGAGATGCCGCCGACACGCAGGGAAGGAGCACCGCGATGACCACTCCGACGGTCACCGGCACGACTCCCCCGGAGAGCATGCACAGTGACACCACCGCGATCAGCACGACCGCGGTGGCCGGGTACTGCCACCGGCGGCGACGAATCTGAGCGAGGTGACTCACCAGAACCGCCGGAATCGGGCGGGACGGCCATCGGTCCCACGACCTCATCCCGACCGCATATCCCCTACTCTGCAGGGCAGACGATGGTCCACCCGAAAGAGCCTTCGACAGCTGATTCGCGAGGATGCTCTCTTGGACCGCCGGTTCGACGAACACCCGCGGCTTCGCGGCGAGCACCGACACCGCGATCGCCGCGAGAACGATGAACCCCGCGCTCACCGTGAGATCCGCCGATTCCGGAGACACGACCGCGGCGATCGGCTGGGCAACCGCTGCCAGTGCCCATGCGAACGGGCCGTCGTCGGGCACGAGACCGGCGTATGCCGCGGCGTTCAGGACTCCCCACAGGATCGCCCACGCACTCGCAACACCGACGAGCGCGGCTCGACCATGCTTCGAGACCCGGTGCCCGAGAGCGTGCGCCGACAACGACACCGAACGGATGAGGAGGAGGATGCTCGTGAGCGCCACACCCGAGACCAGGCCCAGCTGAGGTGGCTCGCCGCGCAGGACGAGGGCGATCGCGCTAGCCGCCGATGCCCCGATGAATCCCATAGCCGCTGTTCCGAGCGCGTGGGTCAGCAGCACGAGGACCGGACCGTCGCGGCTCGCCAGAACCCACGACACGTCTCCGGGGCGCAGCCGCAGCGGTGAGCCGCGCTGCGCCGTCAATACGACGAGCGGCAAGATCAGGCCCAGGCCGAGACCCGCCAAGCGCACCCCGGGAGTCTGGTCTCCTCCAGAGATGTCGTCACCCTGGCTGACGAGGATCCACAGGTAGCCGACCACGCCGACCGCCGAGAGCACCAGAGCGAGCGGATTGAGGAGGAGCACGCGCAGGTCACGGATCCGCATACGTGCATAGGCGGTGATGAGCGCGACGGCGGCGGTCGTCGCGGAACGGCGCGCAGCGCTAGGCGGAGCCACGGCTCATCGTCCCCACGACGCGGAGGTAGGCGTCCTCGAGCGACTCTCCGGACTCGCCCTCGGCCGGCCTCACTCTCATGTCGTGGACGAGGCGACCGGCGTACAGCATCAGCGCCCGATCGGCGATCTTCTCCAGATCGCCGAGCCCGTGCATGGAGATGAGAACCGTGCATCCTTGCTCAGACAATCGGCGAACTTCGTCGCGCAGCTCGCGGGACGAGACGGGATCCAGACCGTTGAACGGTTCGTCGAGAAGGAGGATTCGTGATCCTTTCGTGAGCGCGAGGATCAGCGCCAGCTTCCGTCGCATGCCCTGCGACAGTTCGTGCGGGAGTGAGTCGAGCTTGTCGGCGAGGTCGTATCTCTCGAGCAGCGCCGCGCGTGCTTGCGCGGTCGTCGTGACACGGTTCAGACCTTCGACCAGACGCACGTGTTCGATGACGCTGAGCCCGGGATAGAGGTCGGGGTCTTCCGGCATCAGGCTCAGCGCGCGTCGCGCCTCAGGACTGCCCGCGGCGTGACCGTCGACGAGCGCGCTTCCCGAGCTGAGCTCGTACAGCCCGGCGAGACTGCGCATGAGCGTGGTCTTGCCGGCACCGTTCGGCCCCATCAGTCCGACGACCTGCCCGACGGGGACATCGAAGGTGACGCCGTCGAGGATCCGCGACGCGTCGATCGTCTTCGTCACGCCCCGCAGCGTGAGGGCGGTCCGTGACCGGGTCGGATCAGTCATCATCGGCCCCCAGCCAGCCGGCGAGATCAAGACCCGACGCCGACACGAATTCGGAAAGATCGACCAGCTCCCCCCGCCGGTGCATCGAACGGAGGACCGCACGGACGTCCGGGTCTCCTCCCGCGGCGGCTCGTTCGATCTCACGTTGAAGCGTCGGTTCGCAGGCGGGGCGGCGACGCAGTCCGATGCGCTCGGCGAGGCCGCGGCGCTCATCCCCCGACCCCCACCCCCGCAGGTCGCCGTACTCGCGCACGCGACCGGCCACCGGATGCTCGGCAGCGCTCTCCGATGCGAGCGCGAACGCGACGTGCTCGGCACTCACCGGCGATTTCTCCGTCGCCGCGACTCGTCCCGCGGTGGTCATCGTCGAACGGAAACGCGCTATCGATTCCACGTGCCCTCTCCTCTGCTCGTTGCCTGTGCCTGATCCGGTCGCCGCCGCTTCACGACGAGCCGGATGAGGCTCTCCATCGGCCCCTGTTTTCCGGCACGATCCATAGCGATCGACAGGAGCGCGAACACGATCGTCAGCACCACTCCGATGGCGACCGCTCCGCTCGCCGAGACGCGGCCGTAGTAGCCGAATCCGTACGCCGCGACGGCGCAGATGATGCTCGTGAAGATGTAGATCGACAACGGGTATCGCCCCATCGCGGCCACGGCTCGAACCAGCGGGGACGCAGACAGACGCGTCTCCCGCATGAGGATCAACACGTACATCGCGACCGCGAGAACGGGAGGCGCGATGACCTGGCACCATGTCGAGAGCGCACTCAGGACGCCGGTGTCATGGGGCAGCAGAATCTGAACCCCGAGCTGATAGAGGTAGGCCGCACCCGCCACCACCACCGCGATCACGAGGACGGAGCGCGCCCGCCCGGTCTTCAGCACTGTCGATCCCGCAGCCCGGAGGCGCGAGATCCCGATGCCGATCAACAGAAGCCCGACGAGCTGCGGCAGTCCGACCGGGGCGAAGTCCTGCATGTAGACGAGCCAATCCGTCAGCCGCTGCTGCAGAATCGCCCCCGCATCGTGCGAACCGTAGGCGCTCGCCGCATCCGCCTGCAGACCGCGATAGGCGTCTGAGACGGCGGACATCGCGTTGGTGGCACCGTCGCCGCGGGTTCCGATGCGCGCCAGCAGATCGGAGACGACGAGCACGAGAGGGAACATCGTGATGCTCGCTCCGATCGCTATCTGAGCGATCGGTTGGCGGAACCGGAAGTACAACGCGATCACACCGGCGATGAAGTAGTAGAAGAGGATGTCACCCCACCAGACCAACAATCCGTGGAGCAGTCCGACCACCCCGATCGCGCCGAGCCGGATGATCGCGTATCGGAACTCTCGCCGCCCGGCCCCCGCCCGGGCGAGACCATGCCCCATCGCGAGGACGAACATCCCCATGCCCGTCATGGTGGGGACGCTGAGGAACAGCATGATCGCGGCGTCGTCCACGGGGACACCCGTGAACG
Source organism: Microbacterium sp. AG238 (assembly GCF_003610405.1). Classification (GTDB taxonomy): domain Bacteria; phylum Actinomycetota; class Actinomycetes; order Actinomycetales; family Microbacteriaceae; genus Microbacterium. The sequence goes on from NZ_RAQC01000001.1 coordinate 890,483, forward strand.
GGCTCGCGCCCACGACCTGTTCGTACCGGATCGGAGTCAGGATCAGCGGAACGTTGGTGAGCAGGAGCAGGATGATGCCGACGCCGCGCAATAGATCCGGACCGAGCAGTCGCGCTGGCGCGAGCTCCTCCCTCGTTCGAGATTCAGTCGTCACGGCTCGCCTCCTCGGCGCGCGTCGCGAGCTGCGCGACGAGCTTGTTCAGACCGTGCCGGCTGACCCCCGCCTGCGCTCGGCCGCTCAGGTCTCGCGCCGCCCCGGGCTCTTCGGGAGGGAACGCGAACCCGTCGGCCGCCAACTGGTCGAGAACGCGTTGCACGGCGGGTCGGGATCGCATCTCGTCGTTCAGAACGGGGAGCAGGCCGACCGGGCCGCCGAAGTTCGCCAGGGTCAGCGTGAGGAGGTTGCTCGTCGAAGCGACGGCAAGGCTGCTCAGGGTGTTCAGCGTGGCGGGAGCGACCAGCGCAATATCGCTGTCGGCAGCGAGAGAGCGATGACGTGGGACCCCGCCCGTGGGCTCGTCGACCTCGACGTAGACCGGGCAGTTCATCACCGAACCGGTCAAAGCAGGCGACATGAGACGCGCGGCCGACGGCGTCATCACGACGGCGCAGCCGGCAGCGGCTGCGCGCATCCGCGCGAGTTCGGGCAGCAGCGAGATGAGGGCAGAAGAGGCGCACATCCCGATGAGGAGCCGCGGCAGCCTAGGCGGCATCCGACACCTCCGGGAGCAGCCGGTAAGGCGCGGCCGCGTCGATCCCCGCGGCGGTGAACTCGCGTTCGATGGCCGCAGCCAACGACGGGCCCGAGCCTGGAGGCGTGCGGAGTGCGCGCGCCACGCAGGCTGCGCGCACCTGGCCGGCGCTGTCGCGCGCCGGACCCTCGATCCACGAGACGCCGGAGTCGTCGATCTTGGCGAACAGAGAGTGCTGCGGCGACGTGGTGAAGTGCCGCGCGATCGCACCTCCCCCCAGCGCGTCGAGCACGGGCTCGAGGTCGCCCCGCGGAAGGTAGATGGTGAAGGCGTCGGGCCGGGGGTACTCCTCTTTCACGCTGAGCGCTTTGATGACATAGCGGGTGGTGATCGCGCCGATTGCCGCGGCGAGCATGCGGCCGGCGTCGGGCGCAGCATCCCGGGCGACGGGTGCATAGACACGGACTCCCTGATCCGGCGGTTCGGACGGCGACAGCAGACCCGCGAATGCCGGCGACAACCGGTCACGGATGGCAGGCAGAGAAAGGACCCCCTCCGCGACGACGTCGCACGCGTCGACCCGCACGCGCAGACCCGCCTTCTCGAAGACCGACGCGCCTGCGCCACCCTGCGTGACGGGCCGCCATCCTTCCTCGTGTCGCATCACGCTGCCGAAGATCTCTGCAGCTGAGAAGGCGGAGCGGGACGAGGGCGCTCCGCCCGAGGTCGGGCTCCGTCGCAGGTGGAGCACCTCGTAGAGCTCACGGGTCAGAGCCGAATCGTCGGTCATCGTGAGGCTGTCGGCGGTGCGCTCGACTTCAGACACGATCGCGTCGATCATGCGACCCCGCTCTTCGCACGGAACCAGGCGTACGAAGCGTCGAGCCCCCAGGGCCGCAGGAGCACGGAGGGATTCTTGACGAACGCGCACCCCATGACGGAGAAGGATCGCCCGACACGCGTCTCACCGTGGAGGTGGTGAGCGAGCGCGCCGGCGCGGTGCAGCAGATGCACGCCGACGAAGGCTGCCGTCCGCGAGAGGAAGTCCTCGGGGTCGGGAGTTTCGCCGTGAAGGGCGCGGACTGTCGCCCGATATCCCGCGATAACCGCCCGGGCGCGGTCATGCAGTCGGCCGGCGACATCCGGAATGTAGTGAGACATCTTCTCGTCGGTTTCGGGCGGAGAGTCGATGACCAGGTACTCGATCATCGACCCCAGCAGAGAACCCAGGTCGAACAGCGGATCACCCACGCGAGACAGTTCGAAATCGACGAATCGGACGTCGGACGTGGAGTCGACGAGGATGTTGTCGAGCCGTGCGTCACCGTGGATGAGCGATGTCTGTCGCGCATCCGTGAGGTCGGTCAGACGCGCCGTGACGGCAGAGTCGGCCTGAACCGTGCGAACGACCTGAAGCTGCCCTGGAGTCGACGTGATCAGATCGTCGGGACGAAGAGGCTCATCATCGGGAACCAGATCGGCGAACGGGCCGAGCAACCGTGACGCCCACTCCGGCAGCCGTCGCGTGCCGGCGTGGAGGCGGGCGAGCTGAGCCCCGAGCGGAGCCCATGCTCCCGGCGACTCCCCCAGCGAGTCCCACGCCGCACGCGCTGTCGGGTGCGGCAGGAACTCTGTGACGAGGATGTCGCTGCGACGATCGTGGAGGATGCAGCGAGGCCCGATGTCGGCGATATCCGATTCGCCCAGCAGCTGATAGACGAGCCCCTCGGTGAGAAGCGCGCCGTCGCCGACCGGCGTCCGCTTCTTCCCGCGTTTGAGAAGCAGTTCGCGCCCGTCCCGAGTTCGGGCGCGAACCACTTCGTTCCGCTCGTCCTGCAGAGATGTGACCGTGGCGTCCGAGATGCCGAGGGATGCCAGGTAACGCACCCAAACGAAGTCGGACTGCTCGGTCATGGGTCTCCTCAGACTCGCGCGTGCTCGGGACGTACGCGCCGCGAGATGTCGGCGCGAACGGTGGGGGGATCCGTCAGCACTTGAGCAGCCACGTCGCGCACTTGAGCACGACCGTGGTGCGGATGACGATGCCGCCCATCTCGGGTGCGATGTACTCGTCGCCGAGCATGTCGCTGATGTGAGCCTCGAAGGCGTCGACGTCCTCGATGAGCGCTCGACCGTGTTCTGCCACGGCGACGTCGGCCGCTCGGCGAATGAAGTCGAGGTAGTCGCGCTCCTCCGGCGTCAGCGAGTTGCGGAACTCGTGAAACTTGGACGTGAATTCAGCCAACCGGCTGCTTTCCGGGTCGCACAGCACCTGGAGCTCGGCGTCGAGATCGACGGTGTCAAGAATGAGTGACATCTTTCCTCCTGTGTGAACACACGCAACGAGTTGTTACGTGACGCAAAGCTAGCGCCGACGAACTCGGCCCCGTTAGAGACCTTCGTAGCGGTTTGGGTGCTGTCGTGCATGCCCGATCCCCTACTGCTTGACTAGGCGCTGCTCGTCCACACGGAAGACCTCGTCAGCCAAGGTCCGGACATCACGGTCGCTGTGGCTGGTGAAGAGGATCGTCGCGCCGCGCTCCCGCTCCTCGCGCAGGATCCGGGTGACACGCTCGACACTGCTCTTGTCCAGGGCGTTGAAGGGCTCGTCCAACAGGAGAACCTCGGGCTGCTCCATCAGGGCCTGAGCGAGCGACAGCTTCTGCTTCATCCCGAGCGAGTAGTTGCGCACCTTCTGCTTCGCATCGGGATCGAGCCCGACACGCATCATCGTGGCTCTGACGTCCTCCGCGGTGATCTGACGGCGGATCCGAGCGAGTTCGAGAAGATTCTGCAGCCCGGTGCGACCCGGGATGTAGGCGGGCCCATCGATCGCGATACCGAATCGCTCAGGGAACGTGCGGCGCGCAGACAGCAGTGACGGATCGATCCAGATGCTGCCGGAATCGGGCGTGACGAATCCGCAGATCACCTTCAGAAGCACCGACTTGCCCGACCCGTTGGGCCCGGTGAGCGCCACCGTGGCTCCGCGACGCAAGTTGAGGGTCGCGCCCCGGTAGAGGTCGATACCTCCGAGGGTCACGCTGACATCGCGTACCTCTACGACGTTGTTCATCGACTGAGTACCTTCCTGGGCGACGAGGACACAAGCAAAACCGTTCTTGGTCTGCTCCGAGTGGCGATGAGCACCGCGGCGCACGTAGCCGCGGTGAGGAGTAGCGCGTTCGCGATGGCCGCCGCCCACCCGCCGTCGAAGAGGACCGCGCTGCTGGCGCGTTGCGTCAGCCACACCGCGGAGGCGGGAATCGGAATGGCTGCGAGTGCGGTCACGACGCCGACGACCACGAGGCCGCTGACCTGCTTGTTCGAGATGAGCACGGCGCACGCGACACACGCGACGTAGAACGTGATCTGGATCGCCTGCATGACGCTGGCCTGGAAGAGCAGCAGCATGACACTCGGCTCCCCCACGATCGTCCGCCCGCCGGCGACGAAGTACGCGGCGACGGCGGCAGTGAGGACCACCGCAGAGTACGTCAGAGCCTGACCGAACTCTCGCGAAACGATCGTGATGAGCTGGCTGCGGCGACTCCGTACCGCAACGCTGTCACCAGCCCCCAGGGCCCCGCGAGCTGCGCCATCCGGAACTGAGCGGCGAAGGCATAGCCGACGACGATAACGACCGCGACCAGCATCTGCAGCATGGTGCCGGTGGCACCGAAGTACATCGCGGTGAGAAACCCCACGAGATCGGTGCCGCGTGCGCCGAAAGCACCGGCTGCCAAGAATGCCACGATGGCCCCGGCCGCACTCGGCAAGACCGAGTCGGGAGGGCTGATGCCGTTCTGGCGCGCGCTCCGGTCGAGGAGAGCCGCCGCGAGAGCGAGGCCGATGATGGCGACCGCGTAGGCGAGCACGACGTCAGATTGAAGTTTGCGCCCGAAGGGCAACCGAGGATCGACACGGGAGCCCCAGGCTCAGAAGACGAGACCAGCTTGGCGGCAAAACTTCGTGCACTCGCCGCAGAGATTGAGTCCTGACGAGCCGCGAGATGAGCGGCTCGCTCTCGACCCTGTTTGCGCCGCGGGGGTTCAACATATAGCAATACGCGCACTCACTTTGCTATCTGGAACCCCATAGAGAGCAGGTCTCATCGACCTCGGTCTCAGGAAGGTGTCTGGAGCGACGATGTAATCATCGTAGCGATGATCGTCAGTGGCACCATTACAGAGCACATGAGCGTGGTGGCGCGCCCGAACCGAGCATCGGAACGCAGCACGCTCCCGAACAAAGAATGCAAGACCAGCAAAACCGTGAGCGTCAGCAACCACCAGAGCCAAGCTGGCCGGATTGCGTCGACATACGCATTCCTCAACAAGAAGTCGGAACCGGCGAGATTTCCCCACGTGCTGCTACTGAGCAGTAGCGCATATAGCCCGGCGAATGGCGCAAAGGCGAGCGCGGCTACCGCCCCTACAGCGCCAGGGACTCGCCGCCGAGCGGCGCCATTACCCCGAGGCAAAGCAGAAGACGCGAGCGCCAAGAGTACACCACTCAGCAACGCACACGCAGAAACCGCTACCGTCAGGAATGTGCGCTGCGGAGCAAACTCGCCGGGCGAGGCAGAACTATGCAGCCCGACGTCGCTCGCAAACAGGAAGGCGAAGTAGGCCCAAGCGATTGCCACGAGTTGGATGGCCGTGCGTAGCAGTGTCCTCGGCCAGGTCTCTACGCTCATTTGGCAGGTGCGGCGGTAGGTCCAGTCGCCGCGAGGGCGGACAAGAGTTCAGCCCATGCCTCCCCGATAGCGCCGGCTTGGCTGCTCGAGGGCTTCCCGACGTTAGTTCCGCTGTAGGCCGAGTCCACCACTAAGGTTCCGCCGCCGATAGTGAAGGTAACTGCCGCTCCAACAGCGAAATCACCCGAAGTGAAAACGTCTACTGCGGCGGCCTTCGCGGTCGCGGTGGAGCTATTGAAGCGCTGCGAGTAGAACGATTCGAAACGCCATTTTATGGACGAGGCGATGTTCGACCGGACTTCTCTCACTATATCGTCTATCCGACGAGAAGCGTCCTGCCGGGCGATAGCCCCTATTAGGTAGCCGTCGATATCGCCTACAAGATCGTCGAAGCTGAAGGAGCCCTGTGTTGACGACACAGCGTCACGAACACCGAGTCGTCGCTTGAACCATGCCTTTGTGGCCGCCGCGGTCGCCGGATGAGTGACAGAGGAGTCCTTTGTGAATTCGACCCACAAGGTCGCCAGGTCCAGCGCCCAGCCGCCAAGATCTCCCACGCCAACGGTTGAGCGGCCGTTCGAGCCGGCATAGCCATACCGCATGTACCCGCGAACTGTGACTGCGAGGTGCGAGGTTCCCACCGTCGTGCCGCCGCCGGGCACTGCGTAGGAATCGATGAAGTTGGTTTCGTTCAGGACGCTTTCCTGTGCGGAAGCCCACCCTGGGAATGAGTCGTAGAAGCTCTTCTGCAGCGGATTCCCCGGCACGTAGGCCTGAAACGTACCTGTTAGATACCCGGGGTTCTTGGACTGGACGTAGTACAGGACCGCGTTGTTCTGGTCCAGGACGCTCTGGTTTGCGCCGGTGATCTCTGCGAGCACAGAAAGGTGAGTGATCATCCAGTAGAAGCGATCGAACGCCCCACCAACAAGGGGCGTGGCGAGCATATCGAGTCGGTAGACCGGCTTGGCTCGAGACGACTGAACGTTTTTGTCGATCGGCATATCGAGACCGCTATCAGTGTGAGCTGCGGTGCCTTCGAGCCTGTAATTGCGGATTTGGTCGTACGACCAGCTTGGCGGCAACGCGTACCCGAGGTTCCCGCTCCAACCCCATGAAAGCGAGGCAATGAATGCCTCTTTGGCTAGTCCCGCCTTGATCACTCGAGTACACACGTTCCGGGTACCGTAGATGCCGATGTTGAACGGCACTCGTGTGCGTCCCAGATGCTCTTTGACACCCTCGAAATACGGAATGACCGATGATGCGATAACATCATCCGTCGCATCGAAGTCGACCGCGAAGAAGACAGTAGTGCCGCTCGGAAAACCGAGCTGACGAAGCCGACGAGCAGCCTGTTGAGCGTGACCGTACCCAATCTCACGATTGAAGTACCCAATTTCCGTGCCCGCCTCTTGCATGATCGGGAACGTCGAGAGCCCAGCATCGAAGATCGCTTTGAGCTCGCCGGGCAGGTATCGCTTGCTCGTAACGGTCAGATAGCGGCCCACCGTCCTGTAGCCCGCATTGTACAACGCAGCGCAAAGTTCAGCGGTCAGTTGCGTGGACATGTCGCTAGCGATGCCCCCGCGCGTGTCATCTCCTGTGCTGATCAGCAATGAGGCCCAGGTGGGATAATCCGCGTTCCCATGTTTTGGCAGTTCAGCGTAGGTCTGGAATTGCTCCACCGAAGTTTGCGTAGCCGCATCAAACACTCCACTAAACGGGGACGCGTACCCGTTGAATCGCAGAGCACCTTGGAAGAGGCGCACCCAGTTCTTGTTCGTGTCGGTGCTGCCCTTTAGAAGGTTCGCACTGGCCCTGAGACCGGACTGCGTACCCGGTCCGAAGTTTCCGTTCGCTACACGGTCGGACATACCCAATTCATACTGAATGGCGTACATCAGGCCTTGCTGCGTGTTCCTTGAGAAGAGACCATCACACGGCAGGATATTGAATGCTGGCCGATGCGCATACTTTCCGTTAAGCCACTGCTGCACCGCACGCTTCTGGGCGTCTCCGCCCGAAAGCACCGTGTAAGCGTCCATCGACATCAGGCTCTTCAGAACTTTTGCCGAGATGGACGTTACCGACGTCAGCCCCATATTTGCAGTGAGGCTCTTCACCGAAGCTTGAACACTCGGCGAGAACTCCGACCACTCCTCACCACCAGAATACCCTTTGCACCACAGCGCTCCTTGCGCAAGCCGGATGATGTTCTTATTTGACGTGTTCGCGGATACCGAGCCGATCTGCGCTGTGAATGCACTCGTTGTGCCCGGACCAAAGTTGTCCGAAAGTGAGGCGATCCCTAGCTCGATCTGAAGCCCTCGGATCAGCCCGAACATCGTGGGCCAGCCAGTGAACCCGTTGATGGGCACCTCGTTCCACTGGCTGTGGTTCTTATAGGTGTCTTGAAGCCACCGCTGGGTGGCCTTCACCATCTCATCAACCAATGGTCAGGCCTTTCGTTGCGTGGATGCGTCAGTCAGGGCAGTGCCCGAAGCGGTCACCGCGGCCACGTCGTACTTTTTCGTGGCTCGAGCACTTGGTCTCAGCGAGTCGGGAATTGACACGAAGACTTGTCCGACTTGTTTGACGGCAGGTACGCCGTTCACGTCGACCTCCCCCGCGGCGAGCAAAATGTTGGCCACCTCTCCAGCCGCCAGGGCTTGGATGATCTCGAAGCTGAGATCTACTACCTGATTCTTGGGCGCCGGCGCGTCCGCGCGCACGCCCTCCTCCTCCGCGACGCGCAACTCTGAACCAACGGACTGGTACGTTCGCACCACAATTGCCACTCCGGCCGGCACGGGCGAGGGGCCGATGCTCAGTGCAGTGATCGACACAGGATAGGTGAACCCATTGTGCTGAGCCCACTCCGCCCTAAGCTCGATTCCCCACGGCGACGCGGGCGTTACCCGCGGTGCTGATCGGTACAACTCGTCACCGTCGACCTCGAGGACGGTGACAATCGGATCGACGACGTTGTCGCTTGGGTAGGTGTTCGTCGACCTCGATTGGAAGTAGAGTGCATGGGCGTCTCGGGGAAGCGTGAAGGCAAGTCGTCCGGACTCGAACTGATCAAGAGAAATGCTCTCCAATTGCCCGGACCGCGAGTAGAACACGTTATCGTCCACCTCGAACAGCCTGGCGTCCCATGTGAGGACGGCCGTGGCATCACGATCGGCTGGAGATTGCACTGCGAGAGCTACGGGGAAATCGAGTTCGACGCCCCGGCTCCACGCTTCGTCGAAGAATCGAGCAGTCGTGACGGTAGTCGCCTGCGCCGCTACATTCGCCGGCGCAGGATTAGGCGTGACTAGCAGCCCGATTCCGCGGTCCGGGGACGTGAGATCGGCGATTAGGTAGCCCACCGCCAGCGTTGCCCCCTGCAACGCGTGCCGCCGGGTGAGGCGTGCAATCTTCAAACTCATCTGGCGTTCCTCGTCGCTTCCTTGTCACTCAGTTCATGGGTTGTGGGCGAGTCGCGCCGTCGAACGCCCGATCGCAAGGACGCCATCCGCCCCGACGTCCAATTTGTACGCAAGTCGCGCGCCTCGATCGGCCGGCCGGGGTGGGTCAGCCCGGATGCCAGACCGACCCACTCGTTCAAGCCGGGTTGTTGAAGGACAGGTCGGAGTTCCAGGTGACTTGCTGTCCGGGCGGGCAGCCCGTGCCGCAGTAGTTTTCGCCCTTAGAGTTCAGCCAGAACTGCCCCATGCCGATGCGGGCGACGCCGCCACTTGTATTGAGGAAGGATTTCCAGGCGTTCAAGCCCGGCGGGTGGGAAAGCGTCGCGCGTGCCACCTGTCGTCCGTCGGACAAACGCACACCGACCGAGAGGCCGGAATTGCCGGTGAACGACTTGAACTTGATGCTCATCGTGTTCGAGGTGAATGAATTGAACCGTGGGTTTTGATGGTGATGGATGACGTTCGCTTCCTGGGTCGAGCCGACGTCGTAGTGTGTCTGCGCGGCGGCCGGTGCGATGCCAAGGGCGAGCACGAAAGTCACTACTGCGGACACCAAGAAGGGCCGAAAAGTACTTCGCCTCGGGGGCGTATTGTTAGCCGCGGCATTGGCGGGAAATGCGACATTAGCGTCGGCGCTCATCGCGTAACTCCCTCACAGTCGGTGACGTACTCGATAGCCTCCGGGGATTCTCCGGAAGCCATCGATACGTCCTCAAGCGCTTGCTGATAGTCCTCGAATTCGGCGACGACCTCGACCGGCAGCTCACCCGCGAATGCGTCTAGTTGCGCCTCCGCAGCGACTCGATCCTGTCGCGTGGCATCGACAGACTCGCTCTCGACAGCGAGCCAGCTGCAGCGCCAGAACTGACGGACGTGATCATCAAACAATCCAGCCTCGAATTGATCGACCTCAGGCGTGTCGAGAGCACTGGTGAAGAACGCGGGCGGATCCTGCGGGAACGCGATGCCGACCGGCAGCTCGAGCTCCGAGCGCTCGAGGGCTGCGTTCCATTCGGTGATGATCTCGCCTTCTCCGACAGTGCGCGGCGACACCTCTGAAGAGGCGCCTGCCACCAAGACGGCGGCTCCCCCTCCAACGAACGCGCCGAGCAGGACGCCTGTCAATACCGAAACAGTTCTTCGTTTTTTCATTCATTTCCCCCTTGTAGTTGCTAGGACGCCCCGCGGCTCCCCATCTCGGCCGGGATCGGCGCACTGTTGGTGCGATAGAACGCTCAACCGCCCGCGGAACTCATTGTGATTGGCGTATCAGCCGCGTCGCACGCAGCAACGAGTACCTGATAGGTCTCAAGGAATGCGTCGTCCGAAAGGGATGCGGCAGCAGCCGCGGCTGTGGTGACACGCTGAGCGGCCGCCCCGACCTCGTTCGTCGACACGAAGATCAGTGAGCGCCACCCGTCAAGCAGCGCAGATCCAACTTCATCCGTCGGCTCAGCACCGGTTGCCGAAAGCACCCGGTTCTCGATGCCGCGCAGCGCGGAAGCTTGCCCGCATACGGAAGCGGAGTTCACATCGATTACCGGGGTGGCAGATGGTGTCGGTTCCACGGGTGGGGATTCGACAGTGGGTGTCTCGGCCGGCGATGCGCACCCCGAAAGCGATACAGCGAGAACGAGGCAGAAAAGGGGCAGGCGAAGAGAACGAGCGCGAGGCATAACGACCTTGAGATGACGACATCGACGATGCAGGTGATTGGGAAACGCCTGACTGTCTCGCGATAAGCGTTCGCAAGGTTCAAACATCGGGCTGACTGATTTCTATCAGCCACCTCCCGGGGGCGCAAGTCGACCTTTCGGAGGACACGAAGCTGCGCTCCGCCACCCGAGGAGGCGGAGCCCCGCACCTCTGCAGCGTCAATCTACTGTTGGGTTACCTGATCACTATTCGGCTAGATTGGCGCGCTTCTGCTCCCACTCCAGCTCCGGCAAACACCTCGGCGCCTGGTGCGAGCTAGAGCTCAGGAGCTCGGCTTCGTCCGACGATGCCGCTTCGATGCATCATCCAGTCCCGCACCCAACGAGGCGTTGGGAACCGTTCCCTCGAGCACTACGATCGGTAGCGCATCCGTGTTGCTCCCTGAGGGGAGATAGTCAGCCTTTCGTGGGTGGCGCCGAACAGTGCGGGTGCGGCAAGCACCGCACTGTCACCTGCGCCACCGTCCCCGCGACCGTCGCGGCTGGCAGAACGTGGCGGCTTCGCTTCGATCCGGCGCACCGAGCCCCGAGTATTCTGCTTGCGCTCATGGTCAGCCACCCCGTGCGGTAGTCGCGTGCCTCAATGCGCAACTCGACGGCTCGGGTCGATCTCCAAAGCCTTTGGACTCACTGCTGAACGGCCGGCAGGTCTGATGCCAGCACAAGTCATGGAACGAAAGTACCGGCCTCGACCGCGAGGGATTGGCCGATGAATGCGACCCCGATAGCCACGATCGTCACTCCTACAACTCCCGCCGCCTGTAGACCACGCCATCTCGCAGACAGGAAGGCCGCAACGAGCGCAACCACGATACAAAGGACTGCAAACAAGCGGAGGCCCGTGGAGACGGCCGCAGCGAGATACGCTTCGTCGTCCCGAATTGCGAGAAATGCGATAAAGACATCTAGGCCTGGAGTACGACGGCGCCCGAAGCAATCGCTAGTGGCGCGGCCGAGTGAACCTCCAGTTTCGCCGAGTATTGCCTGTGTGCAGCGAAGCAGCGGGGTCGTTGTTCCATCGGGACCATCCGGTTAGACGATGTCGAGGCCGCGGTCCGTCGCGCGATCGTCGCTGAGCGCTTCGATGAAGCCATGCTGACATCACTTCGAGCTGAGGTCACCAGTGCAATGGACACGCTGCAGACCGCGGATCGTGAACTCACGGCGACCCTCCGCAGGCACCTGAAAACACTCGAGTCTCAGGAAGACCGACTCATCGACCTCGCGGTGGACGGCACCATGCCCAGCGAAAAGCTCCGGACTCGCCTGAACGACATAACGCTAAAGAAGGCTTCATCAGCGAGCGCCTCAAAAGAACCGAGAGCCACCTGCGGTCGGGAGCTGAACGCGTGCTGAACGCGTGCTGACCTATCTCGACCTCCTCGAGAACCCCGGCGACCTATGCGACCGCGTGTCGGACAACGTCCGCCGAGACTTGCTCGCTGCGTTCTTCGACCGTCTGGTCGTCTACGTCGACGATGGTCAAACCCGAGTCGAACCGGTGCATGGTGCGTCTGGCCGCGTTCACCGGTCTGCGCATCGGAGAGGTCGCCGCACTCCGCATTCGCGATGTCGACCTCCGTGCGGGTGAAGTGCAGGTGCGCCTCAACAAGACCCACACCAGCAAGGGCTACATCACCGGCGCTCCCAAGACCCGGGCGGGTCGCCGCGACGTGCCGATCCTGGACGACCGGCTGTTCCACGACCTGGGCGCCTATATTCGCAATCACCCGCACCGCACCAACCTGGAGGCGGGCCTGTGGCCCGGGAAGGTGCCAGGACACTCCAAGATCAGCTACGACTACGCGCTCGACCCGAAGGGATTCTGCCGCAACGATTTCAAACCTGCCTGTGAGCGCGCAGGGCTGGGCGACCTGGTGTTTCACGAGCTGCGCCACACGTTCGCCACGCTGGCGCTGGAGAGCGGCACGCTGACGATGTTCGAGCTGAGCCGCGCGATGGGTCACGAGTCGGAAGCCATCACGAATCGCGTCTACGCTCATCTGCGCAAGAAGGACTACAGCGCCCACCGTGCGCGATTCTCCGCCCACGTTGCCGCCGCGAGTGCCCATCCCGCGCCCATCGTTGCGCTGGGAGGCTAGGCGGGTGCCTCTGCGGGCGTCAGCGACTCGCCCGTCGGAGGTCGAAGGCTCTCGATGTCTTGGATCATGGCAAGCACAGTCGCGTATCGCGCGTTCGGGCGAGCGTGGGTGGCCTTCTGGACGATGACCTCGACATCTCCCTCGCATCCGCCCAAGGCTTGTCGCCCCGAGAAGATGTAAGAGATGATCGCGCCTGCGGCGTAGATGTCGTTCACTACCGCGAAGTCCTTGAAACTCTCCAGCGTGGGATCGAGGATCGTTCCTTTGAGTTCGGTGTCGGTGCGCGTGAAGTCGGACTTGTCACCTTTGTGAAGGCCAAAGTCCGACAGCTTCACAAGGACTGCGCCACTGTCGAAGTGCTTCACCAGTACGTTGTTGCGGCTGATGTCCCGGTGGAGGATGCCGCGGGCATGGAGGAAGTTGAGCCCGTAGAGGAACTGCAACGCGATTCGCTTGCGGGATGCCCACGGCAGCTCGGCGTTGGTCCGCCGGATGTAGGTGTTGAGTGTCTCGTCGCAGTACTCCATGGTGAAGGAGTTGCGGTCGGGATCGTACTGGTAGGCCTCCACGACGTAGGGGAACCGAATGCTGCTGAGCAGCTCGAATTCTTTGCGGAAGCGCTCCAAATCTCGTTCGCTCACCGAGTTCTTCGCTCGCTTGACGGCAAAGGTGATGCCGTAGAGCGGGTCGACAAACTTGTGCACGAAAGCGAATGAGCCCTCTCCGACCAACACGAGGTCGGGAGCGACCGCTCCGGCACGCTGGGGCGCTCGGTCCGCCACCGACAGAACAGGCTCGAATCTCTCAATGTCAATCTCATTCATCCAGTCCGGGATCGTGGATCCACCGGACGGGACGAGGAAGTGGTTGCAGGCCTCGATGGTTCGCTGGTAGTCGTCGCGCACAACCAGGGACATACCGACGCGCTTCAGGGCTCGGCGCACGCCATTCAGCTCACCGATGAGGTCGATCAGTTCGCGGCTGGGATCGGCGTTGAAATGTCTACCCGCCCGAATCTTCGTGTTCATGAATCGGAAGTGTCGATTGAGCTCGGCGTGGATGATCGCAAAGACACCGTTGAGTGGAGGTTCCTCGTTCGCGTACAGGCGCTCATACTCCGGCGCGGCGTCATCGATGTCGAAGTCCGCAGCCAGAGTATCCATCACCTGCTTGATGTCGGCCACGACTTCATCCTGGCAGAGCCGTCATGGGACGACCCACCTGCGTGCCCTAAACGTGCCCCAGCGTGTTTCCGGACATGCAGAAGGCCCGGAACCTCTTGCGAGATTCCGGGCCCGTTCCGGTCGGGATGACAGGATTTGAACCTGCGACCCCTTGACCCCCAGTCAAGTGCGCTACCAAGCTGCGCCACATCCCGGTCCGCTGTCCGCACGCGGACAACTCCCCTATCCTAACCGGTCCTGAGCCCGCTCGCGAACCGGCGCACCCGGGCGCGTTGCGCGGCTTCGGCGACGACCGATCGTTGCCCGGTGTCCGAGGCGGGCAGTACGGTCTGGCCATGAGCGAGACGACGATCGTGCCGGTGACGCCGGGCAGCTTCAGCGATGCCCAGCACGCGATGAGCGGTGGCGGCGACGGACACGAGTGTCAGTGCCAGTGGTGGACGATGACCAACGCCGACTTCCAGCGCACCAATATCGACGGCCGTGCCTCAGCCTTCCGAAGCGAAGTGGATGCCGCGCCCTCCCCCGGACTCATCGCCTACGTCAATGGCGACGCGGCCGGCTGGGTCCGTGTCGGTCCGCGTACTCGCCAGATCCGACTGAGCAAGACCCGCGCATACGCCGGTGCGACCGAAGAGCCCTGGGACGACGCGGATGTCTGGGCCGTGAGCTGCTTCGCCGTGCGCAAGGAGCACCGTGGCTCGGGCCTCAACGCGGCGCTCCTCGATGCCGCGATCACCTTTGCTCGCGATAACGGCGCGCGGGTGGTCGAGGCGTACCCGGTCGACCCGGATGCGGGGCGAAAGGTCACCTCGAACGAGCTGTACCACGGGGCTCTCTCCACGTTCCTCAACGCGGGCTTCCGTGAGGTCGCGCGCCCCAAGCCACACGTCGCCGTGGTCTCCCTCGACCTGGCCGGCGCGAACGAGATCAGCGCCGGAGAGCACCCCTGACCCTTCAGCGAGAATGGAACGCATGACCGCATCCGTCTCCCCTGTCCGCGTGGACTCGTGGCTGTGGGCGGTACGCATCTACAAGACCCGCTCAGCGGCGACCACGGCCTGCCGAGCTGGTCACGTCCGGGTCAACGGCGAGAAGGTCAAGGCGTCGCAGTCGGTGAAGCCCGGCGACGAGCTGCGCGTGCGGATCGCGGGCTTCGACCGCATCCTCGTCGTCCGGCAGACGCTCACCAAGCGCGTCGGCGCGCCCGTCGCCGCGACCGCCCTGGAAGACCGCACTCCCCCGCGCGAGCCGATGGCGATGCTCGCCGTCCGCGACCGCGGCGCCGGACGGCCCACGAAACGCGAACGCCGTGAGATCGACCGGCTACGCGGAGTCGATTGATCCATCGCCTCGGCGCACACGAGCACGGGCCGCTGAAGACCAGAAGCCCGCGATACTCAGCGCACAGCGCGGCGACGCGCCACCTGCACGACGACGCACAGCACGAGCGTCACCACTCCCCAGATGGCGCATGCGGGCGGCAGCACACGGTACGCGAGGTGCTGGGCGGTCCACTCCGCCGTCAGCGGGCCATGCGCGGCGAGGCCGATCAGCCACGCCACGACGAGCGCGACCGGCAGCGACGCCCACCAGACCACCCGCACCGCACCCGGCAGCACCCGCCTCACCGGAGCCGACGACCGTTTCCGCAACCAGAACGCCCCCGCCACCGCGAGCCCGACCAAACCCAGCGCGCTCGAGGCGTACTGGAACCATCGGTAGCCGTGGAACGATCCCCAGAGTTCGGCCAGCACGGGGAAGAGCTCGACGCCCCAGCGCCCCTCGTGGGTGAAGGCGTCCCACGCGATGTGGCTCAGCACGCCGAGAGCGAGCGACACCACGACCAGAAGAACCGTGACCGCGACCGACCGGCTCCGCCCCGTTGCCGGCCCGACCGTTCGCAGCGCGTCACCGCCCGTAGCGTCCCACGCCGACGGCAGCCTTCCCGCGAGCCAGTCCGGCGCGAGCTCACGCACCGCCGGGCGCAGCAGCAGCCACCACGCGAGCAGCAGCACACCCGCGATCACGACCGTCAGCCACGGGTACGCGTGCGTCTGCGCATAGCTGATGCCGACCCCGCGCACGAACAACGGCAGATCCGGAGCCATCGCCCCGACAGCCACCGCCGCCGGCACGAGCGGTGTGCGAACGACCGCCAGCGCGACGACGGCGTGGCTCGGGGTGAACGGCATCCGGTCGGGTCAGTCCTCGACGAAGACGCCCGCGAGCGTCTTCTTGCCCCGCCGCAGCACGGCCACACCGCCCGGCAGGTCGCCGACGACGACGGCCGACTCGTCGTCGACCTTCGCGCCGTTGATCGAGACGCCGCCCTGCGCGATGGCCCGGCGGGCCTCCGACAGGCTGGCGACGAGCCCGGTGTCGACGAGCAGCTGCACGACCGAGGCGCCGGCGGATGCGGTGGCGTGCGGAAGCTCCTGCAGAGCCGAGCGCAGCGTGGCGGCGTCGAGAGCGGTCAGGTCGCCCTGTCCGAACAGAGCGTCGGATGCCGCGATGACCTTCGCCGTCGCATCCACGCCGTGCACCGTCGCGGTGACCTCGAACGCCAGACGCTTCTGCGCCGCGCGGCGGAACGGCTCGTCGGCGACGAGACGCTCGTACTCGGCGATCTCGGCGCTGCTGAGGAACGTGAACACCTTCAGGCGCTCGACGACGTCGGCATCCGCGGTCGAGAGCCAGAACTGGTAGAACGCGTACGGGCTCGTGAGCTCCGCGTCGATCCAGATCGCGTTGCCCTCGCTCTTGCCGAACTTCGTGCCGTCGCTGTTGGTGATCAGCGGCGTGCCGAACGCATGCACCGAGGTGCCCTCGACGCGATGGATCAGGTCGGTGCCGCTCGTGAGGTTGCCCCACTGGTCCGATCCGCCCGTCTGCAGCGTGCAGCCGTACTGGCGGTAGAGCTCGAGGAAGTCGAGCCCCTGCAGGATCTGGTAGCTGAACTCGGTGTAGCTGATGCCGGCATCGGAGTTCAGGCGCGCGGCGACGGCATCCTTCTTCAGCATCGTGCCGACGCGGTAGTGCTTGCCGATCTCGCGCAGGAAGTCGATCGCCGACATCGGCGCCGTCCAGTCGAGGTTATTCACCATGCGGGCGGCGTTCTCGCCCTCGAAGCTGAGGTACTTCTCGATCTGACCGCGCAGGCGGTCGACCCACTCGGCGACGGTCTCACGCGAGTTGAGCGTGCGCTCGGCGGTCGGACGGGGGTCGCCGATGAGGCCGGTCGAGCCGCCGACGAGACCGAGGGGCTTGTGACCGGCCAGCTGCAGGCGGCGAAGGGTCAGCAGCTGCACGAGGTGACCGAGGTGCAGGGATGCCGCCGTCGGGTCGAAGCCGCAGTAATACGTGATGGGGTCTCCGCCGAGCGCCTCTCGCAGCGCTTCCTGGTCGGTGGACACATGCACGAGACCGCGCCACACCAGCTCGTCCCACACGTTCTCGAACGCGGGATCGAGCGCCACGGGGGCGGTCGTCAGGGCTTCATCAGACACGCGCTTCAGGCTATCAGCGGCGCACCCGCCGACACGGCCCGACCGGCGGTCCGGCCCCAGCCTTCGCGGTGCCGTCATCAGGCTGGCGGGCGCCTCGGGCGACGTCGAGGCCCCGGCCCGGCGGCTGAGCCTGTCGACGGCACGGGAATCAGCACGCCGAGGAAACGTCATACAGACCGACCACGTGCCCTCGCAGCCGCGCATGGGGACCCAACGCGCGGCGTCGCCGTTCCGTCATCAGGCTGGCGGGCGCCTCGGGCGACGTCGAGGCCCCAGCCCGGCGGCTGAGCCTGATGACGGCACACGAAACAGTCCTCCGAAGCCACAAGACCGGCGGCGTGCTGAGCGCCTCACCGACGACGCTCAGGCGGCGGTGCCCCACCAGATGAGGAAAGCCGCACCGAGCGCGACGACCCAGCTGACCAGGCTTCCGACGAGGAAGTACTCGGCGCGGTCTCCCCCGTCGTGGTCGCGCGAGATCTCGGGGAAGCGGACGATGCCCTTCGCCGCGAGCACGGCGGCGAGAAGCGTGAACGCTCCAGTGAGGGTGAGCGCGAAGACGAGCACGCGCTCGAGGGGGCCGATGATGCGCCCGCCCTTCAGCTCGTTCGCCGCTTCGGCGGCCACGACCCCGCCGCGGAGCGACGCACGCACGATGACATTGCCCGATTCGACGAGGAACACCAGCGCACCCGCGAGCGCGATGGCGAGGTCGAGGCTCACGACGCCGAGGGGCGAGTCGATCGGCCAGATCCGCTCGAGAGGGCCCTGGCCGTCGCGCACCCCGATGAGCGCGACCGCCACGGCCACGACGACGGCCAGGAGCGCCGCGGGCCACAGGCCCCAGCGGGTGGGCTCGCGCGTCGAGGTGACCGCTGCCCATCCGGCCGCGACGGCGATCGCTGCGAACCACCACGCTGCTGCCCCGGCCCATGCCGCGAGCGGCAGGAGTGCTGCGCCAAGGACGACCAGGACGATCCCAAGCCTCGCACCCGACAGCCTCTTGCGGGCGAGATCGAGCCCGCCGACCGCCAGCAGCATGAGCCCCGCGCCGATCATGACGAACGCTCCGTCAGAGCTGCGTACCCGGCGACGATCGCGGGGGCCCCCGAGGATGCGAGCAGCTGCGAGACCGCCGACTGCGTGATGCCCTCCTCCTTCGCGAGCGCACCCTGCGTGCGGCCGAGGCAGCGACCGTAGGTCAGCCGCCGAGCGCGCTCCGACATCGCCCCGACGATCTCGTCGCGTGAGAGCAGGTAGGCGTTGGCGAAGCGGATGCGGTCGGCCATGGCGATATCCTCGTCCTCCCCTCCGACAATGCGGGTGCGGGCGCGCGGAACCGCGCGGTCCTGCATCGCGTGCACCTGCTCGATCGCCGCGCGCGCACGCCACCACCCCGGGCCGTCGGAGATGTCCGAGCTCTCCGAGACGACCGAGCCGACGTCGCCGACGCCGAGCCCGAACCGCAGCGACGTCTCGTCGGGCAGGGCGAGCTGGAGAAGCAGAAGCCAGGCCAGCGCGTCGTCGAGGTCGTCGAAGACCGCCTGGAACTCATCGGCGAACGTGGCGCGCATGGGCGCCGCGGCGACGGGTAGAGAATGGTCGACCTCGGCCATGGCCGCCTCGATCCGCGCCTGTGTGCGACTGCGGTCTTCGAGCAGACGCGATCCGACGATGTCTGCGATGACGGCGATGGACATAGCGATCAGGCTAGCACTTATATTTTTGGTATATAAGTGTTGAGCTGATGAACCCGATATATCAGCTCCGGGCTGATATCAGAGCTGCCACACACGCACGGCCTGCTGGGCGCGAGCGATCAATGCCGCGCGCTGCTCGTCGACCCGCACCGGTGCGGTACCGCCGACACCGTCGCGGCTGGCGACCGACCCCTCGGGTGAGAGGACACCTCGGACCTCGGGAGAGAGGTGCTCCGAGACCGAGACGAGGTCGTCGTCGGATGCCTCGTGCAGCTCGATCCCGCGCTCTTCGCAGAGCCGCACGAGCGAACCCGAGATCTCATGCGCCTCGCGGAAAGGAACACCACGCTTCACAAGCCATTCGGCGACATCGGTCGCGAGCGAGAAGCCCTGCGGCGCCAACTCGGCCATACGGACGAGATCGAACCGAAGCGTCGCGATCATGCCGGCGAACGCGGGGAGGACGACCTCGAGCGTCTCGATCGAGTCGAAGACAGGCTCTTTGTCCTCCTGCAGATCACGGTTGTACGCCAGCGGCAGCGCCTTGAGGGTGGCGAGCAGACCCGACAGGTTGCCGATCATGCGCCCCGCCTTGCCGCGGGCGAGCTCGGCGATGTCGGGATTCTTCTTCTGCGGCATGATGCTCGACCCGGTCGAATAGCCGTCGTCGAGGGTCACGAAGCCGAACTCGCGGGTGTTCCAGATGATGATGTCTTCCGCGAACCGCGAGATGTCGACGCCGATCATCGCGGCGATGAACGCGAACTCGGCCACAACGTCGCGCGACGACGTGCCGTCGATCGAGTTGTCGGCGGGACGCTCGAGACCGAGTTCCGTCGCCACGAGCTGAGGGTCGAGACCGAGAGTGGCCCCGGCGAGCGCTCCCCCGCCGTACGGCGAGACCCGAGCGCGGGCCGACCAGTCGCGCAGGCGCTCGAGGTCGCGCAGCAGCGGCCACGCGTGGGCCTGCAGGTGATGGGCGAGCAGCACCGGCTGCGCGTGCTGCAGGTGGGTGCGGCCGGGCATGATGGCGCGCGAGTGCGCCTCGGCTTGGCCGACGATGGCGTCGATCACCCGCAGGATGTCGCGGGCGATGACCTCGGCGTGATCGAGCAGGTACAGGCGCACCAGAGTGGCGATCTGGTCGTTGCGGCTGCGGCCGGCGCGCAACTTGCCGCCGAGCTCCGGTCCGACGGTCGCGATGAGAGCGGCCTCAAGCGCGCCGTGCACGTCTTCGTCGCCGGGAGCGGGCTGCAGCGAGCCGTCGCGCACGGCCGCGAGCACCGAGTCGAGCCCCGCGTGCATGCGGCTCTCTTCGTCGGGCGTGAGGTAACCGGCCGCGGCGAGCGCCTTCGCGTGAGCGTGCGATCCGGCGATGTCATAGCCGGCCAGAGCCCAGTCGAAGTGGGTCGATCGGCTCAGGCGGGCCAACTCGGGCGCCGGGCCCGAGGCGAAGCGGGCTCCCCAGAGAGCCCCGGAGTTCGTGCCGCCTGACGTGTCTTCGCTCATCGCTCCAGCCTATCGGGGCGGCATCGCCGCGCCCGGCGCCGCCGAGTGCCCGCGGACGGTCAGCCGCGCGAGTGCGTCGATGCCGGCTTCGAGCGGGCCACGCCCGACGACGAGGGCCCACACGGTGCATCCGAGGATGATGCCGAGGGTCATCGGCCAGAACGGGTCGAGCGCCCGGTAGGCGTCGAGTTCGAACACGCCGGGCTCGGCGGCGGGACGGGTGAGGGCCCACACCACGATCTGCGCCGAGTACGCGGTCAGGGGCATCGAGCCCACCGCGCGCAGCGGCAGAGCGGCCCAGGTGATCGGCGTCCGGCACACGAGCACGCACACGCCGATGACGAGCAGCGCGAAGCCGCCGGATCCGATCACCTCGAACAGCCCGGAGGAATGGGCCTCGCCCGTCCACGGCGTCTCACCGAAGACCTCCGAGCGCCCCCAGACGATGTCGAGAGCGGCCCCGACCGCCGTCAGGGCGAGCCCGGCGAGGGCGACGAGCCACGGGGTCGCGCGCGAGCGCAGGTCGAGGCGCGCCACGCCCATACCAGCCAGGACGAACGCCATCCAGGTGAGGAAGGGGTAGTGCCAACCGAGGGCGTTCGATAGATCGACCCCGGCGGGCGTCGACCAGAACGCCAGGCCGTCGATCGCCGCCTGCGGGAACGGCGCGACGAGCCCCACGACCCCGGCCGCGATGAGCAGCGTACGCGCCCGCAGCGGCAGGACCGCGGCGGCGATCACGAACAGCAGCGCGTAGGCGGGGAGGATGACGTACACCGGCACCGCGAGGAACAGCAGCAGCACGCCGATCACCCAGATCGCCCCGGCCCGCACGAGCAGGCGCAGACGAGTCGTCTCGAGTCGTGGGCCGCGCAGCGGCACCGGGCCGCCGCTGATGAGCCCGATCGACACGCCCGCGAGGGTGGCGAACAGGATGGACGAGCGACCGTGGACGATCCCCTCGTACGAGGAGGGGATCGTCCAATCGAAGTCGGGGATCGCGAGCAGGTGTGCTGCCAGCATCCCGATCACGGCGAGGCCGCGAGCGAGGTCGATGCCGTCGATGCGCGACGGCGCGAACAGCGGGCGGCGCCGCAGCATCTCGCTCATCCCCGACACCGAACGCTCCTCACCGCCTCGTGGTCACTGCTGACGCAGCAGCCAGACCAGCAGCGCCTTCTGCGCGTGGAGGCGGTTCTCTGCTTCGTCCCAGACGACGCTGTCCGATCCGTCGATGACGTCGGCGTCGACCTCGTACCCGCGATCGGCGGGCAGGCAGTGCATGAAGATCGCGCCGTCGGCAGCGGCATCCATCGTCTGCTGCGTCACCTTGTACGCGCCCAGATCGCGGATGCGTGCGATCTTCTCCTCTTCCTTGCCCATCGAGACCCAGGTGTCGGTCACGATGACGTCGGCACCGGATGCCGCCTCGAGCGGGTCGACCAGGATCGTGACCGAGCCGCCCGTCTGGGCCGCGATGCGCTGCGCGTCTGCCACGACGTCCTCACGGGGACCGTAACCCTCCGGAGACGCGACGCGGACGTGCATCCCCGCGGTCACGCCGGCGAGCACGTACGAGTGACCCATGTTCGACTGACCGTCGCCGAAGAACGACAGCGTGAGCCCGGCGAGGTCACCCTTGTGCTCGCGAATCGTCAGCAAGTCGGCGAGCAGCTGGCAGGGGTGGAAGTCGTCGCTCAGCGCGTTGACGACCGGAACGCGGGTGCCGCGGGCCATCTCCTCGAGCCCGGCCTGCGCGTACGTGCGCCAGACGATCGCGGCGACCTGCCGCTCGAGCACCCGTGCGGTGTCGGACGGGGTCTCCTTGCCGCCGAGCTGGCTGCTGGCGGTCGAGATGATCAGCGGCGAACCGCCCAGGTCGGCGATGCCGACAGCGAACGAGACGCGCGTGCGCGTCGACGACTTGTCGAAGATGACCGCGACGGTCTGCGGGCCCTCGAGGGGCTTCAGCTTCCAGCGGTCCTTCTTCAGCGACAGGGCGAGGTCGAGCACCTCGGCCTGCTCGGCCGGGCTCAGGTCGTCGTCGCGGAGCAGGTGGCGGGTCATGCGGATTCCTCCGTGGTCGTGTTCTCGAGAAGCAGGGCCGACTCGACGGTGCGCAGCGCGGCGGTGAAAAGCTCGGCGAACTCGTCGATCTCGACGTCGCCGATGGTGAGCGGCGGGGCGATCCGCACCGTGCGGTCGTTGGCCGCGTTGACGATCAGCCCGTGCTCCTGCGCCGCGGCCACGACGGCGCCGGCGACCGGATGCCGCAGCCCGACGCCCAGCAGCAGGCCCTGTCCGCGCACGCCGTCGATGAGCGGCGAGTCGATCGACTCGAGAACCTGCCGCACGCGCGCGCCGTGGGTGGCGGCGGCATCGACGAGTCCGGCGTTCTCGATCTCGCCGAGAACGGCCGAGGCGACGGCGGTGCCCAGCGGGTTGCCGCCGAACGTCGAACCGTGGGTGCCCGGGTAGAACAGCTCGCTCGCGCTCGCGAACGTGATGAGCGCACCGATCGGAAAGCCGCCGCCGATGCCTTTGGCGACCGTGATCGCGTCGGGCTCGATGCCGGCGTGCTGGAACGCGAACCACGCGCCGGTGCGCCCGGCGCCGGTCTGGATCTCGTCGATGATCAGCAGCGCGCCGTGGCGCTTCGTGATCTCTCGCGCCGCCACGAGATAGCCCTCGGGCAGCGGGATGACGCCCGCTTCGCCCTTGATGGGCTCGACGAACAGCGCCGCGACGCGATCGTCGATCGCGGCCTCGAGGGCCTCGATCGTCGAGTCGATGCTCTCGACGCCGGGAACCATCGGCTCGAACGGCTGCTGCATCTGCGGCTTGCCGGTCAGGGCGAGGGTGCCCATCGTGCGTCCGTGGAAGGCATCCTTCAGCGCGAGGATACGGGGGCGCTCGGCTCCTCCGTGCAGACGTGCGAGCTTGAACGCCGCCTCATTGGCCTCGGCGCCGGAGTTGCCGAAGTACACGCGTCCGGCGTCACCGGTGCCCGCGAGACGCTTGAGCTTCGCCGCGAGGTCGAGCTGCGGCGGCGTCGCGAAGTAGTTCGACACGTGCGAGAGGGTGGCCGCCTGGCGCGAGACCGCCTCGACGAACACGGGGTGGGCGTGCCCGAGCGAGTTGACGGCGATGCCCGAGAGGAAGTCGAGGTAGCGCTTGCCGTCGGCATCCCAGACGTATGCCCCCTCGCCGCGTTCGAGCAGCGCCAGGCGCGCACCCGCGCTGCGCACGAGGTCACGATCGACGTCGTCCGCCCATGTGGGCGCCGTCTGCTGGATCGTCGGGTTCGTCATCCCGCCACCACCTCCGTACCGATTCCTTGTGCTGTGAAGACCTCGACCAGCACCGAGTGGGGCTGGCGTCCGTCGATGATGGCCGCCGTGTCCACTCCCCCGTCGACCGCGTCGAGGCAGGCCTGCATCTTCGGGATCATCCCCGACTCGAGCTTCGGCAGCATCGCGCGGAGGTCCGTCGACGTCAGATGCGACACGAGCGAGTCGCGGTTGGGCCAGTCGGCGTAGAGACCGGGCACGTCGGTGAGGACGACGAGCTTCGTGGCACCGAGAGCCGTCGCGAGGGCCGCGGCCGCGGCATCCGCGTTGACATTGAGCGACTGACCCGGATTGTCGAGGTCGGGGGCGATCGAGGAGATGACCGGGATGCGTCCCGCGTCGAGCTGATCGTGGACCGGCTGCGGATCGACCTCGACGACATCGCCGACGTGGCCGAGGTCATGCTCGGTGCCGTCGATCACGACACCGCGGCGGCGGCCGCCGAACAGACCGGCATCCTCACCCGACAGGCCCGTCGCGAACGGACCGTACGCGTTGATACGGGCGACGAGCTGCGGATTGATCTGCCCCGTGAGCACCATGCGGACGACGTCGATCGCCTCGGTGCTCGTGACCCGGTAGCCGCCCTTGAACTCGCTCTCGATCGAGAGCCGGTCGAGCATCTTGGAGATCTGCGGGCCGCCGCCGTGCACGACGACGGGCTTGACACCCACGAAGCGCAGATAGGCGATGTCCTGGGCGAAGGACTCCTGCAACTCCTCGGAGACCATCGCGTTGCCGCCGTACTTGATGACGATGATCTGGTCGCGGAAGCGCTGCAGCCACGGCAGCGACTCGATGAGGACGCCCGCCTTGGCTGCCGCCTCTTCGGGGGTCGTGTACTGGAGGTCGATGTCGTTCATGAGGAGTAAGCGCTGTTCTCGTGGACGTAGTCGTGCGTCAGGTCGTTCGTGAGGATCGTCGCCGTCGCATCGCCCGACTTCAGGTCGATGAGGATGCGCGTCGCGCGAGGCGTCAGGTCGACCTCCTCACGCGGGCGGTCGGGCCCACCGGCCGTGCAGACCCGCACCCCGTTGAACGACACGTCGACGTCGTACGGGTCGAACGCGGCATCCGTCGTGCCGATCGCCGCGAGCACGCGGCCCCAGTTGGGGTCGTTGCCGAAGATCGCGGCCTTGAACAGGTTGTTGCGGGCTACGGAGCGTCCGACGACGACAGCATCCTCTTCGGATGCCGCCCCGACGACCTCGATCGAGATGTCGTGGCTCGCGCCTTCGGCGTCGCCCTGCAACTGCTCGGCGAGGTCGGCGCAGAGCCCGGCGAGCGCGTCGGCGAAGTCCGCGGCATCCGGAGTCACTCCCGACGCGCCGCTGACCATCAGCGTCACCTGGTCGTTGGTCGACATGCATCCGTCGGAGTCGAGCCGGTCGAAGCTCGTGCGCGTCGCGGACCGGAGCGCCGCGTCGGCCTGCGCCGAATCGAGGACGGCGTCGGTGGTGATGACGACGAGCATCGTCGCGAGGCCCGGAGCGAGCATCCCCGCGCCCTTCGCCATACCGCCGATCGTCCAGCCACCCCGGGAGACGACGGCGCGCTTGGGGCGCGAGTCGGTGGTCATGATCGCGAGCGAGGCGGCCTCGCCGCCGTCGGCGCTGAGCGAGCCGATCGCAGCGGTGGTGCCGTCGAGCACCTTGGCTCGGAACACCTCATCGCCGGTGCCGATGAGTCCGGTCGAGCAGACGAGCACATCGCCCGAGCTCACATCGAGCAGCTCGCCCGCCTTCTCGGCGGTCTGATGCGTCGTCTGGAAGCCGAAGCTGCCGGTGAAGCAGTTCGCTCCCCCCGAGTTGAGGACGACGGCCTCGACCACACCATCGGCGATCGCCTGCTGCGACCAGATGATCGGGTTCGCCTTGGCGCGGTTCGAGGTGAAGACCGCGGCGCCGACCTTGAGCGGGCCGCGGTTGACGACGACGGCGACGTCGGGCTTTCCGGTGGACTTCAGACCCGCGGCGACGCCGGCGGCTTCGAAACCCTGGGGGGCGGTGACGCTCACGGGGCGACTCCGTTCACGCTCAGGCCCGTGGTCTCGGCGAAACCGAGGGCGATGTTCATCGACTGGATGGCGGCACCCGCGGTGCCTTTGGCGAGGTTGTCCACCGCGGTCACGACGACCACCCGGCCGGCAGCGCGGTCGATCGCGAGGCCCATGAGGGCGGTGTTCGCGCCGGTGACGTCGGCGGTGCGGGGGAACGACCCTTCGGGCAGCAGCTGCACGAAGGTCTCGTCGGCGTAGGCGCTCTCCCACGCCTCGCGGATCTGCGCGTCGCTGACGCCGTCTGCGATCGGGGCGGTCGAGGTGGCGAGGATGCCGCGCGACATCGGCACGAGGACCGGAGTGAACGAGATGCGGATGTCACCCGCCGCACCCGCGCCGCGCAGCGCCTGCCGGATCTCGGGGATGTGGCGGTGCGTCCCGCCGATCGCGTACGGGTTGGCCGATCCGAGGATCTCGGCGGCGAGGAGGTTCGTCTTCAGGCTCTTGCCCGCGCCCGAGGGGCCGACGGCCAGCACGCTCACGATGTCGCCCGGGTCGATTACGCCGGCCGCGACCCCGGGGGCGAGGCTCAGCGCGACGGTCGACGCGTTGCAACCGGGGGCCGCGATGCGCGAGGCCCCGATGAGCTTCTCCCGCTGCTTGCCGCCGCCGGTCAGAAGCTCGGGCACGCCGTAGGTCCAGGGTTCGTGGAACTCGCCGCCGTAGAAGGCATCCCAGTCGTCGGACGAGGTCAGCCGGTGGTCGGCACCCGCGTCGATGACGAGGGCGGTGTCGGCGAGCGCGTCGGTGTACTGCCCGGACTGTCCGTGCGGGAGGGCCAGGAACACGATGTCGTGCCCGGCCAGGACCTCGGGCGTCGAGGGCTGCAGCGTGAGATGCCGCAGCGAGCGGAGGTGCGGCTGGTGGTCGATGAGGGGCTGACCGGCGTTGGAGTGCGCGGTGACCGTGCGGATCTCGACCTCGGGGTGAGCGGCGAGCAGGCGCAGGATCTCGCCTCCCGCGTATCCGGATGCGCCGGAGACGGCGACGGAGAGGGGCATGACTTCCACCTTATTGTCTGGGATGCCGTCGCCTCTGCGGCGACGGGGACCGGCGGCGGCGACACCACGCGCTCGACCGCGGATGCGGGAGCGTGCAGGGTCGCCTAGCGTCGGCGGTCGCCCAGACGTCGGCGCGCGCGAAGCACCGTGACGGTGCGCTGCGGAGCCGAAGACATGCGCCGACAGTAGCGCTCGCTCGCGGCATCCGCCAAATCCCCTGCGGGCGACGCGCGTGGCGTGGGGCGCAGTTGCGCCTGTCGAGCGCGGTTCGAACTGCGCCTATCCCGCCGAAGTGCGCCCGATGCGGCGAGGCGACGGGAACGGGAACGGGATGCCGAGTTGACGGCGTCAAGTTTGCAATGCAAAGTGATTTGCATGGAGCACGATTCGATGGATGACGAGCAGCAGGCCGACCCGGCGGCGATGCTCGCCCTCATGCAGGACCAGCGCCGGCGCACCGCGCACTGGGTCAACCGCAACTACGCCGTGATGCTCATCACCTGGGCGGCGGCGTGGATCATCGGGTTCGGAGCCATCTGGAGCGCGGCGAGCGGCGGTGGGAATCCGTGGTTCCGCATCCCGACGACGCCCGCGTGGATCGTCTTCGGCGTGGTGCTCGTGGCGGGCATCGTCGTGTCCGGTGTGGCCGGCATCCGCTCGGGTATCGGCGTGCGCGGACCGTCGCGCCTGGCCGGAGCCATGTACGGCTGGGCGTGGTCGCTGTCGATGTTCGGCGCCGGACTCCTGGTCGGTGCGGTGCAGCGCACGGGCGCGGATGCCGCGGTGATGGCGGTGCTCTCCCCCGCGATCTTCGTCCTGCTGGTCGGCGTGCTCTACCTCGCCGGCGGTGCGCTCTGGCGCTCGCCCGTCCAGTACGCGCTCGGTGTCATCATGATCGCCACCGCGATCATCGCGTCGTACGCGGGCTCCCCCACCAACTACCTCGTCTACGCGACGGTCGGGCCGTTCGCCATGCTCGTCGTCGCGACCCTGATGCTTCGCGGCGTCATCCCGGCAGAAGGCAGCCGATGACCGAGCTCGACCCGGTGATCCACGCCCCCGCCCGCCTGCGCATCGTGACGGCGCTGAACGAGGCTCTCGCCGACGGCGACGAAGTGACCTTTCCCGTGCTGCAGAAACTGCTCGGGATGACCGCGGGCAACCTCACCACGCACCTCGCGAAGCTCGAGGCTGCCGGATACGTCGAGACCGCGAAGGCCTTCGCGGGCCGGAAGCCCGTGACCTACGTTGCGCTGACGCCCGCCGGGCGTGCCGCGTTCCGCACCTATCGCACCCACCTGCTCGATCTCCTCGGAGGAGGATCATGACCGCCCTCATCAGCACCCGCGACCTCGTGAAGCGTTTCGGCGACGTGACCGCGCTGGCCGGGGTGACCCTCGACATCCACGCCGGCGAATGCGTCGGCCTGCTGGGCCCGAACGGCGCCGGCAAGACGACGCTGCTCTCGCTCGTCGAGGGCTTGCGAACGCCGACGAGCGGCGAAGTGCGCCTGTTCGGCGGCGACCCGCGCGCCGCGTCATCCCGCGTGCGGCTCGGCTCGACGCCCCAGGCGACGGCCCTGCCCGACGCCTTGCGCGTGGGCGAGGTCCTCGACTTCGTCGCGGCGCACTTCCCTCATCCCTCGCCCCGCAGCCGCATCGTCGACGAGTTCGATCTCGGCCCACTGCTGCGCCAGCAGTGCGGCGCACTGTCGGGCGGCCAACAGCGCCGGGTCGCCGTTGCGCTGGCATTCGTCGGCGATCCCGACCTCGTGCTGCTCGACGAGCCCACGACCGGTCTCGACGTCGACGCCCGACGAGCCCTCTGGGATGCCGTCCGCGCCCGGCACGCCGCCGGATGCGCCGTGGTAGTCACGAGCCACCACCTCGAAGAGATCGAGCAGCTCGCCCAGCGCGTCGTCGTCATCGACGACGGCGTCGTGCGCACCGACGACACGCTCGCGGCTGTCGTGTCGAGCGTCTCGCGTCGCCGCGTCACCCTGCGCGGTGTCTCGGCAGACGACATCCGGCGCCTCGACCCCGAGGCATCCGTCACCGTCTCTCACGGCACCGCGTTGGACGACACGGCCTCTGACGGCACCGTCACCGCCGTCGTCGCCGACTCCGACGCTCTCGTCCGCTCGCTCGTCGCCGCCGGTCTCCCCTTCGCCGACCTCACGGTGCGCGGGGCGACCCTCGAAGAGGCGTTCCTCACCCTGACCTCCACGTCCGCACACACCGACAAGGCCGCCTGATGTCCACGCTCTCGCTCACTCTCACCGCGACCAAGTACAACCTCGTCGAGACCGCACGGGTTCCGATCGCCGTCATCGGGTCGGTTGTCTTCCCCACCCTCGCGTTCTGCCTCTTCGTGCTGCCGCAGGGGGCGGTTGTGGCCGACAGCACCGTCGCGACAGCCGCTGTCTGTTCGATGGTGGTGTTCGCCTTCATGTCGTCGGGGCTGTTCTCCGTCGGCCTCGAACTCGCCGAGCAGCGCTCGAAGCCGTGGACGCCGTACCTGCGTACGCTCCCCGGAAGCCCGCTCGCCCGCATCGGCGCCCTCATCCTCGCGACCCTCGCGATCGCGACCGTCGCGATGCTGCCGCTGCTCGTCGTCGGCGGGATCTTCACGAGCGCGCGCCCCGAACCGCTCCGGTTGCTCGCGGCCATCGTGCTCGTGATCGCGACGGCGCTGCCGCCGATGCTCATCGGCGCGATCATCGGTCTCACGACAGGCCCGAAGGCGGCCATCGCCGTCACGCAGGTCGCGCTGTTCCTGCTGGCTTTCGGCGGTGGCCTGTTCCTGCCCCCGCAGCTGTTCCCCGCATGGCTCGACACCGCATCGTCGGCTCTGCCGATCCGTCAGGCGCGAGAGATCGTGGTCGGCGTCGCGACGGGGTCCGAGGTGCCGCTGTGGGCGGTGCTCGGCGTCATCGCGTGGACGGTCGCGCTGGGAGCCCTCGTCGTGTGGCTGTACCGACGCGACGAGGGCCGCCGCTACCGCTGATCGCGAGCGGCCCCCGGCAGGATCCCGCGTAGATCAGGTGGGGAACGACTTGATGCGCACGAGCAGGTCGGGGCCCGTCCGCTCGAGTGTCCGCCCGCCGACGAGGACGCCGACGATCGCGACCACGGCACCGAAGACGACACCGACGGCCAGCGCGATCCAGCCCCACATCGCATCTCCCGTGACGGCGTTCACGATCGCGGGAACGATAGCCGGCAGCGACAGCGCGATCACCGCGGCCCATACGACGAACACCAGCAAGCCGACGATGGAGTTCTGGCCCGGCGTGCTCTTGAACGGGCTGTCACCGGGCGCGGGCACGGGCGTGACGATGAGCGCCGACGACACAGCGCACGCGCCGTATCCGGCCAGCAGCACGCCGAGCGCCGCGCCGAGGACGGCGGGCAGGTGCGCCGCGTCGCCCGCGACCACGGCCGTCGCGACCGCGATGACGAGGATGAGCGGGATGCCGACGCACGCGGCCCCGAGCAGACGCCCGAGGCGGTCGGCGCGGCCCGAGATGCCCGTGGCGAGGGTCGTGCCGAATGCCGTCCCGTCGAACGAGACGTCGGCGTAGCCGACCGCCGCCATCACGAGCGCAGCCAGGACGGGCGAGATCAGGAACATGAACCCGTCCGTTCCGCCCGTGAAGGCGAACAGCACCGGGAACAGCGGGATGACGATGAGCTGACGGAGGTAGCGCGGGTCGCGCAGCCATCCCGAGAGCGACCGCGCCCACGTCGCACCGACACCACCGGTCGGCATGACGCCGAACAGGCCGAGCTTTCCGGCCGCGACCGCGCGGGTCGCGCGCTGACGCGGCGACGACACGGCGGTCTCGATGACGCGGTCCCACACGATCCACAGCACGACGAGGGTCGCGATGGCGATCGCCGTGCTCGCGAGAGCGGGCAGCCATTGCCCCGCCGCGACGCTGGGGGCGACCGACCAGGCGGCACCGAGCGGGGTCCAGGCGAGGATGCCGGCCGCCTGCTGGATACGCGTCCAGAGATCACCGCCCGCCTGGTCGAGCAGCGCCGCGACGCCCGTCAGGATGGGGCCGGTCATGATGAGCACGACGAGCACGACGGTGCCGATGATCTCGCGCGATCGGCGACCGCCCATGCCACCCGACAGCTCGCCCATCAGACGCGACGCCAGCACGCAGGTCAGCACGCCGAGCAGGACGGTGGGAACCGCGACGACCGCAGCGACCGGCCAGCGCACCCAGACGATGAGCGTCGCGAGGGCGGCGACGGTGGTGACGATCCCAGGGATGCCGGTGAGCCCGGTGCCCGCGAGAGCGAGCATGACTTGGCGGCGCGTCAGCGGGAACGGCGCGAGGCGCACGGCGTCGACGGTGCTGTCGAGCCCCGCGATGATGATCGGACCGACGAGCCAGCCGAGGATCAGCGCCGAGCCGCCGAGGACGGAGACCACGGTCGCCACTTCGAGGTTCTGGAAGATCGACAGCGCGATGAGCGCCGTGACCAGACCGCCGAGGATACCGAGCCCCCACAGCGACCCGAGGATGAAGCCGACCAGCTGCCAGGGCCGCCGAGCGAGCGTGTTCCCGAGAACGCGATAACGCAGCTTCAGGACTGTCGCAACCACTGCGGTCCCTCCGACTGGTGGCGTCCGCCCACGAGCGAGACGAAACGGTCCTGCAGGCTCTCACCGGCGCGCACCTCGTCGATGGTGCCCGCGGCCAGCACCCGGCCGGCGGCGATGACGGCGACGTGGTCGCACATGCGCTGGACGAGATCCATGGAGTGGCTCGAGACGATCACCGAGCCGCCCGAGGTCGTGTAGCTGCGCAGGACGTCCTCGATGTTCGCGGCAGACACCGGGTCGACCGACTCGAACGGCTCGTCGAGCACCAGCAGACGCGGGGCGTGCACGAGGGCGCAGGCGAGCGCGACCTTCTTGGTCATACCGGCGGAGTAGTCGGCGACGATGGTCCCGGCCGCGGCGCGCAGGTCCATGAGGTCGAGCAGGTCCGACACGCGCGGCGCGATCTCGGGGCGCGGCAGCCCGAACATCATCGCGGTGTAGGTGATGAGCTGTTCTCCCGTGAGGCGGTCGAAGAGCCGCACACCGTCGGCGAGGTTGCCGATCGTGCGCTTCGCGGCCACCGGGTCGCGCCATACGTCGATGCCGTGGACACGGGCGGTGCCGGCATCCGGGCGCAGCAGGCCCGTGGCCATCGAGAGGCTCGTGGTCTTGCCCGCGCCGTTCGGACCGACGAGGCCGTAGAACGACCCGCTCGGAACGACGAGGTCGATGCCGTCGACGGCGACCTTCTCGCCGAACCTCTTGACCAGGCCGTGCAGCTCGAGGGCGGGGGCGGCATCAGCCGCCGGGGACGATGGGGTGACGCTGGCTGGGATCTCGCTCACGGCCCCGACACTATCGGGAAGCGGGCGGCGGTGTCAGAAGCGGATGCCAGAGTGAAGGGATGCTGCGCACTCTGGCTGTATCGGGATACCGTTCGCTCCGCGATGTCGTGGTGCCGCTCGGCGACCTCACCGTCGTCACCGGCCCCAACGGTTCGGGCAAGTCGAACCTCTACCGCGCCTTGCGCCTGCTGGCCGCGGCCGCGCAGGGCGACATCGTCGGGGCGCTCGCCCGGGAGGGCGGTCTGCCGTCGGTGCTGTGGGCGGGACCCGAGAACGGCGGCGGCCAGGGAACCGTGCGACGCGGGCCGATCGCGGTTCAGCTCGGCTACGCGTCCGACGAGCTGGGATACCTCATCGATCTCGGCATCCCTCAGGGCGATCAGACCAGTCCGTTCGCCCGCGACCCCGAGATCAAGCGCGAACAGGTCTTCGCCGGCACCGTCGCCAAGCCATCGACGCTGCTCATCGATCGCACCCGGCAGCTGACGCGGGTGCGAGAGCACTCGTGGACCATGCTCGACCAGCAGCTGGCACCGTACGAGAGCATCGTCACCGACCTCGCCGAGGGCGACACCGCCCCCGAGCTGTTGACGCTTCGGCGCGGGATGACCGCCTGGCGCTTCTACGACCACTTCCGGGTCGACCTCGACGCGCCCGCACGCCAGCCGCAGGTGGGCACCCGCAGCCACACCCTCGCGCACGACGGCGCGAACCTCGCCGCCACCTGGGCGACGATCGTCGATGCCGGGCACGGCCCAGCGCTCGCCCGAGCGGTCGACGATGCCTTCCCGGGCAGCCGCGTGCGCGTCGTGACCTCCGACGGTCTGTTCCGGCTGACGATCGAACAACCCGGGCTGCTGCGGTCTCTCGACGCGGCCGAGCTCTCGGACGGCACGCTGCGGTACCTGCTGCTCTGCGCCGCGCTGCTGCCTGCGCGCCCGGCCCCGCTGCTCGTACTCAACGAGCCCGAGGCGAGCCTGCATCCCTCGCTCCTGGGTCCGCTGGCATCGCTGGTACGCACGGCATCCGAACGCACTCAGGTCATCACCGTCTCGCATGCCGATGCCCTCGTCGACGCTCTGCCCGAGCCGGCGCGCGTCGAGTTGCAGCGCTCCGACGCCGAGACGATCGTGCGCGGTCAGGGCCTTCTCGACGTTCCGGCGTGGAACTGGGGCTCGCGCTGAGCCGGGCACGCGTCAGGCGCAGTTCCGAACGTGAGGCGCGCATGAACCCGCGCTCGACGTTCGGAACTGCGCCCGATACGCAGCGTCAGTCGCGGATGACGGCACCGAAGCGCTCGGCAGCGACGGCGACTCCCGCGAGCTTGGCCTCGCTCGCCTCCGCCGCCGTCAGGGTGCGGTCGTCGGCGCGGAAACGCAGTGCGAACGTCAGGCTCTTCGAGCCCTCCGGCACGCCTGCCCCGCGGTAGTCGTCGACGAGACGGAGCGACTCGAGCAAGACACCCGCGCCCTCGGACAGGGCCGAGGCGAGCGCCCCTGCCGTCACATCAGCCGGCACGACGAGCGAGACGTCCTGCGTCGCCGCCGGGTAACCCGACAACGAGGCGACGACGACCCGCTCACCCGTGCCGGCGAGGATCGCATCGAGGTCGACCTCGGCGACGAGCACGCGGCCCGACAGATCGGCTGCGGCCGAGACCTCGGGATGCAGTTCCCCGGCGTACCCGACCTCGATACCCCCCACGGTGAGCGCGGCGGCGCGACCCGGATGCAGCGCGGCACGCCGGGTCTGGGAGATCTCGATGTCGACCCCGGCTGCCGAGGCGATCGCGGCGACGGCGGCGAACACGTCGCTCAGGTCGGCCGCGATCGCAACATGGCCCGGCGTCTTCGGTGCGACGTTCCCGGCGACGAGAACCGCGACGTGACGCGGCTGCGGCGGGATCGACGCGTGGAGCTCGGCGAGGGTCGCGTCATCGGGGCGGGCGGCGAGCGGCGGAACCGTCGCGGTGCCGTACTGCACTCCCGGCTCGGGCAGGAAGACGGCGCCGACCTCGAAGAGCGCGAGATCGGTCAGCCCGCGCGAGACGTTGCGGTGCGCGACCTGGAGCAGTCCCGGCACGAGCGAGCGGCGCAGGTAGGGCGCCTGCCCGTCGAGCGGGTTCGCGATCTTGATCGACGGCAGCTCTTCGCCCGAGGCGGAGCCATGCAGGTCGTTGCTGTCGTGCGTCGTGAACGGGAACGACGGGGTCTCGACGAAGCCCGCGGCCGCGAGCGCGTTCGAGACGCGACGACGACCCTTCTGCGCATCCGTCAGGCCACGGCCGGAGGGAGCGGTCGGCAGCACCGACGGCACCCGGTCGAGCCCGTGGATCCGGGCGACCTCTTCGGCGAGAGTCCACTTGTCGGTGAGATCGGGACGCCACGACGGCGGGATGACCTCGTAACCGGCATCCGTCTCCGATACTTCTGCGCCGATCGTCTCGAGCGCGGAGACGACCTCGTGATCGGTGTAGTCGACGCCGATGAGCCCCGCGACGAAGCCGCGCGGCAGGTCGATCGCCTCGAGGAAGACCTCGCTGAACAGTGCACCGCCGACAGGCTCGAGCGTGCCCCCGGCGAGCTCGACCATGAGGTCGGCGACGCGGCGCGCGGCGACGAAGGGCAGCAGCGGGTCCACGCCTCGCTCGAAGCGACGCGACGCCTCGCTCGGCAGCTTGTGCCGACGCGCGGTGCGGGCGATCGTGACGGTGTCGAAGATCGCGGCCTCGATGAGCACGTTCCGCGTCGCGTCGGTCATCTCGGTCGTGCCACCTCCCATGACGCCGGCGAGGCCGATCGGGCCCGACTCGTCGGTGATGAGGAGGTCTTCACCGTCGAGGGTGCGCTCCTTGCCGTCGAGCGTCGTGAGCTTCTCCCCCGGCGTCGCACGACGCACGGTGATGCCGCCGGTCAGCTTGTCGAGGTCGTAGCCGTGGATCGGGTTGCCCAGCTCGACCATCACGTAGTTCGTGATGTCGATGAGGATGCCCAGCGAGCGGATGCCGGCGAGCGAGAGGCGCGCGACCATCCACGGCGGCGTCGGACGCGAGGGGTCGACACCCGAGACGACACGCACCGCGAACTCGCTCGCACCGACCCGGTCGCGAATCGGCGCCTGATCGTCCACGGCGACGTCGAAGCCCGTCGCCGGATGCTCGAGCTCCTCGAAGTCACGCACGCCCGGGTCGCGGAAGGCTGCACCGGTGGCGTGGGAGTACTCGCGTGCGATGCCGCGCACCGACAGCGCGTAGCCGCGGTCGGGAGTGACGTTGACGTCGATCGCGGCGTCGTCGAGGCCGAGCAGCGCGATCGCGTCGGCGCCGACCGGCGCATCCTCATCGCTGTCGAGACCCAGCTCGGTCAGGCGCAGGATGCCCGAGTGCTCGTCACCGAGCCCCAGCTCCTTGGCCGAGGCGATCATGCCGTCGGAGACATGACCGTACGTCTTGCGTGCCGCGATCGGGAACGGTCCCGGCAGCACGGCGCCGGGGAGCGTCACGACGACCTTGTCGCCCTCGAAGAAGTTCGAGGCGCCGCAGACGATGCCGCGGATACCCCCGTTGGCCTCGCCGACGTCGACCTGGCACCAGCGGATCGTCTTGCCGTTGGACTGCGGCTCGGGTTCGAACGAGACCACCCGTCCCACGACGATCGGACCCGTCAGGTCGAAGCCGTGGACGTCCTCCTCCTCGAAGCCGACCGACACCAGTGCCGCGAGAATGTCTTCCGGTGCGGCATCCGCCGGCACCTCGACGTACTCACGCAGCCACGAGAGCGGAACGCGCATCAGACCACCATCCCGAACTGCTCGCTGAAGCGCACATCGCCCTCGGCCATGTCGCGCATGTCCTTCACGTCGGAGCGGAACATCAGCGTCCGCTCGATGCCCATGCCGAAGGCGAACCCGGAGTACACCTCGGGGTCGATGCCCGCGGCGCGGAGCACGTTGGGGTTCACCATGCCGCAGCCGCCCCATTCGATCCAGCGAGCACCGCCGGCGAAGGTCGGGTGCCATAGGTCGAGCTCGGCGCTCGGCTCGGTGAACGGGAAGTAGTTGGTGCGGAACCGCGTCTTCGCCTCGGGGCCGAACAGCTCACGTGCCGCGTGGTCGAGGGTGCCCTTGAGGTGCGCCATCGTGATGCCCTTGTCGACGACGAGTCCCTCGAACTGCGTGAACACCGGCAGGTGGGTCGCGTCGTACTCGTCGGTGCGGAACACCCGGCCGGGCGACAGCACGTAGATCGGGATGTCGCGCTCGAGCATCGACCGCATCTGCACGGGGCTCGTCTGCGTGCGCATGACGAGGTGCCGCGCGACGGGGTCGACGAAGAACGTGTCCTGCATCTGGCGCGCAGGGTGGTCGACGTCGAAGTTGAGCGAGTCGAAGTTGAACCACTCGTGCTCGAGCTCGGGCCCCTCGGCGATCTCCCAGCCCATCCCGACGAAGAGGTCGGCGACCTCCTCCTGCAGGAGCGAGATCGGATGCCGCGCCCCGACGCGCCCGCGCGGGGCGATGGCGGTGACGTCGAGCGCCTCGGCCTCGAGCTTGGCGGCCGTCTCCGCGGCGGCGAGCTCGTCCTCGCGGGCGGCGAGGGCCTGGGTGACACGGCCGCGCGCCTGGCCCACGAGCTTGCCGAACTCGGCCTTCTTCTCGTTGGGCACCGACCGCAGCTGCGCGTTGAGGCGCGCGAGCGGCGACCCCTCGGCGGTGTGGGCGTTGCGGGCTGACTTCAGCTCGGCGGTCGAGGCAGCGTCGGCGATGGCGGCGAGGGCCGCATCCACCGCCGCGGCGACCGCGTCAGGGGTGATCTCGGGTGCGTCGGACACGGGAGTCGAGTCTACCGGCGACGGGCCCCTCCGCTTTCGCGTGAGGGGCCCGTCGGGGTGAAGCAGGTGCTGTGGGATCAGCCGCGACGTGGGAAGCCGGCGAGTCCCCCGCCCTCGTTGCCCGTCGCACCGTCGGTGGCGGCCTGCGCAGCGATCAGCTGCGTGTCAGTAGTGGGCGCCACCGGGTGATGCAGCGGGTCGACCGCGGAAGCTCCGCCACCCGGGGTGCGCGGCGAACGCGAGAGACGCTTCTCGAGGAAGCTCGCGAACCACGACAGCAGCAGGCACATGACGATGTAGATCGCACCGATGACGATGCCCGACTGCAGGATCGGGCGTCCCGGCTGCGAGGTCAGCTGCTTGGCGTAGTACAGCAGCTCGGGGTAGGTGATGATGAAGCCGAGCGCGGTGTCCTTCAGCGTCACGACGAGCTGCGCGACGATGACGGGGAGCATCGCACGCACGGCCTGCGGCAGCAGGACGAGGCGCATGACTCCGCTCTTGCGGAGGCCGATCGCGTAACCGGCCTCCTTCTGCCCGCGCGGCAGAGACTCGATGCCGGCACGGAGGGCCTCGGCGAGCACCGAGCCGTTGTACGCGACCAGCGCGATGACG
Source organism: Microbacterium sp. AG238 (assembly GCF_003610405.1). GTDB lineage: Bacteria > Actinomycetota > Actinomycetes > Actinomycetales > Microbacteriaceae > Microbacterium. The sequence goes on from NZ_RAQC01000001.1 coordinate 928,328, forward strand.
ACGGCCCAGTACGGCTCGACACGGATGCCGAGGGTCGGCAGGCCGTAGTACATCAGCATCATGAAGATCAGCACCGGCACGGCGCGGAAGGCCTCGATGACGACGCCGAAGGGAATCCGGACCCATGCGTGATCCGACAGTCGCCCGATCGCGAGCACGAATCCGAGCGCCAGCGCACCGACCGCTGCGAGACCGAAAGCGGCGAGGGTGTTGCCGAGCGCCTTCATGATGCCCAGCCACACGTTGCTGAACGTGAAGATGTACCACTTGTCAGCGGAGAACTGCCCGCTCACCGCGAAGCGGAAGACGATGAAGCCGATCGCCGCGGCGACCAGGAGGATCGTGACGACACCGAGGATGCGGTTGCGCAGGATCGCGCGGGGCCCCGGGACGTCGTACAGGACGGAAGTCATCGCGCGATCCTCCACTTGTTCTCGAGTCGTCGCTGCACGGCGCTGAGCACCAGCACCAGAGCGACGAAGACGACGGCGACCCAGAGCAGGACCGTCAGGGCGTTCTCGCCCCGCTCACTCAGGTTGGAGCGGATGGCACCGAGCTCGACGACGGAGAATCCGGCGGCGACGGTGGTGTTCTTCAGCAGCGCGATGAAGACGCTCATCATCGGCGGCACGACCGACCGGAACGCCTGCGGCATCACGACGAGAGTCATGACCTGCCCGAACGTCAGGCCGATCGCCCGGGCCGCCTCCGCCTGACCGACCGGCACCGTGTTGATGCCGGCGCGAATGACCTCCGCGACGTAGGTCGCGGTGTAGATTCCGAGCGCCCAGATGCCGAGCACCGTGAAGCCGGGGTTCGGCAGGTCGAGCTGCGGGTAGCCGAACGCGAAGAAGAAGAAGACGAGCGTCAGCGGGGTGTTGCGGATGGTGTTGACGTAGACCGTGCCGAAGGCGCGCGCCACCGGGATCGGCGATACGCGCATCGCGCCGATCAGGGTGCCGAGGACCAGGGCGATCGCTCCGCCGGCGAAGAACAGCAACAGCGTGTTGCGGATCGCCTCGCCCCAGAGGTCGAGGTTGTCGGTGATGACGCCCACATCGTCTCCTTGGGTGGTGCGGGGCGGGGACGCGTGCGCCCCCGCCCCGTGGTCATGGTGTCAGTGCGACTCAGTACGCGTCGACCGCGGGCTGCTCGACCGTGATGCCGGACTGACCGAGGTTCTTGTCGAAGATGCCCTGCCACACGTCGCCGCCGTCGGTCAGCAGCTCGTTGATGTGCGCGCGGAACGCGTCGTCGCCCTTGCGCAGGCCGACGCCGTACTTCTCCTCGCTGAAGGGCTCGCCGACGACCTTGATCTCGTCGGGGTACTGCGCCGCGTAGCCGATCAGGATCGCCTGGTCGGTCGTGACGGCGTCGACGGTGCCGTTGATGAGCGCGTCGACGCATGCGGAGTACAGGTCGAACTCCTCGGTCGGAACCTCGGGGTAGTTCGCCTTGATGTTCTGGATCGGCGTCGAACCGGTCGCCGAGCACACGCGTGTGTTCTCGTTCAGGTCGTCCTCGCTCGCGATGTCGCTGTCGGCGGCGACGAGCAGGCCCTGGCCCGTGATGAAGTACGGACCGGCGAAGTCGATCTGCTGCTTGCGCGAGTCGGTGATCGAGTAGGTGCCGACGTAGTAGTCGACGTCGCCGTTGACGATGGCCTGCTCACGGTTGGCCGATGCGATCGCCTTGAACTCGATCTTGTCCTCGTCGTAGCCGAGGGACGCCGCGATCCAGCGGGCGATGTCGACGTCGAAGCCGCTGCGCTCACCCGTCGTCGCGTCGAGGAAGCCGAGACCGGGCTGGTCCTCCTTGACGCCGACGATCACCTTGTCGCGGGACTGGATGGCGTCGAACGTCGGGCTGCCCTCGAGCGAGACGTCGGAGGCGACCTCCCACAGGGCCTCGTTGCTGTCGCCGCCGTCACCGGTGGCGGCGCCGCCGGGCGAGGTGGGCGAGCCGCTGTTGCAGCCGGTCAGAGCGATCGCAGCGATGGCGACACCGGCGAAGGCGCCGGTGATTCGTGTCTTGCGCATGTGGTCCTCCTGGTTGGGGCATCCGCGCCCGGTGCAGAGCGCGGAGGTCGGTGGTCTCAGTGGGTGATGAGCTTGGAGAGGAAGTCCTTGGCACGGTCGCTCCGGGGCGCCGTGAAGAACTGCTCGGGAACGGCCTCTTCGACGATCTGGCCGTCGGCCATGAACACGACGCGATCGGCGGCTTTGCGGGCGAAGCCCATCTCGTGCGTGACGACGATCATCGTCATGCCGTCCTGCGCGAGGCCGACCATGACGTCGAGGACCTCGTTGATCATCTCCGGGTCGAGCGCGCTCGTGGGCTCGTCGAAGAGCATGACCTTCGGCTTCATCGCGAGCGCACGGGCGATCGCGACGCGCTGCTGCTGGCCGCCCGACAGCTGCGCCGGCAGCTTGTCGGCCTGGTGGCCCACGCCGACGCGGTCGAGCAGCTCACGGGCGAGCTTGTCCGCCTCGGCCTTCTTCATGCCCTTGACCTTGATGGGGCCGAGCGTGACGTTCTCGAGGATCGTCAGGTGGGCGAAGAGGTTGAACGACTGGAAGACCATCCCGACGTCGGCGCGAAGCGCCGCGAGAGCCTTGCCCTCGGAGGGCAGCTTCTCGCCGTCGATCGTGATCGTGCCCTCGCTGATCGTCTCGAGGCGGTTGATCGTGCGGCAGAGGGTCGACTTGCCCGAGCCCGACGGACCGATGACCACGACGACCTCGCCGCGGTTGACGGTCAGATCGATGTCCTTCAGAGCCTGGAACGAGCCGTAGTGCTTCTGCACGCCCTCGATCACCACGAGCGGGTCGCCGCGGCGCACCGAGATGTTCGACGTCGGGGGCGCCGGGTTTTCGGGAGTCGTCATAAGAGTTCACACTAAGAGCACTCCCCCGCCCGAGGCGGCCGCGAACCCGTCGAGTCACCGATCTGTAACAAAATCGGAATACACGGCGCGCCCATCCGCATCCATCGAGTCGCCATGAACTGCGGATGCCGCGCGGGCCGGACCCACACTTTCCGGCGACTCGACCGGTGGAAGACCGGGTCAGCCGGCGCGCTGGGCGAACGCGGTCTCGTACAGGCAGACGCTCGCGGCGGTGGCGAGGTTGAGCGACTCGGCGGCGCCGTAGATAGGCAGGCGCAGGGCGAGGTCGGCCCGGGCCAGGGCCTCGTCGGCCAGTCCGCGCGCCTCGTTCCCGAACAGCCACGCGGTCGGATCGGCGAGGGTCACGCGGTGCTCGAGGAACTCCTCGCCCTTCACATCGGCGGCCACGACCCGCAGTCCGGCAGCATGGGCCTGTTCGACGGCGGCGTCGAGCTCGACACCGAGCGCGATCGGAAGGTGGAACAGCGACCCTGTGGTCGAGCGCACCACCTTGGGGTTGTAGGGGTCGACGGTGCGACCCGTCAGCACGACGGCATCCGCGCCCGCCGCATCCGCCGCCCGGATGATCGTGCCGAGGTTGCCGGGGTCTCGCACCTCTTCGCAGATCGCAACGAGTCGGGGCCGTGTGGCGAAGATGTCGTCGAGCGACGACGGCGACTGACGCGCGACGGCCACGATGCCCTGCGGGGTGACCGTGTCGGCCATCGCCTCGAGCACGGCCTCGCTCGCCGAGACGACGGCGACGCCGGCTTTCTCGGCGCTCGCGGCCAGCTCGGGATGCCGCTCGATCGCGCTCGGCGTCGCGAAGATCTCGACGAGCGTGTCGGCTCGGTAGGCCAAGGCCTCGCGCGCGGCCTGAGGGCCCTCGAGCAGGAAGAGACCGGTCTCCTGACGCGCACTGCGCTTGGTCAGTTTGGCGACGGCGCGCACGCGGGGCGACCGGGGGTTCTCGAGCACGTTTTCAGCATACGGCGAAGGGGCGCCCTCCTCTCGGAGGACGCCCCTTCGTGCGGTGCGTGGAACGCGAAGACCCGATCAGGCCTTGGGCGCGTTGACGTCGGCGGGCAGAGCGCCCTTGGCCGTCGCCACGAGCGACGCGAAGACGGCAGGCTCGTTCACCGCGAGCTCGGCGAGCATACGACGGTCGACCTGCACACCCGCGAGGCCGAGGCCCTGGATGAAGCGGTTGTAGGTGATGCCGTTCTGACGGGCAGCGGCGTTGATGCGCTGGATCCACAGACGACGGAAGTCGCCCTTACGCTTGCGACGGTCACGGTACGCGTAGACGAGCGAGTGGGTGACCTGCTCCTTCGCCTTGCGGTACAGGCGCGAACGCTGTCCGCGGTAACCGGACGCGCGCTCGAGGATGACGCGACGCTTCTTGTGGGCGTTTACGGCCCGCTTGACTCTAGCCATTTCGTTTGTTTCCTATTCGTGCGCAGCAGCGCTCAGATGCCGAGGAGCTTCTTGGCGACCTTTGCGTCGCCGGGAGCCAGGATCTTGTCGGCCGACAGACGGCGCGTGCGCTTGGTGGGCTTGCCTTCGAAGTTGTGGCGGAGGTTCGCCTGCTGCTTCTTGATCTTTCCGCTGCCGGTGACCTTGAAGCGCTTCTTGGCACCCGAGTGGGTCTTCTGCTTCGGCATGTCTCTTCCTTCGTTGTGTATCCCGCGAGGCGGGAGTCTGGGGGCTACTCCGCCGACGCGGGAGCGGCGTCTTCGGTCTCGGGCGCGTCACCGGAGCGGGCCTGACGCGCTGCCTCCTTGTTGGCGGCACGCTGGGCGTTCTGCTCGGTCTTCACCTCGGACTTGTTCTTGTGCGGCGCGATGACCATCACCATGTTGCGGCCGTCGATCGTCGGGTTCGACTCGACGGTGCCGAGCTCGGCGACGTCCTCGGCGAACTTGCGGAGCAGGCGCACACCCTGCTCGGGACGCGACTGCTCGCGACCGCGGAACAGGATCATCGCCTTCACCTTGTCGCCCGCCTGGAGGAAGCCCTCGGCGCGCTTGAGCTTGGTGATGTAGTCGTGCGCCTCGATCTTCAGACGGAACCGGACCTCCTTGAGGACCGTGTTGGCCTGATTGCGACGCGTTTCCTTGGCCTTCTGAGCCGCTTCGTACTTGAACTTGCCGTAGTCCATGATCTTGACCACGGGCGGCTTCGAGTTCGGGGCGACCTCGACGAGGTCGAGCTCGGCCTCCTGCGCCAGACGCAGGGCGACCTCGATACGGACGACGCCGACCTGCTCTCCAGCGGGGCCGACGAGGCGAACCTCGGGGACGCGGATGCGGTCGTTGGTGCGGGGATCGCTGATGTGCGGAACTCCTGTTCGTGCGGTGGTGGCCACCGGGAAGCGAGGACGCCACCCGGGCGGAAGAGCATCGCATCCACCCCGCACGACGCACGTGCGTCGGCATTCGTGTTCCGCACCCTGGCTACTCCGGCCGCGGTGAAACGGACGGAGCGGAGTGCATGACCCGGTAGCCTGGAACGGCAAGCGCGGGTGGGATGTGATCCTCTTTCGATCCGGAGTAGAACACTCCGGTGCCCGCACAGTCTAGCAGAGAGCGACACGTGGACACGAACCCCGCCGACAACATCACTTCCACCGACGACGAGGCTCGTCGCCAGCGGTGGGAGGAGCAGGAGCGCGCCGCCTCGGCAGCCACCCGCGACATCGCCGACGTTCCCGCCGTCGAGGTCATCACGACCGCCGCCGTGCATCTCATGAGCGCAGCCGCGGTCAAGGTCGGACTCGCCGACGACCCCGCCACGCAGCTCGACCTCGACGAGGCGCGGAAGCTCATCAATGCCCTCGCCGGCCTCATCACCGCCGGTGCCCCCGAGATCAGCGACATGCACGCACGGTCGCTGCGTGACGGCCTGCGCTCGCTGCAGCTCGCCTTCCGCGAGGCATCCACGATCCCCGACCCGATCGGCAAGGGCCCCGGCGAGAAGTTCACCGGCCCCGTCAACTGAGGCCGCTTCGGGCTCGGTCACCCCGGGCCCGGAACCTCCGTCAGGAGGCTCGGACGAGCTTGACGGTCAGCGAGTCGACGAGCACCGCGATGCGGTCGTCGGCGGCCCATCGCGACGCCAGTCGCGACAGCACGGCGTCGAGTTCGGCGGCATCCAGTCCGTCGATGAGGTGAAGCCGGACGATCAGCTCGGGGCCGCGCATCCGTGCGTCGGGATCCCCCGCCGCGACCGACAGGTCGAGCACCGCGAGCTCGCCCCCGATGCTCGCCTGAAGAGCGGTGAAGACCTCGGGCGAGGTGGGAGCCGGCTCCCAGGCCAAGCCCTGCCCGATCGCCCAGACGGCAGGTCGCCGCAGCACGAACTCCGTCTCGGAGCCCGGATCGATCACGATCAGATCGGTGTCGTCGGACGCCGCGGCCATCGCCGTGCGCACACCGTCGGCCGGGACCGGTCGGGCGACGGCATCCCACCGCCCCAGCGCCGCGACCGAGGTGAACACCGGCAGCACCCGACGACCATCGGGGGCGGCGACCGTGACGATCGACAGCTCCTGCGTCTTGTCGACGCGCAATCCCGTGGGCCCGACTCCGTCGTCGCCCTTCTCGGGGACGAGCGGGATCAGCAGGCGCGCAGCGCGATACGCCTCGACGACCGCGACCGCATCGCCCGTGCCGGCGCGGAACGCCTCGAGGGCGGCGAGCAGAGCGGGATCGGCGGAGCCGTCGTCACCGGCGTGCGGGTTCGACTCGAAGCTGCGCCCCTCCCAGGGGACCCCAGCCGAATCGGCCGCATGGCCGCAGCCGTCGTCAGTCTCCGGCGACATCCAGCGCCTCGGCCAGCGTGAAAGCGCCGGCATAGAGAGCCTTGCCGACGATCGCGCCCTCGACCCCGAGCGGCACGAGCTCGCGCAGCGCGGCGATGTCGTCGAGGCTCGAGATGCCGCCCGATGCGACGACCGGCTTCGGCGTGCGGGAGGTGATCTCGCGCAGCAGCTCGATGTTCGGCCCCTGCAGCGTGCCGTCCTTCGTCACATCGGTGACGACGTAGCGGCTGCAGCCGGCGTCCTCGAGCCGCTCGAGAACGTCCCACAGGTCGCCGCCGTCGCGCGTCCAGCCGCGCGCGGCGAGCGTCGTGCCGCGGACGTCGAGTCCGACCGCGATCGCGTCGCCGTAGCGTCCGATGACGTCGGCGGCCCACTCCGGGTTCTCGAGCGCGGCGGTGCCGAGGTTGATGCGCGTCGCCCCGCTCTCGAGCGCGGCCTCGAGCGTCGCGTCGTCGCGGATGCCGCCCGACAGCTCGATCTGCACGCCCTTGACCTGCTTGATGACCTTGCGGAGCACGGAGGTGTTGTTGCCTCGGCCGAAGGCTGCGTCGAGGTCGACGAGATGGATCCACTGCGCGCCTTGCTTGGCCCAGGCGAGGGCGGCATCGACGGGATCGCCGTAGGTCGTCTCGCTGCCGGCCTCACCCTGGGTGAGGCGCACGGCCTTCCCGTCGGCGACGTCGACGGCGGGCAGGAGGATCAGTTCGGGGGTGGACGCGAAGTCGTTCATCACATTCCAGAGGTGTCGGGATGCGCGCTCGTCCATGCGAACGCACCAGAGGGAGACTAGTGGCGCGGCAGGGCGCCGATCCAATTGGCGAGGAGTCGGATGCCGGCTGCGCCCGACTTCTCGGGGTGGAACTGCGTGGCCGAGAGCGGCCCGTTCTCGACCGCCGCGAGGAACGGTCTGCCGTAGTCGCACCACGTCAGCACGGGCTCGGCGAACGGCTTCATGACTTCGAGCGTCCAGTCCTGTGCGCCATACGAGTGGACGAAGTAGAACCTTTCGTCCTCCAGTCCGTCGAACAGAGTCGACCCCGCCCCTGCTCGCACGGTGTTCCAGCCCATGTGGGGCAGCACGGGTGCCTGCAGCTCGGTGACGGTGCCCGGCCACTGCCCGAGGCCCGGGGTGTCGTCACCGCGCTCGACGCCGTTGCCGAACATGATCTGCATCCCGACGCAGATACCCAGGACCGGACGACCGCCGGCCAGACGGCGCTCGATGATCTCGTCACCCCGGCTCGATCGGAGGGCCGACATGACGGCGCTGAACGCACCGACTCCCGGCACCAGGAGCCCGTCGGCGTCGCGGATCAGGCCGCGATCCGACGTCAGGCGGGCGTCGGCACCTGCGGCCGACAGAGCCTTCACCGCCGAGTGGACGTTGCCCGACCCGTAGTCGAGCACAGCGACGAGCGGCGCCCTCCCGGTCGCGTCGCCCCCGGTCGCGTCGCCCTCGGTCATAGGGCGCCCTTCGTGCTGGGGATGCCGTGGACGAGCGGATCGAGCGCCTTGGCCTGTCGGAACGCGCGCGCGAACGCCTTGTACTCCGCCTCCGCGATGTGGTGGGGGTCGCGCCCGCCCAGCACCGTGACGTGCATCGTCAGGCCGGCGTTGAACGCGATGGCCTCGAACGTGTGCCGCACGAGCGACCCGGTGAAGTGTCCGCCGATGAGGTGGTACTCGTACCCCTCGGGCTCGCCCGTGTGGACGAGATAGGGGCGCCCGGAGATGTCGACGACCGCCTGCGCGAGCGCTTCGTCGAGCGGAACGAGCGCGTCACCGTAGCGGGAGATGCCCGACTTGTCGCCCAGGGCGGAACGCAGCGCCTGCCCCAGCACGATCGCGACGTCCTCGACCGTGTGGTGCGCGTCGATGTGCGTGTCGCCCGTCGCGCGCACGGTGAGGTCGGTGAGCGAGTGCTTCGCGAACGCCGTCAGCAGGTGGTCGAAGAACGGCACGGTCGTCTCGATCGTGCTGCTCCCGGTGCCGTCGAGGTCGAGCTCGAGCTCGACGCTCGACTCGCTCGTGGCGCGACGGATGCTGGCCGTTCGGGGGCTGGTCATGCCTCCGAGTCTATCGAGGCCAGTGCCTCGAGGAAGGCGGTCGTCTCGTCTTCCGTACCGGCGCTGACACGCAGACTGCGCGGGATGCCCACGTCGCGCACGAGGATGCCGCGGTCGTACAGCGCCTGCCACGTGCGCTGCGGATCGTCGACGCCGTCGAACAGGACGAAGTTCGTCCAGCTCTCGTAGGCGCGGTAGCCGAGTGCGTCGAGCGTCGCCGACATCCGGTCTCGCTGCGCGACGATCTCGTCGACCATGCGCAGCATCGTCGACGAGTGCGACAGCGCAGCGGTCGCCGCCGCCTGCGTCAGACCGCTCAGGTGGTACGGCAGGCGCACGAGACGCAGGGCGTCGATCAGCGTGGCGTCGGCCGCGAGGTAGCCCACGCGCGCGCCGGCGAACGCGAACGCCTTGCTCATCGTGCGCGACACGACGAGCCGTTCGCGACCTCCGAGAAGCGTCAGAGCGGAAGAGCTCTCGCGCGGCGCGAACTCCTGGTAGGCCTCGTCGACGATCACGATGCCGTCGGTCGCCTCGTAGACCGCCTCGATGACGTCGAGACCGAGAGGTGTGCCGGTCGGGTTGTTCGGGGCGCAGAGGAAGACGACGTCGGGCCGCAGATCGGCGACCTGCGCTGCGGCGGAAGCGGCGTCGAGCGTGAAGTCGGGCGCACGCGTCCCCCCGACGTACTGCGCGCCGGTAGCGCGCGTCAGCAGCGGGTACATCGAGTAGGTGGGGCCGAAGCCCATCGCGGTGCGGCCCGGTCCGCCGAAGGCCTGGAGCAGGTGCTGCAGCACCTCGTTCGATCCGTTCGCAGCCCAGATCCGATCCGCCGTGAGACCGTGGCCCAGGTACTCGGCGAAGGACTCGCGCAGGTGGGTGAACTCTCGATCGGGATAGCGGTTGACATCTCGCAGGGCACGGGCGACGGCATCCAGGATGTCGTCGGCGACCTCTTCGGGAACCGGATGCGTGTTCTCGTTGACGTTCAGCGCGACCGGGAGCGGCGCCTGAGGGGCACCGTACGGGGTGAGGCCTCTCAGATCGTCTCTGAGGGGCAGATCATCCAGACTCGGGCTCATCCCACCCATGCTAGGCCGCAGCGCGTCGTCGAGTGACCGAACTCGGCGGACTCACCGCGCGCAGCAGCTCGTCAGCTGGCGCTCGTGTACTCGAGCGGGATGGCCAGCGTCTGGCCGGCCTCGAGCTGACCCGAGCCGAGCGCGTTGAGTCGGACGATCGCGTCGACGACGTCGCGGGGGTCGGCCGCGGGGGCGACCTCTTCGGCGATCGACCAGAGGGACTCCCCCGACATCACGGTGACGGTCGTGAACGAGCCCGCGGGCGCCCCTGCGTCGTTCGAGGCGAGCGCGCCACCGCCGGAGAGTGCGACCGCAGTGATGGCGACGACCGCCGGAAGGGCGGCGATCGTCGCAACGACGCGGCGTCCGCGGCGCGTCAGACGCAGACGGGTACGGGGGGCCGGTGCGAAGCGGGCATCGATCGTGGTCATGACATCTCCTCGGGAGCGGTAGGAAGATTCGCCCCCGCCTCTCGGCCGGGAGAGACGGGTGCGAACTTCGGTTCCGAACGTATCTTCGATATTGTGTGGTGTCAACCACCCACCGAAATCGGAGACCGATCGAAGAGACACGCGGAGCGTTCCGTGATGTCGCCGTCGTATCGGGCTACCTTTTCGACAGCGAGAGCCCACCACGAACCTCCGACATCGGGTCGGGGACGGGGCGTGACGACAGGAGACCGGCGGTATGAGCGAGAAGCCGCAGACGCGACGACGCAAGAATCTGAGCGACAAGCAGCTCGCGATCCTCGAGGTGATCCAGCACGCGATCGCCCGCAACGGCTATCCGCCGAGCATGCGCGAGATCGGCGACGCGGTCGGCCTCAAGTCGCTCTCGAGCGTCACCCACCAGCTGAACCAGCTCGAGCTCAGCGGCTACCTCCGCCGCGACCCCGGCAAGACGCGGGCCATGGAGGTCCTGATCGACCTCCCCGGCACGGCCGGTGAGAACCCGGCCGATGCGGCGCCCGCTCTCGGCGACGCCGCCCTGGTCCCTCTCGTGGGCCGGATCGCGGCCGGGGTCCCGATCACCGCCGACCAGCAGGTCGAGGAGATCTTCCCGCTGCCACGCCAGCTCGTCGGCAAGGGAGAGCTCTTCATGCTCAAGGTCGTCGGCGACTCGATGATCGATGCGGCCATCTGCGACGGCGACTGGGTCGTCGTGCGCGCACAGGCGACAGCTGACAACGGAGAGATCGTCGCCGCGATGCTCGACGGCGAGGCGACCGTGAAGACGCTCCGTCAGCGCGACGGTCACACCTGGCTCCTCCCCCGCAACTCTGCCTTCGAGCCGATCCTCGGTGACGACGCGACGCTCCTCGGCAAGGTGGTCGCCGTCCTCCGCGCCGTCTGACCCGCGCGCGCCGCCGCGGCACCTCCCGTCATCTCGCCGCGGGGTGCCGCGGCTCGCGTAGCGTGGCGGTATGTCGCAGCAACTGCCCTACGGTTCCTGGCCTTCTCCCCTGACCGCATCGTGGGCGAGCTCGTCGTCACTGCGCCTCGACGGCGCCGGCTTCGTCGGCGATGAGGTCTGGTGGGGCGAGTCGCTGCCCGACGAGGGCGGCCGCGTCGCCGTCATGCGGCGCCGAGGCGACGGCGAGGTCGAGGTCGTTCTTCCCGCCCCCTGGAACGCCCGGTCACGCGTCCACGAGTACGGCGGAGGCGCGTGGGCGGTCTCCGACGACGGCGATCTGTTCTTCGTCGACAAGTCCGACCAGCGCATCCGTCGCCTCCGCCCCGGCGGCGAGCCCGAGGCGCTCACCCCCGACGAGAGCGGCACGCACTACGGCGGGCTTCGCTGGCAGCGCGGCGTCCTGCTCGCGGTGCGCGAACGCGCACGCTCCGAGGGCACTCCCGAGCGCCACATCGTGCGCATCGACGGCGCTACGGGCGCCCACGCTTCGGGCGTGACCGAGCTCGCGGGCGGCAGCGACTTCGTCGCCCAGCCCGCCCTCTCACCCGATGGCTCGCACCTCGCCTGGGTGGCCTGGGACCACCCGTACATGCCCTGGGACCGCACCCGCATCCGCGTCGTCGACCTCCGCGCCCCGCACCGGGTCCGTGACGTCGCCGGCGGCAGCACGGCCGCGCTTCAGCCGGAATGGACCCCCGATGGCCAGCTCGTCGTCGTCGACGAGCCGACCGGGCGCTGGAACCTCTACCGCTTCGACCCCGACGCCGACGCGAACCCGGCCCCGATCTCCCCCGCCGACGCTGACACAGGCGGCGGGCTGTGGGTGCTGGGAACCCGCTGGTACGCGCCGCTCGATGACGGCCGCGTGGTCGCCGTCCGCACGCACGGATCGGATCAGCTCGTCGTCATCGACCGCGACGGTGGCGCCGTCCCGCTCCCGGTACCCGCCACAGCGCGGCTGCAGATCGAGGATGTCGCGGGCAGCAGCGCCCTCGTCAGCGGCACGATGCCGGGCGCGACGGGGCTGTGGATCGTCGATCTGGACAGCGGCGAGGCGACCGCGGTGCGCGGCGGCGCTCCCGATGTCGATGCGGCATGGATTCCGCACGCCCGTCAGCTGACGACCGAAGGCCCGCACGGCCCCGTGCACGCCTTCGCCTACCCGCCGACCAATCCCGACGTCGAAGCGCCGACCGATGAGCTGCCACCGTACCTCGTGTGGGTACACGGCGGTCCGACCTCGCATGTGGGCGGTACGGCGGACAGCAAGGTGGCCTACTTCACCAGTCGCGGCATCGGCGTGCTCGACGTCAACTACGGCGGCTCGACGGGCTACGGCCGCTCGTACCGCGAACGACTGAAGGGCCAGTGGGGCGTCGTGGACGTCGACGATGTCGCGACCGCTGCCCGAGGGCTCGCCGCCGACGGACTCGCCGACCCGTCACGTCTCGCGATCGAGGGCGGCTCCGCGGGCGGCTGGACCGTGCTCGCGGCGCTGGTCGGAACCGACGTGTTCGGTGCCGGCGTCTCGCGGTACGGCGTCGGCGACGCACGCGCCTTGGCGGCTGAGACGCATGACTTCGAGGCGCGCTACCTCGACGGGCTCATCGGCCCGCTGCCCGAAGCGGAGCAGGTCTACATCGAGCGGTCGCCCCTGAGCCGGCCGGAACGGTTCCGGGTGCCGCTGCTGCTTCTGCAGGGCGACGAGGACGCCGTCGTGCCCCCGGCGCAGGCGGAAGCCATCCGCGACGCTCTCGTCGCACAGGGAGTGCCCCATGCCTACGTGTTGTACGCGGGCGAGGGCCACGGGTTCCGGCGCACGGAGACGATCGTGCACGCGCTCGAAAGCGAGCTGGCATTCCTCGGCCAGGTCTTCGGCTTCGACACCCCGGGGGTCGCGCCGGTCGAACTCGACTGAGCCCTCAACCCGGTGCCCCGAGCCCTGAACATGGCGGGCTGATACACCCGAGCGGCAACTCAGACGGCGTAGGGTGCGAGCTCGGCGGCGAGGCGCTCGGACACGTGAGCATGCACGGCGGTGCCGTCCTCCTCGTGCGAGGTCGCGACGATGTGACCGCTCTCGTGCACAGCCGAGATCAGATCGCCCCGGTCGTACGGCACGAGCGCACGCACCTCTACCGCGGGCAGCGGAAGCGCGTCCTCGATCGCCGCGCGGAGGTCGTCGATCCCCTCGCTGGTCCGCGACGACACGAAATGAGCCGTCGGCTCGAGCCCGCGCAGCAGCAGCCGCGCGTCATCGTCGACCAGGTCGGCCTTGTTGAACACGACGAGCTCGCGCGTCGCACGCGCACCCACGTCGCCCATCACGTCGCGGACGGTCGCGAGCTGCGCCGCCGGGTCGGGGTGCGACCCGTCGACGACGTGCACGATGACGTCGGCGCCCGACACCTCTTCGAGCGTCGACCGGAAGGCTTCGACGAGCTGGTGCGGCAGATTGCGCACGAATCCGACGGTGTCGGTGAGCGTGTACACGCGCCCGTCAGCGGCCTCGGCCCGGCGCACGGTCGCGTCGAGCGTCGCGAACAGCGCGTTCTCGACGAGGACTCCCGCGCTCGTCAGCCGGTTGAGCAGACTCGACTTGCCGGCGTTGGTGTATCCGGCGATCGCCACGGAGGGGATCGTGTTTCGCCGACGCTCGGCGCGCTTCGCCTCGCGAGACGGCGCGAACTCGCGGATCTGCCTGCGCAGCTGCGCCATGCGCGTCCGGATGCGGCGGCGGTCGAGCTCGATCTTCGTCTCACCCGGACCACGCGAGCCCATGCCCGCGCCGCCTGCGCCGACCTGGCCACCGGCCTGACGGCTCATCGACTCACCCCACCCGCGCAGGCGCGGGAGCAGGTACTCGAGTTGCGCGAGCTCGACCTGAGCCTTGCCCTCGCGGCTCTTCGCGTGCTGGCTGAAGATGTCGAGGATGACGGTCGTGCGGTCGATGACCTTGACCTTGGCGACATCCTCGAGCGCACGCCGTTGGCTCGGAGCGAGCTCGGTGTCGGCGATCACGGTGTCGGCGCCGACCGCGGCGACGAGATCGCGCAGTTCGGCCGCCTTGCCGCGTCCGATGTAGGTGGCGGGATCGGGATGCGGCCGCCGCTGCAGCACACCGTCGAGGACGACCGCGCCGGCGGTCTCGGCCAGCGCGGCGAGCTCGCGCAACGAGTTCTCGGCGTCTTCGTGCGACCCCTGCGGGTACACGCCGACGAGCACGACGTTCTCGAGTCGCAGCTGCCGGTATTCGACCTCGGTGACGTCCTCGAGCTCGGTGGACAGTCCCGGGACGCGGCGCAGCGCGGCGCGCTCCTCGCGATCCCACTGGTCGCCGTCGGTGTCTCCGTATGAGACGGTCGCCGCATCCTGCAGCGCCTGCGCGCCGCCGAACACGCGCATCGACGAGCGCGTCTCGGCGCTCGCGAGCACTCGATCGACCGGATCCACCGCGATGTCGTCGTCGCCGTCGGGGGTGGTGATTTGCGTCATAACTCTCTTCCCGGGATGCCCGTGCCCGGGCATCCGTGAATTCTAGTCTCCCGCCGGATTGCCCGGCTCCGATACGCTCGGATGCATGGGGAGCGATCACTACTTCAGCGCGTCCCCGTCCAGCGAACAGAACCTCCGCCGCATCCGCGTGACCCTCGCGGGTCGTGCCGTCGAGGTCACGACCGCGGGCGGGGTGTTCAGCCCTGACCACGTCGACTCGGGCACGGGGGTTCTTCTGGCCAATACTCCGCCGGCACCGCCCGGTGGGGATTTCCTCGACCTCGGCTGCGGCTGGGGGCCGATCTCGCTGTCGCTGGCTCTGGAGTCGCCTCACGCCACGGTCTGGGCCGTCGATGTCAACGAACGTGCTCTCGACCTGGTGCGACGCAACGCCGCTGATCTGGGACTCACCAATATCAACGCTGTGCTGCCCGACGATGTTCCCGACGACGTCGTATTCCGGACCATCCGATCGAATCCGCCGATCCGCGTCGGCAAGAACGAGCTGCACGGGATGCTCCAGCGCTGGATCCCCCGCCTGGCCGAGCGCAGCGACGCCTGGCTCGTCGTGCAGCGCAACCTCGGATCCGATTCGCTGCAGCGCTGGCTCGCCGCGACCTTCGACGACGGGTACACCGTCTCGCGCGCCGCGACCGGCCGCGGCTTCCGCGTGCTGAAGGTGCGTCGCCACGGCACACCCCCGACGGGGGCCATCGAACTGCCCTGACGCGCGCGCGACGACCGATCATCCGGGCCCGCTCAGTCGGCGAGGGTGACCTGCCCCGAGAACACCAGCGTCGCGGGCCCGGAGAGAAGCACGTGCTCGCCGTCGTCCTGACGCACGACGCGCACGCCGAGCGTGCCGCCCGGGACGTCGACCGTCCACCGATCGGGTGCCGCCGAGCCTGCCCAGAAACGGACGGCGAGTGCGGATGCCGCGACCCCCGTGCCGCACGAGAGGGTCTCCCCCACTCCGCGTTCGTAGACCCGCATGCGGATAGCGCCGACACCGTTCTGTACGAGCGGCTCGGCCGGGACGACGAACTCGACGTTCGCGCCGGCGGCCGGATGCGGGTCGAGGGTGGGCTGCGACGTCAGGTCGAGCCCCTCGAGCTCTGCCTCGCCCGCGAGAGCGACCACGACATGCGGGTTGCCCACGTCGATCGCCTGCCCGGGTCGGGCGACGCCGAGTCCACGCGCGCGCACCAGGATGTCGCCCTCCTCGGCGCGCCAGAGACCGAGGTCGACCTCGAAGCCGTTCTCGGCGCGGGTGATCGTCTTGACGCCGGCGCGCGTGCCGATGCGGAGTCCGGCCTCGATCGACGCGAGGCCCGCGTCGGCGAGGTAGCGTGCGAAGACGCGCGTTCCGTTGCCGCACATCTCGGCCAGTGACCCGTCGGCGTTGCGATAGTCCATGAACCACTCAGCGCCGGAGGCCGCGGCATCCGCCCCCTCGGCGATCGCGGCCGAGCGGACGACCCGCAGCAGGCCGTCGGCGCCGATGCCGACGTGGCGGTCGCACAGTGCCGCGACCTGCGCATCGCTGAGCTCGAGCTCGCCGTCGGGGTCGGCCAGGATCACGAAATCGTTGCCGGTGCCGTGGCCCTTGGTGAACGCGAGAGTCGCCATGTGCCCAGCTTAGGCGGGGCCGCCCGGGCCATCGACGACGAGGCGTTTGCCGGTCGACCACACGGTGAACGGCTCGTAGCCGAGCTCGTGGTAGAAGCCGCGCACCGCTTCGTTCTCGGGCCGCACCATGAGCTGCACCTTGGGGCATCCCATGGCCTCGAGAAGGCGCTCGGCCTCCGCGACGAGCAGGCGTCCGACGCCCTGCCCCCGGTGCGAGGGCGCCGAGGCGAGGTAGTACAACCAGCCTCGGTGGCCGTCATAACCCGCCATCACGGTGCCGACGATGACATGCGCGGTCCCGTCGACAGGCTCGTCGACGGCCACGAGGAACAGTTCGGGTTGAACCGTCAGCTTGCGCCTGATGTCGGCACGCGGATCGTTCCAGGGGCGGGTGAGGCCGACCTCATGCCACAGCTGGACGACGGCATCCTCATCGTCGGGAGCGAATGCGCGCATCGTGATACTCACGGGTGTCATCCTCTCGCATCGATGACGGGCCCACCCGCCACGGCGGAGTCGACGAGCGCGCCCGCATCCGTCGTGCGAGGGTCGACCCAGCGGACATCGTCGTACCGCTTGAACCACGACACCTGGCGGCGCGCGTAACGCCGCGTGAGGGCCTGCGTCTCGGCGATCGCCTCCTCCTCGCTCGTGTCGCCGCGCAGCTGCGCGAGCGCTTGCGCGTAGCCGATGGCGCGACCGGCGGTGGCACCGCGCTCGAGACCCTGCTGCCGCAGGACGGCGACCTCGTCGACCAGGCCGGCCGCCCACATCCGCTCGACGCGCGCATCGAGGAGCGGCACGAGCTCGTCGCGGGGCACCGCGGTGCCGATGATCCGGGTCCGCGGCGACCAATGCTCGGGCGCCTCGGGCAGGGCTCCGCCATGGGTTCGCCCGCCCTGCGCGAGCACCTCGAGCGCGCGCACGATGCGGCGGCCGTTCCGCGCGTCGATCCGCTCGGCTGCTGCCGGGTCGGCGGCACGCAGCCGCGCGAACAGGTGCCCGGCACCGTGGCGCTCGAGCTCGTCCTCGAGGCTCGCGCGCAGGCGTTCGTCGCGCGGCGGGAAGCGGAAGTCGAACAGCACACTCGAGGCGTACAGTCCCGAGCCGCCGACGAGGATCGCGTCGGCGCCGCGACCACGGATCTCCTCGATCGTCCGGCGCGCGACCTCCTGGTACCACGCGACGGCGGCTTCCTGCGTCACCTCCAGCGCGTCGAAAAGATGGTGCGGGATGCCGCGGCGTTCGGTCTCGGGGATCTTCGCGGTGCCGATGTCCATGCCGCGGTACAGCTGCATAGCGTCGACGTTGACGATCTCGGCCGACCGGCCACGTGCGACGAGTGCTTCGGCGAGGTCGAGCGAGAGACCGGTCTTGCCGGTGCCCGTCGCCCCGAGAACGGCCCAGAGGATCGGCGCTCCGTCAGCCGGGGCGGAGTCCGGGGCCGGCGCCGCGGTCACACCCCGACGCGCAGAGACGGCAGACCCAGCGACACCGCGCGCGGGCCGGCATCCGTCGATGCCGGAGCCGGTACCCCGCACGACTCGGCGAGCGAACGGTCCCAGGCGTCGCCTGCTCGCGTGCGTCGGATGCGCAGCGGCGATCCGTCCGTGCTGTCGGCCAGCAGGTGGAACGGGGCCGCGTGCGTAACCGTCACGGTGACGACGTCTCCCGGTCGCGGCGTCTCGGAGCCGCTGGGCAGCTCGAAGTGCACCAGGCGGTTGTCCTCTGCGCGGCCGGTGAGACGGTGCGTCTCGGCGGCCTTCTTGCCCTCCGCGGAAGACACCAGCACGCGGACCTCGCGGCCGACCTGCTTCTGGTTCTCCTCCAGCGCGATCCGGTCCTGCAACGCGACGAGCCGCTCGTACCGCTCCTGCACGACCGCCTTCGGCACCTGGTCGGGCATCGTCGCGGCGGGCGTCCCCTCGCGGATGGAGTACTGGAAGGTGAAGGCGCTCGCGAAGCGCGACTGCTCGACCACCCGCAGCGTGTCTTCGAAGTCGGCTTCGGTCTCGCCGGGGAACCCGACGATGATGTCGGTCGAGATCGCCGCGTGCGGAATGCGCTCACGCACACGGTCGAGGATGCCGAGGAACTTCGAGCTGCGATACGACCGGCGCATCGCTTTCAGGATCCTGTCGGAGCCCGACTGCAGGGGCATGTGCAGCTGCGGCATGACGGCGGGCGTCTCGGCCATCGCGTCGATGACGTCGTCGGTGAACGCCGCCGGGTGCGGGCTCGTGAAGCGGATGCGCTCGAGCCCCGGGATCTCACCCGCCGCGCGCAGGAGCTTGCCGAACGCCTGACGGTCGCCGAACTCGACGCCGTAGCTGTTGACGTTCTGCCCCAGCAGGGTGACCTCGATCGCCCCGTCGTCGACCAGCAGGCGGATCTCGTTCAGGATGTCGCCGGGACGGCGATCCTTCTCCTTGCCGCGCAGGTGAGGAACGATGCAGAACGTGCACGTGTTGTTGCAGCCGACCGAGATCGACACCCAACCGCTGTAGACCGAGTCCCGCTTCGTCGGCAAGGTGGAGGGGAAGGTCTCGAGCGATTCGAGGATCTCGAGCTCGGCCTCGCCGTTGTGACGTGCTCGCTCGAGCAATCCCGGAAGGGCGCCCATGTTGTGGGTGCCGAAGACGACGTCGACCCACGGAGCCTTCTGCTGCACGGCGGTCTGGTCCATCTGCGCGAGGCAGCCGCCGACCGCGATCTGCATGCCCTCGCGCTTGTCCTTGACCGACTTCAGATGGCCCAGGGTGCCGTAGAGCTTGCCGGCGGCGTTGTCGCGCACCGCGCACGTGTTGATGACGATGACGTCGGCGTCGGTGCCGGGATCGGCGGGGAGATACCCCGCGCTCTCGAGCGATCCGGAGAGCCGCTCGGAATCGTGGACGTTCATCTGGCAGCCGAAGGTACGCACCTCGTACGTACGCGCGCGGCCATCGGCGGTGCGCGCGGCGAGTGACGGCGCTATGAGGGTGGGTGCGCTCGAGGGAGTCGACATGATTCCCTCATTCTACGATCGCGCTCGTGGGGTCGACCCGCGCCGGTCGACCCCACGAGTGGTCACACGTGCGACGTCAGGGTGCCGTGACCGGACCGGCGCTCGCCGTGGCGAAGGTGGCCGCCGCCAGACCGCCGAGGCCGTCCGCGAGTCCGAGCCGGAGCGCCGCGACACGGTACTCGGCCGTCGCGTCGCCCGACGCCGCGATGAAGGTCGCGTCCGGCGGGGCGTTGGGCTGATCGGGCTGCACGTTGACCATGAGCGATACGACCGACGGCAGCGCGTCGACCACCCCTCCGAGCGCCGAGATCACTGCGGTCACCGCCGTCGCGAGCGTGCCGCCGAGCGTCGTGAGCGCCGCGGTGATCGTGGTCGTCAGCGTGTTCGCCAGCGTCGAGACGAGACCCGAGCTGAGCCCTCCGACTGTGTTCAGCAGCTGCGTCACGGTGGGCAGGCCCAGCGCGCTGAGCAGGGTGTTGATCGGCCCGACCAAGCCCGCCGCCTCCGCGTCGATCGTCAGCACCGCCGTCCCGTCGAGCAGCGATCCGAGCGGGCCGACGAAGCCGACGTCGGCGGTCAGGACGTTGAGCCCCGGCAGGATACCGATCCCCGGCGCGGCCACGACGGCTTCGAGCGCCACGGTGACCGTTGCCTCACGGAGCTCGGTGGTGAGCGCGGCGACGATCTGCGACGTCCAGTTGTCGAGCAGCACGCCGGCGCGATCCACGATCGGGTTCAGCACCGCAGCATTGAGGACGACCTCCGTGTTCGGTGCGGCGTCATTGAGCGAGGGAAGAAGAGCGTCGAGATCGACGTCGATCGTGCCCGCCTGCAGGTCGATCGTGACCACGCCGTCGGTGAGCGGCGTGTTCAGGAGTGTGGACACCGACCCCAGGAGGTCGAGCCCGGTGATCGAGACGTTCCCGCCGACTGTCGTGGTGAGGACGCCGGGGATTCCCGCGTCGATTCCGGCTCCGATGGTCGAGCCGATGAGCCCGCCCGGCCCGGTCAGCTGCCCGACCACACCGGCGAGCGTGTTCACCGCGGTGGTGGTGGCGCCCACGAGGCTCTGCACGACGGGGGCGTCCAGCTGCAGGCCGAGACCCGCGATGCCGTAATCGCGCACGATCGCGCTCGCAGGTGCCGTCTCTCCCCAGAGCTCGTCGCGCAGCAGCGCGCACCCGTCGATCTGCGAGCTGGCCGCGACCGCGCCGATCTCGAGGTTCGCGTCGGTGATGCCGGCGACCGCCGGAAGGATGCCGCTGAGCCCGACCCGGGCCCGCGTGGGCAGCGATGCCGGCGGCGTCGTGTCCGACACGAGCACGGCGCCGGAGTCGTTGACGAGTCCCGACGCCCCGGCGACGGAGCCGTCGGTCGCGACGTTCGCGTACTGGTTCACGGCTCCGAGGGCCGCTC
The DNA here is from genome assembly GCF_003610405.1 of Microbacterium sp. AG238. Taxonomy (GTDB): domain Bacteria; phylum Actinomycetota; class Actinomycetes; order Actinomycetales; family Microbacteriaceae; genus Microbacterium. The sequence goes on from NZ_RAQC01000001.1 coordinate 949,146, forward strand.
CCGGCAGGCCGACGGTGAAGCCCGTCAGATCGACGTTGATGGAGCTGAGAGCGGTCACGTCGAACGGGTTGGCATACACGTACGAGTCGGGCGGGGTAGACCCGAGGTCGATCGCATCGCTCGGCGACACGGTGACGTCGCCCGCGCCATCGAGGGCGAGGGCCATCCGCTCGAGCTCGGCGATCGGGTCGAGGTCGAGCCCAAGCAGGGAACCGCTCAGGAACCGGCCGGATGCGACGGAGGCGAAGCCCGTGCCGTCGGTGCAGTCGAGCGTCGACGTGCCGACCTCGCCGTGCACCCACTCCGAGCTGTTCCACGCCGCTGTCGTCGCGGTGACGGTCATCGGCACCCCCACGATGGCCACCGCGGCGATGGCAACCGCGGATCGGGTTCGAGTCTTCATGCGCGGGCCTCCCGGCGGTGCAGGCGCAGGGCGAGGCCTGCGGCGAGGAATCCTCCGGCGAGCGCCAGGACGGCGGCCAGAGCGGACAGGTCGCCGCCCGTTGCCGGCAGACCCGGCAACCCGGTTCCGGGCGGCGCGGGCACCGGCGGCTGCGGCACCGGCGGCACGGTGTCATCGATCGCCACCGCGGTGAGGGCGAGCCCGACGTCACCGGTAAGACCCATGAGGGTGGTGTCGGCGCGCGCCTCGGGGCTGTCCTCGACCCCGAGGGTGACGAGGAGGCTGACCGGCGCGTCTGCGGCGAGGTCGGGCAGGTCGAAGCTCGGGCTGGAGAGCCGGTAGTCATCGGCCGGGGTCGCCACCGTCAACGGCTGGGCACCGGATGCGCAGACAGGCGTGTCGGCCAGCCCCGTCCACTCATCGGCGCACGACTGCACGCTGATCTGAAGGCCGCGCGGATGAGCGACGAGGTCGCCGTCCTTTCGCAGTTCGAGAGCGAGGGTGGCGCTCGACGCATCCTCGAGCCGCGCCTGCACCTGCCATGCCCGGATGTCGCCGGGGCTCAGGTCGCGGAATTCCGCGGGATAGGGGTCGGCGGCGAGCACGAGACGCCCCGGGGCGCCCGTCTCGGGCACCTCTACGAGCGCCGCGTTGGCGACGCCGGCCAGCAGCACGGTGCCGGTCACCAGGAGCGCGACGGAGCCCGCGGCGGCCGTGACGACGGCGGCGCGATGACCGTGCGACGATGCACGTTTCATGAGTGGTTCTCCTTGTTCAGGTCTCGTCGACGTCGGGGGCGGCGCGCGTCGGGGTGGGCCAGAGGGCCCAGGCGATCGCGAGTGCGATCAGGATGCTGGCCGCGATCATCACGATCGGTGTCTGCGCCCACAGGACGACGGATCCCAGCACCGGTACCGCGGCGAGCACGCGCGGTGCCTCGTCGACGAGATACGTCTGGCTGTCGGCGGAGCCGTTGTCGTCGCCTTGGAGCGTCAGTTCGCGTTGGTCCGGCGCAATCACCACCTCGTCGATGGCGACGATGCGGTGGGTCACCGGCTGTCCGGTGTCGGGACGCGGGACCGTCACGACATCGCCGACGCGCAGCTCGGCCGCGGGCGTCAGCTGCGATACCGCGGCCGTCCCGACAGGCATGGTCGGCGACATCGACCCCGTCACGAAAACGACGATCGAGAGCCCCCAGATCCAGGCGGCGACGAGCCAGGCGATCGTGGCGATACCGACCACGCCTACCAGCGTGATGACGACGTCGCGCATCCGGTCGAGCCGGGAGGAACCGACGGGCCCGGTTCCTCCCGGCTCGGCCATATCGCCGCCGTCCCGTGCCGCGTGAGCGTCATGGGTGATGGCGTGCGTCGACATGGGGTCAGGACTCCGCCTGGAACTCCCATGCGGGGGCGACGGTCAGGCCCATGTAGTCGTCGATCGTCGTTCCCGGAGCGAGCGTCAGCGGGTCGGGAAGCGAGATCTCGAAGCAGTACACCTGCGTGCTGCCGGCATCGGCCGTCAGCGTCTGGCTAGCACTGCCGCCGGTCGCCGCGAGCGGTCCGTCGGCGATGAGGGTCGCCGACGCCCCCGCCGCGAAGGCCGTCGCATCACAGGTGAAGGCGGCCGTGTCGGTCGCGACGCGCACGTTCAGCGCGTCGAAGAGAAGACCCGCGGCGTCGTTCGTCGTGATCCCGGCCGCCGGCACTGCTGCCTGCAGCTCGACGTCGCCTGCGACCGAGTCCGGCGCCGTGCGAAGCGCGACAGCGGCGTAGACGGTGTCACCCGGCGCGAGATCGAGGGCGTCGGGTCCGAACACGATCTCCCCACCGGGGTTGGCCGGCTCGTTCACCCAGTCGGCTGCCGTGGTGAAGGGGGCGACGGTGTTCTGTTCGACCGAGAAGGTCGACGTGCCTACTCCGGGCCCGCCGGCACCATTGCCGCCGAAGACCCATTCGGTGTCGGTCCAGGCAGCGAGCGTCGCCGTGACGCCCAGCCCCAGTGCCGCCCCGCCAGCGGCGATGGCGAAGACCTTGCGGCGGGTCGTCCCCCGTGTGGTCGCAGTGTTCATGTTCGGAGTCCCCTCGTGTCGACCGGCCTCGTGGGGGCCGGTTCCGGTGTGGTTCGAGGCGACGCTAGGGGGGCGCGACAGCCAGGCGACAGCGGTTCACCGGTGCCCCGGTGGTGAAATGCGTAGCGAGCCCGCGTGCGCCTTCCTCCGCCTTCGGAACCGCCATGGGGAATCAGTAGACGCTCAGTGCAACCTCAGTAGTCCGAATGCCGTCTACCGATAGCCCGGTCCGGATCGTCTGGGTAGGTTGTGACCGAAAGCCATGTCTCGCTGGGGAGAGGAGCTGGGGTGCATGACGCGATGGGAGCACTCGGGACGGTCGCCACGGACCGATAACGAGGATGGTGAGGTCGTCGGGGACGGGCGCGAACCGGAGGCCGTGGCGGACGCACTCCTCCGCGGCCGATCGATCGTCATGGGCGGGCCGCTCGGATCGGGGAAGAGTTTCCTGCGCTCACGCGTCGTGAACGTTCTCCGGCAACGGGGATCCGATCCGATCATGGTGCGGGCGTCGGCCGTGCTGCGCCACACGTACGCGAACGTCTTCGAGGCGGCATCCGATGCGCGCGCCCGGGCACTTCTCCGCGACGACCCCGTCCCCGCGTCGACGATCATCGTGGTCGATGACGCGCAGGAGCTCGACGCGGCATCCCTCGCCGTTCTTTTCCGCGCCGTTCATTCGGGGCGGGCGACCGCCCTGATCGCGGTGACCGAGCCCCGGCTGCCCACGAGCAGTCGCGACGGCGTGGTCGATGTCATCCATGACCTGTGGCTCTCCGGCAACGCCGACCGTATCGAGCTCCCGCGCCTCTCTCCGCGCGACGCGGATCGACTCCTGACTCTGTTCGCACCGCATGAGCCGTTCGACAGCGTGACGCGCGCGGCGCTCCTGTGGTCGGCCGACGGCTCGCGGCTCTTGCTGCGCGCGCTCGTCGACGCCGGTCTCGCCGCGCTGACCGAGGGCCGGGATCCGATCGTCGCCATCGCCGACGGCGCCTCGCACGGTGCCCTCGCCGCCGTGCTCCACGCTCACGTGCGCGACCTCGACGACGAGCAATTGCGCGCTCTCGTCCTCATCGATCGAGCCCCGGGCATCACCCGCGCCGACGCGACCCGGCTCGTACCCGTCGCCGTCGTCCACGAACTGCGGGCCGCGGGGCTGGTGTACGACGACGGCAGCACGAGTCACCGCCTGACCGCGAACCGGGTGCTGGCGCGGGCCGCAGAGCGGGCGCTGGGGAGAGAACGATCCGAGGCGGTCATCTCCGACGCGCTCGAACGTCTCCTCCGCGACGAAGGTCGCTGGTGGAGCACACCGCTCGCGCGCCTCCTCGCAGACCAGTGGATGCGCACCGTCGCCCGTCCCGCCGATCTCGACGGCGTCTCGCCGGAGTTCATCGAGCGGGTGGTGCTCGATGCGGCACGTGTGGCCAACGACACCGGCGACGCATCGGATGCCGCTGCGTACGCCGCCTGGATGAGGACCGACGTCGCCGTTCCCGCGATCGTGCTCGAACAACGCTTCGCCACGGAGAGACTCGGAGCGCGAACCACGGATGAGTCGCTGCTCGACCTCGCCGTGAACGAGCGTCGGAGGGCGCGCACACTCGTCACGTTTCCCTCGGTGGACGACACGGCGACGGCGCCCGATCTCGGGAGTGCTGGGGCCCCCGACGCCCTCGCCAAGTCGCGTCAGGCCGTCTCCGACCTGCGACTGCGAGACGCCGTGGTGCTGACGGAGCACGTGCGCCGCGATCCGGCAACGTCGTTCCTACGCGACCGCATCGATGTCGAACTGCTGGCCGGCATGGCCCGCGCCTACCTCGGCGAGACCACCGCGATGCGCGAGGCTCTGAACCGTGCGATGCGCATGTTCACCTCTGGTGCGAGCTTCGACGACGCACTCGACCGCATCGCGGCCAGGTCATACGATCTCGCCTGTCGGACGGTAGCCGGGACGGACGACGCCGAGGCCGTCGATCGTTTGGCCTTCGAGCGCGACATGGCGGTGCGAGCAGGCGGGTCAGCGCTCGCTGCCGCCTCGCTCGCCGCGGTGCTGGTGGAGATCAGACGTGGGCGGGTGCTCGCGGCCCGGCGCGAGCTGCACGCCGCAGCGGCGCGCGCTCCGTACCGGGGCGGTGAGTCGCTCTCGATGATCGAGCTCGAGACCGCCTACGGTTTGGCCGTGTTCAGGTACCCGCTCGAGGCCCAGGAGACCCTCGCTGCCGTCGAGATGCCCGCCGCCGCGAGCCGGATGCTGCAGCATTCCTTCGCCTCCACGTCGTCGGTCGTGGCAGCTGCGAACGGGAACATCGACGAAGCCCGCTCCCACGCCGCCGATGCGTGGACGCTCAGCAGCATGACGGATGCCGTCATGCTTCAGATCCGCGACGCGCATCGTCTCGCCGTCCTCCGCCATTCCCTCGCGGAGCAGGTGCTCGCAGAGATGCGGCCCCTCGTCGAACGCATCGAGGCGCCGACCGCTGATGCTCTCCTTCGCGATGCCGAGTCTGCTGCAGCCGGGGCAAACGAGGTCGGGCCACCGCCGGAGAGGATGCTTCAGCGCCTCCGCGCGGCTTTGTCGGTCCGCAACGACATCGACGAGCCCGGCGAGGCCCCGACCTCCCTCCCCACGAGATCTCTGACCGCGCGCGAGCGCGAAATCGCGCAGCTCGTCGAAGAGGGTCTGTCGAACCGACGGATCGCGGAGGCCCTGTTCGTGTCCGTGCGCACGGTCGAATCGCACATCTATCAGGCGCGCGCCAAGGTCGGAGCGGCATCACGAAGCGAGCTGGGCGCGGCCGTAGCCCGCGAGATCCGAGCACTCAGAGGAGAACGGGCCGCCGCCACCACGCAGATGAACGCGCGAGGCTGACGGGCGGGCGCTCAGTCCTCGTCGCCGGCCAGCGCCTGACGGGCGGCATCAAGCGCCACTGCTCCTCGGAAGCCACGTCGCGCGAGCTGCCCGTGCAGTCGCCGCAAGGCGACGTCATGATCGAGGCCGGACATTCCACGGGCTCGCTGGCGTGCGAACTCGAGCGCCCGCTCGGCCTCGTCGTCAGGTAACGACGCCAGAGCGATGTCGATCACCTCGCGGTCGAGCCCGCGCCGGGCGAGGGTCTGCGCCACCGCCGTCGCGCCCTGCGCCTTGCGACCGAGAGCTCCGTCGAGCAGCTGCTCGGCCAAGCGGGAGTCGTCGAGGTAGCCGTTGTCGAGGAAGGCGGCGATCACGTCCTCAGCCTCGCTCTCGTCGAGTTCGGCCCCGCGCAGAACGTCACGAGCCTCTCGGACCGACAGTGACCTGCCGCGCAGCCGCTTGAGCAGCGCGCGCTCGGCGCGCGCGCGTCGCTCCGACTCGTCGGTCGGCCCCTCGGGAGCCCTATCGCGAGGAGTCGTTCGCCGCGTCGGAGACCCGCCCGACGCAGCGTCTCGAGGTTCTGTCGTCCACGTTGTATGCCATCGCGAGCTGCCGTCCGCTGCTCTCCCGCTGTCAGGACGGGGTTCGGGGACGGCGACATCCGCTGTACCGAAGAGGGGGATGATGGGGGCGAGGCGGTCGGCGTCGCCCCCATCATGATCCGAACCGATCACGCCGGGCGGCGGGCCGCGAGGTCGTCTGCTGCGGCCGAAGCCGGGGCAGCGGGCTGACCGATATCGAGCTTCTGCTTGATCTTGTTCTCGATGTCGACGGCGACGTCGGCGTTCTTGAGCAGGAAGTTGCGCGCGTTCTCCTTGCCCTGTCCGAGCTGCTCGCCGTCGTAGGTGTACCAGGCACCCGACTTCTTGACGATGCCGTGCTCGACGCCGAAGTCGATGAGGCTTCCCTCGCGCGAGATTCCTACCCCGTAGAGGATGTCGAACTCGGCTTGCTTGAAGGGCGGCGCCATCTTGTTCTTGACGACCTTCACGCGCGTGCGGTTACCGACAGCCTCGGTTCCGTCCTTGAGGGTCTCGATGCGGCGGATGTCGAGGCGGACCGATGCATAGAACTTCAGCGCCTTACCGCCCGCCGTCGTCTCGGGCGAGCCGAAGAAGACACCGATCTTCTCGCGCAGCTGGTTGATGAAGATGGCGGTCGTCTTGGTCTGGTTCAGACCACCCGTGAGCTTTCGAAGGGCCTGCGACATGAGACGCGCCTGCAGGCCGACGTGCGAGTCGCCCATCTCGCCCTTGATCTCGGCCTCGGGAACGAGCGCGGCGACGGAGTCGATGACCACGAGGTCGATCGCGCCGGAGCGGATCAGCATGTCGGCGATCTCGAGCGCCTGCTCACCCGTGTCGGGCTGGGAGACCAGGAGCGCGTCGATGTCGACGCCGAGCTTCTGCGCGTAAGACGGGTCGAGCGCGTGCTCGGCGTCGATGAACGCGGCGATACCACCCGCGCGCTGCGCGTTCGCGATGGCGTGGAGGGTCAGCGTCGTCTTACCCGACGACTCCGGACCGTAGATCTCGATGATTCGGCCACGCGGGAGCCCTCCGATGCCGAGCGCCACGTCGAGGGCGATGGACCCCGTGGGAATGACCTCGACCGGTGCGCGTTCGTCGGAGCCCAGGCGCATGACCGAGCCCTTCCCGAACTGACGGTCGATCTGGGCGAGGGCCGATTCGAGGGCCTTCTCACGGTCAGCGGGTGATGGCATGGCGTGCTCCTTATGCTCGCGTTTCCGACGCCTGTAGGCTGTCGCGCTCTCGACTCGGTGCCGGGATGCTGCGACAAGGCATGGTGTGTCTCTCGACGCTGCCCACGGTACGGAGGGCCTCCGACATTCATCGACGGCCGACTCGCATCCGGGGAACCTCGCCGGGAGGAACCACCTGTGCAGGACACTACGCTCGTTTCGAACGGATATTCGACGACACGCCGCAGAATCTCCGCGGACGTCGAACACGCGCCGACTGCGACCACGGCGCCGCCCCCTCAGCGTTCGCGCGGGTCCAATCGACCGACGCCGTAGCGTCGGGACTCGGGCACGTCGGCCTCGAGGCACAGCGCCAGCCAGACCGCTCGGGGCGGTTCGCCGGCGTCGAGCGCCTGACGCGCCGTGCGATCGCCGAGCGGCCCGAGAGCGAGATCGTCGATCAGCGCCGGGCCGCGTCGGCCGAACTCCGCCTCGACGGCGCGGTCGAACTCACTGCGACGCATCGATGCGAGCGGTGATCAGTGCAGCGAGAGCTCGGGCGCGATGAGGTCGCCGTCGAGACCCGCGATGTCGTCGGGGACGACATCCGACAGCACCGGAAGCCCCTCGAGAACCGAGATGCGGTCGCCCACCTCGCGCATGATGCTCGAGATCGGGACGTCGAGCGCCTCGGCCACGGAAGCGAGGATCTCGCTCGAGGCCTCCTTCTGGCCGCGCTCGACCTCGCTGAGGTAGCCGAGCGCCACGCTCGCGCGGCTGGCGACCTGTCGGAGGGTGCGGCCCTTCTGCAGGCGGAGGTCACGCAGAACGTCGCCGATCTCCTGTCGAACCAAGATCATCTCGGACCCCCTCCTTCGTCGTGGTGCTCGCTCGTCCCGGGTGGACAACGGTATCTCATCAGCACGCCACCCTAGCTCGCTCCCGCTGTGGGTCGCATGAGAGTTGACACGCGCTGATCACGATGACAAGAACGACGTCGGTGCCATGCGTATTCCGTCACAGCGCATCGAGCGCCAACCGGATCGCGCGGGCCGAGGCCTCGGCTCTGATCTGCGCCCGATCGCCCTCGAGCTGCAGGCTCTCGATGCGCACGCCGAGCGCAGTCGCGACGGCGATATGCACGGTTCCGACGGGCTGACCGTCGGGCGAGCCGGGGCCGGCGATGCCGGTCGTCGCGATGCCGACGTCCGCAGCTGCCGCCCCGGGCCCCAGGGCGACCCGGGCGCCTTCGGCCATCTGGCGGGCGACGCGCGGGTGCACCGCGCCGTGAGCATCCAGAAGTGCGCCGTCGACGTGGAGCAGTCGTTGCTTCAGTTCCGTCGCATAGGCGACCACTCCCCCGCGCACGACGGCCGAAGCCCCGGAGACGGCGACGAGCTCGGCGACAACGAGTCCGCCCGTCAGCGACTCGGCGACCGCGAGGGTCCAGCCGAGCTCGCCGAGCCGCTCGATGAGGCGCTCCGCGTCGGTGCGCCGACCGGTCGACACGAGCGTCGCCTCGACCTCGTCCGGGAGGTCGTGGACGTGCTCGCGAGCCGTCATGATCCCGCTCCGCGCCGTCTGGCTCCGCGGACCGCGGTGATGACGTAGTCGATGCCGCTGGCGACGGTGAGTACGACGGCGATCCACATCGCGATCGTGTTGACCACGTGGATCCAGTCACCCACGAGCGTCCACAGCGGGAGCAGGGCCAGCGAAAGCGCTACGGCCTGCGCGACGGTCTTGAGCTTGCCCATCCACGCCGCTGCCACGACGTGGTCGCCCGCGACGAGGAGGCGATGGACCGTGATCCCCAGTTCGCGCACGAGGACGACGATCGTGACGGCCCACGGCAGTTCTCCGAGCAGTGACAAGCCGACGAAGGCCAGGCCCGTGAGTACCTTGTCGGCGATCGGATCGAGCAGCTTTCCGAGGTCGGTGACGATGCGGTACTTGCGAGCGAGGTATCCGTCGATGCCGTCCGTCGCGATCGCGACGATGAAGAGGACACCGGCCCACCAGCGCAGGGCGCCGTCGGAACCGCCGTCGACGAGCAGCAGCCAGAGGAAGACGGGTGCGCACAGAATGCGCACGATCGTGATCGCGTTGGGCAGTTGCCTGGGGACCGTCACGGAGCGAGCCTATCCGTCAGTCGCGCCCGGTGAGACCCCACGCGTCTTCCGACGCGTCGTCGCCGTCGACGACCTCCAGCCCTTCGAACTGGGCTTCGACGGGGTCGACGGCAGCGGCCGCCGGAGCTGCCGGTGCGGGCGGGTCTTCTCCCCGCAGCCGTGCGAGGACGGCCGGGAGCTGGTCGGGGGTGACGAGGACGTCGCGCGCCTTCGACCCTTCGGACGGGCCGACGATCTCGCGTGACTCCAGGAGGTCCATGAGGCGGCCGGCCTTGGCGAACCCGACGCGCAGCTTGCGCTGCAGCATCGAGGTCGAACCGAACTGCGTCGAGACGATCTGCTCGGCGGCGGCGAGCAGAAGCTCGAGGTCGTCGCCGATGTCGGCGTCGATCTCCTTCTTCTCGGCGACCGCCGCCACATCGGAGCGGTACTCCGGCTGCGCCTGCCCCTTGACGTGGGCGACGACCTTCTCGATCTCGGACTCGGCGACCCATGCACCCTGCACGCGAATGGCCTTGGACGTCCCCATCGGCAGGAAGAGCGCATCGCCCTGACCGATCAGGCGGTCGGCGCCCGGCTGATCCAGGATGACTCGGGAGTCGGTGACGCTCGTGACGGCGAACGCCAGCCGCGACGGGACGTTCGCCTTGATGAGACCGGTCACGACGTCGACCGACGGTCGCTGGGTCGCGAGCACGAGGTGGATGCCGCTCGCTCGTGCGAGCTGGGTGATGCGGACGATCGAGTCCTCGACGTCACGGGGAGCGACCATCATGAGGTCGGCGAGCTCGTCGACGACCACCAGCAGGTACGGGTACGGCTTCAGCACGCGCTCGCTGCCGGCCGGGAGCTGGATCTCGCCCGCGACCACGGCCTTGTTGAAGTCGTCGATGTGACGGAAGCCGAACGACGCGAGATCGTCGTAACGCATGTCCATCTCTTTCACGACCCACTGCAGCGCCTCGGCCGCCTTCTTGGGGTTCGTGATGATGGGCGTGATGAGGTGCGGCACACCGGCGTAGCTCGTGAGCTCGACGCGTTTCGGGTCGATGAGCACCATGCGGACGTCGGTGGGCTTCGCCCGCATCAGCAGACTCGTGATCATCGAGTTCACGAAGCTCGACTTGCCCGACCCCGTCGATCCGGCCACGAGAAGGTGGGGCATCTTGGCGAGATTGGCGACGACGAAACCGCCGCCGACATCCTTGCCGACGCCGATGGTCATCGGATGGGTCGACGAGGTCGCCGCGTTGGAGCGAAGCACGTCGCCGAGCGTGACGATCTCGCGGTCGGTGTTCGGGATCTCGACACCGATGGCGCTCTTCCCGGGGATGGGGGCGAGGATGCGCACCTCGTTGGAGGCGACGGCGTAGGCGATGTTGTTCGTCAGCGCCGTGATCTTCTCGACCTTGGTGCCGGGCCCGACCTCGATCTCGTACTGCGTCACTGTCGGACCGCGCGAGAATCCGGTCACCTTGGCATCGATCGAGAACTGCTCGAAGACGCCCGTGATGGCTCGGACGATCGCATCGTTGGCTTCTGACCGCGTCTTCGCCGGGGTGCCGGCGCCGAGGGCTGCCACCGCGGGCAGCCGGTACGGCGTAGCCGGGGGCTGCCCGTGGAAGTCGCCGCCGAGGCCCGTGAGCCCGGGCAGCTCTTCGATCTCGCCGGTGTCGTGGTCGTCGCGCACCGCGGTGTCGGCCGGCCGCCCGGAACGCGCGGCCGTGGCCGCCCGCTCGATGACGGAGGGGTCGATGATCTCGGTCGGCGCGTCGGGAAGCGGCGGCGGCGTGGCCACAGCCTGCTCGAATCCACCGGCGACGGAGCCGGCGACCGAAGGCCCGAGAAGCTCGGTGAGGTCTTGCGATGCGCTGCCGTCGTCGGGATCCTCTTCGCGACCGCTCTTGTTGCGACGCCACCACGGCAACGCGTCCTCGCCCTCGTCGGCATCCTCGTCAGCCGACGGTGCCGCCTTCTTGCCCTTCTTCGGCGAGAACGCCACCGTGGGGGCCTCGCCGTCGGGATCTGCGACGGGGCGTTCCGCCCCGAACATCCAGGCGTACAGGTCGCCGAGGCGGCTGCCGATACGGTTCGGCGGCGTCTTGGTGAGGATGAGGATGCTGAGGACCGTGACGAGACCCAAGACGGCCGCAGCCCCGTAGACGGTGAGGATGGTCAGCGGTTCGCCCACCGCCCAGCCGAACAGCCCGCCGGACGCGCTCAGCTCGAGCGCGCCGGCCTTCGGCTCGGGGCGCGCGCCGAGAACGTGGCAGAACCCCGCCACCGAGAGGATGAACAGCCCGAACCCGATGCCGATGCGACCGTTGTCGTTGACCGACGCGGGATGCCGGAACAGCCATCCCGCGAGGAACAGCAGCAGGACCGGCATGATGAACGCCTCACGACCGATGAGGAAGCCGACCGTGTACGCGCTGACGAGCGTTCCGGCCTCGGTTCCGATCATGAACCACTCGACGGCCGCCCCCGCGATCGCGAGGAGGACGAGCAGGAACGGCAGCCCGTCGCGGCGCTGATCCTTCTCGAGCGTCTCGGGCCCGAACGCGCGGAACATGCCGCCGGTGGCGTGGGCGAGGCCCATCCATGCGCGCGCGATCACCGGAGGCCGCTCGGACTCATCGACATACCGCTTGGGTGTCGGTTCGCTCTTGCGGGCGCGCGAGGTCGACGTCTTCGCCGGTGCGCGGCGTCCGGAGGGCGCGTTCGTGCTCCTGGCCATTCCTCCACGGTACGCGGGGGTTCCCCCATTACCGCGGAACGACGCGGGTCAGGCCTCGATGACGACCGGGACGATCATGGGGCGCCGGCGCAGCGACTGGTTCACCCAGCGGCCGATCGTGCGACGGACGACCTGCGACAGCGCGTGGTTGTCGCGCGTCCCCGACTGCACGGCCTCTGCGAGAGCCGCCGCGATCTTCGGCTTGACGCCCTCGAAGACCTTGTCGTCCTCCGCGACACCGCGCGCGTGGATGTCGGGGCCGCTCACGACTCGTCCCGTCTTGCCGTCGACGACGACGATGACCGAGATGAACCCTTCTTCACCCAGGATCCGGCGGTCCTTCAGGTCGGCGTCGGTGATCTCGCCCACGGTCGAGCCGTCGACGTACACGAAGCCGATGTCGAGCTGGCCCACGACCTCCGCGACGCCGTCCTTGAGGTCGACGACGGTGCCGTTCTCCGCCAGGATCGTGCGGTCCTCCGGAACACCGGTGTCCTGCGCGAGCTTGGCGTTGGCCATCAGGTGGCGGTACTCACCGTGAACGGGCAGCACGTTGCGGGGCTTGAGGATGTTGTAGCAGTACAGCAGCTCGCCCGCCGCGGCGTGGCCCGACACGTGCACCTTCGCGTTGCCCTTGTGCACGACGTTCGCGCCGAGCTTGGTCAGCCCGTCGATGACGCGGTAGATCGCGTTCTCGTTACCCGGGATCTGACTCGAGGCCAGGATGACGGTGTCACCGGGACCGGGCTCGATCGCATGCTCGAGGTTGGCCATGCGCGAGAGCACGGCCATCGGCTCGCCCTGCGAGCCCGTGGACATGTAGACGATGCGATCGTCGGGCAGGTCCTTGGCCTTCTTGTAGTCGATGAGCACACCGTCGGGGACGTTCAGGTACCCGAGGTTCTCGGCGATCGTCATGTTGCGCACCATGCTGCGGCCGAGGAAGGCGACGCGGCGACCGTTCGCGGCCGCGGCATCCACGACCTGCTGCACGCGGTGCACGTGGCTGGAGAAGCTCGCGACGATGACGCGGCGCGGCGACTTGCTGATGACCTGGTCGAGCACGGGGCCGATCCCGCGCTCGGTCGGCGTGAAGCCGGGGACATCGGCGTTCGTGGAATCGACGAGGAAGAGGTCGACGCCCTCTTCGCCCAGTCGGGCGAACGCGCGGAGGTCGGTGATGCGGCCGTCGAGCGGCAGCTGGTCCATCTTGAAATCGCCGGTGGCGAGTACGAGCCCCGCGGGGGTGCGGACGGCGACCGCGAGCGCGTCGGGGATCGAGTGGTTCACCGCGATGAACTCGAGATCGAACGGGCCGACCTGCTCTTCTTGTCCCTCGGCGACGGTGAGGGTGTAAGGACGGATGCGGTGCTCCTTGAGCTTCGCCTCGATGAGGGCGAGCGTCAGGCCCGAGCCGATGAGGGGGATGTCGCCCTTGAGCTTGAGCAGGTAGGGAACCGCTCCGATGTGGTCTTCGTGACCGTGCGTCAACACGACGCCGACGATGTCGTCGAGGCGGTGCTTGATCGGCTCGAAGTCGGGCAGGATCAGGTCGACACCGGGCTGGTGCTCCTCGGGGAAGAGCACACCGCAGTCGACCACGAGGAGCTTGCCCTCGTACTCGAAGACGGTCATGTTGCGACCGACCTCGCCGAGGCCGCCGAGCGGGTAGACCCGCAGCGTTCCGGGTTCGAGAGCGGGCGGGCTGAAGACGTTCGTGGGCATTGGCACGCTTCCTCGGGACGCCGGTGTATGCGGCATCCTCATCGTTTTCGTCTAGCGGGTCGTCCCGTGCACCTTGGGCAGCGCACCGCCGGCGGCGGCGTTACGGTCGGGACGGAAGTTGGAGAAGTCGGCGCCGGGAACGCCCGAGACGAGGGCGAGCTCGTCCTCGATGATGGCGGCCTCCCACTCTTCGGGGCCGACGAGGGGCAGACGCACGCGCGGGCTCGAGATGCGTCCCAGGCCATGCAGGATGTACTTCGCACTGACGGTGCCCGGCACGTGGGTCATGACCGCCCGGACGAGTGGCTCGAGGCTCTTGTGCGCCTCGGTCGCGGCCGTGAGGTCGCCTCGATTCACCGCGTCGACGATCGTGCGGTACGGAGTCGCGGTGATGTTCGCCGTCACTCCGATGAGGCCACTGGCACCGATCGACAGGTGCGGCAGCACGTTGGCGTCGTCGCCGGAGAAGTACATGAGGTCGGTCTGGTTGAGCACGCGGCTGACTTCGCTGAAGTCACCCTTCGCGTCCTTCACCGCCAGGATGTTCGGATGCTTCGCGAGGCGGAGGATCGTCTCGTACTTGATCGGAACACCGGTGCGGCCCGGGATGTCGTAGAGAATGACGGGCAGGTCGGTCGCGTCGGCGACGAGGCGGAAGTGCGTCAGGATGCCGGCCTGGGTGGGCTTGTTGTAGTACGGCGTGACGATCATGATGCCGTCGGCCCCGGCCTTCTCGCTGGCCTTGTAGAGCTCGATCGCGTGCGCGGTCTCGTTCGAGCCGCCGCCGGTGATGATCTTCGCGCGGCCGGCCGAAACCGACTTGCCGACCTCGACGAGGCGGAGCTTCTCGGGGTCGGTGAGCGTGCTCGTCTCCCCCGTCGTGCCGGTGACGACGATGCCGTCGGCACCAGCGGTGATGACGTCGTCGATGTGCTTCTCGACGGCGGGCCAGTCGACTTCACCGTCGGCGGTCATCGGGGTGACCAGCGCGACGAGGACCTGTCCGAAGGGATTGCCCGAGTGCGTCATGGTCTCAGGGTATCGGTTCCGCCTCTGCGACGCGGCGGCGACGGGCCGACGCCCGGTCGCCGATACGTTCCCAGGTCGGGCGGTACTGATGGCGGCGCGGCGCGGCGCCCGGCGCTCGGCGCTCTAGGGTGGCGGCATGGCGTGGACGACCCGGAGCACCCGCACGACGTACGAGAACCGTTGGATCTCGGTCCGCGAAGACGAGGTGACCGGGCCGGCGGGCGACGGCATCTACGGCGTCGTCGAGATGCGGCATCCGGCGGTCTTCATCGTGGCCGTCGACGAGCACGACCGGGTCTGCTTCGTCGAGGTCGACCGCTATACGACCGGACGTTCGCTCGAGGTCCCGGCGGGCGGGAGCGACGGCGAGGACCCGCTCGTCGCCGCGAAGCGGGAACTCCTCGAGGAGACGGGCCTCACGGCCGACCTATGGCAGCCCATCGGCCGGATGAACGCCCTCAACGGCATCGCCGTGGCGCCCGAGCACGTCTATCTCGCGCTCGGGCTGCGGCCGGCGGAGGACGCCGCCTCGTCTCAGCTCGAGGAGGGCATCGAACGGGTCGTGTGGCTTCCCTTCGCCGACGCGCTGCGTCACGTCGCCGACGGCAGGATCGACGACGGTGAGACCGTCGCCGCGCTCGCCTATGCGGGCATCATCCTGGGCCGATTCGTCTGAGCCCGACCGGAGGGCGCCGCAGCCCGGCGCGTCAGGGAGCGACGCGCCCGTTCGCGTTGAACGCCGCGTGGGTGAGCGGCATGAGCTCGCGCCAGACGGTCTCCATCTTCTCGGCGCACATCTCGATCTCGCGCTGCGGGAACGACGGGAAGTGCGTTCCCTCGACCTTGGTGCGCAGCGACAGGAAGTTCATCAGCGAACGCGCGTTGACGGTGACGTACATCGACGAGTAGATGTTCAGGGGCAGCACGATGCGGGCGACCTCACGCGCGACGCCGGCCTCGAGCATGCGCCGGTAGGCCTCGTACGCCTGGATCGAAGCCTGCCGCGTGGTCTCGTCGACCACGGCGAACTGCTCGTCGGTGCCGGGCAGGAACTCGTACGCGCCGGGCTTGCCGACCTGGTTCAGGTTGCGCTCACGACCGGGGACGTAGAACACCGGGCGCAGCTCGCGGTAGCGACCCGACTCCTCGTTGTAGGAGGCCATGCGGTGACGCATGAACTCGCGGAAGACGAAGATCGGCGCCTGCACGTAGAAGGTCATCGAGTTGTGCTCGAAGGGCGAGCCGTGGCGGTCGCGCATGAGGTAGTTGATCAGGCCGCGGTCGCGGCCGGATGCCTCGGTGCCGGCGGCGGCGGCATCCAGGGTCTGCTCCCCCTGGGTCGACACGCGGGCCGCGAACAGCACGTCCGAGTCGGCGGCGCTCGAGCGGACGAGCTCGACCGTCACATCGCTGCGGAACTCGATCTCGGGACTGGTCGGGGTCTGCTCGGCGTTGCTCACAGCTTCAGATTACCCCCGGCGCCCGAGTGCTCCCGGCCTGCCGCGAAGGTCTACTGTGGGCTGTTGTGGAACTCTTGGCGGTGGCGATCGTCCTGGCGGGCCTGTTAGCGGTAACAGGTGCGATCGGGGTCATCCTGCGCTGGCGCGCCTCACGCCCGTATCCGATCCCCCGTTTCGATGTCGTCGATCCGCGTCGGCTCGGCGCGGAGCCCGACGCGCTCGGCCGCACGGCGACCCTCCTCCAGTTCAGCACCGAGACCTGCCACCGCTGCCCGGCCGTGCACCGCACCCTCGCGGAGATGGCGCGCGACAGCGACGACATCGTCCACCTCGACGTCGATGTGACCGACCGCCCCGACATCGCGCGTCGCTTCCAGATCTCCCAGACGCCGACGACGCTCGTGCTGGATGGGCGAGGCGTCGTGCGCACGCGCTTCGGCGGCGTGCCGCGACGCGATGTCGTGCAGCTCGAGATCCTGCGGCTGCGCTCCTCGTCCGCCTCGGTCTGAACAGACCGCCGGAACCTGTCAAGACGTTCCGACCGGCGCCCCGCCGACCTAGGCTCGACGCAAGCGCACCCCGCGCCGTCTCGAAGCGGCACCCGCTGCCGCCCGGTGAAGAGGAGAGTCATGAGCGTCACGAGCGAAGCAACCACCAGCTGGAAGGGCAGCCTGACCGAGGGATCGGGCCAGATCGCCCTCGAGAGCTCGAACCAGGGACCGTTCGAGGTCAATTGGAAGGCTCGGAGCGAAGGCTCCAGCGCCGTGACCACTCCCGAGGAGCTGATCGCCGCCGCCCACTCCTCGTGCTTCTCGATGGCCCTTTCCCACGCCCTCGCCGAGAACGGCACGCCGCCCGAGTCGGTCGAGACCACCGCATCGGTCACCTTCATCCCGGGCACCGGCATCACGGGTTCGCACCTGAACGTCAATGCCGTCGTCCCGGGCCTGTCGGCCGAGGACTTCGACCGGCTGGCCCAGGAGGCGAAGAGCGGATGCCCCGTCTCGGCAGCCCTCGCCGGCATCGAGATCACCCTCGAGGCCACGCTTGGCTGATCAGGCCCCCGGGGGCCGTGTCGTCGTCGCGGGCGCGTCCGGGCTGATCGGGCGCGCCCTCGTCGACTCGCTGCGCGGCGACGGCGTCGCGGTCACCCGGCTGGTCCGCCGCTCCCCCGTCGCCGCCGACGAGGTCCAGTGGTTCCCGGGCGAGCGCCCGCTCGACCCGGGTGTCCTCGACGGCGCGCGGGCCGTAGTGGGGCTGAACGGTGCGAGCATCGGCCGATTCCCGTGGACGCGCTCGTACAAGCACGAGCTCGTGTGGTCGCGACTGCTCCCGACGGAGACCCTCGCCACCGCGGTACGCGCCCTCGGCTCGGATGCCCCCGCCTTCCTGTCGTCGTCGGCCGTCGGCTATTACCCGACCCGGCCCGGCGTGCGCATGACCGAGACAGCGGCTCGGGGCGACTCCTTCCTCGCCGATCTGTGCGGCGAGTGGGAGGCGGCCGCGCTGACCGCTCGTGAGCGGGCACGGGTGGTCCTCCTGCGGACGGCGCCGGTCGTGCATCCCGAAGGTGTGCTGAAGCCGCTCATGCTGCTGACGCGGGCGGGCCTGTCCGGACCGATCGGTCGGGGCACGCAGGTGTGGCCCTGGATCTCACTCGTCGACGAGGTCGCCGCCATCCGACACCTCATCGACGCAGACGTGGCCGGTCCGGTCAATCTCACGGGGCCGACGCGCGCGACGGCGAACGACCTCGGTTTCGCCCTGGCCATGCGGATGAACCGCCCCTACCTGGTCCGCGCTCCCGAGTGGGGGCTGCGGCTCGTGCTGGGACGCGATGCCACCGAGGCGCTCCTGACCAACGACACCGACGTGGCGCCGGCGGTGCTGCAGAAGTCGGGCTTCGTGTTCACGCACGAGCGCGTCGAGGACGCGATCCGAGCGGTCGTCCCGCCCCGCTGAATCAGCCGCGTCGCCCAGCGCGCTCCAGCGATATCGCGGTACGCACCGCCTGGCGTGCGCGCCGTCGATCGCCGGCACCGTCGTAGGCGAGGCCCAGTCGGAACCAGGCGCGCCAGTCGTCGGGCGCCTCTTGGACGGCTTCGCGGTATCGCGGGAACAGCGCGTCCGCCTCAGCACGGTCGGGACGGCCGCTGGGCGACAGGTCGACGCTCTCTTCCGGCAGAGCCGACTCTTCTTCGAGGCGCCGGGCGAGTCGCGACGCGCTCGCACCGAACGTCAGCTCACGCCAGAGCGCCCAGGAAGCGATGATCGGGAGGACGATCAGCGCGATACCCATCGCGACGCCCACGGGCTCCCCCGTCATGACGAGCAGGACTGCCCGCTGCGCGACGAAGACGATGTACAGCGCCAGCAGCGCCGCCATGATCAGTGTCAGGATGCGGGTGCTCATGCTCCGGTGACGCGCGCGACCTGACCGGGGACGTCGCCCTCGTCTCCCGGCGCTCCGGTCGTCGAGCGCGACGGCGGACGGATGCCGATGTCGATGAAGCTGTCGAGACCGACCGTGATCCCCCGGGCGTCTCGGGCCGCGTCGAGGGCGATGCGGATGCCGGGTTCGTACGCACGTGCAGGATCGACCGTGTCGTGCACGATCGACAGGGCCTCGCCCGGTCCGGAGAGGATCGTCTCCTGACGGGCGACGACGCCGGGCCGACGAAGCGAATGGATCGGGACGCTGGCGACCTTCTGGCCGCGCGCGCGCTGATCCGCGTGCGGCGACTCGACCGGCCCGACGCCGGCGCGGGCGGCGGCGATCAGCTCGGCAGTGCGGACCGCGGTGCCACTCGGCGAGTCGACCTTCGTCTCGCGGTGGGCCTCGATGATCTCGATCGACGGGAAGAGCGCGGCGGCCGCCGCAGCCAGCGCGCTGCCGACGACCGAGCCGAGCGAGAAGTTGGGGATGAAGACGACTCCGACCCCGGCGGCGTCGACCACCGGCCGAACCTGGGCGATGCGCTCCTGCGACCAGCCCGACGTCCCGACGAGCACGTTGATACCGCGTTCGACGGCCGCCCGGACGACGTCGGTCGAGACGGCGGGCGTCGACGCGTCCACGACGAGGTCGGCGCCGTCGAGCTCGTCGAGACTGCTGCGGCTCGTCAGGACCGCCGAGATCTCGAAACCGTCGGACGCCTCGATGACGTCTCGGATGATGCCGCCGAGCTTTCCGGTGCCGCCCACGAGGGCCACGCGCGTGGTCATGGCGACCAGCCTACGCGGGCGCGAACTGCATGAACGTGTCCCAGGCGAGCTTGACCACCAGGACCGACAGGACG
Organism: Microbacterium sp. AG238; assembly: GCF_003610405.1. Lineage (GTDB taxonomy): Bacteria > Actinomycetota > Actinomycetes > Actinomycetales > Microbacteriaceae > Microbacterium. The sequence continues at coordinate 968,624 of NZ_RAQC01000001.1, forward strand.
ACGAGGAACACGATCCGAACGAACCCGCTGCCGTTCTTCGTCGCCATACGCGCGCCGATGAACCCGCCGGTCATATTCGCCACGGCCATGACGACCGCCAGCAGCAACAAGATCTCACCGTGGACGCCGTAGACGAGGAGCGCGGCCAGGTTCGTCGTGAGGTTCGCGATCTTCGCGTTGACGCTCGCCTGCAGGAAGCCGTAGCCCAGCACGGCGACGAGCAGGATGACGAAGAACGAGCCGGTGCCCGGACCGAGGATGCCGTCGTAGAACCCGACCACGACGCCGATGACCGCTGAGCGCCAGATGATCGCGCCACGCGATTCGTGGCGCGGCTCGTGGTGCAGGCCCATCTTGGGTTTGAGCAGCGTGTAGATCGCGACCGCGACGACGGCCACGAGGACGATCGGGGTGAGGAGTTCCCGGGGAACGTAGCGCGAGAGTGCGGCGCCCGCCGCCGACCCTCCGAAAGCTCCCCCGACGAGCGGCACGAGCAGCACGAGTTGCACGCGGATCCGCCGCAGGTAGACCCAGCTCGCCGACAACGTGCCCGCGAAAGACGACAGCTTGTTCGTCCCGAGGATGAAGGGGGTCGCGACATCCTTCGGCACGCCGATGACGAGGGCGGGAAGCTGGATCAGCCCTCCCCCGCCGACGACCGCGTCGACCCAGCCTGCCACCCCGGCCGCGACGATCAGGAAGATCAACGCTGAGACGGAGACCGGAAGCCAGCCGGCGAGCAGAGGACCATCGAGCACCGATCGATTCTCCGGTTCAGTGCCCGCCGCGTCCAATCGGCAGCGCGTGAGCGGGCCGCGAGCGCGGATCAGCCGCGCATGTCGCTGAAGAACGCGGTCTTCGCACGTGTGTAGTCGTCGTAGTCCGATTTGCCCGCGTTGGCGGCCGACAGCGCGCGCTTCAGTTCCTGATAACGTGCGCGGACCACGGGATCGGCGCGGAGCGCGTCGCGGAATCGCACCGTCTCGAGCGCCCAGGGCGAATCGGCGCGCCGCACGTGCAGGATGACCGCGGCGCCGCTCGCGACGTACAGCCGCTTCTCCCAGACCTCGTCGGCGACGTCGCCGGAGCCACGCGGGATGTCACGGCTCACGCCCGGCGAATCGGGTCGGGAACCCCACTCGCGACGGAAGCCCGCGGGTCTCAGCCGAGCCCCCAGCTCGTCTTCGTCGGGCAGTGGCAGGATGCTGACCTGCAGGTCGATGATCGGCTTGGCGTCGAGTCCCGGCACCGCCGTCGAGCCGATGTGGTGGAAGCCGGCGGCATCCGCTCCCGGCAGCCCGGCGAGGGCCTCGCGGATACGGTCGATGTACTTGCGGGCGTCAGCCGCCCACGAGGGGTCGTGGGGCGCGAGCCGCGCGGGATTGCCGGGCTGTTCTGCCACCGCTCAGACCGGAAGGATGTCGGGAAGTCCGGTGCGCAGTTCGACGGGCAGGTGCGAGAGGTCGTTGTGCGAGACCATGGTCCAGGGGCGACCGGGACGCTGCGCGAGGACCGTCAGTCCGCAATGAGCCTGGTTGATGGTCAGCCACCGCCAGTCGGGCGCCTGAAGCACCTCGCGGACGAACCACGCGATGACGAAGTTGTGCGTGATCAGCAGCTCGTGACTGTCGGGCTTGCGAGCGAGGAACTCACCGACGGCATCCGCCATCTGGGCCGCACCGGCCTCGGTCTCGGCCTCGGTGTACGAGCCGAAGAACGGTTCGTAGACGGCGGGTGTGTCGGGCGTCATCCCGGTGGGCACGCAGTCGAACAGCAGCGATGACGCCTGCGGTGAGAGCGAGGGCAGGCGCTTGGCCACGGCCCGCGCCGTCTCTTGCGCACGTTCGAGCGGCGAGTGCCAGACGGCGTCGAGCGGCACGCCGGAGATGCGATCGGCCAGCAGTTCGGCTTGGCGGCGGCCACGGGGAGACAGCGGACCATCTTCGAGACCGTGCTCGGCGTCCTGATGCTCTCCGTGGCGCACGAGGTAGAGATACTGCGTCACAGAAGCTCGATTCGAAACGATGAACAGGGCGCCATCCACCATACGTCACCCCTCTGACAGAGGCTCCAGCCCATCCCGGATCGGCTTACTCCACCGCGCGCGCGATCTCTGCCAGGTGCGAACGACCGAGCCGCGCCCCGACGCCCTGGACGAGCTGATCGACGTGCACCGGACGGCTCGCGTTGATGATCGGCGCCGTGACGACGCGTTGCGCGAGAAGCCAGGAGACCGCGATCGCGGCAGTCGAGACCGACAGCTCCTCCGAGATGCGGTCGAGCGCCTTCAGGGTCCGCGCGCCGCGACGGTTCATCCACGCGGCGAGCTGCGAGCCGCGCACCGATGACGACAGGCCGGCTCGATCGCGGTGACGACCCGTGAGGTAGCCGTGCTCGAGCGCCTGCGACGGCGTGACGGCGAGTCCTTGAGCCCCGGCGATGAGACGCAGATCGCCGTCGAAATCGGATCGATGCAGCAGGTTGTACGGAACGTCCAACGCCGCGAAACGCGGATACCCCGCCGACGACAGGATGCGCGCTTCGACGAGCTGCATGGCGGAGTAGCCGGCTGCCCCCAGCGCACCGACCTTTCCGCTGTCGACGAGCCATTCCGCGGTCGCGAGCGTGTCTTCGAGCGCCGTGATGCTGTCGGTGGCGGCATCCAGGTAGAGCAGATCGATGCGATCGATGCCGAGACGGCCGAGCGATGCCTCGACGGAGCGCACGAGATTGACCGAGCCGAGGCCCGGGTTGTCGGGGTTGCCGCCGACACGCACCGTGACGACGATCTCGTCGCGGTTGCCCCGGCTCGAGAGCCACCGTCCGATGATGTGCTCGCTTCGACCCGAGGCGTAGCCGTCCGACGTGTGCAGGGCATTGCCGCCCCGCTGAGCATAAGCGTCGAGGACGGCGTGACTCGCTGCGAGGTCGATCGTCCAGCCGAACTCGGAACCGCCGAGGATGAGGGGGAAGATCTGCAGTCCGGTGTCGCCGAGACCGACCCGGATGTCGGACCCCAGCGGCTTGCCGTGGACCGGGATCGGGCTGGATGGATGCACGTGGGGTACGGCGGGCGCACCTCCAGGTGCGACCTGAGCCACCCGTTCCCCCGACATCACACACCTCCGGTCGGCACCGAGGAAATGCGGGGCGCGGCTCCCCGGCGCGCTCTTCGAGAGTAGGACACCGGGCGACGGTGGGCGCGCATTGCCGCGAACGGGCCGTGAATTCCCCATAACTGTTTCATCACGGTGTGCGCCGCGAACAGCGGATGCCCGCCCCCGAGACGGGGACGGGCATCCGGGCGATCAGTCGATTCAGCCTTCGGCGGGAGCCTCGGGGCCCTCGCTCGCAGCGGCCGAGCCGTCCTGATCGGCGGTCTCTTCGAGAACGGGCTCGAGGGAGAGCTTGCCGCGGTCGTCGATCTTCGTGATGCGCACGAGGATCTTCTGGCCGACACCGAGGACATCCTCGACGTTCTCGACGCGCTTGCCACCGGCGAGCTTGCGGACCTCGCTGACGTGCAGCAGTCCGTCCTTGCCGGGCAGGAGCGAGATGAACGCGCCGAACGTCGCGATCTTCACGACGGTTCCGAGGAACTGCTCGCCGACCTCCGGGTTGGTGGGGTTGGCGATCGCGTTCACGCGGGCACGAGCAGCCTCGGCCGAGGGGCCGTCGGTCGCGCCGATGTAGACGGTGCCGTCCTCTTCGATCGAGATGTCGGCGCCCGTCTCGTCCTGGATCGAGTTGATCGTCTTGCCCTTGGGGCCGATCAGCTCGCCGATCTTATCGACCGGGATCTGGACGCTGATGACGCGCGGAGCGGTCGGTGCCATCTCGTCGGGGCTGTCGATGGCGGCGTTCAGGACACCGAGGATCGTCAGACGAGCCTCCTTGGCCTGGGTCAGCGCTGCCGAGAGCACCGACGACGGGATGCCGTCGAGCTTCGTGTCGAGCTGGATCGCCGTGACGAACTCGCTCGTGCCGGCGACCTTGAAGTCCATGTCGCCGAGCGCGTCCTCGGCGCCCAGGATGTCGGTCAGCGCCGCGTAACGGGTCTCACCGTCGACCTGGTCGGACACGAGGCCCATCGCGATACCGGCGACCGGGGCGCGCAGGGGCACACCGGCGTTCAGCAGCGACAGGGTCGAGGCGCACACCGAGCCCATCGAGGTCGAGCCGTTCGACCCGAGGGCCTCGGAGACCTGACGGATCGCGTACGGGAACTCCTCGCGGCTCGGCAGCACCGGCACGAGGGCGCGCTCGGCGAGGAAGCCGTGCCCGATCTCGCGACGCTTCGGGCTGCCGACGCGACCGGTCTCACCGGTCGAGTAGGGCGGGAAGTTGTAGTGGTGCAGGTAGCGCTTGCTCGTCGTGGGCGAGAGCGAGTCGATCTGCTGCTCCATCTTCAGCATGTTCAGCGTGGTGACGCCCAGGATCTGGGTCTCGCCGCGCTGGAAGATCGCGGAGCCGTGGACGCGCGGGATGACCTGCACCTCGGCGTCGAGCGGACGGATGTCGGCCAGACCGCGACCGTCGATACGCACACCCTCGCTGAGGATGCGGCCGCGGACGATCTTCTTCGTGACCGACTTGTACGCGGCGGAGAACTCCGCGAGCGCGGACGCGGGCAGCTGCTCAGCCTCGACGGCGGCGGCGACCTCGCCCTTGACGCGGTCCTTGATCGCGTCGTCGGCGCTCTGGCGCTCCTGCTTGTCGGCGATCTGGTAGACGCTCGTCAGCTCGCCATACGCGCGCTCGGCCACGAAGTCGTAGACCTCGGGAGCGTAGGGCGGGAAGACGGGGTAGACACCCGGCGCACGCGATGCCGACGCGGCCATCGACGCCTGCGCGTCGACGAGCTGCTTGATGAAGGGCTTCGCGGCCTCGAGGCCCTGCGCGACGACCTCTTCGCTCGGCTTGACGGCGCCACCCTTGATGAGGTTCCAGCTGCCCTCGGTCGCCTCGGCCTCGACCATCATGATGGCCACTTCGCCGTCGGGGAGCACCCGGCCGGCGACGGTGAGGTCGAAGACCGCCTCTTCGACGACCTTCTGGTTCGGGAAGACGACCCACTGGTCCTCGTGCTCGCCGTGACCGGGGACGAGCGCCACGCGCACGCCGGCGATCGGGCCGGAGAACGGCAGACCCGAGATCTGGGTCGAGGCGGAGGCCGCGTTGATCGCGAGCGCGTCGTAGTACTCGCCGGGTGCGATCGAGAGGACCGTGATGACGATCTGGACCTCGTTGCGCAGGCCGTCGACGAACGACGGGCGCAGCGGACGGTCGATCAGACGGCAGACGAGGATCGCCTCGGTCGAGGGGCGGCCCTCGCGGCGGAAGAACGAGCCGGGGATCTTGCCGGCGGCGTACGAGCGCTCTTCGACGTCGACGGTGAGCGGGAAGAAGTCGAAGCCTTCGCGCGGGTGCTTTCCGGCGCTGGTGGCCGAGAGGAGCATCGTCTCCTCGTCGAGGTAGGCGGCAACGGCGCCCTGCGCCTGCTGTGCCAGGCGTCCGGTCTCGAACCGGACGGTGCGGGTGCCGAAGCGGCCGTTGTCGAGGACGGCTTCGGCTGCGGTGATTTCTGGACCTTCCAAGAGGTCCCTCCTTCTTTGTTTAGACTCGCACGCGCGTTTCGCGCACGAGATCGTGCGAAGGAGCGGGGCAGATATGGGCGCGCGGACGAAACCGCGAGAACCGCCTGCGCTGGTCACCAGTCGAAGATCACCATCTCCTCGATCGGGATTCGATCGGGATGGGAACCCACCACAGGGGACCAGCTTCCTGCCGGATCCGCTCCATGAGCTCAGTGTTGAATTGAGCGGGTGCCGGACGGCAACCTGCCCCAGCCTACCAGCGACACTCTCGCCTGCGTATCGTGGCCGTATGAGCGAAGCAGACAAGCCCGCAAGCGCGGCATCCGACGATGTGAAGCGCAAGTTCCGCGAGGCGCTCGAGAAGAAGAACGCACAGCACCGCACCGGAGAGGCTCACCTCGACGGCGACTCGTCGGTGCACGCGTCGCACGGTGCGATGACGAAGCGCGAGTTCCGCCGCAAGAGCGGCTGACCCGGCCCGGATGCTGCGGCATCCTCCCCCCTCTCAACCCCCGGCGAGCCGACGCGAACGGCTGCTCGCCGGGGGTTGAGACAACGATTCGCGTCGGGTCGCCGCGCGCGGCCCGGCCGAACGTCGGCAACCGTCAGCGCGTCGCGCCCTCGCGGCGGAGGCGAGCGCGCTCCTCCTTCGCCGCCGCTTCCTCGAGCGCCGCGTCACCGAGACCCTGCGTGCTCACGGCGCCGGTGTCGTCCGACATCCCGTCGTGTCCGTGACCGGTGAGCATCGCCTCGTCGAACGGACGCTCGCCGCTCAGCACGGCGCGGGCCTGGTCACGGTCGAACTCGCGCGTCCAGGTTCCGATGAGGATCGTCGCGACCGCGTTGCCCGTGAAGTTCGTCAGCGCGCGACCCTCCGACATGAAGCGGTCGATGCCGACGATGACACCGACGCCGTTGACGAGGTCGGGACGGTAGGCCTGCAGACCGCCGGCGAGGGTCGCGAGGCCCGCACCGGTGACTCCGGCGGCGCCCTTCGACGCGATGATCATGAAGACCAGCAGGCCGATCTGCTCGGGGATCGACATCGGGGCGCCCATGCCCGCGGCGATGAACAGCGAGGCCATCGTGAGGTAGATGGCGGTCCCGTCGAGGTTGAACGAGTATCCGGTGGGAACCGTGATGCCCACGACCGGCTTCGAGACGCCGACATGCTCCATCTTGGCGATCAGTCGGGGCAGCGCGGATTCGCTCGACGACGTGCCGACGATCAGCAGGTACTCGCGGGCGAGGTACTTCATCAGGCTGAAGATGTTGATCCGCGCGACGGCGTAGAGCAGCGTGCCGAGCACCGCCACGATGAAGACGATGCACGTGATGTAGAACGCGATCATCAGCACGCCGAGGCTCACGATGGCGGCGACGCCCGTCTTGCCGACCACCGCGGCGATCGCGCCGAAGGCCCCGATCGGGGCGAGCCACAGGATCATGCCGAGGATGCGGAAGACCAGCGTCTGCAGGTTCTTCACGGCGCTCATGATCGGCGCGCCCTTCTCGCCGAGCCCCTGGAGCGCGAAACCCACCAGCAGGGCGATGAACAGCACCTGCAGCACGCTCTCGCCCGTGAACGCCGAGAAGAACGTGGTCGGGATGATGCCGAGCAGGAAGTCGGTCGTCGACTTCGCCTCACCCGCAGCCCCGGCATCGTAGGTCGCGCCCTGCATGTTGAGCCCCTCACCCGGGTGGATGATGTTGCCCACGATGAGCCCGATCGCCAGCGCGAAGGTCGACATCACCATGAAGTAGAGCAGGGCGAGGCCGCCGATGCGCCCGACGGTCGCAGCCTTCGCGATCGAGCCGACCCCCACGACGATCGTGCAGAAGATGATCGGCGCGATCATCATCTTGATGAGGTTGACGAACCCCTTGCCGAGCGGCTCGAGACCGATGGCGAAGGTAGGCCACACGAGACCGACGACCGCGCCCAGCACGACCGCCAGGATGACCGAGACATAGAGCCACGTGTGCTTGTCCCAGGCCTGCTTGCCTTTGCGGGCGTTGTATCCCGGGAGGCGGAAAGATGATGTGAGAGCCATGGTCTCCTCCAGCTGAACAGTCGTTGTCCGATGCCGACGTCTCTGTCGGGTGCGGTCCCAGCGTCGGACGGTTCCGCTCGCACGCCGATTTGTGGTCGTATTGGTCGCGGCCCGCGACGCGGGCGCACCCGCCGACGACGACGAGAGCGAGAGCGACATGAGAACGCGCACCCGCAGCGCCGCCTCGCTCGTGTTCGTGGCAGTCGCGGTCGCCGTCGCCGTGCTCACCCTGGCGATCGCCGGCATCCTCATCGCCGACGGGCAGCGCTCCGCGCGCGCCGAAGCCGAGCGCGTCACGCAGGCTGTGGCCCAGACCGTCGCCGACTCGACCCAGGTCGCCGATCTCCTCGCCGCCGACGACCGCGACCTCGCGTCAGCCGAGCTGCAACCCCAGGTCGAACAGGTGATCGTCGATGCCCGTGTCGACTTCGTCACGATCATGGACCCGAGCGGCATCCGGATCACCCACCGGGACGCGGCGCGGATCGGCGAGCGCTACCTCGGCTCGATCCCGGCCGCGCCGCACGCACTCACGGAGGAGTTCACCGGAACCCTCGGCCCGTCGATACGCACGATCGTTCCCGTGGAGAGCGACGGCGAGGTCGTCGGGTGGGTCTCGGTCGGCGTGACGATCGGCAGCATCGCGGCGACTCTGACGCCACGCCTCCTCGTCGTCGTCGGCATCGCCGTGGCCCTTCTCGCCGCCGGGCTCGTGGGCGCGGTCGTCGCGCGCCGGGCCACCCGGCAGGTCACCGGAGACCTGCCCGCCGGCGCCATCCGTGACGCGGTCTCGTCGTTCGAATCGCTCCGCACGCTCGGCGAGGCGCTGCGTGCGCAGACGCACGAGCACGGCAACCGCATGCACACCGCGATCGCCCTGCTCGAGCTGGGCCGGACCCCCGAGGCCATCGAGATCCTCGCCGAGACCTCGCGGCAGAGCCAGGTCCTCGTCGACGAGGTCGCCGCGCGGCGGGACGGCGACCCGACGGTCGGCGCCCTGCTTCTCGGCAAAGCTTCGCAGGCGAAGGAGCGCGGCATCCGCTGGCGCTCCCGCATCGCGCCCGACGCGCCGCGATCGGTGCTCTCGCCCGTCGACGCGGTCTCGGTCGTGGGTAACCTCATCGACAATGCGCTCGACGCCGCCGCCGGCGGTCCCGAGCCGCGCTGGGTGGAGATCAGGATGACGCGTACCGCAGAGGACGAGCTCGAGATCGCCGTCTCGGACTCGGGCACCGGCGTGCCGACAGACCTGCGGCGACGCATCTTCGAGCACGGCTTCTCGACGAAGCCCGCCGGCACCGAGGGGCGCGGTGTGGGTCTCGCTCTCGTCGCGGCGATCGTCGACGATGCGGGCGGCATGGTCGCCCTCGACCACGATCCGACGACGTTCCGGGTGGTTCTGCCGAGGAGGGGCGCATGATCGGCGTCCTGCTCGTCGACGACGAAGCGCTCACCCTCGACCTGCACCGCCACTACGTCGAGCGTCTCGAGGGCTTCCGGGTCGTGGCCGAATGCAGCGGCGCGCGGGCCGCGTTGCGGGCGCTCCTCGAAAGCCCCACCGCGCCCGAGATCGACCTCGTGCTGCTCGACATGACGATGCCCGACGGATCAGGACTCGACGTCCTCCGTCATCTGCGGGCACGCGCGCGCGACGTCGACGTCATCGCGATCACCTCGGTGCGCGACGCCGATGTGGTCCGGCAGGTCGTCGGCCTCGGCGCGGTGCAGTACCTCGTGAAGCCCTTCACCTTCGCCGACTTCCAGGAGCGGATGTCGCAGTACGCGCGTTTCCGGGCCCGGGCCAGCGAGACCACGGGGGCGGCCACCCAGGCCGAGATCGATGCGCTGCTCGGAGCGCTGCGACCCGTCACCGCGCCCATCCCGAAGGGCCTGGCTCCCGAGACGCTCGACCGTGTGTCGCATCGGCTCCGCGAAGCCGGAGCGCTGTCGGCCCGCGAGGCGGCGGAGTCGCTCGGGATGTCGCGCGTCGCGGCGCGCCGGTACCTCGAACATCTCGCCGACGCCGGCAGGGCCGAGCGCGCGCAGCGCTACGGCGCGCCCGGCCGCCCGGAAGCGGAGTACCGCTGGCGCGCCTGACCCCGCGCGCCACCGGCATCCGCTGAGAACGCACCGTCGCCCCGAGGACGTACCGAAGGGGGTGCGATCTCGCGGCGACGGTGCGTTCTCGGCGGGCGCAGCGCGGGGGGCGAGGGCTAATGGGGCTGGGAGGAGTGGTGGGGGGCGGTGGGGCCGATGCGGACGTAGGCGGGGAGCTTGGGCGACACGCCATCGCCGGCGGTGCGACCGCGCAGCCGCCGCCACACCCACGGGAGCGCGTCGCGACGCAGCCAGGTTCCCGACACGACGGGGTCGTCGTCGAGATGGAAGGCCTCGTCGAGACCGGCGAGCGCCTCGGCGTGCGGCACCCCGAGCGCTTCCGCCGCGCGATAGGCGACGATCCGGTGTCCGCGCGACCGCAGATGCACCTTGTCGTCGGCCCACAGGTCGAGGCGGGCGAGTTCGGGTACCGCCTCCAGATCGACCAGGATCGCGCCGGTGCTCGCGGCGACCGCGCGCAACCGGGCGTTGTAGGCCGCGAAGCGGCGCGCGAACATGCCCGCTGCGGCCCTTCCCGGCAGGAAGACGGTCGCGAGCAGCACGTCGGCGCCGGATTCGCGCAGTCGGCGGACCGCGATCTCGACCTCATCGGCGACGCTCGCGACGTCGACGCGCGCCTGTACGAGGTCGTTGGCTCCGATGAGCACCGACACCAGGTCGGGTCGGAGCGCCAGGCACGCGGGCACCTGCTCGTCGACGAGGTGACGCACGCGCCTACTGCGGACGGCGAGGTTCGCATACTGGAAGGCTCCCGTTCCGCCGCTGCCCCGCGGCGCGGCGGCGGCGAGGAGCTGGGCGAGACGATCCGCCCACCCCCGGTGCATCCCCGCCGGCATGCGCGACGTGTCGCAGAGCCCCTCCGTGATCGAGTCGCCCAGCGCGACGTAGCGCCGCCAGAGCGGCGGCCCCTCGCCCGCGGCGGGCAGCTCGGCACGCGGCCACACCCGGGCCCGCCGGACGCGGTCGATCGCGTGCAGCTCCGCCGCGCGCTCATAGTGGCCGATCAGGGCATCGCCGAGGCTCTCCCAGGTCCGCCCGGCGACGGCGTCTCGGGCCGCAGCACCGAAGGCTCGCCGCTTCGCCGCATCCCCCGCAAGGTCAGCGACCCGACTGCGGAGGTCGTCCGCGTCTCCGGGCCGGTACAGCCACCCGTCGACGCTGCTGCGGACGAGGTCGAGGGGTCCGCCGCGCCCGGTCGCGACGACCGGCACCCCGCTCGCCTGCGCCTCCTGGATGGTCTGACCGAACGTCTCGCTCTCACCGGGATGCACGAACACGTCGAAGCTCGCCATCGCCGTCGCGAGCGCGTCGCCCTGCAGGTGACCGAGGAAGACGGCATCCGGCAGGAGGTTCTCCAGACTCGTCCGCGAGGGCCCGTCGCCCACGATGACCAGTCGAACGCCGGGCAGCGAGCTGAGCGCCGCCAGATCTTCGATCTGTTTCTCGGGGGCGAGCCGCCCGACATATCCGACGACGACGTCGCCGTCAGCCGTTTCCGGAACGACACGCCCACGCCAGGCCTCGTCGCGGCGGTGGGGCGCGAAGCGGATGCCGTCGACCCCGCGGCCCCAGATCGCGACGCGATCGACACCGAGGTCCTGCAGTTGCCGCCGTGCCGCGTCGGCGGGAGCGAGCGTCAGCGTCGCGCGACGATGCAGCCGCCTCACGTGCGCCGCCGTGAGCGCCGTGGCGTGGGGAACGCCGTACCGCTCGGTGTACGCGATGACGTCGGTCTGGTAGACGGCGACGCTCGGCAGACCGAGCCCCTCGGCCGCGAGCAGCCCTTGCCACCCGAGGAGGAACGGCGAAGCGAGATGCACGACATCGGGCCGGAACGCTCGCAGCGCCCGTGCGACCGAGGCCACGGGCGGCGCCGCCACCCGCACCGCGGGGTACCGGGGCATCGGAATCGAACGCACCGTCCGCCCCGGCACGGCGAGCGGATGCCGCCGCCCCGCACCCGGCGCGACGACGAAGGCCTCGTGCCCGCGGTGCTCGAGGTGCTCGAGCACCCGCAGCACGGAACCGGTGACCCCGTTCATGTGGGGCAGGAACGACTCGGTGACCACCGCGACTCTCACGAGACCAGGGTGGCTCCGGTCGCGCACCCCCGCGCGGCGAAGCAGCCGGTATCGCCCACTGTTCACGCGATCCTCGGCGGTCGGTCACCTCGCGGACGCCTGTCCGTCGCCGTTCCCGCACCGTTCATCCCCGGCTGATAGGGATACCGCGTGCCCGCCGACCTGCTGACAACGATCGCCGACGGGCCGTGGCTGCTCGTCGGGGTCTTCGCGCTCGTCCTGCTCGATTCCGTGCTGGTCGTCGTACCCGGTGAGATCGCGGTGACGGCGGCTGGTGCGCTCGCAGCCGCCACCGGCGACCCGCCGCTGCTCGGCGTCGTCGCAGTCGCCGCGTCCGCCGCGTTCTGCGGAGACGCCCTCTGCTACGCGGTGGGCCGCCGCATCGGACTGCGCCGTTGGCGGTGGATGCGGCATAGACGAGTGGCGGAGGCGTTCGCGTGGGCGGGGTCACGACTGTCGCGCGGCACCGCGACAGTCGTCTTCACCGCCCGCTTCATCCCGTTTGCGCGCCTCGCGGTCAACCTCACCGCGGGAGCCACACGGGTGCCGGCAGGCCGTTTCCTCCCGGTGGCCGCGATCGCGGCCACCGCCTGGGCCGCCTACCAGAGCATCATCGGCGCCGCGATCGGCGCGCTGCTGCCCGACGCGCCGATCGTCGCGGTCGTCGTATCCGTCGCAGCGGCGCTCGCGCTGGGCGCCGCGATCGATGTGATCGCGGCCGCCCTCACGCGGCGCCGTGAGCGGGTCACTCCCCCGCGAGACCGCCGAGCAGGTGACCGAACGACTTGCCCTCGCCGAGGTACGAGGCGGGGTCGAACGGATCCGCGTCCGTGACGGGCGTGCGTGCCACGACGGCGGCGGCAAGCTCACGTGCCCCGCGCTCGACCCGGGCGCTCAGCGGAGCGACCTCGTCGGCCTTGCTCCCCCAGTCGCTCGACGCGGCGAAGACACCTGTCGACACGGGTGCTGCGTGCAGATACGCGAACAGCGGCCGGATGGCGTAGTCGATTGCGAGCGAGTGCCGAGCCGTGCCCGCGTTCGCCCCGATCAGCACGGGCTTCCCCGTGAGCGAGTCGGGGTCGAGCACGTCGATGAACGACTTGAACAGCCCGGAGTAGCTCGTCGAGAAGATCGGTGTCACGGCGATGAGCGCGTCGGCCGAGACGACCGAGTTGATCGCCGACTCGAGCGCGGGCGGGGCGAAGCCCGTCAGCAGGTTGTTGGTGATGTCGTGCGCGAGATCGCGCAGCTCGATGACGTCGGCCGTCGCGGTGATGTCGGATGCCGCGAGCTCCGCGATCGTCGCCGTCGCCAAACGGTCGGCCAGCATCCGCGTCGACGACGGGTTCGACAGCCCCGCCGACACGACGGCGATCCGCCGCGCGCTCATCGTGCCGCCGCCACACCGAAGGCCGAACCTGCGGGCGCCGGAGCATCCTGGTAGGGCGAGGGGCCGCTGAGGTTGTCACCGCGGTTGGCGCGAGGACGCGCCTCACGGGCGGGGCCGTCGCCGTAGACCTCGCGCACGCGCGCGGCGTGCGTCGGCGCGTCGGGGACGTCGGCTCCACGACCCTGAGCGAGCTCCTTGCGCAGCACCGGGACGACCTCGCCGCCGAGGATGTCGAGCTGCTCGAGCACGGTCTTCAGCGGAAGACCCGCGTGGTCGATGAGGAAGAGCTGGCGCTGGTAGTCGCCGAACGTCTCGCGCATCGCCGCGTACCGGTCGATGACCTGCTGCGGCGACCCGACGGTAAGCGGCGTCATCTCGCTGAAGTCCTCGAGCGAAGGACCGTGGCCGTAGACGGGGGCGTTGTCGAAGTAGGGGCGGAACTGGCGGACGGCATCCTGCGAGTTCGCACTCATGAACACCTGACCGCCGAGCCCGACGATCGCCTGTTCGGGCGTGCCGTGACCGTAGTGCGCGAAGCGCTGACGGTACAAGTCGATGAGGCGCTGGTAGTGCTCCTTGGGCCAGAAGATGTTGTTCGCGAAGAAGCCGTCGCCGTAGTAGGCGGCCTGCTCCGCGATCTCGGGGGTGCGGATCGAGCCGTGCCAGACGAACGGCGCGACGCCGTCGAGCGGACGGGGCGTCGAGGTGAAGCCCTGCAGCGGCGTGCGGAACTTGCCCTCCCAGTCGACGGCGTCCTCCCGCCACAGCTTGTGCAGCAGGGCGTAGTTCTCGATCGCGAGCGGCAGGCCCTGACGGATGTCCTTGCCGAACCACGGGTAGACCGGACCGGTGTTGCCGCGTCCCATGATGAGGTCGACGCGGCCGCCCGAGAGGTGCTGCAGCATCGCGTAGTCCTCGGCGATCTTCACCGGGTCGTTCGTCGTGATCAGGGTCGTCGCCGTCGAGAGGATGAGGCGCTCGGTCTGCGCCGCGATGTAGGCGAGGGTCGTGGTGGGCGACGACGACCAGAACGGCGGGTTGTGGTGCTCGCCGATCGCATAGACGTCGAGCCCGACCTCCTCGGCGTGCTTGGCGATGGTCACGGCTGCGCGGATCTTCTCCGCTTCGCTCGGGGTGTGGCCGGTCGTGGGGTCGGCCGTGATGTCGCTCACGGAGAAGATGCCGAACTGCATCCCCGACCAGCCGGTGTTGTCGCTCGTGTGCGTGTTCACGTCGGTCCGCCTTCCCGGATGCCTCGGCATCCGTTTCATGCAAATGAATATAAACCATGCAACGCGATCGCGCTCGGCCTATTCCCGCGGGATAGTGTTTCACCCACGATGACGCATCCCGCCACCGGCACGACCGGAACGCGCCCCAAACGCCGTGTGCCCTTCTGGGACAACGCCCGCTTCGCCTGCATCGTGCTGGTGGTGCTCGGGCACGCGATCCAGCGCCTGACGTACGACTCCGACATCGCGATGGCGATGTACCTCGTGATCTACGCCTTCCACATGCCCGCGTTCGCGATCATCTCGGGGTACTTCTCCAAATCCGACCCGCAGTCGCGGCGGCAGATGGCCCGCGTCATCACCGACATCATCGTGCCGTACGTGATCTTCGAGGGGCTCTGGACGCTCACGAAGTTCCTCGTGGAAGGACACGCGAACCCCAATCCGACGCAGCCCTCGTGGACGCTGTGGTTCCTGCTGGCGCTCGGCATTTTCCGCCTCGTGCTGCCCTACCTCGCACTCCTGCGCTGGCCGCTGCTGTGGGCCTTCGCGATCTCGATCATCTCGGGCTACCTCCCCAACCTCGACTCGACGCTCTCACTGTCGCGGACGCTGGGGTTCCTGCCGTTCTTCGTGCTCGGCTGGTGGCTGCGAGACCGCGACGTCGTCGACCGGCTCGGCCTGCTGCGACGCACCCCCGCGACGGTCACCGCCGCCGTCGCGACGCTCGGGGTCGCGGGGTGGGTGGCGTGGGCGTTCATCGGCACGTGGCGCGACATCAACCTCGGCAAATGGATGTTCTACGACGCGAGCTACTCCGATGCGGGCAGCTCCGAGTGGTGGGCAGGAGCAGTGCGGGTCGCGCTGCTGCTGGTGGCCCTGGCCCTCACGGCATCCTTCTTCGCTCTCATCCCCCGTGGCTCGCACCGGTGGACCCGGCTCGGCCAGTACACGATGTACGTCTACCTGCTGCACTCGTTCGTGCTGTACCCCTTCCGCGAGTCGGGCGTGCTGCGAGACGCCGAGCCCACGTGGCTGTGGCTGCCGCTCGTCGTCGTCGTATCGATCCTCATCGCGCTCGGCCTCGCCACCGCTCCGGTCCGACGCGTGTTCCGCCCGCTCGTCGAGCCGCGCCCGGCCTGGCTGTTCCGCGACCCCGGACTCGCCGGACGCGAGGGGCGTCGCAACGACCCGACCGGCTCGCGCCGACCACGGGAGCCCGGCTCGGTCATCCCGCGCAACAATCGCGCGGACGCCCCGGAGGGCTCGTAGCCTCGCTGCATGGGCGAGCTCTCCCTTCCCGTTCTCGACTTCTCGCAGCTCGACGGCGACGCCGCCGACATCGCGCGGTTCCGCGACGAACTGCGGGCCGCGACGCACGACGTCGGCTTCTTCTACCTGACGGGCACCGGCATCCCGGCGGGGCTCGAGGACAGACTGCACCGCGTCGCGCGCGAGTTCTTCGCGCTGCCCGAGGCGGACAAGCTCGCTATCGAGAACGTCAACAGCCCGCACTTCCGCGGCTACACCCGCGTGGGCGGCGAGCTCACGCAGGGCCGTGTCGACTGGCGCGAGCAGATCGACATCGGTCCCGAGCGGCCCGCGGTCGACGACCCCCACGCCCCCGACTACGCGCGACTGATCGGCCCGAACCTGTGGCCTTCTGCACAGCCGGAGCTCCGCGAGGTGGCCGACGCATGGGTCGCCCACCTCTCAAAGGTCGCGCGACGCCTGCTCCGCGCCTGGGCCGAAGCGCTCGGCGCGCCCGCGAGCTACTTCGAGGACCACTTCGGCGAACCTCAGACGCTGCTGAAGATCGTCCGCTACCCCGGCAAGGACGACCCCACGCCGCAGCAGGGCGTCGGCGCGCACAAGGACTCGGGCGCCCTCACTCTGCTGTGGGTCGAGCCCGGCAAGGGCGGGTTGCAGGTCGAGCGCGACGGCGAATGGGTCGACGCGCCGCCGGTGCCGGGAGCCTTCGTCGTCAACATCGGCGAACTGCTCGAGTACGCGACCGACGGCTATCTCATCGCGACGAACCATCGCGTCGTCTCGCCTCGGTACCCCGAGGACCGCATCTCGGTGCCGTTCTTCTTCAATCCCGCACTCGATGCCCGGTTTCCGCTCATCGAGCTGCCCGCCGAGCTCGCCGCCCAGGCGAGAGGCGTCACGAAGGACCCCGCGAACCCCATCCACGGGGTGCACGGCGACAACGCCCTCAAGTCGCGCCTGCGGGCACACCCCGACGTCGCCGCCCGCTGGCACGGCGATCTGCTCGCCGCTGACCGCCGCTGAGACCCGCTGACCACGGCCGCCGACCGCCGCCGAGGACGCACCGTCGGCGCGACAACGCACCAGAGAGCGTACGCGCTCGCGGCGAGGGTACGTTCTCGGCCCACGACGTCGACGGCCGGTGCCGAAAATGCCGAAGGCCGCCCCACACCTGGGACGGCCTTCGCAAGAATGTTTTGCGCGATTGTGCGCGGGTCGCTCTCCTTAGCGGCGGAGACCGAGGCGCTCGATCAGCGCACGGTAGCGCTGGATGTCGAGTTCCTGCAGGTAGCCGAGCAGTCGACGGCGCTGACCGACGAGCAGGAAGAGCCCACGGCGCGAGTGGTGGTCGTGCTTGTGGGTCTTGAGGTGCTCGGTGAGGTCCTTGATGCGCTGCGACATGAGCGCGACCTGCACCTCGGGGGATCCGGTGTCACCGGGGTGCGTCGCGTACTCTTCGATGATCGCCTTCTTGACGTCTGCTTCGAGTGCCATAGATGGGATCCCCTTCCTTCTCATTGCGCGGCGCCCGTCACCCGATGTGCGAGCTCTCTTTATCCGCGGCCGATCGAACGGCAACCGCTCTACTGTACCAGTCATCTAGGCTCGTCTGATGCGCCTGCGTCGGGACCACCTCATCGATCTGCGGCCGCTGACCACCTCCCCCGCGTTCGCGCGCATGTGGGTCGGATCGACTCTCGCCGGTCTCGGCGGACAGCTGACCATCGTCGCGATCATGCTCCACATGTACGACCTGACGGCGTCGACGTTCGCCGTGGCGATGATCGCCGTCGCCGGGCTCGTCCCGATGATCATCGCCGGGCTCTACGGGGGCATGCTGGCCGATGCGTTCGACCGGCGCAGGGTCGCGATCATCGCGGCATCCGTCACCTTCGTCTCGACGGCCGTGCTGATGGTGCTGACGTGGAGCGGAAGCGAGACCGTCGCCTGGCTGTACGCCATCGCGGTGATCAACTCGGCGGCCAACTCGGTCGTCATGGCCGCACGCCAGGCCATCGTGCCGCGCCTGATCCCCCGCGAGCTGCTGCCCGCGGCGTCAGCCCTCGGTGGCATCACGATGGGGATCATGGTGTCGGTCGGCCCCGCCGCGGCGGGCCTGCTCGTGGCGTTCACCGGCTACGGCTGGACCTACACGATCGACCTCGTGCTGATGAGCGCCCTCTTCCTCGGGCTCTGGTCACTGCCCAGCATCCGTCCCGAGGGCACCGTCGTCCGTCCGGGCCTGAAATCGCTGGCCGACGGCTGGCGGTTCATCAGGCGAGCGAAGAACATCCGGCTGCAGTTCATCCTCGACATCATCGCGATGACGTTCGGCCAGCCCACCGCCCTCTTCCCCGCGATCGGCGCGGTGCTGCTCGGCGGCGGCGCGATCACGACGGGGCTCCTGACGGCCGCGATCGCAGTCGGAGCCTTCCTCTCGAGCCTGTTCTCGGGCCCGATCGCGCGCTACCCGATGCACGGCCGGGGAATCGAACGGGCCATCATCGCCTACGGGATCACGATCGCCCTGTTCGGCGCCGTCCTGCTCGCGGGATCGTTCGGAGCGCTCTCTCCGGGACGGATCGGCGAAGACTCGGCGAACGTCGCCCTCATCGCCCTCGCGGCACTCGCCCTGGCCGGCTCGGGCGCCGCCGACAACATCAGCTCGATCTATCGCAACACGATGGTGCAGGCCGCCGTCCCCGACGAGATCCGCGGCCGACTGCAGGGCCTGTTCATCGTGGTCGTCGCCGGCGGCCCGCGGCTGGGAGCGCTGTACGCCGGCACCCTGGCGACCGTGACGGCGCTGTGGTTCCCGCCCTTGCTGGGCGGCTTCGTCATCGTGGCGCTGGTGGCGTTGCTCGTGCGCCTGGCGCCGGCGTTCCGCGCCTACGACGCGACGCACCCGTCACCGTGAGCCGCGGCAGCCGCGCCCGATGACGCGACGAGGGGCGGATGCCGCAGCATCCGCCCCTCGTGGGAATCCGGCGATCAGGCCTGGATGGAGCCCTGCAGATCGAGCTCGATCGTGACGTCCTTGCCGACGAGCACACCGCCGGTCTCGAGTGCGGCGTTCCACGTGAGGCCGAACTCCTCGCGGTTGATGACGGTCTTCGCCGTCGCGCCGGCCTTGTAGTTGCCCCACGGGTCGGTGCCGAAGCCACCGAACTCGACCTCGAACGTCACCGGCTTGGTGACGTCCTTGATGGTGAGGTCTCCGTCGACGAGGAAGTCGCCGCCCTGCTGGCGCACGCCGGTCGAGACGAAGGTGATGTTCGGGTAGTTCTCGACGTCGAAGAAGTCGGCGCTGCGGAGGTGGTTGTCGCGGCCCTCGTCCTTGGTGTTGATGGAGGCGACGTCGACCTTGGCGTCGAGCGTCAGCTCGAGGGGGTTCTCGGGTGCGACGATGGTCGCCTCGGCGACGGCGAAGGTGCCGCGCACCTTCGAGATCATCATGTGGCGGACGCTGAAGCCCACCTCGCTGTGGGAGGCGTCGAGCACCCAGGTGCCAGCCTTGTAACCGGGGATTTCGGTGGTCGTGGTCATGATCGTCCTTCGTCGTAGGTGTCCGGGAGGGGTCCGGCGTACAGGGGCGGCAACGCGACCCTCGCACAGCCTATTCCCGCGAATGTAAATTTCCGGTGGCCGAACAGCGACGGGCGGATGCCGCGTGGTGCGGCATCCGCCCGTCGAGAGGCGTCCGTCGGATCAGCCGACCGCGAGCAGATCGATGATGAAGATCAGGGTCTTGCCACCCAGGAAATGGCCGCCGGCCGGGCCGTACGCGAGGTGCGGCGGGATCACGAGTTCGCGGCGGCCGCCGACCTTCATGCCCGGGATGCCGTCCTGCCACCCCTGGATGAGGCCGCGGAGCGGGAACTGGATGCTCTCCCCGCGGTTCCACGACGAGTCGAACTCCTCGCCGGAGGTGTACTCGACGCCGACGTAGTGGACGGTGACGGTGTCGCCGGGCTTGGCCTCGGCACCGTCGCCGACGATCAGGTCGCGAACGACGAGGTCATCGGGCGCGGGGCCCTCGGGTGCGTCGATCTCGGGCTTGGTGCGGTCGTCAGTCATGGTGTCCATCCAACCCGAGGGAGGGGGTGCACGCAACGCGGCGTGTGCTGGGCCGCACCCCTTGACGAGGCGTGGGGCCCGGAGCATCATGGAGGCAGGCCAACTCAGCGCCCGGGAGACATGCAGGCATCGCCGCAGCACCGGGCGCTGAGTCTTTTCCCGGCGATGTCATCTCGCGGTCATGTCATCGCCGCCGGGCGTCACGGTCGCAGCAGGGTCTGTCGCAGTCGCGTCGCCCGGGCGAGATGCTCGCGCTCGTCGGCGAGGGCATGGTCGTCGCGGCCGGTCAGCGCGCGCTGCCGCGCCGCTGCGAGACGTGTCGCCTCGGCGATGAAGGCGCGCATCGTCTCGGTGCGGTCGCCGGGGAGCGTCCGCGCCCAGGCCAGTGCGCGGCGTCGGCCACGTCCGGTGGCGAGGAGGTCGACCTCGACGGGCGTGAACCAGCCCGCCGCCGCGTAGTCGTGCAGCCGTTCGCGCGTGAGTCGCGCCTCCTCACGGCGGAGCAGCAGCACGCCGAGCACGAACCCGATGAACAGCGGCACCTGCAGCGTCGCGTACAGAGCGAAGAAGTCGGTGAAGGCGGCCGAGCCGTTCCAGAGCGCGTGCAAGAGGATCGCGACCGCGAGGCCGGTCGCCCAGGGGCCGAAGACCGCACCGCCCCGCGCACCGCGACGCACCGCGAGTCCGACCGCGAAGCCGGTCGCGGCCGTGAACATGACGTGGGCGAAGGGCGAGAGGATGCCGCGCAGCACGAAGGTCACCGACACCTGCGCGAGTCCGCCTGCGATGAGGCTGTCGGCGAAATAGAGGATGTTCTCGGTGAACGCGAAGCCCGCCCCGATCATGGCCCCGTAGACGACGCCGTCGACCGGGCCGTCGAAGTAGCGACGCCCGATGCGGAGCATGAGGAGGATGCCGAGCCCCTTCGCGACCTCCTCGACGATGGGCGCCTGGACGACACTCGCCATCGCCTGCGCGAGAGGGTCGCGCGTCGGGCCGGTCACGATCGTGACGAGCAGATCGACCCCGAGAGCGATGATCACGGACGCGACCGCTCCCCACCCGAGCGCGAGCCACAGCAGCCGCGGCGGCTCGGGCTCCCACCGGTCGACGATACGGACCGCCCACAGCACGCCGAGCAGCGGCAGCAGGGCGAGCACCGCGCCCACGATCGAGGCGAACCAGCCGAGGAAGGACACCAGGTAGGCGACCAGCCCGAACAGCAGCAGCACGAGGACCGCGCCGACCCAGAGCGCAGCCCACCCGCCCGGTCTCGCCCGCACCGGGACGATGGGAGGCGAGGTCGGCGCGGTCGGGATCGGACCGGGATGTCCTGGCTGCGGCTGCGAGAGAGGCGACGGGAACGACACGCCCCCACCCTAGGGGCGCCCCTGCCCGACGCGGAGCAGCTCGCGCGGCGGCCGACCCGTGAGCCGGGTAGCCTGGCAGCATGCGTTTTGCCCACGTGATGACCGCGGGGGCCGACGATCCCCGCCTCGTGCTCGTCGAAGACGACCGGGCCACGTTCGTCGGCGACCTGTTCGCCGGCGCACCCGACCGGTTGCAGCAGCTCATCGAGCTCGGCGACGACGGTCTCGCACGGGTCGCCGATGCGGCGACGCGTGCGGATATCGCGTGGCACGGCGTCGACGGCTCGACGTTCGCGTCGGCCGTCCTCGCCCCGCCCATCGTGCTCGCCGTCGGCCTGAACTATGCGGCGCACTCGAGCGAGCTGGGCCTGAAGGCCGACACCGCGCCCACCGTCTTCACGCTGTGGCCCAACTCGCTGACCGCTCACGACGCGATCACGTCGTGGCCGCGGAGCCTCAGCGAGTCCGTCGACTACGAGGCCGAGCTGGGCGTCATCATCGGGGCCGCGGCGAAGGACGTCCCCGCCGACACGGCTCTCGACCACGTCTGGGGCTACACCGTGGTCAACGACATCACCGCGCGCGACATCCAGTTCTC
Source organism: Microbacterium sp. AG238 (assembly GCF_003610405.1). Lineage (GTDB taxonomy): Bacteria > Actinomycetota > Actinomycetes > Actinomycetales > Microbacteriaceae > Microbacterium. The sequence goes on from NZ_RAQC01000001.1 coordinate 990,413, forward strand.
CGAGGCGCAGTGGTCGCGCTGCAAGTCGTTCGACGGCTTCACGCCGACGGGGCCGTACGTCGTGACGGCCGACGAGATCCCCGACCCGCAAGACCTGCACATCTGGGCTGTCGTCGACGGCCAGACGGTGCAGGATGCCTCGACGGGCCAGATGATCCGTTCGGTCGCCACGCTCGTCGCGCACCTCTCGACTGCGGCGACACTGCTGCCCGGCACGCTCATCTCGACGGGCAGCCCGGGCGGGGCGGGCTACTCGCGCGACCCGCAGATCTTCCTGCGCGACCGCTCCGTCGTCACCGTCGGCATCGACGGCATCGGCGAGCTGCGGACGCACTGCCGCATCACGGGCTGACCGCGCACCCGCAGCTTCCGCCGACCCGGAGCCCGACCTCGACGCGCACGCTTCGTCGCGCCGAGCCGTCACCCGGGTCGTTCAGCAGCAGGTGGGCGGCGATGCGCCCCATCAGTTCCATCGGCTGACGCACGGTCGTGAGCGGCGGCGACGACATCCCGGCCGCCTGGATGCCGTCGAAGCCGGCCAACCGCACGTCTCGGGGCACCGCCACGCCGCGGGCGTGCAGCACGTCGAGCGCGGCGAGCGCGATCTGATCGGTCGCACACAGGACCGCCTCGGGCAGCGAGCCGGCGCCCGCCCGGGCGCTCAGCCCCGGGAACACCGGCGCGCGCTCGAGCTCGACGGTGTCGATGATCTCGGCGCTCGCGCCCGGGTGGGAGGCGACGGCATCGAAGAAGGCGGTGCGGCGCTCGTCGGTGTCGAAGCCCGCGGGCGCATCGATCCACCCGAACGTGGAGACCCCGTGGACCTCGACGAAGTGCTCGACGAGCATCCGCTCGCCGCCCGCGTTGTCGGCGAGGACGTGGTGCGCGTCGCCCAGCGGAGAGCTCAGCACGGCGACCGGAAGCGTCGACGACACCGACCCGAGCGACGCGGTCACCGTGGGCCCGGGGAGGATCGCCAGACCGTCGACCTGCCCCGCCGTGTCCGCGATCTCGGAGGCACCCAGTCCCCCGGTGCTGAGCAGCACCGCGGTGCCCGCGCGCTTGCACTCGAGCACGAATCCTCTCTGGATCTCGTCGACGTACAGGGGGAAGGTCCGGGGTGCGCTGCGACGGACGTCCTCCTCGGCGTCCCACGAGATCAGGTCGACGTCGAGGTCGAGCTCGGCGAGGTCGGTGAGACCGGGCGGAGTCGTCGAGCCCGCCGGGTCTCCCCCGGCATTCAGCCCGGTCTCGACGGGTGGCGCCGATTCGACGAGGAGGTCGAACAGATGCAGCCCGAGCACCCCCGTGCGGCCACGCGCGAGGTTCCGGGCCGAGCCGCTCGGGACGTACCCCAGCTCGCGCGCCACCCGGAGCACCATGTCGCGGGTCTCGGTGCGCACCTTGTCGGGGCGACGGAATGCGAACGACACCGTCGCGATCGACACCCCGGCACGTTCCGCGACGTCGTAGACCGTGGGCCGACCGACCACCATGACTACCTCGATTCCCCGGGGAGTCTACCGACGGACCTCACGCCGGCACGATCGACAGCCCGGTCCCCCGAGGGAAGACCGGCTCGTCGGTGTCGCCCGGAACATCGGTCCGCGAGCGGCGCACGGCCTCCATCGATCGCGGGATCTCGACCGGCAGCGTGCCGCGCGGGGGCACGGCACCGGTGAGCGCCGCGAGCACGGCGGCATCCGAACTGCCGTAGTCGGCGACGATGGCCGACGCTACCGGCACGAAAGGCGTGAGCACCGCGGGACGATCGAGTCCGACGACCAGCACGAGAGGCGCGTGCGCCGCGACACGCCCCAGTCGCGAGACCAGTCCGGGGCCGAAGTCGAGCGACCCCTGATGGAACCACTTCTCGAGGAAGAGGTCGTCACGCGGTTCGAACGGCGCTCCGATGCGGACGATCGCGACGTCGGCGTCCTCCGGCCGCTCGACTCGGTCGGCGTAGGGCGCGAGCGCGGCATCGCCGATGTTCTCGGCGTACACCTTCGGACGCGGGGCCGACGCGATCGGCAGCACGTCGTCGCGGTTCTGCAGAACGGTCAGCGACTCCGCCTGCGCGCGGGTGCCGAGGGCACGGAAATCGGCGTTCCCGACGATGCGCTCGGCCTCGTCCTCATCGACGTACGGGTCGTCGAAGAGACCGAGGCGGAACTTCACCAGAAGGATGCGGCGAGCGGAGACGTCGATGCGCTCGATGGGCACGGCGCCCGACTCGACGAGGTCGACCAGCAGATCGGTGCACTCCTCGCCGCCGAACTGGTCGACACCGGCATCCAGCAGCCGCAGCATGCGCTCGGTCGGGTCGAGCTCTTCGACACCCCACGCGCGTGCCGGCAGCACCTGGTCGCCGACGTGGTTGTCGTTGACGAGCTCCCAGTCGGTGACGACGACGCCGTCGTAGCCGAGCTCGTCCCGCAGGAGGTCGGTCACGATCTGGCGGTTGTAGGCGAAGCCGACCTCGGCGATCGGGACGCCGTTGCGTTCGAGCCCGACGGGCATGCCGTAGTACGGCATCATCCCGGCCGTTCCGCGCCGGATCGCCTCACGGAAGGGCTCGAGGTGGTAATCGAACATGCCGCCCGGGTAGACCTGCTCGCGGCCGTACGGGAAGTGCGCGTCCTCGCCGTCGAGCTGCGGCCCGCCGCCGGGGAAGTGCTTCGTCGTGCAGGCGACGCTCTCGGCGCCGAGCACCTCGCCCTGGAATCCCCGCAGATAGGCCGCGGTGATCTGCGAGACCCGTTCGGCATCGAAGCCGAACGTCTGCGCCTGACGTCCCCAGCGGGCTTCGGTGGGCAGATCGATCTGGGGGTGGAGCGCTGCCCGGATGCCGACCGCGCAGTACTCGCGACGGGCCACGTCGGCGAACTGCTCGATGACCTCCAGGTCGTCGAGCGCGGCGAGCCCGAGCGGCTCCGGCCACTGCGAGAACGGCCCCGCCGAGAACGCGACGCCGGTGTTCTCGACGAACGCGTGCCGAGGGTCCGTGCTGATCGTGACCGGGACGCCGTGCGGGGTGCGTTCGGCGAGGCGCTGCAGGTTGTTGTTCCAGCGTGCGCCCTCACGGGCGGTGCGGATCGCGTGCACGTTGAAGTGCGTCATGTTCTTGCCGACCACGACCTCGGTCGTCGGCGACTTCGAGATGGCGCCGGGAGCCTCGAGGAGTTCGCCTTCCGGGCCGATCTCGATGACGGTCTGGAACATCAGGCCGATCTTCTCGGCGGGTGACATCCGGCCGAGAAGATCGTCGGTGCGCTCCTCCGGAGTCAGACGCGGGTCCTCGTACGGGTCGAGGATGCCGTTGCCGTTGAGGTCGCGGAAGCGGGTTCCGTCGGGAGCGGTGTGGAGTTCGGGTCGCATGGGGGACTTTCGCTGTTGGGGGGACGGATGCGGCAGCGCGGCGGTCACTTCAGGCCGGTGGTGGCGACGCCGCGGATGAACCAGCGCTGCAGGAAGACGAACAGCACGATGATCGGCGCGATGACGAGAACCGACCCGGCCAGGAGCAGTCCGTAGTTCGTCGCGTTCTGACCCGTCGAGTAGAGCGAGAGCGCGACGGGGAGCGTGTACATCTCCTCGGTCTGGGCCGCCACCAACGGCCACAGGAAGTTGTTCCACGAGGCGAGGAACGTCAGGATGCCGAGGGTCGCGAGCGGGGGTCCGCACAGCGGCATCACGATGCGGGAGAAGATGCGCCACTCCCCCGCCCCGTCGAGGCGGGCGGCTTCGAGCAGCGCGTCGGGGATGCCCATGATGAACTGCCGCATGAGGAACACGCCGATGGGTGCGGTGATGAAGGGCAGGATGAGCGCCGGGTAGGTGTTGACGAGCCCGAGCGACGAGACCATCACGAACAGCGGCACGAACGTGACCACGCCCGGCACCATCAGGGTGACCATGACGAGGATGAACAGCACCTTCTTGCCCGGGAACTCCATCTTCGCCAGGGCGTAGCCCACCATCGAGCAGAACACGATGTTGCCGAGGACCGTGACGACCGCTACGACCAGGCTGTTCGTGAAGAAGTGGCCGAAGTCGAGGGGCCCGAACCACTGCGCGAAGTTCTCGCCGGTCGGGTTCTCCGGGAGCCAGGTCGGCGGGCGACGCAGGATCTCGCCCTGCGTCTTGACCGACCCCAGCACCATCCACAGGAACGGGATGAGCCAGAGGACGAGGCCGACGGTCAGGACGGTGTAGGTGATCGCGCGCGGACCGAACCGGCGGCGGCGTCGTCGCGGGGCAGACGGCGGCGTGACGGTGTCCACCACGGGAGCGGGGATGGTTGTCATCGGGTCAGTCCTTCGAACGGAGCAGCCGGAACTGCAGCAGGCTCAGCAGGGCGATGGCGAGGAAGAGCACGTAGCTGGCGGCCGATGCCAGGCCGTACTCGCCGAAGCCGAATTGCTGGAAGGTGTAGTACGCGACCGACAGGGTCGAATCCAGCGGCCCGCCCTTCGTCATGACGAACGCTTCCTCGAAGAACTGGAGGTACCCGACCGAGATGAGCACCGCACCGAGGAGGATCGTGGGGCGCAGGAGCGGCAGGGTGACCGAGACGAGCCGCCGCCACGATGATGCACCGTCCATCGTCGCCGCTTCGTTGACGTCTTGGGGCACGGCCTGCAGGCCCGCGAGGAAGATCACCATGAGCGTGCCGACGTTGCGCCACACCGCCATCATGATCAGCGACGGCAAGGCGAAGGCGGGGTCGTTCAGCCAGTTCGGGCCGTCGATGCCGACGAGGGCGAGGGCCGAGTTGAGCAGGCCGTCGGGCTGGAGGATGTAGCGCCAGACGACCGCCACGGCCACGATGCTCGTGACCACCGGCGCGTAGAACCCGACCCGGAAGAACGCGACGATGCGTCCACCGCCGCTGTTCAGGGCGAGCGCGAGCGCGAGGGCGAGCACCATCGTGACGGGGATGCCGACCACGACGAAGATCGCGGTCACACCGAGGGACGTGATGAAGCGCGGATCGCCGAAGAGTGTCGCGAACTGGTCGAGCCAGACGAAGTTCACCGCGAACGGCGAGGTGATGTCGCGCGCCGTGAAGTCGGTGAATGACATCGCGAACGAACCGACGATCGGGAACAGCATGAAGACGGCGAACACCGCGACGAAGGGCAGGCAGAACGCCCAGGCGATGAGCGCCTGACGTCTGCGCTGCCGGGCGTGCAGCCCTCCGGGTCGGGAGGCCCCGCGGCCGGAGTCGACTCCGGCCGCGGGGAGAGTGGTGGTGGACATCGAGGTCACTCGAGGCCGATCGCGTCGGCGTCGGCCTGCAGCTTCTGCAGCACGGTAGGCACGTCCGCCCCGCCGCGGCGCAGCTGCTCGAGGGCCTGATCGCCCTTCGCGGCCACCTGCACCCAGCTGGTGGTCACGGGCGGAGCCTTCGCCGTCTGCAGCTGCTCGCCGAAGGTCGTCAGGCTCGCGTCATCGGCCAGGGCGGGGGCATCCCACGCCGCCTGGAGGGCGGGCAGGTCGCCCGTCTGCTCGTAGAAGGCGGCCTGGGTCTCCGGCTCGCTGAGCCAGCGGACGAGCTTCCACGCAGACTCGGCGTTCTTGCTCTGGTTGAACACGACGAGATTCGCCCCACCGCTGAAGGAGACCGACCCGGTGTCAGCGGGCAGGACGGCCGTGGCGTACTTGGAGGTGAAGTCCGCGCCGCCCAGCAGCTCGAGCTGACCGCGCAGGAACGGGCCCTCGACGACCATCGGGGTGGTGCCGGCGACGAACTCCGCCTCCGTCGCTCCGGCCGAGATGTCGGCGTTCGCGTCGGCGAGGCCCTTGTCGAAGAAGCTCTTGTAGTACTCCAGACCCTTCGTCATCTCCGGGGTGTCGAGCGTCCACGCGTCGCCGTCGGTCAACTCGGCACCGGCGGACCACGGCATCCACATCGCTCCCTGGAACGAGTCGTTGCCGCCCGGCATCCGGATGCCGTACTCGGCGCCGGCCTTCTCCTTCATGTCGGAGGCGAGCTGCTGCAGCTCGTCCCACGTCGTGGGCGCCTGCGTCCAGCCCGCCTGCTGCGCGAGGTCGGTGCGGTAGTAGAGCACACGCGTGTCGACGTACCACGGCACACCGGCGGCGCGGTCGTCGAACTCGGTCGTGCTGAGTGCTCCCGGGAAGAAGCCGTCGGTCGCGATCTCGGCCGGGACGGTCGCGAACGCGTCGCCGAAGTCGGCCATCCAGGTCGATCCGACCATGGCGACGTCGGGGGTGTTGCCGCCCGCGATCGCTGTCTGGAACTTGTTGTGCGCGGCGTCCCAGGGAATCGCCGTGACGTCGATCTTGACGTCGGGGTTCGCTTCCTGGAACTCCTCGACGAACGCGGGCAGGGCCTCACCCTCGGCGCCCATCGCCCACACGCTGATCGTGCCCGTCGCCGGACTGTCGTCGAGCGACGTGACCTCGGCGGGTCCGGCAGCCGACTCGTCCGCCCGGCCGCAGCCGGTCAGGATGAGCGACACCGCAGCCAGGGTGGCGATGCCACCTGCCACTGTCTTGAACTTCACGTCTTCCTCCTTGAATCGCGGGATCGCCGAAGCGATCAAAGCGCTTAAACGTTGCGCCGGAGATGAGTTTAAGCGCTTTGAATGCTCGGATGCAATCGCAACGGCCAGACCTGAGCCGGGCATGAGGAAACCCCCGCGGATCAAATCCGCGGGGGTTTCCTCTCAGCGTGTCGGGTCAGTACCGCGTGGAAGAGCAGGACTGGGTCTGGCCCCAGACCGTCACGGTGTCGGCGCCCTCGACGACGCACGTCTGGTAGATCTCGTTCGCCACGTTGCCGAAGATCGTGAACAGGACGATCGCCACGACGACGCCGATCACCATGAGCACAGCGCTGATGATGATCGCGGCCAGAGCGAGCCCGTTCTTACGGCCGGCCTTCTTGCTCTGGACGAGGGCCACGATGCCGAGGATGAGGCCGACGAGCTGCAACCCCACGGGCACCAGGGCGAGGACGAAGGCGACGATCCCGAGCGTCTTGCCCGGCACCGGCGCGTTCGGATTCTGGTACGAAGCGTCGGCGGACGACGTCGGATATGCCGGCGGCTGATAGGCCGGAGGCTGCGGTGCGGACGGGTTGTTCGGATCGGTCATGGGGTCCCCCGGGGATTCGGAAAGCGATGAACAGCCTCGACGTTAGCGAGAGCGGGCCTCGCGGCACAAAGCCTGATCAGCCCGACACGCTCTCCTCGGCGTCGGCGAGCACGATCGGAATGGCCGCTGTGACCGCCTGCAGGCCGGAGAGGCGCGCCGGCGAGAGCTGCTTGTCGACCTCCGCGCGCGACATCAGACCGGCCTCCACGACCAGGTCGCCCACGTTGCGGTGGGTCAGCAGCGCGGTCTTGGCGAGGGCCGCCGCCGCCGCGTAGCCGATGAACGGGGTGAGCGCTGTCACGACACCGACCGACGAGCCGACCATGGCACCCAGTCGCTCACGGTTCGCGGTGATGCCGTCGATGCAGTTGACCCGCAGCGTGCGCATGGCCCGCCGCATCCAGGTGATCGACTGGAAGATCGAGTGCGCGATGATCGGCTCGAACGCGTTCAGCTGCAGCTGCCCGCCCTCGACCGCCATCGTCACCGTCAGATCGGCGCCCGCGACGGCGAACGCGACCTGGTTGACGACCTCCGGGATCACCGGGTTCACCTTGCCGGGCATGATGCTCGACCCCGCCTGCCGCGCCGGGAGGTTGATCTCGCCGAAACCTGCCTGGGGCCCGCTCGAGAGCAGGCGGAGGTCGTTGCTGATCTTCGACAGCTTGATGGCGTTGCGCTTGAGCGATGACGAGAACGACATGAACGCCCCCGTGTCGCTCGTCGACTCGACGAGGTCGACGGCGCTCGACAGGTCGAGGCCGGTGATCTCGCGCAGGTGGCGGACGACCGCGGGACGGTACTCGGGGTGCGTCGTGATGCCGGTGCCGATCGCCGTCGCACCCATGTTGATCTCGTAGAGGAGCGACGCGTTCTCGCCGAGACGCGAGTGGTCCTCCCCCAGTGTCGTGGCGAAACCGTGGAACTCCTGCCCGAGCGTCATCGGCACGGCGTCCTGGAGCTGCGTGCGCCCGACCTTGAGGACGTCGTGGAACTCGACGGCCTTCGCCAGGAACGACTCGCGCAGCAGCGCAAGCTCGTCGAGGAGCCCCTGCAGGTCGAGGGCGAGACCGACCTTGATGGCCGTCGGGTAGACGTCGTTGGTCGACTGGCTGCGGTTGGTGTGATCGATCGGCGAGAGGAAGTCGTAGTCGCCCTTGGGGCGGCCCGCGAGCTCGAGGGCGATGTTGGTGATGACCTCGTTGGCATTCATGTTCGTCGACGTGCCCGCACCGCCCTGCACCACGCCGACGACGAACTGGTCGTGGTACTCGCCGTCGATGACGAGCTGCGAAGCACGATCGATCAGGTCGGCGCGCTCGGCGTCGAGCACTCCGATCTCGCGGTTCGCGCGGGCAGAGGCCTGCTTGACCATCGCGAGCGCCCGGACGAGGTCACGATAGACGAAGATCGGCCGCTGCGAGATCGGGAAGTTCTCGAGTGCGCGCGCAGTGTGAACGCCCCAGTAGGCGTCGGCGGGGATCTCGAGCGAGCCGAGCGAATCGGTCTCGGTGCGGGTGGCGGAAGGGGACGACATCATGCACGGGTCCTTGTGGGTCTCACGGCGATGGGAGGGACGCTCCCAGCCTAGTCAGCGCTTGCGCGAAAACGCCTCGAGACGCTCCTGCGGCGACAATCGCGCCATCTCGGCAATCCACTCGGCGGAGAAGTAGTCGCCCGTCGGCGCCTCGACGACGGGCACGACGGTGTGGGTGATGACATCGTCGTAGACGTGCACGAGCTGGAACGCCTGGCCGGCGTCCATTCCGTTCACCGCCTGCGGCGGGCGCTGGAGGTTCATCGTGTAGCAGGTCGCCGACGCGACGGAGACGGGGACGCCGGCGAACGTCCCCGAGGTCGAGTAGTGCAGGTGGCCGGCGAGGATACCGCGCACGTCGGTGCCCGCGATCGCCTGAGCCAGGGCGTCCTGGTCGCGCAGCTCGAGGATGTCGAAGAAGGGCACATGACTCGGAAGCGGCGGATGATGCATCGCGAGGATCGTCCCGTGCGGCGCAGGCTCGGCGAGCGTCTCGCTCAGCCAGTCGCGCTGATCGGCGTCGATGTCGCCGTGGTGCCAGCCCGGCACCGTGGAGTCGAGGGCGATCAGGCGCAGCCCCGCAAGATCCCAGACCCCGGTCAGCGGTTCCCGTGTCGGCGCGCCGCCGAACAGTCCCACCCGCATCGCCTCGCGCTCGTCATGGTTGCCCGCCACCCAGACGATGGGCGCATCCAGCCGCTCGGCCACCGGCTCGACCGCGTCGCGGAGGCGGCGATAGGCGTCCGGCTCACCGAGATCGGTGAGATCGCCCGTGAACACCAACGCGTCGGCACGGACGCCGGTGCGTTCGACGGCCGCGAGCGTGGCATCGAGGTTCGCCTCGACGTCGTAGCGTCCGGCGAGAGCCGCGCCGCCCGCAAGAAGATGAGTGTCGCTCAGATGGACCAGGACATGACGGGCGGGCTCGTGCTGACCGAACCGCACGGATGCCGCCCGGTCGCGGGCCCGCACCGGGCCGTCCGACGGCGTTGCTGAGCTCATGGCCACAGCCTATGCCGGGGGTCCTACCGCCCCGCCACGATGAGGATGATCCCGCCGAGGACGGCGAGTGCGCAGAAGGCGAAGGCGGCGTAAGCGGTCACGAGCGCGATCCGCTTCTGCCCCGCCGTCAGCGGGTTCTTCTTCGCCGCCTTCGCCGCCGCTTTCGCGTGCCGTCGGGCCTGCTTCTCGCTGATGACGGCGATCGCGTCGGTGAACTCCGCGGGAGTGACCACCGGCACCCGGCCCGCGCGCACCAGCATCCGAAGACCCAGGGCGTAGAACCCGACGACGAGAACCGCGCCGGTGATGGCCGCCGCGAACACCTGCACGAAGGCGAACCAGTCGATCGAGACGTTCATCGCTCGCCCTCCGTCTGCTCGGGTGCCGGACTCGCCGCTGCCGCCGCCGCGCGGGCCCGGCGCTGCCGGCGCGTGGGCGGCGGATCTGCGGGAACGTCGACGGCATGACCGGAATCGGCGACCTCGCTCATCGCGTTGCCCGCGTGCACCTCGTTCCGGCGGGACCGGAGGAACAGGGCGAGGACGATCGCGACGGCGGCGATCGCATCGATGACGATCCCCGTCGGGCCGAGCCACACGACGAGCAGGGCGGCCAGGGCCCCCACGGCGCCGGAGGCGGGGAGGGTCAGCAGCCAGCCGATCGCGATGCGGCCGACCGTGCGCCAGCGGACCGTCGAGCCGCGGCGTCCGAGCCCCGAGCCGATGACCGATCCCGATGCGACCTGCGTGGTCGACAGGGCGAAGCCGAGAGCGCTGGAGGCGAGGATCGTCGAGGCCGTCGACGCCTCGGCCGAGAAGCCCTGCGCGGGCTTGACGTCGGTGAGTCCCTTGCCCAGGGTGCGGATGATGCGCCATCCGCCCATGTAGGTGCCGAGCGCGATCGTGACGGCGCACGCCACGATCACCCACAGCTGGGGCTCGGCGTGCTCGGCGCTCTGCCAGCCGGCGGCGATCAACGCGAGCGTGATGACGCCCATCGTCTTCTGGGCGTCGTTGGTGCCGTGCGCGAGCGCGACGAGCGACGAGGTGAAGATCTGACCCCAGCGGAAGCCGTCACGGCCGTCGGGCTTGCCATCGTGACGACGGGTCATGGCGTAGGCGACCTTCGTGACGGTGAAGGCGATGACACCGGCCGTCACGGGCGCGATCAGCGCCGGGAGGATGATCTTGCTCAGCACGACGCCGAAGTCGATCGCCATGGCGCCGACTCCCACGAGCGTCGCACCGATGAGGCCGCCGAACAGCGCGTGCGACGAGCTCGACGGGAGGCCGAGCAGCCACGTCAGCATGTTCCACGTGATGGCGCCGATCAACCCCGCGAAGATCAACGGCAGCAGCGCGGTCGCTGCGAGCTGTTCCTCGTGGATGATGCCGTGCGAGACCGTCTTGGCGACCTCGGTGGACAGGAAGGCGCCGACGAGGTTCAGGCCCGCGGCCAACAGGACGGCGACTTTGGGTTTGAGGGCCCCCGTCGCGATCGGCGTCGCCATCGCGTTCGCGGTGTCGTGGAAGCCGTTGGTGAAGTCGAAGAAGAGTGCCAGTCCGATGACCAGCAGAAGAATGAGTACAGCGGTCTCCACTGTGCGCTCTCTGTGCGTGCGGGCCCGCGAACACGGGTCCTCGAGTACGGATCGGGATGCCGCGGCAGCGGCGGGCGCGAACGAAGAGTTCACCGTCTGTTCAGGGTCCGGCAACCGGACCATCGAATCCTGCCACACCATCGCCCTCACCGTGAATCCGAGCGGCCGGATCAGGCGGGCGCAGCACTAGCGTGGAACGGTGACCGATACCCCCGACATCCTCACCCCCCGCCCGTCCGACGCTCCTGAGGCCCCTGTCGCGGCCGTCCGCGAGCACCGCCGCACCCACCACGGCGATGAGTTCGTCGACCGTTACGAATGGCTGCGCGCGAAGGACGACTCCGAGGTGATCGCCCACCTCGAGGCCGAGAACGCCTACACCGATGCCCGTACGGCGCACCTGGGCGGGCTCCGCGAGCGCATCTTCGAGGAGATCAAGGGGCGAACGCTCGAGACCGATCTGTCGGTTCCGAGTCGCCGGGGCCAGTGGTGGTACTACAGCCGCACCGTCGAGGGCAGCCAGTACGGCATCCATTGCCGCGCTCCCCTGGCGTCGCCCGACGACTGGACACCCCCGCAGCTCGAGCCCGGCGTCGACGTGCCCGGCGAGCAGGTGCTGCTCGACGGCAACGTCGAGGCGGAAGGCGCGGAGTTCTTCTCGCTCGGGAGCTTCGAGGTCTCGGCCGACGGGACGCTCCTGCTGTACGGCGTCGACACCGAGGGCGACGAGCGGTACACGCTGCGTCTGCGCGACATCGCCACCGGCGAGAACCTCGCCGACGAGATCAGCGGCACCTTCGCCGGGGCGTCGCTGTCTCCGGACGGACGCTTCGTCGTCTACTCCACCGTCGACGACGCATGGCGGCCGGATTCAGTCTGGCTGCACGAGATCGGCACCGACACGGCCACCGACGAGCGTCTCTTCCACGAGCCCGACGAGCGGTACTGGGTGGGAGCGGGCTTCACCCGCAGCGACCGGTATCTCGTGATCGAGGTCGGCTCCTCGATCACGAGCGAGGAGTTCCTGGTGCCGGCCGACGATCTCCGCGCGGAGCCGCGTTCGGTGTGGCCGCGCCGCGAGGGCGTCGAGTACTCGGTCTCCCACGCGATCGTGTCCGGCCAGGACGTGCTCTACATCCTGCACAACGACGACGCACTCGACTTCGAGCTCGTCCGGGTCGCTGCGGACGATCCGACGGGCCCGCGTGAGGTCGTGCTGCCTCATGAGCCCGGCCGTCGCCTGGAGGGCCTCTCGGAGTTCCGCGATTGGGCGCTGCTCGGCTACCGGCGCGACGGGCTGCAGCGCCTCGGCATCTTCGACTACGGCTCGGGCTCGGTCACCGAGCTCGAGTTCGACGAGCCGCTGTACACCGTGGGGTCGGGCGGCAATCCCGAATGGGCTCCCCCCGTGCTCCGCCTCGGCTACGGGTCGTTCGTCACGCCGGGCACCGTGTACGACTACGTCGTCGCGACCGGCGAGCTGCTGCTGCGTAAGCGCCAGCCGGTGCTCGGGGGCTACGACCCCGCCGACTACGAGCAGCGCCGGGTCTGGGCGGCTGCGGACGACGGCACCCGCGTTCCGGTCTCGATCGTGTGGAAGCGCTCGTTCGGCGACCCGGGCGCGGACGACCGGTCCCGCGCGCTGCACCTGTACGGCTACGGCTCGTACGAGCACTCGATCGACCCCGCGATGTCGGTGGCGCGCCTGTCGCTCCTCGACCGGGGCGTCGTGTTCGCCGTCGCCCATGTGCGAGGCGGCGGAGAGATGGGCCGGCAGTGGTACGAGGACGGGAAGCTGCTGCACAAGCGCAACACTTTCACCGACTTCGTCGCCGTCGCGCGCCACCTCGTCGAGAGCGGCTACACCTCTCCCGAGCGCATGACCGCCGAGGGCGGATCGGCCGGCGGGCTCCTCATGGGCGCCGTCACGAACCTCGCCCCCGAGCTGTTCGCGGGAGTCCTCGCCGCGGTGCCGTTCGTCGACGCGCTCACGACGATCCTCGACCCCTCGCTGCCGCTGACGGTCATCGAGTGGGATGAATGGGGCGACCCCCTCCACGACCCCGAGGTCTACGCGTACATGAAGTCGTACTCGCCGTACGAGAACGTCCGCGAGGGCGTGGCCTACCCCCGGATCCTCGCGGTCACTTCGCTCAACGACACGCGTGTCATGTACGTCGAACCCGCGAAATGGGTCGCGCGTCTGCGCGAAGTCGGGGTGGACGCGCTGCTGAAGTGCGAGATGGTCGCCGGCCACGGCGGCGTGAGCGGGCGGTACAACTCCTGGCACGAGCGCGCGTTCGAGCTCGCCTGGCTACTCGACGTCGTCGGCCTCGCGGACGACCCTGCCTGAGGCTGTCCGAGGGCGCCGTCAGAGCTGGCGGCGCCCTTCGAACGCGCGGCCGAGTGTGACCTCGTCGGCGTACTCGAGGTCTCCGCCGACGGGGAGACCGGATGCCAGCCGCGTCACCCGGATCTCGAGGGTCGTCAGAAGGCGACTGAGATAGGTCGCGGTCGCCTCGCCCTCGAGGTTCGGGTTCGTGGCCAGGATGACCTCCTGTACGGTGCCATCGGCAAGACGCTGCATCAGCTGAGCGATACGGAGGTCGTCGGGGCCGATGCCGCCGATCGGACTGATCGCGCCGCCGAGCACGTGGTACAGACCCCGGAACTCGCGCGTGCGCTCGATGGCGGCGACGTCCTTGGCGTCTTCGACGACGCAGATGAAGGTGCCGTCACGCCGCGGGTCGCGGCAGATCGCGCAGCGGTCGTGCTCGGAGACGTTGCCGCAGACCTCGCAGAAGCGCACGCGCTCGCGCAGCTCGCCGAGCAGGTGCGAGAGCTTGGAGACGTCGAAGGTCGGGGTCTGCAGGATGTGGAACGCGATGCGCTGCGCCGACTTCGGCCCGATGCCGGGCAGGCGGCCGAACTCGTCGATCAGGTCCTGGACGATGCCGTCGTACATGGCTTAGCCGAATCTCGTGGGTGAGCTGAAGGGTTCTTCTCGGACGAAGGTGGCCCCGAGGATCTGGCGGACCACTGCCTCGCCGTAGCGCTCGATCCCGCCCCGAGCGGGTGCTGCGTTCGCGCGGCCGTTCGTCGGCGCGGGTGCCGCCGCAGCGGCGGTGCGATCGGGACCGGAGCCGACGCGGTCGGCGGCGGGCGCAACCGCAGGCCGTTCGACGGCGACCGGCCCGCGCGGCGGCAGAGGCGCGTCGTCGTCGATGGGGGGCGGCGGGTAGTCGCGGTCTTCCTCGTCGATGGGCGGCAGCGGCTCGGGGTACGGGTCGACATCGCCGTCGTGCGGGATCGTGAGCGTGCGGACCGGGGCGGCAACGGCCTCCTCGGGCTCGTCGTCCACCGCGAACTGCGGCGCCGGGTCGCCCTGCGGGATCGGCGCCACCGCCCATTCCGTCACGGGGGCGGCGTAGGAGGAGGAACCGGGCGCAGCCCCGGGAGCGGTCGGACGAGCGCCCGCCGGGGCCGAGGGGGCGCCGGCGGCGCGCTGCCCGCCCGAGGACGGCGACGATGCGGCCTCTCCCGGCTGACGCTGATCCCCGGAGGGCTGCCGTCGGGGCTCGCCACCGGGCTGCCCGCCGGGCGGCGGCGTGGGCCCGCCGGGCGCCGGTCCGCCGCCGGGATCCGAGTCGTGGCGGGCGACGTACTTGACCCGAACGCCGAGCACACCCAGGATCGCGCTGCGCAGGTCTTCGCTCGGGCCCTTTCCGGCGTTGAGCTTCTTGAACTGCAGCACGTCGGAGTGGCTCTGGAACGACAGTGTGAGCACGCCGGTCTCGGAGAACGCCACGGGCGATGCCACGGAGGCGATCATCCACGAGGTGCGGCTGATGGACTCGAGGCGCTGCAGCACCTCGGGCCAGGAGTCGCGCATCTGCGCGAGCGTGACGGTAGACGGGTCGCGTGGTTCTGCCGGGGCTGCGGCCGCGCCGCCGCCCGCGGATGTCGGGCCGGAGCTCGCGGGGGCAACCGACGGCGTCGCAGCGGTCGGTGCGGGAGCGGGGCGGTCAGTCTGGGCGGGTGCGGCCACCGGAGCCGGGGCGGGGGCCACGGCGGGGGCCGAGGTCACGATGCGTGCCGGGGCTGCGGGAGCGGACGCGGGCGATGACACGTGCGATGCGGGAGCGGCGGCGACCGGGGCCTGGTCGGCTGCCGGGACGCTGTGCTGGGCCGCGGCGAGCACGCGCGCCACCAGCAGTTCGAGCTGCAGCCGCGGCGATGTGGCGCCCGACATCTCGTCGAGGGCGGTCACGACGAGATCGGCTGTTCGCGAGAGGCGGTCGGTGCCGAAGAGCGACGCCTGCCGCGCCATCCGTTCGAGCTCTTCTGCCGACACTCCGCGCAGCACGGCCGACGCACCCTGCCCGGTCGCCGACACGATGATGAGATCCCGCAGGCGCTCGAGCAGGTCGTCGACGAACCGGCGCGGATCTTGACCCGTCTGGATGACGCGGTCGACCGCGGCGAAGGCTGCGGCAGCGTCGACGGCGCCGAACGCCCCGACGACCTCGTCGAGCAGCTCCGCGTGGGTGTAGCCGAGCAGTGCGACGGCGCGTTGGTAGGCGACCGCACCGTCGTCGGAGCCGGCGATCAGCTGGTCGAGCAGCGAGAGCGTGTCACGCGGCGACCCTCCCCCGGCCCGCACGACGAGCGGCAGCACGCCGGCCTCGACCTGCACGCCCTCCTGAGCGCAGAGCTGCTCGACGTACTCGAGCATCGCGGCGGGTGCGACCAGGCGGAACGGGTAGTGATGCGTACGCGAGCGGATCGTGCCGATGACCTTCTCGGGCTCGGTCGTCGCGAAGATGAACTTCACGTGCGCGGGAGGTTCTTCGACGAGCTTCAGCAGGGCGTTGAAGCCTTGTGCCGTGACCATGTGGGCCTCGTCGAGGATGAAGATCTTGAAGCGGTCGCGAGCCGGGGCGAAGACCGCGCGCTCGCGGAGGTCGCGGGCGTCGTCGACACCATTGTGCGAGGCGGCGTCGATCTCGACGACGTCGAGCGAGCCACCTCCGCCGCGGCTGAGCTCGACGCAGCTGTCGCACGTGCCGCACGGGGTGTCGGTGGGTCCTTGCGCGCAGTTGAGGCAGCGGGCGAGGATGCGGGCCGAGGTGGTCTTGCCGCAGCCGCGGGGACCCGAGAAGAGATACGCGTGACCGACGCGGTCGGAGCGGAGCGCCGTCATCAGGGGTTCGGTCACCTGCGACTGGCCGATCATCTCGCCGAACGCTTCGGGACGGTAGCGGCGGTAGAGGGCGGTGGTCACCCAGACAGACTACGGCGTACCGCTGACACCGGCCCTGTCGGCACCCACACGGCGGGAACAGCGCGTGCCCGTGTGCGGTTGCACGGGGCATGGAAGCCGCACACGTCGACGTCGTCGTCATCGGCGCCGGGCAGGCGGGGCTGTCGGCGGCATACAATCTGCGGCGGCGCGGGTTCGTCCCGGCCGCGCCCGGCGACATCCTCTCCCAGGCATCCGGCCGGTCGTTCGTCGTCCTCGACGCCGAGTCCGCTCCGGGCGGGGCCTGGCAGCATCGCTGGGAGTCGCTGCGGATGGAGACCGTCAACGGCATCCACGAGCTTCCCGGCTTCGCCGTGCCGCCGGCCGATCCGCGCGCTCCGGCACGTGCCGTTCTGCCCGCCTACTTCGACGAGTACGAGCGCCGCTTCGACCTCCGGGTCCGCCGTCCCGTCGAGGTCCACCGCGTCGAACGCGAAGACGCCGACCCGCGCGGACGCCTGCGGGTGGTCACCGACACCGGTGTCTGGTCGACGCGATGGGTGATCAACGCGACGGGCACGTGGCGACGTCCGTTCTGGCCGCACTACCCTGGCGCCGAGACGTTCACCGGGCGGCAGTTGCACGTGCACGACTACGTCTCGGCCGGCGACTTCGCCGGGCAGCGCGTCATCATCGTCGGGGCCGGCATCTCGGCCATTCAGCTGCTCGATGAGATCTCGCGCGTCGCCGACACTCTCTGGGTGACACGCGACGAACTTCGCTGGGATGCCGGCGGCTTCGACACCGCCGCGCGCATCGCAGCGATCGCCGGAGTCGAGGAGCGCGTGCGGCGTGGCCTCCCGCCCGGCAGCGTCATCTCGGTCACCGGACTGCACTGGAACCGCTGGGCGGAGTCGGCGCAGCAGCGGGGCGTGCTCGTGCGGCATCCGATGTTCGAGCGGATCGAGCCGGGCGGTGTGCGCATGCCCGACGGCCGGTTCGAACGTGCCGACGCGATCCTGTGGGCGACGGGCTTCCGAGCCGACATCCCGCACCTGGCACCCCTGGCTCTGCGCACCGCCGCGGGCGGCATCCGGGTCGCCAACGGGCGCGCGATCGACGAGCCGCGGCTCTTCCTCATCGGTTACGGCCCGTCGCAGTCGACGGTGGGAGCCAATCGCGCCGGTCGTGACGCCGTGCGGGCGATCATGACCGACGCGACGTTCTCGGCCGCCGGACCGCGCGAGGCCGTCGCGCGGGCCTGACGCGCCCGAAGCGAGGAGCGCCCGGGCGGGTGTCAGGAGTCGGTGCGCACCTGCTCGTCGGCGAACGACTGCGCGTAGTCCTCGACGACCGGGACCTCGCCGGTGATGACGGGCACGTCGGTGGTCACCGTCGGGATGGACGTCGTGACCGTCGAGTCGGGGATCGAGGCCGACAGCAGCGACCCGTCCTCGCGCCGCGATTGCGCGAGCTGGCGCAGCGACGGACGGCCCGACAGCAACGGTCCCTGCCCCGCGAGGGGAATGCGCACCGTCTCGCCTCCCGCGACCCGCATCTCGCGGCCGCGCACCGAGAACTCGACCGCGTCTCCGGGACCCGCAGCGACCGTCATCGCGTCGGCCGTCAGCGTGATGTCCAGGCGCGTTCCCTGCCAGTGCAGCGTGTACTCGAGCGACGGCCAGTCGCGCGGCAGGCGCGGGTCGAAGCTGAGGGCGCCGTAGTGGTCGCGCATGCCGCCGAAGCCCGACACGAGAGCCGTCCACACTCCACCCGCGGAGGCGACGTGCACGCCGTCCGATGCGTTGCTGTGGAGGTCGCCGAGGTCGACGTAGATCGACTCGAGGAAGTACTCCAGAGCAAGGTCCTGGTATCCGACCTCGGCCGCGAGGATCGACTGCACGACACCCGACAGGGTCGAGTCACCGGTCGTGAGCGGGTCGTAGTACTCGAAATCGGCGAGCTTCTCCTCATCGGTGAAGTGGTTTCCCTGGAGGAAGAGTGCGAGCACGACGTCGGCCTGCTTGAGCACCTGGTAGCGGTAGATGACGAGCGGGTGGAAGTGCAGCAGCAGCGGGCGCTGGCTGTCGGGGGTGTTCTCGAGATCCCACACCTCGCGGTCGAGGAACACCGCGTCCTGCGGATGGATGCGCAGCGACTCGCTGAACGGGATGAGCAGCGCCTCGGCCGCCCGCTCCCACCCGTCGGCCTCCGCGGGGTCGAGGTCGAGTCGCTCGATCAGTGCACGGTACGCCTCGGGCGCCTCTTCGGCCATGTCGCGCACGGTGCGCGCCGCGAAGCGCAGGTTGAAGCGTGCCATCACATTCGTGAAGAGGTTGTCGTTGACGACGGTCGTGTACTCATCGGGTCCGGTCACGCCGTGGATGTGGAACGACTCGGCGTCGCCGTCCTCGCCGAATCGCCAGAACCCCAGCGTCGACCACAGCCGCGCTGTCTCGACCGCGATGTCGACCGCCTCGCGGTAGAGGAAATCGACGTCGCCGGTCGCGCGCACGTACTTCGCGAGGGCGAAACTCACGTCGGCGTTGATGTGGTACTGCGCGGTGCCTGCGGCGTAGTAGGCCGATGCCTCTTCGCCGTTGATCGTGCGCCACGGGAACAGGGCGCCGGCTTCGTTGAGCTGGCGGGCGCGGCGGCGCGCGGCGGGCAGCATGAGGTAACGCATCCGGAGGGCGTTGCGGGCCCACAGCGGCGTCGTGTACGCCAGGAACGGCAGCACATAGACCTCGGTGTCCCAGAAGTAGTGGCCGCTGTAGCCCGAGCCGGTGACGCCCTTGGCGGGAACGCCCTGACCGTCGGCGCGAGCGGCCGCCTGCGCGAGCTGGAACAGGCACCAGCGCGTCGCCTGCTGAAGATCCTCGTGACCGCCGATGCGGACGTCGGAGCGGCGCCAGAAGTCGGCGCACCACGCCGCCTGACGCTCGAACTGCACCTCGACGCCCTCTTCGCGGACGCGATCGAGCACACGACGGCCCCGCTCGACGAGCTCGCGCGCCGGCACCCCTCGCGACGTGTGGTAGCTCACGAGCTTGGTGACGGTGACGGGCACGCCCTGCCGCGCGTTCACCCGGAAGACGTTCTTGGCGATGTCGGGCTCGATGAGCCGACGAGAGGAGTACTCGTTCTCAGTCTCGACGAGGTGGTCGGCGACGACTGACACCGTCATGCCCGAGTTGGTGGACTTGTACGACAGGACCGACCGGCCGTCCTCGTCCTGCCAGTACTCCTGGGGCTGCAGGACGCGCTCCTCGATCTTCTCGGTCTTGCGCGGATCGAAGCCGGCCCCGCCACGGCCCGGAGCCGAGCCCCCGTAGACGTCCTCGCCGTCCTGACGGTTGACGATCTGGCTGCTCACCGAGACCGGGGCGTCGGAGTTGAGCACCGTGATCGTCAGGCGCATGATCGCGAGGTGCCTCTGCTCGAAGGAGACGAGGCGCTCGAAGTCGACCTGCACCTCCTTGCCGCTCGGGGTCACCCACAGGAGCTTGCGGGTGAGCACGCCGGTGCGCATGTCGAGCACCCGCTCGTAGTCGCGGATGTCGGCGACGTCGAGGGAGAGCGGCTCATCGTCGACGTAGACGCGCAGGACCTTCGCGTCGGGCGCGTTGATGATCGTCTGCCCCACCTCGGCGAAGCCGAAGGCCTGTTCGGCGTGACGGATCGGGAAGATCTCGTGGAACCCGTTGACGAAGGTGCCGTGCTCGTGCGCGTACCGCCCCTCGGGGTGGTTGCCGCGCAACCCGAGGTAGCCGTTGCCGACGGCGAACAGCGTCTCGGTCACGCCGATGTCCTCGACGGAGAACCTCTTCTCGACGAGGCGCCAGGGGTCGACGGGGAAGCGATCGCGATCGATCATGAGGGCCTTCCGGAGAACGGGCCCCGCCGCTGGAGGCGGGCGATGAGGGCGGGTGTTGACGTGGTCAGACGAAAGCGTCGAGATCGTCGACGACGACATGGGCTCCGAGTGCGCGGAGCGCGTCGGCGCCGGCGCCGCGATCGACGCCGACCACGAGAGCGTAGCCTGCCGCGACGGCCGACTCGACACCCGAGTGGGCGTCTTCGATCGCCACCGAACGAGCCGGGTCGACGCCGAGCATGCGCGCACCCTCGAGGAAGACGTCGGGCGCGGGCTTCGAGGGGAGGTGACGCTCCTCGGCGATGACGCCGTCCATGATGACGGGGAATCGCTCGAGCAGGCCCGCGACGGCGAGGACCTCGCGAGCGTTCTTCGAGCTCGACACGACCGCGATGGGGACCCCGGCCGCCTGGAGCTTGTCGACCAGGGCGAGCGATCCCGGATACGGCGCGATGCCCTCGGAGCGCAGGACTCGCTCGAACACGGCGTTCTTGCGGTTGCCGATGCCGCAGATCGTGTCGGCCGACGGATCGTCGCTCGGGTCGCCCCACGGCACCTCGACGTCGCGCGAGCGCAGCAGGCTCGCGACACCGTCGTAGCGCTTCTTGCCGTCGAGATGACGGAAGTAGTCGTCCGCGGTGTACTCCGGGGTGATGCCCCAGGCCGTGAACAGCTCGGTGAACATCGTCTGCCAGGCGTGCATGTGCACGTCGGCGGTCGGGGTGAGCACGCCGTCGAGGTCGAACAGCACGCCGTCGTAGGCGGTCAGGTCGGGAAGCTGAGCCGAGGTCACGGAACCAGCGTAATGAGTCGGAGCGTCACACCGTCACGGCGATGGTCTGTCGGGCGATCTCGAGCTCCTCGTTCGTCGGCACGACGAGGACCTCGACCCGCGAGGTGTCGGTGGAGATCCGTCGGATGCCGCGCCCGCGCTGTTCGTTGCGCGCGGCATCGATCTCGACCCCGGCGAACCCGAGCGTCTCGAGGGCCGCGGCCCGCACCTGGGGCGAGTTCTCGCCCACGCCCGCCGTGAACGAGATGACGTCGACCCCGCCGAGCACCGCGAGGTACGCGCCGGCATACGCGCGCAGCCGGTGCGCGTACACCTCGAACGCAAGGGTGGCGGCCTCGTCGCCGCGCGCGACGCCGTCCTCGATGTCGCGCATGTCGGACACCCCGGCGAGGCCGAGCATGCCGCTGCGCTTGTTGAGGAGGTCGTCGAGCTGCGGGATGGTCATCTCGGCGCGGCGGGCCAGGTGGAAGATGACGGCCGGGTCGATGTCACCCGAGCGGGTGCCCATGACGAGGCCCTCCAGCGGCGTCATCCCCATCGACGTGTCGACCGAGCGACCGCCGTCGATCGCCGTGACGGATGCACCGTTGCCCAGGTGGAACACGATCTGCCGCAGCTCGGCAAGGGAGCGTCCGAGGTGCGCCGCGGCCGCCTCCGAGACGAACTTGTGGGAGGTGCCGTGGAAGCCGTAGCGGCGCACACGGTGGGCCTCGGCGAGCGCCGTGTCGATCGCGTAGGTGTACGCGGCGGGCGGCATCGTCTGATGGAACGCGGTGTCGAACACCGCGACGTGCGGCAGGTCGGCGAAGGCGGCCTTCGCCGCACGGATGCCTTGCAGGGCGCCGGGGTTGTGCAGGGGCGCCAGCACCGCGAGCTCATCGATGTTGATCTCGACCAGCGGCGTGATCAGCGTGGGCTCGAAGAACCGCGCGCCGCCGTGGACGACGCGGTGGCCGACGGCGACGGGCGGATGCTGCTCCAGCGACGGGCCGTGCTCGGCGAAGGCGTCGAGCATGAGCTGGAACCCGGCGGTGTGGTCCTCGATGGGCAGCTCGCGCTCGAAGGTGGCATCGGTCGCCGTGACGGCGGGTTCACCGGCAACGGCCGGCGGGAAGAACACGGTGTGCTTGACCCGGCCCTGCTCCTGCCCGATGCGCTCGACGAGGCCCGAAGCATGAGGGATACCGGTCTCGGCGTCGATCAACTGGTACTTGAACGACGACGAGCCGCTGTTGATGACGAGCACGATGCTCATGCGGATGCCCCTCCCTGGGCCTGGATCGCCGTGATGGCGATCGTGTTGACGATGTCTTCGACGAGGGCTCCGCGGGAGAGGTCGTTGATCGGCTTGTTCAGGCCCTGCAGCACCGGACCGATCGCCACGGCTCCGGCCGAGCGCTGCACGGCCTTGTAGGTGTTGTTGCCCGTGTTCAGATCGGGGAAGACGAACACCGTCGCCTTGCCGGCGACGGACGACCCGGGCATCTTCTTCGCGGCGACGGCCGCGTCCGTGGCGGCGTCGTACTGGATGGGCCCCTCGACGAGCAGCTCGGGAGCGCGCTCGCGGACGAGGGCGGTCGCCGCCCGCACCTTGTCGACATCGGCGCCCGAACCCGACTCCCCCGTCGAGTACGACAGCATCGCCACGCGGGGCTCGATGCCGAATTGACGCGCCGTCTCGGCCGAGGAGACGGCGATGTCGGCGAGCTGCTCGCTCGTGGGGTCGGGGATGACGGCGCAGTCGCCGTAGACGAGGACACGGTCGGCGAGCGCCATCAGGAAGACGCTCGAGACGACCGAGACGCCGGGCTTGGTCTTGATGATCTCGAAGGCCGGACGGATGGTGTGCGCGGTCGTGTGGGCTGCACCCGAGACCATGCCGTCGGCCAGTCCGAGGTGCACCATGAGCGTTCCGAAGTACGACACGTCGGTGACCGCGTCGGCGGCCTGACCGTACGTCATCCCCTTGTGCGCGCGGAGGCGCTCGTACTCGCGCGCGAACTTGTCGACGTGGACGGCGTCGAAGGGCGAGAGGATCTCGGCCCCCCGCAGGTCGAGCCCCAGCTCGAGCGCGCGCGAGCGCACCTCGATCTCTTCACCCAGCAGGGTGATGTCGGCGATGCCGCGGGCCAGGACGATCGACGCCGCGTGCAGCACCCGGTCATCGTCGGCCTCGGGCAGGACGATGCGGCGGCGGTCGGTGCGGGCGCGCTCGACGAGTCCGTACGCGAACATCAGCGGCGTCACGACGGTCGAGCGGGCCAGCCCCAGCGCTTCGGTGAGCTCGTTGGTGTCGATGTGCCGCTCGAAGAGGGCGGCAGCGGCCTCGTAGTGGCGACGCGAATCGGCCGCGAGGCGGCCACGGGTGCCCATGATGCGCGCCGCGGTCTCGTAGGTGTCGAGATCGGTCGCGATGATCGGCAACGTCTCGCCCACGCCGTCGATCAGCCGGTCGACGGCCTCGGGCAGCGGGAAGCCACCGTTGATGACGATCGCGGACAGCGACGGGAAGGTTCCCGATCCGTGCGCGAGCAGCGTCGCCAGGAGCACCTCGGCGCGGTCGGAGGGGATGACCACGACCGATCGCTCGCTGAGGCGCGGCAGCACGTTGACCATCGACATCGCGCCGATGACGACGCCCAGCACCTCGCGACCGAGAAGATCGGCGTCGCCCTTCACGAGCGAGCCCTCGACGGCGGCGAGGACGGTGCTCACCGACGGTGAGACGAGGAAACGGTCCTCCGGCACAGCCCACACCGGGACGTTCTGCGGCACGGCGTCGCGCACGGCCTCGACGATCTCGTCGAGACGATCGCCGTCCGCGCGGTTGGCGACGACGGCGAAGAGCTCGGCGCGGTCATCGCGCAGCTCCGAAACGGCCAGCGATGCGATCTGTCCCATCTCGTCGGGAGTGCGCGCCGGCGCGGATCCGAGCTTCTCGCCGCTGCCCTGGCCCGCGCGGCCGCCGAGGACCAACAGCACCGGCGCCCCGAGGTTCACCGCGATGCGGCCGTTGTAGCTCAGCTCGGCCGGGGAGCCGACATCCGTGTAGTCGCTGCCCATGATGACGACGGCGTCGCATTTGGCCTCGACCGACTTGTACCGCTCGACGATGCGCGAGAGAGCACCGTCGGGGTCGCGGCGCATGTCGTCGTAGGTGACGCCGATGCACTCGTCGTACGCGAGGTCGACGCCGTCATGGTCGAGCAGCATCTCGAGCACGTAGTCGCGCTCGTCCGTCGACCGCGCGATCGGCCGGAAGACACCGATGCGTGGCGCGACGCGACTGAACGCCTCGAGCACCCCGAGCGCGATGATCGACTTCGCGGAATGGCCTTCTGCGGACGTGATGTAGATGCTCTGAGCCACGGGTTCAGCCTAAGAGGGAGAGGCCTGACCACGAGCCGTGAATATCGACCACGGTCGTGGCGGCGGATGCCGCAGGCCACGACGGTGGGGAAAAGTAAGACTCTCCGCGAACCCGGCAGAGCCCGGTTACCCTTGCTACGTTTCCGTCCTGGGGGAGTTGGCCTGGATGCCGCCTCGCGGAGAGCTGTTCCCAGTCTAACCCGGAACCTGAGTCCTCCCGACACCGGGGCCGGTTAGGCTCTCGCCAGACGGGCGCGACGCGGCGGGGCACGCGGCGCCGAGAACGAGGGGATCGCATGACCAACGACGGCACCCAGGCGGCTTTCGGCCCGGATCGGTTCGCCGCGACCACCGACGCGATCTCGGCGAGCATCGCCCGCGTCATCGACGGCAAGCCCGAGGCCGTGCGCTCGGCGCTGGTGTGCCTGCTCGCCGAGGGGCACCTCCTCATCGAGGACGTGCCGGGCGTCGGGAAGACGATGCTCGCGCGTGCGCTGGCCGCGACGGTCGATGCCACCGTGCGCCGCATCCAGTTCACCCCCGACCTGCTGCCCGGCGACGTCACCGGCGTGAGCGTGTTCAATCAGGCCGACCGCGAGTTCGAGTTCAAGCAGGGGGCGATCTTCGCCCACATCGTCATCGCCGACGAGATCAACCGCTCCTCCCCCAAGACGCAGTCGGCACTGCTGGAGGCGATGGAGGAACGTCAGGTGACCGTCGACGGCCGCACCCACGGGCTTCCCGCGCCGTTCCTGGTGGTCGCGACGCAGAACCCCCTCGAGATGGAGGGCACGTACGCGCTGCCGGAGGCGCAGCGCGACCGGTTCATGATGCGCATCTCCATGGGCTATCCCGACGCTGCGTCCGAGGCCCGGATGCTGCGCGAGCGCGACACCGTCAACCCCCTCTCCTCGCTCGCGGCCGTCATCACGGCGCACGAGGTTCGGGGGCTCATCGCGTGGGCACGGAGCCTGCACGTCTCGCCAGCGGTCGAGGAGTACGCCGTCGCCATCGCCCGGGCCACCCGCGATCACCGCGACCTCCGCCTGGGCGCCAGCCCGCGCGCCACGCTGCAGCTCGTCCGCGCCGCCAAAGTGTGGGCGGCGCTCGACGGCCGCCCCTTCGTCATCCCCGACGACATCGTCGCGCTCCTGCAGCCGGTTCTGGCCCACCGCCTCATCCCGGCGCGGACGACCGGCGCATCCCGCGGCCGGAGCGGCGCCGAGGTGGTCGAGGCGGCGCTCGCCGACATCGCCGCGACGGTGCCGGTCCCGCTTCCGGTCCGCTGAGCCCGCCATGACCGGTTCTCCTGCCCAGGCCCGCCGGCGCCCGCCGCTGGGCCGCATCCTCCGGCGTGCCTGGCCGCTGACGCCCCGCGGCGTCGGTGCGGTCGTGATCGGGCTCGCCGCCGTCGTGTGCGCTCACTCGTTCGGCGTCCCGGAGCTCGTCTACGTCGGCGTGCTGCTGATCGCGAGTGTCGCGCTGGGCTGGATGTCGCTGTGGTTCGTCCACCGCTACGGCGATGTCTCGCGCTCGTTCTCCCCCGACGTGACGGCCGTCGGCAGCGAGAGCACCGTGACGGTGCATGCAACGGCTCGCGGCGGTCTCTCGGGCGCGATCGCCCGATGGACCGACGCCCTGCCGGACGGTGTCGAGGGCGACGCCTCCGGCATCCTCACCGGCGCCGCCGCCCTCGACCGCGTGCGCCTGACCTACCGCATCCGCGGTACCCGGCGCGGCATCCGCGATGTCGGTCCCTTCGCGATCGTCGTCACCGATCCCTTCGAGTTCACCCGTCGCAGCGTGCGGGTGGGCGCCGTGGAGCCGATCACCGTCGCACCGGCCACCGTGATGCTGCCGCCGCTGGCGGAGTATCCGGGCGAGGCCGGCGGCAGCCTCCACACCGCGACTCACCAGCTGGGCGAGGGGGCCGACAACCTGATCCCGCGCACCTACGCCCCGGGCGACTCGATGCGGCGGATCAACTGGCGGGCGAGCGCCCACCACGACGAGCTGATGGTGCGCCAGGAGGAGCAGGAGTCCACGCCCGAGGCCACCGTCGTGCTCGACCGGGCGGCAGCCCGGTGGGCGCCGGCCGCGTCGCTGCCGGGCGAGGACCCGACCTTCGAGGCCGCCGTGACGGCCGCCGTCTCGGCCGTCGCCCGCCTCACCCGCGAAGGCTACGACGTCACCGTCATCGACGCCGAAGGGCACCCCCTCGGTGCACCGGCGCCGGCCGGCGACACGCTCGCGGTCGAGCAGCTCGCGCTCGACCTCGCGACCCTCGTCACCGGGTCCGACGACCGGTTGGCGGGCCTCCCCCGCCTGTTCGCAGGAACCGTCGCCGGGCCGGTCGTCGTCGTGTCCGCTCGCGTGACCACGGCCGATGCCGACGCGCTGGCGCCGCTCGTGGCGCACAGCGCCCTCCCGGTTCTGCTGGCGGCCGACTCGTCCGACGAGGCGATCGCACGGGCATCCGGGGCCGGATGGCGGGCGGCCGTCCTGAGCGCCGAGGGCGACCTCACCGAGACCTGGCGCGCTGCCACCGAACGAGGGACCGCTCGTGCCGCGTTCTGACGCCCTGCGCCGGTGGCGGTCTCGCCCCCTGATGCCCTCACGCGCCGACCTGGGCCGCACCGGCGACGTCCGCCTCGCGGCAGTCCTCCTGGTGTCGATCGTCGCCGCGATCCTCCCCCTGCTGCGTGTCGTCGCCGCCGGCGCATGGCTCGCGGTCGCGGTCGCGGTGGCCGCGGCGGTGCTGCTGGTCGGCATCGGGCTGCGGCGGCTGCGCACCCCCGCCGTGGTGGTCACCCTCGCTGAACTGGTGACGGCATGCGCGCTCGTCACGGCGGTCTACTTCGCAGACACCGCGCTCCTCCTCGTCATCCCGACGCCCGGGACCTTCGCCGAGCTGCCGTCGCTCGTCGCCGGCGCGAGCGAGCAGATCATCAACGGCGTCGCGCCTCTCATCGCCGAGCGACCGTTGGCGGTCATCGCCGTGGCGGCGATCGCCGCGCTGACGGTGCTGCTCGACCACACGGTGATCACGGCGCGGATGCCCTTGCTCGCGGCCGTCGCCCTCATCGCGGTCTGGCTGATCCCGGCCCTGTCCGTGCCCGCACCCGTCGACCTCATCGCGTTCATCGTCTTCGCGGCCGCGATCCTGCTGCTCATCCGCGCCGAGACCCGCTCGCGCGAGCGAGCGCTCGCCCGGTCCGTCGCCGAGACCGCCGCCGAGGCGCGGCGAGGCGGCGACGCGGAGCCGCGCGTGCGCCCGGGGCGCGCCGGCGCCGTGCTCGCTGCGGGCCTCGCGGTGACCGCGATCGTGGCCACCGTCATCGTCGTACCGGAGCTCCCCCGGCCCGCACCGCGCGTCGGAATCGGCACGGGCCCCGCCACCACCATCAATGCCAGCCTCGAACTCGGCGACGATCTGCGTCGCCCCACCGACGTCGAGGTGCTCACGACGCGAACCAACGCGCCCAGCATGCCGTATCTGCGGGCCGCGACGCTGTCGAGCTTCGACGGCGACGTCTGGGAGCCCGACCGTGACGAGACGACGCCCCTCACCCCCGAGGCCCTCGGTCCCGTCGTCGCCGACCCCGACATGCGCGTGACGGAGTACCAGACGACCGTCAGCATCACGCAGCTCTCGTCGGCGTGGCTGCCGGTCCCCGGTCCCGCCGTGCGCGTCGACGACCTCTCGGGCGGTTGGGAGGCGATGCCCGCCAACCGCACGGTGATCGCCGCCGGCGCCGACACGCAGGGACAGGAGTACGTCGCGACGACGCATGTCGTGCGTCCGACACTCGAGCAGATCCAGGCGGCCGGCACGACGACCGAGGGGCTTCCCGACACGGTCACCCAGCTGCCCGCCGACATGCCCTCCTCGATCGCGCGGACCGCGCTCGACGTCGCATCGGGCGCGGCGAACGATTACGACCGGCTCGCCGCGCTGCAGCGCTGGTTCCGCAGCTCGGAGTTCACCTACTCGCTCGACGCTCCGGTGGCCGACGGGTTCGACGGATCGGGCGTGGACGCGATCGCGGACTTCCTCGAGGTCCGCAGCGGATACTGCGTGCACTTCGCCTCCGCGTTCGCCGTGATGGCGCGCACCCTCGGCATGCCCTCCCGCATCGTGATCGGTTACCTGCCGGGCACGCTGACCGGCCGTGTGGTCGACGGCGAGAGCGTCGCGACCGTTCTGAGCTCGCAGCTGCACGCGTGGCCGGAGGTGTACTTCGCCGGCATCGGCTGGATCCCGTTCGAGCCCACCAACAGCCTCGGCACCCCCGCGACCTACACCCGCTCGGCACAGCCGCTGCCCGACGACGGCGGGCAGGACGTGCCTCCGGCACCCGCGCCGCAGCAGACCGCGACGACCGCGCCGGAGGCCGGGCAGACCCCGACGCCGACGGCGACGACCGGCGCGGGCGCCGACTCCGGCGCTTCTCCCCTGGCGGTCGTGCTGCCCTACGGCGCCGTCGTCCTCGGTTTCGCGGCACTCGTGCTCTTGCCCGCTCTCGTCGGGGCGGTGCGGCGGCGCTGGCAGACGAGGGCGGCCGAACGCGGCGATGTCCTCGCGGCCTGGCGGATCGTCCGCGAGAGCGCGCGCGACGTCGGCCTCCGCGTCGACGATGCCGACAGCCCTCGCGCCCTCGGCATCCGGCTCGCGGCCGTGCCGACCGTCCCCGCCGGCCGGATCGAGGGCCTGGTCGCCGCCGTCGAGCGGACGAGCTACGGCGCCCCCGACGGTGCGCGCGATACGGCCGCGGGCCGCGCCGCGGCATCCGATGCCCTCGCCGTCCGCCGCGGGCTGCTCGCGTCGGTCTCGACGCCGCGACGCATCGGGGCCGTCCTGCTCCCCCGCGCCCTCGTCCGCGCCTGATCCCCTCCCCCTCCGCACGCCGGATGGGGCGCACTTCCCGACGTCGAGCGCAGAAGAAACTGCGCCGGATGCCGCGAAGTGCGCCCCATTCAGGTGAGCGCGAAGGTCAGGCCCGGGCCGGCGCCTCCAGCTCGTCCGCGCTGTCGTCGGCGAACGGGTCACCCGAACGCTCGGCGTCGTACAGCTCCCGGTCGAGGATGCCCTCGCGCTTGGCCACGATCGTCGGCACGAGCGCCTGGCCCGCGACGTTGACGGCGGTGCGGCCCATGTCGAGGATCGGGTCGATCGCCAGCAGCAGACCGACCCCCTCGAGGGGCAGGCCCAGGGTCGTCAGGGTCAGCGTCAGCATCACCGTCGCGCCGGTCGTGCCCGCCGTCGCGGCCGACCCGACCACCGAGACGACGACGATGAGCAGGTACTGGACCGCATTGAGCTCGAGGCCGAAGAACTGCGCGACGAAGATCGCCGCGATCGCCGGGTAGATCGCGGCGCAGCCGTCCATCTTGGTCGTCGCGCCGAACGGCACGGCGAACGATGCGTACTCGCGCGGCACACCGAGGTTGCGCTCCGTGACGCGCTGGGTCAGCGGGAGGGTGCCGATCGACGAGCGCGACACGAAGGCGAGCTGCACCGCGGGCCAGACGCCCGAGAAGTACTGGCGCACCGACAGGCCGTGGGTCTTCAGCAGCACGGGGTACACCACGAACAGCACGAGCGCGAGGCCGATGTAGATGGCGACGGCGAACCAGAGCAGCGTCGTGAGCTTCTCCCAGCCGTACGTCACAACCGCCGATCCGATGAGTCCGAGGGTGCCGATGGGGGCGATGCGGATGATCCACCACAGCACGCGCTGAACGACCTTCAGTGCCGACTCGGTGAACGACACGAAAGCCTCGGCGCGCTTGCCGAGCTTGAGGGCCGCGATGCCGATGGCGACCGAGATCACGATGATCTGGAGCACGTTGTACCCGACGCTCGAGCTGGCGGCCCCCGTCTCGGGATTGATCGAGGTCGACACCGACAGCCCGAGGAAGTTCTGCGGGATGAGCCCCGTCAGGAAGCTCCACCACGAACCGACGCTCGAGGGGACGTCGGGGGTGAGCTCGCCGGCGTCGACGCGCGCGCCGGGCTGGATCGTCACGCCCAGCACGATGCCGATCGTCACGGCGATCAGTGCGGTGATCCCGAACCACAGCAGGGTCTGACCCGCCAGGCGCGCGGCGTTCGTGACGTTGCGCAGCTGCGTGATCGAGGCGACGATCGCGAGGAAGATCAGCGGAACGACGGCCGTGCGCAGCAGCGTGACGTACCCGCTGCCGATCGTCGACAGTGTCGCTGCGAGCCCGTTGGGGTTGCCCTCGGCGTCCGGGCCGAGCTGGCGTGCCAGCAGGCCGAGGAGGACGCCCGCGACGAGGGCGATCGTGATCTGGAAACCGAACGAGCGGTAGAAGGGCTTCTTCCGCTTCGCCGGGGCGTCGTGCTTCGAGGTGGCAGAACTCATGGTGGTGCTCCTGAGGGGATGACGTCGCGATGGCGACCCACCGACGCTAAACCCGATTCGGGGCCGTCGGGGCCATATGACTCTTCGTGACGACCTCCGAATGCTCCGCGCCGTCGCATTCGGGACAGGGTGGCTCTGATGCCTGCCGGAGTCCGCAGCCGGCCGATGCGGGCCGTCGTCGCCGGCGCAGAATGAGCGCATGACCCGCGATCTCGATGACCTCCTCGCTCCGCCCACACCCACGGCGTTGCTCGCACTCGAGGCCGTGCGCCGGTGGTCGTCGCCCGCGCTCGTTGATCACGGCATCCGGTCGTGGGCCTGGGCGCGGCTGCGCGCCGAAGCGCTCGGGCTCGACCACGACGCCGAGGTCCTCTACGTCGCCGCGATGCTCCACGACCTCGGTGTCACCCCCGCCTTCGACGCCCACGAGATCGCCTTCGAATCGGCCGGCGGCGCCGCGGGGTGGCTCTTCGCGGCCGGCGCCGGGTGGCCCGTGGAACGCCGCGAACGGGTGCGCGAGATCATCGAGCGCCACATGTGGCTGAGCGTCGATCCGGCGCTCGATCCCGAGGGCCACCTGCTCGAAGTGGCGACGAGCCTCGACGTCTCGGGAGTCGCTCCCGAGCTGTGGGATGCCGACATCCTGCGGGCGGTCACGCAGCGGCATCCCCGCCGCGACTTCTCCGCGCAGTTCGCGGGGTGCATCCACGCGCAGGCGCGCCGTAAGCCCGCCACTCCCGCAGCCCGGCTCGACGCGTCGCAGCGTATCGCCGAGGGCGGGCGCGTGTGGGACGGCATCCTGGCATGACGAAGGGCGCCACCCTCGCGGTGTGACGCCCTTCGTTCTGGCGGAAGTGACAGGATTTGAACCTGCGAGGCGAGTTACCCCGCCTACATGGATTCCAGCCATGCTCCTTAGGCCGCTCGGACACACTTCCGTCGTCGAGTTTATCAGTCCCCGGCCCCCTCTCCCGCCGCCTCGCCCTCGGGGGCACGGAGCTAGGCTCGTGACGTGACTGATTCCTCTCTCGTCCTGGTCGCCAACGCGGGTGACAGCAGCATCAGCGTCTTCCGGCTCGACGGCGACGCTCTCGAACGCGTCTTCGTCGCCGAGGGCCTCACCGGCACCGGCACCTTCGCGATCGACGGCGAGCGCGATCTCGTCTACGCCGGCATCAAGGGTGCGGCCTCGGACGAGCCCGCGGCGATCGTCACGCTCTCGCTCGATCGCGGCACGGGTGAGCTCACCCCCGCGTCGCGGTTCCCGCTGCCGGACGGATCGGTCAGCTACATCGCGCTGACCCGCGGCGGCACGGCTCTGCTGGCGGCGTCGTACGGCGGCGACTACGGGTTCGTCGCCCCCATCGCCGATGGCACGATCCTCGAGCCCACCGGGCGCGTGCAGTTCGCCAAGCTCCACTCCGTGCTGCCTTCGTCCGACGGCCGGTTCGCGTATTTCGTCTCGCTCGGAGACGACCTCGTGGGGCAGTTCGCCCTCGGCGACGACCTGTCGCTGACTCCAGTCGGATCAGGCACGGCCGCGGCACCAGCCGGCAGCGGCCCCCGCCACCTCGTGCTCAACAGCGCCGAAGACGCCGTGTACGTCATGACCGAGTACTCCGGAGAGGTGCTGCACTACGCACGCGACCGTGAGACGGGCGCTCTCGAGCTTCGTTCGCAGGCCAACGCCGTCGATCCCGCGGCCGGGCTCGCGCGCGGCGAGATCGGCGGCGACCCCGTCGCCAACCACGCTGTCTGGGGCGCTGACATCCATTTCGGTGCGGACGAGCGGTTCCTGTGGATCTCGGAGCGCTCGACCAGCACGCTGGGCGCAGCTCCCGTCGCCGAAGACGGCACCGTGCACGACGTCTCGACTTTCATCCCCACGGAGCCGCAGCCGCGTGGGTTCGTTCTCTCGCCGTCCGGAGACCGTCTGATCGCTGCGGGCGAGAAGTCACGCACGGTGTCGCTCTACGCCGTCGACGGCGCCGAGCTGACGCTGCTCGAGCAGGCCGAGACCGGCGCGGGCGCCAACTGGGTCCGCTTCGCCTGACCCGCTGCGTCGGGGCTGATGAGCCCACAACCGGTGAGCCCCGGTACCGTGGGTGAGGTGGCCCTCTCCTCTCGCACCGCACCCCGCACGCCCCGTCCGAGCATCGAGCTCGAGGTCGTCGGAACCGAACGGCTCTCGGCGCACCTGGTGCGCGTCGTTCTCGGCGGCGACGGCTTCGCCGCGTTCCAGAACCGGCCCGAGACCGACAAGTACGTCAAGCTGAAGTTCGCCACCCCCGCTCCCGAGTCGGCGCCCGTGACCCGCACCTACACGGTCCGTCGGGTGGATGCCGTCGCCGGCACGCTGTCGATCGACTTCGTGGTCCATGGCGACGAGGGCCTCGCCGGGCCGTGGGCGGCGCGGGCACAGGTGGGCGACCGGATCGAGCTGATGGGGCCGGGCGGCGGTTACGCACCGGATGCCGCGGCCGACTGGCATCTGTTCGCGGGCGATCTCTCGGCGGTTCCGGCGATCGCCGCGGCCCTCGAAGCGCTTCCGTCGGACGCGGTCGGACACGCGTTCGTCGAGGTGGAGTCCGACGACGCGATCCTGCCGATCGAGGCTCCGGCCGGCGTCGAGATCGAGTGGATCGTCGACCCTGCCCACGACGCCGATGCTCTCTCCGCCGTCGTGCGGCAGTACGACTGGCCGACAGGTGACGTGCAGGTCTTCGCGCACGGCGAGCGCGAGTCGATGAAGGCCCTGCGTCGCGTGCTGTTCGACGAGCGCGGACTCGAGCGCGGCCGGGTCTCGCTGTCGGGCTACTGGGCCCGCGGTCGCACCGAGGACCGCTTCCAGGCTGAGAAGCGCGAGCCCATCGGGCAGATCCTCTGAGCTCCGCTTCGCTCATTCGACCTCGTCGGAGAAGATCTCCTCGATCGTGCATCCGAACGCCCGCGCGAGCCGGAACGCCAGCGGCAGCGACGGATCGAAGCGCCCCCGTTCGATCGAGATGACGGTCTGACGCGACACCCCGAGCTCATCGGCGAGGCGCTGCTGCGACCACCCGCGGTCGTGTCGGCGCTCGGCCACCGAGTTCTCCACGGTCAGCCGCGCCGCTGCTGCGCGAGATAGCGCACCGCGACCGACGCCATGGCGATGAGCAGCACGGCTGACAGTGCGATCAGGGTCGGGATCTCGACCCGGGTGAACGCCAGGATCGCCGTGCCGAGGCCCACGATCAGAAGCGTGTCGATGAGGGCACCGCTCGAGGCCCGCTCGAACCATCGCGCCTCGACCGACTGCTCGGGCTGCTCGGTGATTCCCCGCAGAGTCGATCGGTCGACGAACGCCACCCAGGCGAAGCCGACGCACGGGGCGAGGGTGAGGGCCACGATCACGACCGCTCCGATGACCGGCTGCGATCCCGCGCCTCCCGTCGCGACCACGACCGCCGCGAGCGCCGACGACACGAGCGCGCCGACGGGGATGGCGACCCAGAGCGCGGAGTGCCGGCGGCCGCCGAACCTCATGCGTCCCCAGTGGGAGCGCGTGTCGGCGGTGGACGACGTGTCGCGGTTCTCGTTCATCATTCCCTCAGTGTCAAGCGAGCTTTACTGTAAACCGTACTTTACACACTTTTTCCCAGCCGGCGGGAATGCCCTGGCCTGCCCCGACGGTTCACATCCCCATGACCACTGTGGGAATCATCGGAGCAGGACACATCGGAAGCGCTCTCGCCGAGGGGCTCGTCGCACGCGGCTACGACGTCGTGATCGCCAACTCGCGCGGGCCCGAGACGCTCACCGACCTCGTCGCGAAGCTCGGCGAGCACGCGCGCGCCGCGACCGCCCAGGAGGCAGCGGAGGCAGCGGACTGGGCCGTCGTCACTGTGCCGCTCAAGGCGCTCGAGGACATCCCCGCCGAACCGCTCGCCGGCAAGATCGTCCTCGACACGAACAACTACTACTGGGAGCGCGACGGCCGGATCGCCGAGCTGGAGGAGAAGCGCACCACGACATCCGAGATGGCTCAGCGCCACTTCGCCGAGTCGAAGGTCGTGAAGGCGTTCAACCACATCCCCGCCGCCGACATCAACACCGGCGGCTCCCCTGCCGGAACGCCCGACCGTCGCGCGCTCGCGGCTGCGAGCGACCACCCCGAGGCCGTCGCGCACGTCACCGCGCTCTACGACGACTTCGGCTTCGACACCGTCGACATCGGTTCGCTGGCCGACAGCTGGCGCGTCGAACGCGACCAGCCCGCCTACGTCGTGCGGCAGAACGCCGACGAGCTACGCGCCAACCTCGCCCGCGCCCAGCGCTGAGCGGAGCATCGAAACGCCCACGCGGGCCTGTTCGAGCGGATCACCATCCCATCGAACCGGGGACGCCCTTGAACGGGCCCGCGAGGTTCGACGTCACCCAGCCGCCGTAGAAGCCGCCGGGCTGAGGCACGACGACCTCGCCGTCGACGGTGCACCGGTCCATGCCGCCCGCATAGACGGCGACGCGGCCGACGAGCTCTTCGTATCCCGGCGACGGGTCGGGGTAGCCCCACGCTGCGCGCTCGCGCACCGCCGTGCCGCGTACGACGTCGAAGTACTCGGCCGCGCCTTTGAACTCGCAGTACGAGCTGCCGACCGCAGGAACCAGCGAGCCGGGCACGAACGCCGCGGCCGGCAGGTAGTACACGGGCGGATGACTCGTCTCGAGCACCCGCACCACGTCGTCGGTGTCGACGATCGTGATGGCGGCGAAGTCGATCGTCACGCGCGCGTGAACGCGTTCGAGACGCGGCGGACGAGGGTAGTCCCAGATGGACTCCTGTCCGGGACCGACGGGGTCGGGGGTGGGGCGGCGCATGCCCGACAGGTTACGCGCGGGGAGCGACATCCCGGCTGCGAGAATGCCCACCACGGCGCGACCGCAGCGCCCGGATGCCGCGGGCGATGAGACGCCATCCGACCAGCAGGACGAGCAGCGTCAGCGTCGCGACGATCACGAACGGCAGCGCCGTCCCCTGACCCGACACCGCGCGAAGCAGCATGCCCCCGATGACCGTCACCACCCACACGACGACGCCCGTGGGGACGATCCCCGTCGGCGAGCGCCAGGCCCGTGCCACCGTCCACGCCACCACCAGTGCGGCGAGGAACGGCCACGAGGTCGTCCACAGCCCCGCGAGCACATCGGAATCATGGCTCGCCCGGCCGGTCGCCGCGAACGCCACCACGAGGACGACATCGAGCAGAAAGGCGAGAACGGACGCGCGGGTCATGTCACCATCCTCCCCCGCGAGGTCGGTGTCCGCCGCCGTCGATAGCGTGGAAGGCGTGCGACTGCTTCTTCTCTCCCTGCAGGCCGGCGCGATGCGCCCGTTCCTCGATGACGGCGCCCGACCGGGACCGATCGTCTACGTCGACGATGCTCAGGCTGCGTTCCGCGATGCTCCGTTCATCGCCGCCGAGCGCGACGCGGTGCTGGCCTGCGGCCGCGAGGTCGTCGACGCCACACTGCGCGACACCGCCCCGGCGGATGCGGCCCGCCTGCTGTCCGACGCCGGAGCCGTCTACGTCGCGGGCGGCAGCACGTTCGCTCTGCTCGAGGCCCTCCGTCTCTCCGGCAACGACGACGTCCTCGTCGACCATGTGCGCCGCGGCCTCCCCTATGTCGGGCTGAGCGCGGGATCCATCGTCGCGGCGCCCGACGTGACACCCGCCTCGCTCATGGACGATCCGGCCGATGGCCCCGCCCTCGCGACCCACGCGGGTCTCGGGTTGATCGACGTCACCGTCATCCCGCATGCCGACGGCGCCCTGCCGCCTTACCCGCCTGAGCTGATCCGCCGCACCGTCGACACCTACGGGTCGGACTTCGCCCTCCTGCTGCTGCGAGACGATCAGGCGCTGCTGGTCGACGACGGGGTCTCCACGGTGATCGCCTCGCGCTGAATCCGCGTGTCCCATGCTTCGCCCAGCATCCGGTCCTTCTTAGACTCGGAAGGCGTCCGGTGCGCCTGCTGCGGACGAGAGAACAGATCCGAGGCCCATGTCTTCTCCCGATGCGACGGCGGCGACAGCCGCGTTCCGCGCCGCCCGCGACTTCCTTCTCGACAACGCGCATTCGCCCGAGGCGGCCCACGCGGGGTTCGTCTGGCCTGACGTCGGCGACCACTTCAATTGGGCCGTCGACTGGTTCGACGCGATCGCGACCGGCAACGACCGCGTCGCGCTGCACGTCGTCGACGAGGACGGCACCGAGGTTCAGGTCACGTACGACGAGATGCGTCGGCGCTCGAACCGCGTCGCCAACTGGCTGACCGAGCAGGGCATCGGGCACGGGGATGCCGTCATGCTGATGCTCGGCAACCGCGTCGAGCTGTGGGAGGCGATGCTCGCGATCCTCAAGATCGGCGCCATCATCCTGCCGACATCCGTCGTGCTGGGCACCGACGACCTCCTCGAACGAGTCGAGCGCGCCGACATCCGCGCCGTGCTCGCCGACCCGGTCGACGCCGCCAAGTTCGACGGGATCGCGGGTCGGTTCGAGCGCATCGTCGTGGGCGGCGAGCGCCCGGGCTGGCAGTCGTTCGCCGACACAGCGACCGCCGCTGACACCGCGCCCGGCGTCGTCGTCGCCTCGGACGACCCGGCGATCGTCTACTTCACCTCGGGAACGACGTCGCGACCCAAGATGGTCGTCCATACGCACGTGAGCTACCCGGTGGGGCATCTCTCGACGACCTACTGGATCGGCGTGCGCCCCGGCGACGTCCACATGACGATCAGCGCCCCGGGGTGGGGCAAGCACGCGTGGAGCCTGTTCTTCGCCCCGTGGATCGCCGAGGCGACGATCTTCGTGTACAACTACGCACGCTTCGACGCCGCACGCCTCGTGGAGCAGCTCGATCGCAACGGCGTCAACACCTTCTGCGCACCGCCCACGGTCTGGCGCATGCTGATCCAGGCCGATCTCGAGAAGCGTCCGCACGCGCTGCGCGAGCTTCTGTCGGCCGGCGAGCCCCTGAACCCCGAAGTGATCGACACGATCGAGCGCTGGTGGGGTCTGCAGATCCGCGACGGCTACGGCCAGACCGAGCTGACGGCGGTCATCGGCAACACCCCGGGTATCGCGGTGAAGCCGGGTGCGATGGGTCGCCCGCTTCCGGGCAACGACATCGTGCTCATCGACCCCCTCACGGGCCGGATCGGAGACGAGGGCGAGATCTGTCTCCCCACCGCTCCGACGCGTCCGCTCAACCTCATGCCCGGTTACCTCGGCGAGCCCGAGCGCACCGCCAAGGTCGATCACGACGGGTATTACCACACGAGCGACGTCGCCGTCCGCGACGCCGACGGACAGCTCACCTTCGTCGGACGCACCGACGACGTGTTCAAAGCCAGCGATTTCAAGGTGTCGCCGTTCGAGGTCGAGTCGATCCTCTTGACCCATCCCGCCGTCGCCGAGGCGGGGGTCGTCGGGGCGCCGGATGCCGTGCGGCTCAACATCGTGAAGGCCTACGTGGCGCTCGCGGCGTCGTGGGGAGCGTCCGCCGAGACCGCGCGGGCGATCCTCGCTCACGCGCGTGAGCACATGCCGCCGTACATGCGGGTGCGCCGTGTCGAGTTCTTCGAGCTGCCGAAGACGATCTCGGGCAAGATCCGCCGGGTGGAGCTGCGCGAGCGTGAAGTCGCCGCAGCAGATGCCGGCGAGCGTCTGACGACCGAGTGGCGCGAGTCGGACTTCCCCGACCTGAAGGGCTGACGCGCGGGCCTCCTGTCGCTCAGGCGGGCCATTCGCAACCCCTGGCACACCCACAGGCGGCGGGAGAAGACTGAGACTGTCCGGACAGCCTCAGCAGAAGGAGCCCCCGTGCCGCAGAACGTCGCCGAACAGATCGTCGCCCAGCTGATCGATGCGGGGGTGAAGCGTATCTACGGCATCGTCGGCGACTCACTCAATCCGATCGTCGACGCGGTGCGACGAACCGGGGGCGCAGCGTCGGGCGGGATCGACTGGATCCACGTCCGCCACGAGGAGGCCGCCGCCTTCGCTGCGGCAGCGGACGCCGAGCTCACCGGCGAGCTGGCCGTGTGCGCAGGAAGCTGCGGTCCCGGCAACCTGCACCTGATCAACGGCCTCTTCGATGCGCAGCGATCCGGTGTGCCGGTGCTCGCGATCGCCAGCCACATCCCGAGCCTGCAGATCGGGTCGGGTTACTTCCAGGAGACGCACCCCGAACGGCTGTTCACGGAGTGCAGCGACTACTGCGAGATGGTCATGACGCCCCAGCAGTCGCCGCGCGTGGTGAACTCCGCGATCCGTCACGCGACCGCGGGGTCGTCCGTCTCGGTGATCGTGCTGCCCGGCGACCTCGCCGAGCTTCACTCGACGGGTGAGTTCCCGCCCTTCGTCGCTGCCCGGCCGGGCCGGGTCGCTCCCGATGAGCGCAGCGTCGCCGAGCTCGCCGCGGCCATCGACCAGGCCGAGAAGATCGCGATCTTCGCCGGCGAGGGAGTGCGTGACGCGCGTGACGAGGTGATCGCGTTCGCCGAGCACCTGCAGGCGCCGATGGGGCACTCGCTGCGCGGCAAGCAGTGGATCCAGTACGACAACCGCTTCGACGTCGGCATGTCGGGCCTGCTCGGCTACGGTGCCATCGACCACGCCATGCACGAGGTCGACCTCCTCCTCATGGTCGGCACCGACTTCCCCTACGAGCAGTTCCTGCCCGACGGTGCCAAGACGGTGATCGCGCAGATCGACGTCGACGCCCAGCGGCTCGGGCGTCGCGCGGGCGTGACGCATCCCGTCCACGGCGACGTGGGTCTCACCCTCGCGGCGCTGCGGTCACGAACCGCCGCCAAGACCGACGACGCGTTCCTCGAGCGCACACTGAAGCGCTATCGGAAGGCCA
The DNA here is from genome assembly GCF_003610405.1 of Microbacterium sp. AG238. Taxonomy (GTDB): domain Bacteria; phylum Actinomycetota; class Actinomycetes; order Actinomycetales; family Microbacteriaceae; genus Microbacterium. The sequence continues at coordinate 1,030,258 of NZ_RAQC01000001.1, forward strand.
TGAAGGACTCCGTCGCGACCTACACCGACTCCGACGCGCAGCCGATCCACCCCGAGCGCGCGATGTCGGTCATCGACCGGGTTGCGGCATCCGACGCCGTCTTCACCGCCGACACCGGTATGGGAAACGTCTGGCAGGCCCGGTACGTCACTCCCGGGCCCGAGCGGCGCCTGCTGGCATCCTGGCGCCACGGTTCGATGGCCAATGCCCTCCCCCACGCCTTCGGCGCACAGATGGCATATCCCGATCGGCAGGTCATCGCCATCGCGGGCGACGGCGGGCTCTCGATGCTCCTGGGCGAGCTGATCACCGTGGCCGCCTACGACCTGCCGCTGAACATATTCGTGTTCAACAACTCGACCCTCGGGATGGTGAAGGCCGAGATGCTGGTCGCGGGCTTCCCCGACTTCGGCGTCGACGTGCCGATGGTCGACTTCGCCGCCGTCGGGCGGGCGCTCGGGTTCCACGCGCAGCGGGTCACCGACCCCGCCGACCTCGAGGTCGCCGCATCCGCCGCCCTCGCCCACCGCGGGCCCTCGATCGTCGACATCGTGACCGACCCCGATGCGCTCTCGATGCCGGCGGCGATCACGGCGGATCAGGTCGCGGGCTTCGGCATGTCGATGGCGAAGATGGTGCTCGGCGCGAAGGACGCGGGCGGCATCGGCGCGGTGCTCGAGACCGCGAAGTCGAACATCAAGCACATCCGCAGTCTCTGACGCGCCTTGCGTCGAGTGCCCGGACGCGCGCGGCGCTCAGGCCAGGAACTCCCACGGGTCGAACGACTCGATCGGGATGACGCGGACGCGCGGCAGCGGGGCATCGAAGGCGTGGACGTCGTATTCGAGGTCGAAGAACTCGACTCCGGGTATGGCGGTGAGCTCACTGCTGCGGAATTCCGAGAAGGCCAGCACGCCGACCCGGCGGTCGGGTCCGGTCAGCGCCGCGACCTCACCGACGAAGTCGCGGTCGTGGCTGACCAGGACGACGTCGTCGTCGCGCTCCTTCAGCGCGGCGAGCGTGCGCTGGATGGCGATGTCCACGACCTTCTCGTCGACGTCGCCCGACAGCGGGACCGGCTTGTAGTCGAGCGCCAGCAGCGCCTGGACGAACGACATCGGCAGGTGGTTGCTGGCGTTGAGGAAGAACAGACCGCGCGCGGGCTGCTTCCACTGATCGCCGACGAACTGCAGCAGACGGTCCCACCGGGGCCGTTCATCCGGCAACGGACGCCGTCCGAGGATCGATTGGCCGAGCGTCGCGTCGATGTTCTCGCCGTCGACGAGCAACCACGTCACGCGTTCGGTCATGAGGTCCCCTGTCTGCGAATGTCCTCCGTGAACGCTATCAAGCCGGTTCAGCCGCCGGCCGTCAGTGACACCCGCATGAGTCGGTCGTCGCCGGACGCGGCGTTGCCGCGCCCGTCGGTGTTGTTCGTGAGCATCCAGAGGTCATCGCCAGCGACGACCGCATCGCGGATCCGCCCCAGCTCGCCTTCCCAGAGGGCGATCGGCGCGCCGGCGAGAGCACCGCCGTCGACATCGATCTGCCACACGCGTTCGCCGCGCAACGCCGCCACGAAGATCGTGTTCCCGCGCGCCGCGATGCCGCTCGGGCTCGCCTCGTCGGGTGTCCAGGTGACCACCGGTGCGATGAAGCGGTCATCGTCCGACTCGCCCTCGACATCGGGCCAGCCGTAGTTGCCGCCCGCCTCGATGCGGTTGAGCTCGTCGAAGCGGTCCTGTCCGAACTCGCTCGCCCACATCGTGCCGTCCTGCGTCCACGCGAGGCCCTGCACGTTGCGATGGCCGAGGGAATACACCTCCGACCCGAGAGGATTGTCGGCGACCGGCTCACCGTCGGGCGTCAGGCGCAGGATCTTGCCCGCGAGCGAAGCGGGGTCCTGCGCCGCCTCGGGCGTGCCGGCATCTCCCGTCGCCACGTAGAGCAGACCGTCCGGTCCGAACGCGATGCGGCCGCCGTTGTGGACGCGGTCGCGCGGGATGCCGTCGATCACGACCTCCGCGTCGCCGAGCCGGCGATCACCGGCGTCGCCCTCGAGCGGCATCCGCACGACGCGGTTGTCGTCGGCCGTGGTCACGTACGCGTAGAGGAGCGTCTCGCCGTCCGCCTCGTGAACGGCGATGCCCAGGAGCCCGCCCTCACCGACCGCGGCGGTGAGGTCGATCTCGCCGGCGACGCGCGACACCCCCTCTGTGTCCACCTCGAGGATCGTCCCGTCGTCGCGCTGGCTGACCAGCTGCGTCCCATCGGCGAGCACGACGACCGACCACGGCACCTCGAACTGCGTGACGACGTCGGCTGGGTCGCCGGTCGGACGCCACGGAGCCGGCGCGGCATCCGCGGGATCGGTCGACGTCTCGGAGGGGACGGGCGTCGCCTCCTGGTCGGTGGGTCGCGGGTCGGCGGCCCCGGTGCACGCCGACAGCAGCAGCGTCGACGCGAGCAGTACGGCCACGGCCGCCCGCGACCCCATCGGACGCGGAAGGATGCCGGTGCCCGTCGAGCGCTTCATCGTTCCAGGCTACGGGCCGGCGAGGATCGCGGCTGCGTCCTGCGCCCACCCGAGCGCCACGGCGGGGGCGGCGAGCGTCGTGGCGTCGTCGGCGCGTGCGAGCACCGTGATCACGACCGGCGCGCCCTCCTCCCGCTCGAGGTACCACGACCCGGCGAGCACGCCGATGGAGCTGCCGCCCTTGAAACCGACGTACGTCCACTTCTCGCCGAAATCGAGCCCGGGGTTGGCGGACAGGATGTCGCGCACGGGCGCACCCGCGTCGGTGCGGGCCCGTTCCTGCAGCGACGCGTGGGCTGCGGCCAGGTCGTCTGGATTTGCGAACCAGTCGATGCCGTCTTGCCAGCCCGGCGTCGCCGCGGCCGCCGCCGCGAGGTCGGGGACACCCGCCGGCAGCCGCTCCAGCACCGACCGTCGCGCCTCGGCGTCGTCGGCGGCCCCGCTCCAGAGCGCACGCAGGTCGGCCTCGCCGAAGAGGAGCCAGAACAGCTCGCGTGTCGTCAACAGCGGGGTGTTCGCGTCGGGGTCGGAGTGCCCCATCGAGACCATCGCGGTTTCGACCGCCTCGCGTCCGACGGCCCGGATGAGCATGTCGGTCGCGGTGTTGTCACTGATGGCGATCATCTTGTCGGCGGCCTCCCGCACGGTCACCTTCGTGCCGTCGGGACGGTCCTGCAGCTCGCCGCTGGGGAGGCTCCGCACCGCGTCGTCGACGACCAGCTCGTCGTCCCAGGCGAGCCGTCCGGCCGCGACGGCGTCGACGACGGCGCCGAGCACCCACAGCTTGAAGATGGAGCCGATGGGTCCGGCGGCCTGGTCACCGCCCTCGTAGAGCACCTCGCCCCCGACCTCCCGGACGTGCACGCCGGCGGTGAAGGCGGCGTCGTCGATCTGCTGAGTGAGCTCGTCCCAGGACGCCGCGGGCGTGCGCTCAGGCTGCGGCGGGCTGAACAGGAGCATCTGGATGCGAGCGTCGGGGGTGACCGAGATCGACATGTCGTAGGTCACCTGAGCGGACTCGATGGTCACGCGGGCCTCGGTCTCGACGCCGTCGTACCCGACCGCCGTCCACGGGGCCGCGGCCTGCATCTGCGCGAACACCTCCTGCAGCTGCGCGGGCGGGAGCTGCTCCAGAGCGGCGGCGTCGAAGTGCGTCTCGATGTCTTCGATATCGGTGGCCGCGTCGGCGTTGATCTCGTCCATCACCCAGCGGACCTGGTCGCCGACCGGCGTGACGGGAATCTCGACCGGGGTCGCGGACGGGGCGGACGTCGCTGCGGGGGCGGGGTCCGCCGAGCAGGCGCTGAGCACCGCGGCAGTCGCAGCGGCGACGGCGACGGCTGCTGCGCTACGGCGGCGCGAGGCGGCGGACGGTCGGGGCGGAGGCGTATCGATGGGGGAACTCACCTCTCCAGCTTCTCGTCGCGACGCGGTCGCCGCCTCCCCCCACAGGTGGAGATCGCCACGTCGTCTCGGTCGGCCCCGCCGGGTAGCGTGGGCCGAGTGGACCCGATCGTCGCGACTTTCCTGATCCTCGCCGCAGCGATCATCGCGTTCCTCTCGGCGCGGGTGCCGCTCGAGGTCGTGGCCGTGGGTGTCGCGCTCGCGCTGTGGGCCACGGGGGTGCTCACCCTCCCCCAGGCGTTCGCCGGCTTCGGCGATCCCACGGTGCTGTTCATCGCGAGCCTGTTCATCGTCGCGACGGCCCTCGAGACGAGCGGCGTCACCCGGATCGTCGGTGCCGTGATCCTCGCGCGCGCCGGTACGCGGCGTGGCCGCATCCTGATCTGGGTCGGCGGGATCGTCGCGATCCTCACCGCGCTGATCAGCATCAATGGCGCCGTCGCCGCGCTCATCCCCGTCGCAGCCGTGGTCGCACGCCGATCGGGACTGCCCCCTTCGCAGCTCATGATCCCGCTGGCATACATCGCCTCATCGGCCTCTCTGCTCACGCTGACGGGAACGCCCGTGAACGTGGTGGTGTCCGAGCTCGCGGATTCCGAGGCCGGCCGCCCCTTCGGCTTCTTCGAGTTCGCACTCGTCGGGCTCCCGCTCGTCGCGGCCACGATCGCGATCGTCGTGCTGCTCGGCCCACGGCTGCTGCCGCATCACGGGCCGGAGCCCGCCCCCCACCATCACACGGAGCGCGAGGCCGAGACCCTCTCGCTGGTTCCCGAGGCCGTGCGCACCGGAGCCATCCGCACCCAGCGACCCACCCGGCTGCACCGTGGCTCGCGGCGCACGCTCGCCGTCACCGCCGTGATGGTCGTGCTGCTGGCCACCGGCGCCGTTCCGCCCGCCGTCGCCGGTCTCCTCGCCGCCGGAGCGCTGATCCTCTTCCGAGTCGTGAAGCTTCCCGACCTCTACCACGGGGTGTCGTGGACCACTCTCGTGCTCATCGCCGGCATGATCCCGCTGTCGGTGGCTTTTCTCGAGACGGGCGCCGCCGACGTCGTGGCCGACGGCATGCTCGCCGTCGTCGGGCAGGCCGACCCGCACCTGGCGCTCATCGTCGTCTGCGTCGTGGTGATCGTGCTCGGACAGTTCATCTCGAACGTCGCCACCGTGCTCATCGTCGCCCCGGTCGCGACGTCGATAGCCATCACCCTCGAGGTCAGCGCGCTGCCGTTCCTCATGGCCCTCACCGTCGCCGGAGCGTCATCGTTCCTGACCCCTGTGGCCACCCCGGTCAATCTCATGGTGATGACCCCCGGCGGTTATCGGTTCGGCGACTATTGGCGGCTGGGTCTCCCCCTGAGCGTCCTGTTCCTGCTCGCGGCCGTGTTCTACGTACCGCTCATCTGGCGATTCTGATGCCCGGGAGCACGACGTTCACGGGGGCGGGAGGGGCAGCTCCCGCTCGGTGTCCCAGGCCTGGGTCCAGCCGAGCTCGGTGAACAGGCCGTCGAGGAGCATGGCGGTGAAGCCCCAGACGAGGAACTCGGCGGCATCCTGACGCACGACGAAGCCCGGTCCCCGCCATTCGGAGCCGTCGCGTCGCAGCACCGTGACGCCTCGATTCGCCGGCGCGAGCAGGTCGGCGACGGGAGCGCGGAAGACCGCGGCGGACTCGGCCACGTCGACCACGCGCACCGGCGACGGGCGACGCCACCATGCCAGGACGGGGGTGACGAGGTGACGGGAGTACTCCAAGGGCACCGGCGGAAGGGCTCCGAGAACCTCCACGCCTTCGGTGTCGAGGCCGGTCTCCTCGCGCGCTTCGCGCAGTGCCGCGGCGACGACGTCGACGTCACCGGGATCGACCCGCCCGCCCGGCAGCGCCACCTGACCCGGGTGCGACCGGAGCGTCGTCGCGCGCGAGAGCAGCAGGACGTCGAGCTCACGCGAGAGCGCGCCCTCGGGCGCGTGAGCGCTCGGGCGGTCGTCGAGGACGCCGAACAGCACGAGCACCGCGGCGGCCCGCGTGCCGGGAGCCGCCGCCACGTCACCGGCCGGGCCCGCGCCGGACGCCGGGCGTCCGAGACGCGCGGCGAGCGCGGCGAGCTGGTCGCGCGCGCCCGTTCCCGAGGGGTCGAGGGGCATTGTTCCAGGCTACCCAGCCGTCAGTCGCGCGGGCCGAAGAACCCGGCGAAGACGACGTGCAGCAACGGCAACGCCGACAGCGCCATCAGCACTGTCCCGAACGTCTCGTCGTCGGGGCGCATGAGCACTCCTGCCACGAGCAGGCCGGCGAAGAGGATTCCCGAGACCGCTCGGCGTCCCAGTCGTTCCAGACGCGACATCCGCCGTTCGAGCCGGCCGCTGTCGAAGTCGAGGTTGCCGTCCTCGAGATGCGTGATGAGGCCGTCGAGCCGCTGCGGCAGGCGCATCGTGACGTCGGCGAGCCCCATCGCACGCCGCGCCACATCGCGCATGAGATCGCCGCGTTCCTCGCGGAGAAGCCGAGCGGCGTACGGCTCCACGGCATCCCAGAGGTTGAATGCGGGATCGATCGACGTGCAGACGCCCGAGGTGAGCGATGCCGCTCGCACGACGAGCAGGAAGTTCTCGGGCAGCTGGAACGGCAGCGCGCGTGCGAGCTCACCGAACTCCCCTGCGAAATCGCGGAACTCACGGGGATCGACTTGTTTCAGTTCAGCGAACCCCATGCCGCCGAAGCGGGCGAAGAGCTGGGTCATCGCTCGCTCGAGCTCGCGGACGTCGGCGGAGGGCAACAGTGCGCCGACCTGCGAGATCCCGGCGACGAGCCCGCGGCCGTCGCGCGCCGCCGCGGCGACGAGGACGGTTCGCAGAGCTTCTCTCGTCGAGGGAGAGATCTCGCCCATCATCCCGAAGTCGATGAACGTGAGCAGCCAGTCGGGCCGGCCCTCGCGCCGCTGATCGGGGGGCACAGGCGTCACGAAGACGTTGCCGGGATGCGGATCGGCATGGAAGAAGCCGAAGCCGAAGAACTGGTCGAACATCACCGAGGCGAACACGCCGGCCACGTCGTGGGGATCGATGCCCGCGGCCCGTAGCCCCTGGACGTCCGTGACCTTGATCGCGGTGACGTCGGCGAGGGTCAGTACGCGCGACGTCGAGCGCTCCCACGCGATCTCGGGAACGGCGACCCGGGGGTTGTCGGCGAACTTCTCGCGGAAACGCTCGGCGTTGGCCGCCTCGTGACGATAATCGACCTCTTCGAGGCTCGTGACGGCGAACTCCTCGACGAGTGCGGGCATGTCCGCGCGGCGAGAGACCAGGCGGATGCGCCGGAGCCAACGGGCGATGCGCCGGAGCGCGGCGAGATCGACGTCGACGATCGTTTGGATGCCGGGGCGCTGCACCTTCACGATCACGTCGGTGAACCCGGCATCGACGGCCTGCTCGGGCGTGAGTCGGGCACGATGGGCCTGCCCGAGGGATGCCGCGGCCACCGGTTCTTCGTCGAATGACGCGTAGGCGTCGCGCAGCGGCATCCCGAGCTCCGACTCGGCGGCCGTCCGGATCTGGTCGAAGGGCACCGGCGGCACCTCGTCCTGCAGTCCGGCCAGCTCGGTGGTGATCTCCGGGGGCAGGACGTCGAGCCGGGACGACATGAACTGCCCGACCTTGATCATGAGCCCGCCGAGCTCGACCGCGAGCATGTGGAATCGGCGCGCCAGCCGGCGCAGCCGCGCCGTACGCCCGCGTTCGGCGATCCGCTCGAGACCGAAGCGCGGCAGGACGATCTCGAACCACCACGTCTGCACCAGTGCGCGAGCGGCGAATCGCAGGATGCGGCGATAGCGCGCACGCGCGCGAGCGTCACCCGGCGCCGCGAGGGTGCCGGGTGACGCGACGCGATGCGGGTCGGCCGAGGCCACCCGCGTCAGGCCTGCGCGAGCAGGGCGTACAGCTTGCGACGCGCGTCGTCGAGGATCTCGACGGCCTGCTGAACCTGCTCGGGCGATCCGCTGCGGCCGACCTGAGCGGCGGCCTGCGCCAGCTCGACTCCTGCCTTGGGCAGCGCTGTCACCCGGCTGTGGTCGCGGCTCGTGCCTTCCCACGGGGCGGACTTCTCGCCCGCCTCGCCCGCCGCCGCGCGGCCGGCCTCGGTGAGCGAGTAGGTCTTGCGACCGTTGGACTCCTCCGCGCTCACGAGTCCCTCGTCAGCGAGCAGCTGGAGCGTCGGATAGACCGATCCGGCACTCGGCTTCCACGAACCGCCGCTGCGCTCTTCGATCTCGTGGATGATCTGGTAGCCGTGCATGGGCTGCTCGGCGAGGAGGGCGAGCACGGCGGCACGGACGTCGCCGCGTCCCACCCGGGTGTTCACCTTCTGCTCGAAGGTCGACTTCAACTGGTCGAAGGCTTCGAACACGTTGTTTCCGAGGTCGGAGACGTTGAAGCCGCCCCGACCGCCGAAGATGTTGTCACGGCTGCCGAAACCGCCGGTGGGGAATGTTCCGCTCATGCTGACCTCCCGGTCGTCGATACGTTAGCGATACCTGACGATATATCGTTATCGCTCCCGGTGACAGGGTTCGCATCGGATACCCAGCCTTCAACCCCGACGTTCGACGATCTCGTCCGCGTGGGCCGCGATCCACTCCATGAGCGGCATCATGCGCTCCATCAGCTCATCGCCGCGTTCGGTCAGCGCATACTCCACGCGAGGCGGAACCTCGGGGTAGGCGGTGCGGCTCACGATGCCGTCGGCCTCCAGCGTGCGCAACGTCGAGGCGAGCATCTTCTCGCTGATGCCCGCGACGGAGCGGCGGAGCTCACCCCATCGCGCGGTTCCGTCGGTGAGCGCGAGCAGCACGAGCACGCCCCATTTGCTCATGACGTGGTCGAGCACGACGCGCGTCGGACAGTTCTCGGTGAAGATCTGATCGGACGTCGCCCGGATCTGCGCGAAACTCACTGTCATGTGCGTAGCTTACCGAAAAGTGGGTACCCCACGGTTGGAATGCGTGACCAGCGATCGGAGGTTGTGCCCGGCAACACCCGATCGAAAGGATCACCGATGACCATCCTCATCACCGGAGCGAGCGGACAGCTCGGCCACCTCGTCGTCGAGGCCCTGCTCGCCCGCGGCGTCTCCCCCGACACCATCGTGGCCGGCGCGCGCGACCTCACGAAGCTCGCCGGCCTCGCGGACCGCGGAGTGCGCACCGCCCGTGTCGACTACGACGATCCCGCCTCGCTGAACGCCGCGTTGGCAGATGTCGAGAGCGTGCTGCTCATCTCGGCATCGGAACCGGGCAAGCGGTTCGCGGGCCACAAGAACGTCATCGACGCGGCTGCGGCGGCGAACGTGTCGAAGCTCGTCTACACCAGCGCCCCGAAGGCGACGACCTTCGAGTGGGCGCTGGGCGCCGAGCACAAGGCGACCGAGGAGGCGATCGCCGCGAGCGGCGTCCCCGCCGTGATCGTGCGCAACAACTGGTACATCGAGAACTATCTGCCCGACGTCCAGCGGGCCGCCGAGAGCGGCGTCATCGCGGCATCTGTCGGCGAGGGCCTCATCGCCGCCGCTTCGCGCGCCGACTTCGCCGAGGGGGCCGCTGTCGTCCTCCTCGAGGACGGTCACATCGGTGAGGTCTACGAGTTCGCCGGTGACACCCGCATCGATTACGACGCCGTCGCCGCCGGAGCGGCCGAGGTGCTCGGTCGCGACGTCGCGTATGTCCGCGTCTCGACGGACGACCACATCGCCGCGCTGGAAGGCGCCGGGCTGGATGCCGACACCGCCCGATTCGTCGCGGGGATCGACACCGGAATCCGCGAGGGTGTCCTCGACGTCGACGACAACACCCTCTCGCGCCTCATCGGACGGCCCACGACGCCGTTCGCCGAGGGACTTCGCGCTGCCCTCGCTTGACCCAGCGCGACCGGGCTCGACGAGCGGCACGATGCTGCCATCCGTCGAGCCCGGTCATCCGGTCCCGTCGCCGACCCACGACACCCGCCCCTCGTACCGGTTGCGCTCGTCGAAGAGGTGTCCGACCCGTTTGTAGTAGTGCAGCAGGATCGCACGGTCCAGCACGCGCAGCTCGAGGCTCCGCGCGAGCTCGGCTTCGACCGCCGTCGCCTCGGCGAGGTCGCGGAGCCAGACGATCACGTAAAGGTTCGAGGCTCCGCCCGCGAGAGCGGCGCACATCCGCGTCATGGGCATGACGGCGATCTCGGATGCCGTGGCCTCGAGGCGCCCCGCCGGCACGACCAGCCACAGGGCGAGCGCGTGAGGCCACATCGTCTGCTCGAGCGAGACGTCGATGCGCTGTTTGATCCATCCCCGCTCGAGCACGCGTCGCACGACGCGACGCGCATGCGCCTCCGACACCCCGAGCTCTCGAGCGATGTCGGCGGGCGCGACCCGGCCGTCCGCTTCGAGAGCCCGGAGCACCGGGCGCCACTGCGCGGCCAGGGAGTGCGCGTCATCGTCCGGGCGCGCGGCGTCGGAGTCGTCGCCCACCCCCGCGGTCTCCGGCGAGCCGACGGCCCGCCAGCGCGAGCCCTCCGAGAACATGCGCGTGACGATCGTCGAGCGGACGCCGGTCACGGCCTCGTGCGTGGCCACGCGCGATTGGATGAGCCGTCGGAACTGTTCCATGTCGTCCGCCACGATCGTGACGACGAGGTCGCGCTCCCCCGTCATACCCGTGAGCGACAGGAACTTCGGCTCGGTGCGCAGCTGCGCCGCGACCTCGTCGACGGTGCCGGGGCGACAGCGGATCTCGACGAGCCCGGTGACGAGTCCCGGAGCAGTGACCGCATACGCCGACGACCACGCGGCGCCCGCCGCCGCGAGCGTCTCCCATCGCCGTCGGGCCGTGGGGGCGCTCACGCCGATAGCGCGGCCGATGCGCGCCCACGAAGCTCGAGGCGCCTGCTGGAGGGCCGTGATGAGCGAGAGGTCCGAATCCGACAGATCGTGCGGGTGAATGGGAGTCGCGGAGCGCATGATCGATCTTTTCATGGTGCTTCATGTCTGAATCGATCACCGTAACCTGATCGAGACACGGAATCGGCACCATCGCTGCATCGCGTATCCCTCCGCGCGACGACGATCGGAAAGAGTGCCCATGGCCGCTGACAGCACCACCGCTCTGACGCTCGCCCACGCCCCCGGGGTGGGCGGACGCATCCTCCGCACCATCGAACGAGTCGGCAACCGGCTGCCTCACCCGTTCTATCTGTTCCTCATCATCGCGGGGCTGGTGGCGGTGGCCTCCGGCATCGCCAGCGCCCTGGGCGCCCGCACCCTCGATCCGCAGACGGGCGAGGCGGTTCCCGTGCGCAGCATCCTGTCGCCCGAGGGCGCCGTGTACGCGCTCACCTCGGCGATCGAGAACTTCGTCTCGTTCCCGCCGCTCGGGCTGATCATCACGGTCATGCTCGGCATCGGGCTCGCCGAGCGTCTCGGTCTCCTCAAAAGCGCGATGCGCGGCGCCGTGCTGGCTGCGCCGCGATGGGCCGTGACGTTCGTCGTCGTGCTCGTGAGCCTCATGGGCAACCTCGCCTCGGACTCGGCGATGGTCATCCTGCCGCCCCTCGCGGCCGCCGCCTTCCTGGCGGCCGGACGGCATCCTCTCGCCGGGTTCGCGGCGTCGTACGCGGCGGTCGTCGCCGGGTTCAGCGCCAACGTCGTGCCGGCGGGCACGGATGTGCTGCTGTCGGGCATCACGACCTCGGCGGCGCAGATCGTCGACCCCGAAGCATCCGTGTCTCCCCTGGCCAACTACTTCTTCATGGCCACCTCGACTCTCATCCTCGCCGTCGTCATCACCGTCATGTGCCAGCGGTACGTCGAGCCGCGTCTCACCCCCTACCAGGGCGGTCTCGCGGACGACGACGCCGCCCGGCCGCTCGACGACCGGGAGCGACGCGGTCTGCGGGTGGCCGCCCTCGCCGTCGCCGTGTACCTCGCGGTCGTTGCGACGGCCGTGATGCTGCCCGGGTCGCCGCTGCAGGGCGAGGGCGGACAGATCCTGCGCTCTCCGTTCATGACGGCGCTGCCGATCTTCATCCTGTTCCTGTTCCTGATCGCAGGCATCGCGTACGGTGTCGCAGCGAGAACCCTCACGCGAGCCGCCGACGTACCCGAGCACATGACGGCGGCGGTGCGCGACCTCGTGCCCTTCATCGTCGTGATCTTCACCGCGGCGCAGGCCATCGCCTGGTTCAACTGGTCGCAGCTCGGGCTGCTGCTGGCTACCTCCGGAGCCGAGGCGATGGAGTCCTCCGGGCTCGGCGGCATCGGCGGCCTTCTGCTGTTCAGCCTGTTCTGCACGATCCCGGCGCTGCTGCTCGCGAGCGGGTCGGCACTCTGGACGCTACTGGCCCCGATCTTCGTGCCGATGTTCATGCTGACCGGGATCGACCCCGCATACGTACAGGCGGCGTTCCGCATCACCGATTCTGCGACCAATCCCCTCGTCCCGATGAACCCGATGCTGCCGGTCGTGCTCGGCCTGCTCCAGCGCTGGGAGCCCAAGGCGGGCCTGGGCACGCTGTTCGGGCTCGTGATCCCGTTCACGGTCGTGATCTGGGGTGTCTGGCTGCTGCAGTTCCTCGTGTGGGGACTGCTCGGCCTCCCCGTCGGCCCCGGACACGGGCTCGAGCTGGCCTGACGTCCGCGCACCCCTCCCGCCCCACAGAAGGAGACCCCATGACCACCCTCACCGCACGGCCCGCGACAGCCTCCGCCGCCGCGGCGATGCCGGCCGCCCTCGACGCCCTGCGTCCGTCGCTCGCCGGCCACATCGACACCCTCGTCGACATCGCGGCGGACTTGCACGCCCACCCCGAGATCCGCTTCACCGAGCACCACGCGGCCGCTCGCCTGACGGCCGAGCTCGATCGAGCGGGCTTCGCCGTGCAGCGCGGCTTCGCGGGTCTCGACACGGCGTTCGTCGGTCGCTGGTCGCCTGACGGGGCAGATGCGGACGCGCCAACCGTCGCGATCTTCTGCGAGTTCGACGCTCTCGAGGAGATCGGCCACGCCTGCGGGCACAACCTCATCGCCGCATGCGGCATCGGAGCGGCCCTGCTGGTCAAGGATGCCCTGACGGCGGAGCCCACGAACGCGAACCTCGTCGTCATCGGCAGCCCCGGCGAGGAAGGCGCCGCGGGCAAGGTTCCGATGATCGAAGCGGGCGTGCTCGACGGTGTCGACATCGCGATCATGGTGCACCCCGCCGGCACCGATGCGGTTCGCGGGTCATCGCTCTCGCGGGTCGCCCTCGACGTCGACTTCCACGGCCGGGCGGCTCACGCGGCCGCCGCGCCCGAACGGGGCCGCAACGCGCTCGACGGTGCGACGCTGTCGCTGACGGCGATCGGGATGCTGCGCCAGCATCTGACCGACGACGTGCGGGTGCACGCCATCATCACGAACGGCGGCGAGGCGCCCAACATCATTCCCGAGCACGCAGCGCTGCGGATCTTCGTGCGGGCCGGCGATCGAGAGCACCTGCTGAGCGATGTCGTTCCCCGCGTCCGCGCGTGCTTCGAGGGGGCGGCGATCGCGACCGGCACCACCGTCGAGATCGCCGAGAACACCCCGCCCTACTTCTCGCTCCGCGCGAACCCCACCCTCGTCGACCTGGCCGAGGCCGCCTATGGCGCACTGGGCCGCGAGCTCGAGCCGGACCCGACGCTCGGCGGATCGACCGACATGGGCAATGTTTCGCACGTCGTGCCGGCGATCCATCCGATGATCCGGCTCGTCGCCGACGCGGTGCCCCATACGCGCGAGTTCGCCGCCTCGGCGGGCGACCCCGAACTCGCCCGCACGACGATCGCCGACGGCGCGCTCATGCTCGCCGCCACGGCGCTCGCGGCCGTGCGCGACCCCGCGATCATCGCCGACGCTCAGGAGACGTTCGCGTCGTGATCGCGGGGCGCGCTGGCCGGCTCAGTTCAAGGGGCGCGTCGAGGGCGGGATGACTCCGTTGGCGTAGAGCTGCTGGGCCACGTCCTGCAGCGCCGTGAGAGCGACCCGCTGCGTCGTCGGACCGTACGAGATGCGGGCCACGCCGAGATCCTCGTACTCCGTCGCGGTGAGCGCGCCGGGCAGCCCGATCACGCTGAGCTTGCGCTCCCCGAGGCCGTCGACGAGGCGCCGGGTGATGTCGGCATCGAGGATGCCCGGGACGAACACCAGATCGGCACCGGCGTCGAGGTAGGCGCGGCCCCGCTCGATCGCGTCGGCGATCGACTCCTCGGTCGAACGGTCGCCCGCGCGCACGAAGGCGTCGGTGCGGGCGTTGAGGGCGAACGGGACACCCTCGGACTCCCCCGCCCGGACGATGGCCTCGACCGCGCGGACCGAGTCCGCGAGAGGCTGCAGGCGGTCTTCGACGTTGGCTCCGACGATGCCCACGCCGATGGCCCGGCGCGTCGTCTCACCGGGGTCGCCGAAGCCGGCGTCGAGGTCGGCCGACACCGGGACGTCGCCGGCCACCGAGACGATGCGGCCCACCATGTCGAGCACGATCTCGAGCGGGATGTCGGTGCCGTCCTCGTACCCGAACGACGCGGCGATCGAGTGACCGGCGGTGGCGATCGCGCGCGTCTCGGGCAGAGCCAGGATGGCCTCGGCCGACACCACGTCCCACACGTTCACCACCCGGAGGATCTCGGGCGCGGCATGGAGTGCGGACAGGGTCTGGGCTCGCTCAGCGGGGGTGCTCATGCCGATCACGCTAACCGCGCGCGGCGGGCACGGGGCACATGTTGCGCGATTCGACAACACGTGTCATCGGGCCGCGCCTCAGCCCTGGCGCCCTTTGAACCGCGGGTTGAGCTTGTTGATGACGTATATGCGGCCACGGCGACGCACGACCTGCGCGCCGGGCTGATTCTTCAGCGACTTGATGGATGCGCGAACCTTCACGACAACCTCCTATTGAGAACTCTTATCAACAACAAGGTACGGTGGAGGACCGATCGCCACAACTCGAGCCGGAGAGAACACCGTGACCACTCATCTCGCCGTCACCGGCGTCTGCAGCGCCGAACGCCGTCGTTACGCCCGTCTGTGCGTCATCGCCGGGCGCCATCGCGCCCTCCGCGTCATCGACCTCGCCAGCGACGCCGACCCGGCCCACATCCACGCCACCGTCCACGGAATGCCCTCGCTCTGCGTGCTGGATGCCCGCCATGCGATGGACGACCTGCGCGACGAGGCACCGCTGCGTCGGACCGTCCCGCACGGAGACGGGCGAGGAGACGTCGGAGCACGGGCGCGGCTGGCGGCGCAGCTGATCGAGGCGGCGAGCGCCGTCGTGATCGTCAACTGGGAGCGGATGCCGACGGCCGACCTGTCGATCCTCATGGCACTCGCGTCGCACCTGGCACCGACCGCCCGCATCCGACTCAGCCGCGGCGTCGTCGACGACCTCTCCGCACTGGGCTTCGGCACCACCCTTCCGCTGCGCGACGCGGGCGACCGCGCCGGATGGACGCGTGCTCTCAACGGCGAGCACGATCCGTTCCTGACCGATCGACGCGTTGCGACGATGCGCTACGAGCAGTTGCGCCCGTTCCACCCCGGCCGGCTCGTGCTGGCTCTCGATCTGCTCGATTCCGACTCGTGCGGACTGGTCCTGCGATCGGTCGGGGTCTGCCGTCTCGCGACGCGGCCGAATGTTCCCGCGCGGTGGGAGCAGGCTGGTTCGGCCATGTGGATCGACCCGATCGAGGCCGGCCACGGACTCGACGACGTCGGCCAGGACATCGCGCTGACGGGCGTCGACCTGAACACCGCAGCTGTTCGGCACGTCCTGGATGCTGCCGTGCTCGACGACGCGGAGCTGTCGGCGGGTCCGACGGCCTGGCGACGGCTGTCCGACCCCCTGCCCGAATGGAACGTGGCGGTCGGGTCCGAAGACCCGACCGCCGACTGAGCCGGCAGGTACGGCTCAGACCCGTTCGCGGCGATGCGCACGCCGGCGCAGGAGGGTGAGGAGGGCCCCACCCGCCAGGAGAGCGAGGGCGATCCCGGTCGCGGTGACGGCGGTCGCGCCGTCACCGCCGGTTGCGGCGAGGTCGCGACGAGATCCGGTTCCCGCACCGACGACCGAGCCCGCGGTGTCACTCGCGCCCGCACCGTCGGCCGGAGCCCCACCCGTGCCGCCGGCACCACCGCCGCCTCCGACGCCGCCGTCCGAGCCCCCGCCCGAGCCGCTGCCGGGGTTCCCGGGCTCGGCCGCCGCCACGACCGTGAACAGCGACACCCGCGAGTTGTCGACAGCACCGAACGGATCACTCGTGCGGACGTACCACCCGCGCTCGCCCTCCTCGGCGAGCGGCCATGCGGCCGAGAGGATCGAGCCGCTCGCGACATCCGAGAAGGTCGCGATCTCCGTGCCGCCGAGGACCTCCGCCGAGAAGGCGTCGGTGCCGAGGGTGCGCGTGCCCGGGTCGATGCGCAGCTGCTCGTACGTGAGCGCGAACTCCTGCTGCGAGTAGTCCCCTGCTCCCGCCGGGCCCAGGAGGCTCGGCTCGTCGGAGTTGTAGACGTCGAGTGACGGCGAGTAGGTGCGCACGAGCATCTGCCGCCCCTCGTTGTCGAAGTGCAGGAGGCGGAGGAAGCCGAGGCCGCCCTCCGGGAGGCCCTGGTAGTCGAACAACATCGAGTACACGGTGCGATCCGAGACGCCGTCGCCGTCGTCGTCGAACGCGTCCTCGCGCAGGAATGCGTCGTGGTAGTGCCCGGAGAAGACCATGCGGACGTTCGGGTTGGTCGCGACGACCTCGTCCATGACCCGCTGCGGGATCGCGCCGAGCCCGCCGGTGGTGAGGATGAACTCGTGCTGCGCGATGATCGCGACGCGATCGGGGTGCTGCGCGAGCACCTCGTTCATCCACGCGATCGATTGATCGCCGGGGAGCCATCCGGTGTACAGCATGAGGAAGTCGATGCCGCCCGCCGAGATGAGGTCGTAGTGACCGCGGTTGTCCTCGAAGCTGCCGCCGTACCAGGGATTGCCGGCGTAGCGGTCCTCGCCGAAGTACGCACCGTAGTTCGAGTAGTCCTCGAGGTGGTGGCCCACATCGTGGTTGCCGGCGAGCACGCCGTAGGGCAGACCGGCCTCGTCGAGGCGGCGGTACTCGGGGTCGGCTCGCTCCCACTGCTCCATGACGTCGTAGTCGTCGATGATGTCGCCGGTGTGGAAGAGGTACTGCAGGTTGAGGTCGTCGCGCCGGTCGAGCAGGTACGAGTGGATGGCCTGCTGGTGACGATACGGCTCCCCGGGCAGGGTGTTCTCGTTGTAGTACTGCGTGTCCGACTCCCACGCCAGGGTGAAGTCGTACTCGCTGCGCGGAACATCGGCGGCGTTGTGCGGTGCGACCGGAGTCGTCCGGTCCGAGCGGTCCGCGCCCGCGAAGCCCTCGGAGTGCTGCACGAGCATCCGCACCACCCGTCCCGCGCCGTCCGAGGCGGCGAATGCGTAGTCGTCGACCGCGACGACGGCGTCGAGCGAGAACGACTCGTCGTCGGACGCGCTCACGTGGCGGTCGACCTCGTCCCATCCCGATCCGTCCGCGCGCTGCACGTAGAGGATCACGGTGGCTCCCGCGTCGGCACGACCCGACCACGTCGAGCGGACATCCGATCCGGCGTCGGCATCGCTGACTGCGACGTCGAACGACTGGTATGGGAAGGCGCGGTCACTCGAGTTCTCCTCCGCGACCCCGTCGATGGCCGCGAGCGTGCTCAGGTCGTCCGCGGTCAGCGGCTCCGCCTCGGCGCGATCGACGGCGCGAGCGTCCTGCACGGTGCCGGACTGCACGCTGACGTCACCGTCCGACAGATCGAGCCGGCGGCCCTCGAGGAAGCTCACGTCGAGCACGTCGCCCGTCGGGTCCTCGACCTTCGCCTGCAGGGTCACCTCACCGGCGGCGACCTCCGCCCCTTCGGCCGGCGCGAGCGCGCCCGCGCTCGGCTGCTCCTGGTAGGTCGTGAAGGTCGCGGTCCACGTGCCGGTGTTGCCGACGTGGTCGGTCGCGGTGATCTCCACGCGGTGGTCCCCCGCGGCAAGGGCCACCGAGGAGGTCTCATGGGGCAGGGCGATCTCTTCGCCGTCGAGTCGGGCGACGGTGCTCGCGACACCCGAGCCCGCGTCGGTGATCGCGGCGTCGATGAGGATCGGGCCCTGGTACGACGTGCCGTCCACGATCTGAGACACCACGACGGGGGCGGTGTTGTCGACCGTCACCGTTCGCGAGAGCGCCGTCTGTCCGTCGGTGGCGGCGACGACCGCGGCGCCGTCCGCGCGCTCGGTCGTGTCCCACGAGGCCGAGAGCGCGGCGAACGCGTCGTCGGGCAGGGCGAAGCGCGCCTCGTAGAAGTCGAGCTTGCCCGTCGGGGCTCCCGTCTCGGTCACGCTGTCGCCCATACGGAGGACGGCGGCGGGGTCGTCGTAGCCGACGGGTGTGAGCGTCCGCCCGTCGGGCAGGACCAGGCGCAGGCCTCGGATCTCGAAATCGTCGTTGTTCTCGGCGAGGTCGATCTCGGGCGCCTTCTTCGTTCCCGCCCAGACGCTGACGACGAGCTCATCGCCGCGGACGACGTACTCGAGCGGAACGGGGGTGACGACCGTCTCCCATCCCTCCGTGCCGATCTCGAAGATGTTGAGGACGTCGTCGCCGATGCGCACGCCGTTCTTGAAGTAGTAGTTGACGTTCGTCGTGTCGAAGACGAATCGGGGTTCGTCCTCCAGAGTGGGCTCGGTCGGCACGGCCGCCCCGTCGATCGTCAGCTCGATCGGACTGGGGTAGGTGTCGCCGGCTGCCACGACCTCGGTCGCGCCCGAGACGAACCGGCCGTCCTCGAGATTGAGCCGGACCGGATTGGCGTCGACCCCCGCTACCGGGACACGATGGGCCTCGGTGGACGTGGAGTTCGTGCCGTCGCTCGCCGTGATCGTGTACTCGTACCAGCTCTTGCCGATGAGGTCGGCGGCGTTGACCACGAACGTCACCGATCCGTCGCCCGCGTCGAGGAGGTTGATGCGCGCCGGGGCGCGATCGACGTCGTTGGCGAGTTCGAGCGTCACGGTCCGCGCCAGCACATCGTCGGTCACGGTCGCGGTGATGGCGAAGTCGGTGCCCGGCTGGATCTCGGCGGCGGTGCCGTCGACGATCATCGGCGCTTGCGTGTCCGGCGCGACGATCATGAGCCCCGCGGGAACCTGGTCTGCCTGCACGGCACCCGGTGACGCCGGGGCGAGATCGACGATCCGCTGCGTGGCGACATCCGCTCCGACGGTGTAGCGGATCCCCTGGTCGGCCACGGTGTCATCGGCGCCGTCGAGGTTGTACAACGCCGTGCTGACGTGGCGGCCGCTGTTGGTCTCGATGGCGATGCCGCGAGCGGAGCCGTTCGCCATACCCGCGGAGGAGATCTCGACGAGGCCCTCACCCGGAACGAGGCTCGAATCGAAGTGGGCGTTGAAGTCGGCGGCGGTGAGCGCGTCGTTGGCGCCGTTCTTGATCCACAGCACCAGCGTCTCCCCGCCCGGGATCACGACGTCGCCGGGCACGGCCGGCCAGACGCTCGACGAGCCCTCGACCGGGTACAGGTAGTCGATCGTGTAGTCGGAGAAATCGATCGGGTCGCTCGAGGCGTTGTACACCTCGATGAACTCGAAGGCGTCCGAGCCCGCGACGTTCGCCGAGTCGGGCAGCAGCTCGGTGATCTGCAGCGGCGCGGTGACGACGGTCGGATCGGGCTTCGGGTCGAAGCCCGGCTGGCCCCCGGGCTCCTCGCCGACGGGCGGGGTGACGGCTTCGGGAGCCACGACACCGGGGGTGGCCACGGCCGGTTCCGCGAGGATGTCGGCACCGCCGTCGACCCGCTCGGCGGGCAGGCGGAAGTGCGCGGATTCTCCGGCCGCTGCCGCGGTGCGCCCGTAGGTCGACCACCCGACCGTCTGGTCGTTCTGAAGGATGCGGATACCGCGCGGCGCGCTGTTGGCCATCCCGGCCTGCCCCGTCACGCGCACGACGGTCGTGTCGGCGCCGGCGCCCCAATGCGCCCGGAAGTCGTCGATCGAGCGGGCGAAGGAATCGACGCTGCCCGCCGTGTAGCTCAGCCAGAACACCACGGTGCCGCCGGCAGGGATCACGACCGGGTCGGGCAACGTGAGCGGCACGTCGCGAGAGCGATCGGCGCCGTCGGTGTAGGTGTACGCGAACGAGACTCCCGCGGCCGCCAGGTCGACGTCTGCGGCACCGCGGTTGTGCACCTCGAAGAACTCGTAGTCGTCGACGCCGACGTTGTCGGGGGCGATCTCGGTGACGATCAGCGGGTCGGATGCCGCGTCGGCAGCCGTGGGCGCTGCAAGCGCGGGAGCCGCCAGCGAGAGCGAGACCGCTCCCGCGGCGAGCGACGCCGTCATCGCGATGGTCAGGAAACGGGCGCGTGGGCGCTCAACGGGCATGACAAGCCACCTTCGGTGCAAGAGGGATGCCGCCGACGGTAGGGACCGCACGCGAGCGCGAGGTGAACGGCGCTGCCCCGCCAGGTGTCCGCCCGGTGACGCGCCGCGACATCTCGGTGTGCTAGTCAGGCGTGGCGTTCACCGCGTGTTCACGGATCGATGGTGCGCTGGACGCGTGTCGAACCTCGCCGCCGTGTTCGTCGTCTTCCTGCGCCTCGGGCTGACCTCCTTCGGGGGCCCTGTCGCGCACCTCGGCTACTTCCGCGACGAGTTCGTCGCGCGGCGCCGGTGGATCGGCGACCGCGTCTACGGCGAGCTCGTGGCCCTGTGCCAGTTCCTGCCGGGGCCCGCGTCGAGCCAGGTGGGGTTCGCGATCGGCCTGCGCCGTGCCGGGCTCGCGGGCGCGCTCGCGGCCTTCGCCGCGTTCACCCTGCCCTCGGCGGCGCTCATGGTGTGGGCGGCGAGCGGTATCGGGGCCGTGACCGGCCCGGTCGCGACCGGGGTGATCGACGGCCTGAAGGTGGTCGCGGTCGCCGTCGTCGCGCACGCGGTCTGGGGCATGGCTCGGACTCTCGCTCCCGACCGCCCCCGCGGGACCATCGCGATCGCGGCGGCGGTCGGTACCGCCCTCGTGGGCGGGCCGTTCGCCCAGTTCGGCGCGATCGCGTTCGGCGCTCTCGCGGGGGCCCTGTGGCTCCGCGAGGATGCCGCGACACTCGACTCCGACGACGCCGCGGACGACGCCCTTCCGAGCGCGGGCACCCGCATCGGCATCGCCGCGCTCGTGGTCCTGGCCGCCCTCCTCGTCGCGAGCCCGATCGCCGCACGGGTCACGGGAGACGGCGTCATCGCCCTGTTCGACGCGTTCTTCCGCTCGGGCGCGCTCGTCTTCGGGGGCGGCCACGTCGTTCTCCCGCTTCTCGAGAGTGCGGTCGTCGGCCCCGGCTGGGTCGATGCCGAGACGTTCCTCGCCGGATACGGCGCGGCGCAGGCCCTCCCCGGACCGCTCTTCTCGTTCGCCGCCTACCTGGGCGCGCTCTCGAGCGTCGGCCCCGGGGGCGCAGCGGGAGCCGCGATCGCGCTCGTCGCGATCTTCCTGCCCGGCTTCCTCCTGCTCCTCGGGGCCTTGCCCGTGTGGGCAGTCCTCCGGCGCCGCCCCCGCGCACGAGGCCTGGTGAGCGGGGCGAGCGCGGCGGTCGTCGGCATCCTCGGCGCCGCCCTCTACGACCCGGTCTTCACGACGTCGGTGACCCGCGTCGACCAGTTCGCGCTCGCCCTCGTCTGCTTCGGTCTACTGACGCTCTGGCGCTGTCCGGCCTGGATGGTCGTGGTGCTGGGGGCCGGTGCGGGCGCGGCGACCGGAGCGCTGCTCAGCGGCTGACGAGGGAGCGGGTGGAGCGGGCGCCGCGCGGCATCCGGGCTCGTTCGGCTGCACGCTCACGACGCTCGATGGCGAGGTTGACGCCGCCGAGCACCAGGACGAGCACCGCGGCGATCGTCGGCAGGAGCATCGCGAGCCGGACGTCTCCCGCCTCCGCGATCGCGCCGGTGACGGCCGATGCGAGCGCTTGAGCCAGCGTCAGCGCCGACCCGAGCAGTGTCATCGTGGTCGCCGACCGGCCGACCGGGCTGCGGTGACCGGCGATGCTGAACAGCGTCACGAGCGTCGGGCCGACGCCGAGCCCCATCAGCAGGAGCATGACGATGACCGCGCCGAGCGAGTCCGAGGCGGCGTAGCCGCCGGCCGAGATCGCGAGGACGGCCGCGAAGACGAGCCAGCGGTGCCGCAGCGCGAAACGCGAGGGCAGCAGCACGACGGCGAGCGCAAGAGCGGCTGACCCGATGCCCATGAGGCCGTAGAGCAGCCCCGCCTCGACACCCTCGCCCGCGGTCTGCGCGAAGGCCGTGAGCGACGTCAGCGTCGCGCCGAAGAAGAGCCCCACCCCGAAGGTGCCCGCCACGAGGACGAGGATGCGAGGACGCAGCACCTGTGCGATGGGCGCGCGCTCCTCGCTCTCGCCGGGCGCCAGGGCGGCAGCAGCGATGAGACCGCTCGGGTGCAGGGCGAAGGCGGTCACGAAGACGAGGCTCAGGGCCGCGGCGATCGCGATCGGAGCCCAGGGTGCGATCGCGGCGGCGAGGATGCCGACCAGGAACGGGCCGATGACGAACGCCGTCTCGTCCGCGGCGGATTCGTACGACATGACGCGTGAGAGCGTGCGCGGGCGGTGCTCGGGGCTGAGACGGACGCGGATGATGCCCATCAGTCGACTGCGTGACATCGCCGCCGCCTGCGGCGCGCTCAGACCGATCGCCGCGGCTGCGGTCAGGATCAGCGGGTCGGGAGCCCCGGCAGTGACGACGATGGGGAACACCCCGAGCAGGAGGCCGTTGAGGATGCCGAGGGGAACCAGCACCCGGCGCTGCCCGAATCGATCGACGGCGTCTCCGATGACGGGACCGGCGATCACCACGCCGACGCCGACGGCGGCGGACGTGAGCCCGCCGAGCCCGACCGATCCCGTCGCCGAGACGACGAGGGTGAGGACACCCACGACCATCATGGCGAAGGGAAGCCGGGCGATGAACGCGATCGGGAAGAACACCCGACCGGTGTGGTGGATCAGGGAACGATCATTCGACGTCATGCATGCCTCCGAGCAGTCAGCTCGTTCTCACGTGCCGCCTTGCTCCGTCAGCAGGTAGTTGCATCGCTTCGCCCGGGCCGGCGCCGCGGACCGCTCGAGTCTACCGGCGGAACAGCTCTTCGGCGACGAGAGAGAGGTCGTGGAGGTCGGAGACCCCCGCGAGCTCGCGCGCCGAGTGCATCGAGAGGATCGGGATCCCGACGTCGACCGTGCGGATGCCCAGGCGGGTGGCGGTGATCGGGCCGATGGTCGAACCGCACGGCACGGCGTTGTTCGAGACGAACTCCTGGCTGCGCACGCCCGCCGCGTCGCACCATCCGTTCCAGGCGGCCGCTCCGACGCCGTCCGTCGCGTACCGCTGGTTCGCGTTGATCTTCAGGATCGGTCCCGATCCGAGCACCGGCAGCACGACGGGGTCGTGCTTGTGCGCATAGTTCGGGTGCACAGAGTGCCCGACGTCGCTCGAGACGCACCACGACGCCGCGAGTCCGCGCATGCGTTCCTCGCGATCGGCACCGAGACCGAACTGGATGCGTTCCACGACATCGGCGAGGAACGGGCCGGCCGCCCCCGACCGGGTCGCCGAACCGACCTCCTCGTGGTCGAAGACGGCCAGCATCGCGATATGACCGGCATCGAAGCCCGCGGCGGCGCGCTCGAGGGCGACGACGCCGGCATGAACGGAGGCGAGGTCGTCGAGGCGCCCGGATGCGAAGAAGACGTCTCCCGCGCCGAAGACGGCGCCGCGCGCGGCGTCCGCCGTCACGACGTCGTATCCGCGGATGCGGCCGGCATCCACTCCGGCCTCGCGGGCGAGCTCGCCCAGCAGGTCGGCTGACTCGGCCGAGCCCAGCCCCCACACGGGTTGCGTCTGCGTCTGCTTGTCGAGGGCGAGATGGTCGTTGGCCTCGCGATCGAGATGGATGGCGAGCTGGGGAAGACGGAGCAGCGGTCCCGTCGCGGTGAGCACCGAGGTGCCGTCATCCAGCACGAGGCGACCGGCCAGTCGCAGTTCGCGGTCGAGCCAGGAGTTCAGCAGCGGCCCGCCGTAGACCTCGACACCGGCCTGCAGCCAGCCGAGGCGGCCGGTGGTGGGTCGGGGCTTGAGCTTGAAAGCGGGCGAGTCGCTGTGCGCGCCGAACACCCGCACGGGTGTCACGGCGGTCGCGGATGCCGGCACGATCCACGCGAGCACGGCACCGTCGCGCACCACCACGTACCGCCCGCCGGGCTGTTCCGGCCAGCGCTCGTCCTCCGACAGCGGGGTGAACCCGGCGGCGACGAGGCGACGAGCGACATCGGCGGCGGCGTGGAAGCTCGACGGCGACGCTGCGACGAAGTCGGCGAGGTCGTCGACGTGGGAGCGGGCGGCGGCGGTGACGGCAGACACGGTGACTCCTGGATCGTTGGGGGCCTGCATCGATCGTAGGCGCACCCGCCGCCGCATCCCGGGCTCAGCCGTTGGCATCGGTGCGCATGGGCGGGCACTCCGTGCCGGGCGCAGTGGCCAGCTCGAAGTGCCACGGCTCGTTGCCGTAGGTCTGGCAGATGCCGAACTCCGACCCGTACGAGATCAGCCAGTACTGCGCGTCGACGGGTCCGATGTCGATGGCGTCGCCGCTGACGTGGCGCGACTGCTCGGGGGTGGCGACGTAGGCGCGGGCGGTCTCCTCCCCCACCGACGCGATGCGGGCATCGAGAAGCCACTGCTGGTACGCCGCGCTGCGCCATCCGCTCGTCACCCCGAGGTGGATGCCGTCGTCGGCGGCGCGCGCTTCCGCGGCGCGCATCGCCCCCAGCAGTTCGGGGTCGAGTCGCGAGATGGCGGGTAGATCGTCGTCCCACAGGCTGATCTGCACGCCGTCCTCGATGAACCCGTCATCGGCCGTCGGCGAGAACGCCAGGCCCGGGAGCACCGGCGGCATCGGCGGCAGCTGCAGGCCCGTCGCACCCGCGAGCGCACCGGTGACGGTCGCCCCGAGAGCCGCCGCGCCCGCGACGGCGACCGCGGCGAGAGCGAGGCGACGACGACGAACACGGCGGGATGCCCGCGCTCGCGGACGCGGCGGCACGAAGGTCGCTCGCCGTGCGGACTCGATCGTCGGCAGCGCGAGCGGGCGGGGCGGAATCGAGGGGGAAGGAGTGCTCATGCCTCCAGAGCACACGAGCGGATGTTGCCACGACGTCGCCGATTCCGCATACGCCGGCGATATACGCGCCCGCCTATCCTGAGGCCATGCGTGTGCTGATCGTCGAGGACGAGCTGTTCCTCGCCGAGGCGATCCGCGACGGACTGCGCCTCGAGGCGATCTCCGCCGACCTCGCCGCCGACGGGGAGACCGCGCTGGAACAGCTGGCGATCACCGCATACGACGTCGTCGTGCTCGACCGCGACATCCCGGGCCCGAACGGCGACGAGATCGCCCGGCTCCTCTCGCAGCGCCCCGAGGCTCCACGCATCCTCATGCTCACGGCGGCGGACCGGCTCGACGACAAGGCCTCGGGCTTCGAGTCCGGCGCGGACGACTACCTCACCAAGCCGTTCGCGATGCGCGAGCTCGTGCTGCGGCTGCGCGCTCTGGCCAGGCGGTCGGCGAACGCCGCTCCCCCGATCCGCGAGTTCGGCGACGTCCGACTCGACCCGTTCCGACGCGAGGTCTACCGAGACGGACGCTACGTCGCCCTGACGCGGAAGCAGTTCGCCGTGCTCGAGGTGCTCCTCAGCGCCGGAGGCGGGGTCATCAGCGCCGAGACGCTGCTCGAACGCGCCTGGGACGAGAAT
The DNA here is from genome assembly GCF_003610405.1 of Microbacterium sp. AG238. Classification (GTDB taxonomy): domain Bacteria; phylum Actinomycetota; class Actinomycetes; order Actinomycetales; family Microbacteriaceae; genus Microbacterium. The sequence goes on from NZ_RAQC01000001.1 coordinate 1,056,106, forward strand.
GCCGACCCGTTCACGAACGCGGTGCGCATCACGATCTCCACGCTGCGCAAACGACTCGGCGAGCCCTGGGTCATCGAGACGGTGGCGGGCGTCGGGTACCGGATGTCGGACCCCGCACCGTGATCGCCCGCCGCCGCGGGCTCTCCCTGCGGGTCTCGCTCACCCTCAGCTACGCCGGTTTCCTGGTCGTCGCGGGCGCGGTGCTCTTCGGCGTCGGGCTCCTGGCCCTGCGGTTCGTGCCGAGCGGCGACCTGTTGAGCCAGTCCACCGGCGGCTGGGCGCCCGGACGCGGCGACCTCACCGACGTCTTCGTGAAGTACGCATGGTGGGCTCTGGCCGCACTGGTGGTCGTCGGCCTGGTCGGCGGGTGGTTCCTCTCGGGATGGATGCTCGCCCCGCTCGGGCGCATCACCGACGTCGTCGGACGAGCCGATGCGGCCACGCTCCACCGCCGGATCGCCCTCCGCGGACGCCGGAACGAGCTCACCGACCTCGCCGACGCCTTCGACGACATGCTCGACCGGATCGAGCGGGCGGTCGCCGAGGAATCGCGCTTCGCGGCGAACGCGTCGCATGAGCTGCGCACTCCGCATGCCGTCATCCGGACGATCGTCGAGGTCGCCCGCGCCGATCCGGACGGGCGCGACGTCGACCTCGTTCTGAGCAGGATCGCCCAGACCAACGAATGGGCGATCGTGACGACCGAGGCGTTGCTCGAGCTCGCGCGTGCCGGCCGAGCCGGTCTGACTTTCGAGCCCGTCGACCTCGCGGAGGTCGCCCAGCGGGTCGTCGCCGACGCGCGCGAGATCGAGCTCACGGCACCGCGCCGCACATCACCGAGCATCCGGCTGGAGTCGGGCCCGGCGATCGCGCGCGGCAACGCCGCCCTTCTCGGGCAGCTCGTGTCGAATCTCGTCACGAATGCGCTCCTCCACAACCTCCCCGACGGCGGCGAGGTCGCGGTGCGCACACGGACGGCGCCGGACGGTTCGGCGCTGCTCGAGATCGTGAACACCGGACCCGACCTCGATCCGGCTCGCGTCGCGACACTGACCGAGCCGTTCGTCCGGGCGGGCGACCGCACCCGCGCGGCATCCGACCGCGGCGTCGGTCTCGGGCTGACCATCGTCTCGGCCATCGTCCGCAGCCACCGCGGCGATCTGCTCATCACCCCGCGCGACGGCGGAGGCCTGTTCGTGCGCGTGGCGCTGCCGAGCGCCTGATCGGCCTCAGGCGGTCTCGGCCCGGCTCTGGCACTCGATGCATGCCGGCGCGTACGGCACCGCTTCCAGTCGCGCCGGTGCGATCGCCCGCCCGCATCCGACGCACCGGCCGTACGAGCCCGAGCGAACGCGGTCGAGCGCCTCGGTGATCAGAGTGATCGTCGCGCGGTGCGATGCGGCGGTCTGGTAGGCCACCGGGTCGACGGAGGGAACAGCGCGGGGCTCGATGTCCTGCAGCAGCTCACGGCGCTCGGCGAGCAGCGCCTCGAGGCGCATTCGCACGTCGCTCGAGGTCGCTTCAGCGGTCTTTTCCATTTTTCTTCCGTTCTGCTTTTCAGGGTGCACCAAAAGCCCCGGTCTCGAGCCCGCAAAGGCGAGACGACGGGGCGGTGACCACCAACCATAGCCACACCGCACAAAAAAGCAAGTCACGGGAATCGGCGACCGAAAACCGATTTGACTTCCCTTTTTTCCGGGCTATGGTCGGGAGTCACACGCCAGCCACGAGGGGAAGCGAGTTCTCATGTCGACGAAAACACCACGCACACGAGGCGACAAAAAGGCGCCGCAATTGACGTTGAAGGAAAAGCGCGCAGCCAAGCGCGAGAAGCAGGATGACGGCGCGTTCCTGAAGCCGCGCAAGGGATCCGCTCGCTGACACCGCGAGCGCGCGTGCGGGATCCCCCGTGGCGCATCTCGAATCGATTCGATACACTGACCGACGGCGGCGCTCCGGCGCCGCCGTTGTCGTGCCCGCATCTTCTCGAAAGCCACCGCGATGTCCCGCACCCTCACCACCGGCAGCCCCTGGCGCGTCATCCTCGCGTTCTCGGTGCCCCTTCTGATCGGCAACGTGGTGCAGCAGATGTACCACATCGTCGATGCGGTGGTGGTGGGCCGCTGGCTCGGGGTCGACGCGCTCGCGGCCGTCGGCGCGACGGGTTCGATGCTGTTCCTGCTCATCGGTTTCGCGTGGGGGCTCACCTCGGGATTCGCGATCCCCACGGCGCAGGCTTTCGGGGCCGGCGACCACGCCGCCGTGCGCCGCTCGGTCGCAGCGGGGGCCACGCTGACAGCCATCACGAGCGTCGTGCTCACCGTCGTGGCGCCGTTCCTCTCGCGACCACTGCTGCAACTCCTGCAGACGCCCCCGGAACTCCTCGACGACGCGACGGCGTTCGCCGTCGTCAGCTTCCTCGGCGCGGGGGCGACGATGTTCTTCAACTACCTCGCGGCGATCATCCGTGCGATCGGCGACTCCCGCACGCCGCTGATCTTCCTGACGGTGGCCTGCGTCTTCAACGTCGTGCTCGTGGTGGTGATGGTCGGCCCGCTCGGGTGGGGCGTCGGCGGCGCCGCCCTCGCAACGGTCGTGTCGCAGGCACTGTCGGTGGGACTGTGCCTCGACTACATCCGGCGCCGTATCCCGGTTCTGCGCATGCGGCGCGCCGACTGGCGCATCACCCGAACCGACCTCGCGCTGCACCTGCGGCTCGGCCTGCCCATGGGCTTCCAGGCGTCGATCATCGCCATCGGCACCCTCGCGGTGCAGGTCCGTCTCAACGAGCTCGGCGCCGACGCCGTCGCCGCCTACACGACCGCCTCACGTGTCGACGGCCTGGCGGTGGCCCTGCTGCAGTCGCTCGGCCTCGCCGTATCGATGTTCGTCGCTCAGAACTACGGCGGTGGGCGCCCCGACCGCATTCGTCAGGGCGTCGCGCAGGCGACCTGGATGGCCGTGATCGGCGCCGTCGGGCTCGGCGTGGTGCTCATCACCTTCGGGGCGCCGCTGGTCCGGCTCTTCGTCGGCGACGGTTCGGACGGCGTCGTCTCCCTCGCCGCCCTCATGCTGATCATCAACGGGGCGACGTACACCGCGCTGGGCGTTCTGTTCGTCTTTCGCGGGGCCCTGCAGGGACTCGGCCACACCCTCGTGCCGACCGTCACCGGCATCGTCGAGCTCGTCATGCGCGCCGGGGCGGCCGTGGTGCTCGGTGCGTTCCTGGGGTTCGCGGGAGTCGCATGGAGCAACCCCCTCGCGTGGCTGGGGGCGACCGTCATCCTCGTTCCGGCCTACCTCCGAGCCCGGCGCGAGCTCGCCGACATGCCCATCGCCCGCGCCGATCACATCAGCACGGCGACGACCCCCGTGCCCGTGGTCGGACCGGCGAGCGGCTCGATGGTCGTCGATGCCGTGGTCACCCAGCCCGTGCCTGTCATCCCCGACGCGCGGCGACGACGTCGCCCGCTCGCCGCCGCACTGCGCCGCGGCCGCGGCTGACCGGAACCCGCCCCGCGGTCAGCTCGCCGACGAACCCGGCCGGGATGCGCGGCGCGGTGCCCGCTTGACGGGGGCGGATGCTGCCGCCGGAGCCGATGCGGCGTCGGCGGGCGCCTCGGCCGCAGGCTCGGCAGCCGGCTCGACCGGCGCCTCGGCAGCCGGAGCCTTGCGGCTGCGCGACGCGCGCTTCGGCCGGGCGGGCGCCTCGGAGTCCGACTCGCCCGACGGAGCCTCCGGGGCGCTGGTCCGGCTGCGCGACGCGCGCTTGGGCCGCGCGGGGGCCTCGGTCTCGGTCTCGACCGGCTGAGCGGTGCCGGTCTCCGGAAGCGACACGGATGCCGCGTCGGCGCTGGGCTCGGCGGCGGCCGGAGCAGCCGTCGCCGACGGTCCGTCGTCGTCCGCCGCGGACGCGGCACCGGTGCGGGCGGTCGTCGCCCGAGGGGTCCGCGTCTTCGCAACGCCGCTCTTCGGCGCCGTCTTGGTGGATGTCTTCCGCGCGGGCGTCTTCTTCGTACCCGCGCTGACCGCCACCGTCTCGCCTTCGGCCGGCGAAGCATCCGCAGAGCCGGTCGCCTCGTCACGGCTCTCGCCCTCCGGCGCATCCGCATCCGCGTCGGCATCCGCATCCGCGGACAGTGCCGCCGATGCCGTGGCGTTGGCGCGCGAGGCGGACGAGACCGCGTCGAGCGCGGCATCCAGAGCTGCGCCCAGAGTGAGCTGCTCGATCATCGGACGGCCTCCGCGCGCCGACGACCCGCTCGTCCCTTCGGCCGGGGCCGATTCCCGGGAGCTGTCGTCATGAGAATCCGCGCCGCCCTCCGGCACGGCCGAGGCGGCAGCCTCGGCGTCGGCTACCGCGCTCTTGGCACGCGACGACGGCTTGCGCCGCGAGCGCCCACCCGCGGACCCGGTCTCGACGTCGCCGCGACCCTTTGCAGGCGCATCCGCCGAGTCGTCCGAGGCCTTCGACCCCGACGTGCTCTTCGGGCGCAGGGACATGCCGCCCGGCTTCGACTCGATCGTGAACAGGCCCACGGCGCGGACGAGGTCCGACAGCTTCGCATAGCCCCAGTTCCGGGGGTCGAAGTCGGGCTGCTGCTTGCGCATGAGCTGACCGACGGTGCCGAGGTCGGACCAGCCGTCGTCGGCCGAGGCGGTCTCGGCGGCGCTGCGCAGGAGAGCGACGAGGCGCGCGTCGGCACGCAGCGCCGCCGCCGTCCAGCGCTCCGAGGTGGTCGATCGCGCGGCGTCCCGCTCGTCGACGACGCCGAGCACCTCGAGGTAGGTGAACTGATCGCACGCGTTGCGGAAGGCCTCGGGCGTCTTGCGCTCACCGAAGCCGTACACGGTGACACCCTCTTCGCGGATTCGGGATGCCAGACGCGTGAAGTCGCTGTCGCTCGAGACGATGCAGAACCCCTGGAACCGTCGCGTGTACAGCAGATCCATCGCATCGATGATCAGAGCACTGTCGGTCGCGTTCTTGCCGGTGGTGTTGTCGAACTGCTGCATGGGCTGGATGACGTGCTCGCTCGCGGCGTCCTTCCATCCACGGAGCTGAGATTTGGTCCAGTCGCCGTAGACGCGCTTCACCGAGGCCGTGCCGTAGGTCGCGATCTCGGCCAGCACCCCGCCGATGCGCGAGGGCGAGACGTTGTCGGCATCGACGAGGACGGCGAGGAGATCGCTCTGCTGAGGCATACCTCCAGCATGTCATTGACGAGGCTCGACAGCACTGTCAAGGCGCTCCCGCCCGTGCGCCGCCGGTCGTAGCGTGAGGTCCGATGACACTCGAATCCCGGCCCCTGCCCCACCGCCCGACCGTGTCGGTCGTGATCCCGGTGAAGGACGACGCCGTGATGCTGCGACGGTGTCTGCGCGCCCTCGCCGAACAGACCGAGCCGCCCGACGAGATCGTCGTGGTCGACAACGGCTCGCGCGACGACTCCGCCGACGTCGCCCATGCCGCCGGCGCGCGCGTCGTCGAGTGCGCGGCCACCGGCATCCCCGCGGCGGCGGCGACGGGGTACGACCACGCGACCGGCGATCTCGTCCTGCGGCTGGATGCCGACTCGCTCCCCGCCCCGACCTGGATCGCCGACCTCTGCCGCGACTTCGCACGCAGGCCCGACATCGCCGTGCTGACCGGAGGCGCCCGCTTCGTCGACGGGCCGCGGGCGCTGCGACGCCCCCTCGCCGCGACGTACCTCGGGCTGTACGCGCTCCTGGGGTTCGCCGCGCTGGGCCATCTGCCGCTGTTCGGCTCGAACCTCGCCTTCCGGCGCACCGCGTGGCGGAGCGTCAGCACCGAGGTGCACCGCGCAGACGCCGAGGTGCACGACGACTTCGACCTCGCCTTCCACCTGGGCGGGCGTCACCGGATCGCATACTCGCGCCGCGCAGACATGGGGATCTCCATGCGCCCCTTCGACGATCGGCGCGCCTTCGGCACGCGCATCGCCCGGGGCTTCCACACCGTCGTCTCGCATTGGCCCGACGAGCTGCCGCACCGCCGCGTAGCTCGCCGGCTACGCCGCACGGGTCGCCACGACGTCACCCGCGCAGCGGAGGGGCGGCGATGACGCGCGCAGCGAGCGAGAGCGCCGTCGCCCATCTGTTCGGCCCGAGCGAGCTGCATCCGCACGACCTCCACGTCGCGACTTGGAACATCCGCCGGCGCATCGACGGACCGACCTGGCCGCCGAACGACCGCTGGACGGTGCGCGGTCGGCGGTTGGCCACGGTGCTCCACGCGGACCCGCCCGCTATCCTCGGCACGCAGGAAGCGATGCCCGACCAGGCCGATCTCGTCCGGGCCTCCCTCGGCACGTCGTACCGCTTCGTCGGTCACGGCCGCAACGCCGACGGCCGTGGCGAGGGATGCCCGATCTTCTTCGACTCCGACCGTCTCGAGCTGACGGGCCATGAGCAGTCGGCCCTCTCCGACACACCCGAGGTCGCGGGCTCGACGTCGTGGGGAAACCCGGTACCGCGGGTGGTGGTCCGCGCTGCCTTCCGTGATCGGGTCACCGGCTGCTCATTGACCGTGCTGAACACGCACCTCGACGTCTTCTCCGCCCGATCACGGCTGCGCTCGGCCTGGCTGCTGCACGACCTCGCCGCCGAGACGACGGGGGCGGTGATCGTCATGGGCGACATGAACGCCGGCCCGGGCTCCGCTCCGCTGTCAGCGCTGTTCAGCAGCCGTCTCGTCGACGCGTGGCAGGCGGCGGAGGTCAGAGCGACGCCGCTCTGGGACACCTATGGCGGCTACCACCCGCCGCGCGTGCGGAAAGGGCCGATCGACTGGATCGCGGTCGATCGCTCCCTCCGCGTCACACGGGCCGCCGTCGACACGCGCACGATCGACGGCGCGGCACCGTCGGACCACCTGGGCGTCCACGTGCTCCTCCGCCTGGACGGGGGCGCGTCGTGAGCCGGCCCACCATGATCGAGAACTTCCTCCGCCCGCCGCGCACGACGAGTGCCGTCGTCGCAGACGCGGTCCGGCTGTGCGGTGTGCTCAGCATCGTGGTCGCGGCGCTGTGGTTCGAACTCACGGATGCCGGCATCCTGGCCTTCGCCCTCCCGGCTCTCGTCGCGCCGCGCTTCGTCGGCGTCCGTCCCGCATTCGACATCGTGTGCGGCGTCACGGTGCTGGTCGCGGCCTGGAGCAACGTGGTCGACCTGTATCGCAGCGTTCCGTCGTGGGACATCCCGGTGCACCTCGTGTGCACGGGCGTGCTCGCGGCGCTCGCGTACATCGCGGCGGCCCGCATCTCGATCGTGCCGCTGCCCGGCGGCGAGGGGTTCCGCCGGCGCACCGGCCTCGTCGTCACGACGGCCTTCGGGCTGGCTTTCGCCGCGCTCTGGGAGATCGTGGAGTGGGTGGGCAAGCTCTTCGTCGACTCGATCCTCGTGACCTACGACGACACGATCGGCGACATGGCCGTCGGCGGCCTCGGTGCGCTGATCGCGGGCATCTTCGTGGCACGCGTTCGCCTGACGGCGGAGGGCACGGCCGAACGGGGGCACGACGCCGATCAGGATGCCGCGGGCGTCACGCCCTCCCGGTGAGGATGAGGTTCCAATACACCCAGGGCAGCACGCGGCGGTCGAAGAACCAGGACAACGCGCTCTCGCGGTACATGCGCCGGAAGAAGGGGATCGTCGGCATGAGCTCGCCCGAGGGCCCGAACTCGGCCCACACGACGCTCGAGCGCGACACCGTCATGGGGCACACGCCGTACCCGTCGTAACGTGCGCGGGGCTCGTCTCCCGCCAGGGCCGCGGAGAGGTTCTTCGCGAGGACCATGGTCTGCTTGCGCAGAGCTCCCCCGCTCTTCGAGTTCGTCGTGGCAGCGGCATCGCCGATCGCCCAGATGCCGGCGAAGCGGGTGTGGCGAAGGGTCGCGGGATCGACGTCGACGAACCCGTCCGCGTCGCCCTCGGCGGCGAGCCCGGATTCCCGGATCCAGTCGGGCGCCGACTGCGGCGGCACGACGTTGACGAGGTCGAACCGGATGCGTTCGATGCCGGTCGGCGACGCGATCACGACCTCGGAGGCCGCGGCATCCACCTCGATCAGCGCGCTCTCGGTCCGCAGCTCGATGCCGTAACGGTCGATCGCCCGCTGGATCTCCCGGTCGAAGGCCGGGATGCCGAACACGGTCTTCTCCGGAACCACAAGGATGACCCGGATGTCGTCCAGCACCCCGATGCGCTGCCAGTAGTCGCACGCCTGGTACATGGGCTTCTGCGATGCGCCCGCGCACGAGGCGGGACCGGCGGGCTGCGTGAAGACGACGGTGCCCCGCCGCAGATCGCGCAGGCGCAGCGACGTGCGCGCCGCGAGGTCGCCCTCGTAATGGGTGGTCACGTCGCCTGTCCCGATCGATTCGGCCAGCCCCGGCACGCTCGCCCAGTCCTTCTGCATCCCGGGGCTCAGGACGAGGTGGTCGTAACCGACCTCGTCGCCCGATGCGAGGCGGACGGTCGAGCGGTGCGGGTCGACGGAGATCACGGCATCCTGGATCCACCGGACGCCGTCGGGGATGACGCTGCGCTGCGGCCGGACCGTCTCGCTGATACGCGCCGTACCGCCCGCGACGTGCGAGAACAGCGGCTGGTACTCGTGGGTGTCCTTCGGCTCGATCAGCGCGATGTCGTCGACGCCCTGCCGCTGCAAGCGGGCTGCCGCTGATACTCCGCCGTTGCCGCCGCCGACCACGACGACCCGGTGATGCGCGGTGTGCGACCGAGTCGCTCGAGGATCGGATGCTGCCGTCGCCATGTGATCACGCTAGGCGTAACCCTCGGAACGACGAGGGTGGTTGCGTCGGGCGAGCGCGGGGTCTAGAGCGTCGCGCGCATCCCGCCGAGAACGCACCGTCGCCGCGAGCACGCACGTTGGACGGTGCGTTCTCGGCGCTGAGGTACGTTCTCGGGGGCCGGGCCGGGGCGGGGCAGAGCGGGGCTAGAGCGTCTCGGTGATGTAGATAAGGATGAAGATGGCGAGCACGCCGACGGCGAGGATGCCCATCGCGAATGCGAGGCGGCGGTTGCGCACGGGCGCCTCGTCCGATGAGCGCGCGGCGACCACCATCATCGCCCAGCCGACGACCGCGTAGACGACGCCGACCGCGGGCAATGCCGTCTGGAGCTGGAAGGCCAGCACGAAGAGCACGATCGCCACCGCAGCCAGGACGCCCGCGGGCACGAGCCAGCGCGACGCCGCCCCCTGCCGGAAGCTCGCCTGGTTGGTCAGATCCGTGGGATCGGGCCTCGGGTGGCGGTCCGGCATCTGCTCGGGTCCGTGGGGCTCGTTGCGCTCGTCGACCATGTCGTCCTCCCGTTCGCCCCCTCACGCTATGTGCGGCCCCGCGCCCCGCCGACCCCCTTGCGCATCCCGCGCCGAGCGCGCACCATGCCCGCGAAAGCGCACGCCGCACGGTGCGTTCTCGGCGCGGCGGTGCGTTCTCGGCGCTGACACCGTCGCGTCAGCGGGCGAGGCCGACCATCTCGGCGCTGCGGTCCCAGAGCTCCCGGGCGAGGCCGGCGTCGGTCGCGTCGCGGTGAGAGCGGGCCGGGCGATCGTTCTCGTAATAGGCGCCGGGAACCCAGTCGCGGTTCGGCGTGCCGTCGGCGAGGAAGACCAGTCGTGCACCGCCCTCGTCGGTCGTCGTGAGCAGGCGCCGGGCGATGGGGTTGTGGTAGACCCAGCGGAGGGGGCCGGGCACGTTCGCGGCGAACTGGGTCGCGACGACTCCGGGGTGGAACGCAGCCGCTGCGATGCCCCGATCGCCGAAGCGGGTCTGCAGCTCGCGGGTGAAGAGGATGTCGGCGAGCTTGGCATTGCCGTATGCGATGCGCCCCGAGTATCGCTTCGCCGCGTTCAGATCGGTCACGTCGAACCGCGAGAACAGGCGCGCGGCCACGCTCGCGGTCTGAATGACGGATGCCTCACTCTCGATGAGCCGGTCCAGCAACAGGTTCGTCAGCAGGAACCCGGCGAGGTGATTGACCTGGAACGTCTGCTCGTAGCCGTCGACGGTGAGCGCACGCGGGCCGAAGATGCCGCCGGCGTTGTTGGCGAGCACGTCGATGCGCGGGTACGCCTCGAGCAGTTCGTCGGCGAGGCGCCGCACCTGTGCGAGCTCGGCGTAATCGGCGAGGTGGTAGGGCGCGTCGAGCGTGCTCGCGAGAGCACGTGTCTTCTCGGGCGAGCGTCCGACCAGGACGACGCGATTCCCCTCTCGGACGAGGCGCCGCGCCGCGGCCGCGCCGATTCCATCGCTTGCTCCCGTGATGACGATCGTGCGCATGTGGGCAGTCTCGCAGGCCGCGGCCGGTCGGCGAGAGCACTGGCGCATCCGGCCCCGGTGTGTCAACGGCTTCTCCCCCGGTCCCGCCGGGCGACAGGATCGCCGCAACCGATGCACAACGGAAGGAGCCGCGATGGCTCAGGAACTGTCGAAGGGCGACCGCGTCAGCTGGGATACCTCCCAGGGGCGGACGCACGGGAAGATCGTCGAGAAGAAGGAGAAGGACTTCCAGTTCGCCGGTCAGAAGTTCACGGCATCCGCCGAGGAGCCGGCCTTCATCGTCGAATCGGAGAAGAGCGGCGACCAGGCGGCCCACAAGCGGTCGGCGCTGCGCAAGCTCCGCAGCTGAGCCGCAGCATCCGCTCGATGCGACGAGAGGCCCCTCCGCTGATCGGAGGGGCCTCTCGTCGTACCGGAGCGATCGAGGTCAGTTCTCGATGTCGCCGCGCCAGGCACCGGTCTCGGTGCCGCGCGATTCGATGAACTCCTTGAAGCGGGTCAGGTCCTTCTTCACGGCGTGGTCGTCGATGCCGATGGCGGCGCCGACCGACTCGACGAAGCCCTCGGGCGTCCAGTCGAGCTGCACCGTCACGCGCGTCTCGTCGTCGCTGAGCTTGTGGAAGGTCACGACGCCGGCATGCTCGTCCTTGCCCTCGACACTGTTCCAGGCGACCCGCTCGTCGGGGTGCTGCTCGGTGATCTTCGCGGTGAACTCGCGCTCGGCCCCGCCGATCTTCACCTTCCAGTGGGTCGTGCCGTCGTCGAGCTGGGTGACCGACTCGACGAAGCTCAGGAAGTGCGGGAACGACTCGAACTGCGTCCACTGGTTGTATGCGACGGAGACGGGCACGTCGACGTCGATGGTCTCGATGATGCGAGCCATGGGCGGCTCCTTTCGTTTCGATTGCGGGGCTGTCACCATGCTTCGCCGTCGGCGCCGCCGTGGCGACCGCCTTGCGACGTCGACGGACGGCTGGTAGGCCCGCGATCGATGTTTCAGTCGAGCCCGCGCACGGGCACGCCGAGCCATTCGGCCAGGTCGCGGATCTCCGCCTCGACCATCTCGCGCTCCTCGCTCTCCCACGGCACGAGCTCGTGCAGCGCGGCGACGACGAGATGCTCCTTCGGCTTGTCGAGGGCGGCGTCGAGAAGGCCGATGAACCGGTCGCCGCAGAGGATCGGATGCGCGAAGTAGCCGTACACACGCTGCGCTCTCGGTACGAACTGCTCGAGTTTGTAGGTGAAGTCGAACGCTTCGATCAGGCGGGGGCGGTCGAACAGCATGCCGTCGTAGGGGTTGAGGATCGCGACCCGCCCTCCCGGGTCGTCATCGACGGCCTCGAACGCCCGCGGGTCGACCCGCCACTTCCAGGTGCTCCCCTCGACGACGGCCGGCTCACCGGCCATCCCCACCCCCGACCACGACGAATTCTGCCGCGCGAGCCCCGCGCCCTGCAGCCGGCGCTCGTCGAGGAAGGCCCCGGCCTCGTCGTAGGTGAGGTCGTCGGGCTCGGCACCGCGCGCCCGCTCGGCGACATCCCACCGGCGCAGCCGACCGGCACGCCCGACGACCGCGACCTCACCGAGCCGCTCGAGCAGGTCGAGCATGCGCGGCACCTGGTTGTCGCTGTACCAGCCGCTGTCGTTTCCGGCGGGCACGGCGGCGGTGTCGGGGATATCGGCCGCCAGCAGCGGTCCGTCGGCGCGCAGCCGCGCCAGGACGTCGGCGCGGAAAGCGCTGTTGGCCTCGAGCCACGCAGCGGTGCTCTCGCGGACGGGACGCAGCCGCATCCGCACGCGCATCGCCGGAAGCATGCTCGCGGGGTGGAACGAGCCGGCGTACTCGAAGAGCTGCCGGTCGTCTTCGACGGCCTTCGTCAGCTGCCCCGGCTCGTACCCCCAGCCGATCCTCGCCCACGGGATCGCCTGCTCGCTGGGCGCGATGACGGCCGTCGGGTCGATCTTGATCGCGCCGATCTGCTCGGCCACCTCGACGACGTCGCCGGGACGGTCTGCTTCGAGCAGCTGCGCCCGAACGATGATGCGGCGGGCCTGCTCACGCGTGAGCCGGTGCGGTTCCATGCCACGACGCTACCGCCCACCCCCGACGCGGCCGAGGCACGCCTCAGAAGCGGGCGACCCACTCGGGAACGGTCACTGTGGCCGGGCCGATCACGACGTCGTCGAAGAGGCGCACGTCTTCGTGGGCCTCGAGGTTCAGCAGTGCGGTGCGTGCACCCGCTTCAGCCGCCACCGCGACGAGGGATGCCGCGGGCGTGACCGCGCCCGATGTCCCGATCACCCAGAAGTGCTCGCACAGGGCCACCGCATCGAAGATGTCGTCGAGCCCGTAGACCGCTTCTCCGAACCACACCACGTCGGGGCGGAGCGCGCGAGCCCCGCACGCCGGACAGGGCGGCCGCCCGGCGAGGTCGCCGCGCCACGGCATCCGCTCTCCGCATGTCTCGCACAGCGCCGACCCCAGCTCGCCGTGGATGTGGCTGACGCGCCGCGACCCCGCGCGCTCGTGCAGGTCGTCGATGTTCTGCGTGACGACGAGCACGTCGCCCGGGCGCCGCGCTTCGAGGTCGGCGAGGGCGAGATGCGCGGCGTTCGGCGCGGCGACGGCCGCCGCACGGCGCCGCTCGTCGTAGAACGCGTGGACGAGGGCGGGGTCTGCCCGATAGCCCGCGGGAGTCGCGACGTCCTCGATGCGGTGGTCCTCCCAGAGCCCGTCGGCGGCGCGGAAAGTGCGGATACCGGACTCGGCCGAGATCCCGGCGCCGGTCAGGACGACGATCCGCGTCACGGTCAGCGCCGCGCAGACAGGTCGGGGGCGAGAGACTCGCGCTCGTCGAACACGAAGCACTCGCCGTTCCAGTGCGCGCCGCCCTCGCGCTCGAAGTAGCCGAGGATCCCGCCCTCGAGCTGGTAGGCGTCGACCCCCTCCTCGCGCAGGACGATCGCGGCCTTCTCGCAACGGATGCCGCCCGTGCAGAAGCTGACGACCGTCTTGCCGGCGAGCTGGTCGTGGTGCGCGGCGGCGGCATCCGGGAACTGCGTGAATCGCTCGATCCGCCAGTCGACGGCTCCCGCGAACGTGCCGTAGTCGACCTCGAACGCATTGCGGGTGTCGAGCAGCACGACCTCGCGTCCGGAGTCGTCGTGGCCCTGGTCGAGCCAGCGCCGCAGGTCGCCGGGGGTCACGCTCGGCGCACGTTCGTCCGCCGGACGGATCGTGGGGCGGTCCATGCGGATGATCTCGCGCTTGACCTTCACGAGCATCCGGCCGAACGGCTGCCCGTCGGACCAGCTCTCCTTGGCGGTCAGCGCCGCGAAGCGCGCATCGGCGCGGAGGTCGTCGAGGAACTCGCGCACCGTGCTCTCGGCCCCGGCGAGGAACAGGTTGACGCCCTCCTCGGCCAGCAGGATCGTGCCCTTCAGCCCCGCGCCCTCGGCGCGCTCGCGCAACACGTCGCGAAGCGCGGCGGGATCGGCGATGTGCGTGAAGAGGTACGCCGAGACGTTGAGAACGGATGCCACGCCTCCAGCCTACGAAACCCGCGGCCGCACGCGGATCGGGCGCAGTTCCCGGCATCCGCCGCAGAATCATCTGCGCGCGTATCCGCGAACTGCGCCCGAAGCCGAACCCCGATCGGGGTCGTCGGTCAGTTCACCTCGGAGGGGTGCGCGCTCACGCGGCCCGAGCCGTCGCCCGGGTCGAGCGCCGAGATCGCGTCGACCTGCGCCGTCGTGAGCTCGAAGTCGAACAGCGAGGCGTTCTCGACCATGCGCTCACGGCTGACGGTCTTGGGGAACACGATGAATCCGCGCTGCAGGTGCCAGCGCAGCACGACCTGAGCCGGGCTCTTCCCGTGAGCGGCGGCCGCCTCGGCGACGGGCTCGGCGCCGAACAGGTCGTACTTGCCCTGACCCAGGGGCCCCCACGACTCGATGCGGACACCCTTGTCGGTCGCCCAGTCGACGACATCCTTCTGCTGATACGCCGGGTGCAGCTCGATCTGGTTCACCGCGGGGAGCACGCCGGTCTCGGCGTAGATCTTCTCGAGGTGCTCGACGAGGTGGTTCGAGACGCCGATCGAGCGGGCGTGACCCGCGTCGCGCAGCTCGACGAGCTTCTGCCACGCGTTGACGTAGTTGCCGTTGGCCGGGGCCGGCCAGTGCACGAGGTACAGGTCGACGTAGTCGAGGCCGAGCTTCTCGAGGCTCTCCGACAGGGCCTTGCGGGGCTCGTCGCCGCCCTGACGGTCGTTCCACAGCTTGGTCGTGATGAACAGCTCGTCACGCGGGATGCCGCTGGCGGCGATCGCGCGGCCGACACCCTCTTCGTTGCCGTAGATCGCGGCGGTGTCGATGTGGCGGTAGCCCGCATCGAAGGCCTCGGAGACGAGCCGCTCGGTCTCCGCCGGGTCGACCTTGAAGACGCCGTAGCCGAGCTGCGGGATCTCGAAGCCGGAGTTGAGGGACACGTTCGGAACGTGGATCTGATCTGCCATGGCTCCACCCTACGAGCGCGCACCGGCCGCGTCGTCGGGATTGACGCGGGGCGTCCCGAGAGGCAAGGCGGTGGTCAGCCGCCGAGCGCGTGCAGGGCGTCGCCCGTGAGGCGCTGCGTCGTCCACTCCGCCATCGGCTCGGCGCCGATCGAGCGGTAGAACGCGATCGAGGGGGCGTTCCAATCGAGAACGGTCCACTCGAGCCGCGAATAGCCGCGTTCGACGCAGACCTCGGCGAGCGACGCGATCAGCGCCTTGCCGTATCCGGTGCCCCGTTGCGACTCGTCGACGAAGAGGTCTTCGAGCCAGATGCCGTGGCGGCCCGTCCAGGTCGAGTAGGTCAGGAACCAGATCGCGATGCCCACGATCGCCCCCCTCGCGCTCGACCACGTGACAGAACGCGCGGGGCTCCGCTCCGAACAGCGTCTCGCGCAGCATCTCGGCCGTGTTGTCGACGGCATCCGGCTCGCGTTCGTAGACGGCGAGGGCGTGGATGCAGGCGAGGATGCCGGTCTCGTCACCGGGCCGGGCGGCGCGCAGCACAGCGCCGCCGGGGAGGTCGCGGGGGGTCATCCCGTCAGCGTATCGAGCGTGCGGTGCGCTCCGCGCCGCACGCCGTCAGCCGACGAGGGGGCCGCCGTACCGCCAGTATCCGAGGAACGAGATGCGATCCTTCGCGATGCCGACGTCGTTCGTGAGGAACCGGCGGATGCCGGTGACAACGCCCGACTCGCCCGCGAGCCACACCCCGAACCCCGGGTCGGCGGCCGCCGCGGCGCCGTGCTCCGCGGCCCACGACCGCACGGCCGTGGCGAGGGCGTCGTCACCGGCGCGATGCTCGACGCGGGTCACGAGCGCGCGATCGGCGAGCACGTCGGAAACGAGGTCATCGGCGGGGTCGGCCGCACCGACGATCACGTGCGGCCGCGTCGCCTGCGGCAGCGCGGAGACGATGTTCCGCAGGGCGGGGAACGCCGTCTCATCGCCGACGAGGAGGAACCGGGTCGCCTCGCCCGGCGTCCAATGGATGCCGTATCCCGTCCATTCCATTCGCACGTCGGGCCCCGTGATGACGAGCGGGTCGCCGGGCCGTGCGGCCAGAGCCCACGCGGAGGCGGGGCCCACGGGCTCGTGCAGGAAGAAGTCGACGTCGATCTCTCGTTCGGCGACGCGGATCGCCGACGGCGTATAGGTGCGCAGCACGTTGCGGTCGTTCTCGTCGAGCGCCTTCCACCGGGCGTACCAGTCGGAGGGATGCGGGGTGGGCTCATCGAGCAGGCCGAACTCCGCGAGCCCGGGGTGCGGACGGCCCGGCAAGGGCAGCACGATCTTGATCCGCTGGTCGAGCCCCCACGGCGCGAAGTTCGCCAGAGCCTCGCCGCGAAGGGTGATGCGGACGAAGCCGGGGCTGAGGCGGGCCACGCCGGCGACCTCGACGACGAAGGCGCTGTACGCCCAGGGCCGCTCGGCGCTCACGCTGACTCCTCCCCCGCGCCCGCCCCGGACCGACGCGCGCGGAGCGGGACGACGAGCGGTCCGCCGGTGACGGGATCGTCGACGACCACGTTGGCGAGCCCGAAGACCTCCTGCACCCGCTCACTCGTGATCACCTCGGTCGGCGGACCCTCGGCGAGGATGCGCCCGTCGCGCATCGCCACGATGCGACTCGCGTACCGAGCGGCGTGGTTCAGGTCGTGCAGCACGGCGACGATCGTACGGCCCCGCTCGTTGAGCTCGGCGAAGAGCTCCATCAGCTCGACCTGGTGGGCCACGTCGAGGAAGGTCGTCGGCTCGTCGAGCAGCAGCAGGCCCGTCTGCTGGGCGAGCACCATCGCGACCCAGACCCGCTGCCGCTGGCCTCCCGAGAGCGCCTCGACGGGTCGTGATGCGAGCGGCATCGTCCCCGTCGCGACAAGCGCCTCGTCGACGGCCGAGTCGTCGTCGGCCGACCACTGCCGGAAGAGGTTCTGGTGCGGATAGCGCCCGCGTCCGACCAGTTCGCGCACGGTGATGCCTTCCGGGGCGACCGCCGACTGCGGCAGCAGCCCGAGCCGTCGGGCGACCTCCTTGGCGGGCAGCTCGGAGATCGCCCGGCCGTCGAGCACGACGGTCCCGGCGCTCGGTGCGAGCAGACGTGACAGGCCGCGCAGGAGCGTCGACTTGCCGCAGGCGTTGGGACCGATGATGACCGTGAACGACCCAGGCTCGATCCGCACCGACAGATCGCGGACGATCTCGGCGCCGTCGTAGGCGAGGGTCACGGACTCGGCGGCGAGCGATGTCGCCGATGGGAACGGGTCAGGCACGGCGGCGGACCTCCAGCACGATCATGAGGACGAGGTAGGCGCCGCCGAGCGAGACGGTGACGACGCCGACGGGAAGCGGCGCGGGCAGCACGTGCTGCGCGATGAGGTCGGAGGCGATCAGCAGCACGGCGCCGACGAGCGCGGAGAGCCCGAGCGACAGGTGCGGCGTGCGTGCGATCAGGCGGCCCACCTGCGGAGCCGCCAGCGCGACGAAGGCGATCGGGCCGCCAACGGTCGTCGCGGCCGCGACCAGCACGACCCCGACCAGCAGCGCGAGAGTGCGCACGAGGTGCGGTCGTGCGCCCGTCGCCGCGGCGAGGTCGTCACCGAGCTCGAGCTGCCGCAGCCGCGGCACGAGCGCGAACGACGCGACGACCAAGGGGGCCGCGCACGCGAGCGCGCCGGCCACCGCCGGTGCCGTCACCCCGTTGAGACTTCCCGCACCCCAGGCCGACGCGAACATCGCGGTCTCGAGCTCGATCTGCAGCAGCATCCAGGTGTTGAGCGATGCGAGCATCGCCGAGACCCCGATGCCGACGACGATCAGGCGGAACCCCTGCAGCCCGCCGCGCCAGGCCAGCGCCCAGATGACGACGGCGGTGGCGAGGGCACCGATCAGCGAGCCGCCCACGAGCACCGGCCAGCTCGACGACACCAGGACGAGGGCGGCGAGCATCCCGGTGAAGGCTCCGCTCGACAGCCCCAGGATGTCGGGGCTCGCGAGCGGGTTGCGGGTGACGGTCTGGAACAGCGCGCCCGCGATCCCGAGGATCGCACCCACACCGAGCGCTCCGAGCGCACGAGGCAGCCGCCACTCGCGGACGACGGTCTCGACGAGCGCGTCGTCGCCGGCCCCCACCAGCGCCGCGACCACATCGCCGGGAGCAACCGGGAAGGTGCCGGCGCCGAGTGCGACGACCAGCAGCACCGCAGCGACGACGAGGGCACCCGCTCCGACGACGACGCTGCGCAGACGCACGGGCACATGCACGGCACCGGCCTGCAGCCGCAGCATCCGCGGCCCGCCGCTCACAGGGCGCTCGCCCGACGTCGACGCGCGAGCGCGATGAGGATGGGAGCCCCGACGAACGCCGTGACGATGCCGACCGGCAGTTCAGCGGGGGCGATGAGCACCCGCCCGACGACATCCGCGGCGAGCACGACGATGGGTGCGAGCAGCGCGCTGACGACGAGGATCATCCGGTGATCGGCGCCGAACAGCCAGCGCGCGATGTGCGGCACCATGAGCCCGACGAACGAGATCGGTCCCGCGAGTGCCGTCGCGGCACCCGCGAGGAGGGTGACGGTGACGATGACGCCGATCCGGATGCCGGCGAGGTTCGCGCCCTGCGCACGAGCGACGTCGTCGCCGAGCGCGACGGCGTTGAGACCGGCGCCGAGCACGAGCGCCAGAACGACTCCGACGGCGATGAAGGGCGCGACCGGCACGATCGTGTCCCACCCGCGACCCAGCAGCGACCCCGCGTTCCAGCTGCGCATCGCGTCGAACGCTTCGGGATCACTGAGCACGATGCCCGTCGTGATGCCCGACAGCACAGCGCCGAGGGCGACGCCCGCGAGCGTGAGCCGGATCGGGCCGGCCGCCCCGCGCCCGCCCGAGCCGATCACGTACACCGCGAGGGTGACGGCGAGCGCGCCGACGAACGCGAACCACACCGCACCCGACGTCGCCCGGACACCGAGCACCGACATCCCGAGCGCGACCGCCAGTGCGGCCCCGGCGTTGACGCCGAGGATGCCGGGATCGGCGAGCGGGTTGCGGGTGAAGGCCTGCATCAACGCCCCGGCGACGCCCAGGGCGGAGCCTGCGAGGAGTCCCACGACCGTCCGCGGAACACGGAGCTCGGTCACGACGAACGTCGCCTCGGGCGACCCATCGCCGCGCAGCACCCCGATGACGGTGCCCGGCGACAGCGGATTCGCCCCGACGGCGAGGGACGCCGCGACGACGAGCACCAGGGCCAGGGCGATCGCGGCACCCGCCGCGGCGCGTCCGGCTCTCGAGCTCACCGCCCGTCGAGGAAGCGCTCGATGTCGCCGAGCACGCTCTGCGCTCCGCGCGGACCGACGCCGGCCACCCAGGTGCTCGTGTCGACGAGGGTCACCGACGGGAAGGCATCCGCGTTCTGGGTGATCGCCGCGGGCACCGCCGACGCGTCGGTCGTGTCGGAGGCCGTGACGAAGACCGCGTCGGCACGCGCGTCGAGGATGTTCTCGGGAGAGATGTCGGCCTGCAGCCCGTCGGCCCAGTCGTGCTCGGGCGTGGTGTATCCGACGCATTCGAGGAGGCTGCCCGCGAACGAGACGGGTCCGTAGAGGCTGAGCGTCGTCTCGTCGCGGGGGCGGATGACCTGCGCCGTCTTGCCGTCGAGGTCGTGGGCAGAACCGATCTCAGCGCAGCGGTCGTCGACGGCGGTGATCTGCGCGGCGACCTCGTCCTCGCGTCCGAGCGCCTCACCGATCAGCTCGGCGTTGTCGCGCCATGGGTCGGCCTGCGTCGCGATGAAGACGGTGGGTGCGATCGCGGAGAGCTGGTCGTAGAGCTTCGAATGGCGCGCCTCGGTTCCGAGGATGAGGTCAGGCTTCAGCGCGGCGATCGCCTCGAGGTCGGGCTCGGGCACCGTTCCGACGGGTTCGACGCCGTCAACGCCCAGGTAAGCCGGGATCCCGGCGACGTTGCTGGCGACCGCGGCCCCCACCGGCGTGATGCCGACGGAGACCGCGGTGTCGAGCTCGAGCGGCTCGAGGGTCACCACGCGCTGGGGCTGCTCGGGCACCTCCGTGACGCCGCGAGCGTGCTCGACGGTACGCGGGGCGGCACTGGCCTCGGGGGCGGCGTCGGCAGCGGATGGCTGCGCGGCGCAGCCGGCGACGACGAGGGCCGCGGCGGCCGAGATGGCGGCGGCGCTCAGGGCGCGCCGGACAGGACGAGACAGCATGTGGGGCCTTCCCTCGGGTCGATCTCGCGGCGGGCGCGATGAGGCAAGGCAACCCTAACAAAAACCGTCAGTCGGCTGCGAGCGCCGCTTCGATCGGGGTGTCTCCACCGGTGAACTCGATCATCCGGCCGACGGTCGCGGGCTCGGCGAGGACCGCGGCGATGACCGCCGCGACATCGCCGCGCGGCACGGACTCCTCGCCCGAGCCACCCACCGTGATCTTGCCGGTCGGCTCGTCGAGCGTCAGGCCGCTGGGCGCGACGATCGTCCAGTCCAGTCCGCTCTCGCGCAGGTGCGCATCGGCCTCGGCCTTGGCCTGCGCGTAGGCGTAGAACGAGTCGTCCTCGGGCACGCCGTGATCGAGCCCGGCACCGAAGTAGGACACCATCACGTAGCGACGAACGCCGGCGGCGGCCGCCGCATCGATCGAACGGATGGCGGCGTCACGGTCGACCGCCCAGGTGCGGGCGGCATCCCCTCCCCCGGCTCCTGCAGACCAGACGATCGCATCGTTGCCGCTGAACAGGTTGGTCATCTGGTCCACGTCGAACGACTCGACGTCGGCGACGAGCGGCGTGACGCCGGTCTCGGCGACATCCCCCTCGTGGTCGCGGTTGCGGATGACGGCGGTGACCGTCTCGCCGCGCTCGGCGAGGATCGGCTCCAGTCGCAGCGCGACCTTGCCGTGGCCTCCGATGATCAGGATGCGGGACATGGGTGTTCCTTTCGTCGGGGGTGATGGATCGAGGATGCGGCTGCGCCGGCTCGGTCGGACCGGTCGGTCAGCCGCGGAAGTCGTCGGGATCGATGTCGTCGAGGAACTCGCGGAACTCCGCCACGCGCTGCTCCGCGGCCTCGGGCGTCTCGGCTCCTTCGGGAGCCTCGCTGACCGTGTCGGGGATCCCCGCCTCGGCCAGCACGTCGTCGGCGACGAAGATCGGCGCCCCGGCACGCGAGGCGAGGGCGATCGCGTCGGAGGGCCGGGCGTCGACGACCCGCGAACCGGTGAGTGCGGTCACCGTGACCTCGGCGTAGAACGTGCCGTCGTCGATGCGGGTGACCTCCACGCGATCGACCGTGGCGTCTGTCGCGTCGAGCAGCCGGATCATGAGGTCGTGCGCGAGGGGACGCGGCGGCGACACCCCCTCGACCGCGACGAGGATGGACGTCGCCTCCTGCGAGCCGATCCACACCGGCAGGATCCGGTCCGACAGCGCATCGACGGGCTTCAGCAGGATCACGTGCTGCTGGGCGGGATCGAGTGCGACCCCGAGAACGCGGACCTGGACCATGACACCTCCCGGGGTCGGTTTCGCCCAGCCTATGCACGAGGGAATGCGAACGGGGCCGCCGACGTTGCGGCTTGACATGCAGCGTTTCGGCACTCTCTCGTTCGGTCACTACGGTCCGCTGGGCGGCGGTCGCGAGCTCACCGCCGGCGATTCGCTGCGACAGGCGATCGACCTCGCGCAGGGCATGGACGATCTCGGCGCCGTCGGCGCATACTTCCGGGTGCACCACTTCGCGCGACAGCAGGCGTCTCCGATGCCGCTGCTCGCCGCGATCGCCGCGACGACGAAGAACATCGAGATCGGCACCGGCGTCATCGACATGCGCTACGAGAACCCGCTCTACCTCGCCGAGGAGGCGGCGGCCGTCGACCTCATCTCCGACGGACGACTCGCGCTCGGCGTGAGCCGTGGGTCACCCGAGACCGTCGTCCGCGGTTACGAGGCGTTCGGGTACACCGGCTCGGCGGATCCCCGCGGCGCCGACATCGCACGCGAGCACTTCGACACCTTCCTCCGCGCAATCGAGGGCGAGGGGCTCGCCGAGCGCGACCCGAACAGCCCCTTCGGCGGCGGCAGCGGGAAGCAGCGGGTCGAGCCCCACTCCCCCGGACTCCGCTCGCGGATCTGGTGGGGTGCCGGCAACACCGACTCCGCCGAGTGGGCGGGTCGCATGGGGGTGAACCTGATGTCGTCGACGCTCCTCACCCAGGCCGACGGCACGCCGTTCGACATCCTCCAGGCCCAGCAGCTCGATGCCTTCCGCGCCGCGTGGCGCGAAGCCGGGCATCCGGGTGAGCCCCGCACGTCGGTCAGCCGGTCGGTCTTCCCCATCACGACCGCCGAGGACGAGCTGTACTTCGGCGGCAGCAACGAGCAGGACGGCATCGGCTACATCGACGGCATGCGCTCGACGTTCGGCAAGACGTACGCCGCGACGCCCGACGTGCTCGTCGAGCAGCTGCTGCAGGATGCCGCGGTCATGAGCGCCGACACCCTGATGCTGACGATCCCCTCGCAGCTCGGCGTCGAGTTCAACCTGCGCATCGTCGAGTCGTTCGCGAAGTATGTCGCGCCGGCGCTCGGCTGGAAGAGCGAGGCGCTGCAGCCGCGATGATCGCGGCGGAGCGTGGCTCGGGAATCCCGCTCATCGCGGTGCACGGGTTCGGCGTCGATCACCGCATCCTCCTTCCCCTGGAGGAATGGGCGGCCGACCGCCCGTGGCGACGCGTCTACCTCGATCTCCCGTGGGCGGAGGGCACGACCGATCAGGGTCTCAGTACGCCTCGAGAGGTCGCCGACGCTGTCCGCGACGAGGTCGAAGCGATCGCCGCAGGCGGCCCGTTCGCCATCGTCGGCAACTCGTTCGGCGCGATGGTCGCACGTCACGTGGCGCATGAGCTCCGGTCTCAGTGCCGCGGGCTGGCGACTCTCGCCGGCGTGTTCGAGCTCGACCACGACAAGCGGCGACTGCCCCCGCGCGAGATCGTTGTGGCGAACGAGTCCGTGCTCTCCCGAGCGGGTTCGTTCCGGGACGACTTCGCGGAGATGGCGGTGCTGCAGACCCCCGAAGCGCTGGCCGCGTTCGAGAGGTTCGCGCTGCCCGGCATCCAGGGGTCCGACGCGGATGTCCTCGACCGGATCGCCTCGTCGTACTCGGCTGGATACGCCCCCGAACGCACCGACGTCCCGTTCACAGCGCCGAGCCTGCACGTCTTCGGGCGTCAGGACCACGTCGTCGGTTTCGAGGATGGACTCGGCGTCGCCGACCACTACGTCCGGGGGACCTTCGTCGTCCTCGATGGCGCCGGCCACAACGTGCATCTGGAGCGCCCCGATGCCGTGGCCTCGCTCGTCCGCGACTGGCTCCTGCGAGCGGAACAGCACGCCCTCTGACCTCGGTCGGCCCAGCCTCGGTCGATTAGCGTGGATCGCGTGCACGATGAAGACACCCCCGACCACCCGGCATCCGACGCCGCCCGTTCGCGCGGCACCATCACGCTGGTCCGCATCGACCCGGCGGGAGCCGACCGCGAGGAACTGATCGCGTTCATGACCGGCGAGGTGTTCCCGTTCCACGTCGGCACCCGGCCGACGCGCGAGCAGGTCGAGGACGGCATCGCCGACGGTCGGTACCGCGACGACGACAACGACTCGTTCTGGATCGACCACGTCGAGCACGGTCGCATCGGCTTCTTCCGTCTCGAGGAGATCAGCGACGGCGCACCGCTGTTCGACCTGCGCCTCGCCTCGCCCTGGCGCGGACGCGGCCTCGCCAAGGAGGTCGTGAAGACGGCGGCCGACCACGTGTTCACGACGATGCCCGAGGTCGACCGCTTCGAGGGGCAGACCCGCGAAGACAACCGCGCGATGCGACGCGTCTTCGAGGCCTGCGGCTGGGTGCAAGAGGCGTACTACCGGGAGGGATGGCCCGTCGAGGGGGCGGAGCCGCTGGGGTCGGTGGCGTACAGCATCCTCCGTCGCGACTGGGAGACCGGCGAGGTCACGCCGCTGCGCTGGTCGTAGCTCGCGCCGAGAACGCACCCTCGCGCCGAGAACGCACCGTCCGGGGTGCGTTCTCGCGGGGATGGTGCGTGCTCGCGGGTCGACCGGCCGGGCGCGGCATCCGAGAATGGACGGATGATGCAACGCCGGCGCACGATGATCGAGCGTGACGGTGTCTCGCTCGCGGTGACCGAGGCGGGCGGGTCGGGGCCTGCTGTCCTGCTGCTGCACGGGCTGGCGGGCAGCTCGCGCGAGCTCATGCCGACCGCCGAGGCACTCGCCGACCGCCACCGGGTGCTGCTGCTCGACCAGCGCGGCCACGGCTTCAGCACGCGACGGCCCGACGATCTCTCGCGCGATGCGTTCGTAGCGGATGCCGTCGCCGTGATCGAGCGGCTCGCGCCCGGCGAGCGAGTGGCCCTGGTCGGTCAGTCGATGGGCGCGCACACCGCGTTCCTCGCCGCAAGCCACCGCCCCGACCTGGTCAGCCGGCTCGTGATGCTGGAGGCGCACCCGGCGGGGAGCGCCGATCCACAGGATGCCGCCGACCTCGGCGCCTTCTTCGCCTCGTGGCCGATCCCGTTCGCCGACGCTGCCGCCGCCCGGTCGTTCCTCGGCGACTCGCCGCTCACCGAGGCCTGGGTCGCCGACCTCGAGCAGACAGCGTCGGGGTTGCGACCCCGCTTCGACGCCGACGTCATGCAGGCCGTGATCACCGCGGTCCACGAGCCACGATGGGCGGAGTGGGAGAACCTCGCGGCGCTGACCACCGCCGTCTTCGCCCACCGCGGCATGTTCTCCCCCGATCAGCAGGCCGAGCTCGCCGCTCGGCGCCCGGGCACCCGCATCCTGCCCCTCCCCGACGGCAGTCACGACGCCCACCTCGACGCGTTCGCAGCCTGGGTCCGCGCGCTGCGCGAGTCCCTCGCCTGAGGCACCCCTCGCCTGAGGCACCCCTCCCGAGCACGCACCCTCACCGCGAACGGGCACCATACAGGGTGCGTTCTCGCCACGACGGTGCGCGCTCGCGGCACATACGGACCCGGAAGGGTACAACCACGCCGGGCGTGGGCGGAAGGTCGACGGGCTTCCGCCGGAACGGCCATAGCCTGTCGTCCGCCCCGGGTGCCCGACCGGCACCTGTTCCCGCAAAGAAAGAAGAAGCACCATGCTCTGGACGATCCTCGGCCTCATCCTCGTCGGACTGATCGCCGGCTTCATCGCGCGCGCCGTCATCCCCGGCAAGCAGAACATCGGCATCCTGATGACGATCGTGCTCGGCATCGTCGGCTCGTTCGTCGGCGGATTCCTCGGATTCCTCATCTTCAACCACAGCCCCGAGGGTGGCTTCCTGCAGCCGTCGGGCATCATCGGCTCGATCATCGGCGCCATCATCGTGCTCGGCATCTACGTCGCGTTCTCGCGCCGCGGCTCGACCCGCACGCGCTGACACACCTGCGCACGCGCATCGCGCCAACTCCTCAGATCCGGCCGGTCCCGCCTCTCGCGGGGACTCGGCACAGCACCGCGGGTCGGAATCTGAGGAGTTGGCGCGTCGTCGTCCGGCCGTCTGGACCGCACGAGCCGGAATACCGACACCGGCCCGGGCCTTGAACTCATCATGAGCACGATCGGCAACAGCGACCTCTCCGTCTTCCCCCTCGCCCTCGGCGGCAACGTCTTCGGCTGGACCGCCGACCGCGACGCGTCGTTCGCGATTCTCGACGCCTTCGTCGAGGGCGGCGGCAACTTCGTCGACACCGCCGACTCGTACAGCGCCTGGGTCCCCGGCCACACCGGCGGTGAGAGCGAGACCATCATCGGCGAGTGGCTCGCTGCACGCAGCCGCCCCGAGGTCGTCGTGGCGACCAAGGTCAGCCAGCATCCCGACTTCCGCGGCCTGTCGGCATCGAACGTCCGTGCCGCGGCCGAAGCCTCACTGAAGCGCCTGGGCGTCGACGCGATCGACCTCTACTACGCCCACTTCGACGACGCGGAGACCCCGCTCGACGAGACCGTCGGCGCGTTCGGGCAGCTCGTCGCCGACGGCCTCGTCCGCCACATCGCCGTGTCGAACTACACCGCCGAGCGCATCGAGGAGTGGCTGCGCATCGCCGACGAGACCGGCGTCGCCCGGCCCGTCGCCATCCAGCCGCACTACAACCTCGTGCACCGCAACGACGTCGAAGAGACGATCGTGCCGATCGCCGAGCGCGAGAATCTCAGCCTCGTTCCCTACTTCGCCCTCGCCAAGGGCTTCCTGACCGGCAAGTACCGGTCGACGGATGCCTCCGGGCACGACTCCCCGCGCGCCGAGGGGGCAGCCGTCTACGCGACGCCGCAGGGCCTGCAGATCATCGACACGCTCGAGCGCATCGGTTCCGCGCACGATGTCTCTATCGCATCGACGGCACTCGCCTGGCTGCGCTCGCAGCCGACGGTGGTCGCACCGATCGCGAGCGCTTCGCGCCTGGAGCAGGTGCAGGGCCTCCTCGACGGCGGACGCGTCGAGCTCACCGCCGACGAGGTCGCCGAGCTCACGCGCGTGTCGACCTGGACGCCGGAGGCCTGATCGGGGGCATCCTCGGCGGGCCTGTTCCCGCAGGCTAGGGTTCGGATCGTGGGGTGGTCGGTGCTCGGTCTGATGACGAGCATCGCCGTGCTCGCGCCGAATGCGCTGCTGATCGCCTGGCCGCCACGAGGCCCGGCGCCCGATGCTCGGGTGCCGGTGCCGCTGGCCTGGCTGGAACGCGCCGGACAGGCTCTCTGCCTCGTCGTCCCCGCCATGACCGAACCGGGCGGCATCCGACCGTGGTGGGCGCTTCCGACGGCCGTGGCACTCGCGACGTACTACGGGCTGTGGATCCGTTTCCTCCGGGCCGGGCGATGTCAGGCGATGCTCTACGCGTCCCTGCTCCGGATACCGGTGCCGATGGCGGTGACTCCCGTCGTGGCGTTCCTGGCCGGTGCCGTCTGGCTCGACAACCCGTGGATGGCCGGCTCGGCACTCGTCTTGGCTGCCGGCCACATCCCTGTCGCGCTGGCCGCTCGTCGTTCGCTCGTCGCGTGACGCTGACCATGGCCGGACACGACACGCGACGCCCGGCTCGGAGAATCACGCGAACCTCGGAGCCCTGAGGCCGCAGGCTCCGAGGTTCGCCGTTTCCTCCGAGGTTCGCCCACCGAAGCGCTCGACCGCGCGAGCAAACCGACAAATTTCACGGTGTGGTAAGACCACAGCGTGTTTTCCGTGTTTAATGAGTCCTATGAGCACCGCGACAGTCGGATACAGCGCCATCTCGAGCTACTCCCGCGTCGAGATCCTGCACCTCATCCAGGAGCAGCCCCGCCGGACGATCCTCGAGCTGCAGGAGGCGACCGACCTGCACCCGAACACCATCCGCGAGCACCTCGCACGCCTGATCTCCGATGGCTTCATCGTGGCGGAGAAGGAACACCGCACCACCCGCGGCCGCCCCCGCGTGCTCTACAGCGCCGCCGACGGCGACGCCACCCGCAGCGCGATCCAGCGCCGCAAGGTGCGGGATGCCGCGCAGCGCGGCGACCTCATGCGCCGCGTCCTCACCCTCGACGTCCCCGACGTGCTCGAGACCCGCGCCCTGCACCAGATCGACGCCCTCGTCGAAGAGCTCGAGGACGAGGGCTTCGACCCGATCATCGACGACACCGCGCTGACGGTCGACCTCACCCCGTGCGCGCACGCGACGGCGCAGGCCGACCACCGCGAAGTGCTGTGCAGCGTCCACCTCAGCCTGCTGCAGGGCGTGCTCACCGAGGCGGGCGGCCCCCTCGCCGTCGACGGCATGCGCTCCTCGTGCGACCCGTCGGTGTGCATCATCCAGCTGCTTCACGCCGCCACCACGCACGACTGATCCCGAGCAGGCCGGGCGCGGGCCCGCCGTCAGCGCCGAGAGGCCGCGATCAGCATCGCCGCCGTCGAGCGCGCCAGATCGGTGTCGTGGCCTCGCTCACGCAACCGCATCGCCAGGTCGCCGCTGACGACGAGAAGCAGTCGCTCCGCGAGCTCGCCCGCGTCGGCGCCCGCGATCGGCCGGGCGAGCTCGGTCAGTCGGGTGCGCATGCCGACGGTGTCGGCGCGGACGGCGGATGCCACCTCCGGCGGCGGATCGGCGTACTCCGCGGCCGCGCCGAGGAACGCGCACCAGCGCGATCCGCGCGGCTCGTCGCGAAACGCCGTCAGCGCGTCGAACACCGCCAGCAGTCGCCCCTCGTCGTCGTCGCTGCGCGCGATCGCGGCGTCCCATGTCTCGAGCCAGGCCCGCTGCCGGCGTTCGAGGGCTGCGGCGAGCACCGCTTCCTTGGTGGCGAATCCGCGGTAGAGCGTCGCCGCCGAGACCCCGGCACGGGCGATCACGGCGTCGATCGGGGTCGCGGCGATGCCTCGCGTGAAGAAGAGGTCCTCGGCGGCGTCGAGGATGCGTTCCTCCGTGCGCGGCCGCATTCCCATGCCAGCACTCTATGCTCGGGAGAGTGAAACGATCGTTTTCGTTTTGGCGATGGGGGCTCGTCGCCTCGGGAGTCGCGCTCATCGCGGCGACCTACGGCCTCGTCCGCCTCGCCTTCGGACTTCATCTGCCCGACATGAGCGCCGACCTCGGTGTCGACACCGCCGCGGCCGGTCTCGTCTCGGCTGCAGGGTCGATCGTCTACGCCCTCGCCGCATGCGTCGGCTTCCTCACCGCCGAGCGCCACCCCCGCGTGCTCGTCGTCGCGGCGACCCTCACGGCGAGCGGCGGGGCCGTCGGGATCGCGGCAGCAACGGATGCCGCAGTCTTCGCCCCCGCGGCGGCGATCGCCTCTGCCGGCGCAGGGCTCGCCTCGCCCGCGCTCGTGCGACTGGTCGCACGTTCGTTCGCCGATCGCGCGTCGAGCACGCCCCAAGCCGTCGTGAACGCGGGAACCGGCCCCGGCCTGGTCATCGCCGGCGCCATCGCCCTGGCACTCACCCCCGACTGGCGGCTGTGCTGGCTGATCGCGGCGGGAGCCACA
The DNA here is from genome assembly GCF_003610405.1 of Microbacterium sp. AG238. Taxonomy (GTDB): domain Bacteria; phylum Actinomycetota; class Actinomycetes; order Actinomycetales; family Microbacteriaceae; genus Microbacterium. Next base: position 1,085,042 of record NZ_RAQC01000001.1, read on the forward strand.
GCCGTCGCCGGGATCGCCGTCCTCGCTGCCGATCGCCCGCCGAGGGGCCCATCGGAGGACGAGCGGACGGGCCGGGCCGCGCTCGTTCCGCCGCGAGCATGGTGGGCGGCGCATCGCCCCGCGATCGCGGCATCCGTCCTCCTCGGAATCGGCGCGGCGGCGATCTGGAACTACGGCCGCACCATCCTGGTCGATGCCGGCGGAGCGCCGACGCAATCGGTGCTCGCCTGGATCGTGCTCGGATGCGGCGGCGCCGCCGTCATCGTCACGTCGCGACCTGTCGCGGGCCTGCAGCCCCGGGCGCTCTGGTTGGTCGGCGCCGTCCTCATCGCCGGCGCGACCCTCGCCCTCGGCGCAGCTCCGACCCGCACGGTCCTCGCACTCGGCGCGTGCGCCGTGTTCGGGTGGGCCTACGTCACGGCCTCGGGAGCCCTCATCGGGTGGACGACCCAGATCGACGCCGGGCACGCGGCGGCCGGCACGGCCCTGCTCTTCGTGACGTTCATGGTCGGGCAGGCGATCGGCGCCGCAGCCCTCGGCGCCCTGCTCCCCGTCGCTGGGCCGGCGATCGTCTTCGCCGCAGCCGCCGCGATCGCCGTGGCTGGAGGCGCCAGCCTGACCGCACCCGGGAGCCGCCGCGAGGTCGTCGACGCCTGACCGTGACGATCGCGACGACCCAGGGGTCGCCTTTCCCCCGGTGGTTGCCGGTCAGCCGCCGATGGCGTTCATCCCCCGAGCGGGCTGGAGGAACCCGGGATCGTCGATCGCGTGACCGGCCTTCTTGCCCGCGATGCAGTTGCGCAGCACCCGATCGATCCGCTCGGCCCGCGCCCCCGGCGACATCTCGGAGCGCAGGACCGGGAGCAGGTCGTACTCGTCGATCGAGAACAGGCAATTGCGCAGCTGGCCGTCGGCCGTCAGCCGCATCCGATCGCACGCACCGCAGAACGGCGCCGTCACCGACGCGATGACCCCGACGGTGTGCGGGCCGCCGTCGAGCCGCCACCGTTCGGCAGGCGCACCGCCCCGTCCCGGGACGGGGTCGAGGCTCCAGCGCGCCGACAGCGCCTCGAGGATCTCTTCACGAGTGACCATGCTCGACCGGTCCCAGGTGTGGCCGGCATCCAAGGGCATCTGCTCGATGAACCTCATCTGGGCGTCGTGCGCGACGGCGAAGGCCACGAGGTCGGCCAGCTCGTCGTCGTTGACGCCGCGCATCGCGACGGCGTTGATCTTCAGCGGTCGCAGCCCCGACGCCTGGGCGGCCCGCACACCGTCGAGCACATCGTCGAGTCGGTCGCGACGGGTGAGCGCACGGAAGCGTTCGCGGTCGAGGGTGTCGAGCGAGATGTTCAGGCGCGCGAGGCCCGCCGCGACGAGGTCGGGAAGCACCTCGGGCAGCCGGATGCCGTTCGTGGTCATCGCGATCTCGATCGGGCCGTCGGGCGACTCGATCGCCGCGAGTCGCCGCACGATCTCGACGAGGTCGGTGCGCAGCAGCGGCTCACCGCCGGTGAGGCGGAAGGTCGTGATACCCGCCGCGGCGGCGACCGTGGCGATCTCGACGATCTCGTCGAGGGTCAGGATGCTCTGGCGGGCGAGCCATTCGTTGCCCTGCTCGGGCATGCAGTAGGTGCACCGCAACGAGCAGCGGTCGGTCAGCGAGATGCGCAGGTCGCGGTGGACCCGGGCGAATCTGTCGACGAGCGGCTCCCCCATGGGTCGAGCGTAAGCGGCCGAAGCGCACCCGAGGGTCGCTTGTCGCGAATCGCCACCGCCCGGTGTGGTCTGACAGCGCCTTGATAAGTGGTCAGACCACGCGTAGCATTATTCCCGGCCGCCCCTGAGACCGGGGAAAACCACACTCGATACCTTCAGCCTGTCGAAACCTTCGCCTCCCGAAAGGCACCCGCCGATGGACTTCCTCGATCCGCTCCTGCTGGCCCGCTGGCAGTTCGGTCTGACGACGCTGTACCACTACCTCTTCGTGCCGCTGACCCTCGGGATGGCTCTCGTCGTGGCGATCTTCCAGTCGGTGTGGCACCGCACGGGTAACGTGAAGTGGCTGCACCTGACCCGCCTCTTCGGCAAGATCTTCCTGATCAACTTCGCCATGGGCGTCGTGACCGGAATCGTGCAGGAGTTCCAGTTCGGCATGAACTGGTCGGCATACTCCCGCTTCGTCGGTGACATCTTCGGTGCTCCGCTGGCTTTCGAGGGCCTCCTCGCCTTCTTCTTCGAGGCGACCTTCATCGGCCTGTGGATCTTCGGGTGGGACAAGCTGCCGAAGGCGCTCCACCTGTTCTCGATCTGGATGGTCGTGCTCGGCTCGACCCTCTCGGCCTACTTCATCCTCGCGGCCAACGCCTTCATGCAGAACCCCGTGGGCTACCAGATGGCCGCCGACGGCGGACGGGCGGAACTCATCGATTTCGGCGCCGTCCTCACCAACCCGATCGTGCTGGCCGCTTTCCCGCACACGATCTTCGCCGCCTGGATGTTCGCCGCCGCCGTCGTCATCGCGGTCGCGGCCTGGCACCTCTCCCGCGCACAGCACATCGAGACGATGCGCCCCGCGCTGCGGTTCGGCATGTGGGGCATGATCGTGTCGTTCATCGGCGTCGCGCTCTCGGGCGATCAGCTGAGCCTCGTGATGGTCGCGACCCAGCCGATGAAGATGGCCGCCGCCGAAGCGATGTTCAACAGCGCGTGCGGAGCAGACGCATCCTTCTCGATCTTCTCCATCGGAACCCCCGACGGCACCGAAGAGATCTGGTCGCTGCGCGTGCCGTACCTGCTGTCCTTCCTCTCGACGCACAGCTTCGACGGCTGCGTCGAAGGCCTCAACGATCTGCAGGCGCAGTACACCGAGACCTTCGGGGCCGGCGTCGACTACCGCCCCATCGTGTGGGTCACCTATTGGTCGTTCCGCTGGATGATCGGCCTCGGCGGCGTCGCCACCCTCATCTCGGTCGCGGGCCTCTGGCTGACCCGCAAGAAGGCCCAGCGCCCCGTCGCCCGCTGGATGTGGAAGGTCGCGATCTGGTCGGCTCCGCTCCCCCTCCTCGGCAGCCTCGTCGGCTGGGTGTTCACCGAGATGGGCCGCCAGCCCTGGATCGTTTTCAGCCTCATGCTCACCGAGGACGGCGTCTCACCCAACGTCCCCGGATGGACCGTGCTCATCTCGCTGATCGCCTTCACCGCGGTCTACGCCTCGCTCGCGGTCGTCGAGTTCGGGCTCATCCGCAAGGCCGCGCAGAAGGGGCCCGACCCGCTGCCCGAGCCGGGCTCGCCCGAGGCCGAAGACCCTGCGGCCTCCCACACCCAGACCACCGTCTACTGAGGAGCACCACATGGATCTCGCATACGTCTGGTTCTTCATCGTCGGAGTGCTCTTCGTCGGATACTTCGTCCTCGACGGTTTCGACTTCGGCGTCGGGATGTCGTTGCCCTTCCTCGGCAAGGACAACGTCTCGCGTCGCCAGATCATCAACACCATCGGCCCGGTCTGGGACCTCAACGAGACCTGGGTGATCGTGGCAGGCGCCTGCCTGTTCGCGGCGTTCCCGGAGTGGTACGCGACCCTCTTCAGCGGGTTCTACCTGCCGCTGCTGCTGATCCTCATCGCCCTGATCCTGCGCGGCGTCTCGTTCGAGTACCGCCACCAGCGCGACGACGCCACCTGGCGCAAGCGCTTCGACCTCATGATCGTGGTCGGCTCGGCGCTCCCCGCCTTCCTCTGGGGTGTCGCGGTCGCCAACATCGTGCAGGGTGTGCCGATCGACGCCGATAAGGAGTTCACGGGCACCCTGTTCACGCTGTTGAACCCCTACGGCTTGCTCGGCGGCGTCGTGACGCTGTTGCTGTTCTTCACCCACGGCGTGTACTTCGTCGCGCTCAAGACCGACGGCGATGTCCGCGCGCAGGCCCGACGGCTCGCAACGAAGTCGGGACTGCTGACGCTCGTCGCCGCCGCCGTCTTCCTCGCCTGGACCGTCCTGTCGGCGATGCAGGCGCAGGCGCCGCTCCTGCCGCTCGTGTTCGTCACCGCCGCCGTGGCCGCCGTCATGCTGATCGGCGCCATCCTCGCCAATGCCCGGGGCCGCGAGGGGTGGGCCTTCGCGGGAGGCGCCGGCACCGTGATGTTCGCCGTGCTGACCCTGTGGCTGTCGCTCTTCCCGAACGTGATGCCGTCCTCGACCGACCCGGCGTGGAACCTGACGATCGAGAATGCCTCGTCGACCGACTACACGCTCACGATCATGACGTGGGCGGCCGTGATCTTCCTGCCCCTCGTGCTCCTGTACCAGGGCTGGACCTACTGGGTCTTCCGCAAGCGCGTCACGCGCGCACGGATCGAAGAGGCCGAGCTCGTCACCCACTGACCGAGCGACGGGATGCCTCGGATCCGCGCGATCGCACCGGGCCCGAGGCATCCCGGTCCCGGGGTAAGGCAGGATCGAAGGGTGAGCATGGACGACTCCGAGGCGCCCGCGCGCTCGAGCGGGCGGCCCGTCGATCCGCGGCTGCTGCGCTACGCCCGCACCTCGCGCGTCTTCTTCGTCGCGATCGGGGCGATCGGCCTCGCCCAGACCGCCGTCGTCGTCGGGTTCGCCTGGCTGACCACCCAGGCGATCGTCGGGGCCATCGGCGGGATGCCGATGGGCGACCTCATGCGGACCCTCGCCGCCCTCGCCGCTGTCGTGGCCGCGCGCGCCGGGCTGCTGTGGCTGCGCGAAGCCGTCTCAGCGCGCGCCGCGGCCCGCGTCCGCAGCGAGTTGCGCGGCGGCCTCACCTCCGCCGTCGGGCGCCTCGGGCCCGGCTGGCTCGCGAGCCGCAACTCCGCTCAGCTCGCCATCACCGCCGGCCGCGGTCTCGACGCCCTCGACGCGTACTTCGGCCGCTACCTGCCGCAGCTCGTCCTGACGGTCATCGCCACGCCGGTGCTCATCGCCGTCATCTGGTGGAGCGACTGGATCTCGGGACTCACCGTGCTGCTGACGATGCCGCTGATCCCCCTGTTCATGGTGCTGATCGGTCTGGCCACCCGGGCGGTGCAGCGCGCGCAGTGGCAGACGCTCCGTCAGCTCGCCGCCCGCTTCGCCGACACCGTCCGCGGCCTCTCGACGCTCACGGTGTTCGGCCGGCAGCACCGGGCGGCGGCCTCGATCGAGCGGGTGACCGAGAACTACCGCATCGAGACGATGCGCGTGCTGCGGGTGTCGTTCCTGTCGGGCTTCGCCCTGGAGTTCCTCGCCTCGATCTCCGTGGCGATCGTGGCGGTCTCGATCGGATTCCGGCTCATCGACGGCTCGCTCGCACTGTCGGTCGGACTCTTCGTGCTGCTGCTGGCCCCCGAGGCCTACCTTCCGCTTCGTCAGGTCGGCGTCCAGTTCCACGCCGCCGCCGAGGGGGTTGCCGCCACCGACGACGTCTTCGAGGTGCTCGACGCGGCACGCGCCCTTCCGCTGCAGGGTGCTGCGGGCGCCGCTTCGACGGATGCCGCGACGAGCGCGACGGCAGAGCACGGCGTTCTGCGCGCTCGTGGTCTCCGGGTGCGCCGCGGCGACGCTCTGCTCCCGCCGGTGTCGTTCGCGGCGACGCCCGGCACGATCACGCTCCTGTCGGGTCCGAGCGGCGCGGGCAAGTCGAGCGTGTTCGCCGCGCTGCGCGGTGTCGCCCCGTTCGAGGGCGAGCTGACCCTCGACGGTGCGCAGCTCCCGCCGCCCGCCTCGTGGCTCGCCTGGGCCGGGCAGGATCCGGGGCTCATCGCCGGCACGGTCGCCGAGAACGTCACGCTCGGCGCCTCCTCGGAGCGCGCGCCGGGTCCGGAGGGCGAGCGGGCCGTCGCCCGTGCTCTCGCGGCTGCCGGCGCCGACGGCATCGACCCGGCCCTCGAGCTCGGCGTTCGTGGCGCAGGCCTGTCCGGGGGTCAGGCGCAGCGCGTCGCCGTCGCCCGCGCTCTCTTCCGTCACGCGAGCGGCGGCGCGCCGGTCGTCGCCCTCGACGAGCCGAGCGCCGCCCTCGACGCCGAGACCGAGGCCGCACTGTGGCAGAGCCTGCGTCGCGTCGCCGACGACGGCGCGACGGTGCTGCTCATCTCGCACCGGGAGTCGGCCCGGACGATCGCCGATGTGCTGGTCGATGTGCGACCCCGATCCGAGGTGACGGCATGACCACGACGTCCGACGTGCTCCGCGGCGCGATGCCCTCACCGCGACGGTTCTGGCGCGCCCTCGCGACGGGGTTCGCCACGGAGGCCTCCGCCGTCGCTCTCCTCGCGTGCAGCGCGTGGCTCATCGTGCGCGCGAGCGAGCAGCCCGCGGTGATGTACGTGATGGCGGCCGTCGTCGGAGTGCGTGCGTTCGCGATCTCGCGGGCCGTCTTCCGCTACCTCGAGCGCCTCACGTCGCACGACGCGGCGCTGCGTCAGCTCGCCGCGACGCGCACCGACCTCGTCCGTCGCCTCATCCCGCTCGCCCCCGACGGGCTCGGCCGCATCCGCCGCGGATCCGCGCTGTCTGCTCTCGTCGATGATGTCGACGACCTGCAGAACCTTCCGTTGCGGGTCGTGGAGCCGCTCGTGGCGTCGGCCACCGTCGCCCTCGCCGCCGTGGTCTTCGTCGCAACGGTGTCGTGGCCGGCGGGCCTGACTCTGCTGGGCTGCCTCGTCATCGCGGCAGCTGCGGCCACCGGCTGGGGCTGGGTCGCGGGAGCCCGCGCGGAACGGACGATCGCGCCGCTCCGTGCCCGGCTCGCCGACGCCGTCGCCGACCACCTCGGAAGCCTCGACGTGCTGCTGGCATACGGAGCCGAGGAGCAGAGCCGTCGGCGTGTCGAAGCCGCGGACGCCGATCTCCGCCGCGCCGTCGTCCGCCGGGCCGGCGCGCAGGCCGGCAGTGCGGCGATCGTCTCGCTCGCCGCCGGCGCCGCCTCGATCCTCGCCGTCATCGTCACCGCACCGGATGTCGCCGCCCTCGGCGGTCCGTGGCTGGCGGTCGCGGTACTCGTGCCGATGGCCGTGTTCGAGGTCTTCCAGACGGTTCCGCTCGCGGCGGCCTCGTGGCGTCAGGTCCACGCGTCTGCGGAGCGCATCGCCGAGACCGTGCCGAGCGGCATCCCCGCCGGTCTCGTCGAGAGCAGCGTCGCCCCCGCGGGTGTCGCGCCCGCCCTCGGCGACGGACTCCGCCTGCGCGACGTGTCGGTGACGTGGCCCGGAGACGATCGGCCGACGCTCGCCGGGATCGATCTGGACGTCCGTCCCGGCGAGCGCCTGCTCGTCGTCGGGTCGAGCGGGGCGGGCAAGTCGACGCTCGCGCACGCCCTGGTCCGCTTCCTCGACATCGACGGCAGCTACCGTGTCGGGGGCACCGACGTCCGCGACCTCTCCCCTGACGACGTACGCCTGACCGTGGGACTGTGCGAACAGCAGCCGATGCTCTTCGACGAGGACATCCGCCAGAACCTGCTGTTCGCCCGCGACACCGCGACCGACGCCGAGCTGGAGGCGGTGCTCGAGCGCGTCGGTCTCGGCGGCTGGCTCCGTGAGCGCGGGGGTCTCGATGCGCGCGTCGGCGAGCACGGCGCTCTCGTCTCGGGCGGCCAGGCGCAGCGCATCGCGCTCGCACGTGCGCTGCTGCACGGCTTCCCCGTGCTGGTGCTCGACGAGCCGACGGCCGGGGTCGACCCCGCAGCATCCGACGCGCTGATGCGAGATCTGCTCTCCGCCGTCGACGCGGACCGCGCCGTCGTCCTCATCTCGCATGTGCGGGTGCCGAACTCACTCGTCGACCGCACGGTCCGCATCTCCGACGGAAGCCTGCACGCCGCCTGAGACGCGAGCCACACCCCGCGAGGTCCCAGTTGGGCCGGGAAACCTGCCGCCAAACCCGGCCCAAATGGGACCTCGGGTCGCACGACCCGGGCTCAGCGCGCGAGATCGATGCCGAAAGCCTGCGCGCCGGGCGACGAGGGCAGACGCTCGAAGCCCAGGCGGTCGTAGAAGGCCAGCGCACCGGTGTTGGCCGCGGACGCGACCAGGTGCAGCCGGGTGACCCCCGCCGCGCGGAGCTGTTCCGACACGCGGTCGATCAGACGACGCCCCCACCCCTGTCCCTGGGCAGCGGGCAGCAGGTCGATGTGGAGGTGCGCCGGGTAGGCCTCGGCGAACGGCTCCGCGCCCGCGCGCCGGCCGTAGGCGTACCGCAGCGTGGCCGCCTGGCGCGAGGTGTCGTCGGGCGAGGGCTCGGGCCAGCGCGCGGCGAAACGGGGCCACCACTCGCGATGGAACCACTCCTCGAAGGCCTCGGTGTCGGGCGTCGCGACGACGTAGCCGATCGCCCGATCGTCCTCGTCGGCCACGACGAAGGCGAAGTCGGGATGCCGCTCGGCATAGGGCCGCGCGAAGACCGCTCCCCAGATGTCGTCGTCGTCGAAGAGTCCGGTGGCATCGGAACCGTGATCGGCTGTTCGCAGACAGATCTCGCTCAGCGCGGCGTCGTCGCCGGGCCGGACGGCACGCATGTGAGGCATATCCCCATCGTGCCACCCCGCATCGCCCGACCCGTTACCCTGCCGCCGTCTCCGGTTCCGGGCTCCCCCACGTAATCGCGGCGTTCGGCAGCGTGAGCCGGACGTGAGCGCCGGCACGAAGATCTGCGGCCAGGTCGACAGGGATGTCGACGGCGAGCGACGGATCGGCGACGAGCATACGCACACCTCCGACGGTAGGTTCGAGCCGCGCCACCCGCGCATGCCAGATGACACGCGAGCCCTCCGGCGCCGCTCCGAGCGTGGCGTGCCCCGCAGCGACGACCCCCTCGAGCCGGACGTCGCCCGGGCGGAACAGCGCCGCGACGGAGGCGGGTTCCGCACCAGGCCGCGCCACGGCGAGAGCACCTGCCCGCCACACCGCGCCGTCGCCGCGACCGATCACGCTTCCGACGACGCGGTTGACTCCCGCGATCGCCGCGCCGAACGCCGTCGCGGGAGTTCGCAGCACGTCGCGCACGGAGCCACTCTGCGTCACGGCACCCGCCTCGAGCACGACCAGCCGATCGGCCACGACCGCGGCGTCGAGCGCATCGTGGCTGACGAGCACGGCTGTCGTCCGCGCGGCCCGCAGCTGTTCGCCGAGCATCGTGCGGAGCGAGGCGGCCGTCGCCGGGTCGAGCGCCGTGAACGGTTCATCGAGCAGGATGACGCGGGGTCGCGCCGCGAGCGCGCGGGCGAGGGCGACCCGCTGCTGCTGTCCACCGGAGAGCTCGCGGGGATGCTGTCCTCCCACCCCGGCGAGCCCGACCCGTTCGAGCCATTCGTCGGCGACGAGACGCGACCCACGAGCGGGCGCCCCGCGAGAGCGCAGCCCGAAGGCGACGTTCTCGCGTGTCGAGAGGTGCGGGAAGAGGCCGGGGTCCTGACGCAGCAGCACGATGCCATGGCGCTGCGGCGCGACACGGTGACGCGGACTGGCCACCTCGTCGCCGTCGACGCGGATCGACCCCGCATCGAGCCGCACGAGACCCGCGATCGCCTCGAGGACGGTCGACTTGCCCGCCCCGCTCGGCCCCATGACGGCGACGATCTCGCCTGGCTCCGCGACCAGCTCGGCGGCCACGGTGAGACCGGGGCGCTGCACCCGGACGCGGGCCGTGAGCCGCCCGCTCACCGAGCACCGCCCGGTCGCCAGGCGCGCACGAGCAGAAGCGCCGCGATCGCCGTGATGAGCAGGAGCAGCGACAGCGCCACCGCCGTGCCCTGCGACACCCCGGCGCCGTTGAACGCGGTGTAGATCGCCAGCGGCATCGTCTGCGTGACTCCGGGCGCGTTGCCGGCGAACAGCGCGGTGGCGCCGAACTCGCCGAGTGCGCGGGCGAAGCACAGCACGGTTCCCGCGATCAGCCCGGGGGCGGCGAGCGGCAGTGTGACCCGCCACAGTATCCGCCACCGTCCCGCGCCGAGCGCCGCGGCTGTCTGCTCGTATCCGACGCCCGTCGCCCGCAGCGCCCCCTCAAGCGCCAGGACGAGGAAGGGAAGGGCGACGAAGGTCTGTGCGATCACGACGGCGGCGGTCGTGAACGGGATACGGATGCCGGCTTCGCCGAGCACGGCGCCCAGCCAGCCGGTGCGCCCGAAGAGGAACAGCAGGGCGACGCCGCCCACCATCGGCGGCAGCACGAGCGGAACCGTCACCACGGCGCGAAGCACCGCCGCGCTTCGATCGCTCGCCCGGGCGATGGTGAGGGCGAGCGGAACCCCGAGCACGATGCACGCCGCCGTGGCCGTCAGCGCCGTCTGCAGCGACAGCGCGAGAGCCGCGCCGGCCTCGGGTGAGGTGACGTCGGCCCACACCGTCGCGGGGTCGACGCGGCCCACGAGCGCGACGAGGGGAACCACGAGGAGCGCGAGGCCGACGACCGCGGGGACGAGCAGGATGCGCGGCAGATTCCCCGGCGTCCGGCGACCCGTCGCCCGCTGACGGCCGGCTTCGGCGCCGCTCACGGGGCGCCGAAACCGAGACGGCGCAGCACCGCCTGGCCCTCGTCGGACAGCACGTAGGCGACGAACTCCGCGGCTGCGTCGGGCGACTGCGCGTCGGCGAGCACCGCGATCGGGTAGCGATTGACGACTCGCTCGGCGCCGGGAACCTCGACCGTCTCGACGTCGCCGGTGAGAGCGGCATCCGTGACGTAGACGAGCCCCGCGTCGGCTTCCCCGCTGGCGACCTTCGTCAGCACCGCCGTCACGTTCTGCTCGTAGCTGTCGACGCTCGCCGCGACACCCGCATCGCTGAGAAGCGTCGCCGATGCCGCGCCGCACGGGACGGCGGCCGCACAGAGCACCACCGTGCGATCGGGGTCGGCGAGGTCTGCCAGACCCGTGACCGAGCCGGGGTTGCCGGACGGCACCACGAGGGTGAGCCGGTTCATCGCGAAGACCTCGGGCGAGCCGGCGACTCCGGCCGCGACGACTCTCTGCATGTTCGCCTCGTCGGCGGAGGCGAAGACGTCGGCCGGCGCCCCCTCGATCACCTGAGTCGCGAGGGTCGACGATCCGTCATAGCTGATCGGCGAGATCGTGACCGAGGGATGCCGCTGCTCGAACTGCGTGGCCAGCTCGTCGAATCCCGTCTTCAGCGACGCCGCGGCGAAGACGGTGACCTCGCCCGAGACGCCGGCTTCCGCTGTGCCGGGCCCCGACTCGGCCACGCCCGGCGTGCCGTCCGTGCCGGTGTCGGGGCCACCGCCCGCCGCGCATCCGGCCAGCAGCAACGCGGCCGCGGCGAGGGCCGCGATGCTCGTCGTTCGTCGTGTTCGCACGCGCACGGTTCAGTCCTTCGGAGTCTCGACGACGACCGTGGTGGCCTTGACGACCGCGACGGCGAGCGAACCGGGTTCGAGTTCGAGCTCGCGCGCCGCCTCGGCCGACATCAGCGACACGACGCGGTGCGGTCCGGACTGCACGTCGACCTGGGCCATCACCCCGTCGATCTGCACCCGTGTGACGAGGCCGACGAAGCGGTTGCGGGCGCTCGAGAGCCGATCCCACGGGTCGTCGGCGGCAGAAGCGAGCTCGACCGCGTGAGCCGCGAGAGCGTCGCCGGGAATCCGCGCCGGGCTTTCGCCCGAGACCGGGAGGACGCCCTGGTCGGTCCAGCGACGGACGGTGTCATCGCTGACGCCGAGAAGGCGGGCCGCCTCCGAGATGCGATACGTCGTCATGCGCCGAACATACCCGCGTCTGCGGAGGTCGAGGGCGGAATCCACCGCATCCGCGGATGCGCGGGGCGTTCTCGCCACCGCCCGCCCCCGGTACCCCCGCGCGCGTCTAGCCTGATCCCATGATCCTCGCGCCCCTCGTCGCTCCCGTCGACACCCTGTCGGATCGCGAGCGCGAACGCACCGCGAGGCACGCCGTCCTCGCGGGCGTGGGCGACGAGGGTCAGCGGCGGTTGACGGCGGCTCACGTCGCTGTCGTCGGTGCGGGCGGCCTCGGCTCTCCCGTCATCCTCGCCCTCACCGCCGCGGGGGTCGGGACGATCACCGTCATCGACGATGACGTGATTGAGTACGCCAACCTCCAGCGGCAGGTCATCCACCGCGCCGACGACGTCGGCAGCCCGAAGGTCGCCTCGGCCCTCCGCGCGGCTGCCGCGCTGTCGCCCGAGACGCGGATCGAGCCGCGCCGCGAGCGACTGGATGCCGACAACGCGTCGCGTCTGCTCGCCGGAAGCGACCTCGTCATCGACGGCACCGACACGTTCGAGACCCGCACCGTCGTCGCCGCGGCGTGCGCGGCGCTCGGACTGCCCCTCGTCTGGGGCGTCATCCAGGAGTTCCACGCGCAGGTCACCGTGTTCTGGACGGACCCACCGGAGGGGATACCGGCGATCGGGCTCGACGACCTCTACCCCGCCGGCAGCGCCGACGATCTGCCGACCTGCGCCGAGGTCGGTGTGCTCGGGTCGCTCTGCCTGACGGTGGGGGGAATGCTCGCGACGGAGGCCATCAAGCTCATCACCGGTGTCGGCGAGCCGCTCCTGGGCCGGCTCGTGGTGGTCGACGCGCTGTCCGGGACCACGCGTGAGGTGCCGCTGCGTGCCGCCTCGAGCGCACCGCCGGCGCCCCCGGCGCCTGAGCCCCGCACCCCGCAGACGCGGCCGACGACGCCCGAGATCGATCTCGATCAGCTCCGCGCCCAGCAGCGCGCCGGGGCGGTGGTCCTCGATGTCCGAGAGCCCCACGAGACGGCGACGGGGGTGCTCCCCGGCTCGGTGCTGCTCCCCCTCGGCGATCTCCTCGCCGACCCGAGCCGCGTCGACGCCGACCGGGTCGTGGTCGTGTGCGCGCACGGCATCCGGGCACGCCGCGCCGCCGACGTCCTCCGCGGCCGGGGCGTGACGGCCTCCGTCCTCGCGGGAGGCCTCGCCGGGTGGCGATCGTGAGCGGCGGGCTGCGCTCGGTCGAGGAGCAGCTCGCCGACGTCCTCGCGGCCGTGCGACCGCTGCCGACCCGCACGGCCGGGCTCGCGGACGCCGCCGGATCGGTCCTGCGCGAAGCGGCCGTCGCACGGGGAGGCATCCCCGATTTCGACAACTCCGCCATGGACGGCTTCGCGGTCCGCTTCGACGACGTCGCGACCGCGTCGGCCGAGCATCCCGTCGATCTGGCGGTCGTCGCCGACCTGCCGGCCGGCACCGCCGACGACCCGCGTCTGCGCGCCGGCGAGACCGCGCGCATCATGACGGGCGCCCCGGTGCCATCCGGGGCCGACACCATCGTGCCGTTCGAAGACACCGCCGGCGGCCTCGACGATTCGCTGACGACCGCGCGCGTCCTCACCGCTCCCGCACGGCGGGGAGTGTTCGTCCGGCGTGCGCACGACGACATCCGCCCCGGCGACACCGTGCTGGGCGCGGGAGTGCTGCTCGGCCCCCGGCAGCTCGCCGCCCTCGCGGCTGCCGACATCGCCCGGGTCACCGTCTCGCACGCGCCGCGCGTCGTCGTGATCTCGACCGGCAGCGAGCTCGTCGAACCCGGCCTCCCCCGCACGCGAGGCCAGATCCCCGAGTCGAACGGCCTGTTGCTCGACGCGCTCTCCCGTCAGGCGGGCGGTGCCGTCGTCCGCCGCGTGCACGTCGACGACGGTGGCGCCGCCTTCCGGGCCGAGATCACGGCGGCAACCACCGGCGAGTCCCGGGCGGACGTCGTCATCACCTCGGGCGGGGTGAGTGCGGGCGCCTACGAGGTCGTCAAGACCGAGCTCGGCGATGCGCTGCGCTTCTCGCGGGTGGCGATGCAGCCGGGCAAGCCGCAGGCGTTCGGTGTCCTGCCCTCGGGGACGCTCGTGTTCGGCCTTCCCGGAAACCCGGTGAGCGCGGCGGTGTCGTTCGAGGTGTTCGTACGCCCCGCCCTCCTCGCCCTGCAGGGCCGCTCCGACCTGTACCGACCGGCTCTCCGACTTCCCGCGGGCGAGTCCTGGCGTACGCCGCCGGGCCGTCGGCAGTACCTCCCCGCGGTCATCGACCGCTCCGACCCCGTGCGCTGGTCCGTGCATCCGGCGACACCCGGCGGCTCGGGGTCGCACCTCGCGGGCGCCCTCGCCCTCGCCGAGGCGTATGCGGTCGTGCCGGCGGAGACCGTCGCCGTAGAGCCCGGCGACCTCATCGACGTCGTGCTGCTGGAAGGATGAGGGCATGAGCTTCACCCACCTCGACGACGCCGGTCACGCCCGCATGGTCGACGTCACCGCGAAGCAGCCGACCGTCCGCGCGGCGACCGCTCGCGGCTTCGTCCGCTGTTCGCCCGAGGTCGTCGCCGCGCTGCGTGACGGCACCGTGCCGAAGGGCGATGTCCTCGCCGTGGCTCGCATCGCCGGCATCCAGGCTGCCAAGCGCACCCCCGAACTGCTGCCTCTCGCCCACGTGATCGGCGTGCACGGGGTCGTCGTCGACCTCGACATCACCGACGAGGGCATCGAGATCGAGGCGACGGCGCGCACCGCCGACCGGACCGGCGTCGAGATGGAGGCGCTCACCTCGGTGGCGGTCGCCGCCCTCGCCGTGGTCGACATGGTGAAAGGCCTCGACAAGACGACCTCGATCGAGAACGTCCGCATCACGGCGAAGTCCGGTGGCCGCAGCGGCGACTGGCGGCGCCCCGGTGGGGACGCCTGATGGCTCGCGTGCGCTACTTCGCCGCCGCGGCCGAGCGCGCCGGACGGAACGACGAGGACCGCTCCGAGATCACCCTCGGCGCCCTGCGCGACGCGCTGTCTCGCGAACGTCCGGGGCTGGGAGCGATCCTGCCCAAGTGCGCCGTGCTGGTCGACGGTGCGCGCGTCGCCGACGCCACCGAGATCGGTCCCGACGTCACCGTCGACATCCTGCCGCCGTTCGCCGGCGGCTGAGACCGCCGGCGCTCAGCGATCAGCCGCCGATCCCCTTCCACGCGGTCGTGCCGTCGGTCTCGATCTGCTGCTTCCAGATCGGCAGCTCGCGTTTGATCGCCTCGATCAGCTCACGGCACACGTCGAAGGCGTCATCCCGGTGCGCCGTGCCCACCGCGATGACGACCGCCGCATCCCCCACCCCGAGGTCGCCGACGCGGTGGCTGACCGCGACCGCACCGTCACGTCCGGCGAGCGCGGTCTCCGCGATCGCACGCAGCGTCGCCTCGGCGTCGGGATGAGCCTCGTAGTGCAGCGCGGCGACCGTGCCCGCGGCATCCGGGTCGTGATCGCGCACGGTTCCGACGAAGCTCGTCACGGCCCCGACCGCGGCGGACTCGACGGCCTCGAGGTGCTGCGACACGTCGAGAGGCTCGGCGGTGATGCGGGCGATGCGGATCTCACCCATCAGTGATCGTGCCCGTCGAGCTGGGCGACGACATGCCCGGCGATGCCCGTCACCACATCCATACCGGATGCCACGGCCCGGGGCGACCCCGGCAGGTTCACGATCAGCGTCCCACCGGCCACCCCCGCGCGCCCGCGCGACAGGACGGCCGTGGGGGTCTCGACGACCCCGCGTCGGCGCAGCTCTTCGGCCACGCCCGGCAGCTCGCGTTCGATGACCTCGCCGGTGGCTTCGGGCGTCTCGTCGCGCGGCGCCACACCTGTGCCGCCCGTCGTGACGATGAGGCGCGCACCCGCGGCGATCGCGGCGCGCAGAGCCTCCGCGACCGAGGCGACGCCATCGGCGACGACCGTCGGGTCGCCGCACTCCCACCCCGCGCCGCGCAGGGCCTCGACGGCGACGGGACCCGCCGTGTCCGGGCGTTCACCGTGCGCTGATCGGTCGGACACGGTGATGACGGTGGCGAAGCGGCTCATGACCCCACCCTAGGAGTGCCCGCATCTGATGAGGCGGAGTCGTCGTCGGCGTGCGCGCTCTCGACCGCGATCCGCCCCTCCTCCACCTTCCCCTCGGCCATCTCGGTGATGCGCGTGGCCATCGCCGTGAAGATCAGTCCGTGGAACGGCAGCACGCCGAGCCAGTACAGTCGCCCCGCCAGCCCGCGGGGGAAGAAGATCGCGCGCTGCTCGTACCGGGCACCCCCCTCGCGCGGGGCGACCTTGAGCTCGAGCCAGGCCTCGCCGGGCACGCGCATCTCCGCACGCAGACGCAGCAGGCGCCCGTCCTCGACAGCCTCCACCCGCCAGAAGTCGATCGCATCCCCCACCCGCACCTTGCCCCGGCTTCGGCGGCCACGTGCGAGACCGATGCCGCCGACCAGGCGGTCCATCCAGCCGCGGATCTCCCACAGCGCGCGAGCGGAGTACCAGCCATTCGTCCCACCGATTCCGGCGATGACCTCCCACAGCCGCTCGGGCGATGCGCTGGTCTCGGCGGACCGCTCGTCCGTGAATACCGTCCGGCCCGCCCACTCGGGGTCGCTCGGCAGGGGGTCGCTCGGCGCACCGAGCACATCGGCGTCCTGCCAGCTCGTCTCGACCTCGTCGGCGTCCATGCGGTGGAGCGCCAGTCGCACACTCGTCCGATACGACGTAAGGCCGTCCTCGGGCTGCGGGATGATCGCGTCGATGTCGTGATCGTCCATGACGCACTCGTTCTGGAGCGACGCGATCAGCGGACGCGCGATGGCGCGCGGCACCGGCGTCACCAGGTTGACCCAGTGCGAGGCCAGCCCCGGCGTCAGCACCGGCAGGGCCGCGATCGCCCTCTGGCGCAAGCCCGCCTCGAGGGCGTACCCGTTCATCATCTGCCCGTAGCGCAGGACATCGGGCCCGCCGATGTCGACGGCACGGTTCAGGTCGGGATCGACGCGAGCCGCGCCGAGGAGGTAGTGCAGGACGTCGCGGACCGCGATCGGCTGGATGCGGTTTCGCACCCACTTCGGCGCCGGCATGTACGGCAGGACGTCGGTGAGGTGACGCACCATCTCGAACGATGCCGACCCCGAGCCGATGACGACACCTGCCTGCAGCACGAGGGTGGGCACCCCCGACGCCAGCAGGATCTCGCCGACCTCCACGCGCGACCGCAGGTGCGGCGACAGCTCGGCGTCGGAGGGGTGCAGTCCGCCCAGGTAGACGATGCGCTTCACGGATGCCGCCGCGGCGGCCTCGGCGACGGTGCGGGCCGCCCGCTCGTCGGCTTCCTCGAATCCGGCACCCGCTCCCATCGAGTGGATGAGGTAGTACACGACATCCACGTCGTCGACGGCTTCGGCGACGGCCTCCGCGTCGTCGGCCGAGCCTCCGACGATCTCGACGGCGTCTCCCCACGGAAAGCTCGCGACGCGTTCGGGGGTGCGTGCCAGCACGCGCACACGGTATCCGGCCGCGACGAGGCGCGGCACCAAGCGCCCGCCGATGTAGCCGGTGGCGCCGAGGACGAGGGCTCGGGGGGCGGATCCGTCCGATCGAGGCTGCGCTCGCAGCTCGGGCTCGTGTCCGGTGGGTGCGGTCAGCTCGGTCATGATCAGACGGTAGGCGCCGCCGAGCATCGACCGACATGACTTGACACGCCTCGGTCGATCGGTCGGTGATGACACCAGCGGCGCCCCGCGCGCACGATAGGCGAGCGCCCGCCCGATCGCAACGTCGGACCGCGAGCTTGCGTGGGCCCCCTGCCGCGGGGCTACGCTCCCGTGAGCGAAGGACAGTCGTCTGGCGACCCGAGCCCGGCGGCGCTGCCGGAGGAGAACCGAATATGTCACGCACGCGCACGAAGCGGCCTGCCCGCCGACGTCTCGAGGTCGATGACGTCATCGTCGTCGAACGCAAGAAGGTCCGCACCGCGATCTCGGGGACCGTGGTCGGGAACTTCATGGAGTGGTTCGACTTCGGCATCTACGGCTACCTCGCCGTGACCCTGACCGTCGTGTTCGCCGAGGACATCCCCGACCCCTGGGGGCTTCTCGTGACGCTGCTCGGATTCGCCGTCTCGTTCCTCGTGCGGCCCCTCGGCGGCATCGTGCTCGGACCTCTCGGCGACCGGATCGGGCGTCAGAAGGTCCTGTTCCTCACGATGGCGATGATGGCGACCGCGACGGCACTCATCGGTCTGCTCCCCACATCCGCGCAGATCGGCATCTGGGCGGTCGTGCCCCTGTATGTGCTGAAGATGGTGCAGGGCTTCTCGACCGGTGGCGAGTACGCGGGGGCCTCGACGTACGTCACCGAGTTCTCCCCCGACCGCTCGCGCGGCTTCTGGGCGTCGTGGCTCGACGTCGGCTCGTACGTCGGCTTCGCAGCCGGTGCCACGGTCGTCGCGGTGACCACCCTCATCACCCAGGGCCTCTGGGGGCCGGACGCGATGGTCGACGGCGGCTGGCGCATCCCGTTCCTCGTCGCCATCCCCCTGGGCATCGTCGCCATCTGGTTCCGGCTGCGCATCCCCGAGACCCCCGCGTTCGAGCAGGAGTCGGAATCGGCCGCGCCGCCCCGCAAGGACGACCCGATGGCCCGCCACGGCATCGGCGGCATCCTGCGCCACCACTGGCGGACGATCCTCGTCGCCGTGGCCATCGTCGCCGCGACCAACACCGCAGGGTACGCATTGACCAGCTACATGCCGACCTACCTCGAGAAGGAGGTCGGTCTCTCGAACCTCTCGGCCGCGGTGGCGACCGTTCCGGTGCTGGTCGTGATGTCGGCGACCCTGCCGTTCGTCGGTCGGCTCAGCGACCGGTTCGGCCGCCGGCGCGTCTACGCCTTCGCGATCGGCGCATCACTCGTGCTGACCATCCCAGCGTTCGCGATCATGCAGATCGGCGAGCTGTGGGCCGTCTTCGTGGCCCTGGGCATCATCGCCGTGCCGGTCGCGCTGTTCGTCGCGATCTCGGCGAGTGCCCTGCCGGCGCTGTTCCCGACCGCGACCCGCTTCGGCGCCATGGGCATCGCGTACAACCTCGCGGTGTCGCTCTTCGGCGGCACGACGCCGCTGTTCAGCCAGGCGCTCATCGAGTGGACCGGCAACACCTACATGCCCGCGTTCTACATCATGTTCTTCTCGGCGCTGGCGGCCGTCGCGCTGTTCGCGATGCGCGAGACCGCGCAGCGTCCCCTGCTCGGCTCGGTGCCGACGGTCGAGACCGTCGCCGAGGCCGAGGCTCTCGTCGCGGGGCAAGACGACGACCCGCGTATCGACACCTCGACGATGCCGCTCGACATCCTCCGGTCCTGAGGCGCTGTCCCTCTCGCGCTTCAGCGCCGTCCGGTGCCGAAGATGCCCCGGATGACGCCGGTGAGCACTTCCCGCGCGGCACGAGAGCCGAGGATCTGCTCTGCCGGCGTCTTCGTGCGCGAGCGCGTGTTGGAGGTCATGCTCCGCAGCATCCGGTCGTGGTCGCGTCGCTCCTTCGCCTCATCGGCCGCCGCCTGCTTGCGGATGGCGGCGAGCTGCTTGGCGTAGGCGGCATCCGCCTTCGCCCGCAGCTTCGCGGCGTCCTGCTCGGCCTTGCGGCGCGCGGCCTCCGCCTCGGCCGCATCGAGGGCCGCCTGCGCGGCGTTCATGCGAGCGGTCAGGATCTCGCGTGCCGATTCGCGATCGATCGCCTCGGCGTAGCGCGGCCGGATCTCGGACGCCGCCACCCGGGCCTCGATGTCCGCAGGGGCGGCGGGCGACATCAGGGCCTGGGGCGCGCGCAGCCGGGTCCACGCGACGGGAGTCGGCGCGCCCCTCTCGTTCATCACGGTCACGACGGCCTCGCCGGTTCCGAGCTCCTGCAGCACCCGCTCGAGGTCGTAGCCCGATCGCGGGTAGGTGCCGACGCTCGCCCGCAGCGCTTTGGCGTCGTCGGGGGTGAAGGCGCGCAGCGCGTGCTGCACGCGCGAGCCGAGCTGTGCCAGCACATCCGATGGAACATCCTTGGGCGTCTGCGTGACGAAGAAGACGCCGACACCCTTCGATCGGATCAGCCGGACCGTCTGGACCACGGCGGACAGGAAGTCCTTCGAGGCGTCGCGGAACAGCAGATGCGCCTCGTCGAAGAAGAACACGAGCTCGGGCTTGTCGCGGTCACCCACCTCGGGCAGCACCTCGAACAGCTCCGCCAACAGGTACATGAGGAACGTCGAATAGAGCACCGGCTGGTCGGCGACCCCGGGCACCTCGAGCAGGGTGACGACGCCCTCGCCGGTGTCGGTCGTGCGCATGAGGTCGCGGACATCGAACTCCGGTTCGCCGAAGAAGACGTCCGCCCCGGCGTCGGCGAAGGTGATGAGCTCGCGCAGGATGACGCCGGCCGTGGCCTTCGAGAGCCCGCCGAGTTCGGCGAGCTCGGGCTTGCCGTCGTCGCTGGTGAGGTAGGTCAGCACCGCTCGGAGGTCGGAGAGATCGACGAGGGCGAGGCCGTTCGCGTCGGCGTAGTGGAAGACGAGGCCGAGACTCGACTCCTGCGTGGCGTTCAATCCGAGCACGCGGCTCAGCAGCAGGGGACCGAAGCCCGACACCGTGGCGCGAACGGGTGTCCCCGTTCCTCGGTCGCCGAGAGCGAGGAACTCCGCCGCGAACGAGCGTGGCGACCAGTCCTGGCCGATCGCGCGGGTCCGCGAGACGAGCTTCTCGTCGGCCTCGCCCGGTGAGGCCAGCCCCGAGAGATCGCCCTTGATGTCGGCGGCGAACACGGGCACGCCGTTGGCCGCCAGCTGCTCCACGAGAACCTGGAGGGTGCGGGTCTTGCCCGTACCGGTCGCGCCGGCGACGAGGCCGTGACGGTTCGTCATCGCGAGGGGGATGCGAACGGGCGCATCGCGTTGCGGCTCGCCGTTCAGAAGCGCTCCGAGCTCGAGCGCCGGCCCCTCGAACGCGTAGCCCTGTCGAATCGCGTCGACCTCCGGCGCCTCGAGCGGGCCCACCGCTCCCCCGATCACCGCAGGCTCGGCGCCGGCGGCCGAGGGCGCGGCGGCCGCCGCGCCGGGCGGGAGCGATGCCGCTGCCCTGGCCGCCTCCGCTTCGGCGGCCGCCAGAGCGGCCCGCGCGCGGGCGGCGACGAGAGCCGCCTCGGCGGCATCCGCCTCCGCACGCAGCCGGGCAAGGTCTGCAGCGGCCACCGCGTCGTCGGAGGGAACGGCCGGGCCATCGGGCGAGACGCTCATGCGGGCGAGCCTAGCCCCGACGCTCCCCCACGGCACGGCGTTCCCGTTCCAGCTGTTCGGTGAACATCGCGGCGATCACGAGCGCGACCCCGGCCCCCAGCAGCATCCCCCCGACCGTGTCGGAGAGCCAGTGCGCGTGCACGACCGTGCGGCTGAGTGCCATGAGCAGAGTCCAGGCGATTCCGATGAGCGCGACCCAAATGCGAGGGAAGAGGATGACGGCCACCACCGCGATCGTGGCCGCGTTGGCCGTATGCCCCGACGGATATGACCCCGCGTCGGTCGTCACCAGGATGTCTTCGGGCCGGGCCCGGTCGACGAGGTTTTTGATCAGCTGCACGATGAGCGCGCTCACCGCCGACGCCACGATGAAGTAGCCAGCGGCCCAGGGCCGACGCAGCACGATCAGCACCACGGCCACCGCGATCGGGATCGCGAAGACCCCGACCCACGTGCCGCCGATCCGGTTCATCACGAGCCCGAACACGAGGCCGACGGCGCCCGGGTCGGCGGGGAGCGTCTCGTTCCACCACCGGTCGATGGCGAAAGGCTGGCCGAGCTGCGTGAACAGCCACCACCCCAGCAGCGCGCCGACCACAATGAGGACGGCTCCCAGGATGGCTCGACGCGGCCAGAGCCGGCGGGGATCGGTGGCAGGGGCGGCGTTCATCGGTCCATTGTGTCGACGATGGCCGACTGGACGTCGCCCCTTGCGCTGGACGCGGCGATCAGGGAGAGAGCTGAGGGACGCTGCGCGGACGCACGACGAGCCACAGCGAGAGCACCGCCACCACGGCGCACCCGGCCATCACCGAGGCCATCGTCGTGGCCGTGATGCCCGAGCCGCCCGAGATCCACGCGGCGAGCGGCGAGATGAAGCCCGCGACGCCGAAGTTGACGGCACCGATGAGGGAGGCCGCGGTGCCGGCCGCGCGTCCGTGACGATCGAGGGCGAGCACCTGCACGCAGGGGAAGGTGAAGCCGCATGCCGTGATGAAGAAGAACAGCGGCACGATCGTGCCCCACAGCCCCAGACCCAGCTGGTCGGTGACGATGATCGCGGCCCCGGCGACGACGAGCACGGCGGTCGAGACCGCCATGACCCACTGCGGACCGAATCGGGCCGCGAGGCGCGACGCCGTCTGCACGCCCAGGACGACGCCGAGCGAGTTGACGGCGAAGAGGATGCCGTACTGCTGCGGGTCGAAGCCGTACGTCTGCTGGAAGAGGAACGACGACGACGACAGGTAGGAGAACAGTCCGCTGAACGTCATGCCGCCGATGATGAGCACGCCGATGAAGATGCGGTCGCTCAGGACGCTGCGATAGCGCTGCCACACGGTCGCCGAACCGTTGTCGCGGCGCCGCGCCTTGGGCAGGGTCTCGGGCACGAGGAAGAGAGAGGCGATCAGCATCACTGCGCCGTAGGCGGCGAGGACGACGAAGATGCCCCGCCAGGGCATGACCGTGAGCAGGCCCGAGCCGACGAGCGGGGCGGCCACCGGGGCGACACCGGAGACGAGCGCCAGGCGGCTGAGCATCACCACGAGCCGGCGTCCGCCGAAGAGGTCGCGCACGATCGCCATGGCGACGACGCCGCCCGCGGCTGCGCCGATGCCCATGAAGACCCGGGCGGCGCTCAGCAGCTCGAGGGTCGGGGCGATGGCAGCGGCCGTGCTCGACAGCACATGCAACGCGGTCACGCACAGCAACGGAATCCTGCGCCCGAGCTTGTCGCTGAGCGGCCCGACGATGAGCTGTCCGAGCGCGAAGCCGACCATGGTCCCGGTGAGGGTCAGCTGGATCGCCGCGGCCGTCGTCTGGAAGTCGGCCTCCAATGCGGGGAAGGCCGGCAGGTACAGATCGATCGTGAAGGGGCCGAGTGCGGTGAGGGCGCCGAGCAGGATGATGTAGACGACGCGGCGCGAGGTCGGGATCGCATCACCCGGGTGGAGCATGATGGGCGCCGTCGCGGGGTTCGAGCCCAGCGTGCGGATCGCCCCGGTGGTGGAGGATGAATGATGGGGAGGAGTTTCGGGCACGTCTTCTTCGTTTCGTGGCAGCAGCGTTTTCGAGCGACCTTCTATCGTAACCCGGCGCGACTTCACGATGTTCGCGCCTCTCAGCCGATTCACCATTCACGCGCATAGGCTGGCCACGCGCCGCACGCGCGCCCATCCTCTTGCCCCCGAACCGAGGTCACAGCAATGACTCCGTCCGCCGACAAGCGAACGAGCGGCAATCCTGCCGCCCAGGCCCAGATCAACCTCACCGTCAAGCAGCAGCGCGAGCAGCAGAAGCAGGCCAAGCTCGCCGAGTATCAGAAGCAGCTGGCGAAGCGACGCCGCAGCAAGCTGACCTGGTGGGTCGTCGGCTCGACCGCCGCAGTCGCCGTGGTGGGACTCATCGCAGCCTCCGTCGTCCTCGCGCCCCGGCCCGTCACGTACGAGGCCGGCAACAGCACCGGTCGCGAGATCCCCGGCGTCGAGACGTTCCAGAACATCACGACGCACGTCGAAGGCACCGTCGAGTACCCTCAGACCCCGCCCACGGGAGGCGAGCACAACCCGTACTGGCTCAACTGCGGCGTCTACACCGAGCCGCAGGCGAACGAGAACGCCGTCCACTCCCTCGAGCACGGTGCGGTCTGGATCACCTACGACCCGGCGCAGGTGTCCGATGCCGACATCGAGACCCTCGAGGGCTACATGCCGAGCACCTATGCGCTGCTGACGCCGTACCCCGACATGGACACCCCCATCGCCGTGAGCGCATGGAACGCCCAGCTGAAGGTCGACTCGGCCGACGACGAGCGCATCCGCGACTTCTTCACCGAGTACTGGCGCAGCCAGAACGTCCCCGAGCCGAACGCGATCTGCTCGGGTGCGATCGACGGGCCCGGCAAGGCGTGACCGACGACGTCGCGGTGGGCACGGGGCCGCAGGCATCCGTCCCGCCGCCACCCGGCATGCGCTGGTGGGCAGTGCTCCTGATCGTCCTCGCCGTCGCGGGCGCGGCCTTCGCGGTGGGGCGGTTCTCGGCCTTCGGCACCTCGCCCGCGGTCCCCGGCGATTCCTCCCCCGAGGCCGGATTCGCCCGCGACATGCAGGTGCATCACACGCAGGCGATCGAGATGGCGATGACGATCTACCGCAAGACCGAGGACGAGGGCATCCGCACGCTCGCGTTCGACATCGCCACCGCGCAGGCCGGTCAGCGCGGCGAGTTCTACGACTGGCTCGTCCAATGGGGCCTGCCGCAGGGCTCGACCGCTCCTCTCATGCAGTGGATGGTCGGGCACCCCGCCCACGACCACGGCACCGCGTCCGCCCAGCCGAGCGACGAAGAGCTCCGCGCCGAGATGGGCATGGCCACGCCCGCGCAGCTCGCTCAGCTCGACGCCGAGACCGGCGTCGCCGCTGACTGCACGTTCCTCGACCTCATGATCCGTCACCACCAGGGCGCCATTCCCATGGCGCAGGCCCTCGTCGATCTCGGCAGCGATCCTCGGGCCGTCCAGGTCGCCGGTGGCGTCATCGAGACGCAGAGTGCCGAGATCGACCTGATGCGATCGATCCAGCAACGACTGGGGTGCGGAGGCTGACAGCCCCCGCACCCCAGCGGCATCCGATCTTCTCAGTCAGCCCTTCGTGGCTCCGGCCAGCAGGCCGCGCACGAAGAAGCGCTGCAGGGCGAAGAACACGATCAGCGGCACGATGATCGAGATGAAGGTTCCCGCCGACTGCAGGAACCACCGGTTGCCCCACGTGCCCGACAGCGAGTTCAGCGCCTGCGTGATGGGCAGGGCACCCGGCGACGCGAAGATCGTCGCGACGAGCAGGTCGTTCCACACCCACAGGAACTGGAAGATCGCGAACGAGGCGATCGCGGGAGCGGCCAGCGGAACGATGATGCGGAAGAAGACCTGTCCGTGGCCGGCACCGTCGACCCGCGCGGCCTCGATGATCTCGCCCGGGATCTCGGCGATGAAGTTGTGCAGCATGAACGTCGCCAACGGCAGCGCGAAGATGGCGTGGGCGATCCAGACGCGGGCGAAGCTGTACTGCACCTCGTTGAGGCCGAAGCCGGGGAAGATGGGCACGTCGTTGATCGTGAGCCCCTCCGAGAAGAGGCTGAGCAGCGGCACGAGAGCCATCTGCAGGGGCACGATCTGCAGCGCGAACACGAAGACGAAGAGCGCGCTACGGCCCTTGAAGTCGATCCACGCGAACGCGTAGGCGGCGAGGGAGGCCATCACGATCGGGAACACCGTCGCGGGGATGGTGATCGCGAGCGAGTTGATGAACGCCGAGGCGAGCGTCGTCGACGTCCCTCCGGCGGTCAGTGCCTCGGCGTAGTTGTCGAGGGTGAACTCCGGGTTGGCGAAGACCGTCCACCATCCGGTGGACTGCGTGTCCGCGCCGGGTCGGAACGACGTCACGAACAGGCCGAAGGTCGGGATCGTCCAGAAGATGGCGATGATGACGGCCGCGATGGTCGCGCCCTTCGACGTCAGCTTCTTGTGGGCGATCGCCTCGTTGCGACGGGTGTCGCGCGCCACCTGGCGCTTGGTGCGGGTGTCGACGGGCGCGGCCGGGGCTGCAACGGTCATCAGCGGATCTCCCTCTGCTTGGCCATCGATCGGGCGTTGTAGATGATCAGCGGCAGGACGAACAGGAACAGCACGACGGCGAGCGCGGACGAGTGCCCGTAGCTCTGGAACCGCTGCTGCTGGTTGACCATCTCGAAGCCGAGCACGGTCGTCTCGTCGCGACCGCCGGTCATGACGGCCACGATGTCGTACACCTTCAACGACGCGATCGTGATGGTCGTGAGTACGACGATCAGCGACGACCGGATGCCGGGGACGGTGACGTTGCGGAAACGCTGCCAGGCGTTCGTGCCGTCCAGCTGCGCCGCTTCGAGCTGCTCGGTCGGGACGGCCTTGATCGCGGCCGAGAGGATCACCATGGCGAAGCCGGTCTGCGTCCAGATGAAGACCACCAGCAGCATGAGCGTGTTGATCACCGGCTTGATGGCGAGCCACTGGATCGGATCGCCGCCGAACGCCGTGACGATCGCGTTGAGCAGACCGACCTGCTCCCCCTGACGGGCGTCGTACATGAACTTCCAGATGATGCCGGCGCCGACGAACGAGATCGCGACCGGCATGAACACCAGGACCTTCAGGACCTTCTCACCGCGGGCGCGATCGATGAACACCGCGTACGCCAGGCCGATGGCGACCGAGATCGTGGGAGCGAGGAGCGCCCAGAGGATCGTGTTGACGACTGAGGCCGTGCCCGTCGGGTTGGTGAACACCCAGAAGTAGTTCTCCAGTCCCACGAACTGCTCACCCGACTTGTCATAGAACGACTTGAAGATCGTGGCGATGGCCGGGTAGATCAGCCCGAGAGCCAGCATGATGCTGGCGGGGGCCATGAAGAGGATGAGCTGGAACAGGTAGCCCGCGCCCTGACGCGAACGGAAGTCGGCGAAGAAGAGCAGGGCACCCACGAGCAGCGCGATCGCGACGACGTACAGGACCGCGTTGGCGTACGGGCGCAGCAGCAGGAACGCGAGC
This sequence comes from Microbacterium sp. AG238, assembly GCF_003610405.1. GTDB lineage: Bacteria > Actinomycetota > Actinomycetes > Actinomycetales > Microbacteriaceae > Microbacterium. The sequence continues at coordinate 1,111,689 of NZ_RAQC01000001.1, forward strand.
ACCGGGATGACCAGGCACGCGACGAGTCGCATGATGAAGTAGCCGCGGCCCGGCCTCGGTGCGTACTCGATGAGCACCAGGATGATGCCCACGACCAGCCCGAACACGGCCAGGATGACGGGGATCTGGATGAGCGGGTTCATCGCGCCCAGCCAGAGGAAGAAGCTGTTGAGTGAGAACCCGATCGTGATGCGGGATGATTCCTCGCTCGATCCGGTGAAGATCAGGAGCAGCAGGATGGCGACGATCAGGGCGAAGCCGACGGCGACGACGATCCGGGTGATCGACCTCCCCTTCGGATCTGTGGCGTGGGTGGTGACGGGAGGTTCGGTGTCGACGGGTCTGTCGACGGTCGTCTGCGACATGTGGATCCCCTTCTGAGTACAGCGGCGTACCCGGGCGGTACGGACGGGAGGAGCGGGGCCGGGCTTGTGCAGCCCGACCCCGCTCGGCTCAATCGGTCGTCAGGCGACGATCAGTTCTCGTAACCGGCCTGGATGTCGGACAGGACGGTCTCGGTGTCCTTGCCGTCGATCCAGTCGACCATGCCCTTCCAGAACGAGCCCGAGCCCACCGTCGACGGCATCAGGTCGGATGCGTCGAAGCGGAAGACCGTGGTCTCGTCCTGCAGGGTCGTCATCGCTTCCTGGAGGAACTCGCTCGAGGCGAGGGAGGGGTCGGCGTTCTTGTTCGCCGAGATCACGCCGCCGAGCTTGACGCGGGCGTCGGCGAACTCGGGCGATGCCATGAACTCGAGCACCTTCTGCGTCGACTCGTCGTCGGAGAAGGCCGCGACGAACTCGCCGCCGCCCTCGACCTGGAGCTCGCCCTCGGTGTAACCCGGGGTCAGGAACGCGTAGACGTCACCGTCGGGGGCGACCTCGGGGGTTGCGCCGTCGGCGGTCTGCACGTCGAGGAAGTTCGCCGACAGGAACGAGGCCTGGTGCGTGAGGGCGCAGTCGCCGCTCGCGACAGCCGCGGCGACGTCGCCGAACGCGGTCGAGTTGATGCTCTTGACGTCGCCGTAGCCCGCGTTGACGTACTCGGGGTTGAGCAGGATCTCTCCCACCGCGTCGAACGCCGACTTGATCTGCGGGTCGGTGAACTTCACGTCACCGGCGACCCACTGGTCGTAGACGTCGGGGCCGGACTGGCGGAGGACCAGGTCCTCGATCCAGTCGGTGCCCGGCCAGCCGGAGGCGGCGTCGGAGGCGAAGCCGGCGCACCATGCGGGACCACCGGTCGTCTGGACGATCTTGTCGGTCAGGGCGATCATCTCGTCCCACGTCTTGGGCACCTCGACACCCCACTCCGCGAACTGCTTGGGCGAGTACCAGACGTAGCCCTTCAGGTTCGCGAGCATCGGCGCGGCGTAGAACGTGTCGTCGAAGGTGCCGTACTGCTTCCAGTCAGGCGACCAGTTCTCGTCGACCGCACTCTCGACGGCCTCGGTTGCGGGCAGCACCTTGCCGGTCTCGACGAGCGTCTTCAGCAGGCCGGGCTGCGGGACGATCGCGATGTCGGGGGCGTCGCCACCGGTCACCTTGGTGACGATGTTGCCCTCGAACGACTTGTCGCCGGTGTACTCCACCTTGATGCCGGTGTCCTCGGTGAACTGCGCGAACGATTCGTTGAGCGCGTCAGCCTCACCACCGGTGATGCCGCCCGAGATCCGGACGGTCGTCTTCGCGTCGCCGCTGCTCTCGCCGCCGCCGTCGGTGCCGCCTTCAGCGCACCCAGCCAGCACCAGTGCTGCCGCACCCATCAGGGCGACGGGGGCAAGAAGACGGTATCGCTGTGACAATGCCATGTACTTCTCCTCTATCGGGATCATCGTCCGCCCAGAGGAGCCTTGTCCGCATCCATTGGGGAACCGATTCCAGGACAACCTACTGTTCCGCAGAGTCCGACACAACCAGCGGAATATCACGGAATGGCAACCATCGTCTGTGATAGTGGTCTTTGCCATGGGAGCGCTCACACAGCTTGGGCATGGAACCGGTTCCCGCTCGCGCCCGAAACCGCTACGCTCTGGTGGGAGTCCCCCGGCAGGTCTCCCCGAACGGACGAGGAGGTCCCATGAGCACCATCGCCGACGTCGCGACCCGAGCAGGGGTGTCCAAGGCGACGGCGAGCCGGGCCCTCTCCGGTCGCGGTTACGTGTCGGACGAGACCCGACGGCGGGTGACCGCCGCAGCGCAGGAGCTGTCGTACGTCGCCCATTCCTCGGCCATGAGCCTCGCTACGGGCCGCACCCAGACGGTGGGTGTCGTGATGCCCCACGTGAGCCGATGGTTCTTCGGCGAGGTCCTGGAAGGAATTCAGGCAGCGCTGCTCGAACACGGCCTCGACCTCACCCTCTACGACGCACGGCCGGGAACCGAGACCCGGCGGCGGGTGTTCGAGGACTTCCTGGCCCGTCGGCGCTTCGACGGAGTCATCGCCGTGGGCCTGGAACCTGCCGAGAGCGAGCTCGACGCACTGCTGGCGCTCGGCAAACCGGTGGTGAGCATCATCGGCACTGAAGGCGATACGAGCCTCGTCACCCTTGACGACGCCCACGCCACCGCCCTCGCGACCGCGCACCTCGTCGAGCTCGGGCATCGCCGCATCGCGTTCCTGGGCGGCACCGACGCCACGCATTGGCCGCATGTCGAGTCCGAGCGTTACGCCGGCTACGAGTCCGAGATGCACCGAGCCGGACTCTCGGCGGAGATCTGCCGCGCGCCCGCGGAGCTCTCGATGCCGGCGGGATACGCCGCCGCCGTCGACCTGCTGAGCGACGCGGCATCCCGGCCGACGGGCATCGTCGCCGCCTGCGACGACGTCGCGATCGGAGCGATCATCGCGGCCCGCCGGCTCGGCATCCTGGTGCCCTCCGCGCTGAGCGTCGTCGGCATCGACGACCACGTCAACGCCGAGATGTTCGCGCTGACGACGCTGCGACAGATCCCCCACGAACAGGGCCGGGCGGCCGTCGAGCTGCTTCTGCGCCACATCGAAGACCCCGAGGCCGACACCGTGACCATGCGGATCAAACCCCGCATGGTGGTGCGGGGGACGACGGCCGGCGCACCCGGCCACAGCTCGGTCGCCGTCCGCGACTCGACCCTCTCCCGCCGCGACTGAACCCGAACGCACGACGACGGCCCCGGATGCAGCATCCGGGGCCGTCGTGCTGCTCTCGAGTGAGAGCGGGGAATTACTTGAGGGTGACCGTCGCGCCGGCCTCTTCGAGAGCGGCCTTCGCCTTCTCGGCGGTCTCCTTGTTCGCGCCCTCGAGGACGGCCTTGGGAGCACCGTCGACGACAGCCTTGGCCTCGCCCAGGCCCAGCGAGGTGAGCTCGCGGACCGTCTTGATGACCTGGATCTTCTTGTCGCCGGCAGCCTCGAGGATGACGTCGAACGAGTCCTTCTCCTCCTCGGCCTCAGCGGCACCAGCGCCACCAGCCGCGCCGGCGACGGCGACGGGGGCAGCAGCGGTGACGTCGAACTTCTCCTCGAACGCCTTCACGAACTCGCTGAGCTCGACGAGGGTCAGGCCGGCGAACTGCTCGAGCAGCTCCTCGGTGGAAAGCTTCGCCATGATGTATCTCCTAGATAGATGGGGTTGGTGTAAGAGCTCGCCTGTCGCTCACGCGGCGTCGGCGGTCTCCAGCTTTTCGCGAAGCGCGTCGATGGTGGCAGCAGCCTTGCCCATCGTCGCCTTCATCATGCCCGCGGCCTTGGCCAGCAGAACCTCGCGGCTCTCGAGCGAGGCGTACTTGTTGACCTCGTCGGCGGAGAGGGCGTTGCCCTCGAAGATGCCGCCCTTGATGACGAGGAGCGGGTTGGCCTTGGCGAAGTCACGCAGAGCCTTGGCGGTGGCGACGAAGTCGCCGTGCACGAACGCCACGGCCGAGGGACCCTTGAGGTCCTCGTCGAGCGACGTGATCCCCGCGTTGTTCGCGGCGATCTTGGTCAGCGTGTTCTTCACCACGGCGTAGTTCGCGTCCTGACGGATGCTGTTGCGCAGCTGCTTGAGCTGGGCCACCGTCAGACCGCGGTACTCGGTCAGCAGAACGGCAGTCGAGTCCTCGAATGACTTCGTGAGCTCGGCGACCGATGCGTCCTTCTGCACCATGGTCACTCCTTGATGTGTGCCTGACGCCCCGCGGTGGCGGAGCGCCGGCCTCGACCAGCCCCGGACATGACAAAAGCTCCGGCGCAGAGGCACGGAGCTCGGTTCCCGAAGGAGAAGTTCAGTGTCACCTGCGCGGGCCCCTGCAGTGCAGAGCTTCGATCACGTGTGCGCTTGCGCGCTCAGCGATGACCAGCGGTCTTTGGCTTGAGCCCAGCGTACCCCCCCATCCCCCCATCCCCCAAATCCCCCACCCCCAGCGCCGAGTGCACGGCATCCCGCCCACTGCACGGCACCGCTACGCAGGGTGCCCGTGCACTCGACGCGAGCTCGTTCGCTCGGCGCCGGCGGCGAGTTCTGCACATGTGGGGGTGGGGTGGGGGTGTCCACACATGGGTGGGGGGAATGGGGGTGATGGGGGGTGGGGGGTGAGCATGGGCGGGATGCGCAGACGACGAGGACCGGATGAGGTGCGGGCATTGCTCCACCGCCGTCGCGACCTGCTCGAGGCAGGCGAGAGCGAACGCTCGATCGACCGTTCCGTCCGCGACGGCATCCGGGTTCACGTGCGACGCGGCTGGTACGTCGACCGCCCCGCGTTCGACGAGCTCTACGCCGAAGACGCGCATCTGCTCCACGTGATCTCGGTGGCCCATGACGTGCGCGGCGAAGCCGTCGTGTCACACGAGTCCGCCGGGGTCCTGCACGGCCTCGACCTCTATCGCGTCCGACCGGCCCGCGTCCACCTCACGACGGCCCCGGGCGCCCGGGTCTCCAGCGGCCCCGATGCATTCCGCCACTGCACGCCTCTCGATGCGCATGACATCGTCGAGGTGAACGGCATCCGCTGCACCTCCCTCGCCCGCACGATCTTCGACGTCGCGCGCACGATGACTCCCGAAGCGGCGCTCGTGATGGCCGACCGAGCGGATCGCATCTGGTTCGATCGCACGGGAGGTGACCCCGACGACTGGCGGAACGCGATGGCCGCTCGGATCGCCCGAGCGGGGGCGGCACGAGGCATCCGGCGAGCCCGGTGGGTGACCGGCTTCGCCGATGGCCGGGCGGAGTCGACACTCGAGAGCGTCAGCCGGTTCCGGTTGCACCAGCTCGGCTTCCGCTCGATCCGTATCCAGGTGCCCATCGCCGGTCCGCGCGGCTCGGGCTGGTACCGCGTCGACTTCGGCCTCGACGACGCCGAAGCGTGGGGCGAGTGCGACGGAGCCGGCAAGTATCTCGACACGGATCTTCGCGCTGGCCGCCCCGCTGAACAGATCGCCCTCGACGAGAAGCGCCGCGAAGACTGGATCCGGGGCACGACCGGACGCCGCCTGGTTCGCTGGGAAGCCCGCCACGTCACGTCCCCTGCCGCTCTCGCCGCCCGCCTCCGGGCTTTCGGCATCCACGCCCGAGCGTGAGGAGTGCCGCCGAGTGCACGGCTTGCCGCCGAGCGAACGAGGCAGCCTTGCACCGAGACCGTGCACCGGGCGAGATGCCGTGCACTCGAGCTCCGCGCGCGGCGCGCCGCGGCGCGGGGCACGCCGGGAGCAAGGCCGGGAGTGAGGGCGACCCGGGTTAAGGTCGAGGGCGTGTCACCCGAACTCGCCGCTCGCATCGTCGCGGACTCGCGCGACCGTGTGGCGTGGATCCGGGCTCGCTCGCGAGGCATCACGGCCACGGATGTCGCGGCGTTGACGAGCCCGAAGGCGATCGCGCGCGCCGCCGATGCCAAGCTCATGGGCTCGGGGTTCTCGGGCAACGCGTACACCGACCATGGCCGTCGCCGCGAGCCGGAGATCGCCGCCTGGGTCGCCGCGACGCACGGCATCCAGCCCTCGTCCGCACTCTTCCACGCCGTGGTCGAGAAGCGTCACCTCGCCACTCCGGACGGCGTGATGGTCGACGCCGACGGTCGCGTGACCCTCGCCGAGATCAAGACCACGAATAAGAGCTGGCGCTCGATCCCCCGCACCTACCTGCGTCAGGTGTGGTGGCAGCAGCACGTCCTCGGCGCCGAGCGCACCCTCGTGGTGTGGGAGCAGCACGACGACTTCGTTCCTATCGACGACGAGCCGCGATGCGCCTGGGTCGACCGCGACGAGCGCGAGATCCGATCGCTCGTGAACCTGGCGACCGACCTCATCGACGAGCTCTACCGCCGCACGATGCAGCGGCGCGCAGCGGAAGCGCCCCGGATCGTCGCGACGCGTCCGCGTGAACCCTTCCGGGCCCTCGCCCTCAGCGACTGACCGCTCACTCGCCATGAGCGGGGCGATCACCCCAGTGGTGTGACGACCTTGGCCTCGGCATCCCACAGGCGGAGACCCGTCAGTTCACCGTCGACAGCGGCCGCGCCGACGACGGCGAGCGCCCGTCCGACCTGCTCCCCCGTCATCCGGCGCGCCAGGGTGATGTGCGGTGTCCATCGGTCGGTCGCCGTGACGGCGTAGCGCGCCGGCGGCGGTCCGATGAGATCGACGATGCGGGTGTGGAACCTCAGCAGCGCGGCGGTCATGATGAGGGGCCGGGCCAGGACGAACCTCTCCCCCGCCGCGAAGACCACCGCGCCGCCGAGCCGGCACTCCAGCGGCAGCACGCTGCCGAGGCGTGCGAGCTCGCTCGCGGCATCCGTCGACAGGCCGTCCCGCACCGCGAGGGTCACATGGGGGCGGTTCGATTCCGAGGGATGCCGCCCGGCGCTGGGCAGCGCGGCGTCGATGAGCCGCTGCCAATCGGCCCGCACGCTCCCGTCGATCCCCGCATCGGGAAGCGCCTCCACACTGAACATCCCCCCATCCTCGTCGCGGCGGAGCACCTCCGGGAATAGTTGACGTAACTCAACGATTGAACATATAGTTGACCGATCTCAACGGTTGACTTTGGTCAACCAGTTATGCCGCTTCGCGGCTACCGAAGTACCCGTCCCGCCGACGATCCGCGCCAGCGCAGCCGCGTCCGTCCGACTTTCCAGGAGGACCCATGTCCGCTTCCGCAGCCACCCACCAACCCGAGGGGAAGAGCATGTCGCGCCGCGCCGTGCTCGAAGCCCTCTCCGGGCTCTTGCTCGGCATGTTCGTCTCGATGCTGGCCTCGACCGTCGTCTCCACGTCACTGCCGGTCATCATCCACGACCTCGAGGGCACGCAGACCGCGTTCACCTGGGTCGTCACCGCGACCCTTCTGACGACCGCGATCTCGACCCCGATCTGGGGCAAGCTCGCCGACCTCACCAACCGCAAGGTGCTGTACCAGCTCGCGATCGTCATCTTCGTCCTGGCCACCGCAGCGGCCGGCTTCTCGCAGACCCCCGAGATGCTGATCGCCTTCCGGGCCGTGCAGGGCATCGGCGCCGGTGGTCTCGCCGCCCTCAGCCAGGTGCTGATGGCCGACATCATCAGCCCCCGCGAACGTGGTCGCTACATGGGCCTCTTCGGCGCCGTGATGGCCGTCGCCACCATCGGCGGCCCGCTGCTCGGCGGCGTCATCACCGACGCCTGGGGCTGGCGCTGGAACTTCTTCGTCGCTCTGCCCGTGGCCGTCGCCGCCCTGCTGATCGTGCAGCGCACGCTCCACATCCCGGTGCACGCGCGTAAGGAGACGCGCATCGACTACCTCGGCATCGTGCTGCTGTCGGCATCGGTCTCGCTCCTGCTGATCTGGGTGACCCTCGCGGGCGACTCGTTCGAGTGGATGAGCATCGAGACCCTCCTGATGGTCGGCGGCGCCGTGATCGGCGCGGTGCTCTTCGTCATCACCGAGCTCAAGGTGCGCGAGCCCCTCGTCCCGCTCACGCTCTTCCGCAACCTGACCTTCACCCTCTCGGTGATCGCGTCGATCGCGACGGGCATCGCGATGTTCGGCGCCTCGGTGTTCCTCAGCCAGTACATGCAGCTCGCTCGCGGTGCGACCCCCACCGAGGCCGGCCTCATGACGATCCCGATGATCGGCGGACTCCTCGTCGCGTCGATCGGCGTCGGCGCCCTGATCACGCGCACCGGGCGCTGGAAGCCGTTCCTGATCGTCGGCGCCGTGCTGCTGATCGGCGGGGCCAGCCTGCTCTCCACGATCCACTACGACACCGACTTCACGCTCGTCTCGATCTACATGGCGATGCTCGGAGCCGGCATCGGCATGACGATGCAGAACCTCGTCCTCGTCGTGCAGAACACCTCGCGTCCGACCGAGATCGGCGTCGCGAGCTCGGGGGTGACGTTCTTCCGCAGCCTCGGCGGCACGATCGGCGTCTCCGTCATGGGAGCGGCGCTGGCCTCGCAGGTCACCTCGCTCGTCGGCGATCGGAGGGACGACATCCAGGCCGCGCTGATGTCGCTCGGCGACCAGGCTCCGACCTGGGCCGCGCAGCTCCAGTCGGGGACGCTCCCCCAGGTCTCGGCGATGCCCGAGGCGCTGCGGATCGTCTTCGAAGACATCTACGCCACCGGCATCTCGCACTCGTTCCTCATCGCCGTGCCCTTCGCGGTTCTGAGCCTCATCGCGATCGTGTTCCTGCCGAACAAGCCGCTGACCACGATGACCACCACCGAGCGCCTGCAGGCGGGCGAGGCCGACTTCGCCACGGTGTCGGTCCCTGAGGGCATGAGCGCGCTCACCGCGACCGGCGCCGTCCGCACGGATGCCGCAGACTCCGACGCCCCGGCCGACGCGGGGACGCGCCGCTCGGCTCGATAGGGTGATCGGGATGACCGCACGAGAGTCCGACGAGTCCCGGGGGTGCACCGCCCCCGGGACTCCCGGTCCGTGGGCGGCGGTTTTCGACGACGAGCGCACCGCCGCCGTCCGAGCACTCGAGCTCGAGTTCGGCGAACTCTTCACGCACGTCCGGCGTCTGTTCGCCGAGAACGCCGATCGGTTGAGCCCCGGCATGCTGCCCGGCGCCTACAAAGTGTTCACGACGATCACCCGCCGGGGTGAGATCACCCTCTCCGCGCTCGCCGACACGTTGCACGCCGACAAGGGTCAGATCAGCCGTACGGTCCGCGAACTCGAAGAGCTCCAGCTCGTTCAGCGCACGCCCGACCCCGCCGACGGGCGGTCGAGCCTGCTCTCTGCGACCCCCGACGGCATCCGCCGACTCGACGCCGTCCGGGCACCGCGCGAAAATTCGCTGCTGACCGCGCTCGAGTCGTGGCACGTCGATGACATCCGCGAGCTCACCCGCCTGCTCCACGCCCTCTCGGCATCCGAAGCTCCCGGCTGATCCGCGCCGATGTGTGCGCGCGCCCGTTCGCGCGCACACGCGAGCTTCTCCCCTCGGTGACCGCTCCGTAACACGGTCGAGACAATGTCACGATTGACTGAAGTCGACCGAGCATCATCGCCGCCGACGTCGGCGGCGTGAGGAAGGAGCGACGGATGAGATTCCGGCCGCTGCGCACAGCAACCGCCTCCCAGCCGACCACGCCGGCCGAGACGCCGCCCGAGACGATGCGCGCGGTCGTGTTCGACGAACCGGGTGCGCCAGAGGTCCTCCGCATCGGGGAGGTTCCGGTTCCCTCGCCCGCCCTCAGCGAAGTGCTCGTGCGGGTCGTCGCCGCCGGGGTGAATCCGATCGACACCAAGACGCGGGCGGGGCGCGGCGTGGCGGGGCTCATCGACCGCTGGCCGAGCACCCTCGGCTTCGACTTCAGCGGAGTCGTCGTCACGAGTCCGTATGAGACCCACGAGCTGCAGCCGGGCACCGAGGTCTTCGGCATGCTGCCGTTCCCCCGATCCGGCGGCAGCTACGCCGAGTACGTCGTCGTCCCCTCGCTTTCGGTTGCCCGCAAGCCCGCGAGCCTCTCGCACGTCGAGGCAGCGGGGGTGCCCCTCGCCGCGCTCACCGCCTGGGGCCTGGTGGTCGAGACGGCGCATGCGCACGAGGGGCAGCGGATGCTGATCCACGCCGGGTCGGGTGGGGTCGGCCACTTCGCGGTGCAGCTGGCCGCCTACTTCGGCGCGCAGGTGACCGCCACCGGCTCCGAGCGAAACCTGCCCTGGCTGCGCGAGCTCGGCGCCTCGGTCGCGATCGACTACGCCACGACGCGTTTCGAAGACGTCGTCGGCGAGATGGACGTCGTCATCGACCTCGTGGGCAACGTGCACGACGACACCGGCTCCCGCTCGCTCGGGGTTCTGCGCCCAGGGGGCCTGTACGTGATGGTCCCCACCGGCGGATGGCCGGGGTACGCCGAGGCCGCTGCGGCGGCGGGCGTCCGGGCGACGGGATACAAGGTGATCCCCGACGGCAGCGTCCTGGCGACCCTCGGCCGGCTGCTCGACTCGGGCGCCGTCCAGGTCTTCGTCGACAGCGTGCACGATCTGGCCGAGGTCGCCGCAGCCCACGTCGAAGTCGAGCGCGGCCACTCCCGCGGCAAGGTCGTTCTCACCGTCGCGGAGAGCTGAGTCCGCCCCCTCGCCATCCGCCCCCTCGCCATCCGCCGAGAACGTACCGTTGCGCCGACCACGCACCGACATTGCGACACTCTCGCGACGAGGGTGCACTCTCGGCGAACCGACCCTCGGCGAACCGACCCTCGGCGAGGCGGGCTCAGGCGGCGGGCTCGAGCACGCGACGGGCTTCGGCGACGACCTCGTCGGCCACCGTGTCGAGCAGCGGTGAGGCGAGGTTCCACTGCTGCCAGTACAGCGGCACGACGATGTCGTCACCGCCGAGCCTGAGCAGCTCGCCCCTTTCCACGTGCGTGTGCGACTGCAGCGTCGGCAGCAGCGCCCATCCCAGTCCGAGCAGCACGGCGGTCGCGAAGTCCTGCGACGCCGGGACGCGATGCCGAGGCGGTGCGTCGGCATCGACACCGGCGCTTCGGAGCCACCGGGACTGCAGCTCGTCGCGTCGGTCGAAGTCCACGACCGGCGCCGACGCGAGCCCGTCGCGGTCAGGTCCTCCTTCCGCCTCCGCCGTGAACCATCGCTTCGCGAAAGCGGGGGTCGCGACCGCCTCGTAGCGCAGCACGCCGAGGGCCGACACGCGGCATCCCGCTACGGGCACGCGACGTGACGTGACGGCCCCCATCACCGTTCCGCTCTCGAGCAGACCGGCCGTGAAGTCCTGGTCGTCGCGATGCAGGTCGAACACGACATCGCGTGCGGACGCGACCCGCGCGAGCGGCGGCAGGAACCAGGTCGCCAGTGAGTCGGCGTTCACCGCGAGCGGGACGGTCATGACGCCCTCGTCGGTGCCGTCGAAGGCGTCGCGTTCGAGCAGAGCGAGCTGGCGCGCGTAGCGCACGAAGCGGTGGGCCGCCTCGGTCGCGCGTGCCGGCTTCGACCGCACGAGCAGCACCTGTCCGGCGATTCGCTCGAGAGCTCGGACCCGCTGACTCACCGCCGACGGGGTGATGTGAAGGCGGCGCGCCGCGGCATCCAGGCTTCCTTCATCGAGGATCACAGCGAGCGTCTCGACCAGGTCGACGGGCACACGCATCTTCAGCGATGCTTCACTGACTGAAGTTCCATGAACTGGACTGTACTGGGTCAGAACCATAGCTTCGACTCGTGCTCTCCGCCTCCCTTTCCGGCTTCGGCCTCGGCCTGTCGCTCATCGTCGCCATCGGCGCGCAGAACCTGTTCGTGCTTCGGCAGGGCATCCGTCGCGAGCACGCCCTGCTGGTGGCGACGATCTGCGCCCTCTCCGATGCCGTGCTCATCATCGCAGGGGTGACCGGCCTCGGCCTGGTCGTACAGAGCGTGCCGTGGCTGGTTCCCGTCGTGCGCTGGGCCGGGGCGGCCTTCCTCCTCGCGTACGGCCTCATGGCCGCGCGCCGGGCCTGGCGCCCGAGCGGGCAGGCTCTCGACGCTCAGGCCGCCGGCGATCGCGGGGCAGCCGCTCCCCCGGCTCGGCGCGCGACGGTCGTGCTCACGTGTCTCGCGCTGACGTGGCTCAACCCGCACGTCTACCTCGACACCGTGTTCCTCCTCGGCAGCATCGCCGCGACGCACGGCGACAACCGCTCCTGGTTCGCCGTCGGGGCGGTCGCCGCGAGCGCGGCCTGGTTCTTCGCCCTGGCTTTCGGGGCCCGGCTGCTCGGGCGAGTGCTCGCCACCCCGCGCGCATGGCGGGTGCTCGACGGGTTCGTCGCCCTCGTCATGATCCTCCTCGCCGTCAGCCTCGTCTGGCCGTGAGGCAGGATGAGGGGATGCGAAGCGTCCACGTGATCGTCGAAGGCCGCGTCCAAGGCGTCGGGTACCGCTACAGCCTGCGGCTGGAAGCCGACCGACGCGGCGTCGCGGGCTGGGTGCGCAATCGCGTCGACGGGTCCGTCGAGGCCGTTCTCGAGGGCACGGATGACGCGGTCGACGCGGTCCTCGCCTGGATGGCGGAAGGACCACCCGGAGCCCGGGTCGACGCCGCGAAGGTCACCGAGGCCCAGCGCGTCGGCTCGACGGGGTTCGAGGTGCGCGACACCCACTGAACGATGCGGACGAATCCGAACCGCCGCATCCGAGCCTCACGCCTCCGGCAGCCCCGCGGCGAGCTCGCGCAGCACGTCTGCCGCGTCGTCCCGCCGAGCGAGACCGGCGGCCTGCCCCGCCCACAGCGACGACAGTTCGGGATCACCGCCGGCGGCAGCACGGAACACTCCCGTGAGCCAGTTCTGCGCCGGGAAGGGCGCGATCACACCGGTGGACTCGATGTGACGGACCGCGCGATTCGGAATGCCGCGGGCGAGGCGCCCGCTCATCGCACGTGTGAGCACGGTCGAGGTGTCGTGCGCACCCGCGATGGCGGCGCGGTGCCCTGTGGAAGCGGCGGACTGCCGCGTTCGCAGGAACGCCGTCCCCACCTGCACCCCCGAGGCGCCCAGGGCGAATGCGGCTGCCACACCGCGCCGGTCGCTGACACCGCCCGCGGCGATCACGGGCACGGACACGGCATCGACGACCTGCGGCACGAGAGCGAAGGTGCCGACGAGAGAGTGTTCCGGTGCCGCGAGGAACGAGACCCGGTGTCCCGCGGCCTCCGCGCCGCTCGCGACGACGACGTCGACTCCCCCGGCCTCGAGGGCCCGTGCCTCGGCGACCGTCGTGGCGGTTCCCATCACCCGGATGCCGAGCCGGTGCGCCTCGGTGACGACCGACGGCCCGGGCACGCCGAAGACCACGCTGAGCACGGCCGGCCGCGCCTCCCATACCGCCGCGAGTTGTTCCTCGAGCGGAGGGAGAAAAAGCTCGGGCAGAGAAGGCACGGCCGCGCCCGCGGCAGCGTAAAGGGGACGGAGGGCGTCGCGCGACGGCGCGGCATCCACGTCGTGCGGCGTCACCTCGTCTCCGAGCGGCAACCAGAGGTTCAGGGCGAAGGGGCCGGACGTGCGCTCGCGGATCGAGGCGGCCGTCTCACGGATGCGGGTGGCGTCGTAGCCGTACAGCCCATACGACCCGAGCCCGCCTCCCTCGCTCACCGCAGCGGTCAGCGTCGCCGATGACAGGCCCCCGAACGGCCCCAGTACGATGGGCAGGTCGATTCCGAGGAGATCGGTGAGGGGATGCGGCATGAGCCGACGCTAGCGCGAACCGCGCACGTCCGGAACGACGAACGGGGCCCCACCCGAAGGTGAGACCCCGTCCATGCGAATCGCGATCAGACGAGCGCGTTGACGTCCAGCGGGATGCCGGGGCCGAACGTGGTCGACACGGCGCCCTTCTGGATGTAACGGCCCTTGGCGCTCGAGGGCTTCAGGCGGACGATCTCCTCGACCGCCGCGTTGAAGTTCTCTTCGAGCTGCTCGGCCGTGAACGACGCCTTGCCGACGACGAAGTGCACGTTGGCGTGCTTGTCGACGCGGAACTCGATCTTTCCGCCCTTGATCTCCTCGACGGCCTTGGCCGGGTTGGGGGTCACGGTGCCGGTCTTCGGGTTGGGCATGAGGCCACGGGGACCGAGGACCTTACCCAGGCGGCCGACCTGGCCCATGAGCTCGGGCGTCGAGACAGCCGAGTCGAATGCGGTCCAGCCGCCGGCGACCTTCTCGATGAGCTCGGCGCCGCCGACCTCGTCTGCACCTGCGGCGATGGCGGCCTCAGCGGCCGGGCCCGTCGCGAACACGATGACGCGGGCGGTCTTACCCGTGCCGTGGGGCAGGATGACCGTGCCGCGGACCATCTGGTCCGCCTTGCGCGGGTCGACAGCGAGCTTCAGCGCGACCTCGACGGTCGAGTCGAACTTCTTCGAACCGGTGTCCTTCGCCAGAGCGACGGCCTCGGTGGAGCTGTAGAACTTGTCGCGGTCGATCTTCGCCGCGGCTGCTTCGTAAACCTTGGACTTAGCCATTGTGTTCTCCCCCTCAGCTCTCGACCGTGATGCCCATGGAGCGGGCGGTGCCGGCGATGATCAGCGAGGCGGCCTCGATGTCATTGGCGTTCAGGTCGGGCATCTTGGCCTCGGCGATCTCGCGGACCTGGTCCTTCGTGAGCTTCGCGACCTTGGTCGTGTGAGGCGTGGCGGAGCCCTTGGCGACGCCGGCAGCCTTCTTGATGAGCTCCGCGGCGGGCGGGGTCTTCAGGATGAACGTGAAGCTGCGGTCCTCGTAGACGGTGATCTCAACGGGGATGACGTTGCCGCGCTGCGACTCGGTCGCGGCGTTGTACGCCTTGCAGAACTCCATGATGTTGACGCCATGCTGACCGAGCGCGGGGCCGATCGGCGGCGCCGGGTTGGCGGCTCCGGCGTTGATCTGAAGCTTGATCAGGCCGGTCACCTTCTTCTTCGGTGCCATTCGTTTTCCTTTCATCGAGCGGATGCCGGCGGCATCCCTCTCCCGCACGCCCGGCATTTCCGAGCGGCGGTCGTGTCATGCAGGCGCGTGAGCGCCCGCAAACTCCCCAAGCCTACCGCATCCCGACCGTGAAGGTGTCAGCGGACAGCGCCCCCGACGCGGCGAAGCGCCCCGGCCGCCGTAGCGGAGGGGCGCTTCGTCGACGCGGGTTCGCGTTACTGCTTGGTGACCTGGTCGAACGAGAGCTCGACGGGCGTCTCGCGCTCGAAGAGCGACACGAGCACCGTGAGCTTGCCGCTCTCGGGCTTGATCTCGCTGATCGAGCCGGGAAGGCCGGCGAACGAGCCCTCCTTGATCGTGATGGTCTCGCCGATCTCGAAGTCGACCTCGGTGACGATGCTGCGCGTGGGAGCCGCGGCCCCCTTGACGGCACCGGCCTTGGCGGGAGCGGCTTCCTTGACCTCGACGAGCGACTTCAGCATGTTGAAGGCCTCGTCGAATCGCAGCGGCGTGGGGTTGTGAGCGTTGCCCACGAAGCCCGTGACGCCGGGGGTGTGACGAACGACCGACCAGGTGTCTTCGGTGAGCTCCATGCGGACGAGCACGTAGCCGGGAATCCGGACGCGCGTGACCATCTTGCGCTGGCCGTTCTTGATCTCGACGACGTCCTCCATCGGGACCTCGACCTGGTAGATGTCCTCTTCGACCTCGAGCGTCGACTTGCGCTGCTCGATGTTGGCCTTCACCTTGCGCTCGAACCCGGCGTAGGAGTGGATGACGTACCACTTGCCCGGCAGCATGCGCAGCTCGGTGCGGAACGCCTCGTACGGGTCTTCGTCGTCGTTGCCGACGGAGATCTCGATGCCGGCGGCAGCCTCGAACTCCGAGAGGTAGTCGACGGTCTCCTCGGAGACGTCGACGTCGGGCTCGGGGCCGTCGTAGGGCTCGACCTCGTCGGCGGCTTCGGCGGCCTGCTCGGCGATCTCCTCTTCGAGGGAGTCGGTCAGCACCTCCGCAGCGGCCTCGGCCTCGGCGGCCTCGTCGATCTCGAGCGCGTCGTTCACGACGGCGTCGGCCTCGGGGTCATCGATCTCGACGCCGTCGAGGTCGGTGTCGTCCTGCTCGGCCTCGTCGTCCACCACGTGGACAGCGGCGTGCTCGGCGGCGTCGGAGGCGCGCTCCTGGTCGGCCAGCACGTTGCCCTCCTGGGCTTCGTCGTCCTCGCTGGACTGCTCGGCGGCCGTGGCCCAATCGACGTCGTCGGGGATGCGTTCTGACACTGCGTTCTCTTCCATCGGTTGTCGGGATGCCTGCGCGGCAGGCATTCGCGGGTCGTGCGGGCGGGGCCCGTCGATCAGCCCGGGACGCCGAAGACGACGGTCGTGATCCAGACGAACAGGACGTCGAGGCCGTAGACGAGCGCCATCATGACGACGACGAATCCGAGGACCACTGCCGTGAACTTCACGAGCTCCTGGCGGGTCGGGGTGACGACCTTGCGGAGTTCGGCGAACACCTGGCGGATGAAGATGATGATCCGCGCGAAGATGTTCGGCTTCTTCTCGCGGGGCGCGCCACCTGCGGCGACGACTTCGCCACCCTCTTGGACCATCGAACCCACCTGATACCTTCCGTGTGCCGGCTGACGCCGACGCGCAGGGCGGACAGGAATCGAACCTGCAACCTGCGGTTTTGGAGACCGCTGCTCTGCCAATTGAGCTACCGCCCTAGAGATCCTGCGGACCCCGGGGTCTACGCCCGCATTCCTCCGCTGCCGTCGAGTCCTTGACGCTTGGGCATGGCGAAAGAATGCAGATTTCGACTGCTCCTCTCAGTGTACGTCATGACCGCCAGGGTCGCGAACGTCGGCACAGTTTTCGCGCCGACTCCTCCCCTCGCGAGGGGAGCCTCGGGTTGCGCACAGGGAAAGTTCTGTTCGATTCGGATGTCGGTGGTGCCTGCGAAGATGGGAACATGAAAACGAACGGCGACCGCAGGCTTGGGGGCGCGAATGCTCCGAGCGCGTCGCCGCACGCCGAGGCCTTCTCGGTGTTCGCCGACGCGCTCGATCTCTTTCATGCTGGCGAGGTCGCGCGGATGCGTGCGTTGGCCGATCTGGGACGGTCGGCGTTGCGTGAGGCCCGGCGCGATGGGGTGCGGGGCATGGCCTCCGACATGGAGTTGCGATCGGTTGCGGCCGAGGCGGCGGGGATGGCGCGGTTGACGGATCGGCGGTTGCAGGGCGAGATCGACCACGCGATGACCGTCATCGACGACTACCCGGCCGTGTTCGAGGCGTGGGTGGAACGGCGGATCGAACGCGGACACGTGGATGTGATCGTGCGGGTTGGGACGGGAGTACCCGATGAGGTGCGAGGGTCGTTCGCGGATGCCGCGATCGGCGTGTGCGAGCGGGATGTGCCGTCCCGGGTGCGGGGTGCGCTCGAGGTTTTGGCGGCGCGGGTGCACCCGCGATCGTTCACGGAGCGGCATACGGCTGCGGCGGCGGAGCGGTGCGTGCGGGTCTTCCACGGGGCCGACGGGATGTCGAACCTCGTCGCCAACCTCCCCACCGTCATCGCTGTGGGGATGCTCGACCGGCTCACCCAGATGGGACAGTCGGTGAAGGACGCCCGGGTCGCGACTGGTCCGGAAGACGGGGTGGATGCCGCGGGGAGTTCGGCGGGCATGAATGCCACCGGGGCGACTGGCGCGACCGAGATGGATGCCGCCGGGGCGGAGGAGCCCACTGATACGCGGACGATGGATCAGCTGCGGGCCGACATCCTCGGCGACCTCGTCCTCGGCGGAGCACCGGTGGTCGACCCGACCTACGGGGCCGACCGGGCCGGCGGGCTCGGGGCGATCCGGGCGCGCGTGCAGGTCACCCTCACCGCGGAGACCCTGGTGGGCCGTGACGAGCACCCCGCCGAGGCGGTCGGCGGTGCGCTGATCGATGCCGAGACCGCGCGGCTGCTCGCGGGACAGGTCACCGAGTGGGACCGGCTGTTCATCGACCCGGTCACCCGCACCCCGGTCGAGATCGACACCTACCGACCCACCATGGCGATGAAGAAGCTCCTCACCGCACGGGATCAGCACTGCCGGTTCCCCGGATGCCGGCGGGCGGCGATCAGGTGCGAACTCGACCACACCATCGACTACGCCCTCGGCGGCCACACCCACATCCACAACCTCGCCCACCTCTGCCAGAGACACCACTCCATGAAGCAATTCACCCGGTGGGAAGTGCGGCAGGTCGGCGGCGGAGTCCTGGAATGGACCTCACCCCTCGGCAGGGTCTACCGAGAAGACGTACCCACACCAGCGGTCTGCTTCACCACCGACACGACCGACACGACCGACCCACCACCGGACGACCGAACCGGCGGAACAACGCCACCCGGGCCACCACCCTTCTGATCGAGGGGGCCGGCCGGGCCCGTACGGGGACGGGCGCGGCGATTCTGGACGCGAGTCATAAATCAGGTCATAAATGACGCCTTACCGGGAACTGTTACGCTCGGCTGTCGCGCCGAGGACGCCATCGGTGGCGCATACCCGAACACGAAATCAGGCGGATGAATACCGGACGATCCCAGCAGTTCCAGGTCGACCTTCGCGGCATCGTCGACCTCCTGAGTCGGCACATCTATTCGGGTCCTCGCGTCTTCCTGCGAGAGCTCATGCAGAACGCCTGCGACGCCATCACCGCGCGCGCCGAACTCCACACCGCGGCATCCCCCGTCGCCACCGCGTGGGAGTCGAACGGCATCCGCATCACGCCTCTCAGCGAGCGCAGTGACGAGTTCATCGTCCGCGACGACGGCATCGGCCTCACCGAGTCCGAGGTCACCGACCTCCTCGCGACCGTCGGCCGCAGTTCGAAGCGCGACATCTTCGACCTGCCCCGGAGCGACTTCCTCGGTCAGTTCGGAATCGGACTGCTCTCATGCTTCATGGTCGCCGAGACGATCGTCATCCGCTCCCGCAGCGCGCGCGGCGGCGACGCCGTCGAATGGCAGGGCAACGCCGACGGCACATTCACGGTGCGCACGATCGCCGACGACCTCCCGATCGGCACGAGCGTGCACCTGCGGCCCCGTCCGGGCCAGCGCGATCTGCTCAGCACACCGGCGACGGTCGAGTTGGCCGAGACGTTCGGCGAGTTCCTCCCCCTCCCCGTGCGCGTCGACCTCCCCGGCGGCGGCGAGCAGGTGACGACCCGCACCCCGCCGTTCCGCGCCGCCACGACCGGCATCGACGAAGCGGCACGCTGGGCGTACGGGCGCGATCTGCTCGGCCAAGAGCCCTTCGATGCGATCCCCCTGCACGTCCCCGGTACCGACACCGTCGGGACCGCGTACGTCCTCCCCTACGCTCCCCCGCCCGGCGCCCGCCAGGCCACCCGCGTCTACCTCGGCCGGATGCTGCTGAGCGAGAACGCCGACGACATCCTTCCCGACTGGGCCTTCTTCGTCCGGGCCGTGATCGACTCCACCGCGCTCAGCCCCACCGCGAGCCGCGAGGCGCTGGTCGAGGACGACGCCCTCGAGCACACCCGTCAGGAACTCGGCGCCGCGATCCGGCGCTGGGTGCTCGACCTCGGCTTGACCGAACCGCACCGCCTCGCTCAGTTCGTCAGCGTGCACGAGGTGGCGCTGAAGTCGCTCGTGCGTCACGACGACGAGCTCGCCACGTTCATCGTCCGGTGGCTGAGCGTCGAAACCACGCACGGCCGGATGCGGGTCGGCGACCTCATCGGCCGCTTCTCTCACCTCCGCTACGTCGAGACCGTCGACGAGTACCGCCAGATCGCCGGCATCGCCGATCCCCGCCAGCCGCTGGTCAACGGCGGGTACCTCTTCGACGCCGAGCTGGTGCGCCTGCTCCCGCTCGTGTTCGACGGCGTCACGGTCGAGCACGTCGACCTGGCCGAAGAACTCGACCGACTCGATCCGCCTCCGCTCGACGACCGCGCGCGCGTCCTCGCGCTCGAGGAGCGCGCGAGCTCTGCCCTATCCGCCGTAGGATGCACCGTTGCGGTGCGTTCGCTCGACGCGGCCGAGATCCCGGCGGTCTACCTCGCGGGCGCCGAAGCGCTGCGCGCGATCGACCGCGGACGCGCCCGATCGGTCGGCAGCCCCCTGTGGGGAAGCGTCATGGACCGCATCGACGCGACGGCCGAGAAGCTCCGCCCGGCGTCGCCCGAGAGCACGTCCGGAGGCGTTCGTCTGTGCCTGAACTGGCAGAACTCCGTCGTGCGATCACTCCTCGACATCCCTGACGACCTCGCGTTCGCGCGCACAGTCCACCTCCTCTACGTGCAGGCACTCCTCGCCGCCCAGCGTCCCCTCAGCGGCGAGGACCGCGCGCTCATGATGGGCGCGCTGCACGCGCTCGTCGACCTCTCCGCGCGCCCCGCGACCTGACCGCGCACCTCTCCTGGACCCCCCGAAAGGACAGCATGAGCAGCGACCGTATCCTCGAACTGTTCGAGCAGATCGACCGCACCCCGGTCGGCGTCGAAGAACGAGCCCTCATCAACGAGGCGATCGCCCTCGCCGTAGACGCGGGCGACGAGCCGATGGAGTACCGCGCCCGGATGCGGCTGACCTCGTCCGCCTGCATGAGCGGCGACACCGAGGCCATGCTGACGTCGTTCGCCTGGTGCCTCGGCAAGCACGACGGCGACCCCGAACGCTTCCCGGCCGACCTCGGCGACGAGACAGCCGACCTGATGTGGCAGTTCAAGTGGATGGCCGACAGTCTGGCCGCATCCCCCGCCTTCGACCGCGAGCAGATCTCCGCCGTGCTCGACGACATGGAGAGCCACTACCGCGCGGCCGGACTCGGTCAGAGCGGCGTGCTCATGGCGCGCTTCGAGACCGCGTGGATGGCCGGCCGCCTCGACGAAGCCGAACAGCTGCGCACCCGGCTCGAGACCACGCCCCGAGACAGCCACAGCCATTGCGAGGCCTGCGTTCGCAGCGTCATCGCCGGCTACCTGATCGACACGGATCGTGAAGACGAGGCCATCCGTCTCGTCGAAGAACTCGTCGAGGGTGACTTCTCGTGCGGTGAAGAGCCCGAGCACGCCCTCGCGCGGTCGCTCGTCCCCTACCTGCACGCGGGCGAGTACGACAAGGCGCGTCTCGCACACCTGCGCAGCTACCGACTCGCCAAGGACAACGCCGACAACCTCGCCATCGTCGCCGACAACATCGTCTTCTGCGCGATCACCGGCAACGAGGCACGCGCACTCTCGCTCGTCGAGCGTCACCTCGACTGGCTCGCCCACGACGCCCTGGGCGTCGACGGTCACCTCTCCGCGCTCACCGCTTTCGCGATCGCGCTCGAGGCCGTCAGCGCGGCCGGCCACGCCGATACCATCGTGCGCGGCGCCGACTCCGACCGGCTCCGCGCCTTCTTCGGCGACCACGACGGACCATGGCGCGCTGCCGAACTCGCGGACGTCATGCGTTCCCAGGCCGAGCGGATCGCCGGCGAATTCGACCACCGCGACGGCACCGACGGCCACCGGCGCCGTCTCGATCGAGCCTGGGCCGTCGGACAGGAGCGTCATACGCTCCCGCTGAGCACCGAGCCGCTGCTCCCCCGTGTCGCCCCCGTGCCCGCGCGCTCTGCCGAGGAACTCGTCCAGCGCGCAATCGACCTCGGCGACTACGGGGCCTCGGAGGCCCTCGATGCGGCGAATGCCGCGCTCCCAGGCGCGGCCCTCGACCAGCGTGCCAAGCTCCACTCGGCCCGCATCGCGGCTCTCGTCGCCCGTGACGACCTCGACGGGGCCGAGGGTGCCCTGCGGGACCGCCTGGACGCCCTGCGGGCCGCGGGACGTGACGCAGAGGCGCACGTCGAGGAACGCGCCGGCCTCGCGCTCTTCGGGCGCGGCGCTCCCGATGACGTCGAGACGCTTCGCGCGATCCTCGCCGACGGCGACAGCCTGCCGCCCCGCCTCTACGCGGTCGTCGAGGTCGTCCTGGGCATGGCCGTCGCCGAGAGCGACCCGGAGACGGCGCGCGAGCTCCTCGACGACGCCCGCGACCGCGAGGCCGCGCTCGGCGACGATGACCTGCGTCGCATCGTCGCGCTCGCGCGAGCGTCGTTCCAGGGAGCCGTAGGCGCCTTCGACGACTGCGACGCGACGATCGCCGCGGCCCTCGAGAACCCTGCACTCGGCGCCGGCGCTCGTGCTCGGCTGCTCGGGCTGCGCGCCCGTATGCGCGGCGGCCAGGAACGGTTCCTCGACGGCGTAGCCGACGCCGACGAGCTCTGCCGCATCCTGGTCGAGCTCGACGCGCGCAGCGTTCTCGCCGGGGCGTATGTGCTCGCGGCGGCTCTCAACGAAGACGCCGGCGCTCCCGGAGAGGCGGTCGCGCGCTACCGATTCGCCGAGCGCGCCGCGACCGAGAACGGCGACGCCGTGACCGCGGTGCAGTACCGCCTCGCGCGGGCGCTGCTCGCTTCCGGCTCCGCCGACGAGGCCGCTGAGCTGCTCGTGAACGTCTACTCCGACGAGACCGACCGCGAGGAGCCGGCAGCTTCTCGTGCCCAGACGCTCATGCTGCTGGCCCGCGCCTTCGAAGACGCCGGCGAACCCGGCCGCGCCGTCGGTGCGTGGGAGTTCGCCGCCGAACTGTTCGACGAAGGCGAGGCTCCGGCAGGGCGGGCGAACGCGCTGCTGTCGCACGGACGCCTGCTGCACCGGTTCGGCGAGTTCGACGACGCCCTCGCCTCCCTCACGACGGCGGTCGAGATCGCGCGCAGCGAACCGGACCAGGCCGGGCTGCTCGCCGAAGCGCGACACTCGGAGGGCCAGGTCCGGGCCGCTCGCGGCGAGCAGGAGGCGCTTCCGGCCCTCGACGAGGCGCGGGAGGTCGCGAGCGGTATCGGCGCCCCGTGGCTGGTCGCCGACATCACCGACTCGCGGGCGCGGGCGCTCGCGATGCTCGGCCGGGCGGAGGAGGCGGTCGCCACCGCGCTGCACGCCGCCGACGCCTTCGCCGAGGTCGGCGATGCGGGCTCGGCCGGGGCGTCCGAGCTGTTCGCCGCTCGGCTCCTCACCCAGAACGAGCGTGCAGGCGACGCCGTCCCGCTCTACCGGTCGGTCATGGAGCGCGCCGCGGAGATCCCGCCACTGCTCCAGGTCGCGGCGGGCGAGCTCGGTGACGTCTACGAAGCCCTCGACCGTCCGGCCGAGGCAGCCGAGGTGCGCTCGCTCCTCGACGCCTGAGCCCGATCATCCACGACGAAGGGCGCGCCGATTCGCTCGGCGCGCCCTTCATATTCGTCCGCGGGCTCCCCTCGACGGATCAGGCGCCCGTGCGAATGAGCTTCTTGTTCACGAACTCGTCTGCGGCGAGAAGCCCGAGCTCCCGCGAGGTGCCGCTGCGCTTGACTCCGCCGAACGGCAGTCCGGCTTCGTCCGCGAGCACGAGATTGATGTAGACCATGCCCGCCTCGATCGCATCAGCCACACGCGCGGCCTGCTCCGGCTCCGTCGTGAACACGTACGACCCGAGCCCGAACGGTGTGTCGTTGGCGAGCTCGATCGCCTCGGTCTCGTCGGCCACGCGGTAGACGA
The DNA here is from genome assembly GCF_003610405.1 of Microbacterium sp. AG238. GTDB lineage: Bacteria > Actinomycetota > Actinomycetes > Actinomycetales > Microbacteriaceae > Microbacterium. Next base: position 1,135,144 of record NZ_RAQC01000001.1, read on the forward strand.
CGCCGACGGGTCCGAAGAACTCCTCGCGGTAGGCATCCATCTCCGGTGTGACGCCCGTGAGCACCGTGCCCGGGTAGAAGGCGCCGTCGCGGCGCCCACCGGTCACGAGCGTCGCCCCCTGAGCCACGGCACGATCGACCTGCTCGGCGAGCCGCTCGGCCGCAGTGAGCGACGACAGCGGCCCGAGGACCGTGTCGTCGGCGAACGGGTCACCGACCTTCGCGTCGGCGAGTGCAGCGGCGAACTTCTCGACGAACGCGTCGTAGAGCCCATCGACCACGATGAACCGCTTCGCCCCGTTGCACGACTGGCCCACGTTGTCGAGGCGCGCCTCGGCGGCCGCCGCCACCGCGGCATCCAGGTCGTCGGTCGAGAGCAGGATGAACGGGTCCGACCCGCCGAGCTCGAGCGCGACCTTCTTGAGGTTGCGTCCGGCGATCTCCGCGACCGCCGACCCTGCGCGCTCCGACCCGGTCACCGATACCCCCTGCACGCGACGGTCGGCGATCACATCCGCGGCCTGTTCGTTGCTCAGATACACGTTCGTGTACACACCGGCGGGAAAACCCGCGTCACGGTAGATCGCGTCGATCGCCGCGGCCGACTCCGGGCACTGCGGAGCGTGCTTGAGCAGGATGGTGTTCCCGACCGCGATGTTCGGCGCCGCGAAACGGGCGACCTGGTAGTACGGGAAGTTCCACGGCATGATGCCGAGCAGCACGCCGAGAGGGCTGCGCCGGATGACCGCGGTGCCCTCCCCCTCGATCGGGATCGGGGTGTCACCGGTGATCTCGTCGATGTGGTCGGCGTAGTACGCGGTGATGTCGGCGGCGAAATCGACCTCGCCCTCCGCAGCGGCGAGCGGCTTGCCCATCTCGCGCACGATGATCGCGGCGAGCTCGTCGCGGCGCTCACGGTGCAGCTCCGCGACTCGGCGCAGCCGGTCGGCCCGCTCGGCCGGCGCGACGACGCGCGACCAGGCGCGGTACGCCTCGTCCGCGCCGGCCAGGGCGCGCTCGACGTCATCGTCGGTCGCGGGATCGTACGTCGCCAGCGTCTCGCCGGTGGCGGGGTTGGTCACGGCATACGTGCTCATCGGTTCTCCTTCGTCTCGTCAGTCGGCGGGGATCAGGGTGTACTTCGTCGAGAGGTACTCGTGGATGCCCTCGAGTCCGCCCTCGCGCCCGATGCCCGACTGCTTCACACCGCCGAACGGGGCCGCCGCGTTCGAGACGACCCCCACGTTCAGCCCCATCATGCCGGTCTCGAGGCGATCGATCATCCGATGCCCGCGCGCGAGGTCTCGCGTGAAGACGTACGAGACGAGCCCGTACTCGGTGTCATTCGCCAGGCGCACAGCCTCGTCCTCGTCCGCGAAGGTCGCGATCGCGAGGACCGGTCCGAAGATCTCCTCGCGGAGGATGTCGCTGCCCGCGGCGACCTCGGTCACCACGGTGGGCTCGAAGAAGGTCCCCTCGCCGTCGATCGCCGATCCGCCGGTGCGCACCGTGGCGCCCCGGGCCACGGCATCCTCGACGAGCGCACCGGTCTTCGCGACCGCCCTCTCGTCGATGAGCGGCCCGATCTGCACACCGTCCTCGGTTCCGCGACCGATCTTCATCGCCGACACGCGTTCGGTGAGCCGGTCGGCGAACTCGTCGGCGATGGACTCGTGCACGATGAAGCGGTTGGCTGCCGTGCAGGCCTGCCCGATGTTGCGGAACTTCGCGAGCATCGCGCCCTCCACCGCCTTGTCCAGGTCGGCGTCGTCGAACACGACGAAGGGCGCGTTGCCGCCGAGCTCCATCGACACGCGCAGCACCCCCTCTGCGGCCTGTTCGATGAGCTTGCGGCCGACCGGGGTCGAGCCGGTGAACGACAGCTTGCGCAACCGCGGGTCGGCGATGATGGGCGCTGCGACCTCGCTCGAACGCGTCGCGTTCACGACGTTCACGACACCCGCCGGGAGGCCTGCCTCCTGCAGGATCTGAACGAACAGCGTCGTCGTGAGCGGCGTGAGCGCCGCGGGCTTGACGACGACCGTGCAGCCGGCCGCGAGCGCCGGAGCGATCTTGCGCGTCGCCATCGCGAGGGGGAAATTCCACGGCGTGATGAAGAACGACGGGCCGACGGGGCGCTGCGAGACGACCATGCGCCCGGTGCCCTCGGGATTCAGGCCGTACCGCCCCGAGATGCGCACCGCTTCCTCGCTGAACCACCGCAGGAACTCGCCGCCGTAGACGACCTCGCCGCGCGCCTCGGCGAGCGGCTTGCCCATCTCGAGGGTCATCAGCAGCGCGAGGTCCTCCTTGCGCTCCTGCACGAGATCGAAGGCCCGGCGCAGGATGTCGCTGCGCACGCGCGGCGCGGTGGCAGCCCACTCCTCCTGCGCCGCGACGGCGGCGTCGAGGGCTCGGATGCCGTCGGCCGGCGAGGCGTCGGCGATCTCGATGAGCGTGCGACCGGTCGAGGGATCGGTGACGGCGAACGTCGCGCCGCCTTCGGCGTCCACCCACTCGCCGCCGATGAAGAGGCCGCGCTCGATTCCCGCCAGCAGTCGTGTCTCGTTCTCGTGCGTCATCGCGCCACTCCTCTCGCGCGCCGGCTGACCGGCGCATCCTTGGTCAAAGTCTCGCCCCGGAAGAACGCGGGGCGCTTCACGGCCTGCCACACCATCACGACGACGCCGACGAGGATGACTCCCACGCCGAGGATGAACACGAGGCCCACGCCGCCGATCTGCGACCCGCTGCCGTAGGCAGGATCCATCGTGTCGATGAGCGTCGTCACGAACAGCACCGCGAGGATCGCCCCGCCGATCAGCGGGAAGAGGAACGTGAAGAAGACGTTCCGCACCGAGTCGAACCACTGACGCCGGAAGTACCAGACGCAGGCGAACGCCGTGAGGCCGTAGTAGAAGCAGATCATCATGCCGAGGGCGAGGATGGTGTCCCACAGCACGTTCTCGCTGACGATGCGCATCACGACGTAGAAACCCGACGCGACGACCGCCGACACGATCGTGGCGTATCCGGGAGTGAAGAACCGGGGGCTCACTCTCGCGAAGCTCTCGGGGAGGGCGCCGTAGTGCCCCATCGCGAGCAGCGTCCGCGCCGGCCCGACGAAGGTCGACTGCAGCGACGACGCCGAGCTGGTGAGCACGGCGAGCGAGACCAGGAACGCGAGCGGACCGAGGATCGGACCCGAGAGGTGGAAGAAGACGTTCTCCTGGATGTCCTCGTTGCCGAGTCCGAGCTCGCCCGTGCCGACACCGGCGAACATGATCATGGCGATCGCGAGCAGCAGGTAGAGCGCGACGATCATGACGACCGTGATGGTGGCCGCTCGGCCCGGCGTGCGCTCGGGATCCTTGGTCTCCTCGTTCATCGTCAGGGTGACGTCCCATCCCCAGAAGATGAAGATCGACAGCGACAGCCCGGCGGCGAAAGCGCTGAACGTCGGCACCGCGAACGGGTTGAACCACGACCAGTCGAACGCCGTGGCGTCGAACGCGTTGCCCGAGACGGCTTCGACGATCGCCGCGATGGCGAACAGCACCAGCACGACCACTTGGAAGGCGACCAGCCCGTACTGCAGCTTCTGAGTGGTCTGCATGTCGCGGTACGAGATGAACGTGGCCGCTGCGACGAACACGACGCACACGAGCACGTTGATCCAGACGACCGAGGCGAGGTCGGCGATCGACTCCTGTCCCGTGAGCTGCGCGATCAACAGGAAGAGGAAGTCGACGGCGACGCCGGCGAGGTTCGAGAGCACGAGGATGGTCGCGGCGACGAGCCCCCACCCGGCCATCCACCCGATCCACGGGCCGAACGCGCGCGTCGCCCAGGTGAAGCTCGTGCCCGAGTCGGGCATGCGGTTGTTCAGCTCGCGGTATCCGAATGCGACGAGGAGCATCGGAATGAAGCCGACCAAGACGATCGCCGGGACCTGGGTGCCGACGACGGATGCCGTCGGCCCGACCGCCGCCGTGAACGTGTAGGCGGGGGCGATGCAGGAGATGCCGATGACGACCGCGCCGATCAGGCCGACCGTCCCGGCGCTCAGGCCTTTCCGGGAGATCCCCCCGGTGACGGGGTCGCCCGCGGGCACCCCCGCCTGTTCTGCTCGGGTCATGCGCTCGCTCCTTCGCGGTCGCTGCGGGTGCGGGGCACCACGATCATGGGGGCGGTGACGACGCGCAGCATCCGTGCGGCCGTGGAGCCCAGGAACAGCCGACGCGGCTGCGCGAGCCGGCTGGAGCCGACGATCACGACCTCACCCGCCTCCCATTCGAGGTGCGACACCGCGTCTTCGATGCCGTCGCCCGCCGCGACCACCGCGGTCACCTCGGCCTCGGGCGGGAGCGCCGAGCGGACCTCGTCGAGGACCTCCTGCGCGTGGTTGTCTCCGACGGTGCGGATGGCACCGGTGTCGAGGCCTGCCGGGAGGTCGAGGGCGACGAGCGAGAGGAGCCGCACCGGCGCCGACGTGGCCGCGGCGAGCTGGATGGTCGCCTCGACGAGAAGCTCCGTGCCCTCGCGCTCCCCCACCGCCGCCGTCAGGCGCGTGATGCCGGTCTCCGCCGGCACCCGGCGGGCACCGCGCGGCACCAGGGCGACCGGCACGTCGGACGAGTGCACGAGCTCGGTCGTCGTCGTGCCCAGTCGATGCCGCCCGCGATGACCGCCGTCGGCGGCGCCGACGACGATGAGCGAGGCGCCGAGCTCGTCGGCGGTGTCGATGAGCCCCGCCGCGACCGACTCCCCGTAACGGACGTGGGCACGGTGCGATATCCCCTCGGGCACCTCGGCAGCGCCCTCGCGCAACCAGCCGGCGGCCTGCTCGCGCAGCAGCCGTTCGTACCCGGCGTCGGGCGGCACGATCCCCGGCTTCTGGGCGGGCAGCACCAGCACGAGATGGAGCGCGGCTCCGGATGCCGTGGCGAGGCGACTCGCGAAGGCGACGGCATCCCGCCCCGCCTTGGTCGCGGTGTAGCCGACGACGATGCGGCCGCCGGACTCCGGGCGGCTCATGCGCGGTCTGCTTCGAGGATCTCGTCCGCGACACGGTGGCCCATGCGGATCGCCCCGTCGACGTGCTGGTAGCCGAGCCCGGCGAGGTCGCTGCACGCGACGTGCAACGGCGCGACGAGCTCGAGCTGCTCGGCGCCGTAACGGGTCAGGCCGCCGAGGTCGAAGCTCGCGGCGTACGCACCGCGCGTCCACTCCTCGCTGCCCCAGTCGCTCTCGTAGTAGACGATCGGGTTCTTCGCCTCGGGTCCGTAGTAGTGCGACAGCGACTCGAGGATGCGCTCACGCCGCTCGTCGGCCGAGAGGCGGAAGAGGTCGTCGGCGTTCTGGTCGGAGACGAAGCCGACGAGAGTACCGCGCTCATCGCCGTGGTTGGTGTTGTCGTACGCCTCGTGCGACAGCTCGTAAGGGCTGAACGCCGTGCCCGACAACCCCTGCTCGCGCCAGAACGGCCGGTCGTAGACGGCGTGCACCTTGATGACGAAGCCCATCGAGAAGTGCTGGTGCATCTGGTGCTTCAGGCGCGGCAGCGGCGGCGAGAACGAGATGCGGTTGTAGAGCACGGGGGCCAGGGCGAGCACGACGTGACGCGCACGCACGGTGACCTCGTCGGCACGGACGACGGCACCCGAGTCGGAGTACTCGATCGAACGCACCGGCTGACCCAGCAGCACATCCTCGCCGAGTCGCTCGGCCAGGCGCAGCGGCACCTGCTGCAGACCTCCCACGACGCGCTTGTCGAGGATGAAGTCCGCGTCGACGAGGTGCGAGTACGACCCTGCCGACGCCGCCATGAGCAGCGACTGGAGAAGCGAGAAGGTGTGGGTGGGCTTGGTGAGCATCGCCGAGCCCGTGGCGAACGCGAGGTTGCGCACCGCCTCGTCGTCGTCGGTCTGCTGTCGCAACCACGCGTCCCATGAGACGCGGTCCCACTCGGCCGCCTTCTCGTGCGCCCACGGGCGATCGGGATCGATCTCGGCGACCATCGCGTCCAGGCGCGCGGTGATCTCGTCGATGATGCGCTCGGTCTCCGGCGCCACGGGGAACATCTCGCCGCGGAAGCGCCGTGCCTGTCCGTCCGGGCCGACGTACACGCTGTCGCCGTCGCGGTACCGCGTGTACGTGTCGAGCCCGAGGTCGGCGAGCGTGTCGATCAGGGCGTGCTGGTCGGGCGAGACCCACTGGCCGCCGAGCTCGAGCATGGCGCCGTCGATCTCGTCCGTCCACAGCCGCCCGCCGACCCGGTCGCGCGCTTCGAGCACGACGACCGACAGCCCGGCCTTCCTCAGGTCGTTCGCGGCGGTCAGTCCGGCTGCGCCGGCTCCGACGATCGCGACGTCGCGGGTGATCTCAGTCATTTCCGACTCCTTCGTTGGCAGAACCCGAGACCGGGGCGACACTCTCCCGGTCGAGCCGACGGGCGCGCAGGTTGCGGCGCACGAGCGGCCAGAACACCAGTAGTACACCGGTGGCGATGAGACTCGTCCACACCTGCGAGCGCCCCGACTCGGTCGTGAGCATGACCACCACGACGGCGGCGATCGCGACGATGAGGAAGATGTTGAGCCACGGGTGCAGCCACATCTTCAGCTTGAGCGCGGCCACCTCCTCGGGCGTCATCCGCTGACGCAGACGCAGCTGGGTGAGGGCGATGAAGACGTAGACGAAGAGTGCGACGAGCCCGGCCGAGTTCATGATGAAGTCGAAGATGCCCGAGCCCGGAGTGAGGAAGTTGACGAGGGTCGCGATGAGCCCGCCGATCGTCGACGCCAGCAGTGCCATGACCGGGACGCCGTTGCGCGAACGCTTCGCGACGATCCTCGGGGCGAAGCCCTTGTCGGCCAGGGCCGAGAACATCCGCGACGCCGAGTACAGCCCCGAGTTGAGGACCGAGATGACGGCCGTGAAGATCACGAGCTGCATGATGACGTCGGCCCCGGGGATGCCGAACCGCGACAGCGCGATCGTGAACGGCGCGTTCGCGACATCCGTCGGCGCCGGCAGCTCGTCCCACGGGACGACGGTGACGATGACGAGGACCGAGCCGACGAAGAACAGCAGGATGCGCCAGATGATCGTGCTCGTCGCCTGCCGGATGCCCTTGGCGGGATCGACGGACTCGGCCGACGCCATGACGGCGATCTCGGTGCCGAAGTACGAGAAGATCACGAGCGCGACGCCGGTGAAGGCGACGCCGATGCCGTGGGGCGCGAAGCCGCCGTGCTCCCACAGGTTGGGGACGGAGAAGGTCGCCTGCGGCCACAGTCCGAGCGCGAAGAGGATGCCGGCGCCGAGGAACACCACGATCGCGAGCACCTTGATGCTGGCGAGCCAGAACTCGACCTCGCCGAAGGTCCGCACCGAGATGACGTTCGTGCCGACGAAGACCGCCAGCAGGATCAGCGACCATCCCCAGGAGGGGACGCCGGGGAACCAGGTGTGCATCGTCTCGCCGCCCAGCACGGCCTCGTAGGCGAGCACGCCGACCCAGAAGTACCAGTACAGCCACCCGACGAGATAGGCGGCCCAGTCGCCCAGCCCGACGCGGGCGTACTCCATGAACGAGCCGATCGCCGGCCGCGAGGCGGCCATCTCGCCGAGCATGCGCATCGCGAGGAAGACCAGCAGGCCGCCCAGCAGGTACGACAGGACCGCGGCGGGGCCGACCGTGCGGATCACGTTGCCGGATCCGACGAACAGACTGGCGCCGATGATGCCGCCGAGCGTGATCATCGTGACGTGGCGCGACCTCAGCTTGTTCGAGCGCGCCTTCGTCACCGCCCCGAGCCCCGCGGACGTCTCGGGCGAGACCGGGTTCTCCCAGCCGCTGGAGCTCGGGGCCGCCACGCTCAGACCCGCCCGAGCGCCGCGGCGATGACGTCGAGCCCGTCGTCGAGCAGCTCGTCGCCGATCGAGAGCGGCGGCAGGAAGCGGATGACGTTGCCGTAGGTGCCGCACGTGAGGACGATGACCCCCTCGGCGATGCAGGCCTTCGCGATCGCGGAGGTCAGGGCAGCATCCGGGGCGCCGGTGGCCGGGTCGACGAACTCGGCGGCGATCATCGCGCCGAGACCGCGGACGTCGCCGATGCGGGGGTCGGTCTCGCGCAGGGTGTTCAGCCGGTCCGTGAGGCGTGCGCCGATCTGCTGGGCACGCTCGACGAGCCCGTCGTTCTCGAACGCGTCGATCGCCGCGAGCGCCGCCGCGCAGGCGACGGGGTTGCCGCCGTACGTGCCGCCGAGGCCGCCGGGATGCGACGCGTCCATGAGGTCGGCACGACCGGTGACGGCCGCGAGCGGGAGGCCTGCGGCGATCCCCTTCGCCGTCGTGATGAGGTCGGGGACGATCCCGAAGTGCTCGCTGGCGAACATGGCACCGGTGCGAGCGAAACCGGTCTGCACCTCGTCGGCGATGAACACGACGCCGTTCTCGCGGCACCAGTCGGCGACCGCCGGCAGGAACCCGTCAGCAGGCACGATGAAGCCGCCCTCGCCCTGAATGGGCTCGATGACGACGGCGGCGAGGTTGTCGGCTCCGATCTGCTTCTCGATCTGCGAGATCGCGCGGGCCGCGGCATCCGGACCCGAGAGGCCGTCGCGGAACGGGTACGACAGCGGCGCACGGTAGACCTCGGGGGCGAAGGGCCCGAACCCGCTCTTGTAGGGCATCGACTTCGCGGTGAGCGCCATCGTGAGGTTCGTCCGGCCGTGGTAGCCGTGGTCGAAGGCGACGACCGCCTGACGGCCGGTCGCCTTGCGTGCGATCTTCACGGCGTTCTCGACCGCTTCGGCGCCCGAGTTGAACAGCGCGGTCTTCTTCTCGTGGTCACCGGGGGTGAGCCGGTTGAGGGCCTCGGCCACCGCGACGTACGACTCGTAGGGCGAGATCATGAAGCACGTGTGGGTGAACTGCGCCACCTGGGCCTGCACCGCGGCGACGACGGCGGGATGAGCGTTGCCGACCGAGGTGACGGCGATCCCGGACCCGAGGTCGATGAGCGAGTTCCCGTCGGCGTCGACGACGACTCCGCCGCCCGCGGCGACGGCCTGGATCGGCACCGTGTGACCGACACCTGCCGGCACGGCGGCGGCCTTGCGGGCCAGCAGTTCTTCGGATCGGGGTCCGGGGATCGCGGTGACGACGCGGCGCTCCTGCGGGAGGGTCGGGCCGCCGAGGGGGATGGTCGGCGTCGAGGTCGAGGTGCTCATTCCGCGACAGTAGGACGCGCATCGCGCAACCCGCATTCGCCGGGATGTACAGTTGCCGCACCTCTTATCGCCCGTCTGTACAGGATGCCGATGCCCACCGCCACTCCCCCGTCGCCGACGATCCGCGCGCTGCTGGCCCGGCGCGAACTGGATCTGCGCCTCTCGACACCCGCCGACGACCCCCATCTCGACGCACCCGTGCGCTGGGTCCACAGCTCCGATCTCGCCGACCCGACGCCCTTCCTCTCGGAGGACGTGGTGCTGCTGACGACGGGCACGCAGTTCACGGCCGACCTCGATGCGGACGCGGAGGCGGACGCCTACGTGAGCAGGCTTCGGGCGCGCGGCATCCGCGGCCTCGGGTTCGGTACCGAGGTCGTGCGCGACGGCATCCCCGGACCTCTGCGGAATGCATGCGCGGCCGCGGGGATGCCGCTGTTCGAAGTGCCCTACCGCACGCCGTTCATCGCCGTGGCGCGGGCGGCCGCCGAGGCCATCGCGGCGCAAGCGTACGCTCGGCGCAGCTGGGCGCTCGACGCGCAGCGCGCCCTCGCGATCGCCGCCCTGCGCCCCGACGGCTTCGACGCGACGCTCGCCGAGCTCGCGCGTCAGCTCGGCGCCTGGGTGGGCCTCTACGACGCCTCGGGGACGCTGACGCACGAGCACTCCTCCGCCGGTTCGTCGGTCGACGACGAGCTGCGCCGAGCCGTGGACGCGGAGGCAGCGGCCCTGCTGCGCCGGGGCGGCGGAACCGGTGCCGCGATGCGGCTGGCGGGGCACCCGGTCACGCTGCAGACGCTCGGATCGGGGGGTCGCCGGGGCGTCCTGGTCACCGCCGGAGTGGAACTCGATCAGGACGCCCGGGCCGTCGTCACCGCCGTCGTCGCGACGACCGGCCTCGCCCTCGAGCAGCGCCGGATGACCGCCGGGGCGTGGAGCGGGCTGCGGGCTGCCCTCGTCGACCTCCTCGCGGATGGGCACCTCGCCCTCGCCCGTAGAGTCGCGACCGACGCGTGGGGCGGCTTCCCCGCCGCGCCCTACGTCGTCGCCGTCGCCGATGCGCACGCGCCCACGGGCGCCCGGGAAGTGCTCGACAACCACGCGACCGCCGGCCGGCTGTTCTACGGCCGCGACGAGGACGGGGTCCTCCTCATCGTGGGGGCGTCCGAGCGCGGGGTCCTCGACGGCATCGCCGCGCGCTTGTCGTGGCGGATCGGAACCGCCGCGGCGGCGACCGATGATGACGTGACCTCGGCGCGCGATCGGGCACGGCTCGCACGCGACCGCGGACGGCCGGGGGCGGCCACCGATGTCGTCGACGCTCCGGGCGACCTGCTCGACGATCTCGCTACGGCCCCCTCGCGCGCCCGCGCCGGCGCCGAGCTCGCCCCGCTGCGCACCCACGACGCGCGGCACGGCACGGCGCTCGAGGCGACGCTCGTCGCGTGGCTCGACCATGACGGCGCCCACGAGGCCACGGCCCGCGCGCTCGGCGTGCACCGGCACACCGTCCGCACGCGCATCGCTCTCGCGCAGCGCCTGCTCGGCCGCGACCTGACGACCTTCGCCGATCGCGCCGCCGTCTGGACGGCACTGCGCCTCTCCCCCTGACCCGCCCCTGGTTCCGTCGACTCGCCACGAAACGCGGATCCGGGCCCCGCCGCATCCGCCGTTTCTGGCGACTCGACGAGGAAGGAAGAGAGTCAGGCGCCGAGATTGTCGGAGAGGACCTCGAGCACCTGCGCGCGCACGGCGTTCGCGCCGCCGGGCAGGCGGGCGGCCACCTCGTCGGCGAGAGCCTCGACGAACAGCGCATGCGCGGCGCGCGACGTGTGTTCGAGCTCATCGCGGAAGCTCGTCCCCGCCGGCGCGATGACGAGCGCGTGCGTGGCTCGTTCGACGAGCGGGGATGCCGCGAACGAGGTGATCGCGATGACGACGGCTCCCCCGGTGGCAGCCGCCGCCGCGGCCCGCAGACTCGCCTCGTTCGCGCCCGAGCCGCTCACGACGATGCAGACGTCACGACTGCCGAGCTGCCGAGCGGAGATCTGCTGCGCGATGACGTCGGCGATCACCTCGGCCGGTCGGCCCACGGCGGTCAGGCGCATCGCGAGATCGCTCGCGACCGGCGACGAGAGCCCGTTCGCCACGACCAGAAGCCGCCCGGCGCCCACGACAGCCGTCACCGCTCGCTCGACCTCGTCAGCCTCGAGCAGACTCGTCGACGCCGGCAGCGACGCCGCGGCTCGATCGATCGAACTGCGCAAGCGCCCGAGTGCCCCGTCGCCGTGGTCGGATGCCGCCGGCGCGGCCGCTCCGAGCTCTGCGGCGAGCGCGACCCGCAGCTGCGGATAGCCGCGGAACCCGAACGTCTGACAGGCGCGGACGACCGACGAACGGGCGACCCCCGCGCGATCGGCCAGCTGCTGCGCGGTGAGTTCGACCACGACCTCGGGCGCGTCGAGGATCACGTCCGCGACTCGACGCTCGGTCGGCTGCAGCCCGTTGCGGAGCGCCTGGATGCGCACGGTCGGCGGAGCGTTACCGGACACGTGCGCCCTCCATGATCCGTCGGCGGATGCGGCCCGAGATGCCGTCGATCGTCATCGTGACGACGATCACGACGATCAGCAGCATCCCCACCGTCGACCATTCACGGTACTGGGTGTAGGTCGTCAGCATGTCGCCGATCCCGCCGACTCCGATGAGCCCGAGGACGGCCGACGAGCGCACGTTGATCTCGAAGCGGTAGAGCCAGAACGACAGGAACACCGGGGTCGCCTGCGGCCAGACGCCCCATCGCAGCACCTGTGCCGAGCTGCCGCCGGCGGCACGCGCCGCCTCGACGGCACCGACGGGAACGGCCTCGACGGCTTCGTAGCCCCACTTACCGAGGGTGCCGATGCCATTGATCGCGAGGGCGAGAGCCCCCGTGAGGGGAGTGAGACCGGTCATCGAGAGGATGATGATCGCGAAGATGATCTCGGGCACCGCGCGGATCGTCGAGAACACGAACCGCAGGATCGCGCGCAGCCATGCCGGACCGAAACCCCGGGCCGCCACCAGGCTGAGCGGCGTGGCCACGATGACCCCGAGCACGGTCCCTACCCACGCCATCTGAACGCTCTGCCAGGTCTGCCACAGAGCGTCCGGCAGCTTCCCCCACGTCGGCGACGAGAACATGAGCCAGCCGTAGCGCACGAGCTCGGCGGGCAGGTCGGCCAGCCGCGACCAGGTGATGTCCACCGACCAGAAGGCCAGGATGACGACAACCGTCACGGCGGCGGCGACCACGGTGCGCACCCGTCGACGCGGGCGGGAGGGCACGGCTTGCGCTGACGTGTGTCGCGTATCGGCGAGAACGGGAGCGGTCATGCGAGCCTCCGTCGCAGGGCGGAGCTGGCGGCGTCGATGACGAGCACGACGACGAGGATCTCCAGGATGATGAGCGACAGCTGGTCGTACCGGTAGAAGGTGCGCACGGCGTCGATGATGAGGCCCATGCCACCGGCGCCGACGAGTCCGAGGACAGTCGACGCGCGGACGTTGAGCTCGAGGACGTACAGCGTCTGCGCCGCAAAAGCGGGCCAGGTGTCGGGCAGGGCGAGGGCCCGATTGATCTGCAGCTGCGTCCCGCCCGCGGCGCGGCCCGCTTCGAGGGGGCCCGTGTCCATCGCGTCGATCTGTTCGGAGACGAGCTTCACGATGATGCCGACGTTGAAGATCACGAGGGCGAGGATGCCGGGCAGCGCGCCCACCCCGACCATCGCCACCAGGATCGCCGCCGACAGCAGGTCGGGAACGCTCCGGACGATGTTGAGCATCGCGCGGACCGCGCCCCGCAGTACCGGACGCGGGTTGGTCGGCCGAGCCGCCCACAGACTCAGCGGCAGCGAGAGCGCGGCCCCCACCGCGGTGCCGATCACCGCCATCTGGAGCGTCTCCAGCAGCGGGGCGACGGTCCGCGGGAAGAAGGTCCAGTCCGGCTGCAGCAATCCGAGCACCTTGTCGGCTCCGTGCTGCCAGTTGCGCGCGATGCCCGACAGGTCGAGTCCGACGCCGATTCCCGGGAGGCAGGTGACCACGGTGATCGCGGTGACGATCCCCGCGACCAGCCACGGCACCGCACGTCCGCGGGGCCGCGGCGGGATGACGAGTGCGGGCGCGCTCATGCGTCGAGCCGGTCCTCGGCCGTCAGCGATCGCCCGTAGATGCCGGCGAAGTCCGCGTCGGAGGCGTCCGCTGCCGTGCCGTCGTAGACGACCTCGCCCGCCCGCATCCCGATCAGCCGCACGCCGTAGGTGCGCGCCAGGTCGAGCAGGTGAAGGTTCACCAGCACCGTGATGCCGAGCTCGGTGTTGATGCGCTGAAGGTCTTTCATGACTCCGTGCGCGGTGGGCGGGTCGAGGCTCGCGACCGGCTCGTCGGCCAGGACGATGCGCGGCTGCTGCGCGAGGGCGCGCGCGATCGCGACACGCTGCTGCTGACCTCCCGAGAGAGCGGCGGCGCGATCCCAGACCCGCGGCAGCATCCCCACACGTTCGAGCGCCTCGAAGGCGAGGCGGCGATCGTCCGACCGGTAGGCGCCCAGCAGGGTGCGCCACACCGGGGTATGGGCGAGGCGACCGACGAGGACGTTGTTGAGCACGCTCGTGCGACCGGCGAGGTTGAAGCCCTGGAACACCATGCCGATGTCGCCGCGCAGGCGACGCAGCTCGCGCCCGCGCGCCGTGTCGACGCGCACGCCGCCGACCTCGAGGACGCCCGAGGTCACGGGGACGAGGCCGTTGATCGTGCGGATGAGGGTCGACTTTCCCGATCCCGAGAGACCCACGACGGCGACCATCTCGCCCGCACCGATCTCGAGTGAGACCCCGCGCAGGCCGAGGGTGCCGTTCGGGTAGCGAACCGTGACGTCGTGCAGCCGGATGTCCGACGGCGATGCCGGGGCCGAGGCCCCGGCATCGCGTGCAGTGGTGTCGGTCACTGCAGTCCGAGCGCCTGCGCGGCGCGTGCGACGACGTCGAGCGACGAGGCGTCGGCGGGGGCGAGCTTGGTGATCGAGTAGATGCTCTGCAGCACTTCCGAGCCTTCCGGGGTGTTCGAGAAGTCCTCGAGCGCGGTCGCGATGCGCTCGCGCAGCTCCGGCGAGAGGTCCGAGCTCAGCGCGACACCGTCGTTGGGGATCTCTTCGGTCATCGCGAACACGACGACCTTCTGCCCGACATCCGGGGTGTCCTTCTTCACGATCGTGCGCGCGTCCCAGAAGCTGAACCCGACCTCGGCGTCGCCGTTGTAGACCGCGAGCACGGACGCGTCGTTCGCGGTCACGGGCAGCTGATCGATGTCGCTGTCGGTGTCGAGCCCGGCCTCCTGCAGCGCGAGGATCGGGTAGATGTAGCCGGCGGGCGACCCGGGGCCGAGCACGGCGACTTTCGCACCCTTGACCTTGGTGATCGAGTCGAGGCCCGCGGGGCCCGTCATCGCGTCGGCGCCGTTGCAGAAGAGCATCCCGTCGCGCTCGACGGGAGCGTCATCGCAGTACTTGTCGGGGTCGTTCGTCATGAACTGCGCGGGATAGCTGATGTTCCCGTTGCGCTCGGTCTGCAGCACGACGTCAGCGCCGTACATGTCGTTGGCCTGCCACAGCTGCAGCGACGGAAGGAAACCGATCTGCGCCTGGCCGGCGCCCATCGCCTCGACCGCGGCCTGGTAGTCCTTCGAGACCACACCGGTGACCTCGATGCCGAGCTCGTCGCTCAAGTAGTCGGTGAGCGGAGCCGCGGTCTCGACGAGCCCGTTCTGGTCCTGCGAGGGGACGAGCGCGAGCACGAGCGAGGTCGGGTCGGCGGCGGCCTGGGGGGTGTTGCCGGCGGCGGGCGAGCCCGCGCAGCCGGCCAGGGTGATCGCGGCGATGGCGCTGACGGCAGCCGCGGCGACAAGTCGGGTGGTGCGCATGAGTGGATGTCCTTCGGGTGTTGTGAGAGGTGTACGGGATCAGGGGGCGGATGCCGCGGCCCACGCCTCGATGCGCGGCAGCAGTTCGGTGAGCGTGTCGGCGTGGAAGGTCGGGGATGCCGCAGCATCCGTCCACGGCCCGACGAGCGCGGTGTCGTATCCGCGCCGGTGCGCGGGCTCGAGGTCGTTGCGCCAGATGTCGCCGACCGCGAGCACCCGGCGGTCGCGGACCTCGGGCGCGTCGAGCAGCCGTTCGAGTCCGGCGGGCTTGCCCGCGTCGGTGACGATGCGCGCGAAAGCGTCACCGAGCCCGAGCGCGTCGAGGGTCTCCGCGACGCGGATCGCCGGGGCGTTGGTGACGAGGACGCACTCGGCCGGAAGGCGTTCGGCGACCGCGGCGAGCCCGACCGGCGCCTCGACGGGAGCGAGATCAGTCCCCAGCAGCGCGCGGCTGTCGAGGTAGGCGCGCGACAGCGCCTCGGCGCCGACCCCCGCATCCTCGGCGACGAGGCGGATCACGTCGTACGCGTCGAGGGGCGCCCCGGCCCCGACGGGTCGGCCGCGCATCCCGTCGTCGACCCGGGCGAGGAACCGGTCGGGCTCGCCGGAGGCAGCGGCGGCAGCACGCGCGTAGGCGAGCACCGGCCCGTCGCCGAGGGCGACGGTTCCGTCGAAATCGAAGATGATGAGAGCAGGGTTCGGCACGGATCGGACTTTCTGAGTGGACGCTTCGTCCATCGTTAGGTGCACACGTGGACACAAATCCCACAGTCGATGAACTGCGGATGAACGAGATCCAACGGCTCGATGCGGCGGCCGCGACTACCGCGCGCGGCGACGCCGGGCGGGCGTTCGACGTGGTGCCCTGGCTCTCGCGGTCGATCGCCGAGGATGCGGCATCCGGTCGCTTCGCGCGCTGGTCGCGGTCGACCATCGTCGACGAGAACACCGGTTCGCCGGTGCTCGACCGTGCGGTGTTCGACCGGTTGCACGATCTCGCCGGCGAGCCGAGTGCCTGGCCGGTCGGGAACGCCGGCCTCCTCCACGTGTACGGCTACCTGCTCTCGCTCACACCCACGCCGTACGGCCTGAAGCGCGAACGCTGGCTCGGCCCCGAGCTCGCCCGCGCGTTCGGGCTCGCCGATGACGCGTTCGCGCCCTGGGCGGACGGGCCGACGCTGCTCGAACGGGTCACGGATGCGGCGACGAGCCTGCTCCGCTCCCCCGCGGCGGCGCGATCCGAGGCCGACGGCGAGTACGTCACCGTGCTGTCGGCATCCGCGGGTCCCGCGGCGCTCGTATACGCGCGTGTCGCCGACGACGGCATCCGCCTGGTGACGACCTTTCCCGTCGCGGACGCCGCCGCCGTCCTGACCACGATCGAAGCGACTCCGCCCGCCCCCGGCGCCCCCTACCGCCTCCGCTGGAACGCCGCGCCCTGAGTCCCGACTCCTCCCGTCGAGTCGCCACGAAACGCGGGTCCGGGCCCCGCCGCATCCGCCGTTTCTGGCGAGTCGACGGGATGCGGCGCCGGTCAGGACGGGGCGTGCGCCTCCAGGAATGCGTAGAGGTCGGTCGTGTCGACGCCCGGGAAGGCTCCCGTCGGAAGGGTCGCCAGCAGCGTGCGCGGGGTCTTCACATTCGGCCAGGCGGCGGAGCGCCACCGCTCCTCGAGATCGGCCGGCGCGCGCCGACAGCACACGTCGACCGAGTGCCGCGACACTCCGCGATGGGGCGTGTCGCGCCCGAGGAACCACTTCGTATCGTCGAACCGCACCCCGACGCTGACGGAGTGCGCACCCTCGCTCGAATGCTCGACGCGGGCCGTGCACCAGTAGGTGCCGTTACCGGTGTCGGTGTACTGGTAGTACGGGTTGAACCGGTCATCGACGTCGAAGACGGTGCGACTCGTCCACTCCCGGCAGCACAGCTGTCCTTCGATGGCCCCCAGGCGGTCGGTCGGGAAGTCGACGTCGTCGTTCTCGTACGCCTTGGTGATCGTGCCCGACTCGTGCACCTTGAGGAAGTGCACCGCGATGCCCAGGTGCTCGGTCGCGAGATTCGTGAACCGATGCGCGGCGGTCTCGTACGACACCGAGTACGCGTCGCGCAGATCCTCGATCGAGATCGCGCGGCGCTCCTTCGCCTCACGCAGCGCCGGTGCGGCATCCGCTTCGGGGATCAGGAGCGCGCCGGTGAGGTAGTTGGTCTCCACGCGCTGCCGGAGGAACTCGTCGTAGCTCGTCGGCTCGGTGTGCCCGAGGATGCGGCTCGACAGCGCCTGCAGCACCGCGGTGCGGGGATCGGCGGGGGTCGACGCGGAGAGACGACTCGACAGGTAGAGCCGCCCGTTGGCGAGGTCCGCGACGCTGCGGGTCGTCTGCGGCAGATCGGCGACGTAGTGGATGCTGAAGCCCAGATGACCCGCGATGTCGCTGGCGGTGCGCTGCGTCACAGGTCCGCCCGGGTGCCCGACCGCCGCGAGCAGCTCCCGCGCCTGCTGCTCCAACTCGGGGAAGTAGTTGTTCTGCGTCCGCATGAGGCGGCGCAGGGCGACGTTGGCGCGTCGGGCCTCTTCGGGGGTCGCCGCACGCTCGTCGTGCAGCCGCTCGATCTCGCCCTGCAGCGCGAGGAGGGCGCGCAGGACCTCGTCGGGCACCGCCCGCGGGATGCGGAACGGCGCGATCCCAGCACTGCGGAAGGTCGGACCCCCCATCGCCCGGGCCACATCGATCTCGAGCGCGGCGCGAGGATCGAGCTCTTCTGATTCGAGCAGCGCGTCGAGCGAGGTCCCGAGTGCGCGCGCGATCGTCCGCAGCAACGAGAGCTTCGGCTCGCGGCGGCCGTTCTCGATCATCGAGAGCTGGCTCGGCGCCCGTCCGACGGCAGCGGCGAGGTCATCCAGGGTCATTCCGCGTCCGGTCCGGATCTGCCGGATGCGCCGGCCGATCGTGAAGGCGTCCATGTCCTCATCGTCGAGCGCCGACCCTGCGGCGGCGACGGCATCCTCGCGCGTCATGGCGGGATTCTGTCACGAAAGCAGAAGATCGGCCGATCTTCTCCGCGGATCCGCCCGGGACAAGACCGCTCCTTCGCACACAGTGGTCTCCACGACGGGCAGAGCAGCCCGTTCCGACGAAGGAGACCGAGATGACCACGATTCCCGCTCCGGGTCCGCTGCGGCCCGGCGACCAGACCCAGACCGCTGTCGAGCTCGAGGAGCTGTGGCAGAACGACCCGCGCTGGGACGGCATCGAGCGCACCTACGGCGCCCACGACGTCATCCGGCTGCGCGGCTCGGTACGCGAGGACGCGACCCTCGCCCGCCGGGGCGCGGAGTCGCTGTGGAACCTCCTCCACACCGAGGACTACGTCCGCGCGCTCGGCGCCTACACGGGCGGCCAGGCCGTCCAGCAGGTGCGCGCCGGCCTGAAGGCGATCTACCTCTCCGGATGGCAGGTCGCCGCTGACGCCAACCTCGCCGGTCAGACCTACCCCGACCAGAGCCTGTACCCCGCCAACTCCGTGCCCGCCGTCGTCCGGCGCATCACGAACGCGCTGCTGCGTCAGGACCAGATCGAGCACGCCGAGGGCGACCGCACCCGCGACTGGCTCGCTCCGATCGTCGCCGACGGCGAGGCGGGCTTCGGCGGTCCGCTCAACGCCTACGAGCTCGCGGCATCCCTCATCGCCGCGGGCGCGGCCGGCACCCACTGGGAGGACCAGCTCGCGAGCGAGAAGAAGTGCGGCCACCTCGGCGGAAAGGTGCTCGTGCCCACCGCCCAGCACATCCGCACGCTCAACGCGGCGCGGCTGGCCGGGGATGTCGCGGGCGTCCCCGCGATCGTCATCGCTCGCACCGATGCGCTGGGCGCCGACCTCATCACGAGCGACGTCGACGAGCACGACCGTCCCTTCCTCACCGGCGAGCGCACGAGCGAGGGCTTCTACCGCACGCGCCCCGGAATCGACCCCGTCATCGCGCGCGGTCTGGCCTTCGCGCCCTACGCCGACCTGCTGTGGGTCGAGACCGGCGAGCCCGACATCGAGTTGGCCCGCGAGTTCGCCGCAGCCGTGCACGCCGAGCACCCCGGAAAGCTGCTCGCCTACAACTGCTCGCCGAGCTTCAACTGGAAACGGCACCTCAGCGACGCGCAGATCGCCACGTTCCAGGCAGAACTCGCCGACCTCGGGTACCGGTTCCAGTTCATCAC
This sequence comes from Microbacterium sp. AG238, assembly GCF_003610405.1. Taxonomy (GTDB): domain Bacteria; phylum Actinomycetota; class Actinomycetes; order Actinomycetales; family Microbacteriaceae; genus Microbacterium. The sequence goes on from NZ_RAQC01000001.1 coordinate 1,154,557, forward strand.
CCTCGCGGGATTCCACGCCGTCAACCACTCGATGTTCGAGCTCGCCCGCGGCTACGCCGATCGCGCCATGAGCGCCTATGTCGAGCTGCAGCAGGCGGAGTTCGACGCCGAGGCCCACGGCTACACCGCCACACGTCACCAGCGCGAAGCAGGCACCGGCTACTTCGACACCCTCTCGACGGCGCTCAACCCCGACAGCGCCACCCTCGCCCTGGCCGGATCGACCGAGGCATCCCAGTTCTGACCCCGCCCCGTCGAGTCGCCAGGAATTGCCGGTTCGGCACCCCCGACATCCGCGCATCCTGGCGACTCGACCGCGAACCTCCACAGGAGACGAGACCATGACCATTACAGAGACACACACCGAGACACACACCGAGACACCCGCAGAGACACGGCGGCGCGCCTGGACGAGGCCCGTCGCGGTGCAGACCCACGAACCCGCGATCGAGGTGCGCGGCGAGATGCACCCGCGCTTCGACGAGATCCTGACCCCCGATGCCCTCGACTTCGTCACGGCGCTGCACGACCGCTTCGCGGGGCGACGCCACGACCGACTCGCCGACCGGATGCGGCGCCGCTTCGAGATCGGCAACGGCGTCGATCCCTCGTTCCGCAGCGACACGGCGCACATCCGCGAGGACGATTCGTGGCGGGTCGCGGGCGCCGGCCCGGGCCTCGAGGACCGCCGGGTCGAGATCACGGGCCCGACAGACCCGAAGATGACGATCAACGCCCTGAACTCCGGGGCGGGGGTGTGGCTCGCCGACCAGGAGGACGCGACCTCGCCCACCTGGCGAAACGTCATCGGCGGGCAGCTGTCGCTGCGCGATGCGATCCGCGGCGAGCTCGAGCACACGGGCCCCGACGGGCGGCGGTACGCCGTCACCGCGGAGCGCACGCCGACGATCGTCATGCGCCCGCGCGGCTGGCACCTCACCGAGAGGCACCTCGCCTACACCGATCGCACGGGTCGCACCCTCGACGCGTCGGGGTCACTCGTCGACTTCGGCCTGTACGCGTTCCACAATGCTGTGCGGCTCGTCGAGAACGGCCGCGGGCCGTACTTCTACCTCGCCAAGCTCGAGTCGAGCGCGGAAGCGCAGCTGTGGGACGACGTCTTCTCGTTCACGGAGCGACGCCTCGGGCTGCCTCACGGCACGATCCGCGCAACCGTTCTGATCGAGACGCTTCCCGCGGCCTTCGAGATGGACGAGATCCTCTTCGCCCTCCGCGACCACTGCGCGGGCCTCAACGCCGGCCGCTGGGATTACATCTTCTCGATGATCAAGAACTACCGCGGTCGCGGGGCCCGGTTCGTGCTGCCCGACCGCAGCGCGGTCACGATGACGGTGCCGTTCATGCGTGCCTACACAGAGCTGCTCGTGAAGACGTGCCACCGCCGCGGGGCGCATGCCATCGGCGGAATGAGCGCGTTCATCCCCAACCGACGGAACCCCGAGGTCACCCGGGCTGCGTTCGAGAAGGTCGCCGCCGACAAGCGGCGCGAGGCGGGCGACGGGTTCGACGGCACGTGGGTCGCGCACCCCGACCTCATCCCCGTCGCTCGCGCGGAGTTCGACGCCGTGCTCGGCGAGCGCCCGAACCAGCTCGACCGCCAGCGCGACGACGTCGAGGTCGCGGCATCCGAACTGATCGACTGTCACATCGGACTGCCGATCACCACGGCCGGGGTTCGCGCCAACGTGTCGGTCGCCGTGCGCTATCTCGAGGCGTGGCTGCGGGGCATCGGCGCCGTCGCGATCGACGACCTGATGGAGGATGCCGCCACGGCCGAGATCAGCCGCTCGCAGATCTGGCAGTGGATCCACCAGGACCGGACGACGGATGACGGTAGGCCGATCACCCGAGAGTGGGTCGATGGGCTCGTCGACGATGTCCTCGCCGAGGTCGAGCGCCGCGACGACGACCGCTTCGACGACGCCGCCGCCCTGTTCCGCGAGGTCGCGCTGGGCTCGGACTTCCCCGCCTTCCTGACCCTCCCCGCCTACGCGAAGTACCTCTGACCCCCGGTCACCCCGTCGACTCGCCACGAAACGCGGATCCCGCACCCCACGCATCCGCAGTTGCTGGCGAGTCGACGGAGAGAGGGATGGGGGGTCAGGGGGTGGGGAGGGCGGAGAGGAGGAGGGCGATCAGCTCGGGCGGAGCGGGCCGGGCCTGCAAGTCGGTGCCGACGACGCGCTGGCAGCCGTCGAGTTCGACCGTCACCGGCACCGGAGCGTCGCCGGCGCTCGTCGCGCGCGGGTGCACCACGACGAAACGGGATGCCGCCTCACCACAGTCCCGGGCCGCGGTAGGGCTGGCGGGGGCGGCGGCCGCGGCGGTGAACACCGCACGCGCCGATTCGGCGTCGAGCGAGAACACCCCGGCGAACAGGCCCCCATCGCCGATCACGCTCGGCGTCCCGGCTGGGGCGTCCAGGGCTTCGGGTGCGTCCGCCTCGTAGGCACACACCATCGCTTCGACGACGTCGACCGGCGCCTGCGCCTGCGCCTGCGCCTGCGCCTGCGCCTGCGCCTCGAGAGGCGTCCACCCGAGGATCTCGAGCGGGGCCACGCCGGCGCGCGTCGAGCAGCCCGCCGCCGTCGCCTCACGGAGCTCGACGCGCACGGCGTCCGAGAATGTACGGTCGACGACCTCGAGCCGAGCCAGGGCGGCGAGCGGCTCGTCCTCCTTCGGGCCGCCGCACGCGGTCAGCGGGAACGACAGCGGCGCGAAGCGGCCCGCCGCATCCGTCGCCCAAAGAGCGCGGAATCCGTACCCGACGGCCGGGCAGACCTCTGCCGGACCGGGGTCGCTGGGCGCCGCCATCGCGTCGAGGAACTCCGACAGGTCGCCCTCGTAACGAACGATCTCGGTTCCGGCGATGACGCCGTCGGCATCCTCGCGCGTCACCCCGTTTGCGCACTCCAACACCGCCACGGCCTCGAACGCTCCCGGGAGAAGACCGGCACCGGCAGGCGGATCGGCCGTGAACTCCGGGCACGAGATCGTGTCGGAAACGGTCGCGACGTCACGGATGGGCGGCGGCCCGAAAGGGATCGCCGCGCACCCCGCCAGCGACAGCACCAGCGCACCGCCCGCAGCCGCCGCAGTAGCAGCCGGCATCCACCTCCGCATCCCGACCCGCACCCGCATCCGGCTTCTCCCCCGTCGTCCCTCGCACCCACGCTAGAACAGCCCCCGATCCCCCACGTGACGACCGCGTAACGATCGTCTCGGGTGCAGGGTCAGGGAAGCAGGCCGCGCTCCAGCGCGAGGGTCACGGCTCGGGTGCGACCGTCGACGCCGAGTTTGTCGTACACGCGCAGCAGATGCGTCTTGACCGTCGACTCGCCGATCCCCAGCTGCACCGCGATCTGCTTGTTGCCGTGCCCCGCCGCGACGAGGCGCAGCACGTCCGTCTCGCGCGGAGTGAGAGCGGATGCCGCGGCCTCGGGTTGCCGCATCCGTTCCACCAACCGCACCGCGACGGCCGGCGAGAGAGCGGTCTGCCCGGCGGCGACCGACCGGATGCCGGCCACGATCTCCTCGCGCGGCGCGGCCTTCAGCAGATACCCGCTGGCTCCGGCCTCGATCGCGGCGAGGATCTGGTCGTCGCTCTCGTAGGTGGTGAGGATCAACACCCGCTGGCCCGCGCCGCCGTCGCGCGCCGCCACGATGCGTGCCGTGGCCGCGACGCCGTCGAGCACCGGCATCCGCAGGTCCATGAGGACGACGTCGGGACGCGTCTCGCCGGCGAGGCGGACGGCCTCGCCCCCGTCGGCGGCCTCCGCGATCACATCGAACCCGGGCTCGTCCGCGAGCAGACCGGCCAGACCCGACCGGACGATCGGGTGGTCGTCGGCGATCAGCAGGCGGATCATGCCCGCACCCCCATGGGAGCCCGCGGCGCGGTCGGCGCGGGCAACCGGATCGACAGGGTCGTCCCCGCACCCGCCGCAGCGGCGACCTCGACGGTGCCGCCCGCGAGCGCCACCCGATCGCTCATGCCGTCGAGGCCGTAGCCGGTGCGCGGGGACGAGACGTCGAACCCGCGCCCGTCGTCCTCGACGACCAGCCGAAGGGCGCCGTCCTCCTCACCGGAGAGCGACACCGTGACCCGTGCGGCTCCCGCGTGCTTGCGCACATTGGCGAGCGCTTCCTGCAGGCAGCGCAACGCGACGACCTGGGTCTCGCGATCGGTTCCGGATGCCGTGTCGACGACGGAGATCTCCAGCCCCGTGTCGGCGCGGAAGCGTTCCGCGAGTCGTTCGACCGCGGCACCGAGCACGGGGTCGGCGGGGACGGCGGCGGTCCGCGCGACGATGGCGCGCGCCTCGGTGAGCGCGTCACGGGCGGCCACCTCGAGGCGCTCGACCGCCGCGGTGGCACCCTCGACGTCGCCCGTTCGCGAGCGCCGTCCGGCCTGTTCGGCGAGCATGACGATCCCGGCGAGGGTCTGCGCGAGGGTGTCGTGGATCTCACGGGCCAGATGCTCGCGCTCGTCGGCGGCGCCCTTGTCACGGCTGAGTGCCTCGACCTGCTGCTGCGCCCGCGAGAGCTCGTCGAGCAGACGCGCACGCTCCGTGCCGTACGCGGCGATCGCCGAGATCCACCACCCCATCGCGATCGAGAACGCCGCCGAGAGCACCGCCACCACGGTGGCCTCCAGCAGGGCGTCGGGAGCGAAACCGAAGCCGCCGGCGTACCCGACGAGCATCCCCGCGCCGACCAGAAGCGATCCCACGACACCGTCACGCCGCAGCGGGGCGAAGATCCAGACCAGCGGATACACGATGACCTGCATCGTCGCGAGGGAGACCTCGCCGAAGGTCATCGCCGCGATCGAGACCGTCGCGACGGCGAGGAACACCGCGAACCGCCGGGGATCCTCCGCTCCGGCGGAGGGCCGTGCGAAGAGATACGCCGCGAGCAGGAGCACCAGGCCCGCGACCGCCCACGGCAGCCGGGCCGTCTCTCCCGCGGCCGCGAGGATGCCGACGCCGAGGGCGAGCACGACACCGACGGCAACATCCACCCAGCTGCGACTGATCACGACACCATCCTGCCCTCAGCGGATGCGGGCGCGGATGCGGGCGGCGGCGAGCACCGTGAACGCGACGGCAACCACAGCCAGGACGACCGCCGCGACCCAGACCGGTACGGTCGCCGTCCCCACCTGAAGGTCGAGTCCGTAGATCCGGCTCAGCTCCTCGACTGCGCCGGGAGCGCCGCTCGCGAGGCGATCGAGCGGATCGACGGCGAACTCGCGTCGGACGAGCATCGCCGATTGGGCGAACGGGAGGACGCCGACGGCATCCCGCACCGCGTCGGGGAACGAGCCGACGGGGATGTACGCCCCCGCGACGAAGCCGGTCAGGGTTCCGACGAGCGTCGACAGCCCCGAGTACGAGCCGCTCGTGCGCAGGAACGACACCACGAACGCCCAGAGCGCCGTGTACGCCGCCACCGAGAGCACGGTCCACAGCACGATGCGGGTGATCTGTCCGGCGTCGGGCAGGGTGCGGCCGGTCAGCCCGAGGTAGGCGAGGGCCACGACGAGCACGATGAGCGTGGTGATCAGGCCGATGATGAACGCCGACCCGAGATACCCGAGCACGAGCTGCGCGCGACGCACGGGTGAGACGAGGAAGTCGCGGAACCGTCCGGTCGCGGCGTCTTCGACGAAGGTCGACAGCGCACCGAGCGGGGTCGTGACGGCGGCGACGGCGACGACCCCGGCGAACATCCACGAGTCGACGAAGTCGCGGGCCGCATCGGCGTCGAACCCCGGCGTCGCCGCGAGCGAATCGACCTGCATCTGCCCGAGGAACAGGGCGTACAGCAGGAACACCACGAGGGCCCCGGTAAGAGAGAAGAACACCCCGAGCGGGTCTCGGTAGAACAGCCGGAGATTGCGCCCGACGTAGGCCTGCACGGTCTTCATCGCGTCGCCTCCCCCGTCGCCGCCTGCCCGGTCGCCGCCTGGCCGGTCAGCGCGAGGAAGACGTCGTCCATGCGCCCGTGCCGGAACTCGAAGTCGAGGACGGCGTCGCCCCGTTCGGCGAGGATCCGCCGCGCCTCGGCGGCATCCGCCACCGCGATGCTCTCGGGGCCGGCGGCGGTGACGAGCGACAGGATGCTGGAGCTGTACCGCGCGCGCAGCTGCGCTGGAGTGCCGTCGGCGACGATACGCCCGCGGTCGATGATGCACACCTGGTCGGCCTCCTCGGTCTCTTCGAGGTAATGGGTCGTGAGAAAGACCGTCAGCCCCACGCGCTCGCGCAGCTCGTGGATCGTCCGCCACACCATCTGCCTGCTCGCGGGGTCGAGCCCGGTCGTCGGCTCGTCGAGGAAGACGATCTCCGGGTCGTGCAGGAGCGCCCGGGCGATGTCGGCCCGTCGACGCTGACCTCCCGAGAGCCGCCCGTAGCGGCGGTCGACGAACTCGCCGAGGTCGATGATGTCGGCGAGCCGTTGAATGCGATCGCGGATCGCGGCGGTCGAACCGAGGTAGGGGCGCGCACGCACCGTCAGGTTCTCGCGAACGGTGAGGGCCGAGTCGAGCAGGGAATCCTGGAAGACGACGCCGATCGCCCGGCGCACCGCGTCGCCATCGGCCAGGACGTCGTGACCGGCGACCTCGAGCTGACCGGCATCCGGCTCGATCACCGTCGTGAGGGCTCCGATCGTCGTGGACTTGCCGGCTCCGTTCGTCCCGAGGAACGCGAACACGCCGCCGGCGGGCACGTCGAAGCTCACGTCGTCGACGGCCGTCACGTCGCCGTATCTCTTGGTCAGGCCGCGCACGACGGTCGGTGCGCTCGCTCTCGTGGTCATGTCTCCAGCGTGCCGCGTGCGGCGCCGGTGCGGCAGGGGTCATCCGGTCGATCCCCGTCCACCATTCGGTGGACCACGCCGCTACTCTCGAAGGGTGACCGAACGCGCACCGCTGTCCCGCAAGCTCTCCGCCATCGCCGAGTCGGCGACCCTCAAGGTCGACGCGAAGGCCAAGGCCCTGCAGGCCGCCGGCCGGCCGGTCATCTCGTACGCGGCCGGGGAGCCCGATTTCTCGACGCCGCAGTTCATCGTCGAGGCCGCCCAGCACGCTCTCGCCGACCCTGCCAACTACCGGTACACCCCGGCCGCCGGCCTCCCCGTGCTGCGTGAGGCGATCGCCGCCAAGACGCTGCGCGACTCGGGCCTCGAGGTGCAGCCCTCGCAGGTCATCGTGACCAACGGTGGCAAGCAGTCGGTTTACCAGGCCTTCCAGACGGTCGTGAACCCGGGTGACGAAGTGCTGCTGCCGGCTCCCTACTGGACCACCTACCCCGAAGCGATCGCCCTCGCCGACGGCATCCCGGTCGAGGTCTTCGCCGGCGCCGACCAGGAGTACAAGGTCACCGTCGAGCAGCTCGAGGCTGCGCGCACCGAGCGGACCACCGCGCTCGTCTTCGTCTCGCCCTCGAACCCGACGGGCTCGGTGTACACCCCCGAAGAGACGACGGCCATCGGCCAGTGGGCGCTGGAGCACGGCATCTGGGTCATCAGCGACGAGATCTACCAGAACCTCGTCTACGAAGGCACCCGCGCAGTCTCGATCGTCGAGGCCGTTCCCGAGCTCGCCCGCCAGACGATCCTCGTCAACGGTGTCGCCAAGACCTACGCGATGACCGGGTGGCGGGTGGGCTGGATGGTCGGCCCCGCCGACGCCATGAAGCTCGCCGGAAACCTGCAGTCGCACCTGACGTCGAACGTCAACAACGTCGCGCAGCGCGCCGCCCTCGCAGCACTCACGGGACCGCAGGACGAGGCCGAGCAGATGCGGCTCGCCTTCGACCGTCGCCGCCGCCTGATCGTCGACGAGCTCGCGAAGATTCCCGGAGTCGACGTTCCCACTCCCCTCGGGGCGTTCTACGTCTACCCCGACGTCACCGGTCTGCTCGGACGCTCGTGGGGCGGCACCGAGGTGAACACGAGCCTCGAGCTCGCAGACCTGATCCTCGAGCAGGCCGAGGTCGCCGTCGTGCCCGGCGAGGCCTTCGGCCCCTCGGGCTACCTGCGCCTGTCGTACGCGCTCGGCGACGACCAGCTGCTCGAAGGCATCCAGCGCCTCCAGCGCCTCTTCTCCTGAGGTTCCCTGGTTCCCCTCTCCCTGACCCGTCGACTCGCCAGAAATGGCGGGTCCCGGGGCACTCGTACCCGCCGTTCATGGCGAGTCGACGGCTGAGGGAACCGGGTCAGAGCTCGACGCCGACCAGCACGGGCTCGGGCTGGAGGATCAGACCGAACTCGGCCTGGACGCGCTGCTGCACGAACCGGGCGAGCGCGGCGAGCTCGTCCGCCGTCGCTCCCCCGCGGTTGGTGAGGGCGAGGGCGTGCTTGGTCGACAGCCCCGCCCGCGAGCCGGGCAGCGAGAAGCCCTTGCCGATTCCCGCGTGCTCGATGAGCCAGGCAGCGCTCACCTTGACGTCCGGTTCGGCCACCGCGCCCGTCGGCGAGACGCCGTAGTACTCCGCGAGCGGGATCACCCGGTCGGCCACCGGATCGGGAGCCACCGGCCAGCGCGGGCACGCGTCGGGCAGCGTCCGTGCGAATGCTGCGGTGACGACGGCGTTCTGGAAGAACGACCCGGCGCTCCAGGTGTCGGGGTCGGCGTCGTCGAGCACCATCCCCTTGCTGGCGCGCACCGAGAGCACGGTCTCGCGCACCCATCGCAGCGACACGGTGGCCTCGGGATCGAGCCCGAGAGCGCCGCGCAGCTGCGGGCCACGGATCGCGAACTCGCCGTGTCCGACCTGATCGAGTTCCAACGTGATCGAGAGGATGACCGCGGACCGCGCCGCGACCGACCCGTGGTGATGCTTGAGCACGGACGTGCGGAAGCCGAGCCCGAGCTCGGACGCCGGCACGACGCTGACGTCTCCCGTCGACTCGTCGAGCAGCTCGACCTCGACGAGCGTCTGCACGACCTCCTGACCGTATGCACCGATGTTCTGGACGGGTGCCGCTCCGGCCGTGCCCGGGATGCCCGACATCGCGGCGATCCCGCTGAGGCCCGCCGCGACGGCGTACTCGACGAGGTCGTCCCACGAGTGCCCGGCCCGCGCCTTCAGGCGGATGCGGCCCGGATGCGGCGACGGCAGCTCTTCGATGCCCGTCGTGCGTATCGCCACGACAGTGCCCTCGAAGGGCTCGTCGCCCGCGAGGAGGTTCGACCCGCCCCCGACGACGAGCCACGGCTCGTGCGCCCCCCACAGCTCCCTCATCGTGGCGACGAGCTCGTCTGTCGTGTGCACCTCGACCATGCGCTCGGGCGCCGCGCCCGCGCGCAGCGTGGTCAGCTCCGCGAGGGGCCGCGGTTCGATGTCAGCCACGGTCACTCCGCGGTGCGGACGCGCACCTGGGCCTTGCCGAGCACGACGGTGTCGGCGTGGCTGACGGTCAGGTCGATGCGGGCGACGCCCTCGTCGACCGCCCCGACCTTCGCGACGACGGTGAGGGTCGCGCCCGTCTCGGGATCGACGACGACAGGACGGGTGAACCGCACGCCGTACTCCACGATGCGACCGCTGTCGCCGAGCCACTCGACGATGGTCTCGACGGCCAGACCCATGGTCAGCATGCCGTGGGCGAGCACACCGGGCAGGCCGACGCGGGTGGCGACGTCGTCGCGGTAGTGGATGGGGTTGAAGTCCCCCGACGCTCCCGCGTAACGCACGAGCGACTCACGGGTGAGCTCGACGGTGCGCTCGGCGACGACGGTTCCGACGGTGAGTTCGCTCATGCGTCTTCCCCTCCGATCAGCAGCACCGAGACGGCGGTCACGACGTGGTCGCCGGCGACGTCACGGATCTCGGCCTCGCTGGTCACCATGGCACCTTTGCCGAAAGCACGGATGCCGGTCACCGAGAGCTGCGCGGTGAGCTCGTCGCCCGCCACGATCGGCCGGGTGTAGCGGAAGCGCTGCTCGGCGTGCACCGTGCGCTCGAGGGCGATGCCCGAGTCGGGCTCGCCCAGCAGCTGCTGCAGCGTGAGGTCCTGGATCACCATCGCGAAGGTCGGGGGCGCGACCACGTCGGGGTAACCCAAGGCGCGCGCCGCTTCAGGGTCGGTGTGCTGCGGGTCGGTCGCGAAGACGGCGCGGGCGAACTCGCGCACCTTCTCGCGACCCACGAGGTACGGGGCGGTCGGCGCGAAGGCGCGTTCGACCAGATCGGGGTTCACGGACACCGTCCGATTCTACCGGTGGCCCTCCGACGACAGCGCAGCCCGCTTCCCGGCCCGCGCCGCGCGGTGCGTCTTGACGGCGCGCACCGCCATCTGCGAGGCGATGAAGGTGAGGAACGCGGCGAACAGGATGTTGGCGGTGAGCGGGTTCAGGAGGATCGCTATCCAGGCGCCGACCGCGGTCGTGGTGCAGGCGGCGAGGCCGACGACCAGGGCCGCCACGAGGTCGACGTTGCGTCGGCGGGCATTGCCGACCGTGCCCGAGATCGCGGTCGGGATCATCATCAGCAGAGACGTGCCCTTGGCGATGAGGTCGCTCGTGCCGAAGAGGAACATCAGCGCCGGCACGACGATGACTCCGCCGCCCACACCGAGCAGACCGGCCATGATGCCGGTGAAGAGTCCGAGCCCGGCGAGCCCGATGCCGACGGGCCAGCTCAGCTCGAGAACGGCATCACGCGAGGGCACCACGATGAAGAGCATCACGATGACGACGACGAGGAAGCCGACGAAGCCCCATCGCAGCGCGTTCTGAGGGATCTTGGCCAGCAGCCAGCTGCCGATCTGCGCACCGATCACGGCACCCGCGGCGAGGATGATCGCCGGGATCCAGGCCACCGAACCGGTGACCGCGTAGGAGATGACACCGACCGAGGCGGTGGGGACGATTGCGGCGAGCGAGGTCCCGGCGGCGAGCCGCTGATCGAACCCGAGCAGCAGGACCAGGAGCGGCACGATGACCGTTCCGCCGCCGACGCCGAACAGTCCCGACAGCAGGCCAGCCGCGAGCCCGACCCCGGCGCACGCCAGGTAGAACCGCGCGCTCCGGCGCGCACCCCGCTCCCCCATCACTGCTCGACGTAATCGTCGATGAGCCAGCCGGAGCCGCCCGGAACGAGCGTGTACAGCGCCGAGAAGCTGCTCGGAACGGGGTTCTCGAGCGGAGCGCCGGCGGAATCGGCCGTCTGGGTGAAGGTCTCGACGGTCTGGACGTAGATCGTGTCTCCCTCGCGGGTCGTCGAGATGAAGCTGATGTCGTAGTCCTCGACGGAGTTGTTGAACTCGAGCGCGGCCTGCGCGAAGTCGGCGCAGTCGGACAGCCCGCCGCTCGAGAGGAACTCGGGGGTGACGATCGCCTGATAGGCCGCGCAGTCCATGTCGTCCCACGCGTCGTCGTAAGCATCGACGACGTCTTCGGCCGCACGCAGATCGGCCCCCTGCACCGAGCTCGAACCCGGGCGGTCGGCGCTCGGGGAGAGGATGTCGGCCACGAAACGCGGAATGAGCACGGCCGCGAGAACGATGAGACCGATGAGTACGGCGCCGAGCGCGACGAAGAGGATCCAGAGCTTCGAGCGACGTGCCGGAGGAGGGATGTCCTCGCCGCGGGCTCCGGTCATCGCCGCCGTCGCCGTCGTGGGGTGTGCGCCGGGATAGACCGGGGCATAGCCGCCCGGCGCGGGCGGGATGGGCGGCAGCGTGTCGGTCGGCGAGGCGGTGTCGGATGCCGCGAGACTCTGCTGGCTCTCGGCGATCGATGCCTCCGTCACCGCCGGTGGCTCTTCGATCGGCGCCTCTTCGACCGAAGGCTCGGGCTGCGGCTCGGGCGAGGGCTCGACAGGGGTGTGGGTGTGCTCGGTCCAGCCCGCACCGTCCCACCACCGCAACGCGCCGTGACCGTCGTCGTACCAGCCCGCAGGCGTAGAACCGCTCAACTCTGCCTTCTCTCGCGTCGGGCGCCGATCCGCCTCGTTCAGACTACCGATCGGCGGAGACCGGCCGGCTGTCCGCTTCGTCGTCTACCGAACCGAGCTCGGCGACCGCTTCCACCTGCTCCGTCGCCGCCTGCTCGAACTGCGATCGGTAGAGGCGCCAGTAGGCGCCCTGAGCGGCGATCAGTTCGTCGTGCGAACCCTTCTCGACGATGTCGCCGTGTTCCATCACGAGGATCAGATCGGCGTCGCGGATGGTCGAGAGCCGGTGCGCGATGACGAACGAGGTGCGTCCTTCGCGCAGCGCCGACATCGCCTGCTGGAGCAGCAGCTCGGTACGCGTGTCGACCGAGCTCGTCGCCTCATCGAGGATGAGCACCGCCGGCTGCGCCACGAAGGCGCGCGCGATCGTGATGAGCTGCTTCTCGCCGGCCGAGACGTTCGCGGCATCCTCGTCGAGCACCGTGTCGTACCCGTCGGGCAGCGAGTGGACGAACCGGTCGACGCGCGTCGCGATCGCCGCCTCGACGATCTCGTCGTCGGTCGCGCTCTCGCGGCCGTAACGGATGTTGTCGCGGATGGTCCCGGCGAAGAGCCAGGGGTCTTGCAGCACCATGCCCGTGCGCGAGCGCACGTCGTCGCGGGAGAGCTCGGAGATGTCCTGACCGTCGAGCAGGATGCGGCCGCCGTCGAGCTCGTAGAAGCGCATGAGCAGGTTCACGAGCGTGGTCTTCCCCGCACCGGTCGGACCGACGATCGCGACGGTCTGCCCCGGCTCGACCCGGAACGTCAGGTCGGTGATGAGGGGCTTGTCGGGCGAATAGGCGAACCGGACGTGCTCGAACTCGATCACGCCACGGCCGCCGCGCACCGGTTCGGCCTCCGGGGCATCGGGCTCCTGCTCGTCCTCGTCGAGCAGCTCGAATACACGCTCTGCCGACGCAGTGCCCGACTGCACGACCGCAGCCATGCCCCCGAGCTCGGAGAGCGGCTGCGTGAACTGCTGCGAGTACTGGATGAAGGCCTGCACATCACCGAGTCGCAGCTGCCCCGAGGCGACCATCAGTCCGCCGAGCACGGCGATTCCGACGTACGTGAGGTTTCCGATGAAGGTCATGCCCGGCATGATCAGGCCCGAGAGGAACTGCGCCTTGAAGGCTGCTTCGAACAGCTCGTCGTTCTCTGCCGCGAACTTCTCGCGCGCGTCGCGCTCACGGCCGTACACCCGCACGAGAGCGTGACCGGAGAACGACTCCTCGACGCGCGCGTTGAGGCGCCCGACCTTACGCCACTGCACCGCGAAGGCCTTCTGCGACCGCGGTCCGATGACGCCGAAGATCACGGCCATGAGCGGCAGCGAGACGAGCGCGACGAGCGCGAGCTGCCACGAGATCGAGAACATCATGAAGAGCACGCCGACGACGGTCAGCACGCTGGTGAGCGCCGTCGAGAGCGACTGCTGCATCGTCTGCGTGATGTTGTCGATGTCGTTCGTGACGCGCGAGATCAGCTCGCCGCGCTGCACACGGTCGAAGTACGCCAGCGGCAGCCGGTTGATCTTCGCCTCGACCGACTCGCGCAGGCGCCACATCGTGCGCACCATGATGATGTTGATGACGAAGCCCTGCAGCCACGTCAGCACGGCCGACCCGACGTAGATCGCGAGCACCGTGACGACGACCCACTTCAGCCGGTCGAAGTCGACGCCGGCGCCCACCTGGAAGTTCTGCATCGCGCTGACGAGGTTCGCGACGTCGGTCTGACCCGCTGCGTTGAGGGCTGCGACGACATCCTCCTGGCTCGTTCCCGCGGGGAACTGCGAGCCGAGGTTCGCGGAGACGACTCCCTCGAAGATCAGGTTGGTCGCGTCGCCGAGGACGCGGGGCGCCAGGACGGCGAGGACCACCCCGACGGCGCCGAGAACCGTCATGAGGCCGAACACGAGGGCGTACGGGCGCAGGAGCCCGATCATGCGCAGGAAGCTCGGTCCGAACTTCGCCGCCTTGCCGGGAGCCACGCTGTCCCAGCTGCCCGAGTTCTGACGGGCCTGTTCGGCCAGCTCGAGCTCGGAGCGCTCGTCGTCGGTGAGGTTGTCGGCGCTCATGCGTCCACTCCCAGCTGCGATTCGACGATCTCGCGATACGTCTCGTTGGACTCGAGGAGCTCGTCGTGCGTGCCGAGCCCCGCCATCCGCCCGTCGTCGAGGACGAGGATGCGGTCGGCGCCGGTCACCGTGGAGATGCGCTGTGCGACGACGATTTTCGTGACCTCCGGCAGCTCTCGCCACAGCGCCTCGCGCAGGCGCGCGTCGGTGGTCAGATCGAGCGCCGAGAACGAGTCGTCGAAGACCAGGACGTCGGGGCGGCGCACGATGGCCCGGGCGATGGCGAGCCGCTGACGCTGTCCACCGGAGACGTTCGTGCCTCCCTGCGCGATACGCGCGTCGAGACCGCCCTCCATCTCGGCGACGAAGTCACGTCCCTGAGCGATCTCGAGCGCCTTCCACAGCTCGTCGTCGGTCGCCTCCTCGCGGCCGAACCGCAGATTCGAGGCGACCGTGCCGGTGAACAGGAAGGCGCGCTGCGGCACATAGCCGATACCGCCCCAGAGAAGGTCGAGGTCGGCCTGCCGCACGTCGACGCCGGCGACCGTGACCGCGCCGCCCGTCACATCGAACAGTCGGGGTATGAGCGAGACCAGCGTCGTCTTACCCGACCCCGTCGATCCCACCACGGCGACGGTCTCTCCCGGTGCCGCGCGGAACGAGATGCCCTCGAGGACCGGCGCGTCCGCACCCGGGTAGGTGAACGAGACGTCGTCGAACACGATGGCGCCCGGCTCGGGGAACTCGCGCACCGGTGCCGCGGGCCGCTCGAGGGCATCGTGCGACGAGAGCACCTCGCCGATGCGGTCGGCCGATACGGCGGCACGCGGGATCATGATCGTCATGAAGGTCGCCATGAGCACCCCCATGAGGATCTGACCCACGTACTGCATGAAGGCGAAGAGCGTGCCGATCTGCACGTTGCCCTGGTCGACCTGGATGCCACCGAACCAGATCACACCCACGACCGTGACGTTGAGCACGAGCATCGCCAGCGGGAACATCAGCACGAACAGCGATCCGACTTTGCGCCCGACGATCATGATGTCGGTGTTGGCCCCGCGGAACCGCTGCTCCTCGATGCGCTCACGGACGAACGCGCGCACGACGCGGACCCCCGTCAGCTGCTCGCGCATGATCCGGTTGACGTTGTCGAGGCGGGTCTGGAACTGCCGGAACAGCGGCACCATCCGGCCGATGATGAGCCCGGCGACGACGAGCAGGAGCGGCACCGCGACCCCGATGAGCCAGCTCAGCCCGACATCCTGCTGCAGCGCCATGATGACGCCGCCGATCGCGAGCATGGGCGCGGTGACCAGCATCGTGGCACCCATCATCGCGAGCATCTGCACCTGCTGCACGTCATTCGTGTTGCGGGTGATGAGGGTGCCCGGGCCGAAGCGAGAGACCTCGCGCTCGGAGAACCCGCTGACCTTCTCGAACACGTCACGGCGGATGTCGCGCCCCGCGGCCATCGCGGCACGGGCCGCGCACAGGGTGGCGATGACCGACGCGACGATCTGCCCGAGGGCGATGACGAGCATGATGGCGCCGCGGGACCAGATGTATGCCGTGTCGCCGCGAGCGACGCCGTTGTCGATGATGTCGGCGTTCAGGCGAGGGAGGTAGAGCGAAGCCATCGCCGAGCCGAACTGGAACACCAGCACGCCCAGGAGAAGCCACCGATAGGTGCGCAGGTAGCGGAACAGGAGCTTGCCGAGCATGGGTCTCCTTGAGCGAGTCGGCCGGACGGTTCATGGTAGCGCCGGGCTCCGACACCCGCCGGGTCGGGGGTTGCGCCTCCGGCGAACGACCGACGATCCTCACAGCCGCCGCCGATGCCGCCTCTGTACCGTCGGTCCCATGACGTCCGGCAGCTCCGTGCCCCCGCTCTCGATCACCGACGGCCTGCAGAACTTCTCACCCCAGGAGCTGCGCAGCCTGCGTGACGAGTTCCAGCAGTTCCTCCTGGAGTACCGCTTCGGCATGCAGGAGATCGAGACGAAGCTGCAGATCCTGCGCGACGAGTTCCAGCAGCTGCACGACTACAACCCGATCGAGCATCTCTCGAGCCGGCTGAAGTCACCCGACGGCATCGTCGAGAAGGTCGTCCGAAAGGGCGTCGAGCCCGAGTTCGCGTCGATCCGCGAGCACATCACCGACATCGCCGGCGTGCGCGTCACGTGCAGCTTCACGCAGGACGCCTATCGCCTGTTCGACCTGCTGACCGCCCAGGACGACATCGAGGTCCGGACCGTCAAGGACTACATCGCCGAGCCCAAGCCCAACGGCTACAAGAGTCTGCACGCGATCGTGGAGGTGCCCGTCTTCCTCTCGACCGGTCGCATCACTGTGCCCGTCGAGGTGCAGTTCCGCACCATCGCAATGGACTTCTGGGCCAGCCTCGAGCACAAGATCTATTACAAGTTCGCCGCGAACGTGCCGGCGGAGCTGATCGCGGAGCTCAAGGACGCCGCCGAGACGGCGGCCGAGCTCGACGCGAAGATGGAGCGGCTGCACCGCGAGGTGCGGCACCGTCCCCGCGTCGTGCGCATCTGAGCACTCGACGCGGGGACGCCGGGGTCAGTCCTCCGAGACCGTGATCTCGACGGGGATGTTGCCGCGCGTCGCGTTCGAGTACGGGCAGACCTGGTGCGCGGCGTCGGCGAGCCCCTGAGCGACCTCGTGGTCGACACCGGGCAGCACGACCTCGAGCACGACGGAGAGCGAGAACCCGCCGGCATCCGTCGGGTGGATCTGCACCTGACCGCCGACGGCGGAGTCGGTCACGTCGATCTTCTTGGACCGCGCCACCATCTGCAGGGCGGAGTGGAAGCAGGCGGCGTAACCGGCGGCGAACAGCTGCTCGGGGTTCGAGCCGTTGCCCGATCCGCCCATCTCCTTCGGGATGGCCATCTCGAGATCGACGCGACCGTCCGTGCTGCGGACATGTCCGTTGCGGCCGGCGCCCGTCGAGAGTGCTTCGGCGGTGTAGAGAGCGCTCATGCGTGCTCCTCCTTCATTTCCTTGTGGGGGGTGGTCTTCGCGGCGCGGGGAGCCGCGCGCAGGTCGTCCGCGGCGTCGCGCATGCCGTCGGCCAGGTCGGTGAGGGCGGCGATCAGGTGCCGGGCGCCGTCGACGGTCACACCCATCCCCTCCGCGATGCAGGCGGGGACATGGGAGAGCTCGGTGCGCAGCTCGCGGCCGCGGGGCGTGAGCGAGACGGTCACGACACGCTCGTCGGCACCACCGCGCTCGCGCTCGACGAGACCGTCGCGCGTCATCCGGCGCAGGAGCGGCGACAGCGTGCCGGAATCGAGGTCGAGCGCCTCGCCCAGGTCGCGCACGCTGCGCCCGTCGCGGTTCCACAGCAGCACGAGCACGAGGTACTGCGGGTAGGTCAGGCCGTGCGGCTCGAGGAGGGCCGCGTACGCCTTCGTCGTCGCGCGCGACGCGGCGTAGAGCGAGAAGCAGACCATGTGCTGCGTCGGTTCCATATCTGCACTGTACACAACTGGGTTGTGCACAATCAATACCGGGAAGAAGTGCGCCGGCAGCCGCGGCCACCGGCGCACTTCCTCGCGACGACGTCAGGGCGTGGGCATGCCGCCGTTGACATTGAGGGTCTCCCCCGCCACATAGCTCGACTCCGCGGACGCGAGGAACACGTAAGCGGGAGCGAGCTCGGCAGGCTGGCCCATGCGCCCGAGCGGCGTCTCCTCGCCGAAGCTGTCGATCTTCTCCTGCGGCTGGCCGTCGCTCGGCTGCAGCGGCGTCCAGATCGGGCCGGGTGCGACCGCGTTCACGCGGATGCCCTTCGGTGCGAGCTGCTGGGCGAGGGCCTTGGTGAACGTGTTGATCGTCGCCTTCGTCGAGGCGTAGTCCACGAGCGTCTCCGACGGCGAGTAGGCCTGGATCGACGTGGTGTTGATGATCGAGGCGCCGGCCGGCAGGTGCGGGAGCGCGGCCTTCGTGATCCAGAACATCGCGTAGACGTTGGTCTTGAAGGTGTCGTCGAACTGCTCGTCGGTCAGATCGGCCAGCTCGTACTGGAAGATCTGCTTGCCGCCGTTGTTGACGAGGATGTCGATTCCGCCGAGTGCCGAGACGGTGTCGGCGACGAGCGAGCGGCAGTACTCCGGATCGCGCAGGTCGCCCGGGAGCTGCGCGACGGTCACACCGGCATCCTTCAGGATCCCGGCGATGCGCTGGGCGTCCTCTTCCTCCTCGGGGAGGTACGAGATGGCCACGTCGGCTCCCTCGCGGGCGAAGGCGATGGCGGTCGCCGCGCCGATCCCCGAGTCGCCGCCCGTGATGAGCGCCTTGCGCCCGGTGAGGCGGCCACTGCCGCGGTAGCTCTCCTCGCCGAGGTCGGCCTTCGGCGTGAGGTCGGCGTCGAGGCCCGGCTCATCCATGTGCTGCTTCTCGGGCTCGATGTCCGCGTACAGCTCGGCGGGGTTGACGAAGGTGTACTGGTCACGGGACATGGTGTCTCCTTCCATCGGTCTTCCTAGGGGTGGTCGTCTGGCGAAACCGTCGATCAGTCGATCGACGAGGACCCGAACGTGTGGATGCGGCGGCCGGTCGCTCCCGGTGCGAGCCGGAAGATCCCGCCCGAGAGGGGATGCCGCTGCAACTGCTCCTCGGTGAGGTTCTCTCGCGCCGACCCGACGAGGAGCACGTCGAGGTCGGGCCCGGCGAACGCCACCGAGGTGATGTTCGGTGAGGGCATCGCGATCTCCGCGACGACGTCGCCGTCGGCGCTCCAGCGGGCCACTGTCCCCTCGCCGTACAGGCCGTTGAAGAACGAGCCGTCGGTCGCCAGAGTCAGTCCGTCGCTCGCCCGCCCGACGAGGAAGGGCTCGAGTTCGCCGAGCTCGCCCTCCGATCCGTATGCCGCGCGGTAGACCGTCGAGGTCGCGGTGTCGGTGACGTACATCGTGCGGCCGTCGTCGGACCACTCGAAGCCGTTGGCGACGCCGTACCCGCCGCCGAGCACGCGGACGCCGCCGTCGGGTTCGACCGACCAGAGCGTCGCATCGGGATCGTCGCTCGTGAGCTCCATGGCACCGACGACGAAGCGGCCGAAGGGGTCGACCTTGCCCTCGTTCAGACGCATCCCGTCGTGACGGTGGCGCAGCGCCGCGAGATCGCGCTCGATGCGGCCGTCCGCGTCGAGCAGGACGACGCGGTCCTTCAGCGCGGCGACGTACCCGCCTCCGGCAGCCGGCTGCACGGCGGACAACGGCGGCGGCAGCTCGACGACCCGGTCGTCGCTGCCGTCGACGGCGCCGTCGAGGGGGCCGCGATGCAGAAGGCCGGCCGTGATGTCGACCCACACGACTTCGTCGGTGCGGTCATCCCACCAGATGCTCTCGACGAGCACGGCACGCGTGTTGCGGAAGACCTCGATCTCATCGGCCACGGAGGGCCTCCTCGGGGACGACGTCGCGAATGGTGAGCACGGTCGCGATGAACGCGAGGTGACTGAGGGCCTGCGGGGTGTTCCCCCACGCTGTGCCGTCGTCGGCGTCGATCATCTCGGCATAGATTCCCACGTCGTTCGCCAGGGCGACGAGCCGGTCGACGAGATCGAGCGCCTCGTCGTGCCTGCCGACGCACGCGAGTGCCTCGGCGCGCCAGAACGCGCAGGCGACGAACGTCTTCTCCTCTTCGGAGACCCCGCTGTAGCGGTACAGCAGCGGCCCGGCTCCCAGTTCGTCGGTGAGGGCGTCGATCGTCGTCGACATCCGTTCGCCCCGGTCGAAGCCGGTGGGCGCGTGCAGCAGCACGGAGGCGTCGAGCTCGTCGGACCCGGCGTAGAAGACGTACGCCGACTTAGCCTCGGACCAGCAGTTCTCGTCGATCCAGAGCCGGATGCGCTCGCGCTCCGCCTTCCACCGCTCGGCGCTCCCGGGAATCGCGCCGCTCTCGGCGAGCGCGACGGCGTCGTCGAGGGCCTTCCAGCAGCCCATCTTCGACGAGGTGTAGTGCCGCTCTTCCGGCAGCTCCCACATGCCCGAGTCGGGGTTGCGCCACAGATCGCAGGTGCGATCGGCGACGCCCGCCAGCATCCGTGCCGTTCCGATGTCGAGCACGTTGCCCGCGTCGACATACGTGCGGCAGATGGCCATGAGGTCGCCGTAGACGCCGAGCTGGAGCTGCTCGCGCGCCGGGTTGCCGGTCACGACGGGCTGGTTGCCCTGCCAGCCGGGCACGGGGTACTCGCGAGCGTCGGGCACGAGCTCGCCGTTCAGCGTGTACATGACGTGCAGCTCGGGGCCGTGATCGCGGATCGTGCGCAGCATCCATGACAGCGCAGCGTGCGTCTCTTCGCGGAGCCCGAAGCGCACGAGCGCGTGCGCGGTGTAGGCGAGGTCGCGCACCCAGGCGTAGCGGTAATCCCAGTTCTTGCCGCCCGCGGGGTTCTCGGGCAGAGAGGTGGTCGCAGCGGCGGCGATCGCTCCCGTGGGGCTGAAGATGAGGAGCTTGAGGGCGAGCGCGCTGCGCTGGATGCGTTCCTGCCACGGCCCTTCGTAGGAGAAGACCTCGGACCAGTGACGCCAGTTCTCGATCGTGCGGTCGATGCCGACATCGACGTTGCGCGGGTCGGGGAGGTGCAGGGGCTCGTCGTGCGTCGCGGCGAGCGCGATGAGGTGGCGCGAACCGGCCGAGGCGGTGAACGACCCGGTCAGGCGGGGGCCGCTCGTACCGTCGGGATCGGGGGCATCCGGACCGTGCTCGAAGCCCACCACGACGAGGGCGGTCTTGCCGCTGCGGATCACGTCGCCGTGCTGGGTGCGCTCGATCCAGGGTGATGCCGTGCGAAGCGATGTTCCGGGATGGATGCGCCAGGCCATGGGCACCGTGCCGTCGAGGCCGTCGATGCGGCGAGCGAGCTCCGCCCACGGCATGCGTCCCGCGACGCCCGACACCATCGCGTCGGTGACCGTGACGGACCCGCGAGCGGTGGTGAAGGTCGTCTCCAGGACGTTCGTGTCGGGGACGTATCGACGCGTGGTCTCGTAGTCCTCCGTAGGGGTGAGTTCGAGGCATCCGCCCGTCTCACTGTCGAGCAGGCGCGCGAAGACGGGCGTCGAGGTGAGGTCGGGAAGCGGCAGCCAGTCGACGCTGCCG
The DNA here is from genome assembly GCF_003610405.1 of Microbacterium sp. AG238. Classification (GTDB taxonomy): domain Bacteria; phylum Actinomycetota; class Actinomycetes; order Actinomycetales; family Microbacteriaceae; genus Microbacterium. Next base: position 1,175,746 of record NZ_RAQC01000001.1, read on the forward strand.
TCCAGGCCGATCAGTGCCACGGTGCGGCCGTCGCCGATCGGCGCGTACGACTCGATACCGGCGGTCACATGCCCTCGTCGTCGATGTCGCCCTCGCCGTCCTCGCCGAGTTCGGCGATGACCGGGTCCTCTCCCTGGGTCTCCGGCTGCTCGTACGCGGACGGCAGGTCTTCGGCCGGGATCTCGTCGTCTTCCGACGGGATGTGCGCGGGGTCGTCGCTCGTCGCGGTGGCCGTGTCGAGCTCGGCGGGGTCGACACCGGCGTCGAGCGCCTCGTCGATCGCCTCCGTACGGTCCCACTCGCGCTGGGCGGGGTCGAGATCGGGGTCGGCCACGCTGGTCGCATCGCCGTCGCGCAGCGGCTGGATGCCGGCGTCCTCGGCTGCGGCGGGGCGGGCGAGGTCGTCGTTGAATGCGTTGGACATGACTCCACGATGCGCGGGGCCGATGAATCCGTCGAGCCACTTGCACCGGGCCCGGACGCGCGGTAACGGGGCCTGCCACAGGTCGCTCAGGCGGTCACGGGTAGCCTGGAACGCTCCGTCGTCGTTCTCTCGGAGGTCGCCCATGCCCGTCGCCCGAATGCTCTTGGATGCCGGTCGCGGCGCTCTGATCGGCACGGTCGAGATCATCCCCGGTGTCAGCGGCGGCACCGTCGCACTCATCGTCGGGGTCTACGAGACGCTCATCGATTCGGCCGGCCACCTCGCCCGAGGTGTGGCTCGCTTCGTCGCCGACGGTGCGCGCGGCCGGGGCCTCGCCCGCGCCCGGGCGGAGTTCGCCGCCGTGCGCTGGTCGGTCGTCCTCCCCGTCGGGTTCGGCATGATCGCAGCGGTCCTCGCGGCGTCCGCGATCCTCGCTCCTCTCATCGAAGCCGAGCCCGTCGCATCGCGGGCGCTCTTCGCCGGCCTCATCCTGGCGTCGCTCGTCGTTCCGATCCGTATGGTCGGCGGGCGCTGGCGGATGCGCGAGTACGCGGTCGCCGTCGTCGGAGCGATCGCGGGGTTCGCCCTCACGAGCCTCCCCCAGATCGATCCGCTCGAGCCGCCCCTTCCCGTTGTCGCGCTCGCGGCGGCGTTCGCCGTGTGCGCATTGGTCGTGCCCGGCGTCTCGGGCTCGTTCATCCTGCTGGCCGTCGGCATGTACGCGCCCACCCTGGCCGCGGTGAACGAGCGTGATCTGGTCTATCTGGGCGTCTTCATCCTCGGCGCGATGGTCGGACTCGGCCTCTTCGTCTCGGTGCTGCAGTGGCTGCTGGTCCACCGACGGCGCGTCATGCTGGCGATGATGACCGGCCTGATGGTCGGCTCGCTCCGCGCCCTGTGGCCGTGGCAGGAGGATGGCGCGGTTCAGCATCCCGGACCGGATGCCGTGCCGGTGCTGCTCCTCGTCGTGCTGGGCGCGGCCGCTGTGGGCGGTGTGCTGCTCATCGAATCGGCGGTGCTGCGCCGCGCCGCTCGACGGCTCGAGTCCGGCGCGGCGGGGTAGCACACGTCGGCATGATCCGCCTCCCCCTCGGCTCGTCGGCGCCGAGGTGTGAGCGTGGAGTCATGACGTCTTCGATCACCGCCGCTGCACGCACGCTGACCGACGACTCTCCGCAGCTGCTGCTGCGCGGGTACGGGTTCGGCGAACGCATCTGGAAGCGGGTACGAGCCGGCGCACGCTCGGCCCCCATGGGTCTGCTCGGCGATCCCGCCATCTTCGTCCGGGGTGCGGAGGGTGTCGAGGTGTTCTACGACGAAGACCGCGTTCACCGTCACGGTGCGATGCCGGGCATCGTTCAGGAGACACTGTTCGGACACGGGTCTGTGCACAGCCTCGACGGGCAGGACCACCGCCACCGCAAGGCGACGTTCCTCGACGTCGCTTACGAGGACGAGCAGGTGGAGCGGCTCCGACCTCACCTGGTCGCGCAGTGGCGGAGCGAAATCGACGAGTGGGTCGCCGGCGGTGATCGCTCTGCCTACGACGCGGCGGTGGGCGCCTTCGGGCGAGCCGTCATGCAGTGGGCGGGGCTTCCGGGAACCCCCGCGGCGAAGACACGATGGGCGGCCCGGCTCGCGCAGATCGTCGACGGTTTCGGCGTTCCGCACTCCCCCGAGTACCTCCTCGCCTGGGTGAATCGCCGCTGGTCGGACCGTCACGCCCAGCACCTCATCGAGGCAGTGCGCGACGGCGATCTCGATTCCGAGCCCGGCACCGCCCTGGACGCGTGGTCCTGGCACCGCGACCGTGCCGGCGTGCTTCTCCCGGCCCGGCTGGCCGGCATCGAGCTGCAGAACAGCATGCGCCCGATGATCGCGGTTGCACGGTTCGTGGCTTTCGCCGCGAAGGAACTGCACGATCGTCCCGAATGGCGCGAGCGCATCGCCGCGGAAACGGCCGAGCGCGAGACGCTCGACGGCGGCCCGCTCGCCGTCGCGTTCGCCCAGGAAGTCCGCCGAACAGCCCCGTTCGTGCCGATGCTTCCCGCGCGCGCGGTCACCGACATCGAGCTCGACGGCCAGCGCGTCGCGGCGGGCGACCGCATCGTGCTCGACATCCTTGGGACCAACCTCGATGATCGCTCGTGGGAGCGCGCCAGCGAGTTCACGCCCGAGCGCTTCATCGGTGTCGACGACTACGAGGCACTCCCCGCCTTCATCCCCCACGGCGGCGCGGATGTCGCCACGGGCCACCGCTGCCCCGGCGAGAAGCTCGCGATCGCGGGGCTCGCGACAGCGATCGCCGCGCTGAGCCATCCTGGCGTCACGATCCTCGGCGACGGCCTCGAGGTGAACACGCGCCGGCTGCCGACCAAGCCCGCGTCAGGGGGCCGTGTTCGCGCCACGGGCGCCGGTGGCGGCTGCCCGTTCCATCGGCGCTGACCCGCGCTACCGAGGTGCGAGGACCGTGTCCCCCGAACGGCCGACTCGACGGACCGGCCGGGAAGCCCTAGCGTCGATCACGTCGACGATCTTCCCCCCGGATCGTAGAACGCCCCGCATCTTCGGATGTCGGGGCGTTCTGGTTTCCGGGACGCGAGAGGAGCCCGGCGTCATCCGATCGGATGAAATCTCGCGCCGAACATCGACGTCGATGACCGTCTCAGACCAACCTAACGCGGCATATTTAAGGCGCTTGACCAGCTTTTTCTGGCCGACGGCGAGACGCAGCCCGCCTGCGCCGGCTTTCTGCCATGCGAGGCATGATCGTGACGTCGGGTGCGATCTAGCGCTGATGGGGAGCAGGGCGGGCCTGCTCGACACCACGGCCGCGAGTTAGGTCCTCGTCTCGCGCCCGACCTGCGCCCGGGGCTCTGGAGGGGCCCCGGGCGCCTTCTCGTTCCCGGGCACGTCGCCGCTGACCTGCCCCGCTGCCCCGCTGCCCCGCTGCCCCGCTGCCCCCAGGAGGTCCCACTTGGGCCGGGTTTGCCGTCCACTTTCCCGGCCCAAGTGGGACCTCGAAGGATCGAGAAGTGATGATGGGTCGGGATACCACAAGGTTCGGCTGATTGCGTCGACGCGGCGCCCATGCTGCGTCTGGCCTAAGCAGAAGGACGCGCCGAGCCCGATTCGGTTCGATGCTCGAACGTGCCCGGATACGACAAAACCCCCGGGGATTCCGGGGGTTGTCATCTGTAGCAGGAGCGGGGCTTGAACCCGCGACCTCACGATTATGAGTCGTGCGCTCTCACCAACTGAGCTACCCTGCCGCAACGCATCCGAGGATGCTGCGAGCCCCGAGTCAGGATTGAACTGACGACCCCTTCCTTACCATGGAAGTGCTCTGCCACTGAGCTATCGGGGCGTGCCACCCGCAAGCGGGCAACTAGAAGAGGATACCATCTCGGCGCCCTCAGACCGAATCAGGTCAGCGCTTCGTGTGCTCCTCGAGCCACGCGATCGGATCGGTCTGGGTGGTGCCACCGAGCAGCACCTCGAGGTGCAGGTGAGCACCGGTCGACTTGCCGGTGCTGCCGACCTTGCCGATGATCTCGCCGGGCTCGATCGTGTCGCCGACCTTCACCTTGAGCGAGCCGTACTGCATGTGTCCGTACCGGGTCGAGACCAGTTCGCCGTCGATGTTGTGGTCGATGACGACGGTCACGCCGTAGTCGCCGCCCGCCTCGGTCGCGATGCGCACTGTTCCCCCCGCGACGGCGTGGATCTCGGCGCCCGCTCCGGGGGTCAGGTCGACGCCGCGGTGCGGACGGGAGAACTCCGACAGGTAGGAGACCGAGCCGAACTGCGCCGAGATCGGAACTCCGACCGGGAACGGCCACTGGATCGCGGCGTTGGGGTCGTTGACCCACGTGCCGGCGAAGTTCGTGACACCCGAGTCGGCGGCGATCTCCGAGACGGAAGTCACATCGAAGGTGTCGCTGCGATCGAAGGTCACACCCGTCGTGGGTGAGGAGACATACGCCTGGATCTCTTCGGGCTCGACCGACGCCGCCGTGCGGGGCGCTTCGGCGGTGATGTCGCGACCGGTGTCACCAGAGGCGAAGACAGCGGCGGCAGGGCTCGTCAGGCCGACGGCGAGAAGGCCGACGGCGGCGACGGCACTCATCGAGACGGATGCCGCTGCGACGCGCTTGCCCACACGGCGCAGACGTCCGGGGCGTGCGACCGTGACCTCGCGCGTGCGCTGCTGGTGCTCGGCGATGGACGCCTCGGCGACCTGCACCGGGGTCTGAGCGGTGAACGAGAACAACCGTGCGGCGAACTCGAACTCGTCGACGTCGTGCGTGTCGGAAGACTGAGTGCTCTCGTCCGCCGCGCCCGAAGCGCCTGCCGAGTCCGCGTCACCGGCATCCGCCCTCTCGGCGTTCGAGGAGTCGACGGCAGCAGGGCCGAACGACTCGCCCTGAGCTGCGGGGCGCTCGATCGTCGAACCTGCGCGACGACGCCGCGAGGGCGTGATGAGATCGGAGCCCGCGTAGGCGTCGCCGTCGACGACGGTGAGAACCAGCTCGTCGGTCTCAGCATCAGCCTCGTCATCGCGCTCGGTACCGGCTGCGTCGACCGTTGCGCTCGTCGCGGCGACGGGGATCTCGGCGCTCGGCGCCTCGGGCGCCTGATCGATCTTCGCGACGTCGTCGGTCGGGATGTCGGCCGCCTTCGCGGCGAGCTCGGCCTCGGCCATCAGCCGCCGCCACTGCGCGCGCGTGAGACCCGTGCTCTGCGTGAGACCGGTCGCCGGGGTGGGCGACGGTTCCCCTGCCGAGGGTCGCGAGGACGCGGCCTCGGTGGGGGTGGTCTCAGAAGTCAAATCGCAGGCTCTCGAAAACAGCGCGCGCTCGTACGCGGCGGAAACTTTCCGGGTGGTGTCCGGCCTCCGGATCGGGTTCCGAAGATAACGAACGGGTAAACACTAACGACTTGCGGCTGGGAATGCGATCTACGCGTCAGCTTTCGTGGAAAACCCGTTCGGTCAGCTGGCTGTGGAGAGCCGGCGACGCCGCGATCGTCATGGTGCGCCCAGGGCGCTCTCCGGGCATCCCGGTCACCACTCCCCCGGCCTCGGCGACCAGGAGCGCGCCCGCCGCGTGATCCCAGGGCTGCAGGCCGCGCTCGACGTAGCCGTCGAGCCGCCCGGCCGCGACGTAGGCCAGATCGAGCGATGCGGCCCCGGCGCGGCGGATGTCGCGCGCGATGGGCATGATGCGTCCGAGCCGAGCGAGGTCTCCCGCGTGGGTGGCGGGGTCGTAGCCGAACCCCGTGGCCAGCAGTGCGCCGGCATCCGTCGGCTCGGACACCGCCAGACGCATATCGCCCAGCCACGCACCTTCGCCCACGGTCGCGCGGAACAGCTCGTCGACGACCGGCGAGAAGACGGCCGCGGCGACCGCCTCCCACTCCTGCGGGTCGGGTTCGCCATCGACCACCGCGATGCTGACGGCGTAGTGCGGGATGCCGTAGGCGTAGTTCACCGTGCCGTCAATGGGATCGACGACCCAGGTGAGGCCGCTCGCGCCGCGCTCGGCTCCGGATTCCTCACCGAGGAAGCCGTCCTCGGGTCGCGCCTGGGCGATGCGATCGCGGATGAGGAGCTCGACCTCACGGTCGGCCTCGGTGACGATGTCGGCGAGCGCTGACTTCGTCGCGGCGATGGCGACTCCCTCGCTGCGGCGACGGCGTGCGAGCGCTCCCGCCTCGCGGGCGATCTCGATGGCCAGGTCTGTGAGCTCTCGCGCTTGCACCATGCCACCCACGCTACGGGGTTCCCGGGCTCACCGAGCCCGGGCCGTCAACGGGGAGCGATCGGCTGGTCCGGCAGCGGCGGGGGCGGCGGGTAGTCCTGGTAGCCCGGCTGGGCGGGAGCCGCCGCGGGCGGCGCTGCCTGTGCGGGCTGTGCGGGTGCGTAGGCCTGCGGGTAGGTGGGACGCCCGGTGTAGTAGGCCTGCCAGTCGGGCGATCCGTCGCCCAGGACGGGCAGCGGCGTGCGCCCGTCGGCGTAGGTCGGCCACGGCGCCGATGCGGCCGGCTGAGGGGCGCGCGGCATCAGCAGGGCGTTCACCAGTGGAACCAGCGCGGTGCCGACCGCGGCGAGGATCGTCAGCGCGACCACGACGCGCCAGTAGATCGGCAGGAAGTCGAACCACTCGCCGCCGACGAGCGGCACGATCAGCATGACGGCGACGATCCCGAGGAAGGCGATGGTCGTGTAGGTGACGATCGAGAGGAACGTCGTGGGGTTGCGCGAGTAGGCCTTCGTGAAGAGGCGCAGGTGCAGCAGCGCCAGCTGCAGGATCAGCAGCACCAGCAGGAAGCGCATGAACCGCTCGTAGCCCCATCCGAAGCTCTCGGTCGGCGACGGCAGCCAGATCATGACGGCGCCGATCAGCAGCGCGACCACCCAGCTGCCCATGCTGGTCAGAGCGAACCAGGCGGGGCGACGACCGGCGAGGTGCGATTCGAGGATCGAGATGCCCGCGAAACCCGCGAGCAGCAGCACCGTCATGAAGGCGCGGGCGACGATTCCGGTACCCGACCCGACCAGCACCCAGACGACGCAGACGATCGCGGCGGCGATGAGCGCGCCGATGGCGACCCAGATCGCGGCGCGCAGCAGCTTGTTCGATTCGGGAGATGTGATGGGCTTGCTCATCGACAGGTTTCCTTCCGCGCTGACTCCTCACATCCTGGCATGCACGGGCCTTCCATGCGGGGCTGAGAGGATTCTGTGGTGAACCCACCCCGAGAGCCCGGCGTCGGATTCGACGCGTCCGCGACGCGCACCTTCTTCCGCACGCGTCGCGCGTCGGCGATCCTGGTCGCCATCGTGTCGGTGATGACGACCCTCCAGGTGCTCGCGACGCCGATCACCGCGATGTTGGCCGGCCCCATCGACTGGCCGTTCTCGGTCTCGATACCCGTGCTGTGCGTCATCCTCACCGTGGCCTGCGTGGCCCAGGCGTCCGCGCTTCTGCTGAGCGATCGGTGGCCGCGCACGGCGGTCGTCGCGACCGTCGCGGTGTACCTCATCCTCCTCGCCACCTTCGACGTGCCCAACTGGCTCATCGGCATGTACCTGGTCGTGGCGCTCGCGCAGTTCCTCCTGGCGAGCCGGGTGCCGGCGACGTCGGCGATCGTCTGCTTCCTCGGCGTGGTCATGCTCGGCATGGGAGGCCTCTTCGTCTGGGCCGTCGTCTACGCGGGCGACGCCGGGGCCGCCGTGACGTTCATGGCGAACGAGTTCTTCCGTTTCACCGCCCCGGCTCTCGGGGCGACGGCTTTGGGGATCTGGTGGGGCGCGCAGGTGCGGAAGGTCACGCTCGCCCGCGAGCAGGCCGAACTGGCGCGCCAAGAGCACGATGCGCGCGTCAACGACGCTCGCGAGCGGGAGCGCGCCCGCATCGCGCAGGAGCTGCACGATGTCGCCGGTCAGCACCTGGCCGGGCTCGTGACGCTCGCCGACGCCGCCATCTCGCTTGCGCCCGCCCGTCCCGACGAGGCGATCCGTCTGGTCGGCGAGGTACGGAACGAGGGCCGGTTCGCGGCGGCGAGCCTCGCGGGCGCGCTGAGCGACCTGCACGCCGAAGCAGCGGCACCCGCGGAGACGACACGCGACCTGCGTCGTGCGGGCGAGCTGGTGGAGTTCTGGTCGCAGCGCGGCATGCCGGTCTCGTTCGAGCTGTCCGGTGCGGTGTCCGACCTTCCGGCCGTCGTCTCGACCACCGCGTACCGCGTTCTCCAGGAGGCCCTGACGAACGCCGCCAAGCACGCTCCCGGGGCGCCGGTCAGTGTGACCGTGACGGTGGCCGAGGCTGAGGACGAACTCATCGTCCGCGTCGTCAATGGGGCACCGAACAGCGAATCGATGCCGGTCCCGGGCCTCGATCTCGGCTGGGGCCTGCGGGGAATGCGCGAGCGCGTCGAGCTACTGAGGGGCACACTGTTCGCAGGGCCGACGCCGACCGGCGGATGGGACGTGCGGATCACGATCCCGATCGACCCGATCGCCTGACAGGGAGAACGGTATGACTCGTGGAGCCGAGCGCATCCGCGTGCTGATCGCCGACGACAATCGTGCTGTGCGCCGAGGGCTGCGGCTTCAGCTGGAAGGCGCCCCCGGCATCCAGGTCGTCGGCGAGGTCTCGAACGGCATCGACGCCGTGCACGTCGCCCGAACCGAGCGTGCCGACGTCGTGCTCATGGACATCCAGATGCCGCAGATGTCGGGACTGTCCGCGACACGCCTGCTCGCGCGCCCCGAAGACGGCCGCGCGCCCATCGCCGTCATCGTCATGACGAGCTTCGCCATCGACGGATACGTCAGTGAAGCACTGGATTCCGGTGCCGTCGGCTACCTGCTCAAGAGTCACGACTCCGACCAGCTCGTCGGTGCGATCTATGCGGCGGCCCGGGGCGAGGCCCTCGTGTCGTCGCGAGTGACGGCGCCCCTGATCCGTGAGTTCGTCCGCCGCGGCGGAGGGCCCGAAGACCCGGAGGCGAGCGCTCTGCTGACCTCGGCCGAGCGTCGCGTGATCTCGGTGCTCGCCGGCGGCGTGACGAGCAACGAGGGCATCGCCGAGAGGCTCCAGGTCTCGGTGCACACCGTGCGATCGCAACTGCATTCCGCGCTCAAGAAGCTCGATCTCGCCGACCGGACGCAGCTCGCACTGTGGGGAACACGCAACCGGCTCTGAGTTGTCTCATCCGTCCGGATGAAATATCGGTGCCGGTTTTCCGTCGTCGATCGCCCGCTCCTCCGGCGGGCACGAGGGCGTGACTGCGCCCCCTCGCCGTCGAGCGAGGGGGCGCAGCGGGCCTCACCGTGTCAGCGTCGACCGCTGACGGTGCACCCGGTAACCGCCCATGATCACGAGCAGACCGACCATCATGCTGCCGAGTCCGAGGATGAGGGCCAGGTGTGGCGCCTCGCCGCCGGTCGCGGGGAGCGCGCTGTGTCCGGGGACGATCGGCTCCCCTCCGCGAACGTCGTTGACGAGGGCAGCATCCACGGTTCCGCCGGGTTCGATCTCCACCGTGACGGGGTCGGCCGTGGCCACCTGCACGAGCGCAGTGCTGCCCGACTCGGTCTCGGTCACGACGCAGTTCGTTCCTGCGGGCAGATCCGCGTACACCTGCTCGTAGTCGCCCGCGCGACTGCGAGCCGGGATCACGAACGTCTCGTCGAGCACGTCGCCGTCATCGCAACGGACGCTGAGCTCGATGGCATCCTGCAGACCCGCGCCTCCGCCGGTCACGGTCTTCACGACCCGCAGCGACCCCGGCAGATACGACACATCGTTCGACAGCGCGGCGTCGACCGTCGCGCCCGGCTCGATGGCCACGGTGACGGGGCCGTCTGACGTGACGTCGACCTGTGCCGTCGCGCCCGACTCGAGCTCCGTGACGGTGCACTCGGTACCAGCCGGGATGTCGGTGAAGAGCTGCTCGTACTCCCCCGCGGCGGTGCCGGCGGGAATCTCGAAGGTCTCGTCGAGCACTTCGCCGCAGACGATGCCGAGTTCGATCGCGGCCTGCTGTCCGGCCGCGACTCCCGCGATCGACTTGACCACGCGAAGTGATCCAGGACGGTAGGTCACGGTGTTCGCGACTGCCGCATCGACCGTCGCACCCGGCTGGATCTCGACGGTGACGGGGTCGCCCGTCGCGACCTCCACCTGCGCGGTGCTGCCCGTCTCCGTCTCCGTGACGGTGCACGCGGTGCCGGCGGGCAGGTCGGAGTACACCTGCTCGTAATCGCCGGCGGCGCTTCCGGCCGGGATCTCGAACGTCTCGTTAAGAACGTCACCGCAGACCACGGTCAGGCGAATCGCACCCTGCGCGCCTGCGGCGTCACCGGCGATGCCCTTCACCACCCGCAGAGCGCCCGGAAGGTAGGTGACGGTGTTCGTGATCGTGATCGCGGCACCGCCCTCCGTGATCTCCGCGGTCTGGCCCGCATCGGTTTCGACGTCGACCACCGTGTTGGCGCCGGTGACGGGTTCCGTCACCGTGCAGCTCGTCCCGGCCGGTATGCCCGAGTACGTGAAGGTCTGCGTCGTCGCCGTGCCGGCGGGGATGTCGGCGGTGTAGGTGTACCCCTCACCGCAGTCGATGGCCAGCTGGATGTCGCCCTGAAGACCGAGCGCCTCGCCGGCGAACGCCTTGCTCACCGTCAACGAGCCGACCGCGAAGAACTCCGCGGTGGCCGAGGCGACCGCGTCCAGTTCCGTCGTGTCGGCCAGGATCAGTCGCTGCGCATCGTCCAAAGAAGGTGTGTTGCCGTCGTACAGATACACCTGCCCCCGCTGGACCGTCACCGCTGCGCGCGCGTTCAGCACGGTCTCGCCGGGCGAACCGCTCGAACTCCGCACCCATATGTCGGTACCCGTGGGCACGGAGGCCGGGTTCGCGAGGGGCTCCGCCCCTTCCGCGTCCGTGAACATCGCATAGCCGCTGGGAACGGAGACGGTGACCTCGGTCGCGCCCTCGGCGACGACCGTGAAGGGCCCCGCGCTGGAGATCGACGCGGCGGAATCGGAAGCGGGTGTGATGCTCGCTTCCGGCGCAGGCGGTTCGACGACCGGTCCTGCCGCCTGAGCTGCGGCGACGATCGCCGCCGTCGCCTCGCGAATCGTCGAGCTGGCCGCCGTGCTCACGACATATCCATCCGTGAAGTACCAGATCGCGGACTGGACGGCCGCTGCCTGCTGATTCGCCGAGAGACCGGAGGGTTCGGAGGTCGTCGGGTAGTAGTTGTTGAGGATGTAGGTGACGTATCCGATGTTCGGGACGTTCGATTCCTCCCACGTGCCCGACTCGTACCCGATGCCGACGTTCGTGGCCACCCGGAGATTGATGCAGTACATCTCGGCGGTCAGCGACGGGTCGGAGATGCTCGACGCGATGATCGTTCCGCTGAAGGGCCTCACCGACGAGTATCCGGCCGGATTGCTGGTGGGGTAGGCAGCCAGCGGATCTTGTGTGATGGGCGACGGCGGTTGGAATCCCTGGACATTTGCGCCGGGCCCGAGGGCCGTGACCTGGATTTCCGTGTTCGGGCCGATCTCGGCATCCGCGATCGGCGTCGCATCATCGATGCGCGCGTGGGCCGTCTGGCCGAGGGGCATGACGATGAGTGCCGCCACGACCAGGGCGCTCAGCGAGGCGATGACGCTGCGGACACGCCTACCGGCTCGGGGATGCCGCACCCGGGCGGTCGATCGCGTCGTCACGCCGAGTCCTTCCCATCGGTCATTTCGTGATGTGAACCGTTATGGGTTGCGCGAATCATGATCTCTTCCTTTCACGCGGGGGGATGCGGACGCCCCCTCCAGGGGACGCGTATTGGTCACCATCACTCAGGTGCGATGGCGATCGGCAGTGCCATTGGTCCCGCCGCGCGTGACGTCATCGTGCGTCATCCGATAAACGGCGGCTTGTGTGCGACTCTCCAAATGCAGCTTGGCGAGCAGCCCGGAGACGTAGTTCTTGATGGTCTTCTCTGCCAGTCCGAGCCGATTTCCGATTTGACGATTCGTCATCCCGGCGGCGATGAAACGGAGTACCTGACGCTCGCGCAGCGTGAGGTCAACGGTCGAGGGTTGGTTCGCTGGCAGGCCCGCACCGTGCACCGCCTGCAGGCTGTGCACGTCTCCGCCGCGTGCGATCCGGCGCACGAGCTGCAAGACGTCCTGCGCGTCGGCGTCATCGAGGAGGTAGCCGTCGGCGCCCACAGCCCACGCGACTCGCTTCGCCTCTTCGGCGTCGGTGCGTCCGTGGACGAGCAGCGGCACATCGATCTGCACGCGTCGGATCTTGTCCACCGCGCTCACGATCTGCTCCGGAGGCTCCGTCGCGTCGAGGATGGCGACGTCCGGGTCGGCCCGATCGATCATCGGCCACGCTTCGTCGAGCCGCGCCATCTCTCCGACCACGACGAGATCGCCCGCATCTTCGATGACGGCACGCAGTCCTCGTCGCACGACATCTCGGCGATTGACGAGGAGAACCCTCACCTCTTCTTCGACGGCCGCGACATCGTCAGCCGGGTCGAACGGCAGTGCCGTTTCGTCCTTCATAGCGTTTATCCCTCCCCCGGGTGAACTAAGTCAAACACCTCAATACCGACGCGACCAGGGGGGTCGTGTTTTCGACGGTTTTCGGGTCTTTAGTCCTTGATGCAGCCGAGGCTGCAGCCGCCAGCTCCCGGCGAGCTTCATCCATTCGGATGAATTTTCACGCTCCAATTGTCGACCGAGAACAGAAGCCCCGTCCGGGTCGCGACGGGGCAACGCCGGGCCGCACGCGCGTCTTTTCACCGCCCGGGACGCGGGCGAGCCCGTGCGCGCCGACCGATGATGACCCTGGGCCCGCCGTACCGGGCCGTGGGGGAAACAGATGGATCCGATCTTCGGGCGTTTCGCGACACGGGATCGGATGTTCTACGACTCCCCGAGCGCGGACGGCGCCGGCACCGACACACCGGACGACACTCACCGCTATGCGCCGGCGACGGCCGTCTCATGGGCCGACTGGCGGCGGAGCCGGCGGCATCCGTGGACCGTCTGGATGCCGCCCGAGCCGCACCTGCCCGACCAGGGGTGGAAGGTGCACGTCACGGCTCTGCCCGACGCGGCCGCCACCGTACTCGAGATCGTCTCGGCCTACTGCCACCGGCATGGTGTCGCGTTCAAGCATCTGGTCGACGAGCGAGCGCTCGACGCCGTGCTGGCGAAGGATGCCGACCGGTCGGGAGCGGGCAAGTTCATCACGCTCTACCCACCCTCAGTCGAACGCCTCGAGCACTGCCTGGTCACGCTCGACGAGGCGCTCGGCGGGCGACCCGGCCCCTACATCCTGTCGGATCTGCGCTGGAACGCCGGTCCGCTGTTCGTCAGATACGGCGCCTTCACCGACCACGAGGTGATCGTCGACGGCGAGGCCCTGGCAGCGGTGCGCGACTTGCGAAGCGGCGCCTGGGTGCCCGATCGGCGCGAGGCGGGCTTCCATGTGCCGCCCTGGGTCGAGCTGCCGGGCTTCTTGCAACGCCAGCTCGAGGCGCTCGGCAACGAGCCGCCGGCGGGTTTTCCGGAGATCACCGGGGCCCTGCACTACTCGAACGCCGGCGGCGTCTACACCGGAATGCTCGACGGGACGCCCGTCATCGTGAAAGAGGCGCGGCCGTTCGCCGGTTGGACGCCGGACGGGAGGGATGCCGTTGCGCGGCTGCGCGACGAGGAGCGCACCCTGCGTGCCCTCGGCGGCGTCGTGCGCGTGCCGGAGGTGCGAGCTTCGTTCGACGCGCACGGCCATCGCTTCATCGTCCTCGAGCAGCTGCCGGGCCAGCCGCTCGACCGGGTCGTTTCGACGACCAGCCCGCTCACCGCCGCGGTGTCCACCGCCCAGGAGCGCCACGCGTACCGCGACCGGATGCTGCTCGTCCTCGATGCCCTGCGAGGCGAGATCTCCCGCCTGCACGCCTCGGGCCGCGCCCACGGGGACCTGCATCCGGCCAATGTCCTCGTCGGCGCGGACGGATCGGTCGGTCTCATCGATCTCGAGATGTCGGTGCCCGCCGCCTCCCGCGCCGCCGCCGTCCTCGGCGCAGCCGGATTCGCGCTGCCCGACGAGACCGATCCCGTGCGACGCGACGAGCACGCGCTCGCGTGCATCGAGCTATACGTCTTCCTGCCGCTCACGAGTGTGCTGGCGCTCCAGCCGGCGAAAGCCCGATCGCTGGTCGCGGAGGCGGCCGCGACCTTCGACCTGCCTCGCGACTGGTCGGAACGCGTGGCGGCGAGGCTCAGTCACGAGCGCGGCGACGACAGCCGCGGAGGCGGGCACAGGCTCTCGCATCCGACGTCGACCCCGACCATCAAGCAGGTCGCGGAGCAGCTGCTCGCCGATGCGACCCCTCACCGGCTCGATCGGCTGTGGCCGGGCGACCCGCGCCAGTTCCGCGAACCCAGGTTCTCGCTCGCCCACGGCGCCCTCGGGGTCGCCCTCGCGCTCGACGCCGCCGGGATCGCGCTCCCCGCCGAGCTGCGCGCATGGGTGGAGCAGTCGATCTCGGAGGCGTGGGACGACCACCCTCGCCTCGGGTTGATGGATGGCGCCGCCGGCGCGATCTGGGCCTGTCGCCGCCTCGGGTTCATCGCAGAAGCTTCGACTCTCCGCGAGCGGCTGCACGGCGTCGACCTCGCCGATGCGACCGTCGGATCCGACCTCGCCTCGGGCCTTCCCGGCATCGGCCTCGCCCTCCTCGCCGAACCGGGCGATCCCGGCGCTCTGGAGCCGGCGATCGCCATCGTCGACCGCCTCAGCGAGCACTGGGGTCCCATCGGCGCAGACGCGCCGCCAGCACCGGTGGTGTCGCCGCGTCGGGGCGGCCTCATGGGCGGCGCGAGCGGAACCGCACTCCTGGCGCTGCGGCTGTTCGAGCGCACCCGAGACCGGCGGTTCCTCGAGACCGCCCGACGCGCCCTCGCCGTCGACCTCCGCTCGCTGCGCCGCGATTCGGACGGGTCGTTGCAGGTGGATCAAGGGTGGCGCCTGCTCCCCTACCTCGCCCACGGGTCGGCCGGCATCGGCCTCGTGCTCGCGCAGTATCTGTCGCACGAGCCGGACGACGAGCTGCATGACGCGCTGCGCGGGATCATCCGCGCGGCGTCGGCACCCTTCGTCGTGCAGCCGGGCCTCTTCGCGGGCCGGGCCGGGCTCGCGATCTTCCTCCAGTCACTGGAGGCGACCGGCCACGCGAGCGCGGAGACGGTGCGCGCTCGCGACCACCATCTCTCGCAGATGAGGCTGCACGCCCTCGAAGCCCCGGCCGGCGTACGCGTCGTCGGAGACGGGATGCTCCGCGCATCATGCGACCTCGCGACCGGAGCCGCTGGTGTGCTGCTCGCTCTCGTCGCGGCATCCCCACACGCCCAGACGACCGACCAGCCGCTTCTCCCCCTGCTCCCCCCGGTGCTCGCACCCGTCGGTCCCCCGGCGGCGATCGAACCGAGGAGGTGAGGAAATGGGCTTCATCCTGTCGCTGCAGACGCTCGAGAAGAGCGAGGACGAGCACCGCACGGTCCTGGCCAGCACGCTGAGCATCGGCCTGTGCCGAAGCACAGTGTCGACCGCCTGCTGAAACGCGGCATCCGCGCCCCATGGAGCGCAAACGAAAGGGCCCCCGCTCAGCGGGGGCCCTTCTCGATGTGGCGAGTGAGCAACTCTGCTGCGGGTGCTAGGATTGACCCACAACACTGGCTCCTCTTCCAAGGCCGCACTCGCGTTCCTCGGTACGGGCCAGTTTTCTTTTGTGCGATGCTCACCAGGTGGTCGAGTATGTCAAGCGGTTCCTGAGCCTCGAGAAACAAGTCCAGCACCTTCGCGATCAGGGCCTCGATTGCGGCAGCCAAGACGACGCCCTGAGAGCGCTCCATGAGTTCGGCTACTACCGGCTGACGGCGTACACCTACCCATTCCGACGCCTGCTCCCGGAAGGTGCCGCCCGAGAAAGCTCTGCGCAGTATCGAAGCTCCGAGTATCTTCCGGGAAGCACACTCGCCGACGGAGTGAGCGCTGCGCGCTTCGACTCTCGTCTGCGCGAGACGGTGTTCGCCGGCGTCGGAAGGTTCGAGCTGGCGTTGCGGTTCCAGCTCGCGCACACACTCGGTCGACGTGGCGCTTTCGCCCATCTCGACATTGCGCATCTCGACCAACGCGTCGCGACCGCACCCCCTCCCGGAGACGGAGCCAGCCATTTCTCAGACGCACATAGCCTCTGGCTGGCGGCGTATCGCGAACAGGCTCGACGGGCGCAGAGCGAGGACTTTGTTACACACATCTTCGAGAAGTACGACTCCCGCGACCTTCCACTCTGGGTCGCCGTCGAGATTCTCGACTTCGGGGCTCTGACCCGTCTGTACAAGCTACTCAAGGACGGCGACCAGAGCGCTATCGCTCGCCGCTTCGGCGTCACCAACGGCAAGCTGTTCTCGAAGTGGCTCGTCGGCGTCAACCTCGTGCGCAACCACTGCGCACATCACGGCCGACTCTGGAACCGAAAGCTGTCGAGCACTCTCAAGCGGATTGCGCCCGGGTCCTTGACGTACCCTGAGCGCCTCGAGCACCTGGCTGACGCGCGTAGCCGAACGAAGGTATACCCCTGGCTTGCGGTCCTGGCGTACTGCCTGACCTCGTACGATCCTGCGTCCCGCTGGCATCATTCTCTGGCGAAGTGCCTCGCGACCTTCCCTCAGAGCGCATTCCTCGAGCAGGCGCGCGACATGGGATCCACTCCTAACTGGTCAAACGAGACACTGTGGACTCGAACACCGCAGCCGGACGCCCCGCTTCCCACCCCGATCGACCTGTCGCCTGTTTCGTAGGACCTATGGCCATCGACGGGGCTTCCCACCGCACGGTCCTGGCCAGCACGCTGAGCATCAGCCTGTGCCGAAGCACAGTGTCGACCGTCTGCTGAAACGCAGCATCCGCGCCCGGCGGAGCGCAAACGAAAGGGCCCCCGCTCAGCGGGGGCCCTTCTCGATGTGGCGAGTGAGGGATTCGAACCCCCGAATGCAATGCAGTCTGATTTACAGTCAGATCCCTTTGGCCGCTTGGGTAACTCGCCAGTGCGCACCCGCCCGGCTTGTGCAGTCGACCGGAGGCGCGAGAACCCATATTACCCCCTGTGACCGCGTGCTCCGAACCATGGCGGAGCTCTCAGTCGTCGGTGCCGATGACCCGTCCGACGAAGGCCTCGGTGCGGTGGCGCGTGCCGTCGATCCGGCGATCGACGCTGGCTCGGATCTCGCTGGGCGCGAGTGGTCCGGCGATGCGCACGTTGTCGTGGCAACCGAGGTCTGCGCAGATGTAGGTGCCGATCGTGTCGCCGGCATCGCCGCCGGGGCCCGCCTTACGGGCGCTGAAGAGCGTCACCTGATCGCCGGGCTGCATCGTGTGGCAGAGGTTGCAGAGCGCGGAGCGTGCCCGCGAGCTTCCCGACGCCGCGCGCAGCACGACTCCGACCGGGGTGCCCTCGTGCTGGGCGATGAGATAGCCGCGTTCGCGCGAGTTCGGATCGCGCCACGCGAGGAAGTCGAGGTGGTCCCAATCGAGCAGCATGAAGTCGATCGGCATCGCCATGATCCGACGGTCGTCGGCGGTCGCGTTCACGAACGAGGCGCGGACTTGTTCTTCGGTCAGAGCTTGCACGCGTTCCAGCCTACGAAGCGCGCGCCGCTCGCGGGCCGCCCCCGCTGCAGCCGGGCGCACGACACGGGGCCCGCCGTCACTGAGACGCGACCCATGCCTGCCAGTCGGCCTCGGTGAAGTCCGTGCTGTCGACGAAGAACCCACCGCCGACGACGGCGTCCACCGCCATCGTCCAGGCCGTACCACCATGGGCGTCGGCGTACGCGTAGAACGACCCCGCGGCGTCGTATGCGAGGCCGGCGTCCTGGCTGCGCAGCGCCTCGTCGGAGAAGGCGCCCATCCCCTGCGAAGCGATGGCTGCCTTCACCTCGGGCCGCAGGTAGCCGGGGTCGGCGAGACCCGACTTCCATTCGACGAAACGGGCGAACCCCTCATGGACCGCGACGGGCGGAGCGATGAACGATCCGGGGGCCGCGGTGTTGTGGAGCGCGTGCGCGAACTCGTGGACGAACACCTTGTCGCGGGCCGATTCACTGCCCGGCCCCATCACGACGAGGGTGCCGGAGGTGTCGGCCCCCGTCGCGATCGCGGGGTCGAGGAAGCGCTGTGCCATCTGCGGGCGCAGGGTCGGCCGGGCGTAGCCCGCGACATCCATGTCCCACGGCGTGCCCTTGCCGTACTGCCAGCGTTCGAAGCGGCCGTCGTCGCCGGTGATGGCCGAGACGAAGCCGTCCTGAATGGGCTCACCGCCGAGCGCCCGAATCGTGTCGAGCGCGGTGACGGCCGACTGCTCAGCCACGTCGGCATTCTGCTCCACCAGATCGGCCTCGTCGCGCATGCCGAACAGGACGACGTGATCGCGCTTGGCGACGTGGATCTCACCCTCGTCCCACGGGTTCGGCTCCCGCGACGGGACGATGGACGTGATCGTCGCGGGCTCAGGCAGCTCCGTGTCCTCGTACCGGTCGAACGAGCGGGTGGGGTCTGTGCCGGGCTCGAAGGTCACGGTGTACGCGAACCCCTGGATGAGGTCGAGGCCTGCGTCGCGGTCGCCGGCACCTCGCTCGGGGCGCGCCGCGAAGGCGTACTGCGCGCCGAGGATGACCTCGATCGTGCCGGCCTCGTCGACGTCGAAGTCCGACGGGGCGATCGCCGCGACGTCCCACCCGATCTTGCTCGAGTTGTCCCACCACAGCGCGAGCTGCGCCGCAGCGTCGCCGGTGGCGTGGGCGAGGAACCGCTCGCGGTCCTTGTCGCGCATCGCTGAGTTCATCTCGGTGAACGTCGCGCTGGCGGGGGTCGCGAGGTCGTTGTCGGCCCAGGGCGCCCACCCGACCGGGACGTCTGCCGCAGGCCCCGCCTCGGGCGTCCGCGGCCACAGGACGACACCCGAGGCGACGGTCAGCAGCAGCGCGCCGACACCGAGAGAGGCGATGACGATCTGCATCGTCCGCGCCGCCCGATTGCGGGGCTGGCGCTCCGGCGACTCGGCGGCCTGCGCTGGCGTGGTGTCGGTCATCGGGTCTCCGCCTTCGAGATGAGGATGATGCGGCGTTCGGAGTCGTTCGTCAGCTCGCCGCCGACGCCCGTCGATGCGAAGACGAACACGTAGTCGGCGTCACCCGCAGAGATGAGGTACTGCTCGAGGGGCGCGGGGGTACTCGGGTCGTTGTGCCACCCCATGAGGTCGGTGAGCGGCGCAGCCTGACCCACGACCGGGAACCCAGCCGCGAGGGCGTCGATATCGATGCCGTCGTCGAACGATGTCGAGGTGCCGCCGCTCAGGCAGATGGCGGCGAGTACGCCCTCGGTGCGCGCGATCTCCGACAGCTGCGACAGCACGACGTCGGAGGTGTAGCAGGCCTGATCGACGCGCGCGGGCTCGAAGCTGGTCGTCGCGACGACCTCTCCCTCGTAGGCCGCCGCCGAGGCGGCACCCGTCACCCGCCAGGGGCCGATCGCCGTCGGCGTCTCGCCCTGGCGCGCAGCGGAGGGCACGTCATCGCCGTAGTAGTAGGGACGGGTCAGCCAGATCTCGCGCGTCGAGGTCGCGGTCTGCGGCGTGCCGTCGACCGTGAAGGTGTAGGTCATGTCCACCAGCGCCTTGGCGGTGTCCGCGCCGCTCGGCGACTCGTAGCCCGCGGTTCCGTTGACGCCGTACAGGATGCCGCGCTTGTCGTAATCGATCGACAGGTCGAGCACCTCGGCAGCGCGAGCGTCGCCGAACAGCGGTGTCGCCGCACCCGAGATCGCGATGTACCCGGGCGAGGCGTACTCCGTCCACGAGGGATCGTCGGCCGTCGCCGCGGCGAGGAAGCCGTCGACGACATCCGGCGCCTCCGACGTGGCCGCCGCGTTCGCCGAGACGACGGTCCACCCGACGAACCCGGCCGCACCGCCGACGATGAGGAGAGTCGCCGCGAGCACGATCCATGTCGCGCGCGTCATCGCCTTCTGCCCGGGTGCCCGGGGAGTGCGAGCGGGGGCGGGTTGCTCCTGGGGCGCCGCCGCTTCGGGTGCGGCCGCCTGGCCGGCATCCGCCGAGGACTGCTGTGCTGCGGGGTAGGGCGAGACGTGGTCGGTCCATCGCTGGCCGTCCCAGTACCTCAGCTGCGGCTGCCCCGAAGGATCGGGATGCCAGCCTGCCGGCGCCGTCGGAACAGATCCCGGCACGTCGTTCACAAATCCCCCTCCACCCCGGCCGCGAGCACCGCCGGTTCGAGACGATGCTATTGGCTCGCGCGAAGTGGCTCATACGCCTGCTTTCCCGCGCCGGCTCTGCTAACGCCCGGCGCCACCGCCGGTCAGACGAACCAGCCGCCCAGCAGGCCGCTCCCCAGCAGCACCTGGCCCCCGCCGAGGACGACACCGGCCACGGGCCACCCGTATCCCGCGCGTTCGCCGCGCGCCGTGATCAGCCCGATGATGCCGAGCACGCCGCCGACCGCGCCCGCGGCGACCGAGATGGGCAGGGCGACGAACAGCATCCATCCCCAGAGGGGATCGACCGTGGCCGCGAGGAGGAACACGAGCCCCACGGCGAGGATGCCGATGCCCGCGACGATCGTGGCGGCGATGCCCCACCCGCGCGCGCGGCGTCGGGGCGGGGCGGCAGGCTCACTCATCATGGCGCGAGCCTAGCGTCGCCGCCGGCGGGTGCCGGCGGTCGCCGACGGACGCGGCTGAGGTCAGCGGACCATATGGGCGTCCGTGATGGCGGGAGCAGCCGGGTCGATCTTCTCCATCCCGTCGAAATCGAACCCGTTTCTGACGTAGAAGGCGATCGCTCGCGGATTCTGCTTGGCGACCCACAGAGTCGCAGGCGCCGTCCCGAGCACCGAGTCCAGGAGCGCCTGGCCCACGCCCGTACCGTGATGAGCAGCGGAGACGTAGATCGCGTAGAGATGGGTGTCGCGCACGGGCTTCTCATTGCCTTCGGCAGAACTCGGACCCACCAGAGCGAAACCCACGATGCGACCGTCCTGCTCGGCGACGCGCACCGTGACCGCGGGAGAAGGATCGTTGAGGATCTGATTCCACATCCGATGCCGCGAGGCGACGTGTTCCTCGTCGAAGAACCCGCCCGGCATGAGGTGTGCGTACGCCTCTCGCCAAGTGGCGACGTGGAGTTCGGCGAGCGGCGCTGCTTCCCCGACGGCGGGCTCTCGGATCACGAAGCTCATGCCTCCCACTCTGGCAGGGATGGGCACGATCGTGGCAGGGCGCACGGCGGCTCGGTAGGCTGAGCGGCATGGCAGATTCCTCGTTCGACATCGTCAGCAAGATCGATCGCCAGGAGGCCGACAACGCGCTGAACCAGGCCCGCAAGGAGGTCGAGCAGCGCTACGACTTCAAGGGCACCGACGCTTCCATCGAATGGTCGGGCGAGTCGATCCTCATCAAGGCGAACTCCGAAGAGCGCGCCAAGGCCGTGCTCGACGTCTTCCAGACGAAGCTCATCAAGCGGGGCATCTCGCTCAAGAGCCTCGATTCGGGCGAGCCCACCGCCTCGGGCCGTGAGTACCGCATCGTCTCGACGCTGAAGGAGGGCATCTCGTCGGAGGATGCCAAGAAGATCAGCAAGATGATCCGCGACGAGGGCCCGAAGTCGATCAAGTCGCAGATCCAGGGCGACGAGCTGCGCGTGCAGTCGAAGTCGCGCGACGACCTGCAGGAAGTGCAGCGGATGCTGAAGGCCGCCGACCTCGACGTCGACCTGCAGTTCGTCAACTACCGGTGACCCAGCCGAACCCCCGGCTCAGCGGCGGGGCGCCGTCGAGGCGCGCGGAATGAGTGTCGGCATCGCGCGGACGATCTGCGGCGTCGCAGGGTCGGTCGTCAGGAGGATGTCGAGGGCTGACGTCGCGATCTGATCGAACGGCGTGCGCACCGAACTCAGCGGGACGGGCAGACGTGACACGAGCGGGATGTCGTTGTACCCGACGATCGAGAGGTCCTTCCCCGTCTCGAGCCCCATGGATCGCGCGACGCTGAGCACGCCGATCGCGAGGTTGTCGTTGGCTGCGAAGATCGCGGTGGGACGAGAGGAGCCGGCCAGGAGCGTCTCGGCGGCCTCCATCCCGTGGTCGAGGCCGTAGCCGACCGCCATCACCCGCTCCTCGGGCAGGTCGACGCCGGCTTCAGCGAGAGCGCGGTTCGCGCCACTGCGCCGGTCGCGCCCGCTCGAGGTGAACCAGGGGCCGGTGACGACGGCGATGTCGCGGTGCCCGAGGTCGAGCAGGTGCCGCATCGCGAGATAGCCGCCGGTCTCGTCGTCGCCGAGTGAGGCCGGGCTGACCCCGTCGGTCCGCAGCGCGAGCACATGCGGGATGCCGCGGTCTCGCAGCGACGCCGGGAGCGAGTCGTCGATGCGCGCGGTCGCGAGCACGAGACCGTCGACGTTCCGGTCGAGCAGGGTCTCGGTGGCGCGGCGCTCCTCCTCACCGTCGTCGCCGCATGTCGCGACGACGGCGAAGTAGCCGCGCTGCCGCGCAGCGCGTTCGACCGCCTCGAACATGAGTGCCATGACGGCGTCGGTGAGCCTGGGCACGAGAACGCCGATCGTGCCCGTGGCGCCCCGGCGAAGCCCCGAGGCGAAGACGTTGCGGCGATAGCCGAGCTCCTCTGCGAGAGCGCGAACGCGTTCCGCTGTCGCCGACCGGGAGGGCGGAGTGCGGTCGTCGAGGATGCGACTCACGGTCGAAATGCTGACGCCCGAGGCGGTCGCGACGTCCTTGAGGGTCACGACGTGCCTGACGTTCCGGTCGCCTTCGGCCATATCTTGCCTCCCCTCGCGAGTGTAGTTGGCACGTACCGACCGACAAGAACCTTCCCGCGAACGTTCCCGAGGCGCTTGACATCGACAATCGTCGGGAGCAGACTGCAAACGTTCCTGCAAACGTTATCGGTCACAGGAACAGCCATCCGGCACCTCCCCGATCTCGACGACGAGACCTCACTCAAGGAGACGACATGGTCCTCGACCTCCGCGGCCTGAACCCCGCCCCTGTCACCCCGTTCACCGTCGACGGCGACGTCGACTACGACGCCATCGCACGGCTCGGCTCGTGGCTCGGCTCCATCGAGGGGGTGAAGAGCCTGGTGGTTCTCGGCCACGCCGGCGAGGGGACCTTCCTCACCGAGAAGGAGCAGCTCGACGTCATCCGCGCTTTCCGCGACTCCGTCGAAGACCGGCTGCCGATCATCGCCGGCATCACGAAGGAAGGCAACGCCACCGCCGCCCTCGAGGCCAAGGACGCCGCGACCGCGGGAGCGCGCGGCGCCCTGGTCTACCCCTCCCACGGCTGGCTGCGCTTCGGCTTTCAGCCGGGCGCCCCGCAGACGCGCTACCGCGCGATCTGGGAAGAGTCGGGACTCGAGGAGATCCTCTTCCAGTACCCCGACAACACCAAGGCCTCCTACGACCTCGACACCCAACTCGAGATCGCCGGACAGGAAGGTGTGAACCACACGAAGAACGGCGTCCGGAACATGCGTCGCTGGTACACCGAGATCCCGGCGCTGCGTGCGGCTTACCCCGACCTGCAGATCCTGTCGTGCCACGACGAATACCTGTTGCCGACGATGTTCGACGTCGACGGGCTCCTCGTCGGCTACGGAACCATCGCACCGGAGCTGCTCGTCGACCTGATCACCGCGGGTAGAGCGCGCGACTACGCCGCCGCCCACGCCATCCACGAGCGCCTGCTGCCCGTGACGAAGGCGGTCTATCACCGTGGCTCACACATGGAGGGCACCGTCGCCCTGAAGTGGGGTCTGGTCAACCGTGGCATCCTGGACCACGCGACGGTCCGGGAGCCGCTGCTGCCCCTCCCCGCCGGCGCAGACGCCGAGATCGCCGCGGCCTTCGCCTCGGCCGAGCTCGGCAGCGTCACCGTTGCCGCGTAAGACACCCCGGGCGGCCGGAGCCCGCACCCGGCCGCCCCCTCCGCCCCGTTCCGCTCCCCCGACGCGTTGCAGCGCCGGCTCGAAGTCGATGACGACTGCGCGGCATCCCGCCGCCCTCCGAAGGAGTCCCCATGAGCGACCGCACCACTTCACGTCCACCCGCCACCCCCGCGACCGGCCACGGCCGGATCTCGACCGAGACGGTGCGGAGCATCGTCGGCAAGAACCCCGTCCGGCGAACGTTCTGGCGTCGCCTGGCCCTGATCGGCCCCGCGTTCGTCGCGGGAGCATGGCAGTTCGGACCGGGAAACCTCACCACCGCGATGAACGCCGGAGCCGGCTACGGCTACGGCCTGATCTGGGTCATCATCGTCTCGACCATCCTGATGGTGTTCCTCACCGACATGAGCGTGCGTCTGGGCATCCGCACGCCGGTCTCGCTCATCTCGTCGATCAAAGACAGCCTCGGTCGATGGACCGGAGTCGCCGCCGGCTTCGGCGTCTTCCTGATCACCCTCTGCTTCTCGGTGGGCAACGCCGTCGGCTCGGGCGTCGGGCTGGCGATGCTCATCCCGGGGAGCTCACCCGTCATGTGGACCGTCATCTGCACGGTCGCCGTCGCCACCATCCTGCTGATGAAGGGCATCTACGGCATCGTCGAGAAGATCCTGATCGTCATCGTGGCGATCATGGCGTTCTGCTTCGTCGTCTCGGCGTTCGTCTCCAACCCCGACTGGGCCGCTGCCGGCCTCGGCCTGATCCCCGTCGTCCCCGACGGAGCCTGGCTGCTCATCATCGGTCTCGTGGGAACCAATTTCTCGATCAACGCCGCCTTCTTCGCGTCCTACGGCACCAAGGCGCGTTCACGCACCGAGTCGGAGTACCGCGACATCACAATCGTCGACACCATCCCCGGCATCGTCGCCCCGGGCATCATGACCGCCCTCGTGATCGTCGTGTCGGCATCCGTGCTCTTCGACACGGGAACCGATGCGCCCGGTGCCTTCGTCGGCCTCGCCCGCATTTTCGAGCCGGTCGCGGGACCGGTGGGCACCTGGATCTTCGCGCTGGGATTCTTCGGTTCGGCCTTCTCGTCGATGATCCCCAACTGCATCGCGGGAGGCACGTTGCTCTCGGATGCCATCGGGCGCGGCGCGTCGGCCGAGACGCTGACAGCGCGGCTCGGGAGCGCTTTCATCCTGGCCTTCGGCATCACCATCACCGTCGCTTTCGCGGGCTCGTCGCCGGTCGAGCTGATCGTGCTCGCACAGGCCCTCACGGTGCTGTTCGCGCCCCTGCTGGCCGCCCTGATCATCGTCATGGCGAACAACCGGGCACTCATGGGCCCCCTCCGGAACCGGTGGTGGCAGAACGCGCTCGGCATCGTCGGCTTCCTGTCGGTGCTCGCCCTCTCGATCCGATTGCTGATCAGCCTCATCGCGGGCTGAGCGCTCACCGGTCGAGGCCGCTGACGAACGACACCAGTCGGTCGGCGGCCTCGGCTCGCGCGCGTGCGGCCGAGAGGAAGACGTCGTGCAGCGCCCCGTCGATACGGGCGATCGTGACGGTCGCGGCGATGCGGGTCGCAGCGCGCGCGATGTCGTCGACGACGAGCACCGAATCGGTCGAGGTCATCGTGTCGTTCCACCGCAGGGGCGACGTCGAGCGGGCCGAAAGCAGCACGAGCGCGGGGGCGCCGACATCGACCCCGGCTGCGACGCGCGCATGCCCCGCGATGACGGCGGCGAGCCAGGCGGGATGCGTAGGAAAGCCCTGTTCGGGTCGCCAGCCGTCGGGCGCGTCCGGCAGGCTCCCAACCTGGCGCTGGGCCCGCGTGTAGAACCCGAGATCGACCACGGGATGACTTCCGCGCGGATCGAACCGCGCCCGGACCTCGACGAGCGGCGCCACCGCCTGCCTGCCGAGCGGCCCGAGCTGAAGCTCGAGCCACGGGCTGTTCAGGACTACGGCTGCAGCTCGCCCCGGGTGGCGCGCCGCCCACAGCGTGAGCGTGAGTCCGCCGGTGCTGTGCCCGAGAAGCACGAGCCGCCGGCCCTGACGTTCGGTGTCCATCGCGGCGAGCGCGGCCTCGATGTCGTCGTCATAGACGTCGAGCGACGTGACGTAGCCGCGGGCCTGACCGGGGCGGATGCTGCGGCCGTACTTGCGCAGGTCGAGGGCATGGAAGCGCGCACCACGATCGGTGAACACGCGGGCGAGATCGGTCTGGAAGAAGTAGTCGGACCAGCCGTGGACGTACAGCACGTCGATGTCACGCCAGGCCCCGAACAGACGGAGACCCGGATGCGGCATCGCGCGCACGAGCGTCGCGACGACCTCGCCCTCGTCGTCCGAACCGAGCGGAAGCGTCGCCTGCTCGAAACCGGGACCCAGCAGATCGGGGCCCCATGTCACCTCGTCCACCCGCATGTCCCCACCCTAGGTCGTGGAGATCCGCGGGCGCTGGGTCAGCCGGGCAGCTGGGCGAGCCGGTTCAGGCGGCGGAACTCTCCCGCGTCCCCGCGCCGGCGCCGGAACCGCTGCGACGAGCCTCGCGTTCCTGGGCACGCTGCAGCGCGCGCTTGCGCTGCTCCCGGGCATCCTCTTCGAGCATCGCAGCCCGGTCCTCGTCGCGCGTGAGGTTGTCGCCCGTCTCGGGGTCGAACACGTGCAACGAATCGGGCGAGAACCATAGCGTCGCCGGGTCGCCGGCACGGATGTTGCTGAGCGAGTCGAGTGCCACGACGAGCTCGGTCCGCAGCCCTTCGCCGTCGAGATCACGATCGAGCTCGGTGAGCTTCTTGTGCACCGACTCCTCGACCTCGAACGGGATGTAGGCGTACAGCACCTCGCCGAGCCACTCGGTCATCTCGACGTCGACCTCGGCCCGGACGCCCCCGTCGAGCGGACGGTCGGACGTCTCGGCATCCTCGAACGCGTCGGGACGCACGCCCACGATGACGAGCTCGCGGTCTCCGATCGCGCGGCGCAGGCGGTCATCGAGAGGAACGTCGAACATCGGCAGCTTGAGGGTGTCGCCCTCGACCGTGCCGTGCAGGAAGTTCATCGGCGGCGACCCGATGAAGCCGGCGACGAAGAGGTTCACCGGCTGCTCGTACAGGCCGCGCGGGCTGGCCACCTGCTGCAGCTCGCCTCGGCGCAGCACCGCGACGCGATCGCCGAGGGTCATGGCCTCGGTCTGATCATGGGTGACGTAGACCGTCGTCGTGCCGAGCGACCGCTGCAGCCGGGCGATCTCGGTGCGCATCTGGCCCCGCAGTTTCGCGTCGAGGTTCGACAGCGGCTCGTCGAAGAGGAACGCGCGAGCGTTCCGCACGATCGCGCGCCCCATCGCGACACGCTGCCGCTGGCCGCCCGAGAGGTTCGCCGGCTTGCGCTCGAGGTGCTCGTCGAGCTCGAGCAGGCTCGAGGCCCGGCGTACGCGCTCGTCGATCTCGTTCTCGGGCACATTGCTCGACTTCAGTCGCATCGGGAAGGCGATGTTCTCGTAGACGGTGAGGTGCGGGTACAGCGCGTAGTTCTGGAACACCATCGCGAGATCGCGGTCCTTCGGCGCCTTGTCGTTCACGACGTCGCCGTCGATGAGCATCTCGCCGCTCGTGATGTCCTCGAGGCCCACGATCATCCGCAGCAGCGTCGACTTGCCGCATCCGGACGGCCCGACGAGGATAACGAACTCGCCGTCGGCGATGTCGAGGTCGACGCCCTTCACCGCCGTGAAGCCGTCGTCGTACGTCTTCACGATGTTCTTCAGCGTGATGGAGGCCATGACGTTCCCTTCGAAGTGAGCGTGGCAACGGCGCGGATGCGGGAGGTCATCCCTTCACCGCGCCCTGCGTGAGGCCGGACACGATCCGGCGCTGGAAGATGACGACGACCACGACGATCGGGATCGTCACGATGATGGCGGCGGCCGAGATCGCGCCCGTGGGCTGTTCGAACTGCGACGCGCCCGTGAAGAACGACAGAGCCGCGGGCACGGGGCGCGCCGCACTCGTCGAGGTGAGCGAGATGCCGTAGACGAAGTCGTTCCAGGCGATGAAGAACGCGATGATCGCCGTCGTGAACACGCCGGGAGCCGCCAGCGGCACGACCGTCTTGCGGAACGCCTCGAACGGCGTCGCACCGTCGACCTGCGCCGCCTGCTCGAGTTCCCACGGGATCTGGCGGAAGAACGCCGCGAGCGTCCAGATCGCGATCGGCAGCGTCAGCGACAGATACGGGATGATGAGGCCGAGCCACGTGTCGTAGAGCCCGATCACCCGCCACAGATTGAACAGCGGGGTCACGATCGAGACGATCGGGAAGACCGACACCGCGAGCGCGGTCACGAGGATGATGCGTTTGCCGCGGAACTCCAGCCGCGCGATCGCGTAGGCGCAGAGCGTCGCGAGCACGACGGCGACGAAGGTCGCGATGAGCGAGATGCCGACCGAGTTGCGCAGCGCCGGCAGGAACAGGTCTTGAGCACCGCCGCCGGGGGCGAGGATCTCGGTGTAGTTCTCGAGGGTCCATTCCTGCGGAAGCAGGGTCCCCGAGAACAGACCCGACG
Source organism: Microbacterium sp. AG238 (assembly GCF_003610405.1). Lineage (GTDB taxonomy): Bacteria > Actinomycetota > Actinomycetes > Actinomycetales > Microbacteriaceae > Microbacterium. The sequence goes on from NZ_RAQC01000001.1 coordinate 1,204,320, forward strand.
GCGTTTTGAACGACGTCATGAGAATCGAGAACACGGGGAACAGCGACCACACGAGCACGGCGATGATGATCGCTGCCCATCCGATCCGCTGCGGCCAGGTGAGGGTGCGCATCAGGAGTCCCGTCCCGTCGCCAGGTCGACTTTGAATCCCTTGATGAAGATCGCCGCGATGATCAGGACGCTGAGGAACAGCAGCACCGAGATCGCCGACCCGAGACCGATCTCGAGGCGCCCGATCGAGGTGTTGTACGCCAGCAGCGACAGCGCCTCGGTATCGTTCGCGCCGCCGGTCATGATGTAGATGTTGTCGAAGATGCGGAACGCTTCGAGCGTGCGGAAGAGCACCGCCACCATGATGGCGGCCTTCATGTTCGGCAGGATGACGCGACGCATGACCTCCCACCCCGTGGCCCCGTCGACCTTCGCGGCCTCCTCGAGCTCGCCCGGGACCTGTGCGAGGCCCGACAGCAGCAGCAGCGAGATGAACGGCGTCGTCTTCCACACCTCCGAGAAGATGATCACGACGAGCGACGTGCCCTGCTCGGCGAACCAGTTGAGTTCGGGATCGAACCCCGGGATCCAGCTCAGCCAGTTGTTGACGTAGCCGCCCGAGTTGATGTCGAACGCGTAGAACCAGGCGAAAGCCGCGACGACCGTGATGATGCCGTAGGGCACGAGGATGGCGGTGCGCGCGAGACCGCGCAGCTTCTTGATCGCCCGGTGCATCACGAGCGCGAGGAGGAAGCCGAGGATGAGCTCGAGCAGCACGGTGACGACCGTGATGAAGAGCGTCACCCCCATCGACCGCCAGAACGCGGGGTCGCTGAGGACGACCCGGTAGTTCTCGAACAGGACGAACGACCGCTCGTCGGGGGCCGTGAGCCGCAGGCTGAACAGCGAGTCGAAGAGCGCTTGGCCGATCGGATACATCGTGACCAGCAGCATGATGACGAATGCCGGACCAGCCAGCATCCAGCCCAGTCGTCCCTCGGCGCGCGCTCGCGCGGAGCGGCGGGGCCGCGGCACCGGGGCCTCGCGCGTGCTCACAGCAGACGCTCCCCTCGCAGAACGGCGAGGATGAACTCGCTCGACGTTCGCGGGGTCGTCTCGGGGTCGACGGCGGCCGGCGGATGCCAGGTGCGCTGGAGCCCGATGGAGATCTCGTTGTAGTACGGCGTCTGCGGTCTCGGCACGCCCAGGTCGAGCGATTCGCGGATGGTGTCGGCCATCGGGAACTCCTCCTGCACGCGAGGATCGTCGTAGGCGGCGGCGTTGGACGGCGGGTTGCCGTCCGTGACGAAGTACTCCGACTGGTTCTCGGGCTGGACGATGCACTCGACGGCCTGCCAGGCGAGGTCGGGGTTCTTGCTGAAGGCGCCGACGCCGAGGTTGATGCCGCCCACGGGAGGTGCAGCCGGCGTGTCGGCATCGACGCGCGGGTACACCGCCCAACCCAGGTCATCGGCGATGGCGGGGTCGGCGCCGGTCATCGCCGGCCAGACGAACGGCCAGTTGACCATGAACGACCCCTGCTCACCCTGGAACAGGTTCATGTTCGCGTTCTCGTCGGCGGTCGGGAGCCCTGAGCCGCCGAGCCCCTCGGCTCCGATGCGGTGGATGATGTCCGCGGCGGCGCGGCCGGCGTCGCTGTCGAGCCCCAGCTCGAGCTCGTCGGCCGGGGCCTCGGGGTTCTTCAGGATCTCGCCGCCGGCCGACGCGACGAGAGCGTTGATCCACACGGTGAGCGACTCGGCCAGCGCGCCCTGAACACCCAGCCGCAGATCCTGCTCCTCGGCGACGGCGATGATGTCGTCCCACGTGACCGGCTGCGACATGTCGAGACCGGCCGCGTCGACCACCGACTGCCGATACCAGAGCAGCTGCGTGTTGGCCCAGAACGGAACGGTCACCAGCTCGCCACCCCAGCTCGCGGAGTCGATGGCTCCCTGGACGATGCCGTCGGTGTTCTGGAGCTCCTCGGGAACGTCGTCGAGGAACCCAGGCTCGGCGAGCTCCGGGATGAACGGCGGATCGAGGCTCATGATGTCGAGCGAGGCGTCGCCCGCAGCGAGGCGGCGAGCCAGCTGCTCACGCTGCGACGCGGCGTCGCGCGGCAGCAGCGACGTCTCGATGCGATAGGCACCTTCCGCGGCATCCGTGCAGGCTGCGGCGATGCGCGCCTGCCCACCGTCGTCGGGGTTGATGTACCAGGTGAGCGTGGGCACACCATCATCGGGGGCGCAGGCGCCGAGCGTCGCAGCGAGTGCGACCACCGATGCGGCTGCCAGGACCCGGGTCGTGCGCATCGGGCCTCCTCGTTCCGTATCGTCGCGTCCCGGCGCGCTCACGGCACCGGGCGTTCCCCCATCATGGCGTCGGAGGAACGCTGCGACCACGGGTTGCCCAACCCGATGCGCTGTAGTACATCGGGCGGTCCGGCCAAGCGATCAGGCCTCGGCTACCGGGCTCTCGATCTCGGCTGGATCGTCGCCGTCGAAGGCACGCGACTTCGTCTCGAGGAAGGCGCAGAGCGTCGAGACCATCGCGAGCTCGGTCGACAGGGCGAGGGCGCCGCCCGCGCCGAGGCGCAGCTCGGTCTCGCGCGCCTCGAACGTGATGCGCCACGTGTTGCCGCCGGGAACGTCGGGTTCGATGTAGGTGACGGTCTGCGCGTTCATCATGTTGATCGCGACGAGTCCGGTGTCACGACCGAGGCTGCCGTCCTGCGGGATCACCTTCACAGCGAGCGAGTACCCGAACCGCTGGAACTCCTCGATCCACGCGTCGAGAGTCTGCTTGCTCCGAAAAGTCATCGCCCTGTCCTCACTCGCCACGCGAGATGGAGACCATCTCGTCGCGATCGACGACCTTCACCCGCGCGCGCTCGGCGGGCGCCCCGAGCGCGATCTCGTGCTCGTCGAGCCGGTGCCAGCCGTCGAGGTCTGTCCACGCCACACCGCGCTCGGTCAGCAGGTCGAGCACCCCCTGTTCGGACGGATCGGCCGGCTGCCACCATGAGCCCTGGTCGTTGATGACGTGGCGGACGGTCTCCATGGCGTCGGACTTCGTATGACCGATGAGTCCCACGGGCCCGCGCTTGATCCAACCCGTGGCGTAGACGCCGGGCACGCGCTCGTTCGAGTCCTCGTGGAGCACCTGTCCCTCGTGGTTCGGGATGACGCCGTGCGTGGCGTCGAAGGGTACGCCCGGCAGCGGCGAACCGAAGTAGCCCACCGCGCGGTAGAGGCCCTGGAGCGCGACCTCGCGCAGCTCACCGGTGCCTTCGACCCCGCCCTGCCCGTCGGGGCGTGTCCGCTCGTAGACGAGGGCGGCCACGCGGCCGGCGGCATCCTTCTTGACCTCGACGGGCTTGGCGTAGAAGTGCAGGTGCAGGCGGCGCGAGGCCTCTCCCCCGGTGCCGTTGACGCTCGGGCGCTGCCGCCACGACTGCAGCACCCGGTCGATGACCATCACCTGCTTGTTCGATGCGATCGCCGCCTTCGACGCCTCGTCGTAGTCGAAGTCCTCGTCGTAGACGACGAGGTCGACGTCGCGCAGGTCGCCGAGCTCACGCAGCTCGAGCGGGGTGAACTTCACCTGGGCGGGTCCGCGGCGTCCGAAGATGTGGACGTCGGTCACGGCCGACGAACGGAGCCCCTGATAGACGTTGGCGGGAATCTCGGTGACGAGGAGGTCGTCGGCGTGCTTGGCGAGCACGCGAGCGACGTCGAGCGCGACGTTGCCGTTGCCGATGACGCCGACGGAGGCGGCATCCAACGGCCACTCGCGCGGGAAGTCGGGGTGGCCGTCGTACCAGCTGACGAAGTCGGCGGCGCCGTATGAGCCGTCGGCGTCGATGCCGGGGATGTCGAGCGCGGCGTCGCGGACGGCCCCGGTGGCGAAGATGACCGCGTTGTAGTGGTGCTTGAGGTCGTCGAGCGTGATGTCCTCGCCGAAGCGCACGTTGCCGAACAGACGGATGTCGCCGCTGTCGATCACGTCGCGGAGTGCGTTGATGATGCCCTTGATGCGCGGGTGGTCGGGCGCCACGCCGTAACGGACGAGCCCGTAGGGCGCAGGCAGGTGGTCGAACAGGTCGATCGAGACGTCGAACTTGCGCTCGGCCTTCAGCAGCAGATCCGCGGCGTAGATGCCGGCGGGCCCGGCTCCGACGATGGCCAGCCTCAGCTTGGTCATGGATGTTCCTCGTTCCTGGTCGCACCCGGGCGCGGGCGCAGCGGGGGTCTGTGTCAGCTGGCGCGGTCGACGACGACCTCGGCGAACCGGGTCAGTGCGTCGCGCACGGCGCCGGAGGGCAGCGGCGCGAGAGCCGCGACGGCGTCATCGGCCCATTTCTCGGCGAGCCGCCGTGTCTGCGCCGTCACATCGTGGTCGCGCAGACGGGCGAGCGGCTCGTCGAGGATCGCGGGATCCGCACCCTCTGCGATCTCGGTGACACCGCGGTCGATCGTGGCGGCGAGCTCGCGGGAGGCGTCGTCGCCGGCGCGGGTCAGCAGCAGATAGGGCATCGTCGGCACCCCGGCGCGCAGGTCGGTTCCCGGTACCTTGCCGGTCGCCTCGGGGTCGGCCGAGAGGTCGATGACGTCATCGAGCAATTGGAAGGCGACGCCGGCCTTCTCGCCGAACGCGAGCAGCGGCTCGGCGAGCTCTTCGGGTCCGCCCGAGAAGAGCACGCCCACCTGGGCCGCAGCGGCGATGAGCGAGCCGGTCTTGTCGGCGAGCACCTGGATGTAGAACTCGACAGGGTCGTCGTCGGGCTGTGCGCCGATGGTCTCGTGCATCTGTCCGAGCACCAGACGCTCGAAGGTATCGGCCTGCACGCGGATCGCTCGCTCGCCGATGCGCGCCATCAGCTGGCTCGCCCGCGAGAAGAGGAGGTCACCGGTGAGGATCGCGACGTTGTTCCCCCACACCTCGTGCGCACTGGGGACGCCGCGCCGCTTGTCGGCACCGTCCATGACGTCGTCGTGGTAGAGCGAACCGAGGTGCGTCAGCTCGAGCGCGGCGGCGCCGGCGATGACGTCCTCGGTCGCACCGTTGCCGAGCTGAGCGGTCAGCAGCGCCAGCATGGGCCGCAGCCGCTTGCCGCCGGCTTCGTACAGGTAGCGCGTCTTGGCGTCGACCAGCGCGTCGCTGACGGTGAGCTCATCGCCGAGGCGTGTCTCGACGCGCTCGAGCCCGGCTTCCACGGTCGCGAGCAGCTTGCGGGTGCGGGGTCCGGCGAAGATGCGCTCGGTCATCCCGAGGTGCTTCGCCAGCCGCGGCGCGGATGGGCTCGATGTCACGGCTCCAGCCTACCGGCCGGGCGACGACGCCGATCCGCGCCGGCCGGTTCAGACGGCGGGCTTGACAGCGCGGTGCAGCGCGACGATGCCGAACGACAGATCGCGGTGCGCGACCTCGTCCCAGCCGGCCTCGCGGATCCATCCGGCGAGGGTGCGCTGGTCGGGCCAGTCGCGGATCGACTCGTTGAGGTAGTCGTACGCCTCGGCGTTGGAGCTCACCAGGCGCGCCACCCGAGGCAGGACCCGGTCGCTGTAGAACCGGTAGAGCCCGGCGAAGGCGCGGGACGGCGGCTGCGAGAACTCGCTGATGAGCAGGCGGCCACCGGGCTTGGTGACGCGCAGCATCTCGGCGAGCGCCTTCTTCGGCTCGTTGACGTTGCGGAGGCCGAACGAGATGGTGACGACGTCGAACTCGGCATCCTCGAAGGGCAGGTTCGTGGCATCCGCTTCGACGAACGACAGATTCGGGATGCCGCCGCCCGGCGCCTGCGCACCGTACCGGCGGACGCCCTCGGCGATCATGCCCGGTGAGAAGTCTGCAGCAACGACCTCGGCGCCGCTGCGGGCGAGCGAGACCGAGCTCGCTCCCGTTCCTGCGGCGAGGTCGAGGATGCGCTCCCCCGGCTTCGGGTCGATCGCGCGCGTGGCCGCGATGCGCCAGAGGCGGTCCTGGCCGAGGCTGAGGACGTCGTTGGTGCGGTCGTAGGCGCCGGCCACCTGGTCGAACATGCCGCTCACGCGCGACGGATCCTTGCCGAGGTCGGCGCGGTTGGGCTCGCTGGTCACGGTTCGAGTCTAGGTGCGGCGGTGCCCCGCGAGCCCCGCTCCGCGAGGTCCCACTTCGGCCGGGTATGAGCCGGTGTTTCCCGGCCGAAGTGGGACCTCGCGGGGGTGAGACGGGGGTGAGACGGGGGTGAGACGGGGGTGAGACGGGGGTGAGACGGGGGTCAGGGGGCGGGGAGGGAGGCCAGGATGCCGAGCCAGTGGGCGGCGGTGGCTTCGTCGAAGGGCGGACGGTGCGCGGTGACGGCGGCCTCGAGATCGACCGCGAGGGCCTCGAGGTCGGCGACGATCTCGAGCGGGTAGCCGTAGGCGACACGGTGCTCGTCCCACTCGTCGCGGTCGTCGATCCAGATGCCGCGGGTGGCGGAGTCGACGACATCCAGGTCCATGTCGATCGCGGTGGGCTCGCCGCCCTCGTCCCACCGGGCGTCCCAGGCGATGTCGATGTAGACGCGGGTCGGATGCGGCGGGGCGTTCATCGTGAGGACCCATTCACCGACGGGCGGAAGGAGCATGACACCGGGATGCGTCGCGACGAAGTCGCGCCCGGGCCGGCTGCTGCGGTCGCCCGGACGCTGGCCGAACCAGTCGCCGTGCTCGTCGCTGCCGAGGTACGTGCAGGCGTGCACCCAGTGGGTTCCGCCGTTCCACTTGCGCCAGCGGAAGGTCACCGGAGTTCCCGGCTCGGGGCGGAGCATCACGCGCCGAGTCTAGGCTGGTCGGGTGAACGATTCTGCGCCCGCCGCCCGGCTGCGCGTGGTCACTCGCGAGATCGAGGCACCCGACGAGCTGCTGGTCTTCGCCGACCCGCACGACCCGACGGTGTGGTCGCGCCGGGGCGACATCCTCGTGGGGCGCGGCACCGCCGCGGCCTTCGATTCAGCCGAGGCGAACCCCGGTCCCCGCGAGGCCGCCGACTGGTGGCGCCGAACGGTCGCCGTCGCTGAGATCGATGATCCGGTCGGGCTGCCCGGTTCCGGCCTCGTCGCGTTCGGCGCCCTGCCGTTCGATCCTCGTCCCGACGACCGCGCCGACGCGTCGACACCGGGTCTGCACTTCGCCGTGCCCCGGGTCATCGTGGGTCGTCGCGGGTCGCGCGCGTGGGTGACGTCGATCACCGCGGATGGTTCGGATCCCACCGCTGCCCTGCCCGCGACGATCGGCTTCGGCCCGCACTGGTCGGCGACGACCGGTCCCGGCGCGCTGACTCCGGACGGATATCAGGAGATCGTGCGCGCCGGCGTCGACGCGATCACCGGCGGAAACCTGCAGAAGGTCGTCCTCGCCCGCGATCTCGCGGGGACCGTACCCCCGCACGCCGACCTCCGGCGTCTCGTCCGCGCCCTGTCGTCGGCGTATCCCGACACATGGGCGTTCGCCGTCGACGGTCTCATCGGGGCGAGCCCCGAGACCCTCGTCACCGTTTCGGGCGGTACCGTCACCGCGCGCGTGCTCGCGGGAACGATCGCCCGTGGCGCCGACGCCGACGCCGACACGGCGGCATCCCTGTCGCTGGCGACCAGCACGAAGGACCTCGACGAGCACGGATATGCGGTGCGCAGCGTCCTCGACGCGCTCCGTCCGTCGACCTCGTCGCTGGTCGCCGGAGAACAGCCGTTCATGCTCAAGCTGCCGAACGTCTGGCACCTCGCCACCGACGTCGAGGGGGAGCTCGCCGGGGATGCCTCGGCCCTCGACCTCGTCGCAGTGCTGCACCCCACCGCCGCCGTCGCGGGAACGCCGACGCCGACCGCGCTCGACGAGATCCGCCGCCTCGAGCCGTTCAGCCGGGGGCGATATGCCGGACCCGTCGGATGGATCGACGCGCACGGTGACGGCGAGTGGGCCATCGCGTTGCGGTGCGCGCAGTTCCGTCCGGGCGACCGCGCCGACGACGGCGTCTCGATGCCCTTCACCGCGTACGCCGGTGCGGGCATCGTGGGTGCGAGCGACCCGGAGTCGGAGATGCTCGAGACGCGGGTGAAGTTCCGCCCGATCATCGACGCGCTCGCTTGAGCCACGTGCAGCCTCGTCGGCTCAGCGGGCGAGCGGAACCTCGATGAGCTGACGTCCGCCGACGGGCGAGGTGAGCACCTGATCGAGCGCCGAGCGCGTCGTGACGCGTCGATACTCCCAGCCGTACGCGAGCGCGAGCTGCTCGAGCCGCGCCTCGTGCGGTGTGAAGAGCACCCGGTCCGCGGCTTCCGGCGGTGCGGTGCCGGCGACCTCGAGCCCGTCGAAGATCGTCCCGCCGCCGTCGTTGCCGACGATGACCTGGATCCGAGGCTCATCCTCGGAGCCGGGGAGCAGCAGCGAGCCGACGTCGTGCAGCAGCGACAGGTCGCCCGTGAGCACGCGGGTGACGCCCGCCCGGGCGTCGTCCTGGCTCGCCACAGCGATGCCCATGCCGGTCGCGATGATGCCGTCGATGCCAGCGAGACCACGGTTGGCGTGCACCGGCACCTTCTTGCCGCCGAGCACCGTGTCGGCCACGCGGACGAGCCTCGACGAGGCGAAGAGCAGACGATCGTGCGGCCAGCTCGCACGCCAGACGGCGTCGACGAGCGACTCGCGGTCGAGCGGAGCCTTGAGGACGGCCATCTCGGCCGAGATGGCGCCGAGTCGCTCCTGCGGCACCGCCGACGCGAGCCCATCGGCATCGGGGGCCGCGGGGCTCAGGTCGACGGCCTCCTCGCGTGACGCCCGCATCCAGGCACCCAGCCAGTCCCGGTCGGTCTCGCCGGTCGCGACCGACACTGCGGAGACCGCGGTCGTCGTGCCGTTGAGGTTGAGATCCTCGCCCGGGCCGCGCACGGCCCAGACCTCGATATCCGTTCGCGAGAGCAGCGCGGCCACTTCACGGCTGAGGGTCGGATGCCCGAACACCACGACCCGTTCGACCTCCGAGGCGAGCTCGGCGCGGGCGAGGACCGCTCGGTACCCGTGCACGAGATGGCGCCCGAAGCGCGCTCCGCTGACGACCTCGGCGATGAGCGGCCAGCCCCCCGCGTGCGCCAGGTCCTCCGCAGCCGGACCGGCGTCGGCGCCCGCGACGACGAGCGTGTTCGGACCGCGGGTGAGTTCCACCGGCTCAAGGGGCGTCGCGGGCTCCGCCTGTCCGATCCCGCCGCCACCCTGATAGTGGGCACCCGAGACGGTGGCGTCGGCCGCCTCGTCGGCGTCCGTGCCCGCGGCAGCCGCGGCGAGCGCCGACGCGGTGTCGGCGTCGGTGTCGGTGTCGGTGTCGATCAGCCACGGCGGGAGCGCACCGGACAGCGGGTTGCGGTACGGCAGGTTGAGGTGCACCGGGCCGGCAGGATGCGATCGATCGCCGCGCGTCGCCGCGAGCGCCTCGACGGCGAGCGCAGCGATCTCGGCCGACTGCGCCGCGGTGGGTTCGTCGTCGACGGTCTCCGGTGTCACGGCGTCGACCTCGAGCCGGACGAAACCCGAGAACATCCCCGGCTGCCGCGTGGCCTGATTGGCTCCGATACCTCGCAGTTCGGGCGGCCGGTCGGCGGTCAGCAGCAGCAGCGGAACCCCGGAGTGGTGTGCTTCGAGCACCGCGGGCATCAGATTGGCCACGGCCGTTCCCGACGTGCACACGACAGCTGCCGGCATCCGCGTCTCTCGTCCGATGCCGAGAGCGGTGAACCCGGCGACGCGCTCGTCGATGCGGACGTGCAGACGCACGAGACCCCGCCGCTCCAGTTCCGCCGCCACGAGAGCGAGCGCCTGAGACCGCGATCCCGGGCTCAGGACGATGTGGCGCACTCCCCCGGCGACGAGTGCGCCCAGAAGCGCCGCTGCGGCGTCGGTCGCGGGCGCCCGGTCCGGCGGCGTGGGAGCGTGTCGGGCTCCGCCCATGTCAGGCCCGCGGGCCGCGTGAACCGGCCGGTCCCTCAGCATCGTCGTCGCTCTGCGACGACCGAGTCGGTGGGGTGTCACGCGGGTCGTCGGCCTCGGCGTCGAGTGCCGCGAGCTCCTCCTCGAGACGGCGGATGCGCTCGTCCTGGTCGCGCGTCGATCCGAGGCTCCCGAGGAAGTCGGGGTCGTCGTCCGGCGCGCGGCGGGCAGGAGCGCTCGCACGACGGCGGGCTCGTCCCACGACGAACCAGAGGATGCCGCCCAGCACGGGCAGCAGGACCACGATGAGGATCCAGACCGGCTTGCTGACGCCGCGGTGACGCGTGGCGTCTTGCAGGGCGCAATCGACGATGCTGTACACCCAGAAGGCGAGTGCCAGCAGCACACCGATGAGCAGGAGCCGCGCCATCCTCCCATCCTAGGCGTCCGACAGGCCACTCGGCCCGGACGTAGAATGGCCGGATGAATGCCCGCTCGGCCGTCGTCTACTCGGTGCTGCGGCTCCTCGCCTTCCTGATCCCGTTCGGCATCATGATGCTGTTCCCGATCATGCGCGAGTACTACTGGCTCTCGGCGATCTTCGCCGCCCTCATCGGCTTGAGCCTGTCGATGATCTTCCTGCGGCGACCGCTCGACGACGTCGCCTCGGGCCTCGCGGAACGGCGCACGCGTCGCTCCGGCGCCCAGGCCGACGCCGACGCCGAAGACGCCGCGTCCTGACGCGGGCTCGCGCCGAGGTCAGCCGACGAAGGCCCAGAGCAGGAAAGCGCCGTACGCGACCGAGGTCAACGACGTCAGCGCGAGCGCGACGACCAGCTCGCGCGGCTGGCGGTACGTCCACACGATGAGGATCGCCGACAGGGCGGGCAGGAGCGCGAACAGGCTGAGCCAGGCGATCGGGTAGACCAGCGCGAGCAGGACGGCGATCGCGAACGGCGCCAGCACGAACAGGGTGAACACGACGCGTGTCGCCGTCGCCCCGATCAGCACACTGAGGGTGCGCTTGCCCGCGATCCGGTCCTGATCGATGTCGCGGAGATTGTTGGCCAGCAGCACGGCGCACGCGAGCAGACCCGCACCCACCGCGCCGAGCCAGCTCTCCTGCGGCACCGATCCCGCCTGGACGAAGGTGGTGCCCACGGTGGCGACCAGTCCGAAGAAGACGAAGACGAACACTTCGCCCAGACCCGCGTAACCGTACGGACGCTTGCCACCGGTGTAGAACCACGCGGCGACGACGCAGGCCGCCCCGATCAGCAGCATCCACCAGTGCCCCGTCCGCACGACGATCGCGATGCCGGCGACGGCCGCGAGTCCGAAGAACGCCAGGGCGACGATCAGCACGGTACGGGGGCGCGCGAGCCTGCCCCCGGTCAGGCGGGCAGGGCCGACACGCACGTCGTCCGTGCCGCGGATGCCGTCGCTGTAGTCATTGGCGTAGTTGACGCCGATCTGCAGCGCGACGGCGACGACGAGGCAGCACAGCGCGATGACCCCATGCAGTTGCCGGTCGACGAGCATCGCCGCTCCGGTGCCGATGAGGACCGGGGTGATCGCGAGCGGCAGCGTGCGCAGGCGCGCCGCACCGATCCAGTCGCGAGCCGTGGCCTTGCGCGGCGGCGGAGCCGAGACGAGGCCGCGCTTGGCGGGGTTGCCGCCGCGCTGCGCGGGACGGGACGACTTCGGGGAGCGAGACGAACGAGCCACGAGGGATCATCCTAGATCGCGAGCATGCGACGCACCGCCGCGCGGTCGGGTTTGCCGCTCGCGAGTACGGGCATGCGATCGACAGCGACGACGCGCGCTGGGCGTGCGGGCTTGCCGAGCCGGTCGCCGACCGCCACCCGGAGCTCGCTGAGCAGCGCCGACTCGTCGACGCCGATCTCGGCGAGCGCCGCGTTCTCGGCGACGACGGCAGACGACTGCCCCCATCGCTCGTCGGGGATCGCGACGACCACCGCCGACGCGAGCCCCGCGTGCTCCCGGACGACGGCCTCGACCCGGTCGAGCGAGATGTTGACGCCTCCGGAGATGATGACGTTGTCGATGCGACCCGTGACCCGCAGCACGTGCCCGTCGAACTCGCCGGCGTCGCCGGTGCGGTACCAGCGCACACCGTCGTCGACGATGAAGGATGCCGCCGTGCGGCCCGGCTCGCCGAGGTAGCCGTCGGCGAGCATCGGGCCCGAGAGCTGCACCTCGCCGGTGACGATCCGCACCCCCACTCCATCGAGCGGGACGCCGTCGTAGACGCAACCGCCGCTCGTCTCCGTCGAGCCGTAGGTGCGCACGATGCGCGCCCCCAGCCGCGCGGCCCGCTCGCGCTGCGGCAGCGGGAGCGCCTGTCCGCCCACGAGGATCGCCTCGTAGGCCCGCAGAGCGTCGGCGACGGCGGCATCCGTCTCGGCCGCATCGAGCAGGTCGGCGAGCTGGGTGGGGACCAGCGAGGTGAACATCGCCGCACGCTCCCCGCCGATGCTCGAGTACATCGACGCGGTGACCGCGGCGAACGCGGCGGGAGAGAACGACCCCGCGAGGACGGCCGGCTCGTGACCCGCGAGCAGACTGCGGACCATCACCTGCAGCCCCGCCACGTACCCGGGCGAGAGGGCGAGGAGCCAGCGCCCCTCGCCGATGCGGGCCGCGGTCGAGGTGGCGCTGGCGATGAGGGCCGAACGGCTGAGCACGACGCTCTTGGGCACCCCCGTCGACCCCGACGTCGTCACGACGGCGACGGTTCCGGGCGGAGCCTGCGCCGGGGCGCTCGGGCCGGCGGGTACACCGAGGGCGAGGGCCGGCCCGGCACCGTCGAGGGTCTGCCGGAGAGCCCGGAGCACCTCGCGGGGCTCCGATGCGACGGAGACGAGATCGACCGACATATCAGAGGCGAGTCGTCTCAGAAGTGGTACGGGTAGGGCGACCAGTCGGGGTCGCGCTTCTGCAGGAAGGCGTCACGTCCCTCGACGGCCTCGTCGGTGCCGTAGGCGAGACGGGTCGCCTCGCCCGCGAACACCTGCTGGCCGACCATCCCGTCGTCGATCGCGTTGAAGGCGAACTTCAGCATGCGGATCGCGGTGGGCGACTTGCCGAGGATCGTGCGGGCCATCGCGATCGCCTCCCGTTCGAGCTCGGCGTGCGGGACGACACGGTTGACCGCGCCCATCTCGTAGGCGCGCTGGGCGGAGTACTCCTCCGCGAGGAAGAACACCTCGCGGGCGATCTTCTGCCCCACCTGGCGCGCCATGTACGCCGAGCCGTAACCGGCGTCGAACGACCCGACATCCGCGTCGGTCTGCTTGAACCGGCCGTGCTCGGCCGAGGCGATGGAGAGGTCGCACACGATGTGCAGCGAATGCCCGCCGCCGGCCGCCCATCCCGGGATGACCGCGATGACGACCTTCGGCATGAACCGGATGAGGCGCTGCACCTCGAGGATATGGAGGCGTCCGGCGCGCGCCGGGTCGGCGACGGCGGTCTCGTCGTCGCTGTACTTGTAGCCGTCGCGGCCGCGGATGCGCTGGTCGCCGCCCGAGCAGAACGCCCAGCCGCCGTCCTTCGCGCTGGGTCCGTTGCCGGTGAGCAGCACGACGCCGATGCGCGGGTCCTGGCGCGCGGTGTCGAGCGCGCGGTACAGCTCGTCGACCGTGTGCGGGCGGAAGGCGTTGCGCACCTCGGGACGATCGAACGCGATGCGCGCGATACGCCCGTCGTTCGAGACGTGAGCGGTGATGTCTGTGTACGCGTCGGCCCCCGGGGCGAGCGACCATTCCGCGGGATCGAACAGTTCCGAGACCATGCCGCCAGCCTATGCCGCGGTGGGAGGATGAACGCGTGGACCCCGCCCTGCCCCTCCCCTCTCTGACCGAGCTGCTCGAGCGAGCGCACGTCGTCGCGCTGCCGCTGACGACGCGTTTCCGCGGTGTCGACGTGCGAGAGGCCTTGCTGCTCGAGGGGCCCGAGGGCTGGACGGAGTTCTCGCCGTTCACCGAGTACGACGACGACGAGGCCGCGACCTGGCTGGCTGCCGCCATCGAGTTCGGCTGGACCGCGATGCCCGCGCCGATCCGCGAGCGTGTCGCCGTCAACGCCACCGTTCCCGCCGTCGCGGCCGAGCGCGTCGCCGAGGTGCTCTCGCGGTACGACGGATGCCGCACAGTGAAGGTCAAGGTCGCGGAGCGCGGCCAGGTGCTCGCCGACGACGTGGCCCGCGTGCGGGCAGTGCGCGAGGCGCTCGGCCCCGAGGGGCGCGTGCGGATCGACGCGAACGGCGCGTGGAATCTCGACGAGGCCGAGCACGCGCTCCACGCCCTGGCGGAGTTCGATCTGGAGTACGTCGAGCAGCCCTGCGCCACGGTCGACGAGCTGGCGGAACTGCGCCGCCGCGTGGGCTACATGGGGATTCCCGTCGCCGCCGACGAGAGCGTGCGCAAAGCCGCCGACCCGCTGGCGGTGGCACGGGCCGGCGCCGCCGACCTGCTCGTCATCAAGGCGCAGCCGCTCGGAGGCGTGAGACGTGCGCTCGCGATCGTCGCGGAGGCGGGACTTCCCGCGGTGGTCTCGAGCGCCCTCGACACGAGCGTCGGCCTGTCGATGGGGGTCGCCCTGGCGGCGGCTCTGCCCAAGCTCGACTTCGACTGCGGGCTGGGAACGGCCTCGCTGTTCGCCGCCGACGTCGCAAGCCCCGCCCTGCGTCCGGTCTCGGGTGAGCTCGCGACCGGGCGGGTCGCGGTCGACCGGGATGCCGTCACCGCACTCGCCCCGTCAGCGGACCGGCAGCAGTGGTGGCGTGAGCGCCTCGAGCGGTGCCACGCCGTGCTCGCGCGACAGCGCTGACCTCAGGTCGCATCGGCCTCGGGTCGCACGGGCCTCAGGCGTCGAGAAGGGCGGTCGCGAGCTGCCCGATCCGCTCGTGGAGCAACCGCGTCGTCTCGGCTTCGCCCAGGCCCTCGATCGCCGCTCGTTCGCACGTCGCGTCGGCGAGATCGACCATGAGCTGCGCGACCTCCGTCGTCGGCAAGCGAAACCGCAGCTCGTAGACCTTCCGGATGTCGTCGACGATCACCCGGACGCGCTCGATGATGCCGTCCTGGAGGCGCAGGTACGCCTCGGCCATCCGCTCGTCGCGGAGTGCCTGCGCCCGCAGCTCCGACACCAGCCGGGGCTCCATGCCCGCGAGCGAGACGCCGACGACTTCCGGGACGAGCGAGGACGGGTCGGGCGCTGCGGTGCGGTCGAGAGCACGAACCCGGTCGGCGACGAGGTCGAGCTTCTCGCTGGATGAGCGCTCGACCAGGGCGAGGAAGAGCTCGCCCTTCGAGTCGAAGTTCGAGTAGAACGCGCCACGCGAGAACCCGGCGCGGTCGCACACCGCTTCGACGGAGGCGGCGTCTAGACCGACCTCGGCGAAGACCTCGGCGGCGGCGTCGAGCAACCGGGCGCGCGTGTTCTCGCGGCTTCGGGTGGCCGGGCGGGCCTCGGCATCCATGGTGCTCCTCGTGTTTCACACCGATCGTCCAGCCTGACCGATGAGGGATGACCCTAGGATACATTGGTGTATCGGATACAGCGCTGTATCGAACAACCATGACGATCGATCAGACCTGGAGCGCCCGTGTCCACACTCCTGTTCACCCTCGGACGCTGGTCGTTCCGTCACCCGTGGCGGGTGCTCGTCTCCTGGCTGCTGATCCTCGTGATCGCCGGCGGCGGCGCCGCCCTGTTGAACAAGGGCACCGACAACTCCTTCTCGATCCCGGGAACCGAGGCGCAGGAGGGGCTGGAGCTGCTGAACCGCACGTTCCCCCAGGCGAGCGGCACGAGTGCTCAGCTCGTCATCGTCGCCCCCGAGGGCCAGAGCGTTCGTGACGACCCGTTCGCCACCGAGGTCGCCGACACCGTGACCGCGTTCGGCGACCTCGGCGACGATGTCCTCGCCGTGACCGACCCGTTCGACCAGACGGTCTCGGGGCTGGTCTCGGAGGACGACCGGGCCGCTATCGTCCGCGTGCAGTTCGACGGCGAGGCGACCTCGGTCAGCGGCGAGACGAAAGACGCGCTCACCGCGGTGGCCGACCGGATGCGCGCCGATCTGCCCGCGGGCACGCAGATCGCGCTCGGCGGCGATCTGTTCTCGACATCGATCCCGGCACTGTCGATCGTCGAGGTGATCGGCGTGCTCGTGGCCCTGTTCGTCCTCATCGTCACCTTCCGCTCGTTCGCCGTCTCGTGGTTCCCGCTGGTCAGCGCTCTCATCGGTGTCGCGCTGGCGACGGCGATGATCTTCGTCGCGACGCAGTTCGCCTCGGTGTCGTCGACGACGCCTCTGCTGTCGGTCATGCTGGGTCTCGCCGTCGGAATCGACTACTCGCTCTTCATCGCCGCGCGTCACCAGGACCAGGTGCGCGCGGGCATGGATCCCGAGGAGTCGGCCGCACGCTCCACCGGCACCGCGGGATCGTCGGTCGCCTTCGCCGGTATCACGGTGCTCATCGCGTTGATCGGTCTCAGCTTCGCCGGCATCCCCTTCCTCACGACGATGGGCATCGCGGCAGCGGTCGCCGTCGCGATCGCCGTCGTCGTCGCCGTCACCCTCACCCCCGCTCTCCTCGGATTCGCCGGAGCGCGGGTCGCCGGCTGGCCCCGCCGGGCGAAGCGGTCGCGCAAGCGTCCTGCAACGCCCCGTCGATCGTTCTCGGAGCGCTGGGTGCGCGGCGTCACGCGGCATCCGCTCGTCACGACGATCGCGGTCGTGGTGGGTCTCGGCATCGTCGCGATCCCGTCGGCCAGCCTCACCCTCGCCCTCCCCAACGCGGGCGTCCAGCCGCCCTCGAGCGAGGCCCGGCAGGCATACGACCTCACCGCCGAACACTTCGGTCCCGGCGCGAACGGCCCGCTCATCATGACGGGCACCATCGTCACCTCGAACGACCCCTTGACCCTGATGCAGGACATCGGCGACGACATCGCGACGATCCCCGGCGTGAAGGAGGTGGCGCTCGCGACACCCAACGAGACCGCCGACACCGGTCTCGTCCAGATCGTTCCCGAGACCGCACCCGACTCGCCCGAGACCGCCGACCTGGTGCGCGAGCTGCGCGCCCAGCACGACCGTCTGCTCGACGAGTACGGCGTCGACCTGAAGGTCACCGGGTTCACGGCTGTCGGCATCGACATCTCCGACCGGCTCGGCGAAGCACTGCTTCCCTTCGGCGTCTTCGTCGTCGGGCTCTCCCTCATCCTCCTGACGATCGTGTTCCGATCGATCTGGGTTCCGATCAAGGCCGCCCTCGGCTACCTGCTGTCGGTGCTCGCCGCGTTCGGCGTCGTCGCCGCGGTCTTCGAGTGGGGCTGGTTCGCCGACCTGTTGCACGTCACCCGCGAGGGACCTGTCATCAGCTTCATGCCGATCATCCTGATGGGCGTCCTGTTCGGCCTCGCGATGGACTACGAGGTGTTCCTCGTCTCGCGGATGCGCGAGGACTACGTCCACGCCCGCCGTGACCGCGGTGGCCGCGCCGACCGCCTCACCGCCGTCCGGGCCGTTCGCTCCGGATTCACCTCGTCGGCACGCGTCGTGACGGCGGCGGCGGTCATCATGTTCGCCGTGTTCGCGGCGTTCGTCCCCGAAGGCGACTCGTCGATCAAGCCCATCGCTCTGGGGCTCGCAGTCGGCATCGCCGTCGACGCCTTCCTCATCCGTATGACGCTCGTGCCGGCCGTCATGGCCCTCCTCGGCGAGAAAGCGTGGTGGATGCCGCGCTGGCTCGACCGCATCCTGCCCCACTTCGACATCGAGGGCGAGGCCGTCGAGCGCGAGCTGTCGCTGCGCGAATGGCCCGAGCGCAACACCTCGGCGGCCCTGGTCGGAGAAGGGGTCGCCGTCCACGCCGACGACGATGGCCGGATCGCGGTCTTCACCGACGCGACCTTCCGCGTCGAGCCGGGCGAATCGCTCGTCGTCTCGCACCCCGATCCGCGGGTCGGCCGCGCCTTCGCCCTCGCCGTCTCCGGGCGTCTCCGCGTCGACGGCGGACTGCTCCGCGTCGGCGGCCACCTGCTGCCGGAGCGGGCGCCGTGGGTCCGCTCGCACGTCGGCCTCGCGCTGCTCGACGACGCGACCGACCCGGTCGCCGAGCTCCGTCGCGCCACCGCCGGCGGTGCGACGATCGTGGTCGTCGACGGTCTCGACGCCCTCGCCGGCGCCGACCGCGACCAGGCCGCGGCGGTGCTCCGCGACGCGGCATCCGATCTCGACGACCGCCACGCGGGGGCCGGCGCGCTCACCGTCGTGGCTGTCGTCCGGCGCGAGCTCGGCGTCCTCGACATCCTCGCCGAAGCGCATCGCGCGACACCCCACTCCCTCCCCCTGCACGGCGGTGCATCCGCGGCGTCCGCGTCCGAACCGTCACACCCGAACACCGAGGTGATCTCGTCATGACCCTGCCCATCGAGCGCGCCCGCTCGCGCAAGCCCATCACCTGGCTGACGATCGTCGGCGTCATCCTGCTGCCCGTCCTCATCGGCGGCGTGTTGGTCGCCGCGCTCTACAACCCCGTCGAACGGCTCGACAACATGCGCGCGGCCATCGTGAACGACGATCAGGCCGTCGAGATCAACGGCCAGCTCGCGCCGCTCGGCCGGCAGCTGACTGCGGGCCTCGTCGCCGGCTCCGACGAGGTTCCGAGCAACCTCGACTGGGTCATCTCCAACGACGAGGACGCGCGGACCGGGCTCGCCGACGGCACGTACGACGCCGTCGTGACCATTCCGAGCGGGTTCTCTGCAGCAGCCACATCGACCGCTCCCGGGGGAACTCCGGAGAAGGCCACGATCCGCGTCGACACCGCCCCCGACAGTCTCGTCGTCGACGACGCGATCACGGCACAGATCACACAGGCCGCCACATCGCTCATGGGCTCGCAGCTCTCGACGGTGTACCTCGAGAACGTCTTCCTCGGCTTCACGACCCTGGGAGACCAGCTCGGGGATGCCGCCTCGGGAGCGCATCAGCTCGCCGACGGCGGTCGGCAGGCGGCCGACGGTGCGACCCAGCTCGCCGATGGCGCCGGTCAGCTGGCGAGCGGCGCTGGGACCCTCTCGGACGGAGTCGGTCAGCTCGCAACCGGCGCCTCGCAACTCTCCGACGGCGCCGCGGCGACTCAGACCGGGCTCACCACGTGGGCGCGGGGCGCACGTACGCTCGCCGGCGGCACCAATGAGTTCGCCACGCAGCTCTCGCAGTCGCTGAACGGACTCAGCGTTCCCGAGATCCCCGCCGAAGCGGTCGCCGGCGCGCAATACCTCGCCGAGAACTCCGACCGTATCGCCAGCGGTGTGACGCAGGCCGCCGACGAGCTGGCCGCAGTGTCGGCGAGCTGCGAGGCCGATGGCGGGTCGGCGCAGGTCTGCGACGCGCTCCGCTCCGTCTCCGCCCGCACGCAGACCGCACTGCCGGAGGTCACCGGAGTGATCGGCCAGTCGGGCCAGATCGCCGGACAGGTCTCGGGCCTCGCTGCATCCGCTCCCGAGCTGATCGCAGGCTTGCAGCAGGCCGCGGGCGCGGCGACACAGCTCGCGAACGGCATGACCGAGCTCGCCGACGGCGCCGACGCGCTCGCTACCGGAGGCGGCCAGCTCGCTTCCGGCGCCTCGGCACTGGCCGACGGTGCCGTGTCCGCCGCCGATGGCGCCGCGCAGCTCTCGTCCGGGGCGGGCGAGCTGTCCGGAGGCGCGACCGACCTCGCGTCGGGCGTCGGCACGCTCGCCGATGGCACCGGCACCCTCGCCGACGGCCTCGACACCGCGACCGCGGCGCTGCCCTCGTACACCGACCAGCAGGCGACCGACCTCGCCAGCGTGGTCGCTGCACCGGTCGCCGCCGAAGGCCTGGGATCCGAGCTGTTCGGCGCCTCGGCGATCCCGCTCCTCACGGGCCTCGCCCTCTGGCTCGGCGCGATCGGTTCGTTCGTCGCGCTGCAGGCGGTCCCCCGCGGCGCGCTGACCTCGCGCCGCCCCTCGTTCCTGCTGACCCTGCGAGCATTCGCTCCGGCCGCCGTGGTCGGGCTCGTGCAGGGTGTGCTCGTGGCCGTCGTCGTGCAGCTCGCTGCGTCGTACGACCCATGGACCTGGGCCGCATTCGCCGGGCTCTCCGCCCTCGCCGGCGTCGCCTTCGCCGCGGTGAACCAGGCGCTCGTCGCCCTGCTCGGCGGAGCCGGCCGGTGGGTCGCAGCGGGCGTCGCTGTGCTGGCGGTGGCCACGGGAGTCGTCTCGACCGTGCCGGGAGTGCTCTCGCAGATCGCGGGATTGCTGCCGACGGCATCCGCCTATCAGGGCCTGCTCGCGGTGCTCACCTCGGCCGGAGGTGCCGGAGCCGCGATCGCGGGACTGCTCGTGTGGACGGCGATCTCACTCGTGGTCACGGTGATCGTCACGGCGCGTGCGCGCACGACCTCGGTGCGCGCCGTGCTCCAGCCCGCGACCGCCTGACTCCGTACAGCTCCGCCCCCGCCTCCACGTTGAGGCGGGGGCGGAGCTGTACGGGCGACGCGGGCGAATAGCCCGCCGGGTCTTCAGCCGACAGGTCACGCCCCGACGACGTCAGGCCTCGGTGGGCAGATCACGTCCGCTCGCACGCCGGGACCGGGCACCTCCTGCCAACCGAAGCGATGTCCCCGCACCACGACGTGCCTCGGTTGGCAGATCACGCCCGCTCGCACGCCGGGAACGGGCACCTCCTGCCAATCCAACCGGGCGCAAGCTCAGCGAGGGGTCAGCTCAGGCCGCTGTACGCGTGGAGGCCCTTGAAGAACTGGTTGACGATGATGAAGTTGAACAGCACCGCCGAGAAGCCGACGATCGAGAGCCAGGCACTGCGGGTGCCGCGCCAGCCGCGGGTCGCGCGAGCGTGGATGTACCCGGCGTAGAGCACCCAGATGACGAAGGTCCACACTTCCTTCGTGTCGAAGCCCCAGTACCGGCCCCACGCGTCGTTGGCCCAGATGGAGCCCGCGATGAGGGTGAAGGTCCAGAAGATGAAGCCGATGATCGCGAAGCGGTAAGCAAGCGACTCGAGGGCGTCGGCACTCGGCAGGGTGCGAAGGAACCGCGCGCCATCGCGCCGGGGCGCGGATGCCGCGGATGCCGTCTCACCGTCTTCGCCGCTGACCCGGGCGAGAGCACGCCCCTCGCGTCGCGCCTGCATGAGCTGCACGATCGACAGGGCGAACGCCAGCGCGAAGAACGCCGACGCCAACGACGCCACGAAGACGTGGATGACGAGCCAGATCGACTTCAGCGGGTCGGCGAGAGGCACCACCGCGACGTGGAAGTTGATGACCGAACCACCGAGCAGGACGACCGCGAGCCCGGTGATGAAGGTACCGAGGAAGCGGAGGTCGTATCGGAAGAGCACCACGAGATAGACCATGACGACCAGGAGCAGACCGGTCAGGGCGAACTCGTACATGTTCGACCACGGCACACGCTCGGCGGCGATGCCGCGCAGCACGGTCGCCCCCAGGTGGAACAGGAATCCGATCCAGGTCAGGGTCGTGCCCATGCGCGCCCAGAGCAGACGCGGGCGGTCTGCGGGCCGAGCGTTGAGGGCGAGCTCCGCCTGCGCCTCCGCAGCGCGGATCTCGCCGATCGTCTGAGCGCCGCCTGCGGCGACGAGGGCGGGCGCAGCGGCCGCCGCCGGAACCGTGTCCTTCGTCTTCAGCGCGAGGTCGGACCGGCGCGCCAGATCGACCGCGTAGGCGATGAAGGCCAGCGCGTACACAGCCACCGCTGTCCATACGAGCAGGACCGAAATGGCATCCAGCGACAGATCTTCGGGCATGATCCTCAGTTTACGTCGGGCGCTTGCGCGGGGGCGGGGCGGGGACGACGGGGACGCTCGGCCTCCGGCGGCAGCTCGACCTCGTCACGCCCGAGGGCGGCGAGGTGGCTGCGCGAGATGTCGGCGACCGCCTGGGCGATCGCGGGATCCTCGCCGCGGGCGAGGCCGGCGTACTCCAGGCGGATCGCACCGTCGACGGGAGTCGCCTTGACCCACAGGCGCCGACGCGGCACGAAGAGCCCCGCGAGCAGGCCCAGGGTGGCGAGGATCGCGAACACGAGCACGAACGGCGCCCCCACGTCGCGGTGGATCGACAGCGAGACGTAACGCTTCACCGCTTCGTCGGCACCCGACGCCCGCTGGTCCTCGAACGTCACGGTGCCGCGGCCGCCGGGCAGGTCGACCGTCTGACCGGGCTCGAGCTCGAGCGACGCGACCCCCGAGTCGCCGCCGGCGATCTGCTCCATACCGGTCGGGTCGAGCGTGTAGACCGAGCGCGGCGTTCCGTCGTCGATGCCGAGGTCCCCCTCGTACACGCGGAAGGTCACGAGCGGGTTGGTGAGGTCGCCGTAGGCGGAGGCGATGGCCCCCGACTCGAGTGTCGCCGCCGTCGGGTAGAAGAACCCGGCGAGTCCGAGCTGCTGCGGCATCCCATCGGCGATCTTGACGACGCCGATCGAGGTCAT
Source organism: Microbacterium sp. AG238 (assembly GCF_003610405.1). GTDB lineage: Bacteria > Actinomycetota > Actinomycetes > Actinomycetales > Microbacteriaceae > Microbacterium. The sequence goes on from NZ_RAQC01000001.1 coordinate 1,226,798, forward strand.
GTTGTTGTCCTGCGGCAGGAACGGCACGTCTTCGCTGAAGACGACCTCGCCCGCGGCGTCGCGGACGGTGATCGTGGGGGCGTACCCGTTGCCCATCAGGTAGATGCGGTCGCCCTCGATCCCGTACGGATGATTCACCCGCACCTCGCCGTCCCGCGGCTCCTGCCCGGGCTCGGCCACCGTGAGATGGGCGAGGAAGTCGCCTGCCATACCGTGGCCCGGTCCCCCCGTGAACGGACCGTACGAGACGTCGAACTCGTCGAGGGTCAGCGAGTACGGCGGCATCTGGTCGGTGTCGACGAACCGACCCGGGTTGAACGAGGTGTAGCCCAGACCGAGCGAGTTGACGAACGTGTCGCCCTCGACGATGACGGTCTGGCCCGTGTAGGTCAGGCCCCCGCCGACGCCGACCGAGATCAGCACGCCCACGAGTGCACCGTGGAAGACGAGGTTGCCCGTCTCACGCAGATAGCCGCGCTCGGCCGAGACCGACGCGGTCTGGCCCGAGTCGTACCGCTCGACGCGGTAGCCCGACTTGCGCAGCTGCCGCTGGGCTTCGTCGATGGCGGCGGAGGCGACGGCCGCGGCATCCTCGTCGTCGCGCAGGGAGACGCCGACCGTGCGGTGATCCGCCAGCCGCGACAGGCGGGCGGGAGTGCGCGGCGGACGCGACCTCATCGCCTGCCAGTGGTGCTTCGTCCGCGGGATGACGCACCCGACGAGCGAGACGAACAGCAGGATGTAGATCGCCGAGAACCACACGGACGTGTACACGTCGAACAGCTGCAGCGCGTCGAGGATCGGATACAGGTCGGGGTTGTCGGTGCGCCACTGGGTGACGCCGTTGGGGTCGGCGCCGCGCTGCGGCACGATCGACCCCGGGATGGCGGCGATCGCCAGCAGGAGCAGCAGCACGAGCGCCGTGCGCATGCTCGTCAGCTGACGCCAGCCCCACCGCAGCCATCCGACGACGCCGAGCTGGGGCTGCGTGATCGGGCGGTCGCCGTCGGCCCCGCTGTCGAGAGGGGCGTCGGAGTGGTCGCCCGGTCGCAGCGGCGCCGAGGGATCGGCCTGGTCAGAGGAAGGTCGGGACACCGGCCACCACTCCTTGGAAGACGGACATGATCGTGGTCCAGACGCCGGTGACCATCAGCACGCCGAGAACGACCAGCAACGCACCGCCGGCGATGTTCACGACGCGGATGTGCCGGCGCACGAACGCCACGGAGCGGGTGGCCCAGCTCGCGCCGAGCGCGAGAAGCACGAAGGGGATGCCGAGGCCGAGCGAGTACGCGACCGCGAGAACCCCCGCACGGGCGGGGTCGGCCTGGCTGAGCGCGATCGAGAGGATCGCGGCGAGGGTCGGACCGATGCACGGCGCCCAGCCGATGCCCATCGCGATGCCGAGCAGCGGGGCTCCGGCGAGACCGAGGTTCTGTCGCAGCTGCGGCCGGTAGATGCGCTGCGCGAAGCCGAACATCCCGACGAAGACGAGGCCGAGCACGATCACCACGGCGCCGAGCACGCGGGTGATGACGTCCTGGTACTCGAAGAAGACCCGGCCGATGGTGCCCGCGAAGACGCCCATCGCCAGGAAGACGACGGTGAATCCCGCGATGAAGAGCCCGACGCCGAGGAGGAGTCGTCCGCGGCCGGGGCCGGGGCCGGAGGGGACGGTCGCCTTCGCCACCGTCGGAGAATCCGTCGAAACGCGGACCGATCCGCCCGCATCCTCCGACGTTCGCGAGATCCTCCGATTCCCGTCGCGGCCGGCCGCACCGGCGGCGGGCTCACGCGGCGTGACCGCGCTGCCGAGGAAACCGAGGTAGCCGGGCACGAGGGGCAGGACGCACGGCGAGAGGAACGAGACGAGGCCCGCGAGCACGGCGATAGGCACCGCGAGCCACAGGGCTCCGCCGAAGACGATCTCGCCCGGGTTCACGACGATCCCGCGCCGGCGCCCGCCTTCGCGGCGTCCTCGACCAGAGTGCGGAGGATGCCGGCATCCCGAAGCTGCCCGACGATCCGCGCGGCGACCCGGCCCTCGGTGTCGAGCACGAGCGTCGTGGGGGCGGCCTGGACCGACGCGGATGCCGCGAGCGCCAGCTTGAGCTCGCCGTCGCCCTGCATGAGCAGCGAGGGGTAGCCGATGCCGTAGTTCTGCTCGAAGGCCGCAGCCTGCTCGGGCCCGTCGTAGATGTTGATGCCGAGGAAGTCGGCGCCGACGGCCTGCGTGTCGGTGTAGACCTCCTGGAGCAGCGGCGCCTCGGCGCGGCACGGCCCGCACTGGGCGTACCAGAAGTTCAGGACGAGAGGCTTTCCGGCGTAGTCGGCGCTCGAGACCGTCGAGCCGTCGACGGCCGTTCCCGTGAACTCGATCGGGGCGCCCCGTTCGGCCTCCGGGATCTCGGTCGTCGTGCCGTCACCTGAGATGAAGCCCTTGTTGTCACCGTCGCGGTACTGCCCGGCGAGGTCGTCGTTCGGGCTCGAGCAGGCGGCGAGCCCAGCCGCGAGTCCGAGGGCGAGGGCGGCGGCCATGAGGCGACGCTTCATCAGACGGCTCCTACATCGACGGCGCCCGCGGTCGATGCGGGCTCGGCATATGCGACCTCGCGCCACGCGGCGCGCTCTCCCCCGTCGCCGAGCTCGAAGCTCGTGACGCTCGAGAGGGCGCACCGACGTCGGCGCGGGTCGTGGCGCAGGGGTTCACCCGCGATCGCGAGGTGGGTGATCCAGATGGGCAGCTGGTGCGAGACGATCACGACGTCGCCCGCATCGCTCGCATGCCATGCGTCGCGCATCGCAGCGTCCATGCGCGCCACGATCTCGATGTACGGCTCACCCCAGCTGGGGGTCGCCGGCGTGCGCAGGTGCCGCCAGTTCAAGGGATTGACGAGCGCGTGGCGCATGCGCCGGCCCTCGAAGACGTTGTGCGGCTCGATGACCCGCTCGTCGATGACGGGGTCGAGGCCGAAGAGTTCGGTGAAGGGTTCGGACGATTCGCGGGTGCGCTGCAGCGGAGATGACATCAGCGCGGCGACCGGGCGGTCCAGCGACGCGACGTACTCGGCGGCGGAGCGGGCCATACGACGGCCGTCCTCGCTCAACCCGAAGTGCGGCAGCCGTCCGTAGAGCACGCGCCGGGGGTTGTGGACCTCACCGTGGCGCACGAGGTGGAGACGGGCTGCGGGCACGGTCTCCAGTCTACGGCGGCCGCTCCTATGCGGACCCTGAGCGCACGACCGGTCAGGGCCCCTCCGGGCTCGGCTCGGGGGCGGTGCCCGAACCGGTGGTCCGGCCGCGCCGCAGGTCGCGCACGCGCGAAACGACGAACCACACGACGAGCACGGCGACGACGATGATCACGATCGTCTGGAAGATCTCGGCGTACTGCTCGACGATGTGCCAGTTCTCACCCAGCAGGAAGCCCGCCATCACGAAGATCGAGTTCCAGATGAGGCTGCCCGCCGTCGTGAGCAGCCCGAACTTCCACCAGTGCATCCGGGCGACCCCCGCGGGGATCGAGATGAGGCTGCGGAAGAGCGGCACCATGCGCCCGAAGAACACGGCGATCGACCCGTGCTTCTCGAACCAGTGCACCGACCGCACGACGTCGTCGCCGGTCACGAGCGGCATCCGGTCGGCGATGCGGCGCAGGCGGTCGGCGCCGAGCCACCGGCCGAGGACGTAGAGGATGTAGGCGCCGAAGACCGACCCGAAGGTCGTCCACAGGATCGCCTCCGCGAGGGTGAACGAGCCGCGCGAGGCGGCGAGCCCGGCCATCGGGAGCACGACCTCGCTCGGGATCGGCGGGAAGAGATTGTCCATGCCGACCGCGATCGCCGCGCCGGCGGGCCCGATCGTGTCCATGAGCGAGACGGTCCAGTCGGCGAGGGTCGTCAGCCACGACCCTCCCTCCTCGGCGGCCGGTGCCGACGCGTGAGCGTAGGCGGTGCGGGTCAAGACGGTCATCGGGTGCCTTCGCGCTCGGTGATCGGATGCCCGGGCGGGCCCCGCGCACAGCCTAGGGGCGCGACGTCGGAGATAGCTGGACGCGTAGACTCTCCCCTCGTGAGTGAACGCGTTCTCGTCCAGCAGCTGCAGGCCCGCCCCGACGGCCCCGTTTCGGTGTCCGGATGGGTCGAGACCGTCCGCGATCAGAAGAAGGTGCAGTTCGTCATCCTCCGCGACGAGACCGGCGCCGTGCAGCTGGTCAACCCCGCGACCCGCCCGGCCGAGGACGGCAGCGAGCAGGATGCCGCGGCCCTCGCCCTCACCGAGCTGATCTCGAACCTGTCGACGGGCACCTTCCTGACCGTCACGGGAGACCTCAAGCACGACGAGCGGGTCAAGCTCGGCGGCGTCGAGATCAAGATCGGCGCCCTCGACATCGCGGCTGCGGCCCTGCCCGAGACCCCGATCGCCGCCGACTCCGGCCTCGACAAGCGCATGGACTGGCGCTTCCTCGACCTGCGCCAGCGCCGCAACAACCTCATCTTCCGCGTGCAGACGACGCTCGAGCACGCGATGCGCACCTACTGGATCGAGCGCGACTACATCGAGATCCACTCCCCCAAGCTCATGGCATCGGCATCCGAGTCGGCAGCCGAGCTGTTCGAGGTGCCCTACTTCGAGGACAAGACCGCGTACCTCGCTCAGAGCCCGCAGTTCTTCAAGCAGATGGCGCAGTCGGCGGGCTTCGGGAAGATCTTCGAGATCGGAGACGTCTTCCGCGCCGACCCGTCCTTCACCTCGCGCCACGCGACCGAGTTCACCTCGATCGACGCCGAGATCAGCTGGATCGACTCGCACGAGGACGTCGCCGCGATGCAGGAGGAGCTGCTGCAGTTCGCCTTCCAGGCCGTCAAGGACAAGCACGGTGACGAGATCGCCGAGCTGTTCGGCGTCGAGGTGCAGGTGCCGCAGACCCCGTTCCCCCGCATCCCGCTCGCCGAGGCGCGCGAGATCGTCGCGGCCCGGGGCTACGACATCCCGCGCACCGACGGCGACCTCGACCCCGAGGGCGAGCGCCAGATCTCGGCGCACGTGCTCGAGACGTACGGCCACCAGTTCGTCTTCATCACCGACTACCACCCCGAGATCCGCGCGTTCTACCACATGCGCGACGAGGAGACCGGGCTCACGAAGTCGTACGACCTGCTCTTCAACGGCGTCGAGATCACGACGGGCGCGCAGCGCGAGCACCGCGTCGACGTTCTCATCGAGCAGGCCAAGGAGAAGGGTCTCGAGCCCGAGCACCTCGACTTCTACCTCGACTTCTTCCGTTACGGCGCCCCGCCCCACGGCGGGTTCGGCATGGGTCTCGCACGCGTGCTGATGCTGCTGCTCGGCGAGTCGTCGATCCGCGAGGTCACCTACCTCTTCCGCGGTCCGACGCGCCTCGCCCCGTAACACATCCCCCCACGCACCCGGCAAGCGCACAGCCGGCGTTCGGCACCGCCCGTATCGTGGCTTCTTCGGCGACGGAAGGAGCAGAACGTATGTGGGACGGGTGGATGCAGTTCGCCATCGCTGTACTGGTGGGCCTCACGGTCGCCGCTGTGATCGCGGTGGTCGCCCATGTCGCGCTGCGCATCGCGGCGCGACGGCAGCGTTGGCCCGAGGTGCTCAGTCGTCGTTCCCGTGCCCCGTTCCGGTCGCTGCTCGTCGCCATCGCCCTCTGGGCGGCGGTGCAGACGTCGTTCCCGGACGAGCTGTGGCGGTCGGTCCTCGGCCAGGTCCTGACGATCGCGATCATCGCCGCGAGCGCCTGGCTGCTCGCTTCCCTCGTACTCGTCGTCACCGATGTCGCGCTCGGCCGGTACCGCATCGATGTGCCCGACAACCGCGTCGCCCGCCGCATCCGCACGCAGATGCTGATCGTCCGCCGCCTCGCGGTCGCGATCATCATCGTGATCGGCATCGGTGCGGTTCTGCTGACCTTCGACTCGGTGCGCGCCGTCGGAGCGAGCGTCCTGGCCTCTGCGGGTATCGCCTCGGTGGTCGCCGGACTCGCCGCCCAGTCGGTGCTCGCGAACGTCTTCGCGGGATTGCAGATCGTCTTCAGCGACGCGCTGCGTGTCGATGACGTCGTCGTCGCCGACGGCGAGTGGGGTCGCGTCGGCGAGATCACCCTCAGCTACGTCGTGCTCGACCTCTGGGACGACCGGCGTCTGGTCCTCCCCTGCACCTACTTCACCACGACCCCGTTCGAGAACTGGACTCGGCGCGGCTCGGAGCTGCTGGGCGCCGTCGAGATGGACCTCGATTGGAACGTCTCGCCCACCGCGATGCGCGCCCATCTGCACGATGTGCTCGAGAAGACCGACCTCTGGGACCGCCGGACATCGGTGCTGCAGGTGACGGATGCCGTCGCCGGCTATGTGCGCGTGCGCATCCTGGTCACCGCGAAGGATGCCCCCACGCTGTTCGACCTGCGCTGTCTCGTGCGCGAGGCGATGGTGATGTGGGTGCAGCGCACCATGCCGCAGGCCGTCCCGGTGCAGCGCATCGTCATGTCGGATGCCGCGACCCCGGGCCACGGCGACGACCATGCCATCACGCACGACCCCACGCCGACCAACGACGGGCTGTTCACCGGGAGCGCCGAGGCGGAGCGACGGGCGAGCACGTTCACCAACGCGATCCCGGTGATCGTGACAGGCGACCTCGCCGAGCGCGATCGGCGCGACTGACGCGCTCGTCCGCGCCGCCGCGTGCGGTGGAGCCTCGGCTCAGACCTCGAAGTCGACCGAGATGCGGCTCGCGACGACGCCGCGGACGAAGGCGGCGACCTCCTGGTGAGCCGGGTGCACCTGATACTCCTCGAGTCCGGCGACATCATCGAAGTCGGCGACCAGTGCCACGTCGCCGTTGACCTCGGCGTAGGCAGCGTTCGGTCCGATGCTCAGCGAGCGGATCGAGGGGACGACACCCACGAGGGCCTGGATGCGGCGCGACACCTCGGCGGCGTGCTCGGCCCGGGTCGCGGCGTCCTCAGCGGCGAGCTTCCAGGCGACGACGTGGCGGATGGTCATGCGGGCTCCTCGGTCGGGGTCTTCTCGGTCAGCGCGGTGCGCAGCCGGTCGGCGGACACGCGCCAGTGCGCGTGGAGGCGATCGTCGATCAGCACGACGGGGATCTTCTCCCACCATTGCTCGAAAAGCGACGGGTCATCGAAGATCGATCGCTCCACGACATCGACCTCGGTGCCGGCGGGCAGGTCGGCCACGACGGTGTCGACGATCTCGCGGGCGACATCGCAGAGGTGGCAGCCGGGCTTGGAGATGAGGGTGAGGGTGCGCATCAGACGCGAAGCGGTGTCAGCGCTCGAGCTCGAAGCCGCGTGCGGCCCACTCGCCCGTACCGCCGGTGACGTTCGTGGCGTCGTAGCCGCGGGCCTCGAGAGCCGCGACCACCTGGGCCGACCGTCCGCCGGCCTGGCAGATCACGTCGAAGGCGCCGTCGGGCAGCTCGTCGATGCGTTCACCGAGCTGCGACATCGGAATGCTGATCGCGCCGGGCACGCGCCCCGCGGCGTACTCGTGGTCTTCGCGCACGTCGATGAGGGGGATGTCGCGGCCCGCACGGAGCTCGTCGATGGTGATGGATTTCATGCTCATTCCTCCACGTTCAGCCTAGGCCGCACCGCACAGCACCGTGGCGGCGGCACCCGGAAAGCACGAAGCGCCCCTCGGCCGGAGCCGAATGGGGCGCTCAGTGACGTCGCCGCGACTTACTTCTTGTTGCGGCGCTGGTGGCGAGTCTTGCGAAGCAGCTTGCGGTGCTTCTTCTTCGCCATGCGCTTGCGGCGCTTCTTGATGACAGAACCCACGGAAAACCTCACTATGTCAGGGTCTGGACGCATCTCGTATGCGTCCGGGAACAGGCACCTCGCGAAAAATGCCTCGGATCAGTCTAGCCGACGTCGGCGATCGGCCGTTGCACGGCGTCGCGCACCGCAGATTCGGGTACGCGGTAGCTGCGGCCGAAGCGCACAGCGGGCAGCTCGCCGGAGTGAACGAGGCGATACACCGTCATCTTCGACACCCGCATGATCTCCGCCACCTCCGCCACAGTGAGGAAGCGCACATCGGGCAGCTCGGCCATCGTCATCCCTTTCCCCCGGATGCGAACACTCTAGGGGCGAGGCGCGACGCGTGTAAACCGAAGTGACGCCTGTTGCTTCCGGGGCGCGGGATGTGCCGGGGTCAGCGCGCGGAACGCTTGCCGAACACGCTCGTGACGGCGTGCTTCGCGGATGCCGCAGCCCGCCCGACCAGCTCGGCCGCGGCGACCGCCTGCTCGGGGAGCGCGGGGACGGGCTCGGCGTCGTAAGCCTCCGAGGAGAGGAACGGCACGAGCCAGTCGTCGACGACGTCGAGCGGCTCGGGCGACAGGCTGTAGTAGCGGTGCTGCCCTTCCTCGCGCACGGTCACGAGCTCGGCCCCTCGCAGCACCTTGAGGTGCTTGGAGATCGTCGGCTGGCTCACGCCGAGCTCGTTCACGATCTGCGAGACGCTCGTCCCGGAGGAGCGCGGATCGGAGTCCCGATCGAGCAAGAGCCGCAGGATGTCCCGACGGGTGCCGTCGGCGATCACGTCGAAGATGTCCGCCATGCATTCAGGTTAGTCGGCGCGCGCGCCCGAGTACCATGACATCGGCACCGACCTACTGCGGAGCCGGGAGCAACAGCTGCGATCGTGGGGAGGAACACGCATGGCGGACAGGTCCGTCGGCGCGATCGTCCTCACCCGTCTCGGCGGCTTCGGACGCAGTGCCTGGGACGCCGGTCGCGACCTGGCGACCGCCTCGCCCTCACGCTTCGCGGTGCTGATCTTCTCGACGCTGATCCTCGTCTTCACGACGCTGTTCTCCCTGCCCGCGGCATCCGCATCGGGCCGGGCTACACCCTTCGCCGATGCGCTCTTCACCGCGGTGTCGACGATCTGCGTCGCGGGCTTGGCCACCGTCGACATGGCCACGCACTGGTCGCCGTTCGGCCACATCCTCATCTACATCGGCGTCAACGTCGGTGCCCTCGGCGTGCTGACACTCGCGTCGATCCTGGGGCTCGTCATCTCCAAGCGCCTCGGCCTGCGTGCGAAGCTCATCGCCGCCGGCGACAGCAATCCGATGCGCGCACACGGCGGTCCGGTCAACGAAGGTCAGGCCGTCCGCCTCGGCGAGGTCGGCTTGCTGCTGCGCACGGTCGCGCTGTCGACGCTCGTCATCGAGGCGGGGCTCGCCGTCCTGCTGTACCCGTCGCTGCTGCTCGGCGGCGTCGATCCCCTCACCGCCCTGTGGGAGGCCCCGTACTACGCGGCCATGGCCTTCACCAACACCGGCTTCTCACCCAACGCGGAGGGGCTGCAGCCGTTCGCGCAGGACTACGTGATGCTCACCGTGCTGATGGTCGGCGTGTTCCTCGGGTCGATCGGCTTCCCCGTGATCTTCACGCTCTGGCGGCACCAGTGGCATGTGCGCGCGTGGTCGCTGCACGCGAAGCTCACGATCATCACCACGGTCATCCTGTTCTTCACCGGCGCCGGAGTCTTCCTGCTCCTCGAGTACGACAATCCCGCGACCTTCGGGTCGATGGAGGCGTGGGACACGACCTTCCAGGCCTTCTTCATCTCAGCGATGACCCGGTCGGGCGGCTTCTCGATCATCGACATCGGCGAGATGCACGGCTCGTCCCTCATCGTCGGATCGATGCTCATGTTCGTCGGCGGCGGATCTGCCTCCACCGCCGGCGGCATCAAGGTCACCACCCTCGCGGTGCTCGCCCTCGCCGTGTGGTCGGAGGCGAAGGGACGTCCGTCGGTGCAGGTGTTCGGCCGCCGCATCCCCAGCGACGTCCAACGCGTGGCGCTCTCGGTCGTCGCGTGGAGCGCCACGATCGTCGCGATCGGCACCGTGACCATCGCGCAGATCACGAAGGCTCCCGTCGACGAGGTGCTCTTCGACGTCATCTCCGGGTTCGCGACCGTGGGGCTGTCGACAGGCCTGACGGCCGAACTCCCCGAGCCCGCGGTGTACGTCATGGCCCTCGTCATGTTCATGGGACGCGTTGGTACAGTGACACTCGCTGCAGCGGTGGCCGCGGCATCCCGTTCGCAGTTGTACGCCCTGCCCGTTGAAAGGCCGATCGTTGGTTGAGCAGATCCGAAGCGACGCTCCCGTGCTGGTCATCGGGCTGGGGCGTTTCGGCGCCGCCTGCGCGGGCGAGCTCGACCGCCTCGACCGCGAGGTTCTCGCGATCGACGACAACCTCGAGCTCGTGCAGAAGTGGTCGGAGCGCGTCACGCACGCCGTGCAGACCGACGCCCGCAACCTCGACGCGCTCAAGCAGATCGGCGCACAGGACTTCCAGGTCGCCGTCGTCGCCGTCGGCTCGTCGATCGAAGCGTCCGTGCTCATCACCGCGAATCTCGTCGACCTGAAGGTCCCCCAGATCTGGGCGAAGGCCGTCTCGCAGTCGCACGGCAAGATCCTCGCCCGCGTGGGCGCCAACCACGTCGTGTACCCCGAGCGCGAGGCCGGCGAGCGCGTGGCCCACCTCGTCAGCGGGCGCATGCTCGACTTCATCCGCTTCGACGACGACTTCGTCCTGGCGAAGATGTACCCCCCGAAGTTCATCCGCGGCGTCGGTCTCAACGAGTCGGGAGTGCGCACGAAGTACCGTGTCACCGTCGTCGGCGTGAAGAGCCCCGGCAAGCCCTTCCGCTACGCGGAGGCCAATACCGTCGTCACCAACCACGACCTCATCATCGTCTCGGGGACGAACTCCGACATCGAGCGCTTCGCCTCACTCGACCGCTGACCTGCCCCGCGCTGCTGCGCGCTGCCCCCGCCTCGAGGTCCCAGTTGGGCCGGGTAAACGGACGGCATACCCGGCCCAAGTGGGACCTCGGATGACGTTGCGTCGGGGTCAGGAGCCGGCGGCGAGCTCGCGCGCGCGGGCGAGCGCGGCGTCGGTCGCCCGCGCGAAGACGTCGTCGAGCCGGGCCTCCTGCAGCACGGCGATCGCCCGCTCGGTCGTGCCCTTGGGGCTCGTGACGCGGCGGCGCAGCTCGGCCGGGTCCTCGCCCGAAGCGTCGAGCAGAGCGGCCGCTCCGATGAAGGTCTGCTCGGCCATGACGCGAGCCTCGCCCTCGGCGAATCCCTTGCCGATGGCAGCCCGGGTGAGCTCCTCGATCAGCAGGAAGACGTAGGCGGGCCCCGAACCCGAGATCGTCGAGAGCGCATCGATCTGCTCCTCGGGCACCTCGACGACGACTCCGCATGTCTCGAACAGGGCGCGCACCGTCGCCCGGTGGTCATCGGATGCCGAAGGCCCGGCCGCGAGCCCCGTGACGGCCTTGCCGACGACGGCGGGGGTGTTGGGCATCGAGCGGATGACGGCGACGTCGGGCCCGAGGATGCCGGCGAAGGTCTCGATCGTGACCCCGGCGGCGAGGCTCACCACGACCGCGCCGGGGCGCAGCACCGGGGCGATCTCGCGCAGCAGATCGGGCACCATCGCGGGCTTCACACCGATCAGCACGACGTCGGCCGCAGCCGCGGCATCCGTGTTCCCCGTGGGAGTGTCGGCGAGCGCGATGCTCGTGACCCCCGCGAGGTCGGCGAGGGCGGCGGCCTTCTCGGCGGTGCGGTTGGTGACGGTCACTCCCCCGGCCGCGGCACCCGAGGCCACCAGGCCCGACAGCACGGCACCCCCCATCGAACCGGCTCCGAGGATGGCGATCGGGGGCAGGGCGACGACGTCGGACATGCCGTCATCTTAAGTCCGGTCGTTTCCCAGCAGAGCGCACGGCTGCGAGGTAGAGTCGGAACGTCCGCGGGCGCGGAGGCGCTCGCCGCGCAGAGCAGAGCGAAGGATCCCGCCATGCCCCTCTTCGACGGCATCACGCCACGCATCATCGAGACGTCGCGCCTGGCGGTGAGCATCCTCGAACGCGGCGCAGACGACCCCGAGACTCCGGCCGACCGCACGCTCGTGCTGTTGCACGACGCTCCCGGGTCGAGTCTCTTCTGGCAGGAGATCATCGAGGATCTGCCGAGCGACGTCCGCCCGATCGCGATCGACCTCCGCGGCTTCGGCGAGACCGAGCGACTGCCCGTCGACGCGACCCGCGGTGTGCGCGACTTCTCCGATGACGTGCGGGCGACTCTCGACGCACTGGGCCTCGATGCCGTCCATTTCGTCGGCTGGGGCCTGGGCGCCGCCGTCGCCATGCAGTACGCGCTCGATCACCCCGTGCTCTCGCTCAGTCTGCTCTCGCCCGTGTCGCCATACGGCTTCGGCGGTACGCGACTCGACGGCACGCGCCTGACGGACGATGACGCGGGATGCGGCGGCGGAGCCGTCAGCCCCACGCTCGTCGACCGACTCACGGCACGCGACGCGGGCGACGACGAGGGCACCGCCCGATCGTTCTTCCGCACGTCGTTCGTCTCGCCCGACTACGAGTCCGACAACGAGGACACGTGGGTCGAGGCGATGCTCACGACGTCGACCGCCGAAGGCAACTACCCCGGCGACAGCGTGCCGAGCGACAACTGGCCGGGCTTCGCGGCGGGCCGGCTCGGCGTGCAGAACGCCCTGGCCCCGGCACACTTCGACGTCTCTTCCATCGTCGACCTGGCCGCCGGATACGATGCGCCCCCGATCCTGTGGATGCGTGGCGGTGCCGATGTCATCGTCGCCGACGGGTCGTTCGCCGAGAGCGGTCATCTCGGCGAGATCGGCGCGATCCCGGGGTGGCCGGGCGTGGAGACGGCACCGGCGCAACAGATGGTCGCGCAGACCCGCAACGTGCTCGAGCGGTACCGCGAGGCGGGCGGGCAGGTGACCGAGGTGGTCATCGAGGGCGTCGGGCACGCCGTGCATCTCGAGCGCCCGGGCAAGGTCCGCACCGCGATCCTCTCGACGATCGGCTACCTCGGCACCCCGATCTCACCGGCTCCCCCGACCGAGGCGATCATCCTCAGCTCCTGGGACTGACCGGCCGGGCGGCTCACCGCTGCTGCGCGAAGAACGTGCGCAGCAGCGCGGACGACTCGGCGGAGCGCACGCCCGCCACGACCTCGGCTCTCACAGGAAGTCGGCGGTCGCGCACGAGGTCGTACTGCGATCCGGCAGCGCCCGCCTTGTCGTCCCATGCACCGAAGACGAGCCGCGAGACGTGGGCCTGCAGCATGGCGCCCGCGCACATGGCGCACGGCTCGAGCGTGACCGTCAGGGTGCATCCCGCCAAGTTCCACGACCCGATCGCGGCGGACGCGGCGCGAAGCGCGACCACCTCGGCATGAGCGGTCGGGTCACCGGTCGCCTCGCGGAGGTTGCGGCCCTCGCCGAGCACTGCACCCGAGGCATCCGTCACGACCGCTCCGACGGGGATGTCACCCGCCGCCGCCGCGGCCTCCGCGAGCTCGAGGGCGCGCGTCATGCTGCGGATGTCGCCAGCGGATGCCGTCAGGGTCACGGCACCAGCGTAGAGCCGAGAAGACGCGAGCCGTCCGCGTAGGATCATCACATGCGTGTTCACGTCGCCGACCACCCGCTCATCACCCACAAGCTCTCGGTCCTGCGCGACAAGAACACCACCTCGCCGGTGTTCCGTCAGCTCACCGAAGAGCTCGTGACGCTGCTCGCGTACGAGGCCACCCGCAACGTCCGCACGGAGCAGGTCGAGATCGAGACCCCGGTCACCCGCACGACGGGCCTCGCGATCGCCAAGCCCCGCCCCCTCGTCGTGCCGATCCTGCGCGCGGGACTCGGGATGCTCGAGGGCATGACCAAGCTCCTCCCCACCGCCGAGGTGGGGTTCCTGGGGATGGCCCGCAATGAGGTGACGTTCGAGCCGACCACGTACGCCGAGCGTCTTCCCGACGACCTCAGCGACCGTCAGTGCTTCGTGCTCGACCCGATGCTCGCCACCGGAGGCTCACTGGGCGCGGCGATCGACTTCATCTTCCAGCGCGGGGCGCAGGACGTCACGGCCATCTGCATCCTGGGGGCGCCCGAGGGCCTCGCCGCGATCGAGAAGCAGGTCGGCGACCGCGATGTGACCCTCGTCCTGGGCTCGCTCGACGAGCGTCTCGACGAGCGCGGCTACATCGTGCCGGGCCTCGGCGACGCCGGCGACCGTCTCTACGGCACCGTCGACTGACCCGCGACCCGCGACCCGCGACCCGCGACCCGCGCATCGAGCGCACCTGCGCCGATGGAGCGCAGTTCGAACCGCGCCCGTCGCTGACAACTGCGCCCCATATGCGGAGCGCGCGCCTCAGACCGCCCCGACGAGACGGGCGAAGGCGCTCATCCGTGCAACGCCCTCGGGGGTGCGGGGCAGGTCGTCGAGGATGCCGGTGCCGTAGACGACGTATGCGGTGTGCTGCGCGCGCGAAACGGCCACGTTGAGGCGGTTCTGCAGCAGCAGGAACTCCAGCCCCCGAGGCGCGTCTCGACCTGAGGATGCCGCGAGCGACACGATCGCGACCGCCGCCTCCTGGCCCTGGAACCGATCGACCGTGCCCACCGGCACGTCGTCGAAGCCCGCCGCGGCGAGCGCTTCTTCTACGAGCACCTGCTGCGCGTTGTACGGCGTGACCACGATGATGTCGCGCTGCGCGAGCGGACGAGGCTCGAGCGCCGGGTCGGGCAGCCACGCACGGTCGAGGAGATCCGAGATCAGCCCCACGACGACCTCGGCCTCTTCGGGCGAGGCCGTGGCATTGCGCCGGTGGGCGACGGGCACGGGCATGACCCCCGGCGCGACGCCCGCGAGCACCCGGCCGGCCGTGGATGCGTGCGCGGCGAGTCGACCGTCGTAGGCGAGCACGGAAACCGGTTCGGCGACCTCGGGCCGCATGCGACGGGTCTCGGCCAGGAAATAGCCGCGATCGCTCGGGATGACGTGGGCGCCGTCCATGATCCAGCCGAGGGCCGAGGTGTCGACCGGCTCGGGATGCGTGCCCTGGCTGACCTGCGGCAGCTGTTGCGGATCGCCCAGCAGCAGAAGCCGGGAGGCCGCGACCGAGACGGCGATCGTCGAGGCGAGGGAGAACTGGCCCGCCTCGTCGATGACGAGGAGATCGAGACTGCCGCGCGGGATGCGGCCGGCGTGCGTGAGGTCCCAGGCCGTGCCGCCGACGACGTATCCGTCCGGACGCCCCGCGGTGAAGTCGGCGACGCCGTTCTTCGGGATGACCGTGAAGGCCTCGTCACCGGTGGGTTCGCCCTTGACCGCCTTCGCGATCTTCTCGCGCGGCACCCCCGCGGCGGCGATGCGATCGAGCATGTTCTCGACGACGGCGTGCGACTGCGCCACGACGCCGACGCGGAATCCGCGTTCGGCCACGAGACGTGTGACGACATGAGATCCCACATAGGTCTTACCCGTTCCGGGAGGGCCCTGTACCGCGAGGTAGCTGCGGTCGAGATCGAGGATCGCGCTCGAGATGTCGGCGACCGCATCCCCGCCCCCACTCGGCAGCGAGCCGGACAGCGTCCGCGGCGGGCGTCGCAGCAGAAGATCGGTCGCGGGATCGGCCGGCAGGTCGGGCGTCGCGGCGATCACCTCGTCTGCCCACGCGTCGATCGCCGCCTGCTGGCTGCCCGCAGGCGGCGGGGCTGCCGGGGTGAGCGCGATCGGCAGCTCGGACCACATGTACGCGCCCGCGGCGAGCTCCTCGACGATCGCGCCGTCATCGAGCACCTCGATGACCCGCACCCGCCGGTCGGCGTGGATGAAGCGGGGCCGCGGTTCCGTCGGGAACGGCGCGGGCGCCTCGTAGATCGCGAACGGCGACGAATCGACGCTCAATCGTGTGCCCGGTGCGACCTCGCCGCGCAGTTCGAGGACGCGCCGGTCGGTGCGAGCCCCCTCGGGCCGATGCCAGTCTTCGAGCACCCGGCTGCGCTCGGACGCCACGGCGACGACGTCGCGGGTGTCCTCCCACATCGAGAGCGGTTCGCGCAGGCGGAGGAAGTGGGTGGCCCAGAACGACTTCGCCTCACGGGGGTAGTAGTCGATCGCAGCCGCCCCGAGCCGCAGCGCGACGGCTGACGGGGCGTCGGCACCCGCGGGGTCGTCCGCGGCCGCGGCATCCGCGAGTCGCGACAGCGCGGTTGCGCGCGGCGACGGCTCGTAAGCGCGCTCTTCGGGCTCGACATCCGCGGATGGCCGCAACTGCGCCTCCCGCGCCCGGTCGACGAGCCAATCGCGCAGCCGCCGTGTCGAGACGCAGTCGTAGCGGTTGTAATCAGCCAGATCCGCGAGGATCGCCGCGGCGGCGTCGGCATCACCCGCCTCGGCGAGTGCCCGCGCCTCGACGTACCGGACGATCGAATCGTCGCCCTTCTGGACGTCGCTCGTGCGGACTTCGGACCCCATGTAGAGCGGCTCGAGCTTCTTGATCGAGTACGAGCGCGACCCCACCCGCAGCGCGCGGCGGACGATCGGATACAGGTCGACGAAGACCCCGTCGCGCAGCAGCCGGTCGACCTCGGCCTCACCCACGCCGTACCGCGCAGCCATCGCGAGAAGATGCGTCGGCTCGTACGGTGCGTAGTGGTAGATGTGCATCGCCGGGTGCGCGGCACGCTGCACGGCGACGAACTCGAGGAAGGTCTGGAACGCCGCCCGCTCCTCGTCGAAGGTGTGAGCCCAGAGTGCGGAGTACTGCTCGCGGAGATCGACCCAGCCGAACAGGTAGTCGATGCCCCACTGACGAGCCGCCCCCTCGGTGTAGAGCGGGTCGCCCTCGAAGTCGAAGAAGAGATCGCCGAGGTCGGGCCGCGGAAGCGCGCCGAGCGCCTTCGGGAAGACCACCTCGTAGGTGGGGACGGGGGCCCCGTCTGCCGCCGGCTCGCCCGCGCCGACGCCGCCCGCGGGGCTCTCGAGCTGCAGCCGAGCCTGGGTGCGGAGGCCCGCGAACGTGTCCCACGACATCCGGGCGGGCGCCTCGCGCGCCGCGGCGAGCTCGTCGATCGTCGTGACTCCGGCCGCCCGCAGGCGCTCGCGCTGGATCGGTCGCATGCCCGCGACGAGCAGGAGATCGCGCGCGGCGACGACCTCGAGGTCGCAGGTCGCACACCGTCCGCAGGCCGCGACCCGCAGATCACCGCGATCGTCGCCCCACGCGATGGGTTCGCCCGCGGCGCCCGCGGCCACGTCACGGTCGGCGATGAGCGAGCGCAGACGCTCGCGCCGCAGGACGAACACCGGTGCGATGTCGGCGCGCTCGTGGCGCGACGTCGTGCCGTCGCCCAGCAGCAGCTCGACGTGACCGGCGACGGCCGCGCCCTCGCGGTCGAGCTGGACGGCATAGGCCTCGAGCTGCATCAGCGCGGTGACGCGCGCGTGGCGTGCGAGCTTCGTGTCTTGCACGACCCACCGGCCGTCGTCGTCGCGTAAGAGGAAGTCGGCGAACCCGACGAAGTCGGTGTCGGAGAACGCCGCCTGGTAGATCACCCGCGCGTCCGAGGCGAGGGCGTCACGAGTGAGCGCGACGGCACGCGCCAGGCCCGCGGCATCCGACGAGCGCGTCTCGGGGATCTCGGCGACACGATCTCCGAACTCGGCACGGTACGCGGCGAGCTGACGTTCCTCGTGGCGATCGCCGAGACGGCCCGCCCGCTCGAGCGTCGGATCGTCGGGCTCGTCGACGGCGGAGACGCGTCCGAGCTTGGCGTCGATCGCTCGCAGCCAGGCGAACTCGCACTCGGCCGCCGCCTTGAGGTCGCTCGCGCTCCAGACGATCCGGCCTTCGTCCTCGATGTATCGCATGATCCCCTTCCGTTCAATGACCCTAACCGCGGGGTGCGACACCGCCGACGCCGGTGCCAGACTGAGGAGGGTGAACGAGTCGCTCCCCTTCGCCAGCGTGTACGCCCACGGGTTCGCGCGGGTCGCCGCCTGCACCATCCCGGTCGCCATCGCCGACCCGGCGGCCAACGCCGAGGCCGTCCTCGCCGAGGCGCGCGCCTGCGACGCCGACGCCGTCGCTGTCGCAGTGTTCCCCGAGCTGTGCATCACCGGCTACGCGATCGACGACCTCGTGATGCAGGACGCGGTGCTGGACGCCGTCGACGCGGCCATCGAGCGCATCGTCGACGCATCCGTCGATCTCATGCCGGTGCTCGTGATCGGAGCCCCCCTCCGTCACCGCAGCCGCCTGTACAACTGCGCCGTTGTCATCCACCGAGGCGAGATCCTCGGCGTCGCCCCCAAGGCCCACCTGCCCACCTACCGCGAGTTCTACGAGCGCCGCTGGTACGCGGCGGGCGAGGAGTGGGACGGCGAGGGCATCCGCATCGGCTCGCACGAGACCGTGTTCGGGACGAACCTGCTGTTCGACGTCCGCGATGTGCCCGGGCTCGTGCTGCACGCCGAGGTGTGCGAGGACATGTGGGTGCCGGTTCCGCCGTCGTCGCGCGCCGCGCTGGCAGGTGCCACGGTCCTCGTGAACCTGTCGGGCTCGCCCATCACGATCGGACGAGCAGATGATCGCCGCACGCTCGTGCAGTCGCAGTCGCTGCGGTGCCTCGCCGTCTACGCCTACGCGGCGGCAGGTCTCGGCGAGTCGACCAACGACGTCTCCTGGGACGGTCAGACCATGATCTACGAGGGCGGCTCGCTCCTCGCCGAGACGGAGCGCTTTCCCGACGGGGCGCGGCGCAGCATCGCCGACGTCGATCTCGACCGCGTGCGTCAGGACCGTTACCGGCAGGGAACCTTCGACGACAACCGCCGCACGACCTCGACCGACTTCCTCACCGTCGAGACGTTCCTGCACCCGCCCACCGAAGACATCGGGCTGCGGCGCACGCTCGATCGGTTCCCCTTCGTCCCGGATGACCCGGCACGCCTCGACCAGGACTGTTACGAGGCGTTCAACATCCAGGTGTCCGGCCTCGAGCAGCGGATGCGGGCGATCGGCGGCCCTCGTCCCGTGATCGGGGTGTCGGGCGGGCTCGACTCGACCCACGCACTGCTCGTCGTCGCCCGCGCGATGGACCGTATGGGGCGCCCGCGCAGCGACATCCTCGCGTACACGATGCCCGGGTTCGCCACGAGCGACCACACGAAGTCGAACGCCGTGGCACTCGCCGAAGCAATCGGCGCGACGATCGAGACCATCGACATCCGCCCCGCCGCGAACGAACTCCTGCGCGGCATCGGGCACCCCTACGCCTCCGGCGAGCCCGTGTACGACGTCACCTTCGAGAACGTCCAGGCCGGGGTGCGGACCGACTTCCTGTTCCGACTCGCGAACCGTCTGAACGGCATCGTCATCGGCACCTCCGATCTCTCGGAGCTCGCCCTCGGCTGGGCCACCTACGGGGTCGGCGACCACATGAGCCACTACGCGGTCAACGTCGGCGTGCCCAAGACGCTCATGCAGCACCTCATCCGATGGGTCATCGCGCACCGGGAGGGCACGGGCACCGATCTGACCGATGAAGCGGTCGCCGTGCTGCAGTCGGTCCTCGACACCGAGATCAGCCCCGAGCTCGTGCCCGCGGGCGAAGACGGCAAGGTGCAGTCCACGGAGTCGACGATCGGCCCCTACGCCCTGCACGACTTCGCGCTGCACCACGTCCTGCGCTACGGCTTCCGCCCGTCGAAGATCGCCTTCCTCGCTCAGCACGCCTGGTCGGATGCCGACGCCGGTGACTGGCCGGTGGGATTCCCCCGCGACAGCCGCTACGCGTACGACCTGGCCGAGATCGCCCACTGGCTGCAGGTGTTCATCAAGCGGTTCTTCGGCTTCGCGCAGTTCAAGCGCAGCGCGATCCCCAACGGACCCAAGGTCGCCGCGGCCGGCTCACTGTCGCCGCGCGGCGATTGGCGCGCGCCGTCGGACGGCAATCCCGAAGCGTGGCTCGCGGAGCTCCGCCGGGCGCTCCCCGATCTCGTGGACTGACTCTCTCAGGCCGTCGGCAGCGTGCCGTAGGCGAGTGTGATGAGCCACCCGTCGCGCGAGATGTCGACGAGGGTGTACTTCATATTGCGGTCGGGGATCCAGCCGCGGTGGCGTCCCGGATCGAGCCGCACCTGCTCCGGCGCCACCCGCACACCGCGACCGTCTGCCTCGAGCACCGCTTGAACGTGCACCCAATGGTCGACGAGGTCGAGCGTGTCGGCCCCGGAGAACAGCCGGGAATGCTTGCGCATGCGGGCGAGGTCGGCGGGCTCCGGGTGTCCGTCGCGGATGTCGATGCCCACCGGCAGCCCCGGGTCGCTGACCGCGACGACCGTCGCCGCACGATAGCTGGCCGTCGTGATCGCCAGCGGCACCTCGACGCCGTCGCGTGAGGCGACGAGGCGCGTGTGGTAGCCGAAGCCGCGCGGCGCCTCGCGCTCGATGCGGACATCCTTCTCGTCGCAGCCGAGGGCCTGCGCGACGAGTTCGCGCGCGATCATCCGCCGACGGTGGTGCACCGTGATCGCCGGGTCCCAGCCGAGCCGGGCCGTGATCCCCGTGGGGGTGTCGAGAAGTACCGTCTGCATGCCGTCGCTCCCGCCTGTGGATGGTCTGACCTCAGCTCGAGTCTAGCGATCGCCTCTGGCGGCACCAGGGTGCGTCCCCGGGTCAATCCCCGTGCCGCACCGCCGCGACTCCCGTTGAGGCGACCTCGCCTAGGCTGGCGGGATGAGCCTCGACAACGGCGACGACAAACGGCCGTCCTCCGCCCGCATCGCGATCTGGGTGGTGGTGGGCGGCATCGGTGCCTACCTGCTGATCTCCGGCATCCTCGGCATCATCGCTCGAGGCGGTGCCTGAGCGTGCGGCGGCTTCTGGTGGTCGCGCACCGCGACGAGCTGGTGGGCTTCCCCGCCGACATTCCGGGGTTCGACATCCTGCTCACCGGCCCGGGCAAACTGCTCGCCGCGCATGAGCTCACCCGTGCGCTCGATCGCACCGCGTACGACGAGATCGTCGTCGTGGGAACCGCGGGAGCCGTGGCGGGCGCGGTCGGACCGGGCATCTACGAGGTCGGCGACGCCGTCCAGCACGATGTGTTCGATCTCGCCGGGGTACGCGGCCGTCACCTCTCGATGCCCGACCGCGTCGAGGCGGGCGGCGAAGGCGTGCGCATCGCGACGGGAGACGTCTTCGTCGACGACGCCGAGGCGGTCGCGCTCATCCAGTCGCTCGGCGCTCAGCTGGTCGACATGGAGACCTACGTCTACATCTGGGTCGCCCAGCGCTTCGACATCCCCATCCGGGTGCTCAAGGCGGTGTCGGACGATGCCCAGGACGGCGCGACCACCGGTTGGGACGAGGCCGTAGCCGCGTGCAGCCGGGCCCTCTACGAACGCATCCGCGCCGACTACGGAGTCTGATCGCCGCTGCGGGCGAAAAGCCGGCGCAGCAGCAGGAAGACGACGAGCGCGACGACAGCGACGAGCCCGAGCTTGACCGCGAAGACGGCCAGGCGCAGCACGACGTCGACGATCACCCACGCGACGAAGATCGCGGCGATCACTCCGACGACGGTCCAGAAAGTCCTCACCCGCTCAGCCTAGTCGCGCTCACTGAGCGCCTCCTGCCGGATGACGCTCGGCCCCTCACGAGTGGACTCGACGACGATCTGCGCGGCGAGCTGCTCTTTCATGCCTTCGACATGGCTGATGACGCCGACGGTGCGTCCGCCCGCGCGCAACTCGTCGAGGGTGCGCATCGCGAGCTCGAGGGTTTCGGGGTCGAGTGACCCGAAGCCCTCGTCGACGAACAGCGTGTCGAGACGGATGCCCCCGGCGCGCCCGGTCACGACCTCGGCGAGGCCGAGCGCGAGGGCGAGAGAGGCGAGGAAGGTCTCGCCTCCCGACAACGACTGCGGCGATCTGAGGCGCCCCGTGTGTGCGTCGAGAACCTCGAGCCCGAGGCCCGAAGCCGCGCCGCGCGCCTGGAGCGCGTCACTGTGATGGAGGGTGTACCGCCCCGACGACATGTCGCGCAGGCGCAGGTTGGCTGCCGCGACGATCTCTTCGAGCTCTGCCGCGAGCACGAACGTCTCGAGATCCATCTTCCGGGTGTTCGGCGCGCGGCCCGCGACCGTGTCGGCCAGGCGGGTCACGGCCGCCGTCCGCTCGGCGAGACCGGCGACGGCGACGAACGCGTCATCGATGCGCACGAGGAGCTCGCGCATCCTCTCGGCGGCGTTGACGGCGTCGCGATGCGCGGCGATCGCGGCGCTGCGCGCGAGATCCCCGGCGGCGACCGCCTGCGCGGACGCGTCGAGGTCCGGCCGCTCGTCGGGGAGTCCCGCGGCGGTGAGCTCGAGCTCGAGCAGACGCGCGCGGGTGGCCGCGACATCCGCGGCGTGCTCGGCGACGCGCCGGGTGATGGCGGTGCGCTCGGATTCGGGAAGCAGCGCCTCGCGGACGTCGTCGACGTCGGCGAAGATCGATGCCTCGATGCGCCTCGCTCGGTCGCGTGCCGCGTCCGCCGCCGTCGCTTCGCCGTGGGCGAGCGCGGTGCGGCTCTCGAGGACGGCACGGGCGAGATCGCGGCGTTCGACCGTCGACGCGATGCGCTCCGCGACCGTCGCGAACGCACCGCGAGCATCGGCGACCTCGGTCTCGAGGCGCGTCAGGGTCGTTCCCGCCACGGCGAGGCGCTCGCGCGCGTCGGCCAGGGCGGCGGTGAGGCGGGATCGTTCTTCTGTCACCTCGGCATCGAGGCGGTCGAGCACGTCACGCTGTTCGACGAGCGAGGCGACCCGCTCAGCGGCCAGCTCGGCTCCAGCCAGCTCCTCTCGGGCACCGGCGAGAGAGGTCGCGAGCTCGTCGCCGCCACGTCCACCGGCGCGCGCCGCCGCCGCGGCGTGCTCAGCGCGCAGGCGGGCGGTGTTCTCCCCTGTCTCGCGCGCCTCGGCCGCAGCGGCATCCCGCTCCGCCTCGGCGGCCGCCAGGTCGTCGTCGGTGACTCCGTCGGCGACCCGGGGGGCGGGATGCGGGTGCTCGAGCGATCCGCAGACCGGGCAGGCCGACCCGTCGGAGAGCTCGGCGGCGAGGTCGCCCGCACGGTCGGCCACCCGTCGGCGCAGCAGCTCGGTGACCGCGGCAGCGGCAGCCTCCGCCGCGCCGCTCGCGTGCAGGTAGGCCTCCTCGGCGGCGCCGAGCTCGGCAGCCAGGCGGTCGGCTTCGCCGGCGGCCTCGACCTGCGCCGCGAGATCGGCGACGCGGACGCGCACCTCGTCGCTTCGCGCAGCCTCGAGGGTCGCCGCCGCGAGGTCGGTCGTGAGCCGTTCGCGCTCTGCCGGCAGAAGCGCATGCTGCTCATCGAGAAGACCCGCTTGCTCCTCCAGCAGTGCGATCTCGGCGATGGTCGCGTCTCGCGCGTCGACGGCGGCCGTCAGCTCGTGCTCACGTGCGAGCGCATCGGTCCACCGCGCGATGTCTCCCGTGAGTGTCTCGACGACCGCGGCGACGTCGTCATCGGCTTTGCCGCCCGCCTCGGTCCAGCGCTCGGCAGCCCGGTCGGCCGCGGCGCGGGCCTCCCCCGCCGCCTCCTCGGACCGGTCTGCCTGCTCGAGCGTCGCACGCAGCGCCTCAGCCGCGCGCGCACGCTCGACTCTGCGTTCGATCGTGGCGACCTCGTCGGCGATCGCGTCGAGGTCGGCCAGACGTCGACGCGCCGCGGCGAGCTCGTCGAGCACTCGCACCTGCTCGACGAGTTCGGCGTGCGTCGCGGAGAGGTGAGCGTGGCGCGACTCCGCTTGCTGGCGGAGCTCTTCGGCCTGCTCCACGCGATAGTCGGCGCGACGGCGGGCACGCTCGATGAGATCTCGTCGAGCGGCGAGGTCGGGTGACGCCGGCACCGTCTCGTCGGTCGGGCTCTCGTCGGCGTCCGAGGCGGCCTGCCGCGCCATCGCCGCCTCGGCGAGATCGAGCAGCGTGCGCACCTGGTCACCGGCGGCGTCGAGCTCGCGCTGCGCGGCGCGGCGGCGGTTCTCGAGATCGTCCTTGTACTGCTCGAACCGCTTCGTCCCGAACAGGGTGCGCAGCAGCTGCTGGCGTTCGTCGTTGCGTGCCAGGAGGAACCGCGAGAACTTGTTCTGCGCCAGCAGGATGACCTGCTGGAACTGCTGGGCATTCAGCCCGAGCACCTCGTCGAGCAGGAGGGCGACCTCACGCGGCTTCGCAGCCCGTCCGATCCACTCGCCGTCCACGCGCTGCTCGAGCTCGGCGCGGGCGACCTCGGTGGTGAGCTTGTCACCCCGCTTTGCGGGACGCTCGTACTCCGGCGCCCGCGTCACACGCCAGCGCTCCCCGCCGACGGTGAACTCCAGACGCACCTCCGTCGGGTCGCCCAAGAAGCTGTGGTCACTGCGAAGGCGCCGCTCGCCGTTTTCGTAGCGCGGCACGGATCCGTAGAGCGCGAAGCTCACGCCGTCGAGGATGCTCGATTTGCCCGCACCGGTCCGCCCCGAGATGAGGAACACGCCGTCGCGGTCGAAGGCGTCGAAGTCGACGGTCTGCTTCTCGCGGAACGGGCCGAATCCGGTCAGCTCGAGGCGATGGAGCTTCACGCGATCGCCTCGACGCGGACCCGCTCGTCGAGGACATCGGCGAGCAGCTCGCGCTCACGCTCGTCGGCGCCGACACCCTCACGCACGTGCACGAGGAACGCCTCGACGAGCTCGGCATCGCTGCGCGCGGCGCGCACGCGGTCGACGTAGGTGCGCGCATCGCGAGGCGCGATGTCGGCGGGCGCGTGCACGACCTTCGCGCAGAACGGGAACCGCTCCTGCAGGCGGCGCATGGGATCACGCTCGGGCAGGGTGTCGGTGTACTCGACGCAGATCCACGCATCGGCATACCGTTCGTGCGCAGGATCGGCGAGCACCTCGGCGAGCGGCCCGCGCAAGGTGACGACGGGGCGCGGGATCGGCAGCTCGAGCCAACGGGCGTCGACGAAGCCGTCGGCGTCGAGCTCGACCAGCCACGAGCCGCGGGGCTTGTCGCCCTCGCCGAAGCTGTAGTGCAGCGGCGCGCCGGCGTACCGCACGGCGGGGGCGAGCTGCTGGCGGCCGTGGATGTGGCCCAGAGCCATGTAGTCGACTCCGGCGAACGCGGCGAGCGGCACCACGTCGAGCCCGCCCTGCTGGATGTCGCGTTCGAGATGCGGTGTCGGCTCGACCCCCGCGGCGAAGCAGTGGGCGATCGCGACCGAGCGACCGCCGCGTGCCGCGAGATCGTCGCGCACGAGCCCCATCGCGCGGTCGATGACGGCCGCCTGCGAACGGGCTTCGGGCCAGAGGTGGCGAAGAAGGGCCGGTTCGAGATACGGGATGCCGTAGAAGTGCACGGGCCCGTCGGCATCCTCGACGGTGATGGGCGTGCCCACCGCGGCCGGGTCGGTCAGAACGTGGATGCCCTCGCGCAGCAGCCCCGCCTGGAAGCCGAGGCGGGCGGCCGAATCATGGTTGCCGCTGGTGACGATGACGCGCGCTCCGGCGTCGGCGATACCCCGCAGCGTGTCGGAGAGAAGGGCGTAGCAACCGGCCGCCGGCGCGGCTGAGTCGAACACGTCGCCTGCGACCACGACGACGTCGACCTCGTGTTCGCGGACCTGCTCGGTGAGCCTCTCGAGCACGCCCCGCAGCGCGTCGAGCGTCGAATGACCGTGGAAGGTCCGCCCGATATGCCAGTCGGAGGTGTGGAGGATCCGCATGCCGACCAGGGTAGGAGCAGCCTCCGACATCGCCGGGGTGCCCCGCGGGGAAGGCGCAGACTCAGACCCGGCCGGCGCGTCGCCGCGACGTCAGATCGGCGACGCCCAGCACGAGGGCGAGCGCGAGGAAGAGCCCGACGGAGACCATCCCGAGGGCGTAGGCGTCGTGGTAGACATCGATCCGCGGTGTCGATCCACCCCCGAGCCGGTTCACCGTCGAGTAGAACAGCGACAGGGCGACGGCGGTTCCGACGGCCGTGCCGATCCGCTGCACGAGCTGACCGACGGAGCCGGCCAGCCCGCCCTGCTTGACCGGGATGTCCGCGAGGGTCAGGGTCTGGTTCGGTGAGATGACGAGGCCACCCCCGAAGCCCCCGACGGTCAACACTCCCGCCATCGCGAACTCGACGATCCCGGGCGGCACGAAGTAGGCGACGAGGGCGAGGGCGACGACCGCCGAGAGCATGATGATCAGACCCCCGACGACGAGCGGGCGCCCGACACGGGTCACGATCCGGCCGCCGACGTAGGAGGCGCCGGCGCTCGCGACGGCGAAGCCGATGGAGACCATGCCCGCGAAGACGGGCTCGAGGCCGACGCCCAACTGCAGGAACAGCGTCGTCAGCAGGAACATCGCCGGCAGCGCCATGAAGTAGACCGCCTGGATGAGAGTGCCGTTGCGGTACGACGAGATGGCGAAGAGCTGCAGCGGAATGAGCGGATGCTTGCCGGATGCCGCATAGCGACGCTCCCACCACACGAACAGGGCGGCGAAGACCCCGAAGGCCACGAGCGACCACCAGCGCTGCGGATCGTCGCCCTGCGCGCCGGTCGTGAGGAGGAACGGCACCATCAGCGCGATGACGACGAACGCGAAGAGCACGAGACCGACGGGATCCAGTTGCAGCCGCGCCGGCCGGGATTCGCGTGTCTTCGGGAGGAGCCAGACGACCCCGGCGAGGACGGCGAGGGTGAGCGGGACGTTCATCCAGAAGATGTAGCGCCAGCCGTCCTCGGCGCCGCCCAACGCGATCATGAGGCCCCCGAGCGTCGGGCCGAACGCCGTCGAGATTCCGATGGTGGCGCCGAAGAGCCCGAATGCCTTGCCGCGCTCGGCCCCCTGGAACATCTCCTGCGCCAGTCCGATCACCTGCGGCATCTGGATGCCGGCCGCGACGCCCTGCACCAGACGGGCGGCCAGGAGCACCTCCGTGTTCGGCGCGAGCGCGCACGCGACGCTCGTCACGGTGAACAGCAAGAGTCCGATCACGAACAGCGCGCGTCGCGACCGTTGGTCACCGATGCGTCCGGCGGGCACGAGCGTCAGTCCGAACGTGAGCACGTACCCCGACACGATGAGCTGCAGCTCCGTCGAGCCCGCCCCGAAGGCCATCTCGATCGAGGGCAGCGCGACGTTGACCTTCGTCAGGTCGAGGATCGTCAGCGCCGCCACGGCGACGCAGACCCAGAAAGCCCGCCACCGCTGGTGCACCGACAGCGGGATGCTCGCCGTGTCACTCATCGTGGGTCAGGCTACGCCCGCGCGAAGGCAGCGATCCCGCCCTTGCACTGTCGGCCCGGGGGCCGTAAAGAGAACAGCCCCGGCACGACGAATGCCCCGAGGCCGGCCCGGGGCATTCGCGACGTCGTCGGGTCAGTCGACGGCGAGGTCGTCGACGATCCGCGCGATCTCGTCCTCGCCGACACCGAGGCCGACCTCTGAGACGCGCTGGCGCACGTACTTCTCGACCGTCGCCCGGTTCTCACCCGGGAGATCCGCGCGCAGCTGCGCGATGAGCCCGTCGATGCGCTCCCGCTCGGTCGTGTCGTGCATCGACAGCGCCGGGCCGTCCTGCACGCCCGGAGGGGAGACGGGGGTGTCCTCCTTCGGAGGCGTGACGTCTCCGTCGGTCCCCGCCGAGGTGGCGCGTGTGCCACCACGCCCCGTCTCGGGGGCGTCCTGCGTCGCGGAGTCCGAGACGCTCGAGTCGATCTCGTCGGCCTGTCCGCTCATCGCTGCTCCTCCTCGTCCGCCTGCTCGTCGGTGACGAGGTCCGGGTCGAGCCCCTGCTGGATCTCGGCGCTCTCGACGAAGCCGTCGGGGCTGTCACCGTCGGGCATCGCGGCGGCATCGACGGGCGTGTCAGCGTCGCGGACGGCGTCGTCTTCGGCCTCGCTCGCGGCGAGCGAGGTGGCCCCAGCGCCATCGGGATCGACGACACCCTCGGGTAGATCGCGGTTCATGACTGTCTCCTTCGATCGATGGCCCCAGTCTGACGCCGGCATCCGATCGTCAGCACCGTCTTGACAGGCGCGCGGCGTGGGACGTAGCCCGCCGAAGACTCCGCCGCGGCGCGGCCGGTCAGCGTCGCGGCTGCAGGATCCCCGCACGATCGGGGTGGGCCTCGAACCAGGCGTCGACGTACCAGCAGACCGGGCTGATCGTCCGGTCGCCGGCCCCTTCGATGTCGGACACGGCCCGCTCGACGACCTCGGCCGCGTAACCGTGACCGCGGAAGGTCGGAATCGTGTAGGCACGGGTCAGCGCGACGGTGCGCCCGTCGTCGCGGTAGTCGAGCACGCTGACGAGGTCGCCTCCGCGGTGCAACGTGTAGCGGGAGGCATCCTTCTCGTGGGTGAAGGTCAGATCGCTCATGAGGCCACGCTACGCCCGGCCGGCGGCAGCGAGGCCAGCCAGACGTCGATCTCCGAGCGACTGCGCAGCCGCACGATCCGCTCCCCCGCGGCGATGCGCCCGAGCATCCGCTCACGCGTGACGGGATGATTGGTCCACGCGAACCGGATGATGTTGCGTTCGGGATGCCATCGGAGCAGATTGCTCGCACGCTCGCGGTTCCCATGCCAGAGCTCCTCGCGCCGCACCACACGCCGCAGCGTGCGCCCGATCACCTGACGCATCACGCGCCGACGCGGGAGATCGAGCCATACGACCGTGTCGGGACCTTCCGGCGAGCCCGCGTCGAGCAGGTCGCCCAGCTTCGAGTCCCAGTTGCCGTCCATGACCCAGCCCTCGGGGTGCTGCCGCATGAATCCGCGGACCCGGGCGTGCGCCTCGTCGAGGTCGCGCCTGCGCCAGCCGGCATCCCAGAAGACCGCGTCGAGCTCGAGCCGCGGGAGCCCCGTGCGCGTTGAGACGCGGTCCGCGAGCACGCTCTTTCCCGAGCCGGAGGTGCCGACGATGCGGATACGCGTAGCCACGATCGTGCACCGTAGCGACGATTGAGCAATCTGTCACATTCCGTCATCGGACGACGCCGCGAGCTGGTGTGTTTGACACATCGGGACACGGATCGTCATAATCAACCCCATGACTGACATCGCACGCACTCTGTCCGCCCGGGAGGCGAACGGAACTGCCGGCATCATGATGATGCCGCAGCGTGCTGTCATGTGTTGCCGAATGTGCCGCTGACAGGTGAACCCCGCCTGATCCTCCGCCGCTTCTGAACGCGGCCGTGGATCCCCGAGTTCCGATGGACGGCCCACAACGCCGACATCCGGATGCTCGCTCACCGGCCCCCGCTGGGCCTCACGCAACGCACACCCGAACCCGCCGCAGGCTGCCAGCCCGGGTTCACGTTCCGAGGACGAACCTCCCATGTCGAACACCGCTCTTCTCGCCCCCGCCGCCCCCGCTCGCCACCTCCGCGCCGTCGAGACCCCTCCGCCGGCCCCCGCCGCCGCGACCTCGACCGCGCCGCGCGGCTTCGCGCTCTACGTCGGCATCGACGAGGCCAAGGCCGCCGCCGACGGCGTCTCGCTCTCGACCCTCGTCGAAGCTCTGCGCCGCACGCTGGGCGACCTCGCACCCCACGCCGAGACCTACGCGACCGTCGCGCTCGCACCGATCGGCACGGGTGGCCGTGACGTCGACGTCGTGCGCCTCGCGCTCCACGAACCCAGCGCCGTGGCTCGCACGAAGCAGGACGTCCCGTCCGAGGACCACGTTCCCGGCGGCGTGACCGTCGACATCTCGCGCAAGCGCGTCTTCATCGACGGCGAGTCCGCGGCCTTCACCTTCAAGGAGTTCGAGCTGCTGCAGTACCTCGTGCTCCGCGAGGGTCGCACGATCGAGCGCTCCGAGCTCGTCGAGTCGCTGTGGAACAACGGTTCCGACGACGAGGCGCCGGGTGAGCGCACGATCGACGTCCACGTGCGCCGCCTGCGCGCGAAGCTCGGACGCTACGAGGACATCGTGCGCACGGTGCGCGGCGTCGGCTACCGGTTCGACCGTCACGCCGACGTGGTCATCCGCTACGGACACGGCACGCCGTCGCCCGACCGCTTCTGACCCGGGCCACCGCGCCGCGGCATCATCCGGCGTCTCTCACGGCGGGATGTCGGAGGTTCCGACGTAGGGTGTGCCCATGAGCGCGGTGACGACGGGACGGATGCCAGGCCGTCGCCCGGCGATCCGCGAACGGGGTCGCGAGACCGAACCGTCGCACGCCCGCCCGATCGAGACGGAGTACCGCCCGGCCGCGCCGACCGACGTCGCCCGTGCGGTGCGCCACCAGCAGCACGGCGCACACGATCCCACCATGACCACGTCGGGCGAGGTGATCTGGCGCGTCAGCCGCACGCCGCACGGCATCGCGACGCTCGCCCTGCGGGTGGGCCGCTCGCTCGTGAGGGCGGCGGCGTGGGGTCCCGGCGCGGAATGGGCGATCGAGCAGCTGCCGCGGCTGTGCGGCGGCCATGACGATCCCGACGGTTTCGACATGGCGCGGCATCCGCTCATCGCCGACATCCATCACCGGTATCCCGACATCCGCCTGGGCGCGACCGATCTCGTCTTCGACGACCTCGCGAGCGCGATCTTCGAGCAGAAGGTGACCGGCCTGCAGGCGTTCGGTGCGTGGCGCGCGATCGTGACCTGGTACGGCGAGCGCGCGCCGGGACCGACGCCGCGTCCGATGTTCGCCCCTCCCGCCGCCTGGCACCTCATCCCGAGCTGGGCGTGGCATCGCGCCGGTCTCGAACCTCCGCAGTCTCGGACCGTCGTGCGCGCGGCACAGCGACGGTCGTCGATCGAGCGCGCGGTCGCCGAGGCATCGGACGGCGACGAGCGCGAACGCATCCTGACGTCGCTGCCGGGCATCGGGCCGTGGACGTCGGCCGAGACCCGCATCCGCGCCTTCGGTGACCCCGACGCCGTGAGCGTGGGCGACTATCACCTGTGCCACACCGTGGGCTACGCCCTGACGGGGCACCGGGTCGACGACGACGGGATGCTCGAACTGCTCGAGCCGTGGCGGGGCCATCGACAGCGCGTCATCCGGCTCATCTACGCCGGCGGCGTGTTCGAACCCCGTCGCGGGCCGCGGCTGCATCCCGAAGACCATCGCGACCGCTGACGCCCCCGGCATCGTAGGCTCGGGTCATGGCGAATCGGGGATGGCAGCGCGGACACACCTATTGGGCGCTCGGCGCCGCCCTCGTCTTCGTGCTGGGCATCGTGTTCGGCCTCGTGATGAACAACGTGTGGCTGGGGCTCGTGCTCGCTGCGGCGATCTCGGTGGGCTGGCTCATCGCGTACGAATCGCGTCGCGGACGCAACGAGGGCGTCTACGACCGCGATGACGACGGCGCGCAGCTCTGACGCCCGCGGGAACCGCTTCGCCTGACAGTTCCCGCCCCTTCGCCGCGCGAGATGGGGCCGGAACTGACAGGTGACGGCCTGCGCCGCGCGGCTCAGCGGAAGTACACGGCGAGCGGATAGTCGCCGTCGTCGCGAACGGCGATCGGCGTGTGGAACACGCTCTCGAGCACAGCGGGGCGCATGATCTCGTGCGGCGTCCCCGCGCACGCCACCGTTCCCCCGGTGAGCGCGACGATGCGGTCGGCATAAGCGGCAGCGAAGTTGATGTCGTGGATGACGACGACCACGGTCTTGCCCAGCTCGTCCGCTGCGCGCCGCAGCTGCCGCATCATCCCCACCGCGTGGCGCATGTCGAGGTTGTTGAGCGGCTCGTCGAGCAGGAGGTACTCGGTGTCCTGCGCGAGCACCATCGCTACGTAGGCGCGCTGACGCTGCCCGCCGGAGAGCTGATCGAGGTAGCGGTGGGAGAGATCCTCCAGATCGAGGAATCGCAGCGCCTCATCGACGTGGCGCCGATCGTCGGGGGTGAGGCGTCCTCCGGAGTGGGGGAAGCGCCCGAAGCCGACGAGGTCGCGCACCGTGAGCCGCGTGACGAAATGGTTCTCCTGTCGCAGGATCGACACGACGCGCGCCAGCTCGCGGCTCGGGGTGCGCGCGACATCGAGACTTCCGACGGTGACCGTGCCCGTGCTCGGCTCGGTCAGGCGCCCGACGATCGTGAGCAGCGTGGACTTGCCGGCGCCGTTGGGCCCGACGAGGGCGGTCACCCCGCCGGCCGGGATCTGGAGGTCGATGGGACCCAGCACGCGCAGACCCCCGTAGGACTTCGAGACGTCGGTGAGCGTGATCACAGCGCGCCCTTTCGCAGAAGGTAGACGATGAAGAACAGGCCGCCGACGAACTCGATGATGACCGTGAGCATGCCCGCGGCGTAGAACACGTGCCGCAGCACGAAGTAGCCGCCGAGCAGCATCGCCGCCCCAAACAGCGCCGCGAAGGGCAGGATCACGGCGTGGCGGGACGATCCGGCGAGCTGGTAGGCGAGGGTCGCGACGATGAACCCGAAGAAGGTCATCGGGCCGACGAGCGTCGTGGAGACCGAGATGAGCACGGCCACCAGGATCAGCAGGACCGTCACCTCGCGCTTGTACGCGAGGCCGAGGTTCGTGGCGACGTCGCGGCCGAGGGTCAGCACGTCGAGACGTCGGCGGCGACGCCATACGACGACGAGGACGATCGCGACGATCACCGCAGCCCACGGAAGATACTCGGGGTTCGAGTTGCTCAGGTTGCCGAACAGCCGCGCCGAGAGCAGGTCGAAATCGCTCGGCGTAAGCAGCCGCTGCATCACCGACGAGAGCGAGCCGAACCCGACCCCGAGCACGATTCCGATCAGCAGCATGATGTGCAGGTTCCCCCGCTTGCCGGCGAAGAGCCATCCATAGAGGAGGGTCGCGAAGGCCACCATCAGCAGGCTCTGGAGAGCCACCTTGGCGAGCCCGTCGGTGGCCGCGAGCGCGGCTCCACCGAAGGAGAACACCAGGCCGGTCTGCATCACGACGTAGAGCGCGTCGAACCCCATGATCGAGGGTGTGAGGATGCGGTTGCCCGTCGCGGTGTGGAACAGCACAGTCGCGACCGCCTGACAGCACGCGACGATCGCGACCGTCGCCACCGTCGTGACCCGGAGATCCACGGCGAGCCAATAGCCGCGCCGTCCCGGATCGAGCGGAATGTTCCAGGTCAGCAGCAGCACGGCGGCCGCGACGACCACGACCGCGAGAACGACGAATCGCAGCCAGACCCGCGGCACCCGCTCCACGGTGGTCGGGGACGGCGCATCGACGGCACCGCGCAGCGCCTCAGCCATCGTGCCCTCGCTGCCGGAGCAGCAGCGCGACGAACACCGCAGCACCCAGGACGCCGAGGATCATCGAGACGGGCACCTCGAACGGCATCCGGATGACGCGGCCGACGATGTCGCAGACGACGATGACAGCCACTCCCCCGAGGCACACCCACGGGAGGTTCGCGCGGAGGTTGTCTCCGCGCCACATCGACACGAGATTCGGCACGATCAGCCCGAGGAAGGGCAGGAACCCCACGACGACGGTCGTGACCCCGGTCGCGACGGCGACGAGGGCCGTGCCGAGGAGGAGCACCCGGTCGTAGTCGACGCCGAGCGTCGTCGCGACGTCCTTGCCGAGGCTCGCCGCCGTCAGCCGGTCGGCGAAGAGCGCGACGAGCACGACGACGATGCCGACGATCCACAGCACCTCGTAACGGCCGCGGACGACGGCGGTGAAGCTGCCCATGAACCACGTGCCCAGCATCTGCAGCGCGTTCGCGCTGACCGCGAGGTAGGTCGTGAAGGACGAAACGACGGCGCCGAGCATGATGCCGATGAGGGGGACGATCAGCGACGAGCGCAGCTGGATGCGCCGCAGGATCGCGAGGAAGACCATCGTGCCCAGGAACGCCGCGATGCTCGCGAAGACCATACGCACGACCAGCGGCGCGTCGGGCACCAGGAGCACCGTGGCGAGGAGGCCGAGCGCTGCCCACTCGGTCGTGCCGGTGGTGGTCGGCTCGACGAAGCGGTTCTGCGTCAGCAATTGCATGACGAGGCCCGAGACGGCCATCGCGCAGCCCGCGAGGACCAGCGCGAGCGTGCGCGGAATGCGGGTGATCCACAGCATCTCGCCTCCGACGCCGCCGGAGGCGAGGTCGTAGACGCCGACGAAGAGTGAGAGCACGACGAGACCGGCCACGACGATGATCGCGGCCGGCAGGACGAGACGCCCGCGGAGGCGGGCGGGAACGGTGAGAGAAATCATGACGGATCACGGGCCCCGGCCAGCTGTCCCGGCCGGGGCACCGCGCAGAACGATCAGGCCGCCGCGGCGAACGCCGTCGCGATGTCGGCGTAGAGCTTGGTGTAGGCCTGGATGCCCTCGTCGAGGTAGAAGCTCGGTGCGAGGTAGACGATCTGCCCCTTCTGCACGGCGGGAACGTTCTGCAGGGCCTCGGAGCCCTCGATAAGCTCCTTGGCCGAGACGTAGCCGTCCTCACCGAACATGGCGTCGCGATCCAGCACGATCAGCCACTCGGGGTTCGCCGCCGCGATCGCCTCGACGCTGATGTCGTCGCCGTGCGAGGCGTTCTCGGCTCCGCGGTCGATGCCGGGGACGAGCCCGAGCGTGGGGAAGACGGCACCGACGCCGCGCCCCTCCCCCGGGGCCGCGAACGAGATCTTGCCGCCCGAGGTGAGCAGGCCCACCACCGTGTCAGTGCCGTTGTAGGCCGCCTTCGCGTCGGCGACGGCGCCATCGAGGTCGTCGGCGAGTTTCTTCGCGTCATCCTGCCGGTCGAAGACCTGCCCGAGGATCTCGACCTGACGCTTCAGTTCGGCGACCTGCTCCTCACCCTCGCGAGCGCTGGTCTCGATCGTCGCGGGCTGGATCGCCCTCAGGTCGTCGTAGATGTCGCGAAAGCGGTATCCCCCGACGATGAGGTCGGGCTGCGCCGAGATGATCGCCTCGAGGTCGGGCTCGCGGTGCAGCCCGACGTCGAGCACCTCGTCGCCGCCGGACAGGTTGGGCCATAGGTCGTACATCAGCGGCTTCGGTGCCGCCACGAGGTCGATGTCCCAGTCGCTCAGCGTCTGGAAGGTCGTGTTGTCGAGCGCGACGACGCGTTCGGGCGCCACGGGCACTTCGATCTCGCCGTGGTTGTCTGTCACGGAGACGGTCGTCGGCGAGCTCGCGTCGCCACCGGACTCGGCGGCCGGGCTCGCCGACGAGGCGCAACCGGCGAGGCCGAGTGCTGCGACGAGCGCGATCGAGACGAGTGCGGGACGGCGGAATGCATGGCTCACGTGACGTATCTCCTGGTGCGGTGCGAATCGGATGCTGGTCGACGGGCGACCGGGTGCCGAAATCGAGACCCCGGCAGCCACTTAGGTTAGCCTAACCTTTATGTCCGCCTCGACCGCAACCCCCTCATTCCGGATCGCCCGCCGAGCGCTCGACCTGCGCTTTCGCTTCGTACGTCTGGCCGCCCAACAATGGCTGACACCGGCCTACGTGCGCGTGAGACTCGAAGGCGCGGATCTGCGGGACTTCGATTCCCCGGGCTGCGACGACCACGTGCGCGTCTTCTTCCCCGAGGTGGCCCCCGAGAGCATCGACGAGATGCGGGCGGCGCCGAGCCGCGAATACACCCCGCTCTCCTGGGACGCCGACGAGGGCTGGCTCGATCTCGAGTTCGCCCTGCACGGCGACGGCGTCGCAGCGGAGTGGGCGGCGACGGCGGAGGTCGGGTCGACGATCGGGATCGGCGGCCCGCGCGGGTCGGCGGTGCTCACGGGCCGCCCCGACGGCTGGTTCCTCGCGGGAGACGAGACAGCCGTCCCCGCCATCCGGCGGTTCGCCCATCACATGGATGCCGTCGCCGTCGGGCGCGTGCTCATCGAGGTGCCCGACGCCGAGCACGAGTTGCCCATCGCCACGCCGCCGGGGGTCGTCGTCGAGCAGGTGCACCGCGGATCGGCATCCGCCGGCGTTGCCCTCGCCACCCGGCTCGACGCCCTCGGCGACGAGCCGCGACCGGGCGGCGCCATCTTCGGATTCGTCGCGGCCGAACAGTCGATCGTGCGCTCGGCTCGAGCGCTGCTCATCGAGCGCTGGCGCCTCGACCCCGAGCAGATCACCGTCAAGGGCTACTGGAAGCGGGGCGAGCCCGAGTACCACGCTCCCCACTGACCCGCGCGGACCCGCTTCGCCTGACAGTTCCCGCCCCTTCGCCGCGCGAGATGGGGCCGGAACTGACAGGTCACGGCCTGCGCCGCGCGGCGACGCTCGGCTAGCATCGCGGGATGGAGGCCGCCTCGACAGCACCGCTGCCGAACGCTTCGCTGGCCCAGGCGATGCGCCGTTTCGTCGTGCTTCTCCTGCTCGCGCTGCGACGGTCGCGCTCAGAGGGCGCACGTTTCGACGGGGATGCCGCTCTGCTCGAGCGCGCCTCCGGCTGGGCGCGGACCGAGGTGGTGTGATGCCTTTCCTCTCCGTGATCCCGATGCTGCTGTCGGTCATAGGTGCGATGTCCGTCGGCGACTCGAGCGGGCTCGCGACGGCGGCCGCCGTCGCCCTTGTCACGATGGCGATCGCCGTCGTCTCGATCTCGGCCGCGACCACGACGACCGGGGCCGCGGGTTCACGGCGACCCCACCCGCGACGGTCGATCTCACCGTCGACGCTGCTGGCGCAGAGCGACCCGGATGCTCCCGGTCGACGACGCCCCCGCGCCCCGGGCTACGCGACCTCGGCCGCGTAGCCACGCCCGGAACGGCTCCCGACCCACGCGCGCACCCGCGCGCTCCGCGCCAGCGCCGTCCGGCGTCCCTTCGCGGCTGATCCCTCGTGCTCAGCCTCGACGATCGGACTCATCATGGACCTGTCCTCCTTCCCGCCCACCGCCACCGCGCTCGACGCGGTGGCCTCGATCCTCGCCGCTCTGACCGCGGCACTCGCACCCGCGCTCGGCGGCCTCGCCGCCGCGGCATCCGTCATCCTCATCACCGTCGTGGTGCGAACGGCGTTGATTCCCGCCGGGGTCGCACAGGCACGCGCGGATCGCGCCCGCGCGCGGTTGGCGCCCCAGCTGCGCGAGCTGCAACAGCGCTACCGCACCGACCGCGAGAGGCTGCAGCGCGAGACCCTCAAGCTCTATCGCGACGAGAACGTCTCGCCGACGGCGGGCTGCCTGCCTCTGCTCGTCCAGGCCCCCGTCGTGGGACTGCTCTACGGGGTCTTCATCCATCCCACGATCGCGGGCCATG
Source organism: Microbacterium sp. AG238 (assembly GCF_003610405.1). Classification (GTDB taxonomy): domain Bacteria; phylum Actinomycetota; class Actinomycetes; order Actinomycetales; family Microbacteriaceae; genus Microbacterium. The sequence continues at coordinate 1,263,958 of NZ_RAQC01000001.1, forward strand.
CCAATGGGCTGCTCACCGAAACACTCGCCGGTGTCCCGCTCGGGTCGAGCCTCGCGGGCACCGTCGCGTCGGGGCCAGTGCCGCTCGCAGCCGCCCTCGTGTTCGGCTTCGTGATCGCCGCGATCGCGCTCGTCGGCGAGCTGACCCGCCGGTCGTTCCGTGTCACCGACGCCCCGGCGGCGGTGTCGGGGCTGCTCGGCGCGGCACAGTTCGCGACGGCGGTGGTCGCGGTGTTCGTGCCGCTCGCGGCGGGGCTCTACCTGGCGGTGACGGTGGCCTGGACGCTGGCGCAACGACTCATCCTCCGCCGCATCCTCCCGCCGACAGCGGCGTGAACGCGTGACCTGACAGGAATGGCCCCTTCCCGAGCGAGGAAGGGGCCATTCCCGTCAAGCGAGCGCCCCGCGGGGCGACCGACGCGCGGCTCAGGCGCGCGCGGGCAGATTCTCCTCGAGGAACGTGAAGACCGTCTCGTACCAGACGCGCGCGTTCTGCGGCGAGAGGATCCAGTGGTTCTCGTCGGGGTAGTACAAGAAGCGGTGCGGGCTCGTGCCGTCCTCGGCGGCGTGATGCTCGTTGAGGTCGGCCCACAGCCGCAGCCCCTCACCGATCGGCACGCGATAGTCGCGGTCGCCGTGGATCACGAGCATCGGCGTCCGGATGTCGGCGACGAAGCGGTGCGGCGAGTTGGCGATGGCTCCCTCGGGGCTGAAGATGCTCTGCCAGTACGGCGCGAAGTCGGTCGTGCCGGCGAACTGGTCGAACGCCCACAGACTCGCGTGGGTGACGATCGCGTCGAAGCGGTCGGTGTGCCCGGCGACCCAGTTGGCCATGTAGCCGCCGAACGAGCCGCCCATGGCGGCGGTCCGGGTCTGGTCGATGTCGTCGCGGGCGACGACGGCATCCGTGATCGACATGAGGTCGGTGAACGGTGCCGCACCCCACGCATCCCACCCGCGGGCGATGAAGTCGAGCCCGTAACCGGTCGACAGGGCGGGATCGGGCAGCAGGACGGCGTATCCGCGGGCCGCAGCCAGCAGCGGACTCCATCGCCAGCTCCACGCGTTCCAGCTGTTGAGCGGGCCGCCGTGGATCCACAGGAGCAGGGGCGCGGGCGCCGCGGCATCCGCACCCTCGGGCAGCACGAGCCAGCCGCGCACGCGGGCTCCGTCGTCGGCCGTCGTCTCGACCTCGACCATGGATGCGGTCGTCGCCGGCGAGGGCGCGGGGCTCACCAGCGGCGTCACGGTGCCGTCGGCTGCGACCCGGACCGGATGCGGCGGGGTCATCCAGTTCGAGCGGAGAGCGATGACATCGGCGGTTCCCGCGACCGGCTCGACGTGCGTGTAGGCGAAGTCGTCGTGCGTCGTCTGCACGACAGCACCGCCGTCGAGCGGCACCGTGAACACGGGGCCGCGACCGTCGTGATCGGCGGTGACGACGAGTGCGGCATCGTCGTCGGCGAAGCGGAGGCTGCTCGGCCAGCGGTCCCAGCCGGGTGCCAGGCGCTGCGCGTCGGTGCCGTCGAGGGCAGCCGCCCACAGCTCCTGGTCGGCAGGCCCGGCGGGGGTGGACTTCGCGGTGCGGACGTAGGCGATGCGCGTGCCGTCACGGCTGATCGCGGGTGCTTCGACATCGACGTCGACCTCGTCGCGGAGGATGCGCAGCTCGCCCGTCGCGGTGTCGATCGCAACGAGACGATGGCGGGCGTCGCGACCCTGCGGCTCGGGCACCGAGGCGACGAGCGTCGCGCCGTCGGGGGTGAGAGCCATGCCCGCCGTCGACGCCGCGCGACCGCGGAGCAGGATTCGCGGTCGCGGCAGGCCCGCCGGGTACGGCTCGTCGGCGGCGTCGAATGCTCCCGCGGCGGCTCCGACCACCTCGTCGACAGCCTGGTCGGCGGTCGCGATGACGGCGGGCGCGTCGGCCAGCTCGTCGAGGTCGAGGGCGAGCAGCACGGGCTCGTGCGGGCCGAGGTCGTGGTCCCAGTACCGCACGGGGTAGGTGTCGTGGATGATCGCCGAGACCTTGAGCTTCTTCCGCTCCGCCCGCAGCTTCGCGTCGGCCTCGATCGTGGCAGCGTCGGGAAGCAACGACGACGCGATCACGATGCGGTCCGATTCGGCCGCGGTCACGACGCCGGAGACGCCCCCGGCCAGCCGGGTCACGGGACGCGCCTCACCGCCGGCGGCCGGAAGCAGCCACAGCTGCGCAGGTGCGTCGTCGGCCGCGTCGTTGTCGGGGCGCGCCGAGACGAACAGCAGATCGCCGGACGAGGTGAACACGGCCCCGGATTCGCCGGTGGTCGAGCGGGTCAGGCGCCGCGGGGCGCCGGTGCCGTCGGCGGGCACGGACCAGAGCGAGCGCTCGTACCCGGTGCGGTCCTTCGTGAGGGTCGCGACCGTGAGCACGACGTGCGAGCCGTCGGGCGAGGTCGCCGCCGCGTCGATGCGGGGAAGGGCGTAGTAGTCGTCGAGAGAGTCGAACGGTGTCGTCGGCATGCCTCCACGCTATCCGGCGCCGCCTACATCTCCTCGTGCGTGTCGGGGTCTCCGTCCCAGAGCCGGCCGCGTTCGAGCGCGCTGATCGCGGCGATCTCGTCGTTCGACAGCAGGAGGCCGAACACGTCGGCGTTCTCGCGCTGGCGCGCCGGGTCGGCCGACTTCGGGATGGGGGTCGACGACAGCTGCGTGTGCCAGCGCAGCACGACCTGCGTGCCCGTCACCCCGTGGGCGGCCGCGATGTCGGCGATGACCTGCTCGTTCAGCAGCTCGCTGCGCCGGGCCAGAGGGCTCCAGCTCTCGGTGCGGATGCCGTTCGCGGCGTGGAACGCGCGCAGGCCGGCCTGCGGGAAGTACGGGTGCATCTCGACCTGGTTCACCGCGGGCGCGACTCCGGTCTCGTCGATCAGACGGGCGAGCATCGGCTCGGTGAAGTTCGACACGCCGACCGAGCCGACCTGCCCCTCGTCGCGGAGGGCGAGCATCGCCCGGTAGGTCTCGAGCCACTTGCCCTGACTGGGGTTCGGCCAGTGGATGAGATAGAGGTCGATCTTCTCCACCCCGAGCCGGCCGAGCGAACCCTCGGCGCTGCGGATCGTCTCATCGAAGCCGTGATCGCGTCCGGGCACCTTGGTGGTGATGATGAGCTGGTCACGGATGCCGCTGCGGCGCACGGCCTCGCCGACCTCCGACTCGTTCTGGTAGTTCACCGCCGTGTCGAGCAGCCGGTAGCCGGAGTCGATCGCGGCGGCGATGGCATCGACGCCCTCGGGTCCGCGCAGGTTGTAGGTGCCGAGCCCGAGCTCGGGGAAGTCGGAGCCGTCGTTGAGCGAGACCGTGGGAATCGTGAGCATGCCGCACACGCTACGCCTTCGGCGCTGCCGGCGGCGCGGGGTTGCGCAGGGCGTTCCCGTCGCTCAGCGAGCGAGGAACTCCTCGATCACCGTGAGCACTCCCGCCTCGGTGTGCGAGGGGGCGCTGTAGCGCGCGACCGCCGCGATCTCGGGATGCGCCTCGGCCATCGCGTAGGAGTACCGCGCCTGCTGCAGCAGTTCGAGGTCGTTGAGGTAGTCGCCGAACGCCATCGTGTGCTCGGGACCGATTCCCAGCGTCTCCTGCAACCTCGCCAGTGCCCGCCCCTTGTTGACTCCGGGGTTCATGATGTCGACCCAGTGCTGCCCCGAGACCACCACCTGGTGGGTTGCGCGCAGATCGATCAGTTCACGAGCGACCGAGTCCTCCGCGCGGGCGAAGTCGAAGACGGCGAGTTTGAGGATCTCATCGTCGACGCGGGTCAGGTCGTCGACGACTGCGAGCTCGGCGTAGTACGTGTCGGCCTCGGCGAAGAAGGTGTCGTCGGCGCGTTCGATGTAGGCCGAGCGCTTGCCGCAGACGACCAGACCGACATCGAGATGGTCGAGGCCGCGGATGCGCCGGACGACGGATGCCGCGAACTCGGGGTCGACGGCATCCGAGCTGATCTCGGCGCCGTCGCGGACGACGTACGCACCGTTCTCGGCGATGTAGTCGAGCTCCACCGGGGCGTCGGCGAACTGTCGGCGGAGCGTCGCGAGCTGCCGCCCGCTCGCGGGTGCGAACACGATGCCCCGGTCGCGCAGTCGCGGCAGCAGCCGCCACAGCCCGTCCGGGATGCGTCCGTCCGCGTCGAGGAGGGTGCCGTCCATGTCGACGGCGATCAGGCGGATATCGGGAGCGGTCACCGTCCCATCCTCGCCGACGGGACCGGCGGCGGTGATCGCGCGCTCCCGGGGGATAACCCGAAGGCGAGTCTCCGGGCCGCTCGCCTGCGCCGCACCGGGTCGCGGTCCTAGCGTGGAGCCATGACCACAGCCGTCGCCAGCACCGCCCCTCCATCCCGCATCATGACGTGGGTGCGCCCGCTCGGGGCCCTCACCCAGCTCGCCGCCCTCGGCTTCGCCGGCAGCGCCGCGTTCACGGTGATCCTGACGCTCATGGGTGTCGGCATCGGCCTCACCCCGGCACTGGGCCTCGGGCTCCCGGTGCTCGTGGGCTTCGTCTATGCGCTCTGGCTCACCGGCTGGCTCGAGTACGCCCGCGTCGACGGCCTGTACGGATGGGGCCTCCCCGCGCTCTCGCCGCGCAGCAGCGGCCGGCCCGGGTTCGGCGGATGGCTGCGCACCGTCTGGATGCAGTTCAGCGACGGGCGGATGTGGCGCGGTGTCGCCCACGCCGCGATCTCGACGGTGCTGGGCCTGATCGTGCTGAGTCTCGCAGGCCTGCTCGCCTCGGGCATCGCGCTTCTCTTCGCGCCGCTGTACGCGACCCGCGACGTCACGCTCGCGGCGACATGGATCACCGTCCCGCTCGAGGGCGCCGTCGTGGCCGGAGTGCTGATGATCATCGTCCCCGCGGCTGTGCTCCTGGGCATCGCGCTGCTGCACGGGATCCTCGCGAAGTCGATCCTCGTCCCCTCCCGCGAGGCCCAGCTCGTCGAGGCCGCCCGCACCGCAGGCGTGCAGCGCGAGGGCGCGGTCCGCGCCGGGGAGCTGGAGCGCACCCGTATCGAGCGCGACCTGCACGACGGCGTCCAGCCGCGTCTCGTCTCGGTCGGGATGACGCTGGGGCTCGCCCAGCAGAAGATCGACGACGATCCGGATGCCGCCAAGGAACTGCTCGCCGAGGCGCACACCTCGACGAAGGCAGCCATCACCGAACTGCGTCAGCTCGCACGCGGTATCCACGCCTCGGTGCTCGACGATCGCGGGCTCGACGCGGCACTGTCGGCCCTCGCCGCCCGCTCGCACGTGCCCGTCAGCCTCGACGTGCGCGTCGACCAGCGGTGCAGCCGCACCGCCGAGGCCGCGGTGTACTTCGCGATCGCGGAGTCACTCACCAACGCGGCCAAGCATTCGCGGGCCGGGGAATGCCGCGTGGTGGTCCGCCACCGCGACGATCACACCCTCTGGGCACGGGTCGAGGACAACGGCGTCGGCGGGGCCCGGGTCATCGCCGGCGGCGGGCTCGACGGGATCATCAACCGCATCACCGCCGCGGGCGGCACGACACGCCTCGACAGCCCGGCCGGCGGACCGACCGCTCTGGAGGTGAGCGTCCCGTGCGCATCCTGATCTGCGAGGACTCGACGCTGCTGCGCGAGGGGATCGTCCGGCTGCTGGCCGACTCGGGCCACGAGGTCGTCGCGGCCCTCCCCGATGCCGACGGCATCTCGGCCGCCGTCGCCGAGACCGGTCCCGACCTCTGCATCCTCGACGTCCGACTGCCCCCGACGTTCACCGATGAGGGCATCCGCGCCGCCCTCGCCCTGCGCGCCGAGAACCCCCGACTGCCGATCCTCGTCCTGAGCCAGTACGTCGAGGAGCGCTACGCCAGCGAGCTCATCACCTCGCAGGGTGCGGCCCTCGGGTACCTCTTGAAAGACCGCGTGGCCGACGTCGGCGAGTTCCTCGCGACGATCGAACGCATCGGTTCGGGAGCCACCGTGCTCGATCCCGAGGTGGTCGCTCAGCTGCTCATGCGCCGATCGCGAGACGAGCGGATGTCGCGGCTCACCGAACGCGAGCGCACGGTGCTCTCGCTCATCGCCGAGGGGCGCAGCAACCAGGCGATCGCCGCCGCGATGTTCCTCAGCGAGGCGAGCGTCGAGAAGTACATCACCTCGCTCTTCCAGAAGCTCGACCTCGAGCAGGACGAGCACGGCAACCGCCGCGTGCTCGCCGCGCTCGTCCACCTCGAACACGGCGGCACGCAGCCGCAGAACGGAGCAGTGCGATGAGCACGACCCTGACCCCGCCCCCCGCTACGCCGCCCGGGGCCCCCGTCGAGCCTCCGACGACGGGAGGCACGCCCCCGACCGGCCCGACGTCGGCGCCGTCGTCGGCAGCCCGCGTGATCGCGGGACTGACGATCGCCGCGGGCGCCGGCCTCCTCCTGTTCACCGCCGGAACCAGCGTCATGTCGACCATCATCAGCGGCGGCGCCGCGACCTCGACGATCTCGGCGCCGACGGCGGGTGTGAGCATGCTCGAGATGGATGCCGCCGCGGCAGACGTCGAGGTCTCATTCGGCGATGTCGACGAGGCGACCCTCACGGTCACGGGCACGGGAGGCGCCGAGGCGTGGGAGCTCGCCCGCGAGGGCGACCGGCTCACGGTCGACTCCGACCGCGACTGGTGGAGCGGATGGCGCCTGTGGGGCGGCTCGTCACGAGCGACCCTCGTGCTGCCTGCCGACCTCGCGGGGATCGACGCCCAGCTGAGCGTGGGGGCGGGAGCCCTGCGCGCGGACGGTGAGTTCGGCGCCCTCGCGCTGCGTGCCGACGCGGGATCGATCGATGCGGCAGGGACGGCGACGAGCCTCGATGCCCGGGTGTCGGCCGGACGCGTCTCGGTCGAGCTCGACGGTGTGCGTGAAGCGACGGTCGACGTCAGCGCCGGTCGCATGTCGGGTGCCCTCGCCGGAACAGCGCCGACGTCGGTGACGATCGCCGCCGAGGCGGGCGGCGTCGATCTCGCCCTCCCCCGCGGCGGCTACGCGGTCAGCTCGACACAGGAGGCGGGCTCGTTCGTCAACGGGCTCACCGAGGACCCCTCGTCCCGCAACCGGGTCGAGGTCCGGGTCTCGGCGGGCTCGGTCGTCTTGCGCGAGGGGCGCTGACGGCCCGCGGGGCGATCCTGAACGATCGCTATGCAGCATTGATGAGAACGACTCAGCCGTTGCATCCCGTTACCTGGCCGTTATAACTTCGAGGCACGCAGTTCCCCCCAACTGCGCGGTGTGATCTCTGGTGCAAGGGATGACAGGGCCGGTCGACGATTCTGAGTCGGCCGGCCCTTCTCACGTCCGCGGGGTGCTCCCGCCGGTCGTAGGCTGGCCCGGTGCGAGCGTTCACCGGTCATCTTCCCGGGTCGCCCGCTTACCGCCGGCTCATCGCCGGGTTGTTCTTCGCCGGCGTCGCGACCTTCGCGCAGTTGTACTCGCCGCAGGCGGTCCTCCCCTTCATCGGCTCGGAGTTCGCGGTCGAACCCGCCACAGCCGCGCTGGCGGTCTCGGTCTCAACTCTCGGTCTCGCCGTCGGTGTCATCCCCTGGTCGGTCGTGGCCGACCGCATCGGGCGCGTGCCCGCGATGGCGATCGGAGTGATCGCCGCGACGGTCCTGGGCCTGCTCGCCCCGCTCGCTCCGACACTGCCCCTGTTACTCGGCGCCCGACTGCTCGAGGGCGCGGCGCTCGGCGCCGTGCCGGCCATCGCCCTGGCGTATCTGTCGGAAGAGGTCGACGCCGCCCACACCGCGACAGCGGCGGGCAGCTACATCGCCGGTACCACGATCGGCGGGCTGCTCGGAAGGCTGGTCGCGGGTCCCTTCGGCGACGTCGGTCTGTGGCGGGGCGGGGTGTTCGCCGTCGCGGCGGTGTGTGCCGCGTCGGCCGTGCTCTTCCTGTGGCTCACGCCACCGGCTCGCGGTTTCGCGCCGCAGCGTAGGACCGGCGCGACGGGCCCGTCACTGGTCGCCCGACTCACGACGAACCTGCGCGACCGCCGCCAGCTCGCTCTGTACGCTCAGGGGTTCCTCCTCATGGGCGGCTTCGTCGCCGTGTACAACTACCTCGGGTTCCACCTCGTCGCGCCGCCGTACTCGTTGCCGTTGTGGGTGGTGAGCTTCCTCTTCCTCGCCTACCTCGCCGGCACCGTCGCTTCGCCCTGGGCCGGGTCGCTCGCGGCACGGTACGGCCGCCTGGCGGTACTGCTCGCCGCGCTGGCGGTCATGGCGATCGGCATCGTCGTGACCGCGGTGCCTCACGTCATCGCGGTACTGGTGGGGCTGCTAATCCTGACGGCGGGCTTCTTCGGCGCGCATGCGATCGCGTCGGGCTGGGCTCCCGCGGCGGCGAGGCCGGAGACCCGGGCTCAGGCCGCATCGCTGTACTACCTCGGGTACTACGGCGGCTCGAGTCTGTTCGGATGGCTCCTGGGCTATGCCTTCCACGATCTCGGGTGGGTCGGTGTCGCCGGATGCACCCTCGCGATGGTCGCGATCGCAGCGCTGCTCGCGGTGTTCGGGCTCACGGCGCCGCGTCGCTCTGCCTGACCGCCGGCGCCACACCCGACGACCGGGCGACCTCGCTGGAATCCGCACCCCCGGGTGCCGCGGGCTCGGACGGCGGCGCCTCGGCGTACGCCCGGCTCAGCCGCCGGTACTGCGGCGAGGCGAAGGCGAGGAGCACGATGACGAGCATGAGGGCGCTCGCGGCGACGAAGGCCAGGGCGATGCCCCGCGCCTCGCCCCCGCCGAGCAACCAGCCGAAGGTGCGCTCACCGGTATCCGTACGCATGAAGGGGATGAGGCCGAACTGCGCGAGCGGCCCGATCAGATACGCCGAAATCGGCGACGCCGCCGACTCGACCGACGCCGCGAAGCCGAAGACCCTCCCCTGGGTATGGAACGGCACGACGCGCTGGATGACGGTCTGCTCGGCAGCCTCGGCCACGGGCATGAGCATCATGAAGACGAAGATCCCGAGTGCGTAGAGCCACCACCACTCGCGGATTGCGAAGGTCATGCCCAGCACGGCGACGCCCACGTTGACGAGAAGCAGCGTACGCACGGGGTTGCGTCCGAGTCCGCGCGCAGCGACGAGGGCGCCGCCGAGGATGAAGCCGGTGCCGGTGACCGCGAGCACGATGCCCCACGCCTCCACAGTGAAGAGCGTCAGCCCGTAGGGATCCATGAGCGCCATGAAGACCCCGCCCACGAGGTTGTTGATGGTGGTGAACAGGATCAGTGCCAGCAGGCCCGGCACGGCGCGGATCGCCGGGATCACACCGCGGAACGTGAAGGCCGGTGTGGCGGCATCGTGAGCCGCGGCGACGCCGCGCTCGGGGATCGACACGAACATCAGATGGCCGAGGGCGAGCGCCGTCGCGGTGACCGCGATCACGACCGTCCATCCCATTCCGAGCAGGCCGATCGAGAGGCCGGAGAAGACGCTCGTGACGATGAACGCCACGCCTTGCACGGTTCCGACCAGGCCGTTCGCCCGGTCGCGGCGGTCGCCCGGCACGAGAAGCGTCACGGTGGTCGACAGCGCGATGTTGCGCAGGTTCTCGACCACTCCCCCGATGAGGATCAGCCCCGCGAAGATCCAGAACCAGGGCCGGCCCCAATCGACGAGGACCGCCTCGGGGAACAGCAGATAGACCGCACCGGCACCGAGATAGGTCGCGAGGGTGATGAGGCTCGAGAGCACCATCACCGCCTTCTTCTTCAGGTGGTCGACAAGGGCCCCGAAGACCACCCCGAACACGGCGACGAGCAGCATGTACGAGCCGCCGATGATGGATGTCGCCAGGACGTTCTCCGTCGCGAGGTAGGCCCAGAACGTCAGGGCGAACCAGAGGAAGCTCGAGGTCACGTTCGCGAGCAGAGTATTGCCGAGCACCTGGTGGAACGCGCGCATGCGCGAGGACTCCAGTGCGCTGAGCGGGGCGGTCATGGGACGAACAGTAGACCCGGTCGCCGACACGGAGAAGAACGGGTTTCGGGTGGCTCGTCAGGCTCGCAGCGCGGGGTCGGCGAGCGACCACTTTTGGGCCGTCTGCATCATCCAGAACACGAGGAACAGCGCCAGGGCGACGAGCTCTCCGGCCAGCACGACGGGGAGGTCGAAGAGCATCGCCGACACGGCGGTCGCGGCGAGGTCGAGCAGCAGCGCGACCGCGACGACGATGTACCCGATCCGCGTCCGCCGCGCGGGTGGGTGCGTATCGGAGGGCCGCAGCGCCTCGGCGAGCGCAACGAGGGCGATGAGGATGAAGAAGCCGAACGCCGCGACGGCGTGACCGTAGCGGACGAGCTGGTCGGGCGCGAGAGTCCAGACGAGGGTCGTGGCCGCCAGCACCGCGGCCGCCAGAGCGAGGGTCGGACCGGTGTCGCGGAGGGCGATGTCGCCCCGCCGGGCCAGCACGAGCCCGATCGCGAGCACGGCAGCGCCGATCGCGAGGTACGTCGCCACGGCGTTGTCGAGGTCGTCCGTGAACCCGACGGGAACGCACGGGGCGGCGCAGTCGACGACGACGCCGGGCACCTCACCGGGCGAGACCGGCGTGGGGATGATGGCGATGAGCGGGGCCAGGAGCGCCGCGACATCCAACAGCACGCGTTGCGGGCCCCGCCCGGAGAGCGCGAGCAGGCAGGCCGCGGCGGTGACCAGGGCGGCGGAGAAGACGGTGCGGGCCGAGGAATAGAAGTAATGGCTGACGCTGGGGAGCACTCCCGCGTCGGGGATCGCGAAGAGCACCGCGAGCATGATCGCGATCGGCGCACCCGCGAGGGTCAGGCGCAGATAGCGGTAGGTGCGCTGCGAAGTCGAGACGGCCGGCACGACGCCAGGCTAACGGCGGGGTCGGACGCACCGCATCCGCCCCGCGGCAGCGTCGCTGCGGCGGAGCGGATGCGGGCATGCCTCATGTCAGGAGACGGCGGCGATCTCGTTCGGCACGTGCGGCAGCGTCACCGTCTGCACGATCTCACCCGTCGTGAGATCGACCGCGATGAGCTCGCTGTCGGCCGGATCGGTGATGTAGGCGATGTCTCCCGCGACCTTGACCGCCGGGTGCGGAGCCTGCCACTCGGCCGGCCCTTCCCACGGGTCGACGACGGGCAGCGACTTCGTGACACCGCCGGTGGCGGGATCGATCCAGTGCAGCGATCCGTCGGTGCCGATCAGCACGGCCTCGGCGGACGGCCCGCGCGCGATGCCGCGGAAGGTGTACTCGACGCCGGCGGGCAGCGCGACCTTGGTCAGCGACTTCGCCTCGGTGTCGACGAGAGCGATGTTGCGCAACAGGTAGCCCTCGGCGTCGGGGTCGTCCTTGTAGTCCATGACGACGAGCGGGCTGTCCTCGGCGACGAAGGCGTTGCCGATCCGGCCATAGGAGTCGGGCGAGGTGACCTTGGTGATCTCGCCGCCGTCGTAGATGATCGCGCCGTTCTCGCATCCGAACACGACGCGCTCCTCCTCGGCGGTGCCCTCACCGTGGACGCCCGGGCAGTCGGCGTTCGAGGCGATCTCGGCGCGATTCGCGTCGAGCACGCGGATGCCGGTGCGCCCGGCCTCGCCGCCGACGGTGGTCAGCAGCGTGCCGTCCTCGAGCTCGACCGAGACACCGTGGTGCGCCTCGACGCCGGGGATCACCTCGGCGTCGGGCAGCGTGCCGTCGAGCTGAGCGAGGTCGGCGGTGTCGAAGATCGTCGTATCGCTCGTCGCGTCGTCGTAGAGCACGGTCTTGCCGCCGTGGACGACGACGTGGCCGGCGGCGGCCGCCGGGACGACGAGGTCGGTGAGTTCGGGCTGCTGGACGTCGAGCAGCTGGAAGCCCTCCGACGTCGTGACCATGACGTGGCGGCCGTCACCGGCCGCATTGAGTCGGATGAAGTCCTCCGAATCGAAGTCTCCGATCACCTCGAGCTCGTCGCCGCCGAGCACGAGCACACCGCCTTCGTAGCCGAGCGCGACCCGGGGACCGGCGGGGACGGATGCCTCGGTCGACGCGTCGCCGGACGGGCCGGATGCCGGGGACGGTGAGGACGAGCATCCCGCCAGCACCAGGGCTGCGGCGCCGGCGAGGGCACCGAACTGCAGGGTTCTCTTCATGGGGTGGGTTTCCTTTCCAGGGAAATGCCTCATCGGGTGAGGCCGTCGGTGATGCGCTGGAGGTTCTGGCGCATCATGTCGAGGTAGGTGTCGCCGGGCTGCCCCTCCGGCGCGAGCGACTCGGTCAGCAACGGCACGACCGACACATCGCGCCCGGCCTCATCGGCGAGGACGCGCATGAGCCGGTCGGGCTGCGACGAGTCGGCGAAGATCGTGCGGACCCCGGCCGAGTCGATCGCGTCGACGAGGTCCTGCAGGTCGGAGGCGCTGGGGGCCGCGAGCGTCGTGCCGCCCGGCACGGCCGCGCCGAGGATGCGCACGTCGTAGCGGCGCGCGAGGTAGCCGAACACGTGGTGGTTGGTGACGAGGGCCCGGTGCTCGGCGGGGATGGACTCCAGGCCGGTGGCCATCTCGGAATCCACCGCCTCGAGTTCCGAGACGTACGCGTCGGCGGCATCCGTCACGGCCCGTCCGCCGTCGCCGGCGAGGTCGGCGAGGACCGGGGCGAGTGCGTCGACGACGCGGGCGGTCTGGGTCGGATCGGTCCAGAAGTGCGGGTCGACCGCGTCGGAGTCGAGGTAGCCGAGGGCCTCGACGTGGTCGCCCGCGACGAACTGAGCCACACCGTCGGCGGCGGACGCGTCGACATGATGCTGCACGCCCTCTTCGAGCCCGAGCCCGTTCGAGACCACCAGATCGGCACTGCGCATCGTCGCCGCGTCCTGAGCCGACAGCTCGAACGAGTGCGGATCGGCGTCACGCGGCATGAAGGTGACGACGTCGAGCTCGTGGCCGGCGAGGTTCTGCACGATGTCGCCCAGGATGTTGGTCGTCACGACCACGGTCGGACGGTCGCTTCCGCCCGCCGAGCAGCCCGCGAGCGAGACGATTCCGGCGACGACGAGACCGAGAGCCAGCGTCACCCGCCTCATCGGCCCGTCTCCGCGAAGAAAGCGGGCGCATGCTCAGTCGTGAAGCTCCGGGCCACCCGCCCGCCGTCGGCGGGATCGATTTCGAAGAGCGTTCGCTCGGCGGGCCCGTTGAGGTAGGTGCGCCGCTGATCCGCGACGAGGTCGACACCGGCGGCGAGCGCCGGGTCGGCGAGGGATGCCGCCACCAGCGGCTCCGTGCGGGAGAGCTGCTCCCCCGTCGTGCCCGAGATGACGATCACCGAGCCGTCTGCGGCGAGCGCGACGACGGTCTCGTCGGCGTCGTCGACGGCCGTGACGCGGACGATGGGCTCGCCGGCGTCGAAGGACGTCCACGACCGCTCCCGGGTGTCGAGCAGCCAGAACGCCGAGGATTCGGTACGACCGGCCACGGTGGGGCGGCCCTCGCGGTTCGCGAATGACAGGGCGCGGCTCGGCCCGCCCTCGGGGTACGGAATGCGCTCGAGAGACGTCCCCGCGGCATCCGAGACGGCGAGCACGGCACCGTCAGCGCAGCCGACGACGACGCCGACGTTCGTTGCGATAGACCCCGCGGGATCGACGCAGGGCGTGGTGCCGAGTTCGGCCCCCGTCGCGTCGACGCGACGGATCTCGCCCGCGGCCGCATCGCCGATCAGGGCACCTCCGGGGCTCGGCACGACGAAGGAGCCGGGCGCGTCGAGCGTGAGCCGGAAGCTCTCGACGATGTCGCCCTTCTTGAGCGCGTCGAAGTCGAGCAGCACGGCCTCGCCGCCGCGGTCGCCGTCGTCGAAGTACACGCCCACTCCGAGGTCGCTCGTGACGGTGCGCGGGGTGCCGGAGCCGGTCACCTCGCCGAGGAGGCGGGCGGGGGCCTCGTAGTAGTGGAAGTGGTCGATGTGATTCCAGGTCCACACCCCGCTGTCGATGATCGACACCTCGCCCTCACGACCGGCGAACAGGAAGCGCCCCTCGCTGTCGAGCGTGTCGGCCGGGGCGACGTCACCGAGCACCTCGGACTCCTCGTCGATCAGGTCGAGGTGGTAGACGGCACCGTCGGTGCCGATGCTCGTGAGATGCAGAGCGGGCTCGGCGAGTTCGCGCGCCCCGGCGATGGCGCCGTGACCGTCGCCGAGGGCCGAAGCACGGGTATCCGGGGTCGCGGCGGGCGTGCTGGAGGGTGTGGCTTGGCAGCCGGCGAGCAGAGCGGCTCCGGCCGTGAGCGCGATGAGCGAGAGAGGTGCACGAGTTCTCATGCGGTCCTTTCCGGGGTGTTCGGGATGACGGATGCCGGCGCGCGACGTCCGTCGGGGCGGGTGAAGGCACGGGTGATCGCGCGGATGCCGGTTGAGAACGCACCGGAGCAGATCGCGGTGAACGCGACCGTGGCACCCGCGGCGGTGGCGGCATGCCACGAGATGAGCAGGCCCGCGGCGACCGAAAGGATGCCGATCAGTGCGGCGAGGATCATCGTGGGCACGATGCGCCGGGTCCACTGGCCGGCCCCGACGGCGGGGCCGAGCAGCATGCCCACCACGAGCAGCGACCCGACGGCCTGATACGCCGAGACGACGGCCAGCGTGACGAGTCCGACGAGCACGATGTGCGCGGCGCGGGGGTGGAGGCCCAGCAGCTGCGCCTGACGCGGGTCGACGGTCAGCGCGACGAAAGAGCGATGCCCGAGGGCGGCGACGACGACGGTGACGAGGAGTGCGACGGCGAGCGCAACGAGTTCGGACGAGCCGATCGCGAGGATGTCGCCGAAGAGGATCGCCGAGGCATCCGTCGCGAAGCTCCGCGACGCCGAGATGACGATGATGCCGAGCGAGAGGCTCGCGACGAACAGCAACCCGATGCTCGTGTCGGCGGAGAGCCTGCCGCGGCGTTGCAGGGCACCGACGCCGAGCGACATCACCGCGGCGCTGAGGGCGGCACCGGCCATCGGCGGAAATCCCGTGAGGGTCGCGACGGCGACACCCGGAAGCATGCCGTGCGCCATCGCCTCGCCGAGGAAGGCCATGCCGCGCAACACGACCCAGGTGCCGACGATGCCGCACACGATCGCGACGAGGGCGCCGCCGAGCAGCGCACGCTGGACGAACGTGACGGCGAGGGGGTCGAGGAGGAAGGACACGATCGACGACGATACATGAAAGTGAGAACGATTTTCATTTGCAATACTGGGGCGATGCCCAGCTCGACCGCTTCTCCCGATCGCCGCCCCGTCGTCGAACTGCGCGAGGTGACAGTCGTCTTCGATGGCCACCTCGCCCTCCGCGGGGTCGACCTCGACATCTCGGGCGGCGAGGTCCTCGCGGTGGTGGGCGCCAACGGCTCGGGGAAGTCGACACTGGTCGCGGTCGCTGCGGGCCTCCTGTCGCCCACCTCGGGAACACTCCGCCGCGAGCCCGGCATCCGCGTGGGTCTCGTGCCGCAGACCTCGAACGACGGCGCCCGCCTCCCCCTCACCGTGAGCGACCTGGTCGCGATGGGCCGCTGGCGCGAACGCGGCCCGTTCCTGCCGCTGCGGCGGAGCGATCGGGCACGCATCGCGGACGCGATCGAGACCGTTGGGCTGACCTCGCTCGCCCGACGTCCACTCGGCCTGCTGTCGGGCGGCCAGCGCCAGCGAGCACACATCGCGCAGGCTCTCGCACAGGAGGCCGACCTGCTGCTGCTCGACGAGCCGATGAGCGGGCTCGACGCGGCATCCCGTGAGGCCGTGGCATCCGCCCTCGCTGTCGCGGCGCGCGCCGGCGCAGCCGTCGTCGCCGTCACACACGATCTGGCCGAGCTCGGCGAGGTCGACGCGATCTGCCGACTCGTCGACGGGCGGGTCGTCGAGGGTTCTCCCGCCGCGCCGCGTGGACGAGGACGCGGCACCGGGGCTACCGTGAGAGCGTGACCGCTGCTCCCATCGATGCCACCACCACCGCCGCCTGGACCGACCTCGAGTCGCTGAAGAACGGCTTCACCCCCGACCTCCGCGGCTGGTTCGACAGCGACCCGCGCCGCGTCGAGCGCCTGAGCCTGCCGCTGGCCGATCTGCACGTCGACCTGTCGAAGAACCTCGTCACCGACGAGATCGTCGCAGCCCTCGTGCGCCTGGCCGAGCAGACCGGCGTCGCCGAGCGCTACGCCGCCATGGTCTCGGGTGCGCACATCAACACCAGCGAAGACCGCGCCGTGCTCCACACGGCGCTGCGCCGCCCCGCGGGCGCCTCACCCGAGCTCGTCGTCGACGGGCAGCACATCGACGCCGACGTCCAGGCGGTGCTCGAGAAGATGTCGGCCTTCGCCGACCGGGTTCGTTCGGGCGAATGGACCGGTATCACCGGCAAGAAGGTGACCCACGTCGTCAACATCGGCATCGGCGGGTCCGACCTCGGGCCGGTCATGATCTCCGAGGCGCTGCGCCCCTATGCGACGGCCGGCATCCAGGCGCGATTCGTGTCGAACATCGACCCGTTCGACATCGCGGACAAGACCGCCGACCTCGACCCCGAGACGACGCTGTTCATCGTCGCGTCGAAGACCTTCACCACTCTCGAGACCCTGACCAACGCGCGTCTCGCACGCGACTGGCTGTGGGCGGGCCTGCAGGAGGCCGGTGCGATCGACGACAGCGAGGCGAAGAAGACCGATGCCGTCGCGCACCACTTCGTCGCCGTCTCCACCGCGCTCGACAAGGTCGAGGCCTTCGGCATCGACCCCGCCAACGCGTTCGGTTTCTGGGACTGGGTGGGCGGCCGCTACTCCGTCGACTCGGCGATCGGCCTGTCGCTCGTGATCGAGCTCGGACCCGACGCGTTCCGCGACCTGCTCGCCGGATTCCACGCGGTCGACGAGCACGTGGCATCCACCCCGCTCGAGAAGAACGTGCCCGTCCTCATGGGGCTGCTCAACGTCTGGTACACCAACTTCCTCGGCGCGCAGACGCACGCGGTGCTCCCGTACGCGCAGCAGCTGCACCGCTTCGCCGCCTACCTGCAGCAGCTCACCATGGAGTCCAACGGCAAGTCGGTGCGGTGGGACGGCAGCCCCGTCACCTCCGACACCGGTGAGGTGTTCTGGGGAGAACCCGGCACGAATGGCCAGCACGCCTTCTACCAGCTGATCCACCAGGGCACGCGGCTCATCCCGGCCGACTTCATCGCCTTCGTCAACCCCGCCCACCCGCTCACCGACGGCGGCCGCGACGTGCACGGACTGTTCCTGGCGAACTTCCTCGCGCAGACCAAGGCACTCGCGTTCGGCAAGACCGCCGAGGAGGTCGAGGCCGAGGGCACGACCGGTGCGCTCGTGGCCGCCCGCACGTTCGCGGGGAACCGCCCGACGACGTCGATCTTCGCGCCCGCCCTGACCCCGAAGGTGCTCGGCGAGCTCATCGCGCTCTACGAGCACATCACCTTCACACAGGGCACGATCTGGGGCATCAACTCGTTCGACCAGTGGGGCGTCGAGCTCGGAAAGCAGCTCGCCCTGCAGATCGCACCCGCGATCGAAGGCGACGCCGATGCGCTCGCCGCGCAGGACGCCTCGACCCAGGCCCTCCTCGCCTACTACCGGTCGCACCGCCGCTCCTAACCCCCGCCCCCCCTCTCGTCGACTCGCCACGAAAAGCGGATGCCGGCACCCCGGCATCCGCCATTTCTGGCGAGTCGACGGGTAGGACGTGGGTCAGTCGGGGGCGGTCAGGGTGTGCATACGCTCACCGGCGGCGTTGAAGATGCTGATCACCTCGGCGGGGCGCGCGCCGACCGCGCTGATGGAGTGAGGGGTGCGCGTGTCGAACTCCGCCGCCTCGCCCCGTGACAGCGTGAGCTCCTGGTCTCCGAGGACGAGACGGACGCGCCCGCTCAGCACGTAGAACCATTCGAATCCGTCGTGGACCCGCGGCGCCGGCGCCGTATCCGAGGGCGGATAGGTCACCTTGTAGGTCTGGACGGGCGAACTCTCCCGCGTCAGCGGCGCGATCACGTGGCCGTGCCTGGTCGTCGCCGGCCGCCGGACGCGCGGGTCGGGATGCTCGGCGGGCACGAGGTCGTCGATGCGGATGCCGAGCTGCCGCGTGAGAGGAACGAGCAGCTCGAGGTTCGCCTGCCGCTTGCCCGACTCGAGGCGCGAGAGGGTGCTCGTCGACATCCCTGCCCGCCCGGCGAGGTCGTCGAGGGTCAATCCGCGGTCCTGCCGCGCAGCGCGCAGGCGCGGTCCGATCTGGTCGAGTCCGGTCATCCGTCTAGTTTGCCATTTTCGCAAACATGTTTGCTGAGGGTCGTCGACCGGGCGGATGCTGGTCGGCATGCAGAACTTCGATCATGACGTTGTCATCGTCGGTGCCGGGCCCGCGGGTCTCAGCGCCGCGCAGATGCTCGGGCGCGCCCGCCGCCGCACGCTCGTTGTCGACTCCGACAGCCCGCGCAACCGATTCGCCGAGCACATGCACGCCGTCGTGGGCTTCGACGGCACCGCGCCGGCGGAGCTGCGGCGACGCGGTCGCGACGAAGCGGGAGCGTACGGCGTCGGCTTCCGCACCGCGCGCGTCGAGCGGGTCGGCGAGATCGACGGCGGCCTCGAGGTCGTGCTCGCGGGCGATGAGCGCCTCACGACACGCGCACTCCTGATCGCCACCGGGGTCACCGACCGCCTGCCCGACATCCCGGGCCTCGCCGAGCGATGGGGCCGGACCGTGCTCCATTGCCCCTACTGCCACGGCTGGGAGGTGCGCGATCGGCTCATCGGCGTGCTGGCGACATCGCCGATGAGCCTGCACCAGATCGAACTGCTCCGGCAGTGGAGCCCCGACGTCGTGGCCTTCACCGCCGCGGCGGGCGAGCTCAGCGACGACGTCCGGGAGCGGCTTCGCGCCCGCGGCATCCGCACCGTCGCCTCACCCGTGGTGGCCGTGACCGGCCCGGACGACGCGGCAGAGGAGGCCGACGGCGGTGCCATCGGCGCCGTCCTGACCGCCGACGGACAGCGCGTCGCGATCGACGCGATCTTCACCGGCGGGCTGCTCGAACCCCAAGACGGCTTCGTCGCCGAGCTCGACCTCGCACGCACCGACGGACCGGTCGGCTCGTTCATCGCCGTCGACGCGGCGGGAGCCACGAGCCACCCCCTCGTGTGGGCTGCCGGCAACGTGGCGGCGCCGATGGCGAACGTCCCCCTCTCGATGGGCGCCGGATCGATGGCCGGCGCGGCGATCAACGGCGCTCTGGTCGCCCGCGACGCCGCGGCAGCGGTCGAGCGTCGCCGCGGCCACGCCGCCGACTGGGAGGCCCGCTACGCCGAGACCGACCGGGCCTGGTCGGGCCGGGTCAACGAGACGACCTCGACCGTGATCGCGGAGCTCGAGGCGGCGGGCTCACTCACACCGACGACCGCGCTCGACCTCGGCTGCGGCGAGGGCGGCGATGCGCTGTGGCTCGCGTCGCGCGGGTGGTCGGTGACCGGTGTCGACCTGTCGCCGACCGCGGTCGCACGCGCCCGCGCCGCCGCCCGCGAGGCTCAGCTCGAGGCGACGTTCGTCGCGGGCGAGATCGACGCCGCGGAGCTCGGGGAGTTCGACCTGGTGACGACGAGCTTCCTGCACTCGTGGGATCCGGGGTTCTCCCGTATCCCGCTTCTGCGCGCGGCCCTTCGCCACGTCGCTCCCGGCGGCCGGCTCCTCGTGGTGTCGCATGTCGGCGGTCCGCCCGCCGAACCGGAATCCTCGGTCGCGCACGAGCATCCGGCGCTCGCGACGCCCGCGGAGGAACGCGCCGCACTCGACCTCGATCCGGCCGAGTGGGTCGTCGAGCGCGAGGAGATCCGCGAGCGCCCAGCCCGCGCCGAATCCTCCCCCGCAGCATCCGCCCCCGCGCATCTGCTGGACGGCGTCCTCCTGCTCCGCCGCCTCCCCTGACCCGCCGACAAAAACGTCGACTCGCCAGAATCTGCGGATGCCGGAGGTCCGGCATCCGCGATTCGTGGCGAGTCGACGTTCGGGGACGGGGGCTACTTCTCCAGGATCAGGAGAGGGGCGCCGGCCGTCGTGGAGCCGAGGCCGACCGGGTCGACCGTCGCGAACGCATCGCCGTTGAGGACGATGACCGGTGTGATCAGCGGGTAGCCCGCCTTCTCGATCACCGAGCGGTCGAACGTCACCAGGGGCGTACCCTGCTCGACACGGTCGCCCGCCTTGACGTGGACCTCGAAGCCCTCGCCCTTCAGGTTGACGGTGTCGATGCCGACGTGGATGAGCAGTTCCACGCCGTTGTCGAGCTCGAGCCCGAACGCGTGACCGGTCGGCTGGGCAGCCGCGACGGTCCCGGCACCCGGCGAGACGACCGTGTTGCCCGTCGGCTCGATCGCGACACCCGGGCCCATGACACCTCCGCCGAAGACTGGATCGGGCACCTCAGAAAGCGCGACCACCGTGCCGTCGAGCGGCGACGCGATCTCGATCGCAGCAGACACCTCGTCGGTGGCGCCGGGCTTCTCGAGCGTCGCGGTCGCGGTTCCCCGCGGCGTCTCCGCGGGCGTCGTGGTCGACGAGCCCGCGGTCGTGGTCGCCGCACCTGCGCCGGCGGGCGCTGCCGCAGCACCGGCAGCCGTCGCACCGGCCTTGGCCTCGGCCTTGTCGCGCTGCGCCTCGAACTCGGCGCGCTGCTCGGGCGTGCGGTAGTCGCTGATGATGACGAGCACCATCGCCACGACGAACGCGGAGAGCACGGCGATGCCGTAGAGGATGACCGAGTCGAACGCCGGGATCGTCAGCAGCGAGGTGAACACGAACGCCTGCGTCTTCACGCCGCCGCCGATGCCGATGATGAGGCCGCCCACGAGGCATCCGACGAGCATCCGGGGGTAGATGCGCTTGAACCGCAGGTGGATGCCGTACAGCGACGGCTCCGAGATGCCGCCGAGCAGACCGGCCGCGAGGGCACCCGTCGCGGTCTGACGCATCTGCTTGTCACGGGCACGCCACGAGATCCACAGCACACCGGCGGTCGCGCCGAAGCACGCGAAGTTCCACGCACCCATGGGGCCCTGGATGAAGTCGTAGCCGAGGGTCTGGATGTTCAGCAGCATGACCGCGTTGATCGGCCAGTGCAGACCGAGCGGCACCATGAACGGGTATGCGAGCGGGATGACGATCGCGAAGATGAACGGCGAGAAGTCGTTGATCGAGCTCAGGAGGTTCGCGAGACCGGCACCCGCGTACACGCCGATAGGGCCGATGAGGAAGGCCGTGAGCGGGATCATGATCAGCATCGCCAGGAACGGCACGAAGATCAGCTGGATGTTCTCGGGGATGATCTTGCGCAGCCCCTTCCACAGCAGACCGAGCACGCCCGCCATGAGCAGCGGCGGGAACACCTGCGAGCTGTAGTCGAAGACCGTCAGCGGGAGACCGAACACCGAGACGGTGGTGATGTCCGATCCGAGGAAGTTGATCTGCTGGGCGCTCTCGTGGCTGGCCAGCCCCGAGAACTGGGGCAGCATGACGACGGCCATGATCGCGAACCCGACCCATGGGTCGGCGCCGACCTTCTTGGCCGCGTTGTAGGCGACCATGAGCGGCAGGAAGATGAAGACGCACTGCCACATCAGGTTGATGAACTGCCACGACGGGTCGAGGACGACGCCCGGGGCGTTCCAGGCGGGGATGACGCCGAGGGTCGCCATCAGCGCCATGAAGGTGATGAACAGCGACGCACCCAGGAGCGCGCCGAGAATGGGGCGGAACGAGTCGGACAGGAACTCGAACAGGGAGTCGAGCCAGGCGACCTTGCCGCGGGGGCCCTTCGCGCGCTCGCGCGCCTTCACCGAATCGATGTCGTCTTCGTCGACCGCGCCGCCGCCGGCGCCCGACATCGCGGGGAGCGCGTTGATGTCGTTGTAGACGTTCTGGACGGCGCCGCCGATGACGACCTGGTAGCGGTTCCCCGCCTGCGGGACGGCGCCCATGACGCCGGGGATCGCCTCGACCGTCGACTGATCGACGTTCGAGGAATCGCGCAGTTGGAAACGCAGGCGCGTGGCGCAGTGAGTCAGACTCTCGATGTTTCCTGGACCGCCGACGGCGTCGACGATCGATTCAGCGGGGCTTGTCGCCATGGCTCTTCTCCTGTTCTCCGACGGGTGGCCGGAGTTCTTCGCCCGGAACTTTACCCTGAGAGTTCGCCGGGAACGAGGGGTTGACCCGTCATGGCCTGACCACACTCGCTTCCGCTCCCCCGGACGAAGATCTCGGCGCACGTCGGGCTCGGATCCCCTGCACGATCGCATCGCCGATCACGAATGCCGCGAGTGGCACCCCGACGAGAGGAAGGGCGTATCCGATGCCGATCGCGGCGGCGACGACGAGGGCGACCGCCCACACCGGTGCGTTCGGCAGTGCGTCGCCGGGAACCGCTCCCATTCGACGGGCACCGTCGCGCGTGGGGCGGCGTCTCCACCACATGAGGTAGCCCAGCACGACCATCACGGCGATGCCCGCGGCGACGACGAACAGGACGAGCTGGTTCACCAGTCCGAACATCGACCCCATGTGGAGGTCGACGGCCCAGCGCGCGAGCTTCGCCATGACGGGGTAGTCGGCGAAATCCACCCGATCGACGACCGCGAGCGTGTCGCCGTCGACCGCGACCGCATCGACCTCGGTCGGGAAGCTCCGCTGGATCTCCTGGACGACCCAGGCCTGCCCCGCCGAGGCGGGCGGCCGGATCTCGATGAGCCCGACGTTCACGTTCTCGGTGCGGGCGACCGCGAGCACGTCGTCGAACGTGTCGGGCGACACCGTCGCCGTCGGCGCGGTGATGACGCCATGATCGGCGTGGGTGCCGGCGCTCGATCCGGCGGCCGAAGCGGCGTCGCCGAGGTCAGTCGTCAGCGTCGGGTTCTGCCACGACAGCGCGGCACGAAGCGTCGAGACGTTCGCTCCGCCGTAGGTCGACCACGTGATGCCGGACGCCGAGAGGAAGAGCGCCCCGACGACGAGCCACACCCCGAGCGACGCATGCCATCCGAAGACCCTGCGATAGCCTGTGGCGCCGCGCTTCGGACGGAGCAGGTCCTTCTTCACGCGCGCCCGGCGCAGCCGCGCCAGCCAGAGGGCGAGTCCTACCACGACGACGATGCCGAGCCATGAGGCGGCGACCTCACTGTAGAGGCGACCGGGCTCGCCGAGGTGGAGGTTGCGGTGCAGATCGCTCACCCACGCGCGGATGGGCAGCGCTCCGCTCGTGCCGTACACCGTGAGGTCGCCGCGGATCTCGCCGGTGCCCGGGTCGACGAAGACGGCACGGGTCTCGCTCGGTCCGAGGCCTTCCTGCGCGAACATGACACGCGTCGTGTCGCCGGCTTCCGGCGCGGGCCGGACGGCGGCGAGGGATGCGCCCTCGCCGATGTACGCCTGCGCGACGCGGACCTGGTCGCCGATCGAGAGTGCCGTCTCGGTGACGGGCGCGCTGAGCTCGTGGGCGTAGACGGCACGCTCGAGCTGCGGCGTCACGACGTAGATCGCGCCGCTGAGGGCGGCGATCAGGATGAACGGGCCGACCAGGATGCCGGCGAAGAAGTGGATGCGCAGCAGCAGCGGCATCGCCCACGAGCGGCGTGGGGCAGGCGGAGCGTGTTCGCGCGTCGGGGTGACGGGTGCGCCGTCGCGGTCGGAAGCGCCGCCTGCGGGCGTGCGCGACTCGGTGATGGACATGGGTCTCCTCGGTCGTCGGGGTGCCGGCGCGCGGAGAAGGTTCGGCGCGCACGACGCATCGCCCCGACGGTCGCCGAGGCGTCAGGAAGCGAGGAGTGCGGGCGGGCCGCGGCGGGCGGGAGCCGCCAGGAGAGCTCGGAGGCGCGGCATACCGACGCTCGCCGTCAGCGGGCGCACCCGCGGCGGCATCTGGACGCGAGGGAGGGCGCCTCGGGTCACGGTACGCAGTCGCAGCGCGATCCGCCGGGCGATGTCCGACAGGGCCGCGACGAGCTGCTCGCCGCGATGGAGCAGAAGCGTCGTCACTGCGGCGGCCAGCACGTGGGCCACGAGCATCGCGGCATCCGGTGCGACCCCGGCCAGCGCACCCGGCACACCGGGTATAGCGAGGGATGCCGGCAGCGACATATGTCCCGCATGCAGGCTGAACGGACCCGTCTGGCCCGCGGCATCGGGCGCGCCCGGCGTCGAGCCTGCAAGCGGGACGACCCCGAGCGCGAACATGACGTGGAAGAGCGCCTGCGCGGCGGTGACGGCCACCCCGAGGCGAACGACCGAGAGACGCCGCCCGACGACGAGAAGGCTCACCATCAGCGAGAGCGCCCACGGTAGCGCGGCGCCCAGGGGCGAAGGCGGTTCGCCTCCCGCCGCGACGTGCGAGAGCAGCGCGACGAACGTCGCCAGGGTCGCGGCGGCGACGGCTCTCAGCGCGCGCTGGTGGCGAGGGGAGGTCACGTCGCGGCGGTCAGTCGGTCGATCGGTCGGGCGGTCGTCAGACTCCGACGCGGGAGAAGGCGTCGAGGCTGATGCCCTGATCGAGCACGGTCTTCGACCACTCGCGGGCCGAGTGCAGGGAGTGGTCGCGGTAGTTGCCGCACTCGAGCGCGGAGACGCCCGGGATGTCGGCCTCGACCGCCTCATCGGCGATGAAGCGCAGGCTCCCCGTCAGTGCGGCGACGACGTCGGCGACCTCGGGCTCGCCCCACATCAGCAGGTGGAATCCGGTGCGGCAACCGAAGGGCGAGATGTCGATGACACCGTCGATGCGGTCACGGAGGAGGCCGGCGAGCATGTGCTCGATGGTGTGGATGCCGGCGGTCGGGATCTCGCCCGCGTTGGGCTGCACGAACCGCACGTCGAAGTTCGTGATGGTTCCGCCGCCCGGACCGTGCTCGACCCCGATGCGCCGCACATACGGGGCGATCACGGCGGTGTGGTCCAGCGTGAAGCTCTCGATTTCAGCCATGGTTTCCTCCCTCGGCGCGGGCGGTCGGACAGCAGACACAGCCCGTCGTTCCGGCCAGATTAGCCCGCCGAGCCGCGGGGTCGGCCCACCCCCGCTCCCAGGTTACGTCCAGGGACTGTCCGGGACTCGTCCAGACTCACCGCGCAGACTCGGGGAGTTTTGTGCGTCCGCCCGAGACGCCCGCCGCCTGTCGCGGTGCCCGCAAACATCGAAGGACCGCCCCTGTTCGCATGACTTCTTCGTCAAGCCAGCCCACCCGCCGCGACCTGCGGCGCTCCACCAGCTCCAGCTCCACCAGCTCCACCACCTCCGCATCCCGCCGCTTCGTCCGCCCCGCCGCCCTCACTCTCGGGCTGGCCCTGGGCCTGACAGCGGTCGTCGGCACGACCGCTTCGGCCGCCCTTCCCACCGCTTCGGGTCCCGCACCCGTCATGCAGCGCGCCGCGCTCGTGACCGCCGCGGCGACCTCGACGGCCAAGCCGCTCAGCGCGATCGAGCAGGCCACGAGCGACGCGGTCGCCGCAGCCGAGGCATCCGTCGTCGAGGCCGCGACCGTGACCGGCGACGTGTCCGCGGCCGCCCTCCCCATCGAGGGCGACACGACGATCGACACCGCGCAGCTTCGTGAGCGTATCGAGGGTCTGAAGCAGACCGACGTCATCCCGACGCTGCTCCTCCCCGACCTGACCGACAAGCTGGTCGACGCGACCGATGACGTGCAGGCCGAGACGTCCGACCTGCGCGGGCGCCTCGAGGCGGCGCAGGCGCAGAAGGCAGCCGAGGAAGAGGCCGCTCGCATCGCCGCTGAGGAGGCTGCAGCAGCCGAGGCCGCCGCACAGGCCAAGGCCGAGGAAGAAGCCGCCGCCGCCGCGGCCGCACAGCGCTCGACCAGCTCGCGTTCGTCGTCCTCGTCGTCGGCTGCGCCCGCTGCTTCTGCGGTCGCCTCGACGGGTGACAACTCGCCCGGCGCCGCACAGGAGGCCGCGAGCAGCATGCTCGGCGAGTTCGGTTGGGGCCAGGACCAGTTCTCGTGCCTCGTCTCGCTCTGGAACAAGGAGTCGGGCTGGAACTACCAGGCCTACAACAGCGGCAGCGGCGCCTACGGCATCCCGCAGGCGCTCCCCGGCAGCAAGATGGCGTCGGCCGGCGGCGACTGGCAGACCAGTGCCGTCACGCAGGTCCGCTGGGGCCTCGGCTACATCTCCGGCCGCTACGGCTCGCCGTGCGGCGCGTGGGGCCACTCCCAGTCGACCGGCTGGTACTGACCCGATAGCAGGCGAAAGCGCACGTCTGCACGGTCCGCTGACGCGGAGACCGTGCAGACGTGCGCTTTCGCTGTGCCGGCGGGTCAGTCCTCGTCCGGGAGAGCCTCGTCGTCGAGGAGGTCGTCGCCCGTGACCTCGAGCGTCGGGGCCTCCTCGATCGGGTCGATCGGCATCTCACCGGGTGCGACGAAGGGCACGTTTCCATTGAGACTCATGAGGGTTCCTCCCTGCAGTTCGTGAACCGCTCACGCTACGACGATGCCCGGCCGCGGTCAGCCCCGTTGCCTCGCGGCGACGTCGGGTGTACCCGGTGTCGGTGGTCGGGGGTACCGTCGGTCGCGACGAGGAGGTCACCATGAACAGGCTCGGCAACATCACCTTCTATGCAGACGATCCGCGGGCGCTCTCGCACTTCTGGTCGGATGTCTTCGGCTATCCCCGCCTCGACTGGCCCGACGACATGCGCCGGCAGCAGCTCGAGGCCGGTCTCACCGACGACGATCTCGACCGCCGAGGGCTCGCCGAAGATCCCGACGGCCGCGGGCCGCGCCTCTACTTCCATCACGCCGACGGCGCGAAGACGGGGCGCAACCGGCTGCACATCGACGTCTCGGTCGCACCCGCAGACGGCGAGCGCCGGGCCTCGCCGCAAGCCGTAGACGCCGAGAAGGATCGGCTCGTCGCGCTCGGCGCGAGCGTCGTCCGGCTCGTCGAGCAGCAGTGGGGCGCGTGGCCCGAGCGCTACTGGCAGATGACAGACCCCGAGGGCAACGAGTTCTGCCTCCAGTGACCACCCGTCATAGGGTCGACGTCATGGCCCCCCGCATCCTCGCCGTCGTGAACGGCCGCATCGTCCCCGTGTCCGCACCCGTCATCGAGGGCGGGACGGTCGTCGTCACCGACGGCGTGATCACCGCCGTCGGCGGACCCGAGACGCCCGTTCCCGACGGAGCCGAGATCGTGGATGCCGCGGGGCGTTGGGTGCTGCCCGGATTCGTCGAGGCCCACGGGCATCTCGGCGTCCACGAAGACGGCGAAGGCTGGTCGGGTAATGACACCAACGAGATGACCGACCCGAACGGCGCTCGTTTCCGCGCACTCGACGGCATCGACATCGAGGAGGTCGGGTTCCGCGACGCATTGCGCGGCGGCGTGACGTCCGTCGTCATCAAGCCGGGATCGGGCAATCCGATCGGCGGACGCACGGTCGCGATCAAGACCTGGGGCGGGCGCACCGTCGACGAACAGGTGATCGCCGAGAACGTGTCGGTGAAGTCGGCCCTCGGCGAGAACCCCAAGCGCGTCTACGGTGACAAGAAGCAGACGCCCTCGACCCGCCTGGGCGTCGCCTCCGTGCTGCGCGACGCCTTCGTCGATGCGCAGAACTACGTGGCCAAACGGGATGCCGCGGCAGCCAAGGGCGAACCATTCGATCGCGATCTCGGCAAAGAGACGCTCGCGGAGGTGCTCGACGGCACGCTCCTGTGGGACCAGCACAGCCACCGGCACGACGACATCGTCACCGCGATCCGTCTGGCCGAGGAGTTCGGCTACCGCCTCGTCGTCAACCACGGCACCGAAGGCCACAAGATCGCCGATGTCCTGGCCGAGAAGGGCATCCCGGTCATCTTCGGACCGATGCTCACCTCGCGCTCGAAGGTCGAACTGCGCGACCGTGCGATCGGGGCCCTCGCCCTGATCGCTGCGGCGGGCGTCACCGTCGCGATCACGACCGATCACCCGGTTGTGCCGATCGACCAGATCCGGCTGCAGGCCATCCTGGCAGTGCGCGAGGGCCTCCCGGCCGACGTCGCCCTGCAGGCGCTGACGACCAACCCCGCCAGCATCCTGCGTCTCGACGATCGCGTCGGTGCTCTCGAGCCCGGTCGCGACGGCGACATCGTGCTGTGGTCGGGCGACCCGCTCGCGGTCGAATCGCGTGTCGAGCACGTCGTGATCGGCGGCACCACGGTGCTCGAGAGCACCGATGACGCAGTCGTGCACATCGTCGAGCG
The DNA here is from genome assembly GCF_003610405.1 of Microbacterium sp. AG238. Lineage (GTDB taxonomy): Bacteria > Actinomycetota > Actinomycetes > Actinomycetales > Microbacteriaceae > Microbacterium. The sequence goes on from NZ_RAQC01000001.1 coordinate 1,292,249, forward strand.
GTGGGAGCGGTTCGGGCGCTCCAGCTGGCTGCGCTGAGCCCGCCCGGCTGAACCGGAGTCTCTCGCGCCCGCGAGCGCAAGAGGTACGCGCATGCCGCTGGACGGGTGTGCACTGAGGCATGTCGAACCTGCCTTTGTGGCTGCTCCTGGTGATGTTCGTCGGCGCTGCGGCCGTCGTGTGGGTGGCGGGCATCCAGCTCTCGAAGTCGACCGACGTGCTCGACGACCGATGGCACATCGGCAGTGCCTTCGGTGGACTGATCGTGCTCGCTGTGGCGACGAACCTGCCGGAGATCGCCATCACCGTCAGCGCCGCGATCTCGGGAAACCTCGAGGTCGCCGTGGGCAACATCCTCGGCGGCATCGCCCTGCAGACGGTCGTACTGGTGATCCTCGACGCGTTCGGCAAGCGCGGGCGCGGGGTCAGGCCGCTCACCTATCGTGCGGCGTCACTCGTCCTCGTGCTCGAAGCCGTGGTCGTGGTCGCCGTGCTCGCCGTGGTGATGGCGGGCAGCCAGCTGCCCGGCGACCTCGTCGTCGCACGGGTGACCCCCGATGTCGTGCTCATCGCGGCGCTGTGGCTCGCGGGGCTCTTCCTCGTGCAGCGCGCCGGGAAGCATCTGCCCTGGCATGAGAACGGCACGTCGCCGGGCGCGAGCGAGCACACGCCGGGCCACCGGCGCGCGAAGCCGCAGCATCCGCATCATGCGATGAGCACTCCCGCGGTCGTCGTGGTGTTCGTGGTCTCGGCGCTCGCGACCCTCGGTGCGGGAGTCGTTCTCGAACGATCCGGCGACGCGATCGCCGACGGGATCGGGCTGTCGGGCGTGCTGTTCGGAGCCACCGTCCTCGCGCTGGCCACCGCGCTGCCGGAGATCTCGACGGGGCTGCAGGCGATCCGGCAGGGCGACGACAACCTCGCGATGAGCGACATCTTCGGCGGCAACGCCTTCCTGCCGGTGCTGTTCCTCGTGGCGACACTGATCTCGGGGCAGGCTGTGCTGCCCCAAGCGAACGGCGCCGACATCTATCTCACGGCGCTGGCCGCGCTGCTGACCCTCGTGTATGTCGTCGGGCTCATCTTCCGGCCCGCACGGCGCGTCGCCGGGATGGGCGTCGACTCGCTCGTCGTGCTCGTGCTCTACGGCGCCGGCGTGGCGGGTCTCTTCGCCGTCGCCGGGTGAGCGTCGCCGAGTGGGCGTCGCCGAGGGCGCGGGTCAGATCTCGTCCGAGCGGGGCGACCGCACCGACCAGCCCACGCGGCGCAGTGCATCTGCCAGGCGCGCGGCCTCGGTCGCCGCAGCATCCCACGACACGTCGGAGCACACGTCCACCGCAAGCGGGGGCGGGTCGGCGAACTTCGGGATCTGCACCTCCGCCCATACGTCCCGGCCGAGTCCGACGCGGGGGAACGCGGTGCCCGCGTTCTCGATGACGCCGTCCGAGACGAAGGCGATCGTCTCGAGCGCGTCGGGCTTGGCGATCGGCAGGTCGACGACGAGCGTGACCACGAAGGGTCCGCTGGCGGTGTCTCGGCCGTGGGCGTGCACCCGCTCATCCTGACAGACCGGCGGCTCCTCGAAGGCCGAAAGCCCGACGTCGGTGAGGCGCAGGCTCAGTGTTCTCAATGATTACGAAGAGATAACGGAAAACCCTTGCTCGTCGTTACCTCGTCGTTATAGAGTGCTCGCACGGTAGCTGTTTGCTGTGGCAGCCACCGGCATGTGATTGCAGGAAACTCTTGGTGCAAAGGGACGAGGGCCCGACCGAATGCCTCTTCGGTCGGGCCCTCAACTGCGTTCGCGACGCCCGGCGGGGCTCCGACTGACGGTCACTCAGGCGCCGCCGCCACCACCCCCGCCGCCTCCCCCGCCCGCTGAACCGCCGCCGCTCGACCCGCCAGCCGTCGACGACGACGACGCGGCGGCCGACGACAGGGTGCCGATGCCGGCCGCGAACGACGAGGCGTCGAACCCTCCGGAACCGGAGTACCAGATCGGCGCGGTCACGCCGGCGGCGGCGTACGCCGCCGTCAGGTGGGCCGCCCACTCCTTCTCGCGGCCGAACAGCACGGCGTACGGCAGCAGCCGCTCGTAGATCCGCAGCACCTCGCGCGGGTCGTCCGTCGCCACGGGCTCGCGTTCAGCGCCCGCCGGCGACTGCAGCATCCGGATGCGATCTTCTTCGGCCCAGCGAATGAACAGGTCGAGCCCCAGGAGGTGATCACGCGTCTCGGCGCCGGCTCGCGAGAGCGGCGAGCCCGAGACGGCGAAGATCACGACGAAGAAGGATGCCGCGGCCAGCACGATCCCCACCACGGGGAGGGCCGGGTGCACGTACGAGCTCAGGGCCAGCGCGCCGAACAGGATGACGAGACCGGCCAGCACGACGCACGCGGCGACCGGCCAGCCACGAACCCCGGCCGGAACCGTGCGGTACATGTCGCGCCGCTTGAGGTTGTCCTCGGCGAGCTTGAGGGCGCGCTGCGTCTCGGATGAGAGCCGGGTATCGGACGAGCCGAAACGGTAGATCTCGCCGCGCCGGTGGTGCGGGAACATCCCGCTCAGCAGCATCCGGCCGTTCTGATCGGCCAGCTTCGGGTCGACCAGTTCCGCCTGCAGCTTCGCCCGCCCCCAGCGATGCTTGCCGTCGTCGACGATGCGGATCGAGCCGACGAGCGCCTGTTCGAGCACCTCGGCCGGGATCGCCTTCGAGGTCTTCTTCAGCAGCACCGCCGACTCGAGAGCATCGATATCCCGGGGAGGGGTGTACTCGGCGATGATCGTGGGGCGCCCCGGCTCGTCGCGGAGGTAACGGCGCCGGTTCCGCAGCGCCCAGCCGGTAGCGCCGGCGAGGAGCGCGACCGACCCGGACTGAAGCCATCCGAGAGGCGACGACACGAACGAGGTGTCGTAGGTCTCGAACGCACCCGCTTCGAACCCGACCGCCAGGGTGAGGGTCTCATGCGGAGCCAGGTCGGACGCCGACGCGGTGATCGTGGCGCCATCCGGCGACGCGGTGATCTCCGGGCACGCGGTGGTGCTGTCCTGCTCACCGACGTAGCAGGCCTCACGTCCCGCGAGGGAGTCCGCGATGGTCGGATCGACATGCAGCGTCGCGGTCACCCGGCGGAACGGCTGGTTCCAGTCGGTGCCATTGACGTCCCAGAAGAACTCGAGTCCCGTGTCGGGAAAGTCCCAGACGACGTTCTCGAGGTCATAGGTGAACACGAACGTGTTGCGGCCGTGCAGATAGTCGGTACCTCGCGTCAGGATGCCGAGCGTGCCGTCCTCGCTGTCGGTCTCGACGGGCCGGGCCGCGCCGTTCTCATCCGTGACCGAGATGAGCTCGGGATGCAGCGGCTGCCCGTTGTAGGTCTCGGGAAGAAGTCGCCGCATGCCGCGGTTCTGATCCGAATCGGGGAAGTCGGCGACGAACGTCTCGACGACGCGCATGCGTGCGGTCCCGTCGTCTTCGCGGGTGAGTGTGTAGTCGACGGACAGCGAGTCGAAGACGAACGCATCGAGATGGGCGGATTCGTCGGCGGATGCCGCGGCCGGTGCTGCCAGCGCGAAAACTGCTGTGATCAGCATGAGGACCGCGACCGCGACTGCCGCCCGGCTGCGACGGATCATGCCGACCAGCTTAGGCGGGCAGTAAAGTTGTCGCCATGAGCGATCGTCGTCGTGCCGTGGCAGCGTGGGAGAGTCTCTTCCGCGCACAGCACGAGATCTTCGACGACATCAGCAACGACTTCGCCGGCGACGAGCTCACGCAAGCCGAGTACGACGTGCTCTTGACCGTCGTGCGTGGCGCCGGTCATCGTGCGCGGCTGCGCGACGTCACGGCGAATATGCTCATCAGCCAGCCGAGCGTGTCGCGGCTCGTCGACCGGATGGTCGCGCGCGGGCTCATCACCAAATGCGGAGACCCGACCGACGGCCGCGGCGCGATGCTCACCGCGACACCCGAAGGCGTCTCGGCGTTCCGCCGCCTCGCGGCAGCTCACGGACGTTCGATCGCCGAGCGGATGTCGGTGCTGTCGACGGACGAACTGGAGCAGCTCGAGCAGCTCACGACGAAGCTGCGCCGACTCTCCTGATCTGCGGCGCCCGGTCCGGTGGCTTTCGGGCGGGTGGTGGCGTGGCGGTTCGTGACGGGCCTTGGCTCGGTTCGGGTTCGGCGTCGCCGGGGCCGGAGTGCCGGGCGCCTGCTCCTCCCCAGCGGCGCCGTCATCAATTGCCCTCACAGTCGCACAAAAGTTCGACCTGAATGTCGTACCCCGCTGCCACAATGGGAACATGGCAGCGAGCGGCGAGATGGGTGGGATGCGATGCGATGACGCCGCGCCCGCGCAGGTGCTCGCGTTTGCGAGGTTCGTGGAGGCGCTCGATGTTGTCCATGCCGGCGAGGTTGAACGGATGCGTGCGTTGGCCGATCTGGGACGGTCGGCGTTGCGGGAGGCCCGGCACGGTGGGGTGCGGGGCATGGCGTCGGACATGGAGTTGCGATCGGTTGCGGCTGAGGCGGCGGGGATGGCGCGGTTGACGGATCGGCGGTTGCAGGGCGAGATCGACCATGCGATGACCGTCATCGACGACTACCCGGCCGTGTTCGCGGCGTGGGTGGAACGGCGGATCGAACGCGGACACGTGGATGTGATCGTGCGGGTTGGGACGGGAGTACCCGATGAGGTGCGAGGGTCGTTCGCGGATGCCGCGATCGATGTGTGCGAGCGGGATGTGCCCTCACGCGTACGGGGTGCGCTGGAGTTGTTGGCGGCACGGGTGCACCCGCGATCGTTCACGGAGCGGCACACGGCTGCGGCGGCGGAGCGGTGCGTGCGGGTCTTCCACGGGTCCGACGGGATGTCGAACCTCGTCGCCAACCTCCCCACCGTCATCGCCGTGGGGATGCTCGACCGGCTGACGCAGATGGGACAGTCGGTGAAGGACGCCCGGGTCGCGACTGGTCCGGAAGACGGGGTGGATGCCGCGGGGAGTTCGGCGGGCATGAATGCCACCGGGGCGACTGGCGCGACCGAGATGGATGCCGCCGGGGCGGAGGAGCCCACTGATACGCGGACGATGGATCAGCTGCGGGCCGACATCCTCGGCGACCTCGTCCTCGGTGGAGCACCGGTGGTCGACCCGACCTACGGGGCCGACCGGGCCGGTGGGCTCGGGGCGATCCGCGCACGCGTGCAGGTCACCGTCGCCGCGGAGACCCTGATGGGCCGTGACGAGCACCCGGCTGAGGCCGTCGGCGGCGCGCTGATCGATGCCGAGACCGCGCGTGAACTCGCGGGACAGGTCTCCGAGTGGGACCGGCTCTTCATCGACCCGGTCACCCGCACCCCGGTCGAGATCGACACCTACCGGCCCACCGTCGCGATGAAGAAGCTCCTCACCGCACGCGACCAGCACTGCCGGTTCCCCGGATGCCGGCGGGCGGCGATCAGGTGCGAACTCGACCACACCATCGATTACGCCCTCGGCGGCCACACCCACCTCCTCAACCTCGCCCACCTCTGCCAACGACACCACTCCATGAAGCAATTCACCCGGTGGGAAGTGCGGCAGGTCGGCGGCGGAGTCCTGGAATGGACCTCACCCCTCGGCAGGCTCTACCGCGAAGACGTACCCACACCCGCCGTCTGCTTCACCACCGACACGACCGACACGACCGACCCACCACCGGACGACCGAACCGGCGGAACAACGCCACCCGAACCACCACCCTTCTGAGCCGGTGCGTCGCGCAATCGCGCGCACCACGACTTTCCCAGGCGTGGCGAAACTATGCCAGCGCGCCCCCCGACGCATCGCTACCTCGACGCATCGCTGCCTCTCTGAGGTCAGTCCGCGACGACCCTGGGACCCTGCCGTCGCTGTGCACACGCAAAGGGCGGCCGCGCCCCCGAAGGGGCTGCGGCCGCCCGTCATGCAGTGCGCTCGACGCGCGCCGTGAACGCGTCACGACATGCGCTTCGGCAGGTCCTGCGCGATCAGTTGTCGATCAGTTCTCGATCGGCACCACCGGCGCGGCGGCGTCGGTCGTGACCTCCACCTTCCGCGGCTTGGCCTTCTCGCTGACCGGGATGGTGACCGTCAGGACACCGTTGTTGTAGGTCGCGGCGATGCCCTCGGTGTCGACGCCCTGACCGAGGTTCAGCTGACGCAGGAAGCTGGCGGCCTCGCGCTCGCGCGTGATCCACTTCACACCGTCACCGCTCGCGAGCGTGCGCTCGGCGCGGATCGTCAGCAGCTGGCCGTCGACGTCGATGTCGACCGAACCCGGGTCGATGCCGGGCAGGTCGGCGGTCATCACGTAGTGGTCGCCGTCACGGTAGAGGTCCATCGGCATGCGACGGGGGCCGCGGCGCGTGTCGAAGAGGCTCGAGGCGATGCGGTCGAGGTCGCGGAACGGGTCGTAAGTAGCCATCGATCTTTCCCTTCTCTGATGCTTCGTGTTGAGATCTGAAAGTTGAGCCTTAGCGGCTCAACTGCATCCAGATTAGCACTCCACCCCATCGAGTGCCAAGGGTTCTCGCACGGCGAACAGCGCCCCGACGAGCGGGGCACATGGGCGCCACTCAGCACTCGACGACGTTGACGGCGAGACCGCCTTCGCTCGTCTCCTTGTACTTGTGCGACATGTCGATCCCGGTCTGACGCATCGTCTCGACGACGGCGTCGAGCGAGACGTAGTGCTGCCCATCGCCGCGCAGGGCGAGGCGTGCCGCGGTGACCGCGGTCGACGCGGCGATCGCGTTCCGCTCGATGCATGGAATCTGCACGAGGCCGCCGACCGGGTCGCACGTGAGCCCCAGGTGATGCTCCATGGCGATCTCCGCAGCGTTCTCGATCTGCGCGCTATTGCCGCCCATGACTGCCGTCAGACCGCCCGCCGCCATCGCGCACGCGGAACCCACCTCCGCCTGGCAGCCGCCCTCCGCGCCCGAGATCGACGCGTTCGCCTTGAAGAGCGAGCCGAGCGCGGTCGCGGTCAACAGAAACCGCCGGATGCCGCGCCGGCGATCGAGCTCCTCCGACCCGAGCCGCGACTCCGCGGCGAACCGCCACCAGTACATCGCGACGGCGGGGAGGATGCCCGCGGCCCCATTCGTGGGCGCGGTGACCACGCGTCCCCCCGATGCGTTCTCCTCGTTGACGGCGAGCGCGAAAGCGCCGAGCCACTCCCCCGGGAGCTCGCGCCCACCGGCGGCCTCGGCCGCTTCGAGCTGCGCGCGCATCGCACCTGCGCGACGCCGCACCCGCAGCATCCCCGGCAATGTGCCCTCGGCGCGCAGGCCCGCCTCGACGCACCCCGCCATGGCGTCCCAGATCGCGTCGAGGCCGGCGGCGACCTCGGCCTCGGGCCGGAGCGCCTCCTCGTTGCGGCGCGCCAGCCCGGCGATGCTCAGGCCATCGCGATCGCACAGCTCCAGCAGCTCTGCGGCACTGCCGAAGCGGTACGGCCATGCGACATCCCGGCCCGTCGAACCATCGGCGTGCGATTGCTCGCCCGTCCCCGCCCGGCGGATGAAACCGCCCCCGACCGAGAGGTAGGTCTCCGATGCGACGAGCACGCCTGCGGCATCCCAGGCGTTGAGCGTCATCGCGTTCGGGTGCTCGGGCAGTCGCGTCCGCGGCTCGAAGGACACGTCGCTTCGCGAGAACGACACCGGGTGCCGCCCCGCGAGCGAAAGGACCGCTCCGTCGACCCAATCCGTCCACGCCGCGCGAACCACATCGGGATCGACGGTCTCCGGCGCGTGGCCCTGCAGCCCCGCGACCACGGCATCCGGCGTGCCGTGCCCGATCCCGGTCGCCCCGAGCGACCCGTACAGCACGCAGCCGACGCGCTCGACCTCGTTCAGCCGGCCACCGGCTTCGAGCCCCACCGCGAAGGCGCGGGCAGCGCGCAACGGTCCGACCGTGTGGGAGCTCGAGGGTCCTACACCGATGGAGAACAGCTCGAACGCCGAGACGTAAGCGCTCACACCCCCAGGCTACGCCAGCATCTGCCGCAGGAGCCCGGCGACGTCAAGGGCATATGCGAGAACCCGGGGCGCACCTATCGTCGCGACCGATGACCACTGCACCCCACCCCCGTCTGGCGTCGCTCAAAGCCGCCGCGCGAACCGCGGGCGGCGAGGCCTTCGCGGTCTCGCGCCTGCTGCTGGCCGGCAAGACGGCCCTCGCCGCCGCCATCGCCTGGTACCTCGCACCGTTCGTCCCCTTCGCGCACGACGAGTACTCCTACTACGCACCGCTCGGCGTGCTCGTCAGCATGTACCCGACGATCGCCGACTCGGCCAAGGCCGGACTGCAAGCGGTCGGCGGGCTGGCGATCGGCATCGCGATCGGGCTCGCGGGCCTGTGGATCGTCTCGGGCCCGAGCCCCCGCATCCTGGGTGTCGCGATCGTCGTCGCCGCGGGCGTGGCTGTCGGCGGCATCCGGGCGCTCGGCACCGGCCGAGACTGGATCGCCATCGCGGCGTTGTTCGTGCTGCTGCTGGGAGCGAACGACGCCGGCGGCTTCTCGGTGTCGTACCTCGTCACGATGGCGTTCGGCGTCGTCATCGGTGTCGCCGTCAACCTCGCGATCGTTCCGCCCCTGTACCTGCGACGCGCCTCCACCCGCCTGTCGCAGCTGCGCGACGCGGTCTCGGACCGCCTCGAGATGCTCGCCGCCTCCGTCGCCGACAGCGCGCCCACCGACGCGACCGGCCAGCGCTATCTCCAAGAGATCCTCGACGCCGTCTCGGCCGACGTGCGCGAGGCCGCCCGCAGCCGCAAAGCCCACCCGCTCGCCCGACGACGCCGCGGGATCGAGGCCGAGAACGGGCGCCGCCTGAGAGCGCTCGAGAACACCGTCCGTCAGACGATCGAGCTCGCCGAGGGGATCGACGCCCTCCCCCTGACCCCGGATGCAGAGCCGCTGCGCGCCGAGCTCGCCGAGGCGGTACGGGCCACAGCGCGGGCGGTGGCACGGCCGGTGCGCGATCCCGCGACCCCGGCGGCGGTCGAGGAGGCCGAGACGGCACTCGCCCGCGTCGTCGAGGCGGCACCCACGCCCAGCGACGGCCGCATCTCGCCGTGGACCCGCGCCGCGGTCGATCTCAGCCGCATCATCGAGGCGTCTCGACCGTTCGCCTGACGCGACCGGTCGGCGCGGCAGGTCACCGCGCCGGGATACCCAGCACCCGTTCGAGGTACGGCCCCGAGAACTTGCCGTTCGGGTCGACCCGCGCGACGAGCTCGCGGAAGTCGTCGAGATGCGGAAGCGAGGTACCGATGGACATCGAGAAGACCTTGCCCCAGTGCGGACGAGCGTCGAACGGTGCGAGCACGCGCTCGACGTGAGAGATCGCCGCCCGAACGGCATCCGGTTCGTTCTTCCAGGTGAAGTGGATGCAGACGCTGTCGCGTCCGAACCCGGGCGAGAGCCAGAGGTCGTCGGCCGCCACGGTACGCAGCTCGGTCACGAGGAGTGCCGGCTCGACCCGGTCGGCGATCGAACGAACGGCCGCGATGGCCTCGACGGCCACAGCCCGGTCGACCCAGTACTCGGTCTGGATCTCGTCGCCGTTGGACGGCGTCGCGTCGATACGGAAGTGCGGCAGACGCTCGCACCAGTCGCCGGGCACGCCACCCTGCTCGGTGGTGTTGTCGACCCCGTCCGCGGCCGGCGAGTCTGCCTTCGTCCTCACGCGACGGGCACTCAGCAGCCGCTCCGCCATGTCGGGAGCCGAGGTTTCGTCGAGACGCTCTTTGATCCAGACCTCGCCGACATCGGCCGTGTTCCAGCGCGTGAACACGCTGACGCTGTACCCGGATGCCGTCACCTCGTCGAACCGCTCGAAGAGGTCGTCCCACGTGAGCCCGGCATACGTGTCCTGGCGAACCCGGTACGTGGGTTCGATCGCGAGCGTCAGGCGCACGACCGGCCCGAGCGCGCCGAGGTGGACGACGCTCCCGGCAAAGTCGTCGTCGCCCGCTGAGACCGTGCGCAGCTCGCCGTCCGGGTCGATGAACTCCAGCGCGCGGACGGCGGTCGCGAGCGAACCGTTGCGATCGCCTGATCCGTGCGTCGACGTCGCCGTCGCGCCCCCGACGGAGATGTGCGGCAGCGACCCCATGTTGTGCAGCGCCCACCCGTGATCGGCGAGGTGCCGAGCGACGACGGCGTACCGCGTGCCGGCCCCCACGGTCACGGTGCGGGCCGCCTCATCGATGACGATGTCGGGATCGATCCCGGTCAGGTCGAGGAGAACGCCGGCAGCGTCGGCCAGGTCGTTGAAGGAATGCCGAGTCCCCAGCGATCTGACGTGGTCGTGAGACGCGACGAGTCGCTGCGCCTCGGCGATCGTCGTCGGCACGAGCACGCCTTCGGCGGCGAAGGTGTGTGTTCCGGCCCAGTTCCGTTCGGTCACGAGCCCACGCTACGCGATGGCCACCGAGAATGTACACAGCTACAACAAAGTCCTCGATGCTGTCATGCGAGATAGTGCAAGAGAAACAAAGAAGCCCCCGCAGAGCGGAGGCTTCTCGTTCACTGTCTCAACACAGTGTGCGCCCGAAGGGACTCGAACCCCTAACCTTCTGATCCGTAGTCAGATGCTCTATCCATTGAGCTACGGGCGCATGGCCTGGAATGTCTCCCGGGCCGTCGTCAAGCATAGCCCGCTCTCGCACAAAGAGCGAATCGAGCGCGGAACGGCTAGTCGATCACCGGCGTGGCCGCGGAATCGAGGGCTTCGTCGCGCTCGACAACCTGCCGTTGCGCGTTGCGACGCTGCGACCGCAAGCGCGGAAGATCGACCATCCGTAGAGCTTGCATGCGCGCCGTGCGCATGCGCTCGTAGTCGGGTTCGAGATCCGGCCGCGCCGCCTCGATGCGAAGCGTCCGGTCGATGTTGCCGGCGACCTCCGACCACGCGGCCTCGCGCGCGTCGGCGATCAGTTTGCGCAGCTCACCCTCATCGGCGGCGCGTTCACGCAGCTCCTTGGCGATGCGCAGCGACTGCTTGCGCCGCCGTCGCAGGTTCGACACATCGCGGCTGCGGTAATCGTGGGTGCCGCTCGAGTCGCTGTAGCGGCCGCTCGCCGCCTTACGTTCTCGGTGAGTGCGCTCGGCGTCGGCCTCGGCTTCCTCCGCGAGCGAGATCAGCGCATCGCGGGCGTCGTCGAGAAAGCGATCGGGCTCGAAATCGCGCCCATCGGCGAGGATGTCGACGAGGATGGCGTTCTTGAGCGCCAGGCGGGTCGCCGCGGAGGCGATGTACAGCCCTTCGGCGACGATCTCCGAGCTCTTGGTACGCGCTTGACGGGTGGCCAACGCTGCCCCTCCTCACCTCACCCCAATCCTATGGGGCGCAGGTGTCAGCCGAGCTTGGCGATGATCGCCGCGATCCGCCTCGCGCGGGTCTCCGGCGTCTTCGCCGACTCGACGTTGACGACGTGCGCCTTGCGCGCGCTCGGCGCCAGACGGTCGAACGCCGCGGTCGCCCCCGCTTCGGTCAGCGCGGCGAGCAGATCGTCCGGCGTCTCGACCTCTCGAGGCGCCTCATCCAGCTCGATGTCGACGACGATGGCATCCCCGCCCGCGAGGCCACTTTCGCGCCGCCGCTCGGCGGAGAACGGCACCAGCGCGAGCCCGCGCATCGAACCCACCGTACTGCGGAAGGAGAAGCCGTTGACGGTGACGGAGACGGCGGGACGACGCCCACCGCCCAGGGCATCCAGCACCGAGAAGGGCACCTCGATGCCGGTGTTGTTCCCGAACTGGGACAGCGTCGTCTCGAATCGCACGATTCTCACTACCACCGCCCATGAAGGCAGCACAAGGCCTGTGAGCCGTGAAGTCGCTGACCGTAGCCTCGCGTCACGGCCTGGGCATTACTCCCCATCGATATCGACGACCACACAAGATCGGACGCCCCGGGCCCACCCAGAGGCAAACCGATCTGCCACTGTCACCGAACAACCGCAGCACCGCGACATCCGTCGCCCAATGGGAGGGAACCCTCATGCGTACATCACCGAACCGCCTCGTGGCGATCATCTTCGGCGCCGTCTACATCCTCGTCGGCCTCCTCGGCTTCACCGTGACCGCGGGCGTCGACTTCATCGCCACCGAGGGTGGCCTGCTGCTCGGCATCTTCGAGGTCAACCCGCTGCACAACATCGCGCACCTCCTGATCGGCGCCGCGCTGCTCATCGGCGGCCTCTCCGGCGTCCGCGCTGCGAAGGGCGTGAACACGACGGTCGGTGCCGCCTACCTGCTTCTCGGCATCGTGGGCTTCTTCATCCAGGACAGCGCCGCCAACGTGCTCGCCCTGAACACCGCCGACCACTTCCTCCACCTCGCCAGCGCCCTCGTGCTGCTGGGTGTCGGCCTCGGCACCGACCGCGCCACCGCCCCGCGCACGGCCGCGATCTGATGAACGCCGCCGCGCTCACCCGCTCCTGGCCCACGCTCGCCGCGTGGGGGGCTGGCCTGCTCCAGCTCGGCGTGGGCGCGGGCATGATCACCCAGGGCACCGGAGCCGCCGACCGCGGCGTCGGTGCCCTGGCGGTCGCGGTCGGGGCGGCCGCCCTGGGTTGGGGCGTCGCCGCCCTGACGCGCGGCCGCCTCGTCGCTCCCCGCGTCGCGATGGCCATCGCCGTCGTCGGCACGGTGATGTCGGGGCTTGCTCTTGCGGCGGACCCGATGCGCATCAGCGTGCACGCCGTCGGCGTGACCGCCCTTCTCCACGTCGCGTACGGCGTAGCGGCGGCGGCCGTCGTACGGCGGGCGCGCTCAGCGTCAGCCGACACCTCTCCCGCCGACGCCCGAGTCGCACCACGGACGAGCGTCATCGGACTCGTCGCGGGCTGCGTCATCGTCGCCGGACTCGTCACACCGGCACTGGGCGCGACGGAGGCCGGCCGCGCTGCGCCGAGCCACTCCGACCACCCGCTCTTCTCCACCGAGCACAGTCACTGAGACCTGGCGCTCGGCGACCCAGCCGCGGGATCAGATCGCGCTGATGCGCCAGGAAGCCTCGACCGTCTCGGCGGGAGCGATGAAGATGAGTCCCGCGTCGTAGTCGTAGCGTGCGGCGTTGAACGCATCCGGCGCGCACGTCATCGGCTCGACCGCGAGACCCGCACGGTGCCCCGGCTGCGCCGGTCCCCCGGGAAGGTCGGCGGTGTGCACCTGCACCCAGGGACACGCGGAATCCCACGAGATCGCGACGCCGGTGCCCGACGGATCGGTCACCCGCACGGTTGCCACGCTGTCATCGGTACGCGAGAGCCCCGTGAACGCATGGTCGATCTCGACGGCGCCCAGCGCCCGCGGCTCTCGGAAGTCGAACTCGGCGATATCCGAGACATCGGCCAGCGCGACCGGCGACAACCGATCGGGCGTCACCTCGAGCACGCGTGCGGCGGGAAGCTCGAGCGTCCACTCGTCGAGCGGCGACGACCCGGCGACGAGATAGGGATGCGGCCCCGTGCCGAAAGGCGCGGCATCCGTACTCTCGTTCGTCGCGCGCACCGTCTGCGTCAATCCGTCGGCGCCGAGCCGGTAGGTCGTCTCTACGCGCACCGTCCACGGGTAGGCCGTCTGCGCGACGATCGTGGCGCCGAGCGTCACGTGATCGGCGGCGACGACCACGGGCTCGAAGTCGAGCCAGGCCACCAGGCCGTGCAGCGCATGGTGCCGCTCGGGTTCGGTCAGGGCGAGGCGGTAGCGCGTGCCGTCCACCTCGTACTGGCCGTCGACGACCCGGTTCGGCCACGGCGCGAGCGTCGCGCCGCGGTAACCCGGACGCACCTCGTCCTCGCCGTAGGGCACGACGAGGTCGCGTCCGGCGACCTGGAAGGAGCGCAGCGACGCTCCCACGCTCGCCACGATCGCCTCGGCGTCGCCGAATCGCAACACGAACGACGTTCCGGATGCCGCCACGGGCGTCCCCTCTCGATTCTGGTTCTCAGAGCTCACAGTCCGCGGGCCAGGCGGTAGTAGGCCTGGTTCCAGCGGAGCTCCTTCTGGAATCCTCGCACCGTCGTGTCGTCGTCGATGACCACGAGCTCCGTCCCGGCGATCTCGGCGAAGTCGCGGAACACCTCGATGCCGACCGCCGTCGTCATGACCGTGTGGTGGGCGGCACCGGCTGCGAGCCAGCACGCGGCGGACGTGGCGAAGTCGGGCGCCGGCTTCCAGATCGCGCGTCCTACGGGCAGCTTCGGCAGGTCGGGAGCCTCGACGTTCTCGACGACGTTCGCCGTCAGACGGAACCGGTCGCGCATGTCGCTCATCGCCACGACGAGCGCGGGACCCGGGTCGGCGGTGAAGACGAGGCGCACCGGGTCGTCCTTGCCGCCGATGCCCAGCGGGTGGATCTCCAGACGGGGCTTCGCGGTCGTCAGCGACGGCGACACCTCGAGCATGTGCGCCCCGAGGATGCGCTCAGAACCGGGAACGAGGTCGTAGGTGTAGTCCTCCATGAGGCTCGCCCCACCGGGCAGACCCGAACCCATGACATTGGCGACGCGCACGAGGATCGCGGTCTTCCAGTCGCCCTCGGCGCCGAAGCCGTACCCCTCGGCCATGAGGCGCTGGACGGCGAGGCCGGGCAGCTGCTTCAGGTCGCCGAGATCTTCGAACGATGTGGTGAACGCCCCGAAGCCGCCGCTCTCTAGGAACGAGCGCAGCCCGATCTCGATCGCCGCGCCGTCGCGCAGCGACTGGTGCCGCTCGGCTCCCGGGAGCAGTTCGTCGGCGACGTCGTACTGCGCGAGATAGACCTCGACCAGCGCATCGACGTCGGCGTCGGATGCCGCGGCCACGGCCTCCGCCAGCTCGTTCACGCCCCACGTGTTGACCTGCACGCCGAACTGCAGCTCGGCCTCGGTCTTGTCACCCTCGGTCACCGCGACGTAGCGCATGTTGTCGCCGAAGCGCGCGAGCTTGAGCGTGCGGGCGGCCTGCCAACCGGCCGCGGCCCGCTGCCAGTCCTCGATCTGGCGGGTGACCTCGGGGTTGGAGACGTGCCCGACGACGGTCTTGCGCGAGACGCCGAGACGCGTCTGGATGTAGCCGAACTCGCGGTCGCCGTGGGCGGCCTGGTTGAGGTTCATGAAGTCGAAGTCGATGTCGGCCCACGGCAGCTCGACGTTGGCCTGCGTGTGCAGGTGCAGCAGCGGCTTGCGCAGGGCGTCGAGACCCGTGATCCACATCTTGGCCGGGCTGAACGTGTGCATCCACGCGATGACGCCGATCACCGAGTCGTCGGCGTTCGAGTCGAGCGCGAGCCGGCGGATCGACTCGGAGTCCTTCAGGACGGGCTTCCACTCGACACGCACCGGCAGCCCGGCGAGGCCGGCGACGACCTGCTGCGACTGCTCGGCGACCTGGCGGAGGGTCTCCTCGCCGTAGAGGTTCTGACTGCCCGTCACGAACCAGACGGTGTACTGCTCGAGAGAGGTGGAGAGGGTCATTGTTCTTCTTCCGGTGGTGTCGGACGGGTCAGGAGAGGGCGGCGACGGCGGCACGCTCGACGGCGAGCCCCGCGTCGTAACGATCGAGGTAGGCGGCGAAGCCGGCGGCATCCGCCTCGTCGGGCTCGGCGACGTCGATCGACGCAGCCGCGAAGACGCGCTCGCGGAGGTAATCGTCGAGATCGAGCCCGTCGCCGTGGACGAGATAATCGGCGAGGACGGCGATGCCCCACGCGCCTCCCTCGGAGGCGGTGTCGCCGACAGCCACCGGGGCACCGAGAGCGGCGGCGAGGAACCGCTGGGCGACGCCGGCGGTGCGGAACATGCCACCGTGGGCGAACATCCGGTCGAGCTGCACACCCTCGCGGTCGAGCACCCGCATACCGAGCGCGAGGGTGCCGAAGACGCCGTACAGCTGCGCGCGGATCGCGTTCGCGAGCGTGAAGCGGCTGTCGGGGGTGCGGACGAAGAGCGGACGCCCCTCGTCGGTACCGGCGATGGGTTCGCCCGCGAGGTGGTTGTAGGCGATCAGGCCGCCCGCGTCCGGCTCGCCCGAGAGGGCCTCGCGGAACAGGATGTCGTAGACGCCGTCCGCACCGAGCTCCGAACCCGACGCTGCGGCGAACCGCTCGAACATCCCGACCCACGCCGCGAGCTCGCTCGCTCCGTTGTTGCAGTGGACCATCGCGACGAGATCGCCCGCGGGCGTCGTGACGACGTCGATCTCATGGTGAGTGCTCTGCAGCGGCCGCTCGAGGACGACCATGGCGAAGATGCTCGTGCCGGCGCTGACGTTGCCCGTGCGCGGCGCGACCGCAGCGGTGGCGACCATGCCGGTCCCGGCGTCGCCCTCGGGAGGGCAGAACGGGATGCCGGGGTGCAGCGCCCCCGACGGGTCGAGCAGTGCGGCGCCGGCGTCGGTGAGCGCACCGGCGGCCTGCCCGGCGACACGGATCTCCGGCAGCAACGAGCGAACGCCGGCGGGAAGACGGCCCGCCAAGTGGGCGTCGAAGAGGTCGACGCGGCGCTGGTCGTAGTCGCGCGTGGCCGGATCGATGGGGAACATCCCCGACGCGTCACCGACGCCGAGCACCTTCTCGCCGGTCAGTCGCGCGTGCACGTAGCCGGCGAGGGTGGTCACGTGACGGATGTCGTCGACGTGCGCCTCGCCGTCGAGCACCGCCTGGTGCAGGTGGGCGATCGACCAGCGGAGCGGGATGTTGATGCCGAGCAGCTCGGTGAGCTCGGCGGCGGCCGGGCCGGTGCTGGTGTTGCGCCAGGTGCGGAAGGGCACCAGCAGCTCGTCGTCAGCGTCGAAGGCGAGGTAGCCGTGCATCATCGCCGAGACCCCGATCGCCCCGAGAGTCTCGGGCACGACGCCGTACGCGGACTCGACCGCGGCCGTCAGGTCGGCGTAGGCGGCTTGGAGACCTGACCACACGTCGTCGAGGGCGTAGGTCCAGCGACGCTCTTCGAACCGGTTCTCCCACGCGTGCGATCCGGTCGCGAGGACGTGTGCCGGATCCGGGCCGATGAGGCACGCCTTGATGCGCGTCGAGCCGAACTCGATGCCCAGGCTGGTGCGACCGGCGAGGATGTCGTCGCGATCGGCGGATCGATCGCGCGTGGCGGTGTGGGTCACGGATGCCTCCATTGGTCGTGCCGCGGTGGGATCATGTTACCGGTAACACCTGCTTCGTGCGAGCGTCGAAGACCTGGTCACCCGGCCTCATACCCCGCGAGTCGATTCGCGCACGACGAGTCGAGGCGGAGTGGGCTCGGCGGGCGAGACATCGCCCAGCAGGATACGGACGCATCTCCACGCCTCCCCCGCGATGTCGAGCCGCACCGTGGTCAGGGCCGGCCGGTAGAACGCAGCGTCGGGATGGTCGTCGAAACCCACCACGCTGACGTCCGCGGGCACATCCAGCCCGAGGCGAGCCAGCCCGGAGATCAAGCCGAGCGCCATCTGGTCATTCGCGACGACGACCGCGGTCGGCCCTGCCGCGGCGCCGATCGCGCCCGCGATCTCGGGAGCCAGGGCAGCGCCCGAGCCGGCGGACCAGTCGCCGCGCCACCGGCCCGCGATCTGCAGTCCCCGGCGCGCGAGGGCAGACTCCGCGCCGGTGTCGCGGGCGACGGCCTCGAGCCAGGCAGCCGGGCCCGACAGGTGGGCGATGCGGCGGTGCCCGGCATCCAGCAGGTGGTCGACGGCCAGCGCCGCTCCCTCGGCGCCGCGATCGCCCCCGCTCGCGCGCTCCCCCGCTGCATCCACCCGCGCATGCAGGGGCACGACGGGAACTCCGAGGGAAGCCGCAGCGAGGACCGCGAGGGCGGCGGTATGCGGAGCCACGACGACGATGCCGTCCACGCCCTGGGCGAGCAGATGATCGGCGGCAGCGGAGACGCTGCCCGCGTCGGAGCCGTCGGCGTAAGCCGTGGCAATCCACCGGCCTGCTGAGCGCGCCGCACGCTCGAGGGCGCCGATGCCCGCCGCGGGGCCGTACAGGTCGGTGTCGGAGGCGATCACCCCGATCGTCCGCGTCGTCGCGGTGCCGAGGGCACGGGCTGCGTTGTTGACGCGGTAGCCCAGCTCGGACATCGCCGTGATCACGCGCTCGCGCGTCTCGGGCCGGATGTGGGGGTGGTCGTTGATGACACGCGAGACCGTCTGCGTCGACACGCCCGCAGCGGCCGCGACATCCCGCACACCCACTCGCGCCCGCCCGGGCATCGCTTCGCTCACTGCGCCAGGCTAGCGGGCACGCCGAAGGGCGGCACCGGCCGAAGCCGCGTGCCGCCCCTCGAGATCTCTCGGTCGGATCCGGTCCTGAGGATCAGCGGTCGCCGAGGATGCCGCCGACCAGGTCGTCGACGTCGGAGGTCACATCCGAGGTGATGCCGCCGACGAGGTTGTCGACGGTGCTGCCGATGCCGCTCGTGACGTCGCCCGTGCTGACATCACCGGTGCCGACGTCCGTGCCGTTGCCGAGGTCGGTGCCGACCTCGTTGCCGTTGCCCACCTCGTTGCCGGTGCCGACCTCGTTGCCGTTGCCGGTCTCGTTGCCGGAGACGACGGGGGCGTCGATCGGGGCCTCCACGGCGGTGTCGTTGCCCGAGGCGATCGGGGTGTCGTTACCCGACAGCAGTGCGCCGTTGCCGACGTCGCTGATCAGCGGGCCGTTGACGAGGCCGCCCTCGAGCCCGAGGTTGCCGATGTTCGCACCCTCGCCGACTCCGGTGCCGTTGGCCTCGAGGACGCTGTCGATCCACGTCGACAGCGCGTCGAAGGACGACGTGACATCCGTGGTGGTGGTCGTGTCTGTGGTGGACGAGTCGACCGCGGTGGTGTCGTCAGCCGACGCGGGCAGAGCGAATCCGGCGGTGGCGATCGCGGCTGCACCGAGGCCCGCCGTGCCGAAGATTGCTGCTCGCTTCAGGTTCGTACGCATGTCTCTTCCTTCCGTCACGTCCGCTGGATTGCGGCACGTGGGGCTATCCGAGACGGGCACCGGGGCGGATTGGACACCTCGAGCGAAAACCGTGCATCCGCCCCCGTTTGGAGCGACGGCGATCCGCGCCCTCATGCAGATCGCGGCGGTTTCCTGGCAGTCGCCTGAGAGCGCGGCATCCGGCCCCGTAGGCTCTGCGTCATGCGCGCAGAGCTCGCCGATCGCCGTGACACGACCTGGGAGGATCTCGGCCCGAGATTCCGGGTGTTCGTCTACCCCTGCGACGCAGAAGACACGCGGATCATCGACATCGTCGACGTCTCGATCGACACCGTGTTCCGCGAGATGCGCATCCTCTCCGACGACGATCGCCACCTCTGGTCGGTCGCTCTGGTCCGTGGGGAGGGAGCGCAACGGGGTCTGGTCTGGCTGTCGGGTTACGACTACGACGACACCCCGACCGACGGCGTCGAATGGCAACGTCGTCGCGAGATGCAGGATCGCTACCTGATGGCGCGTTCCCGTCGAGGCGAGCCGCTCGTGCTGCCCGACGGACGGCGCGTCATCCGCATGTTCTCGGGATGGGCCTCGAGCCCGCTGTGGGAGAGCTTCACGGACGAGTACGTCGTCGACCCGCGCAGTCTCGGAATCAGCGATGACCTGACCCGGGATCTCCTCGCCTGGGACGGCGCGATCCAGGACGCGGGACCCGACGGCCCGGTCCCCGCCGACTCGTTCGAGACCGGCCTGGCGATCTGGCGCCGCCTGCGCGACGAGCTCGCCCCCATCGCCGAGGTCCGCCCCGATTTCTGGGCTACCGGGTGTGGGCTCGGCTGAAATCAGGCTTTGACCGGCCGCCCGCGCTTGGGCTTCTCCGTCGACAGCTCGATCGCCATGGCGCGGCCGGGATGCTGCGCGAGGCGCTGCTCGGTGTGATCGAGCCAGCGCACCTCGGCCTCGGCGGCGAAGATCATCGAGTCGACGACGAGCGACCAGGCGAGCTGCTCGGGTCCGTCGGGGTTCGCGCCGGCGTACTCGGCACCAGTGAGTGCCTGCAGCTGCGCAAGCGACGCCCGCCGTTGGGCGTGGATCACCTCACCCACATCGATCCCGGGCAGCGTCGCCGCGACGGCGAGCTTGATCGCGAGCTCATCGCGCGTGCCCGCGGGCCGCTCGACGGGAGACCCCAACCACGACGCGACCTCGGCTCGGCCGGCATCCGTGATCTGCCAGTAGACATGCCCCTGACCGTCGACGGCCCCCTTCTCGACGAGCCCGTCTCGCTCGAGCCGGTCGAGCGTGTTGTAGATCTGACCGACGTTGAGCGGCCACGTCGAGCCGGTGCGACGATCGAACTCCGCCCGCAGCTGATAGCCGTAGCACGGGCCCTGATCGAGGATCGCCAGAAGGCTGAGTCGAACCGACACGGTCATCCTTTCGCATACCGGGTATGTAATTTGCGAGTATATGCATACCGAGTATCGAACGAGCTACCGACGCGGTCCCACCACGATCAGGCTGCTGAGGATGCCGAGCCCGACGCCCACCGCCGTATCGACCACCCGCTCGACGGCGAGCTCCGGACCGCCACTTCCCGCTGAGCTGAGGATGAGGAGCACGAGCGGGGTGATGAAGACGAGCGCGAGAGCGTAATGGCGCACGACCACCAGCTCGATGACGAACTGCAGCGCCCCGAGCACGAGGCCGAGCACGACACCGCCGAGCGGCACGATGCTGACGGCGAGGAAGACGGCGCCGCCGGCCGCGGTGCCGAGCGCCCGGTGGATGCCGCGCGACAGCGCGACGCGGCGGCTCGCGCTGACCCCGAGCACGGCGATGCCCGCCCCGACGATCCAATAGGCGCGCTCCGGATCGACGATCACCGCGATCAGGGTGCCGACGACCGCGACCGCCGCCGTGCGCGCGACCAGCGTCCGCGTCGTCGCCGTCCCGAGCGCGGCCGGGAAGAGGGAGCGCAGCGCTCGAGGCTGGGCGCCTCGGTGCGAGCGCCGCACGAGCGGCGCCGCGGTGACCAGCCACCCGAATGCGAGCGACGCCGCGAGGACGCCGAGGTACAGCGCCGGGTGCACCGCATGCGCCGCCTGCGGAGCCGTGACATGTGCGGACAGACCGTAGATGAGCACCGCGAACAGCGGGCCCGGGGGCCCCACCGAGCGCCCGAAGACCAGAACGGATGCCGCGACGGCGACCACGACGAGGCCGACGGCCACCGCGACCGGACCGACCGCTGCCGCCAGGACCCCGAGGGCTGCACACGCCCACAGCACCGCCGCGACGATGGGCACGAATCCCGCGCGCTCGCGGGGAGTCAGTCGCCCGCCGTAGAGCGTCGCGAACGCGCCGGTCGCGGCGAGCAGCGCGACGCTCTCGAGCCCCAGCGCCGAGAGCGCCACGACGGGCAGCGCCATCGCGATCGCTGCCTGCAGCCCCAGGTGCCAGCGCGGCCCGGGCGACGGGCCGAACCGGGCGAGACTGCGCCCCAGCTCACCCGCTTCGCGCCGCCACCGGCCGGAACTGTCGGGCGTCGGTCCGGGCGAGAGCGGCATTACCCCATTGTCTCGCGACATCGGCATCGACCAGGCGAGCACATCTACGCTGGAGGAGGAGAACGATATGAGCGACGATTCCCCCGCCTCCCCGACGCCGGACACGCCTGCGCCCGGCGCACGCGAACGCGCCGCCTACATCGAGACGGCGATCCAGCAGGCCATCCGCCGCGGCGACTTCGACGATCTGCCGGGGGCCGGTAAGCCCATCGCCGACCTCGGGCCGAGCCACGATCCCGACTGGTGGATCAAACGCAAGATCCGCGACGAGCAGCTCACCGGCCTCGGTCCGCCGGCACTGACCCTGCGGATCGAGCACGCGGAGTTCGACGAACGCGCCGACGCCCTCGCCCGCGAGGACGACGTGCGCGAGTACGTCGCCGATTTCAACCGGCGCGTCGTCGAGGCCCGGCGCCAGTTGCAGGGCGGACCGCCCGTCGTGACGCCGACGCGCGACGTCGAGAGCGAGGTCGCGGCCTGGCGTCAGCGCCGCAGGGATGCGGCTGCCGCGGCATCCGCCGCTCCCCCGCCCGAACCCCGCCGGCGCCGGCGGCTGTTCCGGCGCTGAGCGCCCCGCCGCACAGCGGGTCACTCAGCGGGTTCAGCGCAGCGCCTGCTCCACGTCGGCCAGCAGATCGTCCACCGACTCGATGCCCACCGAGAGCCGGACGACCTCGACCGGCACGGCGGCCTCGGTGCCGCGGACCGACGCGTGGGTCATCGCATCGGGGTAGTTCACGAGCGACTCGACCCCGCCGAGCGACTCGGCGAGCTGGAACAGCCGCGTGGACTCGGCGAAGCGACGTGCCGCCTCACCCGACTCGAGCGCGAGCGAGAGCATGCCGCCGAAACGGATCATCTGCGATGCCGCGAGCTCGTGCCCCGGGTGCGAGGCGAGACCGGGATAGAACACGCGAGCCACGCGCTCGTGTCCCTCGAGGAACGCTGCGATCGCGCCCGCGTTCTCGCTGTGGCGCTGCATACGGACGTCGAGCGTCTTGATGCCGCGCGTGGTGAGCCAGGCATCCATCGGCCCCGACACCGCGCCGGCGGCGTACTGCAGGAAGCCGATCTTCTCGGCGAGCGCGTCATCGTCGAGCACGAGTGCGCCGCCGACGACATCCGAGTGTCCGCCGAGGTATTTCGTCGTCGAGTGCACGACCACATCGGCGCCGAGTTCGAGAGGGCGCTGCAGCGCCGGTGTCGCGAAGGTGTTGTCGACGACGACGAGCGAGCCGGCCTCATGACCGATGGCTGCGAGCCCGGCGATATCGGTGATGCGCAGCAGCGGGTTGGACGGCGTCTCGACCCACAGCACGCGGGGCGCGCGCTCGGCGACCGCGGCCCGCACGGCGGCGAGGTCGCTCATGTCGACCACGCGCAGCTTGACACCCCAGGGAGCCAGGACACGCGCGATGAGACGATGTGTGCCCCCGTAGACGTCGTTGCCGAGCAGCACCTCGTCGCCGGGCGTCAGCGCGGCACGCAGCAGCACGTCCTCAGCGGCGAGCCCCGACGCGAACGAGAAGCCGTGAGCTCCGCCCTCGAGCGCGGCGAGCTGCACCTGGAGCGCCGTGCGCGTCGGGTTGCCCGAACGGCCGTACTCGTACCCGCCGCGGAGGCCCCCGATCCCGTCCTGGGTGAAGGTGGTGGAGAAGTGCACCGGCGGGATGACGGCGCCGGTCGTGGGGTCGAACTCCTGGCCGGCGTGGACCGCGAGGCTGGCGAGGCCGCGGGCGGAATCGTGCGTGGTCATGCGTCGCTCCTGGTGTCGGGGGTGGTGTGGGGATCGTCGACGAGGTCGGCGAAGCCGTGGGCGCGCATCCAGTCGTCGTCGTAGATCTTCGAGAGATATCCGCGGCCGTGGTCGGGGAGCAGAACGACGACGATGTCGTCGGACCCGAGGTCGCGGGCGGTGCGAAGCGCGGCGACCACCGCCATGCCCGACGAGCCGCCGACGAGCAGACCCTCCTCGCGCGCCAGGCGACGCGTCATCGCGAACGACTCGCGATCGCCCACCCGCTCGTAACGGTCGACCATCGAAGGGTCGAAGGTCTCGGGCCAGAAGTCCTCACCGACGCCTTCGACGAGGTACCGGCCGACGTCGCCGCTGTAGATCGAGCCGTCGGGGTCGGCGCCGACGATCGTGACGGCTCCGGAAGAGGCCTCGCGGAGGTACCGGCCGGTGCCCGTGATCGTGCCGCCCGTGCCGACACCGGCGACGAAGTGCGTCACGCGCCCGTCCGTGTCGCGCCAGATCTCGGGTCCAGTCGTCTCGTAGTGCGCGCGGGGTCCTGCGGCGTTGGCGAACTGGTTGGGCTTGAACGCGCCGGGGATCTCCCGCGCGAGCCGGTCTGAGACGCTGTAGTACGAATCCGGATGCTCGGGCGGCACGCTCGTGGGAGTCATGACGATCTCGGCTCCGTAGGCCTTCAGCACCGCGACCTTCTCGCCCGCGAACTTGTCGGGAACGACGAAGACCATCCGATATCCCCGTTGCTGCGCGACGAGAGCGAGGCCGACACCGGTGTTGCCGCTCGTGGGTTCGACGATCGTTCCCCCCGGCCGCAGCGAGCCGTCGCGCTCGGCGGCCTCGATGATCCTCGCGGCGATGCGGTCCTTCGCCGAACTGCCCGGGTTGAAGTACTCGATCTTGGCGAGCACGGTCGCCCGCGTCGACGCGGCGACACGGTTCAGCCGGACCAGGGGTGTGTTGCCGACGAGTTCGGCGATGTTCTCTGCGTAGCGCACGAGGGTGTCCTCACGGTGTCCGCGCGCTCAGAGGCGCGGGTGCTGTCGGGGTCGTCTGAGGTGAGCGCGGCGGCGCTCAGCGACAACAACGACAGGTCTGCACGCGTCCACCCTAGGCCAGGGCCGGGGCGCTGTCGAGGGTTCCGCCCGTCGAGCTCAGCGCGACGACAGCCCGCGCCGCTCGAGAGAGCTGCGCAGCGTGTGACGCCCGTGCAGGCTGGCGGCATCCCGCACCCGCGCGATCGCGGCGCGCAGCCAGCCCCGCGGCTCGCCCTGCGCGCGGTAGTACGCCGTGACGGCCTCCTCGTATGCGGCGATGTCGGCGTCGACCGGCATGCGGTAGGTCTCGCGGTGACGGACGACCCGCTGCGGCAATCGCGGCTTCACCCCGGCGCGATCGTCCGGGTCGGGGCGACCGAGCACGAGACCGAACGCGGGGAAGGCGCCCACGGGAAGCTCGAGCAGGTCGGCGATCTGCTCGGGGTGGTTTCGGACGGCTCCGACGTAGACGGCGCCGAGCCCCAGCGACTCCGCCGCGACGACGGCGTTCTGGGCGGCGAGCGCCGCGTCGATGAAGCCGACGATCGTGCTCTCGATGTACTCGACGGCGTCCGACCTCTCCCCCGCTCGGTGTGCGAGCTCGCGCGCGCGGGCCCAGTCCGCGACGAAGACGAGGAAGACGCCGCCCCGGCGGATGAAGTCCTGGTCGCCGGCGAGCGTCGCGAGCGCGTCGAGCCGCTCGGGGTCGCGCACCTCGATGACCGACCACGCCTGCAGGTTCGAGCTCGTCGACGCCGACTGCGCCGCGGCGACGATCGCGGTCAGTGTCGCATCGTCGATCTCGCCGGGCGCGAACCGGCGCACGGAACGGTGACGGTAGAGCAGGTCGAGCACGTCGTTGCGCGGAAGGTCGTCGTGGGGCGCAGCCGAGCCGTACCGGCGCGACCATCCGTCGTGGGGTTTCGTCGTCACGCGGGGAACGTTACATGGCGTCATCGATCGTCTCCGACGTTCACGGAACATGTGGTGAGCCTTCGTGGTTACTAACGTCGTGATCATGTCTCAGCCGAACATCGACCCGTCCGCGGAGCACCCCTCCCGTCATCTGGGCGGCTCGCTGTCCGCCGATGACTTCAAGACGCTCTTCCGCGGGCACCCCGGCGGTGTCGCCGTCATCACGGCTGACGCAGGCGACGGCCCGGTCGCGCTGACGGCGACCTCGGTGTCGTCGGTGAGCGCCGACCCGCCGCTGCTGGTGTTCTCGGTGTCGGCGCAGTCGTCCGCCTCGGCGGTGCTGTCGACGGCCGAGACCGTCGTGGTGCATCTCCTCGACGCCGACGACCTTCCGCTCGCGAAGCTCGGCGCGACGAGCGGCATCGATCGCTTCGCCGACACCTCGACCTGGTCACGGCTGACTACGGGAGAGCCCGTGTACCGCGGCGTGCGTGCGTGGGTCCGTTGCGCGGTCGTGTCGCGCATGGATGCGGGCGGCTCCATCGTCATCGCCGGCCACGCCCTGCAGTCTCACGTCGAACGCGACGTCGAGCCGGGCGGTCACGGCGACGCACTGGTCTACCACAACCGCACGTGGCACCGCCTCAGCGAGGGCTCCGCCCTCCGCGACTGATCGTCGTCAGATCAGATCGTCGTCTATGAGACGACGCCGATCGCGGCGGCCGGGCTGGGACCGGTCGCGACCGGACGGCCGCGGTCGCGAGACCACTGGCTCCACGATCCCGCGAACACCCGCGCACGGCCGTATCCGGCGACGGCGAAGGCGAGGGCGGTGTGAGCCGAGGCGATTCCCGAACTGCACGTGATGACGACATCCGTGTCGGGACCGATGCCCACTGTTGCGAGCGAGGCACGGATCTCGTCGGGGCTTCGCAGCAACCCGTCCGGAGCGATGTGGACGACCGTCGGCAGATTGAGCGCGCCCGGGATGTGCCCGCTGACCGGGTCGGCCCCGGCCGTCTGACCGCGGTAGTGCTGTGGCGCGCGGACGTCGAGCAGCACGCCTCGGGCCGGAGCGACGGCCGCCTCGTCGATACCGGCGAGACCGCCCCTCCCCTCCGGCAGCTCCACATCGCCGGCCGCCGCGGCGCGATCACTGCGCTCGAGACGTCGGCCCGATGCGACCCACGCCCGGAAACCTCCGTCGAGCACGCGGATGTCGAGGCCGTGACGGCGCAGCAACCACCATGCACGGGCTGCCGCGACGCCGTCGTTGTCGTCGTAGGCGACGAGCCGGTCGCCCCCGGTGACACCCCAGCGTCGAGCCGCGATCTCCAGGTCGGCGCGACCGGGCAGCGGATGCCGCCCCTGCTCGGGAACACCGGGGCGAGCGAGCTCGCGCTCCAGGTCGACGTAGACAGCGCCGGGCAGGTGCCCGCTCACGTAGTCGGGCCGCCCTTCGGCGCGGTCCAGCCGCCACCGGACATCCAGCAGCCGCACGGGAGCGTCCGCGGCGAGTTCGGCGGCGAGGTCGTCGACACTCACCAGGGGGGACATGACCCCATGCTCGCCACGACCGCCCCCGGCCCACCTCCCCCGGCGAAACAGTCAGAAACACGAGAACACAGGGCGACACATGAGAACACAGGGCGACACACGAGGGCGGCCGACAGGCGCCGCGTGACTCCGCATGACGAGACGAAAGCGCCGCCTCGGTCGCCCGCCGTACTCTTCCCTCCATGTCCGCTCTGGAGAACAACCCCGAATCCCTCGCCTTCGCGACGCGTCAGTTGCACGCGGGGGCCCGCGGTTTCGACGCGTACGGCTCGCGCGCGACACCGATCTATCTGACCGCCGGGTTCGAGTTCGACGACATCGCCGACGGCGAGGGCCGCTTCGCCGACCCCGCCACGGGCTTCAGCTACACGCGCGTCGGCAACCCGACGGCGGCGGCGGCCGAGCGGCGCATCGCCGATCTCGAGGGTGGCGTCGGAGCGCTGCTGGTCGGCAGCGGCCAGGCGGCAACGACGACGGCGCTGCTGACGATCCTGGAATCCGGCGATCACATCGTCGCCGCCTCCGCGATCTACGAAGGCACGCGCGAGCTGCTGCGCTCGGAGTTCGCACGGCTCGGGATCACGACGGACTTCGTCGACGACCCGCGCGACCCCGCCGCCTGGGAGTCGGCGATCGGCCCGCGCACCCGCGCCCTCGTGGCCGAGTCGATCGCCAACCCACGCGGCGGCGTGCTCGACATCCCCACCGTCGCCGAGGTCGCGCACCGCCACGGCATCCCGCTCGTGGTCGACTCGACCCTCGCGACCCCGTACCTGCTGCGTCCGCTCGAGCTGGGTGCCGACATCGTCATCCACTCCGCGTCGAAGTTCCTGTCGGGCCACGGCACCGGCCTCGGCGGCGTCATCATCGACGGCGGACGCTTCGCGTGGGATGCGGTACCAGGACGTTTCCGCCAGATCGCCTCCGAGACCGGACCCGACGGCCGCACGTTCGTCGAACGCTCGGGCGAGAGAGCCTTCCTCGACACGGCACGACGCGTCGCGATGCGCTTCGGTCCGTCACCGTCGCCCCTCAACGCGTTCCTGCTGCTACAGGGCATCGAGACCCTCTCGCTGCGCGTGGCTCGCCAATCGCAGACGGCGGCGGCGCTCGCTGCCTGGCTCGAGACACGCCCCGAGGTCGTCGGCGTCGACTACAGCGGACTCGCCTCGCACCCCGACCACGACCTCGCCGCCCGCCTCCTCCCGGCCGGGCAGGGCGCCCTGTTCTCCTTCACCCTCGCGGGCGGGAGAGCAGCCGCGGAGGCATTCACCCGCAGCGTCCGGCTGTTCACCCCGATGACCCATCTCGGCGATGTGAGGTCGCTCGTGCTGCATCCCGCGACCACCACCCACGCCAGCCGCAGCGACGCCGATCTCGAGCGGATCGGCGTCGGACCGGGGCTCCTGCGGCTCTCGGTCGGGCTGGAGGACACCGGCGACCTCATCGCCGACCTCGAGCGCGGGCTCATCGCGGCCGCGGCCGCGACCGCCGATGTGTCGGAGGCGGTGTCGGCGTGACCCGCACGCAGCATTTCGGGTGGTTCCTCTCCCGAGGTTTCGGTCCCCACGGCTGGGCGCGGCCCTACCAGTGGTGGAACTGGCCGTGGCAGAAGCCCGACCTCTACCAGCACTCGGCGCGCGAGCTCGAGCAGGCGGGGTTCGACTTCGTCCTCATCGAAGACGCGCTCTCGGTCGGCATCACCCCCGAGACGCTCAATCTGCGGGTGCGCAAGGCCTACGGCGGGCCGAAGCACGACCCGTGGACACTCGCGCCGTACCTGTTCGCCGCGACGCAGCACCTCGGCGTGATCCCCACCGTCAATCCGGCCGCCTGGCCGCCGTACCTCGCGGCCCGTCAGTTCGCATCGCTGCAGCACCTCAGCGGCAGCCGGCTCGGACTCAACGTCGTCACCGACGTCGGCTCGGCGCACCACTTCGGCACCGAGCGCCTCGGTCACGATGCAGCGTACGACCGCGCCCAGGAATGGCTCGACGCCCTGCGCCTGCTCTGGCACAGCTGGGACGACGACGCGCTGATCGCCGACCCCGACACGCAGATCTACGCCGACGGCTCGAAGATCCACGCCGTCCGGCACCGGGGCGAGTACTTCTCGTTCGACGGTCCGCTGAATGCCGAGCCGCTGCCCGCCGGTGATCCGATCGTGGCCTCGCCCGGCGGCTCCCCCCGGGGCATCGGCTTCGCCGGTGCGAACTCCGAGATCCAGCTCGCCCTGTCGAACCTCGATCCCGCGAGCATCCGCGCCTACCGCGCCCGGGTGCGCGAGGCGGCGCGCGCTGCGGGCCGGGATGCCGACGCCGTCAAGACCTTCTTCGTCTTCAAGCCGATCGTCGCGAGCTCGGCCGACGAGGCGGAGCGCATCGTCGAGGCGTCACGCCACCCGGACGAGGCGACCCTCGTCGAGGTCGCCGAGGCCTGGTCGAGCGACCTCGAGACCGACCTCACGACGCTCGATCTCGACCGCCCGCTCGACCCCGCGATCTTCGGCGATCACGTCTCGAAAGGCACCATCCGGGGCCTGCTCGGCCGATACTCCGATTTCTCGGAGGCGCCGCTGCGCGACATCCTCGCCGGCAAGGCACGGCTCGGTCGCGTGACCGACGGCGCCGGAGGAACGGTGGGGACCGCGGAGGAGATCGCCGACGTCATCCAGGCGCTCGGCGACGACGCCGACAACGACGGTCTGATCTTCTCGGGAGACTTCCACCCCGTCACACTGCACCGAGCGCTCGACGAGCTCGTTCCGGTGCTCCGGCGGCGCGGCATCCTGCGCACCGAGCACACCGGTCAGGGCCTGCGTGCCGACCTCGACGCCTTCTGAGACCCTGCCCCTCAGACGTGCGGGTGCGTCCGCTCGAGCTTGGCGCCCTCGACGTCGACATCGGGCAGGATGCGGTCGAGCCACCGGGGCAGCCACCACGCGCCGCGGCCGATGAGGTGCATGAGCGCCGGCATCAGCAGCATGCGCACCACGAGCGCGTCGACCAGGATGCCGAAGGCCAGACCGAAGCCCATCGAGCGGATGATCGTCGCCTCGGCGAAGATGAAGCCGCCGAAGACGGACACCATGATCAGCGCCGCCGCCACGACGACCGAGCGGCCGGCGCGGAACCCCTGCATGACGGCGAGCCTCGCTTCGGAGCCGTGCACGAACGCTTCACGCATGCCCGATGCGAGGAACAGCTGGTAGTCCATGGCGAGCCCGAACAGGATGCCCACGAGGATCACGGGGAGGAAGTTCAGGATCGGACCGGTCGTATGCAGACCGATGAGCTCGGCGCCCCACCCCCACTGGAACACCGCGACGACGGCGCCGTAGGTCGCGAACAGCGACAGGATGAAGCCGCCGGTGGCGATGAGCGGCACGACGAGCGACCGGAACACGACGATCATGATCACCAGCGAGAGCCCCACCACGACCGCGAGGTAGATCGGCAGGATGCCGACGAGACCCTCGGAGATGTCGATGTTGATGGCGGCCTGACCGGCGACACCGAGCGCGTACTCGCCGTCGACGGGCGGCAGTGAGCGCAGGTCGCGCACCAGGTCTTCGGTCGCGACGCTGCTCGGGCCTTCGGTGGGGATCACCTGGAACGCGGCGATGGCACCGCTGTCGGAGACGGCGATCGGGGCGACGGCGCTCACGTGCTCCCGGCCGGCGATCGCCTCGGCCACCGCGACCTGCGCCTGCAGACGCCCGGCGTCGTCGAGGCCTTCCGGGAGGCTCGCGGTCACCAGCAGCGGCGAGTTCGTGCCGGGACCGAAAGCGTCTTCGGTGAGCTGGAACGCACGCTGTCCGTACGACCCCTCCGGCTCGGATGCCCCATCGGGAAGGCCGACCCGCATCGACAGCGCCGGCACCGCCAGGACGAGCAGGAGCCCGACCGAGACGACGGCGGTCGTGACGGCGCGCCAGGTCGGCATGGCGCGCGTCGGCGTCGACACGGCGTCGGGCGCTCCGACACGGGTGCGCGCCCGGCGGCCGAGCACGCGCATCCCGAGCAGCCCGAGGAGCGCCGGAAGCAGCGTGATCGCGATCAGGACGGCGATGGCGACGCACACGGCCCCGGCCGTTCCCATGAGACCGAGGAACGGGATGCCGGTGATGTTGAGGGCGAGGAGGGCGACGACGACCGTCGAGCCGGCGAAGACCACGGCGTTGCCGGCGGTGCCGCCGGCGAGGCCGATCGACTCGTGCAGGTCGATGCCGCGCAGCAGCTGCTTGCGGTGCCGATTGAGCACGAACAGCGCGTAGTCGATGCCGACCGCGAGCCCGAGCATCACGCCGAGCACGGGGGTCACCGACGCCATCTGCACGACTCCCGACAGCGAGAGCACCCCGAGCACGCCGACCCCCACGCCGACGATGGCGGTGACCAGGGGAAGCGCGGCCGCGATCAGGCTTCCGAGCATGACGAGCAGGACGACGGCGGCGACGCCGACGCCGACGGCCTCGCCGACACCGAGGATCTTCGGCACGCCCTGCGAGATCTCGGTCGAGAAGCCCACCTCGACACCGTCGATCGGCTCGGCGGTGAAGTGCTCGACGACGGCGTCCTTCGCGTCCTGCGGCAGTTCGAGGCGCGGCAGGGTGAAGGCGACGTTGACCGTCGCGGTCGAGCCGTCGGGCGAGACCAGCGCGATCCCGTCGGCCAGGTCGAGCAGACGACCGCCGAGGTCGGCGGTCTCGGCCTGCGCCTCGAGCTCGGCGCGGCCCGAGTCGAGGGTCGCCTGTTGCCGTTCCAGCTCGGCGCGGCCGGCGTCGAGCTGTGCCTGCTGGGCATCGAGCGCGGCGAGCTGCTGAGTGGGGGCGCCGGCAGCCTCGAGCTGAGCCCGTGCGGCGTCGAGCTGGGCCTGCCCCGCCTCGAGCTGGGCCGTCCCCTGGTCGAGCTGCGCTTGTCCGGCGTCGAGCTGGTCACGCGCGGCCGACAGCTGCGCCCGGCCGTCGGCCAGCTGCTGAGCCTGTGTCGCCCGCTGTGCCTCCGCCTGGAACGGATCGTTGACGGTCGCGACGTCGGGCAGGTCGGTGGCCGAGGCGACGAGGTCGGAGATCGCCGCGCGCTGATCGTCGGTGAGCGCACCGTCCTCGGCGTGGAACACCACGGTTCCCGCGGCTCCGGCGAAGTCGGGCAGCTCGTCGGCGAGCTGGTCGGTGACCTTCGACGAGGCGGTGCCCGGGATGTCGAAGCTCGACGACAGCCCGCCGAATCCGAGTGCGAAGGCACCGCCGGCGATCCCCAGCACCGCGATCCAGGCGACGACGACGAGCCAGGCGCGGCGCGCGGCTCCCTTGCTCAGGCGGTACAGCAGCTCGGCCATCGGCGACTCCTTCGCGGTGCGGACGCCTTGACGAGACGCGACGTCTCGTCAACCCTAACCCGGCACGAGGACGTGGACGATCGCTCGGATGCTGTCGGGCGTGGGAGCCGCGCCCAGGAGCGCCTGCATCATCATCCACCCCGCCACCGCGTCGCCGATCTCGACCGCCGCGAGCGCGGGATCACCGTGAGCGACCACGCGCGCCCGAATGCCCCCGTCGGCGCTCAGGCGATCACGCATGAGCTCGCCGATCGGCGGGTGCTCGGTGGCCGCTGCGACGAGCGATCGCAGCAGCAGGCGCCCCTGCGGGGCATCGAGCACCGTCCATACCCGCGACATCCACTCCGTGAGGTCGCCCCGCAGGTCGCCGGTGTCGCGCACCGCGAGCTGATGCCGGAAGATCATCCCCTCCAGCAGCGCCTCACTGAGGATGGCGGCGCGTGAGGGCCACCACCGATAGATCGTCTGCTTGCCCACGGCCGCGTGCCGGGCGATGGCCTCGATGGTGAGGTTCTGGTAGCCGCTCCGGGCGATCAGCTCGGCCGCTGCCGTGAGCACCGCCAGACGAGCCTGCTCGCTGCGGCGCGGACCGGCGCGATGCTCCTCCATCCCTCCACCGTAACGAGCCGGACGCTACGGTGGAGCCCATGCTCGCCGTGCTCGTCCTGGCCGACCACGACCTGGTCCGTCGCGGCGTCGCCGACCTGATCGATGCGGCCACGGGCATGCAGGTCGTCGCCGAGGCGGCCACCGCCCGACAGGCCACCGCACGCGCCGAGGTGACACGACCGGATGTCGCAGTCCTCGGCTATCGACTCGCGGACGGCACCGGGGCAGACGCGTGTCGCGCACTCCGGGCGATGAATCCGCGCGTGAGGTGCATCGTCCTGAGCGCCGCCGACGACGATGAGGCCCGCAGCGCGAGCGCGTCGGCGGGGGCCTCGGCATTCCTCCTCGAAGACCTCGCGGCGAGTGAGCTCATCGACGCGGTGCGCCGCGTCGGCTCGGGGCACCCGCTGAGCGCGACCCTGCACACGGCGGCGGCGCCGGTGCCGCCCGGGGAGGCCCTTCCCCGCCGGCAGCGCGAGGTCTTGGCGCTGGTCGCGCGCGGGCTGTCGAATCGCGCGATCGCGGCCGAGCTCGGCGTCGCCGAGAAGACGGTCAAGAACCACCTGACCGGCATCATGCGCACGCTGGGTGTCACGAGCCGCACGCAGGCCGCGCTGCGCGCCAGGCACCCCGGACGCGAATGAACGAAGGCACGGACCCGGGTGGGGTCCGTGCCTTCGCTGGGGCGACTCGATGTCAGACGAGCCACCGGAAGCGCTGCACGAGAGGCAGCTTCTTCCACATGGCGCCGAGGCCCCAGGTGTCGCCGGCGTGGAGCACGGCGATCACGATCAGCGCGAGCGCGTAGACGATGTGGTAGTCGACGAGGGGGTTGGTGGATGCGGCACCCCAGGCGAACGGCCACTCGGCGAGATACATCAGGAGCATGACGAGGCTTCCGGCGACCGCGGCGACGCGGAGTCCGATCCCGGACATCACCGCGACACCGATGGCGAGCATGCCGCCCATGAACAGGACGTCGGCGAGCGGGCTCGCCATGCCCTGGAACCACGGCTGGAGCGGGCCGGTGACGGCGGGGCTGTTGAGGAAGCCCTGCGCCGGCGTGCCGCCGTTGATCCACGCCCGCTCGAACGGCGTCGAGAAACCGAGGCCGAGCAGCTTGTCGAGGAACGCCCAGAGGAAGATGAAGCCGGTCGCATAGCGCAGCGCAGCGAGGGTGCGGCGTCCGGTGAGCGAGGTCACGATCTCGTCCTGGCGGGCGATCGCCTGGGTGCGGGTCCGAGCCTCCGTACGGGGAATGGCTGCGTGGACCGCGTGCGTGGTCATTTCTGTCTCCTTCATCGTATGTGGTCTGACCACATAACTATCTCGCGTTTGCTCCCCGACGAACTAGGACTAAAGTCCCGACTCTGCATGCAGGTGCGGCGCACGTATCACCGCACCGGATTCCGGACAATCCCCGCGCCCCCGGCGCCGCGCGGTGCTTAGGGTCGCCCCAGGAGGAGACATGACACACATCGACGAACTCGCCCGCCGCGCGCAGGAGACCGGCACCGTGATCGCCGTGGCGGAATCACTGACCTCGGGCAACCTCGCCGCGACGATCGGCGCCGCCGAGGGCGCCGGCGACTGGTTCGCCGGCGGGGTCGTCGCCTACCGACTCGAGACGAAGCACCGGGTCCTGGATCTGGCCGAGGGCATCGATCCCTGCTCCCCCGAGTGCGCCGAACAGCTGGCGCGGGCCGTCCGCGAGCTCACGGGAGCCGACCTCGCAGTGTCGGCGACCGGCGTCGGCGGACCGGAGCCCCACGACGGACATGAGCCGGGGACGGTCTACCTCGGGTGGAGCGCCGGCGACGACACCGGGCACGTGCTGCTCGAGCTCGACGGCGAACCCGAGCAGGTCATCGACGACAGCGTGAACGCGGCCGTGGGACTGCTCATCGATCGGATGCGAGATTGACCGCGGTCGCGCCTCACGCCGGCGAAAGCGGAGGCCGGTGCGCGATGGGCAACGGCTTGGTCGCCAGCGGCGATCCCGCCCGGCGCGACGCGGCATGGCGGGCGGCGATGGCGAACGCCGCCTCACCGATCGCGACGAACGTCTCCGTCCCCGCGGTCCCGCAGAGCCACACGACCTCGTAGACACCGTCGCGGCGCCGTTCGACGTAGGCGACGACGGCGTCGGCATCCGAGGCCGGGCGAGCGGGATCGCATACCCGCCAGGCATCCTCAGCGATCTCATCCCAGCGCAGTCCCGAGTGTTGCATGATTCGAGCCTGCGTCGAGCGGCCACGGAACCCCAGGGCCTTGACACCACGCTCGACGGATGCGTCAGGCGGCGGCCGCCTGACGAATGCGCTCGAGGGTGCGCAACGTAGCCGATGTCCGAACCTGGTCGTCGTCGGGGGCGGCGCCATCGCCGACGAGCTCCACGAAACGAGCGACCTCACCGTCGAGAGTGTCGACGGGCGCCTCGGACGTCCACTCCGACTCGGGGCCGCCGGCCCCGACGCGCGTCACGCGGCGCGGGCTGGCCAGATGATCGATCAGGAGCGTCGCGCTCTCGCCCTGGATCTCGCTCGGCCGGACCGCGGTCGTGATCTTCGAGTATCCGACGTCGACGATCAGTCCCGGGTACCGCAGCACCGCGAGACCGGCGCCGTCCGCGCCGGTGGCGATCGTCACCGCCGACGCGGAGACCTCTGCGGGCTCGCCGAAGAGCAAGATGGCCGCATGCACGCCGTAGACGCCGAGGTCGGCGAGCGCACCTCCGCCCATCGCGGGGTCGAAGATGTTCGGCGTCTCTCCGGCCAGCACAGCGTCGTAGCGCGAGGACCGCTTGGCGTAATGGAACGAAGCGCGACGGAGGACTCCGAGCGATCCCAGCTGCTCGCGAACAGCCCCGATGCCCGGATCATATGCCGTGCGCATCGCCTCGATCAGCACCACCCCGGCACGCCGGGCGCGGTCGACGAGGTCGTCCCACTCGGCGGCGGAGGCGACCGCGGGCTTCTCGACGAGCACGTGCTTTCCGGCTGCGATGGCGGCTGCGACCTGCGGTGCGTGCGCCGAGTTGGGCGACCCGATGTAGACCGCGTCGATACCGGGGTCGGCCAGGACCGCGTCCAGGCCCGCGAACGCCCCGGCCACGCCCAGACGATCCGCGTACGAGCGCGCCTTCGCACCGTCGCGCGAGGAGACCGCGGCGACCTCGATGCCGGGGGTGCGGGATGCCGCGCCGATGAACGCGTCGGTGATGACGCTCGTGCCGACGGTCGCGATCCGGATCATGCCTTCAGCCTAGAAGGCCGCGGCCTCGGCTCCGAGCGCCGTCAGTGGCGCCGGGTCGAACGCAGCGTCTGCACCGCTTCGTCGAAACGCAGCGTCTGCCGCAATTCGACCGCGGCCGAGTACCACGGGCCGCCGAGCGCGACGAAGACGGCGCCGACGACGTCGATGAATCCGAGGACGACCTCGCCCTCGCGCACCTCGTAGCGGTCGACGTCGACGAGCTCCCAGCGGACATCCGCCTGCGCGCTCGCGGGCTCGGGGCGCCGAGTGGGTAGCTGACGAAGCGCTCCCGATGTGGCCAGGCGCACCGCGCTGGGCTTGCGGGCGATCGGTGACATATCCAGAACCATGACCACTCCTGTCGCTCTTCACCGAGTGTCGCGCCCCGGGCCCGCCGCACCTAGCCGCTTGACAGAAGTTCACGCGGGGTTTACGCACGAGCAACACGGCCTAACTAGTTCGCCTAACTAACCGGAATTAGTTAGGCCGGAACCCGCGATTAGCCTCGCGTCCGTGGGAACACTCGTTTACGGAAGCCAGGGGCGGACGTTCGACGTCGAGGACCGTCTGCTCGCGCACCTGCGGGTGGTCTTCATGAACAAGTTGCGACGCAACGAGCCCTTCATGTTCCATCGCTCGACCGACAGTGGGCTGTTCAGCGTCTGGGTGCATCCGGCGGTGCCGATGGTGTTCCTCTTCAGCGGCAGCCGACCGCCGACGATCAACCGGCACTGGGTCGAGGCGCTCATGCTCGAGGCGGGCGGGGCGAACGGCCTCCGTGTGATCCCGGAGCCGGCGACCGCCGACGCCTGACGACCCGCGTGCCTCAGCGGCACTCCTCGTCGACGGCCTCCGCGATCGCGTCGAGAAGGGTCGCCAGCTTGGCGGCGGTCTCCTCGTCGAGCCCGCGCGCGATGTCGCGGACACGGACCGTGAGCGGATCGACGCCCTCGACGTCGGCGTTGCGGTCGGTCGGGACGACGTACTTGCTCCGGCCGTCGTCGGGGTTCCGCTGAAACGCGACGAGCCCCCCGTCGTGGAGTCGCTTCAGCATCGTGGTGGCCGTCGGCGTCGAGATGCCGAGCGTCGCCGCGATATCGGTCGGAGTGACGCGCTTGCCGGCATCCGCACTGTCGTAGACGACGCGCATCGCGGCGCGCGCGGTCTCACTCGGACCGCAGTCGCTCTGCCGACGCCGAGCCAGACTGGCTTCGGCCAACCGCAGACGCTCGACCGCACGCGCGACGGATTCGGGCTCGGACGAACCGCTCACCATGGAACCTCCCGCAGACGACGATGATCCGTCCACTGTAAGAGCGCGGCGGATCGACGCACTTCCGCTTGACTCGGACACATCGCGACCCTAGAGACGCGGCGACAGGTCGGGCCGGGTGCGCACACCGAACTCGTGCCGCAACGCGCTCAGCGCCGCCCACCACCCCGCCAGGCCGTGCACACCCGGCCCCGGACTCGTCGACGACGAGCAGAGGTACACCCCCGTCATCGGCGTCCGCCACGGGTCGCGGGCGAGCACGGGCCGCGCGATCAGCTGGTCGAGCGACGGCACACCGGCGGAGATGTCGCCGTCAGGGTAGTTCAGGTTACGGGTCGCCACCTGCCGCGCGGTCTCGGAGCGTGTGCCGAGGATCGTGTCGCGGAAGCCCGGCGCGAAGCGTTCGATCTGACGCACGATCGCCTCCGTGCGGTCGACGTCGCTGCCCGCGGGGACGTGCGTGTACGCCCACAACGTGTGGTGGCCGGCCGGCGCGCGGCTCTCGTCGAACAGCGATGGCTGGGCGACCAGCACGTATGGCGCATCGGGCAGGCGACCCGCCCGCACCGCGTTCTCCGAGGCCGCGATCTCCGACCGCATGCCGCCCACGTGCACCGTGCCACTGCGCGCGATGTCCGGATCGCGCCACGGCACGGGCGCCGAGAGCGCGAAATCGACCTTCGCGACGGCGTCGCCATAGCGGAAGCGCTC
This sequence comes from Microbacterium sp. AG238, assembly GCF_003610405.1. Taxonomy (GTDB): domain Bacteria; phylum Actinomycetota; class Actinomycetes; order Actinomycetales; family Microbacteriaceae; genus Microbacterium. The sequence goes on from NZ_RAQC01000001.1 coordinate 1,330,215, forward strand.
GAGGCGGTGGCGGTAGCGCGCCGGCATCCGCTCACCCGACATCCCGATGAGGGCTCGCGGGGTGACATCCAGCAGAAGCGCACGCGCGGAGGGCAGCTCGTCGAGCGAGCTGATGCGGCGACTCGCGAAGAGCTGGCCGCCGTGGGCGCGGATGTCGTTGACCATCGCCGCGACGATGGCGCCACTGCCGCCCACCGGGATCGGCCACCCCCGAGCGTGGCCGTAGGTCGCGAGCGCGAGTCCGCCACCGGCCGCCGCGAGCGTGGGCAGACCCAGGATCGTGTGGGCCGCGACCCCCGACACGAGCGCCGGTGCGGCCTGCTCGCGGAACCGCAGGTTCCATGCCGCCGTCCCCTGTTCGAGGGTGCGAGCCCCGAACCAGGCCGCGGCGATCGGATCACCGGGCACGCGCAGCAGCGAGCCACTCGTGAAATCGGCGATCCCCCGCACGCGGTCGACGAGGGGGGCCATCAGTCGTGCGTATGCGCGGCCGTCGACGCCCAGGCCGTCGGCGGTGCGGTCGAGGTCGCGATAGGCCAGGGCCGCCCCACCGTCGAGCGGGTGCGCGTACGACACCTCGGGCACGACGAACTCGACCCGCCGACGGAGTCCGAACTCGCGGAAGAACGCTGATTCGAACGCGAGCGGGTGCACCGCCGAGCAGAGGTCGTGCCGGTACCCCGGAAGGGTGATCTCACCCGTCGCCGCGCCGCCGCCGAAGTGGTCCTCCGCTTCGAAGACGGCCACCCTCAGTCCCGAGCGGGCGAGGGTGACGGCCGCCGCCAGTCCGTTCGGCCCCGAGCCGACGATGACGGCGTCGTACTCGGTCGTCACCGTCCCGCGCCGCCCTCCGCCAGGTGCGCGAGCCGCCGGAGCGTCTCGGCGTTGCGCACGTGGAGGGGCAGATCGAGGAGCGGCTGCGGGATGAGGGAGCCCGGCCCCTCCGCGGCGACCTCCTGCAGCCGCACGACGCAGTCGTCGGCCCGCGGCTTGACGTCGATGGTGATGTGGGCCTCGCCGACCGGCCACCCTCGCGCCTGGAGCACCATGCGTCGGGGCGGGTCGAACTCGAGCACCGAGGTGCTGTCGTCGATCACGAAGGGCCACACTCCGAAGGAATGGTGCAGCTTCGAGCCCTTCTGCGGCCACGCTTCGCCGACGTCTCTCATGCGCGACGCGCCGACGACCCAGGCCGGGAAGAGCCAGCCGTCGTTCAGGACCGCGAAGACATCCTCGGGTGCACAGTGCATGAGCCGGACGTTACGCGACACGGCGGTCTCCTCTCCGGGGCGAGGTCACGGCTGCAGCACCACCTTGATGCAGCCGTCCTCCTTCTTCTGGAAAGTTTCGTAGAGGTCCGGCGCGTCGGCCAGCGGCGCGCGGTGGGTCGTCAGATCCATGACCCCGAGCGGGTCGGCGGGATCTTCCACGAGGGGCAGCAGGTCATCGATCCAGCGCTTGACGTTGCACTGTCCCATCCGCAGGCTCAGCTGCTTGTCGAACATCGTCTTCATCGGCATCATGTCGGCCTCGCCCGCGTACACGCCGCTGATCGACACGGTGCCGCCGCGGCGCACCAGGTCGATCGACGAGTGGAGCGCGGCGAGCCGGTCGAGTCCGCCGGTCTCCATGACTTTCTGCGCCAGGGCGTCGGGCAGCAGGCCCAACGCCTTGTGCACGGTCGAGACGGCCGGGTTGCCGTGCGCCTCCATGCCGACCGCGTCGACGACGGCGTCCGCGCCACGTCCGTCGGTGAGATCACGGAGCTCGTCGACCACCGAGTCGGTCAGGTCGAACACCTCCGCGCCGTGTCGTTCGGCCATCGCACGCCGCTCGGCGACAGGATCGACCGCGAGCACCCGGTAGCCGCGATGCGCGCCGACGCGAGCGACGAACTGCCCCACGGGACCGAGGCCCATGACGGCGAGCGTCCCGCCGTCGGGCACGTCGGCATACTCGACGCCCTGCCATGCGGTCGGGAGGATGTCGCTGAGGAACAGGTAACGGTCGTCGGGCAGGTCGGAACCGACCCGGATGTGGTTGTAGTCGGCGAGCGGCACGCGGAGGTACTCGGCCTGCCCTCCCGCAACCTGACCGTACAGCTTCGTGTAGCCGAACAGCGACGCACCGCTGCCGTACTCCGTCACCTGGGTCGTCTCGCACTGGGACTGCAGTCCCCTCCGGCACATGAAGCAGTGGCCGCATGAGATGTTGAACGGCACCACGACCCGGTCGCCGACCGCGAGGTTCGTCACCGCCGAGCCGACCTCGACGACGACGCCCATCGGCTCGTGGCCGAGCACGTCGCCGCGGTCGATGAACGGCCCGAAGATCTCGTAGAGGTGCAGATCCGACCCGCAGATCGCCGTCGACGTGATCCGCACGATCGCGTCCGTCGGCTCGAGGATCTCGGGATCGGGCACGTTCTCGACCGAGACGTTGCGGCGCCCCTGCCAGGTGAGTGCCTTCATCGCGCCTCCTCCGATCCGTCGCCGTCGGCTTCGGGCGTGCCGGGGCCGGGGCCGGGGCGCACGGCGGCGGTCTCGGCGATGTCGATGCGCGTCACACCATCGTGCTCGCTCGTCTCGATACGCGGTGCCGCGTCGGCCTCGGTCGAGCCGCCGGCGCGCAGCAGCTCTTCACGGCGGTCGTTCTCGTCGGTCAGGGGTTCAGATGAGTCGGACATGGGCCGACCGTAAGCACGTCGCCCCGACCGGGGCGAGGGGATGGCGACGACCTGGCAAGCGTGATAGCCAGGGGACGACAAGCCCATCCCGGAAGGAGACCGTCGATGTCGCGACACGACGCGAAGCCCAGTCAGGCCGAAGGTGCCGACCCCGAACACCCCGACACGGGCGAAGCCCCGGAGGAGGCGACGGGACACCCCTCGCAGGCCGAGGGCGAAGACAGCTGACCACGAGATCAGCTGAACGCAATGAGCCGGGGGCCGGCATCCACCGAGGTGGAGCCGGCCCCCGGCATGTTCAGGCTCGTCAGGCGCTGCGTCCGGCGACGTCGTCGAGGGCTGCGGCGAGCAGGTCCATGACCTCGGCGGCGATGGCGGCCCGGTCGGCGTCGAGCTCATCGATGACGGTGACGATCGCGCGGTGATGGGCGGCGAAGGCGGCATCCACCCGCTCGATCGCCGCCTCCGTGGGAACGAGGTAGTGCGCGCGGCGGTCGCTGGGGTGCTGGACGCGTTCGACCAGGCCCTTCGATGCGAGGCGCTCGACGACGTTGGTCACGGTCGCGCTCGAGGTGGCGAGCATGACGATGAGGTCCTTCGGGCCCAGGTCGCGGCCGTCCCGGTGACCCTGGACGAGGTACCGCAGCGCCGTCAGGTCGATCGCCGACAGCTCGGACGCCCGCACGGCGAGACCCGCCTGCACCTGCTCGGCGCGCCGCAGGCGCAGCACGGCATCGCTCAACCGACGGCCGACCTCATCGCGGGGTTGGTCCGCGTAGAGATGAAGTCCTTCATGACGGACGACGTTCTGAGGCATCGGGTTGCCACCTCCTCACGAACAGCATCCTAGAACACTAGTCCGGCTTGACAGATTCCGTCTTTCACAGATCGTGAGATACATAAGATCTAAGAATTGACAGGAAGTGTCTTGTCTGGCTAGATACTTAACGAGGGAACCAACACTTTCCTCTCTCATCGACGATCTCAGGAGGACAGCATGGGACAGCTCCACTACGGAAACTCCGACACCCGCATCGAGATCCCGGACCGCCTGCTCGCGCACCTGAAGGTCGTCATCGCGACCAAGCTCCGGCGCAACGAGAGCTTCATGATGTCGTGGACCGGCGACGGAGGTCGTTCGTCGATCTGGCTGCAGCCGTCGATCCCCCTGCGCTTCGTCTTCGGAAGCGCCGACATGGAGGTCCTCAACCCGGCCGCTGTCCGCGACATGGCCAACGCCGCGACGTCGTCCGCCGGTCTCATCGTGGCTCTCGATCAGGAGATCCCCGAGGCCCCGCAGCGGGAGCTGCGCCCCGTGACCGCCGGAGTGCCGCGGCTGAAGGTCCCGGCCTGACCCGCACCGCACCGCACACTTCACGCCGTCGTCGGTCGTTCCTATAATCGGAACGTCCGGCGGCGGCGTTGCCGTCGGTGCTCGAAAAATGGGCACGAAGCGGCATCCGCGCGTGAGACACATACGGCCTCCATCACCGTCCCGTCTCGAAAGGCATCGCCATGCCCTCCGTCTCCGCGCATGTCTCCGCAGTCCTCGCCCGACACGTATCGCACGTCTTCGGCGTGATGGGCAACGGCAACGCCCATCTGCTCGATGCACTCGAGCGTTCGCCCGGCGTCACCTTCACCGCGCTTCGCCATGAAGCCGGCGGCGTGGTCGCCGCCGATGCCCACTACCGTGCCGGAGGCGGCCTCGCGGCAGCGACCGCGACGTACGGCGCGGGCTTCACGAACACCCTGACGCCGCTCGCCGAGGCGGCTCAGGCACGCACCCCGCTGGTACTGGTCGTCGGCGACGCTCCGACGTCGGGACCGCGCCCGTGGGACGTCGACCAGATCGCCCTCGCCTCGGCGGTCGGGGTCCGCACGTACACGGTCGGCCGAACGGATGCCGCCGCCACGACCATCATCGCGATCGAGCACGCCCTCGCGTACTCCGCCCCCGTCGTCCTGGCGATCCCCTACGACGTCGCGAAGGCCGACGCCGGGCCGCTGACCGACACGCCCGAGCCGCGGCACAGCGCAGCACCGGCTCCGACCACACCGTTCGCGGCGGGCACGGTCGCACAGATCGCCCGCGCGCTCGCGACGTCGCAGCGCCCCCTCATCCTGGCCGGCCGGGGCGCCTGGCTCGCGGGAGCGGGACGAGCACTCGGAGACATCGCCGACGCCACCGGCGCCGTGACCGCGACCACCGCGCTCGGACGCGGCCTCTTCCCCCGCCCGGAGTTCGACCTCGGAGTCACGGGCGGCTTCGGCGCCGAGGGCGCGATGCACCTCATCCGCGAAGCCGATGTCGTGGTCGTCGTGGGCGCGTCGCTGAATCAGTTCACGATGCGGTTCGGCGCCCTGTTCTCACCCGGGACGACCGTCGCACAGATCGACACGGCCCCCACGGCGACGCATCCGCATGTCGGGCTCTACGTGCGCGCCGACGCGGCCCTCGCCGCCCGGGCGATCGCCGACGAGCTCACCGCTATCGGTGCTCCCGCGAGCGGCTGGCGCGAATCGCTCGACATCGCCGACCTGCGCGACCACCACCCCGGCGAGGCTCTCGCCCCCGATGGGCGCCTCGACCCCCGGTCCGCCGCGCGGCGGATCGGAGAGCTGCTGCCCGAGGACCGCGTCGTCGTGTCGGACGGCGGACACTTCATCGGGTGGGCGAACATGTACTGGCCCGTGTCGTCGCCCGACCGGATGATGATGGTGGGCACGGCGTATCAGTCGATCGGACTCGGCTTCCCCTCCGTCCCCGGCGCGGCTCGCGCCCGCCCCGACGCGACGATCGTGCTGACGACCGGTGATGGCGGCGGACTCATGGCCGTCAGCGACCTCGAGTCCGCGGTGCGGGTCGCGGGCGGCCGCGGCCTCGCCGTCGTGTGGAACGATCGCGCGTACGGCGCCGAGGTGCACCTCTACGGCGCACAAGGCCTCGCGCCCGCCCCCATGCTCATCCCCGAGGTCGACTTCGCCGCGCTGTGCCGCGCTGTCGGCGGTGAGGGCGTCGTCGTGCGCGCACTCGACGATCTCGAGGCCCTCGCCCGGTGGCGCGATCGCCCCGCCGATGAGCGGCCGTTCCTCCTGCTCGACCTGCGGGTGTCGGCGCAGATCCGCGCGCCGTACCAGGAGGAGATCCTGCGCGTGAACTCCTAGCGCGGCAGCAGTGCTGCCGCGAAGAAGCGGGCGAGCTCGTCCGTCGCGGTCAGCGGCAGCACGGCGGCCACGTACTGGTCGGGGCGGACGACCACGACGACCCCGTCTCGCGAGAGCCCCCGCTCGTCGAAGATGTCGGAATCGTGCCACGCGCTCGGCGCCGCGGCGAACACCTTCTCCCAGTCCGTCAGGCCGAGCGGGCCCGTGCTCGGACGGAAGACGTCGGGCACGAGCGGCAGCTCGATCTCGTCGTACCGCTGCTGGTACACGACCTTGACGTCGAACACCGCATCGACGTCGGCGCCCGCGGGGGTGTGCACGGACACCGGCGACACCGGCGACGCCAGCCACCGCGCGAAGTCGTCGAGGGCCGAGGGCGCGCCAGGCAACGGGGCGTCGGCGAACGCGTAGATGCGCCACCGCCCGTCGGCGCGGGCATGGTGACCGAGGTGGACCGCGTTGCCGTCGGCGACGCGCGCGACCTCGACCGAGGCGAAGCGCATGCCGATCGGGAACCCCGAAGCGAGCTCCTGGTGGGCACCGTCGGCGACGATCACCGACGGTGCGTAGCGCGTTCGGAAGCCCGAGGGGAACTCGGCCGTCGCCAGGTAGTGCGTCGCGAGGTCTTGCGGATCAGTGATCTCCTCGGGCTTTCGCGCCATGAGGGCCGACCACTCCCGGTCGAAGTCGATGAGCTGCTGCGCGACGGGGCGCCGCTCCGCTGAGTACGTGGACAGCAGCGACGGCGCAGCCAACCCCGTCAGGACATGACCGAGCTTCCACCCGAGGTTGAACCCGTCCTGCATCGAGACGTTCATCCCCTGACCGGCTTTCGCGCTGTGGGTGTGGCAGGCATCACCGGTGAGGAACACGCGCGGCGCACGCTCGGCCCCCGCCGGGACGTCGTCGAAGCCGTCTGTGACACGGTGTCCGACCTCGTAGACGCTGTGCCAGGCGACTTCCTTCACGTCGATCGAGTACGGATGCAGGATCGCGTTAGCTCGCCGGATGATCTCGTCGATCGGCGTCTGCCGCACACGGTGGTCGTCGTCGGGGGCCACCGCGCCGAGATCGATGTACATGCGGCTGAGGTAACCGCCCTCCCGCGGGATGTGCAGGATGTTGCCGGCGGCCGAGTTGATCGCGCACTTGATCCGCCAGTCGGGGAAGTCGGTGTTCACCAGCACATCCATGACGCCCCACGCGTGAGCGGATGCCTCACCGACGTGGACCCGCCCGATCGCGTCGCGCACGCGGCTGCGCGCACCGTCGCACCCCGCGACGTACTTCGCGCGGATCGTGCGCTCCTCCCCCGCCCGCTCTCCCGTGAGATGACGGACGCGCGCCTCGACGGGGAAGTCGCCCTCGTCACGGACCGTCAGCCCGAGGAACTCGACGCCGTAGTCCGGCACGACGCGCCCCGGGCCCTGCGCCGCAGCCTCGGCGAAGTAGTCGAGCACGCGCGCTTGATTGACGATCAGGTGCGGGAACTCGCTCATTCGCAGCGCGTAGTCCTCGGTGCGCATGGTGCGCACGATGCGCACCGGGTCGGCGGGGTCGGGCGCCCAGAAGTTCATCCAGCCGATGTTGTAGGCCTCGGCCATGATGCGCTCGGCGAACCCGAAGGCTTGGAAGGTCTCGACGCTGCGCGGCTGGATGCCGTCGGCCTGCCCCAGCTCGAGTCGCCCGACCCGGCGCTCGATCAGGCGGACGTCGACGTCGGGGAACTGCGACAGCTGCGCCGCCAGCAGCATCCCCGCCGGTCCCGAGCCGACGATCAGGACGTCGGTCTCATCGGGCAGCTCAGCCGAGCGGTGCAGCCCGCGACCGGCAGCGGGCTGCACGCGGGGATCCCCCGAGACGTAGCCGTGATGGTGGAACTGCATCGTGCCCCCTCCTCGCCGCCGCGCTCAGCGTCGACCGATGCCGACGATCGGGCTGACCGACTGCTCGGCCTCGTGGTCGGGGTCGAGCGGGATGCCGCTGCGATCGCGCAGGAGCAGCGTCGCGACGAGCCCGAGGACCGTCATCCCGGCCAGGTACCACGTCACCGACATCGTCGAGCCCGTCGCCTGCACGAGCGCCGTGGCGATGGTCGGCGCGAACGCGCCGCCGAGAATGGCGCCGATGGCGTATGAGATCGAGACCCCCGAGAACCGGATGGATGCCGGGAAGAGCTCGGCGTACAGCGCGGCCTGCGGGCCGTACGTCAGGCCCAGCCCGATCGTCAGGATCGCCAGCCCGGTGAAGAGGAGACCGATGCTCCCGGTGTTCACGAGCGGGAAGAGGGCGAACACGCCCGCGAGCTGGAGGATCCAGCCGGCGATGTAGGTCGTCCGGCGACCGATCCGGTCGGAGAGGAAGCCGGCGATGAGGGTCGTGATGAGCCAGGTGACCGCCGAGCCGGCGACCGCCCACAGCACCGGTTCGCGGTCGAAGGCGAGGGGGCCGTCGGGGTTCGTGGCGTAGTTCTGGATGTAACCGCCGGTGGTCATGTAGCCGACGGCGTTGTTGCCCGCGAAGACGAACGCCGCGATGATCACAAGGGCGGCGTGCTTGCGGAACAGCTGCACGATCGGCATCTGCGCCTTCTCGCGGCGTTCGGCGAGCTCGGTGAACACGGGGCTCTCCTCGACGCGGCGACGCACGTACCAGCCGACGAGGATGAGCACCACGCTCAGGAGGAACGGCACCCGCCAGCCCCAGGCGAGGAACGCGTCTCCCGGAGCGATCATGGCCATGAGCGCCATGACTCCCGATGCGAGGAGCAGCCCGAGCGGCACGCCGATCTGCGGCGACGCCCCGAACGCACCACGGCGCGTCTTCGGGGCGTGCTCGACGGCCATGAGCACCGCGCCGCCCCATTCCCCGCCCGCTGAGATGCCCTGGACGATGCGCAGCAGCACGAGGATGACGGGCGCGGCGAGACCGATCGTCTCGTACGTGGGCAGCAGGCCGATGAGAGCGGTGGCGACCCCCATGAGGATGAGCGTCCACATCAGCACGAGCTTGCGTCCGAGCCGGTCGCCGAGGTGACCGGCGAGGAACGCCCCGAGGGGGCGGAAGAGGAAGCTCACGCCGACGGTGGCGAATCCGATCAAAGCGCTGTTGGCGCCGAGCGGGGCGAAGAAGAGCTGGCCGAAGACCAGCCCGACCGCCGTGGCATAGATGAAGAAGTCGTACCACTCGACCGTCGTCCCGACGACGGTGGCGAAGACCACGCGGCGGCGGTCGGCGGTGGTGGCGATGGTCCCGGTCGGGGTGAATCCGCTGCGTGCGGCCGGACCGGGTGTGGATGTGGGGGTGCTCATCTTCGTGCTCCCGAGGTGTCGACGACGTTGTCTGCAGACGTTGTTCTGCTGGCGATGATCATATACGATTTCGAATATGAGACAAGAGCGAGGAAGCTCCGGTCGGCCGGGAAAGATCATCGCGGTCCACCTGAGCTACGCATCCCGGGCGGCCCAGCGCGGACGCACGCCCGCCGCCCCCTCGTACTTCCTGAAGGCGGCGAGCTCGATCACCACCACCGGCGGCACGGTCGAGCGCCCCGCCGGCACCGAGCTGCTCGCCTTCGAGGGCGAGATCGCGCTGATCATCGGCCGCGACACCTTTCGTATCGGCCTCGCCGAGGCGTGGAACCACGTCGCCGCGATCACCGCGGCCAACGACCTCGGCGTCTACGACCTGCGCTCCGCCGACAAGGGGTCGAACCTCCGCTCGAAGAGCCGCGACGGCTTCACGCCCCTCGGTCCGGACCTCATCGACGCGCGCACCGTCGACCCGTACCGGCTGCGGGTCCGCACCTGGGTCAACGGCGCCCTCGTGCAGGACGACACGAGCGCGAGGATGCTGTTCCCCCTGGCGCAGATCGTCGCCGACCTCTCCCAGCACCTGACCCTCGAGACCGGAGACGTCATCCTGACGGGGACGCCGGCCGGATCGTCGGTCATCGGACCCGGCGACGTCGTCGAGGTCGAGGTCGACGCGCTCGACACCGGCGCCACCTCCGGGCGTCTGGTCACCACTGTCGCCGCCGGCTCCGATGTCAGCTTCGACCCCGCGCTCGGGTCGCTGCCCGCTGTCGACGACGTCCAGCGCGAAGAGGCCTGGGGGTCGCGTGCCGCGGCCGGGCTGCCCGAGGCACCGGCATCCGTTCTCACCGCGGACCTCCGCGCCAAGCTCGAGCGCGTCCCCGTCGCCGCGCTTTCTCAGCAGCTGCGCAAGCGCGGTCTCGATGACGTCTCGATCGACGGTGTGCACCCGATGCACCCGGGCCGCACGCTCGTCGGAACCGCCGCCACGTTGCGATTCGTGCCCTTCCGCGCCGACCTCTTCGCCCGTCACGGCGGTGGCTTCAACGCGCAGAAGCAGGCCTTCGACTCGGTCTCGCCCGGCGAGGTGATCATCATCGAGGCGCGGGGCGAGACCGGGTCGGGCACGCTCGGCGACATCCTCGCCCTCCGCGCCCAGACCCGGGGAGCCGCCGGCGTGGTGACCGACGGCGGCGTGCGCGACTACGCCGCCGTCGCCGAGATCGGACTCCCGGTCTACACGGCGGGACCGCACCCGGCCGTGCTGGGCCGCAGGCACGTCCCGTGGGAGGCGGGCGGCACCATCGCCTGCGGCGGCGCGACCGTCCAGCCCGGCGATGTCATCGTGGGCGACGCGGACGGCGTGATCGTCATCCCGCCCGCTCTCGTGGCCGAGGTCGTCGATGCCGCGCTCGCCCAAGAGGACGAGGACGCCTGGATCGCCGCGCGCGTCGCGGAGGGCGCATCCGTCGACGGCCTGTTCCCGATGAACGCGGCCTGGCGAGCCCGGTACGACGGCGAGCGCGGCGCATGACACCGTCGACGCCTCCCCTGCCCGAGACGCAGAGCAAGTCGCAGCGTGCGTACCAGTGGATCCGCGAGCGCATCGCCGAACAGGAGTTCACCCCCGGTTACCGGCTCGTGCTCGGGACGATCGCCGGCGAGCTCGACATGAGCGTCGTACCGGTGCGCGAAGCGATCCGGCAGCTCGAGGCCGAAGGGCTCGTGACCTTCGAGCGCAACATCGGTGCCCGCGTCGCGATGGTCGATGACTCTCAGTACCGGTTCAGCATGCAGGCGCTGTCGATCCTCGAGGGCGCGGCGACGGCGCTCGCCGCGCGTGCGCTCGACGTCGACGACATCCGACGCGCGCGCGAGATCAACGACCTGATGACCGAATCGCTCGACCACTTCGACCCGCGGTCGTTCACGCGCCTGAACCAGGAGTTCCACGCCGTGCTGTTCGAGCGGTGCGCGAACCCGCGGATGCTCGAGCTCGTGCAGACCGAGTGGGCGCGGCTCGGACACCTGCGCGACTCGACGTTCAGCTTCGTGCCGGGCCGCGCGCAGGAGTCGGTGCGCGAGCACGAGCACATCGTCGCGCTCATCGAACGCGGAGCACCGCTGACGGAGATCGAGCACGCCGCACGACGCCACCGCTCCGCGACTCTCGACGCCTATATGACCCACGAGCACCCCGATCAGGCGCTCGGCCTGCCCAATTTCTGACCGCCCCCGTTGCAAGGACGCACGAGATGACCGACACGACGCTCACCGCCCCCCACACGCCCGCGGACCTGCCCGGCGCCATCCGCCACTACATCGACGGGTCGCTCGTCGACTCGGTCGACGGCGGCACCTTCGACGTGCTCGACCCCGTCACCGGGCGCGTGTACCTGCAGGCGGCCGCCGGCAAGAAGGCCGACGTCGACGCGGCCGTCGCAGCAGCCCGGCGCGCATTCGCCGATGGCCCGTGGCCGCGGATGCTGCCGCGCGAGCGGTCGCGCGTGCTGCACCGCATCGCCGAGCTCGTCGAGTCGCGCGACGCCCGCCTCGCCGAGCTCGAGTCGTTCGACTCCGGGCTCCCCATCACCCAGGCGCTCGGGCAGGCCCGGCGCGCGGCCGAGAACTTCCGCTTCTTCGCCGACCTGATCGTCGCTCAGGCCGACGACACCTACAAGGTGCCCGGGCGTCAGATCAACTACGTCAACCGCAAGCCGATCGGCGTGGCCGGACTCATCACGCCGTGGAACACGCCGTTCATGCTCGAGTCGTGGAAGCTCGCGCCCGCGCTCGCCACCGGCAACACGGTCGTTCTCAAGCCCGCCGAGTTCACTCCCCTGTCCGCATCGCTGTGGGCGGGCATCTTCGAGGAGGCGGGACTGCCGCCCGGAGTGTTCAACCTCGTCAACGGCCTCGGCGAAGACGCGGGCGACGCCCTCGTGAAGCACCCCGACGTGCCCCTCATCTCCTTCACCGGCGAGAGCTCGACGGGGCAGCTGATCTTCGCCAACGCGGCGCCGCACCTGAAAGGCCTGTCGATGGAGCTGGGCGGCAAGAGCCCGGCGATCGTCTTCGCCGACGCCGACCTCGACGCCGCGATCGACGCCACGATCTTCGGGGTCTTCTCGCTCAACGGCGAGCGCTGCACGGCCGGCAGCCGCATCCTGGTCGAGCGCTCGGTATACGACGAGTTCGTCGAGCGCTACGCCGCTCAGGCGAAGCGAGTCAGAGTCGGCTATCCCCATGATCCGGCGACCGAAGTGGGCGCGCTCGTGCACCCCGAGCACTTCGCCAAGGTCATGTCGTATGTCGAGCTCGGAAAGAGCGAGGGCCGTCTCGTCGCCGGCGGCGGCCGCCCCGAGGGGTTCGAGAGCGGCACGTTCGTCGCCCCGACGGTATTCGCCGACGTGGCCCCCACCGCGCGGATCTTCCAGGAGGAGATCTTCGGCCCGGTCGTCGCGATCACCCCGTTCGACACGGACGCGGAGGCCCTCGCCCTCGCCAACGACACGAAGTACGGGCTGGCCGCCTACGTGTGGACCAACGACCTGAAGCGGGCGCACACCTTCTCGCAGGCCGTGGAGGCGGGGATGGTGTGGCTCAACTCCAACAACGTGCGCGACCTCCGCACCCCGTTCGGCGGTGTCAAGGCGTCGGGCCTCGGCCACGAGGGCGGCTACCGGTCGATCGACTTCTACACGAACCAGCAGGCGGTGCACATCACCCTCGGCGCGGTCCACAACCCGACCTTCGGCAGAAGCTGAGCCGCCGCCCGGAACCGCCGGCCCCACCCGCATCGAGAGCAAGGACGCTGTCATGACCCACCGCGAACAGATGACCCGCACATCGTCGGGATACTTCGTCAGCCCAGAGGCGCCGATCGCCTGCGACGACCCGATCCCCACGCCGGCCGCACCGGCGCCCGACATCCTCCGCTGCGCCTACATGGAGCTCGTCGTCACCGACCTCGCCGCCTCACGCGAGTTCTACGTCGACGTGCTCGGCCTGTACGTCACCGAGGAGGACGACGCGGCGATCTACCTCCGCTCGACCGAGGAGTTCATCCACCACAACCTCATCCTGCGTCAGGGGCCGGTGGCCGCCGTCGCAGCGTTCTCGTACCGGGTGCGATCAGCCGAAGACCTCGACCGCGCCGTCGCGTTCTACACCGAGCTCGGCTGCCGGGTCGAACGGCGGCCGGACGGCTTCGTCCGGGGTATCGGCGACGCAGTGCGCGTCGAGGACCCCCTCGGCTTCCCGTACGAGTTCTTCTTCCAGACCGAGCACGTCGAGCGCCTCTCCTGGCGCTACGACCTGCACACACCGGGCGAGCTCGTTCGTCTGGATCACTTCAACCAGGTGACGCCCGACGTCCCGCGTGCCGTGCAGTTCATGCAGTCGCTCGGGTTCCGGGTGACCGAGGACATCCAAGACGACGCGGGCACCGTGTATGCGGCGTGGATGCGGCGGAAGCCCACCGTCCACGACACCGCGATGACCGGCGGCGACGGGCCCCGCATGCACCACGTGGCTTTCGCGACCCACGAGAAGCACAACATCCTCGCGATCTGCGACAAGCTCGGCGCACTCCGCCGGTCGGACGCCATCGAGCGCGGTCCGGGCCGTCACGGCGTCTCGAACGCGTTCTACCTCTACCTGCGCGACCCCGACGGGCACCGCGTCGAGATCTACACGCAGGACTATTACACGGGCGACCCCGACAATCCCGTCATCACATGGGACGTCCACGACAACCAGCGCCGCGACTGGTGGGGCAACCCCGTCGTGCCGTCCTGGTACACCGAGGCCTCCCTCGTCCTCGACCTCGACGGGAAGCCCCAGCCGCTTCGCGCCCGCACCGACGACTCCGAGATGGCCGTGACGATCGGGGCGGACGGGTTCTCGTACACCCGGCCCGGCGACGACGGGCTGCCCGAGGACAAGCAGGGCGAGTACAAGCTCGGCCACCAGCTCTGATCTCCTACCAGCTCTGAGAGGACGCCCATGCTCTCCCCCGACATCGTCACCGCCATCGCGGACGAACTGGCCGAAGCCGATCGCACGCACGGCGTCATCCCGCGCATCACGGCGCGCTATCCCGGCGCCACGATCGAGGACTCGTACGCGATCCAGGGCGTCTGGCGCGATCGGATGATCGCTTCAGGCAGACGCCTGGTCGGACGCAAGATCGGCCTGACCTCGAGAGCGATGCAGCAGGCGACCGGCATCACCGAGCCCGACTACGGCGTCATGTTCGACGACACCGTCTTCGACTCCGGCGTCGAGATAGCGACCGAGAGGTTCTCGAACGTTCGCGTCGAAGTCGAGCTCGCCTTCGCGCTCGCCCGCCCGCTCGCGGGACCCGACTGCACACTCGACGACGCACTCGATGCGATCGACTACGCCGTCCCGGCCCTCGAGATCCTGAACTCGCACATCGAGCTCGAGGGCCGCACGATCGTCGACACGATCGCCGACAACGCCGCCTATGGCGCGATGGTGCTCGGCGCCGAGCGGCGGCGCCCCGACGAGATCGACCTGCGGTGGGTGCCCGCGCTGCTCTCGCGCAACGGCGAGATCGAGGAGACCGGCGTGGCGGCGGGCGTGCTCGGACACCCCGCGACGGGAGTCGCGTGGCTCGCCAACAAGGTCTCGCAGCACGGTGCACGCCTGGAGGCTGGCGAGCTGATCCTCGCCGGATCGTTCACCCGCCCGATGTGGGTGTCGCGCGGCGACGAGGTCCGCTGCGACTATGGCCCGATGGGAGAGATCGCATGCCGTTTCGTCTGAAGCCGACCTTCCGCGACGCGCTCGCCCGCGCGGATCGCCCGCTCGCGGGCATGTGGGTGTGCTCGGGGTCGCCGCTGATCGCCGAGATCTGCGCCGGCGCGGGACTCGACTGGCTGCTCATCGACATGGAGCATTCCCCCAACGGACTCGAGTCCGTCCTCGCGCAGCTGCACGCCGCTGCCGCGGCGCCGGTCACCACCCTCGTCCGCGTCCCGACCGCCGACCCGGTCATCATCAAGCAGGTGCTCGACCTCGGCGCGCAGAACCTCCTCGTGCCGATGGTGTCGTCGGCCGCCGAAGCAGAGGCGATCGTGCGCGCGGTGCACTATCCGCCGCGCGGCATCCGCGGTGTGGGTTCCGCCCTCGCCCGTTCGGCCCGCTGGAACCGCGTCGACGACTACCTGGCCGAGGCCGAGCAGCACGTGTCGCTCGTCGTGCAGATCGAAACCGCCGCGGGGGTCGAGGCCGCCGCGGCCATCGCTGCCGTCGACGGAGTGGACGGCGTCTTCGTCGGCCCGAGCGATCTCGCCGCCTCGATGGGACTGCTCGGACAGCAGACCCATCCCGACGTCGTCGCCGCCGTCCGACGGGTCTTCACCCAGGCCCGAGCGTCGGGCACACCGGTGGGCGTCAACGCCTTCGACCCCGCGCTCGCCCGCGACTACGCCGAGGCCGGGGCGGACTTCCTGCTCGTCGGCGCGGACGTGGCGCTGCTGGCCCGCGGCTCGGAAGCGCTCGCCACGGCCTGGGTTCCCGAGGCCGACCGCACCGCTCGCGCCGGGTACTGACGCGCGATCAGCCCGGCACCGCCCGCGCGACGTGCAGGGCGAGGTAGGCCACTTCCTCGTCGGAGATCTCGATGTCGTGCTGAGTCCGCACGAGCGCGCGTACGCGCTCGGCCGTCGCCGTCGCTCTCGGATGCCGCCGGCTCATGCTCTCGAAGAGGAAACCGTCGTCGCTCTCGAGCATGCGACCCGAGAACACCCGCTCGGCGAAGAACTGCAGGTGCACGAGGAAGCGCGACGAATGCAGGTCGTCGCCGAAGGCGATCCCCGTGGAGTTCGACACGATCGTGGTCGCCGCCGAGATGAGCCGCACGACATGCATCGTGTCGGCACCGGCCCGCCCGTTGGCCGCGTTGGCGAGGTGGAACGCGATGTTCGCCGCCTCCTCGTCGGGCACCGCCACGCGCATGCGCTCCCGGAGCAGGTCGACGCCCCGCGATCCGACGGCGTACTCGTCGGGGTAGACGGTGCGCAGTTCCCAGGCGAGCCGGTTCACCACGACGAGACCGCGGCGGTGCCGTTCGACGGCGAAGTGGAGATGGTCGGTGAGCGTGAGGTAGATGTGCGGGTCGAGGTCGAGACCCGACGCCACCGCGTCTCGCACGATCTCCCGGGTGAGCTCGACGAACTCACCCGGGATCTGCGCGAGCAGTTCGACGAGGTTGCGCTGATCCGCGTCGTCGAGCGCGACGAACACCCGGTCGGTCGCGCCCTCGTCGACGACGTCGCCGGGCTTGGCACCGAAGCCGATGCCCTTGCCCAGCAGCACCCGCTCGACGCCGCGCTCGTCGTCGACGAGCACGACGCTCGAGTTGAGCACCTTCTTGATGATCTGCATGCCCGTCCTCATCGACCCGGCCTCACGCTCGTGGAGCAGTGGGGTCACCCGAGATCTGCACCGTTCGTGGCGATCACCCGCTGGTACCACCAGAACGAATCCTTGCGTCGACGCTCACCGCTGCCCTGACCGAGGTCGTCGAGGTCGACGTGAATGAAACCGTATCGCTTGGAGATCTGCGACGACGACGCGCTGATGATGTCGATCGGTGCCCAGCTGGTGTACCCCATCAGCTCGACGCCCTCATCGACCGCCCGGATCATCTCGCGGAAGTGCGCGCGGAAGTAGTCGATGCGGTACGGGTCGTGGATGCGCCCGTCTGCGGTCAGCTCGTCGCGCATGCCGAGTCCGTTCTCGACGATGAACAGCGGCTTGCCGTAGCGGTCGTACAGATCGATGAGCGAGATCCGCAGTCCGACCGGGTCGATCTGCCACCCCCATTCGCTGGACTCGAGGTAGGGGTTCTTGACCCCGAGCACCGTGTTGCCCGGCGTCCGCTCGGCATTCGGGTCGACCGACTCGGCGAGGGTCATGTAGTACGACAGCGAGATGAAGTCGACCGGGTGCTCGCGCAGCAACTCGGCATCCCCCGGGGCGAACGGGATCTCGACGCCCTGTCGCGCGAGCGCGTTCAGGGCGAGCCGGGGGTAGGCACCGCCGGCCTGGACGTCCGTGCACAGATAGAGCAGCCGGTCCTTCGCCTGCGTCGCGGCGATGTCGTCGGGGTGGCACGTCAGCGGGTAGGTCTTCAGCATCGTCAGCATGCACCCCATCTGCGACTCCGGCCACATCTCGTGCAGCATCCGGGTCACCGAGGCCGAGGCCACGAACTGGTGGTGGAGGGCCGTGTAGCAGGCCTGCAGGACGCTGCCCTCGACGGTCTCCTCGATGATGCCGCCCGAGGTGAGGGGGTGCCGCACGATGCCGTCGATCTCGTTGAACGACAGCCACAGCTTCACGAGATGCCCGAAGCGTTCGAAGCACGTGCGCGCGAAACGCTCGAACAGGGCGATCGTGCTGCGATCGACCCAGCAGTTGTTCTTCAGGGCGAGAGCGAGCGGCGGGTCGTAGTGCGAGAGCGTGACGAGCGGCTCGATGCCCAGCCGCCGCATCTCGGTGAACAGCCCCTCGTAGAAGGCGATGCCCGCCTCGTTCGGCTCGGTCTCCTCACCCGTCGGGTACAGCCGCGTCCAGGCGATCGACACGCGCAGCACCGTGAAGCCCATCTCGGCGAACAGCGCGAGGTCTTCGGGGTACCGGTGGTAGAAGTCGATCCCGCGGCGCTTGGGGTAGTAGGTCTCGTCGTCATCGGCCATCGCCGCCGTGATGCTCTCGACTGTGTGCGCGTGATGGATCGCGTACTCGCGAGGATCGACGTTCGGGCGGTACTTCGCGATGTCCGAGACGGCCGGCCCGCGGCCGCCCGCGCGCCACGCGCCCTCGGCTTGGTTGGCGGCGAGCGCGCCGCCCCACAGGAACGATTCAGACAGTGCCACGAGCGGCCTCCTTGGTGCGTGCGGTGAAGATGCCGGTGCCCGCCTCGACGGGGCCGGTGAGAGCCTCGACCACGTCGAACGCGTCGCCGTTGAGGACGACGACCGGGGTGATCGTGTCGAACCCGGCGAGATGGATCGCCTCGAGGTCGGCCTCGAGGACGAGCTGACCACGCTCGACGCGATCGCCCTGCGCGACGTGGGCGACGAAGGGGGCACCGTCGAGCTTGACGGTGTCGAGCCCGACGTGGACGAGGACCTCGACGCCGTCGTCGCCGGTGATACCGAAGGCGTGCTTCGAGGGCAGCAGGCTCGAGACCACCCCCGACAGCGGCGCGTACACCGAACCGGCGCTGGGACGGATCGCGACGCCGTCGCCGAGGATGCCGCCACCGAACACCGGATCGTCGACGCGGTCGAGCGGCACGACCTCGCCGGCGACGGGGGCGACGAGCCTGCCGTCGGCGACCGGTTCGGCCGCGATGTCGCCCGCGCTGCCGGCCTGAGCCTCGAGCGCGCGGATCGTGCCCGAGTCGGAGTCCGTCCAGATGACGAGCGCGACGACGAAGGCGGTCGCGAAGGCGACGAGGGCCCCGATGACGGCGTGGATGAGGTTCCACGGGTTCAGCACGTCGATGAACATCGAGATGCTCGCCGCTCCGGGGCTGACGAGGGCGAAGGCTCCGACAGCAGCGATGCCGAGGTAGACGCCGCCGGTCAGCGACCCGGCGATCACCGCGAACAGTGCTCGGCGGTTCTGCAGCGTCACGCCGTAGAGCGCGGGCTCGGTGATGCCGAAGAACGCGGAGATGCCCGACGAGATGGCCGTGCCGCGCAGCGTCTTGTTGCGGGTGCGGATCGCGACGGCCAGGCTCGAGCCCGACTCGGCGATGTTGTGGGCGAGTGAGGCCACGAGGTAGAAGGGGTCACGTCCCTGCTGCGCGACGGTCGCGATCGTGGGCGGGATGAACGCCTTGTGCATCCCGACCGAGATGATGAAGGGCAGCACGACGGCGAGCAGTGCGATGGCGACCCAGCCGAGAGTGCCGTACAGCCAGAGCATTCCGCCGGTCAGCAGCGACCCGAGTCCGTAGCCGAGCGGCCCCAGGGCGAAGATCATGATCGGGGAGACCACGATGAAGCACAGGAGCGGCACGAAGAAGGTGCGGATGGGCCCGGGCGTGATCTTCGTCGCCAGCTTCTCGATGGGCCACAGCAGCAGCACAGCGAGGATCGGCGGGAACACCTGGGCGTTGTAGGCGATCGCCGGGATCGGCAGGCCGAACAGCGCGACACCGCCCTCCTGGGTCAGCAGCCCGGAGAAGGCCGGGAACACCAGCAGACCGACGATGCCGAGGGCGAGGGGGATGTTGACGCCGAGCTTCTTCGCGGCGGTGTAGGTCACCAGCAGCGGCAGGAAGAAGAACACCGCGTCGGGGATCGCCGAGAGTACCTGATAGCTGGGATCGGTGGTCTGCATCCACCCGAGCGCGGAGGCGAGGATCAAGAACGACTTGAAGATGCCCGCGCCGGCGATCGCGGGGATGATCGGGGTGAAGACGGCCACGACGAAGTCCATGATCGCCGAGCCCGCGCGCTTCCACGTCAGCTTCTGCCGGGTCCGCCCCGCCGCACGACCGGCCGCGCGGCCGCCGCGCAGTCGCTCGATCTCGGCGAAGTAGTCGCTCACCTTCGACCCGACGATGATCTGCGTCTGGGGGCCGCGCACGACGCCGATGACGCCGGGCACCGCTTTCAGGGCCGCCTCGTCGGCGCGGGCATCGTCGACGAGATTGAACCGGAGCCGCGTCGAGCAATGCTGCAGCGCGGCGATGTTCTCGGGTCCGCCGACATGCTCGAGGATCGCGCCCGCGGCATCCTTCGTGGTGGTCATCTTCGTTTTCCTCCTGTGGAATCCCGGACCGTGCCGCCGGAGCGGCTCCGCTCCGGACCCGGTCGGAGGCAACAAAAAAAGGACCCGAGCGTCGTGCGATGCACGTACGTTCGGATCCTGCCTGCATGACCAGTCACATGTCCGAGATGATCGTCGCACGTTCGGCGGCGGGGTGCAAACGGACGCGGCCGCGGAGCGTGCGGATGGGACGATGGGTGCATGACGAAGACGCATCTCATCACGGGGGCGGGTTCGGGCATCGGCCTCGCGATCGCCCGCCGGCTCGCCGACCGCGGCGACCGGCTCGTGCTCCTCGGCCGCGACGAACCCCGAGCGTCCGAGCTCGCGGACCTCTTTCCGGGCGCCGTCGGCGTCGCGGCAAACCTGAGCGAGCCCGCCGAGCTCGCGGCGGCTCTCGTCGATCGCGTGCCCGACGCGATCGACACGGTGATCCACGGCGCGGGCATCGTCGAGCTCGGCCCCGTCGCCGACCTGCCGGTCACCGCGTGGGTCGACCAGCTCACCGTCAACCTCATCGCCGCCGCGGAGCTCACCCGCATCGCCCTGCCCGCGGTGCGCGCCGCGCGCGGTCAGATCCTGTTCGTCAATTCCGGCGCAGGCCTCACGGCGCACCCCTCCTGGAGCGCGTACGCCGCGTCGAAGCACGGCCTCAAGGCCCTCGCCGACGCGCTCCGCGGCGAGGAGGCCGCGAACGGAATCCGGGTGACGACGGTGTACCCGGGGCGGACCGCCACCCCGATGCAGGCGGAGGTGCACCGTCAGGAGGGCCGCGACTACGACCCCGCCGCGTTCATCGACCCCGAGTCGGTCGCGACGACCGTGCTCGCCGCACTCGACCTCCCCCGGGACGCCCAGGTTCCGGACGTGTCCGTGCGTCCCGGACCGCGGTGACCACGCCGTGCCCGTCTCCGATCTTCCTCCCGGACGTCACCTCGCGCTGACCTGGGGCATCGCCATTCCCTACGGCGGTATGACGACCGCGATGCTCGACCGCAGTCGCCTGTTCGCCGACGCGGGAACACCGGTCGACGTCCTGACCCTCGACGACCGCGCCTTCCCCCTCCCGCCCATCCCGGGCGTCGGAGTCGAGACGTCCGTGACCATCCGCAACCTCTACGACTGGCCGCGCACGGGTGAGGTTCCGACCGGCTCCGGGCTGCCCGGCGCCCCGGCGCCGCTCGACCCCGACGGCGACGACATCGTCTGCGATGAGGCCGGCGGCGTGCTCCTCCGCCGGCTGCGGCTCGGCGAGGACGGCAAACCCGTCGATATCGACCACCTCCGCCCCGACGGCACGATCGCGCTGTCGGAGCGACGTGTCGGGGCGCGCGGCCGCGTCCTCCTCGCACGCGACGCCGCCGGCCGGCCCATCCGGGCCTGGCGTCGGCGATACGACTTCTACGCGGACTGGCTCGACCACATCGTGGGCGAGGACGAAGCGTTCCTGATCGTCGACAGCAAGACCGTCGCCCCCTTCGCCGCAGGCTACCGCCGTCGCCGCGTCACGACCGTCCACGTCGTGCACGGCTCGCACCGCGGCCCGACACCCGGCTCGGTACGCGCATCCCGGCAGCCGGTGTTCTCGCGGCTCACCGATTTCGACGCCGTCGCGTTCGCGACCGAGGCCCAAGCCGCCGACGTCCGCGCGATCGTCGGGCCACACCCGTTCCTCACCAGCGTCGCCCACCCGGTCGCCCCCGTCGACGTCTCCGCGCTGCCGCAGGAGTCCGAACGCGAGGACGCCGTCGTCATCGCCCGCCTCGAACCCATCAAGCGCGTCGAGGATGCCATCGCCGCGATGCGCCGGGTCCACGGTGACACCCGCGGCCGCACCGCGATGCGCCTCGACGTCTACGGCACCGGGTCCCAGGCCGACCAGCTCGTCGCGCTGGCTGCCGACGACGACGGCATCCGCTTCCACGGTCACACGGACGACCCCGCCTCGGCGATGGCCACGGCGAGCCTGCTCCTGCTCACGAGCCGGTCCGAGGCGTTCGGCCTCGTCCTGCTCGAAGCGATGGCCGCGGGCTGCCTTCCCATCGCGTACGACATCGCCTACGGGCCGGCCGAGCTCATCCGCCACGGCGAGAACGGCTGGCTCGTGCCCGACGGCGACGTCGACGCACTCGCCGACGCCATCCGGGCCGCAGCGGCGCTCGACCCCGCCCGACGAGCCGCGATGCGGCGGAGCGCGCGAGCGACGGCATCCGCCTACAGCGACGCGCGCATCCGCAGCCGCTGGGCGAGCGTCCTCCGGACGGCGCGCCGCCGCCGGCGGACGCGAGGTGGACTGCGTCGCCTCGCGGCGACCGCACGCCGGATGACGGGCGCGCTGCGACGACGCCTGCGTCCCTCGCGCCGTTAGCTCGCCCACGACCGGCTCGTCAAGGGCCACTCGGAACGGCGAGCGGGTGGTGCACCCTGTCGTGGCACGAGGGGAGGCGAGCACCGCGATGGGCGTACTGAGATACGGGTCGGACCTGATCCCCATCGTCATGCCCGACGATGTGCTCGCTCATCTTCAGCTCGTGGTCACGGCCAAGCTCGGCGCAGGCGAAGGTTTCACGGTGAGCTGGCGACACGGCGACGGACAGGGGCGGAGCACGCTGTGGTTCGAGCGCTCGATCCCGCTCCGATTCGACTTCGCATCGCCGCACCCGGTCGTCACTGACCCGCGACGTGTGCGGGCAATGATCACCGAGGCCGCTGCGGTCACCGGGCTTTCGCTCGGCACGCTGCCTTCCGAGGCCTCATGACCGGGATCCTGACGTCGCACGCCGACGCCCGCTGGCTCGTCGCGACTCCCGAGTACGCCGGTGTCACCGCTTACACCGGCGGGATCGGCCGCCACTACGCTGCCCTCCTTCCGGCCCTCGCGCGCCAGGGGATCGCGGTCGATCTCGCGATCGAGACGAACGACGAGCTCGTGTCCGACGACGCGGGCGACGGCATCCGCCTGATCGGCGGCGGCGTGCGGCGCGCCTACCGATCACGCCGCCATGACGTCGTCTTCGCACCCGAGTGGCGAGGCCTCGCGGCCATGCTCCCCCGCACGGCGCCGCTATTGACGAACCTCGCGACCGGGGTCCGGCTCGCCGACGAGGTCTCCGGGTTCCGTCCTGCCGACCTGCCGATCGGGCAGCGTGTCGTGCGTGCGCGGCAGGCCGCCGCCGAACGGCGCCAGCTGTATCGCTCCGCGGGTCTCATCTCCATCTCCCGCGCGATGCTCGAGCGCACGAGCGACCTCTACCCGGGATTGCCCCCGGCTCGCGTCGTGCGCAACTGCATCGACGTCGACGCCGTGGCCGCCGCCGCGGCACGCGCCGGGGTCCCGCAGGGCTGGCCGGACGATGAGGCGCCGGTCGTGCTGTTCCTCGGACGGTCCGAACGTCGCAAGGGCATCGAAGACGCATTCTCGGCCTTCCGGCGCGTGCACGAGGAGCTACCGCGGGCGCGGCTGGTCGTCGCCGGGGCCGGCGGCGATGCCCGCTACGAGCCGACGCGTGCCGCGCTCGTCGAGATGCTGCCGCCGTCGGCGCGCGACCGCGTGACCTGGCTCGGGCACGTGCCCGGTGACGAGCTCTACGGGGCCATCGCTCGCGCCGACGTCGTCATCTGCCCCTCGCGCTGGGAGGGATTCGGCAATGTCGCCCTCGAGGTCAAGACCATCGGAACCCCGCTCATCGTCACCTCCGGCAGCGGGTACGACGAATTCTGCACCGACGGACAGGACTGCCAGAGCGTGCCGCCCGCGGATCCCGAACGCCTCGCCGCCGCCATCGACGTCGCGGTGCGCCATCCGGCGTGGGCACGCACCCTCGCCGAACACGCCCGCGCTCAGGTCGCCGACTTCGCCCCCGACCCCGTCGCCCGCGACCTGATCGGCGCCGCGACCGACCTCCTCGCCGGCGCGATCAGGCCGAGGCTCGACGCCAGCCGTCGCCCCCGCTGACGATCGCTCCGGCCCGCTCGAAGGCTTCCAGCCAGCCCGTCATGGGCCACTCGCCCCACTTCCGGGCGAAGAGGGCACCGTTGCGCAGGATGTCGTCGAGGTGCTGCCACGGCGGCGAGGACGTCTCGTGATACTGGTGGTACGCGTCGGCACCGCCCACCCAGATCATCGGGATCGATGCACGCCGCAGGGAGAACGCGAAGTCGGTGTCCTCACCCCCGTATCCCTCGTACCTCTCGTCGAAGCCGCCGACGGCCCGCCACACGGCGGGCGTGGTCGCGAACGACAGCGACCAGAACAGCGGGTACTCCTCCGGGGCGGCGCGTTGCAGGGCGCCCGCCGCCGGAGCCGGGCGCGCCGCGTGGGGCGCGGTGGCCGCGCGGAGGGAAGCCGCATCGAGTGCGGCTTCGGCGGGCAGATACGTCACCGGCCCGCACAGGACCGCATCGGGGTGCTGACCCGCCGCATCGCGGTAGCGACCGACGAGCTCGGGCCCGGGAATGCAATCGGCGTCGAGGAAGATGAGCAGTCTCGCCCCGAGGGCCTCCGCGGCGCGGGCGCCGGCATTGCGCGCCGCCGCGAGCCGCAGGCCGGCCGCTCCCGGAGCGACGCGCACGACGCGCTCGGCATCGAGGTCCGGCGCATCGTCGTCGCCGATCCACACGACGACGCGCGCCAGGCCCGCCGTCGCACGCAGCTGATTGCGCAGGTGCCCGAGGCGAGGCGCCGAACAGAGCGTCACGATCGCGACATCGCTCATCGAGCCTCTCCCGTCCGCAGCTCGGCGCTGATGACCGCGGCAGCGCGCTGCGCCGCTCCTTCGGTGCGCCACGCAGCCCAGGCCTCGCCGCCGCGGGCGGATGCCTGCCCCAGCAGGTCCGGCCACCGCGCCGGCTCGGGCCACCCGGTCAGGGCGACCGCGAGGCCCGAGCGTCCGAGCGCCGACGCCGTCGCGTGCTGCTCGGCGAACGGGCGTTCCTGCGGGATGACGACGGCGGGCGCGCCCGCCGCAGCGAGGTCGGCGACGGCGTTCTGGCCGCACCACGACACGACGACGGATGCCGTCGACAGCGCCTCCCACGGATCGGCCGTCCATGAACCCGACCCGGCGCCGAGCACGCGCCACGGACGCCCCGACGCGCTCTCCGCCGCCGCGATGTCGTCAGCGGAGACGTCGGCTCCGCCACCGCCCCCGAGCAGGACGACCTCACCACCGCGTGGGCGGGCCGGGCGTGCGCGGCCCGCGAACCGCGATATCCCGCCCACGAACGCGACACGGTCACCCAACGAGGTCAGATGCCGGGGCGCGTAGAGCTCGACCGGCCACGGCGCGATGACGCGCCGTGCCGCCGCGAAGGCCAGCCGGTGGGGCTCGTCGATGCGGTCGCCGGGCTGCGTGACGACGATCACCGGGACGCCGAGGAGTCGGAGGAAGAGCGTCACCTCGGCAGAGACGTCGACGACGAAGGCATCGACGTCTCCCGTCGCGACCGCCGCCGCGATGACGGCGAGCCGAGACCGATGGCCGGCGTGGCGCAGGGGCGCCCAGTGCAGGAGGCCGCCCGCCGTCGGATCGTCGCCGGGGAGAGCCGGGGCCGGCTGGTCATCG
Organism: Microbacterium sp. AG238; assembly: GCF_003610405.1. Taxonomy (GTDB): domain Bacteria; phylum Actinomycetota; class Actinomycetes; order Actinomycetales; family Microbacteriaceae; genus Microbacterium. Next base: position 1,355,768 of record NZ_RAQC01000001.1, read on the forward strand.
CGCGCGAGGCCGACCCACGAGACGTTCGCAGGTAGGTCGTCGGGAGCGGGCAGCGAGCTGAAGCAGACGACGTGGGCATCGAGATGGGGCGCGATCGCCCGCATCCGCGTGAGGTGCCCGCGGCCGTGATGATGGACGTACCAGCCGATGCGCCCCGTCATGCCGGCAGCTCGGCGGGCGCGGCTTCCGTGCTGAGCGACGCGAAGATCTCCTCCAGGGCGGTCGTCCGCGCATCGAGGGAGAACCGATCGACCGCACGCGCGCGGACGGCTCGACGGAAGTGCGGATCACGGCCGTGCCCCCACATCGCCTCGACGGCATCCGCCATCGCCGCGACGTCCCCGGCACCGACCAGACGCATACCGATGCTCGCAGCGGCGATCTCGGGCACGCCGCCCACCGCGAAGCCGACGACCGGCGTTCCGCACATGAGGGCTTCGGGCCCCACGAGCCCGAACGGCTCGGCCCATGCCGGTGTGGCGAGCGCGACCGCGGACCGGCCGACGAGCACGGCGAGCTCGCGCGGCGTGAGCTCGCCGACGAGGGTCACGTCATCATCGAGCAGCGGGGCGAGCACCCCGTCGGCGTACGCGCGATCACCCACGCGACCCGCGATCGTCAGGCGTCTCCCGAGCGCGCGGGCGACGGCCACCGCCAGGTGCGGGGCCTTCTCAGGCACGATGCGGCCGAACCAGACGAGGTCGTCGCCGCCCGGACCGATCGTCCACACTCGGGGGTCCACCCCGTTGGCCAGCAGAGTCGAGGCGACTCCCGCGTGCTGCCATTCGCGGCGGGTGTGCTCGCTGACGGAGAGGAACGTGCTGCCGCGGCCCGCAGCAGCACGATGCGCGCGCACGAAATCGTCGTCCACCGGAGTGTGCAGGGTCGTGACCATCGGCACATCGAGCTGCGGGGCCATCTGCAGCGGCAGAGCATGCAAGCAGTGGTTCGAGATCACGTCGACATCGGCGGCGCGCGACCCGAGGGTCTCGAGGGCGCGGCGGAGCTTCGGCACGCTGAGGGTCTCGTAGGCGGGCGGATACGTCTTGTCGGTGCGCACCGCGTCGGCATCCCAGCCCAGCTCGGGCATCTCCCACACGCTTCCGGGCTCGACGTGGTCCGACCCGGTCACCGCGACGACCGTCACCTCATGGCCACGAGCGCGCAGGGCCTCGACCTCCGACCACACCGCGGCCTCGAGCCCGCCGGCGTGGGGCCTCCGGATCGGGAAACGCAGCGGGGCGATGACGGCGATGCGCAGCGGACGCCCCGTCACGAGGCACGCTCGCTGCGCAGCCGGCGGTACAGTCCGGCGTGCGCTGACGCCGTCGCGGCATCCTGCTCCCGGCGTCGCGTGCGACGCTGTTCGATCAGCTCGGCGCGCGCGATCGAACCGGGCCGTGCCGCGTCGTCGCACGACAGCAGTGACCGCAGCGCCGCCGTCAGAGTCTCGACGTCGCCCGGACGGAAGCTCGCGGTCGAGGCGTCGTCGTGCTGATCGGCGAAGTGACCGACGTCGGGCACCGCGACGGGCACCCCCAGGTCCCAGCACAGCTCCAGCCACCCCGAGTGGCTGCCGTAACGGTAGGGCAGCACGCAGACGTCGAGCCCGCTGAGCGCAGCGTTCAAGGCGGCGTCGGGAAGCCGGCCCTGCTCCACGAGGACGGCGTGAGGGTGACCCGCCACCGCGGAACGGACTTCATCTCGCGCGTCCTGGTCGCGCACAGACCGGTGCATGCGGATCTCAGCGACGGCGTGGTGTCCTTCGGCACGCAGGCGCTCGATCGCCGCGACCAGCGTCCGGGTGCTCGTGGGTCCATCGGTTCCGGGGCGGAGGTCCTTCAGGTGCATCCCGACCCGGAGCTCCTCGCTCACGGCCACGACGGAGGGGCTCTCGCCCTCGTGGAGGATCGCCGGGTGCGGCAGCACGAGCGCATCGCGCCCCCAGCGATCCCGCACCTCGGCGGCGGCCCCCGGTGTCAGGGTGACGAGCGCATCGGCCAGCGGCACGAGCTCGTCGAGCTGCGCGGCGTAGGTGCTCTGGTCCGAGAGCTGCGGATGCGTCAGGTCATGAACGGTGAACACGACGGCCCATCCCGCCGCGTGCGCTTCCTCGACGCAGGCCGTCAGATGCCCGGCCGGGAACGACTCGGTGCCGAAGTGGACGTGCAGGATGTCGGCGCGGTCGGCGTTCCGACGGATCCAGTCGGGGTCGAGAGCCACGGGAGGCCACCAGACCCCCTCCGCCGCCCCCGGCACCGGCGGATCGGGCAACAGGTCGATGCCCGCGGCATCCGTCACACGCCGCACATACGGATGCCCGGCGGGCACCGCCACGACACGCACGTCGGGTGCACCGGACATCTCGTCCAGAGGCGCGCTCGCGGTCACGATGGTCACGGTTCTCCTTGCTGGAACCGCCGAAACGAGGCGATCCGAGTCGGACGCTAGCCCAGCGCATCCCACGGCGCTTCGCACTTGCGCGAACCTCAGACGACCGGTAACGATGACCGGATGCCCGCCGCCGCCCCTCCTCTCTGCCTCGTCTGGGGTCCCGCCGGACACGGGGTCACCGATTACGGCTCCGACGTCGTCGCCGCCGCCGCCCGGCTCGACCCGAGACTGCGCAGCGTCGCTGTGTCCGATCTCGACGGCGCGCTGGGGGCGATCGCGCCGAGAGAGCACGTGCACCTCCACGCGACCGATCGACTGCTCGGCTCGAGCCTCGAGGCCGCCGCCGCCGCGGTCGAGGCGCTCAGCCGCGTCTGCCGGCTGAGTCTCACGCTGCATGATCTGCCGCAACCGTCCGACGGCACGAAGTACGACCGCCGCGTCTCGGCCTACCGCCGCTTCTTCGACGCCGCCGCCGCCGTGGCCGTCAACAGCGACCATGAGCGTCTGCTCGTGTCGGAGCACCTCGGCGACGGGCTGCGGCCCCACGTGATTCCGCTCGGAACCCGCGTCGGTGCAGCTCCGGTGGTCGACGTTCCGGCCACCGTGGCCGACCTCGTCGTCCTCATCGCCGGGTTCGTCTACCCCGGAAAGGGCCACGAGCCCGCCCTCCGCGCCGCCGCCGCGGCGGTGGACGCGCTGCGCGCGTCGGGCCGGCCGGTCGGCGACGCCGTCGTCCGCGCCCTGGGCGCCGCTTCGCCGGGCCACGACGACGACGTCGCGGCTCTTCACCGCCTCGCCGCCGACCTCGGCGGCAGATTCGAGATCACCGGGTTCCTCGGCGACGACGACTTCAGCGCTCGGTTGCACGAGCCCGGCATCCCCGTCGCCGCGCATGAGCACGTCTCGGCGTCTCGGTCGATGCTCGACTGGATCGAGGCGGGACGCCGACCACTCGTCGTCCGATCGCGGTACAGCGACGAGATGGACCGGTTGCGGCCCGGCACGTCGATCCTGTTCGATCCGGCCGAACTCGCCGGTCTCCTCGCGGCGGCGTGGGAGGACCCGGCCACGACGCGCCTCGAACCCGGCCACCCGCTGCGTCCCGATCTCGCCGATGCGGCCGGGTCGTACCTCGCCTGGTGGCGGGGGATGTCGCGGTGACTGCGGCCACTCCCGCCGGTACCCCGCTGCCCGGTAACCGGTGGGATCTCCTCGACGGCCGCTGGCCCGACGAGCCGCCGACGGTGTCGGTGATCGTCGCGCACTATCGCCAGCCCGAACAGCTCGCCCGTACTCTCGCCGCCCTGCGGTTGCAGGATCATCCGGCCGACCGGCTGCAGATCATCGTCGCCGACGACGGCTCGCCCGAGCCTCCCGCCGTCCCGGCGGGCGTCGAGCTCGTGCGCCACGAGGACCGGGGCTTCCGGCTCGCCGCCGTCCGCAACCTCGGAGCCGCGGCGGCGCACGGCGACGTGCTCGTGTTCCTCGATGCCGACACCGCCCCCGAGCCCGCCTTCGTGCGCGAGCTGACCCGCCTGCCCGCACTCGCACCCGACTGTGTCACGGTCGGGAGGCGGCGGCACGCCGACCTGTCGGGGGTCGATGCCGCCCGACTCGCCGAGCAGGCGGAGCAGCGGGCGTTGCCCGAACCCGGCTGGCTCGCCGCGGAATATCGCCGCACCGAGAACCTCCTGCTCGCCGACGACCGCAGTTACCGCCATGTCATCGGCGCGGTCATCGCGTGTTCGCGCGTCTTGTTCGACGCGACGGGGGGCTTCGACGAGACCTTCACGACGTACGGCGGCGAGGACTGGGAGTGGACCTATCGCGCGTGGCTGCACGGTGCGCTGCTCGCCCACGTGCCCGCAGCGGTCGCCTGGCACGACGGACCGGATGCGGCCGGGCGCGATGAAGGGGCGGTCGCGCGCCGGAACGCCGAGACGATCCGACTGAGCGATCTCATCCCCGTCGTGGGGTCCGCCGGCCGCGGCCTGCGTCCGACGCACCCCGACATCGCCGTCGTCGCGCCGTCTGATGCGAGCGCCGGGCAGCGGTTCCTCGCTCTGGACAGCACGTTGGCGGCACTCGGCGCAGCCTCGGGCCGCGCTGCCGTGCTTCCCCAACGCCCTGATGCGGATGCCGACGCGGATGCCGCGTTCGACCGGGTCCGGGTCGTCATCGAGCTGCTGCGTCCCGTGCGTGTCGCCGCCGACGCCGATGTCCTCGCCGCGTCACTGGCGCGGATCGACGACGAGGTCCTCGGGCAGCTGACGCTGCACTCGCCCGATGGCGAGCCGCTGGTGCGGATGACCTCGGTGCGCGCCCGAGCCCGCGCGGAGCGCTGGCAGCGCTCCGACCTCTTCCCCGCTGCGTCGGCGACCACCTCGGCGATCCGTGTCGTCACCGACGAGCCGGACCTCGCCGCCTACCTCGGCGGCTGGGGCTGAGCGGCGGCGGCATCCCACCAGTGCAGCACGCGTGACGCGATGAACGTCAGCCACGGCGACGGTTCCCCCTCGGCGACGTCGATGTCGAACCAGACGCGCCCGGCCAGAGGCCTCCCCTGGCGCCACGTGCCGTCGGCCGCGCGCGCGGCGCGGACCATCTCGATCGCCTCCGCCATCCGCGGGTCGGGGGCCACACCCTCAACGAGCGCGGCGGCGCGAAAGTGGTCGAGGGCGACGAGCACGCTGTAGCGGTGGCGGTGGGGGTAGACGAACTCCGTCACGAAGTCGCCCACCGGCTCGCCGGTCGAGGCACGGAAGGCCAACCGTCGTGACAGCAGGTACTCCTCGCCCCGGTGCCGGCTCTCGCGGAGGGCCGGATCGCCCGTGATCTGCTCCCACGCGAGCATGCCCCGCAGCGCGTTGAGCGTCGAATGGAACGACCCGCGGGTCGACCGACCCTCCTCCGCCTCGCAGTTCCACCCGCCGTCGGCGAGCTGATGCTCGGGGAACCACCGCGCGAGCCGGCTCACGTCGACGCCCAGCCAGGCACCGGTTGCGAGCGTGTACGAGTTGATGCACACATCGATCTCGCCGTCCCAGTAGGGCAGGTCGTCGTACTCCCACCGACTGTTGCGCCGGAGCCGTTCCGCGGTGTCGCCGAGGACGGCCGCATCCAGACCCCACTCCCGCAGGTCTTTCAGGGTCCAGGTGGTCGCCGTCCAGGGCTGTCCCGGCGCGCGCGCCTCGGGGCTGTCGAAGAACCCCGCGGGGAAGTAGGCGCCGCCCTCCCACTGGCCGTCCTCGCCCTGCTCGCGAAGCAGGCGCGCACCGTTGCCCTCCGTGGCGACGCGGGCACGCGTTGCCTGCCACACCGCAGGTGGAGCGCCGATAAGGTCGCGCTCCACCTGCCAGCGCAGCGACGGGTCGGTGTCCAGAAGCCACGCCAGCGTGCCGTCCGTGTCGGTCATGCGGTCATTGTCGCGCGGCTCAGCCCTCCTGCGCGAGCACCGCGACACCGCGGGGAGCGATCGTGACCGCGTCCGACGCACCGCGCTCGGCGGCACCGGCGAGCAGGTCACCGGGCACGGTCACCGCGACCTCCGCATCCGTGCGGTTCGCCAGGAACACGTAACGTCCGTCCTCGTGGCGGCGGACGATCACGTCGATGTCTCCGTCTGCCGCGAGCGGGTCTGCCGCGAGCGCCGGGATGTCGCCGGCCAAGCGCCGCATGACGTCAGCGGCCCCCGCGCGCCCGATCGCCGCCGACACGTACGTGGCGCTCCCGGCGCCGCCGTCCCGGCCGCTTCGGCGGCGCGTGACGGCGGGGGCGCCCTCGAGGTCGCCACCGACGTACGCATCGAGCACGTCGACATCCGGCTCGACACGCGCGATGCGCTCGCTCCAGTCGCGGACGACCGCGCCCGACGCGAGGGATGCCGTCTCGCCCGGCAGCATCGGCACGAACTCCTCGATCGTGATGCCGAGCAGATCGCGCAGCGCACCCGGGTAGCCGCCGAGCCACACCCGGTCGTTCTCGTCGACGACACCCGAGAAGTAGGTGGTGACGAGGTGCCCGCCCGCCGCGACGAAAGCAGTCAGACGCTCGCGCAGCGCCGCCGGGATGACGTGAAGCATCGGGGCGACGACGACCTCGTAGCCGGCGAGGTCGGTCGCGACGGGAACGACGTCGACGCGCACACCGAGGTCGAGGAGCGCCCGGTACCACAGCAGGGTCTCGTCGTCGTACGCGGGCGACTCGGAGGGGTGCGAGTCGCGTCCGCTGACCCACCACGACTCGTAGTCGAACACCAGCGCGACGCGGGCCCGCTCGCGCCGGCTTCCGGTGACGGGAGCGAGGTCGCGCAGCTGCGACCCGAGGTCGACGACGTCTCGGAACACCCGGCTCTCGGCGCCCGCGTGCGGGACCATGCCGGAGTGGTAGCGCTCGCCCCCGGCGCGCGACTGCCGCCACTGGAAGTAGCAGACAGCGTCCGCACCGTGCCCGACATGGGTCAGGGCATCGCGCACCAGTTCGCCGGGACGCTTGGGCGGGTTCACTGCACGCCAGTTCACCGCGCTCGGCGCGTGCTCCATGAGGAACCAGGGCCGGCCGCCGGCGATGTTGCCCGTGAGGTTCGACCAGAACGACAGGTCGTCGCGCCCGAGCTCGCCGGGACGCAGGTAGTGGTCGTTCGAGACGAAGTCGACGTCGCCGACCCACGAGGGGTAATCGATGTCGCGGACGTTCTGAGCGACCATGAAGTTCGTCGTGCGCGGGATGCCCGGGGTCACCTCGGCGAGCACCGCGTTCTCGGCGCGGAGGTGGTCGCGCACGGCATCCGACGAGAAGCGCTCGAAGTCGAGCTGCTGCCCGGGGTTGCGCTGCGTCGGGGCGGCGCGCGGCGGCAGGATCTCGTCCCACTCCTCGTAGTGCTGCGACCAGAAGGCCGTGCCCCAGGCCTCGTTGAGCGCGTCGAGGGTCGAGTAACGCTCCTGCAGCCAGACCCGGAACGCGCGGGCGGCGTCATCCGAGAAGTCGTAGAGGTTGTGGCAGCCGAGCTCGTTCGAGATGTGCCAGGCCACGACAGCCGGGTGGTCGGCGTAGCGCTCGGCGAGCGCACGGGTCAGCCGCAGGGCGTACTCGCGGAACACCGGCGATGTCGGCCGCCAGTGCTGCCGCGCTCCCGGCCAGAGCGTCGTCCCGTCGATCGCCTGCGGCAGGATCTCGGGGTGCAGCTTGGCGAGCCACGGCGGCGGCGACGCGGTCGCGGTGGCGAGATCGACGTCGATGCCGTTGGTGTGGAGCAGCTCGATGACCTCGTCGAGCCAGCCGAAGTCCCACTGGCCGGGGCGCGGTTCGAGCAGCGCCCACGAGAAGATGCCCAGCGAGACGATGTTGACCCCGGCCTCGCGCATCAGCCGGACGTCCTCGTCCCACACCTCGCGGGGCCACTGCTCGGGGTTGTAATCGGCGCCGTAGCGCATGCGTCCCGGGCCGAGCGCCCCGTCCTTCACCCAGCGGTACGTCGTGTCATCCGTTGCCATGCGATCAGCGTAGACCCAAACACGTGCAGATGCACGGGATTGGCGTGTTCTACGCTCGGGTCATGGCATCCGACCCCGCCCACCCTCGCGGGCCGTACGCGAAGAGCGCCGCTCGCCGCGCCGAGATCGTGGCGTCGGCGACCGTCGTGTTCGGCACCCACGGGTACCGCGGCGGGTCGCTCCGCCAGATCGCCAAGCAACTCGACCTGAGCCTGACGACCGTGATGCACCACTTCCCCACGAAGGTCTCGCTGCTGGCGGCGGTACTCGAGCAGGAGGATGCCGCCGACACCGACTTCCCCGCGCGCGCCGCGCGCGACGGGTTCATCCCGAGCGTGCTGGCGATCGTCGAACGCAACCTCGCGCGGCGCGAGCTCGTGCGCATGTTCTCGATCGTGTCGGCCGAGGCCACGCACCCCGAGCACGAGGCGCACGCGTGGCTGCTCGAGCGCTACCGCGCGGTCACCGAGACCTACGCCGCGGCCATCGCCGACGACTGCGCCCGCGGCCGCCTGGAGGCGCGAGACGACCCCCGCGCCCTCGCCGACCTCGTGATCAGCGGATGGGAAGGCATCCAGATCCGCTGGCTGACCGACGACACCGACCCGGTTGCGGCGATGCGCCTGCTGCTCGTCGGCCTGCTGCAGCCCCGCCCGACGATCAGCCGCGGTCGGCGATGACCTGTCCGTAGCCCTCGACGAACGTCGGGAACGTGAAGTCGATCATCGCTGCGAGGCGCGAGCCGTCGAGCACCTTGCCGCGATCCGCGTCCGGCCCCGCCTCCGCGCGTGGCGGTGCGGCGACGCCGAGGCGGTCGGCGATGAACTCGACCACCTCTCCGAGGGTCGCGGGTCGCCGGTCGACCCCGTGCAACAGCGACGGCGGCGCGTCGGCATCGAGCAGGTGCGCGAGGGCACGAACGAGGTCGACCTCGTGGATGCGGTTGGTGCGGCGATCGTAGTCGACCGCCTCGCCCGCGACGACCTGGCGGATGAGGCGTTCGCGCCCGGGACCGTAGATCCCCGCGGGCCGCACGACGATCGCGTCGAAGAGGTCGCGTGCCGCATTCTCGCCGTCGACGAGCTGTTCGCCGCGCGCGCTGGTGGGCCGGGGCTCGTCTTCCTCGTCGAGGGTGCGCTCGGGCCCCCAGCCCTCGAAGACGCGCGTCGACGACACGAAGACGGTGCGCTCGGGCGGCTTCGGAAGGGCCCGCGCGATCCGCTCGAGCGCTGTGCGGTAGAAGCCGGGGTCATCCCCCGGCGGAAGCGTCACGACCATCGCGTCGACGGCCGGCAACGCCATGTCGAGGGGCGCCGCCAGATCGGCGACGATCGGGGTGAACGCGGGACGGATGCCGGCGGCGCTCCGCCGGATCGCAACGACCTCCTGCCCCGCGTCGACCAGGCTCTCGCCGAGACGTGTAGCGACCTTGCCGGATCCGACCAGGAGCGTGCGAGCAGTCATGCCCCCATCCTCCCAGGGCGCGGCGCGGGCGGGGCCGGGGTTCCGGGGCGCTAGCGTCCGTGAAACGACGAAACCCCGGCGAACCGGGGCTTCTGTCATGGCGGAGACGGAGGGATTTGAACCCTCGGTCCCCTTACGGGGACTCCACCTTAGCAGGGTGGTGCACTAGGCCTGACTATGCGACGTCTCCACGGCATCCGACGCGAGACGGCGCGGATGCACCCGGCAATCATAGCCCGCTCCGACGCAGGCTCCGAATCGAGCGCCGGAAAGCCCCCGTCTCAGCGCGAGCTGACGGTGCACGTCACCTGCGCCGCGGTCTGGCCCGTGACCGACTCGGGCAGCACGACCGGCGCACCGGCCTCGGGCGCATCTGTCGCGGGCGCATCCGTGGTCGCCTCCGGGTCGGCGGGCGCCGCGGAATCCGTCGGAGCAGGGGCGGGCGGAGCGGCCTCACCGACGACCTCGGTGCCGTAGCCGTCGCTCGTCGAGCCGCTCAGCTGCACCGGCTGGTTGGCGGCGAGCGCGTCGAACAGCACCTTCGCGGCGCTCTCGACCGGCTGCACGCGCGACCCCCCGTTGACGTAGGCCGTGGGGTACTGCACGAACACGATGTCCTCGTAGGGCACGCTGCGCATGGCGAGAGCGATCTGCACCATCCGCTGCGGGCTCGACAGCGACGAGCTGAGCTTGATCTGTCCGGTGGCGACCTGGTCGACGGCCGTGGTGGCGAGGTTGAGCAGCGCGGCCGGGTTGCCGAGCACGCCGTCGGACTGCAGCTTGCGCACCATCGAACTCATGAACTGCTGCTGGTTCGAGATGCGACCGAGGTCGGAGCCGTCGCCGATCGCGTATCGCGTGCGCAGGAACTGCAACGCCTCCGTGCCCTGGAGGGTGTGGTTCCCCTTCGCGAGGCTCAGACCCGTGTGCACGTCGTTGACGTCGTCGGAGACGCAGACGTCGACCCCGCCGATAGCGTCGGACATGTTGATGACGCCGGTCCAGCGGGTCGCCGCGGCGAACTGGATGTCGATGCCCGTCAGCTCTTCGATCGTGCTGACCGAGCACGCGAGGCCGCCGTACATGTACGAGACGTTGAGCATCTGCGCGCTCATCGCTGAATACTGGGTGCCGTCCTCGCCGGTGCAGGCCGGGATGGGCACGACCATGTCGCGCGGGAACGAGATGACGGTCACTCGTCGCGGCTCGTCGCTGATGTGCACGAGCATCGTCACATCGTTGCGCTCGCCCTCGGTGTCCTTGTTCTTGCAGGCCGACGAGAGTTCGGCGTTGGCGCCCTCGCACGAGTCCGTTCCGACGACGAGCATGTTCACGCCGCCCTCGATCTCGCCGATGGTCGGGGGCAGCTGCGTGTCGTCGTCACCGATCGAAACGCCGGCGTCGGCCACGACCTGGGTGGCGTTCCACACGTAGAAGCCGCTCACGGCGACACCACTGACGACCACGACGGCGACCATGACACCGAGCACCGCGAGGATCTGCGTCAGCGGGTTCGGCGACCGCAGCTGGCCGTGCCGGGCGACGGGACGACGACGGCGCCGCGACGCCTTCGCATCGGAACGTGCGCTCACGGGTGTCCTCTCGACGGGCCGGTGAGGAGTGCGTTCGGGTGGACGCTGCTCGCGTCGTACGGACACTCCCGGGTGACCGACTCATCATAGGGACGGATGTCTGGAAAGTCCGTGAGCGCCCCGGACACGCGAGGCGGCGACGCCCCCCATTTTCAGTCGCCGCCGCCTGGCGTGCTGGTCGCTCATGTGCACGCTAACGAGCCACACGCCGCGTGCGGGCCGAAACGTCTCGAAACTGGTAGCCGCTCCCAGGGGGCGAGACGGCGACGGCGGTCAGGCGGGTTCGAGCAGACCGCGCTCGGCGACCAGCTCGGTGGCGAGCACCTTGTACCCCTGCGATTCGAAGAACACCGTGACGCGGTCGTCCTCCACGGCCATGACCGTCCCCTCGCCCCATTCGTGGTGGCGGACGACGTCGTCGACGTGGAAGGGCGCGTCCGCATGGTCGCGCCCGTGGTCCTCGCGCGCGGCGCGGTCGTTCGCGGATGCCGCACACGTGTCGCAGCTCTCGCACGGCTCGACGTAGTCCTGCCCGAAATACCCGAGCAATGTCGCACGCCGGCACCGCCGGGTCTCGGCGTAGCTGCGGAGCATCTCGATACGGGACGCGTCGATGCGCTCCCGCTCCGCGGACCGCTCCAGCGCCGCGTCCACCGCGCGCTCGACCGTCATCCCCCGCCGCAGCGCCACCCCGGCACGACTCGTGCGCACCGCCCCCGCGTCGACGAGCACGGTGAGCAGAGCGGTCACGCGACGCGCCGACAGCCCACCGGCCGCCGCGAGCTCGGCGCGCGACTTCTTCGAACCGGCGATCGCCTCCACGAGCCGCGTGAGCTCGCCGCGCTTGGGAGCGGATGCCGCGAAGAAGCGTCGCAGCGACAGGTCCTCGGGCCGGTAATGGAGCGTGGCCGTCGCGGGTTCGCCGTCGCGACCGGCGCGACCCAGCTCCTGGTAGTACGCGTCGATGGAGTCGGGGATGTCGGCGTGGACGACGAAGCGCACGTCGGCTTTGTCGATCCCCATGCCGAAGGCCGAGGTGGCGACGACCACGTCGACCTCACCGTCGTGGAAGGCCTCGTGCACGCGGTTGCGATCCTTCGACGACAGGCCGGCGTGGTAGGCGACGGCATCGATCCCGCGCTCCTGGAGCGCCTCGGCGTACTCCTCGGCGCCGCGCCGTGTCGCGGTGTACAACAGTCCCGGCGTCGGCAGGCCGGCGACCTCGTCGAGCACCGCGTCGCGTTTGCCCGACTTGTCGGCATGACGCCTGACGTTCAACTCGATGTTCGGACGGTCGACATCCCCGACGAGGATGGCGGGGTCGTCCATGCCGAGCCGCTCAGTGATCTCCGTGCGCACGGGGCTCGTGGCCGTCGCCGTGAGCGCGAGGATCGGCGGTCGCCCCAGACGCTCGGAGACCTCACCGAGCATCAGGTAGTCGGGGCGGAAGTCATGCCCCCACGCGGCGATGCAGTGCGCCTCGTCGACGACGAGAAGTGAGACCCCGGCCTCGGCGAGCTCCGCGACGACATCGTCCTTCGCGAGCTGTTCGGGCGCGAGCAGGACGTAGGAGGCCTCTCCCGACCGGATCGCGTCCCACGCCTCGCGCTGGGCCCGCGCGCCGCGGCTCGAGTTCAGGGCGACGCCGTCGGGGGCGTCGGGCGCTTCCTCGATGCGCGCGAGCTGATCCTCCTGCAGCGCGATGAGGGGCGACACGATCGCGGTGAGGCCGGGGCGGAGGGCCGCAGCCACCTGGTAGACCGCGGACTTCCCGGCGCCGGTCGCCCAGACGACCATCACGTCGCGCCCGGCCACCGCCGCCTCGATCGCATCGAGCTGCTGCGGTCGCAGCTCGTCGATGCCGAAGGACTCACGGGCGACACGGGCGATCTCGTCGGGCTGCACGTCCTCAGTCCATCGCGGGGGCCGCGACCTCGCATGCCGGTTGCGCCGGCGCCTCCGGTGTGGAAGACGCGACGCGGCCTGGCGACGCGTGCCGCTGCACGCGGTCGTACGAGGGCTGCCGCAGGGCGCGCACCCAGGGATAGACCCGGGTTCCGGGCAACACCCGTCGTCCGGCGTCGAATCGGGGCTGATCGCCCGGCCATACGTCACGGCGCAGCCCCAGCAGCGCGAACGGCCGCCAGGGGCCGAGCGGCGAGGCGAACGAGAGCACGAGCCTCCAGCCGCCGGCATCCGGACCGCCGTCGACGGTCGTCGCCGACAGGAGCACGGGCCCGCGGCGCCCCCGGTACGGCAGCAGGATGCCGAAACGCGCGCGCTCGGGTCGGCGCAGGGGCAACAGGGCGTATCGGAGCGGCACCCCGCGCCCCGTCGATGCGAACTCGATGTCGGCCGCATCGGTCTCGGGCGCTGCGGGATCGCCCGGGATGCGGAGGGCGAGCCCGAAGATGTCCGGCACGGCGTCGGGGAACCCGAGCGACCGCGAGAGCCGGGCGACGACGGGTGTCTCGCCCGAGGGTGGCGGATCGTCGATCCAGGAGATGCCGGAGCGACGCACGGGTCCCACCCAGCGCAGCGTTCCGCTGAACATGGTGCCGTGCACGTGGATGGGCCGGGGCCGCCGCACGGCCAGCGACGCGGCGAAGAGCCCGCGGAGCAGCGTCCCGGCGATGCGGGCGACAGGCGCTCGACGAAGAGCAGTCATGACACGATCGAACCCGGTCCGCAGGTTTCTGCGCACAGGGGTTGCGCTGACACGTCGATGCGCTATCGCGGTGGTGAGACCGCTCCCACTACACTCGGGGTCGCCCTTCCGGACGCCATGTGAACAGCCCGACGCTCCCGCACCCGACGCCGCGACGCGACATCCAAGGCCTTCGGGCCCTCGCCGTCCTCGCGGTCATCGGCGCGCACGCGGTCGGGTGGCCGCGCGGCGGGTTCGTGGGCGTCGACGTGTTCTTCGTCGTCTCGGGCTTCCTCATCACCGGAGCGCTGCTGCGCGAGGTGCAGCTGACCGGCGGCATCCGCCTGGCCGCGTTCGCCGGCCGGCGCGCCCGCCGCATCCTGCCGCTCGCCGTCGTCGTGCTCGCCGCCACGACCGCGAGCGCATTCCTCGCCTTCAACCGCCCGCGGGCCGAGCAGACGCTTCTCGACGGGCTGTGGTCGGCGGGCTTCGCGGCGAACTGGCGTTTCGCCGCGGTGGGCACGGACTACTTCCATGCCGACGACGCGGTCTCGCCCCTGCAACACTTCTGGTCGCTCGCGGTCGAGGAGCAGTTCTACCTCGCGTGGCCGCTGCTGCTCCTGCTGGTGGTCTCGCTGCTGCCCGCCGCCCGGCGGCGCAGTAGGGCGGCGGCCGGTGCCGTGGCGACGCTGGCAGCGGTCGTCGTCGCTGTGTCGTTCGCCTGGGCGCTGGTGCAGAGCGCGGATGCCGCCGTCCCGGCCTACTTCTCGACGCTCACCCGCGCCTGGGAGCTGGCGGCCGGGGCGCTCATCGCCGCGGCAGTGCCGCTGCTGCGACGCATCCCGCCCGTCGTCGGCGGGCTCGCGTCGTGGGCCGGTCTCGCGGGACTCGTCGCAGCGTTCGCCGTCATCGATCCCGAGGCGGGCGGGTTCCCGGCTCCGTGGGCAGCCCTCCCGGTCGCCGCGACGGCGCTCGTCCTGGCCGGCGGCGTGCCGGGCGATCCGCGGCACCGGCACCTCTTCCCGCTGACGAACCCCGCGAGCGTCTTCGCCGGCGACGTGTCGTACTCGCTGTACCTGTGGCACTTCCCGGTCATCGTGTTCGCCGCCGTGCTGCTGCCCGCCCGCGACGCCACGACGGCGCTCGTGCTCGCGATCACGGCCGTCCTCGCCGTCGCCTCGTACCACCTGGTCGAACGGCCCTTCCGGTTCGCGCCGTACGGGGGCTCAGCGGTACGAGGGGTGCAGGCGCCGCCCGAGGAGGTCGTGTCGGCCCCCGCGTCTGTTCCGGCTCCCGCTGCCGCGCCGATTCGGGATGCCGTACCCGCCCCGCGCGCGCTCAGCACCCGTCCCGCAGGCTGGACACCCGGGACGCGCTACTACCCGGGAGCGAGCCTGCCCGCATCCCCGAGCCCGTCGAGCGAGACTCCTGCGGCGCTCGAGGTCGCCGTCTCGCCCGTGGCGCACGGGCTCGCAGCGCCCCCGGCTCCTCCGAGCCCCGAGCCGGAACCCGCATTCACGCCCTGGGCTGCGTGGCGCGCCCGTTTCGGCCCGCCGGCTGCGCTCGCGGCATCCGGTCTCGGCATCGCCGCCCTCGCCGTCGTGCTCGTCGTCCAGAACGTGTTCGGCGGCCTCACGGCATCGCTCGTCGCCTTCCCTCCCGCGGGCGCGGCAGACGCCGCGGGCGACGCCGCCGCAGCCGACCCCGGCGACCCGGTCGCCGCCCTGCAGGCGGAGCTCGCCGAGGCCGCGACCGCGACCACGTGGCCCGAGCTGCACCCCTCCCTCGACGAGGTCATGACCCGGTCGTCGGCGAGCAACCCGGCGCGCGACTGCTTCTCACCCGACACCACTCCGACCGCGGCGGGATGCAGCACCGGCGATCCGGATGCCCCGACGCACATCTACCTCGTCGGCGACTCGACCGCGATGGCCTACGCGCCCGCGTTCCGCAAGCTCGCCGACGACAGCGACGGCGGCATCCGCGTGACGACCGTCGGCCTCTACGGATGCCGCTTCACCGACGTCGCCGTGCAGAACGACGGCGCCGGCGTCATGACGGCGTGCCCGCAGCGGAAAGCCGACGTGCGCGCCATGATCCGCGCCGACGCGCCGACTCTCGTCGTGATGTCGAACGCGTACACGCTCGGCCACACGCCCGAGGGCGCAGACCTCTCGGCCGATGCCCTGCTCGCCGGCCAGGCGGCCGAGGCCGCCACCTACGGGATGCCCGGGCGCATCGTCCACCTGGCGCCGCCGCCCGAGGGCGCCGATCTCGGGCGCTGCTATTCCCCCGCAGCCTCGCCGTACGGATGCGCCGCAGGTGTCTCGAGCACGTGGGGCCAGATGGAATCCGCCGCCGAACGGGTGGCCGCAGCATCCGGCGACCACGCCGTGAGCTCGCTGCCTCTCACCTGCTGGGAGCTCGTGTGCCCCGCCTTCGCGGGCGACATCCCGACGCGCTACGACCGCACGCACCTGACGGTGGCGTACGCCGAGCACATCGTCGCCGCGCTGCGCGCCGAACTCGCCGCACGCGGGCTGCTCTAGCCTGCGGGCAGCCGGGGGCACACGGCTTCATCCGTTTGGATGAATTTCCCCGGGAACATGACGTTCAGCTGCCACCGACGGCACGTCCGGCAACGAGACAACATCCGCGATTCCGCCCGGCTTTCCGGTTGTCGCGGTCACCGGATCGCCCGGGCGAGGACAGGCAGGACCGATTCGCGCGTGCGGCGCGATCTCGCGGGAGGACTAGCTTGAGGTGCCCGCTCGACGTGGCTGCTCTGGGGGCGCCACCTGACGACGATCGTCGTGTCCGCGTGCATCACACCGTTCGATCTGGAGATCCGCATGACCACCACTCCGCCGCCGTTCGGCGCGCCCGAAACGCAGCCCGCCCCGTACTACCCGCCTCAGCCTGCCGGAGCGCCGACGAGGCAGCGCAACATCGTCGGCATCATCGCGCTCGCGATCTCCGCCGTCGGATTCATTTTCGCGTGCGTGCCCGGTGCGCTGATCCTTGGTTGGATCCTCCTACCTGCCGGCTTCATCGTGGGCATCGTCGCCGTCTGCCTGTCGGGGAAGACGAAGTGGCAGGGTCTGACGGCGATCATCGTCTCGGTCGTGGGAACGGCCGTCGGATTCCTCGTCTTCACCTTCGTCGTCGCAGCGGCAGTGTCCGATGCCGTCGATCAGGCAAGCGGCGGCAGCACGATCGTGAATGAGGCTCCGGCTGATGCCGCGCCGCAGGACGAGACGGTCGACGAGGCCACGAGCGACGGCCCCACCGGCACGCGCGAAGACCCGCTGCCGTTCAGCGCCTCGATCAGCAACCGCGAGTGGGATGTGACCCTCAACTCGTTCGAGCGCAACGGAAACGACGCCGTGATGGCCGGGAACCCGTTCAACACGGAACCCGGCGAGGGCACCCAGTACGTGATCCTCGACATGACGGCCACCTACAAGGGAAGCGGTGACGGGGCCTCCTCGCTCGTTCAGGTCGAGTACGTCGCCGCGGACGGCACCGTCATCTCTACCTGGGACAACTTCGTCTCCGGGGTGGAGCCCACCTTCGGCACGGCGAGCCTGCTGGCAGGGGCGTCCGACACCGGCAAGCAGGTGTACCTCGTGCCGTCGTCGCTCGACGGCCTCATCCGTGTGACGCCGGGGATCCTCGCCGACGAGGTCTACTTCCAGCTGCCGTAACCGTTGACCGACTGGCCGGGTACATCAGCGATCCCGGCCAGTCGAGCAGGGGCGATTCTGGCGGAGGGTGTGGGATTCGAACCCACGGGACATTGCTGCCCACCAGTTTTCAAGACTGGATCCTTCGGCCGCTCGGACAACCCTCCCAGCGGCGCGAACCGCTGAGCTTCGATCCTAGCCGCCCGCGACCGCGGTCAGAGCGAGCGGAGGATGGCCGCGACGCCGCCCTCCTGCACCGACACGGTCGTCTCGGATGCCTCGGCGAGCAGCTCGGTCGCGCCCTGCGCCATCGCGATCGCTCGACCGCCGCGCTCTCGCGCCCACCGGAACATGCCGATGTCGTTGCGACCGTCGCCCATGACGAGCACGTCGGCCGGCTCGATGTCGAGCCACGTGCGCACGCGCTCGAGCGCCGTGGACTTGTCGACGCCCTGCGGAGCGATGTCGAGCCAGGCCGACCAGCCCACGGCGTACGACACCTTGTTGAGCCCGATGCGATCGACGAGCTCGACGAAGTCCGAGTCGGTCTCGTCGGGAGAGACCACGACGACGCGGCACACCTCCTGCTCCGACAGCATCGCGAAGGCGACCTTGTCGGCGTCGTGGAGGTTCCAGTCGTGAAGCTCCTCGGTGTAGCGGCGGCGCCCGTCGGGCAGCTCGACCATGTACCGGGCGTGCGGGAGATGCTGGCGCAGCAGGCCGAGCACCTCGGTCGGGTCGAACGTCTCGATGAAGAAGCGCTCGTACGCGAGCACATCGGCGAAGTCGTCGTCGACCCGCTTGAGGATGACGGCGCCGTTCGAGCACACGACGTAGTCGGGGTTCAGCGCGAGCGAAGCGAGGATGCCGTGCGTGCCCTCCCACGAGCGCCCGGTCGCGAGCATCACCTCGTGGCCTGCGGCGTGGGCCTCGGCGACGGCCTCGACCACCCCGGGGCTGAGGGTCTCGTCCTCCAGGAGCACGGTGCCGTCGATGTCGAGCACGATCATCAGTCGCGACGCACCGGCGACGGCCGGCATCCCGTCTGCGACGTCTTCGACGATCTCGACCGCGTCACGCGGGGCGACGACCTCGATGCCGCCCTCGTCCGGAAGCGCGTCGGGAACCGCGGTCATCCCGCCGTCGGCACCACCGGTCATGCGAGCGGCTCCGCGACCTCGAGGCCCCCCAGGTAGGGGCGCAGCACCTCGGGGATCACGACCGAGCCGTCCTCCCGCTGGTGCGTCTCGAGGAGGGCCACGATCCACCGGGTCGTGGCGAGCGTGCCGTTGAGGGTTGCCACCGGCTCGGTCTTGCCGCCGTCGGGGCGGTGACGGATGTCGAGGCGACGTGCCTGGTAGGTCGTGCAGTTCGAGGTGGATGTGAGCTCGCGGTACGCGCCCTGCGTCGGCACCCACGCCTCGATGTCGTACTTGCGCGCGGCGCTCGACCCGAGGTCACCCGCGGCGACGTCGATGACGCGGTACGACAACCCGAGGTCCTGCAGCATCCGCTCCTGCATCGCGACGAGCCGCAGGTGCTCGGCCTCCGCGTCGCCGGGCGTGGTGTAGACGAACATCTCGAGCTTGTTGAACTGGTGCACCCGGATGATGCCGCGCGTGTCCTTGCCGTACGAGCCGGCCTCGCGCCGGTAGCAGGTCGACCATCCGGCGTAACGCTTGGCGCCGCGCTCGAGGTCGAGGATCTCGTCCATGTGATACCCGGCGAGGGGAACCTCGCTCGTGCCGACGAGGTAGGCGTCGTCCTCTTCGAGGTGGTAGACCTCGGCGGCGTGCTCGCCGAGGAACCCGGTGCCCCGCATGACCTCGGGGCGCACGAGCGTCGGCGGGATCAGCGGCGTGAACCCGGCGGCGAGCGCACGGTCGAGGCCGAGCATCATGAGCGCGATCTCGAGGCGCGCGCCGATGCCGCTGAGGAAGTAGAAGCGGCTGCCGGCGACCTTCGTGCCGCGCTCCATGTCGATCGCGCCGAGCTTCTCGCCGAGGGCGAGGTGGTCGAGCGGCTCGAAGTCGAACGAGGGCGGCTCGCCGTGCGTGCGCAGGGTGACGAAGTCGTCTTCGCCGCCAGCGGGCACGCCGTCGATGACGATGTTCTCGATGCGGGCGAGCGCAGCCTCAGCGGCCTCCTCGGCGGCGGTGACGGCCTGCTGGGCCTGCTTGACCCGTTCGCTGAGCTGCTTGGCCTCGGCGACGAGCGTGGCCTTCTCGTCCTTCGGCGCCTGCGCGACCTTCTTGCCGTGAGCGTTCTGCTCGGCACGGAGCCGTTCGAAGGTCGTGATGGCCTCGCGGCGCTCGCGATCGGCGGCGATGGCGTCATCCACGCTCTCCGACGAGTTCCCGCGCTTCACCTGCGAGAGTTTGACCAGGTCGGGCTGTTCACGGAGCAATGCGAGGTCGATCACGCGTCAAGTCTAGGGTCGCGCGCATCCGCGCAGCCGGACCAGCGCGCCCCCGTACCCGCAACGCGCCCCGGCGCAAGAGGCAATCTCGTATCGACGGGCGCGCCTATGGTGTAGCCATGGCGACCGAATCCGACGACACCTCCTCGCGCGAGCGTTCCGACGATCCCCCGGCCACGACCCCCGATCCCGCGCAGGCCGCGGCCCCCGACGAGGTCATCCGCGAACCCGAAGACGTCGCCCCCGACACGACCGACGGCGAGACTGGCGAGGCACGCCGCGTCGGCCCTGAGGGCGAGACGGAGCCGATGGCGGGCGGCGCGGAGAAGCCGAACCCCAAGGCCGCGCTCGTCTACAACCCGATCAAGGTCGACGGCGATGCGCTGCGCGAGCAGGTGCTCCGCGCCGCCGAGGCCGCCGGGTGGGAAGAGCCGCTCTTCTACGAGACGACGGTCGACGACCTCGGCGACGACGTGACACGTCAAGCGCTCGAATCCGGCGTCAACGTCGTCCTCGTGGCGGGCGGCGACGGCACGGTGCGTGCGGTGTCGGGCGAGATGAGCGGCAGCGGCATCCCTCTGGCCATCGTCCCCAGTGGAACCGGCAACTTGCTCGCCCGCAACCTCGGACTGCCTCTCAGCGAGCCCGAGACCATGATCGAGGCGGCCTTCAGCGGCGACCGGACCGCGATCGACGTCGGCTGGGCGCGGATCACCCGCGAGAACGGCGAGGTCGAGAAGCACGCGTTCGTCGTCATGGGCGGCATGGGGCTCGACGCGGCCATGATCGCCAACACCAACCCGCAGCTGAAGAAGTCGGTCGGCTGGGTCGCCTACGTCGACGGCGCGACGCGCTCGCTCGTCAACGCCAAGCCGTTCCGCGTGGTGTACCAGCTCGACGGGCACCGCATGCACGCGGCTCGCGTGCAGAGCGTGCTCTTCGCGAACTGCGGGTCGCTGCAGGCCGGCATCGCACTCATTCCCGAGGCCTCGATCACCGACGGCCAGCTCGACGTCGTGATCATGCAGCCCAAGGGCTTGTGGGGCTGGCTGCTCGTGTGGCGCCGCGTCGCGTGGGACAACAGCTTCCTGAGGAAGTTCCGCGCCGGTCGCCGCGTCCTCGCGCTGCGGACGAAGGACAACGCGGTCGTCTACTCGCGGGGCCGTGGCGTCGCGCTCGCCCCGCAGGAGCCGCACCCCGTGCAGCTCGACGGCGACGAGTTCGGCGAGGCGAAGCACGTGCAGACCCGCATCGATCCGCGGGGCCTTATCGTCGCCGTGCCCGCCGGCCACACGCTGCCCGGCGACTGAGCCGGCCCGGCACACCCTGTCAACCGTTCGCCGTGGACCGGGCGGCCCGACAGGATGACGGGATGAGCTCGCCCTCGATCGTCTGGTTCCGCGACGACCTGCGCCTGGCCGACCACCCCGCGCTCCGAGCCGCGCTCGACCGGGGCGAACCGGTCGTCGGCCTCTACGTGCTCGACGAGGAGTCCGAGGGCATCCGCCCGCTCGGCGGCGCGGCGCGCTGGTGGCTGCACCACTCGCTCGCATCGCTCGCCGACGATCTGCGTCAACGCGGGTCGCACCTCGTGCTGCGGGGCGGAGCCGCGGCATCCGTCGTCCGCTCGCTCGTCGACGACATCGGTGCGGGCGCGGTCTACTGGAACCGCCGCTACGGCGGGCCCGAGCGCGCGGTCGACACCGAGCTGAAGGATGGCCTGCGCTCCGACGGCGTCGAGGTCGAGTCGTTCGCCGCCAACGTGCTGTTCGAGCCCTGGACGGTGAAGACCGGCAGCGGCACCCCCTTCTCGGTATTCACCCCGTTCTGGAACGCCGCACGCAACCTGCCCGCTCCGCGCGAACCGCTCCCCCGGCCCCGCGAGATCCCGGGCCTGCGCACCGCACCCGCGGGCGACGACCTCGACGACTGGGGGCTGCTGCCCACCGCTCCCGACTGGGCCGGCGGTCTGCGCGAGCGTTGGCAGCCCGGCGAGGCGGCGGCGCGTGCCCGCCTGCGCGAGTTCCTCGACGACGACCTCGGCACCTATGACGCCGCACGCGACGAGCCCAGCGCCGGGGCGACCTCGCTGCTGTCACCGCGGCTGCGCTGGGGCGAGCTGAGCCCGCACACCGTCTGGCATGCAGGTGTCGAGACCGGCGGCGGAACCGGCGCCCACGCCACCTCCGCCTCGCGCTTCCTCTCCGAGCTCGGGTGGCGCGAGTTCGCCTGGCACACGCTGTACCACTTCCCCGACCTCGCGACGAAGAACTGGCGGAGAGGCTTCGACGCCTTCCCCTGGCCGGCCCTCGACCCCGCGCACCTGACGGCGTGGGAGAAGGGCGAGACCGGGGTGCCGATGGTGGATGCCGGGATGCGCGAGCTCTGGCACACCGGATACATGCACAATCGGGTGCGGATGGTCACGGCATCCTTCCTCACCAAGAACCTGCTGATCGACTGGCGGCTGGGTGAGCAGTGGTTCTGGGACACCCTCGTCGACGCCGACGGCGCCAGCAACGCCTTCAACTGGCAATGGGTCGCCGGATCGGGGGCCGATGCGTCGCCGTACTTCCGCATCTTCAACCCGGAGCGTCAAGCCGAGAAGTTCGATCCGAAGGGGCTGTATGTCAGCCAGTGGGCCCCCGACAGCGCCGCCCGCGAGCCGATCGTCGACCTCGCCGCGACCCGCAAGGCCGCGCTGCAGGCGTACGAGGCGGTGAAGCGGGCGCGGTGAGGGCGGCGCGGTGAGGGTGGCGCGGCGACCTGGGGCCGTGAGGCGGGCGCGGGGAATGCGGACGGATGCCGCGAGGTTGAGCCGAGGGATATGTCTGATGCATCCCGCCCCGCCCTGTCCGTGCTCGACCTCGTGCCCGTGCGCACGGGACAGACCAGTGCGCAAGCGATCGCCGCATCGCTCACCGTCGCGCAGCGGGCGGACGAGCTCGGATATCGCCGTTACTGGTTCGCGGAGCACCACAACATGCCCGCCGTCGCCTCGACGACCCCGCCGGTGCTGATCGCCGCCGCGGCGGCGCGCACCTCGCGGATCCGGGTCGGCTCGGGCGGCGTCATGCTCCCCAACCACTCGCCGCTCGTCGTCGCCGAGCAGTTCGCCGCGCTCGAGGCCATCGCCCCCGGACGCGTCGACCTGGGCATCGGGCGCGCCCCCGGCAGCGATCCCGTCATCACACAGCTCCTGCGCCAGTCGGGCACGACGAGCGACGTCGACCGCTTCCCCGACAACGTCCGCGACATCCTGGCCCTCGTCACCGGCGACGGCGCGACGGTGCGGTTCACCTCGGGCGGGACGTACGACGTCCACGCGACGCCCGCGGCCACGACGACCCCGGATGTGTGGCTGCTCGGATCGAGCGACTACTCGGCGCAGCTGGCCGCCGCCCTCGGCCTGCCCTACGTGTTCGCAAATCACTTCTCGGGCGAGGGCCTCGACCGAGCGCTCGGGCTCTACCGCGACCAGTTCCGGCCGTCCGAGACGCTCGAGGCGCCGCGGACGTTCCTGACCGCGAACGCCGTCGTCGCCGACAGCGAGGCCGAGGCCGAAGCCCTCATGCTTCCCCAGGCCCGCATGATGGCGCGGCTGCGCGGAAACCGCCCGCTGGTGGCGCTCGAAACCGTCGAGGAGGCCGCGGCCGCCGAGGCATCCGATCACCTCGCCACCCCGATGCTCGACGCTCTGCGCTCGCGCTGGTTCGTCGGCACCGGGCCCGACGCGCAGGCCGCCCTCACCGCGTTCGCCGCGCAGCACGGCGTGGACGAGGTCATGATCTCGCCGGTCTCGGCCGCGCACGACGGCGAGCAGCCGGACGCCGCGCCCGCCCGCATCCGCACCCTGGAACTCCTCGCCGCCTGACCCCGCCCGCCGCTCCCCCTGACCGCCCCGTCGAGTCGCCACGAACCGCGGATCCCGCACCCCCGCCACCCGCACTTTCTGGCGACTCGACCGCGCGTGGCGCCGGCCGGGGCCGGCCGCCGGCCGCCGGGCGCCGGGCGCCGGGACTCGCGCCGGGGACGGACCCCGTGCCGGATACAGGCTGAGCACCGGCTCAAGCCGGCGGCGGGCCCGCATCACGCCGCTCAGCCTGTTCGCGGCACACAGCGCTCAGCTTCCCCAGCCCACCGCAGCAGACGGGGCGTGTTAGGCCTCGGGCTCGCCGGAGATCAGGGCACGCAGCCAGTCGCGCGCCTCGACGAAGACGTCGTCGGAGTACCGCTGCGGGTACCGCACGATAGCCCGGTCGGCGCGCGGGTACGACCCGAGGAACAGCACCTTCGGGCTGAATCGCCGCACACCCATGAGAGCGTCGGCCATGCGCTCGTCGGCCACGTGCCCGTCGGCGTCGATGACGAACCGGTACCGGCCGAGCGCGTCACCGATCGGCCGCGACTCGATGAGCGAGAGGTTGATGCCGCGGGTCGAGAACTGTTCGAGCAGCTCGAGCAGTGCACCCGGGTGGTCGTCGGGCAGCTCCGCGATGAGCGAGGTCTTGTCGGCCCCGGTCGGCGACGGCGGGGCGACGGTGCGGCTCACGAGGACGAACCGGGTGACGGCGTGCTCGTTGTCGCCGATGTCGGACGCCAGCAGCTCGAGGTCGTGATGCTCGAGGATGCCGGGGGGCGCGATCGCCGCATCGGCGTCGCTGACCCCGTCGAGCAGTCCCACCGCAGCGGCCACGTTGCTCGCGGCCGGCAGATGGGCGTGCTCGGGCCGAGCCTTCAGCAGCCACTGCAGGCACTGCGCGTAGGCGACGGGATGCGCGGCGATGAGCGAGACGTCCTCGATCCGCGTGCCGGGGCGCGCCACGAGCACGAAGTTCACGGGCACGAGGTACTCGCCGACGATCCGCAGGCCCGGCATCGTGGCCAGCGCGTCCTGCGCCGTCGAGACCCCGCCGTCGACGGAGTTCTCGATCGCGATCATCGCGGCGTCCGAGCGTCCGTCCACGACGTCCGCGAGGGCTTCGCCGACGTTGCGCACCGAGCGCCAGATCTGGTCGCGCGCCTCGGGCACCTGCGCGAGGGCGGCCTCGGTGAATGTCCCCGCCGGCCCGAGATAGCTGTAGGTGCGGCGGGCGGGCTGGTCGTCGTGCTCGGGCGTCACGCAATGAGCCTAGACCGGCGCACCCGTGGCACGCGCACCGTCGTCACCAGCACGCCGACCACGAGCACGGCTCCGCCGACGGTCTCGGCGGGGGCGGGGATCTGTCCGAGCAGAGCCGCGGCGGCCGCCATCGCCACGACCGGTGCCAGCAGCACCCAGGGAACGACGGCCGCCGAGGGGTTGCGCGCCAGCAGGCCGTTGAAGATGGCGTAGCCGACGAGGGTGCACAGCCCCGCGGTGTAGATGGTCGAGACGAGGGCGCGGATGCCGAAGCCGGCGAGCCCGGCGCCGATCGCCTCGGGCCCCTCGAAGATCATTGCCAGCCCGAGCGCGGGCACCGGCACGACGAGGGCGGACCAGACGGTGAGCGAGAGCGCCCCGAGCGGTCCGCGGCCCGTGACGACGCCCGCTCGACGCGCGATCACGTTGCCGACGGCCCACGACAGTGCGGCGCCGAGCGCGAGCACGACCGCGAGGGCGGGGGCGTCTCCCCCGCGGCCGGCGGCCACGGTGGCGAGTCCGGCGATGCCGAGGCCGACGCCGATCACCTGTCCCGGCGTGGGGCGTTCTCGCAGTGCTCCGGCCGCGATGACGACGGTGAACACCGCCTGCGCCTGCATCAGCAGAGCCGCGAGCCCCGGCTGGAGCCCGAGGGAGAGGGCGAGGTACAGCAGCGCGAACTGGCCGAGGCTCATGAAGAGCCCGACCCCGACGATCGCCGTCCAGCGGGCCCGGGGAGGCGGCACGACGATCGCGAAGACGGCGACGGCCGCGAACCGGATCGCCACGAAGAGCAGAGGCGGGATGCCGGCCATGCCCCAATCGATGACGAGGAAGTTGAATCCCCAGAGGGTCGCCACCGTGGCTGCCAGGATCATGTCGCGTCGGTTCACGAGGCTCAGTCCACCGCGCGGGATAATGAACGACAAGCGATGTTTTCTCGACTCGAATCAGTAGCATTGCTTCATGATCGATCTGGATGCCGTGCACTCGTTGCGGACCGTCGCGCGGGAAGGCAGTGTCGCGGCCGCGGCATCCGCCCTGGGATTCACGCCCTCGGCGGTGTCGCAGCAGATCAAGCGACTCGAACGCGAGACCGGGGTCGCGCTGCTCGAGCGCGTCGGCCGCGGTGTCGCGCTCACATCGGCCGGCACGCAGCTCGTCGTCGGGTCGACACCGATCCTCGCCGACCTCGAGCGGCTGCGCGCCGATCTGCACGCCGGCGCCGTCGCGGGCGACGACGGCCGCGTCACCGGCGAGCTGCGGATCGCGGCCTTCTCGACCGTGGTGCGCGGCATGCTCGCCGCCGTGCTCGTCGAGCTGGCCGCCGATCACCCCGACCTGCGCCTCCCCGTCCGCGAGAGCGAGCCGTGGGAGACCGTGGCGCTCGTGGCGTCGGGGCAGCGCGACCTCGGCATCGTCCACCAGTGGGGCGGCGTCGCCCTCGCGATCCCCGAGAACGTCGTCGTCACGCCGTTGTTCACCGACGTCGCCGACGTCATCCTCCACCGCGATCACCCGCTCGCGGGGCGCGACGTCGTGCACCCTGCCGACCTGGCGGACGAGCGCTGGGTCGCCACCTTCGACACGACCATCTGCCGGCAGTGGCTGAGACGGCTGTTCGACGGCATCGGCGGAGCACCGCGGGTGCTCTACGAATCGATGGAGTTCGAGAACCACATCGAGCTTGCCCGCACCGGCGCCGTCGTCGCGCTCGTGCCGCGCCTCGGTCGCGGCGACCTGGGGCCTGATCTCGTCGCGGTGCCGACGGCGGCCCCCGCGTCGACGCGCGACATCGCCGCCGTCCACCGGCGCTCGCAGGCCGACTCCCCGGCGCTGCGCGCGGTCCTCGCCGCGCTGCTCACCGCGGCGAACGCGCACGACCGGCCGTGAGTGCCGTGTCAATCCGCCACCGCCGAGCCCGGAAGCGGGCAGACTAAGCATCATGAGCCGTGCAGGAGCGCCCGCAGAAGCATCCGACCTCATCGACATCGATGAGCTGATCGCCGCCTACTACGACCGGAAGCCGGATGCCGCGGTCCCCGGGCAGCGCGTGGCGTTCGGCACGAGCGGGCACCGGGGTTCGTCGCTGTCGACGAGCTTCAACGAAGACCACATCCTCGCCACGACCCAGGCCATCGTCGATTACCGGCGCGCGCAGGGCATCGAGGGGCCGCTCTTCCTCGGGCGCGACACGCACGGGCTGTCCCTTCCCGCCGAGCGCAGCGCCATCGAGGTTCTCGTCGCGAACGGCGTCGACGTCCGCATCGACTCCCGCGACTCGTGGGTGCCGACACCCGCGCTCAGCCACGCGATCCTGACGTACAACCGCGGTCGCGCGCTCGATGACGCAGGCCGCGCCGACGGCATCGTCGTGACGCCCTCGCACAACCCGCCGCGCGACGGCGGCTTCAAGTACAACCCCCCGCACGGCGGGCCCGCCGACACCGATGCGACATCGTGGATCGCCGACCGCGCGAACGAGCTGATCGCCGCAGGCCTCGAGGGCGTACACCGCACGCGCCATGCCGACATCGACCTCGACACGCTCGGCCAGTACGACTTCCGCGACGCCTACGTGCGCGACCTCGCCACGATCATCGACGTCGACGCCATCAAAGCGTCGGGCGTGCGCATCGGGGCCGACCCGCTCGGCGGCGCCTCGGTGGAGTACTGGGCGCTCATCGCCGAGGTCTACGGCCTCGATCTCACGGTCGTGAACCCCGAGGTCGACCCGACCTGGAAGTTCATGACGCTCGACTGGGACGAGAAGATCCGCATGGATCCGTCGTCGCCGTCGGCGATGGCCGCGCTTGTCGCCCGTCGCGACGAGTACGACATCCTCACCGGGAACGACGCCGACGCCGACCGTCACGGCATCGTGACGCCCGACGCGGGCCTGATGAACCCGAACCATTTCCTCGCCGTCGCGATCGACTATCTGTTCGCGAACCGTCCGGGATGGCCGACGGATGCCGCGGTCGGCAAGACACTCGTGTCGTCGATGATCATCGATCGTGTGGCCGAGTCGCTCGGCCGCGCGCTGCTCGAGGTGCCCGTCGGGTTCAAGTGGTTCGTGCCGGGCCTGCTCGACGGTTCGGTCGCCTTCGGCGGCGAAGAGTCGGCGGGGGCCTCGTTCCTCCGCAAGGACGGCAGCGTGTGGACGACCGACAAGGACGGCATCCTGCTGTGCCTGCTCGCCGCCGAGATCCTGGCCGTCACCGGCAAGACCCCCTCGCAGCGGTACGCCGAGCTCGAAGCGCAGTTCGGCTCGTCGGCCTACCAGCGTGTCGACGCCCCGGCCACGCCCGAGCAGAAGGCCGCCCTCGGCAAGCTCTCGGGCGACGCCGTGACGGCCACCGAGCTGGCGGGCGAGCCCATCACGGCGAAGCTCTCGCACGCCCCGGGCAACGGCGCCGCGATCGGCGGTCTCAAGGTGCAGACCGAGCATGCGTGGTTCGCCGCGCGCCCGTCGGGCACCGAGGACGTCTACAAGCTCTACGCCGAGAGCCTGCGCGGCCCGGAGCACCTGGCAGAGGTGCAGGCCGAGGCCCGCGCCGTGGTCGCGGCCGCGCTCGGCGCCTGATCCACGCTGGGCATCCTCGCATCACCCCCAATGCACGGCCGAGCGCCGAGTGCACGACCTTCGAGCGTGAGCAGGCCGTGCACGCGCGGCGAAGCCGTGCGCTCGGGCGATGCCGCGGTCAGCGACGCCGGGATGCCGAACGCGGCGGCGCCGCGCGCAGGTGCGCCGTCACGCTGCGAAGGATGCGCGCGAGGTCGGCGGCATCCGCATCGGATAGCGGCGCGAACAGCAGCCGATGCACGGTCTCGATGTGACCGGGGAACACGGCGGCCAGAACGTCGCGCCCCGCACCCGTCAGCGCGACCACGGTGCTGCGCTCGTCCTCCGGAGACGGTGACCGCGTGACGTATCCGCGCTGCTCGAGCAGTGTTGCCTGGTAGGTCAGTCCGCTGCGGCTGTACACCACGCCGTCGGCGAGGTCGGTCATGCGCAGGGTGCCGCCTGGAGCGTCGTTCAGCCGCGCCAGCAGCTGGAACTGGACGTAGCTCAGGCCGCCGGCATCCTTCAGCTGCGCCTCGACGGCGGGACGCAGCAGGCTGCCCACCTCCGTGAAGGCGAGGTAGGCCTCGAGCTGCGTCGACGTGAGGGAGCGTGGCGCGTTCGTCATGGACTCGATCCTATCTGTTGCTTCACATTCGAAGTAGTGTTACGTTCCTCGTATCGCTTCGAATTCGAAGCAATAGACGCGAAGGATCAGATCATGAATGCAGTGCAGTTCTCTCAGACCGGTGGCCCCGAGGTCCTCGAGATCGTCGACATCGACCGCCCCGAGCCGGCGGCGGGCCAGGTGCGCATCCGCGTCGCCGCGTCGGCGTACAACGCGGCGGACGGCGGGATGCGCGCGGGCTTCCTCCCCATCCCGATCGAGCTGCCCCACGTGCCCGGTTACGACGTCTCGGGGCGCGTCGATGCGGTCGGCCCGGGCGTGACCGGCCTCGCCGTGGGCGACGCGGTGATCGCGTTCCTCCCGATGGAGCAGGACGGCGGAGCGGCGGAGTTCGTGCTGGCTCCCGCCGACGCCGTGGCCGCCGCGCCCACGAGCATTCCCCTCGCCGATGCCGCCGCGCTGCCCTCCGTCGCGCTGACCGCGTGGCAGGCCCTCGTCGACGACGGTCGCCTCGAGTCGGGCCAGAGGGTGCTGATCGTCGGCGCCGGCGGTGTCGTCGGAAAGTACGCCGTCCAGCTCGCCAAGCGCGCCGGCATCCACGTCATCGCCACCGCGAGCCCCCGCAGCGTCGACGCCGTCCGCGCGGCCGGAGCCGACCAGATCATCGATCACACCGCGACCGACGTGCTGGGCGCGATCGACGGACCGGTCGACGTGCTGCTGAACCTCGCCCCGATCGAACCCGAGCTGTTCGAGACCTACGTCGGGGCCGTCGCCGACGGCGGCGCGGTGGTCAGCACGACGGCGTTCATGTCCACTCCGAGCGACGAGGGGCGCGGCGTCCACGCCGCGACGGTGTTCGTCCGCCGCGATCGCGACCGGCTCGTCGAGCTGGTCCGCCTGGTCGACGAGGGCGCGCTCACCATCGAGGTCACGCGGCGCATCCCCCTGGCTGAGCTCCCCGCACTGCACGCCGAGGCGGCTGAGAGCGGCATCGCGGGCAAAGTCATCGTCCTGCCTTGAGCGACATCATCCTCGCATCACCCCCAATGCACGGCCGAGCGCCGAGTGCACGACCTTCGAGCGTGAGCAGGCCGTGCACTCGCGGCGAGGCCGTGCGCTCGGGCGAGTCAGCGCGCGAGGAGCTCGGCCAGGCGGGGCAGCTGCGACTCGTCTTCCAGGGCGGAGCCGACCGCGACGACGCGCACGCCGGCGTCGAGGAACGCCTCCGCGTTCGCGGCATCCATCCCGCCGGTCGCGACGAAACGCACACCCGGGAACGGCCCGCGGATGTGCCGGAACCAGTCGACCCCGAGCCAGTGCGCCGGGAACGCCTTGAGCCACGGGAGTCCGAGTGCCACGGCCCGCTGCACCTCACCCGGGGTCGCGACGCCGGGCAGGATCGGGATGCCGTGTCGCTGCGCCGCACGCACGACCTCGGGGTCGAGCCCCGGCGAGACGACGTAGGCCGCGCCGGCGTCGACGGCGAGAGCGACCTGGTCGACGGTGACGACGGTCCCGGCGCCGACCGCCTTGCCGCGCTCGGCCCCCAGACGCACGACCTCGCGGAGCGCCCGCTCGTCTTCGTCGGTCTGCAGCGGCACCTCGACCGAGTCGATACCCAGGTCCCACGCGGTGGTCGCGAGCCGCACGGAGCGTTCGAGACCCATGCCCCGCAGGATCGCCATGAGAGGGGCGCCAGCGAAGATGTCGTCGAGCGCCGTGTTCGCGTCGGTGTGCAAGGTGGTCATGAGGGAGTCCTCTCGCGGGGTGGTTCGTTCTGGTCGGGCGCCGGGGCGGGGTCGGGGAAGTCGCCCGTCGTGGCCATCGTGAGTGCCGCACGCTCGTGCCCCGACCGCAGTCGGTCGTGCGGCGCGGCGCCGGCGAGCAGCGCCGCGAGGTAGCCGCCCGCGAACGCATCGCCGGCCCCGACGGGCTCGACGACGTCGACGACGAGAGCCGGCTCGAACACGACGTCATCGCCGGCGAAGAGCGTGGCCCCGACGGCGCCGTCCTTGACGACGAGCTGCGGGACGTCGGGCAGCAGCGCCCGGACGGCGTCAGCATCCGCCGTGGCCCAGAGCGTCTCGGCCTCGTCGCGTCCGACGAAGACGACGTCTGCACGTCGTGCCAGGTCGAGCAGCGGGCCGGATGCCGCGGTCTCGCTCCACAGGGGCGCGCGGTGATTGACGTCGACGCTGACAGGCACCCCCGCCTCTCGCGCGCGGTCGACGAGTCGTCGTACGAACGCCGGCGCCGTGCCGCCGAGCGCGGCCGTGATTCCCGAGACGTGCAGCATCGCCACACCGTTCCACGAGATGGCGTCGGCGTCGGCCTCGGAGAGGTGGGCGGCGGCCGAGCCCGCGCGGTAGTACGCGACGCCGTGGCCGGGGTCCTTCAGGTAGAGCCCGGTCGGGTGCTCGGCGTCGACGACCACGCGCGAGACGTCGACGCCGCGCCGCGCCACCCGCGACACGACGCGCCGGCCGAGGGCGTCGTCGCCGACGCGCGAGAACCACGCGGCGGGCTGACCGGCGGCGGCCGCGTGCGCGGCCACGTTCGACTCCGCTCCCCCGGCGTCGATGCGGAACACCTCGGCGCGCTCGAGCCGCTCGGCAGCGGCGGGCGCGACCATCGCCATCGTCTCGCCCGCCGTCAACAGCACACCGCCCACCGGACCGCTCACTTCAGGGTCGTGACGGGTGCGGCGTCCATGTCGTCGAACGCCTGGTTCTCGCCTGCCATCGCCCAGATGAACGAGTAGGCCGCTGTGCCCACACCCGAGTGCAGCGACCAGCTCGGCGAGATGATCGCCTGACGGTCGGCGACGACGAGGTGCCGCGTCTCCTCGCGCTCACCCAACAGATGGATGACGCGGGCGTCGTCAGGCAGGTCGAAGTACAGGTAGCACTCGGTGCGGCGGTCGTGGGTATGGGCGGGCATCGTGTTCCACATCGACCCCTCGTGCAGGGTCGTGACACCCATCACGATCTGGCAGCTCTTCACGCCGTTCTCGTGGATGTACTGGTTGAGCGTGCGGCGGTTGCTGGTGGCCTGGTCGCCGAGCTCGCGCACGGTGCCCTCGCCGGGCGAGACCAGAGCCGCCGGGTAGGCCGTGTGCGCCGGTGCCGAGAACAGGTAGAACTGCGCACCCCGCTGGCCATCGGCCGCGTCCGCGTCGGCGAACACGATGTCGCGGATGCCGCGACCGAGGTACAGGCACGCGCCCGTCACGAGCGTGTGGACCTCGCCGTCGGCGGTCACCGTGCCGGTGCCGCCGACGTTGATGATGCCGAGCTCGCGGTGCTCCAGGAAGTAGTCGCTGCGGATCTCGGGGTAGCCGGGAAGCGCCAGCTCGCGCCCGGCCGGGACCGCACCGCCGAGCACGATGCGATCGTGGTGGGTGTAGACGACGGTGATCTCACCCGGCACGAACACCTCGGGCACGAGATACTGCTCGCGCAGATCGGCGGTGGTCATGCCGGGGATCTGCGCGGGGTTGGTCGCGTAACGCTGCTGCATGGGGTTCCCTTCTGGGGCGGGCCGGCGGGAGTGCCGGGGGGGTGAGACGGAGTCGGATCAGCGGACGAGCCAGCCGCCGTCGACGGGCACGATCGCCCCGGTGACGTAGGCGGCGGCATCCGAGGCGAGGAAGACGAAGGCGCCCTGCAGGTCGCCGGGCGTTCCCCACCGGCCGGCGGGGATGCGGGCGAGGATCGACGCCTCGCGGTCGGCGTCGGCGCGGATCGGCGCGGTGTTGTCGGTAGCCATGTAGCCGGGCGCGACCGCGTTGACGGTCACCCCCGACGCGGCCCACTCGTTCGCGAGCGCTTTGGTGAGACCGGCGACCGCATGCTTCGAGGCGGCATAGCCGGGCACGAGGATGCCGCCCTGGAACGACAGCATCGAGGCGACGTTGATGATGCGCCCCGAGCCCTGCGCGATCATGCGGCGCCCGGCCGCCTGCGACAGATGGAACACGGCGTCGAGGTTGACCGCGAGCACGTCGTCCCAGTCGGCGGCCGGGTGGTCGGCGGCCGGGGCACGACGGATGATCCCGGCGTTGTTGACGAGGATGTCGATGCCGCCGAGCTCGGCGACCGTCTCGGCGACCGCGTCGGCGAGCTGCTCCGGCGTCGCGGTGCCGAGATCGAGGCGGATGCGGTGCGCGCGGCGACCGAGGGCGGTGATCGCCTCCGCCGTCTCGGCCGCGTCGCCGCGGTCGAGCAGCGCGACATCCGCGCCGGCCTCGGCGAGCGCGACGGCGGCCCCCTGGCCGAGGCCGCGGGTCGAACCGGTGACGAGCGCGACGCGCCCGTCCAGGCGGAAGGAATCGAGGATCATGCGGGGCCTCCGATGAAGGTGGTGGTCAGTTCGCCGAGACGCTCGATGCGCACGGTGACGGCGTCGCCGCCGCGCAGCGGCCGATGCGCGGCCTGCGCGTCGGGCAGCTTCTGCGGGGTGCCGGTCGAGATGACATCGCCGGGTTCGAGGGTCATGACGCTGCTGAGATACGACACGACGCGCGCGACCGAGAAGATCGTGGTGGCGGTGGACTGCGAGACGGTCACGACACCGTCGCGGACGACCTCGACGAGCATGTCCTGCGGGTCGCCCGCTTCGTCGGGCGTGACGAGCCAGGGCCCGAGCGGCGCGAAACCGTCGAAGCACTTGCCCATCGCCCACTGGCTCTGCCGCCGCTGCCACGAGCGATCGGACACGTCGTTGAGGATCGTGTAGCCGGCGACATGCGCGAGCGCCGTCGCCTCATCGACGTCCTTGGCCTGCTGCCCGATGACGACGGCGATCTCGCCCTCGTAGTCGACGTCGTCCGCGACCGCGGGCACCACGACGGGGTCGGCCGGTCCGCCGAGGGTGTTGGGGGTCTTCACGAAGACATCGGGGAACGCGGGGTCGTCGGCGGTCGGGTCGACGCCGTCGGGCACATGCCCGCGGTAGTTGTAGCCGAGGCACAGGATCTTGCCCGGTCGCACGGGCGCCTCGAGCCGAACCGACGACAGCTCGGGGTCGGTGGCGCCGGCGCGAGCGACGGCCGCGTCGAGGGCCGGTCGACCGGCGAGGATCAGCTCGGGCAACGGAGCCGCGCCCAGGTCGACGACGCGGTCGACGCCGGCCACCGTGACGACGACGCCCGAGCGGATGCCGTCGTCGCCGGCCTCGGCGGCACGGGCAGGGCGGTAGCGGACGAGCCTCACCAGTACGGCTTCCAGTCGGGGCGTGCGGCGCGCACCAGAGCTTCGAGGTAGAAGTAGTCGCCCCACAGCGTGCCCTCGTCGACGCCGACCGACTTCGGCAGGTCGTAGACGCTGTGCAGGAGCACCGCATCGGCGGCTTCGGGACTCTCGGGCGTGTAGTTCTCGATGAGCGACGCGAGGATCTCGTGGGCCGCGGCCCGGTAGCGGGAAGCGGCGTCGGGATCGGCATCCGCCCCCTCGCCGAGCACGCCGGCGAGCTCGAACAGCCCCGACACCGCGATCGCGGCCGACGAGCTGTCGCGCGGCGCGTCGGCGCCGTCGGTGTAGACCATGTCCCAGAACGGCACCCGATCGCTCGGGAGGTGCGACAGGAAGCGTTCGGCGCAGCGCCGCGACGCGTCGAGCAGGGCGGGATCGCCGGTCGCGCGGTGGTTCATCGCGAAGCCGTAGATGCCCCACGCCTGCCCGCGTGCCCAGCACGAGTCGTCGAACGCCCCCTGCTCGGTCGCACCGCGCAGGGGCGCGCCGGTCTCGGGGTCCCAGTAGAACGTGTGGAAGGTCGTGTCGTCGTCGCGCAGGATGTGGGTGCGCAGCTGCGTCGTGTGGCGACGCACGGCATCGGCGAAGCGCTCCTGCCCGGTCTGCTCCCCCGCCCAGGTGAGCAGCGGCATGTTCATGAGGCTGTCGACGATCGTGCGTCCGCGCTGCGCGGGATCGGAGAGGTCTCCCCACGCCTGGATGATGCCCGCGGGCTCGAGGAACCGGCGCATGAGGTGATCGGCCGCCGCCAGGGCCGTCTCGCGCGCGTCCTCGTCGCCGAGCAGCCGGTAGGGCGCGACCGAGGCGAGGCTGTACAGGAACCCCAGGTCGTGCGTGTCGAGGTCGTCCTCTTCGCGGATCCGTCGCGCGAAGTCCGCGGCGTGAGCGAGCCCCGCCTCACGGAAGAAGGGGTCGCCGGTGATCTCCCACGCGATCCACATCATCCCCGGCCAGAAACTGGTCGTCCACCCGCGGTTCGCCCCGGCGGGAAACCCGTTCGCCGCCGGTCGGATCGGATACCGGTCGTCGCGCGTCGTGTCGTCGGGGTAGCGCAGCCCGAACGTCTCGATGTTGCGGCGCAGCGTGGCCACGACGGCCCCGATGGCCGCCTCGATCGCGGCAGTGTCGGCGGCGGTGTCGGCGGCAGTGTGGGCGCCCGTGGGCGCGCCGAGGTCGGTGCCGGGGAGGGATGTCATGTCGAGGGGTTCCTTCGGGGTTCAGACGGCCTGGGGCTCGGGATCGCCGAGCGCCGGACGGAGGATGTAGCGGGCGTTGGCCCAGGCGAGGTAGAGCGCCGGCGCCGAGGTGAGACCGATCGCGATGGCCGGCATCGCGGCGAAGAGGCCCGCTTGCAGCGCGATGACGGCGAGCGAGACCAGGCTCAGCCACCACCGGCGCACGCTCAGGAGCACCGCGGCCCGCGCGATCGAGCGCAGCGAGGCGTCCGGCTCCTCGGCGAGCGCCGCGAACGCGACGAGACCCGAGGCGAGCAGGACCACGGTCAGCACGCCCAGCAGGGGCACGACCGCTACTCCCGCCTGCAGCGGTGCGAAGAAGCGCACGTCCACGAGCACGACGACGAGGGCGGCCACGACGACCGCGCCGAGCACGAGTGCCTTGCGCCACGAACGCTTCCAGCTGCGGACGAATACGCGGACGACCTGGCTCTCGCCCTCGCCGTGAGCACGGAAGGTCGCGAACGCCGCCGCGATCCCCGGCGCGCACAGCGGCGCGACGACGGCCAGCATCGGCCACGACAGCGCGGGGTCGGTGATCACCAGCAGCACGACGAGCGGCAGGCACGACGCGAGCAGCAGCAGATTCGTCATGAGTCCGAGGTAGACGACGCCGAAGAGGGTCGCGTACGTGTTGTGCGAGATGCGCTTCACGGCCTCAGCCCTTCATCCCGCTCGTCGCGATGCCTTCGACGAAGTACTTCTGCCCGACGAGGAAGATGATCGCGATGGGCACCACCGAGATGACGAGTCCGGCGAACAGCAGGGCGTAGTTGGTGTCGTAGAGGTTGCTGACGAAGCTCTTCAGCCCGAGCTGAATGGTCCACAGGTCGGGGTTGCGCAGGTAGATGAGCGGTCCGAGGTAGTCGTTCCAGGTGTTCACGAACGTCAGGAGCGTGAGGCTGGCGAGGGCGGGCACCGACAGG
The DNA here is from genome assembly GCF_003610405.1 of Microbacterium sp. AG238. GTDB lineage: Bacteria > Actinomycetota > Actinomycetes > Actinomycetales > Microbacteriaceae > Microbacterium. The sequence continues at coordinate 1,392,193 of NZ_RAQC01000001.1, forward strand.
GGCAGCATGATGCGGCGCCAGATGCCGTACTCGCTCAGGCCGTCCAGACGCGCGGCCTCCGAGAGCTCTTCGGGGATCGTCTCGTAGAACTGCTTCATCAGGAACACCCCGAAGGCGCCGAACGCCTGGATGAGGATGATGGCCCACAGCGTGTTCGAGACCTTGACGTTCGAGAGCAGGATGAACTGCGGGATCATGTACGACTGCCACGGCACGGCGATGGTGCCGATGTAGGCGAGGAAGAGCACGTCGCGTCCGGGGAAGCGGATGCGGGCGAAGCCGTACGCCGCGAACGAGCCCGTCAGCACCTGCAGGAAGGTGACGACGACCGCGAGCACGAGCGTGTTGCGGATCCAGGTCAGCATCCCCGACTGGTTCCAGATGTCGACGTAGTTCTGCCAGACGAACACCTCGGGGATCCACTGGATCGGCACCGAGAAGACCTCGTTCGCCGTCTTGAGCGAGCTCATGATCATCCAGAAGAACGGCAGCAGCAGCGCTGCGGCGGCGATGATGAGCGCGATGTAGCCGGCGATGCGGCCCACGCGGCGCAGCGGCGACACGGTGTCGGGTCGATGGCCGTCGGGCAACCCGTCGGCTGCGATCTTGCGCAGCGCCCGGCGGTCGTCTTGGGGTACGAGAAGATTCGTCATCAGACGTTCCTCCGCTTGTTCCAGATGAACTGGAGGATGGTCACGAGGATGCAGAGGAAGAAGAGCGCCACGGCGGCCGCGGAGGCGTAGCCGAACTGGTTCTCCTCAAATCCTTTGCGGTAGATGAACTGCGAGATCACGAGCGTCGACTGACCCGGCCCGCCCTCGGTCATGACGAGGATCAGGTCGAAGATCTTGAACGAGTTGATCGTGAGCATCACGGTGACGAAGAACATCGTGGGTCGCAGGCACGGCAGGGTGACGTTCACGAAGCGCTCCCACGCGTTCGCGCCGTCCATGCGGGCGGCCTCGTAGAGCTCGCGGGGCACGGTCTGCAGCCCTGCGAGGAACAGGATCATGTAGTAGCCCATGTCGCGCCAGGTGCTGACGATGACGACGGCGGGCATCGCCCACTCCGACGAGGTGAGCCAGCCGGGCGGGTTGGCGATGCCGACGGCGCGGAGGATCTCGTTGATCGGGCCGTACTCGGGGCTGAAGAGCAGGTTCCACACGACCGCGATCGCGACGATCGAGGTGATGTAGGGGAAGAACGCGGCCGTGCGGAAGAACGCGACGCCGCGCAGCTTGTTGTTCAGCAGCAGCGCGAGACCGAGCGACGCGACGATCGTCAACGGGATGTGCAGCGCCGCGTAGTAGAGGGTGTTGACGAACGAGATGCGGAAGCTGCCGTCACCGAGCAGTCGCTCGAAGTTGTCGAGCCCCACCCAGTTCGCCGTGCCGAAGATGTTCCAGTTCGTCAGCGACATGTAGAAGAGGGTGATGACCGGCACGAGGGTCAGCAGGGCGAAACCGACGAAGTTCGGCAGGATGAAGCTCCACCCCAGCAGCGTGTTGCGCAGGGTCAGCTTCGATCTCCTGCGGCGCTGCGCCGGCTCGGGGCGGCGCGCCTTCGGGGAGGCGGCGGTGGTGGTCATGGTGTCTCCTGGGGAGGACGGCGGGGGATGCGGCCGGCGCGGGGTGCCGCGCCGGCCGCGGGGTGCCGTCGGTCAGGCGACGGCACACGGGATCAGTCGAGACCGACCTCGTTGGCGACACGGTCCTCGGCCTCGGTGATGGCCTGCTCGACCGGGGTCGAGCCCGACAGGATCGCGCTGTGCATGTCGTTGAGGATGTTCTGGATCGCCGCCGTCTTGTTCGACGTCGGGTTCTCGGGGTGGATGTCACCGGTCGACCAGGCGAACTTCGACAGCTCGTCGGTCGGCGCACCCTCGACGGCGAAGTACGCCTCGGTGACGGCGTCGTTCGACGCGGCCGGCGTGATGCCGATCTTCGCCAGCTCCTCGGCGGCTTCCAGGCTCGCGGCGTAAGCGAGGAAGTCCTTCGCCGCCTGCACCTTGGCGCCGTCGATGTTGGCGTTGATCGAGAAGCCGGTCGGGTCGCCGAACGTCACCGGCGTGTTGTCCATGCCCGTCGTCGACGCGTCGAGCTGCGGGATCGGGGCGATGCCCCACTCGAAGTCGTTCGCCTCGCCCGAGGCCTGCTGCGAGATCAGGGTCGCGACGTACCACGTGCCCATCGGCAGCATCGCGGCCTTCTGCGTGCCGAACTCGCCCTGGTAGGTGAGCTGGTTGGCCGTCGAGGTGTTGAAGTCGACCTGAGCGCCGGCGTCCTGGAGCGCGAGCACCCGGTCGTAGTAGTCGGCGAAGTAGCCGTAGTCGCCCGAGAGCACGTCGGTGTCTTCCTGCGCCGAGGCGAAGCCCTGCACGGTCGACTGCCAGCGGTGCTGGTAGGCGCCCTTCGCGACGCCCGCGGTGTTGATCGCCTCGGCGGCGGCGTCGTAGTCCTCCCAGGTCCACGAGCCGTCGGGGTACTCCTGGCCCGCCGCGTCGAAGAGCGCCTTGTTGTAGAACAGCACCCAGCGGTCCTGACGGTAGGGCACGCCGTAGGCGGTTCCGTCGACCTCGTACGACGAGGCGCCGCCGACGCCGTCGGGCAGCTCGACGTCGGAGACGTCCATGAGCTGGCCGCCCTCCTGGAACGTCGTGACGAACTTCACCTCTTTCTGGGTGATGATGTCGGGTCCGACACCGGCCGCGAGGTCGGCGGTGACCAGCGTGTTGTACTCGGCCGCGTCGTACTGCTTGAGCTCGACCGTGACGTCGGGGTTCTTCTCGTGGAAGGCGTCGGCGAGCACCTGGAACTCGGGCGTGGTGTCGAGGCTCCATCCCGAGAGGGTCAGGGTGACGGGGCCGTCGGCGGTCTGGGCGGGCTCGGATCCCCCGCCGCAGGCGGCGAGCGACAGGGTGGCGACGACCGCCATTCCCGCCGCGGCTGCGAACTTGCGCTTCATGCGTGCTGCTCCTTTGCGATTGCGTGCGAGGTCCCACGTCGGACCTCGTGGTGCCGAAGCGCCGGGGCAGGCGATTCGGGGTCGGTGAGTCGGCTCACGGTGCGGGCCCTGTCGGGCCAGGTGACCGTGACCGTGGCGCCGTCGATGGCGACGGTCGCGTGCGGCGCGGCGTGCTCGCCGCCGGCGAGATCGAGCAGGGCGACGACGGGCTCGCCGACGCGCACCTCGTGCTCGCTGACGGGCACGAGCGTGCGGACGCCGAGCGGATCGGCGTGCGCACGGGACACGAGCCCGGCGACGCCCGCGGGGAACAGTGCTCGGATGCCGCTGCTGCGGTCCCGCGACGACACCCAGGCTCCGGTGTCGTCGGTGCCGCCGACGACCTCGTCGCCCGAGAGCGGCCAGCCGCCCAGGCGGAGCCGCAGCGACGCGGCATCCTGCCCCGGCGCGAGCGCGTCGACGACGACGATGCGCACCTCCGACGACCCGCGGACGATCGAGGTGGTCGTGATGGTGCCGACGGACGTGGCCTCTCCGGCCAGCCCGGATCCGTGACGGTGCACCGTGGGCGCGGGGTCGACGAGGTGCGCGTCCCAGCGCGATGCCGCGATGCCGACGCGTCCGTCCGCGTCGTCCTGCACGCGCACATCCCGCAGGGTCATCGCCGTGCGGTGCGTCGCTTGTCCGTCGGAGTCGACGAGGGCGACCGACTGTTCGAGAGGCTCGAGCCAGCCCCGGTCGTCGACGATCGGCGAGGTGGCGGTCGAGTAGCCCAAGCGCGCGTAGAGCGGCGAGTCGGTCGTGCGGGCGTCCGGGAACGCGTGGTCGGTGCCGTGGTTGACGACACGGACGATGCCGTCGCCGGCGGTGCCCGCGACGATCCAGCCGGGCGAGGCGATCGCTCGCAGGACGTCGCCCTCGTCGGTCGGCAGCGGCTCGGCCGGAGCGGTCCACACCGGGTGGTCGGCGGGGAGCAGCAGCCCGAGGAAGCCCTTGACCGCCCAGTAGGGCGAGCCGGGACCCGAGTACGACTGGGCGAGGCCCCGCCAGGGGCCGTGCCATCCCATGGTGAGGATGCCGTCGGCGTCGGGGGCGCCGTGTTCGGCGAAGTGGGTCACGATGCGGTCGGCAGCGTGGCGGAGGCGGCCCGGGGTGTGCGAGGGCACATCCGCGATGACGCCGGCCCAGAACGGCGCCGCGGCGGCGAAGCGGTAGATGAGGCTGCGGCCCTGGATCAGGGGCGAGCCGTCGCCGCCGACGAGAGCGAGGGCGTCGTGGAGAAACGCGTCGAGTCGGGCGACGTCGGCGTCCGTCCGGCCCTCGGCGAGGTCGGCGGCCCCTGCCATCCGCGCCCACAGGATCGGGTAGACGTGCAGCGCCCAGCCCACGTAGTGGTCGTACGAACGCTCGGCACCGTCGGAGAGCCAGCCGCCCTCGCGCACGAACGAGTCGTGACGGGCGAGGTCGGCGGCGATGTCGTCGGGCGACCAGGGGCCGCCGACCGAGCGCAGGAAGGTCTGCACGACGATGCGGAACCAGACCCAGTTGGTCTGCGGGTAGGTGTCGTCGCCGACGACGGGAGCGAGGTAGTCGACGACGCGCTGTCGGGTGAGCGCGTCGAGGCGGTCCCAGATCCAGGGACGGGTCAGATCGAGGACGAGGGCGATGGATGCTGCCTCGACCTTGGCCTGCGCGTGCTCCGCCATCCGGACCCACCGGTCGGGCGCGTCCGGATCGACTCCCGAGACGATGCCGCGCGAGTAGTGCGCGATGAGTTCGTCGACTCCCTCGCCTCGCGCCCCCGCGATGCGGAACCCGGCGAGCAGGAACGTGCGCGCGAAGCCCTCGAGTCCGTCGACGGCGTGACCGTAGCCGCCTTCGGCGCCCGGGAAGTGGATGCGGCCCGCGCCGGGCGTCGCGTGGCGGAGCGCGGCGTCGAGCAGAACGTCGGCGCGGGCGAGCCAGGCGTCACGCGCAGTCGCGCCGTGGGGCGGGTTCGGGTGCTCGGACGTCACCGGTTCTCCTTCGAAGGGCTTCGCGGTCGTCATCGTTGATCCCGACCGATTCGGAGATTAGCAACCTGATTCGATCATTGCAAGATCTTCTTCGTTTCCTTATGATCGTTTCTGATCGATTCATTTGTTGGACCGGCGACATCGCCGTCGCCCGAAGGAGCAGCCGTGCTGTGGAACACCGAGGGATTCGCCGGCCCGCTCGCGGCGGTGTGCAGCGGCATCCCGGCCCGCCTCCGCCCGCCCGCCGATGCTCTGCCCGTGCCGTCCGCGGAGGGCTGGACCCGGCGCATCCAGCCGTCCATCGCGCGACATTTCGTCGACCTCGCACGCGCCGACATCGACGAACCCTGGCCGCAGCCCCGCGCGAGCGCGGCCGCGCGCGTGCATCGTGACGGCGATCGCGACGGCTACGAGCAGCAGGTCTTCGCGCGGCAGCGGCGGCTGAGCCGGGCGGTGGTCGCAGCATTGTCGGACGACGATCCCCGATACCTCGACGAGGTGGCGGACGGCGTCTGGCTGCTGTGCGAGCAGTCGACGTGGTGCTGGCCAGCCCACGACGACACCTTCGCGCGGCATGGGTCGGTGCTGGCCACCGTCACCGATCCCTTCCTCGATCTCGGTGCGGGCGAGGTCGTCGGGCAGCTCGCGTGGATCGACCACGTGCTCGGGCGACGCCTCGACGATCGCTACCCGGGACTGCGGCAGCGCATGCGTCACGAAGCCCGGTCGCGCGTCATCGCCCCCTTCCTCCGGCGCCGCGACTGGCACTGGCTCGGCCTCGACGGGCACGTCCACAACTGGAATCCGTGGATCCACGGAAACGTGCTGGTGGCCGCGCTCGTGCTCTGCGATGACGGCGCCGAACGCGACGCGGTCGTCGCCCTCGTCGCGCAGGGCCTCGATCGCTACGTCGCAGCGCTGCCGGCCGACGGCGCGATCGACGAGGGCTACGCGTACTGGTGGAACGGCGCGTGCCGGGCGCTCGAGGCCCTCGACGTGCTCGCCTACGCGACCGACGGCGCGTGGGACCCGATTCCCGCCGTCACGTCGCTGCGCGAGACGGTCGCGTTCCCCCATCGTTCGCATCTCGGCGGGCCCTGGTACGTCAACGCGGCCGACGGCCCCGCCCGTCCCCCCGCGGACCAGCCGTGGCACGCCCTGCACCGAGCGGCTCGCACGGTCGGTGACGACGACGCGCGCCGCCACGCCGCCGCCCAACGACGCCCCGATCTGCCCGCCACCGAGGATGCCGGGCTCGGCCGCCTGCTGCGCGCTCTGACCGACGACGCCTGGGTTGCCGCCGCTCCCAGTCCGGGGCCTCTCCCCGCAGAGGTCTGGCTGCCGTCGACGCAGGTCTGGCTGGCACGCGGACGAGCGGGCAGCGCCGCCGGGCTCACGGTCGTGCTCAAGGGCGGCCACAACGACGAGAACCACAATCACAACGACGTCGGCTCTCTCATCGTCGCCTCCGACGGCGTGCCCGTCATCGTCGACGCCGGGCGGCCGACGTACACGGCGCAGACCTTCGGTCCCGACCGGTACGACATCTGGACGATGCAGAGCGACTGGCACAGCGTGCCTCGTGTCTCCGGGATGGCTCAAGATCACGGCGCGGCCTTCGCGGCATCCGATCCGGTCATCGTCCGATCGGATGAGATGCGCGCGCTGGATCTCGAGATCGGCGGCGCCTACCCCGCCGGGTCGGTACGCTCGTGGCGACGCCGGGCTGCTCTTCACCGCTCGGGACACGTCACGATCGACGACCGCTGGGAAGCCGCCGGACCGGATACCGAGGTGCGCCTGCTTCTCGCGGGCTCGGTGACGACAGGCGACGGGTGGGCTCGCGTGAGACCGCTCGACGGAGCGACCCCGGTCCGGATCACATGGCCCGCCGCGGCACCGCACACCCTCGTCGTCCGTGAGCTCGACGATCCGATGCTGACCGACGTCTGGGGTGAGCGCCTCAGCCGGCTCGCCGTCGACGTCGACGGTCGTGCCGAGCTGCGTGTCACGGTAGAACAGGAACGGAACGAGGACGAGCGACCATGACCGACCCCACACCGGCGCTGCTGGCCGCCGAGCGCCGCGCGCACATCCTGGCGACCATGGAGCGCGAGGGCGCCGTGCGCATCTCGCAGCTGACCGACGAGCTCGGCGCCGCCACCGTGACCCTCCGACGCGACCTCGCGCAGATGGAGCAGGAGGGGCTGCTCCAGCGTGTGCACGGCGGTGCCATCCCCGCCACCGGCCAGCACGCGCACCCGCCGGTCGCGGGCAGCGGTTCCGAGGCATCCACGGGGTCGATCGCCGTGCTCGTCCCCTCGCTGAACTTCTACTGGCCCGGGGTCGTGCGCGGGATGGAGGCCGCCGCGCGCCGTCACGGCCTGAAAGTACATCTGCGGGGAGCTTCGTACGAGCTGCAGGACGAGCGCCCCGTGCTCGAGCGCCTCGTCGCCAGCGGCGACATCCGCGGCCTGATCGTCGCGCCGAACACCGACACCCCGCACTCACAGGACGTCGTCCAGTGGCTCGCCGACTGCGGCACGCCGAGCGTGCTCGTCGAGCGCGACGCGATCGTCCAGCCCGCCGGAGTGCCCGTCGAGGCCGTGACGACCGACCACGCCCTGGGGGCCGTGCTCGCGGCCCGCCACCTCGCCTCGCTCGGACACCGCAAGGTCGGGCTGGTGCTCTCACGCAACTCCCCCACCTCGCGCAAGATCGCCGCCGGCTGGCAGGCCGCGTGCGAGGAGCTCGGGCTCACCCCCGCCCAGCACATCGAGACGACGCTTCCCGACCGGGCGAGCGCGGAGTTCTCCGCAGCGGTCGACACGACCCTCGACCGGGCGCTCGGAAGCGGTGTCACCGCCCTTCTGGTGCATTCGGATCCCGAGGCGATGGCGTTCGTCGACCTCGCGCTGAACCGCGGGATCTCGGTGCCCGAAGACCTGTCGATCATCGCCTACGACGACGAGGTGGCCGAGCTGTTCACGCCCGCCCTCACCGCCGTCGCTCCGCCCCGCGTCAGCGTCGGCGAGACCGCGGTGGAGCTGCTGGTCTCGCGGATGGCCGACCCCGACCGGCCGACCCGGCGCGTGCTGCTCAATCCCACCCTCGTGGTGCGCGAGTCGACCGTCGCTCCCCGCGCGGCAGGCACGGCGTGATCGACCGCCACGACTACTCGCCCTGGGACTTCTGGTCGACCGCCTCCGGTGAGAGCCGGCGGCGCCAGAGCGAGCACCAGGCGACTCTCGTGGCGGCCCACGCCGACTGGAGGTTCGGCGACGGCTGCTTCGTCTCCGAGCTCGCAGCGCTCGATGCCGAGACCCTGACTCTGGGTGATCGCTCCTACATCGCCGCGGGTGCGTACCTGACCGGCACCGTACGCATCGGCGCGGATTGCTCGGTGAACCCGTCGACCGTCGTCCGCGGCGACGTGGTCTTCGGCGACGGCGTCCGGATGGGCGCGCACAGTTCGGTGCTCGGATTCAACCATTCGATGGAGCCCGGGACACCGGTCTTCCGGCAGCCGCTCACCAGCCGCGGCATTCGCATCGGCGACGACGTGTGGATCGGCTCGCACGTCGTCGTGCTCGACGGGGTCACCGTGGGGGCGTCGGCGGTGCTCGCGGCAGGCGCGGTCGTCACGAAGGACGTGCCCGCCGGTGCGATCGTCGGCGGCAACCCCGCCCGTCTGCTGCGCTGGAGGGTTCCGCCCGAGGACGGGGTCTCGGTGCCGAGCGGCCTGCGCGCGCGTGTGGCCGACTTCGCCGACCGCGCTCGCGCCGAGGCCGGCGAGGTGCTCCGGCGTTCGCTCGACCCCGACACCGGGCTGTACGCCGACCGGCCGGGCGCTGCGCCGACGGTGCGGGCGCAGGGCGATGCCGTCGAGATCGCCGATCTCCTGCTGGGGTCGACGCCGCCGGGCAGCGATCAGTCCGAGCTGGTCGAGCGGCTGCGCCGCTGGCAGGATCCGGCGACGGGCGCCGTTCCCCCGCTCGGCTCGGTCGACATCGCCGGCTGGGACGACGGCGACACGGCCTATCACGTGCTCTCCGTCGGGTACGCGCTCGACCTGTTGGGGTCCGCGTTCGCCCACCCCGTCGGGCTCGTCACCCGAGCGACGGCCGAGTCCCTGATCGCCAGACTCGATGCGCTCCCTTGGGACACCGATCCCTGGAACGCCGGACACCACGTCGATGCGATCGGCACCGCCCTGCTGTGGGCCCGGCGCCGGGGCGACCGGATCGCGCCGGGCGTGGCCGAGGCCCTCTTCGGATGGCTCGTGACGCAGGCGGATGCCGCGAGCGGCATGTGGGGCCGACCTTCCGCCGACCGCGGCCTGCTGCTCGTCGTCAACGGCTTTTACCGGGCATCGCGCGGGACCTTCGCGCAGCACGGCATCCCGGTTCCCCATCCCGAAGCCGTCATCGACACGGTGCTGCGGCACGCCCGCGACGAGCGGTGGTTCGCCCCGTCACGACTCGACGCCTGCAATGTGCTCGACATCGCGCACCCGCTCTGGCTCACGCGGGCGACCGGATACCGCCGCGCCGAGGTCGATGACCTCGCAACGCGCCTCCTCGATCAGGTGCTGGGAGGCTGGCAGCCGGGCGCGGGAATGAGCTTCCGGCTCGCCGAGAGGGAACCGGGGCTGCAGGGCACCGAGATGTGGCTCGCGATCGTCTGGTACCTCGCCGACCTGCTCGGCGTCTCGGACGCCCTGGGCTACCGTCCCAGCGGCGTCCACCGGCCTGAGCCCGCGGCATCCTCGCATCACTCACTCAATGCACGGCCAAGCGCCGAATGAACGGCCTTCCTGCGTGAGCTCGCGGCGAAGCCGTTCACTCGGGCGAGTCAACGACCGAGCGCCGCGCCCGCCGCGCGGAGCCAGCGGGCGGGTTCGGCGAGCGAGGCTTCGGGAGACCCCGCGAGCTCGGTCAGCGAAACGGATGCCGCGAACGTCGCGGTGTCGGCGTCATCCGCGATCCGTCCCGCGACGAGAGCGACCGGCACCCCGGCCGCGCCAGCCAGTTCGGCGACGAACGCGGGAACCTTGCCCGCCGAGGACTGCACGTCGAACGACCCTTCACCCGTGATGACGAGATCGGCTCCGGCGATGGCCTCGGCGAGGCCGATGAGCGCTGCGACCTCGCGAGCGCCGGGGCGCAGGCGAGCGCCCCACGCGAGCAGCCCGAACCCGGTGCCGCCGGCGGCTCCGGCCCCCGGTGTGCTCGCGTGCGAGCCGCTCCCGGGCACGAGGCCGGTGAGCCGGCGCAGGGCGGCATCGGCGGCGGCGACCTGAGCCGCGTCGAGGCCCTTCTGCGGTCCGAACACCGCGGCGGCTCCGCCCGCGCCCAGCAAGGGGTTCGACACGTCGCTGAGCACGTCGACGCCGCCCCTGGGGAGAGGCCGGAGCCCCGACAGGTCGGCGTACGCGATATCGGCGAGGCCGCGGGCGCCGGGAGCGACATCGCGTCCGTCGGCATCCGTGAACCGGGCGCCGAGCGCTCTCAGCATCCCGACGCCGCCGTCGGTCGACGAGCTCGATCCGATGCCGAGCACGAGCCGCTCGACGCCGGCGTCGAGGGCGGCGGCGATCGCCTCGCCGAACCCGGTGGTGTCGGCGTCGAGGCCCCGCCGCCGGTCGCCCAGCAGTTCGATGCCCGACGTCGATGCGAGCTCGACGACGCCCACCGAGCCGCGGCCGGCGGCGATCCCGGGCAGCAGCAGCCACGAGGCTTCGACCCTCGTTCCGGCGGGACCGACGACGCTCACCGGCATCCGTCGCGCCCCGGGGATCGCGGTCGCGAAAGCGTCGAGCGTGCCCTCGCCTCCGTCGGCCATCGGGCGCAGTTCGAGAACGGCGCCGGCGTCGGCGGAGGCCCATCCCGCGGCGAGTTCACGGGCGGCCGCCGCGGCGGCGATGGACCCCTTGAAGCTGTCGATCGCGACGACGACCCGCCTCACGTCACGCGCTCCGTGGCGGGGTGCTCTCGCGCACGAGCACCTCGAGCGGCAACGCGGCCGCGGCCGTGTCGGCGTCGCTGTCGACCGCGGCCTGCAACGCGCTGTACCCGACGTCGGCGAGCGGTACCCGGACGGTCGTCAGAGGCGGGGTCACGTCGCGACCGGTCGGGATGTCGTCGAAGCCGGCGAGGGCGATGTCGGCGCCGGGCTCGCGTCCCGCGGTACGCACCGCGGTGAGGGCTCCGATGGCGACGACGTCGCTGATGCCGAAGACGACCGTTCCCGGTTCCACGCCGTCGGCGAGGGCGGCCGTCATCGCCTCGGCGCCCGCCTCGCGGCTGAAGCCGCCGCGGTAGACGCGCGGCTCTGCTCCGCCACCGTTCGTGAAGCCGTCGGTGAAACCGGCGAGGCGGTCGTCGCTGGTCACGACGCCGTCGGCGGCCGCGAGCACGATCGCCGACCGGTATCCACGCGCGGCGAGCGCGGCCCCGAGCTCGCGGGCGCCGCCGCGGTTGTCGATGGCGATACTGCGGATGCCGGGGGCGCCCGGGCCCAGCGCGACGACGGTTCCGCCGCTCGCGGCGATGAGGTCGAGCTCGGTTCTCAGCTCATCCGACATCTCGCGCGAGGTGCGGGAGGCGGCGAGGATGATGCCGCGGGGACGCTGGCCGCGCAGCGCCCGCACGAGCCGCAGCTCACGCGCGGGATCGCGCTCGGTGATGGCGACGGTGACGACGAGTCCGGCCTCGTCGGCGCCGCGCGCGACGCCGGCCGCGAGCTGCCCGAAGTACGGGTCGGCGATGTCGGCCACCAGCAGCGCCACGATCGCGGCGGTGCCGCGGGCCGTCGCCTGCGCCGACAGGTTGGCGGTGTAGCCGAGCCGGGCCGCGGCCTGCTCGACGCGTTCGCGATAGGCGTCGGCGACCTTGCGGGTCGATCCGTTCAGCGCCCGTGAGGCGGTCGCGAGCGACACCCCGGCTTCTCTCGCCACATCGTGCAGCGTGGCCGAGCCACGCGGCGACATCCCCGTCTGTCCCACGAGCCGAGTCTATGGGGTGGGGGTGCGCGCGCCGGCGAGGTGCGGCGTCACGACGGCGCCGAACGCCTCGGCGGTGCGGCGCACGACGACGGCGGGATCAGCGGCCCAGATGTCGGCGTTGAAGATCTCGACCTCGATGTCACGGTCGTATCCCGTCGCCTCGACGGCCCGGGTCAGCGACGCGAAGTCGATGACCCCGTCGCCCGGGTAGTGACGGCTGAGAAGCACGTCCGCGGGCAGCGGCGTCTTCCAGTCGCACACCTGGTAGGTCGCGATACGCCCCTCGCGGCCGGCGCGCTCGATGGCGGACACGACGTCGGGGTCCCAGAAGATGTGGAACGTGTCGACCGTGGCGCCGACGACCTCGGGCTCGAAGTCCGCCGCGATGTCGAGAGCCTGACCGAGGGTGGAGACGACGCAGCGGTCGGAGGCGAACATCGGATGCAGCGGCTCGATCGCCAGCGTCACCCCCGCCGCCTTCGCGTGCGGAGCGAGCTCGCCGATCGCATCGCGGACGCGCTCGCGCGCCCCCGCGATGTCGCGCGAGCCCTCGGGCAGCCCACCCGCGACGAGCACGAGGATCGCGGTCGATCCGGGAGCCCCGGCGGCGGCGAGCGCGGCGGCCTCGTCGATCGCGACGCGGTTGTCGTCGATCGACGAGCGCCGGGCGGGCCCCTCCGGCATCGTGAAGAAACCCGCCCGGCAGTGTGTGGTGAACCGCAGGCCCGAGTCGGTCAGCATGGCGGCCGCCGTCGCGAGGCCGACCTCCTGCACGGGCTCGCGCCACAGGCCGATCGCCTCGATCCCGGCCTCCGCCGTGACCCGCAGCGCGGTGGCGAGATCGGCGTACTTGATCGTCGCCTGGTTGATCGACAGGCGCGGGTCGACGCTCATGCCTCGACCCCGTTCAGACGCAGCATCGCGTGCCAGCGGTCGGCGGCGAGCTCCGGCTGCTCGAGTGCGTGCGACGCGTTCGCGAGCTCGACGATGCGCGAGAGGTGCGGGAGGCTGCGCGCCGAGTGCAGTCCGCCGACCATCTGGAACGCCGCCTGGTGACCGTTCAGCCACGACAGGAAGGCCACACCGGTCTTGTAGTAGAAGGTCGGCGCGGCGAACACCTGCCGGCTGAGCTCTTCGGTCGGTCCGAGAATCGCGAGATACCGGTCGGCGTCGCCGTCGTCCAGAGCCTGGATGGCCGCGGAGGCGACGGGCGTGATGGCCGCGAACGCGCCGAGCAGCGCGTCCGAGTGCTGGCGCGCCGAGGCGGGGTCGCGGTCGGGCTGGGTCGCCTGCGGCACGTCGGCGCCGCCGATGAGTCCGACGTAGTTGAAGTCGTCGCCGGTGAACATGCGCACGCCCTCGGGCAGGCGCTCGCGCACCGACACCTCGGACGAGGCGTCGAGAAGGCTCATCTTCACGCCCGCGACTCTGTCGGCGTTCTCGCCGATGATCTCGACGAGGACGTCGGATGCCGCGCGCCAGTCGGGCGAGCCGAAGTAGCCCGCGAGGCTGGGATCGAAGGCGGTGCCGAGCCAGTGCAGGACGACGGGGCCGGATGCCGCGGCGAGCACCTCGCGGTACACCCGGCGGTAGTCGTCGGCCGATGACGCCGCTCGGGCGAGGTGCCGCGACGCCATGAGCACGGGCCCAGCGCCCTGCTCCTCGGTGAACGCCAGCTGGCTCTTGTAGGCGTCGATGACCTGGTCGAGCGAGATGTGCTCGTCATCGATGTGGTCGGTGTTGACGCCGACGACGACCGAGCCGCCCTCCTCGCGAGCGACCTCTGCCGAGCGGGCGATGAGCTCGCGCGTGGCGGCGGCGTCGAGGCCCATGTTCCGCTGCGCGGTGTCCATGGCGTCGGCGACGCCGAGCCCCCACGAGTACACGGCGCGGCGGAAGCCGAGGGTGGCGTCCCAATCGATCTGCGCCGGCTGTCCAGGCGTGTTGTCCGCCGAGACGACGGGGACCACATGGGCCGCCGCGTACGCGACACGACTGCGCAGCGCGGTCTTGGGTCGGGCGAAGCCGGGGGCCTCGCCCAGCGGAACGGAGGTGACGGCGCCGTCGGCGCCGAGGAGGGTGAGATCGGTCATCGTGCGGCGCTCAGATGCTGAGGGTCGGCAGCTCGACCTTGCGGCCCTCGCGGCTCGACTGCAGGCCCGCCTCGGCGAGCTGCACGCCCCGGGCGCCGGCGAGCAGGTCGAACTCGTAGGGGGTCTCGGTCACGTACGAGGTGAGGAACTCCTCCCACTGCTGACGGAAGCCGTTGAGGAAGACGTCGTTGGTGGGCACGTTCTGCCAGTCGGCGTCGTAGTCGTGCGTGTCTTCGAGGTCGGGGTTCCACACCGGCTTGGGGGTGGCGTTGCGGGGCTGGATCTTCGCGCCGAACAGACCCACGACGGCGGAGCCGTGCGTGCCGTCGACGTGGAACTCGACGAGCTCGTCGCGGTTGACGCGCACGGTCCACGACGAGTTGATCTGGGCGATCACTCCGCCCTCGAGCTCGAAGACGCCGTAGGCGGCGTCCTCCGCCGTCGCGGTGTAATGCTCGCCCTGCTCGTCCCAGCGGTCGGCGATGTGCACGGCGGCCTGCGCGTAGACGGTCTTGACGTCGCCGAAGAGGTTCTCGAGCACGTAGTTCCAGTGCGGGAACATGTCGACGATGATGCCGCCGCCGTCTTCGGCACGGTAGTTCCAGCTCGGCCGCTGCGCGGGCTGCCAGTCGCCCTCGAACACCCAGTAGCCGAACTCACCGCGCACCGAGAGGATGCGGCCGAAGAAGCCCGAGTCGATGAGGCGCTTGAGCTTCTGCAGTCCCGGGAGGTAGAGCTTGTCGTGCACGACGCCGGTCTTGACGCCGGCTTCCGCGGCGAGCTTGGCGAGCTCGAGCGCTTCGTCGACGGATTCGGCGGTGGGCTTCTCGGTGTAGATGGTCTTGCCGGCGGCGATCGCCTTGCGCAGCGCCGTCGCGCGGGCCTTCGTGACGAGGAAGTCGGCGTAGATCTCCCAGCGGGGATCGGCCAGGGCTGCGTCGAGGTCGGTCGTGTAGTCCTCGATGCCGTGCTTGGCGGCGAGGTCGGCGAGCTTCGCCTCGCTGCGGCCGACGAGGAGCGGCTTGACCGTGACCTTCGTGCCGTCGGGCAGTTCGATGCCGCCCTGGTCTCGGATCGCGAGGATCGAGCGGACGAGGTGCTGGCGGTAGCCCATCCGGCCCGAGACGCCGTTCATGATGATGCCGATCTCGCGGACCTGCGGGGCGGTCGCCGTGGCCGGCGCGGGGCTGAGGGTGGTCGTCTCTGACACGGGCGTTCCTTTTCTTCGTCCGCTCACCGGTGAGATGGTAAGCGCTTTCCCATACTGTAGATGGCGGCTTGGTCCGCGCGCAAGCCGCAACGCGTCGCCCCTCCGGGGAGGGGCGCGGGTCAGCCGCCGTCGAGCTCGACGGGGCGGCCGGCGTGGAGCTCGACGCGCGCAGAGCCACCGGGCCACCGCACGAGCCGGCTGCCGACAGCGGCATCCGTCTCCGCCGTCAGGCGCGCGGATGACAGCCGCGCGCCGGTATCCGACATCGCCCACGCGAGGTCGACGACGATTCCCGGCCGGGCGCGCAGGCCCCGGATCCGGCCCCCGCCGATCGAGGCCGGCACCGCGGGCAGCAGCTCGATGTCATCCCGGTGCGACTGCAGCAGGCACTCCGCGATCGCCGCGGTGTAGCCGAGGTTCCCGTCGATCTGGAACGGCGGGTGCGCCGCCAGCAGCGACGGGTACAGCCCGCCCACCTCCGCGTCGCGGGGCAACGTCATGTCGCGGAACACCAGCTTCAGCAGCGCATCGACCCGCTCGGGCTCGCGCAGCCGCGCGCGGAGCGCGAGCTTCCAGGCGAGCGACCATCCGGTCGCGTCGTCGCCCCGCATGTCGAGAAAGCGCGAGGCGGCACGGCGATGCTCCTCGCCGAGCTCGTCGGACCCGGGATACACGAACGCGACCGGGGAGACATGCCGATGATGCGGATCGACGGCATCGGGGTCACCGTCCCACTCCGCGATGCTGCCCGAGGCGGTGATGCGGACCGGCGCGAGCACGTCCAGCACCTCGCGGATGCGGTCCGCGTCGGCATCCGCCGGGGCGTCGTGCCCGAGCTCCGCGGCGAGCGCGAGGTCGGCCGCGAGGTGCTCGCGGAGCAGCACCAGGTCGAGGGCGGCTCCGGTGGTGACCGCGGCACGTCCCCCGTCCGGGGTGCGGTAGTCGTTCTCGGGGGATGTCGACAGGAGGGTCGTGAACGTGCCGTCAGGAGCACGATGCACCCAGTCGAGCGCGAACAGCGACGCCTGCCGGATGATGCGGTGCGCACGCCGGCGCGAAGCAGCGTCTCCCCCGCCGAACCGGTGCCGCTCCTCGAGGTGTCGGCACAGCCAGAATCCGGCCATCGGCCAGAAGGCCCATTGCGCGTCGTGGACGCCGTTTCCGACCGGCTGCGTGTACGCCCACGCGTCGGTGTTGTGGTGCGCGGCCCAGCCACGAGCCCCGTAGAGGCGACGCGCCGTCTCGCGGCCGTTGTCGGCGAGCGCCTCGATGAGGTCGAGCAGCGGCTCCTCGGTCTCGGCGAGGGCGGTTGTGTGCGCCGCCCAGTAGTTCATCTGCACATTGATGTTGGTCGTGTAGTTCGAACTCCACGGCGGCCGCATCTCGCCGTTCCAGATTCCCTGGAGGGTCGCCGGAAGACCTCCGGGACGTGAGGAGCAGATCAGCAGGTATCGCCCGTAGTGGAAGAGCAGCGCGGCGAGGCCGGGGTCGCGCGCGGGTTCCGCTCCTTCCCCCGCGTCGCCGCCGACATCGATCGCCCGCAGCCGCACGTCGGTGGGAGCATCAGGCGGCGGCGCATCGAGATCGAGCTCGACTCGCCCGTAGAGACGCTCATGGTCACCGAGCTGCGCAGCGCGCACACGGTCGATGCCGTCGGCGAGCGCGCGTTCGATACGGGCGACGGCGCGGTCGGCCACATCCTCCGCCCGCCCCCGCGGTGACACGCCGATGCGGGTGAAGGTCGTCTCGACGGCGATGATGAGCCGGAGCGTGCGGATGCCGCGCAGTGGGCGCTCGGGGTCGCGAGCGTCGGAGACGACCCGCACCACCACGGCCCCCTCGACGACCTCGCTCTCGTCGTACACGATCGGCTCGTCGGACTCGTCGTGGGGCGGAACGACGTCGGAGGGCAGGCGGAAGAGCAGGGTGGTGGCGTCATCGCTCTCGACGCGAGCGAGTTCGCGCAGACCGGTCTCGAGGGCGAGTCCGACGTCGGTCAGGCCGGGAGTATCGATCTCGTGGATCATCACACCGTGCGGCGCGCTGATCCAGGTGCGCTGCGTCGACGGCGCGTCGACGGGTCCGGTGCGGACGGTGTGCGTGGCCGTGCGCAGATCGAGCGAACGCTCGTACCCGGCATGCTCGCGCAGGGCGTCCGCGCCGATGCCGGCGACAGACACGCGCAGGGTCGCCACGGGCAGATAGGCCTGCGTGTGCCGGTGCTGGAGGAGACGGACGGCCTCGTCGGCATCGCCGAACCGCTCGTCCCGCATCGCCTCACGGGCACGCGCGAGGGCTGCGGCGGCCGCGTCGGCGCCGACGGTCGGCGGCATCCGCTCGCTTGCGGGGCTGCCCGACCACGCCGTCTCCTCATTGAGGACGAAGACCGCTTCGGCCGGGTCACCGAAGCACATCGCCCCCAGGGAGCCGTTGCCGATCGGCAGCGCGTCGGTCCACTCCCGTGCCGGCGCCGCGTATCGCAGGACGTGCTCGCTCACGCACCGCCTCCGGTCCGGTCACGGCGCGACTCGGCGTCGAGGTCGGCCCACAGCGCGTCGGGCAGCGGCTCGTCGTCGTCGAACGACCCCGGCACCTGGGAGGGATCGCCGATGCCGAGGACCACGGAGACGACGGCGGGATGCCGCAGCGCGAACACCCGCGCCGCGCGGGACAGCTCGACGCCGTGGGCGGCGCAGACGTCCCCCAGTCGCGTGGCGCGCGCGATGATCTCGTGCGATGCGGGGGCGTAATCGTAGAAGCTCGTCGGCCCGGGGCGCCGGGTCGCCAGAATGCCGGAGTTGTAGACGCCGGCGGCGACGACGGCGACGCCGTGCTCGAGCGCCGCCGGCAGGAGCCGCTCCGATGCCGTGCGGTCGAGGAGGGTGTAGCGGCCCGCGATCATCACCACATCCGCCAGTCCCGTCTCGACGACCCGCGTCGCCGCAGCGGCATTCGTCGTCCCGATGCCGATCGCGGAGACATGACCGGCCTCGCGCAGCTCGACGAGGGCGGGGAGCGCCTCGTTCACGGCGACGTCGAGATGGTCGTCGGGATCGTGAAGGTAGAGGATGTCGACCGCATCGAGCCCCAGGCGCTCGAGCGATCGCTCCCACGACTCGCGCACGCCACGAGCGGAGAAGTCCCACCGGCGGGCGAGGTTCGCGGGCACGTCGAACCCGCCGGGGTCGCGCTGGGCGGCACCACCGGGATTCGGGACGAGCAGGCGGCCCACCTTCGTCGAGACGACGTACTGCTCGCGCGGTCGGTCGCGCAGCGCGTCGCCCAATCTGCGCTCCGCCAGCCCGAGGCCGTAGTGCGGAGCGGTGTCGAACATGCGCACGCCGCGGTCCCAGCTCGCGTCGACGATCCGGCGAGCGCGGTCGTCATCGATCGCAGCGAAGAGGTTGCCGAGCGGGCCGGTGCCGAGCCCCCATCTCCCCATCGCCGAGAGGAGGTCGGGCCTCGATCGCACATCGGGTGTCATCGTGCCTCCAGGAGCATCGGGGCGGGGTCGTGAGCTTTTTTATCAGTGCGAGATATATTCTGCAATGGTCGGACACCATGAGATCGAGGAACGCATGACGCCGGATGAGGCAGCCCCGAGCCGGGCGACGGCCACGACGCGCACCGTGACGCTGATCAATCAGACCGCGATCCTCGATGCGCTGCGCACCCGCGGCCCGCTGGGCCGCGTCGAGCTCGTCGAGGCCACCGGCCTCGCCACCGCGACCGTCCACCGGCTCTGCACGCGCTTGGTCGACGACGGCGCCATCGTGGTCGAGCGCGACCTCGGCGGCGCGATCGGTCGACCGACCCACCGCTACCGGTACGCCGGCGAGACCCGCAGCGTCATCGCCCTCGACGTGACCGACACCTGCGCCCGCGGTGCGCTCATCGACTTGAACGGCGATGTGCGCCACACCGAAGAGCGATCGCTCATCGGTGCGGACGGGGCCCTCGATCCCGCGTCGCGCCTGGACGGCACGCTCCGACTCGTCGACGACCTCCGCACGGCGGCCGCGCTGCGCGGCATCCCGGCCCACGGGGTCGGCGTGGCCGTCCCCGGCGTCGTCGCCCCCACCGGCCACGTCGGCGACTCCGTCGAACTTGGCTGGGTCGACGTGCCGCTGCGTGACCTCATCGCCGAGCGGATCGGCCTGCCCACCGTCGTCGAGAACGACGCCAACGCCGTCGCGGTCGGGGAATGGTCGCACGGAGCCGGGCGCGGAAGCGCGAACCTGGCTGCCTTCGTGCTCGGTGTCGGGCTCGGCGCGGGTATCGTCGCCGACGGCCGGCTGCTCCGCGGCGCACGGGCCGCCGCGGGCGAGATCGGACACCTGATCGCCGATCGATCCGGTTTCACCCGCGCCCCCGCGGCCGGCGGCGACCTCGAGAGCCGCATCCTCGAACTCGGGGCGTCCCGTTCCCCGCTGGCCCGCCGGGAATCGACCCTCGGCATCCTCGACGAGTACGCCGACGGCTCCGACGCCGCGCGGGGGCCGGCCACCGAGCTCCTGGACTACATCGCGATGTCGGTGGCGGCTCTGGCGGTGGTCCTCGACTGCGGCGAGGTCATCCTCACCGGCGCCCTGCCCGAACGCGCCGGCGTGCTCGTCGACGAGATCGACCGGCGGCTCACGGGGCGCATCCCTGCGCCGCCGCGCATCCTCATCGGCGAGCTCGGCGAGCGCGCCGCCGTCGTGGGGATCGGGCAGCTCGCGATCGATCGCGTGAACGGAGCGCTCTACCTTGCCTGATCTTCTCCCCCTCCCCGCATCCGGCCCGGTGGTCGGCGTCGACGTCGGCGGGACCAAGACGCAGATCGTCGCCTCCGGTGGCGGCACCGACGTCAACGTGGTCGTTCCCAGTCCGAGCTGGCGGCTCGGCTCGCTGTTCGACGACGTCGCGAACTTCGACCGGCTGAGCGATGCGGTGCTGTCCGCTGTCGGGACGCCTCCGGCGGTGACGGTCGTCGGCGCCCACGGGGTCGACAACGCCGGCCAGCGGCGGCGCGCGAAAACGCTTCTGGGCGAGAGGCTCCCGGGGCTCGTCGACGTCGTCAACGACGCCCTGCTGCTCGCGCCCGCCATGCGGCGCGACACCGCCATCTGCGTCATCGCCGGCACCGGTTCGATCGTCGTGGGCACCGGGCCGGACGGAGCGCCCATCACCGCAGACGGGCACGGCTGGCTCATCGCCGACGATGCGAGCGCTCCCGGCCTCGCCCGCGGCGCGGTGCTGGCCGTCCTGCGCGCCGTCGACCGCGACGGACCCGTGGCACTCGGCGACCCCCTCGCTCAGTCGTTGCTCGATGCGCTCGGCGCGCACGACACCGTCGAACTGGCGCTGCGCTTCCAGGCCGCAGCGAGCGAAGACGCCTGGGGCCGGCTGGCACCACGGGTGTTCGAAGCTCTCGGCGCAGGATCGCCACTGGCGCGCGGTGTCGTCGAACGCGCAACGGCGCATCTCGCAGACCTCGTGATGGCGGTGCGCGCTCGCGGCGCCCGAGGCCACGATGTCATCGCCGCCGGTGGGGTGATGACGGCTCAGCCCGCGCTCTCGGCCGGGCTGCGGGCGGCCGTGGCCGCACGCGACGGGGCGCTGAGCGTCACGGTCCTCGACACGGCGCCCGCTTTCGGGGCCCTCGCCCTCGCCCACCGTCTCGCCGCCCGCTCAGCAACGAAAGGCACCCCGTGAGGATCATCGTCTCCCCCGACCCCGTCGCGACCGGCGCGTCCGCCGCGCACGCGGTCGCTTCCGCGGCCGACCACCGCCCGGACCTCGTGCTCGGCGTCGCGACCGGCTCATCGCCCCAGCCGCTCTACCGGTCGCTCGCCATCCTCGTTCGCGCCGGGCTCGACCTGTCGTCGGCCACGGCCTTCGCGCTCGACGAGTACGCCGGCCTCGCTCCGGAGCACCCGCAGAGCTACCACTCCGTCATCGCCCGCGACGTGACCGCCCCGCTGCGCCTCGACCCCGACAGCGTGCACGTACCCGACGGCGCGGCAGCGGATGCCGACGCGGCGGCCGAGGCCTATGAGCGTGCCATCACACGGGCAGGCGGCGTCGACCTGCAGATCCTCGGCATCGGGACCAACGGGCACATCGGGTTCAACGAACCCGGGTCCCCCGCCGACTCCCGGACGCGCATCGTGGATCTGACCGCTCGGACGATCGCCGACAACAGCCGGTTCTTCCCCGACCCGGCTGAGCCGGTACCCACGCGGGCCCTCACGCAGGGGGTCGGGACGATCCTCGCGGCGCGGCGCATCGTCCTCGTCGCGACGGGCGAGCACAAGGCGGAGGCCGTCGCCCGCGCCGTCGCGGGTCCGGTGACCGCCGCCGTCCCGGCATCGTTCCTGCAGCGGCATCCCGACGTGACCTTCTTCCTCGACGAGACCGCGGCCTCCCGCCTCTCGCCGACCGTCCGCGTCCAGCCGGTGAACGCATGAGCGCGCCGGTCTTCGACATCGCTCGCATCGGCCCCGGCGAGGGATCGGAGCCGCCGCGGACACGGCTGCGATCGGACGCTCCCGCGCAACCTCTCGACGGCACGTGGCAGTTCCGTGTGAGCGCCTCGGTTCTCGACATCCCGGATGACACGTGGCTCGACGGAACGGCCGGGGTGTGGTCGGAGCTCGTGGTCCCGGGGCACTGGAACCTCAACGGTTTCGGGCTGCCCGCCTACTCGAACGTGCAGTTCCCGTTCCCGATCGATCCGCCGCATCCCCCCGACCACAACCCGATCGGCGACTACCGCCGCGCGTTCTCGCTCGACCCCGGACTCGCGGCGGCCGCCGCCGTTCCGGGCTCGCGGATCCTGCTGCGGTTCGACGGCATCGAGTCGGCGGCAGACGTGTTCCTCAACGGTGAGCGTCTCGGCTCGACGCGGGGAAGCCGGCTGACGCACGAGTTCGACGTGACGGGCATCGTCCGCCCTGCCGGCAACGTCGTCGGAGTGCGCGTGGCGAAGTTCTCGGATGCGACGTACCTCGAGAACCAGGACATGTGGTGGCTGCCGGGCATCTTCCGCAGTGTCGAACTGCTCGCGCGTCCGTCGGGCGGCATCGACGACGCCTTCGTCACGGCCGACTACGACCCCGCCACGGGCCGCGGCGAGCTGGCCGTGCGCGTTGCCGCCGAGGGCGACGTCGGCGTCCGGATCCACGAGCTCGGCATCGACACGGTCGTCCGCGGCACCGGTCCCGGAACCGTCGACACCGCGCTCGCCCCCGCGCTCGTCGAGGCCGGCGAGGTCTCGCCGTGGTCCGCCGAGACGCCGCGCCTGTACGACGTCGTCCTGAGCACCGCCGCCGAACGCGTCTCGCTGCGCGTCGGATTCCGGCGCGTGGCGTCGGCCGACGCCATCCTGACCGTCAACGGTCGCCCCGTCACACTGCGGGGCGTCAATCGGCACGAGCACGATCCGGAGCACGGACGGGTGCACTCCGAAGCACTGGCCCGCCACGACATCGAGCTGATGAAGCAGCACAACATCAACGCGGTACGAACCTCGCACTATCCCCCGCACCCCGATTTCCTCGATCTCGCGGACGAGTACGGGCTCTACCTCATCGACGAGTGCGACCTCGAGACCCACGAGTACGAGTACGTCGAGTGGCGTGGGAACCCCAGCACGGACCCTGCGTGGCGCGAGGCGTTCCTGGACCGCATCCGCCGCACCGTGACGCGCGACCGGAATCACCCCAGCGTCATCCTGTGGTCGCTGGGGAACGAGTCCGGTGCCGGCTCGAACATCACCGCGATGGCCGATTGGGTGCGCGGCCACGATCCGTCGCGGCTCATCCACTACGAGGGCGATTGGTCCAGCCGCGATGTCGACGTCTACTCGCGCATGTACCCCTCGCACGAGGAAGTCCGACGGATCGGCGAGGAGGCGCTGCATCCCGCCGCATTCGACGCGACCGCCGACGAAGTGCGCCGGCGCGGACTGCCGTTCATCCTGTGCGAGTTCGGGCACGCGATGGGCAACAGCCCCGGCGGTGTGAAGGAGTATTGGGAGCTCGTCGAGCGGTACCCCCGCATCGCCGGAGCGTTCGTGTGGGAGTGGGTCGAGCACGGCATCGCCGTTCGCGACGAGACCGGGCGCCGCCTCATCCGATACGGCGGCGACTTCGGCGAGTCGGTGCACGACCACAACTTCGTCATCGACGGGCTCGTCAGCGCCGACCGCGAGCTGCGCCCGGGCCTCGTCGACTATGCGGCGATCATCGCGCCGGTCGTGTTCGAGATCGCCGCCGACCGGCGCGCGGCCGCCGTGATCAATCGCTACGACCACATCGACCTGTCGCACCTGCGTGTGCGCTGGCGACGCGAGCGCGACGGGGCGGTCATCGCCCAGGGCGAGCTGGAGATCGCGGCGGCCCCGCGTCAACGCGTGGTGGTCGAGCTTCCCCCGGAAGCCCGGGACGACCGCGCCGCCCCGGAGGTCGCCGACGTCCTCACCCTCGAAGCGGCGCTGCGCGACGAGACCTCATGGGCGTCGCCCGGCCACGTCGTCGCCCGCGGACAGCACGTACGCGCCGGTGCACCGGTGCGGGAGGACGGGGTCGCACCGGCCGCACACCTCTTCGACCGACGCGCCCGGCCGCTCGTCCTCGGCACCGCCCGCGTGGTCGACCCGCCGCGCCTGGGTATCTGGCGCGCGCCCACCGACAACGACCGCGCTGCGGGCTGGGACGAGCCCGACCTGCCGCCCTACGCCGAGCGCTGGGCGACCGCACGGATGGACCGGATGCTGACCCGTCTGCGCGGAACGGAGCGCGATGACCTCGCGCTCACCGCGTGGACCCGCGACGGCACGCCGTCGTACGACGCGGCGATCGACGCGGTCTGGGCGTGGCGCGCGGTCGAGGACGGGATGCTGCTGCACCTGGACATCGAGCCGCACGGCCCGTGGGAGGTCGACTGGGCACGGCTCGGCATCGACCTCGCCCTGGAGGGGGCACCGGTCGGTCTCGACTTCGCGGGATACGGGCCGGGGCCGAGCTACCCGGACACCGACTCGGGCGTCCACTTCGGGTGGCATCGCGTGGGCGCGCCCGACCTCGTCACCCCGCACGTCCGCCCGCAGGAGAGCGGCTCGCGACGGGGCGTCCGCGACGCGACGATCCGCACCGAGACGGGAGACGTGCGGGTACGCGTGCTCCAGGGCGGCAGCACGGATGCCGGCGTCGCCATCACGGTGTCGCCGTGGGATCGGCGCACCCTGGCCGACACGACGCACGCATCCCTTCTGCCCGCGCCCACGGCGACCCACCTCTCGATCGACATCGCGCAGTCGGGTGTCGGCACGGCGACCTGCGGCCCCGGAGTGCTCCCCCGATACCGTGTCCCCGCCTTCGCGGCATCCGTGCGCCTGTTGTTCAGCCCCGCCTGAGCGGTCGCGCTCAGGCCAGCAGCAGGGCGGCCCAGCTCACGGGCGGAAGGGGGATCTCGAGGATGCCGTCGCGGATGACGGCATCCTCGAGCGACACGACCCCGACCCGCTCCGGGTCGTCGAGGGTGTTCGCGGCGTACATGTCGTCGTCGTGCAGCAGGTGCGACTCGACGATGCGCGGCTCGCGGCCCAGCTCCGCGATCAGCGCGGAGACATCGAGACGGAGGGTCGCCGCCTCGCCGACGGAACGGTTGACGACGAAGACGCTCGTCCCCTGCTCGCCGACCGTGGCGACGGCGTTGAGCGCGGGGATCTCCCCGAAGCGCGAGCTCGTCACGGTCGCACCGTCGAGCGGAACACGCACCACCCGCTCGCCCGTGAGGCGCGAGGTGATCGAGAACGGGAAGAACGTCGTCTGGCGCCAGGCCGGCCCGCCGGGCTCCGTCATGATCGGTGCGATGACGTTGACGAGCTGCGCGAGGGACGCCGAGCGCACCCGGTCGGAGTGCTGCAGCAGCGTGATCAGCAGGTCACCGAAGACGACGGCATCCAGCGCGTGGTACCGGTCTTCGAGCAGACGGGGCGCGACGGGCCAGCCCGCCTCCTCCGGCTTGTCGTCCTGCTCGCCGTTCTCGTCGAAGAGGTACCAGACGTTCCACTCGTCGAACGAGATCATGATGCGCTTGTCGCTGCGCTTGGTCGCGGCGACCGAGTCGGCGATCGCGACGACCGACTCGATGAAGCGCGCCATGTCGACGCCGGAGGCGAGGAACTCCTGGGCGTCGCCGCCGCGCTCCTGGTAGTAGGAGTGGCAGGAGATGAAGTCGACGTCCTCGAAGGTGTGCTCGAGCACCGTGCGCTCCCACGACCCGAAGGTCGGCATTCCGCTCCCCGACGAGCCGCAGACGACCAGCTCGAGGTCGGGCTGCATCATCCGCATCGCCTTGGCGGTGCGGGAAGCGAGCTTGCCGTAGTCGTCGGCGTTGCGGTGACCGAGCTGCCACGGCCCGTCCATCTCGTTGCCCAGGCACCACATCCGCACGCCGAGGGGTTCGGGGCGACCGTGCTCCGCCCGCTTCCGGGTCCAAGCGGTGTCGGCGTCGACGTTGGCGTATTCGAGGAGATCCAACGCCTCCTGGGTACCGCGCGTGCCGAGGTTCACCGCGAGCATGAGGTCGCTGCCGACGAGCTCGAGCCAGTCCGAGAACTCGTGGAGCCCGACCTCGTTGGTCTCGGTCGAGTGCCACGCGAGGTCGAGGCGCCGCGGACGCTCTTCGCGTGGACCGACGCCGTCTTCCCAGCGATAGCCCGAGACGAAGTTGCCACCGGGATACCGGATCGTCGAGACCCCGAGTTCGCGCACGAGATCGACCACGTCGCGGCGGAAGCCGTCGGGGCCCGCGGTCGGGTGACCGGGCTCGTGGATGCCGTCGTAGATGTGGCGCCCGAGGTGCTCGACGAAGCCCCCGAAGATGCGCCGATCGACGACGGTGAGGACGGCTTGGGGATCGAGGGATCCGTGGGTGCTCATGAGGACCTTTCCGGCGTTGGCGAAGGACGTTGATCTGTCACGTTACCGGTAACATTCATCCCTCACTCAGCTTTTACACCGCCGAAACGGGAAGCGCTTGCCGGATGGGCGGCGGGGGGCTACCGTATGTCTCACCCACATTGTCATGACATGCCGACAATTGCACCACGGCCTGACGCGACACGATCGAGCGCTCACCGCAGAGCGCGTGTGAAGGAGAAGCAGTGAAGAGTTCCCGCACCATTCGCACCACCGTCCTCGTCGGAGCAACGATCGGCGCCCTCGCGCTCGCTGGCTGCTCGTCTCAGGGCGGCGGAGAGGGCGATCAGGTCGTCCTCCAGTTCGTGCAGTCGGGTGATGCCGCGCAGGGCGGCGGCTACGCGATGCTCGCCGAGAAGTACGAGGAGGAGACCGGCGTCAAGGTCAACGTCGTCGAGGTCCCCAACGACGACCTGCGCACGCGCCTGCGCACGGCGTCGCAGGCCAACGACCTCCCGGCCCTCGCCGCGGCACCCGACGCCGACCCCGCCTGGACCGCGCGCATGCTCGACCTGACCGACATCGCCGAAGAGGCGAAGGTCATCCCGGCCCTGCGCGTCGAAGACCCGGGCGACGGCAAAGTGAAGGCCCTCCCGACGACACTGACCGGCGTCGGTATGTTCATCAACAAGTCGCTGTGGGATGCCGCCGGCGTGGAGTACCCGACATCCCTCGACCAGCAGTGGACGTGGGACGAGTACGTCCAGCGCGCGAACGAGGTCGTCGAGAAGACCGATGCCGAGTTCGGCGCCGTCATGGACAGCTCCGCGCACCGCCTGCGCGCCTTCCTGTTCGAATTCGGCAGCCAGGGCGTCACCGAGCAGAGCGACGGCACCTGGGCCCTCGACGCCGAGGGCGAGAAGGCCCTCGAGTACTTCAAGAAGCTCAACGACGACGGGTTCATGCCCAAGGCGGTCTGGGCTGCTGGCGACGACCCCAGCGCGACCTTCAAGAGCGGTCGCGTCGCGGGCTACATGTCGGGCGTCTGGCAGATCGCCGACTTCCAGTCGAACATCACCGACTTCGAGTGGCTGTCGGTGCCGCTGCCCCAGCAGCCGGTCCGCTCGACCAACTACGGCGCCGCCTCGTGGATCGTCGCGTACGACGGCACGGGCGTCGAGAAGGAGACGCTCGACTTCGTGAAGTGGATGTACCAGCCCGAGAACTACCGCGCATACTGCGAGGTCTCCGGCTGCCTGCCCGCCCTCGAAGGTCTCGAGGTGACCTACCAGGACGACGCGTACGCGTTCGACCTCTACAACGGCGAGATCGCCGAGTCGCCCGAGATCGCCGCCCGTCAGACCGTCGACGGTCTGAAGAACAGCTACACCGGCCTCGCGATCGACAGCGAGCCGCTGAAGGACGAGACGGTCAAGTACCTCAGTGGCGAGCAGACGCTCGAGCAGACCGTGGCGAACATCAACTCCATCTCCACCGAACAGATGAACTGACCTCCCCAGGGGAGCCCATCGCATGACTGCAACCATCACGCCGGACGCCTCCGCCCCCACGGCGGGGGCGCCCGGCGCGCCCCGTCCCCGCAAGCGCGTCTTCGGGCGCTACCGGCTCGCGCCGTTCATCTTCACGGTGGGAACCGCCGCGCTGTTCGCGCTGTTCTTCCTGTGGCCGGGTGTGCTCGGGCTCTCGTACTCGCTGACGGACTTCCGCGGCTGGGGCGACGCCGAGTTCGTCGGCCTCGCCAACTACGTCGAGCTGATGACCGATCCGGGCTTCTACGGCGCGCTGGCCCGCACGTTCGTCTTCACGCTGTTCGCGGTTCCCCTCAGCTACGCGCTCTCGCTCGCGATGGCGGTCGCCATCAACGCGGTGTGGGCACGAGGCAAGACGGCCGCCCGCATCATCTTCTTCCTGCCCTGGCTCGTCTCCCCCATCGTCACCGGTGTCATCTGGCGCTGGATGTTCGGCGAGAGCTTCGGCTTCGTGAACTTCATCATCCGCACCCTCGGCGGCGAAGGCGTGCCGTGGTCGTCGAACGCCGACCTGTCGCTGCTCGTCGTGATCGTGGCGTCTTCCTGGGGCGGAGCGGCCTTCAACATGCTCCTGTTCGTCGCCGCGCTCAACAACGTGCCGAAGTCGTACTACGAGGCGGCGGAGCTCGACGGCGCGAACGGGTGGCAGCGGTTCCGCAACATCACCCTGCCCTCGATCGCCCCGACCTCGGTGCTCGTGATCCTCCTGTCGACCCTCGGGCACATGAAGGAGTTCGCGCTCATCCAATCCCTCAACGGCGGCGGCCCCGGCACCCAGAACCGCCTGATCGTGCAGTACATCTACGAGACCGGCTTCAAGCAATCCGAGATCGGCTACGCCAGCGCGGCGTCCATGGTCCTCCTGGTGATCCTCATGATCATCGCCGTGATCCAGCTGCGCATCAGCCGGAGGAGCAACAACGCATGGTGACCACCTACGCCATCACCGTCCCCGACGACAAGCGGACCAAGCGCTACGAGCGCCGCCGCCGCACGCAGGGCCGCATCCGCAAGTCGATCCTCCCCACGACGATGCTCTGGGTGCTCGCGGTTCTCATGCTCTTCCCGCTGCTGTGGTTCCTGCTCTCGTCGTTCAAGCCCGGCAGCGAGCTCTTCAGCTACCCGCTGTCGTTCTTCCCGCGGGAGTGGACGCTCGACGGCTACGCTGCGGCGCTCGAGCGCATCGACTTCGCGCGCTACTTCCTCAACACCGCGATCGTGGCGACGGTCACCACCGTCCTGACCGTCGCGCTCTGCGCGATGACCGGTTACGCCCTGGCGAAGTACAAGAACCCGTGGCTGAGCGTGCTCGGGCTCTGCATCCTGTCGATGACGATGCTGCCGGGCGAGGTCATCCTCAACCCGCTGTTCATCGTCATCCGTGACCTGGGGCTCTACAACTCGCTCGCCGGTGTGATCATCCCGTCGATCATCACGCCGACCGGAGTGTTCATGTTCCGGCAGTTCTTCATCACGATCCCCGACGAGCTCATGCAGGCGGCACGCATCGACGGTGCGAGCGAGTTCGGCATCTTCTTCCGCATCATGATGCCGTTGGCCCGCCCCATCGCACTGACGCTCGCCATCATGTCGTTCCAGTGGCGCTGGAACGACTACATCTTCCCGCTCATCATCCTCGGCAACCCCGATCAGTTCACGCTGCAGATCGCCCTGCGCGCCCTCGTCGGCGCCGAGAACATCGAGTGGACGATCCTGTTGTCGGCCTCCGTGCTCTCGATGCTCCCCCTGATCGCGCTGTACCTCGTTTTCCAGCGGTACATCACGTCGTCGAACATCAATGCGGGGCTGAAGGACTGATGCCCGCGCGGGACGACCTGATCCTCGAACGCGTCGATCGTTTCGTCGGCGACCACCTCGCACGCGCGGTGGTCGCCGATCGGCGCCCCCTGACGGTCTCGGCCTGGCAGGTGCCCGACGAGGGCGATCTGCCGGGCGAGCCGGTGTCGGTCGAGCGGATGCGGCGCGATGCCGACTTCACTCCGATCGACCCCGGCTCCGCCTGGGGCCGGGCGTGGGGCACGACGTGGTTCCTCGTCGAGGGTCGGGTTCCCGCGGAGTGGGCCGGATGCGACGGCCGCGTCGAGCTGTCGCTCGACCTCGGGTTCTCACAGGCCAAGCCCGGCTTCCAGTGCGAGGGGCTGGTGCGCACGACCGCGGGGTCGGTCGTCAAGGGCCTCGAGCCGCGCAACCATCACGTCCCGGTCGTCGCCGGCGCGGGCGAGGAGTTCTCGTTCACCGTCGAGGCGGCCGCCAACCCCGACCTCTCCGGCGGCGACGACTTCCGCAGCCCGCTCGCCTTCGCCCCCACGGCGCTCGGCGACAAAGCCACCGCCGGCGCCGCCCCGCTCTACCGTCTCGGCGACATGGAGGTGCGACTCGTCGACGAGACGGTCGAACGCCTGCGTCGCGAGGTCATCGTCCTCGTGGGTCTCGTACGCGAGCTGTCGCCGACGGATCCGCGCCGAGCCCGCATCCTCGACGGTCTCGAGCGCGCGCTGTACGCGGTCGACCCCGACGATCCGTCCCACGGGGCGAACGCGGCCCGAGACATGCTCGCGCCGCTGCTGGCGTCGCCGGCCGTGGCATCCGCGCACCGCATCACGGCGACGGGGCACGCGCACATCGACTCGGCCTGGCTGTGGCCGACGCGCGAGACGGTGCGGAAGGTCACCCGGACCTTCGCCAACGTCCTCGACCTCATGGCCGCCGACCCCGATGCGGTCTTCGTGAGCTCGTCGGCACAGCATTTCGACTGGGTGCGCCGCAGCGATCCCGAGCTGTTCGCCCGCGTCGCCGAGCGCGTCGCCGAGGGGCGGTTCGTGCCGGTCGGCAACATGTGGGTCGAATCCGACGTCAACATGCCCTCCGGCGAATCGGTCGCGCGCCAGCTGCTCTTCGGCACCCGGTTCTTCGAGGAGCATTTCGGGGCACGGAGCGACGTCGGCTGGCTGCCCGACTCGTTCGGCTTTCCCGCATCGCTTCCCCAGCTGCTGCGCGGCGCCGGGCTGCGCTGGTTCTTCACGCAGAAGATGTGCTGGAACGACGGCGACACGATGCCCCACCACTCGTTCGTGTGGGAGGGCCTCGACGGTTCTCGGATCTTCACGCACTTCCCGCCGAACAACACCTACAGCGGCGATATGCGTCCGACCGAACTCGCCCGCAGCGTGCGGAACTTCGCCGATCACGCCGCGAGCTCGCGATCGCTCATGCCGTTCGGATACGGCGACGGCGGCGGCGGCCCCACCCGCGAGATGATGACCGATGCGCGACTGCAGGCCGATCTCGAAGGATCGCCCACCGTGACCTTCGGCACTCCGCGCGAGTTCTTCGTCGAGGCCGCCGACGAACCAGCGGCCCCGCCGGTGTGGGCGGGCGAGATGTACCTGCAGTTCCACCGCGGTATCTACACGTCGCAGATGCGCACCAAGCGCGGCAACCGGCGCAACGAGGCTCTCCTCGTCGAGGCGGAGCTGTGGAGCGCCGCGGCCCACGTCCGGCGCGGCACGCCCTACCCCGCCGCAGATTTCGACGAGCTCTGGCGCGAAGTGCTGCTGCTGCAGTTCCACGACATCCTGCCCGGCAGCGCCATCGCGTGGGTCCATCGCGAAGCAGAGCGGTCCCACGCTGAGACGACCGCGCGTCTCGAGGCGATCATCGCTGCCGCGATCGCCGCTCTGGTCGGGTCTGGCTCGACCCGGCTCGCGCTGAACCCCGCGTCCTCGCCCATCGGAGCGATCTCCCCCGGGGCCGCAGGACCTGCCCCGGCCGCGGCACCGTTCTCGGCCGAACCGGTCGCGGACGGCTTCCGGCTGCGCTCGGAGAGCATCGACGTCCTCGTCGGTCCCGACGGCACGCTGCGCAGCGTCCGCGCCCTGCCGGACGGCCGGGAGCTCATCCCGGCGGGGCATCGAGGCGGGCTGCTCCAGCTGCATGTCGATGCTCCCGCGAAATGGGACGCCTGGGAGCTCGACGCCTCGTACCGCCTCACGACGACCGACGTCGACGGCGGCGCGGCCCGGCTCACCGAGAGCGGAGCCGTGCACGTCGTCCACCCCCTCCCCCACGGCCAGGTGGAGCAGTGGGTCGACATCCACCCCGTCGGCGGCGCCGTGCGCATCCGCACGCGCGTCGACTGGCATGAGCGGCATCGCCTGCTCAAACTCGCCTTCCCCGTCGCCGTGCACGCGCAGGACGCCGCTTACGAGACGCAGTTCGGACACGTGCGTCGTGCACTGCACGCGAACACGTCGTGGGATGCCGCACGCTACGAGGTCTGCGCACATCGGTGGGTGCACGTCGCGGAGCCGGGTACCGGAGCTGCGATCGTCAACGACGGCCTGTACGGACACGACGCGACGCGCACGACGGACGAACAGGGAACCGTGACGACCGTTCGACAGTCTCTGCTGCGTGCGCCCACATTCCCCGATCCGGATGCAGACCAGGGCACGCACGAGTTCGTCTCGATCTTCGCGCCGGCCGAGACGACGACCGATGCGGCCCACTGGGGCACGATCGTGGGCTCGCCGCTGCGCGAGGTCGACGGGTCCGGTCCCGTCGCGCCGCTCGTCGCGAGCGACGGGACCGACGTGGTCGTCTCGGCCGTCAAGCTCGCCGCCGACGGCAGCGGCGACCTGATCGTCCGGGTGTTCGAGCAGCGCGGCGCGCGGTCGTCCGGCGCTCTCCGGTTCGACGTGCCGCTCGCCTCGCTCGAGGTCTGCGATCTCGTCGAGACCGTCGGCGGCGGCCGAGCCGGCGCCGCCACGTTGCGCGACGATCGCACGGTCGCCCTCGACCTGCGAGCTTTCGAGGTCGCGACCCTGCGCGCCCGCCTGCTGACCCCGGAGACCCCATGAGCCGCGACACCGAGATCTTCCCGCCCGACACGTTCCTGACCGATGTCGTGGCCGCCGCCGACGCCGCGGCCGCTGCCCTGATGGATGAGCCCGTCGACGTCGCGGAAGCGCCGCTCGGCCCGCACCGGGAGTCCATGCGACGCGCGAAGCTCCTGGTGGCCGTCTACCTCTCCCCGACGTCGGTGTTCACCGGCGACCCCGCCGCCGTGGCGCGCGCGGAGCGGTACGCCTCGGTCCTCGCGGAGCTGCAGTCGCCGACGGGCTTGTTCCTCGGCGGCGACAACGTCGAGTCGCCGCCCGACAGCGGCTTCACGATCAACGACGTCGGCGACATCCTCGAGCTCATCCGGCGTTCGGGCGACGATCGGTTGAGCGCCCTCGGCACGATGCTGGGGGCCATCGCCGACCGCGCAGCACCCGCGATGCTCGCCGGCGGTGTGCACACCCCGAACCACCGGTGGGAGCTCACGGCGGCGCTCGCCCGCCTGCACCGGCACCGGCCCGACGAACGGCTGGTCGAGCGTGCCCGGCACTGGCTCGCCGAGGGCATCGACATCGCGCCCGACGGCCAGTACTCCGAGCGCAGCGCGAACTACGCCGTCTACGTCTCGAACCCGTCGCTGCTCGCCGTCGCCGACATCCTCGACCTGCCCGCGCTGCGTGCCGTCGTGGAACGCAACCTCGCGTCCACGCTCGGCCTGATCCAGCCCGATGGATCGGTCGAGACCGTGCACTCCCGCCGCCAGGACCAGCGCGAGACGCGGTTCCCGCTCGCCCCCTTCGCGACGCTCTACCGCCGGCTCGCGATCGAGACCGGCCGCGCTGATCTCGCGTGGGCGGCCCGGGTCGCGGCATCCGAGCCGGTCATCGACCCCCAGACGGCACTGGCGGACGTGCTGCTGCACCCGGCCATCGCGGGACCGCTCCCCGACACCGCGGCCCCCGCGGCACGGTTGCGGAGTGTGTGGCCGTCGTCCGGGCTCGTCGTCGATCACACGCCCGAGCGCACTATCACCGTGTTCGGCGGTTCCGACTATGCCGCGGCCGGCCGCATCCGCTCGGGTCTCGCCACGAACCCGACGTTCCTGCGTCTGTTCGCGGGCGCGGCCGTGCTCGAATCGGCGCGCCTGTCACGTCACTTCTTCGGGCTCGGCCCGTTCCGAGCCGACTCGCTGACCGTCTCCGACGACGAGTTCGTCCTCGACGAGCGGCTCTCTCCCGCTTACTTCGGCCCGCTCGCCACCGAGCGCCACCGAGCGGGTGGCGACTACCGCCTGGTCGACGAAGGCCGGTTCTCGGCGGCGATGTCGTTCGACGTGCGCCCCCGCGACGAGGTCGCGCTGCACACGCGCATCGCGGTGCTTCCCTCCGAAAGCGGTGCCGACCTCGTGATCGACACCGACGGGCCGCTGTGCACGTGGAGCCTGGAACTCGCCTTCCGGCCCGGCGGGACCTTCGAGGGCGTCGAGCCGGCGCCCGACGGGACCGCCGTCCTGGCTGCGGGCACCGCGCGTTACCGCGTCGGCGACGACGCCATCGAGTTCGGCATTTCAGCCGGAGCGGATCGCGGGGTGCCCGGCGCCGCCGGTTACCTTCCGGGTGAGGACTACACCTATCTCGGCGGCACGGACGCCCTCGGCGGGCCGCGCGTCTACCTCACCGGCACGACGCCCGGTCGCGCCGAGGTGGTCCTGCGCCGCGTACGCTGACGCGCCTCGCCCGGCTTCAGTCGAACGAGACCGCGACGGCGACGCGCTCGGCGAGCGAACGTTGCGCGGCATCGGCGAGCACGAGCGCGGCACGACCGTCCTCGAACGAAGGGCTCGTCGACGCCTCGCCGCGGACGGCCTTGACGAACTCCGCCAGCTCGGCGGCGTACGACGCGGCGTAACGCTCGAGGAAGAAGTCCTGGTACGGCGGACGGGCCTCGACGCTCGCCGCCGTCGAGGCGCTGACGAGACTCGTCCCGGCGTTGGCCACCTGCAGCGAGCCGCGAGCGCCGAACGCCTCGAGGCGCTGGTCGTATCCGCTCGCGCTGTGGCGCGAGTTGATGATCGTGACGATCGCACCGGATGCCGCGCGAAGCACGGTGACCGCGGTGTCGACGTCGCCGTGCTCGCGGGCCCCGGCGTCGAACGTCGTCGTGGCCGTCGCGGAGACCTCGACGATGTCGGACACGAAGAAGCGCGCCATGTCGAAGTCGTGGATCGTCATGTCGCGGAAGATGCCGCCGGAGACCGCGATGTACGACGCGGGAGGCGCGGCGGGGTCGCGGCTGATGATCGTGAGCTGCTCGAGCTCGCCCACCTCGCCGGCGCCGACGCGCGCGTGGACCTCGGCGAACGCCGGGTCGAAGCGGCGGTTGAAACCGAGGGCCACCGGCACGCCGCTCGCCGCGACGCGGGGCCGGAGAGCATCGACGCGAGCCAGGTCGAGATCGATCGGCTTCTCGCACAGCACCGGGATGCCGCGGTCCAGGGCCGCCGCGATGAGGTCCACGTGCGTCGGGGTGGGCGACGCGATGATGACCGCGTCCACGTCGCCCGAGGCGAGCATCTCGTCGGCGGACTCCGTCGCGCGGCCGCCGAAGCGCTCGGCGACGCCCGTGGCGCCGGCGATGAACGGGTCGGCGACCCAGGTGAGCGTGGTGTCGGGCGACGCGGCGATGTTGACGGCATGGACCTGGCCGATGCGACCGGTGCCGATGAGTCCGAAGCGGATGGGGGAAGTGGTCACGGTTCTCTCCGTCTGTCGTGGGTCACAGCCAGTCGCGCAGCGCGTCGCGGTTGGTCTGCTGGTCGGCGGTGCGCTCGCGCAGGAAGGCGTCGATCGCGGTCTCGGGGCCGTTCAGGACGTCCTGCTCCACGACGACCCAGCCATCGAAGTCGCGCTCGGCCATCGCGGCCATGACGGGGACGACGTCGAGGTCGCCGTGCCCGAACGCGACGAAGACGCCCGATGACCAGACCTCGCGCATCCCCCCGCCCGCGGCGAGGACCGCGCGCAGGCGGCCGAGGTCGACGTCCTTCAGGTGCAGGTGGTTGATGCGATCGCCCCAACGGCGCACCGCGTCGACCGGGTCGCCGCCGCCGAGGGCGAGATGCCCCGTGTCGAGGGTCAGGCCGATGTCGACGCGTCCGAGGAAGCGGTCGATCTCGGCGGGTGACTCGACGAACGTGCCGGCGTGGTGGTGGAAGGTCGGCTCGAGTCCGGCGGCGCGCACGAGCGCGACCGCGCGTTCGGCGTTGCGTGCGAGGCGATCCCACGCGGCATCGTCGAGCCGGTCGACCTCTGCGCCGCGTCCGGGAGCGGCGCGGCGCGCGGCCGAGCCGTCGTCGGCGAGCGTCGGCAACGGCAGCCGGCCGCCCACAGCCTCGCCCGCGGCGACGAAGCTGCGCAGCGCCGACTCGAGCTCGGGCAGGGCCGCGGCGAACGCCTCGTCGTCCGAGAACGGCAGCTGCACCCACCCGCCGGCGAGGCCGAGCCCGAACCGCCGGAGACGCTCGGCGAGGGCGTCGCCTTCGCCGAGGAACCCCGCCGGCCCGAGGTCGACGCCGTCGTAACCCGTCGCGACGAGGGCCTCGAGCATCTCGTCCGCCGTGACGGTCTCGGCGCCGTCGGGGGTGAGCTCGAACACCCCGAAGCTCACGGGCGCTCCGGCGACCGTCGCTTTCATGCTTCTTCCTGTCCCAGCAGGGGCCGCTGCGTGCCGCGCTGCCGCTCGTAATCCTCACGGGCACGCGCCGTCGTCTCGAGTTCGGCGACCTCGGCCACGGGCACATCCCACCAGCCCGAGCCGTCCGGGGCGTAGATGAGGGGGTCGGACTCGACGTGGATGACGGTGGCGGTGTCGGCGGCCTTCGCGCGCGTCACCGCGGCGGTGAGCTGCGCCGCGGCATCCGGTCCGGGCGCGATCTCGATGACGTCGACGCCGTAGCTGCGGGCGTTGGCGGCGAGGTCGACGGGCAGCGTCTGCCCGCTCTCGAAGTTGCGTGCCTCGTCGTCGAGCATGCGGTAGCGCGTGCCGAAGCGCGCGGATCCGACCGTCTCGGAGAGATGCCCGATCGAGGCGTAGCCGTGATTCTGGACGATCACGACGATGATCTTGATGCGTTCGGCGACGGCGGTCGCGAGCTCCGAGTGCAGCATCAGGTACGACCCGTCGCCCACCATCGTGATGACGTCGCGGTCGTCGCCGGCGGCGAGCAGCGCGCGCTTCGCGCCGAGAGCACCGGCGATCTCGTACCCCATGGTCGAGAAGGCGTACTCCACGTGGTAGCCGAGCGGATCGCGAACACGCCAGAGCTTGTGGAGGTCGCCCGGCAGGGATCCGGCGGCCTGCACCATGACATCGGCGGGGTCGGTGGCGGCGTGCACCGCGCCGATCAGCTCGGGCTGTCCGGGCCGGTCGAGGTGCGAGGCGACGAAGGCCGCGTCGACCGCGGCGTCCCACCTCGCCTTGTGCTCGGCGATGCGTGCGGCGTACTCCCGCGACACGTGGTGGCGGGCCAGGTCGCGCAGGGCCGCCACGAGCGTCTCGCGGGCGTCGGCGATGACCGGCAGATCGGTGCCGTGCTTGTGCGCGTCGAACGATGCGACGTTGACGTTGACGAAGCGCACCGACGGGTGCTGGAAGGCCGTGCGCGACGCCGTGGTGAAGTCGCTGTAGCGCGTGCCGATCCCGATGACGACATCCGCGTCTGCGGCCAGGGAGTTCGCCGCTGTCGTACCGGTGGAGCCCACCGCCCCGACGTACTGCGGGTGGTCCCAGGGCATCGACCCGCCGCCGGCCTGCGTCGTGGCGACCGGGATGCCGGTGCGGCTCGCGAACTCGGCGAGCGCCTCTTCGGCGCCGGAGTAGATCACGCCGCCCCCGGCGACGATCAACGGGCGTTCCGCGGTCGCGATCGCCTCCAGAGCCCGGGCGAGTGGGCCTGCCTCGGGCACCGGGCGACGCACGTGCCATTCGCGGTCGGCCAGGAATTCCAGCGGCACGTCGATCGCCTCGGCCTGCACGTCCTCGGGGAGCGCGATCGTCACGGCGCCGGTCTCGACCGGGTCGGTCAGCACGCGCATCGCCGCCAGCGCGATCGAGAAGAGCTGTTCGGGACGCTGGACCCGATCGAAGAACCGCGAGAGCGGCCGGAAGGCGTCGTTGACGGTGAGGCCGATGTCGCCGGGCTGCTCCAGCTGCTGGAGCACCGGGTCGGCGACGCGGGTGGCGAAGGTGTCGCTCGGAAGCAGGAGCGCCGGCAGCCGGTTGGTCGTCGCGAGCGCGGCGCCCGTGAGCATGTTGGTGGCGCCCGGGCCGACGGATGCCGCTGCCGCGAACGTCGCCCGCCGCCGCCGCATCCGGGCGTAGCCGACCGCCTGATGGACCATCGCCTGCTCGTTGCGCGCCTGATGGTACGGCATGAGGTCGGGGGCGCTCGCGTTCAGCTGAGCGAGGGCCTGTCCGATCCCGGCGACGTTGCCGTGGCCGAAGATGCCGAGCACTCCGGGGATCGTGCGTTCGCGGATGTCGCCGTCGACCGTCCACTGGTGCGCGAGGAACTCCACCAGCGCCTGGCTGACCGTCATCCGTCTCGTGCGGGTCATCATCTCTCCTCGTCGGCGCCGCCGCCGTATGGCAGGCGCGGATCGATCTGCTCGGTGCGCCAGGTCTCGCGCACCCAGGCGTGGGCGGGGTCGTCGCTGATGAGCCAGGCCCGCTCGGGCCCCGGGCCGGCCATGACGTTCAGGTAGTAGAGGTCGTAGCCGGGGGCTGCCACGGCGGGACCGTGATAACCGTAGGGCACGAGAGCGATGTCCCCCGTGCGCACCTGCTCGTCGATCGCGATCTCGCCGACGGGCGAGGAGGTCGTCGAGAACAGCCCGAATGCCGCATCGGGGTCCGCCGCCGGGCCAGCACCGGCGACGGGCGCGCTCTCGAAGTAGTAGATCTCCTCGAGGCGGCTCTCGTGGCCGGGCACGTGCTCGTCGTGCTTGTGGGCTGGATACGACGACCAGTTCCCCGCCGGGGTCACCACCTCGCAGACGATGAGACGGGCCGCATCGAGCGAGCCCGGGGTGCCGAAGTTGTGCACCTGACGGCTCGATGCTCCCGCGCCGCGCAGTTCGACAGCCACTTCGTCGGCGGTGATGTGACGGCTGGGGTGCCGCTCGTCGGTGGGCGACGAGGCGACGGCGACCCGACCGACGCCGGTGATGCGAAGCGTCGACCCCGCCGAGACGTACAGGACGTCCGTCGGGCCGGCGAACACCGAGGGACGTCCGCGGAGGACCGTCCTCCGCGGCTCGAGACCCTCGCGGTGCTCGACGGTGAAGCTGCCGCGCAGGGGCACGACGATCCGCTCCGCGCCGTCGTCGTCGAGCGCGACCTCGTCACCCTCCGCGAGCTCGGCCACGTGCAACCCGGTGTGCTGCCACCCGGGAAGAGCCGCGTCGACGACGCTCTCCCAGACGCCGTGCGCGAGCGCGCCGCGCCGGTGGAACCAGGTGGCGCTCATCAGGAGTTCTGCGGGAAGCCGAGGTTGATCCCGCCGTGCTCGGATGAGCCCCGGGTCGCCGGGTCGAGCCACCGGCTCGTCACCGCCTTCTCGCGCGTGAAGAACTCGAAACCGTGCACGCCGTACGCCTTCGCATCACCGAAGAGCGACTGCTTCCAGCCGCCGAACGAGTGGTAGGCCACCGGCACCGGGATCGGCACGTTGATACCGATCATCCCGACTTCGACCTCGTTCTGGAACCGGCGTGCGGCGCCGCCGTCGTTCGTGAAGATCGCGGTTCCGTTGCCGAAGCGACCGGAGTTGATGAGCGCGACGCCTTCCTCGAAGGTCGCGACGCGGACGACCGCGAGCACGGGTCCGAAGATCTCCTCCTGGTAGGCGCGTGACGAGGTCGGGATGCCGTCGATCAGCGTGGGCCCGAAGAAGAACCCGTCCTCGTGCCCGGCCACCGAGAACCGGCGCCCATCGACGACGATGCGGGCGCCATCGGCTTCGGCGATGTCGACGTATTCCGAGACCTTGTCGCGGTGGGCCCGGGAGATGAGCGGCCCCATGTCGGGCTCGGTGTCGGCCGAGCCGTCGCCGACGCGCAACGCCGCGATGCGGTCACCGATCCTCGCGATGAGCGCGTCGGCGACGGGCTCGACGGCGAGCACCACGCTGATGGCCATGCAGCGCTCCCCCGCCGCACCGTACCCGGCGTTGACGGCCTGATCGGCGACGAGGTCGAGGTCGGCGTCGGGCAGCACGAGCATGTGGTTCTTCGCGCCGCCGAGCGCCTGCACGCGCTTGCCGTGGCGGGAGGCTGTCTCGTAGATGTACTGCGCGATGGGAGTCGAGCCGACGAACGAGATCGATGCGACGTCGGGGCTCTCCAGCAGGCCATCGACGGCGAGCTTGTCTCCCTGCAGCACCGTGAACGCGCCGTCGGGGAGTCCGGCCTCCTGCCAGAGACGCGCGAGCCAGAGCGCCGCGGAGGGGTCCTTCTCGCTCGGCTTGAGCACGACCGCGTTGCCTGCGGCCAGCGCGACGGGGAAGAACCACATGGGGACCATCGCCGGGAAGTTGAACGGCGACACGATGCCGACGACTCCGAGAGGCTGCTTGATGGAGTAGACGTCGATGCCCGTCGATGCGTTCTCGCTGAACGCGCCCTTGATCAGGTGCGGGAACCCGGTCGCCAGCTCGACGACCTCCTGGCCGCGCAGGATCTCGCCCATCGCGTCCGAGACGACCTTGCCGTGCTCGGCGGTGATGATGCGGGCGAGCTCGGGCTTGCGGGCGTTCAGCAGCTCACGGAACGCGAACAGCACGCTCTGGCGACGTGCGACGGAGTACCGGGACCAGACCTCGAACCCTCGCCGCGCAGACGCGATGGCCCGCTCGATCGTCTGCTCGTCGGCGAGCGCCACCTCGCCGCTGACCCGCCCGGTCGCCGGGTTGAAGACCGGTGCGGTCCGGGTGCCGTCGGGCGCGTATTCGGCTCCGTCGATCCAGTGCGGGATGACGGGGACGTCGCCGGTCGGGTCGGCGGTCGCGGATGCAGCCATGAGGGGGGTCCTCTCGGAATCGGGCGT
The DNA here is from genome assembly GCF_003610405.1 of Microbacterium sp. AG238. Lineage (GTDB taxonomy): Bacteria > Actinomycetota > Actinomycetes > Actinomycetales > Microbacteriaceae > Microbacterium. The sequence continues at coordinate 1,432,907 of NZ_RAQC01000001.1, forward strand.
CAGGGGTGGACGAGCCGTGCGGCGATGTCGATCGCCGTTTCGACGTCGTCGTCGTGCGGGTACAGGAGGGTGCGGCCAACGGTGAGCCCGCGTACGCCCGGCAGGGCGAGCGCGTTCTCCCACGAGCGGTAGGTCTCGTCGGGCGATGCGCCGTTGTCGCCGCCGAGCAGCAACGTCGGAAGGGTCGTCGCGGCCATGACCCGCTCCATCTCCTCGACCACCGGCAGCTTCATCCAGGTGTAGGCGCTGCTGGCGCCGAGCCCCGACGCGATCGCGACCGAGTGGATGACGGCCTCGGTGGAGAGGTCGTTCACCACCGTCCCGTCCACGCGGCGGCTCAGGAAGGGCTCGAGCATGATGGGGAGCTTGGCGGCTGCGGCCTGCGTCACGGCCCGCGCTGTCGCTTCGAGGGTGTCCGCCGTCGCGGCGTCGGCGAGGTCGATGCGCATCAGCGTCTTGGCGAAGTCGATCCCGCTCGCCGTCATCGTCGGAACGTCGTAGGCCGTGAAGCGGTCGTCCATCTCGAAGCTCGCACCCCGCAGCCCGCCGCGGTTCATCGAGCCGACGACGATCTTGTCATCGAGCAACCCGAGGAGGGCGAGGTCGTCGATGATGTCGGGGGTTCCGAGCACCCCGTCGACGCCCGGGCGCGACAGCGCGATCGCCAGGCGCTCCAGGAGGCCGTCACGGTCGGCCATCGCGAGCGGATTGCCCCCCACCCCGAGAGCCCCGCGGGCGGGGTGGTCCGCGGCGACGATGAACAGACGTCCGTCGCCGCGCGTGAGCGGCCTCCGCCGCCGTTCCGCGAAGGCGCGGGCGATCCGCTCGGGTCGCTCCGCACGCGCTTCGCGGACGGCTTCGATATCGACGCGGCTCAACGACCGACCTCCGTCAGTGCGCCCTCGACCTCTGCTGTGGTGGGCATGGCGGTGGAGCATTCCAGACGCGATGCCACGATGGCGCCGGCGGCGTTCGCGAAGCGCAGCATCCGTTCCAGCCCCCACCCTTCGAGAAGGCCGTGGCACAGCGCGCCGCCGAACGCGTCGCCCGCACCGAGTCCGTTCACGACCTCGACGGGATGCGGCGGCACGATGACGCTCTCGTCAGCCGTGCGCGCGAGCACGCCTCGCGGTCCGAGTTTGACGATCGCGAGAGAGACGCCCCGTGCGAGCAGCGCTTCTGCGGCCCGATCGGGATCGGTCTCACCGACGGCGACCTCGCATTCCTCGCGATTGCCGACGACGATGTCCACGTGACCGATGGCGTGTTTCGCGAACGCGGTCGCATCGGCCCGGTCGTCCCAGAACATGGGCCGGAAGTCCAGGTCGAGGACAGTGTGGGAACGGCGCTGGCGCGCGTCGAGCGCGGCCAGGTGGGCGGCGCGGCTCGGTTCGCGGCTGAAGCCCGTGAGGGTGACCCACAGGATGCGCGCGCGCCGGATCGACTCCGCATCGAGGTCGGACGCCTCGATGTTGAGGTCGGGCGCCGAAGGCTCGCGGTAGAAGTACAGGGGGAAGTCGTCGGGAGGGAAGATCTCGCAGAACGTGATCGGCGTCTTCAGGACGGGGTCGACCCCGACCCCGGAGGCATCGACACCGAGGCGTTCGAGCTCGGCGAGCAGGTAGCGGCCGAACGGGTCATCGCCCACACGCGATACGAGACCGCTCGCGCGACCATGGCGCGCCGCTGCGACCGTGACATTCGCGGCGGAACCGCCCAGGAACTTCCCGAAGGTCGACACGTCCTCCAATCCGACACCGTGCTGCAACGGATAGAGGTCCACCCCCAATCGGCCGAGCGCGAGGAGATCTGCGCCCGGAGCGGTCTCAACGCTGTCGTGCACGGGCTACCGTTCTCTCCGTTGCGGCGGTCATGTCCTAACAATAGCTCAATAGCAAACGGGGAGACAAGGGTGACTGCCGCCCAGGGCGAAAAAGATATATTGTCGGCACATTCGCGCTTCCGCACCCGGCGCGTCGAGGGGATGACACGACGATGACCACCGCCGACACCGTCTGGCCCGAGAGCATCGGCGCCGAACTCGATCGGACCGGCCCCGTTCCGCTGTACTTCCAGGTCTCGACGCGGCTCGAGCACGAGATCCGCACGGGGAACATCGCGCCGGGCGCGCGCCTCGAGAACGAGATCGCCATCGCCGAGCGACTCGGCCTCTCCCGGCCCACGATCCGTCGCGCCATCCAGGAGCTGGTCGACAAGGGGCTCCTGGTCCGCCGCCGCGGCGTCGGCACGCAGGTCGTGCAGGGCCAGGTCACGCGCCAGGTCGAACTGACGAGCCTGTACGAAGACCTCGACAACGCCCAGCAGGGTCCGGCGACACGGGTCCTCGAGCACGAGGTGCGCGCTGCCGACGCGGCGAGCGCGATCGCCCTCGGGGTGGCGGAAGGCTCCGACATCCTCTACCTGCGCCGACAGCGGCTCACCGGCTCGACGCCGATCGCGATCCTCGAGAACTATCTTCCCGCCGACCTCGCCGACCTGGGTCGCGACGACCTCGAAGAGCGCGGGCTCTACCAGCTCCTCCGCGCCCGCGGCATCGCGATCCGCATCGCGAAGCAGAAGATCGGCGCCCGCCGCGCCCAGGGCGATGAGCACACGCTGCTGGGAACCGAGCGCGGCGGACCGGTGCTGACGATGGAGCGCATCGCTTTCGACAACACCGGCCGCGCGATCGAGTTCGGTCACCACTGCTACCGACCCGACATGTACACCTTCGAGACGACGGTCGTCGCCCGCTGACGGGTGCTCAGCCGAGCACGACCTCGGCTTCGGAGAAGAACTGATCCACAGCCTGGTCCACCGAGGTGGTCCCGAGGCCGAGCGACTTGCCGAGCTCCCAGAACGTCTGCTCGAGCGAGCCGTACCCGGCGACGGGCACGGGCGGAGCATCGCCGATGCGGTCGGCGGCCGACTCGATGTAGTCGGCGACCTGCTTGTCGGCGCCCTCGAGGGCGGCGCCGGCGAGCTTCGACGTCGACGCCGGGAACCCGAGCGTCGTGCCGAAGACCTGACCCGCCGCCTCGGAGTTCACGACGAAGTCGAGGAACAGCGCTGCCGCCTGCGGGTGCTCGGTCTTGGCCGAGATCGCAACCTGGAGGCCAGCCTGACGGTAGAGGTCCTTCGAGCCCTCCTTGGCCGTGGGCGGGGCGACGATCGAGATCGACGAAGCGCCCGAGTCGGCGAGGTAGCCGCCGAGGAAGTTGCTCCAGCTCATCTCACTGGCTGTCAGAGCCGCCCCGAAGCCCGACTTGGGCGAGAGCTCCTCGAGACGCTGCTGCGGCACGGTGACGCCGTCGCGCAGGCCTGCCCCACTCTCCCAGAACTCGCGCAGCTGATCCTTGGTGAAACCGAGCTCGCCGTCGTCGGTGTACAGGTTGCCGCCGTCGGCGCGAAGCGCCAGCTCGAACACCTGGATGCGCTGGGTGTAGTCGGTGCCGCCGTAGATCGAGCCGCCGGTCGTGTCGGTGACCTCGGCCATCCACTCGTCGAATGCGGCGAAGTCGGTGCCGCCGTCGGGGGCCGCGACGCCGGCCTGGGCGACGAGGTCGTCGTTGACGAAGTTGGCCCACAGGCTGTAGCCGGTCGGCAGCGAGTACTGCGTGCCGTTCAGCGCTCCGGTGCCGAGGAGCCCGTCGTCGAAGGTGGTCATGTCGATCTGGTCGGCGACCTCGGCGAGGTCGAGCAGGTTGCCCGATTCGCCGTACTGCCGCAGGTAGCTGTCGGAGAACTGGAAGACATCCGGCAGTCCCCCGCCTGCGGCCTCGGTCTGCCGCTTCTCCCAGTAGCTCGGGAAGTCGGTGAAGCTGACGTTGACGGTGATGTTCGGGTACTCCTCGTTGAACGCCGCGATCAGCTCGTCGTAGCGCTTCGCGCGGTCGTCGTTGCCCCAGAACGCATAGGTCAGCGTGACCTTCTCGTCGGGATCGAACGCGGCTGCGGGAGGCGTCTGCGCGCCGCCGCATCCGGTCAGTGCCAGCGCGCCGGCGGCGACGATGCCGACGGTTGCGAGCAGGCGGTTGGCCTTCATGGGAGTCCTTTCATCGGGAGCGGGCCCGGGGGGACGGGTCTCAGGTGCGGCGCGGTCGCGCCGGGATCGCGACGACGGCGAGCGCCGCGCATCCGATGCCGGCCACGAACAGCGGCGGCAGCGCCCAGGTGACCACCACGACGAAGGCCGCCGTGGCGAGGAGGTAGAGCGTTCCGGCGAGGTCGCCGCGTGCGGCATCCGGGATCGATCGGATCGCGCCCCGCCAGCCGAGCTCGGGGCTCCATGCCCCGGCGGCGAGGAGCAGGGCAACGGCGAGAGCGGCGAGCCCCGCCCAGCCGACCGCTTCGACGACGGCGCCACCGGGGAGGAACCCCGACCGGGCCAGGTCGATGTCGAGCAGCAGGACGAGCGTCACGACCAGCGCCACGAGACCGACGGCCGCGCCCGGCAGCAGCCCCGAGCGGACATCGGCCCAGAACAGTGAGAGCCGTGAATCGTCGGCGGCGACGTAGCGACGCAGATGCCGCACCCCCGCCGCGAGCGCGACCGGAAGCGTGACGACCGCGAGCGAGACGACGCCGATGAGCAGCCCGATCAGCAGCACCTCGCCGAGCAGGGCGAACGCCCCTGCTGCGCCGGGATGCCGCAGCTGCGGCCGCGCCTCGAGGGTCGGTCCGCTGCCGGAGCGGTCGGCCCGCACCGCGTCACGCTGTGCGCGCCGCGTGCGGGGACGCTCGTCGGTCGACATCGCTAGCCCTTCAGACCCTGCGTGGCGACGCCGTCGACCAGGAACTTCTGGAAGACGATGAAGAAGAGCAGGATCGGGACCAACGCGATGAACGACGCCGTCACGGTCGCGCCGTAGTCGCTCGACGAGGTCTGGTCGTTGTAGAGGCGCAGCGCGATCGGCAGCGGGTAGTTCTCGGGGCTCGTGAGGTAGAGCAGCGGGCCGAGGAAGTCGTTCCACGCCCAGATGAAGCTGAAGATCGCGCACGTGATGAGAGCCGGCTTGATGAGCGGCAGGATGATCGACCAGAAGATGCGCAGGTGTCCCGCGCCGTCGATCTTCGCGGCCTCGTCCATATCGCGCGGCATCTGCCGGATGAACTGCACGAGGAGGAACACGAAGAACGCCTCGGTCGCGAGGAACTTCGGCAGCAGCAGCGGCCAGTACGTGTCCACCATCCCCAGATTGTTGAAGATGATGTACTGCGGGATGATCACGACGTGGAACGGCAGCAGCAGCGTGCCGATCATCGCGGCGAACAGGATGCCGAGTCCCTTGAACTGCAGGCGGGCGAAGGCGTAGGCCGCGAGCGCCGACGACAGCACGGTCCCGATCACCGAGACACCGGCGATGAGCAGCGAGTTGGCGAAGAAGCGCCACATCGGCACGCCCGCGATGCCCTCGGCGACCTTGATGTAGTTCTCGATCGTCGGCGCGTTGGGCAGTAGCCCCATGTTCTGGCCGAACTCGCTGTTGGGCTTGAACGTCGACAGCAGCAGCCAGACCAGCGGGTAGAGCACGACGGCGGTGATGACGATCAGCACGGCGAACCAGATGATCGTCTGCCAGGTCTTGCGCTTGACCCTGCGTCGCGCGGGCGGCATCGGCGTGGTCTGCTGCTCGGCGAAGATGGCTTCGCTCGTGAGCGGTGAGGTGGGTGACGTGGTCATCGGTTGTCTCCCGAGTAGTGCACCCACGACTTCTGGGTGCGGAAGAGGATGAGGGCGATGATGGCGACGACGACGAGGAGCACCCACGCGATCGCGGCGGCGTATCCCATGCGGCCGTCGGCGAATCCGGTCTTGTAGAGGTAGACCGTGATGAAGTTCGTCATCCCGGCGGGGCCGCCGGTGCCGTTGGAGATGATGTAGGCCGACCCGAACACCTGGAACGCGCCGATGAGGCCGAGCAGCAGGTTGAAGAAGATGACGGGCGAGAGCATCGGCACCGTGACGGCGCGGAAGCGGCGGACGGCGTTCGCCCCGTCCATCTCGGCCGCCTCGTACAGCTCCTTCGGGATCTGCTTGAGGCCGGCGAGGAAGATCACCATCGTCGCGCCGAACTGCCAGACGGCCAGCAGGATCATCATCGGCAGGATGAGCCCGGGGTTTCCGATCCATCCGCCGAGGTCGATGCCGAACACGTTCAGGCCGTTGTCGACGGGGCCGTCGGTGGCGAACATCGCACGCCACACGATCGCGACCGAGACCGAGGCGCCGATGAGCGAGGGGGCGTAGAACGCCGAGCGGAAGAACGCCGCACCACGGTCGCGGTAGTTCAGCAGCAGCGCGATCAGGAGAGCGGCGATCAGCGAGATCGGCGTTCCCACGAGCACGTAGATCAGGGTGATCTGCGCCGACTGCATGAAGCTCGGGTCGTTGGTGAAGAGCCGGATGTAGTTGTCGAAGCCGATCCACTTCGGCGGCGAGAAGATGTTGTAGCTCGTGAAGGACAGGTACAGCGAGTACGCCATCGGAACGAGCGTGAGCCCGAAGAACCCGACGAGCCACGGCAGGAGGAAGCCGTACCCCGCGATGTTCTCGCGGACGGCGCGCTTGCGGGCGCCGGGGCGGTCGAGGTGTTCGGGCCGCTGCTTGCGGACGAGGCCGCGGCGCGACGAGTCCTTGGTGACGATCACCCGTGTGGCGGTAGTGGTCACGATGCTCCTGAGGATGCGGGGAGGATGCGGGGCCCGCGGGCCGGCGCAGAGCGCCGGCCCGCGGGAGCGGGTCATCCGTTGAGGGTGATGTCCATCTGCGAGAAGAAGCGATCGACGGCTTCGTCGACGGTGATCGTGCCGAAGGCGAGCTCGGTGCCGAGCTTGCGGAACTCCTCCTCGATCGTGCCGTAGCCGACGATCGGAACGGGCGGCGCGTCGCCGAGGCGGTCGGCGATCGACTCCTCGTACTCCTTGACCTGCTGGCTCAGCGGGTCGAGGTCGGCCGCGTCGAGAGCGGTCTGCGAGGCCGGCAGGCCACGGTTCGTGCCGAAGATCTCGCCTGACTCGGGCGAGTTCACGAGGAAGTTGACGAGCGTCGCCGCGGCAGCGGGGTGCTCGGTCTTCGCCGAGATCGTGTGGAGCATCGAGGGCTTGAGGTACAGGTCCTTCGCGCCCTCCTTCGTGACCGGCGGGGCGACGAGTCCGAGCTCGGTGTATCCCTCGCCCAGGTTGCCCAGGTAGCCGCCGCCGAAGTTGTCCCACGTCAGCTCGCTCGCCGTGAGAGCGGCGTCGAAGCCCGAGAGCGGCAGGGCCTCCTCGAGGCGCTGCTGGCCGATGACGGCCCCGCTCTCGCGGAGCTCGGCGCCGTCCTCCCAGAACTGGGTCAGTCGCGCCTCGTCGAAGCCGGGCTCGCCGTTCTCGTCGAACAGCTGCGACCCTTCGGCGCGAAGCTGGAGCTCGAAGTTCTGGATGCGCCCGGTGTAGTCGGTGCCGCCCCAGTACGCTCCCCCGGACGCGTCGGTGACGCTGGCGATCCAGTCCGAGTAGTCGTCCCACGAACCGCCGTCGAACTCCTCGACACCGGCCTGCTCGATCAGCTTCGGGTTCGTGAACATGCCCCAGGCGTTCGTCGACGTCGCGATGCCGTAGGTCGTGTCACCCACGACACCGATGTCGAGGATGTTCTGCGGCAGCGCGTCGGTCTCGATGATGTCGCCGAGGTACGGCTCGAGGTCGAGCAGGAGGTTGTTCTCGGAGTACTGCCGCAGGTACGAGTAGTCGAACTGCATGACGTCGGGGAGCCCGCCGCCGGCGGCCTCGGTCTGACGCTTCTCCCAGAACTCGGGGAAGGTCAGGAACGTCGCGTTGACCGTGATGTTCGGGTATTCCTCGTTGAAGGCCGCGATCGCCTCGTTGTAGAGCTCCGCGCGAACGTCGTTGCCCCAGAACGCGAGGTTGAGGGTGACCTTCTCGTCGGGATCGAAGGTCGCGTCCGCGGCGGGGGTGTCGCCGCCGGCACAGCCCGCCAGGGTGAGCGCGGCGCCCGTCGCGATGGCGACCGTGGCCAGTGCCCGCTTTCTGCTGAACATCATTGTCCTCTCTGCCGAACGTCGTCGTCTCGGTGCGCGCGAACGTCCATTGTCCGTGTGTGCAGGTGCGCGCCGCCCCGCTGTCGGGAAAGCGCTTGCCGGCAACGGTACTACGCCGTGAAACGTTTCGCAAGAAACTCGGGCCAACCGATTCGCACCCGTGATCTCGCGGCTGTGACCGGTCTCAGTCCGCCGGCTCAGCCTCGCACATCAGACGACCCCCGTCGACACCCAGCCGCACCCGGTACACCGCGCACCGGCGGCCCTCGACGTCGTCGGCATGGGCCCCGTCGCCACCGGCATCCGGAGTCGTGGCCGGCTTCGCGAAGAAGTAGTACCAGAGGGCGTCTCCGTCGCGGACCGGGGCTCCGTGGTGCCCGAACCCCTGGCCGGGCACGGTTCCGGCTCCGAGCACGACCTCGTCGGCACCGCCCTGGCGCACCCAATGGACGGTGTCGTCCGAGACGAAGACCCCCATCCCCCGCCACTCGTCGACGATCATCCACCACCGCCCATCGAGCTCGAAGACACTGGGTCCCTCGTGCGGACGCCCGCCGATCGCGACGCCGCCGTCGACCCACGACGCGAGGTCGTCCGAGACGGCGACCCGCGTGATCGAGTCGGCGGCCTCGTCCTTGTACCAGAGCCGCCACCTCCCGTCGGGGCCGCGCGCGACCCCGGCATCGATGACGCGGTCGCTCGCGAGATCGAGCGGGCCTGTGCGATGCCACGAGACGAGGTCGGTCGAGCGGTACTCCACGATCGCGCGGGCGTGACCCGGCCAGCGATCGGGAACACCGTCGATCTCGGTCAGGTACATCCGCCATCCGCTGCCGTCGAACACGACCTCGGGCGCCCAGTGCGTGCGGTCGACCATCGCCGGGGGCGCCCCGGCGACGAGAGTGAGGCCGCCGGCATCCGGTTCGAGCGTGCCCGCGTATGTCCAGTCGACGCCGTCGCGCGAGCGTGCGACTCCGATGCGCGAGCCGTGCACCCAGGCGACTCCCGGTCCGGGGTCGGGGTGCGTCGCGCGGCGCTGCGTGTAGAACATCCACCACGCACCCCGGTCGATGACGACGACCGGATCGGTCGCCCCGTCGTACACCGGATCCCGGTAGATCTCTCTGAGCACGGGTTCTCCTCTCTTCCCCCGTCGACTCGCCACGTATCGCGGGTGCGGGGGCGCCGACATCCGCGCTTTCTGGCGAGTCGACGGGGGGGGTGGGGGGTCAGGACTGGGTGGCGTGCAGGTGGGCGTAGCGGCCGGAGGCGGCCAGAAGATCGTCGTGCGAGCCCTGCTCGACGATGCGGCCCCGCTCGAGCACGACGATGCGGTCGGCCTGGCGGATCGTCGAGAGGCGGTGGGCGACGACGAGGGTGGTGCGACCGGTCATGAGCCTGCCCAGCGCCTCCTTCACGAGCTCCTCCGATTCGGGGTCGAGCGCCGAGGTCGCCTCGTCGAGCAGCAGGATGCGGGGGTCGCGGACCAGCGCACGGGCGATCGCGAGCCGCTGACGCTGCCCTCCCGACAGACGCGCTCCCCGCTCGCCGACCACCGTGTCCCAGCCGTCCGGCTGGCCGCTGACGAACTCCCACGCGTTGGCATCGCGCAGCGCCTGCTCGATGCGCTCGTCTGCGACGTCGGGCAGCCCGTAGGCGATGTTCTCGCGGATCGTGCCTTCGAACAGCACCGACTCCTGCGGCACGACCGAGACCGAGCGCCGCACGGTGCGCAGGTCGAGTTCCTGCACGTCGGCTCCGTCGATCGTCAGTCGCCCGCTCGTGGCCCGCACGAAACCGAGGACGAGGTTGAGCAGCGTCGACTTACCCGATCCCGACGAGCCGACGAACGCGTACGTGCACCCCGCGGGGATGTGCAGGTCGATCTCGTGGAGCGCGTCCTCGCTCGCCCCCGCGTAACGGTGGCTCGCTCTCTCGAGGCGGATGTCGCCGATGACGCGGTCGACGCGGCGCTTGCCTTCGTTCTGCTCGAGGTCGGGCTCCTGCAGCACTTCGGCGATCGAGCGCACGGACTCGAGTCCGCGAGCGCCCACCGGGATGAGCATCAGCAGTTGCGTGAGCCCCTGCGTGAGCAGAGTGAAGTAGGTCGAGAGCAGCACGACCTCGCCGGGAGATATCGGCAGGATGCCGGTGAGCGAGAAGATCGCGGCGAGAACGAGGCATCCGACGCCGAGCAGCTGCATCGCCACCCACGAGATCGACGCGACGTGACCGTTGAGCATGTCGAGGTGTAGCCCTGCGCGCCGCACCCCCTCGGCGCCGTGCGAGACGCGGGTGACCGCCGTCTCCTCCAGGCCGTGGGCGCGGGTGACCGGCATGAGCGACGCCATCTCTCCCACCCGCGCCGAGAGCACCTCGACCTCGCGGCGGAAGACGGCGTTGCGCTCCCGCGAGCGGTTGCGCATGCCGTACCGGATGCCGATCGCGATCGGCACCGCGAGAGCGTAGACCGGCAGGAACTGGGGCACCGCGATCGCGGTCATCGTGAGGGCGCCGATCATCACCATCGTCGCCGAGAGCAGCGGGTGGGTGACCTGTTGCAGCATCAGCTCGACGTTCTCGACGTCGCGCACGACTTTCGTCTGGACGATCGACGAGCTCACCCGCGAGTGATAGCCGATCGACAGGCTCTGCAGCCGCGCGGCGAGCGCGTTGCGCAGGTCGGCGCCGGTGTCGCGCACGACGGTCATGAAGCTGCGCGTGTAGAGGATGTGGTTCGGGTAGTTCTGCAGCAGCAACGCGGCCGCGACGAGGAACCACCCGACGACCGCGGTCACCTCTCCCCCGCCCGCGACGATGTCGATGATCGCCGCCGTGATGACCGGGAGGAACCACATCGGGATCTCTTTCAGCGCGAAGGCGCCGATCGCGATGCTCATGCGTCCGGGCCGACGGGCGAGCAGCCGCAGGACGGATCGAGCCGGACGAGCGCCGTCGATCAGGTCCGCGGGACGGGAAAGCGGTTTCCGAGCCACGTGACCATGCTAAGCGCACACCGCGCGGCGGCACACCCCTCGGCGCGAATCAGTTCGCGGTCGCGCTCGCGATGCGATCGACGAACAGCTGCGTCGCCTGCGGCACGTAGTCCGCGCTCGTCTCGGGGTCCCAGCCCACGAGGGCGAGCACGTTCTGCCCCGTGCGCACGGTCGCGCCGACGAGGGTGAACGGCGAGCCGCCGACGTCTCCCGTCACGCGCCACCCCTGCACGTCGTCCGCTCCGGTCACGGCGACGTCGAAGGGCTCGACCGCGGTCGTCACGGGCACGCCCTGCATGGCGAACAACTCCCGCCCGTTCGCGCAACGTGCGATCGCCTCCTCGGCCTGTGCCACGAGCGCCTTGGCAGCCGCGTCGTCGGCCGCCGACGCCACGACCGCCGTCATCGACCGATCGTTGCTCGTGCCCCATTCCACGGCGTCGCCCGCCGACTCCCACCCGGCCCCGAAGGGCGCGAGGCACGCGGCATCCGACACCGTCAGCCCGGGATAGATCGACTCGAGCATCGCCGCGATCGAGTCGTATTCGGCGGCGCGGAACTGGATGCCGCTGAACAGACCCGCGAGCTCATCACGATCGAGGGCACCGGATGCCGCCGCGGGCGCCGTCGCCGTGGTCGAGGGCGCGGTCGTCGCGGTGGCCGCCGCGCTCGGCGACTCGCCGCCCTGCGCGGCGGACGGAGTGCAGCCCGTCAACGCCGCGAGACCCAGGGCTGCGACGACCAGACCGGCGCGCAGCCGAGCGTGCGGAATGCGGGATGCGGGTGATGCCATGGCGGTCTCCTCGGATCGATGTGCCTCGACGCTAACGCGCGCGGGTCCGCCGCGTCGTGGGCAGCCCTCCCCATCGACCGTCCGCGCCGACTGCCGTATGGTGTCGCTTCGCCGCCTCCGACCGGAGCGCCGAGCCACGCACCGGAACACACGCCGCAATGGCGCGGGATGGGGCGACGGAAAGCGCTTGCTGACATGATGGGAGCGACGTCAGGAGAATCGGATGCCACGCACCACCACCATCGCCCTCGTCGGTGTCCACGGCTACGGAACCGTGCACCTCGACAACCTCCGCCGCCTGGGCGATCGGGTGCGGCTCGTCGCGGCAGCCGACCCCCGTCCGCCGGCACCGGGCGCCCTGCCTGCCGAGACGCGCGTCTTCCCCGACCTCACCTCGCTGCTCGCGGCGACCGACGACATCGACGTCGTCATCGTCGCCACCCCGTTGCACACGCACCTCGAACTCGCGCGCACGGTCGTGAGCCGCGGCATCGACCTGTACCTCGAGAAGCCCCCCGTCCTGACGCTCGCCGACCTGCGCGTGCTCGAGGACGCCGCCGCACATTCGGGGGCGCGCATCCAGGTCGGCTTCCAGAGCCTCGGATCACGGGCGCTCCGAGCATTCGCTGAAGACCGCTTCGACCTCGGTCCGGTCCGCGCCATCGGGGCAGTGGGCCTCTGGGCGCGCGATCGCGCGTACTGGGAGCGCAGCCGCTGGGCCGGACGCCGCGAGCTCGACGGCGTCGCCGTCGTCGACGGCGTCACGACCAACCCGCTCGCCCACGCCACCGCCACCGCGCTCGCGATCGCCGGCACGACCGCCGTCGCCGACATCACCCAGGTCGCCGCCGACCTCTACCGCGCCAACGCCATCGAGGGCGACGACACGAGCCTGCTGCGAGTGTCGACCACCCGCGGCATCCGCGTCACCGCCGGACTCACGCTGTGCGCGGACGAACAGGTCGACCCGTACGTCGAGGTGCACGGACGCCGCCGCACGGCACGCTTCTTCTACACGGAGGACGTCGTCGAGGTCGACGGCCGCAGCGAGCACTTCGAGCGCGACGACCTCTTCGAAAACCTCCTCGATCACCGCGACGATGGCGTCGCCCTGCTGTCTCCCCTGTCGGCATCGGGCGCCTTCGTCGCCGTCATCGACGCCGTGGGACGCACCGCGCCGCACGAGATCGACCCCGCGTTCGTGACGGCGCGCGGCGAGGGCCCCGCGCGCCGGCTCGTCGTGGACGGCATCGAGGACACGATCATCCGCGCCGTCGACGCCGAAGCGACCTTCGGCGAGCTGCACCTGCCGTGGGCGCGTCGCACGGCCCCCGAGGTCGTGCTGACCCTGCCCGGTACCGGTTCGCCGCTCGCCGAGCTGGTCGACGGTGCCGACGCAGCGCGTTCGTCGAGCCCGCGCCCCTACCTGCATCCGCTGCGCACACCGGGCGGCGTCGTCGTGACCGATCATCATCCCGCCGACCACGACTGGCATCTCGGGGTCAGCGTCGCGTTGCAGGATGTCGACGGCACCAACTTCTGGGGCGGCCGCACCTACACGCCGGGCGAGGACTACATCTGGCGAGGCGATCACGGACGCATCGAGATCGCCCGCGTCGAGCAGCTCGACGATGGCGCGGTCCTCGACCTGCGCTGGATCGGTCCCGACGGCAGCGTCGTCGTCCGCGAACGGCGAGAGCTGCGGGTGACCCACCGCGACGATCGCGCCGCCGTCATCGGCCTGTCGTTCGAGCTGTCGCCGTCGACCGACCGCGCCGTGATGCTGGGCGGGCCGGGCAGCAACGGACGCGTCGGGGGCGGCTACGGCGGTCTCGCCTGGCGCCTCCCCGCCTGCGGCGACGTCGACGTGCGTACGCCCTCGGCTCGCGGCGAAGAGGCGGTGCACGGGACGATCGCTCCCTGGCTCGCGTGGTCGGCAGCCTTCGCCGGACCGACCGGTGGCGCACCCGCCGAAGCCACCGTGGCGCTCGCGGCCGCCGACGAGGTGTCTGCCGCGGATCCGTGGTTCGTCCGCGTCGCGGGCTACCCCGGCATCGGCGCAGCGCTCGCGTGGGACCGCGCGGTGGCGGCATCCCCCGACGCCCCGGTCCGGCGCGCCTACCGCCTGCTCGTGGCCGACGGCCGTGTGACCGACGCGGAGGTCGGCGCGCTCCTCGCCTGACCCCGCGCGACCGGCAGCTACTTGATGCCGGTCGTCGCGATGCCTCGGATGAGGAAGCGCTGGCCGAACAGGAACGCCAGGAACACCGGCACGAGCGAGACCACCGACATCGCGAACATGCCGCCGAAGTTCGAGGCCCCCTGCGCCGACATGAACTGGCGGAGCGCGAGCGGCACGGTGAACAGGTCGGGGTTGTTGAGGTAGATCAGTGCCCCGAAGAAGTCGTTCCACACCCACACGAACGTGAAGATGGCGGTCGTCGCGAGCGCCGGGGTCATCATCGGCAGCAGGATCTGTAGGAAGATGCGGGCATGGCCGGCGCCGTCGATGCGGGCCGCTTCGTCGAGCTCACGCGGGATGCCGCGGATGAACTGCACCATCAGGAAGACGAAGAACGCGTCGGTCGCGAGGGCCTTCGGCAGGATCAGCGGCCAGAAGGTGTTCACGAGCCCGAGCTGACTGAACATGATGTACTGCGGCACGATGACGATGTGCACGGGCAGCATGATCGTGACGAGCATGATCGCGAAGAGCGTGCGCTTGAAGTGGAAGTTCAGCCGGGCGAACGCATAGGCGGCCATCGCGCACGACACGAGGTTTCCCACGATCGACCCCGCGACCACGACGAGCGAGTTCCACAGGTAGGTGCCGAACGAGGGCGAGAGCGCGTTCCATCCCTGGATGTAGTTGTCGACCTCGAACGACAGCGGCCACAGGCCCGGGAGGCGGAAGATCTCGTCGTTGGGCCGTAGCGAACTGACGATCATCCACAGCAGCGGGTAGAGCATCAGCAGCGACGTCGCGATGAGGAAGATGTGCCGCGCGAGCGCGCCCGCCCGGCTCCGACGTCCGAGGCCGAGCTCCTCGCGCCGACGCGCACGCTGACGCTCGCGGGCGTTCCTGCGATCGGCGGTCGTGATCAGTTCAGTCGTCATAGAACACCCACAGCTTGGAGAGAGCGAAGTTCACGGCGGTGAAGCCCGCGATGATGGCCACCAGCAGCCAGGCCATGGCCGAGGCGTAGCCCATGTCGAACGCCGTGAACCCCTTCTGGTAGAGGTACAGCGTGTAGAAGAGCGTCGAGTCGGACGGCCCACCCGATCCGTTCGAGATGATGAACGCCTGCGTGAAGGCCTGGAAGGCGCCGATCATCGACAGCACGAGGTTGAAGAAGACGATCGGGCTCAACAGCGGCAGCGTGATCGAGAAGAACTGCCGGGCGGACCCCGCGCCGTCCATCGCCGCGGCCTCGTAGTACATCACCGGGATCTGGCGCAGGCCCGCGAGGAAGATGACCATCGGCGCGCCGAATCCCCAGACGCTCAGCAGGATGATCGTCGACAGTGCCGTGTCGGGGTTGGAGATCCACCCAGGGCCTTCGATGCCGAAGATCGCGAGGAACTGGTTGACGAGTCCGTCGACGCCGAAGATCTGCTTCCACAGGATCGCCACCGCGACCGAGGAGCCGAGCAGGGAAGGGAGGTAGAACATCGAGCGGTAGAACGCCAGGCCGCGCAGCCCCTTGTCGAGCAGCAGTGCGATGCCGAGGGCCGCACCCATGGCGAGCGGGACGCCGACGAGGACGTACACGAAGGTGACGCCGAGGGATGCCGCCAGGCGCGGGTCCTGGGCCATGCGGACGTAGTTGTCGATCCCGATGAACTCGGGGGCGTTGAACAGGTCGTACTTGGTGAACGACAGGTACAGCGACGCCGCGATCGGGAGCACGGTCACGAGCACGAGACCGAGGAGCCACGGTGCGAGGAAGACCATCGCCGCCTTCGTGTCGCGCGGTTTCTCCCGCGCAGCCCGCCCTGCGGGACGCCGCAGCCGGGACAGCTCGCCGATGGCGCTCATCCGGTCCTCCTCGACACATCCATCGCTTCGTCGTCGAGCGATGCCGAGCGCTCAGAAAGCGCTTTCTGCGAAGATACACTATCGACGTGGACACACAAGCGTCCCCTCGATCGGAGCCACGATGACGTCGCCTGACCCCTCGCCCGCCCTCGCCGACGGCGGCGCCGCACACGCCGCATCCCACCCCGCCGGGCCCCTGACCGGTTACACCGACTGGCCCGCATACCTCGAGCGCACTGCACCGCATCGGCCCGGCGATGAGCGCGGCGACACGCTCGCCCACGTCCTCGGCGTGCGACGCCCGGTCGCCGACGGTATCCGCGTCGAGCGCACCTGGTCGAGCGGCGGTGTCGACGGCTCGGAGGTGAGCTGGCAGCTCCCGTACGGGCCGCGGACCCGAGCTTGGCTGCTGCGCCCGGCCGGCATCCGCTCCCCCCTCCCCGGCCTGCTCGGGCTGCACTGCCACGGCGGGGTCCGATCGGTCGGGGCGGAACAGCTGGTCGAGACCGACCGCCCCGCACACCCGACCGCCGCCAGGCTGAGACGCGACATCTACGACGGTCGGGCGCCCGCGAACGACCTCGCCCGCGCCGGGTTCGCCGTGCTCGTGCACGACACGTTCTCGTGGGGCAGCCGCGCATTCGATCTCTCGCAGCCGACGCCGCGCCTGGCCGAGCACATCGCGGCCCGCGAAGCGCTCTGGCGCGAACGCGGTGAGGACCCGAGCGCCGACGACCGGTTCGATGCGATCTCGACACTGCACGAGGACTCGCTCGCCAAGGCCGCCGGGATGCTCGGGTCGAGCCTCGCCGGCGCCGTCGCGAGCGACGACCTCGCGGCGCTCGACGTCCTGGCCGAGATGCCGGGGGTCGACCCCGGCCGACTCGGAGTGTTCGGCCTGTCGGGTGGCGGCGGACGGGCGGTGCTCGCGGCCGCCCTCGACCGGCGCATCTCCGCGACCGTCGTCACCTGCATGATGGCCACCTTCGCCTCGCTCGTCCCCGCCGAGATCGACACCCATTCATGGCTGCTGCACAGCCCCGGCATCCGGGTGGCCGGAGACTGGCCGGATCTTGCTCGACCGCGCGAGGGACAAGCTGTGCTCGTGCAGTACGGACGGCACGACCCGCTGTTCCCCGCCGCGGGGATGCGCGCCGCCGACGCTGCTCTGGTCGGGTCGGCGGGGTACGCCGGTTCGTTCCACGATGCGGGGCACGTCTCTTCGCGGGAGATGCAGGACGAGGCCCGCGCTTTCCTGGCCGACCGGCTCGGCGCCTGAGATCGCCTCGGGGCACATCGTTGACATTGCGGTGGGCGAGCGTTAACGTCCGTCAGTAAGCGTTTTCTCACGGTCGAGGGACGCTGACGAGAAAACGCTTCCCGCGAACGTCGACGCCGACGCCGCGGCGCACCCGCCCGAGAGGACCTCCCATGAACAACCGACGACTCCTCGCCCTCGCCGCCGCCGGCGTCGCGATCGCGGTCTCGCTGTCCGGCTGCGCCGCAGGCACCGGCGGTGACGACGACGAGAAGATCACCCTGCGCTTCGCCTGGTGGGGCAGCGACGAGCTCAACGCCATCAAGGACGAGCAGATCGCGCTCTTCGAGAAGGCCCACCCGAACATCACCGTCGCGGGCGAGCCGAGCGAGTACAACGGCTACTACGACAAGCTCGCGACCCAGGTCGCCGGCGGCGGCGCCCCGGATGCCCTGCAGATCACCTACGACGCCCTCCCGCTCTACGTCGCGAAGAACGCGATCGCCGACATCTCATCCGACGTCGATCAGGACTCGTTCACACCCGGATCACTCGACGCGGGCATCATCGACGGCAAGCTCTACGCCTTACCGACCGGCGTCGGCTCACGCGGCATCATCGTCAACCCTGCGGTGTTCGAAGCGGCGGGCGTCCCCCTGCCCGACGACACGACGTGGACGTGGGACGACTACATCGATATCGCCACGCAGATCTCCGAGAAGAGCGGCGACGGGGTCTACGGGTCGGCGCAGATCGCGAACGACCAGTCACTCATGGCCTTCGCCCGCCAGAACGGCGAAGACCTCTACACCGCCGACGGCGAGTTCGGAGTCAGCGAGAAGACGGCGAACGCGTTCTTCACGTTCGCGAAGGAACTCCAGGCCAGCGGAGGGTCGCCCGACGCGTCGACTGCGGCCGAGGACGCGTCGGCCTCCCTCGAGCAGAGCCTCATGGGCCAGGGGAAGATCGGCATGGCGTTCGCCCCGCTCAACTTCACCGGCATCTACGCCACCGCATCCGGTCAGGATCTGCAGATCCTCAACGTGCCGGGCGACAGCGCCGGCAAGGTCGGCCTCGTCATCCAGCCGACCGTCCAGTACGCCGTCTCGTCGAAGTCGAAGCACCCGCGCGAAGCGGCGATGCTCATCGACTTCCTCCTCAACAGCGACGAGGCCGGGCCCCTCAACAAGCTCACCCTCGGCATCCCCGCGACGCCCGCTGTGCTCGAGGCGATCACCCCCGAGTTCACGGACTCCGAGAAGGCCCAGGTCGCCTTCATCGATCGCCTCTCCGCTGCCGGCGGGGCGGCGCAGAACCCGCTGGCGCTGCCCACCTCGCAGCTCGGCCCGATCATCACGAAGCTGCTCGACGACGTCACCTTCGACAAGGCGACCTCCGCCGAGGCGGCCTCGGAACTCGTCTCGCAGGTGCAGACCGCGCTCGACGCGAGCTGACGAGCACCACTCGCCCCCGTCCGACATCCCGGCGCGCGAGCCGACGCGAACGGCGCCGAACCCGACGCGGAAACGACTATTCGCGTCGGGTCAGCGTCAGGCGGGGGCGGCGATGCGGATCGTACTGAACGAGTCCGCGGGCAGGACCACGTCGAACGCCGCACCGTCGAGGGCGATCGTCACCGGCATCTCGTCCGCGAGGTCGTTCTGCATGACGATGACGATCGAGCCGTCCGGGTTCTCGAACGCGAGCTGGTTCTCGTGACCCGTCCAGCTGAATGCATCGATGCGCGTCGCGCCGACCTGCACGTGGTGCGCGAGGTGCTTCATCACGAAGAACTCGTGGGTGTAACGGAATCGGTTGGTCGCCGGATCGACGACGACCAGGGAGTTCTGCGCCCATCCCCACCGGCTGACTCCTCCCTCGTCGAGAGCGAGGTTCCAGTAGGTGTACGCGTTGGCGCCGGCCTCGAAGAAGCGCCTCATGAGAGACCAGGTGTAACGCGCGAAACGCCAGTCGTTCCGGCCGTCCCCGCACTCCTGCTCGGTCTGGTAGAGCGACAGGTGAGGCGCGATCCGATGGGCATCGGCGATGGCGCCCTTGCCTGCCCACTGGAATCCCGCGCCCGAGATGAACGGCCCGGCATCCGGTTCGGCGAGCACGGTCGCGAGGTGCTCCGGCGCCGGACGCTCCTGCGTTCCGAAGAACACGTCGACGCCCAGCTCCCGCATCCGGGGCCCGAGAACGGCGATGAATCGGGCCAGCCCCTCGGGCGTCCACGTGCAGCTCGGAAACACCTGTGGCGAGTTGAACTCGTTCTGCGGCATGACCATCGAGATGTCGATGCCCTCTGCACGGTACGCCTTGACGAATCGGGCGAAGTACTCCGCGTACGCGTCCAGATAGCGCGGCTCCTGGATCATCATGTCCGTGCCCTCGACACCGACCTGGTCGGGCCGCAGGCCGTTGTCGACGTCGCTTCCCCGCCACGGCAGCGCGGCGGCGTAATGACCGTTCGTCTTCATCCACGACGGCGGGCTCCACGGCGATGCCCACAGCTTCAGATCCGGCCGCCGCCGCAGCGCCTCATGGATGTACGGGATGAGCGACGCGCGATCGTGCTCGATCGAGAAGTGCTCGAGCCCGAAGTCTCCCGCGACCTCGTCGTAGGAGTACCAATCGGTCGAGAAGTCGTTCGCGCCCACCGGCATCCGGCACACCGAGAAGCCCGTGCCCCGACCCGGCGTGAACAGCTCATCGAAGATCTCGGCCCGATCGGCCTCGCCCAGACGTGACAGCGCCCGCCAGCCGAGCTCGTTGAAGCAGACACCGAACCCCTCGACGGTCTGGTACCGGCGGTCCGTGCGCAACAGCAGGTTGGGCATCCCCGTCAACGGCGCGAACTGCGGCGCGGGCATCTCGACCCACGCATGCTCGCGATCGGTGCTGACCCAGCTGATGCTGCGGTCGAGGGCTGCGGCGGTCTCGGACATGCGGGCCTTTCGGGTGGAGGCGAACGCCCCGCGTCATGACGACGCGACACTGCGTTCTCCCGCCATCATGGCAGCCCCGCAACCCGACGGGCGCCGGACGCCAGACGCGCCGTCAGCCGAACGGACGCGCCACGGGCCGGGCGAGGCCACCGACGGTGGTGGTGGGCCAGCGCGGATCGACCGTCAGAACCTCGACACCCGCGTCCGACACGAGCACCGTGTCTTCGACCTTCGCACCGGGCGCGCTCGGGTTCCAGGCGAACGCGTGCGGCGACCGGACGATGTCGCGCGTCTCGGCGGTCGCCCGGGGATCGCGCCCCGCGTAGCCCGTCGGACCGCCCTGGTGGTGTCGCTCCCACTCGTCCGGCGCGAACCCCGCCTGCGCATAACCCCGGCACCCCGCGCGGAACGCCTCGTCGAGCCGCGTCCCGGGACGCGTCGCCGAGAAGAACGCTGCCTCGACCGCGAGGATGCGGTCGTCGTCGGCGCCGGCTGCGCCGACCCAACGGGTCGCGTTGGCGATCAGCCCGTGCCGCCGGCCGCACACGACCAGCATCGCCCGGTCACCGAGGGCCGCCTCGGTCGGCAGCGGGTGCCGGTGCGGAAGCCTCGCGTGCCCGGCGACGAGGAGCACGAGCGGGTCGATCCCACGCTCGACGAGCTCGGCGGCGAGCGCGGATGCCGCGGTGCGCTCCGATGTCGCCGGCGAGAGCCCGGCAGCGACATCCGTCAGCGTCTCGGCCACGTCGCGACCGAGCGCGCGATAGCGATCGACCTCCTCCGGAACCAGCTCGGCTCGCGCCGCTCGCAGCTGCACCCCGACCTCCGCCTCACCGACCACACGGTCGTCGCCGTCGCCGGCACCGGCTCGGGCGACGACCGACTCGTACCAGGGCACCCGCACGACCCGTGCGGCACCGGCCGCGTCGAGCTCCTCGGCGATCAGACGGTCGGCCTCGTTCGCCGAGACGAAGAGCGTGTCGCCGTCCTCGGCGACACGCACGGCCAGAACGGGCGGGCCCGCGAGCGAGACGTGCGTACGCGCTCCGCCGAGGTACCACGACAGCGCCTCGTGCGACGTGAGCACGAGCGCTGCCGCGCCGGCATCCTCCCGCACCGCGACGAGGCGGCGGCGTTTCACCTCGCGTTCTGCCGTCGACACCGGGGGAACCGCTCGCGCGGCGGTCGTCGCAGACATCATCGTCTCCTGTCATAAAACGTTTCCTCGCATAGTATGGCCGGACCGGAGAGGGCGGGGGCACGATGGCCGGAGCGAAGCAGACCACGATCACCGACGTCGCCGCGCACGCGGGCGTGTCGCTGGCCACCGTCTCGCGCGTCATGAACGGCAACGCCACCGTCGACCCAGCCCTTGCCGAGCGGGTACGGGCCTCGGCGGCCCAGCTCGGGTACTCGGCCAATCCGCTCGCCCGCAGCCTCGTGCTCGGGCGCACCCAGACCATCTCGGTCGTGGTGCCCGACCTCGCGAACCCGACGTTCCAGGGGATGCTGCGCGGCCTCAGCCGGGCAGCGGTCGCCGACGGGTACCACGTGCTCATCGCCGACTCCGACGAGCACGTCGACGAAGAGCGTCTGCTCGCGCTCGAGTCTCGTCGACGCTCGGACGGACTGATCCTGTGCGCGCCGCGTATGAGCGATGAGCAGCTCGCCGAGGTCGTCGCCGACGTCGCACCCGTCGTGCTGGTCAACCGCACCGGCGATGCCCCGAGCGTCGCCGCCGACTACCGGACGCCGCTGCGCGCGATCATCGATCATCTCTACGCACAGGGCCACCGCCGATTCGCCTACCTCGCCGGCGCAGCACGCAGCGCCTCGAGCGGGCAGCGACTCTCCGCGCTCGAGGACGCGCGGCGGGAGCTGCCGGACTGCGAGATCGTCGAGATCCCCGCCGGCGTCGACTTCGCCAGCGGAGCGGGCGCCCTCGATGACGTGCTGTCATCCGGGGCGACGGCGGTGCTGGCCTTCAACGACCTGTCGGCGATGGGCCTGCTGAGCGCGGCGACCGAGCGCGGCATCCCCGTTCCCGGCCGGCTCTCGATCGCCGGCTTCGACGACATCCCCTTCGCCCGCTACACCTCCCCCGCGCTCACGACGGCCGCCGTGCCGATGGGAGAGCTCGGCGCTCGAGCCTGGTCGGCGCTCCACGATCTCCTCGAGGGCCGCACACCCGAGCCGGCTGTCACGGTCTCGCCCGAGGTCATCGTGCGCGGCAGCACCGGAGCCCCGGCCGCCTGAGCTCCGCGCCCTCGCGCTGCGCATCGCACCCTCGCGCCTGCGACGCGGCTCGTGCTACGCTGAGAAAACGTTTCCTGAGAGCGCTTTCCCATATCGGCGGCGTCTCAGCTCTTGGCACGAAGGAGAGCCATGACCCGCACGCGTTACGCCCTGATCGGCGCGGGACACCGCGCCCAGATGTACGTCGACGCCATCACCGGGACGCACGCCGATCGGGCGGAGCTCGTCGCGATCTGCGAGCCGAACCCGGTGCGGGCCGAGCATTACCGCGACCAGCTGATCGCGCGCGGCCTGCCGGCCCCGACGCTGTGGTCGCCCGACGACCTCGAGCGGATGATCCGCGATTCCGAGACCGAGCGAGTGATCATCACCGCGCGTGACGACCTGCACGCCTCGCTCATCGTCCGCTCGCTCGACGCCGGCGCCGACGTGGTCGTCGAGAAGCCACTCACGATCGACGCGCCGAGCGCCGCCGCGATCGAGGATGCCGTCGAGCGCACGGGCCGCTCGGTCGTGCTGACCTTCAACTACCGCTACTCGCCGCGCAACAGCGCGCTCCGCCAGGTGATCCAGGACGGCCGCATCGGACGGGTGACCTCGGTCGACTTCTCGTGGATGCTCGACACGAAGCACGGCGCCGACTACTTCCGCCGCTGGCACCGCGAGAAGGTGCACTCGGGCGGGCTGCTCGTCCACAAGGCGAGCCACCACTTCGACCTCGTCAACTGGTGGATCCGCGACGAGCCGCGCCGCGTCTTCGCCTCCGGCGGCCTGCGCTTCTACGGGGCCGAGAACGCCCGCGCCCGCGAACTCGGCGAGCGCCCCCTGCGCGGCACGCACGACGGACGCCACGACCCGTTCGAGCTCGACCTGCGCGACGACGATCGCCTGCGCGCCCTGTACCTCGAGGCCGAGAGCCATGACGGCTACCTGCGCGATCGCGACGTCTTCGGCGCGGGCATCACGATCGAGGACAACCTCGCACTCGTCGTCGACTACGCCGGCGGTGCGACGATGTCGTACTCGCTCAACGCCCACGCCCCGTGGGAGGGATACCGCGTCGCCGTCAACGGCACCGAGGGCCGCGCCGAGCTCGAGGTCGTCGAGCGCGGCGCCGTCCTCGAGGACGAGGGTCTGCACCCCGTGCTCGACCCTTCGGCGGTCGAGGCCGGGGGCCCGGTCTCGCTCCGCCCGCAGGGCGAGCGGCTGATCGTCCAGCGACACTGGGAGGACGCCGTCGAGATCCCGATCGAGTCGGGCGAGGGCGGCCACGGGGGCGGAGACGAGCTGCTGCTCGCCGACGTCTTCGTCGGCCCCGGCGACGACCCGCTGGCCCGGCCCGCCGGGTGGGCCGACGGCGTGCGGTCGATCGCGGTGGGCATCGCGGGCAACCTGTCGCTGGCCTCGGGGCTTCCCGTGCACACCTCCGAGCTCGGCATCCGCCTGCTCGACGGCCGCCCATGAGCCGGGTCGTCGTCACCGGCGGCGCGGGCCGCCTCGGTCGCAGCCTCGTCGGCGGCCTCGTCGCCGCGGGCCATCGCGTGGTGTCCTTCGACCGCGCGGTCTCCGACGCCCCCGAGCTCCAGGGCGCCGATCAGCTCGCGATCGACCTGCTCGACGCCGAGGCCACCGCCGCCGCACTCCGCGCGCAGCGCGCGACCGCGGTCATCCACCTCGCCGCCATCGCGGTTCCCTTCAGCGCCCCCGAAGACGTCATCATGCGCACGAACGCCGCGCTGGCCGTCTCGGTGCTCGGCGGGGCGGTCACCGCCGGGATCCCCCGGGTCGTGGCCGCCTCCAGCCCCACCGTGCTGGGTTACGGCGCGCCGCGCGGCTGGGTGCCAGACCGCTTCCCCCTCGACGAAGACACCCCGCCCCGCCCGTGGAACAGCTACGCGCTGTCGAAGCTCGTCATCGAGCAGACGATGCGGATGCTGCACCGGCAGACCGGTGACGCCGTGCGCTTCGCCGCGTTCCGCCCCTGTTATGTCATCGCGCCCGAAGAGTGGCGCGGAGCGCCGACGCAGCAGGGCCACACCGTCCGTGAACGCCTCGACGACCCGGCCCTCGCCGCGCCTGCGCTGTTCAACTACGTCGACGCACGTGACGTAGCCTCGTTCGCCGACACTCTCCTGGCCGCCCTGCCGACGATCCCGAATGCCGAGACGTTCTTCGTCGGGGCCGACGACGCCCTCGCGCGCCACCCGCTCGCCGAGCTCATCCCCCGCTTCCACCCCGGCACGCACGAGGTCGCCGCCGTTCTCACCGGCACGACTCCCGCCTTCTCCAACGAGAAGGCGCGGCGTCTGCTCGGCTGGGCGCCGCGTCATTCGTGGCGCGACGCCCTGGCCGATGACCCCTCCCTCACCGACACCCGAAAGGACGTGCCGGCATGAACTTCGACGGCATCCTCTTCTTCCCCGTCACCCCCTTCGACGCTTCCGGCGCCGTCGACCACGACCTGCTGGCGTCGCACGTGGGCCGAGGCGTCCGCCACGGCGCCGGCGGCGTGTTCCCGGCCTGCGGGACGGGCGAGTTCCACGCGCTCTCGACCGCCGAGGCGGCCGCCGTGGTCCGCACCGCGGTCGCGAGCGTCGCGGGCGCCGTTCCCGTCGTCGCCGGAACCGGCGGTCCGCTCGGCCACGCCCTCGAGACGGCTCGCGCAGCCGCCGACGCCGGGGCCGACGCCCTGCTCGCCCTGCCGCCGTACCTCGTCGGCGGACCGCAGGCTGGACTCGTCGCCTACATCGAGGCGATCGCTGCGGCATCCGATCTGCCCGTGATCGTGTACCACCGCGCCAACGCGCAGTTCACCCCCGAGTCGATGCGCCGCCTCGCCCAGAACCCGCGGGTCGTCGGCTTCAAGGACGGCACGGGCGACATCGGCGCGACGCAGCTCATCGTCCGCGCGATCGCCGCCACCGGTCGCGACGACTTCGCCTTCTTCAACGGGCTCCTCACCGCCGAGCTCACCCAGGCCGCGTACCGCGGCATCGGCGTACCGCTGTACTCGTCCGCTGCTTTCGCCATGGTCCCCGAGGTCGCGAACGCGTACTACCGGGCCTACATCGAGCACGACGAAGAGCGCCGCCTGGTACTGCTCGACGCGTTCTACGCCCCGCTCGTGGCGCTGCGCGACGAGACGCCCGGCTTCGGCGTCTCGCTCATCAAGGCGGGGCTGCGTCTGAGCGGCCAGGCCGTCGGCGGCGTGCGCGCCCCGCTCGTCGACCCCACCGCCGATCAGGAAGCGCGCCTCGCGGCCATCCTCGACGCCGGACGCGCCCTGCTGTGACGACGATCGCAGCACTCGACGCGCGTCTGATCCGGATCCCGCTCACCCGGCCGTGGGCGGCCGATGTCACCTCGGTCGGGGTCATCGCGACCCATCTGCGCCGCAGCGACGGCGCCGAGGGCTGGGGCTTCGCCTGGACACCCCAGATCGGCGCCGAGGCGGTGCTCGCGCTCCTGCGCCACGACATCGCCCCCGCCGCGGTCGGCCGATCCGCCGACCCCGGTGACGCGTGGCAGGGGCTCTGGGAGCACGTGCACGAGGCCGGCGGCGGCGGTGTGACCACGATTGCACTCGCGGGCCTCGACCTGGCGCTGTGGGATGCCGCGGCGCGCGCAGCGGGTTCGTCGGTCTCGACGCTGATCGGACGGCGGCGCGAGAGCGCGCGCGCGTACGGCAGCGGCGTCAACCTGCATTACTCGATCGATGAACTCGTCGCCCAGGTCGAGCGATGGGTCGACCGGGGATTCAGCGCGGTGAAGATCAAGGTCGGCAAGGCGGACGTCGCCGAAGACCTCGACCGGCTCCGCGCCGTGCGCTCGGTGCTGGGACCCGACCGCGGCCTGATGATCGACGCCAATCAGCGCTGGGAGCTCGACCGCGCGACGCGGTCGATCGAGGTCCTCGCGGAGGTTCAGCCCGGCTGGATCGAGGAGCCCCTGCGCGCCGACGACATCGACGGTCACGCCGAGCTCGCACGTCGGCTCGGCGGCGGGCCGCGCATTCCGATCGCCGTCGGGGAGAACCTGCACACCGCCTACCGCTTCGCCGAGATGCTGCGGCGGGGCGCCGCGCAGATCGTCCAGCCCAACGTCGTACGCGTCGGCGGGATCACGCCGCTGCAGCGCATCGCCGCGGTCGCCGAGGATGCCGGCGCCGAACTGCACCCGCACCTGCTGCCGGAGCTGTCGGGCCAGCTGGCACTGACCCTCCCCGGCGGCGTCGCCGAACCCTGGGTGGAGGACGTCGAGGACGCCGGTTTCGCCGAACTCGGCGCCCTGCGCGACCCCTGTCCTGTCGTGATCGTCGGCGGCCGACTGCGCGAAGCCGACCATCTCGGCCTGGGCCTGCGCTTCACCGATCCGTCGATCACCGATCCGTCGATCACCGATCCGTCGATCACCGACGCCTGACCACCGAACACGACGAGGAACAGCGATGACCACGACCCCCGATCGCATTGACGAACTGACCGCCGCCGCGGCAGCGGCAGCCCCGATCTGGCGCGATTCGGATGCCGCGACCCGCGCCGCCTGGCTGCGCGCCCTGGCCGACGCCCTCGACGGGGCCGCCGACGAGCTCGTCGCGATCGCCGATCGCGAGACCCGCCTCGGCGAGACGCGCCTGCGGGGCGAGGTCGGCCGCACGTCGGGACAGCTTCGGCTGTTCGCCGCTGTCGTGACAGAGGGGTCCTTCCGCGAGATCACGATCGACGACGCCGACCCCGCCGCGACGCCGCCCCGCCCCGAGCTGCGCCGCATGCTCGTGGGGGTCGGACCCGTCGCGGTGTTCTCGGCGTCGAACTTCCCCTTCGCCTTCTCGGTGTGCGGCGGCGACACGGCCTCGGCCCTCGCCGCCGGCAACCCCGTGATCGTCAAGGCGCACTCCGGGCACCCCGAGCTCTCGCGCCGCACGGCCGAGATCGCCGCCGAAGCGCTCCGCGGTGCGGGCGCCCCGGAGGGCTCGTTCGCGCTCGTCGAGGGCCGCGAGGCCGGCAACGCGCTCGTGCAGCATCCTCTCGTCCGAGCAGCGGGGTTCACCGGCTCGGTATCGGGCGGACGCGCCCTGTTCGACCTCGCGTCGGGGCGCCCCGATCCGATCCCGTTCTACGGCGAGCTCGGCAGCGTGAACCCCGTGGTCGTCACGCCCGCGGCCGTCGCGGTCCGCGGCGACGAGCTCGCCCGCGGACTCGTGTCCTCGTTCACGCTCGGCGCGGGCCAGTTCTGCACCAAGCCGGGCGTCGTGTTCGTGCCCCGCGGCAGTGGATTCGTCGAGGCCGTCGCCGGCGCAGCCGCCGGCACGACCGGCGGCCCGCTGCTGACCGACCGCATCACCGAGGCCTTCCCGTCCGGGATCTCAGCGCTCGAGGCCGACGCGTCGGTGCGCGTGGCGGCGGAGGGCGTCGCGGGCGAAGGGGCACGCCCCGTCGTGCTCGTGTCGGACGCGTCGGCCGTCGCAGCCCGCCCGGAGGTCCTGCTCGAGGAGTGCTTCGGCCCCGTCACCCTCCTCGTCGAGTACACCGGAGAGGACGACCTCCGCGCAGCCCTCGCCGCCGTGCCCGGAAGCCTCACCGCCACCCTGCACTCCGAGCCGGCCGACGATGTCGCCGCGACCCTCGCGCTGCTGCAGGAGCGTGCCGGCCGTGTGCTGTTCGCCGGGTGGCCGACCGGTGTCGCGGTGACCTGGTCGCAGCACCACGGCGGGCCGTGGCCCGCGACCACCTCCCTGCACACGTCGGTCGGAGCCACCGCCATCCGTCGCTTCCTGCGCCCGCTCGTCTTCCAGGACGCGCCCTCCGCCCTGCTGCCGCGCGAGCTGCGCGACGACGCACTGCCCGGCATCCCGCACCGTCGCAACGGCGTGCTCGCGCTCCCGTAGCCAGTCGGGCTCCTCGCGGACGGAAAACGCTTCCCGTAGGCTGGCGCGATGACCTCGAGCTTCACCGCTGCGTTCGATTGGGCCCGTCGACATGTGGGAGACGGCCGGCTGCCGTCCGCGGTCGTCGGCATCGCGGACGCGCGCGGCATCCTCGCCCTCGACGCCGTCGCCGCCGACGTCGACGACCGGTACGCGCTCTTCTCGATCACGAAGCCGCTGCTCGGCATCTCCGCCGCGCGCGCCATCGAGCGCGGCCGGCTCACCCTGCAGACGCCGCTGACCCGCGCCCTGCCCGACTTCGGCCAGGATCGGGACGACACCGTTCGCCTCTCGCACCTGGTGAGCCACACGAGCGGCATCAGCGAACCGCCGCTCGACACCCGCGTGCCGCTGCGCACCGAGCTCCTGACCCGCGGCCGCGACTTCTCCGCGGGCACGGCCTCGCGGTACTCCACACTCGCGTTCGAGGGTGTTGCGGCGCTCGTCGAGAGCGTGAACGGCCACACGTGGCACGATGACATCGCCGATTGGGCGTCGGGCATCGGCGCCGACGGCCTGTCCGTCGACCTCGACGGCACGGCACCGATCGCGGATGCCGCCCGAGCGGGCGCCGACATGGCGGCCTTCGCCGCGCAGCGCAACCCCGGAGCCGGCCTCGCCGGACGGGCGCACGACCTGCTCGCCCTCGGAACCGAACTGCTGCGGATCCACGCCGGCGCCCGCGACGGCATCCTCTCGCCCGCGACCCTCGCGATGATGCTGCGACCCCTCACCGGCGACATCCCGCGCTTGGAGCCCTACCCGGCCGAGCGCGGCCAGGACTGGGGGCTCGCCTGGAACCTCCGCACCCGGGCTCCCGGGCTGATCGATCGCGACGCCTACGGCCACGGCGGCTGGGCGGGAACGGAGTTCTGGGTCCACCCGGGCGCGGGCATCGCGTGGGTGCTGCTGACCAACCGCGCGATGCGCCCGGGCGTCGACATCGACGAACTCGACAACGCGATCATCGGAGCACGGTGATCGAGCCCGTGACCGCGCCGCTGACCGTCCGCCACGTCGCCTGGCCCCACCCCGAGCGGCCCGCGCCGCTGCCCGCTCCCCACGAGCGCGCCCGCGGCATCTCCGTCACCGATCGCGCCCTGTACCGCCACGGCGAGGGATGGGTGCCGGTGTCGGGTGAGGTGCACTACAGCAGGCTGCCGAGGCATCGCTGGCCCGAACGGATGCGGCAGCTGCGCGCCGCCGGCGTCTCGGTCGCCTCGACCTACGCCTTCTGGAACCACCACGTCGCCGAGCGCGGGCGGCCCCGCTTCGACGGCCACCTCGACATCGGCGCGTTCATCGACGACGCGGCCGCGGCCGGACTCGACGTCATGCTGCGGATCGGGCCATGGGCGCACGGCGAGTCACGCCACGGCGGATTCCCCGACTGGGTGCAGGAGACGCCGGTCGCCCACCGCAGCGACGACCCCGCGTACCTCGAGCTCGTGCGCGAGTGGTTCGGTCAGCTCGCCACGGCCCTCGACGGCCGCGCCCAGCCGGGTGGCCCGGTCATCGGCATCCAGCTCGAGAACGAGCTCTACGACCGACCCGAGCACCTCGTGACCCTTCAGCGCCTCGCCCGCGAGGCGGGCATGTCGGCACCCCTGTGGACGGCGACGGCCTGGGGCGGGGCGATGCTCCCCGACGGCGACGTGCTGCCCGTCTTCGGCGGTTACGCCGACGGCTTCTGGGTCGATCCCGGCGCACCGTGGGACCCGACGTTCCGGGCGCACTACTTCCCCTCGCACGACTGGGACGACCCGGGCGTGGGCGCGGACGTCCGGGCCAGCCAGGGCTTCGCCGCGGCGAGCGCCACGGCCGATCTGCACGGCTTCCCACCGGCCACGTGCGAGCTGGGCGGAGGCATGGCCACGGCGTATCACCGGCGTCCGGTCCTGGCCGGGCGCGACGTGGCCGCCCTCGCGCACGTGAAGATCGGCAACGGCTCCGCATGGCAGGGGTACTACATGTTCGTCGGCGGCCGGAACCCGGGTCCCGGCCTGCAGGAGACGATCGACACCGGATATCCCAACGACATGCCGGAGTTCGGGTACGACTTCCACGCGCCCATCGGGCAGTCGGGCGACCTCGCCGGATCGGCTCCGCTGCTGCGCGCTCAGCACGCCTTCCTCTCGGCGTTCGGCGACCGCCTGTCCGGCATGTCGTCGTCGCTTCCCGACGTCCGCCCCGCGTCGCTCGACGACGGGACGACCTTGCGGTGGGCGCTCCGTTCTGCGGCCGACGAGGGCATCGTCGTGATCTCGCACCACCAGCCGTTCGACCAGGTCACGGACGCGACCGACGTGCAGCTGCGCGTGGTCCGCGGCGACACCGAGACGGTCTTCCCGTCCCGGCCGGTCACGGTGCCTGCCGGAACTCTCGCGCGATGGCCCGTCGGGCTCGCGGTCGGGCGGGCGCGCATCGCCTGGGCGACGGCGTCCCTCGTCACGGTCCTCACCGGAGCGCCACGCCCCACGCTGGTGCTCATCGAAGACCACGGCATCCCCGTCGAGATCGCGGTCGGCGGGGATGCGCCGCGTGATGTCACGCCCGGGCACCGCCCGATCCGCTTCGATGACGTCGACGTCGTGGTGCTGCCCGCGTCCGATGCCGACCGCCTCTGGGTGCGACCGGGCGCACACCCCGAGCTGTGGCTGACCGACGGTGAGCTCGCCTGGGATGCCGACGGCACCCTCGGGCGCGGCACCGTCGAGGCCCAGCGGTACGACCCGCACGCCCGGGAGTGGTCGACCGCCACGGTCGCGGCCGACGCATCGGCCCCGCCCGCGGCGGGGAGCGAGCGCGCGTCGGTCGAGCTGCTGCGCGAGCCGCACGCGCCACCCGCGGACTACGGCTTCGGCGGACCGCGCCACCGCGCCCCGTCGGCCGAGGCGTTCCGCGAGCGGGCGGCCCGCTACCGGGTTCACCTCCCCGCGGCGTCGCTCGATCCCGAAGCCGATGCCGCGCTCGACCTCGACTGGGCAGGCGACGTCGGACGGGTCGTGGTCGACGGCCGCGTGGTCGACGATCGTTTCTGGGACGGCACGCGCTGGTCGCTGTCGCTGCGGGATGCCGGAGCGACCGCGACCAGCGAGATCATGGTCGATGTGCTGGCGTTGTCTCCCGCCTCGACGATCGCCCTCGCCGCCGGTGCGGTGTCACGGCGAGCCGACGCTGCGGCGACATCCCTCCGAGCCACGGTGCGACTGCGCCCCTGGCAACGGCTCGCCTGAGGGTCCGGCAGCGCCCGGCGAGGTAGGCGAGGTACGCGAGCTCGGAGAATGACGCGAAAACCGGATGCTGCGCGGGCTGAGGCTCCGAGAAGCGTGCGATTCTCCGAAGACGGCGACACCGGGGGGCTGCGTCGCGACGAAGCGGAGGCCGTGCCGATCGGCACGACCTCCGCCGTCAGGTCCTCAGGCGCTCAGGCGTCTCGGGCTCCGACGCGACGGCGACGGAGCACGAGCGCTCCGGCGCCGAGCATAAGCAGCGCGAGCGCGCCGAACACCGTCGCGGCGATGTCGGCATCGCCTCCCGTGCGCGCGAGGTCGCGGGCGTCCCTCGAGGCAGCGGAGCCGTTCGCGCCCGCCGACACACCACCCGAGCCTGAGCTCGAGCCCGGCGTTCCCGCACCGCCGTCGGTACCGCCGTCGGTGCCGCCGTCCGTGCCGCCGCCCGTTCCGGGATCGACGACGGGGGCGGTCGGAACGATCGCCGCCGAGCGAGCGCTGCCGTCGATGAAGCCGGGCGCCTCGGCGATCACCTCGACGGAGATCTCGCGCCCCTCGTCGGCGGCGGCCAGCGCGTAGCTGTCGCCGACGGCGCCGTCGATCGCGACCCCGTCCCGCATCCAGACGTACCCGGATGCCGCGTCCGCCGGATCGGTGGCGGCCACCGCACGCACGGTCGAACCCACGCGGGGCTCTCCCGACACCACCGGCGTCTCGACGCCGACCGCGCGACTCACCGTCACCGAGTACGTGCGCGAGGCACCGTCGGGAGCCGTCACGGTCACCGTCCCGGCACTGCTGACCACGTCATCGGCCGCTGCCGCGGCATCCGCCGCCATCAGCTGCGCGTCGCCGGCCCCCTCCTCGCCGGGCTGGGTCACGACGATCGTGGCGTCCTCGTCGACCGCGACCGCATGGAGCACAGGCCACGCCGACCCCGTCGAGGTGACGGCGTACTCGAGCGTGTCGGGCGAGAAGCCGTCGACGGGCTCGTCACCGACCGTGAGGCGTGCCAGATCCGCGACTCCGGCCGGCGCGGGCGCTGCGGCGAAGATCTCGACCTCCGACACGATCATGTGCGTGTCGGGGCGAGCGTTCATCACGACGCGGACCTCGTCTGCGGCGCCCGCGACCGGGACCTCGACGCGAGGCGCACCCGTCGCGAGCTCGGGCACCGTGACGAGATCACCCTCGATCCAGTCGCCGCCGCTCACACGGTGGTCGACCCGGATGGTCGCGGGCCAGCTCAGGGAGCTGCCGTCACGGTAGAACTGCACGGCGACACGCGTGAGGGTCTCGCGCTGCGCGAGGACGTAGCTCAGTGCGTCCTGCGGGTTCTTCGTGCCAGACCGCCAGTTCGACCAGCCCTTGTCGGTCGAGCTGCCGTTGATCGTGTTGCGCACGTCGTACTGCGCGCTCTCGGTGAACGTCGCGCTCGGGGTGCTCTCCGGGGCGACGTTCCGCGCGGACGCCACCGTGACGATCACCGTCAGGCGAGCATCCAGCTTCTCACCGCTCGGGCCGGTCGCGACGCCGGGAACCGACACCGTTCCGGGCCCCGCGAACGCGTCGTCGGCGATGCCGTCCCACGTCCACTCGACCGGGACCGAGAAGCCAGCTCCCGAGGGGCGCAGCTCAGCCTGCACCGTGGTGTCGGCCATGCTCCTGACGGTGTCGAGGGCACTCCCCGCGGGCACCGTGATGGATGCCGGCCGCGTCGCGGTGTATGCGCCGATCTCGACCGTCGCGGTGGCGTCGAACGAGCCGCCGAACAGCTCGGTTCCCGTGCCGCGAACCTCCACCGAACCGGCGCGCGAGAAGTCGACCCCATCGAGCTGCCAGGTCACCGGCGCCGTGCGAACGATCCCTCCCGTGTACCGCACATCGACGGTCGCGGGCAGAGTCGGGGCGACGCCGACCGCGGTGGCGACCGTGACGGGCTCGGTGCCCACCACGCTCGTGCTCGCGATGCGCCACTGCTGGTTCCCGCCGCCGTTCGAGGTCCACAGGCCCACTGCGGCGCCCGACGTCGTGCTGCCGCCGTTCACGTCGAGGACGCGCTCCGCGGCGACGTTCAGCACCGAGTAGTACGTACCGTCCGTCGTCGAGGCCATCCATTGCAGTGCGGGATCGGCCGCGGCTGCCGCCGGGTCGGCATCCACGAGCGCCATGGCCGTGCCGCGCGAAGCGAGGAACTGCCCCGAACCGTTCTGCAACGTGAAGCGGTGGCGGTTGGTGCCCGCGCCCTCGATCGTGCGGACGGTCCAGGCCTGTCCGCGGGCGGCCTCGGCCGTGGTGGCGAGCGAACGGACCGCGAGAGTCGAGCTGCCGTCGAGGGCGAGCCCGCTCTGCAGGCCCGTGAGCTGCACCGTCTCGCCGTCGCGGAAGGCGGCGGCATCCGATGAAACGCCCGAGACGCCGTCGATCACGAAGGTCACGACCGACTTGGCGGGAACCGTGAGGGTGGCGGTGCGGGATGCCGCATCCACGGCGACCGGCTGCCCCTGCTGGAGTGCGTTGACCGAGGGCTCCGCCGCCGTCGACTGCGTCGTGACGATCGGGGTCACCGTCGCCCCGGGGGCCACCGTGCCGAAGTCGCTCAGGTCGATCTCGACGGTGCGGTCGGCGGCCTCGGCGTTGACGTGCACGATCGTGGCGCCCTCACCGTCAGCGTCGATCGCCGCGGTCGACTGCGCGTCGTCGGTGGCGATCAGCCGGTCGCCGGGGGTGATGTAGTGGGTGAAGTTGCGGACGGTGTTGAACTTCTCGTTCGTCAGCACCTTGCAGGAGGGGTCGGCGTCACCGTCGCGGAGCCGACGCTCGGACTGCCCGTCGGCGTTGCAGTCGAAGTCGATGAAGACGCTGCCCCAGTTGAGCTTCTCGACCTTCTCCATGTTGTAGAGGTCCTCCACCGGCTGCCAGAACACCCAGGCATCCGGCTCGAGCTCGCGCAGGTCGCCGACGATGTGCTGAGCCATGCCGAGGCCGTTCTCGATGTCGTCGGTGACGAAGCCCTTGCTGCGATCGGTCCAGTTGCCCTCGACCTCGCTCATCCACAGCGGCTTGTCGGCGGCCTTCGCGATGTCGCGGACGACCTGGCGCCCACCGGTGCCGTAGGTGTGCACGTTCAACTGGTCGACGAGGTCCTTCGCCTGCGCCGACCACGTGTTCCAGTTGGTCGCGAAGATGCCGGGGTTGGTCTCGTCCATCGCGGAGATCACGGCATCCGTGTTCGTCCCCGGCTGCGCGAGGCGCTCGGCGAGGGCCGTGATCATCGCGTCCTGCGCCTGCGGACCGATGTGCGCACCCTCCTGACGTCCGCCGGTGGGCCAGGTCGCGCCGTCGGGGATCTGGGTGGACCAGTAGTTGGTGTTGGGCTCGTTGAACGGGTCGATCGTGTCGAACGAAATGCCGTGGGCACGCTCGAGCTCATCGACGACGTTCACCAGGTAGCCGGCGAACTTGTCCATGTCGGCAGGGGCGAGCTGCTCGCTCGTCGCGTCGTTGATGCCGCCCGAGACGTAGCCGCTCTGCGTGAGGAAGTACGGCGGAGAGTTGCTGAACGCCTCCCAGTGCGTGACCTTGTCCTTGAGGGCTTCGAGCCACCAGCGCTGCGCCGCGTCCTGCGAGAAGTCGTAGGCGTCCGGGTCGTCGGGATCCCAGGCATCCCGGTAGCGGTCACGGTCCGCGAAGGTCGACGTGATCGCACCTTCGTCGTCGGTCGCCTGCAGGTCGGGGTTCCAGAACCCGGGCACGGCACCGCCCGGTCGCAGGTAGGGCGGGACGTCGGAGGCATTGCCGCCGCCGATGTTGTACCGCGCGATGTTCAGATTCAGCCCGTCGTCGCCGAACACGGCGTCGAAGAGGTCCTGCCGGACGTCCTCGGGATAGTCGCCGGTCGCGTTGGCGAACCAGACGAGGCTCGTCCCCCACCCCTCGAAGGGCTTCTCGGAGGCGGTGGCGGGATTCGGGGTGATGCGCACGGCGGCGGGACCCGCCGCCTGCGCCGGCGGGGGCGTGGCAGCCGCCGCGGCGGTGAGTCCGCCGGCCGCGAGCGCAGCGGCACAGGTCATCGACAACAGTCGAGCTGACTTCATCGTCATTCCTATCCGGTCGCTCCGATGCGACCTCAGGGGTGATGTTGACGTAAACATGTTGACGTCAACAGCGAGCCTAAGCGACTCCTGTGCGCGGGTGCAATGGTGCGTTCCTCACGACGAAACTCGGACGATCACGCAAAAGTCGGAGCGAATGTCGCGAACGGCCCGAGGAACGCGCGATTCTCCGAGCTTGGCGGGCCGGGCAGTCCGGCCCGAGCTAAGCGCGGGTGCCGGAGCTCGCGCGCACGACGAGCTCGGTCGGGACGAGCGTGCGCTCGGCCGGCACCTCTCCCCCGTCGATCTCGGTGAGCAGCGAGCGCACGGCCGCCGCACCGATGCGATCGAAGTGCTGACGCACGGTCGTCAGCGGCGGCCAGAAGTTCGCCGACTCGGGAGCATCGTCGTATCCGACCACGCTGATGCTCGCCGGAACCGGGCGGTCGGCCTCGTGCATCGCCCGGAGCAGCCCGAGCGCCATGCGGTCGTTGGCGGCGAAGACCGCCGTGACCGCGTCGTCCGCCGCGAGGGCGCGGCCGATCTCGTAGCCCGACTCCGCCGTCCAGTCCCCGACGTGCACCTCGGGCACCCGCGCTCCGCGCGCGACGAGCGTGTCATGCCAGGCGGCGCGCCGGCGCTCTGCGGCGAACGACTCGCGCGGCCCCGAGATGTGGTTCACGGTGTCGTGGCCGAGGTCGAGCAGGTGCTCCGTCGCGAGGCGCGCCCCCAGAGCCTGATCGTTGTCGACGACGGGATAGGGGTAGTCGGCGCTCGAGTCGACCACGACGACGGGCAGACCCGTCGGCAGCGCGAGCTCGCGCTCGCCGAGCCGATGGGTCTCGATCAGGATGATGACGCCGTCGACCGCATGCTCGGCCAGGCGCACGAAGGCTCCCGAGACGTCGGACTGCGTCGCCGACTGCACGGTGATGACGGTGAGCGAGTACCCCGCCTCGGCGGCGACGGATGCCACGGCGTCGAGCGTGCGCGTGTTGCCGTAGCTCGCCAGCGAGAACATGATCACGCCGATGCTGCGGAAGCGCCCCGAGCGCAGCGCGCGGGCCGCACTGTTGGGCCGGTATCCCAGCTTCGCCATCGCATCCTGGACGCGGGCGCGGGTCTCGGGGTCGACATTCTCGCGGCCGTTCGCGACGCGCGACACCGTCTGGCCCGACACCCCGGCCATCGCGGCCACGTCTGCCATCGACACCTCGCGACGCCGCGGCCGTGTGTCCGGGCCTGCGGCTGGTCGTGCTTCACCCATGCCCGGATCCTCCTCGATGTTGACGTTGACATGCTAGCGTGCCCGAGTTATGTTTACGTCAACATCCGCGCTCAATCGGCGAGCGCCTGCATCACAGAAGAGGCACGGACGATGACGACCACTACGGCACCCCCTCCGGCCGTGCGCACCGCGCGGAAGCGGCGGCGGATCAGCGTCGAACAACGCGGGTGGCTCTTCGTCGGCCCGTTCGCCGTCGTCTTCGCCCTCGTCTTCCTGGCTCCCCTCGCATACGCGCTCTACCTCAGCTTCTTCCGCGAGCAGATCGTGGGCGGCAATGCCTTCGTCGGCCTCGAGAACTACCTGACGGCGTTCGCCGACCCGAAGCTGTGGGACGGCTTCCTCCGCGTGCTGCTGTTCCTGCTCATCCAGGTGCCGATCATGCTCGTGCTCGCCCTCGGCGCGGCCCTCGCGATCGACAGCGCGCGCCTGCACGCCTCGGGCTTCTACCGCATCATCATCTTCCTGCCCTACGCCGTGCCGGCCGTCGTCGCCGTGCTCATGTGGGGCTACATCTACGGCGACCAGTTCGGTCTGGCCGGGAACATCAACGACCTCCTCGGCGCCCAGGTCCTGCGGCCCTTCCTGCCCGAATGGATGATGGTCTCGATCGGCAACATCGTGACGTGGCAGTTCGTCGGCTACAACATGCTGATCTTCTACTCGTCGCTCAAGACCATCCCCGGCGAGCTGTACGAGGCGGCATCCCTCGACGGCGCCGGCGCGTGGCGCACGATCCTCTCGATCAAGATCCCGGCCCTGCGCGGCTCGATCGTCATCGCCACGATCTTCTCGATCATCGGCAGCTTCCAGCTCTTCAACGAGCCGAACATCCTCAAGCCCCTGGCCCCGAACACCATCACGACGTTCTTCACGCCGAACATGTACGCGTACAACCTCTCGTTCGCCGGCCAGCAGTACAACTACGCCGCAACCGTCGCGATCATCATGGGCGTCATCACGGCGGTCATCGCCTACGTCGTCCAGTTGCGCGGATCCCGTCAGGAGATGCGATGACCGCCCCCGCCCTCGCCCGCAGCACGCCGTTCGCCCGGCGGAAGTCGGTCGTGCTCACCATCGTGATGAGCCTGTTCATCCTCTACACGCTCCTGCCGCTGTTCTGGCTGGTCATCAACGCCACCAAGACCCAGGGCGATCTCTTCACGACCTTCGGGCTGTGGTTCGGCGACAGCTTCAACCTGTGGAACAACATCGTCGAGACGTTCACCTACCGCGACGGCATCTTCCTGCGGTGGCTGGGCAACACGCTGCTGTATGTCGTCGTCGGCGCGGGCGGGGCCACGGTCCTCGCGACGATGGCGGGCTACGGGCTGGCGAAGTACAACTTCCGCGGTCGCAAGGCGGTCTTCGCCGTCGTCATCGGCGCCGTCGCCGTTCCCGGCACCGCCCTCGCGGTCCCCACGTTCCTCATGTTCAGCCAGCTGGGCCTGACGAACACCCCGTGGGCGATCATCATCCCCTCGCTCATCAGCCCGTTCGGCCTGTACCTGATGTGGGTGTTCGCGAGCGACGCGGTGCCCACCGAGCTGCTCGAGGCCGCTCGCATGGACGGAGCGAGCGAGATGCGGACCTTCTTCACCATCTCGACGAAGCTCCTCATGCCCGGCATCGTCACGGTGCTGCTGTTCGCCGTCGTGGCGACGTGGAACAACTACTTCCTCCCGCTCATCATGCTGAGCGATCCCGCCTGGTACCCGCTCACGGTCGGCCTCAACCAGTGGAACGCGCAGGCCACGGGAGCCGCGGCGCAGCCGATCTACAACCTCGTGATCACCGGATCGCTGCTGTCGATCATCCCCATCGTCGTCGCCTTCCTCATGCTGCAGCGCTTCTGGCAGTCCGGCCTCAGCGCCGGCAGCGTCAAGCAGTGAGCACAACCGAGACCCTGTATCCCGCACCACCCCCATCCACAACGACCCGAATCCACAACAACGAAGTGAAGGAACTCCCATGACACCCATGCGCAAGGGATCGGCGCTGCGTCGCGCCGCATCCGTCGTGGCCCTGACCGCAGCCGCCGGCCTCGTGCTGGCCGCCTGCTCGTCCTCCGGCCCGGCCGCAGGCAGCGGCAACCCCGACGACCTCGACGCCGCGCTGAAGGCCGGTGGCGAGATCACGTACTGGTCGTGGACCCCGTCCGCCGAGGCGCAGGCCGAGGCGTTCATGAAGAAGTACCCCGAGGTCAAGGTCAACGTCGTCAACGCGGGCACCAACACCGAGGAGTACACCAAGCTCCAGAACGCCATCAAGGCGGGCTCGGGCGCTCCCGACGTCGTGCAGATCGAGTACTACGCCTTCCCGCAGTTCGCGCTCACCGAGGGCCTGCTCGACCTCGCGCCCTATGGCTTCGGCGACCTCGAGAGCGACTACACCGCCTCGACGTGGAACTCCGTCGACTTCGACGGCAAGATCTACGGCCTGCCGCAGGACTCGGGCCCCATGGCGCTGTTCTACAACAAGACGGTCTTCGACCAGTACGGTCTGACGGTGCCGACGACGTGGGACGAGTACATCGCCACCGCACGTCAGCTCACCGCCGCCGACCCGACGAAGAAGATCACGAACGACACCGGCGACGCCGGCTTCGCCACGAGCATGATCTGGCAGGCGGGCGGCCAGCCCTTCTCCGCAGACGGCACCGACGTGACGATCAACGTCGCCGACGAGGGCTCGAAGAAGTGGGCCGACACCTGGAACACGCTCGTGGAGGACGACCTGATCGCCAGCACCCCGAGCTGGAGCGACGAGTGGTTCAAGGGCCTCGGCGACGGCTCGATCGCGACCCTCGTCATCGGCGCCTGGATGCCCGGCAACCTCGAGTCGTCGGTGGCCGACGCTGCGGGCGACTGGCGCGTCGCGCCCATGCCGACCTACGACGGCACCCCGGTGTCGGCGGAGAACGGCGGCGGCGGCCAGGCGGTCACCAAGCAGAGCGAGAACCCGGCCCTCGCGGCCGCGTTCCTGAAGTGGCTGAACAACGACGAGGAGAGCCTGACGATCTTCGCCGAGAGCGGCGGCTTCCCCTCGACGAACGCACAGCTCGAGTCGGACGAGTTCTTGAACAAGGCGCCCGACTACTTCGGTGGCCAGAAGATCAACGAGGTGCTCGTGCAGGCGGCCAAGGACGTGCGTCCGGGATGGCAGTACCTGCCCTTCCAGGTGTACGCCAACAGCATCTTCAGCGACACCGTCGGACAGTCCTACGCCTCCAAGTCCGACCTGAACGAGGGTCTGGCCACCTGGCAGGACCAGCTCGTGCAGTACGGCAACGACCAGGGCTTCACCGTCAACAAGTGACGCCCGACGAGGGGCGGGTCGCATCGAGCTTCGGTCCGGCCCGCCCCTCGCCATGTCCCCCAGGAGAAGAGCAATGACCTCCCCCACCCGCATCTCGCTCGACACGGCGACCCCCGGCCCCGTCGTGCCCCGACGCCTGTTCGGCACCTTCGTCGAGCACATGGGCCGCTGCGTGTACGACGGCATCTTCGAGCCGGGTCACGCCACCGCCGACGACGCCGGTTTCCGCGCCGACGTGCTCGAGCTCGTGCGCGAGCTGGGCGCGACGGTCGTGCGCTACCCCGGGGGCAACTTCGTCTCGGGCTACCGGTGGGAGGACGGCGTCGGGCCGCGCGACCAGCGCCCTGTGCGCCTGGATGCCGCATGGCACAGCACCGAGACCAATCAGGTCGGTCTGCACGAGTTCGCCGCGTGGGCCGAGCAGGCCGGACTCGAGCTCATGGAGGCCGTGAACCTCGGCACGCGGGGCGTCGCCGAGGCGGCCGACCTGCTCGAGTACGCCAACCACCCCGGCGGCACCGCACTGTCGGAGCGCCGCCGCGAGAACGGGCGCGCCGAGCCCTTCGGCATCCGCCTCTGGTGCCTGGGCAACGAGATGGACGGCCCCTGGCAGATCGGCCACAAGACCGCCGACGAGTACGGCCGCCTCGCCGCCGAGAGCGCCCGCCTCATGCGGTTCATCGACCCCGACATCGAGCTCGTCGC
The DNA here is from genome assembly GCF_003610405.1 of Microbacterium sp. AG238. Taxonomy (GTDB): domain Bacteria; phylum Actinomycetota; class Actinomycetes; order Actinomycetales; family Microbacteriaceae; genus Microbacterium. Next base: position 1,473,800 of record NZ_RAQC01000001.1, read on the forward strand.
CGCCGGCAGCTCCAACCACGAGATGCCCACGTTCGGCGAGTGGGAGCGCACCGTGCTCCGCCACACCGCGGGACTCGTCGATCACATCTCCGTGCACGCCTACTACGAGGAGACGCCGGGCGACCCCGCGAGCTTCCTCGCCTCCGGCGCCGCCCTCGACGCCTACATCGGCGAGGTCGCCGACATCATCGACGAGGTGCGCGCCGAGCGCGGCATCACGACCCCCATCGGCATCAGCGTCGACGAGTGGAACGTCTGGAACCAGACCCGCTGGAACGAGGTCGACAAGCCCGCCGTGTTCACCGGCGACTGGCCGGTCGCCCCGCGCCTCATCGAGGACGACTACACCGTCACCGATGCCGTCGTCGTCGGGTCCCTGCTCATCACGATGCTCCGGCGCGCCGACCGCGTGTCGATGGCGAACCTCGCCCAGCTCGTCAACGTCATCGCGCCGATCCGCACCGAACCGGGTGGCGTGGCCTGGCGGCAGACCACCTTCTTCCCGTTCCAGCTCACCGCGGCCGCGGCATCCGGTAACGTCGTCGTCCCGAGCATCGAGACCGGCGTCATCGCGACCGCGCGCTACGGCGACGTGGGCGCCGTCGACGCCGTCGCGACTCTCGAGGGCGACGAGCTGACGGTCTTCGTCGTTCACCGCGGGCTCGAGGCCGAGACGCCGGTCACGATCGACCTCGACCGACCAGCCGCGAGCGCCGAGGCACTCGTGCTGACCGTCCCCGCGGGAGGCGACCGGCACACCGTCAACAGCGCATCGTCGCAGCCGGTCGCACCGGCCTCCCTCGCCGTCGACATCCGCGACGGCGCCGTGACCCTGACCCTTCCCCCGCTCTCCTGGGCGCGCGTGAGCGTGCGCCTGAACCCCGGAACGAATCGAGTGACCCCGTGACGACCTTCAGCATCGGCGAGACCGACTTCCTCCTCGACGGGCGCCCCCACCGGGTCATCGCCGGAGCGCTGCACTACTTCCGCATCCACCCGGACCAGTGGGCCGACCGCATCCGCAAGGCGCGACTCATGGGGCTCAACACGATCGAGACCTACGTCGCCTGGAACGCCCACGAACCGGTGCGCGGCGAATGGGATGCCACGGGCTGGAACGACCTCGGACGCTTCCTCGACCTCATCGCGGCCGAGGGCATGCACGCGATCGTCCGCCCCGGCCCGTACATCTGCGCCGAGTGGCACAACGGCGGCCTGCCGGTGTGGCTCACCAGCACCCCCGGTATCGGGCTGCGCCGGTCCGAGCCGCAGTACGTCGAAGCGGTCAGCGCGTATCTGCGACGCGTCTACGAGATCGTGGCACCACGTCAGATCGACCGGGGCGGCAACGTCGTGCTGGTTCAGATCGAGAACGAGTACGGCGCCTACGGCTCGGACCACGACTACCTCCGGACGCTCACCGAGCTGACCCGCGCCTGCGACATCACGGTGCCCCTGACCACCGTCGACCAGCCCGAGCCCCACATGCTCGCGGCGGGCACCCTCCCCGACCTGCACACGACCGGGTCGTTCGGATCGCGCGCGACCGAGCGGCTCGCGACCCTGCGCGAGCACCAGCCGACCGGGCCCCTCATGTGCTCGGAGTTCTGGGACGGCTGGTTCGACTGGTGGGGCGGCGTGCACCACACCACGGATGCCGCAGCCTCGGCATCCGAGCTCGACGCGCTGCTCGCGGCCGGCGCCTCGGTGAACATCTACATGCTCCACGGCGGCACCAACTTCGGCACCACGAACGGCGCCAATGACAAGGGCCGCTACGCCCCCATCGTCACCTCGTACGACTATGACGCGCCCCTCGACGAATCGGGCCACCCGACCGAGAAGTACCACGCGTTCCGCGAGGTCATCGCGCGATACGCTCCCGTCCCCGACGAGGTTCCCCCCGCTCGGCCGGCGGCACCGGTGCGCTCCGTCGCGCTGCGGGCGACGGGCGACTGGCTGCCCGCGGCGAGTGCCGGCGCGGGCGCGGCGGTCGCTCCCCCGACGTTCGAGGAGCTCGGACAGCTCGGGCCCCTCGTCCGCTACGACATCACGCTGCCCGACGAGGCGTTCGGAGATACCGACAGCGCCGTGCTCGCCTTCGCTGAGGTCCGCGACCTCGCCTGGGTCGCGGTCGACCGGGCACCCGTCGGCCGCCTGCAGCGTGCGTTGCACGAGCGCTCGCTGCCGATCCCCCGCGGGTCGCAGCTCACGGTGCTCGTCGAGGACCAGGGGCGCGTGAACTACGACGCGCGTCTGGGCGAGAACAAGGGCCTCGTCGGCCCTGTGACCCTCGGCGGCCACGAGTTGACCGGCTGGTCGGCGCAGCCCGTCGACCTCGCGGCCGTCGCCGCCGGCATCCCCGCTGCTTCTGAGCAGACGACGGCGGGCCGCGCCGGTCTCGCGGGCACGTTCGACCTCGACGAGCCCGCCGACCTCTTCCTCGACACGGATGCCTGGAGCAAGGGGTTCGCGTTCGTGAACGGCTTCTTCCTGGGCCGGTATTGGCGCAACGGACCGCAGCGCACGCTGTACGTTCCCGCGCCCGCGACCCGCGCCGGCGCGAACGAGATCGTCGTCGTCGAGCTCGAGCACGTCGTCGAGCCCGTCGCCGCGTTCATCGCCGCGCCTGATCTCGGCCACCGCGAGGAGTGAGCGTGAAGGAGCCCCGCCGCGATCGGGCAGGATGGATGTCATGAGCTGGATGGTCACCGGTGGTGCTGGATACATCGGCGCGCATGTCGTGCGCGCCCTCGCCGCGGCGGGTCTCGACCCCGTCGTCCTCGACGACCTGTCGAGCGGGCACGCCGGGTTCGTCCCCGAGGGTGTTCCGTTCGTCCGCGGCTCGATCCTCGACCGTCCGCTCGTCGAGGGCGCCCTGCGCGAGCACGGCGTCGAGGGCGTCATCCACGTCGCCGGCTACAAGTATGCCGGCGTCTCGGTGACCCGTCCGCTGCACACCTACGCGCAGAACGTCGAGGGCACGCGAATCGTCCTCGAGGCGATGGAGACCGCGGGCGTCGACAAGATCGTCTTCTCCTCCAGCGCCGCCGTCTACGGCACCCCGGACGTGCCGCTCGTCACCGAGGACCTGCCCAAACGGCCCGCCTCGCCCTACGGCGAGTCGAAGCTCATCGGCGAATGGCTCCTGCGCGACCAGGCGGTCGCGACGGCGGGCTCCGCCGCGCCGCTTCGCCACACGTCGCTGCGCTACTTCAACGTCGTGGGGTCGGGCGACCCGTCCGTCTACGACACGAGCCCGCACAACCTCTTCCCCATCGTCTTCGAGAAGCTGATCGCGGGCGAGACCCCGCAGATCAACGGCGACGACTACGACACCGAAGACGGCACGAACGTGCGCGACTACGTGCACGTCGCCGACATCGCCGCGGCCCACGTCGTCGCCGCCCAGCGCCTCGCGGCGGGCGAGAGCGTCGAGCCGGCCTACAACCTCGGCTCGCAGAACGGCCTGTCGGTGCGCGAGATCATGGATGCGATGGCTCGCGTGACCGGCATCGACTTCACCCCGAGAATCGGCCCCCGCCGCCCCGGCGACCCCGACCGCATCGTCGCCACCGGCGAGCTCGCCGCCCGCGATCTGGAATGGGCCAACCGCTACTTGGTCGACGAGATGGTTCGCACCGGCTGGGAAGCCCGCCGCGCGGCATCCGCCTGACCGCCTCGCCCGCCGCCCCGCGCGCCGCACGCTGCGCGCGAATAAGGCGCAGTTGCGGGGATGGGGCGCGGGTCGAACCGCGCCCGACGCCCCGAACTGCGCCTTACCTGCGCACCTTACCTGCGCGCAGCCCCGCGCGCTGAGCTCGCCCGGACTACCAGCTCGGTGGGCACCGTCTGCGACGGCGCCGCGGCACCCGTCTCGATGACCTTCACGAGCGCCGCGACGGCATACGCGCCGAGGGCGTCGAAGTCCTGGCGGACGGTCGTCAGCGGCGGGCGGTACTCCGCGGCATCCACGACGTCGTCGAATCCGACGACCGCGACGTCGTCCGGCACCGCGCGGCCGGCGTCGCTGAAGGCACGGAGCAGACCGAGCGCCATCTGGTCGTTCGCGGCGAACACCGCGGTGGCATCGGCGAGCGCCGATCCGGCCGCGTGACCGCCGCGTGAGGTCCAGTCGCCGCGGACGACCTCGGGTACCGCGGCATCCGCGTCGAGCAGCGCTTCGCGCCAGCCGCGCTCGCGTTCTCGAGCCGCGAACGAGGCCGCGGGCCCCGCGAGGTGGTGCACCGTCGTGTGCCCCAGCTCGAGCAGGTGCTGCGTCGCCTGCCGGGCACCTCCCGCGTGGTCGGTCTGCACGATGGCGAAGCGGTCGTCGGGGGGTGAGTCGACCACGACGAGGCGGAGGTCGGCGGGCGGGGCGGTGTCGCGAGCGAGCCGCGTCGCCTCGTTGAGCACGATCGCTCCGTCGACGCCCTGGTCGCGCAACTGGGCGAACGCCTCCGCGATGTCGCGCGCACCGGCGACCGTCACCACGGCCAGAGCGTAGTCGCGCTCACCCGCCGCATCGGCGATCGCCTGCAGCATGCGGGAGTTGCCGACCGAGGCGAGGGTCGAGACCACCAGGCCGATCGTGCGGGTCTGGCCGGTGCGCAGCGCCCGGGCGGCACGATGCATGCGGTAGCCGAGCGTCGCCATGGATGCCTCGACCCGGGCCCGCGTCGCGGGATCGACGCGCGGGCTGCCATTGGCCACACGCGAGACGGTCTGCGCCGAGACGCCCGCGTGCGCCGCCACCTGGGCCATCGACACCCGCATACCGGTCCTCTCGTCGGAGTGTGTTGACGATATCACGCCCGGAATGTAGCGTGTTATCGTGAACATCAGTGCTCCTTCCGCCGTGCCGCTCGGCGCGGGCGTCGTCAAACGCTCCACGCGACTCGATGACGGCCGCGAGCTCATCTACTACGACGACCCCGACACGACGCTCGGCCCCGAGCGCGCGGTCGATGCCCGCACCCTCGACCCGCGTCCCGCGACCGCGACGATGCGGCAAGACGTCCTGACGGGCGACTGGATCTCGATCGCCGCATCGCGCCAGAATCGCGCCTTCCTCCCTCCGGCCGAGCTCGACCCGCTCGCCCCGCAGACGCCGACCAACCCCTCCGAGATCCCGTCGCGCTACGACGTCGCCGTCTTCGAGAACAAGTCGCCGTCGTTCGGTCCCGGCCTCGCCGAGGCGTTCGGCGGCGCACCCGCGGCATCCGACCCGCCCCGAGGCATCGATGACCTCGCGCACCTGGGGCTCGGCCGCACGCGCACGAGCGTCGGACGCACCGAGGTCGTGTGCTTCTCGCCCGCGCACGCCGGATCGTTCGGCACCCAGACGGTCACCCGCGCCCGTACCGTCATCGAAGCGTGGGCCGATCGCACGGCCGCGCTGTCCGCGCTCCCCGGCATCGAGCAGGTGTTCCCGTTCGAGAACCGCGGCGAGGCGATCGGCGTGACGCTGCCGCACCCCCACGGGCAGATCTACGCGTACCCGTACATCACGCCGCGCACGACGCGCCTGCTCGACTCGATCGACCGCACGGCACCCGATCTGTTCCAGCGCATCCTCGAGTTCGAGCAGGCCGGCCCGCGGGTGGTGCTCCGCGGCGAGCACTGGACGGCGTTCGTCCCGTTCGCCGCGCGCTGGCCGATCGAAGTGCACCTGATGCCCCACCGCCACGTCGCCGACTTCGCCGAGACGAACGACGCCGAGCGCGACGAGCTCGCCCCGCTCTACCTGCGCCTGCTGCGCGGCATCGACGCGCTCTACGACACCCCGACGCCGTACATCGCCGCGTGGCACCAGGCGCCGGTCCGCCACGCGCGCGACACCGCGCGCCTGCACCTGCAGCTGACCAGCCCGCGCCGCGCGGCCGACAAGCTGAAGTTCCTCGCCGGTTCCGAGGCGGCCATGGGCGCCTGGATCGGTGACATCCCACCCGAGACGGCGGCCGCGCGCATCCGCGAGGCCGTAGAAGGAGTGACCCTGTGACCGAGACCGATCCGCGCACCGACGCGCGCGACATGCTGAGCTCGCTCGGAGCGACTGCGACGAGCGAATGGTCGGCGCCCGGCCGCGTCAACCTCATCGGCGAGCACACCGACTACAACGACGGCTTCGTGTTCCCCTTCGCGACGCCCCACCGCACGCACGTCGCACTCGCTCCTCGCGACGACGGGCGACTGCGGGTCATTTCGACCTTCGACGCGGTGCCGGTCGAAGTCGCGATCGCCGACCTCGACGCGATCTTCCCGACTGTCGACGGCGAGCATGCCGTTCCCGAATGGTCGGCGTACCCGCTCGGCGTCGCGTGGGCGCTCGTCCAGGCCTCCGGGGCCGATCCGGCGGAGCTCGCGGGAGCCGACCTCGCCTTCGCGTCCGACGTCCCCATCGGAGCAGGCCTGTCGTCCTCCGCCGCGATCGAGGGAGCCACCGCCTCGGCGCTGAACGATCTGTGGAGCCTCGGGCTCGACCGCATCGCGCTCGCCCAGGTCGGCCGGCGTGCCGAGAACGAGGCCGTGGGAGCACCCACCGGCATCATGGACCAGATGGCGTCGATGCTCGGCGAGCCGGATGCCGCCACCTTCCTCGACTGCCGTTCGCTCGCGACCGACGAGGTCGAGCTCGGCTTCGCCGCCGCGGGGCTGACGCTGCTGGTCATGGACACCCACGTCAAGCACACGCACTCCTCCAGCGGCTACGGCGAGCGGCGGGCGTCGTGCGAGAAGGGCGCACGGCTCATGGGCGTGCCCATGCTGCGCGATCTGTCGGTCGCCGACCTCGACCGCGCCGCCGACGTCCTCGACGACGTCACGTTCCGCCGGGTGCGCCACATCGTCACCGAGAACCAGCGCGTGCTCGACACGGTGCGGACGCTGCGCGAGCAGGGGCCGCGAGCGATCGGCCCGCTGCTGGACGCCTCGCACGTCTCGATGCGCGACGATTTCGAGATCTCGGTACCCGAGCTCGATCTCGCCGTCGAGACGGCTCGCGGCGCGGGCGCCATCGGAGCGCGTATGACCGGCGGTGGTTTCGGCGGCGCGGCGATCGCCCTCGTCGAGACCAGTGCTGTCGACGCCGTGGCCGCCGCCGTCGTAGAAGCCTTCGCCGGCGCGGGGTATACGGCCCCGACGATCTTTCCGGTCAGCCCGTCGGCAGGCGCGCGACGCGACGGCTGACGTCGCCACGACATCACGAGAGGGGGATGCCGACACGGCATCCCCCTCTCGCAGTAGCGGGGCTTACTTGAAGGCGTCCTTGACGTCTTCGCCCGTCTTCTTCGCCTCGGCCTTGACCTGGTCGGCCTTACCCTCGGCTTCGAGCTTGTCGTTGTCGGTCGCCTTGCCGATGGCTTCCTTCGCCTTGCCGGCGATGTCCTGGGCGGCGTTCTTGATCTTGTCGTCGAGACCCATGATGGGACTCCTTTCTCTCGGTGATGGCGCCCCGCGGGCGGGGCTGTGGACGTGTGCGGTCAGGACAGGCGGCGCTGGTCGTGAGCCAGCCTCGCGCGCAGCCCCGTGTGGATGGAGATGTAGGCCGTGAGCTGCTGCCCCGTCAGGGTGCCGAGGTTGCCGACGAGACGTTCGACGGTCTCGGCCACGTGCAGCGGCGAGGTGTTCTGCCGCGGCGTCACGCTGACGTGCAGCACCGGCTGATGCTTGATGTCGTTGGCGGTGACCCGGGCGCTGAGGATCTCGTCGTGCTCGGCGAGAGCGTTCTTCAGCGCGTCGGATGCGAACCCCTCGGTGACGGTGATGCGGCCGAGATCGCTCTCCGCCCCGGTCGCCCGAAGAGAGGTACGACGGCGGCCGTGGATGCTGCGCACGATCAGGACGATCAGCAGCACGACCAGCAGCGCGAGGGCCGCGAGCGCACCGAGGGCGAGCCAGGTGAGGCTCGTCCCCGCGATGACGGTCGCATCCCAGGCCTGCTTCGCCCAGTCCTGGGCACCGGATCCGGCCGAGGTCCAGGTGTCTGCGGCTGCCGGCCACACTGCTCCGGCGATGATTCCGCCGCCGACGACGACGAGCACCAGTCCCAGGATCAGGAGGATCGTGCGGTTGACCGCTCGATTGGTGTTGTTCATGCGTTCTCCTCCTGTTCGCGGGGCCGCTCGACCCGGACCGAAGTGCGCAGCTTCGACGCGAGCCGATACGAGTCGAGCTCGGCGTCGACGGTGCTGCGGATCTGAGCCTCATCGACGGGCACCCCCACGGCGGGGGTGAGGGTGACGTCGGCCGAGCGATGTCCGACACCGACCCGCACCTGATCGCGGGGCAGTCCGCTCTCGGCGCTGACACGCTGCGCGATCGCCGAGGCGATCACCCCGTTGTCGGCGACGACGGCACTCTCGCCGACGACGAGCTGATGCTTCGACAGCCGGCCCGGCGCGATCGCGAGCACCACGAGGATCACCCCGAGCACCGCGATGACGGCGCCGATGGCGATGCTGACGCCGACGGGAACCTCCGTCGGCAGACCGACGACCCACCCGAAGGCGGCGGCGGGGCCCAGCAGCAGAGCCGGCTGACCGGCGAGGTTCAGCACGATCTCCGTGCCGACGTACACCAGCGCGAGGATGACGAGGACGACGGCGACGATCATCGCGACGGTGCGCGGCGAGTGCGTCTCGCGCCGCACGACGCGGCGCAGCACGGGACTGCTCATCGGACTCTCCTCTTGATCGGGGTGGCGGCGCCGTTCACGGTGATGTCGACGCGGGTGACGGGCTTGCCCAGCACGCGGCTGAGCTCCTGCTGCATCCGCTGCTGCATCTCACGGGCGGCGTCCACGACAGCGCCGGCGGCTCGCACCGCTTCGGTGTCGTCGAGTGACGGGACGGGCAACGGCGCGGTGATGCGGACGGCCACCCCACCCCGGTGATCGGATGCCGCGACCGACACGCGGTCGACGTCGACTCCGATGACCTGGGATGCGATCTGTTCCGAGACCTTCCGCACCACGCGCTCGCGCACATCGACCCGTCCGGCGACACCGGACGTCCCGCCGGTGGCGGCAGTGACGCCGCCACCGGGACGGATGGCCTGTGCGACGGTCATGACGAGGTGCGCCGACCTGTCAGTACGTCGGCCAGCCCGCGGACGTCGAGCTTGCCGGACGCGATGCGGCCCACTGCCGCGCCGATCGCCATGAAGAGGGCGACGAGGAGGAACCCCCAGAAGCCGAACAACAGGGCGGCGGCGGCGAGGATGGCGCCGATCAGCGCACCCGAGACGGTGGCGCTCATGCGACGCGCGACTCGGACTCGTTGTCGTCGTCGTCAGCGCCCGCGATGTGGACGTCGTTGACCTCGACGTTGACCTCGACGACCTCGAGGCCCACGAGTCGGCTGATGGCGCCGGCGACGGCAGCACGGACGTTGTCTGCAACCTCCTGGATCGGCGCCGGATACTCGACGACGATCGTGAGGTCGGCGGCGGCCTGCGTCTCGCCGACCTCGACCTTGACTCCCTGCGAGAGGTCGGTGGCGTTCATCGCGTCACGGATCGCGCCGAACGCGCGGGCTCCGCCGCCACCCAGGGCGTAGACGCCGGCGACCTCGCGAGCGGCGATGCCGGCGACTTTGGCCACCACGCCGTCCGAGATCGTCGTCTTGCCTGCCGCCTCGGTCTCTGCGGGGACACGCGACGACGAGAACGTGCGGTCGACACGCGACCCCTGGGGCACGGCTGCCGGCGACTTCGGGGTCTCGACAGCGGGGGCGGTGTTCTTCTGGTCCTCAGCCATGGCGTTTCCTTATCTGTCTGGGTTGTCCGACGCAAGCTCTCGGCTCGTCATTCGGTGAGCGTTACGTTCGCTCTACAGATAAGAGGGCGGCTCATCCGGATTCGTCACAAAAAAGTTCGAGAAGTTTTCTGGGGGAACGATGCGAGCCGATGAGAGCGGGCCGGTGACCGATCTTCAAGCCGCGCCCGACGGCATCCTGGCAGCCCGGGCGGCCTCGGGAGACGCCGAGGCCTTCGACGCGCTCCTCCGTCGACACACTCGGATCGTTCGCGCCTACGTCTACCGGATCGTCGGCACGCTCTCCGAGACCGACGACGTCGTCCAGGACGCATTCCTCACGGCGTGGCGTCAGCTGTCGACGCTGCGCGACCCGGGCGCTGTGAAGGCGTGGCTCATGAAGATCGCGAGCCGTGAGGCGTACGCGCATCTCAGAAGACGCCCCGCCCATGACACACTGGACGGATTCGACAGAGCCGCGGAGGCGGGTCTCCTCCCCGAGGCCGCTGCCATCCGCAACGCACAGTTGCAAGCGCTCTCCCTTGCACTCGATGCGCTGCCGGAAGCCCAACGCCGCTGCTGGTTGCTCCGAGAAGTCGGATCGCTCAGCTATACCGAGATCGCAGAAGAGATGAACCTCCCTCTCAGCACCGTTCGAGGAAACCTGTCACGCGCTCGCGCCAGCATCACCACCCAGATGGCGGGGTGGCGCTGATGGATGCCGACGGCATGGCTCTGGACTGCGGCAAGACGATCGACGAGATCAGCGAGTATCTCGACAGCGGTCGATCGCCGTACGACCCCGAGATCGAGACCTGTCCCGACTGTCTGAACGCCCTCGACGCGCTCGAGCGCGCGGGGCGGTTGTCACGCGACCTCATCGCCGCGGATGCGGCTCAACTGCCCGAACCGTCCGAGAGCTGGTTCGACGGGGTGATGACGGCGGTGCGTGCCGAGCTGCGGGCCGGGCGCTCCATCCCGCTGTCGCACCCCGATCCTCGCGTCTCGATGAGCGTGACCGAAGGCGCGGTTCAGGCGCTCATCCGAGCCAGCGGCGACGCCATCGACGGCGTCTTCATCGGCCACTCGAGAATCGTCGGCGACGTCGAGGTCCCCGAAGCCCCCATCGCCGTCGACATCACCGCCTCGGTGGCGTGGGGCGAGTCGCTGCCCGCCGCGGCGGGAGCCGTTCGCCAGGCGGTGTCGGAGGCGCTGGCGCAGCACACCGAGCTGAACATCACCGCCGTCGACGTGACCGTCGAAGATCTCCACCGTCCCTTCCCGTCCAAGGACACCGCATGATCGAGCCCGCCTCCCTCGTCGACCCGTCGGCGCCGCGCCCCATCGCCGAGATCCCCGGGGTCAGCGCCGTGCACGACCCGCGCCCGCCGCTGACCCGCGCCCTCGGGGCAGCCGCGTCGGCGCTGCGTCTGGACGCGGCGGCACCGACCGACGGCGTCATCGTCTCGACCGGAGCCGAGGGCACGACCGCCGCGGCCGCCGTCACCGTCGCCATCGCCGCGCGCACCCCCGAGGTCGCGCGCGCTATCGCGGACGAGCTGTGCGCGCAGCATCCGACGGTCGACCGCGTCACGGTGCAGGTCCGCCGCATCGCCTGACCGGCATCCGCCTCACCGGGCACCTCGGACTCCGCTAGCTTCGGACTGTGTCTGCGACCGTCTCCGTCTCTCTCCGCCCCGCGGATCCCGAAGATCTCCCCGCCGTCCGGGAGCTCGACAGGCTGTGCTTCCCGCCCGGCCGCGACGATGTCGAACCGGCTCACCCCGACGAGCTCGAGAACGCGCTGGCGGGTGGCCAGATCACGCTCGCCGTCATCGGGGAGTCGGTGGTGGGGATGCTGCAGACCGAACGACTCGGCCCCGAGCACGTCTACCTCGCCGCGCTGGCGGTGCACCCCGACCGGCAGCGCGCGGGCATCGGCGCCCGCCTCGTCCGACACTTCTCCGACACCGTGAAGGGGATGTCGCCGCGCCCCTCGGCCACGACGGTGACCAGCCCCATGAACGTCGCGATGATCGACTTGCTCACCCGCAGCGGCTTCGTCGGGTCGCGCGGCATCCACGCCTACTTCGGCCCCCGCAAGGACCGCCTGTACTTCCAGCTGAAGAGCCGGCAGCTGGTCGCCGATCCCGACGACCGGGTGCTCGTCCCCGTCGCCGCGACCGAGCACCTGTTCGACCTGCTGAGCGCCGACGCCAACGCCGTCACCAGCGTGATCAAGAGCGTGCAGGGGACGTTCTTCGAGGTCTCGACCTTCGAGGTCGAGGACCGTCCCGGCCTGCGGGCCGACGAGACGTCCGTCAGCACCGGCGAGGCGGGGGCAGTCCTGGCGGCGCTCACCTTCCTGCTCGGCTTCTCTCTGACGATCCCCGACTTCTCCGAGGCACTGCGGATCTTCCTGCTGGTCGCCACGATCCTGACCCTCGGAGCGACACAGATCTACGCGAACGCGTCGGGCTCGCTGTCACGTCTTCAGGACGATCAGTTCGGGCTCCACATGAAGTGGGGCAACCTGCTGCTCGAGTTCGGCGGGGTCTATCCCCTCGTCCTCGTGCTCCCGGCAGTGTTCGCCGATGCGTCCGATAACGTCGCGCTCTCGCTCGCGACCGCGATCGTCGTCGCGGTCCTCGTCCTCGCGTACGAGGTGTCGCCGTTCTCGATCAGCGGCCGGTACCGACGCAACCTCGTGTTCTATGCGCTCGCGGTGATCACGGCGGCTGCTCCGATCGCCGCAGCCCCGCTGCAGGCTCTCACCGGGCGCGACACGACATGGGTCGTCCTGACGGCCGCGATCCTCATCGTGCGCCTCGCCTACTTGATCCCCGCCGGACGCCAGGAGCTCGGCGCCCGGACCCGACCCCGGCTGATGCGCCGGACGCGGGTGTCGCGATGAGCGTCGCTGCCGACGTCGCGAACGGCGAACCGCTCGTGCGAGACACCGCCGCGGGCCGCGTGCGCGGCGTCCGCCGGCCGGACGGCACCCTCGCCTTCCTCGGCATCCCTTACGCGCAGCCGCCGACCGGCGCACGCCGGTTCGGCGCCCCCGTCACGCTCGACCCCTGGGACGGCGTCCGCGACGCGACCGCGTACGGGCCGACCCCGCAGCGCGGCGACTACGGCGACACCCTCATTCCCGAGCCGTCGATCCCGGGCGACGACACCCTGTCGGTCAACGTCTTCGCACCGGAATCCTCCGGGGAGGGGGCCGACCCCCGCCCGGTGCTCGTCTACATCCACGGCGGCGGTTTCGTCCAGGGGTCGCCGGCGAGCCCGTGGTACGACGGCGGATCGTTCGCGCGGGCGGGAATCGTCGTGGTCACGGTCTCGTACCGACTGGGCTTCGACGGATTCGGACTGCTCCCCGGAGCCCCGACCAACCGCGCCGTGCGCGACTGGATCGCCGCCCTGGAGTGGGTGCAGGCGAACGTGTCCGCTTTCGGCGGGGACCCGGGTGACGTGACGATCGCCGGGCAGTCGGCCGGCGGCGGAGCAGTGCTCACCCTGCTCGGGATGCCGGCTGCCCAGCACCTGTTCCATCGCGTGCTGGCCATCTCGGCGGCCCTGACGAATGTGCCACCCGCCCGGGCCGCGACCGCCACCGGCCGGCTCGCCGCGCACCTCGGCATCGCGCCGACACGCGAGGCGTTCGCCGGCGTCGACGAGCTGGTCGTGCTCCGACGCCAACAGGAGCTCGAGTCGGAGCGACAGGGCAGCATCGTGGCCTCGGTGCGCTCGCGCCTCGCCGACGGGCTCACCTGGGGTCCGGTCGTCGACGGAGACCTCGTGCCCCGCCCGACCCTCGACGCCCTCGCCGCCGGAGTCGGCGCCGACAAGCCGCTCGTGCTCGGCACGACCGACGACGAGTTCACGATGGTCACCGATGGGCTCGCCACGAGCCCGCTACGGCTCGTCCCGCCCGCGCTGGCGCTGGGCGCGCTCGGGGTCGGCCACGCGATGCGCTGGCGCTACATCCGGGACAACCGCGCGCAGCGACGACTCGGCACCGCGGCATTCCTCGGCCGCTACGCCACCGACCGCGTGTTCCGCGACACCGTGCCCCTCGTCGCCCGGGCACGAGGCGCCGCGTCGACCTGGGCCTACCGTTTCAGCTGGCCCTCGCCGACCAAGCGGTGGGCGCTGCACTGCCTCGATGTCCCGTTCTGGTGGGACGCCCTCGGCGCCGACGGTGTCGCGAAGCTCGCGGGCGAGCATCCGCCGCAGGAGCTGGCCGACGCGATGCACGGCGCCGCCGTGTCGTTCGTGCGCACCGGAGACCCGGGATGGCCGCGATGGATGCCGGACGAGCGGGCGACCCGCATGTTCGGTGCCCCGCCGTCGGTGCCGACGGTCGTGGCCGACGGCTACGCCTCGGTGCGGGCCCTCGTCGGCTGACGCGTGCGGGGTCGCTCCGGCGACTCAGGGGACGCGCTTGAGCCAGGCGTCGGTCGCGAACTTCGACTCGACGAGGGCTTCGGCCTCGGCGTACTCCTCATCGGAGATCGTGCCCGGCACGGCCCCGTAGCGCTTCGAGAACACCTCGATGAACCGCTCGATGATCGCGTCGCGCGGCAGGCCCGTCTGGCTGCGCAGCGGGTCGACACGCTTGGCGGCCGAGACGGTGCCCTTGTCGCTGAGCTTCTCGCGGCCGATGCGCAGCACCTCGGTGAGCACCTGACCGTCCATGTCGTACGACAGCGTGGCGTGGTGGAGCACCCCGCCGTTGGCCAGACGCTTCTGCGCCGCGCCGCCGATCTTGCCCGACGGCGAGGCGATGTCGTTGAGCGGCTGATAGGTCGCCTCGATGCCGAGCGAGCGGAGCGCCTCGAGCACCCAGTCGTCGAGGAACGCGTACGAGTCGGCGAAGGTCAGCCCCGCCACGAGGGATGCCGGCACGTACAGCGAGTACGTCACGATCGAGTTGGCCGCCATCATCATCGCGCCACCGCCCGAGATGCGGCGCACGACGTCGAAGCCGTGCTTCGCAGCGCCCTCGGGGTCGACCTCGTTGCGATACGACTGGAACGACCCGATCACGACGGCCGACTCGTTCCACTCCCAGATGCGCAGCGTGGGGTTGCGGCGGCCGTCGCCGACGCGCGTGGTGAGCACCTCGTCGAGCGCGAGGTTCATGCTGGGCGAGACCGCTCGGTCGTGGATGACCTCCCAGTCGAACTCGCGCCAACCCGGAGCCGTGATCATCGCGCGACGCACGGCCGTGCCGACCGACTCCGGGGTGAAGCCGAGCAGCTGGGCGCCGTCGGGCAACGCCGAGCGGACGGCGGCCGCGATCGTGGCGACATCCGATTCCTCGGGAAGCCCCGTCACCGCCGCGTCGATGTCGGCGAGCGCGTCGTCGGGCTCGAGGAAGAAGTCGCCGGCCAGGTGGAAGTCGGCGATGCGCCCCTCGCGCACCTCGAGGTCGACGACGACCAGCTTTCCCCCGGGGACCTTGTATTCGCCGTGCATGCGTCCAGCCTAGGACCGGGGCGGAGGATCGGTCGCGCGACGGATGCCGTTACACCTCGCGACGGACGACGACGAGGCTCGCGATCGCGAGAGTGGATGACATGAACCCCACCATCGAATCCGCCCCCGTCCTCGAAGCCCGGGGGCTCGTGAAGCGCTACGGGGCGCTCACCGCGCTCGACCGCGTCGACCTCACCGTGCGCGCGGGCGAAGCCGTCGCGATCATGGGCGCATCGGGGTCGGGCAAGACGACCCTCCTGCACTGCCTCGCCGCCATCATCGCGCCCGACTCCGGCTCGGTGCGACTCACCGCTCCCGGCACCGCGGCGCGTGAGCTCGTCGGGATGCCCGACGCCGACCGCTCGGCCGTGCGCCGCAGCAGCCTCGGGTTCGTCTTCCAGGACCACCTGCTGCTGCCCGAGCTCACCGCCGTCGAGAACGCCGCGCTGCCCCTGCTCCTGGTGGGCACCGCTCGTGCGGCCGCTGAGGCCCACGCCGCCGCATGGCTCGGCGCGCTCGGCCTCGCGGGCATGGAGAACCGCCGCATCGGCGAGCTGTCAGGCGGGCAGGCGCAGCGCGTCGCCATCGCCCGCGCGCAGGTGACCGGGGCCCCCGTGGTGTTCGCGGACGAGCCGACCGGCGCCCTCGACTCCACCACCTCGTCGGAGGTTCTCGACGCACTGCTGCACGCAACGACGGGTCAGGGACGCAGCCTCGTCGTGGTCACCCACGACGCCGAGGTCGCGCGCCGCTGCGACCGCGTCCTCCGGATGCGGGACGGCCGCATCGTCGACTCGTCCGTCGCCGAGCAGTCCGTCGCCTCGGCACGTTCGGCCGGTACCGCCGAGGTGACCCGATGAGCGCGGCGGGCCTCGCGACGGCGTCGGTGCCGCGGCCGCCGGCTCCCCTGTCCCCAGTTTCCGCGGCGCCGGGCGGCGTGCGCCGCGTCGCCGCCCTGACCGTCCTGCTCTCCCGTCCGGCCCGTCAGGGGTCGGCGGCGATCGTCCTGCCGCTGACGGCCTTCGCCGTGACGACGCTGCTCATGCTCATCGTCGCCGGGGGCACGCGGATGTTCCTCACTGACCCGCGCGCGGGTGAGACGGCCTTCCTCTACGGTGTGCTGAGCGTGCTCGCGCTCATCCTCCTCGCCGTGCCGACCGCCACTCTCGGAGCCGCGGCCGCGCGCCTGTCGAGCCGTCGCCGCAACGACCGGCTCTCGACCCTGCGCCTCCTCGGCGCCACCAACACCGAGGTCGGCGCGATGGCCGTCGGGGAGGCATCCGTCGTCGCTCTCGCGGGAGCCGTGGTCGGTGCCGCCGCCTACGGCGCCGCACTGCCGCTGGTCGGGCTGCTCCCCTTCTTCGGCGGCCCCGTGGGCGCCGCCGCCGTGTGGGCGGGCTGGCCGATCGTCCTGGCCGTCATCGTCGGGGTCGCGCTCATCGCTACCGCGAGCGCGGCGGCGAGCCTGCGCCGCGTGCGGCTGACGCCTCTCGGTGTGCGCCGCCGCACGGATGCTCCGCCGCGACGTACCCGCACGCTCGTGCTCTCCGCGATCGCGATCGTCGTCGTGGGCCTGGTCGTCGCCCAGTTCGGCAGCGTGGCCTCGCTCCTGGCGCCCGCCGCGTCGATCGCGCTTCTGCTGGCGCTCTTCGCCGGTGCCCTCGCTCTGGTCAACCTCATCGGGACGCCGATCGTCGCGGCCCGCGGCCGATCGATGGCGCGCCGAGCGCGGACGGCAGCACAGCTCATCGCCGGACGAGAACTCGCCGCCCACGCCCCCACCGCGTGGCGCCGGGTCTCGAGCATCGCGATGATCTCGTTCATCGCCGTCGTCGGCGGCAGCGGCATCGCGATCACCGAGCTCGCCGGCGACGAGACCGGCACGACGCTGTTCGCCGACATCCGCACGGGGGTCCTCGTCACTCTGGGCGCGGGCTTCATCCTGCTGGCCGCCTCGGTCGGCGTCAGTCAGGCGGCGTCGGTGCTCGACGACCGCGAGCTGATCGTGGGCCTCGACCACCTCGGCATGGAGCCCACGGAGCTCGCCCGGGCACGCCGCATCACGGTCATGCTGCCCCTGCGGTGGGCCGCCGCGGGCGGCGCGGTCGTCGGCGCGGCGCTGGCCCTGCCGATCGTGGGAATCAGCCTCATCGTCGCGCCCTTGACCATGGCCGTCATCGCCGCGACGTTCGCGGCGGGGTTCGGCGCGGTCGCACTCGCGCTCGTCGCCTCTCGTCCGCTCGTCACGGCGATCCTGCGCGGGTCCGCCGGGTGACCGTCGGGCCCGTCGTCACCCTGCTTCCCGCGGCTCAGTGCCGCGGGAAGCGGGCGTCGAGCCAGGCGAGCAGATCCGCCTGCACGTCGGCCCGCACCGCCTCGTTGAAGATCTCGTGACGAGCTCCCGGGTACACCAGCGTCGTCACGTCCGTCAGCCCCGAGCGGGTGCGATAAGCGTCGGCGAGACGGTGCACGCTTCGCGGGCCGCCCACCGTGTCGTCGCGGCCGACCATCAGCAGCACCGGGACGTCGACCCCGAGGTCGCGGCGGGGGCGGCCGATGAGCTTGAGCGTCTCGAGCGGCCCGAACAGGCGCGGCAACGGCGTCGTCGTGGTGAGCGGATCGTCGAGGAAGTCCCGCTGGACCGCGGCATCCGTGCTCAGCCACTCCACGCCGGTCGCACCCGGAGCCTTCCACGGCGCGTTGAGGTCGCCTGAGTTCAACGAACCCGGCCACCGCAGCGCCGACCCCGACAGGACGAGTCCCGCGTAGGCGTCGGGGCGATCGTCGAACAGCATCTGGGCGAGGAACGATCCCCACGAGTGGCCGAGGAGCGCGATGGGCGCCCCGGGATGGTCGCGCTCGATGATGCGGGTCAGCTCGGCGCACGCATCGCGCGCGGCGTGCAGCCCACCGCGACCCAGGCGGCCCAGCTTGCGCGGGTCGCCGTGCTGGCGGATGCCGGTGCGTCCGTGCCCGCGGTGGTCGTCGGCGTAGACGGTGAAGCCGGCGGCCGCGAGCACCCCCGCGAGCTCGGCATACCGGCCCGCGTGCTCGCCGACGCCGTGCAGCAGCTGCACGACCGCCCGCTGCTCGCCCTGCGCGGGATGGATGTCGTAGACGATCGCGACCCCGTGCGCGTCGGTGAACTCGGGCATGCGGCGAGTCTACGTTTTCAGTCATCGCCTTCCGGACACCCCTGACCGTTAGCAAGACTAATGAGCTAAGCTAAACATCACAGATGAGCACCTCTTCCCCCGCCTCCGCCCCGCCGCCCGCCATCGATCTCGCGCACGACGCGACCGACCTCCGCATGGCGACGTTCCGCCTCGCGCGCCGGCTCCGCGCCCAGCGCGCCGTGGACTCGATGAGCGACGGGCAGTTCGCCGTGCTCGCGAACCTCCACGTGCACGGACCGCACACGCTCGGCGAGCTCGCCGACCGCGAGCGCGTGTCGGCACCGTCGATGAACCGCACCGTCAACCACCTCGAAGAACTCGGGTACCTGACCCGGACACCCGACGACGGCGACCGCCGCAAGGTCAACATCGCCCTCACCGACGAGGGCCGCACCGTGGTCATCGAGACGACCCGCCGCCGCGACTCCTGGCTCGAGCACGCACTGGAGGAGCTCGAGCCGGCCGACCGCGAGACCCTCGCCGCCGCGGCCGTCATCATGCGGGCGGTGGCCGACCGATGAGCTCCGCGATGTTCCGCTCGTTCTCGGTGTTCAACTACCGGGTCTGGTTCTTCGGCGCGCTCGTGTCCAACGTCGGCGCCTGGATGCAGGCGACTGCACTCAGCTGGGTCGTGCTCACCGGGCTGACCGATAACGACGCCGGCGCGATGGGCGTCACGATGGCGCTGCAGTTCGCCCCACCGCTGCTGCTCGTCGGCGTCACGGGATGGGTCGCCGACCGCTTCGACAGGCGCCGCCTGCTCGTGGTCACTCAGAGCTCGCTCATGCTCGTCGGGCTCGTCATCGGCACACTGCTGCTCACGGGCGTCATGACCCTCCCGCTCATGTACGTCTTCGCGTTCACGCTCGGGATGATCTCGGCTTTCGACAACCCGGCGCGCCAGGCCTTCGTGTCCGACATCGTCGCCCGCGAGATCGCGGCCAACGCGGTGGCGCTCAACGCGGCATCCTTCAACGGCGCCCGCATGATCGGTCCCGCCGCGGCGGGCATCGTGATCGTCGCCGTCGGAACCGGCTGGGTCTTCTTCATCAACGCGGCGACCTTCCTCGCGATGATCGTCGCCCTGTTCCTCATCCGCCCCGGCGAGCTCATCCCACGTGCGACCGCCGCGGGCGCGGCGCGCCTCGCCGACGGCTTCCGCTACGTCAAGGGCCGCCCCGACCTCATCGTCACCTTCGCGATGGTGTTCCTTCTCGGCGCGTTCGGCATGAACTTCCCGATCTTCGCCTCGACGATGGCGATCGAGTTCGGGCGCGACGCCGACGGCTACGGGCTCCTCAGCTCGATCCTCGCGATCGGGTCGCTCGCGGGGGCACTGATGGCGGCGCGACGCGAGCGGGCACGCATCCGCGTCGTGATCTTCGGCGCCGGCCTCTTCGCGGTCGCCGCGGCGGTGTCGGCCTTCATGCCGAACTACTGGCTGTACGCGGTGACCCTGATGTTCACCGGCTTCGCGGTCGTGACCACCCTGACGACGGCGAACGGGTACGTGCAGACCACGACCGACCCCGCCCTGCGCGGCCGCGTGCTCGCGCTGTACATGGCGATCCTCATGGGCGGCACGCCCATCGGTGCGCCCATCGTCGGGTGGGTGGCCGATCAGTTCGGGCCGAGAGCGGCCATCGGCCTCGGCGCCGTCGCCGCTCTCGTCGCCTTCGGCGTCGGCGCGACGTGGATGCTCGTCTCCGGACGCGTGCACCGCTCAAGCTCGCGCCGATTCGCGCTCTCACTCGATGAGACGCGACCGATCTCGGTCGTGGCACCCGAGGAGTTCAGCGACGAGGTCGCCGGCACCACGCCGATCGCCCTGCCCGACCCGGCCGCCGACCGGCCCCGCCGCTGACCTGCAGATGTAGCGGAGCATCGCGTCCGAGCGGGCCGTTTCAGCACATCCGGGCGAGGTAGGGCACTGTGTAGGTGGCGTGGTAGCCGACCCCGTCGAGCCACTGGTAAGCGGTGACCGTCGCCGACCCCGGCACGAGCGAGTCGCGGCCCGAGTCGAACAGGCGGTAGGCGGCACCGTCGGCGGGGACCTTCTGCTGTGCGTGGTCGCTGCCGACCGCCGCGAGCCGCACATCGATCGGCGACCCCGCCTGGTTGGCCGCGTGCACCGCAACGTGCACCGCGCCGTTCACGCACTGCGACCGGGCACTGACGCGGAGAACCACGGGCTGCCCCTCGCGCACGACCGCGGCCGCCGACGGCTGCGACGCCACCGCCGAGCCGTAGCGCCCCGCGGGGGTGACCGTCGCCGACCACTCCCCCGCCGGCACCTGCGCGAAGCGCGCCACGCGGGCATCGGCACCGACCTGCTGCTCGATCACCTCACCCGCCGCCGAGCGGAGGATGACGCTGAAGCCGGTGGCCGGGTCCCCGGCATCCGTCGTCTTCCAGGTGACGTTCACCCCGGCCGAGTCGACACCGATGACCGGCGCCGCGACCGGCGCAGGAGCCGGCCGCAGCGGCACGCCGCCGAAGTCCATGCCCGAGGCCAGGTGGAAACCGGTGTAGCTCGGCTGGTTGTATGTCGTCTGCTGCCGCGCGACCTCGGCGCGATACTGCGGATCGTGCATCAGCGTGTACAGCTTGTGCTGGGTGACCTCGGTCGAGACGTACACCCGCAGCGCCGACGAGTCGGCCGTGCGCACGACGAGCTCCTCGCGCCAGTCGCCCAACACGTCGGCCACGAGCCCGGGGTTGCCCTTCGTGCCGTTGTTGGCGAGGGTTCCGGATGCCGTCAGCACCGTGCCCCGGGTCCAGTCATCGATCGTCGGGGTCGCGTCGCCGCTCCCGTTCACGATCTGCGTCGTGAGATCACCGGCCCACCGGATCGAGGCGTTGGTGCCGGGCGTCGCCGCCGAGAGCACCTCGCCCTGCGCCGTCAGCAGGCCCGAGGCATCCGTTCCGCCGGGCATGCTCGACCAGACCTCCATGCCGGGGACGTCGGGGCGGACGTCGCCGATCATGCCGCGCCCGGTGTCGCGACCCGAGTAGGCGCCGAAGATGACCTCGCCGGTGGCGGCATCCCGCAGCGCCGTTCCGTACGGCGCATACGCCCCGCCCTCGTGAACGGTGAAGATCTCGAGGCCCGGCCGGGTGGGGTCGATGTCGGCGACGTGCATCGCGTCACCGTGACCGAGTCGCGCGACCTCGCCCGGCGTCGCCGAGCCCTCGGGCATCTCGGCGAAGGAGCTGTAGAGCAGGCTCCCGTCGTCGTCGAGGGTCGCCGAGCCATAGACGATCTCGTGGCGGCCGTCGCCGTCGACATCCGCCGCCGAGAGGCTGTGGAAGCCCTGGGTCGTGATCGAGCCGTATACGGGATCGGCGCCGTCGACTCCGTGCGGGCCGTCGTTGAACGGGTTGCTCATCGGCGCGTGGCCGCTGTCGACGAACCAGCGCTTGACGAGATTCTCGCCGTCCCAGTCGTAGGTCGCGATCGTCGTGCGCGTGTAGTAGCCGCGGGCGAACACCGCCGAGGGACGCTCGCCGTCGAGGTAGGCGACGCCGGCGAGGAACCGGTCGACCCGGTTGCCGGGCTCGATGCGCGCCATCGCATAGTCACCCCAGAGCAGGCCGTCGTCGCCGCGATCCGGCTCGTACCGGACGGTCTGCAGCTCGGCTCCGCTCTCGCCGTCGAACACGGTGAGGTACTCGGGCCCGTCGAGGATGAACCCCTCGAAGTCCCGCAGGGCGTTGCGGGCGCTGCGGCTCGGGGCGTACACGTCGATGAAGTGGTCCACGAGAGCACGGGCGTCGGCATCCGACAGCGGGTAGTCGTAGCGCGGCTCGATGCCGAAGGCCTCTTCGAGCGTGGCGGGCCACTGTCCTGAGACGACCTCGTCGCGCGTCGACCACCCGCGGAACATCTCCGCGAGGTGGTCGGCGTAGTCGGCCGCGCTCATCCGGTAGTCGTCGGTGTGCGCGTACCCGGCCGCGATGTCTTCGCGCGGCAGCGTGACGTACTGCTCCGAGGCGATCGAGCCGTCGTCGGCGTAAGTGATCGATTTCGTCCCGGGCGCGGTCTTGAGCATCGTCTCCGAGCGACCGTCGCCGTCGAAGTCGTACACGAGGAACTGCGTGTAGTGCGCGCCGGCGCGGATGTTCGGACCGAGGTCGAGCCGATTCAGCAGGCGCCCCTCCAGGCTGTAGGTGTCGATGTAGACCCCGCCGGTGTACCCGACCTGCGAGACGTCCTTGGAGTTCGAGGGATCCCACTTCACGATGAACTCGTAGCGCCCGTCGCCGTCGACATCGCCGACCGAGACGTCGTTCGCCGAGTAGGTGTACTCCTCGCCGGCCGGCGTCACGCCGTCCGCGGGCGGCTGCAGCGCGACGTCGAGGAAGCCCCCATCCATCGCGATCGCGGCATCGCTCGCGGCCGCCTCGACGCCCGCCGCCACCGGCGCCACACGGTAGACGGATGTCGCCGTACCGGCCTCGTCGCGGTAGTTCGTGCTGTCGGTGACGGTGGCGATCGGCTCGTCGTCACGGTAGACGACGAAGTCGGTGCCGGTGAGGCCGGTCTCGCCGGCACCGCTGGCCTCGCCCGCGAGGAGGCGCCAGCTGAGGAAGACGCCGTCGTCTGTCGCCACGGCGACGAGGCCGCGGTCGAGGGCCTCGAGTCGGGGCACGGGTGCGGACGGCGACGCCTCTGCTCCCGCGGCGGGCAACGTCGCGACGCCCCCGACGGTGAGGGTCGCCGTGGCGAGCGTCCCCGCGGCGAGGCCCGCGAGCAGCGTGGAGCGGAGTCTGTTCTTCATTGAATCGATCCCATCGGAATGCGCTTTCCTGCGTTCCGACGAGCCTAAGCGCCCGCTCCCCTCTCGCCGATGAGTTCTCTCTCATCCCCCGCATCCCGGCTCTCCGCGCCCGAGGGTGCGCATCTGCACGGTCTGGACCCGCCGGCACCGTGCATTCGCGCGCCCTCGCGGCTCATAACGGGGAGGGGGCCACCTCGAACTCGAGGGTCGCGGGGACATGGCCGGGGGCGGATGCCGTGACGGCGACCGTCCCGGTTCCGGTGGGCTTGACGACCGCGAGCAGGCGACCGTCGAAGGTCGTGAAGACCGGACCCGCGTACGACTCCTCGCTGTCGGTCCGCCCGGAGCCGATGCCCGCCAGCACCCCGGCTCCGGTCACCTCGACCGTCACCGGGACATCGCGGTCGCACACCACGATCCCCGCGTCGTCCTCGAGCGTCAGCGCGACGAACGCGAGCCCGTCACGGCCCACGACCTCGTCCTCCGCGCGCGCGACCAGCGAGACCGGCCCCGCGGTGCGCAGCGCGTATCGCCCGACCTCCGCACCTCCGCGGCGCGCGACGGCGACGAGGCGCCCCGGTCGATAGCGGGTCTCGAATCGCGCGAGGAACGCCTTCTCGCGGCCCACCGGCTCGACGCCGACGCTCTCGTCGTCGAGGAGCAGCTCGACCTCGTCGGCATCGGCGTACACATCGACGGTGACGGGTGCGCCGGAGGCGGCATCCCACGACCACGACGCCACCGTGTCGGTCCACGACCACGGCGTCGTCGCGGTCGGGCGGCCGTGGTGCTGCGGACGGTGCACGGCGATGTACGGGTCGCGGCGCAGCCCGTAGACGATCTCGCGGTAGTACGAGATCGGTCGGCGGAAGCCGGTGATGTCGATGTCGCCGCACCCGGCGAGCCGGTAGGGGTAGGCGCCGGCCGTGCCCGTGGGCGCGTAGCCGGGCTCGTCGGTGTAGTCGACGCGTCCGATACCGGCTTCGCCGAGGTAGTCCCATCCGGTCCAGGTGAAGTCGCCGATGACGTGCGGCAGCTCGCGGACGAGGCCCCACATCACATCGATCCGCTCGGGGAACGTCTCCGACCCGACGATGACGCGATTCGGATGGTCGCGGGCGTCCTGCCGGTAGCGCGAGTCGGCGTAGTTGAACCCGACCACGTCGAGCACCGCCGCCGACTCCTCGATCGACGCGCTCACGAGCGGCGAGGCGTTCATGAGCCCCATCTGCTCGCCCATGTCGGCCATCATCGTGTTCGCGTCGGGGACCTGGTCACGCGCCTCGGCCATGCGGTCGAGGTTCGCGATGATGCCGTTGATCCCGTTCGTGACGAAACGACTCGGGTCGAGCTCGCGCACCCGCTCGGCGAGCCGCCGGCTCCAAGTCGCGCCGAGCGGCGTGGCGAGCTCGAGGATCTCGTTGCCGATCGAGTACATGACGACGCTCGGGTGGTTGCGATCCTTCGCGACGAGTGCGGCGATGTCGTCGTGCCAGCGCTCGGCGAACGTGATCGTCGCGTCGAAGGGGGCTTTCGATCGGGTCCAGGCGTCGGTGAGCTCGTCCATGACGAGCATGCCGTGCCGGTCGCACGCCGCGAGCATCGCGCGGCTCATCGGGTTGTGGGCGCTGCGCAGGGCGGTGAATCCCGCTTGCTTGAGCAGGCGGACGCGCCGGTCCTCGGCCGCGGGCTCGGTCGCCGCCCCGAGCATCCCGTTGTCGTGGTGCACGCACGCCCCGCGCAGGTCGATCGAGCGGCCGTTCAGGCGCAGCCCGTGCCGCGCGTCGAGCTGCAACGAGCGGATGCCGAAGTCGGCGACGTCGTCGTCGAGGTGCGCACCGTCTGCGGAGGTCAGCGTGCTGTGGAGGCGGTAGAGCTCGGGGGTCTCGACGTCCCAGCGCCGGGGCGCGTCGACCACCAGTCGCGCCCGCGCCACCGCGCGCTCGCCCGGCAGCACCGTGACGGGCGACTCCCCGCACGCGACGACCGCTCCGTCGGGTGCGGTGATGTGCCAGCTCACGCGCGTGAGCGCAGTGTGCCGGGTCGTGTTCGCGACCTCCGTCGCGACGGCGACGACCGCGCGCTCGTCGTCGATATCGGGGGTCTCCACGCGCACCCCGTCGAGCGGGATGTGGACGGGGTCGGCCACGACGAGATGGACCGGACGGTAGATCCCGGCGCCCGAGTACCACCGCGAATCGCGATGCGCGCGCGCCTCGACGCTGATGCGGTTGACGGCGCCGAAGCGGAGGAAGGGATCGAGCACGACCGAGAAGCCGGCGTAGCCGCCTGCCTCGTGGGCGACGAAGGCACCGTCGACGAAGACCACCGCATCGCGATAGACGCCCTCGAACTCGAGCATGACCGTGCGCGAGCGCCAGTCGTCGGGCACGTCGAGCGAGCGTGCGTACTCGAACACGCCGCCCGGGGTGTATCCGGTGTGCACCCCCTGCGGTTCGTCGGGTGAGCGCGGCAGATCGCGCAGCGCATCGTGCGGCAGGGTCACCGCGACGGGAGCGCGGCCCTCCGCGGCCGACTCGAACGGGCCGAGCTTGGGGCCGACGGTCCACCCGTCGTGCAGCGGCATCCGGATCATGCGGGCGGCTCCTCGTCGCGTTCGACCGACCAGTCGATGTCGACGAAACTCGCGAACAAGGCGCGCAGCTCGCCCGCCATGTCCAACGCGTCGCGGTCGAGCAGCCATTGCACCTGCAGCCCGTCCATGAGGGCGACGACCGTGATCGCCGCCCGGCGAGGGGTCATTCCGTGCCGCAGGCGCCCTTGGTCGCGCAGGCTCCGGAACGACCGCTCGATGTTGCCGCGGGTGTACTCGTAGCGCCGGACGAAGTAGGCATGGGCGGGATGGTCGGATGCCGTCGCCTCGGCCGACAGGGTCGTGTAGAGCTCCACGACGCCGGGCGTCGAGGCATTGTGAGCCGCGAGGAAGACCAGTCCGCGCAGCACCTCGGCCCCGTCCTCCGACTCGATCGGCACCAGCGCCCGCGCGCGGGCGTCGCGCTCTTCGAGCACCGCTTCCAGCAGCGCGCTCTTGTTGCGGAAATGGTGCAGCAGCCCGGCCTCGCTCATGCCGACGCGCATCGCGATGTCGCGGAGCGATCCGGCCCGGTACCCCGATTGCGAGAACACCTCGAGAGCGGCATCCAGGATCGCCTGGCGGGTGGCTTCGGTCTTCGCGTACGAGCCGCGCCGTCGACGGCGCTCAGGCGTCGTCGTGTCGGTCGTCGTCATCATCGTCCATCTGTCCGTGGTCGCCCTCGTCGGCGAACGGACGCCAGTCTGCCCGCTCGAATAACGAAAACCTAGCGATCGGTAGAAATTCGTTTCAAAAATCTAGTCACCGCTCGGATTTGGTGCTAGCGTCCACGGCCAGGGCGATCCACCGGGGTATCGCCTCTCCCGAGAAAAGGACCAAAGATGTTCCGATGGAAGGCCACAGCAGCCCTCACGGTCGTCGCCGCACTCGCTCTGGCGGGGTGCGCGGGGACGGACGAAGGATCCGGCGGCGGTGACAGCGGTCGCGCCGATCGACTCACCCTCACGGCGATCGCCGCTCCCACCAGCTACGACATCGGCCAGGGCGCGGAATGGGGCAACCGCAGCCCGTTCTTCCAGGCCGTCTTCGACACGCTCCTGTCGAAGGACTCCTCCGGTGAGACCCAGCCCTGGCTCGCCACCGAATGGTCGTACAACGACGACAACACGGTGCTGACCCTGACGCTCCGCGAAGGCGTGAAGTTCACCGACGGCACCGACCTCGACGCCGCGGCCGTGGTCTCGAGCCTCGAGCACTTCCGCGACGGCACCGCCCCGCAGGCCGCCACCCTCGCCGGCAAGGAGTTCGCCGCCGTCGACGCGACGACGGTCACGATCACGCAGGAGGCGCCCGACCCGTCGCTGATCAACCTCCTCTCGATCGCCCCGGGCCTGATCCAGGCGCCGTCGACCTTCGACGACCCCGACGCGGCGACCGACCCGATCGGCTCGGGCGCGTACATCCTCGACACCGCCTCGTCGGTCACCGGCACCACGTACAACTACACCGCCAACCCCGACTACTGGAACGCCGACGCGGTCAAGTACGACAACCTCACGATCAACGTCCTCGAGGACGTCACCGCCACCGTCAACGCCGTGCGCGCGGGCGAGGCGAACGGCGCGAAGATCGCCGACAACAACACGATCTCCGAGGTGGAGGGCGCCGGCTGGACGATCGAGTCGAACGAACTCGACTTCCAGGGCCTGCTGCTGCTCGACCGTGCCGGCACGATGGCCCCGGAGCTGGCCGACGTGAAGGTGCGCCAGGCGATCAACATGGCCTTCGATCGCGAGGCGCTGCTGGCGTCGCTGCAGAGCGGCTACGGCACCGTCACCGAGCAGGTGTTCCCCGAGACCTCCGTCGCGTACGACGCCGCTCTCGACACCACGTACCCGTACGACCCTGATGCCGCCAAGGACCTCCTCGCCGAGGCGGGCTACCCCGACGGCTTCACGCTCAACATGATGTCGACCCCGGCCTTCCAGACCACCTTCGACCTCGTCGCCCAGCAGCTGTCCGACATCGGGATCACGGTGAACTACACCGACCCGGGCACCGGCAACTTCATCACCGACATGCTGGCGCCGAAGTACCCCGCCACCTGGATGGCCCTCGAGCAGAACCCCGACTGGCAGCTGATCAACTTCATGGTCGGCCCCGACGCGACATTCAACCCCTTCACGTACCAGGACCCCACGGTCGACGGCTACATCCAGACCGTGCAGTTCGGAACGCCCGAGGAGTCGGACCAGGCCCTCAAGGACCTCAACAAGTACCTGGTCGACCAGGCGTGGTTCGCGCCGTTCTTCCGGGTGCAGGGCACGTTCGCCACCGACGCGAACACGAACCTCGAGTTCTGGCCCACCAACGCCTACCCGTCGATCTTCGACTTCTCGCCGAAGAACTGACCGCACCCCCTCGGACCGGGCGGGTCGTCTCCGCCCGGTCCGAGGGCTCCACCTTCGGGAAGGCATCATGCTCACATTCATCCTGCGCCGCCTGATCTCGGGCGTCGTGCTGATCGCGGTGATCTCGTTCCTCGCGTTCGTCCTCCTCTACGCCGGCGGCGGCGACATCGCACGCCGCATCCTCGGTGAGAACGCGACCGCCGAGACTGTCGCGAAGAAGACCGAGGAACTCGGTCTGAACCGCCCCCTCCTCGTCCAGTACGGGGACTGGGTCGTCTCCGCTCTCTCGGGCAACCTCGGCCGCAGCTGGTTCACGGGCGAGCTCGTCTCCGTGAGCGTCAGCGGACGCCTCGCGGTCACGCTGTCGCTCGTCCTGGGCGCGACCATCGTCTCCGCCATCCTCGCCGTCGTCCTGGGCGTCCTCGCCGCGCGTCGCGGCGGCATCGTCGACGGGGCCGTGCAGTTGCTCTCGCTCGTCGGCTTCGCCGTGCCGGGCTTCCTCATCGCCCTGCTGCTCGTGCTCGTCTTCGCGATCAACCTCGGGTGGTTCAAGGCGACCGGCTACGTGCCCATCACGACGTCGCCGACCGGCTGGCTCGCCTCGGTGACCCTGCCCGTGGTCGCCCTCTCGTTGGGCGCGATCGCGACGGTCGCCGCCCAGGTGCGCGGCTCGGTCATCGACGCCATGTCGCGCGACTACGTCCGCACGCTCCGCTCGCGCGGCCTCGGCATGCGCTCGGTCATCTACAAGCACGTCCTCCGCAACGCCGGCGGACCCGCGCTGGCCGTCCTGGCCGTGCAGTTCGTGGGCCTCCTCGGCGGCGCGGTCGTGGTCGAGCAGATCTTCGCCATCCCCGGCATGGGGCAGCTGAGCGTCCGCTCCACCACCCTCGGCGACGTCCCCGTCGTCATGGGCCTCGTGATCGCCTTCGCGATCATCGTCGTCATCGTGAACCTCCTGATCGACCTCGCCCAGGCCGCTCTGAACCCGAAGGTGAGACTGTCATGACCGCCGTCGACGTCCCTCCCGCCGTCCCGATCGCCCCCGTGCGGGTGAATCTGTTCCGCCGCCTGTTGAAGAAGCCTCTCGGGGTCATCTCGGCGCTGTTCCTGCTGCTGGTCGGCGTCATCGCGATCATCGGCCCCGCGATCGCACCGCAGGACCCCAATTTCGCCGACATCCGCAGCATCCTGGCCCCGCCCGGCGCCGCACACCTGCTCGGCACCGACGGCAGCGGGCGCGACGTGCTGTCGCGACTGCTCGCCGCGACGCAGACGAGCGTCGCCGCCGCCCTCATCGCGGTCGTCGTGGCCGTCGTGCTGGGCGTCGTCAGCGGACTCATCGCCGGTTACTACCAGGGCTGGTTCAACACCGTCGCCACCTGGGTGACGGAGCTGAACATGGCGCTGCCCGGCATCGTCGTCCTGCTCGCGGCGCGCGCCGTGCTCGGCCCGTCGGTGTGGATCTCGATGCTGATCTTCGGCATCCTGCTCGCCCCCGCGTTCTTCCGTCTCGTCTACGCGGCGGTCACGGCGGTACGCGGCGAGCTGTACGTCGACGCCGCCCGCGTCTCTGGTCTCGGGGACGGCCGCATCATCGGCCGCCACGTCCTCGCGGTCGTCCGGGCGCCCATCATCATCCAGGGCGCGATCATCTCGGGCATCGCCCTGGCGATCCAGTCGGGCCTGGAGTTCCTCGGCCTCGGCGACGTCAACGTGCCGACGTGGGGGTCGATGCTGACCGACGGCTTCAAGAACATCTACAAGACGCCCGTCCTGATGATCTGGCCCTCGCTCGCGATCGCCCTGACGTGCATCGCGCTGACCCTGCTCGCCAACGTCATGCGCGACGAGCTCGAGCGCACCGTCACCGTCCGCCGCAAGCGTCGTCGTGCTGTCACCACCGCGACCGGCTCGGTCGCAGCCGTCACCACCTCGGTGTCGACCGGGGGCGGCGAGCCCATCGAAGACCTCGACGAGCTGCCGGTCGTCGAGGGCACCGGCGTCATCGTCCACCCGGAGGACGCGCGCAGCAAGGCGACCGAGCGCGTGCTCGAGATCCGCGACCTGCATGTCGGCTACGACCAGCCCGACGGCTCGCACATCGAGGTGGTGCACGGCGTCTCGCTCGACATCCGCAAGGGCGAGGTGCACGGGCTCATCGGCGAGTCGGGCTCGGGCAAGACGCAGACCGCCTTCGGCGTGCTGGGTCTCCTCCCCCGCGGCGGCCGGGTGACCGACGGGTCGATCCGCTACGAGGGCATCGAGCTCGCCGACGCCTCCGACCGGGTCTACGCGGGGGTGCGCGGCAAGCGCATCGGCTACATCCCGCAGGAGCCGATGAGCAACCTCGACCCCGCCTTCACGATCGGCAGCCAGCTCGTCGAGCCCCTGCGCGCGACGCTCGGCCTGTCGAAGAAGGATGCGACCGAGCGCTCGCTCGACCTGCTCGCCCGCGTCGGCATCCCCCAGCCCAAGCGCACGTTCGACGCCTACCCCTTCGAGGTGTCGGGCGGAATGGCGCAGCGCGTGCTGATCGCCGGGGCGGTCTCAACCGATCCCGACCTGATCATCGCCGACGAGCCGACGACCGCTCTCGACGTCACGGTGCAGGCCGAGGTGCTCGATCTGCTCCGCGACCTGCAGGCGGAGCGTCACATGGCGATGCTGCTCGTCACGCACAACTTCGGCGTCGTCGCCGATCTGTGCGACCGCGTCACGGTCATGCAGAACGGGCGCTTCGTCGAGCAGGGCCCGGTGCGCTCGATCTTCCGCGACGCACGTCATCCGTACACCCGAGCGCTGCTCGACGCGATCCTCGACGAGGGTCCCGCCCGCCCGGCGCTGGTCACGAAGGGAGCGAGCGCATGACCGCTCCGCTGCTCGAGGTCTCCGACCTCGTCGTCGAGTACCCCGGCAAGGGGTTCCGAGCCGAACCGTTCCGCGCCCTCAAGGGGGTCTCGCTCGACATCCTCCCGGGCGAGACCGTCGGGCTCGTGGGCGAGTCGGGGTCAGGAAAGACCACCCTCGGCCGCGCCGCGCTGGGGCTCGCCCCCGTCACCGAAGGCTCGATCGTCTTCGACGGACGCGACATCTCGCACCTCTCCCGGCGTGAGCGGCGCCCCCTCAGCGCCGACATCCAGGTGGTCTTCCAAGACCCGTACTCGTCGCTGAACCCCTCGATGACGATCGAGCAGATCCTCACCGAGCCGCTCACGGCCGCCGGCGTCGGCACGCGCGAGGCCCGCGACCGGGTCCGCGAGCTGCTCGACCAGGTCGGCCTCCCCGGTGATGCGCGCAGCCGCCTGCCGCGGGAGTTCTCGGGCGGTCAGCGTCAGCGCGTCGCGATCGCCCGTGCGCTCGCACTGCGCCCCCGCCTGATCGTCTGCGACGAGCCGGTCTCGGCGCTCGACCTGTCGACGCAGGCCCGCGTGCTCGACCTCTTCATCGAGATCCAGGAACGCACCGGGGTGGCCTACCTCTTCGTGACGCACGACCTCGCGGTCGTCCGACACGTGAGCCACCGCGTCGCGGTGATGTACCGCGGCGAGATCGTCGAATCGGGCGACGCCGACCAGGTCACCGCGCGGCCGGAGCACCCGTACACGCAGCGCCTGTTCATGGCCGCACCCGTTCCCGACCCCGATCGGCAGGAGGAGCGTCGCGCCGCCCGACGCACGTTCCTCGCGTCGGAGGCCGCGCGCGGCGCAGCCTGAACGGATGCCGGGGCTCCCGTTCCGGCGCCCCGGCATCCCCCTCCCACCACCCCCCTCTCGCTTGGAGTCCCCGTGACCGCGTCCACCGACCACCTCCGTCCCCTGCTCGACCGCCTCACCCTCGAGGACAAGGCCGCCCTCGTGCAGGGCGCCGACTTCTGGACGACGGTGCCGCTGCCCGGGATCGGGCTGCGGGCGATGACCCTCTCGGACGGACCCGCGGGTGTGCGGGGCCCCCGTTGGGACGAGCGCGACCCGTCGCTGAACCTGCCCTCCGGCTCCGCGCTCGCGGCGTCGTGGGACGCCGACCTCGCCTACCGGTACGGCGCGGCCTCGGCGTCGGAGGCCCGCCGGAAGGACGTCGACGTCGTGCTCGGCCCGACCATCAACCTGCACCGCTCCCCGCTCGGCGGACGTCACTTCGAGTGCCTGTCGGAGGACCCCGAGCTCACCGGCGAGCTCGGTGCCGCGTACGTGCGCGGCCTGCAGGACAACGGGGTCGCCGCGACGCCGAAGCACTACGTCGCCAACGACTCCGAGACCGACCGCTTCACCGTCGACGTGCAGGTCGACGCCCGCGCGCTGCGCGAGCTCTACCTCGCCCCCTTCGAGCGCACGGTCGCGGATGCGGGCGCCTGGGCCCTCATGAGCTCCTACAACTCCGTCGACGGCGTCACGATGACCGAGAACGACCTGCTCGAGAACCCGCTGAACTCCGAGTGGGGCTTCGACGGCGTCGTCATCAGCGACTGGACCGCCGTGCGCTCGCTCGGTGCCGTCTCCGCGGCGCAGGACCTCGCGATGCCGGGCCCGGCGCCGGCGTACGCCGACCTCGTCGCCGCGGTGCGCGACGGGCGGGTCGACGAGGCCGATCTCGACCGCAAGGTGCTGCGCATCCTGCTGCTCGCCGAGCGGGTCGGCGCCCTGGGCGACAGCGCCCCGCGCGAGACGGCCGCCGTCGACGGCGTCGCGTTCGCACGGGAGGCCGCCGTCGCCGGGACCGTGCTGCTCCGCAACGACGGGACGCTGCCGCTCGATGCGGACGTCCTCCGTCGGGTCGCCGTCATCGGCCAGAACGCCCGGGATGCGCGGACGCAGGGCGGCGGCTCGGCGACGGTGGTGCCCGAGCGCGTCAGCTCGCCGCTCGATGCGCTCCGCGAGACACTCCCGGGCGCCGAGGTGCGCTTCGAGATCGGCGCCGTCGTGCAGGAGGGCGTCGCCGAGCTGCCGCTGTCGCAGCTGACGAACCCGGTGACGGGCGAGCCGGGCATGCGCGTGAGCTTCCTCGACGCCGCCGGCGCCGAGATCTTCGCCGAAGACCGCCGCTCGACCGCCCTCGTGTGGTTCGGCGGCGGCGCCCCGATCGCCGAGAGCTCGACGATCGTCTACGAGACGCGCCTCACCCCGGCCGAGTCCGGCGAGATCGAGCTCGGTTTCGCCGGGGCGAACCCCGGCCGTCTCTTCGTCGACGGCGAGCTGCGCCTCGACGACGCGCCCGTGCTGACCGGTACCGACCTCGGCGCGGCGTTCCTGAACCCGCCCTCGCTCACGGCGCCGGTCACGGTGACGGCGGGCACCCCCATCGACATCCGGGTGGAGTTCGCCCGGGCGGGCAACGGTGCGATCGCCGGCGCCTTCTCGGCCACGGTCGGCGTCGCCCCCGAGCGCACAGACCCCGACGAGCTGATCGCCCGCGCGGTCGACGCCGCCGCCGCGGCCGAGGTCGCGATCGTCGTCGTCGGCACGAACTCCAAGGTCGAGTCCGAGGGCTACGACCGCGTCGACCTCGACCTTCCCGGCCGCCAGGACGACCTCGTGCGAGCGGTCGCGGCCACGGGCACCCCGACGATCGTCATCGTCAACGCGGGGTCGCCGGTCGTGCTGCCGTGGGCCGGCGAGGTCGCCGCCGTGCTGCAGGGATACTTCGGCGGCCAGGAGTTCGGCCACGCCCTCGCCGACATCGTCACCGGCGCAGCCGAGCCCGGCGGGCGCCTCCCCACGACGTGGCCCGCTGCCCTGTCGGACGTCCCCGTCGCCGAGGTGACGCCGACCGACGGCGTGCTGCGGTACGACGAGGGCATCCACATCGGATACCGGGCCTGGCTGCGCGACGACGTCGAGCCCGCCTTCGTGTTCGGGCACGGGCTCGGCTATACGACCTGGCGATGGGATGCCGCCGAGCGACGCGGCGACGCGCTCGCGGTGACCCTCACCAACACCGGCGATCGCGCGGGCAAGCAGGTCGTGCAGGTCTACGCCGAGCGGGCGGGCTCCGCCGTCGACCGGCCGGTGCGGTGGCTGGTCGGCTTCGCCGTCGCGCGTGCCGAGGCCGGCCAGACCGTGACGGTCGAGATCGCGGTCGACCCGCGCCTCCTCGCGTACTGGGACGGCGCCTGGGTCGTAGAGCCCGGCACCTATACCCTGCACACGGGAGCGTCCGTGGCCGAGCTCCCGCTCACCGCCGAGTGGGAGGTTCCCGCATGACCACCGAATCGATCACCGAGCTGACCGGCATCCTCCGCGGGCACGCCGACTATCGCCTGACCGACGTGGTGACCGACCTCGAGGGGCTGCTCGCCGCGGACCCCGACCTGTCGTTCCAGGTCGCGGCGATACACCGAGGCCGCACGGTGCTCGACGCCTGGGGCGGCCCGCACCTCGACGGCGACTCCGTCATGGTGCCGTACTCGGTGACCAAGAACACGATCGGGCTCTCGATCGGCCTGCTCGTCGAACGCGGCGAGATCGACCTCGACGAGCGCGTCGCGCACTACTGGCCCGAGTTCGCGGCGAAGGGCAAGGCGGCGGTCACCGTCCGCCAGCTGCTGTCGCATCAGGCCGGGCTCCCGCAGACCGACGATCCGCTCACGTGGGACGAGCTGCTCGACCACCACGCCGCCGCCGCGCGGCTGGCGGAATCGACACCGTTCTGGCACCCCGGCAGCGCATTCGGGTACCACGCGATCACGATCGGCAGCCTCGGCGATGAGCTGGTCTACCGCGTGACCGGCCGAACTCTCCACGAGTTCTACGAGACCGAGATCCGGGCGCCGCACGCGATCGAGTTCCACCTCGGGCTCCCCGCTGAGCTCGAGCACCGCCAGGTGGACGTGCTGCCGATGATCCGACCGGTGTCCGACACCGCCGAGCGGTCGTCGTCGACGCTCGGCCCGAAGGTGTTCGCCCCCGCGGCGGGCGGCATCGACCTCGCCAACTCGCCGCGCAGCTGGCGCTACGGGCATCCCGCCGGCAGCGGCACCGGCTCGGCCCGCGGTCTGGCCCGCCTGTTCGCCGCCATGGTCACGGGGGTCGACGGCGCCGCGCCGGCGCTCGGCCCCGAGACCGTGGCCGCGATCGGGCAGCAGCAGATCCGCGGCTACGACGAAGTGCTCCATCAGCACGACCGCGCACACGCCATCGTCTTCCAGAAGCCGTCGCAGCAGCTCGCCTTCGGCGGTCCTCGCGCGTTCGGGCACGACGGGGCCGCGGGCGCGCTCGCCTGCGTCGACCCCGACACCGGGCTCGCTTTCGCCTGGACGATCGCCCGCGGTCCCTGGCCGGGCGGCGCCGATCCGCGTGCGGTGGCGCTGGCGGCCCGGCTCGGCCGCATCCTGGGCGACGCATGAGCGCCGCCGTCGCGACGCTGCGCGCCGAACTGCGCGACGACACGGCGTTCGTCGCAACGCCCACCCCGCGACTGAGCTGGACGGTCGGAACGGACGAGCCCGATTGGATGCAGCGCCGGGCCGAGATCGACGACGGCTCGGGCCCGGTCGCCCTCGAGTACGACGAGAGCGCGCTCGTTCCGTGGCCGTTCACCCCGCTCGCCCCGGGCGAGACGCGACGCGTGCGCATCCGGGTCGAAGGCATGTCGGGCACGGCGACGCCCTGGAGCGATGACCTCGTCGTCACCGCGGGCTTCCTCGGCGACGACGAATGGGTCGCCGAGCCGATCGGGCTCGCCGACCCGGAGCGCCCGGCGCAGCCCGCCGTCGTCCGTACGAGGTTCCGGCCGGCCCGCCCGGTCTCGCGCGCGATCCTCTTCTGGACGGCGCTCGGATCGGCTGAGCCCGAGATCAACGGCAGCGCCGTCTCGGACGAGGTGCTCGCGCCGGGATGGACCGCCTACCGCGATCGCCTGGTGCACGAGACCGTCGATGTCACGGCCCTGATCCGCGACGGTGACAACGAGCTCTCCGCGACGCTCGCGGGCGCCTGGTACACCGAGAAGTACGGGTTCTTCGCGTTCGCCGACCGCCTCTACGGCGACCAGCCGTCGTTCCTCGCACAGCTGCGGGTGACCTACGACGACGGCACGAGCGAGACCCTCGCCGCGACCAGTGCAGGATGGGAGGCGGCGGGCGACGGCCCGGTCGTCGACTCCGGCATCTACGCCGGCGAGCACCAGGACCTCGCACGCGCCGCGACGGAGTTCTCGCCGGCGAGGGTCGGCGCCGCGGCCCGCCCCGATTACGAGAACGTCCCGACGCCCGAGGCTCGCATCGCACCGCCGGTGCGCCGCACCCAGACGCTCCCGGTGGCCGAGGTGCTCACCGCACCTTCGGGCGGCCGCATCCTCGACTTCGGCCAGAATCTCGTCGGCCGGCTCCGCCTGCGCGTGCGCGGCCGGGCCGGGCAGCGCGTCGTCGTCCGCCACGCCGAAGTACTCGAGCACGGGGAGCT
The DNA here is from genome assembly GCF_003610405.1 of Microbacterium sp. AG238. GTDB lineage: Bacteria > Actinomycetota > Actinomycetes > Actinomycetales > Microbacteriaceae > Microbacterium. The sequence goes on from NZ_RAQC01000001.1 coordinate 1,510,362, forward strand.
CGCCCTGCGGCCGCTGCGCAACGCCGCCGCGACCGCGACGTTCGACCTCACCGGCGACGACGATGTGCTCGAGTCGCGCTTCACCTTCTACGGATTCCGCTACGCAGAGGTCACCGGCGCCGACGTCGACCCGGCCGACATCGAGGCCGTCGTCCTGCACACCGACATGACGCGCACCGGGTGGTTCTCCTCGTCGGACCCGCTGATCGACCGACTGCACGAGAACGTCGTGTGGGGGATGCGCGGCAACTTCCTCTCGATACCGACCGACTGTCCGCAGCGCGACGAGCGCCTGGGCTGGACCGGCGATCTGCAGGTCTTCGCGCCGACGGCATCCTTCCTCTACGACTGCGCCGGATTCCTGACGTCGTGGCTGCGCGACCTCGCCCACGAGCAGCGCCGCAGCGGCGGCTCGGTCCCCGTCGTCGTCCCCGCCGCTCTCACGGCCTTCGGGGCGTTCGGGGTGAGCCCGGCGGCCTGGGGGGATGCCGCGACGGTGGTGCCCACCGTGATGCACGAGCGCTTCGGCGACCGCGACGTCGTCGCCGCGCAGTACCCGAGCATGCGCTCGTGGGTCGACGCGGTGGCAGCGGATGCGGGCGAGAGCGGGCTGTGGGCCGGACGCATGCAGCTGGGCGACTGGCTCGACCCTTCCGCTCCCCCCGACAAGCCGGGCCAGGCGAAGGTCGACTCCGACATCGTCGCGAGCGCCTACTTCGCCCGGTCGCTGCGGCTGGTCGCCGACGCGGCCCGCCTGCTCGGGTTCGACGCGGATGCCGCGCATTACGGGGCGCTCGCGGAGCGCAGCCGCGCGGCCTTCGTCGCGGAGTACGTCACCCCGGCCGGCCGGATGGTCAGCGACGCCCCGACCGCATACGCGCTCGCACTCGAGTTCGACCTCGTCGTCGACCATGAGGCGCGGGCGGCACTTGCGACCCGACTGGCCGACCTCGTCCGCGAAGGCGGCTACCGCATCGGCACCGGATTCGTGGGCACACCGCTGGTCGCCGACGCCCTCACCGAGGGTGGGCGGTTGGATGCCGCCGAGCGCCTGCTGACGCAGACGCAGTGCCCGTCATGGCTGTACCCGGTCACGCAGGGCGCGACGACCGTCTGGGAACGCTGGGACTCGCTGCTGCCCGACGGCAGTGTCAACCCGGGCGAGATGACCTCGTTCAACCACTACGCGCTCGGCGCCGTCGCCGACTGGCTGCACCGGACCGTCGCGGGCCTGGCCCCGGCGGCCCCCGGTTACCGGCGGCTGCGGATCGCGCCGCGCCCGCTGCGTTCGCTCGACCACGCCGCGGCGCGACACCTCACGCCGTACGGCGAGGCGAGCGTGGCGTGGCGCCGCGCGGGCGGAGAGATCGTGGTCACCGCGACCGTGCCGCCGAGCACCCGCGCCGACGTCGACCTGCCGGGGCTGCGCGCCGAAGTCGGATCGGGGACGCACGAGTGGCGATTCACGGCCGAGAGCCCGACGGCGCTCCCCCCGCTCGACGGACTGAGCGCCTCGCTCGCCGACGTCATCGACGACCCACGGGCGTACGACGCTCTGCTCGGCACGCTGGACCAGCACGCCCCCGACCGGGTGCCGGCCGTGCGCGACGAGACCCGCTGGGGTTCGGGCCGCACGGTGAGCTCGGTGCTCATGTTCAGCCCGCCCGACCTCCTCACGGCGGTCGACTCCGCGATCCGCGACGCCACCGCGTCCTGACCCGCCCGTCACCGCACACCCTTCACCGCATACCCTTCACCGCCCAGGAGGCATGAATGTTCGACCGCGCCACGACCTTCGGCGAAGCCCTCGACGACCCCGCCGCCCGCGCCATCCTCGAGCGGTACATGCCCGGTGTCGCGGCCTCGCCGATGGCGACGCAGTTCCGGGGTGGACGTCTCGGCCAGCTCGTCGCGATCGTGCCGGCGCTCGAGAACCTCGACGAGCGCGAACGCTTCTTCGCCGCCCTCGCCGAAGTCGGGACCGGGGCGGCCCGCCCGCCGTACGCGCCCGCGATCGACCCCGACCCGTCATACGAGGGCGCCGACGTCGCGCGGGGGTCGGCGACGGTCGAGGTGCCCGCGAGCGCGGCGCTGTGGGATCCGATCGAGATCCGGCTCACCGGACCCGCCCACGGCAATCCGTTCGTCGACGTCGAGGTCGACGCGGTCTTCGAGCGGGGCGGTGCCGAGGTGCGGGTCGGCGGCTTCTACGACGGCGACGGCGTCTACATCATCCGCGCCCTCGCCGACACGCTCGGAGCCTGGAGCTTCCGCACCCGCTCGACCGCACGCTCACTCGACGGCGTCACCGGCGGGCTCGAGGTCGTCGCGGCACGCGCGGGCTCGCACGGCCCGGTGCGCGTCGACGGCTTCCACTTCCGGCACGCCGACGGCACCCGGCACCGTCCGCTCGGCACGACCGCGTACGCCTGGACGCACCAGCCCGACGCCCTGCAGGAACAGACCCTCGCGACGCTCGCCGCCACGTCGTTCGCGAAGCTGCGCATGTGCGTCTTCCCGAAGTCGTACCTGTACAACAGCGACGAGCCCGCGGATTTCCCCTTCGCGGGGAGCCTGGCCGAGGGGTTCGATCTCGAGCGTTTCGACCCCGCGCACTTCCGCCGCCTCGAGAAGCGGATCACTCAGCTCGCCGAACTCGGCATCGAGGCCGACATCATCCTGTTCCACGCCTACGACCGATGGGGCTTCGCCGACCTCGGACCCGCCGTCGACGAGCGGTACCTGCGCTATGTCGTGCGGCGCCTGTCGGGCTACGCGAACGTGTGGTGGTCGATGGCGAACGAGTACGACCTGCTGTGGTCGAAGGACCTCGACGACTGGGAGCGGCTCGCCGCGGTCGTCGGCGAGGAGGATGCATTCGGCCACCTCAACTCGATCCACAACTGCCGTCCCGTCTACGACTACGACAAGCCCTGGATCACGCATGTGAGCATCCAGCGCGTCGACGTGTACCGCACAGCCGAGAACACCGACCAGTGGCGCGAGCAGTGGGGCAAACCCGTCGTCATCGACGAGTGCGCCTACGAGGGCGACATCGACCAGGGTTGGGGCAACATCACGGGCGAGGAGATGACGCGGCGCTTCTGGGAAGGAGCGGTGCGCGGCGGCTACGTCGGCCACGGCGAGACCTACTACCCGCCGGCGCACGGCCGCGACGACGAGGTCCTCTGGTGGTCCAAGGGCGGTGAGCTGCACGGCTCGTCCCCCGACCGGATCGCGTTCCTCGAACGACTCCAGGCCGAGTCGCCGACCGGCGTCTGGGATCCCCTGCCGAGCGACTGGGACGTTCCGTGGGGCGGCGTCGCCGGGGCCGTGAAGATCGGCTACTTCGGCTTCAACCGCCCGCGGTTCCGCAACGTCATCCTCGACGAGGGCGCATGGCGGGTCGAGGTCGTCGACACGTGGAACATGACCGTCGAGCCGGTGCCCGGCGAGCATCGCGGCCAGCTGCGCGTCGAGCTTCCCGGCCGGCCCTACATGGGCATCCGCCTCACCCGCGTCGCCGACTGACCCGCGACCCGCGTGGGTCAACCCGCGAGGTCCCAGTTCAGCCGGGTATGGCGTCCGGATAACCGGCCGAAGTGGGACCTCGCGCGCCAGGGATCAGGGGGCGATGCGGCGGGCGGCCGTCGCCATATGCGCGGCCATCGCCGATGCGGCGGCGTCCTCGTCGCCCGCCGCCACGGCACGGGCGATCACCTCGTGCTCGGCGAGCGCACGACGGGCCTGCTCGTCGTCGTGCACCGCGCGGTCGGCGTAGACCTGCAGCAGTGACCGGACGACGTGCAGCAGATCGATGAGCATCGCGTTGCCCGCGATGCGTGCGAGCTCGTGGTGGAATGCCAGATCGGCACGGGCGAACGCGCCGAGGTCGCCCAGCGTCGACCGCATCCGTTCGACGTGCGCTTCGAGATCGCCAGAACCGGCGGCGGCCGCCGCCAGACGGGCGACGTAGATCTCCAGTCCCGACCGGAGCTCGATCAACTCGTGCGTGTTCCGCTCGCCGATGAGCAATCCCCACCGCAGCGTCTGCGGCAGCAGCTCGCTCGCCGCGCCGCGCAGGTACGTTCCCGAGCCGGGGCGCACGTCGACGATCCCGAGGATCTCGAGAGCGGCGAGCGCCTCGCGCACGGCGGACCGCCCGACCTCGAGGGTCGCGGCCAGCTGCCGCTCCGGCGGCAGCCGCGTGCCCGGGGCGACATCGCCCGAGGTGAACAGATCGAGCAGGCGTCGCGCGACCTCCGAGACGGGTGTGCGCGCCGGGAGCGCTGCGAGGGATGCCGCGAGGTCGGGCGATCCGTCGGAGCGATAGGCGGGCATGACCACAAACCTACCCGGCAGGAATGAGGTTGCAATTGGTCAACCGGTTTGCCAAAATAGCCGGGCGATGAGGCAACTCGTCGCGCAACCGACGATGGGAAGTCAGCGTGGACACCTCTTCCGAAACGGAATCACCCGTAGCCCGTTCCGCGATCCGCAAGGTCGCTATCCGCCTCGTGCCGTTCGTGGCGTTGATGTTCTTCATCAACTACCTCGACCGCACCGCGATCGGCTTCGCAGCACCGAACGGCATGAATGACGACCTCGCCCTGAGCGCCGCCCAGTTCGGGTTCGCGTCGGGCGTCTTCTTCATCGGCTACATCCTGCTCGAGGTGCCCTCCAACCTCGCGCTGCACCGGTTCGGCGCCCGCAAGTGGCTCGCGCGCATCATGGTGAGCTGGGGCATCGTCGCGGTGCTCTTCACGTGGGTGCAGAACTTCGAGCAGCTCGTCGTCCTGCGCTTCCTGCTCGGCGTGGCCGAGGCCGGCTTCTTCCCCGGAGCGATCCTGTTCCTCAGCCTGTGGGTGCCCTCGCGCTACCGCGGCCGCATCCTCATGCTCTTCTACCTGGCCCAGCCCCTCACCACCGTCATCGGCGCCCCGCTGGCCGGCGCCCTCATCCAGCAGCACGGCGTCTTCTTCGGGCTCGAGGGCTGGCGGTTCATGTTCCTCGGCGTCGCGATCCCCGCCGTCATCGTCGGTGTCGTCGCCTGGTTCTACCTCAAGGACTCCCCCGCGGATGCCGCATGGCTCACGGCCGAGGAGAAGACCTGGCTCACGGGTGCTCTCGCCGCCGAGCGTTCGGCCACGGAAGCCCGTGAGAAGCACGTCTCCGCGCGGTTCGCGTTCCGCAGCGGACGAGTGTGGGCCCTGTCGTTCATCTACTTCGGCTTCATCTACGGCCTCTACGCCCTCGCGTTCTTCCTGCCCACGATCATCGAGGGCTTCCAGGAGCAGACGGGCCAGACCTTCGACGTCTTCCAGAAGGGCCTGATCACCGCGATCCCGTACCTGCCCGCCGCGATCGTCATGGTGCTGTGGTCTCGCGACGCGCACCGCCGCGGCATGAAGACCTGGCACATCGCGGTGCCCGCCGTGGCCGGCGCCGTCTCGATCCCGCTCGCGCTCTTCGCGGGGTCGCCCGCCGCGACGATCGCCGTGATCACGGTCACCGCGTGCGCGATCTTCGCCGCTCTGCCGAACTTCTGGACCCTGCCCACCCGTTTCCTCACGGGAGCCGCGGCCGCCGCCGGCGTCGCGCTGATCAACACCGTCGGCAACCTCGCCGGGTTCAGCGCGCCCTACATCACCGGCGCCGTCCGCGACTGGACCGGCGGGTACGAGATGCCGATGGTCATCGTCGGGGTCGTGATGCTCGTGTCCGCCGTGCTGATGGTGCTGCTCGCCCGCGGCAACCGGATGGCGCCCGCCGCCGTCCCGCACACAGGTGAGACGACGGCCGTGACGCAGAACGGTCCCGCGGCACGATGACCCGCCTGTGGAACGCACCGGCCGACTTCGCCGACGAGATGATCGAGGGCTTCGTCGCGGCCAACGCGCGCTACGTCCGCCGCGTCCCGGGCGGCGTGGTCCGTGCCACCCCGGCGCCCGAGGGCCGGGTGGCCGTCGTCGTCGGCGGCGGGTCGGGGCACTACCCGGCCTTCGGCGGGCTCGTGGGCGCGGGCCTGGCCGACGGCGCCGCGATGGGCAACCTCTTCGCCTCACCGTCGGCCCAGCAGATCAACGCCGTCGCTCGCGCGGCCCACGCGGGCGGCGGGGTCCTCTTCTCGTACGGCAACTACGCCGGCGACGTGCTCAACTTCGACGCCGCGCAGGAACGCCTGCGCGGCGAGGGCATCGCCTGCGAGACGGTCGCCGTCACCGACGACATCGCCAGCGCGGCGGCCGACGAGCAGCACCGGCGACGCGGGATCGCGGGCGACCTCACCGTGTTCCGTTCCGCGGCGGGTGCGGCATCCGCCGGGTACGACCTCGCGGGCGTCGCGCGCGTGGCGCGTCTCGCCAACGACCGCACCCGTTCGTTCGGTGTCGCGTTCTCGGGATGCACGCTGCCGGGTGCTCCCGCGCCGTTGTTCAGCGTCCCGGATGGTCGCATGGCGATCGGCCTCGGCATCCACGGCGAGCCGGGCATCGACGAGAGCGATGTGCCGACGGCCGACGGGCTGGCCGAGCTGCTGGTCACGACGCTGCTCGCCGAACGGCCGGACGGCGCAGACGCACGCGTCGTGCCCATCCTCAACGGCCTCGGTTCGCTCAAGTACGAGGAGATGTTCGTCGTCTATCGGCGCATCGCCCAGCTGCTCGCCGACGCCGGCCTCGAGGTGATCGACCCGCACGTGGGCGAGTACTGCACGAGCTTCGACATGGCCGGTACCTCGCTCACGCTGTTCTGGCTCGACGACGAGCTCGCCGAGCTGTGGGAGACCCCCGTCGACGCCCCCGCCTACCGCCGCGGAGCCGTCGCCCCCGAGGCCTCCGCCCGGTCCGGCGAGTCCGGCGCGACGGCCGACGCGGACGCAGCCGACGCGGCCACCGCAATCGTCCCCGGTGACACCGACTCGCGATCGGTCGCCCGCGTGGTGGTCGAGGTCGTCGACGCGGTCGCCCGCACCGTCGACGCGCACGTCGATGAGCTGGGACGCATGGACGCGATCGCCGGCGACGGCGACCACGGCATCGGGATGCAGCGCGGCTCGCACGCCGCCCGCGCCGCCGCGCACGAGGCCGAGGCCGCCGGCGCTGGCGCGGCGACGACGCTCGCCCGCGCCGCCGACGCCTGGTCCGACCGTGCCGGCGGCACCTCCGGCGCGCTGTGGGGCGTCATCCTCACCTCGGTCGCGAGCGCGCTCGGCGACGCGGGCCGACCGGATGCCGCAGGAGTCGCGGCCGGGGTCGCCGCCGCCACCCGCGGCGTGATGTCGTACGGCAAGGCCGAGCTCGGCGACAAGACGATGGTCGACGCCCTCGTGCCCTTCAGCGCCGAGCTGTCGGCCGGCGTCGCCACCGTGGCCAGCCTCGCCGAGGCCTGGCGCACGGCGGCATCCGTCGCCACCTCGTCCGCCGCCGCGACCGCCGCGCTGCTGCCCCGCATGGGCCGGGCGCGCACCCACGGCCAGCACAGCGTCGGCACCCCCGACCCCGGCGCGCACTCGCTCGCCCTCATCGCGACCGCCATCGGCGACGTGCTCGCCCACCACGAGAGGACCCCGTCATGACCGAACCGCTCCGCATCGTCATCGGCTGCGACGACGCCGGCTTCGACTACAAAGAGGTGCTCAAACGCGACCTCGAGGCCAGCGACGACGTCGCGTCGGTCGTCGACGTCGGTGTGAGCGCCGACGGGCACACCCCCTACCCGACCGTCGCGATCGAGGCCGCCGAGCGGGTCGCACGCGGCGAGGCCGACCGCGCCCTGCTGATCTGCGGCACCGGCCTCGGCGTCGCGATCGCGGCGAACAAGGTCGCCGGCATCCGCGCCGTCACGGCCCACGACTCGTTCTCGGTCGAGCGCGGCGTGCTCTCCAACAATGCGCAGGTGCTGACGATGGGACAGCGTGTCGTGGGCATCGAGCTCGCGCGCCGCCTCGTCCGCGAGTGGCTGACCTATCGCTTCGACACCGCCTCCGCCTCGGCCGAGAAGGTCGCCGTCATCGACCGGTACGAGAGCACCGGCTCCTGCTGATGCCGCCCGTCGCAGCTTCCGGCGAGACGCCAACGCCACGCGTGACCGTCGGGGTGAGCCTCAAGGCGTACTTCGGCCGGCGCGCCGCGCGCGTGTGGTTCGGCGAGGTCGCCGCCGCGGTGGGCGCCCACGAGGCCGTCCGCAGCGGCGTCGTCGACGTCTTCGTCATCCCCACGTACCTGCAGTTCGACGACGCCCGCGACTTCCTCGCGCCCGTCGGCATCCAGGTCGGCGTCCAGGACGTCTCGGCTCATGAGCCGGGGGCCTTCACGGGCGAGATCACGGCGGCCGAGGTCGCCGAGTCGGGCGGGACGTTCGCCGAGGTCGGCCACGCCGAGCGCCGGCGCCTGTTCGGCGAGACCGACGAGATCACGGCGGCCAAAGCCGCGGCGGCCCTGCGCCACGCCATCACCCCGGTGCTGTGCATCGGAGAGTCGGAGCGGATGGATGCCGGGGCCGCGGCGCGCGCGAGCGTCGCGCAGCTCCACGCCGACCTCGCGGGCGCTCCCGCGGGCCGCGTCGTGGTGGCGTACGAGCCGGTCTGGGCGATCGGGACTCCCGAGCCCGCGCCGACCGAGCACATCGTCGCCGTGAGCCGCGCCCTGCGCGCAGCCCTCGACGCCGATCCCGCGCGCGCCGGATCGAGCGTCATCTACGGCGGCTCCGCCGGCCCCGGTCTGCTCGCTCGGCTCGAGGGCGCGGTCGACGGACTCTTCCTCGGGCGCTTCGCGCACGACGCGGCCGCCTTCTGCCGCGTGATCGACGAGGCTGCAGCCCTCGCGACCTCGCGCAGCCCCCGAGACGGAGCGACCCCGTGATCGGCCTCGGCACCTACGCCTTCCTGTGGGAGCACTCCGACCGTGCACCCCAGCCGCTTTCGCTCGTCGGCGCGTTCGAGCGCACGCGCGAGCTCGGCGTCGACCTCTTCCAGATCTGCGACTACGCCCCGCTCGAACGCATGGACGACGTCGAGCTGGGCGATGCCGCCGCCGCGGCCCGCGACCTCGGGCTGACGATCGAGGTCGGCACGAAGGGCGTCGCGCCCGAGCACCTGGCCCGATTCCTCGAGCTCGCGGCCGTCTTCGACGCGCGGCTCGTGCGCAGCATGATCTACGCTCCCGATTCGCGCCCGACGCTCGCGCAGGCCGAGATGTGGCTGCGCGGCATCCTGCCCGCCTACGAGTCCGCGGGCGTCGCACTCGCGCTCGAGACCTACGAGCAGGTGTCGACCGCCGATCTGACGCGCCTGATCGCGGCCATCGACAGCCCTGCCCTCGGCGTGTGCCTCGATCCGGCCAACGTCGTCGCGCGCCTGGAGCTGCCGCGCGAGACCATCGAGCTCGCCGCGCCGTACGTGACGAACATCCACGTGAAGGACTTCGCCTTCGACCGGCAGCCCGGATGGGTGGGCTTCACGTTCACCGGAACCCGCATGGGCGAGGGGCTGCACGACTACCCCCATCTGCTCGAGACCGTCCGGCCGCGCGATCGCGGGGTCAACGAGCCCAAGGTCAACGAGATCGTCGAGCACTGGCTGCCCTGGCAGGGCGATGCCCAGACCACTGTCCGAACCGAGCGGGAATGGACCCGCGCCACCCTGGAATACCTGAGGAGCACCTGATGAGCCACACGATCGCCGTCGTCGGAGCAGGCGGGAAGATGGGCATGCGCGTGTCCAACAACCTCGTGAAGACCGACCACACCGTCTTCTACGTCGAGAACTCGCCGGCCGGCCGCGAGCGCACGATCGCCGCCGGGCGCGAGCTGACGGATGCCGCCGCGGCGGTCGCCGACGCCGACATCGTCGTGCTCGCCGTGCCCGATCTCGCGCTCGGTCCGGTGACCGCCGATCTCGTCCCGCAGCTGAAGGCCGGCGCCATCGTGCTGACCCTCGACCCGGCCGCCGCCTACGCGGGGCTGCTCACCACGCGTGACGAGATCATCCAGGCCGTCGCGCACCCGTGCCACCCGTCGGTGTTCCTCGAACGCACGACGAAGGAGGAATGGGCCGACACGTTCGGCGGCATCGCCGCCCCGCAGGATGCGATTGCGGCCATCGAGTCGGACGACCCCGAGAAGAAGCGCATCGTCGAAGAGACCGTCCGCGCGATCTACGCGCCCGTCATCGATGTGCATTGGGTCACGATCAAGCAGCTCGCCCAGCTCGAGCCCACTCTCGTCGAGACCGTCGCCTGCATGATCGGCTCGCTCCTGAACGAGGCTCTCGACGAGGCGATCCACACGATGGGCGTGCCCGAGGCAGCCGCCCGCAGCATCCTGTACGGCCACACCCAGGTCGCCCTCGCGAACGGCCTGCGCGGCGACAACCCGTTCAGCGATGCGTGCCTGATCGCGATGGACTACGGTCGCGAGAGCATCATCAAGGACGACTGGAAGAAGATCTTCCGCGACGACGAGCTCGACAAGAACCTCGCGCGGATGCTGCACCTGGACCACATCGAGCGCTGAGGACGACGACGATGACGAGACTGCAGGGCAAGACGGCGCTCGTGACGGGCGCTGCGATGGGCATCGGACACGCCGTCGCCGAGCGGTTCGTCGCCGAGGGCGCGCGCGTCGTGCTCGCCGATCGCAACGGGCCGGCCGTGGCCGACGCCGCATCGGCCCTGGGCCCGCTCGCACGCGCGGTCACGATGGACATCGGCGACGAGACCGCCGTCGCGGCGGCGTTCGCCGAGCTCGAGGCGGCCGGCTGGACGCCCGACGTCGTCGTCGCGAACGCGGGCGTGCAGCTGTTCGGGCAGGACGCACCCGCCGCCGACCTCGATCTCGACGTCTGGCGGCGGACGATCGACATCAACCTCACCGGGACGTTCCTGACGGTGAAGTACGCCGTCCGCGCGCTGCTGTCGCGCGGCGGCGGGTCGATCATCCTGACCGGAAGCCCCACCGCGGTCAACGGCGAGGGATGGGCGTTCACCGCCTACAGCGCGTCGAAGGCCGGCGTACACGGACTCGGTCGCACGGTCGCCGCGGCATATGCCGACCGCGGCATCCGGGTGAACACCGTGCAGCCGGCGTACACCGAAACGCCGCTGGTGTCGGCGATCAGCGACGACCCCGAGTCGCGGGCGGCCATCGTCTCGCGCATCCCGGTCGGCCGCGCCGGCACCCCCGCCGACGTCACCGGCATCATGGTCTACCTCGCGAGCGACGAGGGCTCGTTCGCCACGGGGGCGACGTTCTCGGTCGACGGCGGCATGACGACCCTCTGAGGATGCCGACGATGTGGGGGCGCGCCGAGGCGGACCGACGACGGATCGGAGTGTGGGAGTTCGAGTTGCGCGGCGATGAGCTCGCCGACATCCGGCGAAGCGGACGGCGCGTGCTGCGCAGCATCCGGGCCGTCGTCCGCGACCGCGACTGGAACACGGCCGACCTCGTCGTCGACCGTGTCACCGCCACCGAAACGAGCCTGATGCTGCACGTCCGCACCGCCGACGAGCGGATGCCGCTGAGCGGTGTGGTGCGTGCCGAGGTGCGCGGCGAGAGCCTGCGGGTGCTGTGCGACCTCGAGGCGGCGTCGCCCCTCGAGACGAACCGCACGGGCCTCGTCGCCCTCATCCCGCCCGGCGCGGCCGGGGCCGGGCTGTCGGTGGCCCACAGCACGGGCCGGGTGTCGGACACGGCGCTGCCGGTCGCCATCAGCCCCCACCAGCCGGTGTTCGACATCGCGGGACTGCGGTGGCGCGACGACGGCGTCGAGATCGGGCTGGCGTTCGACGGCGATGTGTTCGAGATGGAGGATCAGCGCAACTGGACCGATGCCTCGTTCAAGGTCTACAGCCGGCCGCTCGCGCTGCCGTTCCCGTACGAGGTCGGGGCCGGTGAGCGGGTGCGGCAGGCGATCACCGTCACCGCGGACCTCATGGCGAACACTGCCGTGGTGGCGACGTCGGATGCCGCGTTGATGGCGGATGCCGCAGCCGGAGGCCACGGGACCGAGGACGCGCTGATCGAGCTGCGTCGTGCCGGGGCCTTCCCTGAGATCGGGCTGAGCGCGTCGACCGCGCCGGGCCCCGCGCCCGCGCCTGCGCACGTCGGGCGTGGCGATGCGGCGAGCACCCTCGTCGAGCTCGACCTCGCGTGGCCGGGATGGCCGGCGGCGCTCGAGCGCGCGGCATCCGAGGGTCCGCCCCTCGACGTCCGCCTCGTGCTGCCCGCCGAGGCGGGGGTCTCGGATGATGCGGATGCCGCGATCGCCGCATCCCTCTCCGACGCGGTGACCGCGCTCGCACGTCATCGTGTGGCCCGGGTGGCGGCGTTCCAGCCCTCCGGGCCGGCCCGTCACATCTCCGACGAGGCCACGGTCGCGCTGCTCCGAGGCGCGCTGGATCAGTCGGGCCTGGCCGTACCCATCGTCGGCGGCGCACGCTCGCACTTCACCGAGTTCAACCGCGAGCACCACCGCCTGCCGCGGCATCTCGCGGGGCTGACGTTCAGCGTCACCCCGCTCTTCCACAGCCGCGACACCGAGCAGCTCGTCGAGTCGCTCGCGATGCAGCGACTCGTGGCGACGCAGGCGGTCGAGATCGGCGGCGGGGTGCCGGTGCACGTCGGGCCGGTCTCGCTGCGCCCGCATTTCAACGACGTCGCCACGACGGCGCCACCGCGCCCTGCGGCATCCGATCTGTCGGCCGGCTACGGCACGCACCTGACCGACGCGGACGACCCGCGGCAGCGCTCGCCCGAGCTCGCGGCCTGGACGATCGCGAGCGCCGCGGCCCTCGCGGTGCGCGGCGTCGCGAGCCTGACGTTCTTCGAGTCGTGGGGTCCGCGCGGCATCCTCGCCGCGGACGGCACGGCGCTGCCCGCCGCCGAGGCGATCGCAGCCCTCACCGCGCTCGCGGGCGGTGAGCTCCTGTCGGGCTCGAGTCCCGACGGCCTCGTCTGGGCCGTCGGCGCCGAGCGCCACGGCCAGGTCACGGTGCTCGCAGCCAACCTCGACACCCGTCCCCGCACGCTCACGGTGACCACCCCCGCCGCTCTCCCCGCCACCCCCGCTGCTCTCTCCCCCGCCGCTCTCCCCGGCGCTCTCCCCGGCGCTCGCCCTGCCGCCGTCTCCCTCGCCCCCGTCATGCTCTCCCCCGGCACCTGGTCCCGGTCCCGCCTCTGACGCGCCTCGCCCGCCGAGGACGCGCATCCGCACGGTCAGACCGCCCCAGCACCGTGCAGATGTGCGCCCTCGTCGCCCGGTAAGAGCGGAACCGGGTGGGGTGGGCGCGAAGTCCCCGTTCGGCCGGGAATGCGGCGCACAGAACCGGCCGAACTGGGACCTCGCGGGGGCAGCAGGATGCGGGGGCAGCAGGTGCGGGAGGGGCAGCAGCGGGGCGGGGGCTGGGGTCAGGCGGTGGAGTCGCGGACGACGAGCTCGGGGCGGAAGCGCACGCGGCGCTCGTGCTCGCCGGCGGGGTCGTCGAGGCCGCGCAGCAGGAGGTCGACGGCGCGGTATCCGATCTCGTGCGCGGGCTGGCGTATCGAGCTGAGCGGCACGACGGTGGCCGACGCGAAGTCGATGTCGTCGTAGCCGATGAGCGCGACCTCGTCGGGCACCCGCAACTGGCCGAGCACCGAGAACGCCTGCAGCACCCCCACGGCGAGCAGGTCGTTGGCCGCGAACACGGCGTCGACGCGGTCGTCTCCGCGACGGTCTCGCAGCAGCTCTCCGGCGGCGCGCCCGTGCAGGACCGACAGGGCGGGCACCGCGATCTCTTCCAGCCGTGCACCGGCGACCTCGGCCACCGCTCGGCGCGCACCCTCGAGACGGTCGGCGACCTGCCGGATCGACACCGGCCCGCGGACGAACGCGATACGCCGACGCCCGCGTGCCAGAAGGTGCGCCACGGCGAGGTAGCCGCCCTCGACGTCGTCGACCGACACCGAGGCGAACACGTCGTCGGGCACCTCGCGGTCGACGAGGACGACCGGGACGCCGGCCGCCTGCAGCCCGCGCAACCGCTCGAGATCGTCGCTCGCAGGAGTCACGAGCACGCCGTTGACGCGCTGCTCGCGGAAGAGGTCGAGATACGCCGATTCGCGCTCGGGCTTCTCGTCGCTCGTGCTCAGCAGCACCGCCATGCCGCTCTCGGCAGCGCGCTGCTCGGCGCCCCGGGCCACCTCGGCGAAGAACGGGTTGCCGATATCGAGCACCACGAGGCCGATCGAGCGGCTTCGCCCGGCCCGCAGCTGCCGCGCCGCGTCGTTGCGGACGAACCCGAGGTCGGCGATGGCCTGCTGCACGCGCGCGACCATCTCGGGCGACACGCGCGTCGGATTGTTGAGGACGTTCGAGACGGTCCCCACCGACACGGATGCCGCGACCGCGACATCCCGCACGCTCACTGCCATGCACACCACCGTAGCGCGAGCGCGACAGCAACGGCAGGATATGGGTAAGCGCTTGCCGTTTGTGCCCGCGCTCGCAAACCGCTACGCTCGTGAAACGATTCACACCAGCTCACCAAGGAGCCTCGATGACGAGTGCATCTGCCCACCGGGTCTGCTTCTCGTTGCAGATCCGTCTGGACCTGCTCGATGAGTACATCTCCCGGCACACCCCCGTCTGGCCCGAGATGCTGGCGGAGATCGCCGCATCCGGCCGCCGCAACTACTCGCTGTTCCTCGGCGAGGGCGGCCGCCTGATCGGCTACTACGAAGTCGACGACGACGCCGCAGCCCAGGCGTACCTCGCCGCGTCGCCGATCGCGGCGCGCTGGGAAGCCGAGATGGCCCGCTTCTTCGTCGGCCTCGACGGGCGCCCCGACCAGGCGGCCACCCCGCTGACCGAGATCTTCAATCTGCACGACCAACTCGCGGCGACCGGCACCGGCGCCGCCTCACCGACATCCACCCCCACCGACGAAAGCGACGACGCATCGTGAGCACCCTCTCCCCCGACCACCTCGCCCTGCTCGAGCGCCAGGGCATCGAGCTGCCCAGCTGGGCGTTCGGCAACTCCGGCACCCGGTTCCGGGTGTTCCCCACGGCCGGCACCCCGCGCGATCCGTTCGAGAAGATCGCGGATGCCGCCGAGGTCAACCGCGTCACCGGCCTCGCCCCCGCCGTCGCGCTGCACATCCCGTGGGACAAGGTCGACGACTTCGGCGCTCTCCGTCGGCACGCCGAAGACCTCGGCGTCGCCCTCGGCACGATCAACTCGAACACGTTCCAGGACGAGGACTACAAGTTCGGCGCGCTCACCCACGAAGACGACGCGATCCGCCGCAAGGCCATCGATCATCACCTCGAGTGCATCGACGTGATGGATGCCACGGGCTCGCGCGACCTGAAGATCTGGCTGGCCGAGGGGTCGAACTACCCCGGGCAGAACGACATGCGCGCACGCCAGGACCGCCTGGCCGACTCGCTGCAGAAGATCTACGACCGCCTCACGGGCGAGCAGCGCCTCGTGCTGGAGTACAAGTTCTTCGAGCCGTCGTTCTACCACACCGACGTTCCCGACTGGGGGACCAGCTACGTGCAGGTCGCGGCCCTCGGCGAGCGCGCGATGGTCTGCCTCGACACCGGGCATCACGCCCCGGGCACGAACATCGAGTTCATCGTCATGCAGCTGCTGCGCCTCGGCAAGCTCGGCTCGTTCGACTTCAACTCCCGCTTCTACGCCGACGACGACCTCATCGTGGGCGCGGCCGACCCGTTCCAGCTGTTCCGCATCCTCGTCGAGGTGCTGCGCGGCGGCGGCTTCGACAACCCCGACGTGGTCTTCATGCTCGACCAGTGCCACAACATCGAGGCGAAGATCCCCGGGCAGATCCGCTCGGTGCTCAACGTCCAGGAGATGACCGCCCGTGCGCTGCTCATCGACGCCGACGCCCTCGCCGCCGCCCGCACCGCGAACGACGTGCTCGGGGCGCAGGCGGTGTTCATGGACGCGTTCTACACCGACGTCCGCCCGGCCCTGGCCGAGTGGCGCGAGTCGCGGGGACTTCCCGCCGACCCGATGGCCGCGTACGCGGCATCCGGCTACCAGCAGAAGATCGAAGCCGACCGCGTCGGCGGCACCCAGGCGGGATGGGGCGCATGAGCACCACCCGCACCCGCCGCCCGCTGAGCGCCTGGAAGGCGACCATCGCCGTCGCCATGTCGAACTACATCGAGGCCGGCGCCATCATCGCGCTCGCCACGAGCCTCACGCTGTGGCAGGAGGCGTTCGGCTTCGACGACGGCGTCGTCGGGATCGTCGCCGCCCTCTCGGCCAACGCCTTCGGTGCCGCGATCGGTGCCGCGATCGGCGGTCCCCTGTGCGACCGGCTCGGCCGCAAGTTCATCTACACCTACGACCTGATCGTGTTCATGCTCGGGGCCCTGGCCGTGACGTTCGCCCCGAACCTCGCGATCCTCCTCGTCGGCGTCATCCTCATGGGCATCGCCGTCGGCGCGGGCGTTCCGGCGTCGTGGACCTACATCGCCGAGGAGGCTCCGAACGAGCACCGTGCCGCGCACGTGGGCACGGCCCAGCTCGCCTGGTCCATCGGCCCGGCGGTCGGATTCCTGCTCGCCGTGACCGTCGGCCCGCTCGGCCTGCTCGGCTCGCGCCTGATCTTCTTCCACCTGTTCGTCATCGCCGCCGTCACGTGGTGGGTCCGTCGCGGGCTCCCCGAGTCGCGCCGGTGGAAGAGCCAGCGCGAGGCCGCCCTCGTCGCGGGCGAGCGTCCGTCGTTCTTCTCCGGCATCATCGGCCTGCTCAAGGAGCCGAAGAACTGGGGCGCGCTCGCCTTCCTCATCGGCGTCTACGGTCTGTGGAACACCGTCGCCGGCCAGGCCGGCATCTTCCAGCCGCGGGTATACGACGCCGCGGGCCTCCACGATCCGATGCAGCAGAACCTGCTGCAGGTGCTCGTCTGGGGCCTCACGGCCGCGGCGACCTTCTTCGGCTTCATGCGCTTCGGCGACCGCGTGCGCCGCAAGTGGCTGTACCTCGCCGGCGCGGGGCTCGGCGTCGTCGCCTGGGCGGTGCTGATCTACGCCCCGCCCGGACTCTTCTCGCTGCTGTTCTTCGCCGTCGCGTGGGGCGTCTCCGCCGGTGTCGGAGCCCAGGCGTTCTACGGACTGTGGACCGCCGAGCTGTTCGCCACCCGCTACCGCGCGAGCGCCCAGGGCATGCTCTTCATGCTCGCGCGCGTCATGGTCGGCCTCCTGAGCCTGGTCTTCCCCGTCCTGCTGTCGGGTCTCGGACTCGGCGGCCTGGGCGTGATCATCCTCGGTCTGCTCGTCGCGGCGCTGCTGATCGGGACCATCTGGGCTCCGAACACCGAGGGCAAGTCGCTCGAGGACATCGAGCTCGAGCGTTATGGCCGGCACGTCCCGACCCCGGCGGAAGAGTCGGTGTCGCGATGAGCGCCCCGTCGGCCGCCGCGGCCGTGCCCACGTCCGAGGCGGACGGGCTCATCCGCCTCTACCGAGCCGCGGAACCCGATGGCACCGGCCTCGTGTGGATGCACGGGGGCGGCTTCGCGTTCGGCGACCTCGACATGCCGGAAGCGGATGCCGTCGCCCGCGGGCTCGCCGCCGCGGGGACGACCGTCCTCTCCGTCGACTACCGCCTCGCCCCCGTCCCCCCGACCTGGGACGGCGCCGACCAGCAGATCGAGGACCGCACCGGCAACCGCTACCCCGCGGCATCCGACGACGTCCTGCGCGCATGGGACTGGGCGACCTCTCACGCGGATGAGCTCGGCGTCACGCGCCTCGCGGTCGGCGGCGCCAGTGCGGGGGCGAACCTCGCGACGGGTGCGACCCTGCGCCTGCTCGGGGCGGGCGGCATCCTTCCCCGCCTCGTCGTGCTGGCCTACCCCACCCTGCTCGCCGTCCAGCCCGCCCCCGGTCCGGCGCTGCGCGCGGCCCTCGCCGCCCATCCCGAGCACGACCGGTTCGGCACCGACGTCGTCCGCGAGATGTACGAGAACTACCTCGGCGGCTCCGTGATCGGCGCGCCGATCGCCGCGGTGCCGGGCCTCGCGTCGGCCGCCGAGCTGCGCGGCTTCCCGCCCACACTCATGATCAACAGCGAGATCGATGAGCTGAGCGTCTCAGGCGACGTGTTCGCCGCGACGCTGCGGGCCGCGGGCGGCGACGTCGACGTCGTCGTCGAGCCGGGCACGGACCACGGCCACCTCAACCGGCCCGAGCATCCGGGATTCACAGCCTCGATGGCACGCATCGTGCGGCGTTTCGCCGACCTCGCCGCATCCTGACCTCCCCTCCCTACCCCGAAGGAAAACCATGACCTCCGCCGCAGCAGCAGACCTCATCGCGCGCAGCAACCGCCTGGGATCCGACCCCAAGAACACCAACTACGCCGGCGGCAACACCTCCGCCAAGGGCACCGACATCGATCCGGTCACCGGTGAGCCCGTCGAGCTGCTGTGGGTCAAGGGGTCGGGCGGCGACCTCGGCACCCTGACCGAGTCAGGGCTCGCCGTGCTCCGCCTCGACCGGATGCGGGCGCTGGTGAACGTCTACCCCGGCGTCGAGCGCGAGGACGAGATGGTCGCCGCGTTCGACTACTGCCTGCACGGCAAGGGCGGCGCCGCGCCCTCGATCGACACCGCGATGCACGGACTGGTGGATGCCGCGCACGTCGATCACCTGCACCCCGACGCGGGCATCGCGATCGCGACGGCCGCCGACGGCGAGACGCTGACCCCCGCGATCTTCGGCGAGAAGGTCGTGTGGGTGCCGTGGCGGCGCCCGGGCTTCCAGCTCGGCCTCGACATCGCCGAGATCAAGGCGCAGAACCCGCAGGCCATCGGATGCATCCTCGGCGGGCACGGCATCACGGCGTGGGGCGACACCTCGGATGAGGCCGAGGGCAACAGCCTGTGGATCATCGAGACCGCGCAGGCCTACATCGACGAGCACGGCGCGGCCGAGCCCTTCGGCGGCGTGCGCGCCGGGTTCGAGGCGCTGCCCGAGACCGAGCGCCGCGCCCGCGCAGCCGCCCTCGCCCCCACGATCCGCGGCATCGCCTCGACCGACAAGCCCATGGTCGGCCACTACACCGACGCCGACGTCGTGCTCGACTTCCTGGCATCCGAGAAGGCACCCGCTCTCGCTGCTCTGGGCACGAGCTGCCCCGACCACTTCCTACGCACGAAGGTCAAGCCCCTCATCCTCGACGTGCCGGCGACGGCGTCGGCCGAGGAGCAGATCGCCCGTCTGCACGAGCTGCACGCCGCGTACCGCGCCGACTACCAGGCGTACTACGACGCCCACGCCGATGCGGACTCGCCGGCGATCCGCGGCGCCGACCCGCTCATCGTGCTGGTCCCGGGCGTGGGCATGTTCTCGTACGGCGCGAACAAGCAGACCGCGCGGGTCGCGGGTGAGTTCTACGTCAACGCGATCAACGTCATGCGCGGCGCCGAGGCCCTCTCGACCTACGCGCCGATCTCGGACGCCGAGAAGTTCCGCATCGAGTACTGGGCCCTCGAAGAGGCGAAGCTCCAGCGGATGCCCAAGCCCAAGACTCACCAGGGGCGCATCGCGTTCGTCACGGGAGCGGCATCCGGCATCGGCAAGGCCATCGCCACCCGGCTCGCGGCCGAGGGCGCGTGCGTCGTCGTCGCCGACCTCGACCTCGAGAAGGCGCAGGCCGCAGCCGCGGAGCTCGGCGGCACCGACGTCGCGATCGGCGTCGCCGCCAACGTCGCCGACGCCGACGGCGTGCAGGCCGCGATCGACGCGACGCTGCTCGCGTTCGGGGGCATCGACCTCGTCGTCAACAACGCCGGGCTGTCGCTGTCGAAGCCGCTGCTGGAGACCACCGAGAAGGACTGGGACCTGCAGCACGACGTCATGGCGAAGGGCTCGTTCCTCGTGTCCAAGGCTGCGGCCAAGGCGCTCATCGAGCAGAGAATGGGCGGTGACGTCATCTACATCTCCTCGAAGAACTCCGTCTTCGCCGGGCCCAACAACATCGCGTACTCGGCGACGAAGGCCGACCAGGCCCACCAGGTGCGGCTGCTCGCAGTCGAGCTCGGCGAGCACGGCGTGCGGGTCAACGGCATCAACCCCGACGGCGTCGTGCGCGGCTCGGGCATCTTCGCCGCCGGCTGGGGCGCCAACCGCGCCGCGACCTATGGCGTCAAGGAAGAGGACCTCGGCCAGTTCTACGCCAACCGCACGATCCTCAAGCGCGAGGTCGTGCCCGAGAACGTCGCCGACGCCGTCTACGTCCTCACCGGCCCCGAGCTCTCACGCACGACGGGCCTGCACATCCCCGTCGACTCCGGCGTCGCCGCCGCCTTCCTCCGATGAACGCCGGCACCCGAGTGCATGGCTTCGCGCCGAGTGCACGGCACCCCCACGCGCCGATCTCGTGCGCTCGGCACGCGGCCGTGCATTCGGCAGAGAGGTGCCGCGCATGAGCGCACCAGGGAATGTGGTGGCTGTTGACCTCGGGGCCACCAGTGGGCGGGTCATCGTCGGGCACGTGGGGGCCGACACCCTCGAAACGGAGACGGTAGCGCGGTTCGCCAACGAACCGGTGCACGCCGGCGATGGCCTGCACTGGAACCTCGTGGGCATGTACGGCTCGGTGCTGGGAGGGCTGCGCGACGCGTTCCGCACGACCCCCGGCATCGCCTCGATCGGCGTCGACTCGTGGGCCGTCGACTACGGGCTGCTGCGCGGCGGACGCCTGCTGGGCGAACCGTTCCACTACCGCGACGAGCGCACCTCGCGCGGGGTCGAGAGCGTGCACGCACGGTTCCCGCACGCGGAGCTCTTCGAGCGCAACGGCCTGCAGTTCCTGCCGTTCAACACTCTGTACCAGCTCGCCGCCGAGGACCCCGAGCTGCTCGCCTTCGCCGACACCGCGCTGCTCGTGCCCGATCTCGTCGGATACTGGCTCACCGGCGTCGCCCGCGCCGAGCAGACCAACGCCTCGACGACCGGGTTGTTGCGGGTGCTCCAGGCCTCATGGGACGGCGCCCTCGTCTCGGCGCTCGGCATCCCCCGCGGCATCCTCCCCCCGCTCATCGCACCGGGCGATCGGCTGGGACCGCTGCGTACCGACGTCGCCGCGTCGATCGGGGCGCCGACCGGCACGCCCGTGACTGCCGTCGGCTCGCACGACACCGCCTCGGCCGTCGTCGCCGTGCCGATGCAGCCGGATGCCGCGGCCTACATCTCGTGCGGCACGTGGGGCCTCGTGGGTGTGGAGGTCGACCACCTCGTACTCACCCGCGCCGCGCTCGAGGCGAACTTCACGAACGAGGGCGGGGTCGACGGGCGCGTGCGCCTGCTGCACAACGTCATGGGGCTGTGGATCCTGAGCGAGGCCGTGCGGCAGTGGGAGCGTCGCGAAGGCCACCGCATCGATCTGCCGACGCTCCTGGACGCCGCTCGTGAGGCCGACGGCGTCGTCTTCGACGTCAACGACCCGCGGTTCCTCGCGCCCGGCGACATGACCTCGCGCATCGACGCCTGGTGCGCCGAGCACGATCTCGCGGCGCCGCGGACCCGCGCGGAGTACACCCGGTCGATCGTCGAGTCGCTCGCGCAAGCGTTCGCCGATGCCGTCGCCGATGCCGCGCGCCTCGGCCGCGTCGACGTACGCACGATCCACATCGTCGGGGGCGGCGCGCTCAACGAGCTGCTGTGCCAGCGCACGGCTGACCGCGCCGGCATGCCGGTGCTCGCCGGCCCCGTCGAGGCGACGGCGCTCGGCAATGTGCTGGTGCAGGCCCGGGCCGCCGGTTTCGTGGCAGGCTCGCTCGAGGCGCTCCGCGATCTCGTCGCCCGCACGCACGAGCCGCGCCGCTACGAGCCCCGCGCGTAGCCCGTCCCAGGACGTCAGTCCCACCGCCGGCTGGCGATACATTCGTCGGGCCTGCGGTGCTGGAGCACCCTCGAACGGCTGGCGGGACCACACCAGCCACAGCAGTCCGACGACTGTATCGGCACCCCGGCCGAATCCGGTGTCAAGGGGTGCCGCGGGCGGAGCCGGCGAGCGTAACGTCGCGGCCATGAGCAGCCACGACAGCGCGATCCCGTCCGAAGAGCCCACCGGCGACCGTCACCTCGACGACCCCAGCTCCGAGCAGTCGATCACCGACGATGCACCCCGCGGCGGCGATGAGACCACCGAGCAGGAGCTCACGGCCGACAACGCAGCCGAGGAGGACATGCTGAAGACCCTCGACCCGGGTGACCCGCCCGCCTGATCCGCATCCATGAAGCGGCCGGTTCCCGACGGGGCCCGGCCGCTTTCGCGCCGCGCGCACCCCTCTTGTGTCGCCAATTTAGCTAGCTATTCTAGCAATCATGGTAGCTTCGGCACGCCGCCGGTGGGCGGGTCTCGTCTTCATCAGCATCGCGGTGGCGCTCATCATCGTGGACTCCACGATCGTGAACGTCGCCGTCCCCTCGATCGTCGACGACCTCGGCATCACCTCGACCCAGGTGCAGTGGGTGCAAGAGGCGTACACCCTCGTCTTCGCCTCGCTGCTGCTCGTCTTCGGCAGCATCGCCGATCGGGTCGGCCGCCGCCGGATGCTGCTGACAGGCGTCGTCGTCTTCGCGCTGGCCTCGGTCGGCGCGGCCCTCGCTTCGACCGGCGACCTGCTCATCCTCGCCCGCTTCGTGCAAGGCGTCGGCGGAGCGATGATCCTTCCGACCACCCTGTCGCTCCTGAACGCGACGTTCCGCGGCCGCGAACGCGGCATCGCCTTCGCCGTCTGGGGTTCGACGATCGGCGGCATGGCCGCCGTCGGGCCGCTGCTCGGCGGCTGGCTGACGACGACGTTCTCGTGGCACTGGGCCTTCGGCATCAACATCCCCCTCGGCATCCTCATCGTCGTGGGTGTCCTGCTGACGGTCGAGGAATCGCGCGGCGGCGCCGCGGGGATCGACGTCGTCGGGGCGATCCTGTCGGTCATCGCGATGGGCACGCTCGTCTTCGGCCTCATCGAGGGACGAAGCTACGGCTGGTGGACCGTCGACCAGCGCCCCGAGCTGTTCGGCGCGTCGTGGCCGTGGGATCTGTCCCCCGTGCCGGTCGCGTTCGTCATCTCGGCCGTCACGATCGCCGCCTTCGTCGTCTGGGGCGTGCGGCGCCGCCGCGCCGGGAAGCCCACGCTGCTCGCGTTCGGGCTCTTCGGCATCCCGTCGTTCCGCAACGGCAACCTCGCCGCCCTCGTCGTCGCGCTCGGCGAGTTCGGCATCATCCTGGCCCTCCCCCTGTGGCTCCAGTTCGCGCTCGGGTTCGAAGCCGTTCAGACGGGCCTCGTGCTGCTCGCCCTCGCCGCGGGCTCGTTCGTCGCGAGCGGGCTCGCCGGCGCCCTGTCGGGCAAGGTCGCACCCGTGTGGATCGTCCGCGCCGGCCTGGCCGCCGAGATCATCGGCGTCGGCGGGGTCGCCCTCGTCGTCGCCCCCGACGCCACCTGGGGCCCGCTCATCCCGGCGCTGTTCGTCTACGGCATCGGCGTCGGCCTCGCCACCGCGCAGCTGACCGGCGTCGTGCTCGCCGACGTCCCCGTCGCCGAGGGCGGGCAGGCATCCGGCACGCAGTCGACCGCTCGCCAGCTCGGCGCCGCGCTCGGCATCGCGATCCTCGGAACCATCCTGTTCTCGACCACATCGGTCGCCCTCACCGCGAAGCTCGACGACCGCGGCATCCCCGCCGAGCAGCGCGACCACGTGGTCAGCGCCGTCGTCGACAGCGCGGGCGGCGCGATCGCGGGCCTGGCGGCCTCGCCGCAGACCGCCGACATCGCCACCGACGCGAAGGCCGCCCTCTCGGACGGCACCCGCGCCGCGAGCTTCGCCGCGGCGGGGTTCCTCGTGCTGGGCCTCGTGGCTACGACCTCCCTCGGCCGTGGCGCGCGCCGCGAGCAGGTCGAAACGGATGCCGCGGAGGTCAAGCCTCGCGGGTGATCGTCACCGTCACGTGCAGCGCACTCTTGTACGGGCCCGCGAACACCCCGCGCAGCGGCGGGACGTCGTTGTAGTCGCGGCCCCGCCCGACGAGCACGTGCCGGTCGCTGATCTCGACGTTGTTGGTCGGGTCGAAGCCCTGCCAGTCGCCCGCGAACCACTCGATCCAGGCGTGCGACTCGCCCGTCACCGCGACGCCGACCTGGGCGTCGGGGTCGGGATGCAGGTAGCCCGAGACGTAACGCGCCGGGATGCCGACGCTGCGCAGTGCGCCGAGGGTGATGTGCGCGATGTCCTGGCAGACGCCCTTGCGCTCGGGCCACGACTCCGCGGCGGTGGAGTGCACCCCCGTGACGCCGGGCATGTACTCGACGGCATCCCCGATCGCGATCGCGATGGCGTGCGCGGCCGGGCCGGGCTCGTCGTGCGACGCCGCGATCTCGCGGGCGAGCTTGACGACCTCCGGGTGCGGCGCCGTGCGGGCCGTCTGCCCGAGCTGCTCGACGGTGTGGATCGAGCGCGCGGTCTCGTCGGCGAGGTCCTCCCACGAGATCTGCCGGTGCTCGATCGGGCGGGGCCGCACCTCGACGAGCGAGCGGGCCGTGATCGCGAGTGAACGGTGCGCGGCGAGCACGTCGAACGCGGCGACGCGGGTGCCGAAGTAGTCGACGTAGTGGTTGACGGCGGTCGTGGGATCGATGTCGAGCTGCGAGCTCAGCACGAACTGACTATCGGTCGAGCTCGGCAGCATCCGCGCCTCGTTGTAGGAGGCGGCGACGTCGCCGGGGTAGGTGAACCCGGTCGTGTGCTCGATGCGCAGACGCTTCACGAGGTCTCTCCGATCCAGTTCGGCTCCGCGGCGGTGGGGAAGAAGCGACTGCGGATCGCCTCGGAGGCCTCACGGGTCACCTTCTGCACGTTGTCCATGTGCTCGGGCAGCTCCGAGAGGATCTCGCCCAACGGCCGGTACTCGAGATCGTTGCGGATGCGGCCGAGCGCGCGCAGCACGGCGTTGGAGTGCCCCACGCGGTCGGCGACGGGGTCGATCGCGCTCATGCACTCCTCCGCCCGCTGGATCGAGTGGATGATCGAGCGCGGGAAGAGACGATCGAGCAGCAGGAACTCCGCCGCGTTGCGCGCGCTCGGCATGCCGCGGTAGGTGCGCAGGTATGCCTCGTACGCGCCGCAGGAGCGGAGGATCGTCGTCCACGACGGCCCGGACTCCTCGGTCAGCGACCGGGTCGCGAGCAGCCGAGCCGTCATATCGGTGCGCTCGATCGAGCGCCCCAGTGTGAAGAACTGCCAGGCCTCGTCGCGGCTCGTCGACGAGTCGGTGACGCCCACGGCGAGCGCCGCGCGCTCACGCACCCAGTGGAAGAACTCGTGCACCTTCTCGGCGTTCAGGCGCCGCGGCATCCGCGAATAGGTGGTGTTGAGGGTCTCCCACAGCTCGGTCGAGACGATCTCGCGCGCGCGGCGGGCGTTCTCTCGCGCCGATTGCAGCGAGTACGCGATGCTCGACGAATTGGTGCGGTCGACGGCGAGCCGGGTCAGCACGTCCTGGCGGGTCACGGTGTCGAGCCCCTCGGGCGGGAACGAGCCCATGACCGACAGGAGCGACCGACAGGCGGTGTCCTCGTCGATCCACGGGTCTTCCAGCAGCAGCTGCAGGTGCACGTCGAGGATGCGGGCGGTGCCGTCGCTCCGCTCGATGTAGCGTCCGATCCAGAACAGGCTCTCGGCGATGCGGCTCAGCACGTCGATCCCCCGGTCTGCTGCTGCTGTTCCTGCTGCTCGCTCAGGCCGCCGGGGTGGTCCTGCGGCGAGTGGGCGGGCTCGTCCTGCTCGTCGTAGATGATCGGGATCGCCTGGGTCGAGGCCTGATCGGCGACGAGCCCGGCGAGGTTCCCCTGGCTGTACTCGGCCGTGCGGGGCGCGTCGCCACCGACGACCCACGTGTCCTTCGAGCCGCCGCCCTGGCTGGAGTTGACGACGAGCTGGCCCTCCGGCAGCGCGACGCGGGTCAGCCCGCCCGGCAGCACCCACACCTCCTCGCCGTTGTTGACGGCGAAGGGTCGCAGGTCGGCGTGACGGGGGCGCATGCCGTCCTCGACGAGCGTGGGGATCGTCGAGAGCATGACGACCGGCTGGGCGATCCAGCCGCGCGGATCGGCGAGGAGCTTCTTGCGGAGCTTGTCGAGCTCGGCCGCAGAGGCGTCGGGGCCGACGACGAGCCCCTTGCCGCCCGAGCCGTCGACGGGTTTCACGACGAGCTCGTCGAGGCGGTCGAGCACCTCTTCGAGCGCGCCCGGATCTTCGAGCCGCCACGTGTCGACGTTCTTGAGGATCGGCTCCTCCGCGAGGTAGTAGCGGATGAGGTCGGGCACATAGGTGTAGAGCAGCTTGTCGTCGGCGACGCCGTTGCCCACGGCGTTCGCGATCGTGACGTTGCCCAGGCGCGCCGCGAGCATGAGCCCCGGAGCGCCCAGCATCGAGTCGGCGCGGAACTGCAGCGGATCGAGGAAGTCGTCGTCGACCCGGCGGTAGATCACGTCGACGCGCTGCGGACCTCGCGTGGTGCGCATGAACACCTTGCCGCCCGAGCAGACCAAGTCGCGGCCCTCGACCAGCTCGACGCCCATGAGGCGCGCGAGCAGCGTGTGCTCGAAGTACGCGGAGTTGTAGACGCCGGGGGTCAGCACGACGACGTTGGGGTCGTCGACTCCGGGCGGGGCCGAGGCGCGCAGCGCCTGCAGGAGCTTGTTCGGATAGTCGCCCACGGGCCGCACGCGCATCGAGACGAACAGCTCGGGCAGGGTCTGCGCCATCACCCGGCGGTTCGAGATGACGTAGCTGACACCCGAGGGCACACGCACGTTGTCTTCGAGCACGCGCATCTCGCCGTGCTCGTCGCGGATGAGGTCGATGCCCGAGACCTGGATGCGCACGCCGTTGGCGGAGCGGATGCCGGCGGCCTGGCGGTAGTAGTACTGCGACGAGGCGATGAGCTTCGCGGGCAGCACGCCGTCGCGGACGCAGAACTGGTGCCCGTACGCGTCGTCGAGGAACGCCTCCAGCGCGCGCACGCGCTGCTTCACGCCCGACTCGACATGCGACCATTCGTCGTAGTCGATCACCCGGGGCACGGCATCCAACGGGAACGGGCGCTCCTCGCCCGCGAAGTCGAAGGTGACGCCCTGCGCGAGGTACGAGCTCGCGAGCGACTCGGTGCGTCCGCGAAGCTCTTCCTGCGTCATCTGCGCGAGCGCCTGGTACAGCTCGCGGTACGCGGCGCGCGAGCTTCCGGGAGCCGGCATGGTGCCCGAGACCTCGAACATCTCGTCGTACGGCGGCACCCCCGACACGGTCTTGCGCGGCGTCAGCGTCGAGCCGTATCCGTCGAAGAGGTCACCCATGGATGCGAGCCTAATCCGGGCCGTGTTGCGTCAGTATTTCCGCCCCCGTTTCGCCCGCCGTGTTGACATCCGGCGCGGCGACGACGGCGATACATCCGTCGGACCGGTGGTGCCGGTGTCGTCCCGCCTGCGGCGGGAGCAGACACCAGCACCACCGGTCCTGCAGCTGTATCGCGGTGGGGCGTCAGCCGCGCACGGCGAGCTCGTAGACGCGGGCGATCTTGGCCTCGGTGGTCGAGGCGGAGGGGTTGGTGACCACGAGGCGCACCGCCTCGACCCCGTCGACCCCGATCGCGACCTCGCGCGCGGCCTGCGTGTTGCCGGTGACGGCGGCGACCTGCTGCCATCCCGCCGAGGTGCGCACCTCGACCGTGAAGTCGACGAGCACGACGCCGGTTCCGGTCCCGCCGCCGAACCCGCTGTAGACCCCGAGCGAACTGACCCGCTGCGGCGCGGCCAGCTCGATCGTCGCCGTCGGCGTCGCGTCTCCGACGGCCGAGAGCCAGCGGCCCGCATCGGTGCAGTCGCCGTCGACGAGGCGCGAGCCCGGGTAGGCGGCCGAGTACGTCGACGACACCGTGACCGTGGCCCCGAGACCGTCGTGCGAGGCGCACGGAGAGACGTTGGGCAGGCCGCCGAGCCAGTCCTTCACGAACTGCCCCTGGTGCTCGCCACCGAGGATGTTCCAGTCGTAGTCGAACATCTGCGGCTTCCAGAAATTGTCGAGGATCCACGCCTGCCACCCGATCCACGGACGGGCGTCGAGGTACGTGCGGAACGGCACGCCCCAGTTGGTGGTCGTGCCCGCGGTGATGCTGTCGGAGAACTCCCCCGGCGGGTTCCACCCGAACTCCGTGACGACGACGGGGATCTGCTGCGCGGCGTTGCCGAACTTGCTGTCGAGCAGCGCCGTCGTCGGCGCCCCCTGGTTGGGGTAGATGTGGAAGACGTACGCGATGTTGCCGCCCGCGATGGGGTCGCTCACGGCACCGTTGACGAACGTGCTCCACTGCGGCGAGCCCATCAGCAGGAGAGTGTCGGGCGCGGTCTCCCGAATGCCGTCGACGACCGGCTGGATGTAGGCCTTCCACGTCGACCAGCTCGCGGGGTTGATGGGCTCGTTGAAGACCTCGAACACGACGTTGGTCACGTCGCCGTACTGCGGCGCGATGTAGTCCCAGAAGCGCTCGACCGTCGAGCGCGGCACGGCGCCCGCCCCGTCGCCGTAGTCGCGGACGAGGTGCAGGTCGATGATGAGGTAGATGCCGAGATCGACGGCCTGCTGGACGTACGGCGCGATGTACTCGGCGTCGTAGGCGGCGAGGTCGGTAGTTGCGGAGACCTCGGTGACGGGCAGGCGCACGACCTTCGATCCCCAGGCCGCCGCGAGATCGATCATCTCGGAGGTCGGCCGCGAGTCGCAGTAGTCGCAGAGGTCGTTCTGCTCGGGGGCGAGCACCGACACCCCGCGCAGGGCGACGTCGGCTCCGGTGGCGTCGACGACGCGGTTCCCCTGCGTCGACAGGGCGGGGAGAGAGCCGTCGGCGACGGCTGCGGTGGGCGCGACCCACGCGAGGCCGGCGATGAGGGCGACCGCCGAGACGACGGCGCCGAGGCGTCGCCGCAGCCGGCCGCGCCGGCCTGAGGCGGAGTGGGGCGGGTGGGAGAGAGGGGGCATGGATCCGTCCTTCCTGACACGTGCGCCGGCCTCGTCGCCGACGCACGGTCCCGACGCGTCAGCGCGACGGGACGATTTCGTGGGCTCGTTCCCGCGGCTTCCAGTGGTGCGTGCGCACCTCTTCCGGCCAGCGCAGCGTGATCCCGAGACGGTCCGTCAGCACCCGGCGCAGGTCGTCGAGCAGCCGCGGCTGGGCCCGGACCGCGCGCGGGGGAACCCGTTCGGCGAGCGCGACGGCAGCGAG
The DNA here is from genome assembly GCF_003610405.1 of Microbacterium sp. AG238. Lineage (GTDB taxonomy): Bacteria > Actinomycetota > Actinomycetes > Actinomycetales > Microbacteriaceae > Microbacterium. The sequence goes on from NZ_RAQC01000001.1 coordinate 1,539,664, forward strand.
CGCGGCGACGGCCTCGCCGATGCTCCATTCGACCGGATGCAGGCGGTAGCAGCCGTTGGTGATGTGGGTCGAGCCGATGTTCTTCGCGGCCGGCAGCAGGTTGTCGACGCGCACCGGCAGCAGTGCCCCCAGCGGGATCTGGAACGGGTACGACTCGATGTCGACGTAGGTGCGCCCGGCCGTCGAGGGATGCAGGTCGATGCGGTAATGCCCGAGCCCGACGCTGTCGTCGAACACGGCGCTGCCCGCCCCCGCGCCGCGGGCCTGCACGCCGACGTGCTGCTCGAGCACGCGGAACTCGGTCACCGCGCGTCGCGCCTCGCGGATGTAGACGCGGTCGGCGTACCCGTCGGCGGTGCCGGTGACGTCTCCGCGCAGGCGGAGCCCCGGGTAGCCCGTGCCGCCGTCGTGCCGCGGCGCCTCGGTCTGCATCCAGTACAGGAACGACTCCGACAGCTCGCGACTGGCTGCGCGTGCCCGGTCGGCCGCGGCGGCGTCGACGCCGAGGAGCGGTGCCTCCCAGTAGTCGATCTGCGGCCAGTTGACGAGTGTCACGTCGGAGATCCCACCGGTGAAGTTGTCGGCGGCGAGGACGCGCCGGTACCGCCACAGGTCGAACGGCACGTCGGGGGTGTCGACCTCTTGGAAGAGCGGCCGGGTGCGCTCGTGCAGCCCGATCGGCTCGATGTCGGTCCACGACAGCTGCGGGCCGGGCCAGAACGAGTCGACGTGCGTGCTCCAGTGCTCGTAGCGTGCGGGACGGTCGCCGACGTGATCCTCGCCCTCGCGGTGCTCGAGCGCGAAGCACCATGAGACCGCCTGCTGGTCCATCGGATCGGCGACGGCCGGAGCGTGCAGCTCGCCGGTGTCGTCGACGCCCTCGGCCCCGATGACGTGCTCGACGCGTGCGAGCTCGAGCAGGTCGCCGAGTTCCGTGGCATCCACCACGATCGGCGCCTCGAGCACCGTCTCCTCCCCCGTCCGGCTGCGGACGACCACGCCCTCGACCCGGTCGCGCACGACGTCGACGGCGACGGGCTCGTGGTCGCGGAGGATCCGCAGCCGGCCGGTCGCGAGCCACGGGGCGAGCATCTCGTCGATGACCGCGTCGGCGACGCGCGGCTCGTGGCAGAGCCGGCTGACGATGCCACGCCCCGGGTTGAGGATCGGCTCGGCGGCGGCTTCCGCCGTGACGGGGTAGTTGCGGCGGTAGTAGTCGCGGACTCGGCGGCGGAACTCGGCGTAGCTCGGCGATGTCGTCGGCTGCTCGATCCAGGCGTGCTCGTCGGGCGGCACCGCCTGCGAGGTCAGCTGCCCGCCGAGCCTGCCCGACTCCTCTGTCAGCACGACACGCAGGCCCAGGCGGGTCGCGGTGATGGCCGCGGCTACGCCGCCGACGCCGCCTCCGATGATCAGCAGGTCGATCGGCTCGGTCATCCTCGGTCCTTTCTGACCTGTGCGACGGTGCCGCCGGCGGCCACCTCGCACGCGACGAACGTGCTCTCGCGGGCGGCATCCGGGTCGTCCACCATCTCGATCAGGCGGTCGACGGCGATGCGGCCGATCTCCTGGCGCGGGATGCGGAGGTCGTCCCACCGCACGTCCCCGGCGCTCGTGTCTTCGAGGACGGCGACCGAGACCTCGCCCGGGATGTCGACCCCGCGCTCGATCAGCCGGTTGCGCAGCTCGCCCGCCACCCGCTCGCTCTCGGCGACGGCGGCGGTGCAGCGTCCGTCCACGAGCGCGGCGACGACTTCGTCGGGCACGCCCGCCCGGCCTTCGCGGTACCCGGGCGACGGGTCCGCGATGCCGAGACGCGTCACCGCCTCGGCATAGCCGGCGCGGCGGTCCTCGTACGGTTCGACGTCCATCGAGTCGCGCAGGTACGCGAGGGTGCGATGGCCGAGGGCGTGCAGGCGTTCGACGATCCCGGAGGCCGCCGCACGGTAGTCGGGGATGATGCACGGGATGTCGGCGCCGGGGACGTCGCGGCGACCGATGTGGATGAAGGGGTACCCCTCGCGCCAGAGCTTGGCGAGCTCGTCGCGGTCGGGCGAGACGCCCAGCAGCACGCTGCCGTCGGCGATGCGCAGCCGGTTCGTCTCGTCGCGGTAGATCCGCCGCCCGCCGGCGCCGTCACCGGTGGAGCTGAACAGCACGAGATCGTGCCCCGTCTCTTCGGCGCGCTGCTCGATGCCGAGCAGGAACTCGACGTAGAAGCCCTCGCGGGCGTTGGGGAAGAGCGGCTCGAACGTGTGGACCCCCAGCAACTGCGTGCGGGAGCCCCGGAGGTTGCGGGCGACAGGGTTGGGGACGTAGCCGAGCTCGGCGATCGCCTCGTGGATGCGCTGCCGCGTCTCGTCGGGGATACGCGCGGCATCTCCGCTGATCACGCGTGACACCGCCGACTGCGACACCCCGGCGAGTCGGGCCACGTCGGACTGGCGGATCGAGCGCGGGCGGGTGCTGGGCGTGGTCACAGGACCTCCTCGGTCAGGGTGCGGGAGACGAGCTGCGTCATCGATGATCCGGCGAGCTCGTGCCCGCGACCGACGTCGTGCAGCCAGCAGTCTGCGCCATGGTCGGGCCCGACGGTGATCCGGGGCGGACGCGTCGTGCGGCACTGCTCCATCGCGAACGGGCATCGCGGGTGGAAGCGGCATCCGCTGGGCGGGTCGATGAGGCTCGGTGGCTCGCCCAGGTCGTCGGCCGATCCGAAGACGGCGTCGCGATCGCGGTCGGGGTCGCCCTGCGGGTCGGGCGACGACTCGATGAGCAGCTTCGTGTACGGATGCTGCGGATCGGCGATCACCGCCTCTTTCGGGCCCATCTCGACGATGCGTCCCGCGTACATCACCACGATGTCGTCGCAGAGGTAACGCGCGCTCGCGATGTCGTGGGTGATGTAGAGCAGTGCGAGACCGTCTTCGCGGCGGAGGCGGTCGAGCAGGTTCAGCATCTCGAGCCGGATCGAGACGTCGAGCATCGAGATCGGCTCGTCGCCGAGCAGGACCCGCGGCTCGACAGCGAGGGCTCGGGCGATCACCACGCGCTGGCGCTGGCCGCCCGACAGCTCGTGCGGGAACTTCTCGAGGTAGTCGTCGGCGGGCGTGAGTGCGACGCGTTCCAGCAGTTCCCGCGCCCGGCCGAGCCGCTCGGCGCGGGAGAGCCCGCGGTGATGCAGCCGGATCGCCCGGTCGATGTTGTGCCGCACGCGGTGCAGCGGGTTGAGCGACCCGAAGGGGTCTTGGAAGATCAGCTGGACGGCCTTGCGGTAGGCGAGCTCGGCCTGACCGGTCGGGCGGTCGACGGGGCGGCCCTCGAGACGGATGGTGCCCGAGGTGGGCTCGTAGAAGCGCGCGAGCAGCCGCGCGAGCGTCGTCTTGCCGCTGCCGCTCTCGCCGACCACGGCTGTGACGCGTCCCGGGACGAGCCGCAGGGTGATGTCCTCCACCGCGTGCACGGTCGCCTTCGCGCCGAGCCCCGAGGTGACGGTGAAGTGCTTCGTGACGCCGACGGCCTCGAGCACAGGTGAAGTCGTGGGCTCGGTCGTGGTGGATTCGGTCATGACCCGACCTCCTCGGGTTCGCGCAGATGGCAGGCGACGGATCGCTCGCCGTGCGGGGTGAGCAGCGGCAACTCGGACCGGCAGCGGTCGAACGCGTGGGCGCAGCGCGGCGCGAACGGGCAGCCGGCGGGCAGCAGACGCAGGTCGGGGGGCGTTCCCGGAATGCCCTCGAGACGCTCGATCGGGGCGTGCAACGGCGGGAAGGAGTCGCGGAGCCCCTGCGTGTACGGATGCAGCGGCGAGCGATAGATCTCGCGCGACGCGGCGAGCTCGACGATGCGGCCCGCGTACATGACGGCGATGCGGTCGGCGAGCTCGAGCAGCAGCGACAGGTCGTGCGTCACGAACACGACGGCGAATCCGAGCTCGCGGCGCAGCCGCAGAACCTGGGCGAGAATCTGGCGCTGCATCACGACGTCGACCGCCGTCGTCGGCTCGTCCATCACCACGAGCTCGGGCCGGCAGGCGAGGGCCAGCGCGATGGTCGCGCGCTGCCGCATCCCGCCCGACAGCTCGTGCGGGAAGCTCCGCGCACGGTCGGCCGAGATTCCGACGAGCCCGAGCAGCCGACGCGCCTCGTCCCAGGCCGCGGCCCGGCTCATCGAGCGGTCGTGCGTGCGCAGCACGTCGACGAACTGCTCTCCGACGCGGGTGACGGGGTTGAGGGCATCCATCGCGCTCTGCAGCACGATGGACATCCGCGTCCAGCGCAGTCCCCGCAGCCGCCGCGGGGTGAGCTGCACGAGATCGATCCCGGCCCCGCCCTCGCGGGGGTGGTAGACCACGCTCCCCGCCGTCGTGACGGCCGGGGGCCGCTGCAGCCGGGTGAGCGCGGTGATGAGCGTCGACTTGCCCGACCCCGACTCGCCCACGACCCCGAGGATCTCGCCCCGGTGCAGATCGAAGGTGACGTCGGCGCACGCACGCACGGCGCCCGTGGCACCGGCGTACTCGACCGTGAGCCCCCGCACTTCGAGCAGGACATCCGAGCCCGCTGCATCCGAGGGCGCATCCGGTCGTCTCTCCTGGATCATCGTCATGTCATGCCCTCTCTGCGCCGGTCGTCTCGAGCACGGCGGCCTCACGGCGCACCGAGGCGGTGCGCTTGGCGACCCGCCGGCTCGCCGCCCGGAGCTTGGGGTTGGCGAGCTCGTCGACGCCGAAGTTGATGAGCGCGGCCGCCGTGCCCACGAGGGCGATGCACAGGCCCGGCGGCACGAACCACCACCACAGCCCGCGCAGCACCGCGCTCTGCTGCTGCGCGGCCTGGATCATCGTGCCCCAGCTGATCGCCGACGAATCGGAGACCCCGAGGAAGGCGAGCCCGGCCTCGGCCATGACCGCGCCGATGAGGCCGCCGAGGAACATCGACGCGATCCAGCCGTAGAGGTGCGGCAGCACCTCGACGAAGATGAGGCGGCGGTGCGGCTCGCCCAGCATCCGCATGGCCTGCACGAAGTCACGGTTGCGCACGCTCATCGCCTGCGCGCGGAGCGTGCGCGCGCCTCCCGCCCAACCGAACACCCCGATGATGATGGCGATCATGACCAGGCCCGTTCCCTGCAGGTAGCCGGCGACGACGAAGATCAACGGCAGCACCGGCATGACGAGGAAGATGTTGGTGAGGAAGTTCAGCAGGTTGCCCGTCGTGCCGCCGAAGTAGCCCGCGGGCACCCCCACGACGATCGCGATCGCGGTGCCGATGGCGGCACCGAGGAACCCCACGAACATCGAGCCTCGGGCGCCCTCGATGACCTGGGCGAGCACGTCCTGCCCGAACTGGGTCGTGCCGAGCGGATGCGCGGCGCTCGGGGGCGCGGCGATCGCCGAGATGTCGTTGGCGCGGGCGTCGAGGCCGAGCGCCGACAGCAGCACGGGGCCGAGCAGGGCGAGCAGCACGAAGAACGCCAGCACGACGACTCCGAAGAGGACCTTGCCGTTGCGGAGCAGGGAGGCGCGCATGTCAGCTCTCCTCTCGGACGCGAGGATCGAGCCACACGTAGAGCGAGTCGGCGATGAGGTTCGCCAGCAGGACGGTGAGGGTCACGAGCAGGAACACGCCCTGCATGACCGGGTAGTCGCGCTTCTGCAGCGCGGAGAACAGCAGGTACCCGATGCCCGGGTAGCTGAAGACGATCTCGGTCAGCAGCGCCCCGCCGACCACGCCGCCGAGCGCCATCGCGAAGCCGGTGAACTGCGGCAGCATCGCGTTGCGGGCCGCATACCGCCAGCGCACGCGCGCGGGCGGGAGGCCCTTGGCCTGAGCGAGGAGCACGTAGTCCTCGCGCACCGTCGTGACGGTCATGTTGCGCATGCCCAGCATCCATCCCCCGAACGCCGAGAAGATGATCGTCAGCGCGGGCAGCGCGCCGTACTGCATGACGCTCAGCACGAACGCGGGCTCGAGCGAGATCGGGAGGTTCGGGTCGTACCCGCCCGAGAGCGGGAACCAGCCGAGGACGAAGCCGAACAGCCACAGGGCCAGCAGGGCGATCCAGAAGTAGGGCACCGACGAGACGAAGGTGATGAGCGGCGTCATGATCGAGTCGAACCGCGACCCGGCCCGCCATCCGACCGCGACTCCGAGCATCGTGCCGAGCACGAACGAGATGACCGTCGTCGTGCCCACGAGCAGGAGCGTCCACGGCAGGCCTGCGCCGACGAGGTCGGCGACCGGCACCGGGAAGTTCGAGATCGACACCCCGAGGTCGAATCGCGCCAGCTGGCCGATGTAGGCCCCGTACTGCTCGAACAGGTTCTGGTCGGGATTGCCGAAGAGGCCGCGGATCGACACGAGCGCCTCCGGCGCCAGGGCCTGACCGCTCACCCGCTCGAGCTGGTCGATGATCGCCGCCGACGGGTCACCGGGCATGAGGCGCGGGATGACGAAGTTCAACGTGATCGCCGACCAGGCCGCGACCAGGTAGAACCCGAGGCGCTTGAGGAGGAAGGCGCCGCTGCGCCGACGAGGCTTCCGGCGCGCCGAGACCTCGGCCAGAGCCGTCGTCGTCGTGGGCGTGGCAGCCCCGCCGAGCGCGGTCATGACGCGGGCTTCAGCGAGAGCAGGGTGCGGACGGTGTCGGGCCCGAGGCTCGGGAAGGGCACCGCGTCGAAGTCGTCGGGCGTCGGCCAGCCGGTCCAGTGCGTCGCGTTGACGTCGACGAACCAGTACGAGTTGTACAGCGGGCTGAAGGGAACCTCGTCGACGACGATCCGCTGCATCTCCTGTCCGAGCGAGCGGAGCGTCTCCTCGTCTGCCGCCCGGGTCATATCCGACAGGATGCGGTCGGTCTCGGGGTCGTTCCAGCGTCCGATGTTGGTCGCGGCCGCGGTACCGAGCGGTTCGACGTACCGGCTGTCGAGGAAGCCGTAGACGCCGTAGACCCCGGCACCGCCGGTCGTGGCGATCGTCAGGTCGAAGTCGCCCGTCTTCTGCTGGTCGTAGAGGGTCGCCCCCGGAGCCCCGGCCGGGGCCACCGAGATGCCCAGCACCGACTTCCAGCTGTTGATCATGATGTCGGCGTAGGCGTTCCACCCGAAGTCCTGGTTGAACGACAGCCGGGGCGAGTACCGCTGCCCGTCCTTCTCCAGAGCGCCGTCGACGACCGTGAAGCCGGATGCCGCGAGCGCGGCCTGCGCGGCGGCGGCATCCACGTCCTGCACGACACCGCGATACTCCGGAGCGATCCAGTCGGCGTAGATCTGGTCGACGAGGCCCGTCGGGCCGGCCTCGGTGCCCGGCCGGTTGAGCGTCGCGGTGATGTCCGAGCGTGGGATCGACAGCGCGAGTGCCCGCCGCAGGTCGGCGTTGTCGAAGGGCGGCTGCGCGGTGTTGTACATCATCGAGTAGGCCCCGCCCGTCGCGTAGAGCTGGTACAGGTTCGTCTCGGGGTTCTGCGCGACGAACTCCTCCTCCGCACCCGCCCACGATGCCGGCGCCCAGTCGACGTCGCCGCGGAGCAGCTGCGCCTTGACCGCCTCGCCGTTCGTCGCGAGCACCTTGAGGTAGGTCATGGGCATCTGCCCGCCCCAGTAGTCGTCGCGCGCCTTGAGCGTCACCTGCTGGGCCGCGAACGCATCGACCGTGAAGGGGCCCGTGCCCACCGGGTCGGGGTTCGTCCAGCTCATGAGGTCCTGGTCGCGCCAGATGTGCTCGGGAACGACCGGCAGCGAGCTCGAGGCGAACTGGTTGAGCGCGGCGAACGAGGGCTCGGCGAAGTCGACCTGAACCGTGTCGTCGTCGATCTTGCTCACCGCCTCATAGGTCACGCCCGCGAGGTTGAGCTCGGGCCGCTCGAGCGGGAGCGAGAGCGAGTAGACGACGTCGTCGGCATCCATCGTCTCGCCGTCCGAGAACGTGACGTCCGGGCGCAGCTCGATCGTGAGAGCCGTGCCGGCCTCGTCGAACTGCAGCGATTCGGCGAGCCACGGCTCGACGACGGCGCCGTTGGCGTAGTCGATGCGAGCGAGCGGCTCGTAGATCAGCTCGGCGTTGGGGGCCTTCTCGGTCGCGGGACCGAGGACGTTGTAGTTGCGGACGTAGGTCGTACCGCCGTCGGACTTGCCGTAGATCAGCGTCTCGGCTCGGGCGGCGGTGTTCGTAGCGGTGCCCGGCGTGCAGGCGGCCAGAGCGAGCGCCGCGGTCGCGAGGGCGGCAGCGGCGGCGATTCGGGAAGTGCGCATTCCGGTCTCCTGTGACGTGGCGTGCGGTTTCGGCGGTCATACGTATGAGCGCCGATCCGTAGAAGAACAACGGTGTGCTTCTACGTATGACCAGCACGGTAGCGGGCGGGGCGCGACGGTGTCAACGGTCATTTCCATGGCGGTGGCGACACACCTGTCAGAGTCGCGGGGCCGGTGGTGCTCAGCGCTCGATGCGAAGCATCACCAGCACCACCGGTCCTGCAGATGTATCGCGACGTGATGCGACAGGGTCAGGCCGCGAGCACGACCCGCAGCTGCTCGATAGCCCAGTCGAGCTCGGTCGCCCGGACGACCAGCGGCGGAGCCAGCACGACCGTCGCGTCACCCACGACGTCGACCAGCAGGCCGCGCGCGACGAGTCGCCGAGCGACCTCGGCCGCCGTCACGACCTCGGGGTCGACGTCGACGCCCGCCCAGACACCCGCGGTGCGGACGCCGACGGCCCCGGCTCCCACGAGCACCTCGATCCGCGCGGCCAGGTGCTCGGCGAGCGCGCGGGCCCGGTTCTGCAGCTCGCCCGCCTCGAGCATCTCGACCACGCGGTGCGCGATGGCGCTCGCGAGCGGAGACACCGGCACCGGTGCCGTTGCTTCACCGAGCAGCGCTCGGCTTCCGACGACGGCAGCGACGGGAATGATGCCTCCGCCGAGCGCCGGCCCGATCACCCGGAGATCGGGGGCCTCACCCTCCCCGCCGAGCGCGACGGTGTCGCCGAGCCGGCCGAGGCCGCTGCGCGTCTCGTCGAGGATCAGGATGACCCCGCGGTCGGCGCACGCCCGTCGCGCGGCCGCGAGATAGCCCGCGGGCGCGGCGATGACTCCTGCTGCGGCCTGGACGGGTTCGAGGACGACGGCGCCGACGGTGCCGTCCAGCGCCGCGACGAGAGCGTCGATGTCACCGAAGGGCACCGTGGCCGCGCCGGATGCCGCGAACTCGGGGTGCGAGCCGGCCGCGACGACGACGTTCCCCCGCTCCCCCGCGCCGAGCGCGATCTCGACGGCGGCTCGGAGCGCGTCGGGCCCGGAGGCAGCCGGAAGCACCGCCTCAGCGCCGAGCACGGCAGCGAGCGCGTCGGCGAATCCGTCCGTACGGTCGTCGGCGACGACCGCGCTCCTCGCCGTCAACCGCCCGAGCTGCTCGGTCGCGACGGCGAGCAGGGCGGGATGCCGATGCCCGAAGGTGAGCGCCGGGTCGCCGGTCAGGTCGAGGTAGCGACGCCCCTCGACGTCGGTCATCCACGCCCCGTCGCCCGTCGCGACCATGACCGGCAGCAGGGGCGGCTTTCCCGCGAGGACATGCACAGGGGCTCCTGCCTCGCTTGCATCGGGCGTCGGGCGGTGGTCGGCGAACGTCATTCGGGCTCCTGGCTTCGGCGGTCGCGCACGCGGCGGCGGGTCGCCGGGCGGCCGGCACCCATTCTCCCCCGGGCGCCCGTGGGGCCCGCTGTGCGATTGCGCAAGATGCTGCCGGATCGCTTGCCCGACTGCCAGGCTGGGATCACACCACCGCGAAACGTCGAAGGAGACCCATGCAGCAGCGCACCCTCGGACCGTTCACCGTCTCGGCCATCGGCCTGGGCGGGATGCCCGTCTCGATGAACAATGACAAGCAGATCCCCGACCGCGAGGATGCCGTCGCGACGGTCCACGCCGCGCTCGACGCGGGCGTCACCCTGCTCGACACGGCGGACATCTACGCCCCGAGCTGGGACACGATGGGCCACAACGAGGAGATCATGGCCGAGGCCCTGGCCACGTGGAGCGGCGATCGGTCTCAGATCGTCGTAGCGACCAAGGGCGGGATCACTCGCAGCGAGGGCGAGAAGTGGGGTCGGGACGGCTCGCTCGACTATCTCCGGAAGGCCGTCGAGGCGTCGCTCCGCGCTCTCCGCGTCGATGTGATCGACCTCTACCAGTACCACCGGCCCGACCGCTGGATGGTCTACGGCGAGGTGATGGAGAACCTCAAGACCCTGCAGCAGGAGGGCAAGATCCGCGCGGTCGGCATCTCGAACGCGAGCGTCGAGGAGATCGAGATCGCCGAGCAGGTGCTCGGCGAGGGCAACCTCACGAGCGTGCAGAACGAGTTCTCGCCGCGGCATCCGGGCAGCTACGACGAGCTGCGGTACTGCGTCGACCGCGGGATCGCCTTCCTCCCCTGGAGCCCCCTGGGCGGCACGGGCGGCGGAGCGCGGTCGATCGGCGAGCGCTTCGCCGCCTTCGGCGAGGTCGCCCGCGCCCACGACGTGAGCCCGCAGCAGGTCGTGCTGGCATGGGAGCTGGGGCTGGGCGACACCGTCATCCCCATCCCGGGAGCCCGTCGGGCGGAGTCGATCATCGACAGCGCGAAGGCCGTCCACCTCGAGCTCTCGGGCGACGAGCGCGCGCGCCTGTCGCGGTCGGTCGGCATCGACGCCTGACCCGGCGCACGGACGTCACGACGGCCCGCTCCGGTTCGCCCGGGGCGGGCCGCCGCGCGTCCGGCGCTGCTGCCACTCAGGCCGTGAGTGGATGCTCGCCGACGACGGCATCCGCGTTCATCGGGATGGGCCCGTGGATGCGGGGCCGTCCGTCGACCCTCGTGACCTCGACGCCGTTGCGGGCGAGCCCCTCGACGCTGCAGTCGATCCGCAGCAGCGGCAGTCGCACGTCGGCGTAGACGGTCGCGACGACCGCGGCGACGTCGCCCGGATCGCAGGCTCGGATGTACCCGCCCGGCTCCCACGGCACGCCGCGCGTCGCGACCTCGTACTCGCCGAACTTGCGGCTCATGCCCCAGTCGTCGGCGATCGCGATGTGACAGACGATCTCGTCCATGACGCCTCCTTAATGAAACGCCACCGTATCATTCTGATAGCCTGTCGCCATGCCCTCGACCGCAGACCGGCGTCGCGGCCGGCCACCCGCCCATGAGCAGGCGGCGCGCGACGCCCGCATCGTCGCCGTCGCAGCTCGGCTGTTCGTCGACGTCGGCTTCCACGCCGCTTCGCTCGACGCGATCGCGCAGGAGGCAGGCGTGACCAAGCGCACCATCTACGAGCGGATCGGCGATAAGTCGGCGCTGCTCCGCGCGGCGGTGACCGACGTCCACGGCTACCTCGACGTCGCGGCACGCGACCTCCGGCAGGCCTGCACGCTCGTCGCAGCGGCGCTCTTCGCCGACCGGGCCATCGGGCTGCACCGCGCGGCCGTCGCAGTCGCCCTGGACGACCCCGCGATCTCACACGCGTTCTACGACGCGGGCCCCGTCGCGGCGCAGCGATACCTGGCCGCGCATCTGGGCGGCGACGAGCGCCGCGCCGAGCATCTCTTCGCGGCTCTCCTCGGCGAACCGCACCGCCGGCGCCTCCTCGGCATCGACCCCGAGCCGGCGGGCGCGGCGCTGGACGCCCACGTGACCGCCGTGCTCGAGCGCTTCGTCTGACCCCGCTGGCCGCGGTCAGCGGGACGTCGCCGCCGTCAGCGGGACGCGGGTGGCGCAGCGGGGTCGAGCCGGTCGAGTGCGACGATGGCGCGCGCGGCGGCCCCGCGGCGCAGGATGCCATGGACGAGCAGGACAGCCCCCACGCCGACACCCACGAGCACCGGCATGTTGAGGCCGGGCGAGAAGGCCAGCGCGATGACCACGATGGCGAGCCCGACCGCGCCGAGCCCGATGAACATGGCGCCCACGAGCGACTCACGCTCGGCCGATAGGCGGGCGAGGATCAGCGCGGGCGCGACGGATACGTCATCGGTCATCCCGTCACGCTACCGAGATGCCACCGTCGCGACCACCCGCAGCCGCCCGCGTCGACTCAGATGACCGCCTCGGACCAGTCGTCGGGGTTTCCGAAACGGTGCGCCGTGATCGTGATCGACTGCTCGTGCACGAACGGCAGCAGCTCGATGCGACCCGCCGTCGTGACCTCGTCGGCGTAGACGGCGACATCCGGATCACCCTCGGTCGCCCCCGCGACCGCCGTCCGCAGCTCGGCCACCGTGTCGCGCGAGCCGACCAGGCGGATACGGCCCGGGCGGCGATCCGCCGCGGCGATGCGCTGCAGCCATTCGCCGTCCGTCTCCACCGACACCGAGATGTCGACCTCGCCGAGCGCGCGCCGCACGTCGGCAGGAAGACCCACCGGCGAGCTCAGCGTCACCGCCGATCCGGCCCGCACGCCCGCGACGATCACGCGCAGCACCGCCTGCCAGGTCGCGTCGGACGACGCCCTGACCGCGACGTCGACGGGCCGGTAGCGGAACAGGTTCCGCTCGACGCCGAGACCCGACACGTCGCGCACCTGACCGAACTCGCGGTCCCAGGCGACGGCATCCGAGAGCGCGCCCCGCCGCAGCCATTCGAACGACTCGTAGTCGAGCGTGGGCTGGGCCGACTCGATGATGGTCGTGATCCGCGAGTCGAGACCGCGCAGGTGGAGCGTGCTGGATGCCGACCCGCTCGAGGCGCGCCACGATCCGAGACCGATGAGGTAGTTCGGTCCGCCGGCCTTCGTACCCGCGCCCACAGATGACCGCTTCCAACCGCCGAAGGGCTGCCGCTGGACGATGGCGCCGGTGATGCCGCGGTTGACGTACAGGTTGCCCGCCTCGACCCGCTCGAGCCACGTCGCGAGGTCGGCGGCATCCTGCGTGTGAAGCCCCGCGGTCAGCCCGTAGGCGACTGCGTTCTGCAGTTCGATCGCGTCTTCGAGCGTGCGGGCGTGCATGACGCCGAGCACCGGCCCGAAGAACTCCTCGAGGTGCGTGCGCGATCCCGGGCTCACCCCGACCTTGACGCCCGGCGACCAGAAGCGTCCTTCGGTGTCGTCGCCGAGGTCGAGACGGCGCGGCTCGACGAGCCACCGCTCGCCGTCTTCGAGCGAGGTGAGCGCCCACTCGAGCTTGCCCTGCGGCGGCTCGATGACCGGCCCGACCTCGCTGCGCGGGTCGGTCGGCGGGCCGACCCGCAGCGAACGCGTCGCGTCGACCAGCTGGCGTGCGAAGCGCTTGGACCGACCGACCGGCCCCACGAGGATCGCCAGCGACGCCGCGGAGCACTTCTGTCCGGCGTGACCGAACGCGCTCTTGATCAGGTCGGCGGCGGCGAGATCGAGATCGGCCGAGGGCATGACGATGATGGCGTTCTTGCCGCTGGTCTCGGCCAGCAGCGGCAGCTCGGGCCGCCACGACCGGAACAGGGCCGCCGTCTCCCACGAGCCGGTGAGGATGACGCGATCGACCGACGGATGGGTGATCAGGCGGCGACCGAGATCGCCTTCGTCGATGTCGACGAGCGCGAGGAGGTCGCGGGGCACCCCGGCATCCCACAGCGCCTCGGCGACGACCGCCGCGCAGCGACGGGCCTGCGGGGCGGGCTTGAAGACGACGCCCGATCCCGCTGCGAGGGCCGCGAGCACACCGCCGGCGGGGATCGCGAGCGGGAAGTTCCACGGCGGGGTGACCACCGTGACCGACGCCGGCTGGAACACGGCGCCGCTCACCCGATCGAGCTCGCGGGCCGTCGCGGCGTAGTAGGCGGCGAAGTCGACCGCCTCGCTGACCTCGACATCTGCTTCGGCGAGCACCTTGCCGGTCTCCGACGCGGCGACCTCGATCAGCTCGGCCCGGCGCGATTCGAGCGCGCGCGAGGCCGCCAGCAGCACGGCGCTGCGGTCGGCCGCGGGCATCGCACCCCAGGCGGATGCCGCCGCGCCGACGCGCGCCACGATCTCATCGAGCGTCTCGGCGTCGTCGACCCGGGCCGCGGCGATCGTCTCGTCGCCGGCCGTGCTGCCGGCGATGCGCGAGAGGATGCGGCGGGCCCACTCCCGATTGACCGCGAGCGCGGGGTCGGAGTCGGGCGTGTTCGAGAAGCCGGGAGCTCCGAGCGCCGGCGCGCGCCGCGTCTCGCGGGGCGCGTACACCGCCGTCTCGACGAAATGCTCGCCCCCGAAGAGGACGTCGTCGCGCTGCTCGAGGGCCGTCGTGTCGTTCGGGCGACCGGCCGCGTCGGCGATGCCGAGCACGGCCTGCGTCAGACCGTCGTCGCCCTCGGCAGGGTCGCGCGTGATGCGCTGCGGCGCGAGAGAGCGCAGGGTCAGCGTGCGGTCCTGCGTGCGGTTCGGTCCGCTCGGCAGAGCCGGGTCGACCGCGCGCTCGAGCGAGGCGAGGAACCGGTCGCGTTCGCGCTCGAACAGGCTCGCGTCGGTGGCGAGATCGAACGCGGCCGACAGGAAGTTCTCGCTCGAGGCGTTCTCCTCGAGGCGGCGGACGAGGTAGCTGATCGCCACGTCGAACTCGTCGGGCCGCACGACCGGCACATAGAGCAGCACGTGGCCGACGTCGTTCGTCACCGCCGCGACCTGGCCCTGAGCCATACCGAGCAGCATCTCGATCTCGATGTCGTCACGCACCCCGCGCTCACCGGCGAGCAGCCAGGCGTAGGCGATGTCGAACAGGTTGTGTCCGGCGACACCCAGGCGCACCGCCGCACTGCGCTCGGGCCGCAGGGCGCGATCGAGGCAGCGGAGGTACATCGCGTCGGCGTCGAGCTTGCTCGCGTGGGTCGCCAGCGGCCAGCCGTGGACGGTGGCGTCGACGCGCTCCATCGCGAGGTTCGCGCCCTTGACCAGTCGCACCTTGATGCGGCTTCCGCCCGCGGCGACGCGGGCCTGCGCCCACGCCGTCAGCTCGTCGAGCGCGTCGGCGGCGTCGGGCAGGTAGGCCTGCAGCACGATGCCGGCCTCGAGCCCCCGGAGCCGCTCGTCCTCGAGGATGCGGGTGAAGACGGCGATCGTGAGATCGAGGTCGCGGTACTCCTCCATGTCGAGGTTGATGAAGGTGCCGTCTTCGGCCGCGCTCAGGTACAGCGGAAGCAGCCGCTCGACCACGTCGGCGACGACCTCGTCGAACGCCCACATCGAGATGCGGCTGACGATCGCGGAGACCTTGACCGAGACGTAGTCGACGTCGGGCCGGCGGATCAGCTCGTGGATGCCCTCGAGGCGTCGCCGGGCTTCGTCTTCGCCCAGCACGGCCTCACCGAGGAGATTGAGGTTGAGGCGGGCACCGGATTCGCGGATCCGGGCGATCGCCGGGCCGAGCTTGTGCGGTCGCGCGTCGACGACGAGGTGACCGACCATCTCGCGCAGCGCCGTGCGGGCGATGGGCACGACCGGGGTCGGCAGCATCGGGGCGACGGCGCCGCCGATGCGCACAGCGCCGCGGAGGTACCACGGCAGGAACTCCGGGACGAGGGGGGCGACGTGGTGCAGGCGGGTCGCGGCGGCGGTCACGCTCTCGGGGCGCATGACGCCATCGACGAAGCCGATCGTGAACGGCAGGCCGTTCGGGTCGCGAAGGACTCCGGCGAGGCGCTGCGCTGCGGCATCCGCAGGGAAGTCGGCCGACGTGTGCACCCATTTCTGGGCCAAAGCCACCGCCTGTTGGGCGAGGGGATCGTCGGCGGGGAAGCCCGGCGGGGTGGTGCCGGACGAAACGGTGTCGGACATGCCGCCAGCCTATGTCTCGGGCGCCCTCCGGGCGCGGCGCCTCGCCCGGGGTCAGTCCCAGATGCTGGGGGCCTCGGCGCGCGTCGAGGGCAGAGCCGTGGCGGCGGCCCACTCGGTCATCCACGGCTCGAGCGCGGGCAGGTCATCGCGGCGGCCGAGCACCGCGAAGAGCTCGTCGAGCGGCACGATACCGCCCGTACGGCGGAGGAACCGTGACCGAACGAGCATCTCGGCGTAGACCTCGCCGCGCACCACGGCACGGTGCACCATGTACACCGACTTGTCGTCGTGCCCGTGCAGGCGCGTCTCGATCGTGAACCGCTGCCAGAGGTTGAGCGACTTGCGGAAGGTGATGGTGCTGCTGGCGACGACGCCGTACCAGCCCTTCTCCTGGAAGGTGTCCCAGATGCCGTTGCGCACCAGCAGGTCGAACCGGCCGAGGTCGAACAGCGAGGCGTACCGCCCGTTGTTCATGTGCCCGAGCAGGTCGATGTCGGTGGGCAGCGTCCGCAGCTCCACCCGGCCGACCGCCATGAGCGGTCGCGGGCCGTTCCTGCGCAGCTGTCGCTTCGCTCGCCAGATCGTCAGCAGGGTCCGGAGCCACACGTTCACGAGGGCCGACGCTATCGGATGCCCTATGCCCCCGCCCGCATCCGTTGTGCATCTCCCACAACCCGCGCCCCCGCCCGCTCACAAGAACGGAGAATCGCGCGAACATCGGAGGATCTCGCGGGATCCGTCCGACGTACGCGCGATTGTCCGACGCAAGCGCGACCCGCGACGCGAGCGCCGCGGGTCAGGCGCGGGCGGTGTCGAGCACGATGACCGCCCATGAAAGGGCGGGCAGGGTCGCCCGCAGCGTGCCGTCGTCGAGACCGACGCCGCGCAGGGGCACGAGGCCGACGGCATCCTGGTCCGCCTCGGTGTTCGCCGAACGCCGGTCGCCGCCCTCGGGCACCGTCAGCACCTCGGCCGAGACGACGCTCGACGCCCCGAGCCCGCGCAGTTCGAGCGACACCTCGGTCTCGGCGTCGAGTGAGCGGTTCGCGACGAACAGCGCGACGCGGCCGGTCGACTCGTCCCAGGTGGCGGCGGCGTCGACGACATCCACATCGCCGAACTTCGCCGTCGGGGTCTGGTCCGAGTCGATCGCGAGTCGAAGCACACGGCCCTGGGCGAGCTGCGACATGCGCGCGAAGGGCCAGAAGATCGACTGCCGCCACGCGGGCCCGCCCTCCTCCGACCGGATGGGGGCGATCACGTTGACCAGCTGCGCCTGGTTGGCGATGCGCACGCGGTCGCCGTGCCGCAGCAGGCTGTGCAGGAACGTCCCGACCACGACGGCGTCGGTGACGTTGTAGGTGTCCTCGATCAGACGCGGGTGGGCACGCCATTCCTTCGACGCCGAGACGATGTGCGGCTGGTCCTCGGTGTCGAGACCGCGCTGGTACCAGACGTTCCACTCGTCGAACGAGATGTCGACCTGCTTGCGGTGCTTGCCGGCGGCCTTGACCGCGTCGATCGTCGAGACGACGCCGTCGATGAACGCGTCCATGTCGACGGCCTCGGCGAGGAAGGATGCCGCGTCGCCGCCGTCCTCCTGGTAGTAGGCGTGCATCGAGATGTAGTCGACCTCGTCGTACGCGTGGGTGAGCACCGTGTGCTCCCACGTGCCGAAGGTCGGCATCTGCCGATTCGACGACCCCACCGCGACGAGCTCGATGTCGGGGTCGACCAGGCGCATCGCCTTCGCCGTCTCCTGCGCGAGTCGGCCGTACTCGTGGGCGGTCTTGTGACCGATCTGCCACGGTCCGTCGAGCTCGTTGCCGAGGCACCACAGCCGGATGTCGAACGGGTCTGCGGCGCCGTTGCGGCGACGCAGGTCGGACCAGTACGTCCCGCCCGCGTGATTGGCGTACTCGACGAGGGCGCGCGCCTCGTCGACGCCGCGGGTGCCGAGGTTCACCGCCTCCATGACCTCGACCTCGGCCTCGCGGGCCCAGTCGACGAACTCGTGCAGCCCAAACGCGTTGGTCTCGACCGTGTGCCAGGCGCCGTCGAGCCGGTGCGGACGGTCGGCGACCGGGCCGACGCCGTCCTCCCAGTTGTAACCCGACACGAAGTTGCCTCCGGGATAGCGGACGACCGTGGCGCCGAGCTCCTTCACGAGCGAGAGCACATCGCGACGGAAGCCGCGATCGTCGGCCTGCGGGTGGCCGGGCTCGTAGATGCCGGTGTAGACGCAGCGGCCCATGTGCTCGACGAACGAGCCGAAGAGACGGCGCGGCACGTCGGCCACGGTGAAGTCGCGATCGAGGACGATGCGGGCGCGGGGCATGATGCTCCTGTTCTTTCGGGGGTGAGGGGATGCGGACGCGTGCCGGGCGGCGCCGGTCACTGACCGCCGAAGCCGGTCGTGGCGACGCCGCGGACGATCTGCTTCTGGAACACCAGGAAGACGATGATCAGCGGAACGGAGGCGAGCACGGCCTGGGCCATGACCTGCGCATATTGCACGCCGTACGCGCTGATGACGGTCTGGAGCCCCACCGGCAGGGTCATGAGGGTCGTGTCGTTGATGATGAGGAACGGCCACAGGAAGTTGTTCCACGCGCCGATGAACACGAAGATCGCGACGGCGCCGAGGATGGGCCGCGACAGCGGCAGCACGATCGACCAGAACACCCGGAAGCGTCCCGCGCCGTCGACGCGCGCGGCATCCTCGAGCTCGATCGGCACCTGGTCGAAGAACTTCTTGAGGATGAACACCATCGCCGGCGCGACGACCTGCGGCAGGATCAGACCCCAGGGGGTGTCGACGAGGTTGAAGGCGAGCATCTCGTAGAAGAGCGGGATGATCAGCACCTGCGGCGGGATGACGATCGAGGCGATGACCGCGCCGTAGAGCAGCTTCTTGCCGCGGAACTCCAGCCGCGAGAACGCGTAGGCGGCGACGGCCGAGATCGCGACGGTGAGGAGGGTGATCACGACGGAGGTCCAGAGGCTGTTGCCGGCCCAGATCCAGACGTTGCCCTGCGAGAGGATCGAGGTGAAGGCCTCGGTCGTGGGCCCGCTCTCGCCCACCCAGCCGCCGGCACCCGATGCGGCGTCGGTCTCGGTCTTGAAGGCGGTGGCGACGGCCCACAGGAACGGCAGCAGCCAGCCGATCGCCATGAGGGCGAGGGCGATGAAGGCGACGACGTTGATCGCGCTGAACCGGTGCTGACCGGGTTTGCGCCCGCGAGGGTCGGGGGCGACCCCCGGTGCGACGACGGCGCGCGTGGCCGTGGAGCTGGCGGTGGCGGCGCTCATGAGTGCTCCTTCCGGCGACGGGTGGCGAGGGCCTGGACGACGCCGATCAGGACGATCACGGCGAAGAAGACGTACGAGATGGCTGCCGAGTAGCCGAAGCGATATCCGACGAACCCGGACTCGTAGATGTACTGGACGATCGAGCGAGTGGTCTCGCTCGCGATGCCTCCGAGCATCTGGTACGCCTGATCGAACAGCTTCAGCGACGCCAGCACCTGCAGGATGACGATGAGCACGGTGACCTGTCCGAGCTGCGGGATCGTGATCGAGAAGAGCTTGCGCCACTCCCCCGCGCCGTCGATCGATGCGGCTTCGTACTGGGTCTCGGGGATGTTCTGGAGGGCCGCGAGGTAGAGCAGGAAGTTGAATCCGATCGTCCACCACACCGTCGCGACGACGATGGCGAGCATGTTGGTGTCGGGGTTCTGCAGCCAGGCGATCGGCTCGAGCCCGAATGCCTCGAGGATGCCGTTGGCCGCGCCGATCTGCGGGTTGAAGATCCAGACCCAGATCTGCGAGATCACGGTCGAGGCCAGCAGGTAGGGCATGAAGAACGACAGTCGCCAGAGCCACTGCCCGGGCAGGCCGCGTTGCACGAGGAGCGCCATGACGAGGGCGATCACGACCAGCGGCACGGTCGAGAGCACCGTGAACCAGGCGGTGTTGCCCAGCGACTGCCACATGACGGGATCGCCGAGGGCCTCGACGTAGTTCGCGATGCCGATGAACGAGCCACCGGCGCCCGTGAGCGACTGGTCGGTGAAGCTGAGGTAGAGCCCGTGCAGCAGCGGCCACACGAGGAAGAGGAGGAAGGCGGCGAGGAATGGCGCGAGGAAGGTCCAGGCGATGCGCTGCTCGCCGCGGTCGCCGACGTGCCGGTGCCGCCCCGTGCGGTCGCCGGTGACGATCGTGCGCGTCGCGGCGGTGTCGGCGAGTCCGGCGCGCCCGGATCCGGTGTCGAGGGTCATGCGCGGGCTCCTTCCGGCGCGGCCGGGTTGGGCGTCTTCAGGCGCTGGTCGACGCCCGTGCGGAAGCGTGCGATCGCCTGGGCGGGGTCGGCGCCCTGGAGCAGGACGTTCTGCACGGCGGCGCCGAAGTCGGCCTGGAATCGAGAGCCCGAGCCGGTGAACCACGCGGGCGGGTCGTATCTGACGAGCTCCGCGGCCTCGGCGTAGTGCGCCTGCGGCAGCAGATCGGCGTACGCGGCGGACTGCGTCACCGGCAGGTAGGCGGGGATGTGGCCGGCGCCGGCCCAGTCGAACGAGCCCTTCAGGATGTCGGCGACGAAGCGGTAGACGAGGTCGCGTGACTCCTCGTCGGGTGCGCTCTGGTGCGGCAGGGTGAACGAGTGCGAGTCGGCGTAGACCGACGGGGTGCCGAACACCGCCGGGATGATCGCGGCATCGATCGGGAGGTTCTGCTGCTGCATCGACCGCAGCTCCCACACGCCGGTGAGGAAGAGTCCGCTGCGGCCCGTCGCGAACTCGGCGATGGCGCTCTGGTAGTCGGCGCTCCGCGAGGCGATCTCGTCGTCGAGCAGCTGCTGCATGAAGCTGAGCGCCGCGACCGCGGCATCCTCGTCGATCTGCGCCTGGCCGCCCTCGGGCAGCTCGATCTCGAGGCCGTGCTGCGTGTAGAGCGTGTAGAACAGGCGCCACATCTGCGCTCCGTCGCCCAGATAGCCGAACGACAGCCCGTGCGACTCCGACACCGCGGCCACGGCACGCCCGAGCTCGAGGAAGTCCTCGGGCGAGGTGATCGGCGGCAGCTTGCCGTCACTGTCGAGCACTCCCGCCTCGGCGCAGATGTCGGTGTTGTACATCAGGATGAACGGGTGGGCGTCGAGCGCGACGCTGTAGAGGTCATCGCCGATGAAGCCCTTGCGCCAGATCGCGTCGGTGAAGGTGCTCGCGTCAACGCCGAGGTCGGCCAGCCGCCCGGTGTCCCAGGTGTCGAGGAGACCGCCCGGCGCGTATCCGACGACCCGCGACGCGTGCATGACCGAGACGTCGGGCGCCCGGCCGCCCGCAGCCGCCATCGCGAGCTTCGTATAGTACGGCTCGCCCCAGGCGAGCACCGTCGGCCGCACGCGATAGTCGGACTGCGCGGCGTTGACGCCGTCGATGAGCCCCGACATCGTCACCCCGTCGGCACCCGAGAGCAGGTGCCAGAACTGGAGCGTGCGGGCGTTGGAGCCGCCGGGGAGCCCCGCGCACGACGCGAGGAAAGCGGTTCCGGCGAGGGCGGCGGCTCCGGTGAGGAACCGCCGCCGACTGAGTTCGAGGGGTGGGGTCATCGGTCACTCCTTTGTGACGGCACGACATTGTGACAACCGCGGACCCTCACACTTTTACATCGATGTAATCAATGCGCAAGGAAAAGGTCGGATACCGCCACCGATGGCCGCTGACAACCGCGGGCAGGCGTCAGCGACGCGCGAGAACGCCCCCGGGCGCCGCGCCCGTGCTGGCCCGGGCGATCACGCGGTGCTCGATCGCTACCGCGCGCACCGGGATGTCGCGAGCCGCGATGCGCTCCTCCAGGAGTGCGACGGTCGCGCGCGCGAACTCATCGCGATCGAACGACACGGTCGTCAACTCGGGCGTCGTGTATCGCGACTGCTCGATGTCGTCGAAGCCGCACACGAGGACGTCGTCGGGAACCCGGATGCCGGCTTCGGCGAGCGCATGCAGCGCGCCCACTGCTATCGAGTCGGTGAAGCACAGCACGGCATCGAAGTCGACCCGGCGCTCGAGGAGGGTCCGGACACCGATCGCGCCCGCCTCGAGGTTCCAGGGCAGGACGTTGACCTCGCGGTGCCGGTCGTGCTCGAGGCCCGCCTCGACGAGCGCGTCTCGCATACCCGCCAGGCGCAGACGGCTCGTCGCCGTGGCGAGGGCCGACTGCTCATCGCCGCCGATCGCGGCGATGCGTCGCGCGCCCCGCGCCACCAGATGCGCGACCGCGTCGCGCGCCCCGGCGCGACTGTCGACGAGGACCCGGTCGGTGACATGCTGCTCGACCTCGCCGATCAGAACCACGGGCGGCAGCCGGTGGTCGCGGTCCACGACGCTGTCCTCGATGCGGATCGGGTTGAGCACCACGCCGTCGACGAGATGCTGACGCGCCCGTGAGACGAGGTCGCGCTCGCGTTGGGGTTCGAGTGCCGTCTCTTCGATCTGCACGGCGTAGCCGCGCTGGTGGGCAGCGTTGACGAGGTGATGCAGCATCTCTGCCGAGAAGGCCGTCGCGAGGTCGGGCAGCGCGATGGCGATCACGCCGGAGCGGCCGTTGCGCAGGCCCCGGGCGCTGAGGTTGGGTACGAAGTCGAGCTCGCGCATGGCCGACTCCACGCGCTGCTGCGTCTCGGGGCGCACAGCCGCGGTGCCTGTCAGCACGTTCGAGACCGTCTTCGCCGAGACTCCGGCGAGCGCCGCCACATCCTTCATGGTGGCTCGGCCGGCCTGCTGCTTCGGCATGAGCACAGACTAGGCCCCGCACATCTCCTCGTTCGGCCATGTTGCGGCGGAAACCGCGGCGACAGGAGCCTCGAAGAAGGCGAGCTCGTGACGCATCGACCGCGCGAACGCGACGCTCATGCGCTCACGTTCCGAGGCCGATGCTTCGCTCGCAGCCCGCTCCGCGATCTCGACGGCGGAACGGTTCGAGGCCGCGAAGGCCGGATCGGCGTAGGTCGAGAGCCAGTCGCGATAGGGATGCCCGGCATGCGAGGCCAGCACGAAGCGCTCGCCCAGGTCGGCGTAGAGCCAGAAGCACGGTAGGAGCGCGGCCACCACTTCACCGTACGACCCTCGAGCAGTCGCGGCGTGCAGATGGTCGGTGTAGGCGAGCGTCGCGGGAGCGGGGGCTGCGGCATCCGCTCCGACCCGCGCGCGGTGCAGTTCGGACTCGACCGCGACCGCCGTAGCGGCCGCTTCCGCCCAGAACACCTGTTCGTCGCTCCGCGGCGCCAGAGCGCTGGCCCGGGCGAGCACGCGGGCGTACTCGGACAGGTAGAGCGCGTCCTGCCGGAGATACCAGGCGAACACCGACTCATCGAGCTCGCCCGTGCGCAGCCCGTCGACGAAGCTGCACGCGTCGACCGCGGCGCGGAGCGGGGCCACATCCGCCCATGCCTGCGTCGTCCACGACACGGGCGGCGCCGGCGGCACAAGCTGCGGGCGGATCTCGTGCAGGTGGTCGACGGGACCGTTGCCCCCGCCGACGGCGAGAGCGGCACCGGCGGCGATCGCGCCGGCGAGCCAGTCCGTGGCGCGTGCGAGCGCATCGCTCCAGCCCCGGCCGGCTGCGCCGAGGGTCGCCATGGCCGCGGACAGCGAGCATCCCGTGCCGTGGGTGTTCGTCGAGGCGATGCGCGGCCGTGACACCTCCCCCGCGACGCCTTCGGGCGTCACGATGGCGTCGGGGCATTCGTCGCCGCCGAGGTGCCCGCCCTTCACGAGTACCGTCGCCCCCGACGAGCGGGCGAACCGCAGCGCTTGGGCCAGCGCGTCCGGCCAGGTGCCCGCGACCGGCTCGTCGGCCAGAACGGCGAGCTCGGGCAGGTTGGGTGTCACGAGATCGACGCGCATGCAGAGGGCACGGATCGCCGCCTCCGCCGCGTGATCGAGCAGGCGGTCGCCGCTCGTGGCGACCATGACGGGGTCCAGCACGACGAGGTCGCCACCCCGACGCGCGAGCCAGTCGTCGACGACCGCGACCAGCGGCTCGGAGTGCAGCATCCCGATCTTCACCGCATCGATCTCGACGTCGTCGCCCACGGCGTCGAGCTGCGCGCGCAGGAACTCGGCGGGCGGCGCGTGCACCGCCCGCACGCCGCGGGTGTTCTGCGCCACCAGAGCGGTCACCACGGCCATCCCGTAGCCGCCCATCGCGGCGATCGACTTCAGGTCGGCCTGGATGCCCGCACCTCCGGACGGGTCGGTGCCCGCGATGCTCAGCACCCGCGGCACGCGCACCGCCCGCGGCATCCCCGCCGCCCGCGCCCTCACCGCGCCGCTCCGTCCGACGCGCCGCGTGAATGACGGGCCGCCGCAGCGGTGAAGGCCCGGGCCGCGGCAGCGGGATCCGCGGCACCGCAGATCGCCGACACCACGGCGACCCCGGCCGCGCCCGCCCGGCGGAGCGGGACGACGTCATCGGCGCCGACGCCACCGATCGCGACGCACGCGAGCGGGGTCGACGCGGCCCGCGCCGCGAACCCCGCGATGCCGAGTGCCGGCGGGTGATCGGCCTTCGTCGCCGTCGGCCGGATGACGCCGACTCCGAGGTAGTCGAGGGTGCCCTCCGGCATCGCGTGAGCGGCCCGCAGATGGTCTTCGGTGTTCGCCGTCCAACCGATCACGGCGGTCGGCCCGAGCAGTCTGCGCGCGGTGATGGGCGGGATGTCGTTCTGCCCGAGGTGCACGCCGTCGACCTGCGCACCCGCGTCCCGCGCGGCGAGGGCGACGTCGACCCGGTCATCGATGAGGAGCGGCACCCGCCCCGCGATCGCATCCGACAGCACACGCGCGCGGCGCACCAGCTCCGCCGCCTCGCACGTCTTGTCACGCAGCTGCACGAGGGTCACCCCGCCGGCGACGGCAGCATCGACGATCGACGGCAGCGCCTCGAAGCCGACGCGGTCGTCGGTGACGAGGTGCAGGGCGAGGGACTCGCGACGGATCACTGCGCAACGCCCGACGTCGAGACCTCCATCGACACCCGCGACTCGTCGAGCTCGTCGGGCGCGAGCGCGGCGAGCGCATCGAGGAAGGCCACGGCGAACGAACCCGGCCCCGAAGAGACGGATGCCGCGGCCTCGGCCGCTCGCTTGTGCGCGACGGACGCGGCGACCGCCGCCGAGAGGGGGGCCGTCACCCCGAGGAAGGCGGCCATAGTCGCACCGAGCGAGCAGCCGCCGCCGGTGACGCGCGTCAGCAAGGGGTCTCCCCCGCGGACCCGCGCGATCCGGTCTCCGTCCGTGATCAGGTCGACCGGACCCGACACCGCCACGACCGCCCCCGTGCGACGCGCGAGCGACAGCGCTGCGTCGCGCACCGTGTCCGGATCGTCGACGCTGTCGACTCCGCGACCGCCCGATCCGCTGCCGGCAACCGCCGCGATCTCCGACGCGTTACCGCGGATGATCGCGGGCCGAGCCGAGACGAGCTCGGCGGCGAGCGCCGTCCGGACCGGCAGCGTCCCCACCGCGACCGGGTCGAGAACCCAGCGTCGCGTCACCTGGACGACTTCGCGGGCGCCGGCCTGCTGCTGCGGCGTGGGGGTTCCGAGGTTGAGCAGGACACCGTCGGCGACCCCGGCGAAGATCCCGGCCTCACCCTCGATGTCGACCATGGCGGGACTCGCACCGAGCGCGAGCAGCGCATTCGCGGTGAAGCCGGTGACGACGGCGTTGGTCACGCAGTGCGTGAGCGGGGCGGCATCCCGCAGCGCTCGGAGCGCCGCCTCCGGACCTCGGACGGTGGGCACGACATCGCGCATCTCGACATCCCTTCGCCAGCATTGCACTGGAGCAGGTTCGACGGGTCTGATCTCAGCTCGCGGTCGCGGGCACCCCGTGTCGGGACCCGACCATAGCAGGCCTGTTTCGGTGCCGAGATGACGGCTCCCTTTTCTCCTGGCCCCCGCAGCGCGTAGGTTGCGAGTGAGCGCGCTCACGGGCCGGCGCGCCAGGGGGTGAGGGCCGTGCTGACAGCAGGGGTGGCGTTGGTGTGCGCGTGCCTGGCGACCATCGTCGGGCTGGTCTACCTGTTCGCGGTACGCCCGAGCTGGCGTCGACGCGGCGAGGTGCTGCGTTTCGCGATCGTCGGGGCGCTGTCCGCGATGGCGGCGAGCCTGCTGCATCTCGTGCACACCCAGACCGGAGACCCCGCGTCCCTCGTCATCAGCGACGTCGCCATGGTGCTGGCGCCGGGCTTGGTCTTCGCGGGCCTCGGCTCGTTCAGCGGCAACGTCCTGGCGCGTGCGGGCATCGCCGCGTCGCTCGCCGCGGTGGTCGGCGTCGTCTCCGCCGCGGTGGGTCTCCCCGCCTCACTCGCGGTGAAGGTGCTGGTCGTGGCGGTCGCCTGCGGATTGACCGCCGTGGCAGCGAGGCACCCCGCGATCGCCGCGAGACGCGGGACGTGGCTCCTCGCTTCGGCGATGGCAGCGTACGCAGCCTTCTCCACGTGCCGCGCCGTAGCGGGGCTGACGGCCGGGTGGGATTCGCCGTTCTTCCGCTCATGGATGTCGGTCGTGCCGACGACCCTCGCCGGGGCCGTCCTGGTGCTTCTCACGGGTGTCGCGCTGCTGATGATCCTGTCGGACCGGAGCGCGACGGCGGCGGCGCGACGCCCGCCTGCCGCGTCGTCGCTCGGCCGTGGACAGATGTGGTCGGTCGCCCTGAGCTCGTTCGACATCGTGCGGACGGCGCTCGGCACCGCCCGCGCGGATCGGATGAGGGACGAGCTGCTCGCCGCGGCACGGGCGCTCGATCCGGACGCGGTGCTCGGCGCGACGCGAACGGGAACGCGCCTGCGCGCTGGCGGCGAACAGGCGGCGGTGGAGACGGCGCTCCGCGCCCGCCTGGTCGCGGCGGGGTGGAGCCCGGGCGAGGTCGGTCTGCTCTCGGTCGAGGCAGCGGCCGAGGGTGAGGCTGCGGCCGGCCATGATGCCGAAGAAGGAGTCGAGCTCGGAGCCTGATGAGCCCGCGGCGCAACCCCGACGGCTCGATTTCACGCCACCGCCACCCGCGCGTAGAGTCTGGCCATGGAAGCCGAACTGCAGACCGACATCGTCGTCCGTCCGGTGCGGGATGTCGACGCCGAAGCCCTCGGGCGCGTGCACGCCACCTGCTGGCACGAGACCTACGACCACCTCATCAGCACGGCCGCGCTCCAGAGCGTGTCGCCTCGCCGACTCGCCGAGCTGTGGACGCACTGGGCCGCGCAGGGCGAGGACTTCCGGATGTACGCCGCGCTCGTCCGCGGCGAGATCGTCGGCTTCGTGGGTTCGGGCCCGGCTCGCGACCGCGACGCGCCTCGGATGCGCGAGCTCTACTTCATCTACCTGCTCGACGCGTGGCACGGCACCGGCATCGGCCAGCGCCTGTTCGATGCCGCCGTCGAGAAGGACGAGGGGATCTACCTGTGGGTCGCGGAGGACAACCCCCGCGCGCACCGTTTCTACGAGCGCAACGGCTTCACGCTCGACGGACAGACCCACACCGAGCCCTTCCTCGGTGAGACGCTGACCGAGGTCCGCTTCGTTCGCTGACATGAAGTCCGCTCTGGCCGGCGTCCGGTCCGGCTGGCGCCTGCCCGGCTTCGGTGGGGGCGTTTGTTGTCATTCCTCCCCATCGGATGGTTCGGCGAGTTATCCTCGCTCGTAGATATATTCGATAGTGATGTCGTACCTCGCTGCCACAATGGGAACATGGCAGCGAACTACAGGAGCGGCGAGGTGCGATGCGGTGACTCCGCGCCCCCACAGGTGCTCGCGTTCGCGAGGTACGCGGAAGCGCTCGATCTCTCGCATGCCGCGGATGTTGCGCGGATGCGTGCGTTGGCTGACCTGGGCAGGTCGGCGTTGCGGGAGGCCCGGCGCGATGGGGTGCGGGGCTTGGCGTCCGACATGGAGCTGCGGTCGGTCGCGGCTGAGGCGGCCGGGATGGCGCGGTTGACGGATCGGCGGTTGCAGGGCGAGATCGACCACGCGATGACCGTCATCGATGACTACCCGGCTGTGTTCGCGGCGTGGGTGGAGCGGCGGATCGAACGCGGACACGTCGATGTGGTCGTGCGGGTCGGGGCGGGGCTGCCGGACGAGGTGCGGGAGTCGTTCGCGGATGCCGCGATCGGCGTGTGCGAGCGGGATGTGCCGTCCCGGGTGCGGGGTGCGCTCGAGGTTTTGGCGGCGCGGGTGCACCCCCAGTCGTTCACGGAGCGGCATGGTGCTGCGGCGGCGGAGCGGTGCGTGCGGGTGTTCCACGGGGCCGACGGGATGTCGAACCTCGTCGCCAACCTCCCCACCGTCATCGCTGTGGGGATGCTCGACCGGCTCACCCAGATGGGACAAGCCGTGAAAGACGCCCGGGATGCGGGTGGTTGCGGTGATGCGGTGGAGGCGGATGCTTCCTCGGCCGGTGCTGCGGGCGCGGGGGCAGATGCTGCACCTGACGCCCGGACGATGGATCAACTGCGTGCTGACATTCTCGGCGACCTCGTCCTCGGCGGCGCGCCCGTCGTCGACCCGACCTACGGGACGGACCGGGCCGGCGGGCTCGGCGCGATCCGCGCACGCGTACAGGTCACCGTCACGGCGGAGACCCTGATGGGCCGTG
Source organism: Microbacterium sp. AG238 (assembly GCF_003610405.1). Classification (GTDB taxonomy): domain Bacteria; phylum Actinomycetota; class Actinomycetes; order Actinomycetales; family Microbacteriaceae; genus Microbacterium. The sequence continues at coordinate 1,568,083 of NZ_RAQC01000001.1, forward strand.
ACGAGCACCCCGCCGACGCTGTCGGGGCCGGACTGATCGACGCCGACACGGCGCGTGAACTCGCCGGACAGGTCTCCGAGTGGGACCGGCTCTTCATCGACCCGGTCACCCGCACCCCGGTCGAGATCGACACGTACCGGCCCACCGTCGCGATGAAGAAGCTCCTCACCGCACGGGATCAGCACTGCCGGTTTCCCGGATGCCGGCGGGCGGCGATCAGGTGCGAACTCGACCACACCATCGACTACGCCCTCGGCGGCCACACCCACCTCCACAACCTCGCCCACCTCTGCCAACGACACCACTCCATGAAGCAATTCACCCGGTGGGAAGTGCGGCAGGTTGGTGGCGGGGTCCTGGAATGGACCTCACCCCTCGGACGGGTCTACCGCGAAGACATACCGACACCGGCTGTGTGCTTCACCACCGGCACGGTGGACCCGCCACCGGGTGGTCGGACCGGCGGAGCACCGCCACCCGAACCACCACCATTTTGATCGTGAGGGCCGGGCAGTCCCGCGCCGGGGACGAGCGGGATGCCCCAGCGGGATGCCCCAGCGGGATGCCCCGCGCTCCGAGCGAGGCAACAGCGCGCCTGCGCCCGAGCGCGGCAACATCGTGCCTGCGACACCGGGGCGTGCGACACCGGGCCCGGCGACGCCGCGACGCCGCGACGCCGGGTCACGTCCGCGATCAGCGGGTGATGGTCGGGCCGAACAAGCGCGCGATCGGTGCGAGCACGGCGGGACGGGCAGCGACGCACGCTCCGACGATGACGCCGAGCGACAGCACGAACAGCCAGAAGCCGGTCCAGTTGTCGGCGTAGGCCGTCGGGTCCACCGATCCTTGTGCGGCATACATGTGATTGAGGTTGCGAAGCGCTCCCGTGGCGAGAACGAGTGCGACATGGGTCACGATGAAGACCGCGAAGAACAGCATCACGAGCACGTGAAGGCGGCGCGCCGGCTCCAGCGGCAGGATCCGGTTCATCCGCGCGTCGCCGCGGGGCCACACGGTGCTCAGCCGCAGCCCGGTCGCCACCGCGAGCGGAGCGGCGACGAAGACCGTGGTGGCGTAAGCGAGCTGCTGCAGACTGTTGTAGTTGACCCAGCCGTTTTCGGTCGGCCAGTCGAGCGACACGTACTGCAACGCCGCCGACGCCGCGTTCGGCAGCACCTCCCAGCTCGTCGGCACGATCCGCATCCACTGCCCCGTCGCGAACAGCAGGATCACGAACACCACTCCGTTGGCGACCCAGAAGACGTCGAGCGCCTGATGGAACCAGATCGTCAGGCTCGTCCGCCGCTTCGGCCGACCACGCGGCGACCAGAAGACCTTCGGGCGTTTCTCCCTACGAGCCTGCAGACCGGTGCGGATGATCAGCACCATCAGGAACGCGTTGAAGAAGTGCTGCCAGGCGAGCCACGCCGGAAATCCGACGGGCGCACCCTCGGGCAGCGGGTACGCCCCCGGGTACCGGTCGAGAAACCCGCGCACCGCATCGAGGCTCAGCGCCCACCGGGCGCACGCGACCGCCCCGGCAGCCACGAGCACCAGCATCACCCCGCCGACGAGCACGATCGCCGCCCGACGGCGGATGGCGGACCCGCGTTCGACCAGCACTCGACGAATCAGCGGTGCCGGAACTCGGGACTGCGCTTCTCGGCGAAGGCCGCCATGCCTTCCTTCTGGTCGTCGAGGGCGAACAGCGATGCGAAAAGCGTGCGCTCCAGGCGAAGCCCTTCGGCGGCGGTCGTCTCCTGCGAGGCACGCAACGCTTGCTTGGCGGCGTAGGCGACCGGCAGCGACCTCGACGCGATCCGCTCAGCCACCGCGCCGGCCTCGTCGAGCAGCTGTGCGGCGGGGACGACGCGCGACACCAACCCGGCACGCTCAGCCTCCTCTGCCGGCATCCGCCGACCGGTCAGCACCAGCTCGGCCGCCTTGTAGTACCCGATCGCACGCGTCAGCCGCTGCGTGCCGCCGATGCCGGGGATCACGCCCAGATCGATCTCGGGCTGCCCGAAGACCGCGGTGTCCGCCGCCAGCACGATGTCGCACATCATCGCGAGCTCGCACCCGCCCCCGAGCGCGAACCCGGCGACCGCGGCGACGACAGGAGTGCGCACCCGCGAAAACTCTTCGAGCGCCGCGAAGGGGTTATCCATCGACATCTCACGGGCGCTCCTGCCCGCCATCTCCTTGATGTCCGCACCCGCCGCGAACGCCCGCTCCGAGCCGGTCACGACGATCGCGCCGATGGACTCGTCGCGATCGAACGCCGTCGCCGCGTCCGCGAGCTCGGTCACGAGCGTCGAGTTCAGGGCGTTCAGCGCCTCGGGTCGGTTCAGGGTCAGCCAGCCGACGCGCCCTCGCGTCTCGCTGATGATCGTCGTGTAGTCGCTCATCCCCTCATCGTGCCACGCGCCCCACCGCGCGTCTCCGACCAGTTGCCGGGCATTCACGTCCCGGACACGTGCGCGGAGTACTCACGACCTGCACCCGTTCACCCGACCAGAGGACACCCATGCCTTCGCCTGCCCGGAGCCGCACGGTTCCCCGCACGCTCGCCGCCGTCGCGACGGCCGCGCTCACCTGCACCCTCGCGCTGACCCCGCTCACCGCGGCATCCGCCGCGCTCGTCACCGCTCCGATCACCGACTCCGCCCCCGGCGCGACGCTTTCGCTCACGCCCATCGGCACGCACGAGACCGGCAAGTTCGATGCGTCGGCCGCCGAGATCGTCCAGTCGTACCGCGACCGCCTGTACGTCGTCAACGCGCAAGCGGGCTCGGTGACCGTGCTCGACAACAGCGACCCGACCACTCCGGTCGAGCTGTTCACCATCTCGGATGCCGGCACGGCGAACTCCCTCGCGATTCGCGACGACGGGCTCGGCGTCGTCGCGTTCGAGGCAGAGGACAAGACCGCGAACGGAACGCTGGTGTTCTTCGACGCGAATGCCGATGACGCGGCATCCACCCGCCTGGGCGCCGTCACCGTCGGCGCGCTGCCCGACATGGTCACGATCTCCAAGGACGGCGCGTACGCGGTCGTCGCCAACGAGGGCGAACCCGCCGACGACTTCTCGCTCGACCCGGAAGGCTCGATCGGCGTCGTCGCGCTGCCCAAGACCGTGTCCGCCCCCGCACAGTCGGCCGTGCGTATCGCGGGCTTCGGCGCGTTCGAAACGGGCGGGTCGAAATCGCTCCCCGCGGGCGTCCGCGTGTTCGGACCCGATGTCGCCGCGCCCGACCAGGGCGACAAGCCCCTCGCCGCCAACCGCGTGAGCCGCAACCTCGAGCCGGAGTACATCACCGTCGACGGCACGACGGCCTACGCCGCACTCCAAGAGGCCAACGCGATCGCCGTCGTCGACCTCGCGAAGGCCGAGGTCACCAAGATCCTGCCGCTCGGACTCAAGGATCACGGCACGACCGGAAACGGTCTCGATGCGAGCGATAAGGACGGCGGGATCACCATCGCCACGTACGCCGGGCTGAAGGGCATGTACATGCCCGACGGCATCCAGTCGTACTCGGCCGCCGTCGGCGGCAAGACCAGCACCTACCTCGTCACCGCCAACGAGGGCGACGCCCGCGAATGGGGCGACTACGCCGAGGCAGTCCGCGTCAAGGACCTCGGCAAGAAGGGGCTCCCGGCCGTCTGCGCGGACTCGCCGCTCGCGGCGAAGCTCGGCGACGGAGCACTCGGACGCCTCAACGTCTCAGTCGAGAACGGACTGCGCGGCGACGGCAGCTGCTACGACGAGCTGTCCTCCCTCGGCGGCCGCTCCTTCTCGATCTGGGGCACCGACGGAACGCTCGTGTTCGACTCGGGCGACCAGTTCGAACGGATCCTCGCCCGCGTCGCACCCGATTACTTCAACTCGAACCACACCGAGGCCAACCTCGACGGACGCAGCGACGACAAGGGCCCCGAGCCCGAGAACCTGTCGATCGGCACCGTCGGCGGCCGCACGTACGCCTTCATCGGCTTCGAGCGCGTCGGCGGCGTCATCGTCTACGACATCACCGACCCGAAGGCGCCGACGTACGTCACGTACGTCAACAACCGCGACTTCAGTGCTGCTGCCGACTCGCCCGCGGCGGGCGACCTCGGCCCCGAAGGCATCCAGTTCATCGGGGCGCACCGCTCCCCCACCGGCCAGCCGCTGCTCGCGGTCGGCAACGAGGTGTCGGGAACGACGACCCTGTACAGCGTCGAGCAGCTCGTCGGCGGCGCTCCCGTCGCGCAGCCCGACATCCGCGTGCTGACGATCAACGACTTCCACGGCCGCCTCGTGCCGGAGTCCGGCGGCGTCGCGGGTGCCGCGGTCCTCGCGGGTGCGGTGGACACGTTCCGCCAGCAGAACCCGAACACCCTGCTCGTCTCGGCCGGTGACAACATCGGCGCCTCGGCGTTCGAGTCGTTCATCGATCAGGACACTCCCACGATCGACGCGCTGAAGACCGCCGGCCTCGACGTCAGCGCCGTCGGCAACCACGAGTTCGACCGCGGTTTCGACGACCTGACCGGTCGCGTCATCCCTCGATTCGAGGAGAACGCGGATGCCGGCGCCTTCAGCGACTTCGCCCTCGGCGCAAACGTCTTCCGCAAGGGCACCGACGAGCACGCGCTCAAGCCCTACACGATCAAGGAGGTCGACGGCACGCGGATCGCGTTCGTCGGCACCGTGACCGAACAGACCGCCGGCATGGTCAGCCCGCAGGGCATCGCCGACATCGAGTTCCGCGACCAGGTCGCCTCGGCCAACGACGCCGCCGCCGATGCGGTCGCCGAAGGCGCCGATGTCGTCGTGCTCCTCGCCCACGAAGGGTCGGCCGGCTCGGACTGCGCGGCGATCGCGACCGAGTCGGGCCACTTCGGCGACCTCGTCCGCGGCGCGTCCGACGACATCGACGCGATCGTGTCCGCTCACACGCACCAGAAGTACGCGTGCGAGATCGGTGGTCGCCCGGTGATCCAGGCGCACCAGTACGGCACGACGCTCGGCTCCCTCGACATCGAGCTGACGGATGCCGGTGACCTCGAGTCCATCACGGGCAGCACCGTGCCGCTCATCGACCCTGCGCTCGGCCAGCCGATCGCCTTCCCCGACGTCGACACGCGTGCGGTCGTCGCGGAAGCGGTCCGCGTCGCGGACGAGAAGGGCCGGGTGCAGGTGGGCTCGATCACCGCCGACATCATGCGCGGCAAGACGGCGTCGGGATCGGAGGACCGCGGCGTGCATTCGACGCTCGGCAACACCGTCGCCGACGTGTACCTCTGGGCCACATCGCAGAACCCGGCCTACGGTGGGCGCGACGCCGAGGTGGCGTTCATGAACCCGGGCGGCCTCCGCGCCGACCTGCTGTTCGGCGACGACGGCGGAGCCGTGTCGTACCGCGAGGTCGCGAATGTCCAGCCGTTCGCGAACACCCTGGTCACGCTGGAGCTCACCCCGGCACAGATCAAGCAGGTGCTCGAAGAGCAGTGGCAGCCGGCCGGGGCATCACGTCCCAAGCTCGCCATGGGCGTGTCGAAGGGCTTCTCCTTCGAGTACGACCCGGCAGCACCCTCAGGCTCGCGCATCCGCTCGATGCAGCTGAACGGTGAGCAGCTCGCGGTCGACGACACCACCACGACGATCCGCGTCGTCACCAACTCGTTCCTCGCGGGCGGCGGCGACAACTTCGCGACCTTCGCGACCGGCTCGAGCGCGACCGACTCCGGTCAGGTCGACCTGCAGGCGACGGTGGAGTTCTTCGCCGCCGTCGGCCCGGTCTCACCCGCACCGGCGAACCGCGCGTATCTCTCCGGAGAGCAGCCGCCCGCCGAGCAGCCCGGCTTCCCCGGGCCAGGCGCCCCCGGTGACGGCGAGCCCACGGAGCCCGGCGAACCCGGCGAGCCCGCCGAGCCAGCACAGCCGTGGGCGACGGTCGAGCTTGGCAGCACCACGGTCGCGCAGGGCGGAACCCTCGCAGTGACGGTGACCGGCCTCGAGCCGGGCCAGCAGACCGCGGCGACGCTGTTCAGCGACCCGGTCGCGGTCACGGGGATCCCCGCGGCTGACGAGGCCGGCCGGACGGCGTTCTCGATCGCGATCCCGCGCGACTTCGAGGTCGGCGCGCACCGCCTCGTCGTGACGTCGGGGACGCTCGCGCCCATCGAGGTCGGCGTGACCGTGACGGCGGCGGCGCCTGCGGGCACGATCGCCGTCACGGGCGGGACCGCGCCGATCGGGTTCGCGGTGGCGGGCATCCTCACCCTCGCGCTCGGCGGCCTGCTGGTCGCGGCGCGTCGCCGTCAGCCCGTGGCTTCCTCGGGGCGCTCCGCGGCCTCGACCTCGGCTTCATCAGCGACGTAGCCGTCGACGTGGCGCTCATCCGGCCCGTCGTACGCCGACAGGGGCCGGATGAGCGCGTTGGCGGCGTACTGCTCCATGATGTGAGCCGTCCACCCCACGACCCGCGCCGCCACGAACAGCGGCGTGAACGTCACCGTGTCGAACCCGATGAGGTTGTAGGCGGGCCCGGAGGGGTAGTCGAGGTTCGGGTAGATGCCCTTGCGGCCGGTGAACTCGCGCTCGAGGGTGTCGTAGAGCTCAGCGACATCCGGCCGGTCGTAGTGGTCGACCAGCGCATCCAGCGCCGCTTTCATCGTCGGCACCCGCGAGTCGCCGCGCTTATAGACGCGGTGACCGAACCCCATGATCTTCCGCTTCTCGGCGAGCGCCCGGTCGAGCCAGGCCTCGACGCCGGCGGCGTCGCCGATCTCATCGAACACATGCATCACGGCCTCGTTCGCCCCGCCGTGGAGCGGCCCCTTCAGGGCGCCGATCGCGCCGACGACGGCCGAGTACAGGTCGCTGAGGGTCGAGGCGATGACCCGGGCCGTGAAGGTCGAGGCGTTGAACGAGTGCTCGGCGTACAGGATCAGCGACCGGTTGAACGCGTCGGCCACGACCGGGTCGGGCTCCTCTCCGAAGGTCATCCACAGGAAGTTGGCCGCGTCGTCGAGATCGTCGCGCGGATCGATGAGCGCGAGCCCCCGGCGGCGACGCTGCCCGTACGCGACGATGGCGGGCAGCACCGCGAACAGGCGCAGGCTGCGGGCGAGATTGCGTTCGGGTGTTCCGACCGCATCGAGCACGGATGCCGCGCCGGCGGTGTCGAGCGCGCCGAGGACGCTCACGGCGGTCCGGACCTCATCCATCGGGTGCGCGTCCAGCGGCATCCGGTCGATCGCCTCGCGCAGTTCCGCCGGCAGCGCGCGCTGGGGCCGGGCCTGTCGTCGCTGTTCGGCGAGCTCGTCACCGGTCGGCAGCTCGCCGTGCCACAGCAGGTGCGCAACCGCATCGACCGGCTGCGTCGCGGCGAGCTCCTGCACCGGGTAGCCCCGGTAGAGGAGCGAGTTCGTGTCGGGGTTCACTCTCGAGATCGCCGTCACGTCCGCGACGACCCCCACGAGCCCCTTGCGGATCTCTTGCTCGGTCATGTCCTGTTCCCTCTCCGTCGAGTAGCCAGAATCTGCGGGTCTCAGCCCCGGTCGATCGACTCATTCTGGCGAGTCGACAGGGTGAAGTCGAAGACCGACGAGTCGAAACGCGTGTAGCCCTCGTAGTCGACGAGGTCGTACAGGTCGGCTCGGTGCTGCATCTCGTCGAGCTTCGCGGTGAGATTCCCGGCTGTCGTGAGCTCGTCGAGCGCGCGGCCAGCCGCGCCCATCGCGATACGCAGCAGCGAGACGGGCCAGATCACGATCCGAACGCCCGCGTCGCGCAGCTGGTCGACGGTGAACAGCTCCGACTTCCCGAACTCGGTCATGTTCGCCAGGATCGGCACGTCGACGGCGGCCGCCATCGCCTCGAACTCGGCGAGATCGCGCATCGCCTCGGGGAAGATCGCGTCGGCCCCGGCATCGACGAGCGCGCGGGCGCGGTCGACGGCGGCATCCATCCCCTCGATCGCCCGCACGTCGGTGCGCGCCATGATGAGGAAGTCCGCGTCGCGCCGGGCATCGACGGCAGCCCGGATGCGGCCCACCGCGGTGTTCTCGTCGACGACGCTCTTGCCGTCGAGGTGCCCGCAGCGCTTCGGGTTGACCTGATCCTCGATGTGGCAGCCGGCTAGGCCCGCGTCTTCGAGCGTCTGGATCGTGCGCGCCACGTTCATCGGCTCGCCGAACCCCGTGTCGGCGTCGATGATCGCGGGAAGCTCAGTCATCCGGGCGATCTGCTGACCGCGTCCGGCGACCTCGCTGAGGGTCGTGAGACCCACGTCGGGCAGACCGAGGTCGGCGGCGATGACCGCGCCCGAGACGTACACGCCGTCGAAGCCGCGCTGCTCGATCAGCCGGGCCGACAGCGGGTTGAACGCTCCCGGAAAACGCAGGGTCTCACCGCTCGCGAGACGTTCACGCAGGATGCGGCGCTTGTCTGCCGCCGTCGTACGCGAGTACAGCATCAGAACAGTCCTCTCGGGTTCGGAGCCGACGCGATGACACCGTCGCGCGCCACGATGTTCAGCTCGCGCACCTCGTCAGCCGTGAGCTCGGGCAGGCGCTGCGCCAGGTCGAGGAAGCGCTCGATCTCGGCCGGCTCGAGCACCGGCTCGGCGAGGATCCGGAACTTGCGGATGTAGTCCTCGCGCGCGAACGGCCGGGCGCCGAGCGGGTGCGCGTCGGCGACGGCGATCTCGTCCACGATCGTCGAGCCGTCGGTCAGGCGGATCTCGACGCGACCGCCGAACGCCTTCTCGGCCGGGTCCTCCGAGTGGTAGCGCCGCGTCCATTCGGGGTCCTCGGCCGTCGTGACCTTCCGCCACAGCTCGACCGTATCGGGGCGGCCCGCCCGTTCGGGCGTATACGAATCGACGTGGTGCCAGCCGCCGTCCTGCAGGGCGACCGCGAAGATGTACGGGATCGAGTGGTCGAGCGTCTCCCGCGAAGCGGTCGGGTCGTACTTCTGCGGGTCGTTCGCGCCCGAGCCGATGACGTAATGCGTGTGGTGGCTCGTGTGCAGCACGACACTCTCGACGTTCGCGGGGTCGACCAGCTCGGGGTGCTCGCCGTGGAGCTTGCGCGCCAGGTCGATCCACGCCTGCGCCTGGTACTCCGCCGAGTGCTCCTTGGTGTACGAGTCGAGGATGCCGCGCTTGGGCTCCCCCGGAGCCGGCAGCGGCACCGCGTAGGCGGCATCCGGCCCGTCGAGCAGCCACGCGATGACACCGTCCTCGCCCTCGTAGATCGGGTTCGGGCTCGTCTCGCCGCGCATGGCGCGGTCGACCGCTTCGACGGCGAGCTTGCCGGCGAAGGCGGGGGCGTGCGCCTTCCACGTGGAGATCTCGCCCTTGCGCGACTGGCGCGTCGCGGTCGTCGTGTGAAGCGCCTGACCGACCGCCTGGTAGATCGTCGCGGCGTCGAGGCCCAGCAACGTCCCGATTCCTGCGGCGGCGGAGGGCCCGAGGTGAGCGACGTGGTCGATCTTGTGCTTGTGCAGGCAGATCGCGCGCACGAGGTCGATCTGGATCTCGTACCCGGTCGCGAGGCCCCGCACGAGTGCCGCACCGTCGGCGCCCACGTGCTGCGCGACCGCGAGGATCGGCGGGATGTTGTCGCCCGGGTGCGAGTAGTCGGCGGCGAGGAAGGTGTCGTGGTAGTCGAGCTCGCGCACCGCGACGCCGTTCGCCCACGCGGCCCACTCGGGGCTCGTGAGGTCGGTCACCCCGAACACGCTCGCCCCCGCGCCGCCCCGCGAGACCGGGTGGTCGAGGGCCTGCGCGCGGGCCGAGCTGACGGGCGCCCGGGTGAGGGATGCCGCCGCGACCGCGGCGTTGTCGATGATGCGGTTGATGATCATCCCGACGACGTCGGGCTCGACCGCGACGGGGTCGACCGCGACCTCCGCGATCTTCCACGCGAGCTGCTCCTCGCGTGCGAGCTCTTCGTCGCTGCGGTGGACGCGGACGTGATGGCTGACGGTCATGCGGATGCCTCCAGGGAGTCGAGGATGCTGGTCAGGGCGTTGTGCAGGTGAACATGGGTGGCGTGCGCCGCGAGGTCGGCGTCGCGGGCGGCGATCGCGCTCGCGATGAGCCGGTGCTCGCCGATCGAGGCGGCGAGCCGCGCCGGGTTGTCGCGTGCGAGGCGGCGAACCCGCACGAGGTGAGCGCGGGTCTTCGTGAGCGCCGACGTCAGGTAGGCGTTTCCGGCGGCGTCGTCGAGCGCCGCGTCGAAGCGAGCGATGAGCGCGTAGTACGCGTCGGGGTCACCCGTCCCGGGCGCTTCAGCCTGCGCCGTGCGCTCGAACGCCGCGGCGAGCTCGGCGAACAGTGCAGCGTCGCCCCGGGACGCCGCGAGCCGCGCGGCGGTCTCCTCGAGAGCGCGCCGCACCTCGAACAGCGACCGGATGTCGTCACGATCGATGTCGGCGACGACGGTCACGCGCGGTGAGGCCTGACGCACCAGGCCGTCAGCGGCGAGCCGTCTCAGGGCCTCGCGCAGCGGGGTGCGGCTCACGCCCAGTCGGGTCGCCTGCTCCACCTCGGCGAGCACGGCACCGGGAGCGAGGTCGCCGTTCTGGATCTCGGTCAGCAAAGTGGCGTACGCGCGCTCTCCCGCTCGTGCTCCACCCTCGGCCACCATGCAGTGATTGTATACACAGAGGCACGCTCGCAGCTCGAAAGTGATCGGATTCGATGTGAGCGTATACAGAAACCGCAGTCGGCCGGCCCCCGGTACCCTTGCCCGAGTGAGTTCCGACCGATACACCGTGGCCACCGACGGCGCCTGCAAGGGCAATCCCGGACCGACCGGCTGGGCCTGGGTCGGCGAGGACGGTCACTGGGCCGCGGGAGCGATCCCGCAGGGCACGAACAACATCGGTGAGCTTCTCGGGCTGCTGAAGGCGATCGAGGACCACCCCGACGTCCGCGAGCTCGTCGTCCAGGCCGACTCCAAGTACGCCATCGACACGTACGCGTCGTGGATGGACGGCCACCGTCGTCGCGGCTGGAAGACCTCGACCGGCGCGCCGACGAAGAACCGCGACATCCTCGAGCAGCTCATCGCCGCCCGCGATGCCCGTCGGGCGCGCGGCCTGCCCGACGTCATCCTCGAACACGTCCGCGGGCACCGCGGTCATGTCCTGAACGAGTGGGCCGACGAGCGAGCCGTGCGCGGCGCCGAGCACGCCGCGAAGGGCACCGCCAGCGCCTGGTCGTCGCTCGGCGGGCTGCACGAGAAGCTCGACGTCTCGGAAGCGCCGAGGAAGAAGCGCTGACGGGCGCAGCGCGGATCAATCGCGCCGGCGCCACCGCACGCTCGCGACGATCGCGTCGCAGACGAGCTCCATCGCATCGATACCGTCGTCGGGGATCTCCGTCCCGTCGACACCGTGGAGGATCGTCGACCGGAAGACGAGCGCGCGCTTCTTCTCGTCGGGCACGCGGACGAGATAGCCGTGACCCGCCGTGCGCACTTCCGCACCCTCGATCGTGGAGGTCTTCGCCGCAGACCACTTCAAGATCGTCCCGCGCTCGTCGAGCGGTCGAGCCCGGTAGCGCTGCACCATCGTCGCGCCCAGGTCGGAGGCCGTCGCCCCCGCGGGTGCGACGAGCCACGAGGCGACGAGCGACACCGGGATCGCCTCGTCCTCACCGACCTGCGACGGCGAGAAGACGCGGATGACGTCGGCGCGCGTCGCCTCGGCGCGGGCAGAGGCCACCGCCTCGCGCAGCGCCGCCAGCGCAGCCCCTCGGGAAGCGACCGGAAGCGCGGCGACGGCGGCGTCGACACGCTCGTCCACCGATGCGAGATCGGGCGCGTGGGCCTCCCAGCCGGTGGGCAGGAGCACCGCGAACGACGGGTCGCTCACGGTCTCACCGATCAGCTCCGCGCGCAGCGACATGAGGGTTCCTTCCGTCGGGGGTGCCAGCCTATCGAGCCGGCTGTGTCAGACCGCATCGCGCATCACCGTCATCGTCCCGGCCGCCTCCGGACCTGGACCGACGCACGGCCTCGGACCCGAGGTCACGAACCGCGTCTGACGCGCGATCAGCGCCTTTATGTGGTCGTCCGAAACCGCGTGCATGCCAGCCCTCAGACTTCACCCCTCATGACCTCGGGCACCCACGTTGCCAGCAGCGCGTCGATGATCACCGAACCCGCCGGGGTGCGCGGCGGCACGGGTTCGAGCGTGATCCCCCGCGCCGCGATCTCCGCCAGCACCGTGTCGCGAAGTGCCACGATGCGATCCGCTGTCGCGGCATCGAGAGCCGCTTCCGTCTCGGCGCGAAGCCGGAGGCCGACCGCCTCGACCTCCGGCTTCGTCTCGGCGAGGGCGACGTTCTCCGCGGTGTCGACGAGCTCGGTGTCGGCGGAATCCCGAGCACGTGCGACGAGCACACCGACGAGGCCGGCGACCCCGATCGCCGCTGTCACCAGCAGGATCATCGCCGTCGTGTCCCAGCCGCGTCCGACAGTGAACACCGCGGCGAGGACGAGCCCCACCGTGGCGACGCCGTGAAGCCGGATGACGGCGCGGTTCAGCGCCCGTCCTCGCGCAGCGATCATGACGACGATGCAGGCGAGGGCGGCGAGCCCCGACAGGGTGACGACTGTGGCCACGGTGTCAGCGGGATCGAAGCGCAGGCCGCTCGAGAGCACTGCCGCGACCGCGGCGCACAGGGCTCCCACGAGCAGGACCATGAGCGGCCAGCCGCCTGGTCGGCGCGAACCGTGCCGCTCCCGCAGACCGGCCCTTACCGATCTCCGGGCAGCGTCTGCCGCGTCGCGGGCCTCCGTCCACAGGCGCATGGCGAGATCCCGCTCGCCGACCGCCGTGAACGCCGCGAGCTCGACAGTGCGAGGCTCCACATTTCGCGGGAGAGCCGGCGCGATCTCAGCGTGCACCGCGGCGAGCTGTTCGGACCATTGCGCTTCGATCATCATGCCGCAGCTCCCGACAGGGAGAGAGTCGAGAGCACCCGCTCGGCCAGGACGTGAGCAGCCGCCGCGGCAAGTGGCACCAATGGGGTCAACGCCGCCACGACGCATCGCCCCTCGAGATCGAGGACATACACCGTCGAAATCGTCTGCGCCACAACGACCGAGTCATCGCCCACCACGGGATCGAGGACCGTCGCGCGCCACCCGCGAACCACGCCCCACGAGACCGTCGCGAGCTCAGCTCCCCAGGGCGAGGGCACAAGGGCCTCCGCGATCTCTTTCGCTCCGGCTGCCGTCGACGGAGCCGGGGCATCTCCGAGCCCGAGGACGCCCAGCATCCCGAAGATGCCGGAAGCGGGCACCGAGAGCAGCAGCGCGACGCTCAGCTCACTTCCCAGACGCGCATACAGAGCGAGCCGTGCCGCATCTTCGACGCGTTGCGCAGAGTCGGCAGGAACTCCCTCCAGCCGTGCCGCGATCCACGCGTCGGCGTCGGCGATCGTGTCGGGGACGCGACTCCAGATCGACGGGTCCGCCCGGAGCGCGAGGTCGGAGACGAGTGGCATGACGGTTCCTCCCGGAATCCGAGGATGTGGCAGCTGCCGAGCCTAGCGCGATAGCGAGGCGAGGCGTTCGCTGCCGTCCTTGAGAATGCCCATGACGTCGAGCATGACGTCGACGGAGCCACCGAGCGCCTCGGGCAGGTTGGTCGGATTGCCGGCGAGCGCGTTCCAGCCCGCTCGCCATCCGCCGACGAGACGGGTCTCCTGCATGACGTACGCGGGGAACTGCAGCACGCGCATCATGTTTTGAGAGTTGAGGCCGTGCACCGTGAACAGATCGGGGATCCGGCCGACGAGGAACCGGTTGAGCGAGCTGTGGAGATCGACGAATTCGCTGCCCCCTAACCGGAACGCACCGCTCAGGCGCGGGAACCGAGCGCTCACGTTCGCGAACTCGGCGAGGTTGCCGAGCTTGGCGAGCTTGCCGAAGGGGATGATGCCGACGGCGGCGAAGGCGACGCTCTGCCAGTCACCGCGGCCCGCGTTGAGCTTGGCGATCTCGCCGAGAAGGCTGAGCACACCTGCGACGGTGGCGAGCACACCGGCCAGGAGCGCGAGCGGCCCGGTGAAGACGAACGCGACGATCAGCAGAATCACGCCTACCACGAGGAGCACGTCGAGCATCGCCTCGACGAACGGCATCGAGTTGTCCCAGAAGCTGTCGGACACGCCGTTGGCGTTGGTGTGCTCGAGGCTGTTGACGGCGGTGTCGTAGGCCGACTCCCACGTCTCGACGGGGGCGTCGTAGGTTCCCCAGTAGGCCTCCCACGACGACACCGCGGCGTCGAACGCGGCCTGCGCACCGGCGGTACTGGGCCGCGTGCCGGTCTGCTCGACGTCGGGATGCAGGCGTTCCTGGGTGTCGAACTCGTGCTGGTCGGATTCCGCGCCACTCAGGGCGCGCGATGCCTCGTTGACCTCGGGCCACGTCCGGTTCGCGCCATCGACCCGCCAGTCGCTGTCGGCCTGGACGGTGCTGAGCGCGGTCGCATACGCCGCCAGCGCGGTGCCGCTGGGTCGGTACCGGCGTGCCGCCGTCTGGAGGTCTTCGTAGACCTCCTTCGCCTGCTCGCGGACCGCCTCGAACGATTCGCCTCGGCCCACCGTGCCGTCGGCGAACCGCTGGAGGGTCGCCGCCGCGCGGGCCATCTTGTCGCCGAGCGACTCGATGTCGGCCGCCCGCGTGCTGATCACACCGGGGTTCCCCTCGATCTTGCGGACCCGTCGTCCGCCCGGCGTCGAGGGCATCTCCTCGCGGGAGTAGATGTACGAGTTCTCGGTCATTCGGCGGACTCCATGCTCTGTGCGAGTTCCAGATCGGCCTGCTCCCAGCCCTCGCGGGCGTCATCGAGCCGCTTCTTCATCTCTTCGAGGTTGCGGCGCTGCGTCTCGCGTTTGTCGTCCCATTCCGACTCGAAGTCCTCGGCGGCACGGGCGAGACGGCTGTCACCCTGCGGGTTGCCGATCGCACCCACCAGATCACTGGTACGCGAGCCAGCCTCCTCGAACTCGGCAATGATCTCGTGCAGCGCGTCGCTGAGCGCTTGCATCGAGTCGAGCGGAATCTCTACGCCGTCGGCCATCACGATCCTCCCCAGGTCGTCGTGGAACAGCATAGGAACACTCGGGTGGTCACGGCGATGGGGAGTTCTCCCCATGCACGAGATCGGCGAGCCGATCGAGCGCCGGCCGCTGTCCCTTCACGAGCAGTTCGCGGGCACGGCCGAGGTCGACCCACTCGACGCGGTCGACCTCCGGAAAGGATGCCGTACGGCCCGACCGCGGCGGCCACTCCATCTCGAACTCGCCGAAAACCGCACCCGAGACGTCGAACTCCGCGCCATCGACGACGAAGACCGTGACCCGTTTGCCCGACGAGTACGAGAAGGTGCCGAGCTCGGCATACTCGCCGTCGGGCGCCTCGAGCCCGAGCTCCTCGCGGAACTCGCGTCGCGCGGCATCCAGCGCCGCCTCGCCGTCGGGGTCGTACTCGCCCTTCACGATCGACCAGGCCCCGGCATCCTTGGCCGACCAGAACGGCCCGCCCATGTGCGCGACGAGCGCCGACACCGTGCCGTCCGCAGCGATGCGGTAGGGCAGGATGCCGGCGCTCGTCGTGACCACGATCAGGCGGAATCAGGCCGGGCGCGTCTTCGGCGAGACCTTGTCGGTCTCGGCCGGGTCGGTCACCGCGACGCCGGCGAGGGCGTCGTTGATCGCGTCGTACGCCGACTGCTCGAGCTTCACGCCCGAGGCCTTGACGGTGTCCTCCAGCTGCTCGGGGCGCGAGGCGCCGACAAGCGCCGCCGCGACGTTCTCGTTGTGCAGCACCCACGCGAGCGAGAGCTGCGCGACAGTGAGGCCCGCCTCGTCGGCGATCGGCTTCAGCTTCTGGACGGCCGTGAGCACCTCGTCGTTCAGGAAGCGCTTGATGAAGTTCGCGCCGCTCTTCTCATCGGTCGCGCGCGACCCCTCGGGCACGGGCTGGCCGGGCTGGTACTTCCCGGTCAGCACGCCCTGCGCGAGCGGCGACCAGACGATCTGAGAAATGCCGAGCTCCTGCGAGGCGGGGATGACCTTGCCCTCGATGACGCGCCAGAGCGCCGAGTACTGCGGCTGGTTCGAGACGAGCTGGAACCCGAGCTTCGTCGCGAGGGCGTGGCCCTCGCGAAGCTGCTCCGCCGTCCACTCGCTGACGCCGATGTAGAGCGCCTTGCCCTGGCGGACGATGTCGGCGAAGGCCTGCATCGTCTCTTCGAGCGGCGTCTCGTAGTCGTACCGGTGCGCCTGATAGAGGTCGACGTAATCGACGCCGAGGCGGCGGAGCGACCCGTTGATGCTGTCGAAGATGTGCTTGCGCGAGAGCCCCTGGTCGTTCGGTCCCTTGCGGCCGGTCGGCCAGTACACCTTCGTGAAGATCTCGAGCGTCTCGCGCGGCTGACCCTTCAGCGCCTCGCCGAGCACGACCTCCGCGGCCGTGTTGGCGTACGCGTCTGCGGTGTCGAACGAGGTGATGCCGAGGTCCAGCGCCTTGTGGACGGTCGCGATGGCCGCGTCGTTCTCCACCTGCGACGCGTGCGTCACCCAGTTGCCGTACGTGATCTCCGAGACCTTGAATCCACTGTTGCCGAGGTAGCGATACTCAACCATGGGAAAACGCTACCTCGCGGTGGACGCGCACGGGCCGGAGTTGCGTCTTATGACCTCAACCGGCGGGAACGGTGTCGGCCGCGCGCTGGTCGTCCTCGGTCGCGACGAGCTGACCGCACGCGCCGTCGATCTCCTTGCCGCGGGTGTCGCGGAGGGTCGTCGGGATGCCGGCCTCGTTGAGCCGTCGCACGAACTCGTCCTGCACCTCGGGCTCGGACGAGGTCCAGATCGAACCGGGCGTCGGGTTCAGCGGGATCGGGTTCACATGGACCCAGCCGCGGCCCCGGGCGTTCAGCTTCTCGGCCAGGAGATCCGCTCGCCAGGCGTGGTCGTTCATGTCCTTGATGAGGGCGTACTCGATCGACACGCGCCGGCCGGTCTGGTCGAAGTAGGCCTTGGCGGCGTCGAGCGCCTCGTCGACCTTCCACCGCGAGTTGACGGGGATGAGCTCGTCGCGCAGCTGGTCGTCGGGGGCGTGCAGCGAGAGGGCGAAGGTGACGGGGATGTCCTCCTTCGTCAGTTTCTGGATCGCCGGCACGAGTCCGACCGTCGACACCGTGATGCCGCGCGCGCTCATGCCGATGCCGTGGTCCTTGTCGACCATCGTGCGCACGGCCTGCATGACGCGCGCGTAGTTCGCGAGCGGCTCACCCATGCCCATGAACACGATGTTCGTGACGCGTTCGCCCTCATGACCCACCTTGCGGGGGTCGCCGAGGCCGCCGTCGGCGATGAGGCGGTTGGCGCGGACGACCTGCTCGACGATCTCGGCGGCCGACATGTTGCGGGTCAGACCCGCCTGGCCGGTCGCGCAGAACGGGCAGTTCATGCCGCAGCCGGCCTGGCTCGACACGCACAGCGTGATGCGGCCGGTGTAGCGCATGAGCACCGACTCGACGAGGGCGCCGTCGTGGAGCTTCCACAGGAACTTGATGGTGTCGCCGCGGTCGGTCTCGAGCCGGCGCACCTCCGTCAGCAGCGGCGGCAGCAGACCCGCGATGAGCTCGTCGCGCCCCGCGGCAGGCAGGTCGGTCATCTCCGCGGCGTCGGAGGTGAAGTGCCGGAAGTAGTGCTTCTCGATCTGCTTGGCACGGAAGCCGGGCATGCCGAGCTCCTTCACCTTCTCGACGCGCTGCTCGGGCGTGAGGTCGGCGAGGTGGACCGGCGGCTTGCCACGCTTCGGGCTCGCGAACTGCAGCAGCGGACGACCCCTCTCATCCTTCTGCTGCGACCAGCCCTCGGTCGCCGGACGCACCTGACGCGGCTTGGTGGAGCGCACGGGCGTCGAGGTCTCGCGCACGGACGACGCGGTCTCGCGCACGGGCTCTGAGTCGGTCATATGATCCAGGGTACCGGCGCCGGCTGCGCGAAGGCTGGCCGCCGGCATTCGCCGTGCCCGGCGACCGCATCTCCTCAGCTCTAGACTTCAGCCATGGACCTCGACGACGTCGCCCCGCCCCCGCGCGGCACCGTCGTGCACAAAGTGCTGAACAACAACGTCGTCATCACCGTCGACGAGCACGGCCGCGAGCGCGTGCTCATGGGGCGCGGGCTCGGATTCCAGTTGAAGCCGTCCGACACCCTCGACCCCGACAAGGTCGAGAAGACGTTCATCCTCGACGCCGGGGATGCCGGCGAGCGCGAGCGCCAGCTGCTCACCGACGTTCCCTACCCGGTCGTCGAAGCCGTCACGCGCGCCGTCGACGAGGCCGAGCGCCGTCTCGGCCACCACCTCGACCGGTTCTTCACGATGGCCGTCATCGACCACATCCAGTTCGTGCTCGAACGCCTCGACAACGGCATCCGCATCCCGGCGACGAACATGCCCGAGCTCCGCGTGCTGCACCCGCACGAGTTCTCCGCGGCGCAGCGCATGGCTACCGCCATCTCCGAGTCGCTCGACCGTGAGCTGCCCGCCGAAGAGGCGGTCTTCCTGACGATGCACCTGCTCAACGCGACCCGCGACGAGCCCAACGGCACAGCGGCCCTGCTCTTCCGGCGGCTGCAGCACGTCGTCATGACGGTCGAGAACGGTCTCGGCGTCAAGCTCGACACCGACAGCCCCGACTACGCGCGTTTCATCCTGCACATCCAGTTCCTGCTCCAACGCCTGGTGTCCAAGACGATGCTGCGCAGCGCCGACACGTCGTTCTTCGAGTTCGCCAAGCACAGCTATCCGCGCTCGTACGCGATCGCCGAAGAGGTCAAGGCGTACGTCCGCGCGGCCACCGAGTCGGAGCTGACCGACGAGGAGCTGCTGTACGTCATCGTGCACGTCGAGCGCCTCGCGACCCAGGTCGGCGCGAACGCCGCTGGCCAAGACTCCGGTCCCGTGCTACCGTGACCCTCGCAGGGCGTCGCTGCCCTGCGGAAGTCTCCGGATTGTTACCGCGGCAGCGGGCAAAACCTGAACTCACATCGCTTTGATCGGCGGTGAACGAGTTCAGGTTTTTTTGTTGCCCGGAAACACGGATGCGGGGGCTTCCTCCACCCGAGTGCCGCGATGCTGCGGCAGAAAGCGAGCAGTCCCGATGGATTACTCGAAGACCGCGGCCGGCGTCCTGGAGGGCGTCGGCGGCGAGGCGAACGTGAACTCCCTCGTCCACTGCGCGACGCGTCTGCGTTTCGTGCTGAAGGACGAGTCGAAGGCGAACACCGCCGCCGTCAAGGCCGTGCCCGGTGTCGTCACCGTCGCCCAGGCCGGCGGCCAGTACCAGGTCGTCATCGGCAACGACGTGCCCGACGTCTTCGCCGAGATCGGCAAGATCTCGAAGCTCGGCGCCGGCTCCGGCTCCGGCTCCGACGCCGCGGAATCAGAGGGCCCGAAGGGCAACCTCTTCAACCGCTTCATCTCGATGATCTCCGCGATCTTCACGCCGCTGCTGTGGGCCCTGGCGGGCACGGGTCTGCTCAAGGCATTCCTCGCCGCAGCGGTCACCTTCGGCTGGATCACCACCGACAACTCGACCTACGCGGTGCTCAACGCCCTGTCGGACGGCCTCATCAACTTCCTGCCGATGGCGCTCGCCTTCACGGCCGCGCGGTACTTCAAGGCGAACGAATTCACCGCCTTCGCCATCGCGGCGGCGCTGCTCTACCCGACGATCACACCGCTCGTCGGCGTCGAGGGCCTGACGTTCTTCGGCATCCCCTTCACGATGGTCACCTACGTCTCGAGCGTCATCCCGATCATCGTGATCGTGTGGCTGCAGAGCCACGCCGAGAAGTTCCTGTACGCGAAGCTCCCCGGTGCCGTGCGCCGCTTCGTCACCCCGATGATCGTCGTGCTCATCGCCGTGCCGATCGTGTTCGTGGTCATCGGCCCGATCTCCGCGATCCTCAGTGGCGCACTCGGCAACGGCATCGGCTGGGTCTTCGAGAACGCTCCGTGGGCCGGTGGCGCCATCATGGGCGGTTTCTGGCAGGTCTTCGTCATCTTCGGCCTGCACTGGGGTCTCGTGCCGCTGTTCACGCTGGAGTACCAGACCACCGGCCAGATCCTGCTCATCGGCCCGGTCTTCGCAGCCGTCCTCGCGCAGGCCGCCGCGGTCGCCGGTGTCTGGGTGCGCGCGCGCAACAAGAACCTCAAGTCGCTCGCGGCTCCCGCCACGCTGTCGGGCTTCCTGGCCGGAATCACCGAGCCCGCCATCTACGGCATCAACCTGCCCCTCAAGCGCCCCTTCGCCTTCGGCATCGTCGGCGGTGTGATCGGTGGCGCGATCATCGCGATGGGCGGCGTGTTCTCGACTGCGTTCGTCGTACCCTCGGGCCTCGCCCTTCCGGCCCTGTTCGGCAACGGCAACATGGTCATGCTCATCATCGGCCTCGCCGCCGCGATCATCATCCCGTTCCTGCTCACCGCCATCGTCGGATTCACGGAGCCCGAAGAGGATGCCGCGCCGTCGGCCGCTCCCGCCGCGTCCGGCAACGACGTCGTCGTGCTGAGCCCCGTCGACGGCACGGTCGTGCCGCTCAGCGAGACCCCCGATGCGGCCTTCGCCGAGGGCAGCCTCGGTGACGGCGTCGCGATCAAGCCGCGCTCGGGTGCCGTCTACGCCCCCTTCGACGCGGTCGTCGCCGCCGCGTTCCCGACCGGTCACGCGATCGGACTCCGTCACGCCGACGGCGCCGAGGTGCTCATCCACATCGGCATCGACACGGTCAAGCTCGCCGGTGCGCACTTCGACGTCAAGGTCACCACCGGCCAGGAGGTCAAGGCCGGCGCCCTGCTCGTCGAGTTCGACGGCGATGCGATCGAGCGTGCGGGCTACGACCTCACCACGCCGGTCATCGTCACCAACGGCGAGCTGTACCCCGCCCTGACCGACCAGGCGTCCGGCCCGATCGCGCACGGCGAGCCGCTGTTCACGGCGGTCTCGGTCGAGTCCGCGCTCGCGAACTGACCGACGCACCCCGTATGGAGGGGGCGCGGACCCGAACGCGCCCCCCCCCCCCCCCCCCCCCCCACCCCGTCCCGTCACCCTCGGGACAAGCGATACACAGTCCCGCCCACCCGCGGGACAAGCGATACGAAACGAGAGAGAGCCATGAGCACCACCACCTTCCCCGACGGATTCCTCTGGGGCGGCGCGACTGCCGCGAACCAGCTCGAGGGCGCCTACGACGAAGGCGGCAAGGGACTCTCGGTGCAGGACGTCATGCCCCGCGGCATCGTCGGCGCCCGCACCGACGAGCCGACCCCCGACAACCTCAAGCTCGTGGGCATCGACTTCTACCACCGCTACGCCGACGACATCGCCCTCTTCGCCAAGATGGGCTTCAAGACGTTCCGCTTCTCCATCGCCTGGAGCCGCATCTTCCCGAAGGGCGACGAGACCGAGCCGAACGAAGCGGGCCTCGCCTTCTACGACCGCGTGCTCGACGAGCTCGAGAAGCACGGCATCGAGCCGCTCGTCACCATCTCGCACTACGAGACGCCCCTCCACCTCGCCGAGACCTACGACGGATGGACCGACCGCCGGCTCATCGGCTTCTACGAGAACTACGCGCGCACGCTCTTCGAGCGGTACGGCGCACGGGTGAAGTACTGGCTCACCTTCAACGAGATCAACTCGCTTCTTCACGCGCCCTTCATGTCGGGCGGCATCAACACCCCGAAGGACGAGCTGACCGAGCAGCAGCTCTACCAGGCGATGCACCACGAGCTCGTGGCATCCGCCCGTGCGACGCGCATCGCGCGCGAGGTCGCCCCGAGCGCGCAGATCGGATGCATGGTGCTGTCGATGCCCGTGTACCCCCTCTCGCCCTCGCCCGCCGACGCCCTCGAGGTCATGTCGTTCGACCACTCGAACCTCGTCTACGGCGACGTGCACACGCGCGGCGCATACCCCGGGTACTTCCTCCGTACGCTCGCCGAGAAGGGCATCGAGCTCGACATCACCGACGAAGACCGAGACGACCTGACCAACACGGTCGACTTCGTCTCGTTCAGCTACTACATGTCGGTCGCCGCGACCGCCGACCCGGCGAAGAAGGTCACCGGCGAGGGCAACATCATGGGCGGCGTCCCGAACCCCACGCTCGAGGCGAGCGAGTGGGGCTGGCAGATCGACCCCGTGGGCCTGCGCCTCGTGCTCAACCAGTTCTGGGACCGCTGGCAGAAGCCGCTGTTCATCGTCGAGAACGGGCTGGGCGCCAAGGACGAGCTCGTCGAGGTCGACGGTGTCAAGACGGTGGTCGACGACTACCGCATCGCCTACCTCAACGACCACCTCGTGCAGGTCGGCGAGGCGATCGCCGACGGCGTCGAGGTGCTCGGCTACACCTCGTGGGGCTGCATCGACCTCGTCAGCGCCTCGACCGCGCAGCTGAGCAAGCGGTACGGCTTCATCTACGTCGACCGCAACGACGACGGCACCGGTTCGCTCGAGCGCTACGAGAAGAAGTCGTTCGGCTGGTACGCCGAGGTCATCCGCACGAACGGCGCCTCGCTCACTCGCTGAGACGCCGACCCGACCGGGCGCGGTCGCGGGGCCCTCCTTCTGGCCCGCGACCGCGCCCTTTCTCCGCGTCCGAAAGGGATCGAATGACTTCGTCCGACTTCCGCCGCCGCGCCGTGTTCCTCGACGTCGACGGCACGCTTCTGCAAGACGGCACCCATCTGCCCGAGTCCGCCGTCGCCGCCGTCCGCCGTGCCCGCGAGAACGGGCACCTCGTGCTGCTGAGCACCGGCCGCGGCATGGCCGAGCTGCGCGGCCGCATCCTCGACATCGGCTTCGACGGCGCCGTCACCAACGGAGGCGCCTTCGCCGGGGTGGGCGACGAGCTGGTTGTCTCGCGACTCATGACGGCCGCCGAGGTCGCGCGCCTCAGCGCGGCGTTCGAGGCCCGCGGCATCCATTGGTACTTCCAGTCGTTCGACCGCATGTTCGCGAGCCCCGGCCTGCCGGCTCTGCTCGCCGACCGTCTCGAGCGCGACCGCGCCCGCCACATCGAGGACGCGCTGGCCGCCGGGGCCGACCCCGACGAGCTCGAGTTCTTCAGCGTCGGAATGAAGACCTTCGACGACGAGGTCCACTTCTCGGATGCCGAGATCGCCAAGGCCGTCATCCTGGCGCACGACGCTGACGCCGTCGCCGATATGCTCGCCGAGCTCGCCCCCGACTTCGCCGTCGTCTCGGGCACCATCCCCCTGCCCGAGGGCAGCTCGGGCGAAGTGGCGCCGCGCGGCGTGAACAAGGGCGCCGCGATCCTCGAGGTGCTCGCCCACCTCGGCGTCGACCCATCGGACGCGATCGGCATCGGCGACAACTGGAACGACGCCGAGATGTTCGAGGTCTGTGGCACCGCGATCGCGATGGGCAACGCCGCGCCGGAGGTTCAAGCCCTCGCCGACGAGGTCACGACCGCGATCGACGACGACGGCATCCACAACGCCTTCGCGCGACACGGCCTGCTGTGAGCGCCCCCCGTTACGCTGGAGGGGTGACGTCGGAAACTCGCATCATCTTCCTCGACGTCGACGGCACCATCCTCGCGCACGGCGAGACGATCGCCCCCTCGACGATCGCCGCGGTCCGCGCCGCGCGCGAACGCGGGCACCTCGTCTATCTCTGCACGGGACGCGCCGCCGGCGACATCAACCCTCGCGTGCTCGACATCGGCTTCGACGGTGCGATCTCCAACGGCGGCGCCCTCGCGGTCTCCGGCGACGAGACCGTCCTCGCCGAACTGATGCCCCGCACGGCCGTCGAGCGGGTGATGGCCTACTTCGACGAGCAGGGCACGCGGTACTTCATCCAGTCGCACGACGGCGTGTACGCGAGCGAGGGCGTCCGGTCGTTCATCGCGGACTTCATCAGCGAACGCCGTCGCCGTCATGCCGAGGACCTCTCCACCGTCGCCCTCGCCGAGGACGTCGTGGCCGCGCCGCGCTTCGCCCCCGTCGAAGAGGCCGATCTCGACCACATCGCCAAGGCGGTGTTCGTCAGCTCCGACCCCGACGCGGTCGAGAAGACCCAGGCCGCGCTCGGCGAGGAGTTCCACGTCATCCCGGGGAGCATGCCCCTGCCCACCGGCTCGAACGGCGAGGTCGGCATGCGCGGCACGAACAAGGGAACCGGCATCCAGGCGATGCTGACGCACCTCGGCCGAGACGCCGCGGACGCCGTCGGGATCGGCGACAGCTGGAACGACGTCGAGATGTTCGAGGTCTGCGGCACCGCGATCGCGATGGCCGAAGCCGACCCGCAGCTGCAGCAGATCGCCGGCGAGGTCACCACCGGCGTCCTCGACGACGGCATCTGGAACGCCTTCGTCCGCCACGGCATCATCGACCCCGAGACGGCCGCCTGATGGCGCCGGGCGCGGACGACCGCGACATCCGACCCATCGACCCCGCCGACGCCGGCGAGGTGCTGACCCTGCAGCGCGCCGCGTTCGTGTCCGAGGCCCTCATCTACGACGCCGCCGACATGCCGCCGCTCACCCAGACCCTCGACGAGCTTCGTGCCGAGCTGGCGGAGAACCTCGGCTGCGTCGCGGTCGACGACGGTCGCATCGTCGGAGCGGCGCGCGCCCGCCTCGACGGCGAGCTGCTGCTGATCGGCCGCATCGCCATCGCCCCCGACCAGCAGGGGTCGGGCGTGGGCACGGCCCTGCTCGCCGCCGTCGAGGAACGCGGACGGGCGGCCGGTGCGCGCGAGGCCGAGCTGTTCACGGGATCGCTCAGCGAGGCCAACCTGCGCCTGTACGAGCGCGAGGGCTACACCGAGTCCGAGCGCGTGCCGCAGGACGACGGCACCTTCCAGATCTTCCTCCGCAAGCCCCTCTGACCGCGCTCGGGCAGCACATCCCTTCAGTCGAGGAAGACGTCGGGGAACAGCTCCGCGTCCGGTGTTCCGGGGACCGCGGCGTAGCCCGAGAAGTCGGTCACACCGGCGGCCTCGAGGACGTCCTCAACGATCAGGGTCTGCCCCGTGTATTCGCCGGCGGGCTGCACGAGCACCTCGTACGCGGCATCCGCGTATATCTCGGGG
This sequence comes from Microbacterium sp. AG238, assembly GCF_003610405.1. Classification (GTDB taxonomy): domain Bacteria; phylum Actinomycetota; class Actinomycetes; order Actinomycetales; family Microbacteriaceae; genus Microbacterium. Next base: position 1,593,245 of record NZ_RAQC01000001.1, read on the forward strand.
GTGCGGCTCGCCGCCATCATCCGCTCGCCGCCGAGGGAATAGCGCACCGCCGCCGTCGCGATCGTCGTCCGCGGCCACAGCGTGTTGGCCGCGATGCCGTCGGCGGCGAACTCCGCGGCGATCCCCAGGGTCGCCATCGTCATGCCGTACTTCGCGAGCGTGTACCCCGTGTGTGCGCCGAGCCACTTCGGCGAGAGGTTCAGTGGCGGAGACAGCGAGAGGATGTGCGGGTTCTCGGCGTCGCGCAGGGCCGGGATCGCCGCTCGCGACAGCAGGAATGTCCCCCGCACGTTGACCGCCTGCATGAGGTCGAAGCGCTTCGTGCCGAGCTCGAGCGTGCCCGACAGGTCGATCGCCGAGGCGTTGTTCACGACGATGTCGATGCCGCCGAACTCGCCCTGCGCCTTCAGCACGGCCTCGGTGATCGAGTCCTCGTCACGCACGTCGCCGACGATCGGCAGGGCTCGGCCGCCCGCCTCGACGATCGCGGCGGCGGCGGTGTGCACGGTGCCTTCGAGCTTCGGATGCGGCTGGTCCGTCTTGGCGAGCAGCGCGATGTTGGCACCATCGCGCGCGGCACGCAGCGCGATGGCCAGGCCGATGCCGCGGCTGCCGCCCGACATCAGCAGGGTCTTGCCCGCGAGGGGCTTCGCGTCGGTCATGAGGTCTCCTCGGTTCGGGTACGGCGTGCGGATGCGGCGGCGAACGCGTCGATGCGCATTCGCGCCTCGTCGGTGTCGAAGCGCGCGCCGATCGTCCGCGCCTCGTCGTCGAGGTTCTCGGCGAACGACCGCGCGGCGCCGTCGCGGACGAGACGTTTGGCCTGTCCGAAGGCGCGCGTCGCGCCCGCCAGCCACGAGTCGGCCAGGGCCTGCGCCCGGGCGGCGGGGTCGTCGGCCACCTCGGCCACCAAGCCCCAGTCGAGCGCGGCCGCGGCGTCGAGCGCGGTGTCGTGGAGCAGCAGCTGCAGCGCGCGGCGCTGACCGATCGCGGCGGGCAGCAGCGTCGAGACCCCCAGATCGGGCGTGAGGCCGATGTTGGCGTACTTGCTGACGAAGACCGCCGACGGCGACGCGACGATGTAGTCGGCGACCAGCATGATGCCGAGGCCTCCCCCGGCGACCGCGCCCTGCACCGCGGCGACGATCGGCACCGCCGCGCCCGTCAGCGACGCGATGCCGTCGTGGATGATGCGGGCCGTCTCGGTGACCGCGGCGCCACCCATGCCCGACGTCGACATCGACACGACGTCGCCGCCGGCGCAGAAGGCGCGGCCCGCCGCATCCAGGATCACGGCACCGATCGAGGTGTCGGCGGCGACCTCCGCGGCCACCTCGCGCCAGCGGACCGCCATGTCGGCGTCGACCGCGTTGAGCGATGCCGGGCGGTTCAGCGTGATCCGCGCGAGCGCGCCCTCGCGGCGTAGCAACACCGTGTCGGTTGCGGGTGCAGTGTCGGTTGCGGTTGCAGTGTCGGTTGCGGGTGCAGTGTCGCTCATCGGGGTGCCATTCTGATCGCGCCGTCGAGACGGATCGTCTCGCCGTTGAGGTAGTCGTTGTCGACGATATGGGCGGCGAGCGCGGCGAACTCCTCCGGCGCGCCCAGACGCGGCGGGAACGGAACCTGCTCACCCAGCGAGCGCTGCGCGGCATCCGGCAGCCCCGCCATCATGGGCGTCTGCATGATCCCCGGCGCGATCGTGCAGACGCGGATGCCGTAGCGCGCGAGCTCGCGCGCGATCGGCAGCGTCATCGCGTGCACCCCGCCCTTCGAGGCGGCGTAGGCGGGTTGGCCGATCTGTCCGTCGAAGGCGGCGACGGAGGCGGTGTTGACGATGACGCCACGCGACCCCGTCTCCGTCGGCTCGGTCCGCGCGATCACGGCCGACGCCTGCGCCACGACGTTGTAGGTGCCGACGAGGTTGATCCGGACGATGCGCTCGAAGTCCGCCAGCGGTGTCGGGGCACCCGCACGGTCGAGCACCTTGGCGGGCGGCGCGATCCCGGCGCAGTTGACGACGATGCGCAGCGGCGCCGCGCTACCCGCCGTCTCGACGGCGGCGGCCACCTCACCGGGATCGGTGACATCGGCGGGGGCGAACCGGCCGCCCAGGGCCTCGGCGACCTCGCGCCCGGGCGACCCCGGCAGGTCGACGATCGTGATGTGCGCGCCGCCCGAAGCGAGGCGCCGTGCCGTGGCCGCGCCCAGCCCGCTGGCGCCGCCCGTGATGAGGGCGGAGGCTCCCGCGATCTGCATGTGTTCTCCTTCGAACTCGCCCCTCCACCCTAGAACGCCCGGGGCCGACCTCCGCGCCCGGGCGATCCGAGCACCCTCCGCGCGCCGCGCCGGTGCCGTCGACAGGCTGAACTGCCCCAGACGCACCCCAGCCACCCCGAGAGCCGCTCCGGCCCTGACGACGGAACGCCCAGCCCGGGCGCCGAACCTCCGCGGATCGCCTCCGGCCGACCGGTCTCCGCTCAGGCCGGGCGCCGCTCAGGCCGTCGACCGCGTGTGCCGCGAACAGGCTGAGCTGCCGTTCCACCGCGGCGCGGCAGCGGAACCACCCCACCAACCTGCGGACGGCAACTCGCGCGCGGCGGATGTCGGCCTCGACGGCGAGCGAAGGCGGCAGGATGTGGCTGTGACCCTGCTGCCCCCGGACGCGCCCGTCCGCGCCGACATCGCAGCGCGACTGCGACGGCTTACCGCCGGCACCGCCGCGACCCCGCTCTGGCGCAACGCCATCGGGGGTATCACGCTCGGCACCGACGACGGCCGTGTCGTCAAGGTCGGCCCGCGGAACGCCGAGACCTCGATGCGAGTCGAGTCGGAGCGCCTGCGATGGGCTGCGCCGTTCACGTCGGTTCCCGAGGTCATCGAGACCGGCGAGGACGGCGACGTCGAGTGGCTCGTCACCCGCACTCTCCCCGGCCGGTCGGCCGTCGATCCCCGGTGGCTCGCCGATCCCGCGACCGCGGTGCGGGCGGTCGGCGAGGGACTCCGCGCCCTCCACGACGCCCTGCCGGTCGCCGACTGCCCCTACGACTGGAGCGTCGCGCACCGGCTGCGAAACGCCGAGGCCCGGGGCATCGCCGTGCCGGCATCCCTCCGCGACGCACCCGAGCCCGACCTCCTCGTGGTCTGCCACGGCGACGCCTGCTGCCCCAACACCCTGGTCGGTGACGACGGACGCTGGCTCGCCCACGTCGACCTCGGGGCGCTCGGCGTCGCCGACCGCTGGGCCGACATCGCGGTGGCCTCGATGAGCACCGAGTGGAACTACGGCCCCGGCTGGGAGGACGCGCTCATCGACGCCTACGGGATCGCCCCCGACGCCGACCGTCTGGCCTACTATCGGTCGCTGTGGAACGAGACCTGACCTGGCGGATCGTCGACGTCGCCTACAGCGATCCGCGCGCACGCGACCTGCGCCGACAGCTCGACGACGATCTCGGCGCGCGCTACGACGGATTCCACGGCGACGAACCCGACGAGCGACGCCGTGCCCGCGCCCGCGCGCTCGCGACGCACCCCGATGAGATCGTCACGACCCTGATCGCCCTCGCCGCCCGGGCCGGCTCCGCAGACACCCCCGCGGGGCACGTCATCCTCCGCCGACTCGGCGACGAATGGGAGATCAAGCGCCTCATCGTGACCGCGGACTTTCGCGGCGTCGGCATCGCGCGCGGACTCATGTCGGCAGCCCTCGATGCCGCCCGCAACGATGGTGCCGAGCGGGTCATCCTCCAGACCGGACTCCAGCAGCCCGAGTCGATCGCGCTCTACACGTCGATGGGGTTCAGCCGCATCCCGGTCTATGAGCCCTACGCCGAGACGATGCCGCGCTCGGTGTGCTTCGCCCTCCCCCTCTGACGGGACCGCTCTGACACGACGCGGCCCCCGGGCCGGAAAGCTCGGGGGCCGCGCGCTAGGCCTTCGTCGTCAGCGGACGTCGTCGTCGACCCAGTCCATCGACTTCGTCACGGCCTTCTTCCACAGCCGCAGCTGACGCTCGCGCTCCTCGACGTCGTCGTTCGGGGTCCAGCGCTTGTCCTCCTGCCAGTTGGCCCGGAGCTCGTCGAGGTCGCTCCAGAACCCGACGGCGAGGCCGGCGGCGTAAGCGGCACCCAGCGCGGTCGTCTCGGCGACGACCGGCCGGACGACGGGGACCCCCAGGATGTCGGCCTGGAACTGCATGAGCGTGTCGTTGGCGATCATGCCGCCGTCGACCTTCAGCTCGGCCAGGTCGACACCCGAGTCGGCGTTGACGGCATCCAGGACTTCACGCGTCTGGAAGGCCGTCGCCTCGAGCGCTGCGCGCGAGAGGTGGCCGCGGTTGGCGTAGCGCGTGAGGCCGACGATCGCGCCTCGAGCGTCGGGCCGCCAGTACGGCGCGTACAGGCCCGAGAACGCGGGCACGAAGTAGACGCCGCCGTTGTCCTCGACCGACAGCGCGAGCTGCTCGACCTCCGGCGCCGTGGAGATGATCCCGAGCTGATCGCGCAGCCACTGGATGAGCGAGCCGGTGACGGCGATCGATCCCTCGAGCGCATAGTGGGTCGGTCCGTCGCCGAGCTTGTACCCGATCGTCGTGAGGAGGCCGTTCTCGGACTTCACGATCTCGGTGCCCGTCTGGAAGATCAGGAAGTTTCCGGTGCCGTAGGTGTTCTTGCTCTCGCCGGCGTCGAACGCCGCCTGCCCGAACGTCGCCGCCTGCTGGTCGCCGAGGATGCCGGCCACCGGCGTCTCGCGCAGCAGCGACGTGTCGCGCGCCTCGCCGTAGACCTCGCTGGAGGAGCGGATCTCGGGCATCATCGAGCGCGGCACACCGAAGTCGGCGAGGATGTCGTCGCGCCACTCCAGGGTCTCGAGGTCCATGAAGAGCGTGCGCGACGCGTTCGTGACGTCGGTCGCGTGGATGCCGCCCGACGGGCCGCCGGTGAGGTTCCACAGCACCCAGGTGTCCGTCGTGCCGAAGATGAGGTCACCGGCCTCGGCCTTCTCGCGGGCACCTTCGACGTTCTCGAGGATCCAGACGATCTTGGTGCCCGAGAAGTAGGTCGCCAGCGGCAGTCCGACGATGTCCTTGTACCGCTCGACGCCCTCGTCGCCGGCCAGGCGGTTGACGATGGACTGCGTGCGGGTGTCCTGCCACACGATCGCGTTGTAGACGGGGATGCCGGTGTTCTTGTCCCACACGACAGCGGTCTCGCGCTGGTTGGTGATGCCGATCGCGGCGATGTCGTGGCGGGTCAGGTTGGCGCGGCCGAGCGCGATGCCGATGACCTCGCGCATGTTGTCGCGGATCTCGATCGGGTCGTGCTCGACCCAGCCCGCCCGCGGCATGATCTGCTCATGCTCCTTCTGCCCGACGGAGATGATCGAGCCCTTCTTGTCGAAGATGATCGCGCGGCTCGAGGTCGTGCCCTGGTCGAGGGCGATGATGTAGTCGGTCATGATGTGACGTCCTTGTCTGTCAGCGTTGGCGGTTCGTGAAGAGGGTCAGGCGAGGCCGAGCAGGGCGCCGGCGGCGAGTGCCGCGAGCGTACCGCCGATGAGGGGTCCGACGACGGGAACCCACGCGTACGACCAGTCGCTCGATCCCTTGCCCTTGATCGGGAGCACGGCGTGGGCGATGCGCGGGCCGAGGTCGCGGGCCGGGTTGATGGCGTAGCCGGTGGGGCCGCCGAGCGAGGCGCCGATACCGACCACGAGGAGCGCGACGGGCACGGCGGTGAGCGGGCCGAGCGAACCCGGGGTGCCGATCTCGATGTCGCCGTAGTCGGCGAATCCGAAGATCACGAACACGAGTACGAAGGTCGCGATGATCTCGGTGACGAGGTTCCAGCCGTAGGCACGGATGCCGGGGCCGGTCGAGAACACGCCGAGCTTGTTGGCCGGGTCGGGCTCGGCGTCGAAGTGGTCGTGGTAGGCCAGCCAGCAGAGCACGGCACCCAGGAAGGCGCCGACGAACTGGGCGGCGACGGCAACGAGGAAGTGGGCGAACTCGATCTTTCCGCCCACGAGGAGCCCGATCGAGACCGCCGGGTTCAGCTGAGCGCCGGAGTACGACGAGACGAGGACACCGGCGAACACCGCCAGGCCCCAGCCCCAGTTGATCATGAGCGTCCCGCCGCCGAGGCCCTTCGACTTGGCGAGGATGACGTTGGCGACCACGCCACCGCCGAGCAGGAGCAGCATCGCCGTCCCGACGAGCTCTGACACGAAGTAGAGCCCGAGATTGATGTCGTGCATGTCAGCGTCGACCTTTCTGCAGAATCACCGCGGGCGACATCGCCGCGCGAGAGGATGGCCCGAGGGTGATCCGGCGTCGGGCCTCGCCGGGTCAAACGGGCTCAGGCGTCGAGCGGCGCCAGGTGCGACGTGCGCACGTCGATGCGGTGAGCCTCCTCGAGCGCTTGCGCGGCCTCGTCGATCTGTGCGCGGACGGTCTCCGCATCCCAGCCGAGCACGGGCGCGGCCGCCTCGGCGACCTCCGTGAGCGTCTCCATCGAGACGCCGCCGACGAAGGCGATCGAGGTGCGACGCAGGAGCAGATCCATCAGGGAGACGACCTCTTCGCGCTCGGCGAGGAACGCGATCTCCTCGACCGAGTAGCCGGGGGCGTGCTCGAACTCCTGCTGGGCGACGGGGAGCGCGGCCAGCACCTCCTGCGCGTAGGTGCCGTAACGCTCCAGCATGCGGTCGGCGAACTCCGCCGAGTGCGCGCCGCGGTGGGCCTCGATCCAGCGGCGACGCTGAGCGACGCTGCGCGGGTAGCCGGCGCCGCCGCCGATCGCGAGGTCGGTCGTGGCGACACGACGCGGTCGCTTCAGCAGGCCCATGACGTCGGTGGCGAGGTGCTCGGCGAGCGCGCGGAACGTCGTCCACTTGCCGCCGACGAGACTGAGGACGGGGACGTCGCCGAGGCGGTCCTTCTCGATGCGGTAGTCGCGCGAGACGAAGCCGGGGGCGAGGTCGTCGTGGCGCGGGAGGGGACGGATGCCGGAGAACGTGTAGACGATCTGCGAGCGGTCGACGTCTATGTCGGGGAAGACCTGGCCGATCAGATCGAAGAAGTAGTCGATCTCGTCGTCGGTGCAGACCGTGGGCCGGCTCGGGTCGGCGTCGATGTCGGTCGTCCCCACCATCACCCGGCCCTTGAGCGGGTAGATGAGCACGATACGACCGTCGGCGGCCTCGAAGAAGATCTCGTTGCCGCCGGTCGCCTCGAGCAGCGAGGTGTTGTCGAGGACGATGTGCGACCCCTTGGTGCCGCCCATGAAGCGCGTGGGCGTGCCGAGCGCGGTGTTGGTCAGGTCGGTCCACGGTCCGCTCGTGTTCACGACGACGTCGGCCGTGAACGGGAACTCCTCACCCGTGACGTCATCCCGGATGATGACCGACGCCCCGTCGGCGCCGACGACGGGGGCGTAGTTCGCCGCCCGCGCCGACTCCTCGCGCACGCCGTCGCGCAGGACGTCGAGCGCGAGGCGCTCGGGGTCGTGCATGGAGGCGTCGTAGTAGGTCGCGGTGTAGCGGAACCGGTCGTCGAGGTCGGGGAACTGCGCCCGCGAGCTGCGGCGCCCGCGGAACCGGTGGCGCGGCACCGCGCCGCCGTCGCGCGAGAACGTGTCGTACATGATCAGGCCGACCTTGATCAGCAGGGCACCGCGCTCGCGTGGCTTGCCGCGGCCGTGCGTGACGAGCAGCCGGAACGGCGCGGCGAGGATGCCGGAGAAGGTGCGGTGGATCGGGATCGTCGTCGGCAGCGGCTTGACGAAGTGGGGCGCGTTGCGCACGAGCCGGTTGCGTTCGGTCACCGACTCCTTCACGAGCCGGAACTCGCCGTTCTCGAGGTAGCGGACGCCACCGTGGATCATGTGACTCGACGCCGACGAGGCGCCGCTGACGTAATCTCCGCGCTCGACGAGGGCCACGTCGACGCCCTGGAGTGCGAGGTCGCGGAACGTCGCGATTCCGTTGATGCCCCCGCCGATGACGAGGACCTCGGCATGGGGGCGCTCGCGCAGGGCTCGGATGTTCGCTCGGGTGGTCGGCGTCGACTCGGTCATCATGCATCCTTTTCCACGGCTGTCCCGATCTACACTGGGGTCCACCGCACGAATGCGCAACGGTCATGCACGAACGTGCACCGGCGCCGCGGCGATGCACGAACGTGCAGGACGGATGACGATGAGCGCGGACGCCGAGGCCGAGGCACGCACACGCGACGCGCTGCGCGCGGCGCAGCTGTACTACGTGCAGGATCGCACGATGGACCAGATCGCGGCCGAGATGGCCCTCTCGCGCTCGTCCGTGTCGCGGCTGCTCTCGCACGCCCGAGACATCGGACTCGTCGAGATCACGGTGCACTCGCCCCACGAGGCGAACTCGGTGGTCGCGCGGCGCCTGTCCGAGCGCTTCGGCATCTCCGTCCACGTCGTCAGCACGCCCCCGCGCACGAACGACGCCGAGCGACTCGAGAGAACAGCCCGGACAGCAGCCCACGTCCTGTCATCGACGCTCGATCCCGACGCGAACATCGGCATCGCGTGGGGAGCCACGGTCTCGGCGATCGCCCGCCACCTGCCTACCAAGCGGCTGCACGACTCGCAGATCGTGCAGATGAACGGGGCAGCGAACGAAACGACGTCGGGCATCTCGTACTCCGGCGCGATCCTCGAGCGGTTCGGGCAGGCGTTCGGCACCGACGTGCAGCAGTTCCCCGTGCCCGCGCTGTTCGACGACCCGCTGACCAAGCAGCTGCTCTGGCGTGAGCGGTCGATCCGGCGCGTGCTCGACGCGCAGTCGCGCGTTCAGGTGTTCGTCTTCGGGCTCGGCTCCCCCCACGCCGATGTCCCCTCCCACGTGTACGCCGGCGGATACCTCACGGGCGAGGACCTGCGCTCGCTCCTCCGCGACGGCGTCGTCGGCGACTGCGCGACCGTGTTCTACCGCATCGACGGCTCGGCGACCGGCATCGAGCTCAACGCGCGATCGAGTGGTCCGTCTCTCGAAGCGATCCGCCGCATCCCCCGCCGCCTGTGCGCGGTGTCGAGCCTGACGAAGCTCGACGCGCTGCGCGGCGCGCTCGCGGCCGGTCTGATCACGGAGCTCGTCGTGGAGGAGGCGCTCGCCCGGCGCCTGGCGGAGACGACGGTCGGCAGCCTCTGAGACGCGGCCCGAGGCCCGACTCCAGGGCGGTCCGGCGTCAGGATGGGCCGAAGATCGGGTGGAAGGCGCCGACCGCGACCGACACCGCGACCGCCGTCACCGAGATCGCGAGTCCGCCCGCGATGATCGCCGCGTCGGATGCCGCGAGCCGCGACTCCCGTGCCCAAGTGCGTCGCCCCGGGGCACCGAAGGCCCGCGCCTCCATCGCCGTCGCGAGGGCCGAGCCGCGACGGATGGCGAGCACGAGCAGCGCGAAGGCCATGCCGAGCGTCCGACGCAGACGGCCGTCGTCGGCGACGCCGCGGGCACGCCGCGCGAGCGCGAGCGCACGCCAGTCCTCGGCGAGCAGCCCGAGCATCCGCATGCCCGCGAGCCCGCCGATGACGAACCGCGCCGGAAGCCGCAGGATCTGGGCCAATCCGTCGGCGAGGTCGGTCGGGTCCACGGTGATGAACAGCACGACGGCCGGCAGACCGATCGCGAGGACACGCAGAGCTGCCGCCAGGCCGAGTGCGAGCGAGCCCTCGCTGACGTGGACGAACGCCCAAGCGAAGACCTCGGCTCCGCTCCGCTCGCCGTAGAGCGAAATCGTCACCGCGGCCGCGGGGGCGGCGATCCACAACGGAAGCGTCCGCACCCAGAACCGGCGCCAGCCGACCCCCGAGGCGAGCAGCAGCGGCAGCTCCAGGAGCAGCGCGACGCCGGCGGACACGGGGTCGATCGTGATCACGAGCGGCATCGCGATGAGAAGCGCCGCCAGCAGCTTCGCCACGGGGTTGAGCGCCGCGACGCCGCGCGGCGCGTCTCGGGTCACCGCCGCCGCGGTCATGCCGGCACCCCCGTCGGAGCGGTGAGCGCGAATCGTCGGGCCGCGAGCGCATCGAGCACGGCGTCGTCGTGCGTGATCGTGATGACTCCGAGGGGCCCGCGATCGTCGACACCGTCGCGGAGGGCGGCGATGATCGCGACCAGCTCCGACCAGGTTCGGGCATCCTGCCCGTAGGTCGGCTCGTCGAGGACCACGATGCGTGGCCGCGCCGCCAGCATCGCGGCCACGGTCAAACGGCGCTTCTCGCCGCCGGAGAGCGTGTAGGGATTGGCCCCCGCGAGCGGGGCGAGCCTCAGCCGCTCGAGCAGCTCGTCGACGCGTGCCGCGACCTCCCCCGCCTCGATGCCCAGGGCCCGCGGCCCGACCTCGAGCTCGTCGCGCACCGTGGAGCGGAGGATCTGGTGCTCGGGCTCCTGCAGGACGGTTCCGATCCGCGTCAGCAGTGCCGTCGAGCTCCATGCCGCGGGGTCCGCCCGCTCCCGTCGCCGTCCGCGGACGAGCGCGGCGCCCGCCGCCACGTCGTCGGCAGCACGGACGATCCCACCCTGCGCCGGCAGCAGCCCGGCGAGCGTGAGCCCGAGCGTCGATTTGCCGACACCATTGGGCCCCACGATGCCGAGCGCTTCGCCGGCACGCACGTCGAGGTCGAGCGGCCCGGCGGCCGGCGAGCCCGGTGCACGCCCGACGACGAGACGTTCGGCCGACAGTAGGACGTCACCCGGCGAGGCCACCGGGCGCGGCGGCGAGGACGGCCGGATGCCGGGCACCCATACGCCCGCGGACGCGAGCTCGGCGCCGCGTTCGGTGAGCACCGTCCGCGGGTCGCCGTCCGCGACGACCCCGCCGCCGGGCGCCAGCACGATCACGCGGTCGACGAGCGGGAGCCAGGCATCGATCCGGTGCTCGATCACGACGAGCGTGGCTCCCGTGACATCGAGCACCCGCGCGACGGCATCGCGCACCTCGATCACGCCGGCCGGATCGAGGTTGGCCGTGGGCTCGTCGAGCAGCACGGCGCCCGGCCGCATCGCGACGACGCCGGCGAGCGCGAGGCGCTGCTTCTGCCCGCCCGACAGGGCCGCGGTCGAGCGATCGAGAGGGACGTCGAGGCCCACGGCATCCAGGGCAGCCCGTACCCGAGACCAGATCTCCTCGCGCGCCACCCCCAGGTTCTCGCATCCGAAGGCCGCGTCATCGCCCACCCGCGCGAGGATCGTCTGACTGTCGGGGTCTTGGAGGACCAGTCCGACGCGACCGCGCGCCTCGGCAGCCGACCGACCGTCGACGAGGAGCGATCCTTCCTGCTCACCCTCGTCCGCCCCTCCGAGGACCCCTGCGAGCCCCTGCAGCAGCGTCGACTTGCCCGACCCCGACGCCCCGAGCAGGAGCACCCGTTCACCGGCCTCGATCGTGAAGGAGGTCTCGCTCGCGGCCCACGCGCGTCGGGTGGCGTAGCGCCACCCCCACCCGCGGGCCTCCAGGGTCGCGGGCCGCGCCGCGCCGGCGTCACCCACCGTCAGACGCGGGCGGTGGCTTCGCGCCCGGCCGCGAACCGGCTGAGCGCCCCGGTGCGTGCCAGGGCACGTGTGATGAGCCAGCCGCCGAGACCTGCGATCACCGCGCCCGACAGCGTCGTCGAGGCGATGTAGACCGACGTGAAGAGCGTGTCGGCGCCCGGGTACCAGAGGATGCGGTCGTTGATGCCACCGGCAAGTCCCGCGCCCGCGCCCGCGAGGAGGGCGACCGGCAGACGCCACGCCGCGTAGAGGAAGACCAGGAAGATCAGTTCGGCGCCGAATCCCTGCACGAGGCCGGACACGATCGTCAGGGGTCCCCACTGATTGCCGACGAGCGCCGAGATCACGGCTGCCAGCAGTTCGGTGTACAACGCCGCGCCGGGCTTGCGGATGATGAGGCCGCCGAGCACGCCGGCGATGAGCCAGGGCCCCGCGAGCAGGCCCTGCAGGCCCGGGAGCAGCGGCGTCAATGCGGCCGACGGCCCCTGATATGCGACGTTCCACAGGAGGAACACCGCGGCGCAGGCGACACCGATGACGCTCGCGACGACGATGTCGACGACGCGCCAGCGGAAGCGGCCGGGCGCGTGCCCGGGACGACGATCGGTGGGCTCGGTGGTGGACGCAGCAGCGTGCATTTCTCTCTCCTCCCTGCGCCGGCATGATCCGGATCAGGTTCGACGGTCGAAGCGTGGATCGCTTCCTCTCAGCCCGGCTCACCGGACTCCCGTGGTTGTCGATGAAGTATATCGGCGCACGCGCGTTGTACGTTGGGCGGGTGACATCTCCCGACTCGCGCGTCGCCCTCGCGTGGGTCGACGACGACGCGGTCACCGGCGCGAACGGGCACCGCGAAGCAGCTGCCTCGGCCGGTCCGTACACGCTCGCGCACGCCGAACTGCTCACCGAGCGGCCGCGCCGGTCGGCGGCGCCGGCCGTGCTCACGACGCTCGGTGTGGCCGTGCTCGTCGCAGGCGGGTACACCGGGGCGACGCTGACGTGGCCGTTGGATGCCGTCGCGCCCGAGATCCTGCCCGCCGCCGTCGCGGCTCCCGCCGCCGCCATCGCCCAGCCCGCGTGGCCCGCCGAGGGCGCCGGGGCGACGGCCGTCGGCGGATTCGCCGCCGTGTCGGCGTCGTCGGGCGAGCCGGAGTCGATCGCGAGCATCACCAAGCTCGTGACCGCCCTCGTCGTGCTCGACCGGATGCCGCTCGCCGACGGCGAACAAGGCCCCGAGTTCGCTTTCACCGCCGCCGACCGTCGGGAGTACCGCGCGTACATCGCCGACGACCAGTCGGCTCTGGACGTTCCCGTCGGCGGGGTGCTGACCCAGTACCAGCTGCTGCAGGGCGTGCTGATCGGCTCGGCGAACAACTACGCCGACCGCCTCGTGTTCGATCTCTGGCCCGACGAGGACGCCTACGTCGAGGCGGCGAACGCCTGGTTGCGGGCGCACGACCTCGGCGGCGTCACCGTCGTCGATTCGAGCGGAATCGATCCCGGCAACACGGCGGCACCGGCATCGGTCATCGCCCTGGCCGAGAGCGCGATGTCGAACCCCGTCATCTCGGGAATCGTGGCCCAGCGCTCCGTCGAGCTGCCGGGTGCCGGGTTCGTCGAGAACACGAACGCCCTGCTCGCCGACCCCGCCGTCGTCGGGGTCAAGACGGGCAGCCTGTACGGCTCCTACAACCTCGTCGCGGCGAAGGACACCGACCTCGACGGTGTCAACGTGCGCGTGTTCGCGACCGCCCTCGACCAGCCCGACGACGAAACCCGCCACTCGGCGACGGCCGCGCTGCTCGATCGCACGATCGCCGAGATCTCGGCGTCACCGGTCCTCCCCGCGGGAACCGTCGCCGGCACCGCGACGACTCCGTGGGGAGCGACCGCCGAGATCGTCACCGAAGCCGACATCCGTGTCGCGCTCTGGAACACGCAGTCCGCTCAGGCGGCCGCGAGCGTCGACCTCGGAGACGCCCGCGACGCGGACGACCAGGCGGGCGAGCTCACCCTCACCGGCCCCCTCGGATCAGCGACGACGGCCCTGCGTCTGACCTCGGACATCCCCGATCCCGACATCTGGTGGCGCCTCAGCCACCCGCTGCAGCTGTGGGGCCTAGCAGGCTGACCTCGCGTCGCGCCAGCACGAACCCCTGTGGGTGCGGTTCACCACCCCGCGCGAGCCGCTCGCGCTGGTCGAGCACGGCGAATCCGCGAGCCGCGAAGGCTGCCGCGACCTCGCGGGGGTCGTGCAGAACCGCATCGAGCGAGACGTCGTGACCGTACGCCCGGTCGATCCGACGCGTGCCGCGGCCACTCTGGAAACCCAGCAGCACGAGGCCGCCCGCCGTCGAGACTCGGGCGAACTCGTCGGCGATGAGGTCGAGCTCGTCCGTGCCGGCATGGATCACGGAGTACCAGGCGAGCACGCCGGCCACGGATCCGTCGGGCAACGGCACGTCCGCCAGGTCGCCCACGGCGAGATCGGCGAACGGACAGCCCGCGCGCGCCAGCCCGATCATCTGCGGCGAGAGGTCGAGGCCGACGAGGCGCAGGTCCGGCCGGCGCTCGCGCATCAGGTGCAGCATCCGCCCCGCCCCGCATCCGGCGTCGAGCACACGGGCGCCGCTCGGGAGCAGGTCGAGGAACCGATCGATCAGGGCGACGTCTTCCGGGGATTCGAACGAAGCATCGGGCAGCAGAGCCGCGTAGTCGGCCGCGACCGTGTCGTAGGCCGCTCGCACCGCTGCTCGGGACGTCACACGAACCGCACCGTCTGCTGCAGCCGGGTGCGCACGTCGAAGAGCTCGTTGCCGCCGATCTCACGCGCACCGGCGACCCCCCGGCGCAGCACCGTGGCGAGCGCGGAGCGGCCGACCACCGCGACCGCGAGCCCGCGCACGCGGCCGAGCTCCTCGATGGCCTGCACGACGTCGTCGTCGGGGAGCACCACGATGACGCCGCTGAACTTCACCCGGGCAGCGCGGCTGAGCGCACGCGCCCGGTGCACGAGCGTCGCGATCGGGGAGTCGACCCCCTCGCCGATCAACTCGCCCCGGCGGGTGCGCACGGGCGCGCCGAAGTCCTCCGACAGCACGGCGTAAAGGCCCGAGGGCCCGAGCACGACGTGGTCGAGCTTCACCTCGGGGTCGCGCGGATCGGCGGCGACGTCGTGCCAGACCGTGTAGCCCATGCCGAGGTCGGCGACGACGCGGGCGGTCGCCTCCTCGGCGAGCGCATCGGCCAGCAGCCGTCTGATCTCGTGCGGCGCGGTGCGCACGAGGGCAGGGTCGTACGGGTCGTCGAGCGGCGCTCCGCGTCCGACCCACTCGCGGATGAGGGTCAGGTAGCGCTCGCGGCGCCAGCCGCCGGGTTGGCCGAAGGAACGAGCCCGCGGGCGCGTGTCGGCGGGACGCTGCGGCGGCCGCCACGTCGAGGCCCCGGGTGAGAAGTCCGGGGCGGCGGTGAAACCGTGCCCCCGGTCGTAGGCGGCGCGGGCGGTGGCCGTTCCGACGAGATCCCAGGCGCGCTGCACCTGCACGAACGCGACGGCGTCGCCACCGGTGTCGGGATGGGTCTGCCGAAGCCGCAGGCGGTAAGCGCGGCGCAGTTCCTCGTCGTCGACGTCGGGCGCGACCCCGAGCACGTCGTACGCCGAGGCGGACAGCGGACTGTCGAACACGAAGAACCCTCCCTCGTGCGTCGCGGCCCCGGGACGGCGCGGACGCACAGCATCCCGAGACTATTACCTCGTGGCCGGGCGCAGTCCGGGAGCCCGAGGGAACTCAGTCAGTCCATAGGGCGGGCACGGGCTCGAAGGCGAATGCCTGCGTCACGATCTCGGGATCGAGATCGTCGCGGGATGCCGGCGACCATGACGGCGACCCGTCCTTATCGACGAGTCGCGCGCGAATGCCCTCGACGAGGTCGGGTTGCGTCTGGGCGAACCACAGCACCAGGCCGTACTCCTGGGCCAGCACCGCTCGGAGCTCGTTCCGGGCGCGGGCCTGACGGACGGCCGCGAGGGTGACGGCGAGCGCAGTCGGGGGGAGGGTGTCGAGCAGATCGGCTGCAGCTCGGGCGTCCGACTCGTCGCGCTCGCGCAGCCGCCCGATGATCTCGACGACCGAATCCGCGGCGAAGGCGGCGTCGATCCAGGGCCGCGCGGCCTCCAGGCGGGCGGGCCCCGCGGTCTCGTCGAACAGCAGGACGAGCTCGGTCGCCGTCTGCGGATCGGCTCGGCTGACGAGGGCGTCGCGCAGGTCGTCGAGCCGCTCCGACGGAACGAGGTGGTCGGCGAAGCCGGCGTAGATCGCGTCGGCGGCATCCATCGACTCGCCCGTCAGCGCGAGGTATTCCCCCACGTGCCCCGGCGCTCGCGCGAGCAGCAGGCTGCCCCCGACGTCGGGGGTGAAGCCGATGCGGACCTCGGGCATCGCGAGACGCGATCGTTCGGTCACCACGCGCACCGCCGCATGCCCGGCGAGCCCGATGCCGCCGCCCATCGTGACGCCGTCGGCGAACACGACGACAGGCTTCGGGTACGCGGCGATGCGTGCGTTGAGTGCGTACTCGGCCCGGAAGAAGTGCGCGGTCTCGGCCACATCACCGGCGACGATCTGGTCGTACAGGCCCCGGACGTCGCCCCCGGCGCACAGCCCGCGCTCCCCCGCGCCGTCGAGCAGAACGGCGTCGACACCGGGGTCGTGCTCCCATGCGTCGAGCGCCGCGGCGAGACTCCGGATCATGCCGAGGTCCAGTGCGTTGATGGCTCGCGGCCGGTCGAGCGTGAGGTGTCCGAGCGCACGATCGACACGGGCCCGGACACGCGAATCGGATGCAGCGGCGTCGGTCACCCTCGCCACGCTACCGCCCGGAGTTCGCGGTGAACGCGGCGTGTCGGGCAGGATGGGACCCGAACCACCCGGCGAGAGGGGGCGCGATGGCGGACGGACAGGTGCTGGAGTTCACCGACGTGGCCAAACGTTTCGGCCCCGTCGCGGCCGTCGACGGTCTGACGGCACGGGTCGAGCCGGGGGCGGTCACCGGCTTCCTCGGCCCCAACGGCGCGGGCAAGACCACGACGCTGCGGATGCTTCTGGGGCTCATCGCCCCCACGTCGGGGTCGGCCACGATCGGCGGCCGGCGCTACCGCGACCTGAAGCATCCGCTTCAGACGGTCGGCGCCGTCCTCGAGTCATCGAGCTTCCACCCCGGCAGGTCGGCCGCGGCGCACTTGCGGGTCTACGCCCATGCGGCGGGCATCGCTGCCTCTCGTGTCGACGACGCCCTCGGCATCGTCGGGCTCGGCGATGTCGCCGGGCGCAAGGTCGGCGGGTTCTCACTCGGGATGCGGCAGCGCCTCGGGCTCGCCTACGCGCTGCTCGGCGACCCCGGCGTCCTGGTCCTCGACGAGCCGACGAACGGCCTCGACCCCGAAGGCATCCGCTGGATCCGCCGGTTCCTCCGCGACCTCGCTGCGGAGGGGCGCACCGTTCTGGTCTCGTCGCACCTGCTCGCCGAGGTGCAGCAGTCGGTCGATTCGCTCATGATCATCACCCGCGGCCACCTCGTCTACCAGGGCGGGATCGAGAACGTCGTGCCGCAGGACGAGATCGCTACCGTCGTCGACGCCGACGATCGTGAAGCGCTGCGGCGTGCCATCGCGGCCGCGGGCTTCGAGAGCGATGAACGTCGCACCGGCCTCGCCGTGCGCGGCGCCGACGCCCCGACCGTCGGACGCATCGCCGCCGACGCCGGCATCGCTCTCACCGCGCTGCAGCGGAAGGGCCCGGCTTTCGAAGAGGTCTTCCTCGAGCTCGTCAGCGGCACCCGCGTCCACCCGTCTGCCGAGAACGGCGAGGAGAAGCGATGAACCTCGTGAACGCGACGCGCTCGGAACTCAGCAAGCAGTTCTCCACCTCGGTCTGGTGGGTGCTCCTCATCGTCCTCGTCCTGTACATCGGCGGAACGGCCGGCGGCATGGCCGCCGTCTTCGCAGCGGGTGAGAACGGCTCGCTCCCCGGCACCACGTCGCTGCCGACGGGTCTCGGTGACCGGCTCCCGAGCCTCATCTACGGGCTCGCGACCGCCATGGGATACGTGTTCCCGCTCGTCGTGGGGTCACTGCTCGTGACCGGCGAGTACCGCCACAAGACGCTGACGCCGACCTTCCTCGCAACACCCCGTCGCGGCATCGCGTTGTCGGCGAAGATGCTCGCGGGCGTCGTCATGGGTCTCGTCTTCGGTGTCGCAGCCGTCGGCTCGACGGTCGCGGCGGGGGGCGGGATGCTGGCGCTGTTCGGCGTCGACCCGCAGCTCGCGCGTCCCGAGACGTGGGCCTTCCTCGGGCGGATGCTGCTCGCCCTCGTCCTCTGGGTACTCCTCGGCATCGCCCTCGGCACCCTGATCCGTAATCAGATCGCCGCCGTCGTCGGCATCCTCGCGTTCACCCAGTTCGTCGAGCCGATCGCCCGCGTGGGCGCGAGCATGGTCGAGGGGCTCGCCGACGTCGTGCGTTTCCTTCCGGGCGCCGCATCGGATGCGCTCGCGGGCGACAGCATCTACGCGGCGATGGGCGGCGGTGCGAGCCAGTCGCTGGACTGGTGGGCGGGCGGCCTCGTGCTCGCGGCCTACGTCGTCGTGTTCGCCGTGATCGGCTACGCGGTGTCGTGGCGGCGCGACGTCGCCTGATCGACCAGATCGGCGACATCGGCGGGCTCGTCCTCGACGTCGAGGCGCAGCGCCCGCACGAGCGCGACCCCGTGCCGCGTCGTCAGGATCAGGCGCTGGAACTCGTCGTCGCCCTCGAGATCGACGACGACCGACGGACGGCGACGCCGCACGAGCACGAAGTCAGTGCCACCCGCCGATTCAAACGAACCTGCTGCGATGACCGCGGGCACGAACAGACCCGGGCGGGGAACGCCGCGCAGCCACGACCACGCGTCATCCGTCAGCTGCACCCGCGCGATGTTCTCGCGTGACACCAGGACATTCCGCTGGCGGAATGCCGCTGCGCGCTCGGTCGCGGACAGCACGATCTCGAGCTGCGCGGAGTCGAGCAGGAGGGTCACCATGGGTCCAGTCTGCCAGTCGGACGCTCAGGGAATGCTCACAGACCGGCAACGATCGCGGCCGCGCTCACGTCATGGGGCAGGGGCGTCGGATGCCGGTGCCGGCTGGCGGGAGATCGCGTCGATGAGCGAAGAGATGGTCGTCTCGGCGGCGACCACATCGACGCTGAGACCGAGCTTGCGCGCGTCGCGCGCCGTCCGGGGACCGATCGCCGCGATCAGAGTCGATGCGGGGAGCTCGGGGAACTGCTCGCTGACCTGCTCGGCGACCGACCCGCTGGTCACGAGCACCGCGTTGATGCGGCCACTCGCGACATCGGCGGCGATGCGGTCGGTCACCGGCACACCCACCGTCCGGTAGGCGACGACGCTGCGGACGTCGTGACCGGCCTCGACGAGCATGCGGGTCAGCACGGGCTTGGCGACTTCACTGCGCAGCGCGAGGACACGCGTCGGCTCGGCCTCGATCGCGAGGATCTGCTCGGCCAGGCCCGCGGCCGAGTCGTCCTCATCGGGGACCAGGTCGACGCGGTAACCCACGGCTGTCAGCGCAGCGGCCGTGGTCTCGCCGACGGCCGCAACGCGCGTCTGCGCCGGGATCTCGGCGCGATAGGCGTACAGGACGTCGACGGTGGTCGCGCTCGTCAGCGTGATCCAGTCGAAGGCGCCGGCCGCGAGTTCGGCGAGTGCCCCTTCGAGGTCGGCCACGTCCGTCGTGGGCGCGAAGTTGATGAGCGGGGCGATGACCGGCGTGGCTCCGTGCGAGCGGAGGAGAGCGGCTACCTGGTCACCCCAGGGACCCCCGCGCGGCACGAGCACGCGCCACCCCCGAAGGGGCTTCTGCGGCTCTGCGTGGCCGGGCTCGACATGCATATGGTGGCTCTCGTGAGGCGCGACCACCCCCGGAAGAGCGGCCGACGCACGTTCCTTGTCCGGGCGGTGCAGGCCCGGATGCGCAACATCGGCAGCATTCGCTCCATCGCCGCTGCCTCGTTTCCGAGCATACTCCGCAACGGACGCGGGACGGCGGCAGGAGGTATCGATCCGGACTCGGTTGGCCGAGAACGGATCACGCCGCCCGATCAGCGCGCAATGAGTCGGGCGATGCCCCAGACGACGGCGCCCACCGCGACCGCGACGCCCACCGCTGCTGCGGCGGCGCCCGCCGGGTTGCGCTCGGCATAGGCGCGGGCCTCTCGGCTGGCGCGATCGGTCGCGATGACGGCGCGCTTGGGGAGGTTCGCCTTGTGCTCGATCGCGGCGAGCGCGGCCTTCAGCTCGGCGCGTGCCTTCTCGACCGGGTCGTTGATGCCCAGCGGCACGGCGGTGTCGGGGAGCTCAGAACTCATCGGCCACTTCCTTCACGATCTTGGCGTCGGTGGAGATCGCCTGGGCGGGGTTCTGGCGCGAGCTCAGCTTCTTGAAGCGAAGGAGGCCCAGCACCGCGAACACGGCGGCGATCACGAGGAGGATACCGATCACGATGAGCGACGCGGCCCAAGCGGGCAGCCACGACGACAGCCCGATGATCGCGAAGGCGCCGATCGCCGGAATCGTCCAGAACAGGAAGAACAGGGCGACGATGAACCAGACGCCGCCGATGCCGGCGTCCTTGCCCGTCTTCTTGGCCCATGCCTTCACCGAGTCGATCTCGGCGACGACGAGGTTGCGGACGAGCTCGGGGATCTCACCAATCAGGGTGAACAGGCTGTCGTCGGCGCGGTCGCGGAATCCGCGGGGCGTGCTCATCTCAGCTGTCCGCCACGGCGCTCGCGTCGGCGACCTTGCGCGCATCGCGCTCGGCGGCCTTGCGCACGTCGCCGGCGGCCTTCTCGCCCTCCGCGACGGCCGCGTCGAGCTTCTCGCCGGGGGTTCCGCTCTTGCCGGCGGCCTTGACGACCTTCTTCGCACTGTCCCAGACGACACTGGGCACCGCGAGGGCGGCGGACTTGCCGAGCTCGGTGACCTTTCCCACCTGCTTCTGCACGGGGTCGAGCTCCCAGATCTGCTGGGCCTTCTCTTTGATCTGCTCGTAGCGCTGACGCCCGGCGCGTGCCCCGAGCACGTAGCCCGCGGCGAGTCCGACGGCGATGCCAATCTTGCCCCTCATGGGGTCTCCTCACGTTCGACGTTGCTGCGTTGTCTCAGGCTATCGCCGTATGCCGCCTCAGGTATCCACTCCCATAACGCGGCGGAGCCGACTATCATGCCGGATCGACCCCGTGCCACAGCACCGCGTGCCGCGCGGCATCCGCCTCGACGACGGCGTCGGCGGCGACTCGCTCGAGACTGTTTCCCGAGAGCCACCCGCCGACGACCGCGAGCCCCGGAAGCGTGCGCGTCCGCGCGCGGATGCCCTCGACTGCTTCGGCGTGCCCCAGGAGCGACGCGGGGGCCGCGCGGGAGTACGTGATGCGCGCCGAGGCGCGAACGGCTCCCGGCGGGATGACCACGCCGCACAGATCGGACGCCGCGACGCGCGCGGTCTCGACGGCATCCGCGTCGGACGCCTCACTGTGCGGCAGCGTCACCCGCAGGATGTGCTCGTCCTCGGCCAGCGCCTCGCCGATCCACGGCCACGTCCGCGAGATGTGACGCACGGTGACCGGCTCGGGGCCCGGCCCGATCACGAGCGACCCGCGCTCGGGCACGTCGAGTCCCGCGAGGCGCACCAGCACGACATCGAGCGGTCGCGGGCGGGGCTCGGCGCTCGCAGGAAGCTCGACGTGCGGGGCGAGCAGCCGACGGGCGGTGTCTTCGTCCGCCGCGACGACGAGGAGATCGGCCGGCACCTGCTCGTCGGCGTCGTCCGCGCTCACGAGCCACGTGTCACCATCGCGTCGGATCTGGCTGACGGCGGCGTCCGTACGGATGTCGACGTCGAAATCGCGCAAGCGGGCCTCGAGCGCATCGACCAGCCGGAACAGCCCGCCGCGCGGAGCCCGCCGCTGCGGCGAGCCGGGACGCAGGGTCTGTGCGACGGCGCCGCTGAGCGAGCCGGTTCGCGTGAGCGCCGGGTTCAGCGACGGGGCGGCGACATCGACATCGATGAACTCCGGGGCGACGCCGTGGACGGCCAGCACGTAGGGCGCCACCAGCCGGTCGCGCACGCGCTCGCCCATCCGCGACGACACCAGTTCACCGAGGCTGCGTCGCCGACCCACGGTCAGCGGCGGCCGCACGCGGTCGAGATAGGCACGCCACGCGCCGCGCATCTCGATGTGGCGCCGGACGTCCTCCGCCCAGGGGTTCGCCGGGATCCCGAGCACCGTCTCGGCGGGCGCGGGGGCGGGTCCGTGCGGACCGGTACCGAGCCACAGCTCGTCATCGCGAGCGGTCTCGAGCTCGTCGGTCAAACCGACCTCGTCGATGAGCTTCGCGAGGGTCTGCGCCGAGGCCGGCACGCCGTCGGCCGCGGCATCCACGGTCAGGTCGCCCAGCGTCGCACGGTCGAGCGAGCCGCCCAGGTGCGGGCCGGCCTCGATCAGCGTCACCCGCAGGCCGAGTCGCGCGCATTCGAGAGCCGCCACGGCTCCCGCGATACCGCCGCCGACCACGACGACGCGGGTGTCGTGGGCGTGCGTCACGAGATCCGTCATCCCTCCATCCTGCCGCTCGCGGATGAGAACGCGGGCCGATGAGAACATGGGGAGCATGAGCCTGCACATCACCGACGACGACGCCGCCGATCAGCTGCTGACCGAGAATCCGCTCGCCCTGCTGATCGGGATGCTGCTCGACCAGCAGATCGCCATGGAGACGGCGTTCACCGGGCCGTTGAAGATCCGCGAGCGGGCCGGCTCTGTCGACGCGGCGGCGATCGCGGACTACGACCCCGAGGAGTTCGTCGAGATCTTCCGGCAGACGCCGGCCGTGCACCGGTTCCCGGGATCGATGGCGGGCCGCGTCCAGACCCTCTGTCAGACGATCGTGGACGACTGGGGCGGCGATGCCTCGGCGATCTGGACGTCGGGTGATCCTGACGGAGCGACGGTGCTGAAACGGCTCAAGGCATTGCCCGGGTTCGGCGAGCAGAAGGCGAAGATCTTTCTCGCACTGTTGGGCAAGCAGTACGGCTTCACCGGCGCCGGATGGCGTGAGGCCGCCGGATCGTACGGCGACGAGGGCTCGTATCGTTCGGTGGCCGACATCGTCTCTCCCGAGTCGCTCACGAAGGTGCGCGAGTACAAGCGTGCGACGAAAGCCG
The DNA here is from genome assembly GCF_003610405.1 of Microbacterium sp. AG238. Taxonomy (GTDB): domain Bacteria; phylum Actinomycetota; class Actinomycetes; order Actinomycetales; family Microbacteriaceae; genus Microbacterium. The sequence continues at coordinate 1,616,054 of NZ_RAQC01000001.1, forward strand.
CTGCGAAAGAGGCTGCGAGCTCCTGATCACCGGGGGTTTTCGAAAAGGCTGGCGGAACGCGGCGGATATGTTTGAGTAGTCGACAATCCGTTCCCCCGGTCTGCGCAAAGGAGCGCTCGAACCATGCGAATTCGTCGACCCCGAATACTGGCAGTCGCGGCGACCGCGGCCCTCGCCGCACCGCTGCTCGCCGCGACGGGAGCCGCTGCGGCCCCCACCGCCGCCGCCCCCGTCATCGCCAACGATTTCTCGACCCCATCGCTCGGCGACGGGCTGACGCAGAGCGGGGGTGACGGCTCGACCCTCGACTACGCCGACGGCGCCCTCGTCGTGCAGGGCCGCGACGCCGACTACGTCGGCATCCAGACGGCGCCGGGAGTCCTCGAACCCGAGACGACGTACACCGTCAGCGCACGCGTACGGCTCGCGCCCGGTACGCCCGACACCCGAGCGCGCTGGGTCGGCGTCCCGGGGTACACGTGGATCGGCGACACGACCATCTCCGCCGACGACTGGACGACGGTCACCGGCACGTGGACGTCGCCCGCGACCGCGGAGGCCGTCGGGATCTACCTCGGCACCGCCGACATCGCGGACGCCGCGCCCTACACCTACCTCGTGGACGATGTCACGATCACCACGGACGGCGATTCGGGCACAGATCCGGGCAGCGGACCCCAGACCCCCGGCACCGTGCTGATCGAGAGCACGTTCGACGACGGCGCCCTCGGCGCGTGGCAGCCTCGGGCCGGGTCGAGCGGCGCCGGCCCGACCGTCGACGTCGTGCCGGACGGAGCCGACGAGTCGTCGCACGCGGCGCTCGTCACGGACCGGACGCACGAGGGCGACGGCATCCTCCTGGATGTCACCGACACCCTGCTCGCGGGACAGACCTACGCCTTCTCCGCGGCACTGCGCTTCGCTCCCGGAGCAGACCCGGGCCAGGGCCTGGCCGTCTCGATGCGCACCGACGACGGCGGCACGGTCGCCTACACCAACCTCCTGCAGGCCGAGAGCGTATCGCCGACCGGGTGGACGACCGTGACCGGCGCCATCACCATCCCCGAGTACGACCTCGCAGCCGAGCTCTACATCGAGGCGCGCTACGACTCGGGCAACACCTCGCCGTTCCTCGTCGACCAGGTCACGGTCGCGGTGCCCGAGGCGGGAGAGGGCGACCTCGATCTCACTCCGCTGAGGGACACGACCGACTTCCCGGTCGGCGTCGCGGTCGACCAGCGCGAGACCAGCGGGGCGGCATCCGACCTGCTGCTGCACCACTTCGACCAGATCACGCCCGAGAACCACATGAAGGTCGAGGCCTGGTACGACGACCAGCAGCAGTTCCAGCGCCACCCGCAGGCCACGGCGCTGCTCGACTATGCGGCGGCGAACGACCTGCGACTCTACGGGCACGTGCTGCTGTGGCACGCGCAGACCCCCGACTGGTTCTTCCAGGATGCATCGGGGCGTGAGCTCACCGACTCCGAGGCCGACAAGCAGCTGCTGCGCGACCGGCTCGCGTCGCACATCGACAACGTCGCACGGTCGATCGCCGACGACTACGGCCTGTTCGGGTCCGAGACCAACCCGCTCGTCGCGTGGGATGTCGTCAACGAGGTCATCTCCGACCAGGCGACGCCCGACGGGCTGCGGACCAGCCGGTGGCACGACGTCCTCGGTGAGGAGTTCATCCACCTCGCCTTCCGGCTCGCCGACCAGGCGTTCAACGGCGACTACGCGGCGCCGGGCACCGACCGCCCCGTGAAGCTGTTCATCAACGACTACAACACCGAGCAGGACGCCAAGGGCTCGCAATACGAGGCCCTCGTCGGCCGAATGCTGGACGCGGGCACGCCGCTCGACGGGGTGGGCCACCAGTTCCACGTCTCGATCAACACGCCCGTCAGCGCTCTCGCGAGCACGCTCGACCGCTTCGCCGGGCTCGGGCTCATGCAGGCGGTCACCGAGCTCGACGTCACGGTCAACCCCGCCACAGCCGCGAACCTCGCGCGCCAGGGGTACTACTACCGCGACGCGTTCGACGTGTTCCGCGGGTACCACGCCGCGGCCCCGGCATCCGAAGGTCTCTACTCGGTCACCGTGTGGGGGCTGACCGACGCCCGCTCGTGGCGCTCGGAGCAGGCGCCCCTGCTGTTCGCGGCCGACCTGAGCGCGAAGTCGGCGTTCTTCGGTGCGATCGGCCAGGACGACGGCCTGCCGCCGCTCCTGACGACCGCCGATGTGTTCCGCGGCGACGTCGACCTCGACGGTGCGATCGTCGATGCTGCCGAGTGGCGCAATCTGCCGGAACACCCGCTCACCGGCGACGCCGGCGGCTTCCAGACGCGCTGGAGCGACGACCATCTCACGGTGCTCGTCCGCTCGAGCACGCGCCCGGAACGGATCGAGTTCACGTATCGGAACGAGCAGTCCGTCTTCGGAACCGATGGTGATCTCACGGGCCGGACGGTCGAGGTCGACGGCGCGTTCTACTCCGTCATCCAGCTGCCGCACGAGGCCCCGAGCGTGGGCGCGACGGCCGCGTTCGACGTCCGTGTCTTCGGCGCAGACGGACTCTCCGGCGCCTGGAACTCGGCGGGCGCGACCGGTCAGCTGACGTTCTACGAGGAGCTGTCGTACCTCGAGGTCCCGCGCGCCGAGGGGCTCACCGTCGACGCGGTCGTCGACGACGCGTGGGCGGCTGCCCCGCGGATCGAGACCGCCAAGCGCGTCGAGGGCGACGCGAGCGGCGCCACGGCGACGGTCCGCACGCTCTGGCGCGACAACGTCCTCTACACGCTGTTCGAGGTCGTCGATCCCGAGATCGACACAACGAACAGCGATCCCTGGAACCGCGACGGCGTCGAGATCTTCCTCGACCTCGGCAACACCAAGAGCGGCGCATACGGACCCAACGACACGCAGATCCGCATCACCGTCGACGGCGACGTCACCTTCGGCACCGGCAACGAGGCCCTCCAGCGCTCACGGCTGCTGGAGAGCGCGACCGCGCGCACGGCCGACGGCTACATCGTCGAGGCGGCGATCGACCTCGTCGGTCAGTCGGGCGGGCAGAGCGACGTGCCGCTCGGCGGCGCCGGCACCTTCCAGGGGTTCGACGCGCAGGTCAACGACGCCCGCGGCGGCTCGCGCTTCGCCGTGCACACGTGGGCCGAGCCGACCGGCACCGGCTACCAGACCACCTCGCGGTGGGGTGTGATCCACCTCTCCGATTCGGTGACCACGCCCGGCGAGCCCGGCGGTCCTGGCGAGCCCGGCGAGCCCGGGGAGCCCGGGGAGCCCGACGCATGGGCGACGGTCGACATCGGGGATGGTCGCGTCGCCCAGGGCGGATCGCTGCCCGTACGGGTCTCGGGCCTCGAGCCGCAGCAGCGGATCGGCGCCACGCTCTACAGCGATCCGATCGTCGTCAACGGCATCCCCGCGGCCGACGCGTCGGGCGAGGTGCGCTTCGCCGTCGCGATTCCCCGCGACCTCGAGATCGGAGAGCACACCCTCGTGGTCGCGTCGCCCGGGTTCGACGACATCCGCGTGGCCGTGACCGTCGTGAGCGGCGGGGCGGGCAGTGGCGCGGGCAGCCTCAGCGCGACCGGCGGCGAGCTGCCGTGGGGCGCCGCACTCGCGGCCGCCGTGCTCCTGACCGCGGGCGGCCTGTTCATGGCGCTGCGCCGACGCCGCACCCCCTGACGCGCGCGCCCGACCTCGGGCGCGAACATCGGAGAAAAGCGCGAACCTCGGAGCCCATCACACGATGGCTCCGAGGTTCGCGTCATTCTCCGCCCGGACGACCGGGGTGGGAGGCGGGAGGCGGGATGCGGCGACCTGCGTCAGGCGCCGCGCAGGCGCTCGGCGAGGTAGCCCTCGAGCGCGTCGAGCGCGATGCGCTCCTGGGCCATCGTGTCGCGGTCGCGGACGGTGACGGCGCGATCGTCGAGCGAGTCGAAGTCGACGGTGACGCAGAACGGCGTACCGACCTCGTCCTGACGGCGGTAACGGCGCCCGATCGCGCCGGCGTCGTCGAAGTCGATGTTCCAGCCGCGGCCGCGGAGCGTGTCGGCGACCTCGCGCGCCAAGGGCGACAGGCGCTCGTTGCGGCTGAGCGGCAGCACGGCCACCTTCACGGGCGCCAGGCGCGGGTCGAGGCGCAGCACAGTGCGGGTGTCGACGCCGCCCTTCGCGTTCGGCACCTCCTCTTCGTCGTACGCGTCGACGAGGAAGGCCATCATCGCCCGCGTCAGACCGAACGACGGCTCGATGACGTACGGCGTGTACTTCTCGCCGGACGCCTGATCGAAGTAGGTCAGCGACTGACCGGATGCCTCGGAGTGGCTGCCCAGGTCGTAGTCGGTGCGGTTCGCGACACCCATGAGCTCGCCCCACTCCTTGCCGGGGAACCCGAAGCGGTACTCGACGTCGATCGTGCCGGCGGAGTAGTGGGCGCGGTCGTCCTCGGGCACATCGAATCGCCGCATGTTGTCGGCGTCGATGCCCAGCTCGATGAACCAGTTCCAGCACGCCTCGACCCAGTGCTCGAACCACTCCTGCGCTTCGGCGGGCGGCGTGAAGAACTCGATCTCCATCTGCTCGAACTCGCGGGTGCGGAAGATGAAGTTGCCGGGCGTGATCTCGTTGCGGAACGCCTTGCCGACCTGACCGATGCCGAACGGCGGCTTCTTACGGCTCGCGGTGAGCACGTTCGAGAAGTTCACGAAGATGCCCTGCGCGGTCTCGGGGCGCAGGAAGTACAGCCCGGTCTCGTCGTCGACGACGCCGAGGTAGGTCTTCACCAGGCCCGAGAACGACTTGGGCTCGGTGTACTGGCCCTTGGTGCCGCAGTTCGGGCACGGGACGTCGCCGAGGCCGTTCTCGGCCTTGCGGCCCTTGCGCGCCTCGAAGTCCTCGATGAGGGTGTCTTCGCGGAAGCGCTTGTGGCACTGCAGGCACTCGACCAGAGGGTCGGTGAACGTCGCGACGTGGCCGGAGGCCTCCCAGACGCGCTTGGGCAGGATGATCGACGAGTCGAGGCCGACCATGTCGCCGCGACCGCGAACGAACGTCTGCCACCACTGGCGGCGGATGTTCTCCTTGAGCTCCGTGCCGAGGGGGCCGTAGTCCCACGCGGAGCGCGAACCGCCGTAGATCTCCCCCGCCTGGAAGACGAACCCGCGATGGCGGGCGAGGGCGATGACTTTGTCGAGGCGGGACTGCTCGGCCACAGGTGGCTCCTCATGGTCGTTTTCGGGATGCGCCGGCGGCGCGGATGCCGCAGACAACGGCATCCTCGATTCTAGTCGCGCCGCGCACGTCGACCCCGATACGGTCGAAGCACACATCGTTACGTACGAGAAAGGTCAGCATGGAAGCTCTATTCGCCGGAGGCGCGCTCGTGATCGGCGGCATCGCCGTAGTCGCCGTCATCATCCTTCTGATCTTCCTGCTGATCATGGTGCGGGCCTGGTACAAGGTCGCCAAGGCCGACCAGGCGCTCGTCGTCGTCGGCCGCAATCAGAAGAACGCCGCGGGCGACTCGTCGCGCATCTCGATCATCACCGGCGGCGGCGCCCTCGTGAACCCGCTGACGCAGCGCGCCGAGATGATCTCGCTGCGTGCCCGGCAGATCAAGATGGAGCCGACGGCGCAGGCATCCAATGGCGTCACCGTCTCGGTGGCGGGCGTCGCCCTCGTGAAGATCGGCTCGGACCCCGAGTTCGTGCGCCGCGCGGCCGAGCGATTCCTGTCGCAGGACGGCGCGATCGAGCAGTTCACCACGGAGCAGCTCGAGGGCGCGCTCCGCGGCGTCGTCGCGACGCTGACGGTCGAGCAGCTCATGAAGGACCGTCAGAAGCTGTCGGACCAGATCGCCGAGGGAATCAAGAGCGACCTGCTCGCCCAGGGACTCATCCTCGACTCGTTCCAGATCCAGGGCATCACAGACAAGAACGGCTACATCGACGCCCTCGGCGCGACCGAGGTCGAGCGCGTGCGCCGCGAGGCCGACGTCGCCCGAATCAACGCTGCCCGCGAGGTGCGTGCCCGTCAGCTCGCGACCGACGAGGCGAACCTGATCGAGCAGACCGCGTACGACAAGAACTCCGCCGCCGCCTCCGCCGAGGTCGGCCGCGCACGCGCCGAGGCCGAGCAGGCCGAGGCCCTGGCCCGCGCCCAGCGCGAGCAGGACGTGCTGCTGCAGGCCGCCGAGAACCGGCAGGCCCAGCTCGACGCCGACATCAAGAAGGTCGCCGACGCTTCGCTCTACGAGCGTCAGCGCAAGGCCGACGCCGACGCGTACGCCGAGGTCAAGGCCGCCGAGGCCCGCGCGCAGATCGCCGCCCAGGAGGCCGAGGCCACGCGCCTGCGCGCACAGGCCGAGGCCGACGCCGTGCGCCTGGCCGGTGAAGCCCGCGCCGAGGCGATCGAGGCCGAGGCCGCCGCCATCGCGCAGAACCAGGAGGCGCTGCTCGCGCAGCGCGCGATCGAGGCCCTCGTGCCGCTGATGACCGAGTTCGCCCGCGGCTTCGACAAGGTCGGGTCCATCACGGTGCTCGGCGGCGACGGCGCATCGAGCCACATCGCTTCGGAGAGCGCGTCGAGCATGCGCGCCACCTTCGACGCCGTGCAGGCCACGACCGGCATCGACCTGCGTCAGATCATCCAGGGTCAGGCCACCGGCCGCGGCGTCGCCCAGGGCCTGCGCGCGGACGACGCGGCCGCGGCTCCGGCCCCGGCCCCGGCCCCGGCGACCGCTCCGGAGGGCACCTCCGCGGAGTGACCCCGCGCTAACTCCTCAGATCCGACGACGCCCCGTCTCACCTCTCGCGAGATGACGGGGCGTCGTCGTTCGCGGGCTCGCAGATCCGAGGAGTTGCCGCGCGCCCTTGTCAACCGGGTGCGTCGCGGCGTCACGGGTTCGTAGCGTCGGGGCATGACGTTCACTCCTCGCCGTGCCATCGTGACCGCTTCCGACTCGGGGATCGGCCGCGCGACCGCCCTCGCCCTCGCCGACGCCGGCCTGGATGTCGGCGTCACGTGGCACTCCGACGAGGAGGGAGCGAACGAGACCGCCGAGGGCGTCCGAGCGCGCGGACGCAAAGCGGTCGTCGCGCAGTTCGACGCGACCGAGTTCGACAAGGTCCCCGGTGTCATCGAGCACCTCGCCGCGGAGCTCGGTGGCCTCGACGTCTTCGTCAACAACGCCGGCGGCGGCACCGGTGGCCCCGTGCTCGATCTCGACCTCGACGGCTGGCGGACGGTCGTCGCGCTGAACCTCGACGGCGCCTTCCTGGGAATGCAGACGGCCGCGAAGCTCATGGCGGATGCCGGCGACGGCGGGCGGATCATCGCGGTGACGAGCGTCCACGGCTCGCAGCCGCGCGTCGGCTCCGCCGCCTACGTCGCCTCCAAGCACGGGCTCGAGGGCCTCGTGAAGACGATGGCGCAGGAGCTCGGCCCCCGCGACATCACCGTCAACTCCGTCGCCCCCGGCGAGATCGCGACGCCCATCAACGACATGGAGGGCGACGAGGCAGAGAAGACCCACCGCCCCGGCATCCCGATCCCCCGCCCGGGCAAGCCCGAGGAGATCGCCGCGGTCGTCGCTTTCCTGGCATCGCCGGCGTCGTCGTACGTCACCGGCGCGACGTGGGTCGTCGACGGCGGGATGCTGCAGATGGGGCCGCAGGCCGGGTCGCACATGGAGTCCGACGACTGGCGCGACGCCGGCGCGGAGTAACCACGCCCACACACCCCGAGGTCCCACTTGGGCCGGTTATGCAGAGCTCATACCCGGCCCAAGTGGGACCTCGCTGGGTTTTCCGGGGTGGGGGCAGGGGGTTACGGGCGGACGAGGAGGTATCCGCGCTCGTCGTCGAAGCCGCCGACCGTGAGCCCGGCGGCGAAGTGCTCGAGGAACTGCGTGCGCACCCGGTCGCGCCAGGCGTCGGCCTCGTCCGGTGAGGCCGCCCGGATGGCATGGATGTCGTCGGGCACCTCGATCGTCGCGACGACCCGGTCATCGGACGGACGCTCCTGCGGCGGCGCGGCCAGGGGCCAGGTCACCATGAGCCGGTCGGTGACGTCGCCGCGGTTGATGCCGTCGTCCATGAGGCCGTACTGGTCGACGAGGTAGTCGCTGATGCGGGCTCCGAGCACCTGCAGGTTGAAGTGCGCGTTGCGCGCGAACAGCGGGTCGAACGTCCACGTGATGGTGCCGACCTCGCGGGCGAAGGCCCACGCACGCTGGTGCTGCTTGAGCACGCGTCCGAGCCCCTGCTGCTGGTACTCCGGCAGCACGCCGGTCACGTGCGAGTGCATCGACCGCGCACCGGGTTCGGCGAAGAAGGCCACCGATGCGCCGACCACCCGGTCGCCGTCGAAGAGACCGACGACGTAGTTGCCGGAGTACGCCAGCGCGCGCATGAGGTTCGTGGGCACCGAGTCGCGGTCGCCGCCCCACACCTCGCGCAGCACCGCGGCGCCGGCGAAGATGTCGGCGACGGTTTCGAGGGGGCGGATGTCGATCCCCGCGGGCACGTCGGCTGGGATCGGGGGAACGCTCTCGCTCATGAGCCCACCCTACGCCGCCGCGGATAGCCTGAAGGGATGGCATCGGGCGACGGCGGACGACGAAGACTCACCCGCATGCCGCGGCAGGGCGCGATCGTCGCCGTGCTCGCGATCGCGGGGCTGGCCTCGTCGTTCATGTTCACCCTGGTCGTGCCCATCCAGTCGAAGCTGCCCGAGCTGCTCGACGCGAGCCGCGAAGACACGGCGTGGGTCGTCACGGCCACCCTCCTCGCCGCCGCGGTCTTCACCCCTATCGCGGGTCGACTCGGCGACATGTACGGCAAACGCCGCATCGTGCTCGTGCTGCTCGGGCTGCTCATCGTCGGGTCGATCGTCGCGGCCCTGTCGACCGACATCATCGGCGTGATCGTCGGGCGCGCCCTGCAGGGCGCGGTGACGGGCGTCGTGCCGCTGGGCATCTCGATCATGCGCGACGTGCTGCACGAGAACCGGGTCGACGCGGCGATCGCGCTGATGTCGGCGACCCTCGGCGTCGGCGGCGCCGTCGGCATGCCCGTCAGCGCCCTCATCACCGAGACGAGCGACTGGCACGTGCTGTTCTGGATGTCGGCGGGCCTCGGGGTGGTCGTCCTCGTCCTCGTCGTGCTCGTGGTGCCTCCGAGCGTGCTGCGAACACCCGGTCGCTTCGACATCCTCGGGGCGATCGGGCTCGCGATCGGTCTGACCGGACTGCTCCTGGCGGTCTCGCGTGGCAACACGTGGGGCTGGACCTCGGCGGCGACCCTCGCCTGCGGCCTCGGCGGCGTCGTCGTGCTGCTCGTGTGGGGCTGGTTCGAGCTGCGGATCGCCGACCCCCTGCTCGACCTGCGCGTCGCGGCCCGCCCGGCGGTGCTGCTGACCAATCTCGCGTCGGTCGCGATCGGCTTCTCGCTCTTCGCCTCGAATGTGTCGTACCCGCAGATGCTGGAGCTGCCCGAGGCCGTCGGCGGCTTCGGGCTGACGCTGCTGCAGGCGAGCCTCATCATCATGCCGGCGGGCCTCGTGATGATGGTCCTCTCCCCCTTCTCGGGTCGACTCGCGCGCACGGTCGGCCCGCGGCTGCTGCTCGTCCTCGGCTCGGTCGCACTGATCCTCGCCTACGGCTTCTCGCTGCTGTGGGCCTCCGAGGTCTGGCACCTGCTCGTGGCGAACCTCCTCATCGGCGTCGGCATCGGCTTCGGCTACGCCGGCATGCCGATGCTGATCATGCGCTCGGTGCCGCCCACCGAGACCGGCGCGTCGAACGGACTGAACGCCCTGTTCCGCTCGCTCGGGACGAGCACGGCGGCCGCCCTCGTCGGCGCCGTGCTCGCCGCGTTCTCGCTCGAACGCGACGGGGTGACGGTGCCGACCCCGACCGCCTTCCAGGTCTCGTTCGCGCTCGGTCTGGGCGCCGCCGTCATCGCACTCGCCGTCGCGCTGTGCATACCGCAACGGCGCGACCCGCACGAGACCCGTCCGTCGCTGCCCTGAGCGGCGTATCGTCGGCATCCATGAGCAACGAGGACGCAGCCTCCACCGCATCCCGTCATCGCGACGCCGACCACAGCAGGAACGACACCCGCTTCTTCGGGCAGCCGTGGGCGCTCACGCACATCTTCGGCGTCGAGCTGTGGGAGCGGTTCAGCTTCTACGGCATGCAGATCGTCCTGGTCTACTACCTCTACTTCTCGGTCTCCGACGGCGGGGCGGGCCTGCCGCAGGCGACGGCGGTCGGCATCGTCGGCGCGTACGGCGGAGCGGTGTACCTCTCGACGATCCTCGGCGCCTGGGTCGCCGACCGCCTGCTGGGCTCCGAGCGCGTGCTGTTCTTCAGCGCGATGATCATCGTCGCCGGTCACGTCGCTCTCGCCGTGCTTCCGGGGCTGCTGTCGGTCGCGGTCGGACTCGTCCTCGTCGCTCTCGGCTCGGGAGGGCTGAAGGCCAACGCCACGGCGGTCGTCGGCACCCTCTACTCCGAGCACGACCCGCGGCGCGACGCCGGCTTCTCGCTGTTCTACCTCGGCATCAACCTCGGAGCCTTCGCGGGCCCGCTGCTCACCGGCTTCCTGCGCACGAGCCTCGGGTTCCACTGGGCCTTCGGCGCCGCCGCCGTCGGCATGACCATCGGCCTCGTCCAGTACGCGATCGGGCGCCGGTCTCTTCCCGAGGCGGCGCGCCGCGTTCCCAACCCGCTGCCGCGGTCGCGCTACCCGCTGGTCATCGGTGTCGCGGTCGCGGCCGTCGCGGCGATCGCACTGCTGGTCGCCCTGGGCGTCATCCGCGCCGACAACCTGTCGCTCGTCGTGGTCGTCGTCGTCATCGCCGCGACGATCGCCTACTTCAGCGTGATCATCTCGAGTGCCCGGATCACCGCGACCGAGCGGTCACGCGTGTTCGGCTTCATCCCGCTGTTCATCGTGAGTGTCGCCTTCTGGTCGCTGTACCAGCAGCAGTTCACCGTCATCCCGATCTACGCGGAGAAGCGGCTCGACCTGAACCTCTTCGGCTGGCAGATGCCGCCCGACTGGGTGCAGTCCATCAACCCGGTGTTCATCATCATCCTCTCGGGCGTCTTCGCGGCCCTGTGGACGAAGCTCGGCACACGGCAGCCCTCGACACCGATCAAGTTCGCCGCGGGCGTCGCCGTCATGGGTGTGGCCTTCCTGCTCTTCCTGCCGTTCGCTTCCGACGGACCGTCCGCGACACCGTTGCTCGGCATCGTCGGCATCCTGTTCGTCTTCACCGTCGCCGAGCTGCTGATCTCGCCCGTCGGGCTGTCCGCGGCCACGAAACTCGCTCCGGCGCGGTTTCAGACGCAGATGGTCGCGCTGTTCTTCCTGTCGGTCTCGTTGGGAACGGCCATCTCGGGACTGCTCGCGCCCTTCTACGACCCTCAGAACGAGGTGCCGTACTTCTCGATCCTCGGCGCCATCGCGATCGTCCTGGGCATCGCGCTCGCGGCGGCCCGCAAGCCCGTGCTCGCGCTGATGCGCGGCGTGCTCTGACACGAGAGGATGGGGACATGTCTTCTTCCGCCGTGCGCCGTTCCAATCCCACCGCCTGGGCCGCCTTCTGGATCGGCCTGCTCGGGCTCATCCTGATGCCGATCCCTCTCTTCATCGGGCTCATCCTCGGCGGCGGGCTCTCGCTCGTCGCGGCCGTTCTGGTCGTCATCGCTCTCCTCAAGGGCCTCGCACGCAGCGGCACGGGCATCGCCCCCGTCGTCTTCGCCGCGATCTTCGTGCTGCTCACCTGGGGCGGCATCTCGCTCGGCGGCGGCATCGTCTGGTGACGCGTCCGACGGGCGGCTTCGTCACACGATGACGGACGGATGCCGGGCCGGCGCGGGCCCGGCGTTAGAGTCGCGGGCGCACCCGATGAGAAAGCGACGCTCATGACCGAGATCACCACCACCACCGCCGGCAGCCTCCCCCGCACGCAGGCCCTGATCGACGCGAACCGCGTGCGCTCCTTCGCCGACGACGGTTTCACCCTGACCTCGACCCCCGAGTTCGACGAGCTCACCGCACAGGCCGTCGCCGACGTGGTCGCGCGTCAGCGCGAAGCCGGAGTGACACAGGTGGGCGACGGCGAGTTCGGAAAGGCGATGTCGAACGCCGTGGACTACGGCGCATGGTGGTCGTACTCGTTCCAGCGCGCGAGCGGCCTGTCGCTGACCGAGGTCAACGCGTTCAACGAACCGCCCGTGCGGTCGGAGCCGGGTCGCATCCGTCTGACCTCGTTCCTCGACCGGCGCGACCGGCAGCTCTTCCCCGCGGTGTACGCCGAGGCCGTCGAAGCGGGCGCGACCGCGACGGCGTTCCCCACCACGACCGGACCGATCGCCTACCGCGGGCACGCGGCCGTGGCATCCGACATCGCCAACCTGAAGGCGACGCTGCGCGAGGGCGAGCAGGGATTCCTCACCGCCATCGCACCCGGATCGGCATCGCGCGTTCGCAACGAGTACTACGCCACCGATGAAGAGCACATCTTCGCGTGGGCCGAGGCGCTGCGAGAGGAGTACAAGGCGATCACCGACGCCGGGCTCATCGTGCAGCTCGACGACCCCTCGCTCGCCGAGAACTTCGACCAGATCAATCCGGAACCCGCCGTCGCCGACTACCAGGCGTTCACGCGTATCCGCGTCGAGGCGATCAACCACGCCATCGCAGGGCTCCCGAAGGAGCTCGTGCGCCTGCACCTGTGCTGGGGCTCGTGGCACGGACCCCACACCACCGATGTCGCACTCGCCGACATCCTGCCCGTCGTGCTGGAGGCGAACGTCGGCTCGATCTCGTTCGAGGCCGGCAACGTCCGGCACGAGCACGAGTCGGCAGTCTGGGCCTCGGCTGCCGTCCCCGACGACCTCGTGCTCGTGCCCGGCGTCGTCAGCCACGCCACGAACGTCGTCGAGCACCCCGAGCTCGTCGCGCAGCGCATCGAGCGTTTCGCCGGCATCGTCGGAGCCGACCGGGTCATCGCCTCGACCGACTGCGGCCTCGGCGGCCGCATCCACCCCGACATCGCCTGGGCCAAGCTCGCCTCGCTCGGCGAGGGCGCCCGCATCGCCGGCTCGCGCCTCTGACTCGTCTTCGCACGGGCGTCGCGTCCGGGATGCAAGCAATCGTGGCCGACACCCCGGGTCGCGGCATCCGCCGTCGGGGTGTCGGCCGCGATCCCTGGCATCCGCGCCCGCGGGCGTTCAGCGGATTCGACTAGCGTGAAAGACCGCAGGACACCGCGAGAGGGAGCCATGACCGAAACACAGCCGCAGATCTTCGAGCCCGAGGGCCGCGCCATCCCCTACGTCGAGGATGCCGGCAGCGAGCCCGTCCTGGTGCTGATCCCGGGGTACAGCAATGTCGCCGCGCTCGGGACGCTCGCCCACGTGCTGGCCGAAGAGGACTTCCGCATCCTGCGGGTCGGCTACCGCACGGCGCAGACCGAGGGCGTGACCCTCCACGACCTGGCGCAGGATGTCGTCGACGTCATGGACCACGTCGGGCTCGGTGACGCCTGGATCGGCGGTCACGCCTTCGGCGGCGCCGTCGCGCGCACGGTGTCGATCGACCACACCGACCGCGTCGACGGCGTGCTGCTGCTCGGCGCTGAGGGTGACGAGCCCCGCACCGACCTCGAGCCGCTGCAGGCGGCGGCTGCGGCCTCGGTCTCGGCGGAGGAATGGCGCGCCCTCGCCCCCACGGTCCCGGTCATGCTCATCCAGGGCGCCGACGACGACGTGCTGCCGCCCGCGAACGGCGAACGCCTGCAAGCGGCCGCTCCCGGCCTGGTGAGCCTCGTGACCCTCGAGGGCGGCGGACACCTCTTCCCGGCGACGCACGCCGGCGAGGCCGCCTTCGTCATCGAGGACTACCTCGACGTCGACTGAACCCGCCTCCACTTCCCCCCAACCCCCACCCTCCGTCGACTCGCCACGAATCGCGGATGCCGCCCCGCCGCATCCGCGGAATCTGGCGAGTCGACGGCCTGAACGTGCCGGGAGCGCCCGTCGGACAGGGCAGAATCGAAGGATGACCGACTCCGCGCTGCACCCCGCCCACGCCTGCCTCATCGTGCACGGGCAGGACCAGCCGGGCATCATCGCCGCCCTGTCGGCGATGGTCACCCGCGTGGGCGGCAACATCGTCGCGTTCGACCAGTACTCCGACGACCCGACGGGCGGCGCCTACTTCTGCCGCGTGGTGTTCCACCGGCCGAACTTCGCGGTCGACCGGCCGTCGATCGAAGCGGAGATCGGCGAGACCCTCGCAGGGTTCGATCTGCAGTGGTCGCTCACCGACCAGTCCGTTCCCAAGCGCATGGCGATCCTGTCGTCGAAGCAGGACCACTGCCTGCTCGACCTGCTCTGGCGGCACCGCCGCGGCGACCTGCCCGTCACGGTGCCGATGGTCGTGTCGAACCACACGACCTCGGCCGAGGACGTGCGGTCGTTCAACGTGCCGTTCTTCCACGTGCCCTCGACGCCCGGCCCCGACAAGTCGGCGTCCGAGGCCGAGATCCTGAAGCTGCTCGTCGGCAACGTCGACTTCGTCGTCCTCGCCCGCTACATGCAGATCCTGTCGTCGGACTTCCTCGAGAAGCTCGGCGTGCCCGTGATCAACATCCACCACTCGTTCCTTCCCGCCTTCATCGGCGCTGAGCCCTACAAGAAGGCCAAGGAACGCGGCGTCAAGCTCATCGGCGCGACGAGCCACTACGTCACGACCGACCTGGACGAGGGGCCGATCATCGAGCAGGACACGATCCGGGTCACCCACGCCGACACCGCGGCCGAGCTCGCCCGTCGCGGTGCCGACGTCGAGCGCCAGGTGCTCTCGCGCGCGGTGCTGTGGCACGCGCAGGACCGCGTCATCCGACACGGCAACCACACGATCGTCTTCTGACCGCGGGCGGGGTCTCAGCTCGCGGGCGGGGTCTCAGCTCGCGGGCTGCACCGGCTCGAAGTCGTCGGGCCCCGTCGCACCCGTCGGCGAGAGGAAGATGCGCGTCGTGTCACCGGGATCGGCGGGGTCGAACACCAGCGGACGCGTGTCGCCGACCGCCGGCACCTCGCGCGGCGCGATGAGCACCATGGTCGTGACCCAGCGATCCGTGCCGACGGCGTCGGTGAACTTCGCCACCAGCGATGCGGTCATCCGCGACGCGTCGTGCGCGGGCAGGGGCGCCTCGACGATCTCCGCGTCGACGCGCGAGCCGGAGGCCAGAAGGCGCGAGATGACCGCGTTGTTGCGGCGGCGCGTCGCGAGGGCGCGCACGCGCGCGATGTAGCTGAGCACCGCGAGAAGCGCGAGAAGACCGGGAAGCCACCACTGACCCGCGTACAGGATCCACTCGCCGACGCCCCACGGCTCATTCTGTCCGAACGTCGGGTCGACGGCGACGCCGACCGCGTCGGGCGCGAGCCACATCGTCGTCGCCACCCATGTGCCGATGGCCAGCCCGGCCAGGATGATCGTGAGCGGACCGATCGCCGCGTAGCCCTTCTCGCGTGCGCTGAACCGGTGGTTCCACTTGCCGTACTGTCCGATGCAGACGAGAAGCAGGAGGATGCCGACGGGCAGGCCCCATCCGCGGACGGCAACCGGGATGCCGGTGTCCCAGGTGCCGAACACGCTGTTGATGTTCACGGCCCGGAGCTGCTCGAAGATGCCGCCGATGGCGAAACCGACGACACCGGCGGCGGCGACCGAGAGGATGCCCCAGATCACCGTCGCGGCCAGGGCGGAGGTGGTCCCCCGATACTTGGCCTGTTCACGTCGTGCGGCTTCTCGGGGTCCAGCAAACTCACTCCCCCAGGCTAGCGCGGCCCGCGCCGGGGTTCAGGACACGGGCTGCTGCAGATCGACGACCCACCGCTCGCCGTCGTAGGGCGTCTGCAGATACACCTCGCGGCACGCGCCGTCGAATCGCAGCCCGCGGCGCTCCGCCTCGGCGACGAGCGCCTGCCACGCGCTCTGGATGCCGGCCAGATCGGGCGCCTCGTAGCGGAGGGTGAGCGCCCGCGGTTCGGCCGCGACGACCGCCCGCTCGAGGCCGTCAGGCACCGGCGCGTCACCGATCTGCTCGGCCGCGGCGGCGATCATGCCGTCACCTGTTGTCGTGTAAACCGCGACGCCGGGGCCGACCCGCTGCGCGCCCGCGGCCTCGATGCGGTCGTTCACGCGCTGGAACATGACGCTGATCTCGTCTTCGATCTGCGCCATCTCGTCGATGCGGACCGAGAGCTGAGTGAGGGTCAGCTCGGGCAGCGCGGTCTCGATGAATGTGGACACGGGTATCTCCTTCTCGATCGATCGGAGTCTCGCCTCGACCTCGTTCAGCCGCCGACCGTCTGCGGCGATCTGGCCGCTCAGCTCGGCCCTCCGCTCCCGCAGGAGCGCGGCCACCGATGCCGACGACATACCGTCGTCGAGCAGTCGGCCGACCTGTTCGAGGGTGAAGCCGAGGTCCTTCAGCGCGATCAGCCGGTTGGCCCGATCGAGTTGCGACGCGGTGTACGAGCGGTAGCCCGAGGCCGGATCGACGCGATGCGGACGCAGCAGACCGAGCTGGTCGTAATGGCGCAGCATCCGCACCGATACGCCGGCCAGGCGGGCGAACTCTCCGATACTCAACATGGTGATCCCAGCCGACAGCCTGACACGGTGTGAGGGTCAAGCGCATGCCGGGATCGGATCAGAAGACGTACTCCATGAGGTCGAGGCCGAACGCCCGGAACGCCTCGTGAGCCCGCAGGCGGTCGCTCATCGACAGGTCGTCGAACCCGACCAGGAGCGCGTACGACACCCCGGCACGGGGGCCGGCGAGCACGCCCGCCTCGGTACGGATGCCGTCGGCCCGGCCGGTCTTGTTCACGAACAGCAGCTCGTGCTTGTCATCGTCGTGAGCGAAGGGGTCGAGCCCGGTCACCGACCCGACGAGCGAGAGATCGTGGTTCAGGCTCAGCCATTCCGAGACCTGAGCGCTCACGCCGGGTGAGACGACATCGGTGTTGACGAGGGCGGCGAACATCGCGGCCAGCTCGCGAGCCGTGCCGAGGGCGTAGTGCGGGGCATCGTCGGGCCCGCGGTCGTCGCGGAATCGGTCGAGCAGCGCCGTGCGCGGCATCCCCAGGCTCCCCAGCCGTGCCCGCACGGCGTCGAGACCGACCCGGCCGAGGAGAGCGTTGGCGGCGAGCGCGTCTCCTGTGGCAGCGGCGAGCACCGCGAGGTCGCCGAGCGGCAGCGCCGGGGCCATGAGGTGACGCCAGATGCCCGCGACCGAGACGTCGTCGACACTCGACCGCTCGACGATCTCGAGCGGGTCGAGGGTCCCGGCGTCGAATCGTGCCGCCACCTCGATCAGCAGCGGGACGATGCCCATGCCCGCGACCGGCAGTGTGACGAAGTCGTCGCCCGCGAGAACGGGCGTGCCGCGATCGAGGTCGCTGACGCGCACCGACACCCGCGCGCCGGATGCGGCGAGGGCATCGAGTGCCTTCTCGGTCGATGCGAACCCCCGGCGCGGCGCACCGGAACGACGACGCGGTCGCGGACCGGTGCGCCGCTCCGCGCGCGAGCGGGCGGTCCCGGAGGAGGACTCGGATCCATCCACCGTCATGTTCTCGTCTCCGTCGGAGTAAGCCTGAGCGATTCGGTTCGGGTGATCACCAGATCGTGACGCGGCGCTCGGGGGCGAGCCAGAGCTCGTCTGCCTCGGTGACGCCGAATGCGTCGTAGAACGCATCGATGTTACGGACGATCTGGTTGCAGCGGAACTCGTTCGGTGCGTGCGGGTCGATCGTCAGCAGCCGGATGGTCTCGGCGTCACGACCCTTCTGCTGCCAGATCTGACCCCAACTGAGAAGAAGCCGTTGCACCCCCGTGAAACCATCGATCACCGGGCCGTCGGGGGCCTCGGCGAGCTCCTCCGCCGACATCGTGGCGGCGAGGTGCAGCCGGTACGCCTTCAGGGCGATGCCGAGGCCGCCCAGGTCGCCGATGTTCTCACCGATCGTGAGCGCGCCGTTGACGGTGTGCTCGTCACCGAGACCCCGCGGAACGAGCGCGTTGTACTGATCGATCAGTGCGCCCGTGCGCTCCTCGAAGGCGGCGCGGTCGGCGTCGGTCCACCAGTCGTTGAGCGCACCGGTACCGTCGTACGCACTGCCCTGGTCGTCGAACCCGTGCCCGATCTCGTGTCCGATGACCGCGCCGATGCCGCCGTAGTTCGCCGCGGCGTCGCGCTCGGACGAGAAGAACGGCAACTGCAGGATGGCCGCGGGGAAGACGATCTCGTTCATCAGCGGGTTGTAGTAGGCGTTGACCGTCTGCGGAGTCATGTGCCACTCGTCGCGGTCGATCGGCTGGCCGAGCTTCGCCAGCTGACGCTCGTACTCCCACTCGGTCGAGCGCAGCACGTTGCCCAGGAGGTCGGTGGGGTCGATCTCGAGAGCCGAGTAGTCCTTCCACCGATCGGGGTAGCCGATCTTCGGCGTGAAGGCCGCGAGCTTCTCGAGCGCACGCTCACGGGTGGCCGGCGTCATCCATTCGAGCCCCGTGATCGACTGCCGGTACGCCTCGATGAGGTTCGCGACCAGCGCATCCATCTCGACCTTGGCCTGCGGCGGGAAGTGCCGCTCGACGTAGATCTCACCGATCGCCTCGCCCAAAGCGGCCTGCACGATGCTCACGCCGCGCTTCCAGCGCTCGCGGTTGACGGGCACGCCCGTGAGCTGCGTGCCGTAGAAGGCGAAGTTCTCGGCGACGAAGGCGTCCGGCAGGAACGGTGCCGACGCCCGGACGACCTGCAACCGCAGCCAGGCCTTCCAGTCGTCGAGGTGCTCGTCGGTCAGCAGTGCGCCGAGCCCCGAGAGGAAGCTCGGCTGGTTGACGTTGATCTCGGCGAATCCGTCGCGGTGACGGGGCGCGAGGCCCTCGAGCCACGGGTCGAGGTCGACACCGGCGAGGGCTCGCACGTCGTCCCAGCTGTGCAGGTTGTAGGTCGCGACGGCGTCGCGGTTGCGGACGTTGTCCCAGTGGTGCGCGGCGAGCTCGGTCTCGAGCCTCGCGATGCGCTCGGCCTGACCGGCGGCGTCGTCGATGCCGGCGAGCTCGAGCATGCGCTCGGCGTAGCCGCGGAAAGCGGTGCGCGTCGCCTCGAAGCCGTCGAGGCGGTAGTAGCTCTCGTCGGGAAGCGAGAGGCCGCCCTGCACGAAGAACACGACATAGCGCTCGGGGTTGCCGGGGTCGGGCTCGATGAACGTGCCGATCATGCCCCCGATGCCCTCGCGCTCGAGCTCGCCGACGGTGCGCAGCAGCGCCGGAATCGAATCGATCGCGTCGACGCGTGCGAGCTGGGGGCGCAGCGGCTCGGCGCCGAGCTCGTCGATGCGCGCCGTGTCCATGAAGCTCGTGAACAGGTCGCCGATCTTGCGTCGGACCGTTCCCGGCTCAGCGGTCGTCGCCTCGTCGATGATCGCGCGGACGTCGCTCTCGGCCTGCTCGGCGATGAGGTGGAACGATCCCCAGCGCGCTTTGTCGTCGGGGATCTCGGTGCGCTCGAGCCAGCTGCCGTTGACGTGCCGGAACAGGTCATCCTGCGGTCGGATCTCGGGGCTCAGTTCGGCGATGTCGATACCGGAGGGGAGGACGGGGTCGGTCATGGCACCCATGCTAGGCCGACCGGACGACACGAACTTCCGAGGGCATTCAGCGTTCCGTGGTGGTACATCCCTCGGCAACCGGGATACCGGCGAAACGGTCTCTCGTCCAGTCGAACAGCTCGTCGATGAGAGGCGACGGCCGCTCGACGACACCCGCGTGCTCGAACCCCGCGTAGGTGCGGAAGTCGACGTCCTGCCCGGCCGCGCACATCCGATCGACGAAGGCGGCCTGGGTCTGCACCGAGATGACGCTGTCGGCTCCGCCGTGCGCCAGCAGCACGGGTGCAGTGGAGTGCAGCGGCGCCGTGTTCTCGCGCAGATGACGCCCGAGCACCCCGGATGCCGGCGAGCGCGAGAACAGCGCCGGATCGCGGCTCATCCCGAGCGCCGCGGCGACCGAGAGCACGATCGTCGGGTCGGACAGGCACCGCTCCGACATCTGACGCAGCACCGTCTCAGCGCCGGGCCGCACGTAGTCGCGGTACTCGATCTCGGGGTAGATCGCCGAGAACGAGGCGAACGCGTACGAAGCGAAGATGCTGCCGCCGGTCACGCTCGAGATGCCCTGCACGAGGGCGGCGGGGTCGCTCGCCGGGGCGAGGGCGGCTACGCCCCGCACCCAGACCTCGGGCGCGTACTCCCGGGCCACGGCACCCGTCCACAGCGCCGCCGCGCCGCCCTGCGAATGCCCCCACACGACCGTGCGCGCACCGAGGTCGGCCTCTTCGAGCTCGCGCGCCGCCCGCACCGCGTCGAGCGAGGCATGGGCGCTCGGCAGACCGACGAGGTACGGGTGCGGACCCTCGGTGCCGAGCCCGATGTAGTCGGTGCCGACGACGGCCCATCCCTCTTTGATCGCTCGCGGCAGCATGTAGAACGCGCCCGCCCACAGTCCGCGGGGCTGCAGCGACGGCGCACAGTGCTGCGCGAAGCCGGTGGTGCCGTGGTTCCAATCGATCACCGGCCACTGCCCATCGCCCTCGCGGGGCACTGCGACGATGGCGCTCGCGACGCGGACGTTCCCGTCGACGCCCGTCGTGGTGTACAGGATGCGCCACCCCTGGGCGCTCGCCGGGATGCCTGCCTCGAAGGGCTCGGCACGCACGAGGCGCCCGGGCTCGTCGGGCAGGTCGCGCGGCGCCGCGTAGAAGTCGTCGACGACGGTCGAGCCGTCGCGCAGCGGCGCCGTCACGATCGTCGTCGTGACGGCGAGGGCGACCGACGCGATCGCGACGACCGTGCGCCCCCAGCGTCGGCGCGGCCGCCCGTCGGCGCCCGTACGCTCGGCGGCTCGATCGTCGCGGCGGCGTCGAAGCCTGGTCCAGAGATCGACGACGCCGCTCATGATGAGCCGCGCGCCGAACACGACGGCCGTCACGAGCAGGGTGATGTCGGGCCAGAACAGTGCGAGCGCACCGAAGATGACCCCCGATGCCCCGAAGGCCGCGTCGGCGATGCGCGCGTCCCACGTGCGGCCGCGCCCGAAGGCCGCGATGACCCCGAGGATGCCGCCGCCGAGAAGCAGGATGCCGACGACGACCGCGACGACGCGCACGGTCAACCCCGGCGCGAGGAGGACGATCGCGCCGCCGAGCAGCCAAGCGACACCGGTTGCGGTGCGCCAGCGTGGCCGGTGCGACTCCCCCTCCCGGCCGGTGAGCTCGAGCAGGCCCGTCAGC
This sequence comes from Microbacterium sp. AG238, assembly GCF_003610405.1. Taxonomy (GTDB): domain Bacteria; phylum Actinomycetota; class Actinomycetes; order Actinomycetales; family Microbacteriaceae; genus Microbacterium. The sequence goes on from NZ_RAQC01000001.1 coordinate 1,637,468, forward strand.
GCCATCCCGCCGCCGATCAGCCAGGCGAGGACATCGAGTGCGGTCGTGGGACGGATGACGATGACGACGCCGAGCACGACGGCCGCCGCGGCCACGACGACACGGACCCACGTCGGCAGACGCGCGTGCAGGCGCGCGATCGCCAGGCGTTTGAGCAGCCGCATCCGGCGTCCTCCCCCTCCGGTCGATGATCAACGGTAACCGGGGAAGCGGTGGCGCTCGGCGCGCTCGACAGCGACCGGGCCGCTGTGCAAGACCGAGCCGCCGGCCTCGCGCCTCTAGGCTCGTCTCATGGCGCCCACGCTCAACCGCGAGATCCTGCGGCTGGCCGTTCCCGCCCTCGGCGCCCTCATCGCGGAGCCGATGTTCCTCATCGTCGACGCCGCACTCATCGGCCACCTCGGTGTCGTGCCGCTCGCGGCGCTGGGAATCGCGGGAGCGGTGCTGCAGACGATCGTGGGGCTGATGGTCTTCCTCGCCTACGCGACGACACCCGCGGTGGCCCGCCGTTTCGGCGCAGGTGACTCGACGAGCGCCGTGAGCGCGGGAATCGACGGGCTGTGGCTCGCGCTCGGCCTCGGCGCGGTGCTCGCCGCCGTGGGTTCTCTCGCGACCCCGTTGCTGGTGGGCATGTTCGGAGCGGGCGAGGCGGTGGCGACCGATGCCGAGACCTACCTGCGCCTGTCGATGTGGGGCCTTCCCGCGATGCTCATCGTCTTCGCCGCGACGGGACTGCTGCGCGGGATGCAGGACACCGTCACCCCGCTGTGGATCGCCGGCCTCGGGTTCGGCGCCAACGCGTTGCTGAACGTCGTGTTCATCTACGGCTTCGGCTGGGGCATCGCCGGGTCGGCCCTGGGCACCGTGATCGCCCAGTGGGGCATGGTCGGCGCCTACGTGGTCGTGATCGGGCGCCTCGCCCGCCGGCACTCGGCCTCGCTTCGACCGCGAGCCGACGGCATGCGCGGGTCGGCGCGTCTGGGCGGCTGGCTGTTCCTGCGCACGGTCTCGCTGCGCGCGGCCCTGCTGGCGACCGTCGCGGTCGCGACGGGGCTGGGAACGAGCGAGCTCGCCGGCTGGCAGGTCGCCTTCACGATCTTCTCGACCGCGGCCTTCGCGCTCGATGCCCTGGCGATCGCGGCGCAGGCGCTGATCGGGCGCGGACTCGGAGCCGGAGACGAGAGCTTCGTGCGGCGCGTCCTCGGGCGGACGGTCGCGTGGGGCGCATGGTTCGGGGTTCTCGTCGGAGGCCTGATCGCTGCCACGTCGGGAGTCATCGGGCTTCTGTTCACGGGAGATTCCGACGTCGCCGCGCTGGTCCAGCCGGCCCTGCTCGTCCTCGCCGTCGCCCAGCCCGTATGCGGCATCGTCTTCGTGCTCGACGGGGTGCTGATGGGTGCCGGCGATGCCCGCTATCTCGCCCTCGCGGGCGGACTCAACCTCGTTCCCTTCGTGCCCGCGCTGCTCGTGATCGGGGCTCTGCACCCGGAGGGCGCGGCGGGCCTGGCCTGGCTCGCGGCGGCATTCTTCGGCGTCTACATGATCGCCCGCCTGCTCACGCTCGGCTGGCGCGTGCGCCGCGGCGCGTGGCTTCACGTCACCGTCTGAATCCGCACCGTCTGAAGCCACACCGCCGGAACCCGTGGCGCCGGGGGCGAACTGTGATCGGGTTGAAACCTGTCTCACGTGCGAACCTCAGCCTCGGCCCGTACCGTGGCGGCATGCCGAAGCTCACGTCCGTCGCAGCCGGCATCGCCGTGCTCGCGGTCGGGGTGCTCGCTTCCGGCTGCGCGCAGCGCACGCAACCGGTCGAGATCCCGGCTCCATCGGACGATACGCGCACGCTGCCCCGCCCCACCGCGGACGACGCCCAACGCTGGGCCGATGCCGTGATCCCCGAGAACGCGCTCGGCGGCGCCTCCTGGACCCAGCGCGAAACGGGCGTTCTCGAGCCCGGCGGCGAGCCGATCATCTCGGTATCGGCGGGCGAGGCACCGGCCGTCGTGACGATCGCCTGCGTCACCGGTTCCGGCAGCCGGCTGAGCTACGCGGTCAGCGCCGGCGGCGAGACTCTCGAAAGCGGCGAGGTGACGTGCGCCGCGGTCGACGAGAACGCCGAGGCGCACCCCATCCGCGACGTTCCCGCCGACGCGACGGTCGAGCTCACCGCGTCGGCGACGGGACTCTTCGTCTACGCCGTCACTCCGGACCGGCACCCCGAAAGGTGACGGCGGCGGAGCGCGGTCAACGCGCCCAGCGCCGGCACCACTCGTACATGACGACGGCGCCCGCGGCCGACGCGTTGATCGACCGCGTCGAGCCGTACTGCGTTATCTCGACGACGACGGATGCCGCGGCCACGGCCTCGGCCGAAAGCCCCGGCCCCTCCTGACCGAACATCAGCACGGCCCGCTCGGGCAGATCCGCCCGGTCGACCGGTACCGACCCCGGAACGTTATCGACCGCGACGATCGGGAGGCCGTTCTCGCGAGCCCACGCCGCGAAGGACGCGACATCCTCGTGGTGGCGGACGTGCTGGTAGCGATCGGTCACCATCGCGCCGCGGCGATTCCACCGCCGACGTCCGACGATGTGCACCTCTGCTGCCCCGAAGGCGTTGGCGCTGCGCACGATCGACCCGATGTTCATGTCGTGCTGCCAGTTCTCGATCGCAACGTGGAACGGATGCCGGTGCTCGTCGAGGTCGGCCACGATCGCCTCGAGCCGCCAGTAGCGATAGCGGTCGACGACGTTGCGCCGGTCGCCGTCGGCGAGCAGCTGCGGGTCGTACCGGGGGTCGTCGGGCCACGCCTCCGGGCCGCCCGGCCACGGCCCCACACCCACCGGGAGCTGCGGTTCCGCGTCGTCGGAGTCGGGGCGGTTCACCGAGACAGGCTATCCCGCCGCCGCGGATAACCTGGAGTGTGCCCTCCCCCGCCGTCGACGACTATCTGAAGACGATCTACCACCACACCGAATGGCAGCCGTCGCCCATCACCCCGTCGCAGCTCGCGGCGATGCTCGGGCTCGCCCCGTCGACCGTCACCGAGATGGTGCGCAAGCTCGCCGCGCAGGACCTCGTGTCGCATCGCCCGTACGGCCCGGTGGCGCTGACCGAGACGGGCCGCCGGCGCGCGGCATCCATCATCCGCCGCCACCGACTCATCGAGACGTGGCTCGTCCGCGAGTTCGGGTACGCCTGGGACGAAGTGCATGACGAGGCCGAGGTGCTCGAGCACACCATCAGCGACCGGCTGCTCGCGGGCATCGCCGAACGGCTGGGTGATCCGCGATTCGACCCCCACGGCGACGCGATTCCCGACGCCGACGGCGAGGTGCATCGCGAACCCTTCGTGCTGCTCGCCGAGGCCACGATCGGCCACGAGGGCCGCATCCTCCGCGTGAGCGACCGCGACCCGGGGCTCCTGCGAGCGCTCGAGGAACGCGGCATCGACGTCGGCCACACCCTGATCGTCAGCGGGCGCGACAGCGTGCAGCTCGACGGCGGCGGCTCCGTCATGCTGCCGCCCGGCGCCGCCGCGGCCATCTGGGTCACCGCCTGAGATCGGCCGGCGCGATCAGTTCTTCGCGCGGGTGCGGCTCGCCTTGAGGTACGGCCAGGGCGTCCGGGTGGTGTGCTCGCAGTACGACCACAGCCGCGCGGCGATCTCCGGGTCGCGCGTGATGGCCGCGGGCGTCGCGACACGCGGCTCGCCGCGCAGCACGCCCGCCGGGCCGTAGAACTCGCCGCCGGCGGCATCCGGATCGACCAGAGCCCGCACGAGCGGCCAGGCACCCCGTTCCTTCGACTGCGTGACGGCGACCTGCAGGTTGTCGGTGAAGCGCGTCATGCGCGTGGGCTCGTTGATGCCCACGATGCCGCGGGTGCGTCCGCTCGTGGAGTAGCCGGGGTGGGCGACCAGGCTCTGCACGGGCACGCTCGCCGCCCGCAGGCGCTCATCGGCCTCGAGGCCGAGCGAGGTCGTCGCGACCTTCGACTGCACGTATGCGCGCCAGGGCGAGTAGTCGCTCTCGAGCTCGATGTCGGTCGGGTCGTACTTCCAGATCGAGGTCGACACCGACCCCACCCAGACCATGCGACCGCGGCCGGCGGCCAGGGCGATGAGCAGCTCACCGGCGAGCGCGTAGTGACCGAGCACGTTGGTGGCGAAGACCAGCTCATGACCGTCGGGCGTCGTGCGGCGCTGACGCGGCGGGTGCACGACCCCGGCGTTCAGGAGCAGGCCGTGCAGGGGTTTGCGCCCGCGCGCGGTCGCCGCCGCCGCCCGGACCGAACCCAGGTTGCTCGTGTCGAGCAGCAGCGTCTCGACCGAGCCCACCCCTTCGGGAAGCGCCCGGCCGACGGAGGCGCGCGCGGTCGCGAGGCGCTGCGGGCTGCGCCCGGTCATGATGACGTGGGCCCCGGCGGAGGCGAGCTGAAGCGTCGCGAAATAGCCGAGTCCCGCGTTGGAACCCGTGACGAGGTACCGCTTGCCCGACAGGTCGGGCAGCTTGCGGGGATTCCAGTCGTCGTGGGCCACGAGTGAAGACTACGGCCGGATCGCCACGGCTAGGCTGGGACCATGCGGACACGCGCCGATATCGAGTGCTGGCTCACGGACATGGACGGCGTTCTCGTCCACGAGAACCACCCCATCCCGGGGGCGGCGGAGCTGCTCGCGCAGTGGCGCGAGACGGGCACGCCGTTCCTCGTGCTGACCAACAACCCCTTCTTCACCCCCCGCGACCTCAGCGCGCGTCTCGCGCGGTCGGGGCTCGAGGTTCCGGAAGACCGCATCTGGACGTCGGCGCTCGCGACGGCCGACTTCCTGCGCTCGCAGCATCCGGGTGGCTCGGCGTTCGTGATCGGCGAGGCGGGGCTCACCACCGCCCTCCACGAGGCCGGATACATCATGACCGAGACCGACCCCGACTACGTCGTCGTGGGCGAGACCCGCAACTACTCGTTCGACGCCATCACGAAGGCGATCCGGTTCATCAACGCCGGAGCGCGGTTCATCATCACCAACCCGGATGCCACGGGCCCGACGCCCGAGGGCGTCGTCCCGGCGACCGGATCGTTCGCGGCCCTCATCTCGCATGCGACGGGCAAGAGCCCGTACGTCGTCGGCAAGCCGAATCCGATGATGTTCCGCTCGGCGATGAACCGCATCGGAGCGCACTCCGAGAACACCGGCATGATCGGCGACCGCATGGACACCGACGTCGTCGCGGGCATCGAGGCGGGCTTGCACACCGTGCTCGTGCGCACCGGGATCTCGGACGACGCCGAGATCGAGCGCTACCCGTTCCGTCCCGACGAGATCCTCGACTCCGTCGCCGACCTGCTCGACGCGGAGCCGTACGAGACCGAGGACCCGGGCATCCTGTGAACGAGTTCGAGCAGAACCTGCTGCTGATCAGCGTCGCACTCATGCTGACGACCACCCTCGTGGTCGTCATCGTGCAGCTCGTGCGGAGACGCGGCGGGGACGACGACTGATGTCGATCGTCCTGGCGCTCACCGGCCTCGCGGTGCTGCTCATCGCGCTCGTCATCTTCGTGCGCAACCAGCGGATCGGCACCGACGGCACCAACCGCGGGTCGACCCGGCGCGGCATCATCCTGCTGACGTTCTTCGGCCTGCTGCTGGGCCTCGCCTCGCAGCTTCCCGTCTTCCGAGGCTGACCTCCGGCGCGGGCGGGGCCGTCTCGTACACTCGGGGCGATGAGTCCCATCCGATTCGACTCCGTGCTCCGACGAGCCGACACCGCAGAGGTCGTAGCGGCCGTCGGCGAACTCGAGCAGCCGCGGCGCCTGGCAGGACGTGGGATCGCACAGTCGTCGGATGAGCTTGTTCAGTTCGCCTTCGCCGTGGACCAGACCGACGACTGGTGGGAGCTCACATTCGAGGACGGTCGACATCAGGACTACCGCGAGGGGACGTACTCGTACCGAAGCTCGCGCAATCACGAGCAGGTGGCGGCCGAGTTCTTCCGCCCGATGCCGCAGGCGCTCCAGATGCTGTGGCCCACCCGGCTGCTGACCTGGGCGAATCCGCACGGCAGCTTCTATCCCGTGCTGGCACAACCTCTCGGCCGGCGCTCCATACTCTTCACCTTCGAGCACGTCGATGATCCGGCGTACCGGCAGACGCTCGTCATAGACGCACGCTCCGGCGTCGCGACGCGGTTGGTCGGATTTGATCACGCTCTGATCATCACGAGCATTGAGCCCCTCGCACGGTGGGACCGTGCCGCGACGCCCGCCTTCGAACCTCTCACCGGACCGCCTGAGCCCGACTACTGATGTCCGGGCCGCCTGAGTCGCAGCCGAGGATTGCTGCCTCGGATCCCGCGACGGTCGTGCCGTCGACAGGCTGAGGAGCTTCGGGCAGTGTTCGGGGGCTGGCCGGCATCGCGTCGTCCTGTCGACGGGACGAAGACCACGGGCAGAGCGGCGACCGGACCGGGATCCGATGCGAGGTCGACGCCGGAGCAGAACCTCAGGTCGACCGTCCCGCGCACAGGCTCCGCGGCAACCAGAGGCTCGTCGGGATTGCGCGTCGGGCTATTGAGCCTGCGCACGGGACGGACGGACCGGCCTCCGGGCGCTCAGACCGCGCCGGCGCGCACCTCGTCGAGGAACGGGTAGTCGGTGTAGCCCTCAGCGGTCGACCCGTAGAACAGCTCGGGACGCGCCTCGTTGAGGTCGGCCCGCTGCTCCCACCGTGCCGCGAGGTCGGGGTTGGCGATGACGGGGCGGCCGACGGCGACGGCATCCGCCCAGTCGGCCGTCACGAGCGTCTCGGCCTCTTCGCGGGTCGTCGGCGACCCGAAGCCGGAGTTGAGGATGAAGGGGGCTCCGGCCGTACGGCGGAGGTGCTGCACGAGCTCGCCCGTCGGGTCGGCGCTCAGCACATCGACGAACGCGAGTCCGAGCGGGGCGAGCCCCTCGGCGACAGCGGCGTAGGTCGCGTGGGCATCGGCGTCGTCGTGCTCGAGCACGCCCTGGATGTTGTGCTGCGGCGACAGCCGGATGCCGGTGCGGTCCGCTCCCGCAGCCGCGGCCACGGCCCGCGTGACCTCGATCGCGAAGCGCGCACGGTTCTCGGGCGACCCGCCGTAGCGGTCTTCGCGAACGTTCGAGACGGGCGAGAGGAACTCGTGCACGAGGTATCCGTTCGCGCCGTGCACCTCGACACCGTCGAGTCCGGCCGCGCGGGCATTGCGCGCCGCCTGCGCGAACTGCTCGACGACCTCGGGGATCTCCGCCTCGGTCAGAGCGTGCGCGATCGGCATGTCGGCCTTGCCCTTCGGCGTGCGGGTCTGCCCGGGAGCCGCCAGTGCGCTCGGCCCCACCACCCGGTCGGCGCCGGTGATGTCGGGGTGCGACACGCGGCCGCCGTGCATCAGCTGCATGACGATCGCCCCGCCGGCCTCATGCACGGCCTCGGCGATGCGCCGCCAGCCTGCGATCTGCTCGTCGGTCTGAATGCCGGGCTGGCCGGGGTACGACTTGCCTTCGACGACGGGCCAGGTGCCCTCCGTGATGATGAGGCCCTGCCCCGCACGCTGGCGGTAGTACTCGACCATGACGTCGGTGGGGACGCCGTCCTCGCCCGCGCGGGTGCGGGTCAGCGGCGCCATCACGACGCGGTTCGAGAGGTTCAGGGCACCAAAGACGGCGGGCTCGTACAGGCTCATACCTGACCGCAACCGCCCCGACCCCGCGCGCTATTCCTCAGCGCGCTGGTTCGCGCACCGGTTCGCTTGGCAGCTCCCGCCCCGTCGCCCGGGCGGCACGCTGGTTCGCTTGGCAGCGCACGCCCCATCACCCGGTCGGAAGGGGCGGATGCTGCCAACACGAGCACTGCGGAGCACGCGAAGCGTCACGCGAAGCGCGGCGGAGCCGGCTACTGCGGTGCGAGACCCAGGTCGTCGAGGTCGATCGCGGCGAGCCACTGCAGACCTGCCGCCTCGACCGCAGCCTGCGCGCCGGTCTTGCGGTCGACGATGACGGCCACCGCGACGGGCTCGGCGCCTTCGCGCCGCAGGGCCTCGACGGCCTTGAGCGCGGACTGTCCGGTGGTCGAGGTGTCTTCGACGACGACGACGCGCTTGCCCGCGACATCCGCCCCCTCGATCTGGCGGCCGCGACCGTGGTCCTTCGGCTCCTTGCGCACGACGAACGCATCGAGGGGATTCCCCGCGCGAACCGACTCGTGCATCACGGCGTTCGCGATCGGATCAGCGCCGAGCGTGAGCCCGCCGACGGCGACGACGCCGTCGATGTCGGAGATGAGGTCGAGCATGATGCGGCCGATCGCAGGCGCAGCGCGGTGGTCGAGCGTCAACCGGCGCATGTCGACGTAGTACGTCGCCTTCTTGCCGCTCGAGAGGGTGAAGTCGCCGTGGAACACCGCCTCGTCCTTGATCAGCCGGATGAGGTCCTGGCGGTCGGCTTCGAGCTCGGGCGTGCCTGCGACGGTCATGCCCCCGATTCTACGAGCGGAGCGGCCTCACCCCCGCAGCTCAGACCACGACGAGGTCGACGTCGCGCAGCTCGCCCGCGTCGACCGTGAGCGTGATCAAGGTCTTGTGCGGCTGGCGGCGCCGGTCGGTCGGTGAGCCCGGGTTGAGCAGCCGGAGTCCGCGCGGGGTCGTCGTGTCCCACGGGATGTGGCTGTGACCGAAGACGAGCACGTCGTCATCGGGGTAGGCGGCATCCATCCGTCGCTCGCGACCCGTGGCGGCGCCGGTCTCGTGCACGACCGCGAACCGCACCCCTTCGATCGTGCGCCGAGCCACCTCGGGCAGCCGGGAACGCAGGTCGGCGCCGTCGTTGTTGCCCCACACGCCGAGCACCTCGCCGTGCCGTTCGAGCTCGTCGAGCACGGATGCCGCGACCCAATCGCCCGCGTGCACGATCAGGTCGGCTGCGTCGGCCGCCGCGAGCACCGCATCCGGCAGCATCCGCGCCCGTCCGGGGACGTGCGTGTCGGCGATGAGCAGCAGTCGTGTAGCCATGCCCCGACGGTATCCCCCGGATGCCGGATGCCGGGATGCCGGATGCGGGATGCGGGATGCCGGGATGCAAGGGATCGTGCGGGACGCGCCGCAGCGAGAGCCTCCCCGCCGGGGTGTCGGACACGATCCCTTGCATCGCGGCACAGGGCACAGGGCACAGGGCACCGGGCGGGTGAGGTCCGGGGTGCCGAATAGGCTGGAGGCATGCGTCTTGCCACCTGGAACGTGAACTCGATCCGCGCTCGCGTCGACCGCATCGTCGGCTTCGCCGTGAACGAAGACATCGACGTCCTGGCGATGCAGGAGATCAAGTGCAAGCCCGAGCAGTTCCCGATGGAGCAGTTCGAGGCGGCCGGCTACCACGTCGAGCTCCACGGCCTGAACCAGTGGAACGGTGTCGCGATCGCCAGCCGTGAGCCGATGACCGACGTGCAGATCGGGTTCCCCGGCATGCCGGGCTTCCTGAAGGGCCACGAAGGCCCCGACGCGCCGCTGGAGGCGCGGGCCATCGCCGCGACGGTCGGCGGCGTCCGCGTCTGGAGCCTGTACGTCCCGAACGGCCGGTCGCTCGACGACCCGCACTACGTCTACAAGCTCCACTGGCTGCAGGCGCTCGAGCAGTACACCCGCGACACGCTCGCCGCCTCGCCGGGTCTGCCCCTCGCCCTCACCGGCGACTTCAACATCTGCCCGACGCCCGAGGATGTCGGCGACCCGACCCTCGTCGAGGGCGTCACGACCCACGTTTCTCCGGCCGAGCGCGCAGCGTTCCAGGCTCTGCTCGACGCCGGGCTCGCCGACACGGTCCGCCCGCTGGTTCCCACCGGATTCACCTACTGGGACTACAAGCAGCTGCGATTCCCCCGCAACGAGGGGCTGCGCATCGACTTCATCCTCGGCTCGCCGGCTTTCGCCGACGCCGTCACGGGTGCGGCGATCCACCGCGATCAGCGCAAGGGCGAGGCGCCGAGCGATCACGTGCCTGTCGTGGTCGACCTCGACCTCGACGGCGACGACGATGACGACCGCCCGATGATCTTCTGACCGGCTCCCCCGCTCGGGGGATGCTACGGATCCCGGGCGGGCCGTAGCGTGGAAGGCATGTCCGTGGCCACCTCCGTTCCCGACGAGCGTCTCGCTCCGACTCCCGAGCAGCTGCGAAACGACCTCTGGCTCGCCGCTGCGCTGCTCGTGAGCGCGATCCTCAGCACCTGGCTCGGCAGTGTCGCGCGGGTATGGGGCGACGATTCGCCACACCTCGGCTGGGGCCTGGTCTACTGCGCCGCACTCACGGTTCCGCTCGCGCTGCGCCGCCGTCTGCCCGAAGTCGCACTGATCGTGGTCGCGATCGTCTACTTCGTCGGCATGTCGGTGCACATCCCCGAGATGTACGTGGGCAGTATCGCGCTCTTCATCGCGATGTACTCGGTCGGCGCGTGGGTCGTGGACCGCCGGCGAGCCATGATCGTGCGCGTCGTGGTGATCATCGGCATGTTCTTCTGGCTGCTGGCGGCGATGTTCCAGGCGGCGAGCGAGCAGGGCAGTGACAGCGCCGCGGAGTTCTCGCTCTTCTCCCCCGTCGCGGCGATGATGATGCTGCAGTTCCTGTTCAACGTCGTGTTCTTCGCGGGCGCCTTCGCCTTCGGCGAGCGGGCCTACGCCGAGGCGCTCAGCCGCGAGGAGCTCGAACAGCGCACGCGCGAACTCGAGCGGGAGCGTGAGATCACCGCGGCTCAGGCGGTCGCGCTCGACCGCGTCCGCATCGCGCGCGAGCTGCACGATGTCGTCGCGCACCATGTCTCGGCAATGGGGGTCCAGGCCGGGGCCGCCCGCACCGTGCTCGACCGCGACCCCGACGCGGCGCGACGCGCGCTGACCGTCGTCGAGGAGTCGGCCCGGGCGTCATTGACCGAGCTGCGTCAGCTGCTCGAGACGCTGCGGACCCCGGATGCCGTTTCCCCGCACGACTCCACGCTGCGCCTCGATGCGATCGCCGAGCTCGTGCGGTACTCGGAGGAGAACGGGATGCCGACCACGTTCAGCGTCGTGGGAGAGCCCGTCGCGGCATCCGAGGTCGCTCAGGTGAACCTGTACCGCATCGCGCAGGAGGCGCTCACGAACGCCCGCCGCCACGGGGGGCCGGAGGCTCGCGCCGATGTCCGCCTGCGATTCGACGGCGACGAGATCGAGCTCGAGGTCGCCAACGACGGCCGCGTGCGGTTCGGAGCGACTCCGGGGCTCGGACTCGTGGGCATGCGCGAGCGCGCAGCCGCATCCGGCGGCTGGCTCGAGGCGGCGCCGCGGCCGCGCGGCGGGTTCCTCGTCCGAGCGCGGGTTCCCGTCGGTGCACGGTCGCCGGAGCCGAGCGTCGAGGGGGTTCTCGCGTGAACGACAGCGCCAAGTCAACCTCCGTGGTGCTCGTCGACGACCATGCCGTCATGCGGGCCGGCTTCCGCATGATCCTCGAAGCGAGCGGCGACATCGCCGTCGTCGGCGAGGCGGGCGACGGCGCCGAGGCGGTCGAGACGGTCGCCCGCCTGCAGCCCGACGTCGTCTTCATGGACGTCCAGATGCCGATCCTCGACGGGCTCGAGGCGACCCGTCGCATCGTCGCCGACCCCCGCAACTCCAGCGCGGTCGTCGTCGTGACCACCTTCGACCGCGACGACTACCTGTTCCAGGCGCTGCAGGCCGGCGCCAGCGGGTTCCTGCTGAAGAACGCCGGGCCCGAAGAGCTCACCGCAGCCGTCCGGGTGGCCGCCGCCGGCGATGCCCTCCTCGCTCCGGAAGTCACGCGCCGGGTCATCGAGCGCTTCGCAGGCGGCCCGACCGACCCGACGTCCACGGTTCGCGAGGCGCCCGCCGCACCGCCGTCTCCCGCCGACCACGGCCTGACCGAGCGCGAGGCCGAGGTGCTGCGGCTCCTCGCGCGGGCGCTCAGCAACGCCGAGATCGCCCGCGAGCTGTTCATCGGCGACGCGACGGTGAAGACGCACGTGTCGAACATCCTCATCAAACTCGGCGCACGCGATCGGGTGGCGGCCGTGGTCCTCGCGCACCGCAACGGCTGGGCCTGACCGCCGCGTCAGGCGGGGTCGGACACGGGCGAGAGCGCGGGGCGCGGCAGCGGCACCGAGATGTTCCGCGCGGCGCGTGGCACCGCGACACGCCAGAGCGCCTGGATGCTCCAGACGAACAGGGCGACCAGAAGCACGTTGCGGGCGAGGAGCAGACTCGCCGCGAACGGATCTGCGTGGACGAGCGGCATGTAGAAGATCGGGAAGACGAGGGTCGTCAGGAAGCTCGTCACCGCCATCCACTTCGCCGGCGTCCGCCACCGATCGGGGTCGACGAGCAGGCCGACGACGACGATCGGAGCGAGCCACAGCATGTACTGCGGTGAGCCGACCTTGTTGAAGACGATCAACGCAGCCGTGAGGGCGAAAGCCCCCAGCACCACGAGGCGCCCCTCCGCGAGCTCGGCGCGCTGCGCGCCGGCCACCCACGTCATCCGGGCACGCACCAGCAGCAGCGCGATGGCGGCGAACGCCGCGATCATCAGCCACCCGACGACCTCACCGGCGGCCATCGCCCCGTGTCCGATCACCTCACGGGTCGCGAGCTCGTAGTTCTGCTGGATGCGTGCGCCGGGCATCTCCCAGATCGTCGCCCACACCCAGGGGGTCGCGACGGGCGCTTCGAGCTGCGGCGCGCGGGTTCCCTGGATGGTCAGGAAGCTGAAGAGGTTCGAGGCTCCCCCGGCGAGGACGACAGCGATCATGATGACGGCGCTCGCCGCGATGCCGCCCAGTGCGACCCACCAGCGGCTTCGGCACACCGCGACGACGGCCGCGGCGATGGCGGCGGGCCAGACCTTGATCCAGGTCGCCAACGCGATGAGCGCTCCGGCGACGACGGGACGTCGCGCCACCCAGACCAGACCGGCGATCGCGAGGGGCGCGGCGACCCCCTCCAGGCGCAGCATCGACACGGGCGCCAGGAGCAGGATGCTGAGCAGCCAGTACCACGCAGCCGGGTACGCGGAGCGCCGTTGCAGCCGGCCGCCGGCGATCGCGGCGAGCGCAAGCCAGTTGGCCCCCGCGAGCATGAGCAGCCAAAGGAGCTGATACAGGTAGGGGCCGAGTGCAATGGGGGCGACGATCGGCAGCAGCGCGCCGGCCGGGTACACCCATTCGAAATCGATGATGGGCCACGTGCCCTGCACGGCATCCTGCGCCCACTGCCGATACAGCGGCAGATCGCCTTCGGTGCCGCCGGCGATGATGAGCGGCAGGAGGGCCAGGATGTAAGCCGCATGGAAGGCCACGAAACCGGTGACGAGACCTCGACGGGTCCGTCCGAAGGCCGCCAGCCGCTGGCGACGGGTCAGGCGGGGGGATGCCGGGAGAGACGTCACCCGGGCATCATAGGCCCCGCGCATATCCGCACGATGAACGATCTCGCGCCGTCCGTCGGCGGCCCGGTTCGGGTCAGCGGCGGTGCGCGGCGCGGCCGCCGTGGCCCGCCAGCGCATCGGCTGCACCGACGAGCGCGAGGTGCGAAAGCGCCTGAGGCGTGTTGCCCGCCTGCCGCCCGACCGTGACGTCGTACTCCTCGGAAAGCAGCCCGACGTCGTTCGCGAGCCCGCACAGCCGGTCCATGAGCCGCGTCGCGTCGTCGGTGCGGCCGGTCGCGGCGTACTGCTCGACGAGCCAGAACGAGCAGGCGAGGAAGGGGTGCTCGGTTCCGGCGAGGCCGTCGACTCCGGCTTCGGTGCGGTAGCGCATCACCAGACCCTCGCGCAGCAGGGTGCTCTCGATGCGTGCGACGGTCGCGAGCATGCGCGGATCGTCGGGAGCGCAGAATCCGACCGCCGGGAGCAGCAGCAGCGAGGCGTCGACCTCGTCGGTGCGGAAGTGCTGCGTGAAGTGACCGCCGGCGGCATCCACGCCCCGCTCGTCGATCTCGGCGCGCACGCGGTCGCGCAGGGTGCGCCACGTGGCGGGGTCGCCGGTGAGCCCGTGCTCCTCCACGGCGCGCACGCCGCGGTCGAGGGCTGCCCAGATCATCGCGCGCGAATGGGTGAACATCTGCGGTTCGCCGCGGATCTCCCAGATGCCGTGGTCGGGGCGATCGAGCCAGGCGACGACCTGATCGAGCAGCGCCCGTTGCAGCGCCCACGAGAACGAGGTCTCGGTGACACCAGCGAGGCGCGCGGCTTCGAGGGCGACCATCACCTCGCCGATGACGTCGGCCTGGTACTGGTCGACCGCACCGTTGCCGACGCGCACCGGCGCGGATCCCGCGTAGCCGGGCAGGCTCTCCAGCTCACGCTCGGGCAGGTCGCGCTCCCCGGCGATGCCGTACATGATCTGCACGTCGGCGGGATCGCCCGCCACCGCCCGCAGCAGCCAGTCGCGCCAGCGCGCGGCTGCCTCGAGGTACCCGTGCGAGATGTAGGCCTCGAGGGTGAGGGCGGCGTCACGCAACCACACGTACCGGTAGTCCCAGTTCCGCGAGCCGCCGAAGTCCTCCGGCAGCGAGGTCGTCGCGGCGGCCACGATGCCGCCCGTCTCGGCGTGGGTGAGGGCCCGCAGCACGAGCATGGAGCGCAGCACGCGGTCGCCCCACCGGCCGCCGTCGCGGATGCGCCGCGCCCAGGTCGTCCACCACGCGTGTGTGCGGTCCCGAGCGTCGTCGACGTCGAACGGCTGGGGGACGTCGCGGTACGACGGCTCCCACCGAAGCACCGAGTCGATCGTCCGCCCGGCTGTGACCCGGAAATCGCCGCGGTGCATGGTGTCGTCGGCGACGAGTCGGGGGCCGCGGAGCGTGACCGCATCGGGGCCGGCCACGGCGAGCAGAACGCCCATCGGCAGGGCGTCGGAGGTGTTCGCGGCGCCGATCTGCCGCACCCAGGGCACGGCCCGCGCGTAGTCGAACCGCAACCGCACCTCGCTGACGAAGGCGACCTCTCCGGTGATGCCGACGACGCGGCGGACGACCGCATCGACACCGTCGAGGATCGGCATGAACTCGTGGACCTCTGCGACGCCGTCGGCGCACTCCCACCGGGTCACCAGGACGAACGTGTCGCCGTCGTATCGCCGCGTCGCGGTCGCGCCCGGGTCACGCGGCCGCAGGCTCCAGCATCCGTGCGAATGGTCGCCGAGCAGCGCCCCGAAGATCGAGCCCGAGTCGTAGCGGGGAAGACACAGCCAGTCGAGATCGCCCGTGTCGGAGACGAGGGCGGCGCTGCGGCAGTTGCTGAGGAGGGCGTAGCGCTCGATCGGTGCGGGCATCCTCGCATCTTCGCGCCCGGGCGGCCGATCCGCCAACACGGCGATTGGCGGTCGCTGGTTAGGCGAGGCTATCCTTCTGCCGTCCCCCGTGTCCCGAACCGGCGGATCCCCCGAACGAAAGAGTCACTCGTGCGTCATCGTCTCCTCGCCTGCCTCGCCGCCGTTCCGCTGGCCGCTCTCGTCCTCGCGGGATGCGGCGCGTCGGAGGTCGTCCCGGCCGGCGCGGCCGCCTCGGACGGGAACGGTGAGACGGCCTACCCCCTGACCATCGAGAACTGCGGTCGCACCATCACCGTCGACGCCGCACCTCAGCGCGTCGTCTCTCTGGATCAGAACTCGACCGAGATACTGCTCTCCCTCGGCCTCGAGGACCGGATCGCGGGCACAGCCTCGTGGACCGATCCGATCCTGCCGTCGCTGGCCGAGGCCGATGAGACGGTGCCGCGCCTGGCCGACAACGCTCCGACCTACGAGGTCGTTCTCGGCGCCGACCCCGACTTCGTCACCGCCTCGTTCGGACGCCACTTCAGCCAGGGCGGCGTCGCGACTCGCGACCGGTTCGACGAGACCGGGATCGGCAGCTACCTCTCGCCGACCGATTGCGACAACGGGGTCAGCATCAACGGAGGCGGCACCCGCACGACCGCGCTCACCGTCGACGCGCTCTACCAGGAGATCAGCGAGCTGGGTCGGATCTTCGATGTGTCCGATCGGGCCGAGAAGCTCGTCGACGATCTGCGGTCGCGGGCGGAGGCGGCGACCGCGGGCATCGACGCCTCGGGAGCGAGCGTGGCCTTCTGGTTCGCCGACACGAAGACCCCGTACGTCGCGGGCGGGCTCGGATCGGCGGAGCTGCTCGCCTCGACGACCGGGTTCACCAACGTCTACGACGACCTCGACGACGACTGGCCCGCCACGACGTGGGAGGACCTCGTCGACCGCGATCCGCAGGTGCTCGTCCTCGGCGACCTGCAGCGCGACCGGTTCCCCGGCGACCGGCTCGACGACAAGATCGCGTTCCTCGAATCCGATCCCCTGACCCGGACGATCGACGCGGTGCGCGGTCAGCGCTACATCGCACTTCACGGCGCCGAGCTGAACCCCTCGATCCGCTTCGTCGACGGCCTCGAGAAGATCAGGCGCTGGCTGGACGAGCACCGGGACGAGCTCTGAGCGCGCGCACCCGCGGCCCCCTCGCCACGGCGACGCTTCTCGTCGGCGGCATCCTGCTGCTCGTCGTCTCCGTCGGCGTCGCGATCACCCTCGGCCCGGCCGACATCCTGCTCGTCAACGTCCGCGACATCGTCACCAACCACCTCGGCCTGACCGACATCCCCGTCAAGGCAGCGAAGGACGCGATCGTCTGGGAGGAGCGGCTGCCGCGCGCGCTCGTCGCCGCGACATGCGGCGCGGGTCTCGGGCTCTGCGGCGTCATCATGCAGTCGCTCCTGCGGAACCCTCTCGCCGAGCCGTTCATCCTCGGCATCTCTTCGGGCGCCTCGACCGGCGCCGTCGCGATCGGCGTGCTCGGTCTCGGCGGTGCTGCCCTCGGCCTCTCCGGGGGCGCGTTCATCGGCGCGCTCGTCGCCTTCGCGGTCGTCCTCCTGCTCTCACGCCTCGCCGGGGGCGGCAACGACCGTGTCGTCCTGGCCGGTGTCGCGAGCACGCAGCTGTTCTCCGCGCTCACCTCGCTCGTGATCTTCGCGTTCGCCGACGCCGACGAGACGCGCGGGGTCATGTTCTGGCTGCTTGGATCGCTCGAGGGCATTCGCTGGGACGACGTCGTGCTGTGCGCCGTCGTCGTGGCTCTCGGCTCGGTGCTGTGCCTGCGCTACGCCTCGGCGCTCGACGCCTTCGTCTTCGGCGACGAGGTCGCGGCCTCCCTGGGCATCCACATCGCGCGCACGCGCGGCATCCTCCTCGTCACGACGGCGCTGATCACGGCCACACTGGTGAGCGTCGCCGGAGCGATCGGCTTCGTCGGACTCGTCCTGCCGCACATGGCGCGCCTGCTCGTCGGGTCGCGCCACGGGCGCCTCATCCCCACCACGATCGTCGCGGGTGCGGTCTTCATGGTGTGGGTGGATGCCGGCTCACGGGTCGCCTTCTCGCCGACTCCGCTGCCCGTCGGCGTCGGCACGGCCCTCGTGGGCGTACCCGTCTTCATCGCCCTGCTCGCCCGCCGGAGGAACCGCGCATGACCCTCGCCGCACGCGACCTGTCGTGGACGCGCTCGGGCACCCTCGTCGTCGACGGCGTCAGCGTGCGACCCGAGCCGGGGAAGACCCTCGGACTGCTCGGCCCCAACGGCTCGGGGAAGTCGTCGCTCCTGCGGCTGCTGCACGGTCTGGTCCGGCCCGACGCCGGTCGCGTCACCCTCGACGATCAAGACCTCGCCTCGCTCGGCCGGCGTCACGTGGCGCGCGCCGTGGCCGCCGTGACGCAGCACGCCGATACGGAGGTCGACATCACCGTGCGCGAGGTCGTCCGCCTCGGCCGCATCCCCCACCGAACCGCGTTCGGGGGCGACCCTGCGGCCGATGACGCCGCGATCGCCCGCGCCCTCGAGCACGTCGGCCTCGCCGATCGGGCCGACCGACTGTGGCACACCCTCTCGGGCGGCGAGCGCCAGCGTGCGCAGATCGCCCGCGCGCTGGCGCAGGAGCCGCGGGAGCTGTTGCTCGACGAGCCCACCAATCACCTCGACATCCGTCATCAGCTCGAGCTGCTCGAGCTCGTCTGCGACCTGCCGGTGACGTGCATCGTCGCGATCCACGACCTGAATCTCGCCGCGATGTACTGCGACGCCGTCATGGTGCTGCACTCGGGCCGGGTCGTCGCCGCCGGCACCCCCGCCGACGTGCTGACCGCCGAGCTCATCGCCGACGTCTACGGCGTGGCCGCCGAGGTGCGCCCGGACGCCCGTACGGGGCGTCCGGTCATCACCTTCCTGCGCCGCTGACCGAGCACGCTAGGGTGGCGCCCGCCCCGTCGCCCCGCGCGGCTCCCCCGCCGGGCGGGGCCCGTGCCGCCACGATCCGCCGTACGGGGGATCCGCGCACCCCCGGCCGCTCCCTAACGTGGAGTCATCGGCTAAGGAGGCGGAATGCTCGAACTGAGCGGCATCACCAAGAACTACGGCACGCACCGCGTGCTCGACGACGTGGGTTTCCGGGTGCCCGACGGGCGCCTGACGGGTTTCGTCGGCGGCAACGGAGCCGGCAAGACCACGACGATGCGCATCATGCTCGGCGTGCTCTCGCGTGATCGCGGCGAGGTGACCCTCGACGGATCACCGGTGACCGCCGCCGACCGCCGCCGCTTCGGGTACATGCCCGAGGAGCGCGGGCTCTACCCCAAGATGAAGGTGCTCGAGCAGATCGTCTACCTGGCACGACTGCACGGTTTCTCGAAGGCGGATGCCACAACGCGCGCTCGCGCCCTTCTCGAGGAGCTCGGACTCGGCGAGCGCCTGAACGACAACATCGAGACGCTGTCGCTCGGCAACCAGCAGCGCGCGCAGATCGCCGCCGCCCTCGTGCACGATCCCGAGGTGCTCATCCTCGACGAGCCGTTCTCGGGCCTCGACCCCCTCGCCGTCGACGTCGTGGCCGATGTCCTGCAGACCCGCGCCGCGCAGGGCGTCGGTGTGCTGTTCTCGTCGCACCAGCTCGACGTGGTCGAACGCCTCTGCGACGACCTCGTCATCATCGCCCGCGGCACCATCCGCGCCGCCGGCACGCGCGACGGGCTGCGCCGCGAGCACCAGGGCCACCGCTACGAGCTCGTCTCGACCGGAGACGCCGGCTGGATCCGCACCGAGCCGGGTGTCGAGGTCGTCGAGTTCGACGGCGGCTACGCCCTGTTCGACGTCGATGCCGACGAGACCGCGCAGCGCGTGCTGCGCCGTGCCGTCGAGCACGGCGACGTCGCGAGCTTCACGCCGCGGCATCCGTCCCTCGCCCAGATCTTCACCGAAGTCATCCAGGAGGTCGCCCCGTGAGCGCCGCATCCCCCTCATTCGCCCAGAGCACCTGGCTCGTCGCCGAGCGCGAGATCGGCTCGAAGCTCCGCAGCAAGTCGTTCGTCATCTCGTTCGCCATCCTCTTCCTCGGAGCGCTCGCTCTCGTGATCTGGGGTGGCTTCTCGGCGGCGAACGACAGCGGCTCCCCTGTCGCCGTGACCCCCGACGCCGCCTCCTACGTCCAGAACGCCCCCGGGCTCGACGTGAAGGATGTCGCCGACCGTGCGGCCGCCGAGAGCGCGGTGCGCGACGGCGACGTCGACGCCGCGATCGTCGCTGACTCGTCGGCCCCCACCGGCTACGTCGTCATCGGCGACACGTCGGTGTCGAACAACATCCTGCTGTCGCTCGCGCAGCTGCCGAAGGTCGAGCTGCTCGACCCGTCCGGCGACGCCGGGTTCCTCGGCTACATCGTCGCGATCGGCTTCGGCGCGATCTTCTTCATCTCGGCGCAGACCTTCGGTGCGACGATCGCCCAGTCGGTCGTCGAGGAGAAGCAGACGCGCGTCGTCGAGCTGCTGATCTCGGCCGTGCCCGTCCGAGCGCTGCTCGCGGGGAAGGTGATCGGCAACACGGTGCTGGCGATGGGGCAGATCCTGATCCTCGCCGCGGTCGCCGTGATCGGTCTCACCGTGACCGATCAGACCGCGTTGCTCACCGGCATCGGGGCGCCCATCGCGTGGTTCGCGGTGTTCTTCCTGTTCGGCTTCGTCCTGCTCGCCGCTCTCTTCGCCGCCGCCGCCGCGATGGTCTCTCGTCAGGAGGACATCGGGGCGACCACGACGCCGCTCATCCTGCTGGTCATGGCGCCGTACTTCCTCGTGATCTTCGCCTGGAACAACCCGCTGATCCTCGGGATCATGTCGTACGTGCCGTTCTCCGCACCCGTCGGCATGCCGATGCGTCTCTTCTTGGGCGACGCGCTGTGGTGGGAGCCCCTGCTGTCACTGGTGATCCTCCTCGTGACCTGCGTCGGCGCGATCCTCGTCGGCGCGAAGATCTACGAGAACTCGCTGCTGCGGATGGGTGCCCGCGTCAAGCTCGGCGAGGCCCTGCGCCGCTGAACCGGCGCGGCGCCGCCGCGCCGTCGCATCGCCGTCCTCCGGTCTCAGGCCTGGAGGACGGCGATGACGTTCCCGGCGGGGTCGCGGAACCAGGCGATGTCGGGACCGCCGCCCCCGCCCCGGACGATCCCCCGCTCGTCGGAGGGGAACACCTCGTCGGGATAGATCTTCGTGTCGACGCCGCGCTCACGCAGCTCATCGACGGCGGCGTCGATGTCGTCGACCGGGAAGTTCAGGATCGTGAAGCTCGCGGGCGTGTGTCCGGGCTTGTCGTAGACCAGGATGCCGCCGCCCGAGGCCAGCCGGATCTCGAGAAACCCCATGGGATTGGTCTCGACATCGAGACCGAGAGTGTCGGCGTAGAACGATCGGGCCGCGTCGATGTCGTCGACGCTGAACCCGCTGAAGGCCCCGTCCGGGGTGAATGCGCTCATGCCGACAGGTTCACCCCGCCCGGAGGCTCGCGCAAGAGGTTTCTCGTGACGGGGAATGTCGGCGAGCGCGCCGTGGTTCGCACGTGACGGGACGATGGAGTCCGACGCCAGTCCACTGAATCATCGGGAGAACCCATGTCCCTCATCGAAGAACGCGTCGCCGAGACCGACGCCCCCGTCCTCGACATCCTCGCCGCGCGCTGGAGCACCCGTCTGTATGACGATGTCTCGCCCGTCGATGAGGACGCCCTCGCCAGCGCCCTCGAAGCGGCGCGCTGGGCACCCTCTGCCTTCAACGCGCAGCCCTGGCGTTTCGTCGTGGCCCGCCGCGGCACCGAGACCCACGAGAAGGTCGTGTCGACCCTCGTCGAGTTCAACCAGGCCTGGGCCGGCCCGGCAGGCGCCCTCATCGTCTTCATCGCGCAGACCGAGAACGACGGCAAGCCCGTACCCACCGCGCTCTACGACCTCGGTCAGGCCGCTGCGCACTTCACCGTCCAGGCCCACGCCGATGGTCTCTACACGCACCAGATGACCGGATTCGATGCCGCGAGTCTCGCCGACAAGCTCGGCATCGAGTCACCTTTCGTTCCCGTCACCGTCATGGCCGTCGGAGACCTCGGAGACGTCGACGCCGCCTCCGCGGCGGTCCGCGAGCGCGAGCTGTCGCCCCGCACGCGCCGTCCGGTGGCCGAGTCCGTCGTCATCGACGACTGAGCCCGCCCCGCCTCAGCGCCCCGCCGTGCCCCGTGCCGGCGGGGCGCGGTCGTTCGGGATGGCGACGACACCCCCTCTCGACGGCCGCGCACCATAGACGAGGCCTGTGAGGTGCGACACCCCCGCGCCTCGGGGCGCGTCCTCCGGTTATCGTCAAGCATGACCGCCCGCATCCTGTCGATCGGCACCGCGGTGCCGCCGGCCGTGATCCACCAGAACTCCGTGCGCGACCTCTTCGCCGCGCAGCCCGGCATCGGGCGGCTGTCGCAGCGCCTGGTCGGCGCAGCGTTCGACGCCTCGGCGATCGAGACGCGGCACACGGTGCTGACCGACCTCGCCGACGCCCTCGCCTCCCGGGCCGCGGGAGGGAATGCTGCGCGAGCGGATGCCGCAGAGGCGGATGCCGCCGACCCGGCATCCCTCCCCGTCATCTCCGGCGACGGCGCCCTGCTGTCACCCTCGACCCGAACGCGCAACGACGCCTACATCGCGCTCGCCCCCGAGCTGTCGGCGCGCGCGGCCCGCGAGGCCCTGTCGGCGGCATCGGTCGACCCGGCCGACGTCACGCATGTGGTGACCGTGTCGTGCACCGGGATGTACGCCCCCGGCCCCGACTACCGACTCGTCCGAGATCTCGGCCTGCCGACATCCGTCGAGCGCTACCACCTGGGGTTCATCGGCTGCGCTGCCGCTGTTCCGGCGCTGCGCGCGGCGGCCCGCATGTGCGCCGCGCAGCCCGACGCGGTCGTGCTCGTCGTGTGCGCCGAGCTGTGCACGCTGCACTTCCGCGTCGCGGACGATCCCGACCAGATCCTCGCCGCGTCGCTGTTCGCCGACGGCGCCGCGGCGGCCGTCATCAGCGCCGACCCCTCGCGACGCGCTGACCGCTGGCTCGATCTCGACCGGTTCGCGACAGCCGTGACCGACGACGGCGAACGCGACATGACCTGGACGATCGGCGACGCCGGTTTCGAGATGGTGCTCACGGCCGAGGTGCCGCGGATCATCGGACGGGAGATCCGCGCCGCGGTGGCCGACGTCGTCGGCGATGCCCACGTCGACGTCTGGGCTGTGCACCCGGGTGGTCGTGCCGTCCTCGACCGCGTGGAGTCGGGGCTCGACCTGGCACCCGATGCCCTCGCGCAATCGCGCGCGGTGCTGCGGGACTACGGCAACATGTCGAGCGCGACGATCCTCTTCATCCTCCGCTCGCTCCTCGCGGGCGATGCTCTGCGCGATGGTCAGACGATCGCGACGCTCGCCTTCGGGCCGGGCCTCACGATGGAGGCCGCCCTCCTCACCGCGGGAGTCGCCGCCGCGCCCGACGCCGCTGCCGGTGAGACCGTGGCGAGGGATGCCGCACGGCCGGAACCCGTCGCATCGTGGACCTGAGGCACCGCGACGTCGACCTGCGGGAGCTGATGGACGACCCCGGCTGCGACCCGGTCGCCCTCGCGCAGACGCTCCGCCGCTTCGACGTCGTCAATCGCGCCGTGAGCGGTTGGGGAACGGTGTGGCGGCGCCACCTGCGGCCCGCCCTCGCGCGGCTCGATCGTCCCTCGCGGGTCCTCGACATCGGTTCGGGCGGCGGCGACGTCACCGCCCGACTGGCGCGGCTCGCCGAGCGGGACGGCCTCGACGTCAGCTGGGTCGGGATCGATCCCGACCCGCGCGCTCTCGCCGTCGCCCGTGAGCGCGGCCGGCCCGACCTCGAGTTCCGCAGCACCGACTCGTCCACTCTGCGCGCGAGCGGCGAACGTTTCGACGCCGTGATCTCGAACCATGTCCTGCATCACCTCGGCGAGAGCGAGCTCGATGCCTTCGTCGGCGACTCGCTCGCCCTGTCGCGCGGCATCGTGCTGCACGCCGACATCGAACGCGGGCGGGCCGCCTACGCGCTCTATGCCGCGGGCATCACGCCGCTGCAGCGCGGGACGTTCCTGCGCACCGACGGACTGCGCTCGATCCGCCGCAGCTACCGCGCGCCCGAGCTGCGGATGACGCTCGCCGACCGCGGCGAATGGCACGTCGTGCGGCCGGCACCGTTCCGCGTGCTGGCCGTGGGAGCAGGGCATGCCTGACGTCATCGTCGTCGGCGCCGGCCCGGTGGGGATGCTGCTGGCCGCCGAGCTCACACGGCGGGGCGTCGACGTCACGGTGCTCGAGAGACGTGAGCGCAGCGGCGACGGATCCCGCGCGATCGGGCTCCACGCCCCCGTGCTCGCAGCGCTCGAGGCGGGCGGCGCGACCGACCGCATCCTCGCCGACGCCGTCCGCGTCTCGCAGGGCGAGGCGCGCAGCGACGGCGAGCTGCTCGGCGTCGTGCGCTTCGACCGCCTGCCGGCTCGGCATCCGTATGTCGCGACCCTCCCCCAGGCGCTCACCGAGCGTGCGCTCGCGCACGGCGCACCACCTCCGCTGCGGGGCACCTCGGTCACCCGCGTGACACCGCGACCCACCGAGGTGCGGCTCGAGACGGCGGGCCCACGGGGGCACGGCGAGCTCTCGGCGCCACTCGTCGTGATCGCGGGAGGCGTCGGCGCGCGTGAGCTGGTGTTCCGGCCGGAGGCCCTGCGCCGCACGAGCTACCCCGACCGATATCTCATGAGCGACGCGGACGTGCCCGGTAGAACCGACGCGGAGGTCGCGGTCGTGCACCTCGCGGCATCCGGCGTGCTCGAGTCGTTCCCCCTGCCCGGAGACCGTCGCCGGTTCGTCGCCTGGGACGCCCCGCCCGCGCGGGAGGACGGCGGTTTCGACGAGCCGGAAGCCCGACTGCACCGGCTGCGCGCGGCGATGCGCGAACGCGGCGAGACGGATGCCGCGGACGCGATCACCGACGCGACGGGCTTCCGCGTGCGGCGCGTGCTCGCGCCGCAGCTCCGTCGCGGCCGGGTCGTGGTCATCGGCGACGCGGCGCACGAGATCAGCCCGATCGGCGGACAGGGGATGAACCTCGGCCTCCTCGACGCGGCGACCCTGGCCCCGCTGCTCGCCGACTGGATCCGCAGCGGGGCCGAGCCCGCCGCCGCCCTCGCCATCTGGGAACGCGACCGCCTGCGCTCGGCCCGCACCGCCGGACGGCTGGCGGCCGTCAACATGCGGCTCGGACGCCCCGTGAGTCCCGTGACGCACGCGATACGCACGCGTGTACTCGGGCGGGTGCTGGCCGCGACCGGGTCACTCGTCCCGAACGCCTACGCGATGGGCCTCGACGCCGCCGCCCGGTGACGCATCAGCGCAGCGACCCTGCGGCCACCACCAGTTGGGCCGCCAGCACGAGGGCCGCGGCCATGACCAGACGGAACCCGGTGCGATCGGGACCGCGCAGCCGCATCCGCACCACGACGGCGATCGCGAGCGCCAGCACCGCCCCGAAGAACAGCCACGGCAAGACGCCGTCGCTCCGTCCGCCGATGAGCACCGCGATCGCGGCCACGACGATGCCGGCCACCGCGACGACCACCGAAATGGGTGCTCCGAGGCGGTGCGGCAGCCCGCGCACGCCCGTGTCGCGGTCGTCGTCGAGGTCGGGCAGGACATTCGTCAGGTGCACAGCGGCCCCGAGCGCCGCACCCGCGACCGCCGCGAAGGGTGCCGCGAGCGTCGGGGCGGAGGAAGAAAGGGTGGCGAGAGAGGGGAAGAGCCCGAAGCTCACCAGAAACGGCACGACCGACAACGGTGAGGATTTCAGCCCCAGGTTGTACGACCAGGCCGACACGATGGTGACGGCATGCGCGAGCAGCATCCCCCACCCGAGCACCGCCGACAGAGCCAGCGCGATGACGACCGAGCCCGACGCCGCGATCCACGCCGAACGGTTCGAGACCTCACCTCGGACGAGGGGCTTGTCGGTCCGGCCGACAGCGCGGTCGCGCTCGCGGTCGATCGCGTCGTTGGAGATGCCGATCGAGAGCTGACCGAACAGCACGGACGCCACGAGCACCGCCAGCCGCCACGGCTCGAGCCCGGCCGCGAGCCCGAGCGCCAGAGCGAGGGCCGTCACGACGACCGATGGACCCGGGTGTGAGGCGCCCCACAGGGCCCGGACCGTGCGCATAGCCTCAACACTCTCACGCCGCCGCCCCCGCCCCGCGTGGCTTGCGCGCGCCGGCGCGGCCGCTTCGCGGCCTGCCGCGCCGCGCCGTGCCGGGGTCGGGCCGTGCCGTGTCGGGCTGTGCCGTGTCGGGCTGTGCCGTGTCGGGCCGAGCCGGGCCGAGCGGGGGGCCGCCAACAGGCTGGATGAGATCAACCGCCACGGGAAACACCCCCACGCGAGGCTCAGCCTGACGACGAGACAGCAACCCACGCCGACCACCGGCCACCCGCCACCCGCCGCGCGCCCCGCTCCGGCCCGGCCACCGCCCGGCCAGCTGTGCCGCCGACAGGCTGAATGGCCTCCGACACCGCGGGAATCACCCCCACGCGAGGCTCAGCCTGACGACGGCACCCAACACCCAGCACCCAGCACCCAGCACCAGGCACAGCCGCCGCCCGCGCAGCCCCAGCCGGGGGTCAGTCGTCGAGCAGCTCGGCCTCGATCACGTCGTCGTCTCCTCCGGCACCTGCCGGCGCGGCGGGCTCCGCCGCGGGGCCTGCGCTGGTGAGCACGAGCGTGGAACCGTCGGCGGCGACGTCGACTCGCACGGTGTCACCGTCGTGCACCCCGCCCGAGAGGATCGCCATCGCGAGGCGGTCCTGGATCTCGGACTGGATGAGGCGGCGCAGCGGCCGGGCCCCGAACACGGGGTCGTAGCCGCGCTCGGCGAGCCAGGCGCGCGCGTCGGGCGTGACGGCGAGCGAGAGGCGCCGGTCCTTGAGCCGCCGCTGCAGCGCGTCGACGGACAGTTCGACGATCTGCGCGAGGTCGTCCTGGCTCAGCGCCTCGAACATGACGGTGTCGTCGAGGCGGTTGAGGAACTCCGGGCGGAACGCCTGGCGCAGCAGGATCTGCACCTGCTCGCGCTTCTGCTCGAGGCTCAGCGTCGGGTCGATGAGGATCGGCGAACCGAGGTTCGACGTGAGGATCAGGATGACGTTGCGGAAGTCGACCGTGCGGCCCTGGCCATCGGTGAGGCGACCATCGTCCATGACCTGCAGCAGCACGTCGAACACCTCGGGGTGCGCCTTCTCGACCTCATCGAGCAGCACGACCGAGTACGGGCGCCGCCGCACGGCCTCGGTGAGCTGGCCGCCCTGCTCGTAGCCGATGTATCCCGGAGGGGCTCCGACGAGCCGCGAGACCGAGTGCTTCTCGCCGTACTCCGACATGTCGATGCGCACCATGGCGTGCTCGTCGTCGAAGAGGAATTCTGCGAGGGCCTTCGCGAGCTCGGTCTTGCCGACGCCGGTGGGGCCGAGGAAGAGGAACGAGCCGGTCGGACGGTTCGGGTCGCTGATGCCCGCACGCGAGCGTCGCACGGCGTCGGCGACCGCCTTCACCGCGACCTTCTGACCGATGAGGCGCTTGCCGAGCTCGGACTCGAGTCGCACGAGCTTCTCGGTCTCGCCCTGCAGCAGGCGTCCGACGGGGATGCCGGTCCACGCGGCGATCACGGCGGCGATGTCCTCGTCGGTGACCTGCTCGTTGACCATGCGTTCGGGACCGTCGACGGCGGTCTCGGCGCGCTCCGCCTCGACGACCTCGCGTTCGAGCGCGGGGATCTCGGCGTAGAGCAGGCGCGAGGCCTTCTCGAGGTTGCCCTCGCGCTGAGCGCGTTCGGCTTCGACACGAGCGGCGTCGAGGCGCGTCTTGAGGTCACCGACGCGGTTCAGGGATGCACGCTCCCGCTCCCACCGCACCTGCAGGTCGTCGAGCTTCTGCTGCTCGTCCTTGAGGGTCGCCCGGAGGGCTTCGAGACGCTCGCGCGAAGCGGCATCCTTCTCCTTCTTCAGCGCGAGCTCCTCGAGCTTGAGCCGGTCGACGTGGCGGCGCAGCTCGTCGATCTCGAGCGGCGCCGAGTCGATCTCCATGCGCAGGCGCGAGGCGGCCTCGTCGATCAGGTCGATCGCTTTGTCGGGCAGCTGGCGGGCCGGGATGTACCGGTTGGACAGGGATGCCGCGGCCACGAGGGCGCCGTCGGAGATCGCCACCTTGTGGTGGGCCTCGTAGCGCTCCTTGAGTCCGCGGAGGATCGCGATGGTGTCCTCGACGCTCGGCTCGCCGACGTAGACCTGCTGGAAACGGCGCTCGAGGGCGGCGTCCTTCTCGATGAACTCGCGGTACTCGTCGAGGGTTGTCGCACCGATGAGCCGGAGCTCGCCGCGGGCGAGCATGGGCTTGAGCATGTTGGATGCGGCGACCGACCCCTCACCGCCGCCGGCACCCATGAGGACGTGCAGCTCGTCGATGAAGGTGATGATCCGGCCGTCGGACTCGGTGATCTCCTTGAGCACGCTCTTCAGGCGCTCCTCGAACTGGCCGCGGTACATGGCGCCGGCCACGAGCGCGGAGATGTCGAGCGACACGAGCTCTTTGTTCTTCAGGCTCTCGGCGACGTCACCGGCGACGATGCGCTGGGCGAGGCCCTCGACGACGGCGGTCTTGCCGACGCCGGGTTCGCCGATGAGGACGGGGTTGTTCTTCGTGCGTCGGGTGAGCACCTGGCTGACGCGGCGGATCTCGCTGTCACGTCCGATGACGGGGTCGAGCTTGCCCTGCCGGGCGCGGTCGGTGAGGTTGATCCCGAACTGCTCGAGGGCGCTCTGCGCCTCCTCCTGTCCGGGCTGTTGCGTGGCGTTCATATCTCTCCTGAAATCTCTCGGCTCAAACTTGAGCCTGTGTGACTCAAGTTTATCACCGTGTTGCTCAGGACGCTACGGCCTCCGGCGCGACACCGGCCACCCAAGCGGCCTCGGGCGTGCAGGCGAAGCGAGCGCGGTATGCCGATGGGCTCACCCCCAGGGCGCGGGCGAAGTTCTGCCGCAGGACGGACGCGGAACCGAAGCCGCTGTCGGCCGCGATCTGATCGAGGCCGAGATCGGTCTGCTCGAGCAATCGCTGGGCGCGCAGGATCCGCTGCCGCCCGAGCCACGCCGCCGGGGTCGTCCCGTAGTCGGCCTTGAATCGTCGGGCGAACGTCCGCGGCGACATGTGCGCGCGCGAGGCGAGCAGATCGACGGACAGATCGAGGTCGAGATTCGCGATCATCCAGTCGGTGATCGGCGCGAGCGACAGCGACGACGCCTCGGGAAGGGGACGGGCGATGAACTGGGCCTGTCCGCCGTCGCGGAGGGGCGGAACCACCATCCGTCGGGCGATGGTGTTCGCCGCCTCGGCGCCGAGCTCGATGCGCAGCAGGTGCAGGCAGGCGTCGAGGCCCGCCGCCGTGCCCGCCGAGGTGATGATCCGGTCCGACTGGACGTACAGCACGTCGGGATCGACCTCGATGCGCGGGTACATGCGCGCCATCGTCTCGGCGTAGCGCCAGTGGGTCGTCGCGCGCTTGCCGTCGAGCACACCGGATGCCGCCACCACGAATGCTCCACTGCAGACGGTGAGCACCCAGGCGCCGCGCTCGACTGCGCGACGCACCACGGCCGTCACCCGCTCGTCGACGGCATCCCAACTCTCGCGCGGGATGGGTGTGATGATCACCAGGTCGGCCTCGTCGGCGAACTCGAGGCCCGCGTCGACGTTGAGCGAGAACGCGAGGTTGGCCGGAACCACGCCGGGATCGGGCGTCACGACACGGAAATCGAAGTTCGGGATGCCCTCGTCGGATCGGTCGAGGCCGAACGCTTCGCACGCGAGGCCGAACTCGAATGGCGCGAATCCGGGCTGGACGACGCAGGCGACCGTGTGCATGGCAGGATTCCTCCGAATACCGTCTCGTCCGCCAGTGTCGGCAGGATGACGCCAATCGTAGCGTTTCTGCCATGGATTCCGACTTGCTTCTCGTCGCCGTCATCGTCGCTGTCGTCGCTGCGTCGATCGCCACCCTCGCGGTCGTCGCGCGCGACGGTTACCGCCGTGTGCCCACCGACGCGTCGCGCCTACCTCGGCCGGCGGAGGTGGCCCCGGGGCCTCGCGATGGCGGGCGCCCCGCGAAGAGGATCGCGGCGGACGTCAGCGAGCGCGGAACGCGCGGGCGCGACGGGATGCCGCGAGCAGTCGCGACGCCGATTCCACCCAGGTGAACCGCGCGATGTGGGCGCGGCCCGCCGCCACGAGCCCCGCACGGGCAGCGTCGTCGTCGAGCGAGACGACGGCCGCCGCGAAGGCACGCGGATCGCGCGGCGGCACGTAGAGCGCCCCGTCGCCGCCGACCTCGTGGAAGATCTCCATGTCGCTCACCACCGCGGGCACTCCGAGCGCGAGAGCCTCGGCAATGGGCAGCCCGTAGCCCTCGTCCAGGCTCAACGTCGCGAGCATGCCGGCGTCGGCGAGGAGCGCCGCGTACTCGGCATCCGTCACCCCGCCGTGGAAGACGATGCGGGCGTCGGCGGGCGCGAGCTTCTCGAGCTCGGCGCGCCGGCCGTCCGAGATGCGGCTCAGCAGGTGCAGTGTGCGACCCGGCAGCCACTGCATCGCCCGGACGAGCGTCTCGACGTTCTTGTAGGGCATGAACGAGCCCATGTAGACGATGTTCCGCGGCTTGGCGGCCCCCGGCATCGCCGTCGCCGGCGCGAGGTCGGCCAGACGCTGCGGAGCGTTGGGCAGCACGACCACCTCGCGCTTGGTCAGCTTCACGTCGGCGAACTGCCGCTTGCTCGTCTCGCTCACCGTCGCGACGAGGTCGGCGGCGTTGAGCGTCGCCCGCTGCGGCGCGTACGAGAGGTGGAAGAGGCGCCACCCCAGACGGACGAACCACGGCAGGTCGCGCGGAGGTGTGCGGTGCCGGTAGTAGATCGTGTCGTGGAGCGTCAGGATCAGCGCGAATCGGCGACCGAGGGCACCGATGGTCTGCATCGGCGAGTAGACCACGTCGGGACGGTGACGGTTCAGACGCAGGGCGGCGAAGGGCTCGAGCATCGAGGTCGGTGCGTGCAGCACGACGTGGGGGGCTCCCTCGGGCAGGAACGCGATCTGCGCGGGGTCGTGCACGATGAACGTGACCTCGACGTCCTCGGCGGGCGCCGCCGCGAACACCGCGTGCGCGAGCTCGTGCGAGAACCGGCTGATGCCGTCGTGGAAGTCGGTGCGGATGTAACGCGCGTCGAAGAACAGCCGCATCGTCACGCGTCGAGCGGCTCGCCGCGGTAGAGCTTCTCGAAGGTGTCGAGAGTGCGCTCGATGTCGTGGATCTCGACGCCGTCGAGCGAGGCCTGCTGCATCCGCAGGTACTCCTCGGGCGATGCGGTGAGCACCCGACGCAGCTTGTCCGCGAGATCGTCGACGTCGCCGGGTTCGAAGAGGTAACCGTTGACACCCGACTGCACGAGGTGGGGCAGCGCGACGGCATCCGCCGCCACGATCGGCAGCCCCGAGGCCATGGCCTCCATCGTCGCGATCGACTGCAGCTCGGCGATCGACGCGATCGCGAACACATCCGCCCGCGTGTACGCGGCACGCAGGTCGGCTTCATCGGTGCGCCCGAAGAACGTGACGCGATCGCTGATGCCCAGCTGCTGCGCGGTCTGCTCGAGGTTCCGACGCTGGTCGCCGCCGCCGACGATGTCGAAGTGGACGTCGAGCTCGGGCGCGAGCTTGGCGACGGCCTTCAGGGTGACCTCGACATGCTTCTCGGTCGTGAGGCGACCGACGAACAGGATGCGACGGTGCTCGCGCGGGGTGAGGTCGGGGGTGTAGTTGCGCTTGTCGATGCCGCAGCTGATCGGGATGACGCCCGAGATGTCGATCGTGTCCTCGAGGAACTCCGCGGCCTTGCGCGTGGGGGTCGTCACGGCGCGCGACATCAGGAACGTGCGCTTGGCGTCGTCCCAGCAGAGCTTGATGATGATCTTGTCGAGGAACGGCGGGAGCGTCGTGAAGTCGATGACGTTCTCGGCCATGACGTGGTTGGTCGCGACCACCGGAATGCCGCGCTTCCTCGCCTCGCGGGTGAGCCCGCGGCCGATGACGATGTGCGACTGGCTGTGGACGACGTCGGGCTTGACCGAGTCGAGGATGCGCCGCGCGTAGTGCTTCGAGCGCCACGGCAGCACGAAGCGCAGCCAGTCGTGCGGGTACCAGCGCCATCCGGGGAGGCGATGGACGGTGAGGTCCGCGCCCTCGATGTTCTCGGTGAAGACGCCCGACTGCGAGTGCTTCACGCTCGGCGTCACGACGTGGACATCGTGACCGCGAGCGGCGAGGCCGGCGGAGAGCCGCTCGGCGAAGCGGGCGGCTCCGTTGACGTCGGGGGCGAAGGTGTCGGCGCCCATCACGATGGTCAGAGGTGCGCGCGAGCTGGCGGCGGGAACACCCTCGTTCGTCGTGGATTCGGTCACGGGTCAGGCCCAATCTGTACGGCGGAGTGCCGCCGGCTGTGGCCGACGCGGCGGCCCCGAGCTTACCCGAGCGGTCTTGACGCTTCCGGGAGGCGGCCCGGCGTTGAGGCAAACCGGCCGCACGGGCTGCACGGCGGGCGGACGCGGGAACCCCGGCGGCATCCCTAGGCTGGGGTCATGGCCCGACTCGAAGCCGATGCCGATCCCGCCCGCTGGGTTGCCGTCACCGAATCGTTCGGATTCTCCGGACGCCGCGCCCGCAAGCGCGCGATCGGGATGCTGCTGAGCCAGGCCAACGCCGCGATCGGCGCCGCGCCGCGCCCGGGCGGGCGGTTCGCCGCGTGGGCCGCGAGCCAGGCGGTGCCGATGCTGATGCGACGCGCGAACGGCCGGGTGCGGGCCTGGATGTGGAAAGCCGACCCCGAGCTGCTGGTCGTTCTCGCGCAGATGCAGGAGGCGACGGCGCAGGTGCGGGCGGCGCGGGCGATGATGCCGATGGAGTACGACGACACCGAGGACTTCCGCTCCCCCTACCTGGGGGTGGGAGAGAAGCTCGTGATGACGCTGCCTCCCGATCCGAGGACGCCGCCGTTCGTGTCGTACACGTGGGACACCGGCACCCACCTCGTGACGTTGTCGGCCGTCTGCAGCGACCGCGAGCGCGTGGGAACGGTGCTCGACGAGCTCGATCATCTCGCCCGCTCGCTGCGCGTCGTCGACGATCTGACCCTCGACGAGTCCGCGGGCACCCTGCGCCTTCCTCCCGCCTGACCCCCTCCGCCCCCTCCGCCCCTGCCCGATCGCCGACCCGACGCAAAAGGTCGCCGAATTCCGGCCGGAGCGACCATTCGTGTCGGGTCGGCGAGGGGTTGGGGGGTCAGCTGGTCAACGCTTCGCGCGCACGGAGGAGGACGGCGCGACGCCGCGCGCCGCGGTGGGTTCTGTTCACGCGGATGACGCGCCAGCCGAGACGTGCGAGGTCGTCGAGGCGGTCGACGTCGCGGCCGTACTGCGCGTCGTCGAGCCGATGCTGCTGACCGTCGTACTCCAGGAGCACGCGCCGCTCGGCGTCGACGAGGTCACCATAGGCCACGAAGCGCCCGGCCTCATCGTGGATGACCGCGTTGACCTCGAAGGTGGTCATCCCGAGGTCCTCGGCGTCGAGACGCAGCTCCGTCTCCGCAACGGAGTCGGTGCGTTCCCGGCAGCGTTCGTACGCGAGTCGGAGCGCGCGTACGCCGCGCCGACCAGACCACGCCGCCACCGCCCCGCCGAGCTGCTCGATGGACAGGACGGGATCATGCCTGCGCATGAGGGAGTCTGCCGCGATGACGAGCTCGCGTTCGCCCATGAGCTCGGCCGATTGGCACCAGGCGACGGCCGGATGCACGATCGGAACGGGTCCGAACCGCCACCGACTCGCCGCTGCGGCTTCGTGCCCGCGCACCCCTGCACCCCGGGCGCGCCCGAGCGGTCGCGGCGCCGCGACGTCCACCTGCGTGCGCAGCCGCTCTGGAATCCAGCCGCCGACGAGAGCCACTGCCGTGGCATGGCTGATGTGCTCGCCTGCGCGCAACTTCGGCAGATAGGCGGTCACCAGCGCGCGCACGTCCGTCACGGGTGCACGCGAGCGGATGCCGCGGAAGGGCACGGCCAGGTCGGCGGAACGAAGTCTGCCCCGCGTCACACCGGTCGCGCGCGCGGTCCCAACCGTGAAGGCACCCGGCAGCGCCTCGGGGAGCTCAGCAGGAATGCGTGCCACCCGTCCAGGCTGACGCTCTCTCGCCCTCTCCCCGCGATATCCCCAGCCCGTTCACCATCCGGTCTCCCCCACCCTCGCCTGTGCAGGAACCCCGCCCACCCCGCCCCACCCTCGCCCCACCCTCACCGCACCCTGAACCGACCCGAATGGCCGCTCCGCACGCCGGATAACGACCCTTTGTGTCGGGTCGACGGGGCCGGCTGAGGCTGCGGGGCCGGCTGAGGCTGCGGGGGCGGCTAGGACTGCGGGGCGGTGGGCGGGGCGGCGGGGCGGCGGTAGAGCACGACCTCGGTCGCGCGGCGGACGCGCGCGCCGTGGCGCAGGGTCACGACGGCGCCGGTCGCACCCGCGGCGAACACCCGCGCACCGGGGCGCTGCTGCATCTCGTCGCGAAGACGCTGCTCGAGGTCTCGCACCTCACGACGAAGGCCCGCGACCTCGTTCTCGAGCTCGAGGATGCGCGCGATAGCGGGCAGACTGATGCCCTCCGCCGACAGCCGAGCCACCTCACGCAGCTGACGGATGTGCCGCAGCGAGTATCGCCGCGACCCGCCCTGCGTGCGCCCGGGCACCACGAGCCCCAGCCGGTCGTACTGCCGGAGGGTCTGCGCGTGCATGGCGGCGAGCTCCGCCGCGGCAGCGATCGCGAAGATCGGGGCGTCCTCGTCGATGTCGTCTTCAGCCATGGTTGGTCACCTCCTGGGCGTCGAGATCGTCGTCATCCGGCCCGCCGCACCAGTCCCGTGGCGAACGGGTGCGGCGGGTCGACGACGGGTGTGTCAGCCGCGCGCCTTGTTCATCAGGTCGGCACGCGGGTTCTCGCGGGGTTCGACCTCCGCGAAGCGCTCGAGGGCCGCCCGGGCTTCCTCGTCGAGGTGCGCAGGAACGGCGACCTGGACCTCGGCCAGCAGATCGCCGGTGCCCTTGGACGTGCTCACACCGCGACCCTTGACCCGCAGGACGCGACCCGACGGCGTGCCGGGCGCAACCCGGAGCTTGACGGGGTCGCCGCCGAGCGTCGGAACCTCGATCGTGGCGCCGAGGGCGGCCTCGGTGAAGGTCACCGGAACCACGACGCGCAGGTTGAGCCCATCGCGCGTGAACACCGAGTGCGGGCGGACCGTGACGGCCACGACGATGTCACCCGGCTCGCCGCCGTCGGGCGAGGGCCGCCCGCGGCCGCGCAGCCGGATCTTCTGGCCGTCCTTGACGCCTGCGGGGATCTTCACCTTGAACGGCTTGCCGTCTTCGCCCTGGAGCGTGACGGTGTCGCCGCGCACCGCCGTCGCGAAGTCGAGCGTCGTCCGAGCTGTGACGTCGGCGCCGCGCTGCGGGCCGCCGAAGCCCTGGAATCCGCCGGTCGAGCGGCCGAATCCGCCCGTCCCGAAGCGGCTGGATCGGCCGGACTGCTGGTTGAACATCGCGAAGATGTCGTCGAAGTCCGCGCCGCGCGCTCCGGCGCCGCCTCGAGCACCCTGGTTGAAGGCGCTGAAGACGTCTTCGAAGCCACCCGCGCCCTGGCCACCCGCGGTGAAGCGGGCGCTGCCCGACCCCATCGCTCGGATCTGGTCGTACTCGGCGCGCTGCTCCTTGTCGGAGAGCACGGAGTACGCCTCGCTGATCTCCTTGAACTTCGCCTCGGCCGCAGCATCGCCCTGCGTCGAGTCGGGGTGGTATTTGCGCGCGAGCTTGCGGTAGGTCTTCTTCAGGTCGCTATCGGAGACGTCCTTGGAGACGCCCAGCACCTTGTAGAAGTCCTTATCGAACCAGTCCTGACTGGCCATGTCGTTGCCTCCTATTCGGCCGGCACGGCGACGACGACCTTCGCCGGACGCAGCTCGATGCTGCCGAGGCGGTAGCCGACCTCGACGACCTCGAGGATCGTCGGCTCGGCCGCGCCCGGGGTGGGCGCCTGGAAGATCGCCTCGTGCTGCTGCGGGTCGAACGCGTCGCCCGCGGCGCCGTAGGACTCGACACCCAGTCGCGCCACGACCCCGCGCAGCTTGTCCGCGATCACCGCGAGCGGCGATCCCTCGACGAGGTCGCCGTGCTTGTCGGCACGGTCGAGGTCGTCGAGCACGGGCAGCAGGCCCTTGGCGACCGAGCCCTTGGCGCGCTCGATCTCGACCTCGCGCTGCTCCTCGGTGCGCCGACGGTAGTTGGCGTACTCGGCCTGCACGCGCTTGAGGTCGAGCACGAGGTCGTGCTCCTCGGCAGGCGCTTCGGCGACGGCGGCCTCGTCGGACTGCGTCGCGCCGAGGATGTCGTCGATGGTCAGTTCGTCGTCCGCAGCCGCGGCGTCCGCGGCATCCGTTGCTCCGGTGGCCTCGTGCGCGTCGGGGCCGGACGCCTGGGCGTCCGACCCCTCCCCGCCGAGGACCTCGTCTTCGCCGTGCGGCTCTTCGAAGTCCTTGTTGGTCATGATTACTTCTTCTCGTCCTCGTCTTCGACGACCTCGGCGTCGACGACGTCCTCATCGGATGCCGTCGCACCGGCGTCACCGGTCGGAGCGTCGGTCGGGGCACCCTGCGCCTGGTCTGCCTGACCCTGCGCGTAGATGGCCTCACCGAGCTTGCCCTGCGATGCGTTGAGCTTCTCGAACGCGGTCTTCACGGCCTCGTCGTCATCACCAGCGAGTGCGGTCTTCAGCGCGTCGACGTCACCCTGCACCTCGGACTTGACGTCCTCAGGCAGCTTGTCGGCGTTGTCGGCGATGAGCTTCTCGATCGAGTACGACAGGGTCTCGGCCTGGTTGCGCACCTCGGCTGCCTCGCGGCGCTTCTTGTCCTCTGCCGCGTGCTCCTCAGCCTCACGCACCATGCGCTCGATGTCGTCCTTGGGCAGCGACGAGCCGCCGGTGATCGTCATCGACTGCTCCTTGCCGGTGCCCTTGTCCTTCGCCGAGACGTGCACGATGCCGTTGGCGTCGATGTCGAAGGTGACCTCGACCTGCGGGATGCCGCGGGGTGCCGGCGCGATGCCCGTGAGCTCGAACGTGCCGAGCGGCTTGTTGTCGCGGGTGAAGTCGCGCTCGCCCTGGAAGACCTGGATGGCGACCGACGGCTGGTTGTCGTCGGCGGTCGTGAAGGTTTCGCTGCGCTTGGTGGGGATGGCGGTGTTGCGCTCGATGAGCTTCGTCATGATGCCGCCCTTGGTCTCGATGCCGAGGCTCAGGGGGGTCACGTCGATGAGGAGGACGTCCTTGCGCTCGCCCTTGAGGACACCGGCCTGCAGGGCGGCGCCGACGGCGACGACCTCGTCCGGGTTCACGCCCTTGTTGGGCTCCTTGCCGGCTTCCTTCTTCACGAGCTCCGACACGGCGGGCATGCGGGTGGAGCCACCCACGAGCACGACGTGGTCGATGTCGCCGACCTTGATCCCGGCCTCGCGGATGACGTCTTCGAAGGGCTTCTTCGTGCGGTCGAGCAGGTCCTTCGTGAGGTCCTCGAACTTCGCGCGCGACAGCGTCTCGGAGAGCGACACGGGGCCCGAGTCGGTCAGCGAGAGGTACGGCAGGTTGATCGAGGTCGACTGCGAGCTGGAGAGCTCCTTCTTCGCCTGCTCGGCGGCCTCCTTGAGGCGCTGCAGGGCGATCTTGTCGCCCGAGACGTCGACACCGGTCGTGTCCTTGAACTGCTTGATGAGGTACTCGACGATGCGCTGGTCCCAGTCGTCGCCACCGAGGCGGTTGTCACCGGCCGTGGCGCGCACCTGGATCGTCGAGAAGTCGTCGTCCTTGCCCACTTCGAGCAGCGAGACGTCGAAGGTTCCGCCACCGAGGTCGAAGACGAGGATGAGCTCGTCTTCCTTGCCCTTGTCGAGGCCGTAGGCCAGCGCGGCGGCGGTCGGCTCGTTGATGATGCGCAGGACGTTCAGGCCCGCGATCTCGCCGGCCTCCTTGGTCGCCTGGCGCTCGGCGTCGTTGAAGTACGCGGGCACGGTGATGACGGCATCCGTCACCGTGTCGCCGAGGTACTGCTCGGCGTCGCGCTTGAGCTTCTGGAGGATGCGAGCCGAGATCTCCTGCGGCGTGTACGCCTTGCCGTCGATCGCCTGGGTCTTCCAGTCGGTACCCATGTGGCGCTTGACGGAGGTCAGGGTGCGGTCGACGTTGGTGACGGCCTGCCGCTTGGCGGTCTCACCGACGAGGACCTCGCCGTCCTTGGTGAATGCGACGACCGAGGGGGTCGTACGGAGCCCTTCGGCGTTGGCGATGACCTTGGGCTCGCCGCCCTCGAGGACGGCCACGACGGAGTTCGTCGTGCCCAGGTCGATACCCACTGCACGTGCCATGAGTTGTCTCCTTACTTGCGGTTCTGATGGATCTGAAGTCTGCGGCGGCCCAACCTGAGCCGCGATGACTCAACTGTACTCGCGCACCGAAACCATGTCAAGAGAAGTTGAGTCAGGTCGTATCAAGTTCATTGTCGGATGGCGAGGTGCATGACGTCCACCTGAGCCAATTCTGAGCAACCCTGAGGCACGATCATCGGATCCTCTCAGCGGCGCGCTATATGTTGAGTCCACTCATGACAAGAAGCGTGAACCCGAACTCGCCTCTCGTCGACTCCGAGCCCGTGATGGGCGGTCGTCGAGCGTTCCCGCGTGCCCGGAGGCACCCGTGACGCGCAGCGCCGTCGTCATCGAGGATGACGACGACCTCCGCAGCCTGCTCAGCCAGACCCTCGAGCAGCACGGCTTCGCCGTCCACGCCTTCCCCGACGGCCCCGCCGGAGTCGACGCCGTCCGCCACCTGCGTCCGGACCTGACGACCGTCGACGTCAAGCTCGACGGCATCGACGGTTTCGAGGCGGTTCGCCGCATCCGGGCCTTCCACGACGGATACGTGCTCATCATCAGCGCCGTCGACGACGAGACCGCGACGGTCGAGGGCTTCCGCAGCGGAGCCGACGACTACGTCATCAAGCCCTGGCGCCCCTACGAGCTGCGCGCCCGCATCGACGCCCTGATGCGGCGCCCCCGCACCCTCCAGTCACCCGAGAACGTGTCGGGTGGCTGGCTCGAAGCAGGTGGTTTGCGGCTGAGCCCCGGATCGCGCCGCGTCGAACTCGACGGCCGCGCCCTCGATCTGACCCGTTCCGAGTTCGACGTCCTGCAGGCGCTGATGCAGCGCCCCGGTGACGTCGTCGAGAAGGCGTGGATCGCGCTCATGCTGCGCCGTCAGAGCGGTGTCCATGGCGAACACGTCAGCCCCCACGACCTCCACGCGGTCGAGGTGCACCTGATGAACCTGCGCCGCAAGCTCGGCGACGACGGACGCACCGGCCGCTGGATCGAGACGGTGCGCGGCATCGGCTACCGGTTCGCGCGTCGCGACTGAAAAGCGCCCCACCCCGTTCGGCTGCGGATACGCTGACCCCGTCGCGAAGATGCGACGCGCCGCCGACGGGCGGCACCGAGTGTTCACGGAGAGGTCGTAGCGTGCCCGGCATGTCACCCGAGACCGATCCGCCCGGCGGAGGCCGCAGCCCGAAGGCATCCGCGCCGGGGGTTCCCACGCCCCCCACCGCCGCCGACACGCAGGCCCTCGGGCGCATCGCCGCCATGCAGACCCGCGATGTCGACGAGCAGCCCGTCCCCCGGAAGACCGTTGTGTCGTGGGCACTGTGGGACTGGGCGACGCAGCCGTTCAACTCCGTCATCCTCACCTTCGTCTTCGCGTCGCTGTTCCTCGTCTCCGATTCGTTCCTGCCCGCCGACATCGCCGCGCTGCCCGACTCCGACCCGATCAAGGAAGCAGCCCTCGCCGAGCTGGCGAGCGGGTACGGCGTCGCCTCGACGGCTGCCGGCATCCTGATCCTGCTCCTCGCGCCGGTGCTGGGGCAGACCGCCGACCGATCGGGCCGGAAGAAGCGGTGGCTCGGCGTGTTCACCGTCGTCCTCGCGCTGCTGCAGTTCGCGCTGTTCTTCACCTTCGCCGACCCGGCGTACTTCTGGTACGGCGCGATCGTCCTCTCGCTCGGCGCCGTCGTCTCCGAAATCGCGGGCGTCAACTACAACGCCATGCTCGTCGAGGTGTCGACGCCTCGCACGATCGGCCGGGTCAGCGGCCTGGGCTGGGGCCTCGGGTACATCGGCGGCATCGTCGCGCTCACCCTCGTGGTCGTGCTCACCTTCGCCGACTGGTTCGGGATGGACAC
Source organism: Microbacterium sp. AG238 (assembly GCF_003610405.1). Classification (GTDB taxonomy): domain Bacteria; phylum Actinomycetota; class Actinomycetes; order Actinomycetales; family Microbacteriaceae; genus Microbacterium. The sequence continues at coordinate 1,677,353 of NZ_RAQC01000001.1, forward strand.
GAGCAACGGTCTGGCCTACCGGCTCATCGCCGTGGGATGCGGGGTCTGGACGATCGTCTTCGCCATCCCGCTGATGCTGAACGTCCCCGAGCGCTCCGCACCGCACAGCACGGAGAAGGTCGGCTTCTTCGCGGCGTACGCCCACCTGGTCGCCGACATCGCTCGCCTGTATCGCACCGAGCGCCCCACGTTCTGGTTCCTTCTGGCGAGCGCGGTCTATCGCGACGGCCTCGCGGGCGTCTTCGCCTTCGGCGGGGTGCTGGCTGCCCGCGCGTTCGGATTCTCGCCGACGGAGGTCATGGTCTTCGGCATCGCCGCGAACCTCGTCGCCGGCGCGTCCACCATCATCGCGGGACGCTTCGACGACCGTTTCGGAGCGCGAGCCGTGATCATCGCGACCCTCTCGGGGCTCATCGCGGTCGCCGTGCTGCTGTTCGTGCTGCAGGACGCCGGATCGATCGTGTTCTGGATCGCCGGGCTCATCCTCTCGGGATGCGTGGGACCCGCACAGGCGGCGAGCCGCTCACTGCTCGCGCGCGTCACGCCTCCGGGCATGCAGGGTGAGATCTTCGGCCTCTACGCCACGACGGGGCGCGTCGCGAGCTTCCTCTCCCCCGCCATGTGGGCGCTGTTCATCGCCTGGTTCGGCAGCATCATCTGGGGCGTGCTGGGCATCGCCGTGGTGCTGCTTCTCGGGCTCGTGCTGCTGCTCTTCGTGCGCCTGCCGAAGCAGGCCGGCATCCGCTGACCGGCTTCAGGCGGAACGCCGCATGGGGACGTGCGGGATGTCGTCCTCCGAGAACTCCGGCCCGCTGATCGCGAATCCGAACCGCCCGTACCAGTCGGCGAGGTGCTTCTGCGCGTCGAGGTCGATCGCCGCGCCGGGCCACCGCTCGCCGGCGCGCTCGACCGCCGCGCGCATGAGCTGGGCCGACAGGCCACGGCCGCGGGCCTCCGCGGCGGTGGCGACGCGTCCGATGCGGGCGTTGCCCGAGGCATCGCGCAGCAGCCGGAGCGTCGCCAGAACCCGTCCGTCGTCTTCGATCCAGAAGAGCTCGGTGTCGGGCTCGAGGTCTCGGCCGTCGAGCTCGGGGTAGGCCGCGGCCTGCTCGACGACGAAGACGCTGACGCGCAGCCAGAGCAGACGGTAGAGGGTCTCGGCGGGAACATCGGTCAGACGGGCGGAGGACACCGGAGGCATCCGCCCAGCGTACGACGAAGGCGCCGGGCGGTCGGGCCCGGCGCCTTCGCGGCGATCGACGATGTCCGCGTCAGCCGCGCCTGCCGACGATCCACGGGAAGCGCACTCCCCGCTCGTTCGGCTCCTCGACCTCGAGGCCGTAGTGGTCGCCGATGCGTTCGATGAACTGGGCCCGCTCCGCACGGGCGTACGCGCGGCGCTCGCGTTGGAAGGCCAGCACCGTCGACCAGCACATCAGGAGCATGACGATCGAGAAGGGCAGCGCGATGAGAATCGCCGCGGTCTGCAGAGCCTGCAGGCCACCGGCGAGCAGGAGTGCGCTCGCGAGGGCGGCGGTGATGACGACGAAGAACACACGCACCCAGCGCGGCGGCTCGGGGTTGCCGCCCGTGGCGATCATGCCCATGACGAGGGCGCCCGAGTCGGCCGAGGTGATGAAGAACACGGCGATCAGGACGATGGCGCCGATCGTCAGCACGCCACCGGCCGGCAGCCCCTCGAGAAGCTGGAACAGCGCCCCCTGCAGGTTCACCGAACCATCGGCGGCGAGCATCGACCCGGGCTGTTCGAGCTCTCGGTACAGCGCCGAGCCGCCGAGGACGGCGAACCACAGGATGCCGATCAGGGTCGGCACCAGCAGCACGCCCGCGACGAACTGGCGAACCGTGCGCCCCTTGCTGACGCGCGCGATGAAGATGCCGACGAAGGGCGCCCACGAGATCCACCAGCCCCAGTAGAACGACGTCCACTGCGCCTGCCAGGCCTCGCCCGCCGCCCCCTGGAGAGCGCTGACGGTGAAGGAGAGGCCGATGAAGTCCTGGATGTACGCACCGATCGACTGCACCCACTCTCGCAGGAGGAACTGCGTCGGCCCGGCGAAGAGGAGGAAAAGAAGCAGCAGGCCGGCGACGATGAGGTTGAAGTTGGAGAGCCACTTCATCCCCTTCGTCACTCCCGACAGCACCGAGAACAGGACGAAGACGGAGACGATCGCGATGAGCCCGATGAGCATCGCGTCGTTCATGGGAGGGAGGCCGATGAACTCGAGGCCCGAGCCCATCTGCATGACACCGAGTCCGAGCGAGGTTGCGACACCGAACAGGGTGCCGACGAGGGCGACCGCGTCGATCACGTTGCCCGCGGCCCCACGCACACGATTGCCCAGCAGCGGCTCGAGCGCCCAACGGATCGAGATCGGCCGGCGACGGCGGTGGATCGCGTACGCGAGCGCGAGCCCGACGACCACGTACATCGCCCAGGCGTGCACACCCCAGTGCAGGTACGTCTGCGTCAGCGCTCCCTGAGCCAGCTGCTGCTCGGTGCCGGTCACCCCGGGTCGCGGGTCGACGAAGTGGCTGAGCGGCTCGCTCACGCCGTAGAAGACGAGTCCGATACCCATGCCCGCCGCGAAGAGGAGCGAGAACCACGAGCCGGTCGAGAACTCGGGCTCGTCGTCGTCGCGTCCGAGCTTGATGTCACCGAAACGACTGAAGCCGACGAAGATCGCGAAGCCGACGAAGAAGGCCGCGATGAGGACGTAGTACCAGTTGAACGAGTCGACGATCGACGTCTGGATGGCGCCGAAGAACGACTCGGCCGTGGTGGGGAAGATGATCGCGAAGGCGCTGAAGCCGACGATCACGACCGCGGCGGGCCAGAACACCCAACGGGCGATCGTGCCCGGGGTGGACACCGCGGCTATGCGTTCTGCGGGAGAGGGCTGATTCTCGGTGCTCACCGAACCAGGGTGGCAGGATACCGGCGCGACGCAAAGTGGAGAAGCCCAGTTGCCTGCATCCGCGACAGCGGGTATGGCTCAGCCGCGCGGCCAGGCGTCGGCGAGTTTGGTGAGCAGTCGGGCCAGTTCGGCGCGCTCGTCGTCGGTGAATCCGTCCAGCGCGCTGCCCAGGGCCGCGCGACGTTCACCCCGCACGCTGCGCGCGAATCCACGCCCCTCGTCGGTCAGTGCGATGCGGGTGCGGCGGGCGTCGTCGGGGTCGGCCTCCCGACGCACCAGGTCGAGCTCGACGGCCTGCTGCACCAGCCGGGAGGCCCGCGGCTGGTCGACACCGATCGCCTCACCGATCTCGCTGACGCTGAGCGGGTGGGATGCCGCGGCGAGCGCCTCGAGCATGCGCAGGCGTGCGAGGCCCGCCATCCTCCCGCGTCCGTCGGCGAACGGACCCCCGCGATGTCCGTGCGGGCCGTGCCCGGCGTGGCCGCCGAACGGCCCCTGCGCGTGCGCTGCGTGCTGCGGACCGGGCCCGGGACGCCGCAGCCCGCGCAGACGCCCCAACGCGTCGGCGATGGCATCGATCTGCGGGTCGTCGGCAGCCGTCATGGTTCGAGAATACATGCGACTTGACATGGACCGGACTGCATGTCATAGTGCATATACATGACACATGACATACATAACGGGTCGGATGCGCCGGCCCGCGAAGGGAACACCATGAACAACCACGACAACACCCCCGAGACACGCGACACCCGATCGCGGTCGCTGGCCTTCTGGATGCGCGCCGCCGGAGCGGCACTCGCCACCGAGATGAATCGGACGCTGGCCGCCGAGGGGCTCGACCGCCGAGACTGGGCCGTACTCGATGTCCTCGCGGGCGAGCGCGACATCCCCGGCCTCGCCGAGCGCGTTCAGCGCGGCGGGAAGCGCGTCCGGTCGCTTGCGGCTCGCGGCTGGGCCGCCGAGCGCGACGGCGCCTGGACCATCACCGAGGAGGGCCGTCGCGAGCGCGACCGCATCCATGGGCTCGTCACGGGCGTCCGCGATCGCGTGCGGGGCGCCGTGTCGGATGACGACTACGCCACGACGGTCGCTTCGCTCGAGGCGATCGCTCGCGAGCTGGGTTGGGACGAGAGCGGACCACGCCGATTCGGCCCCCGGGGCCACCGCGGCTTCGGTCACCGCTTCGGCCACGACCACCGCGTCGGCCACGGCCGGGGCCCTCGCTGCGGCGAGCAGCCCCACCACGGCGAGCACGCGTTCGAGCGCGGCTTCACCGCCGGCTTCGCGGCCGGGCGCGACGCCGCCTGACCCGCGGCAACTCGGATGAGGCCCCCGAGGTTCGACGCCTCGGGGCCCTCATCCGTCCCGGAACCGCGTCAGGCGCCGCGCGATCCGGCGTCGATCGTGCCCACGTCGGTCCGGTGGAAGTTCTGGAACGAGCGCGACGCGGTCGGGCCGCGCTGCCCCTGATAGCGGTTGCCGTACGGGCCGGATCCGTAGGAGTTCTCACTCGGCGAGCTGAGCTGGAAGAAGCAGAGCTGCCCGATCTTCATCCCCGGCCAGAGCTTGATCGGCAGAGTGGCGACATTGGCGAGTTCGAGCGTCACGTGACCCGAGAACCCGGGGTCGATGAAGCCGGCCGTCGAGTGGGTGATCAGGCCCAGCCGCCCGAGAGACGACTTGCCCTCCAGACGTGCGGCGACGTCGTCGCCGAGGCGCACCTGCTCGTACGTCGATCCGAGCGCGAACTCGCCCGGATGCAGGATGAACGGCTGGTCCGGCTCGACCTCGATCAGACGGGTCAGCTCGGGCTGATCCTGCGCCGGGTCGATGAAGGGGTACTTGTGGTTGTCGAACAGGCGGAAGTACCGGTCGAGGCGCACGTCGACGCTCGAGGGCTGCACCATCGAGGCATCCCAGGGGTCGAGACCGATACGGCCCTGATCGATTCCGGCACGGATGTCGCGATCACTCAGCAGCACGGACACAGCCTAGAGCGCGAGGCCGGGCGAGGACGTCATCCGGCCCGATACCGGGCGGGCGGCGCGGTGGTCTGCCGGGCCACCAGTTTCGTCGGAAGCCGCAGATGCGTGGCCGGCAGCGTCTCGCCGCGCATGAGGGCCAGCAGCATCTGCACCGCGGCCGCCCCCAGGCGCCCCATCGGCTGTCGCACCGTCGTCAGGGGGACGGGAAGCCTCGTCGCCTCGGGGATGTCGTCGAATCCGACGATCGACAGGTCGCGGGGAACCTCGAGCCCGAGCTCGGCGGCCACCTGCAGGATGGCGATCGCCGACACGTCGTTCGCCGCGAAGACAGCGGTGGGCCGATTGGCCGCCGAGAGCATGTCGATCGCGACCTCGCGCACCGTCGCCTCGCGATAGCGCCCCGCCCCGACGTACGTCGCGTCGAACGGGATGCCGGCGTCGGCGAGCGCGCGACGATATCCGGCGTCGCGCGCGATCGACGACCGCAGGTCGGCGCGTCCCGCGATGTAGCCGATGCGCGTGTGCCCCATGCCGATGAGGTAGGCCGTCGCCTCACGGGCGCCGCCGTAGCTGTCGCTCTCGACGATGGGCACGTCGGCGGGGCCGGTGTGCGGGTCGATCGCGACGAGCGGGACGTCGGCACTCGCTTTGACCACCGTGGGTGTGACCATGATCGCGCCGTCGATCAGCGTTCCGCTCAGGCGAGACAGCGACCGCCGCTCCCACCCCTCCTCGTCGCCCCGCGACCCCGAGTAGGCGAGCAGGTCGTAGCTGGTGTCACGAAGCGCCTCGCCCACGCCCTTGAGGATCTCGGCGCTGAACGGCTCGAAATCGGCGACGAGGACGCCGATCACACCCGTCGAGCGCGAGCGCATGCTGCTGGCGATGAGGCTCGACTCGTAACCGAGCTCCGCGACGGCCGCCATCACGGCATCCACGGTGGCTGTCGCCACGCCGTAGCGCCCATTGACGGCCTTCGACACCGTCGACACCGAGACGCCGGCGCGCTCGGCGACGTCGTGGATGGTGGGGCGGCGACGGTCCATGCACGCATGCTAGCCCGAAATGGAAACCGTTTTCGAAAACGTTTGACACCTCTTTGTTGCCCGCGCAAACTTTCGGTGTCCGACAGCACCAGCGAATGTCCGACGACACCCGAGCATCGCCGCTCGGCGGTTCGAGCAGCCCAGCCCGGGCCCGGCCGCGGCGCGCTCACCGGCAGATGTCCACTCAACGAAGAGAGAAGGAATCACATGGCACGCTCCATCACGGCTCGCCGCAAGGCAGCCGTCACGGCAGCCGTCTTGGCGGTGGGGGCACTGGCCCTCACCTCCTGCAGCGCCAACGGCGACGGCGGCAGCGCCGACGGCACCGTCGAGATGACGCTCTGGCAGAACTCGACGACCGGCCCCGGACAGGAGTTCTGGAAGGACGCGATCGCCGCGTTCGAGGCGGAGAACGAGAACGTGAAGATCTCGATGCAGTCCGTTCAGAACGAGGACATGGACGGCAAGCTCCAGACCGCACTCAACGCGGGCGACCCGCCCGACATCTTCCTGCAGCGCGGTGGCGGCAAGATGGCCGCCATGGTCCAGGCCGGACAGCTGATGGACCTCACCGACCTCATCGGCGACACCGCCAAGGAAGAGATCTCGGAGGGCTCGTTCAAGGCCGAGACCTACCAGGACAAGGTGTGGGCGATGCCGCTCGCCGTGCTGCCCAGCGGCTTCTGGTACAGCTCCGACCTGTTCACCGACGCCGGAATCACCGAGACCCCCACGACGGTCGACGACCTCAAGACCGTCGTCGGGCGGCTCAAGGATTCCGGTATCGCCCCGATCGCCCTCGGCGCGAAGGACGCCTGGCCCGCCGCGCACTGGTTCTACAACTTCGCGCTGCGCGAGTGCAGCCCGGAGACGATCGAGAAGACCGGCGACTCGAAGGACTTCAGCGACGAATGCTGGCTCAAGTCCGCCGAGGACCTCGCCGACTTCGCCGAGCTCCAGCCGTTCAACGAGGGCTACCTCACCACCTCGGCGCAGCAGGGCGCGGGCAGCAGCGCGGGCCTCATCGCGAACCACCAGGCGGGCATGGAGCTCATGGGCGCCTGGAACCCCGGCGTCATCGCCTCGCTCACGCCCGACGAGCAGCCTCTGCCCGACCTGGCGTGGTTCCCCTTCCCCGAGCTGTCGGGTGGCGAGGGTGAGCCCGGCTCGATCATGGGCGGCGTCGACGGATACTCCTGCTCGGCGAAGGCCCCGAAGGAGTGCGCCGACTTCCTGAACTTCCTCGCCAGCGCCGAGCAGCAGGAGGCCTACTACAAGGCCTTCAACGCACCGCCGGTGAACTCGGTCGCGCAGGAGGCGGTCGAGGAGGAGTACCTCCAGGAGGTTCTCGCCGCCTACAACAAGGCCCCGTTCGTCTCGCAGTGGCTCGACACCGTCCTCGGCCAGAACGTCGGCAACGCGCTGAACGTCGCCGTCGTCGACCTGCTGGCGGGCAAGAGCACGCCCGAGCAGATGATCCAGTCGGTCTCCGACGCGGCGAAGAAGGGCTGATCCGCATCATGTCGCTCAGCGAGACAGCCGTGGCGGGCAACGCCGACGGCGTGGATCTCGCGGCCCGGGGCGAGGGCGTCACCACGACGCCCTCGCCCTCCCGGCGCCGCCGAGGCCTCGGCTGGTCGGGTCGCCTCGAGATCGCGGTGCTCGTCGGACCCGCCCTGGTGATGTTCGTCGGGTTCGTCATCTTCCCCGTCGTGATGGCCGCGTACTACGGCTTCTTCCGCTGGCAGGGCTACGGACCGCCTACCGAGTTCGTCGGCCTGCAGAACTACATCACGATCCTCACCGACCCGACCTTCGTCGAGGCCCTCAGCCACAACGCCATCATCGTCGTGGCATCCCTCGTGCTCCAGGGACCGGTCGCGGTCCTCCTCGCCCTGCTGCTCAACCGCCGCATGCGCGGGCAGTCGCTCATCCGCGTGCTGATCTTCGTTCCGTACGTCATCGCCGAGGTCGTCGTCGGCACCGGCTTCGGGCTCATGCTGCAGACCCAGGGCGCCCTCAACGGCGCACTCGAGCAGCTCGGCCTCGGGGCGTTCACGCGCGACTGGATCGCCGATCCCTCGATCGCCATCTGGACACTCATGGGCATCCTCACGTGGAAGTACGTCGGCTTCGCCGTCATCCTCTTCCTCGCCGGCCTCCAGGGCATCCCCGAGGAACTGTACGAAGCCGCCGCCCTCGACGGCGCCGGCTACTGGCAGATGCACTGGCGGATCACCCTGCCGCTGCTCGCCCCCACCCTGCGCATCTGGGCGTTCCTCTCGATCATCGGCGCGCTGCAGCTGTTCGACCTCGTGTACATCATCTGGGGTCAGTACGTCGCCTCGACGGCCGGCACCTCGACGATGGCCACCTACATGGTCGTCAACGGCCGCAACGCGGGCAGCTACGGCTTCGGAAACGCCGTCGCCGTCGTGATCTTCCTCATCTCCCTCGTCGTCGCGATCGTGTACCAGCGCTATGTGCTGCGACGCGACACCGCCGGGGCCATCACCGAAGGGAAGCAGGAGCGATGACCGCCCTCACCTCTTCCGCCACTCGCGCGGTCGTCACCCCCGTCCCCACCGGTCGTCGCGGGCGCCGCAGAGAGCGCCTGCCCTGGGGCAGCCCCGTGGTGTATTTCGTCGCCCTCGTCGTGATCGCGCTCATGCTGACGCCGGTGCTCTACATCATCATCGGCGGCTTCCGCAGCAACGCCCAGATCACGGTGGACCCCGCCGGATGGCCGTCGCCCTGGAACATCGAGAACTACCTCACGGTGCTCACCGGGTCGCAGTTCTGGCAGCAGGTGCTCAACTCCACGATCGCCGCCGGCGCCACGACGATCGGCGCCGTGCTGCTGGGACTCATGGCGAGCTACATCATCGCCCGCTACCAGTTCCGCGGTCGCGGAGTGCTGTACGCCGTCTTCGCCTCGGGCCTGATGTTCCCCATCACCGTCGCGATCACCCCGCTGTACATCGTCATCCGCGACCTCGGCCTGATGAACTCGCTCGCGGGCATCATCCTGCCGCAGATCGCCTTCGCACTGCCGATGACGATCATCATCCTGGTGCCGTTCCTGCGGGCGATCCCCGACGAGATCCAGGAGGCCGCGTTCATCGACGGATGCGGGCGCCTGTCGTTCTTCTGGCGGATGGTGCTGCCCCTGTCGGTGCCCGGCGTCATCACGGTCGGCATCCTCGCCTTCATCGGCAGCTGGAACAGCTATCTGCTGCCGCTGTTCATCCTCAACAACGAGGCGACCTTCACCCTGCCGCTCGGCGTGCAGGCGTTCTCGTCGCAGTACTCGGTCGACACGGCGAAGGTGCTCGCCTTCACCTCCCTGTCGATGCTTCCCGCCCTGGCGTTCTTCAGTCTGTTCGAGCGCCGCATCGTCGGCGGTCTGACCGGCGCCGTCAAGGGCTGATCCCCCGTAGAGAAAGCACGAACTGTGACCCTCACCGATATCTCCGTCTCGACGCGCGTCGCCGACCTGATCGCGCGCATGACCCTCGACGAGAAGCTGGCCCAGCTGGTCGGCTTCTGGGTGGACCAGGGCGATGAGGTCGTCGCCCCGATGGCCGGCGAGATGGCGTCGTCGACCGCGTACGCCGACGCCACCGTCCACGGCCTCGGCCAGCTCACCCGCGTCTACGGCACACGGCCGGTCGACCCGATCGAGCGGGCGGCGTGGTTGTGGGACGAGCAGCGCCGGCTCGTCCGCGAGACGCGGCTGGGCATCCCCGCACTCGTTCACGAGGAATGCCTGACGGGCCTGGCGGCATGGCAGGCGGCGACCTTCCCCACACCCCTCGCGTGGGGAGCGGCGTTCGACCCGGAGCTCGTCGAGGAGATGGGGGCGCTCATCGGCGAGTCGATGCGCGAGCTCGGCATCCACCAGGGGCTGGCCCCGGTGCTCGACGTCATCCGCGACCCCCGCTGGGGCCGCGTCGACGAGTGCATCGCCGAAGACCCGTACGTCGTCGGCGTCATCGGCACCGCGTACGTGCGAGGCCTGCAGAGCACGGGGGTGCACGCGACGCTGAAGCACTTCGTGGGCTACTCGGGCTCGCAGGCGGGCCGCAACCACGCACCGGTCCACGCCGGACCGCGCGAGATCGCCGACGTCTTCCTTCCGCCGTTCGAGATGGCCGTGCGCGACGGCGGCGTGCGGTCGGTCATGAACTCGTACGCCGAGATCGACGGGGTGCCGGTCGCCGCGACCCCCGCCTACCTCACCGACCTCCTGCGCGACACATGGGGCTTCGACGGCACCGTCGTGTCGGACTACTTCTCCGTCGCCTTCCTCCAGACGATGCACGCCGTCGCGCGAGACCGCGGCGAGGCCGCGCAGCTCGCCCTCGAGGCCGGCATCGATGTCGAGCTGCCTACCGGCGACGCCTACGTCGGGCCGCTCGCCGAGCGCGTGCGCGCGGGACTGGTCGACGAGGCGCTCATCGACCGCGCCGTCCGCCGCGTGCTGATCCAGAAGGAGGAGCTGGGGCTGCTCGACGACACGTTCGAGACGCCGCCGACCAGCGTCGACCTCGACTCGCCCGCGCACCGCGCCCTCGCTCGCCGCCTGGCTGAGGAATCGGTCGTGCTGCTGAGCAACGACGGCACCCTTCCCCTGGCGTCGCCTCGCCGCGTCGCCGTGATCGGACCGAACGGCGACAGCTCGGAAGCCCTCATGGGCTGCTACTCGTTCGCCAATCACGTGCTCGCGCACCACCCGGGCGTACCCCTGGGATTCGAGATCCCCACCCTTGCGGCATCCATCACCGAGGTTCTCGCCGACGCTGAGGTCACTGTGGTGCGCGGCTGCGAGGCCGAGGGCGACGACCGGTCGGGCTTCGCCGAGGCGGAGGATGCCGCACGCGCGGCGGATGTCGCGATCGTCGCCGTCGGCGACCGGGCGGGTCTGTTCGGGCGCGGCACCGTCGGCGAAGGAAACGACGCCGACTCGCTCGAGCTTCCGGGCGTGCAGCGCGAGCTCGTCGAGCGTCTCGTCGCGACGGGGACGCCGGTCGTGCTCGTCATCCTGTCGGGTCGTCCCTATGCGATCGACTGGGCCCTCTCGGGCGAGCACGCCGTGGCAGCCGTGCTGCAGACGTTCTTCCCCGGCGAAGAAGGGGGTGCCGCGATCGCTGCGGTCCTGAGCGGCGAGGTCTCGCCGTCGGGTCACCTTCCCGTCTCGCTCCCCCGCTCGTCGGGCTCGCAGCCCTACAGCTACCTGCACCCGATCCTCGGCGGGCCGAACGAGATCACGAGCGCCGACAGCACCCCCGCGCTCCCCTTCGGGCACGGCTTGAGCTACACGACGTTCGAACGCACCGATCTGTCGGTGACGGCGTCGGTGCCCGCGGGCGACGCCTTCACGGCGACCGTGCGGGTGCGGAACACGGGTGGGCGCGCCGGCACCGATCTCGTGCAGCTCTACGCCCGCGACCTCCACGGGAGCATCACCCGCCCCGTCGCGCAGCTGCTCGGCTTCGCCCGGGTGCAGCTGGGTGCCGGCGCCGAGGCGACCGTCTCGTTCGATGTGCCGACAGCGCGGCTGGCGTTCACCGGACGCGAGGGCGTGCGCATCGTCGAACCCGGCGACATCGAACTGTGGGTCGGCCCGTCGTGCGCGGAGCGCGAGACCGAGGCGGCGACCGAGATCGTCGGCGACGTGCACCGCGTGACGGCATCCGACCGGCGCATCGTAGAGGTCTCGATCGAGCGCTGATCAGGGGTCGTGTACGAGGGGCTCGAGCGATAGTGTGCGGGCCATGAACAACGACTACGCAGGACCCGCAGCGGCCTTCGGCATCGGCTTCATCGTGCTCGGCATCGCGATCTACCTCGGGACGATCGCACTCATCCTCTGGGTGAGCTACCTGCTGATGCGGACGGCGGTGAAGAACGGGATGCTGCTCGCGATGCGCGAGAGCGGCGGACAGTTCCCGGGCGGTGGGGGTGCGGTTGGTGGCGGTGGTTATGCTGCCGGTCCGCGTCCGGCGGCGCCGCCGTACCCGCAGGCTCCGCCCGCGCCGGGCGGGCACGGGCCGGCTGCGCCGGGCGGGCCGGGCACCCACGGTGGGCCGGCTGCTCCTGGCGCACCGGGCGGTCCGGCTTCGGGCGGTCCGGGCCCCGTGGGGTAAGCTGACCGAGCACCTCGGGTGCGTGGGGCTGTAGTTCAATGGCAGAACATCTGCTTCCCAAGCAGATAGCGCGGGTTCGATTCCCGTCAGCCCCTCCAACGCGAGAGCTGTCGATTCCGAAGCCACTCCGGATATTCCACTGCCAATCCGCGGTCTCCTGTCGATTGCAGAGCTACTTCGGACTGAGAGTCTTGCCGGCTCTCGCGGCGGGCGCGGCGGTCTATCTCGCGCAGCTTGACGTAGTCGTCGGGTCTCTCAGCGCGCCGGGCCGCCCCACCCGCCGGGTGGCTGCTTCGGGAGCCACACCTCGGGCGTGCTGTGCTCCCGCTCCGCAAAACTGCCCGGGGTACCTCCGCCCACCGTCGCCCCGAGACCACGGTCCTTCCGGCGAGCCGGACCCACACCACTCGCCCGCGACGGGCGGGCGAACTCATCAAGCATTCGCTGAGCAGCACTCTCCACCGCACGGTCCAGGCCGCCGTGCGCTGCAGGATGCGGCCGCTCGACTCTCGCCGTCTCGACGACCGCTTCCGCCACCTCGGCCACGATCCGCTCAGGCCGACGGATGCCCCAGGAACGCCCTTCTGCCACGACGTCGGCGAGAGAGATCTCGCCTGCTTCGCGTCTGCCGTTGACCGCCAGCGCGAAGCTCTGGTCGACGTCGAGATGCGCGGAGGGGATGACGTCATACATCGGTGCGAGGACAACGTCCCCGTCCGGGTAGTGGAGAAGCCCAATGTTCTTGGCGTGCATGTCGTAGTTGTGCAGGACAACCGAAAGGGCGGTCATCCGAAGGAGATTTTGGAGGTTGTGGCTGCTGGCATGGCTACGGAGAACACCGGCGATCCTCTGCAACCTATCCCTCTCGTTCGGTTCTTCGTACTTGGCGTCGCCGATGTGACCGAGCGCCTGATTGAAGTCCTCCTGGTGAATCCGCCCGCCCTGACCGTCGCGGTCGAACCGTTCGATGACGAGTGCGCTGGCGCCGTCAAACACTTCGATGGCTGTGGAGAACGCAGCGAGTTCCAGCGCGCGGACAAATCGCGACCCGTACTCTTCGTCGAAGATGAGGCTGGGGGTGTTGGTGTTCATGGGCTTGATGATGTGCGTCGACGGGTACCCGTCGAGAGGTTCAGCCCACCCGTCGGCGGTATGCACGAGGAGGACTTTGTCCTGCACACCCGCCAAGCTCGACACGCGACGCCGGCCGGCATTGCCTAGGGGCGAGAACTTCACTTCTTGGAACATGGTCTTCACTTCGGCGGCGGTCACCGGGCGTGCTTCGGGGATGCGCGGCTCCGCCGGATCCTGCTCATTCCAGATCTGCAGAGCGCCCGCGGTGTCTCGGCCGTAGCGCGCCAGCAGACCCAGTGTGTTGTCGCTGTCTAGACGGGCGTTGGCTGCCAGGGTGCGGCGCACACCACCCTCCGACAGGACCTCCTCGAAGAAGGCTCGCCGCTTGCCCTGGTCCTCGGTGCGGGCCACCCGGATGAGTGGAACGGTGATGGACATGACCTGGCTGCCGAGGCCGAAGCGGTCGAGTCCATCGCGGTGTGCCTGGAAGTCGAACCGGTCTCGCTCGCCCGAGAGCGTCCCGACCTGCACCCCGTAGAGATCGACTCTCAGGTCAGACATTTTCTGGCGTCTCCAGGTACAGGCGTCCCCCGGTATGGGAGATGAAGCGGAGAAGGCGTTCGACGGACTTCGTCGGCTTGCCGCGCTCGAGCTCCACGATGTACCGCTGGGTAACGTCGAGTTCCTCGGCGAGTTGCCTCTGGGTCAGTCCGGCTTCAGCGCGCAGCTCGACCAGCAGGCGGCCGAGCGTTGCGGCGTCACGAATCGGGGCGCTACGCATCATTGATTACCTTTCTCTCATAAATGGTAGCTGATGCGGTTTTTCTACTCAACCGAGATTGATGAGGTTTTTCGCGTCATCCGCAACTGTGCTGCGCGACCCGGCCAACATCGACCACACATCTGCCTCCCCGCCGACCAGGTCTACGCCGGTCAAGCCCGAGACGTCTGGGCAATCGATCCCGCACCGGGCGACCAGTGGGCCTGGGTCGGGCGCAGCTTCGGCAACCACCCGTGGACCCAGCCGGAGACGACTTCGGCGCCGACGTGTTCGGAGTCGACACCGGCGCTGGCGGAGCGAGCGTCACTGACCACGGAACAAGCACTCCCGACGGAACGGGATACTTGGACCGTGACACCGAGTCACTCCGCAACATTGCCCTTGCAACAACGGGGTATGGCGCTCAGGCTACGGAAGCTATCGAGCACGAGCCGACACCATTTCAGAAGGCGATGACAGGAGGGAGCCGAGGTGGCTACTGACCGCACTGGCTTTGGCGTCGTGGCATTCCTGGCCGCCGCCGCGGTCACACTTGTCGGATGCGGACCCCAGGAGGCCGGCGTGACACCAGACGAAGCTAAAGAGACCCTGACGAGCATCATCCACGAATCCGCTGAACTGCTTGACACCGACGGGTGGGAGAACGACGGCGCTCCTGGCATCCAGAGCTGCGACAACGGCAACGGCGTGAAATGGAACTACGGGTACAACGCGATGCCTGGCGACGTGGAGCCGCTCGCTGACGCTGAGAAGATCGCCGCGCACTGGGAATCGCTCGGGATGACGGTGCGAATCAACACCGACCATGCGCCGGTGGTCTTCGCGACCGGGGGCCCGCTCCAAGGCCTCAGCTTCTCAACCGGGCCGGGCCTGTACGGGATCGGGGGCACCTCGGCATGCGTTCCCGGGAACGCGGATCAGATTCGCGACGAGGAGTACGTCGGGTAGCGTCGCGCACAGGGCCGCCGCCTACCCGTACCGCGTTGCAACGTGCCGCGGCCGACACCCCGACTCAGCGGCATCCGTCCCGGGGTGTCGTGTCGAATCCCTTGCATCCCGGCCCAGCCGGATGCCGCCACCCGGTTCAGCTCTCGAGCACGACCTCGTCACCCGCCCGCACGACACCGCCGCCGTCGGCGGGCAGGAGAAGGATGCCGAGGGTCGGCTCGTCCTGATCGAACTCGGTCGTCAGCACGCGCAGCAGCCGCGCGTCGCGCTCGCCCGTGTCGGGGTTGGCCATGATCGCGGCGCAGCGGCCGATGGGGCGCTGCACGTCGAAGGCGACGTCGCCGATGCGGATGCGGCCGCTCCAGCCGAGCTCGTCCCACGCCCCGGCACCCGAAACGACGATGTTCGAGCGGAACCGCCGGCTGTCGACGGGCGCGGCCACCGCGGCATCCACGTCCTCGACCGAGGCGGCACCGTGCAGCGAGACGTAGCCGCGCGCCCGGTCCTGGAACCGGGCGGTGACGCCGTCGCCGACGAGTCGCAGGGGCAGCACGCCGTCCTTGTCGAGCCGCCGGGCATCCGGTGACGCCGACACGAACGCGGTCACGGCTTCCTCGAGCTCGCGCCGCCCGGCGTCGTCGAGCCCCGCCTCCGCGAGCACCGCGCCATCGACGCTCAGCCGCAGCCGCCGCGCGTCGGCGTCGAAGTCCAGCGCCACGCGCGCGAGCGCCGGGAAGTCCATGAGCGCGAGGCCGCGGCTCTTCGGCCACGACTCCAGGCCCTCGGCATCCTCGGGCTCCACCGCGTCGGCGAAGCGGAACACGAGCACCCGGTCACCGGCGATCCGGCCGTCGGGCTGCACGACGAGCTCGTCGCGCGCTTCGGGAGTGAACCCCTTGACGGGATAGCGGTACAGGGCAGAGACGACGGGCACACCGCTACTCTGCACCACCCCGCCCGAATCGCCACCAGCGCCCGCGATCTCACAACCGCCGATGGTCCGAAGAGAGAAAGAGGTAACGGAACGGACGATCAGAGAGACCGCCGAGGAAACACCCCGCCCCTAGCGTCGAGCACCATACCCACCGGCTCTCGACCGAAGGAGGACGCGATGTCCTACATCAAGCCCACCGAGCTCGTTCAGACCGTCATCGACGCGGGTGCGTCGAAGGTCATGCTCTCGACCCGCGACACGCTCATCCGCTCCATCATGGGCGGCGCCGTCCTCACGATCGCCGCCGCCTTCGCCGTGACGATCACCGTGACGACGGGGATGCCGCTGCTCGGCGCCGTCCTCTTTCCGATCGGCTTCATCATGCTGTACCTGCTCGGCTACGACCTGCTGACCGGCGTCTTCGTGCTCGCGCCGCTCGCCTGGCTCGACCGGCGGCCGGGGGTGACGCTCGGCGGCATCCTGCGCAACTGGGGGCTGGTGTTCCTCGGCAACTTCATCGGCGCCTTCACCGTCGCCGTGCTGATGGCGATCGTCGTCACGTACGGCTTCTCGACGCCGCCGAACGAGGTGGGTCAGGCGATCGGCCACATCGGCGAGGGCCGCACGGTGGGCTACGCCGAGCACGGCGCAGCGGGCATGCTCACGCTCTTCGTCCGCGGCGTCCTGTGCAACTGGATGGTCGCGACGGGCGTCGTGCTGGCGATGATCTCGAAGGATGTCATCGGAAAGATCTTCGCGATGTGGATGCCGATCATGCTCTTCTTCTTCATGGGCTTCGAGCACTCGATCGTGAACATGTTCCTGTTCCCCTCGGGGCTCCTCCTCGGCGGTGACTTCACGATCATGGACTACCTGATCTGGAACGAGATCCCCACCGTGCTCGGAAACCTCGTCGGTGGCCTCGTCTTCGTCGCGATCCCGCTCTACTTCACCTACGGCCGGCCGACCTCGCCGCGTCGCGCGCGCACGCCCAAGCGCACCCGTGCGACCGGGGCCGTCGCGCCGGCCACCGTCGAACCCGCCGTCGAGCCCGCCGCCGAGCCCGCAGCCGCCGAGCCCGAGACCGCCCGGGTCTGACTCATGGCGCGCACCGTAAGCAGCCGGAAACACGCCGCTGACGACCCGGCAACCTCGCCCGCGTACGGTCGCGGCATGAGCTCCACCGGCCCCACCCGACACGTCGTCGTGGTGGGTGCCGGGATGGTCGCCCACCGTTTCGTCGAGAGCCTGCTGAGCCGCGCCGACGACACCTGGCGCGTGACGGTCGTCGGCGACGAGCCGCGACACCCCTACGACCGGGTCGGGCTGACATCGTTCTTCGCCGGCGCCTCCACCGAAGACCTCGAGCTCGACCGCTCGCCGTTCGACGACGAGCGCGTGCGGTTCCTCCGCGGGCGCACCGTCACCCGCATCGACCGCGACGCCGCTGAAGTGCTCGTCGACACCGGCGAGCGCATCGGCTACGACCGGCTCGTGCTCGCGACCGGCTCGTACGCGGCCCGGCTGGCGGTGGACGGATACGACCACGAGGGCTGCTTCGTCTACCGCACCCTCGACGACGTCGAAGCGCTCGAGGCGTTCGTGCAGCGACGCTCGGCTGAGCTCGGCCGACGGCTGACCGGAACCGTCATCGGCGGCGGCCTGCTCGGCCTCGAAGCGGCGGGCGCGCTGCAGGGGCTCGACGTCGACTGCACCGTGGTGCAGTCCTCCGACAGGCTGATGTCGGCTCAGCTCGACCTTCCGGCCGGAGATGCCCTGCGCCGCCTGATCACGGCACGGGGAATCGGGGTGCGGACCTCAGCGCTGACCACCCGGCTCGACGCCGATCGCACCGGCCAGGTGGTCGGGCTCGAGTTCCGCGACGGCACGTGGGAGCGCACCGACGTCGTGGTCTTCACCGTCGGTGTCCGCCCCCGCGACGAGCTCGCGCGCGATACCGGCCTCGCCGTCGACCCGCGCGGCGGCGTCGTGATCGACGAGGGATGCGACACCTCGGATGCCCGCATCCTGGCGATCGGCGAGGTCGCCAGCTTCGGCGGTCAGTGCGTCGGGCTCGTTGCTCCCGGCTACGCGATGGCCGAGGTCGCCGCGACGCGCCTGCTCGGGCTCGACGCCATCTTCGGCGGCTTCGACGTGTCGACGAAGCTGAAGCTGTCGGGCGTGGATGTCGCGAGCTTCGGCGACGCGTTCGCCGAGACGCCCGGCGCCCTCGACGTCGTCTACGCCGACCCCGTGGCGGGTGTCTACAAGAAGCTCGTGCTCTCGGATGACGCCAAGACCCTGCTCGGCGGCATCCTCGTCGGCGATGCCTCGGCGTACGGTTCGCTGCGCCCGCTCGTGGGCGGCGCGCTCGGCGGCGACCCGGTCGCCTACCTGATGCCGGACGGCGGCGTCGCGGCCCCGACCGGCGAGCTGCCCGATGCGGCCCTCGTCTGCTCGTGCAACAGCGTGACGGCGGGCGGCATCCGTTCGGCCGTCCACGACGAGGGATGCACGGATGTCGCCGCCGTCAAGGCCTGCACGAAGGCGGGAGCCGCGTGCGGCTCGTGCGTCCCGATGATCAAGAAGCTGGTCGGCGCCGAGCTCGCGAAGTCGGGGGCGACCGTCAGCAACGCCCTCTGCGAGCACTTCGACCTGTCGCGCCGGCAGCTCTTCGACGCAGTGCGGGTGTCGGGTCTGACGACGTTCAGCGCCGTGATCGAGCGCTTCGGCGCGGGGCGCGGATGCGACATCTGCAAGCCCACGCTCGCCAGCATCCTGTCGACCCTCACCGGCCGTCACGTGCTCGACGGCGAGAACGCAACGCTGCAGGACACGAACGATCACGTCATGGCGAACATGCAGAAGGACGGCAGCTACTCCGTCGTCCCCCGCATCCCGGGCGGCGAGATCACCCCGGCGAAGCTGCTCGTGATCGCGCAGGTCGCCCAGGACTTCAACTTGTACACGAAGATCACCGGCGGCCAGCGGATCGACCTCTTCGGGGCCCGGCTGGAACAGCTGCCGGCGATCTGGGGGCGACTCGTCGAGGCCGGCTTCGAGTCGGGTCACGCGTACGGCAAGTCGCTGCGCACCGTGAAGTCGTGCGTGGGGTCGACCTGGTGCCGGTACGGGGTGCAGGACTCCGTCGGCATGGCGGTGCGCCTCGAGCTGCGGTATCGCGGACTGCGCGCTCCCCACAAGTTCAAGCTCGGGGTCTCGGGATGCGCCCGCGAATGCGCCGAGGCCCGCGGGAAGGACGTGGGGGTGATCGCGACCGAGACCGGGTGGAACGTCTATGTCGGCGGAAACGGCGGGTTCACTCCGCGTCACGCGGTGCTGCTGGCCGAGAACCTCGACGACGACGCCCTCCTGACGACGATCGACCGCTTCCTGATGTACTACATCTCGACGGCCGACCGGCTGCAGCGCACCGCTCCGTGGTTCGAAGACCTCGAGGGCGGGATCGACGGTCTGCGCGCCGTCATCTTCGACGACGCGCTCGGGATCTGCGCCGATCTGGATGCCGCGATGGCGCGCCACATCGACGCCTACGAGGACGAGTGGGCGGCGACCCTCGCCGACCCCGACAAGCTGCGGCGTTTCGCGTCGTTCGTCAACGCGCCGACGACGCCGGACCCCTCGCTGGCGTACACCGTCGAGCGAGGTCAGCCGCGGCCCGCGACCGCCGACGAACGCACGGAAGACCGCGTGCTCATCGCCGGCACGACCCTGGAGGTGCGGCGATGACCCTGGTGGACGACACGGTGAGCGAGATCGACAGCGCGCTGCGCGCGCAGAGCCGCAGCTCGGCGTGGACGGCGGTGTGCCGGCTCGACGACCTCGAGGTCGAGCGTGGCCGTGCGGCGCTGCTCGGAGACCGGCAGATCGCCCTGTTCCTCCTGCACGACGGTCGTGTTCACGCGACGGCCAACCTCGACCCGTACAGCGGCGCGAACGTCATGTCGCGCGGGATCGTCGGCACCCGCGGCGACGCGCCCACGGTCGCGTCGCCGATGTACAAGCAGGTCTTCGACCTGCGGACGGGCGCATGCCTCGACACCCAGGGCAAGGAGCAGCGGATGCTGCCGGTCTGGCCGGTGACCGTAAATGGCGAGGGCACCGTCTTCATCCGCGACGGAGGTGCGGCATGACCACGATGCTCGGGCTCTCGCTCACCGGCCGTCGCGTCGTCTTCGTCGGCGGCGGGGCTGTCGCCGCCCGGCGGATCGGCCGGTTCCTCGACGAAGGAGCGGACGTCCGGGTCGTCTCCCCCGCCCTCGGCGACGCCATGCGGGATGTCGTGACCGCGCACGGCCTCACCTGGCTGCCGCGCGACGTGCGGCGGGACGATATCGCCGACGCGTGGCTCGTGCACACGGCTACCGGCATCCCCCAGGTGGATGCCGCGGTCGCGGCGTGGTGCGAATCGGACCGCGTCTTCTGCGTGAACACCTCCGACGGGGCGCACGGCTCGGCGCGGCTGGCGGCCGAGACCCGCAGCGGCGACGTCATCGTGGGGGTCGCCTCGGACGCGGGCGTCGACCCGCGACGCGCGGTGCGCCTGCGCGACGCGATCGCCGCCGCGCTGCGTGCCGGGATGCTGCCGCTGCGCCGACGCCGCCGCGGCGGTGGCCGGGTCGATCTCGTCGGCGGCGGCCCGGGTCCGGCCGACCTCATGACCGTGCGGGGCCGGCGCCTCCTCGCCGAAGCGGATGTCGTCGTGGCCGACCGGCTCGGCCCCGTCGATGTCCTTCACGAGCTCGAGCCCGGTGTCGAGGTCATCGACGTCGGCAAGCAGCCCGGCCACCACCCGGTGACGCAGGACGAGATCAACGCCCTGCTGGTCGCTCATGCCCGCGCCGGCAAACGCGTCGTGCGCCTCAAGGGCGGCGATCCGTTCGTCTTCGGCCGCGGTGGCGAGGAGGTCGCGGCCTGCCACGCGGCCGGCATCCCGGTCGAGGTCGTCCCCGGCCTCACGAGCATCGTCTCGGTGCCGCAAGCCGCCGGTATCCCGGTCACCCACCGCGGCGTCTCGGGCGGGCTCCACGTCGCCAACGGCCAGGGGCCGATCACGCCGTCGACACGGGCGGCGCTCGGCGACGACGCGATCACGACCGTCTTCCTGATGGGCGTCGCCGCGCTGCCGCGCATCGTCGAGGCCGCGCGGGCCGCGGGCGCTCCTCTCAAGCGTCCGGTCGCCATCGTCGAGCGGGGGCACACGCCGCAGCAGCGCACGACCCGATCGACGCTCGCGACGGTGCTCGCGGATGCCGCAGCCGCCGGTGTCACGAATCCCGCCGTCATCGTGATCGGCGAGGTCGCCCGAGCGGACCTGCTGCTCGCGCCGGCTGAGGAGCGGGAGCGCGTCATCCGGTGAACCAGTCCGTCCGTCCCGCGCTCTCCGCCGCCCTCGGCGGCTGCACGATCGTCATCGCCGTCGATCGGCGCTCGAACGAGCTCGCGACGGCGCTCGAGCGGCACGGGGCGAGCGTGCGACACGCGCCGGCGCTGAGCATCGTGCCGCACATCGACGACGAGGCGCTCATCTCGGCGACGCACTCGCTGATCGCAGATCCGCCGGATGTCGTCGTCGTGACGACAGGCGTGGGATTCCGGGGGTGGATGGAGGCCGCCGACGAAGCAGGGCTCCTCGACGATCTGCACGACGCCTTCGCCGGCGCCCAGATCGTCGCCCGCGGGCCCAAGGCGCGCGGCGCGATCCAGCAAGCGGGTCTGCTGGCGGACTGGGTCGCCGAGTCGGAGACCTCGGGTGAGCTCGGCGAGTTCCTGCTCGCCGAAGGCGTGCGCGGTCGCCGCGTCGCGGTGCAGCATCACGGCTCGGGAGCCGATGGCCTCGACGAACTGTTCACGGGGGCGGGCGCGGAGGTCGTCAGCCTCACCGTGTACCGGTGGGGGCCGCCGCCGGATCCGGCCGCCGTCGCGCGATCGGTCGTCGCGACCGCGCAGGGTGAGGTCGACGCGGTGCTGTTCACGTCCGCTCCGGGCGCAGCGGAATGGATCGCGACGGCCCGCCGGGAAGGCGTCCTCGACGACATCGTCCAGCGGGCGCACGGCCGGAGGCTGCTTCTCGCGGCCGTCGGGCCGATCACCGCAGCCCCCCTCCGCGGCGCCGGAGCGGAACCTCTGATCGCCGAACGCGGGCGGTTGGGCTCGCTCGTCCGCGCCGTCGTCACCCATTTCGGCGGCGGCCACGCGCCCTCGCTTCTCACCCCGGCCGGACGACTGGAGCTGCGCAGCTCGGCCGCCGTCCTCGACGGGCGCGTGATCCCGCTCTCACCGACCTCAGCCCTCATCCTCGAAGCACTCTTCGCCGCGGCGGGTGGCGTCGTGAGCCGCACCGATCTGCAGCGGTCGCTGCCGCGTTCGAGCGCCGGCGACCACGCCCTCGACGTCGCGATCGCCCGCACGCGCGAAGCGCTCGGGTGCCCCGGCCTCATCCGGACGGTCGTCAAACGCGGGTATCGACTCGACCTCACGACGACGGGAACGACGCCATGACCCCGGTCCTCATCGCCTGCTCCCACGGCACGAGCTCCCTCGAGGGCCGGGCCGCGATCGCCGGGGTCGTCTCGCGGGTGCGCGAGATGCTCCCCGGGGTGCAGGTCGAGGAGGCGTTCGTCGACGTGCAGGAGCCCGAGATCGACACCGTCGTCGCGGGCGTGCCCCCGGGGGCGGCATCCGTCGTCGTGCCACTGCTGCTCTCCACCGGCTTCCACACGCGGGTCGACATCGCACGCGCGGTCGCGGCGGCCCCCGGCCCGTGCGTCGCGACCCCCGCCCTGGGACCGCACGACCTGCTGGCTGGTCTGCTCGCCGAGCGGCTGCGCGCCGCCGGCCTGGCCGCGGGCGACGCCGCCCCCGGCGACGAAGCAGTCGTGCTCGCGGCGGCGGGATCGTCCGACCCGGCGGCCGAGGTCGACGTCATGGCGATGGCGGAGCTGCTGACCGCCCATCTGGGTATGCCGGTGTCGGTGGGCTTCGCCGCGGGCGCCGGCATCCGCATCGGCGTGGCGGTCGAGGCCGCGCGCGCGACAGGTGCGACGCGCGTCTTCGCCGCGAGCTACGTCCTCGCCCCCGGACACTTCGCGGGCGTGATCGCGAACGCCGGAGCAGACATCGTGACCGAGCCGCTCGCCCCCGACGACGCGGTCGCGGCGGTCGTCGTCGAGAGGTATCGCGCCGCGCTTCGCTGACGCGTCCGATCCACGGGTTCCCGGATCAGCTGCTCGCGACCGCCCAGGCCGCCAGAGCGGCGACGAGAGTCCGGTGTCCCGAGGCCTCGAAGGCGCGCTCATCGTGACCGAGCACGTCGACCGCGATGCGGCCGCCACCGTACTCCCGGACCCACGCCGCGGCCTCCTTCGCGCCATCGCCCTCGTGCCACGCGACGACGGTCCGGTGCCCGAGCCGCTGCAGCGCGCAGTAGCGCTCGTCGTGGGTGTGGAAGGTGGTGGGAACCTCGACGGGCACGGCATCCGGCTCGACCTGGACCGTCATCTCACCCGCCTCGGGGTGGAACGAGAGCTCGGGCAGCCAGATGGCGCCCAGCGCGGGTGCCCACTCCGGATAGTCGCGCAGCGACGAGACCGCCGAATGCACCGCCAGCACGCCGATGCCGCGCTCGAGCGCCGCGGCGAAGCCCGCGACCGAGGACGGCGGGGCGCCCCGCGTCAGGCTGCTTCCGCCGCGCCACGGATCGCCCGCGCAGACCGCGACGAGGTCGTAGCCGTCGAGGTTCGCCATGCCCTGATCGACGTCGTCCGACACGGCGACTTCCCAATCACGGTGACGGAGGATGTCGGCGACCTGCGCACCGACCTCGGCGAACGGATGCCACGGGTCGGCGTACCGCCCCGATCCGGTCAGGACGAGTGCTCGATGTGCCATGGGTGTGCTCCCTCGCTCGCGTGATCCCACCGTAGGGGCCATGCGCTTCCCGCGCCGACGGGTTGAGAATCGCCGCCCCCTGTGAAAGCGGTCCCGGTCACCGCGCCACGAGGTCTCCCGCGCGCAGCCCGAGCACCGCCTCGACCGCCGTCGACATCAGGCGGATGCGCGAGTCGGCGTCGCGCCACGACACGAGAGCGTGGGCGTTGAGCCCGTCGATCATCCCGAGCACTTGGGCCGCGACGGCCGCGGGGTCGTCGACCCGGAACGTGCCGGTGCGCACGCCGTCGCGGATGATGCCTTCGAGGAAGGCCGTCCAGGCGTCCATCTGCGTGCGCACCCGCTCGGCGAGCGCTTCGTTGCGACGGCCGAGCGCCCACGACTGCACCCACACGAGCGTGACGTCGGAGCGGCTGCCGTCGAGGAGCGTGCGCAGCAGCTCGCGTACCAGCACCACGGAATCGGGGTTGCCCGCGCGGAGGTGTTCGAGGTCGCGCAACTCGGCGGCGACGATCGTCTCGAATGCTGCGGCGACGACGTCGTCCATGCTCGGCGCATGGTGGGCGACCAGCGCCGACCCGACTCCCACCGACGCCGCGACCGCGCGCAGGGTCACCGCGCTGAGCCCCTGCTCGCGCGCGATGCTCTCGGCGGCGGCGGCGATCTGCGCGCGGCGCTGCTCTCCGCTCAGTCGCGCTCGCCCCGCGGAATCCTTTGACGCCATGCCCGCCAGTCTGTACGCTTCCGAGAAATTGATCAACTGATCAACTAGACCTCGGAGGACCGCGATGCCCTGGAGGATGCCGGCCGAGTCCGCGCCGCACGAGCGCACCTGGATGGCGTTCCCGCGCGTCGGGCTCACCCTGGGAGAGACTGACGCCGACCGCGCGGAGGGGTACGCCGCCTGGACCGCCGTCGCCCGCGCCGTCGCCGAGTTCGAGCCGGTCTCGATGCTCGTCGATCCGACCGAGACCGCACGGGCGCGCGATCTGCTCGGCAGCGGGATCGAGCAGCACGAGACGCCGGTCGACGAGTTCTGGATGCGCGACCACGGCCCCACCTTCGTGCTCGATGACGAGCGGCCGGGCGTCCTCGGCGCGGTCGACTGGATCTTCAACGGCTGGGGCGCCCCCGACTGGGCGGATTGGCGACTCTCCGCCGAGCACGCCCGCATCATCGCGGCTCACGTCGGAGCGGAGCTCGTCAGCTCGATGCTCGTCAACGAGGGCGGCGGCATCCACGTCGACGGCGCCGGCACGGTGCTGCTGACCGATACCGTCCAGCTCGACCCGCGCCGCAACCCCTTCGCCGATCGCGCCCGCGTGGAGGCAGAGATGCTCCGCACGATCGGCGCCGACACGGCCATCTGGCTGCCACGTGGGCTGACGCGCGACTACGACGAGTTCGGCACCAACGGCCACGTCGACATCGTCGCGACGTTCGCGGCCCCCGGCCGGGTGCTGCTGCACGCGCAGCCAGACCCTGCGCACCCCGACCACGCCGTCATGCCCGAGATCCGCGCCGCCCTCGAGGCCGCGACGGATGCCGCGGGCCGGGGCCTCGAGATCGTCGACCTACCCGGGCCCGCCCAGCTGCGCGACGACGAGGGCTTCGTCGACTTCAGCTACGTCAACCACCTCGTCGTCAACGGCGGGGTCGTCGCGTGCGGGTTCGGCGACCCGGCGGCGGACGACCGGGCCCGCGGGATCCTCGCCGATGCCTACCCCGGCCGCCGCGTGGTGACGGTCGACGCCCGCCCGCTCTTCGCTCGCGGCGGCGGCATCCACTGCATCACGCAGCAGCAGCCCGCTCTCCCCGCACCCTCCCCCGTCGACTCGCATACAGGGACCGACCGGTGATCGAGGTCAGCGAGGCCACGATCGCCGAGCTCGGGGCGGCGCTCGCGAGCGGCGAGACCACCGCGGTCGAGCTCGTCGAGGCCTACCTCGCCCGCATCGACGCCTACGACGGCCCCGACACCGCCACGGCGCTCAACGCAGTCGTCGTCAGCAACCCCGACGCCCTCACCGAAGCCCGCGCATCCGATGACCGTCGTGCCCGCGGTCAGAGCCGCGGCCCGCTCGACGGCATCCCCTACACCGCGAAGGACAGCTACCTGGTCCGCGGCCTGACTGCCGCCGCCGGAAGCCCCGCCTTCGCCGACCTCGTCGCGCAGCGCGACGCGTTCACGATCGAGCGGCTGCGGGATGCCGGGGCCATCTGCCTCGGCCTGACCAACATGCCCCCGATGGCCAACGGCGGCATGCAGCGCGGTCTTTACGGGCGGGCCGAGAGCCCGTACAACGCCGACTATCTGACCGCCCCGTTCGCGTCGGGGTCGTCGAACGGATCGGGCACGGCCACCGCCGCGAGCTTCGCCGCCTTCGGACTCGGCGAGGAGACGTGGTCGAGCGGGCGCGGGCCGGCCTCGTACAACGCCCTGTGCGCCTACACGCCCTCGCGCGGGGTGATCTCGGTGCGCGGCAACTGGCCCCTCGTCCCGACGATGGATGTCGTCGTGCCGCACACCCGCACGATGGCCGATCTGCTCGCCGTGCTCGACGTGATCGTCGCCGACGATTCCGACAGCCGCGGCGACTTCTGGCGGATGCAGCCCTGGGTCGCGATCCCCGCTGCCTCGGCCGTCCGCCCGCCCAGCTACCGCGACCTCGCCGTCGCGAACCCCGCCGCTGCCCGCGAAACCCTGGCCGGGCGGCGCATCGGCGTCCCGCGGATGTACATCGGCGCCGATCCGGATGCCGGCACCGCGGCCGAACCCGGCATCGGCGGGCCCACGGGGCGGCGCATCGAGACGCGGCCGGGGGTGATCGCACTGTGGCACGCACTGCGCGACGACCTCGAAGCGGCCGGAGCCGAGGTCGTCGAGACCGACTTCCCCGTCGTGTCGCGCTACGAGAACGACCGGCCGGGCGCGGGCTCCATCGCGACGAACGGCCGCGTGAGTGCCGAGTATCTGCGCCGCGAGATCGTCGATCTGTCGGCGTGGGCGTGGGACGACTTCCTCCGCGCCAATGGCGACCCCGCTCTCCCGGGGCTCGCGGGTGTCGGCGGCACGCGGATCTTCCCGCAGCCCGACGGCGCGCTGCCCGACCGCTACGACGGGTTCGACGACGACATCGCCGAGTACCCCGACTGGATCCGGTCCCACCCCGACACGGCGCTCACCGACATCCCGCAGCTCGAGGCCGGTCTCCGCGGTCTCGAGGAGACCCGGCGCGTCGGCCTCGAGGAATGGATGGATGCCGCCGGCCTCGACGCCGTCGCCTTTCCCGCCGTCGCCGACGTCGCTCGCGCGGACATGGACGTGAACCCCGCCTCCGCCGACCTCGGCTGGCGCAACGGCACCTGGATCGCCAACGGCAACCTCGCCGTCCGCCACCTCGGCATCCCGACCGTGACGGTTCCGATGGGGATCCTCCCCGACATCGGGATGCCGGTCGGTCTGACGATCGCCGGGCGCGCGTACGACGACAACGCGCTGCTCCGCCTCGGCGCGGCCGTCGAAGCGCTCGCTCCCCGCCGGGTCGCGCCGCCGCGCACGCCGCCGCTTCGCTGACCCCGTCGGGGCACCAGCCTGTCCCGAACCGCCCCGACAGAACTACCCTCGACGCAAGGAGGACCCATGACCGAGCGCTTCCCCGCCCGTATGCACGACGTCACCGACGAGACCCGCGCGATCGTCGATCTCGTGCTGGAGTACTCGCGCGGCCGGCTCCTCGCCGAGGACACGCCGCTCGACAAGCCCCTGCCGCCGTCCGAGCTGCGCCGGCTGGCCGGCCGCACGATCGACGCCGAGGGCATCGGCGCCCGCAAGGCCATCGGGGTCTTCGAGCACATCCTCGCCCCGTCGTGCATCTCGACCGACGACCCGCGCTACCTCTCGTTCATCCCCAGCGCGCCCTCGAAGGCCGCCGCCGCGTTCGACCTCGTCGTCTCGGCGAGCGCACTCTACGGCGGATCCTGGCTCGAGGGCGCCGGCGCGGTTCACGCCGAGAACGAGGTGCTGCGCTGGCTCGCCGACGAATTCGGGCTGTCCGCGAGCGCGGGGGGCGTCTTCGTGCAGGGCGGCACGCTCGGCAACCTCTCGGCGCTCGTCGCGGCACGCGAGACCGCCCGCGCCCGCGGCATCCGTCCCGACCGCTGGCGCGTGGTGTGCAGCGCAGAGGCGCATTCGTCGATCGCGTCGGCCGCGCGGGTCATGGATGTCGAGGTCGTGGCGGTCGCCGTCGCCGAAGACGGAGTGCTGCGGGGCGAGGCGGTGCGCGCCGCGCTCGCGGAGCACGGCGAGAGCGTCTTCGCCGTCGTCGCGACCGCCGGGTCGACCAATTTCGGCATCGTCGACGACATCGCATCGGTCTCGACGGTCACGCGCGAACACGGCGTCTGGCTGCACGTCGACGGCGCGTACGGTCTCGCGGCGATGCTCTCACCGGTCGCGCGCCATCGATTCGCCGGTGTCGAGAACGCCGACTCCGTGATCGTCGACCCCCATAAGTGGCTCTTCGCCCCGTTCGACGCGTGCGCGCTCATCTATCGCGACCCCGAACTCGGGCGGCGCGCCCACACGCAGCACGCCGAGTATCTCGACACGCTCACCGAGACCTCCGACTGGAGCCCGTCCGACTACGCCGTGCACCTCACGCGCCGGCCGCGCGGTCTTCCCCTGTGGTTCTCGCTCGCGACCTACGGCACCGATGTGTACCGCGACGCGATCACCCGGTCGATCGAGCTCGCGGAGCGCATCGCCGCTGAGATCGAACGCCGCCCCGAACTGACGCTCGTCCGCCGCCCGCAGCTCGGCGTCGTCGTCTTCGAGCGGGTCGGGTGGGAGCGGTCCGATTACGCCCGCTGGTCGTCGGACCTGCTCGAGCGCCAGCACGCCTTCGTCACCCCGAGCAGCCACGCGGGACGGACGAACGCACGCTTCGCGATCCTCAACCCGCGTACGACGTACGACGACCTCACCGGCATCCTCGACACGATGGCCTGATCACGCCGCGCAGGACGACGTGAGACCGACCGCGACGGAGAGGAAGCCGATCGTCGCGGTGTTCGTGGCGGCACGCTCCCAGCCGCCGGGGCCGACCGCGTAGAGGGTGAACACCGAGGAACCGACCTCGACGAGGCTGGGCGAGAGCGACACCGAGGTCGCCGTGGCCGGCAGGGTTCCCGAGCGGTTCGCCGCTCCCACGAGCGTCCACCGGTATCCGGCGATGTTCCCTCCCGTCGGTGCGGCGTTCCACCCGACGACCGCGGGCACGAGCAGCCCGGATTGCACGCACCGGACCGCCCCGGGCGAGGTCACCGTGATCGCCGAGAGCGTCGCCGAGGAAGCCACCTCGGCGTCGACCCAAGCCGCATCGGTCGTGATCGGGGCGAGCAACCCCGCGGCCGCACACCCCGCGAGCATGAGTCCGGCGGCGACGAACCGGCCACGGCTACGGGTGCGGCGCGGTCTCACGTTCGACCCCTCCGCGCGGATGCGGGCCGCCGCCGAGGTCTTCCGCGGCCCCGCCTGGGCCAGAAGACCGCCACGACGAGCACCGTCGCCGCCACGGTCACCCCGACCATGACGGGCGGCGTCGCACCGGCGGCGATCAGAGGCGCGGCCCCCGGGAGGGAGAACATCACGATGCGAACGCGTTCCACGTCGTAGGGGAACGGGTCCTCGACCGCGTTCGCATCACCGCGCATCGTGATCCGGCGCGCCTCGGGATCACCCTCCGGCACCCCGGCGACGCTCGTGACGCGGTGCGTGATCGGCAGCTTGCCCGCGCGTTCGACGGTCACGACATCACCTACGCGAACCTCCGAAGCCGGGATGCCGCGGGCGACGGCGGCCGCGCCGGCGGGGATCGTCGGCGACATCGAGCCGGTGCTGAACAGCGTCACACGCACGTCGAAGACGGCCGCCGCGATGGCCAGCACGATGCAGAGTGCTCCCGCCGCCGCCGCCACGACGAGGGCGACGTCACCGACCCGCGAGAGGCGGCCACGCCGCGGGGCGGCGACCTGTGCCGTCCGCGCCTCGGCACGGGTCGCCGCCCGCGTGGACGGTGGGAGGGTCGAGGAACTCATCTCACGCCCGCTCTCAGCTCGCCGACGTCCCCGTGAAGGTCCACGTCACCGTGCCGGATGTGCCCTGGAAGGTGTTGGCGGCGCCGGGCTGGATGCGCACCTCGACGCAGAAGCCGAGCTGAGCTCCCGCTGCGTCGATCGGGTTCGCGACGACGCTGCTCGGAACGGTGGTGACCGGGATGTAGGTCGACGCCCCTCCCGCGATGAAGACCGGCGTTCCCGAGGTGAAGGCGGCCGCGTTGCACGTGGCCGTCGGAACGGCGGCGCTCAGGCGCACTGCGCGGTACTCGAGCGCCGACGCCAGCCCGCCAGTCGCGGTCGCGGCCGTCAACGAGACCGTGCCTCCGACGGTCGAGGTGGGAGACGTGCGCACGTTGATCCAGGCCTGCGCCAGTGCGCCCGGCGAGAGCGCGCCGCCCGAGAAGGTCAGGGTCGCCGCGTTCGCGGTGGTCGCGTGGCTGGCGTAGGTCGGCGATCCGGCCGTCTGCGACTGCGTGTCGAACACGCTCGCGACGAACGCCCCGGTGGCCACCTCGCTGTCGGTCCAGGCCGCGATCGTCGAGGCCGCGCCGACCCCGAGCACGGTCCCCGCCGCGAGAACCGCCAGCACGCGCCGGCGCCGCCACCGACGCCGTGCGTCGCGTCTCGTCTGCATCCGCGGAATCAGGGCAGCGGGTCGCCCGACGTGCCCGCGAACTCCCACGTGATCGTTCCGGCCTCGCCCTGCCCGATCGCACCGGCCGTCACGACGAAGCAGAGGTTCACCGGGGTCCCTGCGGCAGTGAGGTCGAAGACGTCGACGGTTCCGGTCGCGTCGGCGGCGCGGTCGGCGACGACCTCCGCACCGGTGGGCGGGGCGGCTGCCGAACACGTCGCGCCGAAGTCGTCCTCGACGAACAGCGAGTAGGTGAGGTCGTCGCCGATTGCTCCGCCGATGACGTTCTCGACGGTGACGGCCGCCTCGTTCGTCGACGTGCCTGAGAGCTGCACGGCGAACGGCGCGTAGACGACATCGTCGGGGGCGAGAGTGTCGGCGTCGATCGTGAAGGTCAGGGTCTTCCCGGGCGCTGCGGCATCGCTCGTGAACGTCGTCCCGTCGGTGCTGCCCTGCAGGTCGAACGAGCCTGCGCCGAAGGTGCCCGTGGCGAACTCCGAGTCATTCCAGACGGCGAGGGTGACGATCGCACCGACGCCGAGCACCAGGCCGCCCGCCGCGAGCGCCAGGGCCATCCGCCGACGGCGGTGCGGCTCGGCGGGTCCGTCCATCCGGGATCGTTCTGCTGATGGGGGTGCGGATGTCATGGGGGGCTCCTCGGGCGCGACGCGGACGGTTCAGGTCCTGAGGACTGTAGCCGCGGGATGCACGCGTGCGAGAGGCTCGTGAGCAGAACCCGTATGCGGGGATTCGCGCTCAGCGTTCCCTCAGTAGTCGGGTCCGCCGACTACTGGGGAAACGCCCGAGGAGCGCCGGAATCAGCCGATGACGGCGACGCGCTGCTCGTCGCCCGCGGGCGAGACGAGCACGATCTCGCCGGGGCGCGCATCGTCTGATACACCCTCGACCGTGAGCACGCTCAGCCGGGGCGCGTAGTCCATCGTGCACACCTGGTCGGCGGCTGCAGCCGCCTCGGTGGCGCGCACCGCGTCGCCGTCGAGGGCCACGGACTCGAACACGGGCGGGCAGCTCGACGAACCCCAGGTCAGTAGCACGAGACCCGCGTCGTCGAACCAGCCGGCGCTCGGCATCATCTCGTCGTTCACGTCACCCGTCGGTGCTTCGAGGCCCGCGACCCCGTCGAGGTCGGCGTCGCCGGTGTACCCACCGGTCACGACAATCTCGAGGTCCTGCGCGGGGTCGATGCCCGCCGGCAGCCCGACGTACGACGCCCGCGGCACGTAGTCACGCGTGCACGCCGCACCCTCGGGGTCGCTCAGCTCGACCGTGACCGTCTGCCCGGAGGCCGAGACCTCGCCGACGACCGGCTGGCACGACGAGCTGCCGTAGGTCACGAGGCCGACGGCACGCCCGCCGTCGAGCCACGCAGCCTCGACGTCGGCCTCCGGCGAGGGCGCGGGCGAGCCGGCATCCGACCCGCTGGATGGCGCGCCGCCGGGGGCGGCCCCACCGGGAGTCGTGGCGCAGCCTGCGAGAGCGAGTGCTGCGAGGAGCAGCAGAGCGGATGCCGCGGTCGTGCGTGTCGTCGTCATGATCTCATCCTTCCGTCATCCCGAGAGTGTCGCGTCACCGCGCATCGTCTCAGAACGGATCACTGCAGGGCGGAGGTCAGACGCGCGAGGTTGTCGAGCACCGTCGATCGGAGCGGCTGCTTCATCCATTCCTCGAGGGTGAGCTCGCGCGAGAGCGATCGGTACTGGTCCTCGACCTGACGCAGCTGAGCGATGAACTCCTCGCCGCGCACGAGCATGGAAATCTCGAGGTTCAGACCGAACGACCTCATATCCATGTTGCTCGAGCCGATGATGGCGACGTCGTCGTCGATCGTCAGGCTCTTCGTGTGCAGGATGTACGGCCTGCGGTACATCCAGATCTTCACGCCCGCTCGCAGCAGCGCCTCGTAGTAGCTGCGCTGCGCGTGGTAGACCATCGCCTGATCGCCCTCTTCCGAGACGAACAGCTCGACCTGCAGGCCGCGCTGGCACGCCGTCTGCACCGCGAGCAGCAGTCCTTCGTCGGGCACGAAGTACGGGCTGACGATGATCACGCGCTTCTGCGCGGCGAACAGGAGCGCGGTGAAGAGCTTGAGGTTGTTCTGGAACTCGAATCCCGGCCCGGACGGGACGATCTGGCAGTCCAGGTCTCCCGGCCCGCTCTCGAGCTCGAACAGGCCGACGTCCTCCGAGGGGGCCGAGCCGGTCTCGCTGTACCAGTCCGAGAGGAACACCGCGTCGATGCTGGCCACCACGGGACCCTGCACCCTCACCATCAGGTCGACCCAGTGCAGGCCTCGCTTGATGTTCTTCTTCAGGTTGTACGTCGAGTCGGTCATGTTCTGCGACCCGGTGAACGCCACCTGCCCGTCGATGACGATCAGCTTGCGGTGGTTGCGCAGGTCGGGTCGCTGATACTTGCCCCGCAGCGGCTGCACCGGGAGCATGTGATGCCAGTCGGCTCCCATGGCCGTGAGCCGCTTGACGGTGGCGCGATAGTTCGGCTTGCCTCGGTTGGCCCAGTAGTCCAAGAGCACTCGAACGGTCACCCCGCGGGCGGCGACCTCCTCGAGCGCCGCGAAGAAGACGTCGGTCGTCTTGTCGGACTGGAGGATGTAGAACTCCACGTGCACGTACCGCTCGGCCTTGCGCACCTCTTCCGCCATCCGGCGGATGCTCTCCTCGTAGTCGGAGATGATCTCCGCGCCGTTGTCGCCCGCGAGTGGCATCGCGCCGAGGTTGCGGTTGAGCGTGACGACGGAGGTGAACCAGGCCGGAGCATCGGGGCGCAGGGTCCCGAAGTCGAGCCCCTCGCTGGTCTCGCGGATGTACTGGTTGATCTCGCGCTGCATCCGGCGCCGTTTGCGCGGGAGGCGCGGATTGCCGATCAGCAGGAAGAGGAAGACGCCGACGAACGGAATGAAGTAGATCGCCAGAAGCCACGCCATGGCGGCGGTGGGCCGCCGGTTTCGCGGGACGACGATGATCGCGGTGATGCGGATGATCAGGTCGGCGATGAAGACCAGGACGAGCCACCAACCGGGGAACTCGAACGCGGTGAACTCGATCGTCACGCCGCCCCTCCGATCTGCTCGGAATCAGCGTATCGGGCGCGACCGCTCATCCCACGGGGTCAGGGGGTCGAGCTATCGGGCGTCGGCGCGGCGAGCCCGCGGGCCGCACGCTCCTGCGCCTCGATCTTCGCGTACGCCCGGCGCTCGGTGCGATCCATGCGCAGGATGCCGCGGAGGACGAAGACGAAGAGCACCGAGACCACCAGGGTCGGCAGCAGCGACCAGATGACCGCGCTCACGTATTCGTCCATGCCCCCTATCGTACGTGTCCCCGCTGATGAAAGGCCCAGTCGGGGAGGTGACCGATCTGCGCGAACGACAGCAGGATCTCGGCGAGCCCGTGATCGGGGTCGATCTCCAGGGCGCGCTCGGCGTACGACGCGGCGTGCGTGGAGCGCCCGAGCGCCCAGGCGAGCCACGCGCACAGCGCGAGCGGCCCCGGCCGCAATCGGCGCGGAGCCAGCGCGGCGACCTCGCGCACCACCGCGAGCGCGGCCAGCAGCCGGTCGGGATCGGGCCGGTCGCCGTCACCCCACATGATCCGGCCGAGCCGCTCGGGATACTCCTCGCCTTCCTCCCACCGGCGCTGCGCATCGAGGGCGTCGTCGCCGCGGCCGGCATCCGTCGCCCACTGCACGAGGGCCACGTCACGCAGTGAGGGACGCGAGAGGCACCACACCAGCAGCGCCACGACGAGGGGGTCGAGGTCGGCGGGATCGCCCTCGAGCACCCGCTCGAACAGTCGCGGCGGATCGTCGAGCTCGCACGCGGCCTCGAGCGCCGCCTGGTCGACGCTGCCCGCGCCGTCCGTCTCACCGCGCGGCCGCCGACGACCACCGCCCACCCGCGGTATGCCGCACAGCACCGCGAGCGCCGCTTCGAGCGAGCGCAGTGCGCCGCCCACCACGCGGCGTTCCGCGGCGCTGCGTCGCGGCAGGTCCGCGCCGGCAGCGTGGTCGCGATCGATCGCCGTGCCGGGGCCTGGATCACCGTGGCGTGCAGCGGCCCGTTCGATCTCGCTCAGCGGCCTCCCACCCGCCGGGCACGACGCGTCGAGGTGCGACCCCCAGCCGTCCGTCGCGACGGTCAGCAGATCGACGACCCGCACGCCGCAGACGTCGGCCGCCCGGCTGACCGCCGCCAATACGGGGACCCCCGGCAGCCCGTCACCCGCGGACTCGGGAGCGTAC
This sequence comes from Microbacterium sp. AG238, assembly GCF_003610405.1. Taxonomy (GTDB): domain Bacteria; phylum Actinomycetota; class Actinomycetes; order Actinomycetales; family Microbacteriaceae; genus Microbacterium. The sequence goes on from NZ_RAQC01000001.1 coordinate 1,712,155, forward strand.
GCGATCGCCGTCAGGGCATCGGCATCCGGGATGCGGCACACCATTCCGACGATCGTCGCGGCGGCGCTGTCGAGGTCGCCGAGCGCGCCGGTCGGCAAGTCGACCCGCATCGCGCCGAGGCTCCGGGAACCGGCGAACGGCACCACCACGAGGCTGCGGCTCGGGGCGAAGCCGAGCAGATGAGGAACGAGGGAGAGGAAGTGCGCGGCATCCGCGGCGCGAACAGTCGTGGTCATGCAGACCAGGCTGGCGCCGGGCGCGAGGGTGCGGAGATCGTCCGAGGCAGGATGTGGAAACCCTGCCCGGTGCTTTCCCCTCGCAGGAACCGCGGCTACTTGACCAGGGGGAAGAGGATCGTCTCGCGGATGCCGAGGCCCGTGATCGCCATCAGCAGGCGGTCGATGCCCATGCCCATGCCGCCGGTGGGCGGCATCCCGTGCTCGAGCGCGCGCAGGAACTCCTCGTCGACGCGCATCGCCTCGTCGTCGCCGCGGGCGCCGAGCTTGGCCTGCTCCACGAAACGCTCGCGCTGGATGACCGGATCGACGAGCTCGGAGTACCCGGTCGCCAGCTCGAACCCGCGCACGTACAGGTCCCACTTCTCCACGACTCCCGCGATCGTGCGGTGCTCGCGGACGAGCGGTGACGTGTCGACGGGGAAGTCCATGACGAAGGTGGGCCGCTCGAGCCCGCCCTTGACGAAGTGCTCCCAGAGCTCTTCGACGAGCTTGCCGTGCGTCGCCACCTTCTCGGGCACGACGACGCCCACCTCCGCCGCGAGCGCCTGCAGCTCGTCGAGCGAGGTGGCAGGGGTGATGTCGCGCCCCGCGGCGGCCGAGAGCGAGTCGTACATCGAGATGCGGTCCCAGTCGCCGCCGAGATCGAACTCGGTGCCGTCGGCCCACGTGACGGTCGTCGACCCCGCGACGGCCACGGCCGCGTTCTGGATGAGCTCCTGCGTCAGATCGGCGATGCCGTTGTAGTCGCTGTACGCCTGGTAGGCCTCGAGCATCGCGAACTCGGGGCTGTGGGTCGAGTCGGCACCCTCGTTGCGGAAGTTACGGTTGATCTCGAACACGCGGTCGATGCCGCCCACGACGGCGCGCTTGAGGAACAACTCGGGCGCGATGCGCAGGAACAGCTCGGTGTCGAAGGCGTTCGAGTGGGTGATGAACGGGCGCGCGGCCGCGCCACCGTGCTGCACCTGCAGCATCGGGGTCTCGACCTCGAGGAAGCCATGCGCCTCGAAGGTGCGGCGCAGTGAAGCGTTGACCTTCGCCCGGGCCACGACGGTCTCGCGCGCGGTGTCGCGCACGATGAGGTCGAGGAAGCGCGAACGCACGCGGCTCTCCTCGCTGAGCTCGGAGTGGAGGTTCGGCAGCGGCAAAAGGGCCTTCGACGCGATCTGCCAGCTGCTCACCATGATCGACAGCTCGCCGCGGCGGCTGGAGATGACCTGGCCGGTGACCGAGACGTGGTCGCCCAGGTCGACGAGCTCCTTCCACGCCTGCAGCGACTCCTCGCCGACCTCGGCGAGCGAGACCATGGCCTGGATGCGGCTGCCGTCGCCGGCCTGCAGCGACGCGAAGCACAGCTTGCCGGTGTTGCGGCTGAACACGACGCGCCCCGCGACCGATGCGACCACGCCGGTCTCGGCGCCCGCCTCGAGGTCGGCGTAGCGCTCGCGCAGCGAGGGGATCGTGTCGGTGACGGCCACGGCGACGGGATAGGCGCCGCCCGCGGCATCCGCTCGCTCGCTCAGCAGCCGCTCGCGCTTGGCGAGGCGCACGGCCTTCTGCTCGATGACGTCGTCGGCGTCGTCGACGGGGGGCACGGGCGCGTCGCTCATGGCAGAAAAACTCCTCGGGATTCGACGTGCCAGTCTACCGAGCGCGTCACGCGTGCTTGGCGATACACCCGCCGGACCGGCCCCCTACGCGATCGCCCCGCGGGCAACTCGCAGTCCGATGTCGTCGTGAGCGCTGTCGGGGCGAGCCCCGCGGCGCGTGCCGGCCCGGACGGTCGTCGCGGCGTCGGCGAACCCGCCCCCGCGGAACACGCGGTCGCGCGACCCCGTGTCGGGGGCGAAAAGGTCCCAGCACCACTCCGAGACGTTGCCGAGCATGTCGAACAGGCCGAAGAGGTTCGGATGCCGCCCGCCCACGTTCTGCGGCGACGAGAGGTTGTCGGCAGCGGTCCAGGCGATCTCGGCGAGCGGTCCGTACTGCGCGGCCCGCGAGCCCGCGCGGCAGGCGTACTCCCATTCGCGCTCGGTCGGCAGCCGGTACCCGTCGGAGTCGTCGTACCAGCGCACCTCGTCGCCGTCGACCGCGTAGGCGGGATCCAGTCCCTCCCACTCCGACAGCGCGTTGCAGAACCGCACCGCGCGCAGCCACGACAGCTGCACCGCCGGACGCCGTGGGTACCCGGCCGTCACCCCGAGCACCTCGCCGAGCTGTTCCTCGGTCACGGGGTACACGCCGATCTCGAAGGACTCGACCCACGGCGCGCGGCCGGCGCCGGCGACCGGCAGCTGACCGGCGGGGATGCGGGTGAGCTCGAGGTCGCTCACAGGAGCTCGTCGTCGGGGCTCGCGCCCCGCCCCGCGGCGGTCAGCGCACGTTCGACGGTCGAGTGCACGAGGGTCGAGAGGAAGCGGCCCGGGTTGGGCACGCCGGCATCCTCGAGCAGGGAGGCCGACTGCTGCACGATCGAGGCGGCGAACTGGGTCGCGGTCGCGATCGCCTCGCCGTAGGCGGGCCGGTCGGCATCGGCGACGACGACGGGCTCGCAGCCCAGCTCGACGGCGAGAGCCTGTCCGATCGGCAGGACGGCGGCCGGCGCTGTCACCGCGGCGTACGCACCCGTGAGCTGGCGCAGGTCGAGGGTCGATCCGGTGAAGGCGATGGCGGGATGCACGGCGAGTGGGATGGCTCCTCGCGCGGCGGCCGGCGCGAGCACGTCGAGACCGTGCCCGGGGTCGGTGTGCAGCACGAGCTGCCCCACCTGCCAGGCTCCGAGCTCGGCGAGACCGCTCACGAGCGGGCCCAGCTCGTCGTGGGGCACCGCGATGACGACGAGCTCGCTGCGGCGCACGACCTCGTCGGCGTCGAGAACCGGGACCCCGGGGATCACCGCGTCCACGCGCTCGCGGTCGGATCCCGCGGTGACACCGGTCAGCGCGTGGCCGGCGCCCGCGAGCGCGGCACCGATCACGGGTCCGACCCGGCCGGCTCCGATGATGCCGACGCCCAGGCGCGAGCTCGCGCTCATCTGCCCTCCCCCGCGGTGTCGTCCGCGCGCGGCGGCACGTACGGCGGCGGGGGCACGGCGCCCGGCGGAAGCTCGGTCGCGCCGACCGGCGGGGGCAACGGCACCGACGTTCCGGGCACGGCGAATCTCGCCTGCTCCGGGCTCGGCGAGGAGAGCACCGGCTCAGCGGCATCCGTCGTCTCGGCCCAGCGGTGCGAGCGGTCCGATGCGGCGGCCGAGACCGCCAGCTCGGCGACCCGCTCGAATGCCGCGATCACGTCGTCGCGGTCGATGCCCGCGACCGCGGTGAGCACCGGGCCCGACACCGTGTGAGCGCGCAGAGACGCGACCCGCAGCGCGCGTGAGACCGGCCCCTGGTGCAGCGCGACCGACTGCAGCCGCGCGAGCGGCAGCACCGCGAGCATGCGCCAGATCAGCCCGCGCCGCAGCATCAGCAGGTCGCCCGTGATCGCGAGGCCGTTGCGCCGCCACGACAGCGGACGCACGATGCGTGCTCGTCGCGGCGTCGTCACGTATCCCCCGGCGGACGAGCCGCCGAGCACACCGTCGCGGACGATCGCCGCGCGCTCCTCCTCGGCGACCGACGGCAGGATGAGGCCGAGCACCCGCTCGACGTCGGCGAGCGTGCCGACGGGGAGGACGGTGGTGAACTGATCGGTCGTCGTGTCGGACGCGCTGCGGCCGGTCATGCGGTTGATCCGCACCGTCCACCATCCGAACCCGCGCCAGAGGATGGACTGCGTGATCTCGACCGCGTGGATGCGCCCGGGAGGCAGGATCTCCGACACGGTCGTGAGCAGACCGAACGTCACGCGGACACCGTCGCGCGTCGGCGCGATGGAGTACCGCAGCGACCGCACGATCGTCCGCACCCAGTAGGCGCCGAATCCGAGCAGCGCCGGGAAGTAGGCGAACAGCACCCAGAACACACCCTGCGACAGCGCGATCGCGAGCGCGGTCGCGCCCGCGAGGATCACGACGGTGCCCCAGCTGGCGAATTGCGACCCGATCAGGCGGCCAGCCGGGATGCGCACGACGGACTCGGGCTCGGCGGCATCCGCGTCGTCACCCTCGATCAGACCGGTGAGGCCGCGAGCGACGGTGTCGGCGACCGCGATGCGCGCTCCACCGGCGGCTGCCGCGGCTGCTCGCTGTTCGGCGAGGCGCTGCCCCGAGGCCAGCCGCAGGATGTCGGCGCGAATCGTCTCGGCGTTGCCGGTCGAGAGGTATTCGAGCTTGACGTTCGCGTCGGCACCCGCGCCGACGATCTCGAGCTTCGCGGCTCCGAGAAGTCGCGCGACCGCGGGCCGGGTGAGGTTGACGCCCTGCACGCGGTCGAGCGGCGCGCGGCGCTGGGTGCGCGAGAGGATGCCGCTGCGCACCTCGACGTCGTCCTCGGTGATGCGGAACGTGTGGAACCGCCACGACAGGTAGAACGCCCCGATGATGACGGCGAGCACGCCGACGGTGACGAGCAGGGCGATGAGGACGAGGTTGTTGGCCAGCACCCACCCGATCGGATCGCCGGCCGCCTCGTACTCCTCCCACTCGTCGATCGGAACGTCGGGGGCGAAGGCCGGCACGAAGATGCTGATGAGCCGGTCGCGCATGTTCGCGACGACGATGCCGAGCACGACGAGCAGCGCGAGGCCGCCGCGCAGCAGCGGTGTGAGCGGATGCAGCCGGTGCCACTCGCCGTCGCTGAGAGGCGACCGGACGAGCGCGGCGGGCGGGGCGGATACCCCGGCGTCGGCCGTAGGCGGGTTCGGGACGGGGTCGGTCACAGCCCGGTCCGCCGCGATTCCGCCACCGACATCAGGTGGTCGCGCAGCGCCTCGGCGGCCTGCTGCGTGAGGCCCGGGATCACGACCCCCGTCGCTGCGGCGGCCGTCACGAACTTCAGCTGCGCGATCCCGAAGCCGCGGTCGAGCGGCCCGTGCGTGATGTCGACGAGCTGCATGCGGCCGTACGGCACGGCGACCATGCGCTGCCACAGGATGCCGCGGCGGAAGACGAGGTCGTCCTCGCGCAGCTGATAGCCGATCGAGCGCACCTGGCGCGGCAGGATCGCCATGCCCGCGAGGGTCAGCACGATCAGGATGATGCCGGGGATGAGCGCCCATCGCTGGTCGGCCACCAGGAGCAGCACGAGCATCACGGCGACGATGATCGCCAGGACGAAACCGTTGCTGATCAGCTGAACGGCGAGGTACTTGCGCGAGATCTGGTGCCACACGCCCTGCTCGAGAGCGAGACGTCCGGCCCCGCGGGGCTCGCGGATGCGGTCATAGGTGCCGGCATCGAGGGTCGCGTCGATCGTGCCGGACTCCGCAGCGTCAGTGGTGGGAGGGAGTGGCGTCGGGCTCGGGTGGTCCGGGCTGGTCGTCATCGTCGTCCTTCCGAATGGTGCAGAGCTGTTCTGCGATCACGCCGGCCGCCACGAGCACCACGGCTCCGACGATCGCGGCGACGACCGCTCCCGTTGAGCCTACTGACGGCGGGACGGGCCGTGTGAGAAGGAAGAGCAGGAGACCGACGCCGATGCCGCCGACGAGCGCTCCGACGATGCTCGACGCCTTCGCCAACATCGCGACGCGAACCGCCCGGAACGGGTCGACCCGCGGAGCCTGGCCCCGGGTCGCCCGGCGGATCGGGAGGGCGAGGGCGATGACCGAGACGCCCAGCAGCACGAAGAGCACGGGGAGCATGACCGACGGAGTGAACGTCGCGCGGCCCGCGCCGGTGAGCAGCTGGTCGATGACGAACCCCGCGGCGATGCCCAGCACTGCCGCGACGACGAGGGTCGCGGGAGATGTGCGTCTCACGATGCACTCCCGGTCAGACCCGCCAGCAGCGCGTCGACCCGGCCGCGGCCGGGAAGCACGGCCTCGGGGTCGACGGCCAGCCACGGCCGGAGCACGAAATCGCGCTCGTGCGCGCGCGGGTGCGGCAGCACGAGCGTCGGGGTGTCGCAGACGACGTCGCCGTGTGCGATGAGGTCGAGGTCGAGCGTGCGATCCTGCCACCGGGCCTGATCGGCCGTCCGCGGAGCGCGACCATGGCGCTCCTCGATCGCATGCAGATAGCCCAGCAGCACGCTGGGGGCCAGTCTCGTGTCGATGAGGGCGACCGTGTTGAGATAGGCCGGGGCCGCGGCATCCGGACCGTCGAGGGTCAGCGCGACCGTCTCGATCGGATCGGCGGCTCGCGCGACCCGGGTCAGGGGCAGCCGGTCGAGGTCGGCGATCGCGTGCTCGACCGTGGCGGCCCGGTCGCCGAGGTTCGCGCCGATCGCGACGACGGCTCGCCGCGTCAGCGCGCTCTCGGTGGGGCGGGGCTCGGGCGATTCCTGGGCGAGACGGCGGCTCATCGGTTCTCCCGTCGGCGGGTGAGGGTCACACTGACGTCACCGAAAGGCACCGCGATGGGCGCCTGCGGCTTGTGCACGGTCACGGCGACGGCATCCACGCGGTCGAACGCGAAGGCCGCGCGCGCAATGCGGTCGGCGACCGTCTCGATGAGGTCGGCCGGCTCGCCCGACAGGATCGCGGCGACTCTCTCGGCCAGCTCGCCGTAGTGCACCGTATCGGCCACGTCGTCGCTCGCCGCGGCGTCGGCCAGCGACAGTTCCAGCTCGACGTCGGCGACGAACTCCTGCCCCTCGCGCCGTTCGTGCTCGTAGACCCCGTGATACCCGACGGCCCGGATGCCGCGCAGCGTGATGCGATCGCTCATGGGGCCCCCCGCCACCGAGAGCGCACCGCCAGCGCGTCGCGTGTCGACTCGACGTCGTGCACGCGCACACCCCACGCTCCCACGTCGGCCGCGAGCACGCTCGTGACGGCGGTCGCGAGATCGCGCCGCGCCATGTCGGACGCGTCCGCTGCGTCGGCCCCGACATCCCCGCTGCCCGGGACGTCTCCGATGGCCTCGCGCAGGAATCCCTTGCGGCTCGTGCCGACGAGCACGCGCTTGCCGAGCCCGACGACACGGTCGAGGTGGTGCAGCACCGCCCAGTTCTGGTCGCCCCGCTTTCCGAAACCGATGCCGGGGTCGAGCACGATGCGTGAGGGGGCGATACCTGCCGCGATCGCAGCGCCCACGCGCTCCTGGAGCTCGGCGATCACTTCTCCGACGACGTCCTCGTACCGGGCGGCGGCGTACATGTCGGTCGCGTGTCCGCGCCAGTGCCCGATGACGACATCCGCGTCGGATGCCGCGACCGCGGCGAACATCTCGGGGTCGGCGAGCCCACCCGAGACGTCGTTGATGATCCGGGCCCCCGCCGCGACCGCGGCCGACGCGGTGCCGGCGTTCATCGTGTCCACGCTCACCACGATGCCCCGCGCCGCGAGCGCCTCGATCACCGGGACGACGCGCCCGCGCTCGACGTCGGGCTCGACGCGCTCGGCGCCCGGCCGGGTCGACTCGCCGCCGACGTCGACGATGTGCGCGCCGGCGCGTCGCAGAGCCTCGGCGTGACCGATCGCGACGTCGAGGTCGAGGTACCGACCGCCGTCGCTGAACGAGTCGGGCGTGATGTTGAGGATGCCCATGATCAGCGTCATGCTGCGCCGCCCGAGATCAGCGCGATCAGCTCGGCCCGCTCGGCCGGCTCGGTGTAGACGCCGCGGGCGGCGACCGTCACGGTCGAGGCATCCGTCTGTCGTCCGCCGCGCATCGTGACGCATTCGTGGGCGGCATCCAGCACGACCAGCACGCCGCGCGCATCGAGCGCACCCGCGATCGTGTCGGCGATCTGCTCGCCCAGGCGCTCCTGAACCTGCGGTCGCGCCGCGAGCGTGTCGACCACCCGCGGCAGCGCGCCGAGCCCGACCACCTGCTCACCCGGCAGGTACGCGATGTGGGCGTGTCCGGCGAAGGGCAGCAGGTGGTGCTCGCAGAACGAACGGAACCGGATGCCGCGCACCATGACAGCGCCCGACGGCAGCGTGTCGGGAGCGGGGCCCCGCGCGACCGAGATCGTGTGCGCGAGCGGTTCGGCAGCGTCGGCGCCCACTCCCGAGAAGAACTCGGCATACGCGTCGGCGACCCGCTGCGGGGTCTGCTTCAGCCCGGGACGGTCGGGGTCCTCCCCGATCGCCTCGAGCAGGTCGCGCACGAGGGCGGCGACGCGTTCGCGATCGACGGCCACGCCCCGAGCCTACGCGGTCGCGGGTCGCGCCTGCCCCGAGGGGCGACGGTGCGGGGCACGCTCGGCGGCGGTCTCGGTCTCCGTCTCGGCGACGGCGGATGCCGCCAGCCCGGCCTCTTCGCGACGCTTGGGAACGTCGATCGGGGGCAGGGTCGACACCGGACGATCCTGGCTCGAGAGCCACTGCGGGCGCGGCGGGAGCTTCTTGATGTCCTTGAAGATCTCGGCGAGCTGCAGGTGGTCGAGGGTCTCCTCTTCGAGGAGGGCGAGAGCGAGCTTGTCGAGGACGTCGCGATTGGCGTTGATGACCTCGTACGCCTCGTTGTGCGCCTGCTCGATCAACAGCCGCACCTCGGCGTCGACCCGCTCGGCGATGCGCTCGGAGAAGTCACGGCCGTGACCCATGTCGCGACCCATGAACACCTCGCCCGACGACGACCCGAGCTTCACGGGGCCGACCTCGGTCGTCATCCCGTACTCGGTCACCATCTTGCGGGCGATGCCGGTCGCCTTCTCGATGTCGTTGGAGGCACCGGTCGTCGGGTCGTGGAACACGACCTCCTCGGCGACGCGTCCGCCCATCGCGTAGGTGAGCTGGTCCTGGAGCTCATTGCGGGTCACGGAGTACTTGTCTTCGAGCGGCAGCACCATCGTGTAGCCGAGCGCCTTGCCGCGCGGGAGGATCGTGACCTTCGTGACCGGGTCGGAGTGGTTCATCGCCGCCGCAGCGAGGGCGTGACCGCCCTCGTGATAGGCCGTGATGAGCTTCTCCTTGTCCTTCATGACGCGCGTGCGACGCTGCGGACCGGCGATGACGCGATCGATCGCCTCGTCGAGGGCGCGCATGTCGATCAGCTGCGCGTTCGAGCGCGCGGTCAGGAGCGCCGCCTCGTTCAGCACGTTCGCGAGGTCGGCACCGGTGAAGCCCGGGGTCTTGCGAGCGATGACGGCCAGGTCGACCGAGGGAGACAGCGGCTTGCCGCGGCCGTGCACCTCGAGGATCTTCTGACGGCCCTTGAGGTCGGGGGCGTCGACGCCGATCTGACGGTCGAAGCGACCCGGACGCAGCAGCGCGGGGTCGAGGATGTCGGGACGGTTGGTCGCCGCGATGACGAGCACCGAGACCTTCGGGTCGAAGCCGTCCATCTCGACGAGCATCTGGTTGAGCGTCTGCTCGCGCTCGTCGTGACCGCCGCCCATGCCGGCGCCGCGGTGGCGACCGACGGCGTCGATCTCATCGATGAAGATGATGGCGGGTGAGTTCTCCTTCGCCTCCTTGAAGAGGTCGCGAACGCGGCTCGCGCCGACACCGACGAACATCTCCACGAAGTCCGAACCCGAGATCGAGTAGAACGGCACACCGGCCTCGCCCGCGACGGCGCGTGCGAGGAGCGTCTTACCGGTTCCGGGAGGGCCGTACAGCAGCACGCCCTTCGGGATGCGGGCGCCGACGGCCTGGAACTTCGTCGGGTCCTTCAGGAAGTCCTTGATCTCCTGCATCTCCTCGATGGCCTCGTCGGAGCCGGCCACATCGCCGAAGGTGACCGTCGGGGTCTCCTTCGTGACGAGCTTCGCCTTCGACTTGCCGAACTGCATGACGCGGCTGCCGCCGCCCTGCGCGCTCGACATCAGGAACCAGAAGAGCAGGCCCAGCAGCACCAGCGGCAGCATGAGCGAGAGGAATCCGTCGAACCACGTGGCCCGCGGCACGACGTCGTTGTACCCGTCGGCGGGGTTCGCCGCGTCGACGGCCGAGACGACCTCGTCGGCACGCGCGGAGGTGTAGTAGAACTGCACCTGCTTCGAGCCCTCGAAGTCGTCGGAGAGCGTCAGATCGACGCGCTGATCGCCGTCCGTGGTCTGCACCTTCGTGACGGTGTCGCCCTTGAGCAGCTCGAAGCCCTGCTGGGTCGTGATCTGCTTCGCGCCGGTGAGGCTGGAGATCAGCATGAAGCCGATCAGCAGCAGCGCGCCGATGAGCAACACGTACATCAGCGGGTTGCGCGTGACTTTCTTGACGTCCATGGTGCGATCAGGCTACCCCGCGCCGACTATGCGGGCTCTGTGCGTTCGTTTTGGGCGTACCGGGAGCCGCCACGCGAAGCCCGCTCAGCTGTAGACGTGCGGCGCGAGGACCGCGACATCCCGCAGGTTTCGATACTTCTCGGCGTAGTCGAGGCCGTAGCCCACGACGAAGTCGTTCGGGATGTCGAAGCCGACATAGCGGCAGTCGATCTCGACCTTCGCGGCTTCGGGCTTGCGCAGGAGCGCCAGCACCTCGAGCGACTCGGCGCCGCGCGACTGGAAGTTCTCGAGCAGCCAGCTGAGGGTGAGGCCCGAGTCGATGATGTCCTCGACGATCAGCACGTGCTTGCCGTGCAGGTCGGCGTCGAGGTCCTTGCGGATCTGCACGACACCGCTCGACTTCGTGCTCGCGCCGTACGACGACACCGCCATCCAGTCCATCGTGATGTCGCGCTTGAGCGCGCGGGCGAAGTCGGCCATGACCATCACGGCGCCCTTGAGGACCCCGACGAGGATGAGCTCCTTACCCTCGTAGTCGGCCTCGACCCGGGCGGCGAGCTCGGCGAGCTTGGCCTGGATCTCCTCCTCCGTGACGAGGACGTCGGTGAGCTGGTCGGCGATCTCGGCAGCACGCATGCGACGAGTTTAGGCGCCGCTCCCGCCCGCCGAGAACTCGATGAGCCGGCCGACGCGGCGGGCGCGGCATCCGGGAAGGTCGATCGGTCCCTGACCGGAGTAGTCGGTGACGAGCCGGGCGACCTCGAGGGTCTGGCTGCGCGTGAGGCTCTCGTGGAACTCGCTCTGCACGACGAGCCGGATGATGCGGTGGCGCAGCGCCGGAGGATTGGCGGCGAGCGCGGCGACCGAGATCGCGATGCCCGCCTCGGCCGGCTCGACGATGTCTTCGATCGTCTCGGCGATCATGTCGTCGAACGCCTGCGCGTCCTCACGCAGCTGCTCGGCCGTGCGGGCCAGCGCCTCGGCCACGCCCGGGCCGAGCTCTGCTTCGAGAAGCGGCAGCACCCGCTCGCGGACCCGCACCCGCCGGAAGCGGTCGTCGTGATTGTGCGGGTCGAGCCACGGGTCGAGCCCGGCCGCCGCGCATGCGGCGAGCGTGGTCTCGCGGCGCACCCCCAGCAGCGGCCGAAGCCAGCGCACGCCGGAATCGTCGTCGGCGCGGTCGGGCGCCATGCCCGCGAGACTCGTCGCCCCGGCGCCGCGCGCCAGCCCGAGCAGCACCGTCTCGGCCTGATCATCGAGGGTGTGACCGAGCAGCACGGCGGCGGCGTTCGCGTCGCGCGCGGCATCCCGCAGCACGCCGTAGCGCGCCTCGCGGGCCGCAGCCTCCGGGCCTCCCGCGGTACCGACCTCGACGCGCACGACCAGCGGATCGAGTCCGAGGCCCGCGGCGGCGCGCGCGGCCGTGAGAGCCACCTCGTCGGAGCCGGGCTGCAACCCGTGGTCGACCGTGAGCGAGGCGGCGCGCAAACTGAGCTTCGGGGCCTCGAAGGCTGTTGCTGCGGCGAGGGCCAGCGAGTCGGGCCCGCCCGACAGCGCGACGATGACGGTGCTCCCGGAAGGCAATGCCGACAGTGACGCCCGCACGGCACGACGGACCTCGGCGATGGCGGGGCTCAGCGACGGCACGCCCCTACGGTAGCCGGGCTCGTGCCGATGGCGGGCTCGGGCGGGGGTCGGGTCGTGCCGGGGTCGTGCCGGGGTCGGGGTCGTGCCGGGGTCGGGGTCGTGCCGGGGTCGGGGTCGTGCCGTCAACAGGCTGAGCACGTTGCGCGGCCCGCCCGGCAGCCTCAACCCGACGCTGAGCCTGCGGACGGCACGGCCGGCGGCACGGGCCCGGCCTCGGGGCGGTGGCGGGCTCGTGCGAGGGCCGAGGTCGTGCGAGGCCGGGGTCGGGGTCGTGCCGTCAACAGGCTGAGCACGTTGCGCGGCCCGCCCGGCAGCCTCAACCCGACGCTGAGCCTGCGGACGGCGTGGGGTGCGGGCACCGGCCGGACACTGACCGTCATCCGCTGGGCTCGTGCCGTCGACAGGCTGAGAGCCTGCGGCAACGCCGCCGCAGGCGCGAAATCCGGGCTGAGCCTGTATACGGCACGGCGGGCGCCGCGAAGTAGGCTGGACGGCGGCATCCCACCGTCATATCGAAGGAGCACACGTATGGGCGCGTACGACGCCGTCATCGAAATCCCCCGCGGCAGCCGCGTGAAGTACGAAGTCGACCACGGCACCGGCCGGGTCTTCCTCGACCGCGTGCTGTTCACGCCGATGGGATACCCCAGCAACTACGGCTTCTTCGAGAACACCCTCGGCGAAGACGGCGACCCGCTCGACGTGCTCGTGCTGCTCGACCGCGACATCTACCCCGGCGTGCTGGCGAAGGTCCGCCCCGTCGCCGTGCTGAAGATGAGCGACGAGGCCGGCGGCGACGACAAGGTCGTGGCCGTGCTGGCGAAAGACCCGCGGTGGGCCCACATCCAGGATGTCGGCGACATCGACGACTGGACCAAGAACGAGATCGGCCACTTCTTCGAGCACTACAAGGACCTCGAGCCCAACAAGTGGGTCAAGGTCGACGAGTGGGCCGGCGCCGCCGAGGCCGAGCGTCTCGTCTCCGAGGCGTTCGAGCGCTTCGAGGAGCACGAGGGCCAGACCAAGACGCAGGGTGAGGGCGAAGCGCCCAACTCGCTCTGAGTCTCAGACGAACGAAGGAGGGGCGGATGCTGCAGCATCCGCCCCTCCTTCGTTGTTCCGGGCTCGTGAGCGCTGAAGCTCAGACCGAGATGCCGCGATCGCGAAGGAACGGCGCGGGATCGATGCGCTCACCGTTGCGGTAGATCTCGAAGTGCAGGTGGCAGCCCTGCGAGATGCCGGTGTTGCCGGCGTAGGCGATGACCTGTCCGGCCGAGACGCGCTGTCCGTATCCGACGTTGAAGCCGCCGTTCTGGATGTGCGCGTAACCGGAGATGATGCCGCCGCCGTGGTCGACCTTGATGTAGTTGCCCCAGCTGTTCGTGTAGGCCGCGAAGACGACGGTTCCGGATGCCGCGGCATAGATCGGGGCGCTGCATCCGCCGGCGAAGTCGATGCCGCGGTGCCCGCTGGTGCACACACCGCCGGAGCAGATGGTGCCGCGGTTGCCGTACCAGGAGCTGATGTAGCCGGGACCGGGGCGTACCCAGCCGGAGGGCTGAACCTGCCCGGCGCCGCCCCCACCGCCGCCGCCGCCCCCACCGCCGCCACCGCCGCCACCGCCACTGTTGCCAGCGGCGGCTGCCGCGGCTGCGGCTTCCTGACGACGACGCTCTTCCTCGGCGGCACGACGGGCCGCCTCTTCGCGCTCACGGCGACGACGCTCCTCGTCGCGACGGCGCTGCTCTTCGACTCCGGCCTGGTAACCCGCGACAGTCGTGGCCGTCTCGTCCTTGAGGGCGGCGAGCTGTGCCTCGAGGGTCGCCATGTTCGCGGTCTGCTCTTCGAGGGCCGCCTGAGCGGCCGTCGCGGCTTCCTGCGCCGCGATCATCTTCTGCTCGGCTTCGACCTTCAGACGGTCGCGCTCGTCGCGGGCCACACCAGCCTGATCGCTCAGGCTCTGGGCGGTCTCGCGGGCGGTGACGGCATCCGTGTAGACGCCGCGGTTAGCCTGCAGCAGCTTGTCCATCGTGCCGAGACGAGCCAGCAGGTCGTCGGCGCTCGCAGCGGAATCGGAGAAGAAGAGCTTCAGGCTCGTGTCATCGCCGCCGTTGCGGTACAGCTGAGCGGCGAGCTTGCCGGCGCGGCGTGCGGCCTCGAGAGCCGCGGCGGACTGCGCGTCGGCCTGATCCTGCAGCGAGGTGGCGCGGGCGCTAGCGTCTTCGAACGCTGCCTGGGCCTGCGCGTACTCTTCGCCCAGACGAGCCGCCTCGGCCTGCTTGTACGCGACATCCGCGGCCAGGTCGGCGATCAGCTTCTCGATGCGCGAGATCTCCGCGGCCTTCGCGGCCTCGTTGCCCTTCGCGCGCTGCACGTCGTCCCACGACGGGTAGCCCTCGATTCCGAAGGCGGAGGGGATGCCGGGGGCGAGGAACGCCGTCGCTGCGACGAAGCCGACGGCGCCGAGGCCGAGGGCGCCGCGGCGCGAGATCAGCTGCGAGAGCTTCTTGCTCTCTGCGGGTGTCGGGGCGCAGCCGCAGTCTTCGGGGGAGTCGAGGCTCTCGTATCGCACGCGGGTGAACCTCCATATCGCGTGAGCAACTTCGTTCACAGTAGCAACACACGTCACATCACCGGAAGCGTCGTCGACGACGTCCGGACCGTGCGAACCTCGCCATTGTGCCCCGGAGACACGCCCGGGCGGCGGACGCCACGCCCCCGATTCGCACATCGGCGGCGGATCGCATATGCTTGTCCCTCGGTAAGCGTGAACGTTTGACTCCCGGGTCTGGGTTCGCTCGGCCCCATCGTTTAGCGGCCTAGGACGCCGCCCTTTCACGGCGGTAGCACGGGTTCGAATCCCGTTGGGGTCACTCCCACAACTTAATAAGCATGGCCCTGTAGCGCAGTTGGTTAGCGTGCCGCCCTGTCACGGCGGAGGTCGCGGGTTCAAGTCCCGTCAGGGTCGCTCTAAAGCGACGGGCCCTTTGGTTTCCAGAGGGCCTTTCGTCTAGGACATGGCATCTCTGACGCCATGCGGCTCTGTAGCTCAGTTGGTAGAGCGCACGACTGAAAATCGTGAGGTCACGGGATCGACGCCCGTCGGAGCCACACGGACCGTCGTTACAACGGTCCCAGAAACCCTCGCCTAGCTTCTACATGGCGGGGGTTTTGCTTTGCCCTGACACCGACGCGCTCCGCTGATCGGCCGTGCGGGGCCCTATGGTCGAGGCATGAACGCGTCTCCGCGACCGCAGAGCCCCCGCACGAAGCGGCTGCGCCGGTGGGCGGTGGCATTGGCGGCATTCAGTGCCGCCGCGTTCATCGCGTCGATCGTCTTCGCGGGTCTGCTACCGGATGCCCCGGCACTGGTCTACCCGGCATTGCACTTCGTCGGGCTCGCGACCGCACTCGCCGGATACCTCCTGTGGCAGCGGTCGGACCCCGCGTACGACTTCAGTCACGAGCCGACACCCGACGAGTGACGCCGCCGGACCCGCGCCGACGAGGTCCCGCTCCCCTCAACTCGCCCCAACGGGGCGAACGACAGCCGTCGAGTCGGCGTTGACGGCACGCCCATCCGAGTCCACCGGCCTCATTTCTGCGAGCACATGCCCGTCCACATCGACGAGGACTGAGCGCGGCTCGCCATCCTCGAACATGTGACGCTCGCCCCACTGCCGGAGCGCGACGATCACCGTGAAGAAGTCGCACCCCGCGTCGGTGAGGACGTAGTGCTGGCGGCGACCGGATGCCGCAGCCTCACGCCTCAACAGCCCGCGATCGACGAGGCGCCGCAGCCTCTCCGTGAGGATGTTGCGCGCAACGCCGGTGCGCTGCTGGAAGTCGGTGAACGACCGGGCGCCGTCCATCGCGTCGCGGATGATCAGCAGGCTCCACCGGTCGCCGACGAGGTCGATCGTCCGAGCGACCGGGCACGTCGAGTCGGTCCAGGTCACGTCCTCGATATCTCCGACCATTCGCTCGACCCCTCCCATTGAGTTGCGAACTGCAACCATTCTGCCATACCGCGATGAGTTGCAAACGACTACCATTGGAGAGGGCTCGTGAGCGGGATTCGTACGGCGAGGATGCTGCTCGCGACGGTGTGCGCGGTCGCTGTGTCGACGATCTACGCCGCCCAGCCGATGCTCGCGCACATCGGCCGAGACGTCGGCATCGCGACATCCGAGTGGGGATGGGTGATCGCTGCCGGGCAGGTCGGCTACCTCATCGGGCTGATCGGCCTCGTGCCCCTCGGTGACGTGATCGATCGGCGGCGGCTCATCGCGCTCCACCTCGTTCTCTGCGCCGCCGGCACCCTGGTCACGGCATCGGCCACGGGGGCCGCGGTCCTGGTCGCCGGGCTCGCGGCGACGGGACTCTTCGCTGTCGTCGTCCAGACAGCCGTCGCCTTCGCCGCGGATCTCTCCGCTCCCGCCGAACGCGGCCGTTCGCTCGGTGTCGTCACCTCCGGCGTGGTGGTGGGAATTCTCGGTGCCCGCGTCGTCGCCGGGATTCTGACCGATCTCTGGGGCTGGCGAGCCGTCTACCTCGCACTCGCAGCGATGCTCGTCGCGCTCGCGGTCGCCGTCCTCACCCGGTTACCGGCGGAAGCGCGAATGAGTCGCAGAACCTACGGTGCCGTGATCGGCTCGCTCGTCCGCATGTTCGCTGTACCGTTCTTCGTCTCACGTGGTGTGATCGCGTTCTTCCTCTTCGCGTCGTTCGGCACGCTCTGGAGCGGACTCGCCCTGCCCCTGGAGGCCGGACCCTGGCATCTGGACGCCACGCAGGTCGGGCTGTTCGGCATCGCCGGGCTGGCCGGCGCGCTCGGGGCAGCCCGGGCCGGCTGGTGGGCGGACAACGGCCGAGCGAGCCGCGTTACCGGGGCGGCGCTTGTCGTCCTGGCACTGTCGTGGATCGCGGCCGGTCAGGCCACATGGTCGATCTGGCTCGTGATCATCGGCGTCATCTTTCTGGACTTCGCCGTCCAGGCGGTTCACGTCAGCAACCAGTCGCTACTCACCGAGGCCTTCCCCGAACGGACCAGCAGCGCGATCGGTGGCTACATGGTTTTCTACTCGCTCGGATCCGTCCTGGGCGCGACCGCTACGACCGCCGTCTATGCGGCGGCGGGGTGGGCGGGATGTGCGGTACTCGGCGCAAGCTTCGCGCTCTGCGGGCTGCTCACCTGGGCGCTCAGCCGGCCCATGGCGGAGCGGCCGGCGAAGCTCGATGCGCTACCCGCAACCTGACGACGAGCGCTCGATGCCCTCACGAAGGACCGGCTACGCCACCGGATCGAGCAGCGTCGGGTCGGCGGGATCGACCGTGCGGGAGTTGCTGACCTTGCGGTCGACGACGTGCTCGCGGATCGTCGAGGCGACCTGACCGGACGTGTGCTCGAGCATCGCCAGCGTCTCCGCCTTGCGGTCGCCGGTGAGTTTCTCGGGCGTCAGCCAGGCATCCCACGTGTCCGGCGTCAGGAAGGCCGGCATCCGGTCGTGCACCTGTCCGCTCGCGTCCCGCGCCTCGCGGGTGATGACGACGAAGCAACGCGTCTTCTCGCCGGTCGGCAGTTCCATCGACCAGGTGAGCCCGGCAGCCGAGAGCAAGCGGTCGCCGTGGAGGAAGTGCGGGGTCTTCGGGGTCTTCTCACCGGTCCACTCGAAGTAGCCCCGCATCGGAACGATGCATCGAGCCGCGCTGAATGCCGGCGCCCAGAATCCCTGGGCCAGCTTCTCCATCCGCGCGTTGATGATCGGACCGCCCCGCGGGCGATTCACCGGCTTCTGCCAGTCCCAGCGCACGAGCTCCAGGACCCGCCCTTCGCCCCGGTCGCGGACGATTGGAGCATCCTCGGTCGGCGCGATCGAGTACGCACCGGCCCACGACTTCACCCAGTCCTCGGGGTCGCCGCCCTCGGCGACGTACTCCCGGATCAGCTCGTCCGTCTTGGCGTCGTTCGCGAATCGCCCGCACATGTGAGTGACCCTACGGCGCGGGGTGACCGGCGTCGAGCAGATGCCTCCTCACCCGGGACACTGAGGCGCCCGGGCTCAGGCCGGCTCGGTGACCCGAACGAGTCCGCAGTTCAGGCACGACCACGCCACGAGGAACGCTTCGTCGTCGAGGATCTCGAAGCGCAGCGGATCGCCGCAGGTCGGGCAGACCCACGGAGCCGGCTGCACGCTCACGCAGCATCCCGATCGGTCACCCGCCGAGCCTAAACGCCGCATCGCACCCGCGGGCGAAAGGGTCAGGTTCGGCCGAGCGTCTTCTCGAGCTTGCGCCTACGCCGGTGAAGCCGACCGAAGGCGAGCCCATGCTTCAGCTGCATCCTCCCCAGGTCTTGCAGCGACGGGAGGCCGCGGCTTGCGAGGGCGTCGTCGATGACCGACGGATCTTGACCGTCAAGCTGCTCGATCAGGGAATTCGCCTGCCGCACTTCCTCTGAGGACAGCGGGTGGTCGGCAATACCGCGAAGGACCTGGTCGAGCTCTCGCTCACGCTCGGCACGGGTCTTGCGGAACATCCGGTCACTCTAATTCACCGAAATGAGCGCGGTGATCTCGTACGTCAGCCACGCATGAACGCCGCATCGAGCCGCTGCGCGAGCACGACGGCGTCGTGCGGCGCCCTCCCCCGCGCGTCGTTGTCGAAGTACACCCACACATCGCGCGGACGGCCATCGGATGCCGCTGACCCGTCGGCCCATCCCCGGATGCGGTCCGCCCACTCCTCGAGCTCCGCGTCGGAGTACCCGCTCGCGTAGAGGTCGGTCGCGCCGTGCAGCCGGACGTACACGTGCCCGGCAGTCGTGACCTCCTCGAACCGGGGAAAGCGTCCAGCGGTGTCGGCCACCACGAGGGCGGTGTCGTGCGCACGCAGCAGCACGAGCGCGGCATCCGATCCGAACCCTGCCGATCTCGGCTCGAGAGCGTGCCGGATCGGCCGGTCGTCCTCGATCTCGAGCCACGCCCGCCCGTCGAGGCGTTCGTCGTGCCGCTCGGCGAGCGCGAGCGCCTCGCCCGTCGTCCGCGGCAGAAGGGCGAGGAACTCCTCGAGCACGGCGGCGTCGAACTCCTCCCGCTCGGGCAGCTGCCAGAGCACCGGGCCGAGTTGCCGCCCGAGCGCGAGCACACCCGACGCGAAGAAGTTCGCCAGCGCCGTCTCGACTCCGCGCAGGCGCAGCATGTGCGTGACATAGCGCGAGCCCTTCACGGCGAAGACGAACGATTCGGGCACCTCGCTCCGCCACCGGTGATAGCTCGACGGGCGCTGCAGCGAATAGAAGGATCCGTTCAGCTCGGCCGTCGACATCCGCTCCCCCACGTATGCGAGCTCGCGCCGCTGGGCGAGTCCCGTGGGGTAGAAGTCGCCGCGCCATCCGGCGTACCGCCACCCGGAGATGCCGACGCGAACGCGGCCCGGATCCGCAGGGGCTGCAAACGCGTTCATGGTTCGGTAGTCTCCGCGCGTCAACGCAAGCGTGAAAGGGGGTTGCCCTCGCCGCGGCATCCGGAACATCGGCGCGTATCCGCACAGCCGCGCACCCTAGGATTCGACGGACGCACCGGGCACCACAGGGGGAGTAACGATGGCCGCAACGCGACGTTCGAACGCGCGGCGACAGCGCAAACGCCGGGTGATCGGTATCAGCGCGGCTCTCACCGGAGTCCTGCTCGTCGCCGCGGCCGGCGGCTGGTTCGCGGTCGACGCGATGCAGCGCGCGAGCATGCTCCCCGAGCCGGCGGTATCCGCGGGCACCCCCACCCCCGAAGCCGACACCCCGACGCCCGAACCGCTGACGCCGGCGGAACAGCTCATCGCCGATGCGAACGACCCGAACGCATGCGCCGTGTCGTTCACCGGCGACGCGATCGATATCGCCCCGGAGCTCGAGACGCAAGGGAAGCCCTACGCCTCGCTGCCGATCCCCGCGCGCGAGGGCATGGTGTTCGCCGGCTGGTACGACACAGCCGAGGATGCCGCGGCGCTGGCGATCCCGGGTCGGCTCAACGGCGCGGATGCCGTCACCTGCGACGGCCAGCAGCGCACGGTGCACGCCGCGTGGATGAACGCGGCCGACAACGCCGCCGCGAAGACGCGCATCCCGATCCTGATGTACCACCAG
Source organism: Microbacterium sp. AG238 (assembly GCF_003610405.1). Classification (GTDB taxonomy): domain Bacteria; phylum Actinomycetota; class Actinomycetes; order Actinomycetales; family Microbacteriaceae; genus Microbacterium. Next base: position 1,732,395 of record NZ_RAQC01000001.1, read on the forward strand.
TTCACGACGAAGCCGGAGGGCGAGTCGGGCTGGCTCCGCGGCAACTACGCCTATGTCGGCGACTGGGAATCACACCTGAAGTACATCTCCGAGCAGCAGTTCTACCTGCCCACCTGGCCGGAGCTGAGCGCGTTCATCGACGGCGAGCTCTTCCTCCCCGATCACTCGGTCATCATCACCGACGACGACGCCGACCCGTCGTGGCTCGAGCTCGCCGTGCCACTGGTGGAGAAGTACCGCGTGATGACGACATCCTTCGTCATCACGATCAACGGCGCCGGACCCGAACTCACGCCGTACGTGCTCAAGCGCTCGCACACGCACGACATGCACTCCGCAGGCGCGGACGGGCGCGGACGCATCGTGAACTGGACGCACGACGAGATCGTCACCGATCTGGAGACCTCCGCGAGCGTGCTCGGCGGCACGAAAGAGGTGATCGCGTACCCGTTCGGCCACTACAACGACGCCGCGAAGCAGGCGGTCGCCGACGCGGGCTTCGAGATGGCACGCACGATCGAGCCCGGCTACGTCTCGATCGGAAGCGACAAGCTGGCCCTGCCCGTCGTCCGCGTCAACTACGGCATGACCGTGGATGACATCAAGAAGTCCATCGGGTGAATCTCAGGAGATATCCAAAGGGTCAACCACTTGTACGCATATGAATCCTCAGTACTGTGTGAATTCCCCCGTCCGTTTTCACTTGCGAGCGTTCCATGGATCTGACGATCGTCGTCCCGACCTTCAACGAAGGCCCGAACGTGGTGGAGCTGCTCCGACGGATCGGTGACGCGGTCGACGACCGGATGATCGAGGTCGTCTTCGTCGACGACTCGACGGACGACACCCCCGCGATCATCGAGCGGGCCGCGAGAGCGGCCGACTTCCCGGTGCGACTGATCCACCGCGACGAGCCGGTCGCGGGACTCGGCGGGGCGGTGGTCGAAGGCATACGCGCCGCGAACTCGTCGTGGTGTCTCGTGATGGACGGCGATCTGCAGCATCCACCCGAGGACATCCCCCGGCTGCTCGCACGCGCCGACCGCGGAGACGTGGATGTCGTCGTCGCCTCGCGCTACATCGCCGGCGGCGACTCGAAGGGGCTGGCCGATGCGACGCGCACGACCGTCTCACGCGCGTCGACGCTGCTCACCAAGGCGATGTTCCCCCGCAAGCTCGGCGAATGCAGCGACCCGATGACTGGATTCTTCCTGGTCAACCGCGACACGATCGACGTCGACGCTCTGCGGCCGCGCGGTTTCAAGATCCTGCTCGAGATCCTGGCGCGCCGTCACATGCGGGTCGCCGAGGTGCCGTTCGCCTTCGCACCGCGTTACGCCGGTTCGTCGAAGGCGACCTTCACACAGGGCATCCGGTTCCTCACCCAGCTGCTGATGCTCCGCTTCGGACGGATGTCGGCGTTCGCCCTGGTCGGCGGCGTCGGCGCCATCGCGAACCTGGTGATCATGTGGGGTCTGATCCGGCTCGGAATGGACTACCTGCCGGCATCCATCATCGCGAGCGAGATCACGATCATCGGCAACTTCCTGTTGCTCGAATACCTCGTCTTCTCCGACATGCGGTCGGAATCCGGAAGCATGACGCAACGGTTCGTGAAATCGTTCGCGTTCAACAACGCCGAGGCCATCATCCGGATCCCGGTGCTCTGGATGCTCGTCGAGAACGCACACATCCCGAGCGTCATCGCTGCCGGCCTGACGCTCATCGCGGCGTTCGTGGTGCGCTTCGTCTTCCACGCGCTCGTCGTCTACGCACCCAAGAAGCAGCGCGTCGCAGCGGTGCTCGACGCGGCTCCCGAGCGCGCCCGAGCCGCCGAGTACTGAGGCGCGGGCTTCCGCGCCGAGAGCGCACCGCCTCGTCGAGAGTGCTCGGGAGGCGGTGCGTTTTCGCGTGATCGGTACGCACTGGGCGGGATCGGGGTCGGGCCCGGTCCTCCGTCGCGGACGTACGCTGGAGGTATGACCGCTTCCACCGACACGATCACGATGTTCGGCGCCGACTGGTGCCGCGACTGCCGCCGCACGAAGGCGCAGCTCGACGAGCTCGGCGTCGACTACACCTACATCGACCTCGAGGCGGAGCCGGCTGCAGCCGACGTCGCGCGCGAGATCTCGGGTCGCACCCAGATCCCCGTCGTGGTCTACCCCGACGCGACACATCACGTCGAGCCGAGCAACGACGACGTGGCAACGAAGCTGCGCGAGCTCTCGCTCATCTGACCTGGGCGCGTGCCGCGCGCGTGCTGCGTGCGCGGATGCAAGGGATCCGGGCCGACACCCCGTGACGGATGCCGCACCGGCGGCGTTTCGCAGCCGAACCCTTGCATCGCGGCTCCAGGCCAACGGCATCCGAGGGCTCGGAGACGTCGGGGAGGTTCCGAGCCTCCGACGCCGGGCAGCCTCGGGGCCGTGCGCGGATGCAAGGGATCCGGGCCGACACCCCGTCACTGATGCCGTACCGGCGGGGTGTCGCAGCCGAACCCTTGCATCGCGGCTCCAGCGGGCACGCGGTCGCCGCGAGGGGGCCGAACCGACCGCCGGGCCTGCACTGGTAGACTGGTCGAACTTGTGGCGCGCTCGCGCCGCACGCGTCGTAGAACGCCTTCCGCCCACCGGGTCACGACCGGCATCCCGCGGACTCTTTCGTACGGCGACCCCGCATGCGCACCCGCATCCGGGCCACCGATCAGGGCGCCGACGTGCGCCCGGAGACACACTCCCTCATGACTGACACCACTTTCCGCACGCTCGGCGTGCCCGCTCCCCTCGTCGAAGCCCTCGCGAAGGACGGCAAGACCACCGCCTTCCCGATCCAGGTCGACACCCTGCCCGACACCCTCGCCGGGCGCGACGTGCTCGGCCGCGGCAAGACCGGCTCGGGCAAGACCCTCGCCTTCTCGATCCCGATGGCCGCGCGCCTCGGCGGCGAGCTGGCCGGCGGCAGCCGCCGCGCCGCCCGCATCCTGGGCCTCGTCCTCGCCCCGACCCGCGAACTGGCGACGCAGATCAACGCGACCCTCGAGCCCCTCGCGGCTGCCTACGGCATGAAGACGACCACCATCTTCGGAGGCGTCAACCAGAACCGTCAGGTTCAGGCCCTCAACGCTGGCGTCGACATCGTCGTCGCCTGCCCCGGTCGCCTCGAAGACCTGCTGCAGCAGCGCCACCTGACCCTCGACTCCGTCGAGATCACCGTCATCGACGAGGCCGACCACATGGCCGACCTCGGCTTCCTCCCCGCTGTCACGCGCATCCTCGACAAGACGCCGCGCGACGGACAGCGGATGCTGTTCAGCGCGACCCTCGACAACGGCGTGGACAAGCTCGTCAAGCGCTTCCTGCAGAACGAGGTGCTGCACTCGGTCGACGAGGCGCACTCCCCGGTCGCGGCGATGACGCACCACGTGTTCCACCTCGCCGGCGCCGAGGAGAAGAAGGATGTCGTCAAGGCGCTCGCCTCGGGCATGGGCCGCCGCATCCTCTTCACCCGCACCAAGCACGCGGCGAAGAAGCTCGCCAAGCAGCTGACCTCGCAGGGCATCCCCTCGGTGGACCTGCACGGCAACCTCTCGCAGCCGCAGCGCGACCGCAACCTGGCCGCGTTCTCGTCGGGCACCGCGAAGGTTCTCGTCGCGACGGATGTCGCCGCCCGCGGCGTACACGTCGACGACGTCGAGCTCGTCGTGCACGTCGACCCGCCCATGGAGCACAAGGCGTACCTGCACCGCTCGGGCCGCACCGCGCGCGCGGGCGCCGAGGGCGCCGTCGTCACTCTCGTGATGCCGGGCCAGGAGCGCGACGTCAAGGATCTGCTCCGCAAGGCCGCCATCGCCGTCACCCCGACCTCGGTCACCGCAGAGTCGCCCGAGGTCACCGCTCTCGTCGGCAAGGTCGCGCCCTACGTGACCCCCGCGCCGGTCGAGGTCGCGCCCCGTGGCACGAGCCAGGGCGCCAACGCCCAGCGCAAGCGCGCTGCACGTGACGCTCGCGACGGCGGTGCGTCGAACGGTGGCGGCCGCTCCAGCGGCGGACGCGGTCGCGGCGGACGGGGCCAGGGCCAGGGTGCTGCCGGTGGCCGCGACGGGCAGGCTGCACGCTCGGGCGGTCAGCGCGACCAGCAGCCGAGCCGCGGCGGACAGCAGTCCTCGCGCGGCGGCCAGAGCGCCGACCGCGCACCCCGCGAGACGCGCGATGCCGCCCCCGCGGGCAACCCGCGCCGCACCGGCCGCCGTGCATCCTCGAACGGTGCTGCCTCAGGCGGCAAGCTCATGGTGGGCTCGGTCGTCCGCCAAAACAGCGCCGGACGCCGCAGCGGTCGCTGACCCGCAGCATCCGGCACACGCGCACTGCTCGCTGGGGCCTACCACCGAGAGCGCACGCTCGCCGCGAAGACGCACCCTCGACCGTACGTTCTCGCGGCGGGGGTGCGTGCTCGGCGCGGGCGGCGCCCCAGCGGGCGTCAGACCGAGAGCGCGAACTCGGCGTCGAGAGCGTCGATCTCGCGGGTGACCTCGGCGACGCGACGGGCCCGATCCTCGGCGGGCAGCCACGACGCCTCGAACGACGAGATCGCCATCCGGCGGACCTGCTCGCGCGACGCACCGATCTGCTCCGTGACGATGCCGTACTCGGCGGCGAGGGTCGTGGGGAACATCCCGGGGTCGTCGGAGCACGGGATGACGTTGAGCCCGGCCTCGAGCATCGCGCCGATCGATGCGCGACGCCAGGGCCGCCACGAGCGGCGTGACGTGGTCGAGGCGACGGTGAACGCGACCTGCTCCTCGCGCATCCGCTCGACGACCGCGTCGTCCTCGAGCACGTAGTACCCGTGGTCGATGCGGTCGCAGCCGAGCAGATCGAGGCAGGTGATCGTGTTGACGGCGGTCGGGGCGTGCTCCGACGAATGCGCGGTGCGTCCGAGACCCGCCTCACCGGCCAGGCGGTACGCGTCGACGAAGCGCTCGGGCGGACCGGCGGTCTCGAGGTTGTCGAGACCGATGCCCGAGACGTACGGGTGGGGGTTGTCGACGACCCGGCGGACGACCGCGAGGGCCTCCTCGCCACTGCGGCTGCGATCGATCCCCTGGATCATCAGCCCCGTCATGCCGAAATCCCTCTCAGCCATCCGGATGCCGTCGGCGTACGCCTCGACGGCGCCGAGATACCCGAGCGACTCGAGGTGCGGCGGCAGCGCATCGAAGAAGAGCTCGAGGTGGCGCGTACCGCTGCGGCGGTGGGCGTCCTCGAAGGCCTCGTAGACGATGCGGGTGAGGTCGTCAGCATCCCGGAGCACCTCGACCACCCAGTTCGACACCTGGAAGAGCGAGTACGACACCTCCGGCTCATCTGCACCGCGCTGCTGCGGAACGGGGATGCGCGTGTTCCGGTAGAGGGCAGGGTCGGGCGGCAGCGAGTTGATGTCGGCGAAGATGCGCTCGGGGTCGGCGGGCAGTTCGAGCGACTCGCGGTGCGCCAGCTCGGCGAACGTCGACGCGCGGACCGTGCCGATGAGGTGGCAGTGCAGGTCGGCCTTCGGCAGACGCTGCAGGTAGTCGACGGGGAGGGATGCTGCGGAAGTCATGGTGCCGTTCGTACTCGTGGAGCGGTGCGGTCGTGAAACCGCGAGAAGAGGCCCGGCCGCCGAGGATGGGGGGATGCTCGGCGGCCGGGCGGTCTGGATCAGCGCGAGGCGACCTCGCGCGCGAACCGCTCGACCCACTGCGCGCGGTTCGGGACGATCTCGGCGGGGTCGAGCGTCGCGTAGCCCGCGGCGATCGGGTCGGCGGCGATGTCACCGACCACCGCGGTGATCTCGGCGGGGATCGTCGCGTCGAGGGCGACGGGGAGGTCGCCGACGATCTCGGCCGATGCCGTCTGCGCCTCGACGGAGAGCAGGTAGTCGATGAACGCGTACGCGCCCTCGAGGTTCTTCGCTCCGCTGGGGATCATGGCACGGTTGGTCGCCATGTAGCGACCCTCGGCGGGCGCGGTCCACGCGACGGGCTCACCGGAGGCGATGAGCGTGGTCGCGAAGCCGCTCAGCGCATCGGCGGCGACGATCTCGCCCTGCGTGAGCAGGTTGGTGACCTCGGTCGACGACGAGTAGAACTGCAGGATGTTCGGGGCCCAACCGCCGATCGTCATGTAGGCGGTGTCGATGTCGTAGGGGCCGTCACCGAACGTCGACGCGACCCCCGAGACGGCGAGCTGCCCGGCCGTCACCGCGATGTCGGGGAAGGCGAGGCGTCCGCTGTAGGCGGAGTCGGCGTAGAGCGACCAGTCGGCGGCCTGCGCGGCATCCAGTTCGTCGGTGTTGTAGAGCGTGCCGTTGAGCTGGTAGCTGTAGGCGGGTCCGTCATAACCGTCCTCGACCGCGAAGTCGGCGATCTTCGCCAGGTTCGGGACGTCGGACTCGTCGAAGTCCTGGAACAGCCCCTGCTCCTGGCCGGATGCCGCGAAGGTGTCGGAGATCAGCATCACGTCGATCCCGGCGTCGCCACCGGCGAGCTGGAGCTGCGAGAGCCGGTCGGCGTTCGACCCGGTCTCGATCTCGACCGTGATGCCGGTCTTCTCGGTGAAGGGGTCGACGATCGCCTCCTGGAACTGCTCGACGCCGAACGGGAAGGCGCTGACGACGATCGAGTCGCTCGATCCCCCGTCGCCGGACTCTGCCGAACCGCCGGAGCAGCCGGTGACGACGAGAGCCGTGGCGGCGACGGCGGCGGATGCCGCGAGGACGCGGCTGGTGCGGGTGCGGATCATGCGGGTTCCTCTCGGAGGTCTGCGGGCGGGGCGCAGAGGTGCGGGTCTGGTGCTGGGGTGGGTGCGGGTGCTGGTGCGGGGTGGAGGCGTCGGGCCGCTCAGGAGGCGAGGCGGATGAGGCGGGCGGTCGGCGCCGTGACGGTGACCCGATCGCCGGGGCGGGCGGTGACGGCCTCGTCGCGGACATCGGCGATGAGGCGCACGGCCGCGCCCGTGGCGTCGGCGGTCTCGACGGTCACGAGACGGTCGACTCCGCGGTAGGCGACGTCGAGCACGACTCCGTCGAGCGCGAGCCCGGTCCCGTCCGCGGGGCGCCCGAGAGCGAGGTGCTCGGGACGCACGGTCGTCAGCGTCCCGTCCGCCGCGGCGAGGAAGTTCTCGTAGCCGAGGAACTCCGCGACGAAACGGTTGGCCGGAGCGGTGAAGACGTCGGACGGGGCGCCTTCCTGCATGATGCGGCCGTCGCGCATGAGCACCATGCGGTCGGACATCTCCAGCGCCTCGTCCTGATCGTGCGTGACGAGCACGACCGTCAGACCGGTCTCGGACTGGATGCGGCGGATCTCGGCGCGCATCTGCACGCGCAGGCGCGCGTCGAGGTTCGACAGCGGCTCGTCGAGGAGGAGCAGCGTCGGCCGGATCGCAATGGCGCGGGCGAGGGCCACGCGCTGCTGCTGTCCGCCCGAGAGCTTCTTCGGCCGGCTCGCCGCGAGGTGTCCGAGGCCGACGAGGTCGAGCGACTCCTCGACGCGACGCCGACGCTCGGCCGCCGCGACCTTGCGCAGCTTCAGGCCGTAACCGACGTTCTCGGCCACGGTCATGTGCGGGAACAGGGCGTACGACTGGAACACCATCCCGAGTCCACGTCGCTCGGGTGGCGTGCGGGTGGCGTCCGTGCCCGCGATCATGATGCGGCCCGACGTCGGCTGGGTGTAGCCCGCGAGCATGCGCAGCGAGGTGGTCTTGCCGCATCCGCTCGGTCCGAGCAACGTCGTGAGCTGCCCCGACGGGATGGCGAGGTCGATGTCGTCGACGGCGGTGAAGTCGCCGAAGCGCTGGGTCACCCCGACGAACTCTGCTGCGGTGGTCATCGGTTGATCCCTCCGAAGATGCGGGCGAAGCCGACGGTGCGCTCGGCGATGACGGCGATGACGACGGTGCCCGCGAGGATGATGGTGCTCGTGGCCGCGACCATCGGGTCGTAGCTCTGCTGGACGTAGTCGAGCATGGTGACGGGGAGCGTGCGGAAGTCGCGGCTCTGCAGCAGCAGCGACAGCGGCACGTTGTTGAACGAGGTGACGAAGCTCAGCAGCCCCGCCGAGAAGATGCCGGGGCGCAGCAGGGGCAGCGTGACGGAGAAGAACGCGCGTAGCGGCGACGCGCCGAGCCCGCGGGCGGCCTCTTCGATGCCGGGATCGGCGAGCGCGAGCGACGCGCCCGTGACCCGCACCGCGTAGGGCAGCATCAGCACGGTGTGGCCGACGAGCAGCACCGGGAAGTTGTCGAGGCGCAGGCCGATCATCAGCTGCTGGTAGAGCGCGAGGCCGACGACGAGCTCGGGGACGATGAGGGGCGAGAGGAAGAGCCCCTCGACGAGTCCCTTGCCCGGCAGCTTGCCGCGGTGGATCGCCAGCGTCACGGGAACACCGATCAGAAGTGCGAGCACCGTGGCGATGAGGGCGAGCTGGAGGCTCGACAGCAGGGCGCTGATGAACGGGTCGTAGTTCAGCGCCGCCTCGAACCACTGCAGCGAGAAGCCCTCCGGCGGGAAGCGCAGGGTGCGTCCGCCCGTGAACGCCGTGGCGACCACGAAGAGGATCGGCACGATCATGATGATGTAGCCGGCGACGGCGAGGGATGCCGCGACGGGACGACTGGTCTTCACGCGGTGGCCCCCCGTCGTCCGACGACGGCGGACAGGCCCGACACGGCGAAGACGAGGACCGTCATGATGATGGCCGTCGCGCTCGCCGCCGCCCAGTCGATCGTGACGCTCGAGTACGAGTAGAGCTGGGTCGACAGCATCCGCTGGCTCGATCCGCCCAGCAGGTACGGAGTCGTGTAGGCGGTGACGCTGCCGGCGAAGACGAGCGTCGAGGCGACGACCATGCCCGGTGCCGAGAGCGGCACGACGATGCCCCAGAACGTCCGGGTGCGGCTCGCGCCGAGACCGCGGGCGGCGTCGTCGAGCCCAGGATCGACCTGGGCGACGGCGGAATAGCACGAGATGATGGCGAGCGGCAGGAAGAGCTGGGTCAGGCCCAGCACGATCGCCAGCTCGGTGTAGAGCAGCTGCGGAGCCCGGTCGACGAGGCCGAGCCCGGTGAGCAGCTGCCCGATCGCGCCGTTCGAGCCCAGCAGCACGAGCCAGCCGAACGTGCGCACGACGTTGCTCAGCAGAAGCGGGAAGATCGCGAGGGCGAGCAGCACGCCCGACCAGCGCGAGGTCGAGCGGGCGAGCAGATAGGCGATCGGGAACCCCAGCACGATGCAGATCACGGTGACGATGAGGCCGAGCCCGACCGTGCGCCCGATGATCGCGAGATCGAACGGGTCGGTCAGCATCCGACCGAGACGCTCGAGGATGTCGACCAGGCTGACGCCGGGAGGGGCGAACAGCATCGCGATCGACGGGATGAGGAACCCCGCCAGCAGGAGCGCGAGCCCGGGGAGGGCCAGCAGTCCGGTGCGGCGTGAAACCACGAGCGAACTCCGTTCGTGCGAGGGGAGGATGCGGGTGCAACCGGTTGCGCAACCGGTTGCTCCTACCGTAGAGCCCGCGCGAGGGGCGATGCGACCATTCGTGTTAACACCGTGTAAAACTGCCGTCAGACGCCGGCGCAACCGGTTGCTTCGGCTCAGTAGGATGAGCGGACCGTCGCGGCATGCGGCGGCGGGATGAAGGGGGCACGGTGACGACACTCGCCGATGTCGCCGCGCATGCGGGTGTATCGAAGTCGACGGCATCCCGTGCTCTCAGCCGCCCCGATCTCGTCGCCCCCGAGACGGTCGTGCGCGTGCGCGCCGCTGCCGCGGCGCTCGGCTTCATCCCCAACCGCGCCGCGAGCCACCTCGCCCGGGGACGTAGCGGCATCGTCGCGCTCGTCGTGCCCACCCTCGACAACGCGTTCTTCACCCCGATCATCGCGGGCGCCCAGGAGCGCGCCCGCGAGTCCGACCTGCAGCTCACCGTCGCGGTGCACCGGCTCGACGACGCCGACGGCCTCGACGAGCTCGAGCGCCTCGCCCGGCAGGTCGACGGCTGCATCCTCGTCGCCCCGCGCGGTCCCGACGACATCGTCCGCGCCGCCGGCGCCTTCGGGCCCACGGTCCTCGTCGACCGGGAGATCGAGGGCATGACCTCGATCGTGGCCGACACCGCGAGCGCCTTCGCGGAGCTCGCGACGCGCCTGGCCGAGGCCGGTCATCGGGGGATCGTGTACCTCGGCGGCCCGGAGGGGTCATGGCAGGACCGGCAGCGCTCCGCCGCGATCGACGCCGCCGTCGGCGAGCGCGTCGAGCTGACCGCGCTCGGCCCGTTCCCGGCGACCTTCGCGGCGGGCGTCGCGACCGCCGACGCGGTCATCGACTCGGGCGCGACGGCGGTCGTGCCCTATGCGACATCCATCGGCCTCGGTCTCGTCTTCGCCCTCCGCGCTCGCGGCGTCGCCTCGCCCGGCGAGATCGTCGTCAGCGCGGAACGCCTGGTGGCCGAGGCGATCGGGGCCGACGACGTGCCCGCGATCGACGTCGACGGTGACGAGCTGGGCCGCGAGGCCATGGCCGCGCTCCTCCCGATGCTCGTCGCCCCGCCATCCGCTCCCACCCGCCGCCGCCTCGACGTGTCGGTGCACTGGCCCGCGGCGCAAGCCGCCGAGAACGCACCCTCTTCGCGATAACGCACCATCCGCGGTGCGTTATCGCGGCGACGGTGCGTTCTCGGCGCCGCCGCGCCGGCGCGGGCGCGGGTCAGCGGGCGAAACGGTCGGTCGCGGCGACGAGAGCGGCGGCGATGCCGGGCTCGCCGGCCGAGTGGCCGGCGTCGTCGACCATGACGAACTCGGCCTCGGGCCAGGCCCGGTGCAGGTCCCACGCCGTCATGGGCGGCGTGCAGGCGTCGTAGCGGCCCTGAACGATGACACCCGGGATGCCGCGGAGCCGGCCCGACGCGGCGTCCTCGATCAGCTGCCCCTCGCGCAGCCATCCGCCGTTGAGGAAGTAGTGGTTCTCGATGCGCGCGAACGCCGTCGCCGACTCGGCCGCGGTCATGGCCGTCACCAGTTCGGGATCGGGCCGCAACGTCACAGTCGACGCCTCCCAGCGGGTCCAGGCCTGCGCCGCGGGAACGTGCACCGCCGGATCGGGGTCGGTGAGCAGCCGGTGGTACGCCTCGATCAGCCGGCTCCGCTCGATGGCGGGGACCGGTGCGAGGTAGTCCTCCCACAGGTCGGGGAACAGCGCGGCCGCGCCGCCCTCGTAGAACCACTCGAGCTCGTGGCGCCGCAGCGTGAAGATTCCGCGCAGCACCAGCTCCGAGACGGCATCCGGGTGCGACTGGGCGTAGGCGAGTGCGAGCGTCGACCCCCACGAGCCGCCGAACACCTGCCACCGATCGATGCCGAGGTTGCGTCGCAGCAGTTCGATGTCGGCGACGAGGTGCCATGTGGTGTTGTAGCGGAGATCGGCCGCCGGATCGCTCGCATGGGGCGTCGACTTCCCACAGCCGCGCTGGTCGAACAGGATGATGCGGTACGCCTCGGGATCGAAGAACCGACGGTGCCAGGCCGAGGTGCCGCCGCCGGGGCCGCCGTGCAGGAACACGACCGGCTTGCCCTCGGGGTTGCCCGACTGCTCCCAGTACACGCGCTGGCCGTCGCCGGCGAGCAGGAAGCCCGTCTCGTAGGGCTCGATCTCGGGATACAGGATGCCGGCCAGGGCGGCCGACACGCTCACCGTGCGGCTCCGCGGTCGCGTTCGTTCATGCGCTTTACCGTACCTGCGAGGCGTCGTGCACCGTGTCACCGCACGGCGACGAGCCGGGATCCGCCGCGAGTCCGGTCGCCTGCGCCGCGATGCAAGGGATTGGCCGCGACACCCCGGCCCTGCGGCATCCGTCACGGGGTGTCGGCCCCGATCCCTTGCATCCGCGCACGCGCCGCGCGCGTGCAAAGCACGCAGCAAGGGCTGAGCGCCGCCAGACTCTTCCGGTCGTCTGCCCCGGCGCGGCCGCGGCGGCAGGAATAGGCTCGGCTCATGGACGCCACCACCGTCACCGTCACCGGCGCGGCCGGTCAGATCGGATACGCCCTGCTGTTCCGCATCGCCTCCGGCGAGATGCTCGGCCCCGACCGGCCCGTGAACCTCCGCCTGCTCGAGATCCCCGACGGCATCCGCGGCGCGGAGGGGACCGCGCTCGAACTGCAGGACTGCGCGTTCCCCCTGCTGCGATCGATCGAGGTCACCGATGACGCGCGCACCGGATTCGCGGGCGCCAACATCGCGATGCTCGTGGGGGCCCGGCCCCGATCGGCCGGCATGGAGCGCGGAGACCTTCTCGCCGCCAACGCGGGCATCTTCGGCCCGCAGGGGGCGGCCATCGCAGCATCCGCGGCATCCGATGTCCGTGTGCTCGTCGTGGGCAACCCCGCGAACACGAACGCGCTGATCGCGGCGTCGGCGGCCGAGGGCGTGCCGGCTGAGCGCTTCAGCGCGATGACCCGACTCGATCACGAGCGCGCGGTCGCGCAGCTCGCCGCCCGCCTGGACGTCGCGGTCACCGACATCGACGGGGTCACCATCTGGGGCAACCACTCCGCGACGCAGTTCCCCGACATCGCCTCCGCAACCGTCGCCGGGCGTCCCGCGATCGACGCACTCGCCGACCGGCTGGGCGGAACGGATGCCGCCCGCGCCTGGCTCGACGACGAGTTCGTGCCCCGCGTGGCGAAGCGCGGCGCCGAGATCATCGCCGTGCGCGGTGCGTCGTCGGCGGCGTCGGCAGCCAACGCCGCCCTGCGACACGTGCGCGACGAGGTGCTCGGCACCGACGGTCGTCGTACCTCCGCCGCGGTCGTCTCGCGGGGCGAGTACGGCGTGCCCGAGGGCCTGGTCTGCTCCTTCCCCGTGACGAGCGACGGCTCGGGCTATCGCGTCGTCTCGGGTCTCGACCTCGATGAGCGCGGCCGGTCGCGGCTCGACGCGTCGGTCGCGGAGCTCGTCGACGAACGCGACGCCGTCCGGGCTCTCGGCATCCTCTGACGGGCGCCCGGACGCGTGGAACTGCTGCCCGGACTCATCCTCGGAGTCGTCGCGATCGCGCTCTCGACCTCGCTGTCGAAACGCCTGGGGGTCGCCGGCCCGCTGATCCTCGTCGCGGTGGGCCTGGCCGCGTCCTGGCTGCCGATCCTCGACGACTTCGAGGTCGACCCCGAGCTGATCCTCGTCGGAGTGCTCCCGCCCCTGCTCTACGCGGCAGCCGTCCGACTGCCGGCAGTGGAGTTCCGACGCGATCTGCCGTCGATCTCGGGGCTCGCCGTCGCCCTCGTCGTCGTCAGTGCGCTCGCCGTCGGAGGATTTCTCACCCTCGTGCTCCCGCAGCTCGGGTTCCCGCTGGCCGTCGCGCTCGGGGCGGTGCTGAGCCCGAGCGATGCCGTCGCGACCTCCATCGTCAAACGACTCGGTATATCGCCGCGCGTCGTGACGATCCTCGAGGGCGAGAGCCTCATCAACGACGCCACCGCACTCGTGCTGCTGCGCAGCGCGATCGCCGCGGTGGCCGGCGGGTTCGCCTTCGCCGACACGGTCGGCACGTTCGTCTGGGGCATCGTCGCCGCCGTGATCGTCGGCGTCGTCGTCGGCGGCGTCAATCTGCGCGTCCGGGCACGCATGAACACCGTCGCCGCCACCGCCCTCGGGTTCATCGTGCCCTTCGTGGCGTACCTGCCCACCGAGCACCTCGGCGGCTCGGGGCTGGTCGCCGCCGTGGCGTCCGGCATCACGACGGGCCAGGGTGCCGCGCGCCGGTTCACCGCCGAGCAGCGGGTCTCGGACGAGATCAACTGGCGGACGGTCGAGCTGGTGCTCGAGGGCGGCGTCTTCCTGGTCATGGGGCTCGAACTGCGCGGCATCCTCGACGACAACTTCCAGCAGCAGAGCGGACCCGGGAAGGCGATCCTCCTCGCCCTGGGCTCGCTCGCGATCCTTCTTTCCATCCGCGCCGTCTACGTCGCCGGGCTCATCTTCGTCCAGGGCAGACGCGCGCGACTGCGCCAGCGCGACCGCCTCGAGCAGATCTCGGAGCACCTCGACAACCTGTCGCCCGACGTGGCGAGACGCGGACGGAACCCGGGGGCGGCGCGTCGGCGTTTGGAGAGCATGCGCAGCCGGGTGACCCGAGCGTTCAACGACCTCGACTACTACGAGGCCTCGCCGCTCGGCTGGAAGCACGGCACGATCATCGTGTGGGCCGGGATGCGCGGCGTCGTGACGCTCGCGGCGGCGCAGACGCTTCCCCGCGACACCCCGGAGCGCGAACTCCTCATCCTCACCGCGTTCCTGGTCGCGGTCATCAGCCTGCTCCTCCAGGGCCTCACGCTGCCGGGCCTGGTGCGGGCGCTGCGCATCCCGAGCACCGTCGCCGACAGCTCGCTGCTGCGCGAGGAGGAGCAGGCGCTCGACGCCGAGCTGCGCACCGCGGCGATCGACCGGCTGGCCGACCCGACGCTCGCCGTCGAGGAAGGTGGCCGATGGGATGCCCGCACCCTGACGATCGCGCGCCGCCGACTGGAGCATGCGGCCGACGAGGATGCCGGTGCCCTCGCGCGCGAGCTGCAGCTGCTGCTGATCGGCGCGATGCGCTCGCGCCTGCTCGAGCTGTCGCGCGAGGGCGCGTTCTCGTCGGAGGTGCTGCGCGAGTCCCAACGCCGCCTCGATTCGCAGCAGGTGAGCCTCGAGATGCGCCAGAACGATCTCTGACGCGAACTCGCGGTGAAAACCGTTCTCGCGTCGGCGACAATGAGAGGGTGAGCACCCCGACCGACGACGACCGGACCACGCGCCCCGCGGCGGACTACGCCGAGACGCGTACGATCGCGCTGCCCGACTCCCCCGTCGACGAACTGCCCGACAGCTTCGCCGCCCTGCAGCCGAGCCCGGAATGGTGGGCCGCCCGCCCCGCCGGTGCCCGCCTTGTCGGCCTCGTCGTCTCGCGCGACGACATGCCGAGCATCGTGGCTCAGCGCGACGCGCTGGCACAGTTCGGCGTTCCGATCGAGGGCTTCCGCCACCCCGCTCCCGAGACCGGCGAGAGCTGGCAGGAACGCCTGTCGCGCCTGTTCGGTCATCTGACGGCGGGAGACGTCGTCGTGGTCTCCGACGTGCACGCGCTCGGCCGCGACGCCGACGAGGAGACCAGGACGATCGCCGAACTGCGCCGACGGTCCGTCATCGTGAAGGTGCTCGGCTCGCGCCAGAACTGAGGCCGTCAGCCAGCCGGCGACGCCGTCGACTCACCCGCGACGAGGTCGCCCGCCAGCCGGTGCAGGCCGGGCTCGTAGGGCTGACCGTCGATGACGTCGGCCAGGTGAGCCGCGGCCCGGGCACCCAGGTCGGCGAGACGGAAGTCGATCGTCGTGAGGCTCTCGTCGTCCTGCCCGGTGAGGCCCGACAGGTTGTCCATCCCGGTGATGGCGACATCCTCCGGCACGCGGACACCCGCTTCGGCGAGCGCCGCGATCACCGCGCGGGCGATCGTGTCGTTGCCGCAGCAGACGGCGTCGAACGTCGCGCCCGACGCGATCAGCCGCTCCGCGGCCTCGCGACCCCAGCCCCGCGACCAGTCACCGCGCAGCACGAGCTCGGGCGCGAGGTCGGCACCGGCGGCCGCGAGGGCTGCGGCGAGGCCGTCCGCGCGCTCGCGCGCCGAGTGGTCGTCGGCGGAAGCCGTGATGTGCGCGATGCGCCGACGACCGGAGGCGAGGAGGTGCTCTCCGGCACGCTTCCCGGCGGCGTACCCGTCGTGCACGAACGAGGCGTCGGCGTCGTCGTCGGAGATGCCGTAGACGTAGACCACCGGTGCCGGGAACCCCGCCGTGACCGAGCGGATCTCCGACCCGGACCCGTCGCCGACGACGAGCAGCCCGTCGATGCTGCGCGCCCGCAGCTTGCGGACCGTCGCCGCGAGTACGGTGCGGTCGAGGTGCGAGTCGGTCACGAGCACCGACAGGTCGCGCGTGCCGAGGGTCGTGGTCGCACCGGTGAGCACCGGCATCGTGAAGGCACCGGGGGCGTTCATGGTGAGCACGCCCACGGTGGCACTGCGCCCCTGGACGAGGAACTGACCTAGCGCGTTGGGCTGGAAGTCGAGCCGCTCGGCGGCTTCGAAGATGCGCTCGCGCGTGGCATCCGATGCCTTGCCCTGACCCCGCAGCACCTTCGACACGGTCGACACCGAGACGCCGGCGACAGCCGCAACGTCACGGAGGGAAATCGCTTTTCTCGCCATCTCGCTTCGAGTCTATGACGTCGCCTCCGGCGCGACATCGCCCGATCGATCGACACGCAGCGAGATGACGGACTCCCGGCTCTCCCCCGGCGCGAGGGTCAGGGTGCCGAGAGCGTCGAGGGGTGTGCCGTACGGGTCGGCGGCCGGCTCGAGGCCGACGGCATCCATCGCACCCCACCACGGGAAGCCGGCGCTCCCCCGCTGCTCCTGCCAGACGTAGAGCCGCGGCAGCAGCGCCGCGTCCCAGTGCAGTGAGACCTCGACACCGGCCTCGGGGGCGGTGATGGTCACGGCGCCGGCAGGTGCGGCGAGATCGGCGAAGGATGCCGCGGGCGCCGCGTCCAGCCGTATGACGCGGTCACCCGTGTGCACCGTGGAGGCCGGACCGAAGAGGTCGCCCGAGAACGCCGGGTGCTCGGCCCAGCCGTAGCTGACCGGATCACTGCCGACGTTCCGTACCGCGGTCTCGATGACGAGCAGGTTCGCGCGCACCGACATCCATCGGTCGATCGCGAGCGGAACCGTCCGCAGGACGACCGACGCGCGGCACGCGTTACGGCTGCCCGTGAGCCGCCAGGTGCGCCACGCGGCCTCGCCATGGAACGGCTGCGGCGGAGACGCCGTCGCGGGTGCGTCGCCGGCCCGCGGCAGCAGCAGGTGCCAGCCGCCGCGGTAGGCGCGATGCCACTGCGCACTCGAGTCGGCCATCACGAACGCGTCATCCGGATCGTCGGCCCACGGTGTCGACGCGAGCAGTTCACGCTCGGTGGGCAGGTGGCGCAATGACGAGATGCGAGCCCCGTCGGCCTCCACGACCGCGACGAGATCGCCCGAGCCGATGCGCATCCGCTTCACGGGGTCCGCCGGAGCGAAGCGACGAGGTCGCGGACCCGGCCCACGGGTTCACGAAACAGCCCGCCGCCGATCCCGACCGCGACGGCACCCGCGGCGATCCAGTCGGCGGCGGCGTCGATGCCGATGCCGCCGGTGGGCATGACGGCGACGTCGGGCATCACGTCGCGAACCGCGCGCAGGTGCCCGAGACCGCCGCTCGCGGCGGGGAAGAGCTTCACCAGGCCGGTCGCTCCTGCCGCAGCGCGCAGCTCGGTCGGGGTGAATCCGCCCGCGATGAAGGTCGCCTCGCCGGCTGCCGCGCGCACGGCGGCGTCGACGACCGTCGGCGACACGAGGAACCGTGCCCCAGCATCCCGCGCCGCCTCAGCCTGAGCCACGGTCGTAACGGTGCCGGCCCCGAGCAGGGTGCGGTCGAAGGCAGTGTCGCCGGCGATCTCCGCCAACACGCGGTCCCACCCCGGGGTCGTGGACGTGATCTCGAGCACCGGCAGTCCGGCGTCGAGGGCGAAATCGATCTGCCGACGCAGCTCGGCTTCCGACGACGCCCGAAGCACGGCGACGACGGCCGCGGCGGCGAGCGCTGCTCGCACGTCCGCGGTCATCGCCCGGCCTCCGCGAGGTCGCGGCGTGCAACCTCGAAGGCGTCGAGCTCGACGCGGCGGGGGAAGCCGTCGTGATCGCCGGGATCGGCGACGACCCGTGCCGCGCACCACGCCGCGACGGGCAGCGCCTCGTCGACGGTGTAGCCGCGCAGCGTGCACGAGATCCATGCCGCGGCGAAGGCGTCGCCGGCTCCGACGGGATGAGTCGGCGGGGTGACGGCGGACGCAGGAGTGAAGCGTCGACCCGCCGCGTCGCCGGCCATCGCCCCGCGACCTCCGAGCTTCACCACGACGACGCGGGGGCCACGCCGGGCGAGCTCGTCGACGGCGGCATCCGTCGATGTCGTGCCGGTGAGGATCCGGGCCTCGTCCTCGTTGCAGAAGAACGTGTCGACGACATCGAGCCAATCGTCGACGACTGCTCGGAGCTCGTCCTCCGACATCAGCTGCGGCCGGTGGTTGGCGTCGAGCGAGATCGGGATGCCGCGCATCGACGCCTCGTGGAGGACGTTCTCGAACAGCCCCTTCGGGCCTGCTCCGAGCGCGGGCGTGATGCAGGTGGCGTGCAACCACCCTGCCCCGTCGAGTGCCGCGGCCGGGAGGTCGTCCGAACGCAGTCGGCTCGCGGCGCTCGTCGCGCGGTAGTGCTCCGAACGGATGTCGTCGTCGTCCCGGCGCTGCTTGACGATCAGGCCCGTCTGCTCCCCGGGAGCAGCCACCACGAGGCGATCGTCGATGCCTTCAGCCCGCAGGGTCTCGCGCACGAGTCCCGCGAAGACGTCATCGCCGAGCCGAGAAGCCCACGCGACATCATGCCCGAGGCGCGCGAGCCCGACCGCGGTGTTGAGCTCCGCGCCCGCGACGGTCGCGCGGGTCAGGGTGCCCGCCTCATCGACGGTCGCGGTGGCGAGCGCCTCGCCGAACGTCACGATCCGCCCGTTCATCGTTCGCCCCCGCTGTGAACGGGGCGCAGTACGAACAGCGCGTCGCCGGTGAACTCGGGCTGCTCGAGCCGGATGCCGCCGTCGACCGCGGTCCACCGCGCGGCATCGGGCCGACGCGCCGCGAGGTCATGGAGTGTCACCCCGAGGCCGTCGGGCTCGACGCCTCCGAGGGTGAGCGAGAAGGGCGTGGGGGCGTAGACGGCGATCGTTCCATCGGGAGTGCGGCCGGCGACGGCCCCGGAGGGTTCGGCCACGAGCAGATCGGGCGCCGCGTCGAGGCCCCATAGCCGCTCCGCGTCGACGACACGGCGGAGGTACGCGACGTCCTCGGCGCCAGGGAAGGCCGCGGCGACGGAGAACGGGAACGGAGCCCCGTGCACGTCTTCGGCCGAGAAGCCCTCTCCTCGGCGATGCCACGACCAGACGCCGTGGGCGCCGTAGCCGAGACCCGCGGCAGCGCCCGAGACGACGCCGGTCCAGCTGGCGCGACGGACGTCGGCCGCCGAGTGGCGCGCGGTGCCGCGGAAGCGGCCGAGCCCTTCGTAGCAGGGCTCGAGGTTGATGATCGGCCGCGCGACGTCGAGGCCGCGGTAGTAGCGGGTGAGGTCGGCCGGCAGCGTCTCCCAGGCTTCGTTGTGCCCCGACTGGAGCGCGTGGAAGTCGACGAGTCCGCTGTCGGCCAGCGGCTGCGGCATCCGTGCTGTCGGAGTGTCGTGCCAGGTGACGAGCTGGCCGGGTGCGACCTCGCGCAGCAGCGCCGCCACCGAGCTGTACCGCTCGAGCGCGACGTCGTCGTCGAGATCGTCGTCGCCCGACACGATCCAGACCGGCTCGAACCGCTGGAACCTCGCCACCGTCTCTCGGACGTAGGTCTCGGTCTGCTCCGCGCTCAGCACGTGATCGGGAGTGAGGCGCGAGCCCCACGTGCCGGGCACGAAGTTGTTCCACAGCAGCACGAGCATCGGCGTGAAGCCCCGCTCGCGCGCCTGCTCGAGCATGCGCTCGGCGACGGCCCAGTAGTCGGGGTCACCGGCGCCGAAGTCGACCGCGCCGTCGCGGAGGGCGTACGGCGAGCGCGTGCCCGTCGAACGGTCGTGCTCGATGGGCAGGACGCTGATCAACAGCGCGTTGAAGCCCTGGCGGCGGCGGAGCTCGAGGTGGTCGAGCCACTCGTTCTCGGTCGGACCGCCGAAAGCCGCCCAGACGGTGTCAGCCAGGAGGAACGTCGGTTCGCCGCCGTGCAGCAGCCAGCGCCCCGAGGGCGCGATCGACCAGGTGGTCATGGATCTCTTTCGGGTTCGGGGATGGGGGGTCGGCGCGACGGCGCGGAGCGCCGCACGCTCAGGGCGCGATCAGGGCGCCGTCGGGGGCGCGGACGCCCGCGGCCCACGCGTCGTGCCCGGAAAGACCGGCGGGGAAGCGGGCGGCGGCGGCCTCGTCCATCTCGATGCCCCATCCGGGCGCGTCGTTCGGGGTCAGCCAGCCATCGACGATGTCGATCATCCCGGGGAAGACCTCGTGCGTCGCGTCGTTGTAGACGTGCCCTTCCTGGATGCCGAAGGCCGGCGAGGTCACATCGAGCGCGACGGCGGCGGCGACGGCGAACGGCGAGGCGTCGCCCGGCGAATGCCAGGCCGTGCGCACTCCCTCGATGTCGGCGAGGACGGCGAGCCGGCGTGCGGCGCTGACTCCCCCGACATCCGAGAGATGGCTGCGGATGTAGTCGACGTGATGCTCGCGGATCAAGCGGGCCGCGTCGGTGAAGGAGGTCGCGAGCTCGCCGACCGCTATCGGCACCGGGGAGGCGGCACGCACCTCGGCGAGGCGGTGCCAGTGCTCGGGCGCCAGCACGTCTTCGAGGAAGAAGGGACGGTAGGGCTCGAGCGAACGGGCGAGCGCGATCGCCGTCGCCGGCGTCAACCGCGAGTGGACGTCGTGCAGCAGCTCGACCCCGTCGCCGAGCGCTTCGCGCACGTGGGCGAACAGCTGCGGCGTGCGGACGAGATAGTCCTCGACACGCCATCCCGCGGGGTTCTTCGCCCACACGAACGAACCCGCGACGGGCGGGGCGCCGTAGTGCCCGACCCCCTGCTGACCGGTCTGGATGCGCACATGCCGCTGACCCGCGGCCATGAGCTCGCGCGCGTGATCCGTGGTCTCGTCGAAATCGGCGCCCTCGGCGTGCAGGTAGGTGTCGGCCGCGGCGCGCACGCGGCCGCCGAACAGCTCGTACACCGGCATCCCGGCGCGCTTGCCCGCGATGTCCCACAGCGCCATGTCGATGCCCGAGAGCGCGTTGTTGCCGACCGGACCCTCGCGCCAGTAGCCGGTGAACCGCACGAGACGCAGCAGGTCTTCGATGTCGCCGGGGTATCGCCCGACGAGCAGGGGGCGCACGTGGTCGAGGAACGCCACGACAGCCTGCCAGCGCTGCGTGAAGGTCGCGCAGCCGTAGCCCCACAAGCCGTCCTCGTCGGTGTCGATGCGGACGACGACCAGCGGGATGCCCTCGGGCGCCGTCACGATCGCCCGCACATCCGTGATGCGCACGTTCTCGCGAGGCATCCATGGCTGATCGAAGGTCGTGGGCTCTGTCGTCATCGGTCGCTCCTCACGAGTGCCGGGTAGGGGGTGGCCGTGCCGTCGTGGATCGACTCGCGCGGCTCGAAGCCGAGCACCGTCCGCGCGGCGGTCAGGTCGACGAGCGCGTCATGGCCCGACAGGTGCGCCGGCGGCTCGGCGGCGGGCGCGTAGCGGCGCAGCAAGTCGGCCGTGGGCACATCGAGCAGGGTGTCGCGGGCGCTGAGCGGCACGACTTCGGCGCCGGCGACATCCGCCCACAGCGCCCGCTCGACCGCGCGCACGGCGTCGGACATCGTCAGGTACGCCCAGCCCTCGCGGGCCATCCGCGCGGGATCGGCCCGGACCTCGTCGGCGACCTCGCGCAAGACGTGCGGCCATTTCACGAGCGGGAACCGCAGCGCGACGACGTCGATCCCGTACCTCCGGTGCGCGTACCGGGCCGTCGCCTCGTCGGCGAGCTTCGACAGCGAGTAGGCGTCGGCGATGTCGGGCGGCGTCTCGACGTCGAGCGGGAACGCCGGCGGGAACGTGTCGTGCGGGTTGTTCGGGTAGCCGATGGCGTTGATACTGCTTGCGATGACGGCACGGCGGACGCCCGCCTCGGCGGCGCGCGTGAGCACGTTGAACGTCGCGGAGGTGTTGACGCGGAAGACGTCGTAGGGGGTGCCCAGACTCGGATGCGGGATGGCGGCGAAGTGCGCGACGGCGTCGACGTCGCGCATCGCCTCCTCGACGTCGGACCGCGAGGTCGCGTCGCCCGTGATCTGCCGATCGGCGGGATGCGCTCCCCCGAATGCGAGCGACAGCGCCGTGACCTGGTGTCCGCTCGCGACGAGGCGGTCGCTGACTGCACGACCGATCTCGCCGTCGGCGCCGGTGACGAGGACGCGGCTCATCCCTTGACCCCGCCCGCCATGCTCGCGCCGCGGAGGAACTGCCGCTGGAAGATGAGGAACAGCGCCACGGGGATGATCAGCGAGAGGAACAGGGCCGCCATCTGAACGCTCAGCTCGGTCTGATCCGCGAGGCGCGGCAGAGCCACCGACACCGGCTGCTTGTCGGGGTCGGGCAGCACGAGCAGGGGCCAGAGGTAGTCCTTCCACGACGCGACGACCGTCAGCAGGCCCACGACTCCGAGGATCGGCCGCGACAGCGGGAGGACGATGCTCCAGAGGATGCGGAGCGGGCCCGCGCCGTCGATGCGTGCCGCCTCGTACAGGTCGGCGGGGATCGCCTCGAGGAACCGGGCGATGATGAGCACGTTGAACGCTGCGGCGCCGGCGGGCAGCCACACGGCCCACCAGGTGTTGATCAGCGAGACCCCCAGCACCGGCAGCTCGCGCACCGTCAGGTAAAGCGGCACGAGCGAGACGATGGAGGGGATGAACAGCGTCGCGAGAATGGCTCCGGACAGGAGCTTGCCCCACCGCGGCCGGAGCACGGTGATCACGAAGGCCGCCGTCGTCGAGACGACGAGGGTCACCACGACCGATCCCGCCGCGAGGATCGCGGTGTTGGTGAGGTAGTGGCCGATACGGCCGCGCTCCCACGCGATGGCGAGGTTCTCCCACTGCACCGTCCCGCTGGCGAAGAACGAGAACGGACCGCGGATGAGGTCCTGCGTCGGCGAGACCGCCGCGAGCGCGAGCCAGATGAGCGGACCGAGTCCGGCGATGAGCAGGCCCGCGAGCACCACGACCTGACCGATGCCCAGCCAGACGCGCACCGATGGGCGCTGACGGTCGCTGTCGGAGATGTTCGTGCGCGAAAGCGGTTCGGGGGCGACGTCGCGGCGCCGGGTGAGCCGCCGGGAGGGAAGAAGGGCGCTCATGCTCGGCTCCAGCGTCGGGTCAGTCGGAAGTAGAGGAGCGACAGCAGACCGAGCGATGCGGCGAGCAGCACGCTCAGCGCGGTCGCGGCGCCGTAGTCGACGCGCACGAAGGCGTAGTCGTAGATCGTCATGAGCAGCGTCTTGGTGGCGCCCTGCGGTCCGCCGCCGGTGAAGAGGAACGGCTCGGTGAAGATCTGCATCGTGCCGATGACCTGCAGCAGCAGCATCGTGGCGATGATGCCGCGCATCTGCGGGAGAGTCACGTGCCAGACGCGACGCCAGATCCCCGCTCCGTCGAGCTCCGCCGCCTCGTAGAGCTCGGAGGGGATGCTCGTGAGGGCTGCGATGTAGATGATGATCGCCGTGCCCGCGCCGG
This sequence comes from Microbacterium sp. AG238, assembly GCF_003610405.1. GTDB lineage: Bacteria > Actinomycetota > Actinomycetes > Actinomycetales > Microbacteriaceae > Microbacterium. The sequence continues at coordinate 1,755,870 of NZ_RAQC01000001.1, forward strand.
CCCACGTCGTCTCGAGGACGATGGAGGGCATGGCCGTGGCCGTCGAGTTCAGCCAGGGCAGCGGGCCGATGCCGACCCAGCCGAGGACGGTGTTGAACAGGCCGTCGGCGTCGGGGGCGTAGAAGAACTTCCACAGCAGGATCGCGACGACCGGCGGCACCATGACCGGCAGGTAGGCCAGCGCGCTGAAGTACCAGCTGCGCGAGCGCATCTCGGAGATGAAGACGGCGAGGGCCAGCGGCACCGGGAAGCCGAACAGCACCGCGAGCGCGGTGTAGTAGATCGTGTTCAGGGTCGCCTGCGGAAGACCGGGGTCCGACAGGACGTAGGCGAAGTTCTCCCACCCGACGAAGCTGCTCTCACCTCCGATGACGACGCGCTGCACGCTCATGGCGAGCGAGCTGACGATGGGCCCCCACGAGAAGTAGAGGAAGACGACGATCGCGGGCGCCGCGATCGCGAGTGCCGTCAGGCTGGGACGACACCGGCGTCGGCGGCGCGGCTCCGTCTCGGGGGATGCGGGCGCCGACGCCGTCGTCCGGGTCCGGGTTCTCACGTCGGTCATGGGGTCCTCCGGTCGGGGGTGGGCCGAGATGATCGGCCCACCCCGTCGGGTCAGCGGCTCAGGCGGGACTGGACGTCGCTCTGTGCGGTGGCGAGGAGCGCGGGGATGTCGGCGCCCTTGTCGGTCAGCACCGTCTGGACGACGGTGTCGAGTGCGCCGTACACCTCCTGCGCGTTGTTCACGGGCTCGGGCACGATCGGGATGTCGGCCGATGCCTCGAGGTAGGGCGTGAAGTTCTCGCTCGGGACGTTGATGTAGTCGGCGATCCAGGTGAAGTACTCGGAGTACTGGTCGGCATTGACGACCGGCAGCCCGGGGAGCCCCGTGACGGAGCCGGCCTCGTTCGACGCGCGCGCGTCGTCGACGGCGGTGTCCTCGTCGAGGAAGCGCTGGAGGTAGAAGAACTCCACCCACTTCACCGCGGCGGTCTTCTCGGCGTCGCTCGCGTTCGGGTTCACGATCTGCACCGTGCCGCCGCTCAGCGTGCCCTGCGTGCCGCCGGACTGCGGCATCCCTCCGATGCCGAACTGCTCGGCGGGCAGCTTCAGGTTCTGGACCACGTTGTAGTACGAGTCGCTCGCGCCGAGGATCATGCCGATCTTGCCGGCGGCGAAGTCCTGTCCCTGCGACTGCACGTCGTAGAGCGTGTTCTCGGGGAGCGTGCCGTCATCCCAGCGCATCGTCTGCAGCAGGTCGAGGGCATCCGTCGACGGGGTGTCGTCGAAGGTGGCCTTCGAGCCATCCTCGTTCTCGACGGTGCCGCCGAACGAGTAGGTCATACCGGTGAACTGCCATCCGCCCGTGTTCGCGGTCGTCAGCACGGAGAAGCCGGCGGCGTCGGTCGCATCGCTGATCTTCTTCGCCGCCTCGCGGACCTCGTCCCACGTCTTCGGCGGGTTCTCGGGGTCGAGGCCCGCCTGCGTGAACACATCGCGGTTGTAGACCAGACCGAACGAGTAGGCGTTCGTGGGGATGGCGAAGACGCGATCGTCGCTGTTCTTGGTGAGGGCGAGGATCGTCGGGTTCAGCGCATCGAGCAGACCCTCGCTCTCGAGCGCATCGGTGATGTCGGCGGCCTGGTTCCGCTTGATGAGGCCCTGCGGCTCGGTGAGCGGCACGCTCATGACGTCGGGCAGGCTGCCGCCCGCAGCGAGCGCCTGGAATGTCGAGGCGTCGTAGCCGGTCTCGACGGGCTGCAGGTCGATGTCCGGGTTCGCCTTCTCGAACGCGGCGACGCGCTCGTCGAAGTAGGCGCGGTCCTCGGGCCGGTCGGCGGTCGGGCGGTCGCCGACCTCGATCGTGACGGTGCCATCGGCGGGCGCAGATGCGTCGCTGCTGCAGCCCGTGAGGGCGGCGACGGACAGGCCTCCGACCGCGATCGCGACCGCGACGGAACGGAAACGTTTCGTCATTGAAACTCCTAGGTGTGAGTGGCAAGCAGGAAAAACGATTGCTCTCCGATGTCTAGCACCTCTCGACCCGACACGTCAAAACCAATTCGCCTGAGCGTGTCGCGGCGCGACAATTCGAGGGGGAACCTCGGTCGGGCTGTTGACAGATCCATCACCTGCCATCCAGACTTCCCGCTGGACAAACGATTTTCCTAACCGTCTACCATCCGCGAACACTCGACGAGGAGCACCGCGTGCCGAAGCATCCTTCCCCCCATCCCCGTTCCGCCCCGCGGCTCGTCGCCGCCACCGCTGCCATCGCCCTCACGCTTACCGCCGGCGTGGCGCTCGCCGCGCCGGCATCCGCCGACGCACCCGCACTGTCGCTCCGCCCCGAGGCATGGGGCAACCTCTTCGACGACGGCGACTCCGTGTCGTTCCGGTACGACACGACGGCCCCGACCATCAGCTGGCGCGTCGTCGACGGCTGGGGCGAGGTCGTCGACGACGGCACGGAGCAGGCCGACGGCACCCTGACCTCGACGGTGACCGACCGCGGCTGGTATCGCCTCGAAGTGACCGCCGTCGGCGACGGCGAGACTCGCGCGGCGACGACGTTCGCGATCCTCCCCGACGCGGATGCCGCCGCCTCGGCGACCGGCCGGTTCGGTGCCGCCACACACTACGGACAGTCATGGGATCCGGCCTCGATGCAGGCGCTGAGCGCCGGCGGCTTCGCTCAGCTGCGCGACGAGGTCTACTGGAGCGAGGTCGAGACGCAGCCCGGCGTCTACGACTGGTCGCGGGCTCGTGCCGAGTTCCTCGACCCCGCGCGCGAGCAGGGCATCCGCCCACTGCTGCTCGCCGGATACGGCAACCCCCTCTACGACTCGGGCAACGGCCCCGTCAGCGCCGAAGCCGTCGCCGCGTACGCCGACTATGCCGCGGCGATGGCCGCCGAGTTCGGCGACATGTCCACCGGCATCGAGGTCTGGAACGAGTGGGACCTCGGGCTCGGGGGCAACACGAACGTCTCGCCCGAGGACTACGTCGCCCTACTCTCGGCCGCAGCACCCGCAATCAGGGAGGCCGCCCCCGACCTGCCGGTCATCGGCCCCGCGGTGGCCAACCTCAACACCGACTGGCTGGAGCGGACGTTCCAGCTCGGCGCGCTCGATCACCTCGACGGCGTCGTGCTCCATCCCTACAGCTACCCCGTCGGAGCAGACGCCCTCGACGAGACGCTGACGCGCATCGATACCCTGGTGCGGCGCTACAACGGCGGCCAGCCGAAGCCCCTGTGGATCACCGAGCACGGCTGGCCCACCGGCACGAACGCGCGCGCCGTGTCTGAGCGTCAGCAGGCGTCCGACATCGCGAAGTCGGCGGTGATCGCGGCAGCCCATGACGCCGCCCGGTACTACGTGTACGACCTCGTCAACGACGGCGTCGACGACGCCGAGACGGAAGAGAACTTCGGCCTGCTGCACCACCCCGACGACGAGCTCGGCGCCTTCACCCCGAAGCCCTCGTTCGCCGCCTACTCCGTGGCGGCCGACGCCCTCGCGACGGCGACGTTCGCCGGGCGTGACGAGCCGCTGCCCGGCCTGCGCCAGGTGCGGTTCGCCACCGCCGACGGACCACTGCACGTCCTGTGGTCCGATGGCCCGCAGACGGTGGCGCTCGAGGTCGGCGGGTCGGCCGAACTGACGACGATGTTCGGCGACGCCGAGACCGTCAGCGGCAGCGCGGATGCCCCGGTGCTGGCGCAGACGGGCACGGAACCGCTGTACGTCCGGGGCGAGGTGACAGCCATCACGCAGACCGGTGCCGGCCTGACGCTCGACGCGGGTGTCGTCGGCGCCCCGATCACGGGTTCGTGGACCGTGCAGGGTCGGGCAGATGCCGCGTCATCGTGGCGTCTCGTGCTGCCGGACGGTTCCGAGGCGACCCAGACCACCGGACCCGGTGCCACCGCGAGCGCGGCGGTCTCCCTCCCGGCTCCCACCACCTCGGGAACCTACGAGACCAGCGCGCGCGTCTACGACGGCGACCGCTACGTCGGTACGCTCCGCGCCGCCGCGTCGGTGAGCGAACCCGTGACGCTGCAGGCTGCGCAGGCCTTCACGGCGGAGGGCGCCTCGGTGCTCCGCATCCGCGTCGCCAACGCCTCCGCGACCACCCGTGCGCTCGACTCGCTGTCGTACACGCTCGGTGACGTCGGTGGGCAGCCGGAGGCTCCGGCGTCGATCGGCGCGAATTCGGATGCCGTCGTCGACATCCCGCTCGACGCGCTGGCCGGCCCCGCGACCTTCACCGCGACGGCGGTCGTCGACGGGGCGACGCTGACGGCCTCGGGACGCGTCGCACCGGTCGACGCGGCATCCGTCCTGCCTGCCTCTCATCGCGCGATCACCGTCGACGGCTCGCTCGACGATCTCGACGGCGTCACGCCGATCGCCTTCGCCGCCAACCCCGAGGCCGACGACGACGATCAATCCGCCGTCGCCTGGCTCACCTGGGACGAGGAGTACCTGTATCTCTCGGCCGATGTGGCCGACGACGTGCACGACCAGCCCGCGCAGGGCGCGAACATCTGGCAGGGCGATTCGATCCAGTTCACCGTCGCAGGCGGCGCCCCGGGGGCTGCGACCACCTGGCATGAGTTCGGCATGGCGCTCACGAGCGCCGGCCCGCAGCTTTACCGCTGGCTCTCGGTCGACGCGGGCGCGGGCCCGGTGCCCGGTGCTCCGGTCGCCATCTCCCGCGATGACGACGCCGGGCGGACCGTGTACGAGACGGCGATCCCGTGGGCACTGCTGCGGGGCGTCGACAGGACGACGTCGCTTCTGAGCAGCGCCGCGATCGTCAACGAGGCGGACGGGACCGGTCGCGCCGGCTTCCTCGCCTGGGGCGGGGGCATCGCGGGCGAGAAGGACTCGGGCGAATTCACCGCCGTGCGGCTGCTCGCGCCGGCACCGGTCGTCGAGGCGCCCGTCGACCCCACGCAGCCCGCGACGCCGGGCGACGGCGGTACGACGGCACCCGGCGTCGCCGACGGGGGCAACGGAACCGCCGCGGGGACCACCGAGGCGCGCGCCTTGGCGAGCACGGGCGGATCACCGCTGTTCGGGTGGCTCGGCGCAGCCGTGCTGACGGGAGTCGGCGGCATCGCCCTCCTGACGGCGCGCCGGGCGACGCGGCAGTCGTGAGCATCGCTCGCGCTCCGCGCATCGTCGCCCTGCGCGTGGGGCGGCGGCGGGATCTCTCCGTCGCCGCCTCACCGCGACCTCCCGTGTCGTGGCTCGTCGAGGCGCCCGCCACGTGGAAGGCGGACCGAGCCGAGCTGCGGCTCGACGGTGCGACGACCGTGAGCGTGCGTCCCTACGGTGTCCTCGAGGACTGGCCATTCGCTCCGCTCCACGCCGGCTCGTCTCACACGCTCGAGGCCCGCGTCGTCGGCGTCGACGGCACGGCGAGCGCCTGGTCGGAACCCCGCGAGGTCCGCGCCGCGTTCCCCGCTACGGCGTGGGCCACGCCCTTCCTGTACCTCGCGAACCCCGGGTCTGTCGCCCAGCCCTTCCTCGCGCGGCGCGAGTTCGCGGTCGCCGAGACGGTCGTCGCCGCCGAGCTGCAGGTGGCGGCGCACGGCGTCTACCGCGCACGGCTGAACGGCGCCGACGTCGACGACGCCGTGCTGCAGCCCGGCTGGACCGCCTACCAGCACCGGCTCCCCCTGCACCTGACCGATGTCACCCCCTCCCTGCGACCGGGCGAGATGAACGCTCTCACGCTCGAGGTCGCGGGCGGCTGGTTCACCGAGACGTACGGTTTCGGCGAGACAGCGGAACGCTTCTACGGCGATCAACCCGGCGTCGGCCCCCTTCTCCGCCTGCGCCACCGCGACGGCCGCATCGAGGAGATCCGCGCCGACGGCCGCTGGCGGCTGTACGGCGACGGCGAGCTCGTCTCGAGCGGCATCTACGCCGGCGACGAGGTCGACCTCCGCCGGCATCCGCACGGCTGGGATGTCGCGGGGTTCGACGACACCGCCTGGGGGGCTCCGGGCCTGACGCAGCCCGACCGGCAGCCCGAGGCCATCGACGTCGAGCCGGTGCGGCGCATCCGGTTCCTGCCCGTCGCGACCATGCCCGAGAGCGCTGATCCCGGGCTCGTCCTGCTCGATTTCGGACAGAACATCGTCGGACGAGTGAGATTCCGGGTCTCCGGGCCGGCCGGCACGCGGATCGTTCTGCGACACGCGGAGGTGCTCGACGGCGGGAGGCTGAGCACGAGACCGCTGCGGGCCGCCGCGGCGACCGACACATTCGTGCTCGACGGCACCGATGACAGCGTCTGCGAGCCGCGCTTCACCTTTCACGGATTCCGCTACGTCGAGGTCAGCGGCTACCCCGGCGAGCTCGATCCCGCGGACTTCAGCGCCGTCGTGCTGCACACCGACATGAAGCGCACCGGCTGGTTCTCGTGCTCCGACGAGCGCCTCACGCGTCTGCACGAGAACATCGTGCGGAGCTTCACCGGCAACGCCCTCGCACTGCCCACCGACTGCCCGCAGCGCGACGAGCGGCTCGGGTGGACAGGCGATGCGCAGGTATTCGCCCCGACGGCCGCGTCCCTCTTCGACGCCGACGCATTCTTCTCGTCGTGGCTGATCGATGTCGCCGCAGAGCAGGGCTGCCGAGGCGGCCGGGTGCCGACGGTGGTTCCGCAGACGCTCGGGCGATTGGGCGAGACGATGGCGGCGGGCTGGGGCGACGCCATCACCGTCATCCCGACGGTGATGCACGAGCGTTTCGGCGATACGCGGCTGCTCGAGCAGATGACAGGCCCGATGCGAGCATGGGTCGACGCGGTGGCGCACGCCGCCGGGCCTGAGCGGCTCTGGGAACGCGGGTTCCAGTACGGCGACTGGCTCGATCCGACCTCCGTCCGACCCGACAAGGCCAAGACCGATCCCGGGCTCGTCGCCACGGCCTACTTCGCTCACTCGGCCCGGCTGACCGCGAACGCGCTCGCCCGCTCCGGGGAAGCGCCGGCGGCCGGTCGATACGCCGCGGTCGCGGACGACGTCCGCGATGCGTTCGCAGCCTCGTACGTCACACCGCGCGGCCGCCTCTCCTCCGACGCCCCGACGGCATACGCCCTCGCGCTCGAGTTCGATCTGCTCCCGAGCCGATTGCGTTCCGCCGCCGCCGCGCGTCTCGCCTTCCTCCTCCGCGCGGGCGGATACCGCATGGCCACGGGCTTCCTCGGGACCCCGCTCGTCCTCGACGCCCTGCTGTCGAACGGGCAGTCGTGGGCTGCCGAACGACTGCTGCTGCAGACGATGTGCCCATCCTGGCTCTATCCGCTCTCTCAGGGCGCGACGACCGTCTGGGAGCGATGGGATGCCGTACGACCCGACGGGTCGCTGCACCCCTCGGGCATGACCTCGCTCAACCACTACGCGCTCGGATCCGTCGGAGATGTCCTGCACCGGCGCCTCGGCGGGCTCGCGTGCGCGGAACCCGGCTGGGCCCGGCTGCGGATCCAGCCGTGGTTCGTGTCGACGCTGAAGCACGCGGGCGTCACGCACGACACGCCGCGGGGCCGAGCCTCCGTTGCGTGGGAACGGGATGCCGACAGCCGCGAGCGGGTTCGCGTTCGGGCGGACGTCCCTCACGGGGTGACGGCGCTCGTCGATCTCGGCGACCGCGCACCGTTCGAGGTGGGTGCCGGAACCCACACGTGGGAAGCCGCCGCCGAGGTCCGCGACTCGCCCCGGGTCGGCGTCGACTCCGACCTCGCCCTGATCGCGGACACCCCGGATGCCTGCGGCGCGGTGTCCCGCTCGATCGCGGAGCACTCCGCCGAGATGGCGGAGGAGTTCGACGCGTACATCCGCTGGGTCCCGGGCAGCCGGTTGCGCGATGAGCTCGCCGCCGTCGCCGCACCGGACGCGGTGGTCACGCGCGTCGATCGCGCGCTCGGTGCCCTCCCCCGCTGAGTCTCGGCATCCGCCCCGTTCCCGTTCCCGGTGTCAAGACCCTGGCCCGCGGGCGGGTGGGCTCTACGGTGGAGCCTGGCCGCTCCGACCCGGGGACGCGGCCGCAGGGAGACGACATGGCGACGAACGAACCTCCGCCCACGGAGGCGATGCTCGACGGCCGGTACCGACTGGGCGAATGCGTGGGCCAGGGCGGGATGGCCCGGGTCTATCGCGCCGAAGACGAGTTGCTCGGGCGCACCGTGGCGATCAAACTCCTGCGCCCCGAGATGGAAGGCGCGACGACATCCGCACGCGCGCGCAGCGAGATGACCGTGCTCGCGTCGCTGAACCATCCTGCCCTCGTCACGCTCTACGACGCTCAGCTGGCGCCGGGCCGCGCGGAGTATCTGGTCATGGAGTTCGTCGACGGCCCGACCCTCGCGGCACGCATCGCCGAGGGTCCGCTGCCCGCCGAGCAGGCGGCCGTCCTCGTCTCCGATCTCGCCGAGGCTCTCCACGTCGTTCACGACGCCGGCATCGTGCACCGCGACATCAAGCCCTCCAACGTCCTCCTGGCGCCGGTGCCTCCGCTCGGCAACCGGTCGGGAGCGAAGCTCGCCGATTTCGGGATCTCGGTGCTGGTGGATGCCGCCCGGGTCACGCAGCCGGGAACGGTCATCGGAACAGCCGCGTACCTCTCACCCGAACAGCTCACCGGGGCGCCGCCTGCTCCACCGGCCGACATCTACGCGCTCGGCCTGGTCGCTCTCGAGGTCCTCACCGGCCAGCGCGGCTTCCCTCGCGCCGAGGGGGTCGGCGAGGCGCTCGCACGGCTCACCCTCGCACCCGACATCCCCGACTCGCTCGACCCCGCGTGGGCGTCTCTGCTGGGCCGCATGACGGCCAGGCGCCCCGAAGACCGGCCGAGCGCGGTCGAGGTGTTCGCCGCGGCATCCGATCTGGCACGCCGACCGGCGACACCCACGCTTCCCGCTGTGCCTGCAGCGGTCGCGGCGGCCGTACCCTCCGTGACCACACTCACCACCGAAGCGATCCCCCCGACGGCGACCAGGATCCTTCCTGCGGCGGCCGCGGGGGTCTCGCGGGAGACGACCGGGCGCCGTCAGCGCTCGCGTGCGCGCATCGGACTCGTCGGCGGCCTGACAGCCGCGGCGCTCGCAGCCACCGCGCTCGGCGGGATGTGGCTCGGCGCCGCGACCGGAGAGAACGCACCGGCCACACCCGCCGACACCGAGCAGTCGGCGGCTCCCGAGCCGGCTCCCACCGAGGCGTCCGAGCCCGCGACCATCGTGAACGACCAATCCGACCAGCCCGAGCAGACGGAACAGCCCGTTCAGCAACCTGCCGGGCCCGCCGAGAACACGACCGAGCGGAAGGGGCCGGGGGAAGACCGCAAGGCGGCCGACGACGCGGCGAAGCAGGCGGAGCAGGAGGCGAAGAAGCGAGCCGACGAACAGCGGAAGGCCGAGGAGCGAGACAGCCGACGAGACGAGGACAAGCCCGGGGGCTGACGTCCAGGCGTCAGGGCGTGCAGCCGCGAACCGCGTCCCCCGCGCCGCCGTTCGAACGCACGAGCTGGACCTCGATGCACGTCCGACCCGAGGGGTCGGCGGGCACGGTGACGGTCTCGTCCTCGACACGCTGCGGTGCACTGGTTCCCTCGAGGGTGACGGGATACCAGAGGTACGAATCGCCCTCGACCGGATTCGGATTCGTCCACGTGAACGTCACCTCGGTGCCCGCCGGCGCACCCGCGAGGTCACCGACGCGCGGGACGAAACCGGCGAGCGGGTCCTGCGGGGCGCTGGAGGGGGATCCGCTCGCCTGGGGTTCGGCGGGCGTGGTCGGCTGGAGCATGCTCGCCACCACCACGACGGCCACGACGAGCGCTGCGGCGACCCCGCCCAGGGTGATCCACAGCCACGGACGCGAGCGGCCGGACGCAGCGGGCGCGGGCGTACCGGCATCGGAGTGCTCGACGTCGTGAACGGCGTCCGAGTGGGACACGGCTGCGGCCGCATCCGCCGCGGCCGCGCCTCGCTGCACCGTCTGGTCCGCGATCGGCTCGACCGTGCGGGGGCGGCGGACCGTGGCCTCCTGCCCGGCGCGGGCCGACGGACGCAGCACGGTCTCGTCGGGGGCCGCCGGTGCGAACGGCGTGCCCGGGGCACCCGGCGCGAAGGGCGACGACGCATCCGGGCCGCCCTTGCGGCGCGTCGACCCCGCGGGCGGGGCGGTCGTCGGTTCGATGCTCACGATGCCCCGGACGCGGGTCAACTCGCCGTCGGCGTCGTCTTCCTGCTCGGCGTCGGGCGAATCGTCGAGGATGTCGATCGGAGTGACCGAATGGGCGAGCTCGATCTGAACGCGCTGCAGGGCGCGGGCGAATGCCACGGCACTGTCGAAGCGTGCTCCGGGGCTCTTCGCCATGGCACGCGCGAGAGCCTGCTGCAGCGACGGCGGGACATCGGCGCGGTCGAGAGGCTGGAGAGGTGCGGTCTCGATGCGCTGGATGAGGTCGGCGGCGCTGTTGCGGCCACCCGGCTGCTCGAAAGGCGAACGGCCCGCGAGCAACGTGTAGATCGTGGCACCGAGGGCGTAGACGTCCGAGCGCACACCCGAATCGGGTCCCTCACCGAACGCCTCGGGCGGCGACCAGGGAATCGACATACCGGCGGTCTCGTCAGCGCCATCAGTCGTCGTGGCGATGCCGAAATCGGTCAGCGCGGGCCGGTTGTACTCGGTCACGAGGATGTTGGCCGGCTTGATGTCGCGATGCAGGATGCCGGCACGGTGAGCGGTCTCGACGGCCGCCGCGACCTGGATGCCGACGCGCAGCGCCTCCGCGACCGAGAACGCCGCGGCGCGATAGCGCACCTGGAGGTTCGGCCGCGGGCAGTTCTCCATCACCAGGTAGGGCCGCTGGTCGTCGGCGAGACCGGCCTGGTAGATCGTCACGATCGCGGGGTGGGTCGAGAGCATCGCCATGACGTTCGCCTCGGCCGTGAACTGCTCGACCGACCCGCCCGCCATCCGCTCGGGCAGCAGCACCTTGACCGCGACCTTGCGTCGAGGCAGATGCTGCTCGTACAGGTAGACGTCGGCGAAGCCGCCGGACCCCAGCAGCTCGAGGTAGGTGAAGCCGGGCAGCTCGGGCGGCGGCGCCGGGGGCCGCTTCGCGCTCACGGCAGATCCTCGAACGCCAGCGTGACACCGTCGCCGATGTCGAGCACGTCGCCCGAGACGACCATCGTCGGCTCGTTCGGGTGCAACCGCACCGGATCGTTGCCGCCGCGCAGCAGCACCGAGCCGTTCGTCGTATCGAGGTCGACGACGAGGACGTGCTCGCCCTCGGCGCGGATCTCGACGTGGTTGCGCGAGATGTCCTGCTCGGGGCTCTCGACCGCGACGAGCGTGGGCAGCGTGTCACCGCTCGATCGCGATGATCGGGGGCGCCGTCCGACGATGACGGTGTTGTCGAGCTCGACGATCTGCCCGTCCGAGACGCGAATCCGTCCGCGTGCGAGGCGCCGAGCGGGCACGATCTCCGTCGACTCGTAGACGGCCGGCTCGCCGCGACGTGCACTGCGGATGTCGGCGACCGCGATCGTCTCGCCGTCGTGATCGCCCGCCGGTGCCGGCGGGGCCGAGACGACGGTGGCGTCGTCGTCGGGGGTGGCGGTCGCGGCTGGGTCGAGCTGCTCGGCGGGAAGGGTCGGCCGCACGACCGTCTCGCCCCAGATCATCGCGTGCTCATCGGCAGCCGCGGTGTCGCCGAGCGGAACGAACGTCTGCGCGCCGGGCGACTCGTCGAACGAGATGTCGTTCTCGCCCAGCACCGGTGCGGCGGCGGGCTCGGGTGCGGCGGCGGGCTCGGGCGTCGCAGCGGGTTCGGGTACGGCGGGCGGCTCGGGTGCGGGCGCGGGGTCGGGCGTGGCAGTCTCCGCCGGCGCGGGCTTCGCGGGCGCGGGAGCCGCTGGCGCGGGAGCCGCAGCGACGAAGGGGCTCGCGGGACGGGCGCCCGGTCGGGCACCCGTCAGGTCGACGGTGACGGAGTCTGCCGCGACGACACCCTCGACGAAGGGCAGCGACGAGGTCTCGTCCGCCGCATCGACGAAGAGCGCCGACGCGCGATGCACGCCCGGGATATGACGCTCGACCCAGGTCGAGACGCCCTGGCCCGAGACCGAGAGCGGACCGGAATCGGTCTCGACGACCAACTCGACCGGTCCACGCACCGCGACGCGCAGCCCGTCGCCTTCGACGATCGCCAGGATGAAGTCGGGGATGGCCGCGAGCGACGTGCCGAACGCGCCCGTGAGCGCCTCGATGACCGCACCGATGCCCCGCTCCTCCAAGCGCCGCCAGACGGCCTCGACCGTCGGGATCGACACGTTCGCCGGCAGCGCGACGGCCGCGGCGGGCGCCAGGGCGACGCGCCAGTGCTCCGCGCCTACCGCCGGCACATAGCGGACCTCGACCATCAGGTGCTCCCCCCTGCGGCCGCTGCGCGCGGCCGGGTGTCTATGTCTGCGTCATCCGATTGCACGGACGGCACGGTGTCGTACACGTCGTCACCGCCGTCCCCGAGCGCATCGACGACGATGACCGTGACGTTGTCACGTCCACCGTGCAGCAGTGCTTCATGCACGAGCCGCTGCGCGGCATCCTGCGGCTCGGTCTCCTCGTCGAGGATACGGGCGATCCGCTCGTCGTCGAGCTCGGTCGACAGTCCGTCCGAACAGACCAGGATGCGGTCGCCGCTCTCGGCGGGCAGCATCCAGAAGTCCGCCTGGCCGACGCTGCCGGCTCCGAGGGCACGGGTGATCTCGTTGCGCCGCGAGTGGCGGGCGGCGGTCTCGGCGTCCATCTGTCCGGAGTCGACGAGCTCTTGCACGACGGAGTGGTCGACGCTGATCTGCTCTAGACGGCCACGGGCCCAGCGGTACGTGCGCGAATCGCCGATGTTCAGGGCCAGCCAATAGCCGGCGTCTCCCACGCGGGTCAGCACGACTCCGGTGAGCGTCGTGCCCGCGGCGCGCTGGCCCGTGGCAAGGGCGTCGATGTTCGAGCGCGCTCGCTCGATCGCGGCCCGCACATCCTGGTTCGTCACCCGGGCGATGCCGACCAGCGGCTGGAACTCGGCGACCGCGGCGGCGCTCGCGCGGGCCCCTGCCTCGTGTCCGCCCATCCCGTCCGCCACGACGAACACAGGCGCGTCCGCGAGGTAGGAGTCTTCGTTCGCCCGGCCGCGCAAGCCGGCGTGCGTCGCCGCCCCATGCCCGACCCGCACCGACATCGGTGTCACCGCACGACCTCGATGACGAGCCACCGATCGCCGAGGTCGAGCCGGTCGCCACTGCGGAGCACGGTCTGCATGCCCGGCACGACGGGAACACCGTCGCTCCCACGCGTCACGACGACGCCGTTCGTCGATGCACGATCGACGACCGCGAGGCCGACGGGATCGAGCGGAACGAGCTCGAAGTGCGTTCGCGACAGCGTCAGCGTCTCGTCGCGCAGCACGATCGCATCGGCACCGCTGGTGCGATGAGGGTCGCGCCCGAAGACGGTACGACCGTAGACGGCCGTGCGGGTGCCGTCATCCCACATCAGCAGCGCACGGGCGCCGCTACGGATGTCGGGAACGCCCGTGAGCGGTTCCGTGTCGAAGATCATCGCGCTCATGCGTCGCCTCCCCGAGTACGTCGGGTGCGGCCGCGCAGGAGCGAGCGCAGACTCAGACGTGCGCGCAGACGACGCCAGACCGACACCCGCCCGCTCATTCCGACGACGATCGCGTCGACCTCACGCCAGAAGGCGTCGACGTCCTCCGGCGTCGGCTCACCCGGACCGAAGACACGGGCATCGGCCGACGTGGCGAGTGAGGTCACGTCGGGCTGCTCCATCGTGGCAGCGACCACCTGAGCGCTCTCGGTACGCGTCGCACCCGAGGCGACGGGGGCGTTGAGGTCGACCGCGCGGTCGATCAGCTCGTCCCATCCCCCGCTGATGCGGTCGGCGGGTTTGTCGGCGTTGCGCCGTCTCGTGCGCCGCGCGGTCTTGACCGCACCCATGATCACGAACGGGGCGAAGATGATCGCGAGGACGCCGATGCCGATGCCGACCGGCGCGAGGATGGCGCCGATCCAATCGAAACCGGGGTCGTCTTCCTCCTCCTGATCGCGGTCGTTCGCGATCGCGGGCGGCAGCTCGGCCGGCTCTTGAGCGGGCGGCGGCGGCTGCAGCACCTGCGGCTTGGGATTGGCCCGCGGGGTCGTCGTCTGCTCGTTCGGCTCGTTGTCCTCGTCGGGTGTCGGATCGAACGGAATCCACCCGTACCCCTCGAACGCCACTTCGACCCACGCGTGGACGTTGTCGCCCGTCGCGGTGAACTCCCCCGCGGTGTCGCCCTCGTCGGGGTGCCATCCCATGACGACGCGCGCCGGGATGCCCAGCTGCGCCGACAGCAGCGCCATCGCGACGGCGTACTGCTCGTCGTCGCCGATGATCTCGTCGCCGCCGAAGAAGCTCGTGATGCGGGCCGCGCCGTGACCGGACGGCGAGTACGGGTCGTCCTCGAGACCGTGGCTGAAGTAGCCGTCCGTCGACAGCCAGTTCGCCAACGCCTGGACCTGCTTGATGGGGGTCTCGGCGTCGCCGACGGCATCCGTGGCGATCTGCGACAGACCGTCGGGGATGCCCTCCTGCTTCGGCATCTTCACCGGCGCGAAGGGTACGTCGGCGAGCGCCTGGTCGCTGGGCAGCACGGGGAACACCGTGTCGACCGTGTACGTCGTCCCGGGGGCGAGTCCCGCGGTGACGGCAGCGGTCCCCGTGGCGTCGTTGTAGTGGGCGGTGCGGCGCAGTTCGTCGGCGCGTTCGCCCTCGAACTCGATCGACCGGACGGCCCCGGCGTCGGGAAGCCACACGCCCCGCAGCTCGTCGATCTCGAACTGCAGCTGACCGGGAACGCCTTCGGCGTCGGGCGACATGTTGGACCGGAGGGGCGTGAACGAGCTCGACGAGCCGGCTCCCTCGTCCGACACGTTGAAGACGATGCCGTTGTACGCGTCCATCGTCGCCAGGCGGATGCGTCCACCGTCCGGAAGACCCTGCACGGTGAACAGCGGCGTCTCCGCGTCATCTCGCACGAGGCCCCGGAATCCCTGCAAGGGGCTGGGGTACTGCTTCACGTCGAAAGGCGGGATCACGATGTCGCGCAGCACGTACCGCGTCGACGGGGGGCTCGCCACCGCGGCGGTCGCGACACCGGCGCCCACGGCCACGGCCACGACCGCCGTCCCCGAGATCAGCCGACGCAGGCGCGTGTGCCGGAGGGTCGCGGCATCCGAGGTCGCCGACGGCTCGATGCGCACGGCGGCGTTGTCGGGGTCCCAGGCCTGTCGCAGCGCGAGCCACACCGACGCGACGACGGCGAAGACGACGCCCTGCAGGACGGGGATCGCGGGCTCGGTCATCCCGAGCAGGATCTGCGTGACCAGGAACGCCGTCACGGGGATCAGGGCCCATGCGGCCTGACGCAGGCGCAGGGCGAGCGAGGCCGTGAGGACGGAGGCGACGAGGGTCAGCAGGAACGGCACGATCAGGTGGCCGTCGTAGGGCGCGACCGGGGCGACCGTCGTGAGCAGGCGCTTCCACGACTGCACCGAGCCGAGAGCGAGCTGGGTCCAGGTCTCGAGCGTCGGGATGACGCCGAAAAGCGCGGTCTGGGGAAGCGCGAGCGCGCCGCCGAAGATGAAGTACGCGGCCACGGTCAGGCCGGCTGCGGGCAGCACGCCCCAGCGGCGGCGGGCGCACAGCCAAGCGATGCCGACGCCGATGACGAGCGCGCCGAACCCCGCGATGAGGTAGGCGCCGCCATCGAACGTCGGTCCGAAGCCGACGATCGCGACGGCGAGCAGCAGCGCGATGGCGACAAGGTCGAGCACGAGCCGGCGGCGCCGCGGCGACATCATGAGAGCACCTTCCGCATCGCGGGAGCGAGCTGGTCGAGCGCGCTGATGGAGATGACGTCGGCATCGCCGACACGGCGCAGCAGCGGCACCTCGGCCGAGCGGTCGGCGACCACGGCGAGCACACGCACCCCCAGGGGCAGTCGCGAACAGGCGAGCTTGAGCTCGGCCGAGTCGGCACCCGAACCGCAGAACAGCACGACGATCGCGATGCCGTGCGAGTTGATCGCGATCGTTCCCGCGAGGGCCACGACCCCTCCGTCGCGCTGGCGCGAGTGCTCGAGAACAGACAGGTTGTCCAGCAGGCGACGCGGCCCCTGCGTGCGCAACGGGCCGCGCTGCGTGCGCGCCTCGAGCATCCGCGAGTCGCGCAGAGCGCGCAGACCGATCGAACCGGCGGCCGAGATCGCCAGCTCGAACTCGTCGGGGTCGGCGTAGTCGCCGGCGTACGTCGAGAGCCCGAGCACGAAGTGCGATCGGCGGGTCTCCTCGTACTGACGCATCATGAGGTTGCCGACGCGGGCCGTGGACTTCCAGTGCACGTGACGCAGGTCGTCTCCGGGCTGGTACTCCCGCAACGCGTGGAACGACACGTCGTCGCTGGCCAGCTGCGTCGAGGGCAGCCCCTCGAGGTCGCGCAGACGCCCGAGCGAGAGCCCCTCGAGGGGGACGGTCCGCGGGTGGACGTAGAGGTCGACGGCCTGACGGCGGTCGCTGCTGCGCTCGAAGAGTCCGAGCGGATCGCCGCGCAGCACGCTGACCGGTCCGACCGCCAGCACCCCGCGCGCGGTGGTGGGAATGGCGAACAGCTCCTCGTGGGCGGCCTGCGGCGCGAGTCGCGGCACATCGAACTCGCCGCGACCGGAACCGACCGGCAGCACGACCCGCGACGGCAGGATCGGCCGCGACGTCCCGTTCACGAGGGTCAGCCCGCCGATCGCACGCTCGCCGACGACGACGTGGGTGCGCGTGAGGTCGAGGTCGACGTCGTAGGCCGTGCCGCCGAAGAGGAAGGGCACGCTCAAGACGACGATGGCGGTGAGGATGACGGCTGCGATGACCATCTCCTGCCATCCGAAGCTGAGCGCGACGAACCAGAGCAGCAGGGTCGCGAACAGCAGCACCCAGCCGAGCGGACGGATCGTCCGGGTGACCAGTCGGATGCCGCGGCGTGCCACCGCCCACCACGACTCGAGCCGCTCACGCCAGACGACGAGCCGCGACGGCGCCTCGGCATTGACCGGTGCGGCGTCGGCCGACAGTGTCGTCGCCCCGACCTGGACGGTCGCGTCGGCGTCGCGCGTCGTGTCGCCGACGGTGCGTGCGTCGGCGGTGCTCCCCGCCGCAGCGGCAGCGTCACCGCCGGCAGCACCGCGGCCCCGGCGCGGACGACGCGTCGGGGTCGGGGCGGCAGGGGGTGTGGCCATCAAGCGTCCGCCCGCGCGAGCGGCGCCTCGACGTCGGCGAGGGCGTTGTTCATGACCGTCTCGGGGGTCGTGCCGGTGAACTCGGCCTCGGGGTCGAGCACGAGGCGGTGAGCCCACACCGGAAGGGCGAGCAGCTTGATGTCGTCGGGCACGACGTAGTGGCGTCCCTGCGCCGCGGCGTAGACCTTCGCGATGCGGATCATCGCGATCGCCCCGCGCACCGAGACGCCCAGACGCGTCGCCGATGCTTCACGCGTGGCCTCGACGATCTGCGCGGCGTATCGGGCGACGACCGGATCGATGTGGACGGTCGCGGCCAGGTCGGCCATCTCACCGACGGCACGCGTGGTGATCACGGGCTTGAGGCTCGCAGATGGGTTGCGGTCGACGGCGCCGACGAGGATGCGCTCCGAGACGGCGAGGGTCGGATAGCCGATCGAGGTCTTGATCATGAAGCGGTCGAGCTGGGCCTCGGGCAGCTTGTACGTACCGGCCTGCTCGATCGGGTTCTGGGTCGCGATGACGAGGAACGGGCGGCCCACCTCGTGCGCGACGCCGTCGACCGTGACACGCGACTCCTCCATGACCTCCAGCAGCGCCGACTGCGTCTTGGGCGACGCGCGGTTGATCTCGTCGGCGAGCACGATCGAGGCGAACACAGGCCCCCGGTGGAACTCGAAGCGCTTGTTCGCCTGGTCGTAGATCGTGACGCCGGTGACGTCGGAGGGCAGCAGGTCGGGCGTAAACTGGATGCGGGTCGACGTGCCCTGCACGCTCGCCGCGATCGCCTTCGCGAGGCTCGTCTTGCCCGTGCCCGGCGCATCCTCCAGCAGCACGTGCCCCTCGGCGATCATCGCCGACAGGACGAGGGCCACGACCTCGCGCTTGCCGAGCAGGGCGGCGTCGACGTTGTCGATCAGGCGCGTGAAGGTGTCGCGGAACCACGCTGCCTGCTCGGGTGTCATGCTCATTCGTTCGTTCTCGTTCCTCGTGGTGAATGGATGCCGGGGGCGGATGCGGGGGCTACCAGCGCGTCGTACCGGTTCGGCCCCAGCCGATGATCTCGGCGGAGATGTCTCGCCCGTCGGCGCCGATCCAGCAGTCGAGCTGGATCGAGCCGTTGGCCGGGACGTCGTACGACGACGGGTAGGTGTTGAACTTCCGGTTGCCGTCGTAGCAGTCGATGCGGTAGTTGCCCGCGGGGAAGTCCTGCGTGTTCACCTTCAGGTGGAAGCAGCCGTTGACGCAGCCGCCGACCGGAGAACCCTTCTCGACCGACGCGCGGGGCTGCGGCGGCGGGGGCGGGTTCGGCGTCGTCACGCTCGCCGAGGCTTCACGCGCCTCGCTGCCAGCGGCGCTCACGCGCACCCGAATCGACTGCGTGCTGCTGTAGCCCACATCGCCGCGCGGGCTGGATCCGCTCGCGTCGACGCGCTGCCATCCGCCGCCGTTGATGCTGATCTCGGTGGTGATGTCGCGACCGTTCCGGGACGGCGACGACCACGACAGCGTGACGCGGTTTCCGTCGCGCGTGGCGCTGGCGGACGGGTTGCCGATCTGACCGTAGGGTGCGACCTGGTTGGAGGCCGCCGAGGGCTCGCCCTCGTACCGCGATCCGTCGGCTGTGGCGACGGCGCGAACGCGCACGGTGTAGGTGCCGTTGTTGTTGACCTGACCGTTGCCGATCGTGCCCGATCCGCCGTTGCCGCCGCCGATCCAGTCGTTGCGCCAGCCGCCGTTGTTGACGGAGTACTGGTAGCTGACCTCACCCGGGTTCGCACCGTTGAGCGGCCCGGCCGTCCACGACACGGTGACGCGGTTGTCGCCTTCGCTCGCGCTGATTCCGGTCGGGGCGCCGGGAGGCGTGAAGGCGCGTCGAGGTGCGGATGCCGCACTCCACTCGCCCCAGCCCGCCTTGTTCTGGGCACGGACGACGAACGTGTAGTCGGTCGTCGAGGTGTCGACGGTGACGGCCTGGCTCGTCTGGCCGGCGGGCACGCTGATGGTGTCGACGGTCGCGCCGCCGCGGCGGACCTGCAGCTGGTACCCCGCGATCGCATCGCCGTTGTTCGCCGGCTGGTTCCAGCTCACCTGCATCTGCGAGCGGTTGCCCACCGGGTTGAGGCGCTGCGTCGACGGTGCGCCGGGAGCGTCCGGCTTGCCGGCGGGCACCATCGCCTGAGACCAGACGCTCCAGCTCGACGGCTCGGGAGCGCGGTTGTGGGCACGCACGCGCACCTGGTACTGCACACCGTTCTGCAGGCCGTCCCACGTGATGGGGCTGCCGGTCACGCCGGTCTTCTCGGCCACACCGGAGGGCGGTGCCGGCGAGATCTGCAGGCTGTAGCTCTCGACGGGCGAGCCCTCCGTGCGCGGAGCCGTCCAGGTGACGTCGACGCTGCGGTCGCCGAACGCGAGCGTCGGCGGGTTGGGGGTGTCGGGCCGCTGGTCGGGACGCGCGGTCTCGGACGGCAGCGACGGGTCGGACTCGCCGACGCGGTTGGTCGCGGTGACCACGAAGTTGTACTCGACGTTGTTCGTCAGCCCGTCGAGCGTGCAGGTCGTCGAGCGGCACTCGCGGCTGTAAGAACCCGACGTCGAGCGCACCGTGTAGCCGGTGATCGACGCGCCGTTGTCGACGGGCGGCGACCACGACATCACGACGGTGCGGCTCTCGACGCTGGTGACCGTCGGCTTGCCGGGCGCGTCGGGACGCCCCTGCACCGTGATGCGGATCTGACCCTCGACCTCGCGATCGGGGTCGCCCGTCGCATCCTGGATCCGGTAGCGGACGACGAGCGTTCCCACGAAGTCCGCACGGCTGGTGACCTCCACGCGATCGCCGGCGACGGTGGCGGAGGCGCCCGATGTCTCGGTGAACGCTCCGACGACCTTCAGCGGCGTCTCCGGGAACGGATTCACATCGTTGTCGAGCACGGAGACCGGAATCGTCGCACCCTGGTCGGCCTGCTCGATGACGTCGGCGTTCGCCGTCGCGAGGGGCCGCGTCGAAGCGGTGACCGTGACCGTGATCGTCGCCGTCACCGGGTCGGACTCGCCGTCGGTGACGCTCACCTGGACCGGCAGCGACGTCCCCTTGGCGACGTCGGTGCTCGCCTGCACCGACAGCACCGAGCCGTCGACGCGCGCCGTGAGCCCGTCGGGCGCTCCGCCGACGATGGCGAACCGGAGGTTTCCGGCGTCGTCCGGGTCGGGGTCGGTCGCGAGGGCGGCGAGGTCGAGGGTTCGCGCGTCCTCGCCCTGCGCGACATCCATCTGCGCACCGATCATGCTCGGCGGCCGGTTGTCGGGTGGCGTGACGGTGATGGGGATCATCAGGGTCGCCTTGCGGCCCTCGGGGTCGTCGGGACCGGAGCCGTCGGTGACCTCGAAGGTGAGTGCGTCCTGACCGAAGTAGTCGGCGGCGGAGGTGTAGACGAGCGTCCGCTCGTCCTTGACGAGGGATGCTCCGTCGGAGTGCGCCGCAGTGACCTTCTCGGCCTCGGTGACGACGACGTCGCGTCCGCCCGAGGCACGCACATACTCCGACAGCGGCAGTTCGACGGTCTCGCCGCTCTGCACGACCAGCGCCTCGGTCGAGATCAGGCTCGGCGGCAGCTCGGCGAGAGAGGGCACGTGGATGAAGGCGGCCGCGGTGAGCTCGTCCTCGTCGGTGATGAAGTAGGTGATGAGCTGTCGCTCGTCGGTCAGCTGCACCGAGACCGTGCCGTTGGGCCGCACGGTCGCGTTCTCGCCGCCGGCACCGAGCGTGACGCGCAGCGCGCTGCGCGTGCCGTCGGGATCGTCGTCGTTGTCGAGCACCGCGACCTCGGCCACGCCGTTCTCGTCGACGTCTTCGGCGCGCACGCGATCGTCACGGGCGATGGGGCGCTGCAGCGGCACGTCGGGGTCGACGGTGATCTGCACAGGAGCCGTGGCCTTCAGCCCGCGCGCGTCCTCGATCGTGTACTGGATGCTGGTGTTCATCGGCACGTCGGGGGCGGTGATGATGACCTGCTCGCCCGATACCTCGGCCGCGAGCCCGTCGACGTCCGGCACCTCGAGTGCGTCGGCGGCGAAGCCGAACAGATCGCCGTCGGGGTCGGAGTCGTTCAGGAGCACCGAGACCGCCACCTGGCGTCCCGGCCGCATGATGACCGCGTCCTTCACCGCGTATGGCGCCTGGTTGGTCGTCTCCGGCGGCGCGACGCCGACCTGGATACGCGCGGTGCCCTCCTTGCCGAGGCGGTCGCGCACCCGGTAGGTGAACGAGTCCGAGCCGACGCTGGTGTCGAAGGCCTCGTAGACGAAGGTGTTCGACCCGGTCTCGACGATACGGCCCTTGCTCGGCGAGCTCGCGATGCCGATCAGCTCGACGGAGTCGCCGTCCTCGTCGATGCCGTCGAGGGGCACGGGGATCGTCACCTTCGAACCGCTCAGGGTGCGCGCGGTGAGGTCGCGCGGGCGCGGCGCCGCGTTGGCGTCGTCCTGCCGGGGCAGGATCTGGATCGTCACATAGGCGCCGGCGCGCTGACCCGAGCTGTCGACCGCCTCGTAGGTGGCGTTGACGGTCTTGGGCTCGTCGCCGGCGCGGAACCGGAGCTTGTCCTCCGAGACGAACACCTGGCCGTCGACCTCGTCGATGAGCGGCGGCACGAGCTCGGGTGAGACGTGCAGCGTGTCGCCGTTGGGGTGCGTGTCGTTCGCGAGCACGTCGATCGTCACGACGTCGCCCACGCGCACGACCGCCGTGTCGTTGTTCGCGACCGGGGGCCGCAGCTTGTCGGGCGCGGGGATCGGGATCACGACGATCTCGCCGGTGGCCGATTGATCGCCGTTGGAGATGGTGTACGACACCCGGGTCTGTTCGCTGAGCGAGCCCTGGTCGGTGATGCGGACGGTCTCGTGGCCGAGCACGGCCGCGGTGACGCCGCCGTCCGGGTCGGCCGTCACCGACTGGACGACGAGGATGCCGCCGGCGGGGTCGGTGTCGTTGCCCAGGACGTTCACCAGCACATCGCCGCCGGCCGGCAGCAACGCGACATCGCGCACCGCGACGGGCGGGAGGTTGGTGTCGGCGGCCGGCAGGACGTCGACACGAACGAGGCCGGGCACGCTGTTCGGGCCCGCCGACACGAGGTAGTCGACGTAGTAGGTGTTCACGACGTCGGAGGTGAACGTGAAGGTCTGCTCGGCGAAGTCGGGCTGGATCGTCGCGCCCTCCACCTCGTCGACGCGCGTCAGACGCAACGGCTCGCGCCCCGCGCTCGTGTCGTTGGTGAGAGGAGAGACGGTGACGGACTGCCCCACCCGGGTCACGACGTGGTCGGCGTTGGTCACGGGCACCGTCGTGCCGGGAGGGCGGACGTCGATGCGGAGGACACCGGCGCCGTCGTCGGTTCCGTCCGACACGATGATGGGGACGTCCTTGCGGCCCTGCACGGCGCCGATCGCGCGATACGTGATCTGGCCGTCGGAGGTGAAGTCGGCCTCGTCGCCGCCGTCGGGCTGGACCGACTTCAGGAAGATGTCGTCGCCGTCCGGGTCGATCCACTCGCTGAGGACGTTGTACGACGTCGTGCCGCCGGCCTCGACGGTCACCGGGGTGACGCGCTGCTGGACCGGCGGGGAGTTCTCGTCGTCGCCTCGCACCGACAGCCGGACGGTGGCCGACGCTTCGCCGCCCCGGCCGTCGTCGGCCTTGTAGGTGAACGACGTCGACCCCGACGCGTCGTCGGGCACCGCGATCTGGAGGGCGCCGCCGTTCTGGATCGGCGAGATCTGGCCGAACGCAGGATCGCTCGTCGCTTCGGCGACGAGCACGTCACCGTCGGCGTCGGTGTCGTTGAAGAGGACGGGGAGCACGGTCGTGCGACCCGGACGAACACCGAACGAGTCGTCCACGGCGATCGGCGGCGTGTTCTCCTCCGTGCGCTCGGGCAGGGCGGTCTCGACCGTCTCTTCGGTCGTCTCCTGCTCCTCGTCACCCGTGCCCTCGGGCGGGGTGATGTCGGTCCAGTTGTCGACGCGCTGCATGTTCTCGCTCGCGAGCCACGCCGCACCGCCGAACACGTCGTTGAGCACGACGACGTCGCGGTTCACGCGGAACTCGAGCTTGGCCGCCGGATCGATGCCCTCGATCTTCTGCACGATGTCGTCGGCGTCGTCGGCGCAGTCGCGGACGAAGACACCCGAACCCGACCACGCCCCATAGGCGCAGCCGCCCACGTAAACGGGCTCGGCAGGTGTGCCCTCGGCGCCGGCCTCGATCGTGGTCGTCTGACCCCCCGGCTGCACCCGCAGCAAGGCGCTGCCGGTACTCACCGTGAGCGTCTCGGCCGAGTTCGACGGGCGCTGCAGGAGCGCGTCGGCGGGAAGGTTCGTCTGCGAGCCGTCTCCTCCGTACAGAAGATTGGTGTCACGGTCGAGCACGAACGGCGTCTGCCCGAGCGATGTGATCGCGAGCTCGTGGTCCTCGGCAATGCCCTCGAGGCGTCGTTCCGCCGTCTGGGCGACGGTGCCGTCACCGATCGGTGCGTAGGCGTAGAGCGACGCACCCGCCGCGGACGCGGCGTAGATCGTGCCGTCGGTGCCGACCGTCGCGGTCGCGTTCTCGCCGAGTTCGGCGATCGGCTCGTTGCCCTCGAAGCTGAAGCCGTTCACGCCGGCGAATTGGACGGTGCGCAGGTCGCCGGCAGCGTCGAGCACGGAGACGGTGTCGGAACCGAGGGCGATCTGCGCGCCGGGCTGCACCTCGGCCGTGCCCGACAGCACCACCTTCGCCGGATCGACCGCCGACATCGCCGAGCCGTCGGAGTCGACCACGACCACGCGAGGACCCGACTGGAGGACGTCGTACTCAGCGGACGTCGTACGCAGGCTTCCGTCGAGCACACGCGACTCGTTGTTGTAGTGCCCCACGAGCAGGCTCGACTGCTTCGTCACCCAGACGCCGCCGTCGTGGAGGTCGACCTCGGTCGTGGGTTCGCCCTCGTACGCGACGGCGAGCGTGCCGATGGTGAGCGCTGCGACGGTCACGATGCCGGCGGAGATGAGCGTTCGCGGGCGTGCCCGCAGCCACGAGGTCGACTTCATTGGGCTCGGCTCCCCCCGGGGCGACGATCATCGGCCCGGCTTCCGGGCTCGCGCTGGTTGAACTGCGGAACCACCCTATGTCAAGAGGGGTGCCGGATTCGGCGGTTGACATGGGGAGTTCTCCCCATGTCAACCCTGGCGGACGTGTGCATCACCGCTCCGGCGCCGCGCTCGTCGCGACGTAGCGCCGCAGATGCTGCGCGGTGAGTGTGTCGGCGGCCGCCACGAGGTCGGCCGGCGACCCCTCGAACACGACCTGCCCGCCGTCACGCCCGGCACCGGGACCGATGTCGATGATGTGATCGGCGTGCGCCATGACCGCCTGATGGTGCTCGATGACGATGACGGAGTTGCCGGCCCCGACGAGCCGGTCGAGCAGGGCGAGGAGGTTGTCGACGTCGGCGAGATGCAGGCCCGTCGTCGGCTCGTCGAGGATGTACACCGAACCCGACGTGGCCATCGAGATCGCGAGCTTCAGCCGCTGTCGTTCCCCGCCGGAGAGTGTGCTGAGCGCCTGGCCGAGCGTGATGTAACCGAGGCCGACATCGATCAGACGCGAGAGGATGCCGCCCGCCACACGTGCGGGCAGCGCCTCGGCCGCCTCGGCTGCGCTCAGCGCGAGCACGTCTGCGATGGTCCGCCCGTCGAGGGTGTACTGGAGGACCTCGGGACTGAACCCCGACCCCTGGCACACGTCGCACTCGGTCTCGACGGATGCGGTGATGCCGAGCTTCGTGACGATGACCCCCAGCCCCTTGCACGCCGGGCACGCCCCCTGCGAGTTGGCACTGAAGAGAGCCGGCTTGACCCCGTTGGCCTTCGCGAACGCCGACCGGATCGGATCGAGCAGGCCCGTGTACGTCGCCGGGCTGCTGCGACGATTGCCTCGGATGGACGACTGGTCGACGACGACGACTCCCTCCCGCCCCGCGAGGCTGCCGTGGATGAGCGACGACTTCCCCGAGCCGGCGACCCCGGTGACGACCGTGAGGGTGCCGAGCGGGACGTCGACGTCGACCGACTTGAGGTTGTTGGCGGTCGCTCCACGGATCTCGATGACGCCGGTCGACGCCCGCACCGTCGGCTTGAGCTGAGCCCGGTGGTCGAGGTGCCGCCCCGTCAGGGTGCCGGATGCCCGCAACTCGGCGACGGATCCGGTGAACTGGATCCGCCCGCCATGGCGTCCCGCCCCGGGACCGAGGTCGATGACGTGATCGGCGACTTCGATGACTTCGGGCTTGTGCTCGACGACGAGCACGGTGTTGCCCTTGTCTCGGAGCCCCCGCAGCAGCTCGTTCATGCGCTGGACGTCGTGCGGATGAAGACCCGCGGTCGGTTCGTCGAAGACGTAGGTGACATCCGTCAGGCTCGACCCGAGATGCCGGATCATCTTCGTCCGCTGAGCTTCGCCGCCCGACAGCGTTCCCGATGAGCGGTCGAGCGAGAGATAGCCGAGGCCGATGTCGATGAAGGACTGCACGGTGGCTCGCAGGCCGGCCAGCAACGGCTCGACGGCGGGGGCGTCGATCGCCCCGAGCCAGTCGGCCAGATCGGTGATCTGCATCGCCGCGGCGTCCGCGATGCTCGCGCCGGCGATCTTCGCCGAGCGCGCGCCCGCGTTGAGTCTCGTTCCGCCGCATGCCGAGCACGGCATGAACTTCACCGCACGCTCGACGAAAGCCCGGACGTGGGGCTGCAACGCGTCGCGATCCTTCTGCAGCATCGATTTCGTGATCCGGGGCACGAGCCCCTCGTAGGTCATGTTGATGCTCTGGATCTTGACCTTCGTGGGCTCTTTGTAGAGGAAGTCCGCGAGCTCGGCATCCGAGTACTCGGCGATCGGCTTGTCGGGATCGAGCAGACCCGACTCGCTGTACCCGCGCACCATCCAGCCGTCGGCGTTGTAGCCCGGAACCTGGATGGCCCCCTCGTTGAGAGACTTCGACCGATCGACGAGTTCATCGATGTCCACGTCGCTCACTTCGCCGAGACCTTCGCAGTCGGGGCACATGCCACCCGTCACCTGGAACGACCGTCGCTGCTCGCGGCCCGCATCGCCGCCCACGGCGATGGTGATCTTGCCGGCGCCGGACACCGAGGGCACGTTGAACGAGAACGCCTGCGGCGACCCTACGAACGGTTCGCCGATGCGGCTGAACAGCACGCGCAGCATCGCGTGGACATCGGTCGCCGTGCCCACGGTCGAGCGCGCGTTCGCGCCCATCCGCTCCTGGTCGACGATGATCGCGGGGCTGATGTTCTCGAGCGAGTCGACGTCGGGCCGCCCGATCTGCGCCATGAACTGCTGCACGAAGGTGGGATAGGTCTCGTTGATGAGACGCCGCGACTCGGCGGCGATCGTGCCGAACACGAGCGAGGACTTGCCCGAGCCGCTCACCCCGGTGAACACCGTGAGACGTCGTTTCGGGATGTCGACGTCGACATCGTCGAGGTTGTTCTCGCGCGCGCCGCGGACGCGGATGACCTCGTGCGAATCGGCGACGATCTCAGCGGATGCGGCGGCCATCGGACATCCTCTCGGTGCGGACCTCCCCATTGTGGGGCTTCGCGACGTCGAGGGCGAGGGTTCGGTGGCATCCCTCGACGTGGTCGTCGACCATGCCGGTCGATTGCATGAGCGCGTACATCGTCGTCGGACCGACGAATCGGAAGCCACGTCGGCGCAGTGCCTTGCTCATCGCCTCGGACTCCGCCGTCACCGGCGGCACGTCGGCCAGTGTCGCGGGGCGAGGCCGGCCCGCCTCAGGAGCGAACGACCACATGAGCTCGTCGAACTCGCCGTCGGCGACGTCGAGCAGCAGCCGCGCGTTCGAGATGGTGGCCTCGATCTTCGCCCGGTTGCGGATGATGCCGGCATCCGCCATGAGAGCCGCGATCTCCGTCGCACCGAATGCCGCCACACGCACCGGCTCGAAGCCGGCGAAGACCTCGCGGAAGCGCGGGCGCTTGCGCAGGATCGTGATCCAGCTGAGCCCCGCTTGGAACCCTTCGAGGCTCAGCTTCTCGAACAGCGCACGGTCGCCGTGAAGCGGGCGACCCCACTCTTCGTCGTGGTAGCGGCGGTACTCGGCGTCGTCACCCACCCAGCCGCAGCGGTCCAGGCCGTCGGGTCCGGTGATGAGGTCGAGCGCCATTCCGCCAGGCTAGCGAGGGCGTCCGACACGGAAGGACCCGATGGCCGGGCCGCGCCTCAGGAGCCCCGCTTTCCCGACTTCGCGAGCGTCTTCTCCGAGACGGGCGCGTTGCCCGACGCGGCGAGGTCGGCGAAGTACTCGTGCGCCTCGCGCTGCCGCTCCGCCTCCGCGCCGGACGCGATGGGAGCGCGGACGTGCTCGGGTGCGAAACCGAAGGCGTCGACGAGATCTTGGGCGTGCGGGCGCAGGCGCGCGCAGAGCCGGTCGATGTAGCTCGTGACGGCGGCTGCCCGCTGAGTCGAGAGGCGACCGTTGATCAGGTACCAGGCGAGGTGCCGCTCGATGAGGGTCAGACCGAAGAGGTCGCGCAGCCACACGAGCACCTGGCGGGTGCCCTCGTCGCCGACGCGCTCGACACCCTGCGCGAACGCCTCCCACTGCAGCAGCTCACCGTGGGCGCGTGCGGCCTCGATCAGTTCCGACTGGTGCTGGTTGAAGACGGCGGCGGCATCCTGCTGCGACATCTTCGACGCGGGACGGAGAGCGGCGGCGATGTCGGCGATCATCTGCTCGACGCGGCCCGTCAGCAGTTCGTGCTGCTGCTCGGCCCGGAGCCCGAGCTCGACCGACCGCGCCATCTGCCCGAAGTCGGCGACCGACTGACCGAGCCGGCGAAGACCGGCACCGTGGAACACGCGCTCGGCCGTCGAGACGGCGGCGAACTTCGCGAGGGACCTGGCGTCGGCGCCCTTGAACTGCTTGGCGTAGTCGCTGAGGAGCCTCTTGCCGACCAGCTGCAGGAGCACGTTGTTGTCGCCCTCGAAAGTGGCGAAGACATCGAGGTCGTGGTGCAGGTCGACCATGCGGTTCTCGGCGAGGAAGCCCTGACCCCCGCATGCCTCGCGGCACTCCTGGATCGTGTCGAGCGCGTTCCACGTCGACAGCGGCTTGAGGGCGGCGGCGAGAGTCTCGAGGTTCTCGCGCCCCTCCGGGGTGTCGGTGCGGCCCGAGAACACGCCGTCGAACGCCTGCAGCAGCTCGTCGTGCGAGAAGAACTGCGCGTAGGTCTGCGCGATCCGCGGCAGCAGACGGCGCTGGTGCCGACCGTAGTCGAGCAGGGTGACCTCTTCGGTGCCGGCGCCGGAGTCGAACTGGCGGCGCTGGTTGGCGTAGGTCACGGCGATGTACTCCGCGAGCGCTGAAGCCGTCGTGGCGGAGCCGTCGAGCGACACGCGCCCCTGCACGAGTGCGCCGAGCATCGTGAAGAACCGGCGGCCCGGGCTGGCGATGTCGGAGCTGTAGGTGCCGTCGGGCGCGACGTCGCCGTAGCGGTTGAGCAGATTCGTGCGCGGGATGCGGACGTGATCGAAGTGGAGACGGCCGTTGTCGATGCCGTTGAGCCCGCCCTTGACCCCGTCGTCCTCTCCGCCGACGCCGGGCAGGAAGTTGCCCTCGTCATCGCGGAGCGGCACGAAGAAGCAGTGGACACCGTAGTTCACGCCGCCCGTGATGAGCTGAGCGAAGAGGGTGGCCGCCTTGCCGTGCACCGCCGCGTTGCCCAGGTAGTCCTTCCACGCACCGCGGAACGGCGTATGGATGACGAACTCCTCGGTCTCGGGGTCGTACGTGGCGGTCGTGTCGATGGCAGCGACATCCGATCCGTGCCCGGTCTCGGTCATCGCGAACGCACCCGGCAGGCGCATCTCCATCGCGTCGCGCAGCCACGCGTCGTGGTGGGGCTTCGTGCCGAGCTGGTGGATGGCCGAGCCGAAGAGGCCCCACTGCACGCCGGACTTGATCTGCAGGCTGGGGTCGGCGAGCACGAGCTCCTGGAAGCCGGCCAGGTTCGCGCCGTTGTCACCGTCGCCGCCGTACTCCTTCGGATAGCCGCGCCCCGAGGCGCCGCGCTCGACGAGCAGGTGGAGCTGCTTGAGCACGCGTTCGCGGTGCTCAGCCATCGGCTCGCCCGGGATCTGCCAGAACACGGGGTCCTTGATCATCTCGCGCGCCTCGCGACGCGTCGCCGCCCAGGTTCCGAGCAGCATGTCGGTGACCGCGTCGATGTCGATGCGCGCCTCGTGCGCCTCCTCCGCGGTATGGGGCGCGGTCGGAGCTCCCCCGGCGGGGGTGCGGTTCTCGGTTGCGGGCTTGTGGGGACGAACAGCGGCGTCGGTCATCGCGTGCCTTTCGACGTCGGAAGGATCGGAGTCGATAATCACAGTAGAACTTCCACAACACCTCGCCAAGCGGGTTGGACGATGGGTACAACGGGATGCCGGTACGTCGGCGACCCGCATTGTGCGACCGCGACATCCGGTCGGTCAGTGCGACGCGACGACGGCCAGCACGGCGTCGCCGTAGGCCTCGCGTTTCTTGGCGCCGATGCCCGTGATTCCCTCGAGGTCGGCCGAGGTGCGGGGCCGACGATCGGCGAGGGCGCGCAAGGTCGCGTCGCCGAAGACGATGTAGGCGGGCACCCCCTGCTCGCGCGCCTGCTCGGCACGCCACGCGCGCAGCGCCTCGAAGAGGTCGCGGTCGCCCTCGGCCACCTGCTCGGCCGCAGCAGCCTTGCGCACCCGCGAGCCGCCGCTGTTCTGCCCTCGTCCGAGCACGTCGCGTCGCAGCGGAACGCCGGTCTCGCCCTTGAGCACGGGGGCTCCGGCATCGCCGACCGCGAGCACACCGTACTCGCCGCGGGCGACGAGGATGCCGCGAGCGAGGAGCTGCCGGATGACGCTGCGCCAGTCCTGGTCGGACAGATCGGAGCCGAGGCCGTACGTCGCCAGCTCGTCGTGGCGCTGCTGACGGATGCGCTCCGTCGACGCGCCGCGCAAGATGTCGACGAGATGGCCGGCGCCGAACGACTGATTGCGTTCGCGCTGAAGCCGGATGATCGTCGACAGCAGCTTCTGGGCGGGGACCAGACCATCCCAGGTGTCGGGCGGCGTGAGGCACGTGTCGCAGTTGCCGCAGGGCTCGGAGTCCTGACCGAAGTAGCCGAGCAGATTCTGTCGGCGGCACGCGACTGTTTCACACAGGGCGAGCATCGCGTCGAGGTGTTGCCCCATGCGCATCTTGAAGGTGCGGTCGCCGGGGCTCTGGTCGATGAGGCGCCGCTGCTGCACGACGTCCCCCAGGCCATAGGCCATCCAGGCGATCGACGCTTCGCCGTCGCGCCCGGCTCGGCCCGTCTCCTGGTAGTACCCCTCGACGGACTTCGGGAGGTCGATGTGGGCCACGAACCGGACGTCGGGCTTGTCGATGCCCATCCCGAACGCGATCGTCGCGACCATGACGACGCCGTCTTCGCGGAGGAACCGCGACTGGTGGGCAGCACGCATCTCGGCCGGCAGCCCCGCGTGGTACGGCAACGCGTCGAGCCCCTGTGCGGCGAGATAGTCGGCCGTCTGCTCGACCGACTTGCGGCTGAGCGCGTAGACGATGCCGGCCGAGCCCTCGGGCATCGAGCGGATGAACGTGACGAGCTGTCGCCGCGGATCGACCTTGGGTTCGATGCGGTACTGGATGTTGGGCCGGTCGAAGCTCGCGACGAAGTGACGCGCCTGCGGCAGCCGAAGCCGCTCGGTCAGCTCCTGGTGCGTTGCGCGGGTGGCGGTCGCGGTGAGGGCCATACGCGGCACCCCGGGGAACCGCTCGTCGAGGTCGCCGAGGGAAAGGTAGTCGGGCCGGAAGTCGTGGCCCCACTGCGAGACGCAGTGCGCCTCGTCGATCGCGATGACGCTCAGGGCTCCGCGCTGCAGCAGCTGCGTCGTCTGCGGCACGCTCAAGCGCTCGGGCGCCACGTAGAGCAGGTCGAGCTCGCCCGCGAGGTAGGCCTGCTCGACGCCCGCGCGTTCGCCCGGAGACTGCGTGGAGTTCAGATAGGCGGCGCGCACGCCGTTGGCGATCAGAGCGTCGACCTGATCGTGCATGAGCGCGATGAGCGGACTGACGACGAGGCCGGTGCCCGGGCGCACGAGCGCGGGCACCTGGTAGGTGATCGACTTGCCTCCGCCTGTGGGCATGAGGACGACGGCATCCCCGCCACCGATGACATGCGAGACGATGTCGCCCTGGTCGCCGCGGAAGTCGTCGTAGCCGAAGACCTCTTTGAGCACCGCGCGCGGGTCGGTCCCGACGAAGTCGCGTCGGGCGAGGGAGAGGACGGCGGCGGGAGCTGCGGTCGCGCCCGGGTGTGCGGTCCGGGCCGGAGCGGCGGTGCGGGCCGGAGCTGCGGCGCGGCGGGCTGGGGCGCTCGACTCAGGGGCTGCAGCGCGGTCGCGAGTGGCGCGGGCGACAGCGGCGCCGTACCCGTCGAACTCGGGCGGCGGCGGTGCGTCGAAGTCTTCGGGCGGCGCGAACTCGTCGGGGTTCCAGTCGAGGTCGGCGTAGGGATCGACATCCCGGGGCTGCTGCTCTCGACTCACTCGATTCACGATAGCCGCGGCATCCGACATCCTGCTGGGCGCGTCCCCAGACGCAGGGGCGTCGCACGCCCCCGTCAGCACCACCGTTCGGCGAGGGTCGTGACGACGCCGAGGTTGCGGTTGGTCGCGACACCGAGGAGCTTCGCCGCGCCCAACGGGTCGACGGCGCCGTCGCGGTACCCGGGTTCGAGGAGCGCATGGACCGCGCGACCCCGCACGAGCATGCGCCCGGAGGGAGCGGCGAGGGCTTCGACCCGGTCGACGGTGTCGGCATCGAGCTCGTCCTTGAGCAGGTAGACGTAGTGACGGGCCAGGCCCGGGTTCGCGTCGCTCACCGCGAGCGCCTCAGCGGCGAGCGCGGCGAACTCATCGGCCCGGAACGTGATCGTCGGAACGTCGAACCCCCGGTCGACCGCGTACGCCCGCTCGAGGGTCCGCTCGATCTTCGCCCGGGAGCGCATCCGCGTCTCGAATCGGATGTTGCCGGTGTTGATGTGCGTGGCGACGTCATCGAAGCCGACGCCCTCGGTCACGCGGCGGATGTCGTCCTTCGGGAACACCCGCGTCGCGCCGAGGTTGATCGCCCGCAGGAACCCGAGATGTGTGGCCACAGCCTCATCATGCCCCGGGCCCGCGACATCCGCGGCTGCGCAGCCCGCACCGGGGCAGTCAGCCTGTCGGCGGTCGCGCGACCCAGCGGCCCCGCCCCGACGCGTCCCGTGAACAGGTTGGCTCACCCGAAGTCGCGCCCGCGACACCGCAAACCGGCGCGCAGCCTGTCGCCGGCACCGTTGCCCGGTGTACTCCTCCCCGCCGTCCGGCCTGGCCACCCGCCCCGGGCCGGTCGCCGCGCCCGACCGGCTCCACCCTCGGCCGGCACCGCCCTCCCGGCTCGCCGGCTCCGCGCCCGGCCGGCCCGCCCTACCGACCCGCCGGCTCCACGCACTACCGGCCCGCCCTACCGACCCGCCGGCTGGGCGCGTCCCGCCAACAGGCTCAGCCGCGGTATCCGGGCCCCAACCGGGCCGAGCTCCACGCTCAGCCTGTCGACGGCACGGCGCGCCCGCCGAACCGGAGGCGAGACCGAGCGGGGGCAGACGGCCGCGGACCACTCCCGCCCGTCTTCGCGGACCGCCGACCACGTCCCGCCAACAGGCTCAGCAGCTGTACTCGAGCCTCAACCAGGCCCAGCTCCGCGCTCAGCCTGACGACGGCACACGCCCGCGCGGCACGACACAGCAGAGCGCGGCAAGACACAGCAGAGCGCGGCAAGACACAGCCGGCAACCGGCAGCCCCGGCAGGGCACCGCCGTCCCCGCCGGAGTCAGAGGCGGACGACCTCGGTGACCCGGACCACCGCCGTGCCGGCCTCGACGGATTGCTCGAGGTCGACCTCGGCGCGGATGCGCCAGTCGTGGTCTCCGGCGGGGTCGTCGATGATCTGCTCGACCCGCCAGAGACCGTCGCGAGCGGCGGACTCGTCAATGACGCACAGCGACGGCGAGCGCGCCGCCCCGCCGGTGAGGACCTCGTCGTGGTCGTCGTAATAGCGGTCGAGCACCTCGGGCCAGTCGACGTCGGGGTCGAGGGCTTCGAGGGCTTCGTCGTCCTGCAGGGCCGCCAGCTGAACGCGGCGGAACAGTTCGTTGCGCACGAGCACCGTGAACGCGCGCCGGTTCGTCAGCACGGAGGGCGGCGCGGGCGGTACCACCGGGGCGTCGGGGTCGCCGGTCGGGTTCGCGAGCGACTCCCACTCGTCGACGAGGCTCGAGTCGACCTGGCGCACGAGCTCGCCGAGCCATTCGATGAGGTCCATCAGGTCGTCGGTGCGCGCCTCGGCTGGCACGGTCTGGCGGATCGCGCGGTAGGCGTCGCTGAGGTACCGCAGCACCAACCCCTCACTGCGCCCGAGTTGATAGAACGAGACGAACTCGCCGAACGACATGGCCCTCTCGAACATGTCACGCACGACCGACTTCGGTGACAGCTCGAAGTCGCGGACCCACGGCTGGCTCGATGCGAAGGTCTCGAACGCCTGAGAGAGCAGGTCGGCGAGGGGCTTGGGCCAGGTGATCTCCTCGAGCAGCGCCATCCGCTCGTCGTACTCGATGCCGTCCCGCTTCATCGCGCCGACCGCCTCGCCGCGAGCCTTGTACTCCTGCTGCGACAGGATGGCGCGCGGGTCGTCGAGCGTCGCCTCGATGACGCTCACCACATCGAGCGCGTAGTGCCCGGTACCTGTCTCGGCATCATCGGGCGACAGCAGCTCGATCGCGGCGAGCGCGAACGGCGACAGCGGCTGGTTGAGGGCGAAGTTCGGCTG
Organism: Microbacterium sp. AG238; assembly: GCF_003610405.1. Lineage (GTDB taxonomy): Bacteria > Actinomycetota > Actinomycetes > Actinomycetales > Microbacteriaceae > Microbacterium. The sequence continues at coordinate 1,790,239 of NZ_RAQC01000001.1, forward strand.
CAGATCGACGGTGAGCCTGATCGTCGAGTCGCCAGAGAGTGCGGATGCCGCACCCGCCACATCCGCACTCTTTGGCGAGTCGACGGCAGGCGCCGGCGCGGGCGCGGGGCGCGTCACCTCGACGATGCCGGCGGCGACCAGGGTGCGGAAGATCGCGAGGGCGCGGCGGGCGAGGGCATACTGGCGGGCGCGGGGCTCGTGGTTGTCGAAGACGAGCGAGCGGACGTTGCCGAACACGTCGCCGCCGCGACCGATGACGTTGAGCAGCATCGCGGCGGTCAACTGCATCTGCGGCGTCAGGGGCTCGGGCTGCGCATCGACGAGACGCTCGAACGACCCTTCGCCCCAGTTGACGACCCCGGTCGGCGCCTTCTTGCGCACGATCTTCTTCCGCTTGGCGGGGTCGTCGCCGGCTTTGGCCAGCGCGACGGCGTTCTCGATCTCCCACTCCGGCGCCATGACCACGACGTTGCCGTGGGGGTCGAATCCGGCGCGGCCCGCACGACCCGCGACCTGGTGGAACTCGCGGGCGGTGAGCTGCCGCATCCGGGTTCCGTCGTACTTCGACAGCGCCGTGATCACGACGGTGCGGATCGGGACGTTGATCCCCACCCCGAGGGTGTCGGTGCCGCAGATGACCTTGAGCAGGCCGCGCTGGGCGAGGGTCTCGACGAGGCGCCGGTAGCGCGGCAGCATCCCGGCGTGGTGCACCCCGATGCCGGCGCGCACGAGGCGCGAGAGGGTCTTGCCGAAGCCGGTCGTGAAGCGGAATCCGCCGATCGCCTCGGCGATGGCATCCCGCTGCTCGCGGGTCGTGATCTTCACGCTCGACAGGGCCTGCGCCCGCTCGAGCGCGGCGGCCTGCGAGAAATGCACGATGTAGACCGGGGTTTCGCGCTCCTCGAGCAACCGCTCGAGGACGTCGTGGACCGGACGCCGCTCGTACGAGAAGTGCAGCGGCACGGGACGCTCGACCCCGGTGACCAGAGCCGTCCGCCGGCCCGTGCGGCGCGAGAGGTCGTCGGCGAGGTCGGTGACGTCGCCGAGCGTGGCCGACATCAGCAGGAACTGCGCGCGCGGCAGCGTCAGCAGCGGCACCTGCCAGGCCCAGCCGCGATCGGGGTCGCCGTAGAAGTGGAACTCGTCCATGACGACCTGGTCGACGTCGGCGTCGGCGCCCTCGCGCAGCGCCAGGTTCGCGAGGATCTCTGCCGTGCAGCAGATGATCGGCGCTTCGGGGTTGACCGACGAGTCGCCCGTCACCATGCCGACTCTCTCGGCGCCGAAGATCTCGACGAGCGCGAAGAACTTCTCGCTCACAAGCGCCTTGATCGGGGCGGTGTAGTACGTGCGCCCACCGCGGGCGACGGATGTCGCGTGCGCCGCGACCGCGACGAGCGACTTGCCCGTGCCGGTCGGCGTGGCCAGCACCACGTTCGCTCCCGAGACGAGCTCGATGACCGCTTCGTCCTGCGCCGGGTAGAGGCTGAGGCCCCGCCCTTCCGCCCAGGTCGTGAAGGCGTCGTAGATCGCGTCGTCGGAGGGGTCCGGGCCGATGAGGTCGAGCAGCGGCGCGGAGGTCATCCCTCGAGTCTGCCCTACGCCTGCGGAACGGCGGCCTCGTCGAGCTGCCGCACCGACGCGCGGACACGCAACGGCATGGGCAGCAGCGCCGGGGCGACCGGGGCGTCGTCCCCACCGGTGTCACCCTTCGACGCCTCGACCCGGTCGATGAGCAGCTCGACGGCCTTTTTGCCCATCGCCCGGTGCGGCAGGGCGAAGGTCGTGAGTCCTGGCCGCAGCCACTGGGCGAACGAGACGTCATCGAACGACACGACCGACACGTCGTCGGGTACCGCGAGTCCCCGCTCACCGAGCGCCTGGTACGCACCCATCGCCAGACGGTCGTTGAAGCAGATCAGTGCCTGCGGCACGACTCCCCCGTCGAGCAGCTGCGACGTCAGGCGGAACCCCTCGGGCGGCAGCCACTGGACCACAGGGCTTCCCGATGCCGGCTCGAGTCCGGCATCCCGCAGGGCATCGAGGATGCCGTGCAGCCGCTGCTGCGCACCGAGCGAGAACGGCGGCACGTCGTCTTCCGTGGGGCCGGCGCCGATGAGGTGGATGTCGCGGTGGCCGCGCTCGAGCAGGTGCCCGACGGCCTGGCGCCCGGCGGCGTACTCGTCGGGAAGCACCCGGGGAACATCCGTCGCCCCGTCGACCTCGAGGTTCAGCAGCACGGCGGGGCTGCGGGTCGCCTCGGGTGGCAGCGCCCGGCGGTGCGTGATCATCGAGGCCAGGACGAGGCCGTCGACCTGCCGGTCGAACATGGCGTTGAGCAGCTGCCGTTCGAGCTGGACGTCGCCGCCGGTCTCGCCGACGAAGACGAGGAAGCCCCGGGCCCGGGCGGCGTCGATGGCGCCCTTGATCATCTCGCCGGCCAGTCGCGACGAGGCGACCGAGTCGGAGATGAACGCGAGGGTGCGCGTGCTGCCCGTGCGCAGTCCGACCGAGACGGCGTTGGGACGATAGCCGAGCCGCTCGGCGGCGGCGCGCACCCGGTCCTGCAGGGCCTGCGACAGGCGCACCTCGCTGCCGCGACCGGCGAGGACGAGGGATGCGGTCGAGGCCGCTACCCCGGCCTCCGCGGCGACCTGTGCCAGCGTCACGCGTTTGCGGTTCATCTCTCCCCCTCTCGCTCCGGTGCAGCTTCAGTATGCCGCGATTGCGGAGAGGGACCATGGGCTAGTACGTTTTAGCCCAGGTGCTATTTCGTGTTAGCAGCACCTACCCCTCCACCACCCACAGAAGGTAGACGATGATGTCGACACGAATGCGACGACGTGTTCTCACCACCGCGGCGACCGGCTTCGCCGTCGCGGTCACCCTTTCGGCCTGCGCTCCGCCCAGCGCCGCGCCCGCCGGCGAAGGCGCGGCATCCGGCGGTCCGATCCAGACGACCTGCGGAACGGATGACGTCACCCTCGACGCCTACGTCGAGACGGGCTTCCCGGTCTTCAGCGACCTGGCCACCGAGTTCGAGAAGCAGTTCCCGAACGTCACGGTGAACCTGCGCGAAGACCAGTTCGCCGTGATCACCCAGAACGCACCCCGCGTGCTGGTCGACTCGCCGCCCGACATCATGCGCCTCCCCACGATCGTCGATCTGGTCGACAGCGATCTCCTGTACGACCTCGACCCCTACGCCGAGGCCTACGGCTGGGACCAGTGGCCGTCGTCGCAGCTCGAGCAGCTGCGGGTCGACGAGAACGGACAGCGCGGCGACGGCCCGCTCTACGGCATGGGCATCAACTACTCCGTCACCGGAGTGTTCTACAACAAGACCCTGGCCGCGCAGGCGGGCATGACCGAGCCGCCCGCGACTCTCGCCGAGCTCGACGGCTACCTGCAGGCCGCGAAGGATGCCGGGCTCACGCCCGTCGCGCAGTTCAATGGCGGCGCAACCGGAGGCCTCGCCTTCCCACTGCAGGCCCTCATGGCCTCGTACGGCGAGCCCAGCAAGATCAACGACTGGATCTTCCTCAAGGACGACGCCACGATCGACACCCCTGAGAACCTCGAGGCGGCGGAGCACCTGAAGGGCTGGATCGATGCCGGCTTCTTCGCCCCCGACATCAACTCGATGGACTACTCGCAGATGATGAGCCGCTTCATCGGCGGCGAGAGCGTCTTCATCTTCAACGGCGACTGGGAGTCGGGCAACCTCGACGCGCAGATGCCCGACAACGTCGGCTTCTTCCTCATGCCCCCGGTCGAGACCGGCGGCCAGGTCGGCGCGATGTCGGCGCCGACGACGTACGGCGTCTCGGCCTACGCGGACGAGCCCGACTGCGCGGCGTTCTTCTTCAACTGGGTCGCCACCGACGAGACGGCGCGCACCATCGCCGTCGAATCCGGCGGTTCGCACCCCATGGGCCCGGCCGACGCCTTCATGCCCGAGATCGCGGAGGGCAGCGTGACGGCCGAGACCCTCGCGGCGGGCGCCGAGCTCTCGGCCAACAACGGCTCGATGGACTTCATCGCCAACGCGACCGGGTCGATCTACGCCAAGACGCTGACCCCGAACCTGCAGGAGCTGTTCGCCGGCAAGCAGACCGCCGACGGCCTGCTGAGCAAGGTGCAGTCCGACTACCTCAGCCAGAAGAAGGAGTAGGCCGCTCCGATGACCGTCACCGGACAGCTCGGCGACCGCCGGGCATCCCGGGACTCATCGGCCTCTCGGCCGCGCAGGCGCCGCGTCTCCCCGCGGCGCCTGCGCGAGAGGTCGATCGGTCTCGCCCTGATCGCCCCCGCGCTCATCGCGTATGCGATGTTCGTGCTCATCCCGCTCAGCTCGACCGTCCAGTACTCGTTCTACGACTGGGACGGCATCACCACCGCCACGTGGGCGGGCTTCGACAACTACATCCGGATCTTCACCGACTCGGCGCTGCTGGTCCCGATCCTCAACGCGCTGAAGCTCATCCTGTACTTCTCGATCGTGCCGGTGATCCTCGGGCTGGTCTCGGCGGCCCTGATCCGCAAGCTCGGCGGCAGCCGTCTGGCCGGTGTCTCGCGCACCGTGCTGTTCCTCCCGCAGGTGATTCCCCTGGTCGCGGCGGGCATCATGTGGACGTGGCTGCTCGCCGCCGACGGTCTGGTCAACCAGGCGCTGCGCCTGGTGGGCCTCGGCGGCGTCACCCGCGCCTGGCTCGGCGACTTCGACACCGCCCTTCCCGCCGTGGGCGTCATCGGGGCCTGGGTCTCCCTCGGCCTGTGCATGCTGCTCATGCTCTCGGGCATGACCAAGATCGATCCGGCCCTGTACGAGGCCGTCCGCATCGACGGCGCGGGACCGATCCGCGAGTTCTTCACGGTGACACTGCCCGCGGTGCGCCAGGAGCTCGGCGTCGCGATCCTCATCACCGTGATCAACGCGCTCCGCAGCTTCGACATCATCTACATCTCCACGCAGGGCGGGCCCGGCGGCTCGACCACGGTGCCCGGTCTCGAGATCTACTACCTCGCGTTCTTCCAGCGCGAGGTCGGCCAGGCCTCCGCGCTCGCCGTCGTGCTGACGGTGCTCGTCCTGGTGATCGTCCTGCCCCTGAACCGCATCACGCGCGGAAACGAGAAAGACGCATGAGAACCTCCGCCGTCGAGGCCTGGACGGGCCGCATCGTCCTGATCGTGGTGATGGCGTTCACGATCATCCCGTTCACCACGCTCTTCGTCACCGCGCTCCACGAGCCCGGCACGTACCCGAAGGGCCTGTCGTGGCCCGAGACCCCGCACTGGGACAACTTCGCCCTCGCGTTCCAGTCGGCCGACATGCTCAAGATGCTCGGCTCGAGCGCTCTCATCGAGCTCGGCGTCGTGCCGATCTCGCTCGTCATCGCGACGCTCGCCGGCTTCGCGCTGGGCCACCTGCGCGTGCCGTTCGCCCGTGCGATCTTCGTGCTGTTCGTCCTCGGCCTGACGCTGCCCTTCGAGGGCATCATCGTGCCGATCTACTACCAGATGAAGGGCTACGGCCTCCTCAACACCCAGCTGGCGATCGTCCTGCCGCTGATCGGTCTGTTCATGCCGTTCGCGGTGATGTGGATGCGGGCGCACTTCGTCAACATGCCGCACGAGCTGACCGAGGCCGCGCGCATCGACGGCGCGACGACGTGGCAGTTGTTCTGGCGCATCCACGTGCCGCTGTCGGGCCCCGCGATCTCATCGCTCGCGATCCTGCTGTTCCTGTGGACCTGGAACCAGTTCCTGCTGGCGATCGTCCTCGTCGACGACCCCACCAAACGGACGATGGCCGGCGCGCTCGGCGCGTTCCAGGGGCAGTGGGGCACCGACATCCCGTTGCTGTGCGCCGGATCGATCCTGATCCTGCTGCCGACGCTCCTGGTGTTCCTGATCTTCCAGCGTCAGTTCGTGGCGGCACTGCTGCAGGGGGCGGTGAAGGGATGACGGATGTCGCACGGCCTCCCTTCGACGACGCCGTCGCCCGCGCTCTCGTCGAGTTCGACGACCTCGTGGTCGTATCGATGAGCAGCGACGAGATCCCGCGCGTGCGCCAGTCCGGGGTCGCGGCACCGTTGGTCGAGCTCACCGCCCACGGCGCGTTCGAGCGCGAGGAGCTGCTCGTGCCCGGATGGAATGACGACGACCCGGCGGTCGGCGTCGTGGTCTACACGCCCGTCGTCGTCCGGCGACCGGTCCCCGTCATCCTGCACCTGCACGGAGGCGGGCTGATCGCGGGCACCGCCGACTCGGACATGCCGGCCACGGCGGCGCTCGCCGAGCGCACCGGGTGCGCCGTCGTCTCGGTGGAGTACCGGCTCGCGCCCGAGCACCCGTATCCCGCGGCTCTCGAAGACGCCGCGGCGGCCCTGCGCTGGCTGGCCGGGCCCGAGGCGCCCCACGCGCTGGACGGCGACCGCATCATCGTCGCGGGGGTCAGCGCCGGGGGCGGTCTCGCCGCGGCCACGGCCCTGTTCGCTCGCGATCGCGGAGGCCCGCGCATAGCGGGGCTCGTGCTGCTCTGCCCGATGCTCGACCATCGCTCCGACTCGGAGTCGGCGCGGCAGATGGCCGGCCACGGCTCGTGGGATCGCGACGCGAACGCGACCGCCTGGGCCGCGTACCTCTCCGGCGTCGAGGGCGAGGTGCCGCCGTACGCGTCGCCCGCCGTGGCCGGCTCGCTCGCGGGGCTGCCCCCGACCTTCATCGACGTCGGATCCGCCGAGACGTTCCGCGACGAATGCGTCGCCTTCGCCCGCCGGATGTGGGCCGACGGCGGCGACGCCGAACTGCACGTCTGGCCCGGCGGGGCGCATGCCTTCGACTTCCTCGCGCCGTGGACCGTACTCGCCCGCGATGCGCGACGCGCCCGCGAAGAGTGGCTGCGCCGCCTCCTCCACCGCATCTGACCCCGCTCGGAAGAACCCCACGAACCATGAACCCCGATTCCCCCCAGCTCATCACCTACGTCGACCGCCTCGGCGGCACCGTCACCGGCATCCGCGAGCTGCTCGCCACACGCCTGTCGGGCGTCTTCGGCGGCGTCCATCTGCTGCCCTACTTCACGCCGTTCGACGGCGCGGATGCCGGCTTCGACCCGGTCGACCACGCCTCGATCGACCCGCGGCTGGGAACGTGGGACGACGTCCGCCTGCTGAGCGAGACCCACACGGTCATGAGCGACCTCATCGTCAACCATGTCTCCGCCGACTCCGCTGCCTTCGCCGACGTCCGCCGCCGCGGCGACGCCTCGCCCTTCGCACCGATGTTCCTCACGCTCGACTCCGTGTTCCCCGACGGCGTCACCGAGGCCGACCTCACCCGCATCTATCGCCCGCGTCCGGGCCTCCCCTTCACCGCCATGGTCCTCGGCGACCGGCTGCGGCTGGTGTGGACCACGTTCACGTCCGAGCAGATCGACATCGACCTGCGCACCGACGCAGCATGGGATTACCTGACCGCGGTCATCGACGCCCTCGTCGCGGGCGGCACGACGATGCTCCGGCTCGACGCCGTCGGGTACACGGGCAAGGAAGCCGGCACCAGCTGCTTCATGACGGAGGCGACCGAGCGCTACACGCAGCGCATCCTCGAGCTCGCGCATGATCGGGGCGCCCAGGTGCTGCTCGAGATCCACGGGCATCACACCCAGCAGATCGCGATCGCTCAGACCGTCGACTACGTCTACGACTTCGCGCTCCCGCCCCTCGTGCTGCACGCACTGCACGCGCTCGACACGCGGCCCCTCGCGCGCTGGCTCGAGATCCGCCCCGCCAACTCCATCACGGTCCTCGACACCCACGACGGCATCGGGATCATCGACGTCGGCGTGAGCGACCTCGCGCCCGGCGAACCGGGACTGCTCGAACCCGAGCAGATCGACGCCCTCGTCGAGGCGATCCACGACGCCAGCGGCGGCACCAGCCGCCAGGCGACCGGGGCCGCGGCATCCAACCTCGACCTCTACCAGGTCAACTGCACGTTCTACGACGCGCTCGGCCGCGACGACCGGCGATACGCGCTGGCCCGGCTGCTGCAGATCATGACGCCGGGCATCCCGCAGGTCTACTACGTCGGACTGCTCGCCGGCGAGAACGACATGGAGCTGCTGAGGTCCACCGGCGTCGGCCGCGACGTCAACCGGCACCACTACACGCCCGACGAGATCGACGCCGCGCTGGCGCGACCGGTCGTCGGACTGCAGCTCGACGCGCTCCGGCTGCGCGCCACCCACCCCGCCTTCACCGGCACGTTCTCGCACGATCTGCGGGGCGCTCGCGGTGAGCTGCGGTGGGATGCCGCCGGTGCGTCGGTCACGCTCGGCTTCGACCTCGACGACGCCTCGTTCCAGCTGACGGCGACCGACGGCTCGGCGACGAGCACCTGGTCGCACACGCGTCTCACCGGGGACTGAGCCGAGGCGGGTGGGGCAGTGCGCGCTGCCCCGCCCGCAGCATCAGCCGGCCGTGCCGGCATCCTTCGCGGTGAGCACCCGGCCGCACGACTCATCGACGCGCTCGGCGAACCCCGCGTCGGACTGCGCCCGCGCGAGGACCGCGTCGTACATCGCGGGAAGCACCGTCGGGTCGGCGGACGCCAGCACGATGTCCACCCCCGCCGACAGCGCCTCGACGGCCCGGTCGCCCGGGGCGACGATCTCCGCGGCGGCCGCGGCCGAGAGGTCGTCGGTGATGACGACGCCGTCGAAGCCGACGCGATCGCGCAGCAGGTCGAGCACCGCCGAAGAGAACGCAGCCGGGTTGTCGGAATCGATGTTCTGATACCGCGCGGTGCCGACCATGACGAGCGACGGACCGGATGCCGTCAGCTCGCGGTAGACGTCGACGTCGGGCGAGTCCGCCGAGACCACGGTGTCGAGCACCTCCGCGGTGTAGTCGGTGTTCGCGTCGACCCGCCCGAGCCCCGGGAAGTGCTTGAACGTCGGCAGCACACCGGCGCCGCGCATCCCGTCGGCGAACGCCCCGGCGCCCGCGGCGACGGTCTGCTCGTCGTAGCCGTACTGCCGTCCGAGGGCGCCGATGGGCGGGTTGTCGAGGCGGGTCTCGGAGCTCGTGACGATGTCTGCCACCGGGGCGAGGTTGACGTCGATGCCCGCCGCAGCCAGCTGCCCACCCCACGTGGCCGCAGCGGTGCGGAGCGCGTCGGGACCGAGGTCGGCCTGCCGGATGGCGTAGGGCATCTCGTCGAACCCGGGCCCGCTCAGCACCTGCACCTCGCCACCCTCCTGGTCGGTGGCGACCCAGAGCCTCGGGTCGCCCTCGGGGGCGAGGTCGCGGAACTGCGCGACGAGCGCCGCCGTGGCATCGACCCCCGAGCTCGAACGGCCGTGGAGGAACAACCCACCCACGCCGCGGTCGCGGATCGCCGCAGCGGCATCGGGCGAGACCGTGTCGACCGGGGTGCCGACCATGAGCACCTGGCCGACGCAACCCGCGAGCCCGAGCGCCGCGGCGGGGTCGGACGGGGTGGCGGGGGGCTCGGTCGCGGCGGTCGACCCGGTCGGGCTCGGGGCAGACGTCGTCGGGGTAGCCGGGCCGGGCTCGGGAGTGCACCCGGCGGCGAACGCGAGCACCCCGGCCAGGGCGGCGGCGAGCGCGGAACGGCCGGCGCGCGAGGAGGAGGGGGTTCGGGTCACTCCTCCATCGTCACTCGGTCAGCAGCAGCGCGCACCCGGGTTGCGGTCCTGGTCGTCCATGCGCTCGCGCCAGAACTGCCGCTCGGTGAGGGGCGGGGTGCCGGGGTGCGTCCGGCGCTGGTGCGCGAGGTACGTCGCGTAGGCGTTGTCTCCCATGAGCGAGGTGACGTACCAGTGCACGGCGCGGGCGACGCGGAGGACGGCCCGACCGGCGCGCGCGCACAACTCCTTCGATCCGGTGCGCTGCGGCGCGGAAACCGCGGTTGCCAGGCCGAGAGGCGCCGATTCTGAGGAGTTGTGCGCGAGCGCCATCGGTCAATGCCCCCGGCGGGCGGTCTCGGCCCGCTCTTCGGCGAGCAGCGGCTCCCACTCCTTCTCGAGCTCGCGCTCGGGGCCGGTGGGGATGAAGCCGGCCGGCGCGAAGCGGCGGGACGGCGCCGCGGGGTCTTCGGTCTCCTCGCCCCCGCCCCGCACGATCGCGCGCACGGCCACCACGACGGCCGAGACGATGACGATGATCGCGAGGACGACGAAGATGATCGACAGCGTGCCCTGCACCCCGGTGTTGCGGATGACCGCCTCGACCGTCGCGACGGGCCCCAGACTCTCGTCGCCCGACGCGAGGGCGTCACGGTAGCGGAAGTGGTTCGCCCAGTAGCCGATGGCGGGCACCGGCGAGAAGATCTTGTACGCCGACGCGGTGATCGTCACGACGGCGGTGAAGGCCAGCGGCACCGCGATGATCCAGATCCACTTCACGTACGACCGTCCGCGCTTGGCGACGATCGCCAGCACGACGGCGAGCGCGATCGCGGCCAGCAGCTGGTTCGCGATGCCGAACAGCGGGAAGAAGGTGTTGATGCCGCCGAGCGGGTCGGTGACGCCGAGGATGAGGATGGCGCCCCAGCCGGCGACCATGATCGCCGTCGTGATCCACACGCCCGGACGCCACGACACGTCACGGAACTTCGGGATCCAGGCGCCGATGGAGTCCTGCAGCATGAAGCGGGCGACGCGGGTTCCGGCATCCACGGCGGTGAGGATGAACAGGGCCTCGAACATGATCGCGAAGTGGTACCAGAACGACATCATCGCCTGTCCGCCGAGCGCCTGCTGCATGATGTGCGCGAGCCCGAGCGCGAGGGTCGGCGCGCCGCCGGTGCGCGAGACGATCGACTCCTCCCCGACGTCGGCTGCGGTCGAGATCAGCAGATCGGGGGTGATCTCGACCCCGGCGAGGCCGAGCGAGTTGACGAAGGCGACCGCGCCCTCGACGGTGCCGCCGGTCGCCGCCGACGGAGCATTCATAGCGAAGTAGATGCCCTGGTCGATCGAGATCGCGGCGACGAGGGCCATGATCGCGACGAACGACTCCATGAGCATGCCGCCGTATCCGATGAAGCGCGTCTGGCGCTCCTTCTCGACGAGCTTCGGCGTCGTCCCCGAAGCGATCAGCGCGTGGAATCCCGACAGCGCACCGCAGGCGATCGTGACGAAGAGGAACGGGAAGAGGGGCCCTGCGAACACGGGGCCGAGGCCGTTCTCGCCGAAGATCGTCACCGCCGGCACCGAGATCTCGGGGCGGACGAGCACGATCGCACCGGCGAGCATCACGATGACGCCGATCTTCATGAACGTCGACAGGTAATCGCGCGGGGCGAGCAGCAGCCAGACGGGCAGCACCGCGGCGATGAAGCCGTAGATGATGATGCCCCACGCGATGACGGTGCGGTCGAGGTGGAAGATCTCTTGGCCCCACGCGGTGTCGGCGACCCAGCCGCCGGCGATGATCGCGCCCATCAGCAGCACGAATCCGATGATCGACACCTCGGTGACCTTGCCGGGCCGCAGGTAGCGCAGGTAGACGCCCATGAAGAGGGCGATCGGGATCGTCATCGATACCGAGAAGACTCCCCACGGGCTCTCGCCGAGCGCGTTCACGACGACGAGAGCGAGGATCGCGACGATGATCAGCATGATGAGCAGGGATGCCACGATCGCGGCGGTTCCGCCGATGCGGCCGAGCTCCTGGCGTGCCATCTGGCCGATCGTCCGGCCGCCGCGTCGCATCGAGAAGAAGAGCACGGTGTAGTCCTGCACGGCGCCCGCGACGACGACGCCGACGATGATCCAGATCGTGCCGGGGAGGAACCCCATCTGCGCCGCGAGCACCGGGCCGACGAGCGGACCGGCGCCGGCGATGGCGGCGAAGTGGTGGCCGTAGAGCACGCGGCGGTCGGTCGGCACGTAGTCCTTGCCGTCCTGCTTGACCTCGGCCGGGGTCGCGCGCCGGTCGTCGGGGCGCAGCAGGTAGCGCTCGATGACCTTCGAGTAGAAGCGGTAGCCGATGAGGTAGGTGCAGACGGCGGCGAAGACGAACCAGATGGCGTTGACCGTCTCGCCGCGGACGACGGCGAGCATGACCCAGGCGAGGCCGCCGAGCAGGGCGATCGCGATCCAGATCACGACCTTCAGCGGCGTCCACCGCGCGGCGGCGCGGAGCTGGTCGTCGGAGACGGCGACCGGCGGCAGTTTCGGGTCGGTGACGATGTCGGACGAGGATCGAGGCATCGGTTCTCCTGAGGGAAGGCGCTTCATTGCGTTTTCCCAGCTTAGGCGGACGCTCCGAACCGTTGCCGGAATTTGGTCGTAATGGTCTCGTGCGGCTCTACCGTGGAGGGGACCGATGAGGAGACCCCATGACCGACGAGACCATCACCGTCACCCGTGACGATGCGAACGACCGATACGACCTGACGGTCGGCGGCGCGGCGGCGGGATACGCCGCGTTCCGCCGCGACGACGAGGGCCGACTGGTGTTCGACCACACCGTGGTCGAGAAGGAGTTCGGCGGACGCGGCCTCGGCAAGACGCTGGCACGTGATGCCCTCGCCGATGTCGCGCGGCGCGGCGAGACCGTCGTTCCCGAATGCCCGTTCATCGTGAAGTTCCTGCGCGAGAACGAGGTCGCCGGTCTGCAGGTCGACTGGCGCGACGAGGATGCCGCCGGCGCCGCTGCCCCGGCGGAACCGTCGGCGTGACCCGCTTCGACGCCGAGACGGCGCCCGTCGACGAAGACCCGGGGACAGGCTCCCCCGGTCCACGACGGGCGCTGCTCGAGGCACGCGAGGTACCGCTCGGCGGTGTGCGTGCGATGTCGGTTCATCGCTTCCTGCCGCAGCGTGACCTGCCGCTCGTCGGCGCCTGGTGCTTCCTCGACCGCTTCGGCCCGCAGCGGACGCGCATGCGCGTCGAACCGCATCCGCACATCGGACTGCAGACCGTCACCTGGCCGCTCGCCGGCGAGGTGCATCACCGCGACACACTCGGCAGCGATGTCGTCATCGAGCGTGGCGCGCTGAACATCATGACCAGCGGCGCCGGGATCGCCCACTCCGAGTACTCCGTCGGCGACGAGCCCATCCCGCTCGATGCCCTGCAGCTGTGGGTCGCCCTCCCGGAGGAACGCCGCCATGGGGCGCCCGAGTTCGAACGGCATGCCGACCTGCCCGAGCTCGACCTCGGCGGCGGGGCTGCGGCGACCGTCGTCGTCGGCGAGCTCGCCGGGGCCGCCTCACCCGCGACGATGCACACGCCCATCGTCGGCGCGGAGCTGCGACTGCCCGCCGGGACGGTCGTCGACCTGCCGCTCGAGGCCGCGTGGGAGTACGCCGTCGTACCGGTGTTCGGCTCGGTTCGGGTCGACGGCGAGGATGCCGCGGCACCGGATGCTGTCGCGCCCGGCGCCCTGCTGTACCTCGGTGACGGCCGTGACGGCATCCGCCTGACCGCCGGCGACGAGGAGGCGACGGTGTTCCTCCTGGGAGGTGAGCCGTTCGGCGACGAGATCGTCATGTGGTGGAACTTCGTCGGACGCAGCCACGACGAGATCGAGGTCGCCCGCGAGGAGTGGGAGGCGGCATCCGATCGGTTCGGACACGTTGTCGGCCACGGCGACGAGCGCATCCCGGCCCCACCGCTGCCGCACGTGCGGCTCACCCCGCGGCGGCGACGGCTCTGACCCACACGTCGCGTGCTTTCGAGCCCTGCGTGGCTCGTGCGATGGACGTCAATGACGGCTGTTGTCAGTGGACCTCGTGAGAAGAACGCTCAGCATCCAAGCGTGGCGCGCACTGTTCGGTACCGTCCCGCGCGCGCTCACAGTGATCGGCATCCTGGCCGCATATTTCCTCGTGGCCACGGTCATCGAGCCATTCGTGCCGTGGTGGTCGACCACGCTCGTCGGCCTACTCGTCATCGCCTTCTTCGCCTATCTGGGGTCCAGATGGTTGGATCGCGACCTCATGCGTAGAGGCGAGATATCCGACCGCGAACGCGAGTGAGGTTTCGCGCTGACGGCCAGGGTGTGTCCGGCGAAGCGCTGATCACGGCGACACGGGCCCCAGGGAATCAGCCTCGCTCGTCACCCCGCCCGCGGAACATCGCGATGGGAGCGACCTGAGACCATCCGAGGCTCTCGTAGAGCTTGCGTCCACTGGCGCTCGCCACGAGGATTCCCGTCGTTGCTTGACGCTCGGCAGCCCAGGCTGTGAGGCCGGTCATGACCAGTCTCCCGAGACCTCGGCGTTGGAATGCCGAGGTCGTCCTGATGCGATCGAACACGGCGTCGCCGGCATCCACAGCGACCTGCCCGCGGGCTGCGAGCTCCCCGTCCACGTGAATTCGGGCGTACGCAACCGCACCGTCCTGCTCGATCGCGACCTCGGTCGGCACGATGCCCGGTTGGATATACGCGCTCATCATGCACTCGCTCGTGTTCGCGGGATCGAGAACAGCGACAGCGTCACGCATCGACGCGTCGAGTTCACCGACGAGAGTCAGCCACACATCGGGTGCGCTCGTCGCTGCGACCAGGCGGTCGACTTCTGTCAGCGACGCCGTCGACACGATGCGTTCCTGGGAACGGTCGTCTGCCCCGACCTCGACGAACCAGCTGTCGCCGTCGCGGCATCGTTGCATCTGCCGCGAAATGCACCACCCCGTGACCCATCGGTCTACCCAGGCACTCGTCATGATCGTCCTCACTGGCCGCCTCACCGGCCGGCCGCTCGCCGTCGAGGCACTGACATGAATCTGCCTCTCAGCGCAGGCTACCCACCTCGATACTTCACCCCGGGCTCACTCCTCGGACAACCGACGAACGGCAGCCAGGACGACCTGCTCCTCGCGCGACGTCAGTCCGGAGCGCCGAGGACGGTCGATTCCCCGTGAGATCTCGTCCGTCAGCACGCGGGTCAGGGTGTCTGCGAGGGGTCGCGATCGGCCTCCCGCCGCGGCGAAGGCGCTTCCGTCTCGCTGAGCGAAGCCCGCGGCCTCGAGCGGCAGCCACAACGGAAGAGACCGGGGGCCGGCCCAGTAGTGCACGTCGAGATCGAGGAGCTCGTCG
Organism: Microbacterium sp. AG238; assembly: GCF_003610405.1. Lineage (GTDB taxonomy): Bacteria > Actinomycetota > Actinomycetes > Actinomycetales > Microbacteriaceae > Microbacterium. The sequence goes on from NZ_RAQC01000001.1 coordinate 1,805,322, forward strand.
TCGTCGACCGCGATGAGTTCACCGTCGAACCCGGCGACCGACCGCGCGGCACGAAAGAAGTCATCCATGGTGTGAGCCTCACCGACGGCGTTGAATTCTCCGGTGAGGCCAGCCTCTCCCGCGCGGACGATCCAGTCGGCGAGGTCTTCGACATCGATGAATTGCACGAATCGCTGACTCATCGTCGGAGCCAGCACGCTGCCGCCGCGGTGCAGCCGAGCCGGCCAGTAGCCAAGGCGGTCGCTCGGATCACCCGCACCCGCGATCAGGCCGGGCCGGGCGATGAGCAGGCGGTCTCCAAGCTTGGCCGCGGAGGCGCGCTCGGCGACCACCTTCGCGTCGGGATACTCGGCGAGGTTCTGCGGTTCGACCAGCTGCGCCGTCTCGTCGGCGCCGGGCGTGCTGTTGTCCGCATAGACCGACACGGTCGAGACGAGAGTCCAGTGCGCCGCGTGGGCCGCGAGCGCGTCGAGAGCCGACTCGACGAGCTGCGGCTCAGAGGCGAGTTCGACCACCTCATCCCACTCACCCCCGAGACCGTCGTAAGCCCCGGCGCGCGATCGGTCCGCGCGCACGAGTCGCGCACCGTCCGGCGCTGACCCCGACTCGCCACGCGCCAGGCACACCACCTCCGCTCCGCTGTCGCGCGCCCGTCGCGCGATCTCGCGACCCAGCCATCCGGTTCCGCCCAGCACGAGGATCCGTCTCATGCCCGCCAGTCAACAGCCATCGCCTCGCGCGGACGAGTCGCCTTCGCTGTCGGCGCAAACACCGTCGGATGCGCCGGCGTGAACCCCGGTTGTTGAATGTTCGGATGAGCGCTCTCACCGACTACATCGCAGCCTGGAAGACGAACGACACGGAGCGGATCGTCGAGACCGTCACGGAGGATGTCGTGATCACCGAGAGCTTCGGGCCGGTGTACTACGGCCGAGAACGCGTGCGGGAGTGGTGCGAGAAGTGGAACGAACAAGGCTCGCGCGTTCTCGACTGGACGATCTCGAACGAGTTCCAGAACGGAGACCAGCTCGTGGCCGAGTGGCGGTTCGAATACCACCAGGACGGCGCGGACCACTCATTTCTGGGGGCGACGATCGCGACCCAGCGCGACGGCAGAATCGCCGAGCTTCGCGAGTATGCCGTCACCGACGACCTCTACACCTGGGAAGGCGAGTGGAAGTAGACGTCATCCGCGAGGCTGATGTCGCTCATCCGTCGGGGCGACGACGGATGCGGCGGTGGTTCGTAGCGTCGATGACATGACGAAGACCCGCCTTCCCCGCGACCTCCCGCCCGGCGCCGCCGCCCTCGGCATGGCCGCCATCCTGCTGACGCTGTCGGGCTGCGCTGCCATCGAAACCGTCGCCTACGGGAGCGTCGAGAGCACCTATGAAACCGCGAAGGAGCTGGCGCAGGCGCGCGGCGAGGCTCCCGCGTGGCTGCCCGCCGATGCACGCGAGCTCACGCGCGTCGTCTCGGCCCGCGCCGAAGCCGAATCGATCGTGTTCTCGAGCGACACGGGCCTCGCGGCGGACTGCGCCGAGGTCGAGCGCCTCTCGGCCCCCACCATGGAGATCACGTCGGGCCCCGATGTCTACGCGATCGACCGCGTCGCCGTCTGCGGCGAGTGGGCAGTGGCGGAGAACGACGGCACCTACTACGCCTGGACTCCCGCCACAGAGGCCGAGTAACCCTGATCCGGTCGGTCCATAGACTCGACGCGATGGACGTCACCCTCCGCCCCGCTGTCCCGGCCGACATCGAGTGGCTCGTCGAGCTGCGCGCCGACGTGCTGCGTGCCGACCTCGAGCGCCTCGGCCGCTTCGACGAGCACCGGGTGCGCGAGCGCATGCGCGCGGGCTTCCGCCCCGAGTGGACCCGCATCATCGTCGTCGAGGGGACGGATGCCGGTTGCATCACGACCCGCCCAGACGACACCACCCGCTGGATCGAGCACTTCTACGTGCCCGCGTCCCAGCAAGGGCGAGGCATCGGCAGCATCGTTCTGCGGTCGGTGATCGCCGAGCCGCACGACGGACCGACGCGCCTCAACGTCCTGCAGGGCAGCGCCGCGCGGCGCTTGTACGAGCGGCACGGCTTCGCCCTCGACAGCGAGGACGACGTCGACGTGTGGCTGACCCTGCGCACGCCGGCCTGACGCCGAACGTCGGTATCGTCGCCGTGTGCAGCGATTCGTCCGATTCCAGAGCGCAATTCCCAACCGGAACGGGCGCTTCCCCGGCGTCTTCGCCCTCGCAAACGGGCTGGCGCGCGACGAGGTGCTTCTCCCCGAGGACGAAGCCTGGTGGCGGGCGGCGAACGATCGCGCCAACAGCCTCTACGATGCTCCGAACGAGGCCTATGGTCCGGATGCGCCTCCCGGCGGGCGGTCGTGGTTCAAAACCGAAGCGCACGACCTCCTCGCACTGACGGCGGGATACCTCCACCTGCTCGACCGCTACGACGTTCCCTGGCACGAGGTACGGACCGCTCGGCCCGGAACGATCCTGTACGAGGACCCCGTGCAGGTGGTCGCTCTCCCCTTCACGCACGCGGAGAATTGGCCGTTCACCAGACAGAGCTCGTGACGACTACCCGTCATCGGCCGCCGATCGTTGCCGAGGGCACGGCGTACTTGAACCCGACGTGCGAGTCGACGAAGCCGAGCCTGCGGTAGAACCGGTGCGCATCGACGCGCGCGGCATCCGATGTGAGCTGCACGAGGGAAACGCCGAGCTCGACTGCCGCGGCATCCACCACCCACCGCATGAGTGCGGTGCCGATGCCGGATGAGCGTTCGGCACTCGCGACGCGGACGGCCTCGACAAGCAGGCGGGTGCTCCCCCGCCGCGCCATTCCCGGGATGAGGGTCAGCTGCAGGGTCGCCACGACCCGACCGGCATCATCGGCGGCGACCAGCAGCTCGTTCGCCGGATTCGCGATGATCCGCTCGAGCGCGTCGGCGTACGCGCCGCGGTCCTCATCGCGCGCGACGTCGCCCCGGCCCGCGCTGATCGGGTCGTCCGACAGCAGCCGCACGATCGGGTCGAGATCGTCCGGCGTCGCACGCCGGACGACGACATCCGCCGCGCGTGCGGAAAGGGATGCCGGGAGGTTCAGGCCGTCGATCACGGTCTCTATTCTCCGACCTGCTCCGGTGCGCGCTCAGCGGCGTGCGAGGTTGCCGTCGGCCCATTCGCCGAGCTGGCTGAGGATCGGCACGAGGCGCGACCCGGCGTCCGTGAGCGCGTAGGTGACCGCGACAGGTGGGCCCGACTCGACGCGTCGGACGACCAGCCCGACATCCGAGAGCTCGGTGAGCCGATCGGAGAGCACCGCGTCGCTGATGCCGGCGACGGCGCGACGCAGGCCGACGAACGAGAGCTCACCCTGCCCGAGCACGTCGACGATCATGCCGTTCCACCGCTTGCCGAGCACCGAGAACGCGTGCGACACCGCAGCATCGCACTGTCGCGCATCGTGGGGCTCGGCCATCCCCCTATCGTACGTGTGCTAGCGTTCCCGAAGTCGCTTTGTTTTTCATAGCCCCTCTGATCGGAGAAGCGCATGACCCTCTTCCGCCTGGATGCCAGCATCCTCCCCGCCACCTCAGCCAGCCGTGAGCTGGGTGACCTCGTCGAGGCCGAGTGGCTCGCCGCTCACCCTTCGAGCAACGTCGTGCGCCGCGACATCGCCGCGGATCCGGTCCCGGCGACCGCCTGGCGCGATGCCGTGACCGCCGGCTTCACACCCGCCGAGCAGCTGACCGACGGACAACGCGAGGCGATCGCCCTGCGCGAGCAGCTGGCGGACGAGCTCATCGGCGCCGACGCCCTGCTCTTCACCGTGCCGCTGTACAACTACGGCGTCTCGCAGCACGTGAAGACCTGGTTCGACCTGGCATACACCGACCCGCGCATCGACCCGCAGGGCACGGCGCTGCGCGGCAAGCCCGCGACCCTCGTCACCGTCTTGGGTGGCAACTACGAGCCCGGCAGCCCGAAGGAGGGCTGGGACCACTCGACCGGATGGCTTCGGCGCGTCTTCGCAGACGTCTGGGGCCTCGACCTCACGGTGGTCCACCGTCCCTTCACCCTCGTGGGAGTGAACCCCGCGCTCGACGCCTTCACAGAGGCGGCGGCCGAGTTGCGCGCGAACGCCGAACGGGATGCCGTCACGGCCGGCCGCACCCTCGCGGCATCCCGCCCCGCCTGACCGACCGCCACGCCCCGTTCTCGCGTTCGAGGGGCGGGGCGCCTCGCCGGCGCTCCGCCCCTCGAATGCTCACCTCACGACATCGGGGTGCCGTTGCGGAGGTACTCCACCGCCTCGGCGGCGTTGTCGCCGTTGGCGAGCGAGCCGTGGACCGCGTCGTCGAGGATGGTCAGGTTCCCACCGAGGAGCGCATGCGCGAGCGTGCCCCACGGCGCGGGGGTCACCGTCTCGGAGGCGTGAGCCACGATCTGCAGCTTGTCTCCCGCGTCACCGGAGGTCAGGACAAGCGGATGCGCCTCGATCGGCCATCCCGCGCAGGCGGACGTGCCCGCGAGGCCTCCGCTCAACGGGTGCTGCGTGCGAACCTGCGGATCGCTGCCGATCGCTTCGCTTCGGGCGAGGTGAGCAGACCAGACGGCCTCGGGGTCGGTCGCGCCGGTGTACGCGTTGCAGGTCAAGGCCGTTCGCGTCGTGAGATTGGAGGGCACGTAGCTGTCGGGCGATGACAGGCCGTCTACCACGACGTCGTCGGCGACACCGGCTTCGTCATCGCTGCCGTACGCGACGTCGGCTGCGACCAGATCGTCCAGGCTCATCGCTGCGTCGTGCCGGAGGTCGACCATGCTGTCCAGCAGCATGTGACGCACCCGGCCGGGGTACTGGGCGAGATAGGCGGCGCCGAGCTCCGTTCCCCACGACACGCCGACGTAGTCGACCTGGTCAGCGCCGATCGCCGCACGCACGCGGTCCATGTCGCGAGCCGCGTTGGCCGTGGTCAGCTGAGCGAAGTACGCGGGGTCTCGAGCCACGCATGCCTCGTTCGCGGCGCTGACCGCGGCCGAGTACTCCAGCGCCACCCGCTCGTCGACGGGTCCCTCCGGCAGCGGGACGTCGAGGGACTCATCGCAATTGATGCTCGTCGAGCCGCCCGTGCCACGGATGTCGACGCCGATGAGCGTGTGATCCGTTGCCAGATCCCCCATGCCGGAGGCTGCGAGCAGGGCGGGCGTCGTTCTCCCCTCGAGGCCCGGCCCACCGGGGTTGGTCAGGATCGTGCCGGCGCTTCGCCCCTCCGGCACCATTCGACTGACGGCGATGGTGATCTGCCGCCCGTCGGGATCGTCGTAGTCGAGGGGAACCGAGACGTTCGCGCACTGCATCCGATCGCCCCACCCGTCGAGCGGCGAGGGAGTCTCCATGACGTCATAGAGCGCGGCGACCTGCGAGACCAGACCGTCGCACGATTGCCACGCGATCGCGTCCGCCTGAGGGGACGTCGGTGCCGAGGGGGCGACGCTGCAGGCGCTGAGCAGTCCGCCGAGGGCGAGCAGAGTCGCGGGAAGGAGAATCGAGGAACGAGGTGAGTGATGCATGACGCCAGCCAAACAGCCCGGGGGATCGGCCGCGTCAGCCGGAGGACGCTTCCGCGGCATCCTCGCGAACGATGTCGGGGCCCACTCCAGCCGTACGCGACGGGGCGCCCGGACCGTCGTCCGAGCGCCCCGCTCATCCGCGCCGCAGCGCGTCAGCCGGTCATCACCACAGCACGAGGAAGCCGCTGAGCCCCAGCGATCCCTCGACCGTGTCGCTGCCGTTGTAGGTGGCGACGACGACCTTCAGCCCGCGCGACTGCCGAGGCAGCTCGACACGCGCCGTTCCGTCGACGACATCCGCGCTGTAGCGGGTCGAGTTCACCCAGATGTCGACGGTGCCCGTCGCCGGGGCGCCCCCGGTCGGGGTGACCTTCACCGAAACGACGTACGGCTGCGAAGCCGTCCCGACGTACCGGTTGAGCGACACCGTCGTCGCCGAGGCGAACTTCACGAACACCTCGTTCGACACCGCGGTTCCGACCTGCGGGTTGCCCTCCGCCGTCGCGGTCACCCGCACCGACAGAGCCGTGCCGACATCGGCGCGCGTCACCTTGTACGACGCCGAGGTGGCGCCCTCGATGGGCTCACCGCCGCGAAGCCACTGATAGGCGACGCTCACCTCGGCGGGGTCCCACTCGCCGGCTGTGGCCGTCAGCGTCGCCCCGACCTTCGCCGAGCCGGTGACCTCGGGCGCGACGACCGCGACCGGGGCTCCCTGGCCTGACTCGACGTCGACGATCGTCCGGATCGACGAGTCGCCGTAGCGCACCACGCCCACGTACGACGTCTCGGGCTCGAGCCCGGCCCACGACAGGGTGTAGGTCGCGCTCTCTCCCTGCACCGTCGGCAGCGGGTCAGGTGTCGCGGTGAACTCGCCGCCCGACACCCCCGCCGCGACGACCGCGGTGGTGAGGTCGTAGGTGAACGGCTCGCTGAACGAGTACCGGTTGACCTTGACCAGGTAGGTGCCCGCGGTGGGAGCCGTGAGCGAGACCGCCTCGTTGGCCGACGCCGTCGCCGACGACCACTGCTCGTAGTAGCGCAGGTCGTCGGGACTCACGACGCGGTACACCGTCATGTCGAGGTCGGTCGTCTCGGTCGCCTCGGTCTCGACAGCGAAGCGCGCGAACTCGGTGCCCTCCGGAACGTCGACGATCTCGTACGTGTTGAAGCCGGCCTCGCCCTCGTCGTAGAACGAGTCCTGGTCACCGGAGTGACCGGGCACCTCGGGGAAGTCCGGGTTCACGCGCAACTCCTGCGGAACGAGACCCGACAGACCGAGGTCGATCTCACCCGTCAGCGAGGGCGCGACGGTGACGTCGACCGAGCCCGTGACGCCCGTTCCCGAGACCGACGCCGGAGCGTCGACCGGCACCGGGAAAACGGCGATCGGCGAGCGCACATCGTTCGCTCCGCCCGTCCAGGTGAGGAAGCCGGTGGCCCACTCGCCCATCGGTGCGTCGACGCGCGACAGCGTGATCTCGACCGTGGCCGACTCGCCCGCCGCGAGCGTCACCGACGACGGCGACACCTGCACGTCGACGCCGGGGACGGATGCCTGCGCCTGGTACGTCCCGGCTTCGGTGGCCGTGATCGTGCGGGTCACCGTCTGCGGCGCGCCGAGCGCGCCGACGCCGATGGAAGGCAGGTTCAGGTCGCTCGGATCGATCGGGTCGACGCCGAAGTCGCGCAGTCCCAGCCCCTGCAGGTACGCGGCCCAGTCGGCCGGACCGTTCAGGTAGAGCAGGCCCGGCTCGAAGTACTTCGTCGGGTCGGTCTGTCCGGCCCCCTGCGTGAACGGGTCGGTGACCGCAACTCCGGCGGCGTCCACCGTGTCGTAAGCGGTGGTCATCATCGCCGACTTCACCTCGGCGGGAGTCGCGAGAGGGTGCTCACCGAGGTAGAGCGCGGCGAGGCCGGCGACGTGCGGCGACGACATCGAGGTGCCCGAGAGGATGCCGAACGTCGGGTCCTCGTCGATTCCGTTCTCGGTGGCCGCGAGGATCGCGACGCCGGGAGCGGTGATGTCGGGCTTGATGACATCGCTGCCGTCGGCGAGCATCGGCCCGCGGCTCGAGAAGCCCGCCACCTGCGGGACCGGGGTCTCACTGCCGGTGACGTTCTCGCCGATCAGGGTGACGACGCGGTCGGTGCCGCCCTGCACGTACTCGAGCACGGCCGGTCGGGCGGTGTCGGCGACGTGCACGGTGGGAACCGAGTGGAAGTCGTTGTCGAGCGACGCGGGCGTGACGTTGGTCAGGATCATCCCGATACCGCCGGCCTCTTCGACCGCCTGCGACTTCTCGACACGGGCGTTCGACCCTCGGTCGCAGACGACGATCTTGCCGGTGACCTTGGCCGGATCGAGCGAGCCGAGCAGGCAGAGCTCGGGGGTCGCGGCACCGGCCAGACCGGCGTCGCCGGCGAAGACCGAGGGACCCGAGATCGTGTCGCCGAAGCCGACCGAGACGGACGCACCCGCGAACTGGGCGGCCGAGGCGTCGCCCTCCTCACCGAGTCGGACGGTGCCCTCCCAGGTCGGGATGGTGGATGCCGCGACCGTGGCGTACCAGGGCGAGGCGTGATCGGCCGTGACCGGGTCGGGGCCGGAGTTGCCGGCGCTGGTTGCGACGAAGACACCCGCCGCCGCCGCATTGAAGAACGAGATGTCCTCCGGTGCGAGCACGGTCGTGGCCGAGCCGCCGCCGATCGAATAGTTGATGACGTCCACGCCGTCGGCGACGGCCTGGTCGATCGCGGCCAGCAGGTCGCTGAGCGCACAGATGTCATCCGTCGTGACGAGCGGGTCGGGCCCGACGTAGCAGGCCTTGTACGACGCGACCTTCGCGGCCGGCGCGACTCCCGAGATCGAGCCGAAGTCGACCCCCTCGACCGTCGCGTCGACACCGTTATTGCCCGCGGCGGTGCTCGCCGTGTGCGAGCCGTGTCCGTCGCCGTCACGCGGCGAGAGGTGGTCGTCGGCGAACGAGAACCCGTTGGCGGCGGCACCCTCGCTGAAGTAGTGCGCCGCGATGAGCTTGGTGTTCAGGAGCGACGGGTCCCAGGCATCCTTCGTCCCGGCATCCTGATCGACGACCGTGCTGCGGAACTCGCCGCCGTCGGCCTTCGTGAACACGACCTCGTCGCCGTCGCGGTAGGGCTGAGCGCCCGCCGAGCCGCCGAGCGCGTCGCCGGCGAATGCCGGGTTCTCCGGCGCGATGCCGGTGTCGACGACGCCCACGACGACGCCTTCACCGGCAGCATCGATGCCGCCGACCTTCTCCCAGACGCCGCCGGCGCCCTCGAGGCCGAGGAACTCGGTCGAGGGAACGGCGTCGACGTGACGGATCTCGTCGGGGAAGACGCCGAGCACGCCCTTCTTGGCCGCGAGCTTGCCCGCCTGATCGGCGGTCAGCTGAGCCGCGAACCCGTTGAGAGTGGTCTGGTAGGTCGCGTCGGGGGTCGCGCCGACCTCGCTCGCGACCTCTTCTTGACGCTGTTCGAGGAAGCCGGAGTAGTCGGTCACGGCGCGCGACTGGACGTCGAGACGCTCGCCCTCGTCGGGCTTGGTCGGCGCGAGACCGGCCTCGCCGCCCTCGTAGGTCGCGACGGGAGCCTCATCGAGCAGGACGATGTAGCGCCCGCTCTCGCTCTCGATCGGAACCGGGATGTTCACCCCCTCTCCCGTTGCAGCAAAGGATGCCGTTGCGGCAGAGCTCGTGAACAGTGCAGCCAGGGATACAGCCGCGACTGTTCGCAGGGTGGTGCGAACCATGTGCGCTCCAGTGGGGGGATGGATGAGCAGTCCGCGCGGCGTCGTCGGCGCGCGGTGAAGTCAACCTAGCTCACAGTTCCGACACAAGGAACCCTCGGCTTTCATTCAGGTCACGGGAGCGTTGAGGTGACCGAGCCATTTCTCACGGCCGGGAGGGGAGCCCCGCGCCACCCGTCCCATAGGCTGGGCAGGTGGCCACGGCATCCCGCCTTTCGACGCGCGTCCTGCTCGTCTGCGCTGCCATCGGGGTCGCCACCGGCCTGCTCGGCGGCATCGAGGGATGGCTCGCGGTTCCCGTCATCACGGGCCTGCCGATCGTCTACGGCTTCCTCCTCGGCATCCACGTACTGCCCGGGATCGTGGCGCAGGAGACGCTGCGCCTGCCCTGGGTCGCGCTCATCACGCACCTGATCGCGGCGCTCGCATCCGCTGCCGTCGCGCCGCCCTACACGTTCCAGTTCCTGGGAACCGCCCTGCTGTTCGGCGGCCTGCAGGAGGGCGTCGCCGCTCTCGTCCGCTACCGCTCGTGGGCGCCCTGGCGGTTCTTCGTCTCGGGCCTGGTCATCGGCGTCGTCGTGGCCCTCGCCGTGTTCTTCGCCGCGCACCTCAGCGCCCTCCCGCTGTGGGCCCAGGTCGCCTACCTCGCCCTCGCCGTGCTCGGCCCCGTCGCCTGGACGGCCATCGGGCTGTGGATCGGCGTCGGCCTGCGTCGCGCCGGCGTCGCCCGTCGCTGAGCACCCCGCGCGCCTTTCGAGGCGAAGTTAGGGTCGGCTAAGCTAAGCGCATCCGATCCGATCCGAGGACGCCCGTGACATCCGCCGCATCCGGTGCCGCCACGGCGGGGACGCCGGTCGCCGCGACCGCATCCGCGCCGCTGCTCGCCGTGCGCGATCTCACCGTGACCTACGAAGGATCGGATGCCGCGGCGACCCGAGGCGCGTCTTTCTCCATCGAGCCCGGCGAGGTCGTGCTGCTCCTCGGCCCGAGCGGCTCGGGTAAGTCCACGGTCGCCCTGACGCTGAACGGGCTGATCCCGCAGTCGATCCCGGCGACGACCGAGGGCACCGTACTCGTGTCGGGCGAGGACGCCGCGACCACACCGCTTCCCCGGCTCAGCACACGCGTCGGCATGGTCTTCCAAGATCCCGATGCGCAGCTGGTCACCGGCACCCTGCTCGACGAGGTCGCCTTCGGCCCCGAGAACCTGAGGCTGCCCGTCGACGAGGTACTCGCCCGCAGCGAGCGCGCGCTGCGCCGCATGGGGCTCTGGGAGCGACGCCACGAGAACCCCGACCAGCTCTCCGGCGGCGGCCGCCAGCGCCTCGCGATCGCGTGCGCGCTCGCCATGGACTCGCCGCTTCTCGTGCTCGACGAACCCACCGCGAACCTCGACCCCGAGGGAATCGAAGACGTTTACGCTGCACTCGGTGAGATCGCCGCCGCGGGCGACCGGGCGATCCTGCTCGTCGAGCACAACCTCGACGCCGCCATCGGGTTCACCGACCGCGTCGTCGTCCTCGACCACGACGGTCGCACGATCGCCGACGGTCCGATCGACGCGGTGCTGCGCGAACGGGCTGCCGAGCTGCACGAGATCGGGGTGTGGCTGCCGGTGTCGACCCTCGCGGCCCTGCGCCTGCGCGAGGCGGGCTATGTGCTCGAGCCTCTCCCCCTGACGCCGGAAGAGCTGCGCGCGGGGCTCGAGGCAGCGGCATCCGGTGACGAGAATCGGACGATCACGCCACCGTCGGCGGCGACCTCCGATTCGGTCCGAGTTCCGCGTGATTCTCCGACGCTCGCACCGACGCCGGTGGTCTCGGTGCGCGACCTGACGCTCCGCCGAGGCCGGGCGACCGTGCTCCACGACGTCGATCTCGAGGTCGCAGCCGGCGAGTTCGTCGCGATCGTCGGCGCCAACGGGGCCGGCAAGACGAGCCTCATCCAGGCGATCGCGGGAGTCGTCCGCGGCCCGCGCGGGCGCATCGACCTCGGCGGCCTCGATCCGAACCGGGCCGACCCCCGCACGGTCGCCGAGCGCGTCGGTTTCGTCTTCCAGAACCCCGAGCATCAGTTCGTCGCGCATACGGTCTTCGACGAGCTCGCCCACGGTCTGCGCCGCCAGCGGATCGCCGACGACGAGGTGCGCGAGCGCGTCGACGGGATGCTGCGCCGCTTCGGCCTCGAAGCGCACGCCCACCGGCATCCGTTCCTGCTTTCCGGCGGTCAGAAGCGCCGCCTCTCGGTCGGCACGGCCCTGATCGCCGGCGCCCCGGTACTGGCTCTCGACGAGCCGACGTTCGGCCAGGACCGAGCCCGCGCCGACGAGCTGCTGCACGTGCTGCGCGACCTCAACCGCGACGGCACGACCATACTCGTCGTCACCCACGACATGCAGCTGGTGAGCGAGTACGCCGAGCGCTGCGTCGTCGTCGGCGACGGCCGCATCGTCGCCGACGGACCGACCGCCGACATCCTCGGTGACGACGACCTGCTGCGCTCGGCTGCACTGCGGATGCCGCCGCTTCGCCGCGCCCTGCACGGGCTCGATGCGTTCCCGGAGCTGTCGGGCGTCGCACGCCTGCGCGACCTGCCGGGGGGAGCGCGGTGAGCGCGACGACGAGCACCGCGCTCGACCCCTACGCTGCAGCACCGGCCTCGCGTCGGCTGCTGTTCCGGCTCAATCCGCTGGCGAAGCTCGCGGCGCCCCTCCCCGCGATGGTCGCCCTCATCTTCACGCGCGATCTCGTCACGCCGCTCGCTCTCCTCGCACTCGCGTACGGGGTGCTTCTCCTCGGGGCGCGGTGGACGGTTCGCACCGTTCTGCTGCTCGCGGTCGCCGTGCCCATCGGCATCCTGATGGTGGGAGCGGGGATGTCGCTGTGGGTCGACGCGTCGCGCGTGGCCGACACACCCGTGCTCCTGCAGCTCGGCGGCTGGAGCCTGCACGCGGGAGCGTTGCAGATCGGCATGGCCACCGGGCTGCGGCTGGGCGCGATCGCCGCACTGGCGTTCATCGCGGGGCTCACCACGACCGGACCCGATCTCGTCCGCGCTACCGTCCAGCAGCTGCGTGTGCCCTACCGCGTCGGGTACACGGCACTCGCGGCGTTCCGGTTCGTGCCGCGCTTCGGCTACGAGCTCGAGCTCATCCGGCAGGCCCACCGCGTGCGCGGGGCACACGGCGGGCGCGGCCCGTTCGCCGCGGTCGCCCGATGGGGCGGGTACGTCGTCCCGCTGCTGGCCGGCGCCATCCGTCACGCTGAGCGAGTCGCGCTCGCGATGGACGCGCGTGCCTTCGGCGCCCACCGCGACCGCACCGAGCGGCACCTCGTGCCGTTCCGGCGTCGCGACGTCATCTTCGTCGCGGGTTTCTGGCTCGTCTCGGCCGCGATCCTGTTCGCTCTCTTCCCCTGGGCCGCGTGATGCGGACCGCACCCCGTCGACTCGCCACATATCGCGGATGCGGGAGCGCCGGCATCCACGTTTCTCGGCGAGTCGACGAGGCCGCACGGGGATCTCACTCCCGGAAAGGATGGGCATGACCCGCAACCTCGTCAAGCCGGCGACGCCCGGACTGGTGCGTCTGGACGTGCTGCGCGCCGAACGCCTCGCCCCGCACTGGATGCGGGTGACGTTCGGCGGCGGCGGCATCGACCGGTTCGTGCCGCTCGGGTACGACCAGTGGTTCCGCCTCTTCCTGCCGCTCGGCGGTGATGAGGCCCTTGAGCGCATCCCGGCGAAGGCCAACAAGCTGTTCGGTTACCTGAAGTACCTCCGCATTCCCGAGGGCGAGCGGCCGGTCATGCGCAATTACTCGGTGCGGGCGTTCCGGCCGGCGGGGCCGTCGGGCGGCGCCGAGATCGACGTCGACTTCGTGCTGCACGGCTCGGGACCGACCGCGGGCCCCGCCTCGCGCTGGGCGTCGCAGGCTCACGCGGGCGAGAGCGTCGTCATCATCGACGAGGGGCTGCGGTTCAACCCCGAACGAGGTGTCGATCGGGTGCTCCTCGTCGCCGACGAGACGGGGGCGCCGGCCGTCGCCTCCATCTGCGCGTCGCTGCCGAAGACGGCATCCGGCATCGCCCTCATCGAGGCTCCTTCGGGCGACGACGTCCTCGACTTCGAGGCCCCTCCCGGGATCGAGGTGCGGTGGCTCGTCCGCGAGCCGCATGCGAAGCCGGGGTCGGCCGCCCTGACGGCTCTGGGCGAGCTCGGCGCAGGCACGTTGCCGGCGCATCCCCTGCACGCATTCGTCGTGGGCGAGCAGTCGCTGCCGACCACAGCCCGACGGATGCTCATCGCCGACCACGGCATCCCGAAAGAGCAGATCAGCTTCGTCGGCTACTGGCGCGCGGGCGCAAGTTCGCCGACTCCGAGGTCGCAGGCGACGGACGAGCACGACCCCTTCGACGCGAGCCGGGGCTCGGCGGAATCGGGGGCGTCGGCATGAGCGCCTCGCCCCGGTCGCGCGCCTCGCGTGCCTCACGCGTCTCGACGGCGTACCTGCTGACCTGCGCCGCGATCGGTGTCGCCGCGAGCGCGTTGCTCGCGCCCGCCTGGATCGCGTCGACGACCCTGTTCCTCACGGTGCCGTTCGCGACCGTCGCGATCGCGGGGCTGTGGGTGCTCCCCGCCGTCATCGCCCTCAGGCTGCTGCAGCGGCCGGGCGCAGGGCTGCTCGTCGGGCTGATCTCGGGACTCGTGCTCGCGCCGTTCTTCACCGTCGGATCGGTCGCGACGATGCTGTACTGGTCGTTCTTTCCCGAGCTGCCGTTCCTCGCGACGCTCTACCGGCGCTGGAACACCTGGCTGCACTACGCGGGCGCCGCGATCATCGGCGCGACGTATCCCGTCTTGGCGGCGCAGTCGTTCGACCTGTGGAGCATGGCCACGCCCGTCCTCATCGGGTTCGTCGCCCTGTGCATCGCGAGCTGCGTCGGAGCGACGTGGCTCGGCATCCTGATCGGCGACCGCCTGCGTGCCGCGGGCGTCGCGACCCTGGCCCGCCGCCGCGCGCCCGCCTGACCCTGCCCGCCTGCCGCCCCGTTTCTCCCCCGTCCCCCTCCATCGACTCGCCACGAAGTGCGGATGCGCGGGGGGCGGGCATCCGCACTATCTGGCGACTTGACGCGGGGAAGGGGGGCTCAGTCGGCGTAGGTCGGGGCGGGCGGCATCCCGAAGAAGTCTTCGAGGGTGCGGTAGCCGCCGTCGGCGTACAGGGCGGCGAGCTCGGAGCCGATGTAGCGCAGGTGCCAGGGCTCGTACTCGTACCCGGTCGTGTCGGTGAGTCCGTCGGGGTACCGGATGATGAATCCGAAGCGGTGCGCGTTCGCGGCGACCCAATCGGATTGCGCGGTGCCGCCGAACTGCTCGATCGCCCCGCACCCGCCGTCGCACGCGACCACATCGACGGCGAGGCCGGTCTGGTGCTCGCTGTGCCCGGGACGGGCGCTCGTGAGGTCGGCGTTGCTCTGGCCGAGCTGTCCCACGTAGTTGCGGTACGTCGACACCTGGAAGTCGTACGAGCGGAAGCCGCTGTTGACCCCGATCGTTCCCGCACCCTCAGCCTGCGCGGCGGCCGCGAGCTGCGAAAGGGCCGCCGCTACGTCCGCGCGCATGTGCCCGCCGCTCGTCCGCTCCACGCCCTCGGCGCGGGCTTGCGGCTCGGGCCAGTAGTCGATCGGGTCGAGGGCGTTGAGCTTGTTGACCACGACCCAGGTGCGCCCGGCCTCGTGCAGGTCGACACAGGGAGCAGTTCCCGCCGCAATCGCGGAACGGAACTGCTCGGCCCCGCCCGCCGCGGCGAAGACCTCGGCGTCCGAGCCAGATGCGAGAGCCTGCGTGAACCCCGGGGAGGTGCAGATGTCGCCGGGGGTGGCGGCATCCGTCGTGGCCTCGTCGACGGAAGGGGCGGGGGCAGCGTCGCCGGACTGGGCGGGTGCGGGAATGGTCGATGCGTTGGGCACGACCCCCGCGGGGTCGCCGAGGAGCGCGGCGACCGGATCGGCGGGCACCGCATCCGACCGGCTGAGTGCGGAGGTGATGCCGGCGGTGCCGGCGACGACGAGTCCGACGAGCGCGAGTGCGGCAGTGGCCGCGACGGCTCGGCGGCGGACATAGACGGATGCCGGCAGGCGCACGGACGACGTCATGACCTCGGGGCCGGTGAAGCGGCCCTCGACCGCCGGAGCGGCTGCGGGGTCCTCGTGCGAGCGGGTTCCGGCGGCAGACCCGCTTGCGGCGCGCTCACGCAGCTCGCGTCTCGATGGCAGGGGTCGCGTCGCCGGCGACCGCTCGCGTCGCGAGCGACGCGTCTCGGGCTCGGTCGGGTGCGCCACGCCACCATTCTGCCCTGCACGCCCGCCGCCTGCCGGTTGACGCCTCGCGGCAATTGACAATGCTTCGAATCTCTGTTCGAATCTTCTCATGCGATGGCAGGGACAGCAGATGGGCGTGGCGGATGCCGCTGCCCTCCCCGGCCTCGAGACGCTGAACGGCCTCGTGCGTTCGGTCACGACGCCGGAGTTCGCGGGCGTGACCTTCCACGAGGTCATGTCGCGATCGGCGCTCAACCGAGTGCCGGGCCCGTCGGCGATGCCGTTCGACTGGACGGTCAATCCGTACCGGGGATGCACGCACGCCTGCGTCTACTGCTTCGCCCGTGGCACGCACGAGTACCTCGACATGGATGCCGGGGCCGACTTCGACTCGCAGATCGTCGTGAAGCTCAACGTCGCCGAGGTGCTGCGTCGCGAGCTCTCGAAGTCGGGATGGGCACGAGAGCAGGTGGCTCTCGGAACCAACACCGACCCCTACCAGCGGGCTGAAGGGCGCTACCGCCTCATGCCGGGCATCATCACGGCTCTGGCCGACAGCGGCACGCCGTTCTCGGTGCTGACGAAAGGCACACTGCTGCGGCGTGACCTGCCGCTGCTCGCCGAGGCTGCGCGTTCGGTGCCCGTCGATCTCGCGATGTCGATCGCCGTGCTCGACGAACCGCTGCGCCAGCTGCTCGAACCCGGCGCGCCGACATTCGCTGCGCGGCTCGACACCGTGCGCGCTGCGAGTGCCGCGGGTTTCCGGGTGACGGTGTTCCTCATGCCGATCGTGCCGCACCTCACCGATTCGGTCGAGGTACTCGACGATGCGCTCAGCCGGATCGCGGATGCCGGAGCCGCTCGCGTCGTCTACGGCGCGATGCACCTGCGGCCGGGCGTCAAACCGTGGTTCCAGCAGTGGCTCGCGCGCGAACGACCCGACCTGGTGCCCGTATACCGCGGACTGTATCCCGGAGCCTCGGTGCAGGCACCGCAGGGCTACCGGCGGATGCTGGCGGCACGAGTTCGACCCCTGCTCGCGCGGCACCGGCTTCGCGGCGGGCTCGAAGAAGAAGAGGCGCAGCCCAGCACCCGGCGGTTCCGCCCGGGCCCGGTCGTCACGACCGCGCGAGGTCGCGCCGCCGCCGCGGCATCCGTTCCGACGCTCTTCTGACGCCGTTCTGACGCAGGTCAGGAGGCGAGGCCTGCGTGCACGGCCAGAGCCACCTCGCGAGTCGAATCCGCCGTGGCGATCGACCCGCCGCCGACGGTGACCCATGCCGGTCCGTCGAAGACGTACGTCACCGCCGTCGTGACATCACCGTCCTCCAGCTCGCCCGCAGAAAAGACACGCGCGGATCCGACTGTTTCCTCAGAGAAGGTCGCCGAGGCATCGCGAAGTGCCGCGATCAGGCTGGACCCGTCATCCGGTGTCCGCGCGACCGCGATCGACACCGCTTGGCCTGAGTTCGGCACGCCCCACAGGCACGCCGTCGCGTCTTCGGCTTCGACGAGCGCCTGCTGGGCGGCGGGTCCGATCGGCTTCCAGGTATCGGTCGTGTCCGCGATGAACGCGATCTCCGGGCCGAAGTCGGCCTGCACGACTGCGACGTCCACCTGTTCTTCGCAGGGCGGAAGGTCGAAACCGTCCGGGATGCCGGTGGCCGCGGCCGTGCCCGACTGCTCCGGAGTCGCCGCGGTCTCGGGCTCGGTTGGGCTCGGCACCGTGGAAGTGCTCGTCTGAGCCGCGCCGGTGGGCGTGCCCTCCGGTTGCGCACCGCAGCCCGTGAGCGCGAGCATCGACGCGACCGAAGCGGCGACGGTGAGAGGGGAGCGTTTCCGTGTTCGACGCATGCTCTTAGTCCAGCGGCATCCGGTGGCGAACGGAACCCCGTCGCGACATCGCTCACGCGTCGCTATCGTGCCGCCAACAGGCTCAGACCCGGATCGGGGTCGAGACCGCGGCCTCGACGACGCCTCATCCTGCGCACGGCGCGCGAAGCGGGAGAGGCGCGCGGCACGGAAACGCCCCGCGGCGCGCCACGACCGTCGGGTCGCAGCGCGCGGCGGGGCGTCGGCGGGGCGTCGGATCAGGCGTCGACGTTCGCGAGCTGGCGACCCGAGACTTCCTCGAGGATGTCGTCGCCGGGGCGCACGTCGTCGAACGGCGCATCGATCTCGGCACGCTCGAGCATCTCCGTCATACGACGGCGACGCTGGCGCGTGATGAGCGTGACGACCGAGCCCGTACGACCGGCGCGGCCCGTACGGCCGGCACGGTGCAGGTACGTCTTGTACTCGTCGGGCGCGTCGGCCTGGATGACCAGATCGATGTCGTCGACGTGGATGCCGCGGGCTGCGACATCCGTCGCGACGAGCACCCGCACCTTGCCGTCGGTCAGACGCTGCAGGTTGCGCGTCCGCTTGCCCTGGTTGAGGTCACCGTGGAGCGCGACTGCCGCGATTCCGGCATCCTCGAACTGCTCGGCGAGCATCTCCGTATAGGCACGGGTGCGCGCGAAGACGAGGGTCTTGCCATCCCGGTCGACGAGCGAATTGAGGATCTCGGCCTTGTCGCGGTGGTCGAGGACGAGCACACGGTGGTCGATCGTCGACGTGTCCTGGCTCTCGCCCGCGACCTCGTAGACGGCGGGCTCGACGAGGAACTCGTCGACCAGAGCGGCGACCTCGCGGTCGAGAGTGGCCGAGAACAGCAGCTTCTGCGCGCCGTCCTGCACGAGACGGAGGATGCGCTGCATCGGCTCGAGGAAGCCGAGCTCGCTCATGTGGTCCGCCTCGTCGAGGACGACGATCCCGACCTCCGAGAGGTCGAGCTTGCCCTGGTTCTGCAGATCTTCGATGCGTCCGGGGGTGCCGATGATGATGTCGACGCCCTTCTTGAGCGCACCGACCTGACGGGCCTGCGGAACTCCGCCGTAGATCTGCGTCGTGAACAGACCGACGCTGCGCGCGATCGCCTGGACGGTGCGGTCGATCTGCAGCGCGAGCTCGCGCGTCGGCGCGAGGATCAGAGCCTTCGGCGAGCGTCCGAACTCGCGACGCTTGCCGGCCTGGCTGCGCAGGATCGACTCGACGAGCGGAGCGCCGAACGCGATCGTCTTGCCCGAGCCGGTGCGACCACGAGCGAGAACATCCTTGCCCTCGAGGATCGGCGGAATGGTCGCCGCCTGAATCGGGAACGGGGATGCCGCGCCGAGCGCGTCGAGCTGACGGACGATGTTCTCGCCGAGGCCGAGATCGGCGAACGACGACTGGGCGACGGATGCCGCATCCACGGCCTCCGCCTGCAGGCGCTCGTGAACGGTGTCGACGTGATCCTGGTGTGCCTTCGACTTCGTCTCGGCGTTCCAGTCCGACCGGTTCGGCCGGTCGCCGGCGTCGCGGCGGGGACGGTCGCTGACGTCGCGGCGCGGGCGGTCGTCGAACGACCGAGCCGGACGGTCGCCGAAGTCACGACGGGGACGGTCATCACGGTTCGGACGGTCGCCGAAGTCACGACGGGGGCGGTCGTCGAACGACCGAGCCGGACGGTCGCCGAAGTCACGACGGGGACGGTCATCACGATTCGGGCGGTCCGAGAAGTCACGACGGGGGCGGTCATCACGGTTCGGACGGTCGCCGAAGTCACGACGGGGACGGTCATCACGATTCGGGCGGTCCGAGAAGTCACGACGCGGACGGTCGCCGAACGAACGAGCCGGGCGGTCGCCGGAGTCACGACGCGGACGGTCATCACGATTCGGGCGATCACTGAAATCACGACGCGGCCGGTCATCGAACGAACGAGCCGGGCGGTCGCCGGAGTCACGACGCGGACGGTCATCACGATTCGGGCGATCACTGAAATCACGACGCGGCCGGTCATCGAACGAACGAGCCGGGCGGTCGCCGGAGTCACGACGCGGACGGTCATCACGGTTCGGGCGGTCACTGAAATCACGACGCGGCCGGTCATCGAACGAACGAGCCGAACGGTCGTCACGACGGGGACGGTCATCACGGAAGGAGGGCCGCGCGTCGCCGAAGGCGCGGCGATCGTCGCGCGGCTGCGCCTCATAGGGGCGGCGGCCACCGGCATCCGATCGACGATCGTTTCCGTAGCCGCGCTGCTCCCGCGGTGCGCGGTCATCGCGACCGCCGCGGTCATCGCGGAAAGAACGCTCGCCGCGTCCGCCGCGGTCGTCGCGCGCCTGCGAACGGATGCCGCGGGCTTCGTCACGGCCCGCGCGCTCCTGCGACGACCAACGGTTCTTGCGGCCGGTGTCCTCGCTCTCGGCGCGGTAGCCGCGGTGTCCGGGGCTCTTGCTGCCGGGCGTTCCCGCCGACGACTGGCCGGGTCGACGCTTGGCGTCCTGGTAGGAGGTCTTCTTGCCGTAGCGGGGCTCGAAGTTCTGGGCGCGGCCGCCGGCCGGCTTCTTGCTCTTGGGCATGGGTGTGTCTTTCTGGGTTCTCTGCACGAGAACAGCGCCCGCGCGCACGCGGGCAAACCCGGACATCCGTCGGCCGGGGGCCATTCACATGATGGTCATGCGCGCCGATCGGCGCTCACCATCGGCCCCATGGACTCACAAAACCTGTCGCGATCACGCGCTGCCCAGAGCCGACCCGCCCACGATACGGCATCCGCCTGAGAATCCGCCCGCCGGGTTGCCCGGTGCCGATGCCCGGACTCGATGGATGCCGCGACGCAAGGCTTCCGGCACGACACCCCGACTCCTCACCGCCGGCCACGGCGCGCCGCGCGCGATCCATTGCATCGCGGCGAGTCGACAGCCCCGACAGAGGACGCCGATCGCCCGTCGGGCCGAGCGCACGAGGCCCGATTCCCGCGGTGCGGCGGCGCCGACGCGAGCCCGAGACGTGCCGCAATCAGGCCAGACGACGGCGACGGGGTCCGCGAGAGGGCCCGGGGATGCGCTGAGCCTGACGACGGGACGGCCCAGCCCCCGGCACATCCGATTCCACAGCGCGACCGGCACTGGTATCGGCGTCGGCCCCGGCGTGGTCGTCCGCCGCGACGGGGATGACGAGATGCGTCGGCGCGTCGGTCGAGCCATCCACCGGCACGACGAGGTGGGTGGGCTCGGCCGTCGCGGCCTCGGCGAGGCGCCGCTGGCGACGAGTCATCGGCGCTGTACCAGCCGAACCGGCACCGGCAACCAAACCAGCGCCAGCCCCGGCCCCCGCAGCACCCGCACCATCCGCACCATCCGCACCCGCGTCCCCGCGGCGCCGCGCCTCACGGCGCTCGCGTGCGCCCTCGACGAGGTTGTACAGGGTCGGCAGCACGAGCAGGGTCAGCAGCGTCGACGAGATGAGCCCGCCGATGACGACGATCGCCAGCGGCTGCGAGATGAACCCGCCGTGCCCGGTGATCCCGAGGCCCATGGGCGTCAGGGCGAAGATCGTCGCGAGCGCGGTCATGAGGATCGGTCGCAGACGACGCGATCCTCCGGCCATGGTCGCGTCGTGGGCCGACAGCCCCTTCTCGCGGTACTGGTTGACCAGGTCGATGAGCACGATCGCGTTGGTCACGACGATGCCGATGAGCATCAGGACGCCGATGAGCGACGCGACGCCCAGCGGCACCCCCGTCGCGATCTGCAGCAGGATCGCGCCGGTCGCCGCGAACGGCACCGAGATCAGCAGCAGCAGGGGCTGTCGCAGCGACTTGAAGGTCGCGACCATCACGATGTAGACGATGAGGATGGCGGCGAGCGCGGCGAGTCCGAGCTGCCCGAAGGCATCCTGCTGCTGCGTCAGCACACCGCCGATCTCGGCATCCGCGCCCTGCGGCAGCTCGACGGCGTCGAGCGCGTCGGAGACCACAGCGGATGCCGCGTTGAGGTCGTCGCCCGCGGGGGTGACGGTGACCGTGGCGGTGCGCTGACCACGCTGGGTCGTGATCGAGGTCGGCCCCTCGCTCTGCTCGACGGTGGCGACGTCCTGCAGCGGGATGGGCCCGCCGGCGGTCGGGATCGTGAGCTGCCGCAGCTCGTCGATCGACGCGGGCGCTTGCGACGCCGCGAGGTAGACCGTGAGCGAGGTGTCATCGATCTCGACGGTGCCGATCGACTGCGGTTGCATCGTGCCCGAGACGATGCCTCCCACCGCGACCTCCGACAGGCCGCGGGATGCCGCCGCGTCGCGGTCGACGGTCACGGCGATGTAGGGCAACGAGGCCGAGAGGTTGGACGTGACCTGGCTGACGCCGTCGGCATCCTGCAGCGACGCGACGACGGCGTCGGTCGCTTCGCTCAGCGCCGTCTGGTCGGGCGCGGTCACGTCGATCTCGATGTCGCTCGAGCCGAATCCGCCGCCACCCGCGGCGATCTGGATGTCGCCGACGCCCTCGAGGTCGGCCACGGCACGCTGCACGCGATCGCGCACGTCGAGCTGGTCGGCCGAGCTGTCGGTTGTGATCGAGTAGGTCACTCCGCCGCCCCCGCCAGAGAAGGCGTCGCGCAGCTGTGATCCGGACGAGCCGATCGACACCTGCACGGCGTCGATGCCCTCGAGCCCGGTGATCGCGTCTTCGACGCGCTGCGCGGCGGCGTCCTCGGCCTCGAGGGATGCCGCCGGCCCGAGCGTCTGCGTCATGGTGAAGGTGTTCTGACCCGAGTCGCCGAGGAAGTTCGTCTTCATCAGCGGCACAGCGGCCAGGGTGCCGCCCAGCACGAGGACGGCCAGCACGAGCGTGACGGCCGAGTGGCGGAGGGTCCAGCGGAGGATCGGGAGGTAGGCCTTCTGCAGCCGCGACGGCGGCGCCTCGGGGTCTTCGGGGTCGATGCGGCGGCCGTCGGGCGTGGTGACGGGCTTGCCCGGACGGAGGAACCAGTACGCGAGCACCGGCACGATCGTCAACGAGACGAACAGCGACGCCGACATCGCGATGGTCACGGTCAGGGCGAACGGGCGGAACAGCTCGCCGGTCAGGTCGCCGACGAAGGCGATCGGCAGGAACACGGCGACGGTGGTGATCGTCGACGCCGTGATGGCGGCGGCCACCTCTCGGACGGCCAGGGTGATGGCGGCGAGCTTGTCGGCGCCCTCGACGTAGTGCCGTTTGATGTTCTCGATGACGACGATCGAGTCGTCGACGACGCGGCCGATGGCGATCGTGAGCGCACCGAGGGTCAGGATGTTGAGCGAGTAGCCGAACGCCTGGATGCCGACGAAGGTGATGAGCACGCTCGTGGGGATCGAGATCGCGGTCACGATCGTCGAGCGCACCGACAGCAGGAAGACGAGGATCACGAGCACCGCGAACACGAGGCCGAGCAGGCCTTCCTGCGCGAGAGCCTCGATCGACTGCTCGATGAACGGAGCCTGGTCGAAGACGACGGTGAACTGGGCGTCGCCGCCGAGGTCGTCCTCGAGCGCGGGGAGGGCGTCGAGCACGCCGCGCGACACGTCGACGGTGTTGGCGGCGGGCAGCTTGGTGACCGCGATGGTCAGCGCCGGCTCGCCGTCGACACGCGAGATGGAGGTGACCGGTGACGGTTCCTGCGCGACGGTGGCGACGTCGCCGATCGTGGTCGTGCCCCCGGCGAGCTGCGCGGCATCCGTCGGCACGAGCGGCAGCGCCGACAGCTCGTCGACCGAGGCGATCTTCGCGCCGGTCTGCACGGTCAGCGACTGGTCGCCCTCGGTGATCTCGCCACCGGGGAAGAGCACCCCGTTCTGGTCGAGCGCGTCACGGATGGCCTGCTGCGTGAAGCCGGCCTCGGCGAGCGCGGTCTGGTCGGGGGTGATCGTGATGCGCTCGACACGGCCGCCGACGACCTGTGCGGCGTTGACGCCGTCGACGTCTTCGAGGTCGGGGATGACCGTGCTCTCGAGGCGGGCCTGCACCGATTCGGCGTCGTCGTAGCCGGTGACCGCCAGCTGGATCACGGGCAGGTCGTCGAGCGAGAAGCTCAGCACGTTCGGGGTGACCCCGTCGGGTAGCTGGCTGTCGATGCGGTTGATGGCCTGCAGGATCTTCTGCTCGGCGGTCGCCAGGTCGGTGCCGTAGGTGAACGACGCCTGGATGATCGAGGCGTTCGTCGAGCTGGTCGCCGTCGTCGACTCGAGCCCGGGAACACCCTGGATCGCGGTCTCGATGGGGGTCGAGACATCGGTGTTGACCACTTCGGGCGAGGCGCCGGGGTAGGTCGTGACCACGGAGAGCTGGGGCAGCTCGATCGAGGGGATGAGCTCCTGCTTGAGGTTCGTGAGTGCGAGCCCGCCGAACACCGCGGCGACGATCGTGATGAGCGCGATCAGAGCGCGGTTCTTCAGGCTGAGGACGGCGAGTTTCGACACGGGTTCCCTCGGGCGCACCGGACCGGCGCAGGTAGGTGTGATGCAGGCGAACGCGACGCGCTCGTCGATACATGGATGTATCGACCTCAGTATCCCACGCGGTCGCGGGCGGAGCGTGGGCTCAGCCTGGGAGCAATCCCCCGATGACGATGCCGATCGCCGCAGCGATGACGGCCATCGCGAAGGTGCCGACCAGGTTCACGACCGCCCAGTCGCGCCGCCCACGCCGCATCAGCTGGATCGTCTCGACCGACACCGTGCTGAACGTCGTGTATCCGCCCAGCAGGCCGATGCCGAGAACGGCCAGCCAGTCGGGCGCGACGAGCGTGCCGAGTCCGGTCAGGAGCCCGAGCAGCCCGGACCCCGTGACGTTGATCACCAGGATGCCGACGGGGAAGGCGTCGCGCCGCCCCCGCATGAGCACGACGTCGAGGACGTAGCGGATGCCGGCCCCCAGGCCGCCTGCGACGATGAGGCCCACGAGCATCCCGGCGCTCACCCCGTTCATGCGGCATCCGTTTCGGGGCGGGTGCCGAGGGCGAGTCCGAGTGCCGCGGCGACGAGACCCCCGACGAGGCTGACCGCGATGAGGGCGAGTCCGACGATCGGCGCGGCGGTGGCGACCTGGATCGATTGCACGGCGAAGGCGCTGTAGGTGGTGAAACCGCCGAGCACGCCGGTGCCGGCGAACGCGCGGAGCCGTGGCCGGGTGGCAGCCCACCGGCCCGCGACGATGCCGAGCAGGAATGATCCGAGCAGATTGCAGCCGAGCGTGACCGCGGGCACCGCGAGCGGGTGCGCCCATCCCGTGAACGGAAGGGTGAACGCGGCGCGCACGGCGACGCCGACCGCACCGCCGATCACGACGAGGATCAGCGTGAGCGGCGAGATGCGCGCCCGCTCGACCACGTCGCCACCGTAGACCCGGCGGCCGATCGGCGGATGCCGCCACTCCGGGTCGCACCTCGGCTCATTTCCTATAGGATCGACGAAAGGTTTGCTCCCCCATCGCAGAGGAGAACGCAATGACGCGTCTGTTCAACGACCCCGACGAGTTCGTCGAGGATTCCGTCGCCGGTTTCGTCGCGGCATCCGCCCGGTGGGTCCGCCCCGTCACGGGAGGCGTCGTCCGCTCGACCCGCGGCGCGGAGCCGACGGTCGCTGTCGTCGTGGGGGGCGGCAGCGGCCACTACCCCGCGTTCGCCGGGCTCGTCGGTCCGGGCCTCGCGCACGGCGCGGTGATGGGCAACGTGTTCGCGTCGCCGTCGGCGCACCAGGTGCGATCCGTCGCGAAGGCCGCCCACGAGGGCCGCGGCGTGCTGCTCAGCTACGGCAACTACGCCGGCGACGTCCTGCATTTCACGCAAGCCCAGGACCGCCTTCGCGAGTCGGGGGTCGACTGCCGCACCGTGACGGTCACCGACGACATCTCCAGCGCCCCCGCGCACGAGCGCGAGAAGCGGCGCGGCATCGCCGGCGACCTCGTCGTCTTCAAGATCGCCGGCGCAGCCGCGGAGGAGGGCCTCGATCTCGACGACGTCGAGCGCCTCGCGCGGCTCGCCAACGACCGCACCCGCTCGCTCGGCGTCGCGTTCGGCGGCTGCACCCTGCCCGGCGCGACCGAGCCGCTCTTCACGGTGCCGGAGGGCCGCATGGCAGTCGGCCTCGGCATCCACGGCGAGCCCGGCATCGACGAGGTCGACATCCCCACCGCCTCCGAGCTCGCGCGACTGTTGGTCGAGCGACTCCTCGCGGAGCGGCCCGACGACGCGACGGCGAACCGCGTGGTGCCGATCCTGAACGGACTCGGCTCGGTGAAGTACGAGGAGCTCTACGTCGTGTACGCGGCGCTCGACCGCCTGCTCACCGAAGCGGGGGTCGAGGTCGTCTCCCCCGAGGTCGGCGAGTTCTGCACGAGCTTCGACATGGCGGGCGTCTCGCTCACTCTGCTGTGGCTCGACGACGAGCTCGACCGGCTGTGGCACGCCTCGTGCGACACCCCCGCGTTCCGTCGCGGCTCGGTGGACGGCCGGGTCGCGGTGACGGCCGTCGCCGACGACGAGGCCGATGAAACCGAGGCGATCGGGCCGGCGTCAGAGGAGTCGCGCCGCGCGGCCGCCGTCGTCGCCCGCGCCCTCGAGGCCATCGCGGCGATGCTCGACGATCAGGCCGATGAGCTCGGACGCATCGACCGCATCGCGGGCGACGGCGACCACGGCATCGGGATGCAGCGCGGCAGCCGCGCCGCCGCGCACGCGGCATCCCGGGCCATCGCCGCCGGTGCGGGCGCGCGGACGGCATTGCAGCACGCCGGCGACGCGTGGGCCGACAAGGGCGGCGGCACGTCGGGCGCGATCTGGGGCGAGATGCTCCTCGACCTCGGCGCGGCCCTCGGCGACGACGACGCGGTCGATGCCGAGATCCTGTCGGCCGGCGTCGGACGCATGAAGGATGCCGTGATGTCGTTCGGCAAGGCCACGGTGGGCGACAAGACGATGATCGACGCGATCGTGCCGTTCGCCGACACGCTCCGCGACCGGCTCGCCCAGGGCGATGCCCTGCTCGACGCCTGGGAGACAGCCGCCGACGCCGCACAGGCCGCCGCTCAGGCGACCGCCCAGCTCACCGCCCGGCTCGGTCGAGCCCGTACCCACGGCGACCGGAGCCTCGGCACCCCCGACCCCGGTGCGATCTCTTTCGCACTGGTCACCCGCACGGTTCTCGATGTCCTGAAGGAGGACGCCTGACATGGCACTGCGACTGATCGTCGGCTCGGATGACGCCGGCTTCGAGTACAAGGAACGCATCAAGGCCGACCTGGAGGCGAACCCCCTGGTCGCCGAAGTGATCGATGTCGGCGTGGACGCCGACAGCCACACCAACTACCCCGCGGTCGCCACCGCGGCCGCCGAGCGGGTGCGCGACGGCGAGGCCGATCGCGCGATCCTCATCTGCGGCACCGGGCTCGGTGTCGCGATCGCCGCGAACAAGGTCACCGGCATCCGCGCGGTCACGGCGCACGATTCCTACTCGGTCGAGCGGTCGATCCTCTCGAACGACGCGCAGGTGCTGTGCATGGGCCAGCGCGTCGTCGGGATCGAGCTGGCGCGACGTCTGGCTGCGGAATGGCTGACCTACACCTTCGACACCTCGAGCGCCTCGGCCGAGAAGGTGCGCGAGATCTGCGCGTACGAAGAGGGGTGAGGACCGCCCGATGATCATCGGTGCGAGCCTCAAGACCTATTTCTCGCACGCCCGCACGCTGACCTGGGTGTCGGCGGTCGCGGCGATCCTCGACGACCATCCCGCCCGTGACCGGGTCACCGCCTTCGTCGCACCTCAATTCCCCTCGATCCCCGGCGCGCTCGAGCTCGCAGGACGTCTGGCGGTCGGGGCGCAGGACATCGCCGTTCACGATGTCGGCGCCTACACCGGCGAGGTCTCGGGAGCGGTGCTCGCCGAGCTCGGATGCCGCTATGCCGAGGTCGGCCATGCCGAACGTCGCCGGATGTTCGGCGAGACCGAGACCGTGGTGTCGGCCAAGACCCACGCAGCTCTCCGGAACGGCCTCATCCCGGTCGTCTGCGTCGGCGAGGACGACGAGGCGGGGATCGACGCCGCGATCGCCACGTGCGCCGACCAGGTGCGCAGCGCCCTCGCGGACGCCGGCGATGCGGGCGTGCGCGGGGCGGTCGTCGTCGCCTACGAGCCGCTGTGGGCGATCGGCGCTCCGGCACCTGCGACGCCCGACCACATCCGCGCGGTCTGCTCGGGGCTGCGAGCCCAGTCCGGCATTGTCGATCGCGAGGTCTCGATCATCTACGGCGGCAGCGCAGGACCAGGACTGCTCTCGCAGATCTCCGACGACGTCGACGGCCTCTTCCTCGGCCGGTTCGCGCACGACCCGCGCGCAGTTCGTGACATCCTCGATGAGGTGGACGCCCTCTCGGGGTGAGGCGCGCGCCGTGCGAACCGGAAGAGGGACGATGACCGCATCACGGGACGGCAACCTGCGGGGACTCGATGCGACGATCGAGCGTCGGGGACTGCGCGACCACGTCTACGAGCGCATCCTCCAGCTGCTGCTGAGCGGCGAGGCGGTCCCGGGCCGCCGGCTGTCGATCGACACGATCGCGCGTCAGCTCGACGTGTCGCAGACCCCGGTGCGCGAAGCGCTCGTCCAGCTCGAGCGCACCGGTCTGGTCACGCGTGAGGCGCTGCGCGGTTACCGCGTCGCCCCGCCCCTCGGACTCGATCAGCTGCGCGAGCTCTTCGACGCCCGGATCATGCTCGAGACCCACGCCACGCGTCTCGCGACACCCGCCTCGGACGAGATGCTCGACGAGCTCCGTGCCGCGGAGGAGGAGCATCGCAGCATCGGCAAGCGTGTCATCGAGGCCCTGAGCGCGGGCACCCCCGACCTCGAGCTGACCGCGGCCTACTTCGTCGCCGACGCGGCGTTTCACCGCGTCGTGTTCGATCACTGCGGCAATCGATACCTGACGGAGATGTCCGAGACCCTCGGAGCCCAGCTGCACCGGATGCGGCAGTCGGTCCGGCATGGCGTGACGGACGTGCGCGAGGCGATCGCCGAGCATGAGGCGCTCGTCGACGCCTTCGCCACCGACGACCCCGACGCCCCGGAGCGGTCGATGCTGCACCACCTCGAGCAGGTGCGCCAGCGATCGCTCGGGCTCGAACAAGCCTGACGTCGTCGCCCGGAATTCGCTCTTGCAGCGTTCTCTATTTCCTATAGGATCTACGGGAGTCCTCGACCGGACCCGCTCGCCAATGGAGTCGTCATGAATGCACCGTCGCACCCGTCCGCCCCTACGCCCGGCCCGATCGCCGTCTGCATGCACGGTTTCGCACCGGTCGCCGCAGACGGGACGCGTCTGCACGACGCCGACGCCGAGACCTGGAACGACGTGTTCTCGCAGGTCGAACGGCTCGGCTTCACCGCGGTCGAGATCGCGGACAGCCACATCCGCCCGTCCGAACTGACCGCATCCCGCCGCGCGGAGCTGAAGTCGATCGCGACGAGCCACGGCGTCGAGCTCGTCTCGGTGCACGTGCAGCGACAGAGCGTCATCCAGCCGGGCAAGGGTGAAGAGAATCTCGCATACGCGCACCGCGCCATCGATGCGGCCGCCGAGCTCGGCATGAGCGTGTTCTCGACGGGACTCCACCAGCCCTTCAGCGACGCGCAGCGCGCCGCGCTGTGGTTCTGGACGGCCCCGGGCCCCGTCGACCCGGACGACGCCGACACCCGCGCGCTCGCGGTCCGGCGCCTGCGCGAACTGGGCGAGCACGCGGCATCCGTCGGCCTGCCGATGTCGCTCGAGATGTACGAGGACACCTATCTCGGCACCGCCGACAGCGCCGTGCGCCTCATCGAGGAGATCGGGCTCGACAACGTCGGCCTCAACCCCGACATCGGCAACCTCGTGCGCCTGCACCGCCCCATCGAGGACTGGCGCGAGATGCACGAGAAGACCCTGCCGTACGCCAACTACTGGCACATGAAGAACTACGCACGCGACGAGTCCGCCGACGGCAGCTGGCAGACCTCGACGCCGACGAGCATGGAGCTCGGCCTCATCAACTACCGGGCGATGGTCGCCCGCGCGCTCGAACTCGGGTTCCGCGGCCCCTTCCTCATGGAGCAGTACGGCGGCGACAGCCTCGGCGTCTGCGCCCGCAACCGCGACTACCTGACCTCCCTGCTTCCGGCGACCGCCGGAGCCTGACCGACACCGACGAGGAGAACGTCATGACCGAGAACGAACGCCCCGCATACGCGGTGGTGGGAAGCGGCTACATGGGCGGCGGCATCGCGCAGTCGCTCGCCCTGTCCGGCGCCGACGTGCGCATCGCCGACGTCGACATCGACGTCGCCCGCGGCAACCGCGACCGCCTCATCGCCGAGGCCGCGCAGTTCGCCGCCGACGGGCTCTTCCCCGCCGACGCCGACGCTGTCATCGCCGACCGCGTCACCGCCATGACGATCGAGGATGCCGTCGCCGGCGCGTCCTTCATCGAAGAGGCCGTGCCCGAGAAGATCGAGATCAAGCACGCGACCCTCCGCCGCATCTCGGCGGCGGCAGCGCCCGACGCGATCATCGGCAGCAACACCTCGACGATCCTCATCGGGCGTCTCGCCGAGGCCGTGACGAACCCCGGCCGGTTCCTCGGCGTGCACTTCTCCAACCCCGCCCCCTTCATCCCGGGCGTCGAGCTGATCCCCCACGCCGGCACGGACGAGGCCACGCTCCCCGTCGTCGAGGCCATCGTCGCCGCGACGGGCAAGGAGACCGCGCGGGTCAAGGATGCCACCGGGTTCGTGCTCAACCGCCTGCAGTACGCGCTCTTCCACGAGGCGACCCAGCTGGTGGAGGAGGGCGTGGCCACTCCCGAGGACATCGACACCATCGTCCGCACGACCTTCGGCTTCCGCCTGCCGTTCTTCGGACCCTTCGCGATCGCCGACATGGCCGGACTCGACGTGTACGCGTTCTGCTACGCGTCGCTGCAGACCGAGTTCCCCGAGCGGTTCGCGACGCCGCCCATCCTCGATCAGCTCGTGTCGGCCGGCAAGCTCGGCACGAAGTCGGGCGCCGGCTTCCTCGACGTGCCCGCCGAGCGCACGCCGGAGCTCATCGCTTACCGCAACAAGGCGTACGTCGCGATGAAGAAGCTCATCGACGAGCTCGGCCCCGCCCCGATCCACCCCGCACAGGACTGAGAGAACCCGCCATGGCATCCGCCTTCCCCGCTGAACGCACCGTCATCCTGACCGGCGCCGCGAGCCCCCGGGGCATCGGCCGCACGACCGCCTTCCACCTGGCCGAGCGCGGCTGGCACATCGGCATCGTCGACGTCGACGCGCAGGCCGCCGAGCGGACCGCCGCCGAGGTTGCCGAGGCCCACGGCGTTCGGGCCGTCGGCGTCGGGGCGAACGTGGCCGACCGCGAGCAGGCCGTCGCCGCGATCGACGCGCTCGAGGCGTCGCTGCCGCAGATCGTCGCCCTCGTGAACTTCGCGGGCGTCTCATCACCCGTGCCGTACCTCGAGGTCACCCCCGAGGAATGGCACCGCGTCGAATCGATCAACCTCGACGGCGTGCACTGGGTCACCCAGCGCGTTGCACGCACCCTCGTCACGAACGGCGTCGGCCGCCTGGTGGGCATCTCGTCCGTCTCGGCGCAGCGCGGCGGCGGCACCTTCTCGAAGACGCCCTACTCGGCGGCGAAGGCGGGGGTGATCGGTCTGATGCGCTCCGTCGCACGCGAGCTCGGACCGCTCGGCATCACGGCGAACGTCATCTCGCCGGGCCCGATCGACACCGACATCATGGGCGGCACGCTGACGGAGGAGCGCAAGACGGCGATGGCCGCCGACGGCGTCCTGCCTCGCATCGGCACGCCCACCGACATCGCCGCGGCCGTGGCGTATCTGATCAGCGAGGACGCGGGATTCGTGACGGGCCAGACCCTGAACGTCGACGGCGGCCTCTACATGCACTGAGGCTCCCGTGAACCGCAACTGGACGCGCGGACGCCTCGGGTTCCTGGCCATCGGGGTGATCTGCGTGGTCGTCGGCCTCGTCCTGATCATCCCCTCACTCGGCGGCTGAGCCGCCACCTCGTCACACCTCACACGAACTCGAAGGAGAGTCACTGTGTCCTCATCGGACTACGGTCCCGCGACGCGGGCCAACGTCACGGTCGCGAATGAGCTGCTGAGCAGCCCGCACCTGGCGAGCGGCATCAAGAAGGCCACCTACCGGCTCATGCCGATGCTCATCATCCTGTACTTCGTCGCGTTCCTCGACCGCACGAACGTCGGGTTCGCTGAATCCGCTCTCGAAGTCGACCGGGGCATCTCTGCGGGCGCGTACGCCCTCGGAGCCGGCATCTTCTTCATCGGATACGCGCTCTTCGAGATCCCCTCGAACCTGCTGCTCGACAAGTTCGGGGCGCGCTTCTGGCTCGCCCGTATCGCGGTGACGTGGGGAATCGTCGCCTCGCTGTTCGCCTTCGTCAACGGCGAGACCATGTTCATCGTGCTGCGCTTCCTGTTGGGCGTCACGGAGGCCGGTCTGTTCCCCGGCGTCATCATGTTCCTCGCGCAGTGGTTCCCCAACAAGCGCCGCGTGCAGATGTTCGCGCTGTTCTACCTGGCGCAGCCGTTCTCGCAGATGCTCGGCGCTCCCCTCTCGGGCGGCCTGATCAGCATCGGCGACCAGGTCACCCCGTGGGCCGGGTGGCAGGTGATGTTCTTCGTCGAGGGCATGATGGCCGTCGTCGCCGGTATCGCCGCGCTGTTCTTCCTCGTCGATTCGCCGCAGAAGGCGAAGTTCCTCGACGACGATGAGAAGGCCGCGCTGAAGGCGGTGATGGAGCACGAAGACAGCGTGAAGGAGTCGGATGGGCCCCGCGGCATCGGCGCGGCGCTCATCAACTGGAAGGTCTGGTACTTCACCGTCATCTACTTCTGCCTGCAGATCGCGGTGTACGGCACGACGTTCTATCTGCCGCAGCAGGTGTCGAACCTCATCGGCCAGTCGGTCGGCTGGCAGGTCGGTCTGGTGTCGGCCATCCCGTGGGCGGTCGGCCTGTTCGCCTGCTACTACGTCGGCAAGCACGCCGACACCGTGCGCCGCCGTCGCGTCTGGGGTGCGCTGTTCTTCCTCGTGACGGGATCGGCCATCCTCGTGTCGGCGTGGGCCGGGGCCAACGGCCAGGGCCTGCTCGGCATCATCGCGATCACCGTCGCGGTCGCGGCGTTCCTGTCGACGGGCCCCATCACGTGGTCGTTCCCGACCTCGTTCCTCACCGGTGCCGCGGCCGCGGCCGGCATCGGCCTCATCAACTCCCTCGGCAACCTCGGCGGCTTCGTCGCCCCGATCATGCGCACGGGGATCAACGAGGCCGTCCCGACCGAGAGCGGAGCGTGGGGCGTGGTGTCGCTCGGACTGTTCGCGTTCCTCGCCGCCGTCATGATGTGGGCGACCCGGTTCTTCAGCTCGAAGGCCGACGCGCTCCTGACCTCGGGAGAGACCACGCGCCGCTGACGCGTCGCGCTCTCTCGAACGGCCCGGCGTCGCCTCGTGCGACCCGGGCCGTTTCGGCGTTGCGCCGAGGCTGTACGGTCAGCCGAGGACGAGCGAACGGATGGCGGACTCGGGCGAGACCGTCGTGTCGAGCAGCATCCCCGACCGGTAGCGCTCGAACACGCGGGGGTCGATGTACGAGCTGCGGGCAACAGCGGGAGTGTTCCCCAGCGCCGTCGCGGCGGCGCGCACCGCTTCGACTTCAGCCTGATGGACAGCGCGAGCGGTCTCGGCGATGCCCATGCGAGCGAGAGCATCCGCCGCGACGACGGTGCCGCGAAGGGTGCGGAAGTCCTTCGCGGTGAAAGGACCGCCCGTCAGCGCACGCACATACGCGTTGACGTCGTTCGGGGTGAGCGGCACCCGCCGCCGCTGCCGCTGCCATGCCAGCAGCGGCGACGACGGCCGCCCCTCGATCAGGAGCATGATCGCCGTGGCGAGATCGGGGTCGGGGATCTCGAGCGCCTGCCGCTGCCCGCTCTTGCCCGAGAAGGCCAGGCTGACGACGGCGTCGGCCACCGAAGCGTCGCGACGTCGAAGCGTCGTCAGTCCGCGGCTGCCGTGCTGAAGGAGGTAGCGCTGCGACCCGATCCGAAGCGCCGAGCGGTCGAGCAGTCGGAACGCCGCCGCCAGGACGCGCTCGCGGTCGAGGTCGGAGCGCCGCAACGACGCGGTCGCCCGCGACCGGGCGCGCGGCAGCGACTCCGCGAGCTGGAGCGCTCGAGCGTACTTGCCCTTGTCGCGGCTGCGTGTCCAGTCCGGGTGGTAGATGTACTGACGGCGTCCCGCGTCGTCGGTGCCGACGACCTGGATGTGGCCCTGCGGATCCGCGCAGATCCACACGTCCTGCCAGGCCGGCGGGATGACGATCGTCCGGATGCGGGCGAGGTCGCGCCGGCCGATGGCCGCGCCCGCGGCATCCGTGTACCGGAACCCCTTGCCCGCGCGGATGCGGCGGATGCCGGCATCGACGTCGGGCCGGACCCGGACGAGCCGCGCCACCTCAGTGGTTGCGCAGCATCGAGATGATCTGCGCCTTCTTCTTGCCGGAGTAGCCCGAGATACCGAGTTCCTTGGCGCGTTTCTTCAGATCGTCGACGGTCCAGTCCTCGTAGTCGCCGGACTGACCGCCCCGACTGCCGACCTTCTTGCGGCCGTCTCGGGCTGCGGCGTTCGAGATGCGCGCGGCCTTCTCTTTCGAGGCGCCGTCCTCGCGCAGCTCCTCGTACAGTTCGGGGTCTTTGAGACTGTTCGATCCGCGTCCTTGTGGCATGGCGGTCTCCCCTCTTCGTCAGGCCGAGATTACGACCGCCGCGAAGCTCCTCGCACGTGCTTGACAGGGGTTCGCGCGAGGGCGTAGCCGGTCCCCAAGCGCGAGCCGACGCGAATGGCACCACACCCGGCGCTGAGACGACCATTCGCGTCGGGTCAGCGGGCGGGCAGGGGTGCAGACGCGGATACCACCGGGGCGGATGCTGCGTCAAGGCCTCGGCGCTCACGCTCGGCATTCTCTAACGTTGCCTTCAGCCCTTCACGGGGCCGGAACGTCTCGCAGTGGGACGGACATTGGGAGACAGACAAGGAGCCCCCATGAACATCTTCCTCATCATCATCATCGTCGTTGCGATCGTGCTCGCGATCGTCAGTGGCCTGAACAGCGCCCTGAGCTGGCTGCTCTGGGTTGCCCTGATCGTCGGTGTGATCGCGCTCATCGCGTTCCTCTTCCGAGTGATCAGCGGCAACAAGCGCGTCTGACCGCCGCGCTGCGCGAACGCCTCCACCTGCGGGTGGGGGCGTTCTGCTTTTCCCGGGGAGCGCCCGCCCTCCCTGCGAGAAGCCCCCGAACCCTCCGACGCGGCTCGGCACCCCTGGACGAATCGCGATATATCGTGTTATCTTCGCCACACGCGATATATCGCGAACCATTCGCGGCAACCGTCGCCTGACAAGAGGGAACGCCATGACACTGCAGAAATGGATCGTCCACCCCGACGAGACGCGGGTGATCGACATCGACGACATCCGCAAGCTCAAGGTGAGCATGGTCGGCGGGCAGATCGACATCGTCGCCCGCGACGAACCCGGCGTCCGCATCGAGGTGCACGCCGTCACCGGCAAGGACCTGCGCATCGAGGCGACGGGCGACGTCGTCGAGATCGACCACCCGCAGCTGCGGTGGGACAACTTCACGCAGGTGTTCCGCAACTTCGGATCGTCCGGGCCGAAGGCCGAGATCAGCGTCGCCGTCCCCCGCGGCACCGACCTCACGCTCGGCGTCGTCAGTGCGAGCGCGCTCGTTTCCGGGCTCGAGGCCGACGCCCGCCTCAACACCGTCTCCGGCGACATCATCGTCGACGGCATCACCGGCGACGTGAACGCCAACGCGGTCTCGGGCGACGTGCAGATCCGCGAGCTGACCGGAGCACTGACCGCGAAATCGGTGTCGGGCGATGTCGCAGCGATCGGCGCCCTTCGGGCCGCGGACATCGACACCGTGTCCGGCGCCATGCTCGTCGACTCATCGGGACCGATCCAGTCGATCACGCTTCACACCGTCGGCGGCGACGCGACCGTGCGCCTCGACGAGAGCCTGCCCGCGAACTACCAGGTGCGGAGCGTCAGCGGGCGCGTGCTCATCGACGGTGTCGTGCGCTCGGGCCAGGGCGCCGGTCCGCTCACGAGCTTCACCGGTTCGACCGGCGAGCTCAGCGGTTCGTTCGTCGATGTCCGGACCAACTCGGTCTCCGGCGACCTGACGGTCCTGCGTCGGTCCGCCGCCGCGCCCGCCGATGTCACCTCCACGACCGCACCGGCGGTTTCGGGCGAAACGGATACCGCGACGCCGGCAGACTCCGCGCCGCCGACGGCCGTCGCCGCCCCGGTGACCGAAGACGACGTGCAGCGCCACGAGGAGCACTGACCATGCCGCCCGTCTTCTCCCACGGCGACCTGCGCCTCTACCTGCTGTCGCTGCTCGACGAGTCGCCGAGGCACGGCTACGACCTCATGCAGGCTCTCACCGAACGCACCGGCGGCACCTACTCTCCGAGTGCCGGCACGATCTACCCCCGCCTCGCGAAGCTCGAAGACGAGGGACTCGTGACCAAGACCGTCGACGGCCGCAAGACCGTCTACGAGATCACGGACGCCGGCCGCGACGAGCTCTCAGCCCGGCGGCACGATCTCGACGGCATCCAGGCAGGCCTGGCCGACAGCATCCGTCTCATCGCCGACGAAGTGCGCGGCAGCGTCCGCGCCGCCATGAAGAGCCTGCAAGCCGA
The DNA here is from genome assembly GCF_003610405.1 of Microbacterium sp. AG238. Taxonomy (GTDB): domain Bacteria; phylum Actinomycetota; class Actinomycetes; order Actinomycetales; family Microbacteriaceae; genus Microbacterium. The sequence goes on from NZ_RAQC01000001.1 coordinate 1,841,726, forward strand.
CCTCGCCGCCGCGGCGAACGTCGACCACGAGACGGCCACGCGTCCCTCGGCGCCCGAGAACCCGCGCGCCGAGGCCCGGGCCCAAGCGCAGCGCGCGGATGCCGCGATCGCCGAGTTCCGGGCGAACGTGAAAGCCGACCTGCGGTCGCACGTCGCGCGAGAGGGCGACGTCGCAGCATCCGTCGTCGACGATCTCATCGACACGCTGACCCGCGCTCGCACGGACCTGCTGCAGGCGCTGCGAGGTTGACCCGCGCAGCGCCACCCCGCGACGAGGACCTCTGCCCGCCCGCCTCAGGGCTCGGGCCAGAGGTCTTCGTCGTCTGCGGCGGTCTGCCCCTGCGGCACCACGAGGATCGGGCGCTGCTGACGATGCGCGAGCCGCGCAGCCACCGATCCGGTGAAGAACTCACGGATCGACTCGCCGATGCCGCGGCGACGCGTGCCGACCACGAGCAGCTTCGCGTCGAGGCGGTCGGCGAGGTGCTTGATCGCGAGCGCCGGGTCGCCGACGAGCTGATGCACCGTCCACTCGACCGACGACGATGCCAGCGCTTCCGCCGCCGAGGCGCGGATCTGCTCGAGCTGCGCCGCGCTGGAGACCACCCCGAGGTCGATGGGTGCGGTGTGGACGTAACCGTCGGGGTCTTCGTAGGTCACGAACCGCGTGACGTCGACGTGGACCACGATGAGTCCGACCCCGAGCATCGACGCGTATCGAGCGGCCTCGATGATGACGCGAGGCGACTGCCCGGGGATGACACCCACGATGACCGGCGTAGGCGGAAGGCGGCTCTCGTCGCCCGCGGAGTGCTGATCGGCCATGGTCGCCCCCTGTCTGAGCGGCGGCACCGGCGATGGCGCGGGGCCCCCGTGTTAGTCTTAATGCTACTCTTCCCCGGCACATCGCCGGATCGTGAAATGCTCCGGGCACCGCTGAACAGCCCGTGACTCAGAAATGAGGGGGTCTCGCATGGGGCGTGGCCGTCAAAAGGCGAAGCACACCAAGATCGCACGTGAGCTGAAGTACGACACCTACAATGTCAACTTCTCCTCGCTCGAGAAGGAGCTCGCTCATTCCGACGACGATCAGTACGTCGACAAGTGGGCTGACCAGTACTCCGACGAGTACGAGGACGAGAAGGCCTGACCGGGCTCATCACCATGCGCCGTGGCGCTGCTCCCACTCGTCCTCGATCGTGTGGGGACGTGTGACGACGATCCCCGCAGGGATCGCCGCGAGCATCAGCACACCGACCATGATGAGCGGGGCCGTCCAGTCGCCCGTCGCTTCGTGCAGCAGCGCGAACGAGATGGGGAACACGGCGGCCACGGCATAGCCGACGCTCTGGGCAAATCCGCTGAGGGCGACCGTGCCCTCGTGGGTCCTCGTCTTGCGCTGGATGAACACCAGCGCCGCCGGAAACAGCATCTGAGGCGTGCCCAGCAGCACGACCCACAGCACGACGGCTGACCCCGGAGCGATGAGCAGTCCTGCGACGGCGACGAGCCCGGCCGACGCCGCGATCGCGTAGATCGCGCCGAGCCGCTGCCAGCGCGTGATGACCAGCGGCACGAGGATCGACCACGGCAGCCCCATGGCGCCGAAGAGCGCGAGGAGCGACCCGGCGGCGGCGTGCGACACACCCGCGAGGTCGACGAGGATGATCGGCAGCCACGCGAACGACGCGTAGACGCTGGATGCCGACACCGCGAACGTGATCGCGATCGCCCACGCCATCGGCAGCCGCACCAGCCGGCCGAGCACGTTCGGAGACGGAGGGGGAGGCACCGCGGCATCCGCGGCCGCTGCGGCGATGCGCGACCGGCGGAGCGTCACGAGCCAGGGAACGACCGCCAGCACCGCGAAGACCGACCACAGGCCGAGCGAGAACCGCCAACCCGCCGTGTCGGCGATCGGCACCGCGACGAGCGGGGGCACGAACGCGGCGACGGCGAGCATCGTCGAGTAGACCGCCGTCATGGTCCCGACGCGGTCGGGGAAGTACGTCTTGATCAGCGGCGGCAGCACGACGTTCCCGGTGCTGATGGCGGCGAACAGGACGGTCGTGGCGATCAACAGGGTGCCGGCATCCGGTGCCAGCGCACGGCCGAGGAGGGCCGCTGCGGCGACGACCATCGCCGCGACCGCGAGCCGCTGCAGGCCGAACCGACGCTCGAGAATAGGGGTGACGACGCCGAACACCGCGAAGCACACCGGCGGCGCCGCCCCGATGAGCCCGGCCACCCACGACGGCACGCCGAGGTCCGCGTCGATCTCGGTGAGGATCGGCGACAGTGACGCGACGGCAGAGCGCAGCGAGAAGGCGACGAGGATGACGCCGAGGAAAGCGAGGACGCGTCCGCGCCAGAGTGACGTCACGACTGCTGGGTGCCCTCGACCCAGTTCAGATACTCGTCGCTCACGGTTCCGGTGACGTAGCGGCCGTCGAAGCAGCTCATGTCGAGGTCGACGATCTCCGTGCCCTCGACGATCGCTGCCTTGAGGTCGTCGATCTCCTGGTACACGAGGTAATCGCAGCCGAGTTCCTCGGCGATCTCGGGGATCGTCCGGTCGTGCGCGATCAGCTCATGACGCGAGGGCATGTTGATGCCGTACACGTGCGGGTAGCGCACCGGCGGCGCGGCCGACGCGAACGTCACGCTCTTGGCCCCGGCATCCCGAGCCATCTGGATGATCTCCTTCGACGTCGTGCCACGCACGATCGAGTCGTCGATGAGGAGCACGTTCTTGCCCTTGAACTCGCTCGACATCGCGTTGAGCTTCTGGCGCACGCTCTTCTTGCGCACAGCCTGGCCGGGCATGATGAACGTGCGGCCGACGTAGCGGTTCTTGTAGAAGCCCTCGCGGTACTCGATGCCGAGCTTGCGCGCGACCTGCATGGCCGCCGGACGCGACGAGTCGGGGATCGGCATCACGACGTCGATCGCACCCTGGGGCGTGTACTTGGCGATCGTGTCGGCGAGACGCTCACCCATGCGCAGGCGAGCCTCGTACACCGAGATGCCGTTCATGATCGAGTCGGGACGAGCGAGGTACACGTACTCGAACGAGCACGGCGCGAGCTGCGTCTGCTGCGCGCACTGGCGCGTGTGCAGGGTGCCGTCGGCGTCGATGAAGACGGCTTCGCCGGGCTCGACGTCGCGCACGACCTCGAAGCCGCCGTTCTCGAGCACGAGCGACTCGGAGGCGACCGTCCACTCGTCGCGGCCGTTCTCAGCCCGGCGCGTACCGAGGATGAGGGGACGGATGCCGAACGGGTCGCGGAAAGCGAGCAGGCCGTGACCGGCGATCAGCGCGATGGCGGCGTACGAGCCCTCGACGCGCTCGTGCACGCGCTCGACGGCCTGGAACACCTGATCGGGGTCGAGGTCGAGACCCGAGATCGTGGTCTGCAGCTCGTTGGCGAGCACGTTGACCAGCAGCTCGGTGTCGGAGCTGGTGTTGAGGTGGCGGCGGTCCTTGCTGAACAGCTCGTCGGTCAGCTCGCGGGTGTTCGTCAGGTTGCCGTTGTGCACGAGCACGATGCCATACGGTGCGTTGACGTAGAAGGGCTGAGCCTCTTCTTCGCTCGACGCGGTGCCCTTCGTGGCGTAGCGCACGTGACCGAGCCCGATGTTGCCGAGCAGCGAACGCATGTCGCGCGTACGGACCGCCTCGCGGACCTGGCCGTTGGCCTTGAAGATGTGGAAGACGCCGCTGTCCTCAGCGGTCGCGATTCCCGTCGAGTCCTGGCCGCGGTGCTGCAGCAGCAGGAGGGCGTCGTAGATCTCCTGGTTCGCCGGCGACTGCCCGACGATTCCGACGATTCCGCACATAGGGGGTCAGTTCGCTCCTGATTCGCGGTAACCGCCGACGAGACGCACGGCTCCGCCGTCGACGCCCTTGGCGCCCTGTTCGTAATCGCCCGCCGGTCGTGGACCGGTCGAGACGACACCGACCTGCCAGCTGTCGATGCCGTCCGCGCGAAGCGCCGCGATGGCGGCATCCGCTGCGGCCGGCGACACGACGGCGAAGAAGCCGATGCCGAGGTTCCAGGTGCCCTCGGTGCGCTCGATCTCGAGACCGCCGAGGTCGGCGAGCACACGGAAGACCGGAGAAGGCGACCAGGTGGCGCGATCGACGTCGACCCAGGTGTCCTTCGGCAGGACGCGCGCGAGGTTCGCCGCGATGCCACCGCCTGTGACGTGGCTGAGGGAGTGGATGCCGTCGCCGAGCTCGGCGATCAGGCGCAGCAGCGGCGATGTGTACAGGCGCGTGGGCTCGAGCAGCTGCTCGCCCCACGTGCGGCCGAAGTCGGCGGCCTGGTCGCCGTAGCCGATCCCCGCGCCCGTGATGATGTGGCGGATGAGCGAGTAACCGTTGGAATGCGGACCGCTCGAGGCGAGCGCGAGCACGACGTCGCCGTCCCGGACCCGGTCGGCGCCCAGCACCTGCGCCGACTCGACGACACCGGTCGCGGCACCCGCGACGTCGTAGTCGTTCACGCCCAGCAGGCCGGGGTGCTCGGCCGTCTCACCGCCGACCAGGGCCGTGCCGGTGGCCGAGCAGCCGTCGGCGATGCCGCGCACGATGTCGGCGATGCGCTCGGGCACGACCTTGCCGCATGCGATGTAGTCGGTCATGAAGAGCGGCTTCGCACCGACCACGACGATGTCGTCGACGACCATGCCGACCAGGTCCTGCCCGATCGTGTCGTGCTTGTCGATGGCCTGCGCTATCGCGACCTTCGTGCCGACGCCGTCGGTCGAGGTCGCCAGCAGCGGCTTCGTGTAGCCGAGCAGCGCGCTCGCATCGAAGAGGCCGGCGAAGCCGCCGACACCCCCGAGGACTTCGTCGCCGTGGGTTCGCCGGACCGCCGACTTCATCAGTTCGACGGCGAGGTCTCCCGCCGCGGTGTCGACGCCGGCTTGGGTATAGGGATCAGTGGGACTCGAGGCCACGGCATCCAGAGTACCGGCCCGCGGAGCGCCCGAGCGCCGGGCGTGTCTCGCGAGGCCCGAATCAGCCGGTACGCGGTCGCGGCGGGCGGGCCGCGCGGTGGGGCCGAGCGGGGCGCGGGGCGGGTGGGGCGGGGTGGGGCGGACGGGACGCGCGGTGGGGCGGGGGCGGGGGAGCCCGCGGACCGTGCCGTAAACAGGCTCAGCTGGATCAACGGTCGCCAGCAAGGCGCGGCGACACAGCCCAGCCTGTTCGCGGAACAGCAAGCGGGGCGGACCAGGGCTTATACCGAACCACACGCCAGCGGCCCACCGACGCCTCTCCCCCGCCGCCCGTCCCGCGTCCAGGCGTGCCCAGGCGTGCCGAGGCGTGCCGAGGCGTGCCGCAAACAGGCTCGGCCGCGCCGAACCGCCAGTCGCGGTCGTCCCTCCTCCGCCCAGCCTGTTCGCGGCACAAGAGCGCTCCTACCGGTGGGGCTCGGGTCGGCGGATCGGCGGGTCGGCGGGTGGGCGCGCTGATCGGGGCGGTCAGCCGCGACGGTCGGGATCCGCGGGAAGCTCGAGCGCGTGCCGCAAACAGGCTCAGCCGCGTCGAACCCCACCTGGAGGGCGGGGTCGCACCGCCCAGCCTGTTCGCGGCACAAAAGCCGGGCTTATCGATCGGTGCGCGCCGCGGGGCGCGGGTCGACAGAGACCCCGGGTCAGAAGCCCTGCCAGGCGGGCTTGTTCGCCCACGCGTGGCGGTAGTACCGCGTCTGGGCGAGCGCGCTCGCGGCGGCCTCGTCGACGACGACCGTGACATGCGGATGCAGCTGCACGGCCGACCCCGGTGCCGAGGTGCTGACCGGGCCTTCGACGGCCGCGGCGACGGCATCCGCCTTGGCTTCGCCGAAGGCCAGCAGCACGAGGTGGCGGGCGCGCAGGATGGTGCCGATGCCCTGGGTGATGCAGTGCATCGGGACGTCATCGGGCGAGTCGAAGAAGCGGGCGTTGTCGGCCCGCGTCTCCTCCGTGAGCGTCTTGACGCGCGTCAGCGAGGCGAGCGAGCTGCCCGGCTCGTTGAACCCGATGTGCCCGGTGCGGCCGATGCCGAGGATCTGCAGATCGACCCCGCCCGCCGCGCGGATCGCGGCCTCGTACTGCTCACCGGCCGTCTCGATGCCGTCGAGGTCGCCGTGCGGCACCTCGATGCGCGCCGGGTCGAAGCCGACCGGCTCGACGACCTCGCGCTCGATGACGCTTCGGTAGCTCTCCGGGTGACCGGCGGGCAGTCCGACGTACTCGTCGAGGGCGAATCCGCGCACGCTCGACACGTCGATGTTCTCACCGCGGACGCGTCCGGCGAGATGCTTGTAGACCGCGAGCGGGGTTGACCCGGTCGCCAGCCCGAGCACGGCGTCGGGACGGTGACGGATGAGGTCCACGATCGCGTCACCGACGAGTCGGCCCGCCTCCTGCTCGCTCGGGACGATGACGACTTCGGCCATGGCTCTTCCTTCTTTCGAGTGCGGTCTGGCTTTCGAGTGCGGTCTGGCTTTCGAGTGCGGTCTGGCTTTCGAGTGTGGTCTGGACGACGGATGACGCGGCGTGGATCAGGTGAGGCCCAGGGTCTCCGACAGCACGAGGGCCGCCGCTCCCCGTAGCCGGAGGTCGCCGTGGGTCTCGGCGAGGCGCACGGTCAGATCGTCGAAGAGGATCGGCAGCACGCGGACCGCGATGGCTTCGCGCGCCGCCTCGATGAGCTCTCCCTCGATCAGCTCGGCCGGCCCGCTCAGCACGACATCCGTCAGTCCGAGCGTCGCGACCAGCGGTGACAGCGCGATGCCCAGGCATCGTCCCGTCTCGCGGCGAATGTCTGACGCGGCGATCTCGTCGGGCGCTCCGGCGAGCCGCGCCTCGAGCTTCGGCACAGAGAGCCAGGCCTCGAGGCATCCGGTACGCCCGCACGCGCAGACGGGGCCCTCGCCCGCGGTCACGACGACGTGGCCGATCTCGCCCGCCGCCCAGTTGCGACCGTGGACGACCGCGCCGTTGATGATGACCGCGGCTCCGACGCCCGCGCCGATCCGCACCAGCAGCAGATCGTGGTCGACCTTTCCGAAGCTCAGCTCTCCCATACCGGCGGCGTTGAGGCCGTTGGTGACCGAGACCGGCAGACCGGTTCGGTCGAACAGGATGCCGCGGAGGGCGACATCGTGCCAGTCGAGGTGCGACGACTCGCGCACCACGCCGGCGCCGTCGACGACGCCCGGCGTCGAGACGCCGATTCCGAGGATCGGAGCCTCCGCGGAGCGCACGAGCCGATCGATGAGGTCGCCGAGCACCTCGAGCGCCTCCGGCCCGGTCGCCCCACCCCGCTCGACGACCTCGCGGGCGATCACGGCACCACCGAGGTCGACGACGGCGCCCTCGATCGTGTCGCCGCTCGATATCGACACGGCGACGACGTTGCGCGACGACCGTGACAGCGCGAGAGCCCGAGAGGGCGCGCCCGGACCCGACCGGTGGCCAGGGCCGCTCTCGACGACGAGCTGCTCGTCCACCAGCTCGCCGACCAGATCGGAGATCGTCACGCGCGACAGTCCGGTGGCGCGTGCGATGTCGGCGCGCGACAGACCGTCCTCACGATGGAGCGCCTGCAGGACGAGGCGGCGGTTGTTGCTGCGCGCATCTTCGGGACGGATGCGGCGTCCGCGCGTCCTCCGCGAGGCAGCGCCTTCCGTTGACGTCGTAGTCATGCGTTCCCCGATCGAGTACAGTTCCCGAGAAATAATTCGGAAACGTTCTTAACCAATACTGACAGAACCCCGTCCCCTCGCGCACATCGGAGTGACCCGTGAAATTCTTCCAACGACTCGGCCGGTCGATCATGCTGCCGGTCGCCGTGCTTCCCGTCGCTGCCATCCTCATGGGCATCGGCAACTGGATCGCCGCCGCCGCCGGCGAGAACATCGCCTCGACGTTCCTCCTCGCAGCGGGCGGTGCGGTCCTCGACAACATGGCGCTTCTCTTCGCCATCGGCATCTCGATCGGCATGGCCAACAAGTCCGACGGCACCTCGGCCCTCGCCGGCCTCGTTTCGTGGCTCACCGTCACGACACTCCTCGCGCCCGCCACCGTCGCTCAGTTCTTCGGCATCGAGGATGTCGCCGAGGTCGATCCCGCGTTCACCAACATCAAGAACGTCTTCGTCGGGATCATCTGCGGCCTCATCGGCGCCTGGGCGTACAACCGCTTCAAGGACGTCAAGCTGCCGGACGCCCTCTCGTTCTTCTCCGGCAAGCGCTCCGTCGCGATCGTCACGGCAGGCATCTCCCTCGTCGTCGCCGTCGTGCTGCTGTTCGTCTGGCCCTTCGTGTACGGCGGCCTGGTGACCTTCGGTGAGTGGATCGCCACCCTCGGCCCCGTCGGCGCCGGCCTTTACGGGTTCCTCAACCGCCTGCTCATCCCGTTCGGGCTCCATCACGCCCTCAACTCGGTGTTCTGGTTCGATGTCGCCGGCATCAACGACCTCAACAACTTCCTCGGCGGCGCGAACGGCGACGGCGTCTACGGGGTGACCGGCCAGTACATGACCGGATTCTTCCCGATCATGATGTTCGGCCTGCCGGGCGCCGCCCTGGCGATGTACGTGACCGCGAAGGACAAGCGCAAGAAGGTCGTCGCCGGCATCCTGCTCTCGTCGGCCGTCGCCGCGTTCTTCGTCGGGATCACCGAGCCGCTCGAGTTCTCCTTCATGTTCCTGGCGCCGTGGCTCTACCTCGTCCACGCCGTCTTCACCGGCATCTCGGTCTTCATCGCAGCTCTCCTCCCCACCCGCATGGGCTTCGGGTTCTCGGCGGGCTTCATCGATCTCGTCTTGGGGTGGTTCAACCCGCTGGCGCAGAACCCCTGGATGATCCCCGTGATGGGCGTGTTCTGGTTCGTGATCTACTTCGCCGTGTTCCGCTTCCTCATCCTGAAGTTCCGCCTCAAGACGCCGGGGCGCGAAGACGACGACGCGCTCGACGCGGATGCCGCAACCTCGGGCCGCGACGCGGGCTACGGCCCGACCGCGGAGAAGATGATCGCGGGCCTCGGCGGCAAGGACAACATCGTCCAGCTCGACAACTGCGCCACCCGCCTGCGGCTCGAGGTCGCCGACACGTCGCGCGTCGACAGCGATGCACTCAAGCGCGCCGGCGCCGCGGGAACCATGATCTCCGGAGCCAAGTCGGTACAGGTGGTCTACGGGCTGAACGTGCAGTTCGTGAAGGACGCGATGGACGACGTACTCGCCGGCCGCGAGGTCGAGCCGCCCGCGGCATCCTCCGCGCCTCAGAGCGCGGGCACGGTGACCACCACCGCTCCCGCGGTCGTGCGGCTGCGCCAGCCCATCGCCGGCAGGGTCGTGCCGCTCGCGGAGGTTCCCGACCCGATGTTCTCGCAGGGGACGATGGGGCCCGGCCTCGCGATCGATCCGACCGGAGACACCGTCGTCGCGCCCGCCGACGGCACCGTGACCACGGTGTTCCCGACCGGTCACGCCGTGGGGATGACCCTCGACGACGGCACCGAGCTGCTGATCCACGTGGGCATCGACACCGTCGACCTCAAGGGCCGCGGCTTCCAGGCGCTCGTGCAGCAGGGCGAAGGAGTACACGCGGGACACCCACTGCTGCGCATCGACACCGGCGTGATCCGCGGGGCGGGCTACTCCCCCATCACCCCGGTCATCGTGCTGAACAACGAGCACGCGTCGGTCGAGTTCGAGTGACGCCTCGGCCGGTGCCGGGGGTCGTCGCCTCGGCACCGGCCACACCCGGCCACCCCCGCTCTAAACTGGCGCCATGAGTGCGGCCAAGACTCCCGAGTGGGTGGTGCGGGAGGATGCTGCGCCCTCGGTCGTCGTCGCGCTGTACCTGCGTCAGGTGCTCGGTATCCGCACTCCCGACGAGCTGCCGCACCTGCGCGGTGTCGATGCAGCCCCGATCGAACGCGACCCTGAGACGCAAGCCGAGCTCGAACGGCAGTGGCGGGCGTACTGGGAGATGACGGTCGAGCCGCTCGCGCACACCTCGCCCGTGCCGCTCGACCTGGTCGACGGGTTCGACACGCTCGTCGCGTTGCCCACGGTGGGATTCGAGCGGCTCGAGCTCGAGATGCGCCCGCACGCCGCCGAGGCGGTCGCGTTCGCGCGAGACGTGCACGCGCGGTACACGGCGCGTTCGTCGGGTGCCGGCGCCGTGGCCTACCGCGCCTACGCCGGGGCGCTCGCCCAGCACGAGCGCCGCATCGGCCGGCGGGCGCACTCGTTCGAGCTGAACGTGCAGGTGCTTCCCCTGAGCCAGCGTGGCGTGTGGTGGATCGGCGCACTGACGATCGCGGTCACCGACGGGCTGCGCAGCGACGTCGTGGCCTTCGACGCGGCGATCGCTCCGATCATCGCCGAGATCGCCTGACCCGCGGCATCCCCCGCCGCCCGCCGCGCCCGCGCCGGCGCGTGAGGCGCACTTGCGTGGATGAGGCGCAGTTCGAACTGCGGCCGAAGCGCGAAAGTGCGCCCGAAGCCCGAACACCGGGCGGGCCGAGCCGAGGTCAGGCGTCGTCGAGGGTGCGCACGCGCTCGTGCAGGATGCGCACCTCGCGCGTGCGGCGACGCGCAGCGCGGTCGAGCACGAGGGCGATGACGCCCGCAATCGCCATGCAGATCGGGATGGCGCCGAGCGCGATGAACCCGAAGACCTGACCCCCGGAGTACTGCAGGCCGGTGTTGGTGCTGACTCCCTCATCGGGGATGCCGAACGTCAGAGCCAGCGCGACGATGATGCCCGCAGCGACGCCGAGCAGGAGGAACACGCTGTACTTGGGCACGCGACGCACGCGCGCCGACTCGACCCGTTCGGTGATCTCCTCAGCCATGAGTCCATTGTCGCACCGCCCGAGCCATGCCCGGGCGGTGCGACGAGAGGGCTCAGGGCATCGTCAGAGCGCGCTACGACGGCGACGCGTGAACGACACGGCGAGCGCGCCGATCAGCAGCATCCCGGCACCCAGCCACAGGGTGTCGACGGGAGCCTGTCCACCGGTCGCGGCGAGGGTCGCGTCGGTCGAGGCGTCGCACGGCACCTCGGCCCCGAGCGGGAACGTGATGTTCACGGAATCGAGTGCTTCGCCGGCCGAGTAGAAGCCCGCGAAGGCCTCGGCCCCGGCAGCCGTCAGCGTGGCCGATGCACCCGTCCAGCTGATCCGATTCGCCGTCGTCGTGGCGGCGGGAAGCGAGAGCGTCGCGAAGACGACGCCGTTCGCGTTCACGTCGGGCGAGCCGTTGTAGCCCTTCGACTGCACGTTCACGACCAGCGAGGCCGTGTTCGCGCCGGTGATCTGCACCCGCGGGTTCGAGAGGGTCATGTCGAGCAGGCCGCTGTGCCCGGTGTAGTGCACCGATCCGCCGAAGCTGACGCGACCGCGGTCGTTCTCGGGGCTGTACGCACCCGAACCGCTGCCCCAGCCGCCCGAGATCTCGCCCTTGGCGATCGGGCCGGTGATGTACGAGCGATACGACTCCTTCACACCCCACTCGATCGTCGCGCCCGAGACCGACCGTGCGACGCACGACGGTTCGGCGGGCGACTCGACGGCTGCGGCGACGGCGGCAGCCGTGACCCGGAAGGGCGCGGATGCCGCGACGGCGCCGCCGACGCTGAGCTCGAGCGTGTGGTCGCCCGTCGCGAATCCGGCCGGGACCGCCCACGAGAACGACACGCGTCCGCCGGCATCCGCCGTCGCCGTGCCGATCATGACCGGCTCGGAGTGCGCGACGGCCGTGACGACGTCACCGGGCGCGAAGCCGCCGCCGGTGAATTCGAGCACTCCGCCCTGGGCGACCGTCGCCGAGCCCGCGAACGCGACGAACGGGGCCGTCGGCTGAGCGACGGTGACGTCGGCGAAGGTGTCGAGCGTCCGGTCGGTGATCGACAGCGCGTGCGCTGCGGAGGTCGCGACGTGGTAGCTCTTCGTCGGGTCGAGCGAGCCCGCGGGCACCGTCAGCTCGACGGTGAACGCGCCACCCACGATCGAGCCCGGGCGCACCCAGGCCAGCTGCACCCAGCCCTCAGCGGGCAGCGGTCCCGCGCCTGCCCAGAGCGACTTCTCGCCGAAGACGACGTACGCGCCGTTGGCGGCGCTGTCGCCGACGAAACCGGTGCCCGAGACCGTGAGCGTGTTGGACACGGCCGGGTCGAGGTCCGCGTTCGGGGTCACCGTGATTCTCGGGCTCTTCGTCGGCTCGGGCTGGGGTGCGACCTCGGCCCACGTCACGGGGACGAAGATCTCGTTGTCGGGCTGCAGGCCCTGCGACACCTTGTTGCCGAAGGTGAACACGCCGAGTCGGTAGTCATCGCCGGGGCGCTTGTCGTTCGCGGACTTCTGGTCGACCTCGACACTCCACGAGAAGTCGACCGTGCCGTCGGCGTTCTCGCTCCACTGGAGGTTGGTGCCGCCGGTCGGCGCGTCGGAGACCCGGACGTACGAGATCGACGGACGCGCCGCATCCGCTGCCCCGTCGGTGGGCTTCCACGTCTCGGCGACCCAGCCGAAGCGCAGCGCGAATCCGGCACCGACCTCACTCTGGCGGTAGTTGCGTCCCTCGACGGTCAGCGTGGCACCGCTCGGGTCGACATCCGTGTTCGGGGTGACCGTGAGCGTCGGCGCGGGGAGCGGCTCGGCCGGGGCGGTCGCGAACGACACCACCGCCTTCGCGTCCTGCGATCGGTTGGTCATGCCGGTGTGGTCGGCGATCGTGTAGACCGCCGTGGTGTCGCCCTTCGGCGCGACCCGCAGCGTCGTCTCGAACGAGCCGTCGGCCGCGAACTTCACCATCGTGTCGGTGCGAGGCGTCGAGGTGACGAGCTTGGCGCCGGCGGTGCAGCCCGCCGAGATGAAGGCGAAGTCGACCTCCGAGAGCGGCCGGTCGGTGCACGTCGTGAGGTAGATCGGCTGGGCGGGGTCGTAGCCCGTGCCCGTGACGGTGATCTCCTCGCCTGCGGGGTCGAGCCCCGTCGACGTCGACAGCGTGAGGGTGGGGACCCGCACCGGGGTCTCGGGCTCGGTCGCCGTCGCGGTGACTGCGTAGCTCAGCGCCGGTGCCGTCGAGGCGGAGTAGGCCGTAGCGTCGGCCGGGGTGAACGCGGCCGCGATGCTGTGCGTGCCGACGGCCAGCGACGAGGCGACGATGCTCGCGACGCCGCCGTCGACCGGAGCCGAACCGAGCGATGCGTCGCCGGCGGTGAACGAGACCGACCCGGATGCCGCGGGCGAGACGGTCGCCGTCAGCGTGACGTCCGCGCCTTCGACGGCCGTGCCGTCGGGCGAGGCGGACAGTGTCGTCGTGGTCGCTTCGACGACGGCGGGGAACAGCGCGGCCCAGTCGATCAAGACGTCGGCGCGAGCGAGGAGGTTCGCCTCGGTGGGGAACGAGCGCGACGGCCACGAGATGATCTCGTAAGCCTTCGTGCGGTCGAGTTCCGCTGCGACCTGCTCGAGGCTTCCGCTGATCTCGCCCGCGGCGGAGACGTCGAGCGAGGCGTTGGGCGTGCTCGACTGGTCGACCGTCAGGTCGCCCTTCTCGACGAGCGCGACGTAGGCGTGCCGGCTCGGCTGGCCGGGGTACTGCGGGGCGACCTCGAAGCCGGTGCCGGCGATGGCGACCGTGATCCTCTCGTTCGCCACGACGGTGGTCGACGTCGTCAGGGTGGGCCCGGCGGCGGATGCCGGGGCGGCGACGCCGACGACGGCGGCCATGGCTATGAGCGCGCCGGTCAGCACGCTTGCGAGCGGACGCTGCAGCGCCGCCCTCCTGGTTCTCATCATGGGAACCCTCCGAATCTCGATGCGGGTGAAGCTCGCGCGTCGGGCACGCGACGCGAGTTAGCTTAGCCTTACCTAATCAGTTTTTGTGAAGATGCTGACAGTCAGAGGTCGGCGTGACGGCGCGGGAGGATGACCGGACGTCCGGTGTCGGGGTCGTCGAGCACCCGGACCGGCGTGCCGTAAACCGTCGCGACCCGCTCGGCGGTCAGCACGGCGCGGGCATCACCGCGGGCGACGAGCCGGCCGCCGTCGATCATCGCGACCTCATCCGCGTAGGCCGCGGCGAGCGACAGGTCGTGCAGCACGACGACCACGGCTCGCCCCTCGCGGGCGAGCCCGCGTGCGACACGGAGGACGTCCTCCTGGTGCCGGAGATCCAGGGCCGCGGTCGGCTCGTCGAGCAGCACGACGGGGGTGTCCTGTGCGAGAACCCGAGCGAGCGACACGCGCGCCTTCTCACCGCCGGAGAGCGACGGGTAGGCGCGATGGACCAGGTGCGCGACGTCCGCGCGGTCCACCGCTTCGGCGATGCGCGCGTCATCGTCGTCCGCGTGCTGCGTGCCGATCCAGGGGGTCCGCCCCATCGCGACGACCTGGCCCGCCGAGAACGAGAAGGCGACCTGGTTCGACTGCAGCAGCACCGAGCGTCGCCGCGCCAGCTCGCGGGCGGACCAGTCGCCCACCGGACGCCCGTCGAGACGCACGGCACCGGAGGAGGGCGCGCGATCCCCCGTCAGCAGCGACAGCAGGCTCGACTTGCCGGCACCGTTGGGCCCGACCAGCGCGAGCAGCCGGCCGTAGCCGACATCCATCGTCACGTCGTCGAGGATCGTCGCATCTCCCAGCCGCAGGCTCGCGTGCTGCACCTCGACCGCGACGCCCGTCACGACCAGCCCCCGGCGGTGCGCCGCGTGCGGCGGATGAGCCAGAAGAAGAACGGGCCGCCCACGAGCGACGTCAGGATGCCGATCGGCAGGTCGGCCGAGACCACCACCGTCCGCGCCAGGAGGTCGGCGAAGACGAGCACAACCGCGCCGCCAAGGGCCGAGAGAACGATGAGCGGGCGATGGGCGGGCCCGAGCAGCATGCGGACGATGTGGGGGACCACGAGTCCGACGAAGGCGATGATGCCGACGAACGCGACGGCGACCCCCGTGAGCAGGGCGACGAGGACGATCGACCCGATCCGGAGTGCCTCGACGCGCACGCCGAGATGCACGGCTGTGCGATCGCCGAGCGCCAAGAGGTCGTAGCGACGCGCGAGAGCGAGGGATGCCGCCGTGCCGAGTGCCCCGACGAGCGCGACCACAGCGACCTCGGTCCAGCGCGAGCCGTTCATCGAGCCGAGCTGCCAGAAGACGATCTGCTCGCGAGAGGCCGTGTCGCCGACGAACATCAGCAGCGCCAGCCCGGCTCCCGCGAACGCGTTGACAGCGATGCCCGTGAGGATGAGCGTGATCGACTCGGTGCGGCCCTGGGCGCGCGCGGCGGCGTAGACGACCAGGGTGGCGATGAGTCCGCCCGTGAAGGCGCAGACGGCGATCGACCAGGGACCGAGGAACGACAGGCCGAGCGTGATGGCGGCGGCGGCCCCCACGGCTGCGCCCGACGAGACGCCGACGACGCCTGGCTCGGCGAGCGGGTTGGCGAAGATCGCCTGCATGACGGCGCCGGCGACCGCGAGCAGGGCACCGACCAGCAACGACATCGCGACGCGCGGGAACCGGATCTGCCACAGCGTCTGCTCGATCAGCGGCTCGGTCGGTGCCCACGGAAGGGGGACGCCGACCGACCGCAGCAGGGAGCCGATGACCTCGGCGGGTCCGATGGGCAGCTGGCCGAGCCCGGCGGAGAGCACGACACCCACCGCCAGCAGGGTCACGGTCACGCCGGCGACGATGACGACACGGCGCCTCGCGGCAACCGAGGTCATGAGGCCGGAGCCGGGGCGTAGACGGCCCGCGCCAGCGCGTCGAGCACCCCCGCGCTGCGCGGTCCGAACGACAGGATCTGCCCGTCGGCCATGTCGACGAAGCGGCGGTGCTGACCGGCCGCGGTGAGCGCGATCGCGGGCTTGTCGGCGAGCAGGCCGTCGACGCCCCCGACCGATTCCAGGCCGCCGGTCATCACGAGGATGAGGTCGGGGTCGGCGGCCACCATCGCTTCGTCCGTGAGGGGCTGCATCCCGCTCCAGCCGAGCTCACCGGCGACGTCGACCCCACCGAGCGCGGTGATGAGCTGGTCGGCACCAGACTCCGACCCGAACAGGTAGTAGACCCCCGCCGACCCGCGCAGGTAGAGGAAGACCATGCGCAGACGGTCGTCGGCTGCCTCCGGCGCGAGCGCGGCGATCTGCGCCCGCGTCGCATCGACGTCATCCGCGATGCGCTGAGCCAGCCGATCCCCCGCCTCGACGACACCGAGCACCTCACCCACCGATCGCGCGAGATCGGCGGCGCCCTCGAACGACGCGGAGCGCTCGACGAAGACCACCGTGATGCCGACGTCCCGCAGCTGCTGCACGACGTCGACCGGCCCGATGCTGCCGTCGGTGATGACGAGGGTCGGCGCGAGGCCGATGATCGACTCGGCGTTGACCGTGTGGCCGCTGCCGGTGACCACCGGAAGGTCGGCCGCGCCGGGAAAGGTCGTCGAGACGTCGCGGCCGACGAGGTCGCCACCGAGCCCCAGGCCCCACACGGTCGCCGCCAGCGACCCGGAGAGGTCCATCGCGATGATGCGCGAGGCGTCCGTCACCGTCACCTCGACGTCGCCCGTGAGGTCGTGCGAGGTCACGGTGACCGGCAGGCTCTGCACGGGATCCGCGCCGACGGGGTCGACCTCGGCGTCGGCGAGGACGGCTGTCGACGGCCCCTCGAGCGAGCGCGGATCACTCACCGGCGTGAGCTCGCTCAGCGGGGGCCGGTCGATCGCGACCTCGACACCAGCCTCGGCACCTGAGGTCGCCGCCGGCATGCAGGCGGTCAGCGAGAGGGCGGCCGCGGCGAGCGCTGCGACAGCGAGCCGTCGCATCCTCACGCGGCGGACCCGTCGTCGGCGCCATCGGCGGGCGCCTCACGGCGCTTGCGGCGCGAGACGACGACCGCGGCCGTCGTCCCGCCGATCGTCGCGACGAGCGCGCCACCGATGGCGGCGGAGAGCGCGACGGGGAGCGCGCTGCCCGATCCGTTCTCGCCATCGCCGGATTCTGCGGCATCCGCGGCGGGTGACGCCTCGACGACGGGCGCGGGCTCGGCGGTCGGCGTCGGGGTCGCACACACCCCGCTGGCGGTGAACGAGAGCGGGTCGAAGGCGGTTCCGGTCTCGTAGTTGCCGAAGGCGGCGTACCCCTCCTCGGTGATCGCGGTGGCGGCATCGGTCGCGGCGAGAGTGAGGACATCGCCCGCCACCGTGCTCTCGAGACCCGCGAGGTCGACGGTCACGAGCGGCACCTGAGGGGTGGTGACGACGGTGTCGTCTCCGGCCAGCGCGCTCTCCATCGACACCCCGGCGAGGTCGACGACGACCCGGCCCGATGCCGGCGCGAGGTCGAGCACGGCGTTCTGCACCGTCGAATCGAGGAGTCCGCCATGGCCGGTGAAGCGGATGCCGCCGGGGAACGAGATCGTGCCGGCGCCGGCCTCGGGGTCGTAACTGCCCGTGCCGCCGCTCCACGTGAACGCGGGCGTCTCGTAGCCGACGCCGCCGAACGGCTCCCAGGCGCCCTTGGCGATGGAACCGGAGATGTACGACCGGAACGACTCCTTGAAGCCCCACGTGACGGTCGCGTCGGTGATGGTGCAGCCGGATGGCGAGGCGGATGCGGCGGGGCGCTCGGAGCGCATGGACGTGACATCGCCGATCGCGAAGGCGGGTGCGGCGGCGCCGAGGACGATCGACGCGGCGGCGAGCGTCCCCAGGGACGCCCCAGTCAGAAGGAAAGAGCGCACAGCAGACTCCAGAAGTAAGGTCAGGCTTGCCTAACCTTATCGGAGTCGACGTCAGGGCCGAAGCGGAAGCAGCGCGTCGAGATCGGCGCGCGTGCCCGAGGCGCGCAGCCGACCCGCGGCCGCGGCATCCGCCCACGCCAGCTCGCCCAGCGCCAGCGCGATCCAGGTGGCCGCGTCGGTCTCGACGACGTTGGGCGGCGTGCCGCGGGTATGACGCGGACCCTCGACGACCTGAACGGCGCCGAACGGCGGAACGCGCATCTCGACGGAGTTGCCGGGCGCCTTCTCGACGAGCAGCTGCAGCAGGTAGCGCACAGCCGTCGCCAGGTCGGGGCGAGCGGGCTTCTCGCCCGCGGAGTCGGCGGCCGCGACCGCGGCGAGCGCGGCACGGCCATCGGCGGTGAGGATGCTGCGGGCCATGGGTTCCACGCTAGCCCGGTCGGTAGGCTGGCCGGGTGAAGATCCTGGTCCTCGGCTCGGGCGCGCGCGAGCACGCCATCATCCTCGCTCTCGCCGCGGAGGGCGCCGGCCACGAACTGCTCGCGGCCCCCGGCAACGCCGGCATCGCCCGCGATGCCCAGATCATCGCGGGTCTCGATCAGAACGACCCGGTCGCGGTGACCGAGTTCGCGGGCAGCGCGAACGTCGACCTCGTCGTCGTCGGCCCCGAGGCGCCGCTCATCGCCGGCGTCGCCGACGCGCTGCGCGAGCGCGGCATCCCGGTCTTCGGCCCCGGCAAGGTCGCTGCCCAGCTCGAAGGGTCGAAGGCCTTCGCCAAGCGGGTCATGGACGAGGCCGGAGTGCCGACCGGTCGCGCGGTTCGGGCACGCAGCCGAGCCGAGGTCGAGTCCGCGCTCGACGAGCTCGGCGCACCCCACGTGGTCAAGGCCGACGGCCTGGCAGCCGGTAAGGGCGTCATCGTCACCGACGACCGCGAGGCAGCGCTCGCCCACGCCGACACGTATCTGCCCGGCGGCCCGGTGCTGATCGAGGAGTTCCTCGCCGGCCCCGAGGTCTCGCTCTTCTTCGTCTCGGACGGCGACACCGTGCGCGCCCTCAGCCCCGCGCAGGACTACAAGCGCGCCTACGACGGCGACGCCGGCCCGAACACCGGCGGCATGGGCGCCTACTCGCCGCTGCCGTGGCTCGCCGACCGGTTCGGCAGCGAGGCGGAGTTCGTCGCCGAGGTCACGCGCGACGTGGCCGAGCCCGTCATCCGCCACCTCGACGCCGAGGGCACCCCCTTCATCGGCCTCCTCTACGCGGGCCTCATCCTCACCGACGCGGGAATCAAGGTCATCGAGTTCAACGCGCGCTTCGGCGACCCCGAGACGCAGGTCGTGCTCGCCCGGCTGACGTCATCGCTGTCGGAGCTGCTGATGGCCGCCGCGAGCGGTCGACTCGAGTCCGAGCCTGACCCGACGTTCTCGACCGACACCGCCGTCACCGTCGTGCTCGCGAGCGAGGGCTACCCCGAGCAGCCCGTCACCGGGCGGCCTCTCGCGGGGCTCGACGCCGCAGCATCCGTCGAGGGCGTGCACCTCGCTCACGCTGCGACCGCCGAGACGATCGACGGGCTCGTCGCCACCGGCGGGCGGGTGCTGAACGTCGTCGCGGTCGGCACCGACTTCGCCGAGGCCCGAGACCGCGCCTACCGCGCACTGTCCGAGATCACGCTCGAGGGCTCGCACCACCGCACCGACATCGCCGCCCGCGTCGCGGACTAGCCCGCAGCGGGGCGCGGCCCGCCGCAACTCCTCGATTTCGGGCCGTCTCCAGCCTGACGTCGGCTGCGACGTCCGAGCTGGACGTGTTCTTGAGGAGTTACGGCAGGCCGCGGGTCAACCAGCTCAGCGCTGCGCGAGGTGCGCGGGACGCTTCAGGAAGATCACGACGATCACGGCGACCCCGATGACGACGGCCGGCAGCACCATCGCCTGAGCCATCGCGGCCGAGAACCCCTCGGCGATCGCGGGAGGCATCGAGCCGCCGCCACCGCCGAAGTCGCCGCCCGCGGCATCCCCGGCACCGGGGAGGTTCGCGGTGAGCCGCGACTGCATGTACGCCGCGATCGCCGCCGAGCCGATGACCGAGCCGACCGTCCGGGTCGTGTTGTAGATGCCCGAGCCGGCGCCGGCCTGGCGCGGCGGCAGGTTGCGGGTCGCCGTCGTGGCGAGGGGTCCCCACATGCCGGCGTTGGCGACACCGATGATGGCGGCGGGGATGAGGAGCAGCAGCACCGGCGCCTCGGTGTTCATCAGCAGCGCGTAGCCGACCAGGCCCACCACCATCAGCATCAGACCGGGGACGAGCAGCAGACGCGGGTCGACCCGATCGAGGATGCGGCCGGCCAGCGGCGCGAGCGCACCCGAGAGGATCGCCATCGGCACCAGCAGCAGCGCCGACTGCGTCGGCGTGAGGCCGCGCGCGAGCTGCGTGAAGAAGGCCATCGGCAGAGCCATGCTCGTCACGGTGAACCCGACGGCCGCGATCGCGATGTTGGAGATCGCGAAGTTGCGGTCGCGGAAGAGCTCGAGCGGCACGAGCGGCTCGCTCTTGGTGCGTCCCTGCGTCCAGACGAAGACCGCCATGACGACCACACCTGCGGCGATCATCGCCCAGATGCCGGCGGCCCAGTCATAGTGCTCGCCCTCCTGCAGGCCGAAGACGATGAGGAAGAGTCCGATCGCGCTCAGCACGACGCCCACGACATCGAAGCGGTGGGGGTGCGTCTCGAGCTGGGGCACGAGGCGCCACGCCAGCACGAACGCCACGACGCCGACGGGGATGTTGACGAAGAAGATCCACTCCCAACCGAAACCGTCGACGAGCAGCCCGCCCGCGAGGGGGCCGACGAGGGTGGCGACACCGGCGGTGGCGCCCCACAGGCCCATGGCGGCGCCTCGGCGTTCGGCGGGGAAGGTGCGGGTGATGACAGCCATCGTCTGCGGAGTCATGAGGGCTGCGCCGAGACCCTGCACGGCGCGGGCGACGATGAGAACGGCGAGGGAGCCCGACAGCCCGCAAGCGAGGGAGGCGACCGTGAAGATCGCGAGCCCGATCAGGTAGATGTTCTTCGGCCCGAACCGGTCGCCGAGACGGCCCGTGACCAGCAGCGGCACGGCGTACGCGAGCAGGTACGACGACGTGACCCACACGACGTTGTCGAGGTTGCCCGTCGACGGGTCGAGCGCGGCCTTGATCGCAGGATTCGCGACCGAGACGATCGTCGTGTCGACGAGGATCATGAAGAATCCGATGACCATCGCCCACAGGGCGGGCCACGGGTTGACGGCGGATGGGGCGCCTCCGGGGGCGCGGACGGTGTCGGTCTTCTCGCTCATGCGCGTGCGGCTTCTCTCTGTGCCAGATAGCGGTCGGTCGGTGCGAGGTCGGTGACCCCCCACACGGTGTCGGGGCGACGGATGTACTCGACCGCTTCGTCGAGCCAGGCGACATCCGCCGACAGCAGAGCCGTCTCGCGATGCACCTCGATCCAGAACTGGGGGTAGGAGCCGCGTTCGATCGCGTGGTCGCGCGCCTGGCGGTGCGCGTCGAGGGATGCCGCCAGGGCGTCGCGTCGCTCGCTGAGGAGCGCCACCACTTCGGCGCGGTCGAGGTTGTGCGACTCGGCCAGCGCGACGCGGAAACGCTCGGGGCGGTCGATGGCGGGGAGCTCGCGCCGCACCCACGCGATCAGCATGTCGGCGCCGGCCCCCGTCAGCGTGTACGTCGTCCGCTCCGGACGGTTGCCGTCACGATCGGTGCCGACCTCGGCGATGAGTCCCTGCCGCTCGAGACGCGCGACCGTGTGATAGATCGTGCCGTGCGTCAGGGCGACGAGGCGGTCGGCCTTGCGCTCGCGCAACAGACGGACCATCTCGTAGGCGTGCATGTCGTCCTCGTGCAGCAGCGCGAGCAGCATCAGCCCCAGCGGGGTGAGTCGGTCGACGGCATCCGGCATGGCACCCCCCTCTCACATAGTCCATGTGGACTATACGCCTTTTTTCACGGGTGATCGCAACCGGTCCCGCTCCGGGATAATGGCCGGGTGAGCGCCCTCGATCTGCCCGGCTGGAAGCACGTGTACTCCGGCAAGGTCCGCGACCTGTACCGCCCGGACGACGGAGCGCACGATCGGATGCTGGTCGTCGCCAGCGACCGCGTGAGCGCGTTCGACCAGGTGCTCGATCCCGGCATCCCCGGCAAGGGCGAGCTGCTCACTCGACTGAGCCTGTGGTGGTTCGCCCAGCTCGCCGGCCGTGACGGCGGCCGGCCGATCCCCAACCATGTGCTCGGGCTTCAGCCCCCGGCAGCCGTTGCGGCCCGCGCCATGATCGTTCGCGAACTCGACATGCAGCCGATCGAGTGCATCGTGCGCGGGTACCTGACCGGCACGGGCTGGGCCGAGTACTCCGAGAACGGCACGGTGTGCGGCATCCCGCTCCCCGACGGCCTGCAGAACGGTGACCGCCTGCCCGAGCCGATCTACACGCCGGCCTACAAGGCGCCCCTCGGCGAGCACGATGAGAACATCTCGTTCGAGCGCACCGAAGAGCTCGTCGGCGCCGAGACCGCCGCCGCGCTGCGTGACGCGTCGCTCGAGATCTACCGACGAGCCGCCGCTCTCGCCGAGAGCAAGGGGCTCATCCTCGCCGACACCAAGTTCGAGTTCGGCCTCGACGCCGACGGCGTGCTGACCCTCGCCGACGAGGTGCTCACGAGCGACTCGTCGCGCTACTGGGATGCCGAGGCCTGGCGCACCGGCACGACGCCCGCCGAGCGCATGGCGAGCTACGACAAGCAGATCGTGCGCGACTGGCTGGGCGCCAATTGGGACAAGACCGGCACTCCCCCGGCGCTGCCTGCCGAGATCGTCGAGCGCACCGCGGCGAAGTACCGCGAGCTGCTCGAGACGCTCGCCGGCTGACCCCGCGACGCGTCGGGACGACCGGTTGCCCGCGCGTTCTGCGGAGCGCCGACCGGGCGTCCAGGGATCTCACAGGTAGGGTAGGGCCGCTCTCGCGCTCCATCCCGAATCCCTCATCCTTCCGAGGAGTCCCATGCCCATCTGGTCCCTCCACGGCGACGGTCGCACCGTCGCGCGCGGCGCCGTCGTCAAGCCCGGCGAGCGCCTGAACTGGCCCGGCACGATCGCCATCGGCGCGCAGCACGTCGTCGCGATGTTCGGTGCGACGTTCCTCGTGCCGATCATCACCGGCTTCCCCGTGTCGACGACCCTGCTCTTCTCCGGTCTCGGCACCCTCGTCTTCCTGCTGATCACGCGCAACAAGCTGCCCAGCTACCTGGGCTCGTCGTTCGCCTTCATCGCGCCCATCACGGCGCTCAACGGCGGGAACCGCCTCGAGACCGGCGAGCAGATCACGCAGGCGCTCCTCGGCGTCGTCGTCGCGGGCCTCCTGCTCGCGGCGGTCGGCTTCATCGTGCAGGCCTTCGGCACGGGCTGGATCGAGAAGCTCATGCCGCCCGTGGTCGCCGGCGCGATCGTCGCGCTGATCGGCTTCAACCTCGCGCCCGCGGCGTGGAACAACTTCCAGATCCAGCCAGAGATCGCCACGGCCACCCTGTGCGCCGTCATCCTGTTCAGCGTGCTGTTCCGCGGTTTCCTCGGCCGGATCTCGATCTTCCTCGGCGTGATCGTCGGCTACATCGTGGCCGCCGTCACCGGTCAGGTGAAGTTCGAGGCCGTCGAGGCCGCCGACTGGTTCGGCCTTCCCGACTTCCACCTCGTGGCCATCGGGGATGCCGCGGCCTGGTCGATCGTGCCGATGTTCCTGCCGGTCGTGCTCGTCCTGATCGCCGAGAACGTCGGCCACGTGCGCGGTGTCGCCACCATGACCGACGACCCGTCGATCAACAAGCACACCGGCCGCGCGCTCATCGCCGACGGCGTCGCGACGACCCTCGCCGGCGGCTTCGGCGGCTCGGGCACCACGACCTACGGCGAGAACATCGGCGTCATGGCCGCGACCCGCGTGTACTCCACGGCCGCGTACTGGGTGGCGGGCATCGTCGCGATCCTGCTCGCGTTCTCGCCCAAGGTCGGGGCCGTGTTCAACACGATCCCGGCGGGAGTGCTCGGCGGCGTCACCACCGCCCTCTACGGCCTCATCGGCGTGATCGGCATCAAGATCTGGGTCGACAACCGCGTCGACTTCTCCCGCCCCGTCAACCAATACACCGTCGCGGTGTCGTTCGTCATCGCGATCGCCGGCTTCGCGATGAACCTCGGCTCGCTGCAGTTCGGCGCGATCGTGCTCGGCACCATCGCCGCCCTCGTCATCTACCACGCGGGCAACGCGATCGCGCGCTGGCGCAAGACCGGCGCCGACGACGGTGGCCCCATCCCCGCGGTGGGCCCCCTGGGCGGCGACCCCCAGTAATCCGTAACGCCGAGTGCGCGGCATCCCGTCGACTGTCCGACTTTCAGACGCGAGGATGTCGTGCACTCGGCGTTGTGTCGTGCATTCGCGGCCACGCGGCGGGGGGAATGACATTGGGGGGGCGGGGGTTGTGTATGCGTATGAATGAGAAGCTCGCAGATGCCACGACGATGGGCGCCGTCACCCTGCTGGTCGGCGACCTCGACGGCATGACGCGCTACTACCGTGACGTCGTGACCCTGCAGGTCCTCGCCGCCGACGGCGACACCGTCACGCTCGGGCGCGCCCGCCGGCCGGTCGTGATCCTGCGCCACGAGCCCGCGCTCCGCCACGCGGCCGCCGGATCGGCGGGCCTCTTCCACACCGCCATCCTCTTCGAGACGCAGTCGGCCCTCGCCGCGGCGCTCTACAGCGTCGCCCGACACGCCCCGACGACCTTCACCGGCAGCGCCGACCACCTCGTCAGCCAGGCGTTCTACTTCACCGACCCCGAGGGCAACGGCATCGAGCTCTACTGGGACCGCGATCGCAGCACCTGGTCGTGGACCCATGGGCAGGTCGAGATGGACACGCTCTACCTCGACCCCAACGCCTTCCTGCGCGAGCACCTCGACCCCGCGGCGCTCGACGGCGCGGGCAGCGCCGGCTCCGCACCGTCCGATCCTGCCCGCGTCGGGCACGTGCACCTCTCCGTCGGCGACGTGGCGACGGCCCGGGCGTTCTACATCGGCGCCCTCGGCTTCGACACGACCGCGGCGCTCGGCGATCAGGCCCTCTTCGTCAGCGCCGGCGGCTACCACCACCACATGGCGATGAATGTCTGGAACTCTCGGGGCGCAGGGCCCCGCATGCCGGCGCTCGGCCTCGGCCGCGTCGATCTCGCCCTGCCGACGCCCGACGACCTCGGCGCTCTCGCCGAACGCCTCCGCCACCACGGCGTCGCCGTTCGCGACGACGGCCGAACGGTCGCGTTCGACGACCCGTGGAACAACACGCTCCACGCCGCCGTAGCCTGAGCGCAGCGCGCGTCAGGCCGAGCCGCGGACGATGAGCTCCGTGTCGAGGATCGTCACTTCGGGCGGCGACATCCCCGCGAGCCGGGCGAGCAGGACATCGGCCATGCACTCGCCCTGCGTGAACGAGGGCTGCCGCATCGTCGTCAGCTGCGGCTCGGTGGTCAGCGCTACCGGCGAATCGTCGAAGCCCATGACAGCGACCTCGTCGGGGATGCGGATGCCCTCGGCCGCGAGCACCTGCATGGCGCCGCGCGCCATGAGATCGCTCGCGACGAAGAGCCCGTCCAGCGGCTCGCCCGCCGCGAGGATGGCACGCATCGCCGCGGCGCCGGACTCGGTCGTGAAGTCGCCCTGCACGACGGGAGCGGGCGTGAGGCCCGACTCGGCAAGGGCGACACGGTACCCCTCGGCGCGGTCGACGCCAGCGGGCATCGACGGCGGACCGGTGATGGCGCCGATGTGACGGCAGCCCCGCCCGATGAGGTAGGCGGTGGCGTCGCGTGCGCCGGCGACGTTGTCGACGTCGATGTAGTAGTCGCCCCCACGGGACCGCACCGGGCGGCCGCCGTAGACGACGGGGACCGCGGCGGCGATGCGTTCGATGAAGGTGTCGCTCGTGTGGTGAGACACGATGATCGCACCGTCGACGGCGCCGCTGCGCACGTACTGGGCGGTCTTGTCGCCGGGGTCGGCGCTGGCCATGATCAGGTTCAGCACATAGTCGCTGCGGCTGATGCGCGAGTTGATGCCCGACACGACCGAAGCGAAGAAGGGGTCGCCGAACACCCGGTTGGTGTCTTCGGGCACGACGAGCGCGATCGCCAGCGTCGATCGGCTGGCGAGCGAACGCGCCGCACGGTTGGGGACGTAATTGAGCTCGGCTATCGCGCGTCGCACCGACTCGAGAGCGGCGGGGCTGACGGCGGTCGAGCCGTTGACGACGCGCGAGACGGTGGAGCGCGACACACCGGCGACGGCCGCGACCTCTTCGATGGTCGCGGCCGTCCGGGTCTGATCGGAGATCACAGGTGGGCTACCTCGGGACGGCGGTCCGGGCGGCGTCCGCCGCAGCGGGAACGTCGATCGCACGATCTGCGATGACCCGACGATACTCCTTCGCGCTGTCCTTCAACGTCCGCTCCTGAGTGTGGTAATCCACGTGCACGATGCCGAAACGCTTCTCGTACCCCCAGGCCCATTCGAAGTTGTCGAGCAGCGACCAGTAGAAGTAGCCGCGGACGTCGACACCGGCATCCTGCGCGTCGAGGATCGCGCCCAGGTGCACCCGCAGGAACTCGGCGCGCTCGGTGTCGGGCACCGTCTTCTCGCCGTCGACCTCGACGAGCTCGTCGTCGTACGCGGCGCCGTTCTCGGTGACGTAGAGGATCGTGCCCACGGGCTGCGCGTACTCGGTCCACACGCGCTCGAGCAGCTGCGTCAGCCCCGCGGGCTGCACCTCCCAGTGCATCGACGTGCGGGGCAGGCCCCGCTCGTGCCAGTAGATGTCGTGACCGGCGGGCCACGGCGAGCCGGTCTCGCGATCGGTCGGCGCGTCGCCCGGGGCCGGCGGGTTCGGGTCGGGACGACCGCCCACGAACTCGCCGTGGTAGTAGTTCACCCCGAGAGCATCGAGGGGCTGCGCGATGATCGCCGCGTCGCCCGGGCGCACGGCGTCGCGCCAGCGCTCGACCGCCGCGGCATCCACTCTCTCGATGTCGGCGACGATGTCGCCGGGGTACGCGGCCCGGAAGATCGGGTCGAGGAACCAGCGGTTGAACTGTCCGTCGATCCGTCGCGCCGCGTCGACGTCGGCGGCGTCGGTCGGGTCGGCGGGCTCGGCGACCGTCAGGTTCAGCGTGATGCCGAGCGACAGCGACGCGTCGCGCTCCCGCAGCGCGGCGACGGTCTGGCCGTGGCCGAGCAGCAGGTGGTGGGCGGCGAGCATGCCGTCGCCGATGTCGAACCGCCCCGGCGCGTGGATGCCGGCGGTGTAGCTGAGGAACGACGAGCACCACGGCTCGTTGAGCGTCGTCCAGTGGTGGACGCGGTCGCCGAGGGCGTCGTGCATGTCGAGGGCGTACTCGGTGAAGCGATCGGCCGTCTCGCGAAGGGTCCAGCCACCCCGCTCCTCGATGGCCTGCGGCAGATCCCAGTGGTAGAGCGTCAGCCACGGGATGATGCCGGCGCCGAGCAGCTCGTCGACGAGACGCTCGTAGAAGTCGACGCCCTGCGGGTTGAGCGGTCCGCCGTCGGGACGCACGCGCGACCACGACGTCGAGAACCGGTAGGTGTCGAGACCGAGTTCCTTCATGAGCGCGACGTCGTCGCGGTAGCGGTGGTAGTGGTCGCACGCGACGTCACCGTTGTCGGCGTTGATGACGGCACCGGGCACACGGGCGAACGCATCCCAGATCGACGCGGTGCGTCCGTCTTCGAAGGCCGCGCCCTCGATCTGGTACGCCGCGGTGGCCGCTCCGAAGAGGAAGCCGGTGGGAAAGCTGCGCGAAGCGTTCATGTTCTCCTGCTGAATGCGGTCGAGGTTCAGGGTCATCCCTTCACCGCCCCGGCCATGATGCCACTGACGAGCTGCTTGCCCGCGAAGATGAACAGCAGCAGCAGCGGGATGGTCGCGAGGATGACGCCGGCGAGCACGATGGAGTAGTCGACGAAGTAGTTCGACTGCAGCAGCGACAGCGCCACGGGGAGCGTCGGGTTCTGCCGGTCGAGCACGATGAACGGCCAGAAGAAGTTGTTCCAGGCTCCGACGAAGGTGAAGAGGAACAGCATCGCCGCCGCGGGACGCGCCGCGGTCATGCCGACCGTCCAGAACGTGCGGATCATCGAGGCGCCGTCGACGCGCGCGGCCTCGATCAGCTCGTCGGGCACCGCCTGACGCAGGTACTGCGTCATCCAGAACACCCCGAACGCGCTCGTGAGCGCCGGGATGATGATGGCACCGATCTGCCCCGTCCACCCGAGCTCGGAGAACAGGATGTACAGCGGCACGACGCCGAGCTGCTGCGGCACGGCCATGGTCGCCACGACGAAGATCAGCAGCCCGGGCCCGCCGTGGAAGCGCAGCTTCGCGAAGGCCCAGCCCGCGAGCGTCGAGGTGATCACGACGGCGGCGGCGATGAGGAACGAGCTGTAGATGGAGTTCCACAGCGCCGGCCAGAAGTTGACGGCCGGGTTGGAGATGACCGAGAGGGCGTTCTCGATGAAGTTGCCTCCGGGGATCCATGGGAAATCGCCGCGCAGTGTGGAGGAGTCACCCGAGCCGATCACGAACGACCAGTACAGGGGGAACACCGCCGAGAGGAAGACCGCGCCGAGGATGCCGTAGGTCCAGAAGCCGGGGCGGCTGCCACGGATGCGGCGGGCGCGCGCACCGCGACGCTGCTTGTCCGCGGTCGGGATGCCCTCTTCCACCGTGGCGAGGGGGACGGGAGTGCCGATGGTGCTCATGCCTGGTTCTCCTTCAGCGCGCGCTGCGCCTGCTTGGCCTGCTTCTTCTGCTCCCGTTTGCTGAGCTCCCGGCGCAGCCCCTCGTCTCGGACGAGGGTGCGGGTCACCACGAGGTTCACCAGACCGATCAGCACGATGATGATGAACAGGATCCACGCCATCGCCGCGGCGCGGCCGAAGTTCCACTGGCCCCAGCCGACGTCGTAGAGGTAGAGCGTGATGGTCAGCCACTGCTGAGCGGATCCACCGCGGCCGAACTGGTCGAACACGCGCGGCTCGTCGAAGATCTGCAGGCCGCCGATCGTGGCCGTGATGATGACGAAGATGAGGGTCGGCTTCAGCGACGGCAGCGTGATCGAGAAGAACTGCCGTACGGGACCGGCGCCGTCGACGGTGGCGGCCTCGTAGAAGTCGCGGTTCACGGCCTGCATGGCCGCGAGCAGGATGAGGGTGTTGTAGCCCATCCAGCGGTAGTTCACCATCGTCGCGATCGCGACGTGGCTCCAGAACGGCTCGACGTGCCAGGGGATGGCTCCGATGCCGATCGCCTGCAGGATGCCGTTGATGAAGCCCGACTGGTCGGCGAACATCGCGTTGAAGATGAGGCCGACGGCGATGGGCGCGACGACGTAGGGAACGAGAACCGCCATGCGCCAGAAGGTCTTGGCGCGGATGTTCCGGTCGAGCACGGCGGCGATGAAGATCGCGAGCACGAGCTGCGGAACGCTCGAGAGCAGGAAGATGCTGAAGGTGTTGCGCAGCGCCGTCCAGAAGTGGGGCTGCGACAGGATCCAGATGTACTGGTCGAATCCGATGAACTCACCCTCGCCGCGGATGAGGTCCCAGTCCATGAACGAGATCACCGCGGTGTACGCGATGGGGAAGAGCCCCACGATCGCGAACATGATGAAGAAGGGCGAGATGTAGAGGTAGGGCGAGAAGCGGATGTCCCACTTGCTGAGCTTCTGCGAGAAAGAGATGACTCGCGGAGGACGACCGCCGTCGTCGTTTCGGGGGGAGCGCGTCGCCGGGCGCTGCTGAGTCGTGGTCACGATCGTCCTTCGGGTGCGAGAGGGGGAGCGCCGGGGCGCACCTGTGGTGGGGTGCGCCCCGACAGGGCGGGTCAGAAGCTTCCGACCTCGGTCTCCCAGGTCTTCCAGGAGGTCTCCTTGTCCTCGATGCCGTCGAAGACGCGCGTGATCGCGTTGCCGAGGGCGTCGTGGAACTGGAAGTACTTCGGACCCTTGAAGGTCGTGACGGTGATCGCGTTGGCGCGGTCGATGCCGATCTGACCCGAAGGAGCGTTGTTGAAGTATTCGTTGACGAACCCGGTCAGGTCGGGGCTCGACTGCGCCTCGGGCTGGCTCGGGAAGGTGCCGGCGTTGTTGAAGGCCTTGATCTGCGTCTCAGGCGACGTCAGCCAGTCGGCGAGCTTCTGCGCGTTGGTGAGGTTCTTGCCGTTCGCGGGGACCACGAGGTACGAACCGCCCCAGTTGCCGCCGCCCTCGGGGAACGCGTTGGCGATGTCCCAGCCGGCGATGTCGGGTGCTTCGCCCTCGATGATGCCGTGCATCCACGGCGGGCACAGCATCGCGGCGAACTTACCGCTCGCCATCGAGGCGTACCAGTCGTCGGACCACTGGCCGGCGTAGGCCGAGATCGGGATCGCCTTGTCGACGACGGTGTCGTAGGCCTCGCGGATGTCGGGGTTCTCGGTCGCGATGACCGTGCCGTCCGGCTCCTCGTAAGCGACCTCGAGCTGGTTCACGACGCCCTGGAGGACGGAGTTCGCCGAGTCGATGAAGGGCTCACCCGTCTTGGCGACGTAGTCGCTGCCGACCTGGAAGAACGCGTCCCACGTCGGGAAGAGCTGAGCGACCTCTTCACGGTCGGTGGGCAGTCCGGCGGCCTCGAAGAGGTCGGCACGGTAGCAGATGGCCTGGGGTCCGACGTCGGTGCCGTACGCGACGAGGTTGCCCTCGGCGTCGGTCGCAGCCTTCTCCTTCCAGTCGAGCCAGCGGCCCGCGAGCTCGTCGGGCACCGGCGCGACGAGGTCGGAGTACTGCATCATCTCGGGGAACCAGTCGACCTCGACGCCCTCGACGTCGGCGAGTCCGGTCTTGCCGAGCTTCTGGAAGAAGTTGGTGCGGGCGTCGTTCGAGGTCGCCGCCTTGGTGTGGACGACCTTGATGCCGGTCTCCTCGGTGAACTCCGCGAGCAGTTCGTCGGTGTAGCCGAAGTCGTTGAACGTCGCGAGGGTGACGGTGTCGGAGTCGCCACCGGATGCGGCCTGGTCACCTCCGCCCGAACATCCGGCGAGGACGATGGCCGAGGTGGTTGCGACGCCGGCCACGAGGCCGATCCGCCGCAGTGCGCGTGAATTCACGTGTCACTCCTTCGTGATTGCGGGTATCTGGTGCGCGGTGCTGCGCACCCGACTGTGGGAGCGCTCTCACCGATTGACCATGACCATACGGGAGCGCTCCCAGGATCACAAGGGAGCGCTCCCAAAGACGATGGTCACGATCCGGTCACGAGGCCGGCCAGATGCGGCAACGGGGCGCGGCATCCCACCCGTAGACTGGTCGCGCACCCATCCCGCGACCTCCGGAGCGAGCAATGCCCACCATCGTCGTCGACGTCATGCCCAAGGCCGAGCTGCTGGATCCGCAGGGCAAGGCGGTATCGGGCGCCCTGACCCGCCTCGGCGTGGCCGGCTTCTCCGACGTCCGCATCGGCAAGCGCTTCGAGCTCACGGTCGACCGCGCCGACGAGGCGACTCTCGAGACCGCTCGCCGCATCGCCGACGAGATCCTGTCGAACTCGGTCATCGAGGACGTCGTGAACATCGAGGTCGTGGAGTGACCGCGCGCATCGGGGTCATCACCTTCCCGGGCTCTCTCGACGATCGCGACGCGCAGCGCGCCGTCCGTCTCGCCGGCGCCGAGCCCGTCGCCCTCTGGCATGGCTCGCACGACCTCGACGGCGTCGACGCGCTCGTGCTGCCCGGTGGCTTCAGCTACGGCGACTACCTCCGCGCCGGTGCGATCGCCGCGCTCGCGCCGATCATGGCCGAGGTGAAGGATGCCGCAGACAAGGGCATGCCCATCCTCGGCATCTGCAATGGCTTCCAGATGCTCGTCGAGGCGCACCTGCTGCCCGGCGGGCTCATCCGCAACGCCCACCAGCAGTTCATCCGCCGCGACCAGCGGCTCGTCGTCGAGAACGCCGACACCGCCTGGACGAGCGGATTCGACGCGGGCCAAGAGATCGTCATCCCGCTGAAGAACGCCGACGGCGGCTTCACCTGCTCGGCCGAGACGCTGAAGCAGATCGAGGGCGACGGCCTCGTCGCGTTCCGTTACCGCGGCGTGAACCCCAATGGCTCGCTCGACGACATCGCCGGGCTCACGAACGAGCGCGGCAACGTCGTCGGGCTCATGCCCCACCCCGAGCACGCGGTCGAGCCCGGCTTCGGCCCGAACACCACCGACGCGATGCGCTCGGGCACCGACGGACTCACCTTCTTCACGTCGGCCGTCGCCGCCGTCCTCGCTCGCGTCTGACGCGGGCGCGGGCCGAGACGTCTTCCCGGGTCGGTAGCGTGGGGGCATGAGCGAATCCCCCCGCAGCGTCGTCGTCAGCGTTCCCACCGATGAGCTGGCAGCCGACATCGGGGCCGTTCCCGACGGTGTCGAGCTGGTCGTCTGGGACCTCCGCTCCCCCGCGCCCCGCGACGCGTTCGACATGGTGGTCCCGCCCTATATGTCGGGCAAGCGACTGCTCAGCGCACTCGGCGGCGTGAAGGTCGGGCTTCTCCAGAGCCAGTCCATCGGCTACGAGGGCATGGGCGCGTACCTGCCCGAGGGCACGAGGCTCGCGAACGCGTCGAGCGTCCACGAGACCGCGACGGCCGAGATCGCCGTCGGCCTCGCGATCGCGGCGCAGCGCGACCTCGCCGACTACGTCCGCAATCAGGAGTCGTCGCGGTGGGCGCCGCAGTTCAGCCGGAGCGTCGCCGACCGCACGGTGCTGGTGCTCGGCTACGGCGGTGTCGGCAAGGCCGTGGCATCCCGCCTGCTGCCCTTCGAGACGACGATCGTGCCGGTCGCATCCCGCGCACGCGACGAGGACGGGGTGCACATCCACGGCATCGACGAGCTCGACGAGCTGCTGCCGAGCACCGACATCCTCATGATCACGCTGCCGGGCGGCGAGCCGACGAAGGGCCTGATCGGCGCGCGCGAGCTCGCGCTCCTCCCCGACGGCGCGCTCGTCGTCAACGTCGGTCGCGGCACCGTGCTCGACACCGACGCACTGGTGGCCGAGCTGCAGTCCGAGCGACTGCGCGCCGCCCTCGACGTCGTCGACCCCGAGCCGCTGCCCGAGGATCACCCGCTCTGGCGCGCGCCCGGCGCCCTCGTCGTGCCCCACGTGGGTGGCGCCGCCGACGCCATGCGCCCGCGCATCGCGAAGCTCGTCCGCACGCAGATCGAGCGCCTCGCCGCCGGCGAGGAGTCGATCAACATCGTCGAGGGCTGAGCCGCCGCTGCCGGGCCCGTGCCGGTCTCGGGCACGGCTCGGCCCGCGGTCCCGGGTGCCGTACGCAGGCTGAAAGCCGTCGGACGGCACCGTCGCCCCGCTCACGGCACGCTCAGCCTGAAGCCGGCCTGCTTAAGAGCCTGTTCACGCGACCCCGGCGGCCCGGAGTCGGCAACGAGCTGCGTCTCGCGCTCGGCCATCAAACCGGGTCGGGGTCGGAGCTTGCGCGTCCCGTCTACAGGATGAACGTCCCGGACCCGCCGCGAGGAGCCTCCGCGCGACGCTCAACCTGCGCACGGCACAGGTGCACGGGACCGGACCGGATCAGACGCGGAAGATCGTGTGGACCGGACCGCAGACGTCCTGCCCGCCGAGCTCGGTGAGCTCCATCAGCACGGCGGTCCCGACGGTCCGGTGCCCGAGGCCTTCGAGCAGACGCTGAGCGGCACGCAGGGTTCCCCCCGTGGCCAGCACGTCGTCGACGAGCAGCACCCGCGTACCGCGCGGCAGGTCGTCGGCCATCTCGATCGTGGCCTGACCGTACTCGAGGTCGTACGAGACGGATGCCGCCGGGCGCGGCAGCTTGCCCGCCTTGCGGATCGGCACCATGCCGACGCCGCTCGCGGCGGCCACGGCGCCGGCGATGAGGAATCCGCGCGCTTCGACGCCGGCGACGACGTCGAACTCACGGGCGAAGGGCGCGATGATCGCGTCGATGACGCTGCGCAGCGCGGTGGCGTCGGCGAGCAGCGGCGAGATGTCGCGGAAGAGGATGCCCGGTTCGGGGAAGTCCGGGATGAGCGCGATGAGCGACTCGGCGTGCTCGAGGGGGTCGGAAGTCACCGAACCACCCTAGGCCCGTTTCGAGAGGCCGCCGACGGTGACGGCGCGACTGCAAGCGCTTGCACTAGAGTGAGCGCCATGACCTCCTCCTCCGTGGACACGGCGGCATCCACCCTCGCCCCGATCGGGATCTCCCGGCCCGGCGCCGAGTGGTGGCGCACCGCCGTCATCTATCAGATCTACCCCCGCTCCTTCGCCGACGCGTCGGGTGACGGCATCGGCGACCTCGCCGGCATCACCTCGCGCCTGGGCGACCTCGCCGACCTCGGCGTCGACGCCGTGTGGCTGAGTCCCTTCTTCCGGTCGCCGCAGAAGGATGCCGGGTACGACGTCTCCGACTACTGCGACGTCGACCCGCTGTTCGGCACGCTCGCCGACTTCGACACGATGCTCGAGGAGGCGCATGCCCGCGGCATCCGGGTCATCGTCGACCTCGTCCCCAACCACTCGTCCGATCAGCACGCGTGGTTCCAGAAGGCCCTCGCCGCCGAGCCGGGCAGCCCGGAGCGCGCGCGCTACATCTTCCGCGACGGCAAGGGCGAGAACGGCGACGAGGCGCCCAACAACTGGGAGTCGGTCTTCGGCGGCCCCGCCTGGACGCGCACGACGAACCCCGACGGCACGCCGGGCCAGTGGTACCTGCACCTCTTCGACTCGACCCAGCCCGACTTCGACTGGGCCAACCCCGAGGTGGGCGACGAGTTCGAGCGCATCCTCCGCTTCTGGCTCGACCGCGGGGTCGACGGCTTCCGCGTCGACGTGGCCCACGGCCTGGTCAAGTCCGACGGCCTGCCCGACTTCGTGCCGGCCGAGGACGCCGGATCGATGGGCGGCGACAGCCTCGACGTCCCCTACTGGGGCCAGGAGGGCGTGCACGACATCTACCGCCGATGGAACCGCATCCTCGCCGAGTACGAGGGCGACCGCGCCCTGTGCGCCGAAGCGTGGCTGCCGACCGTCGACGAGACCGCCCTGTGGGTCCGCCAGGACGAGATGCACCAGGCGTTCAACTTCCCCTACCTGCAGACCGAGTGGGACGCCGATCACCTCACCGAGGTGATCTCCGAGTCGCTGCGCGCGTTCCCCGCCGTCGGCGCGCCCGCCACCTGGGTACTCTCCAACCACGACGTCGTCCGACACGCCTCGCGCCTGGCTCTCACGGCGGAGAACCCCCAGGGCCACGGGCTCGGACCCGACTCCCCCGGCCAGCCGGATGCCGTC
Organism: Microbacterium sp. AG238; assembly: GCF_003610405.1. Classification (GTDB taxonomy): domain Bacteria; phylum Actinomycetota; class Actinomycetes; order Actinomycetales; family Microbacteriaceae; genus Microbacterium. The sequence continues at coordinate 1,876,979 of NZ_RAQC01000001.1, forward strand.
GTGGGACTCGCCCGCGCCCGCGCCGCGACGACGCTCATGCTCGCCCTCCCCGGCTCGGCCTACCTCTACCAGGGCGAGGAGCTCGGGCTTCCCGAGGTCGTGCACCTGCCCGACGACGCCCGTCAGGACCCGACCTGGTTCCGTACCGACGGCGAGCGCTACGGCCGTGACGGATGCCGCGTGCCGATCCCGTGGGACGCCGACGCCCCCGGTTACGGGTTCAGCCCGACGGGCGCCTCGTGGCTGCCGCAGCCCGAGGAATGGCACGACCTCGCGCGTTCGGTCCAGGACGGCGACCCCGCCTCGACCCTGACCCTCTACCGTGAACTGCTCGCCGCGCGTCGCCAGCACGACCTCGGCGCCGGCACGCTCGAGTGGGTCGACCTGCAGCTCGGCGACGACGTCGTGGCGTTCCGCAACGGCGACGTGCTCGTCGTCGCCAACACCGGCACGAGCGCGGTGACGCTCCCCGCCGGTGAGATCCTGGTCTCGAGCGTCGCGGGGCTCACCGGGACGACCTCGGGAAGCTCCGAGCTGCCCGTCGACGCGGCGGTCTGGATCCGCACGAGCTGACGGAAGGAGCGGGAGATGGTCGGCATCGACGACGTCGCGCGACGCGCGGAGGTCTCGACGGCGACCGTCTCCCGCACCCTCAGCGGCCGGGGCCCGGTGTCACCCACGACGCGCGAGCGCGTGCTGCGGGCGGCATCCGACCTGGGCTACGTCGTCTCGTCGGCGGCGTCGAGTCTCGCATCCGGGCGCACCCGCAACATCGGCGTGCTCGTGCCGATGCTCGACCGGTGGTTCTTCTCGCGCGTGCTCACGGGCATTGCCGCGACCCTCCAGCGTGACGACTACGACGTCGCGCTGTACGCCCTGACCGCCGAGGCCGACGAGCGGCGCCGGGTGTTCGCCACCTCGCTGCGACGCCAGCGGGTCGACGGGGTCATCGTGGTGTCGATGGCCCTCGCCCGCGACGAGATCGCGCAGCTGGGCGACCTGGGCCTGCCGGTGATCGCCATGGGCGGGCAGCTCGCCGGCCTGCGCTCGCTCACCGTCGACGAGATCGAGGTCGCCCGGACGGCGACCGAGCATCTCCTCGGCCTCGGGCACCGCGACATCGCCCACATCGGCCTGCATCCGCAGTTCGAGGGCGACTTCCACATCCCGTCACAGCGCCGACGCGGGTTCGAGGCCGCACTGGCCGAGGCCGGCCTGCCCGCGCGTGGCGACCGGTTCGCGGCTGCCGATTTCACGATGGCCGGCGGCCACGAGGCCGCGACGCGGCTGCTCCGTGGCGCCGAGACCCGCCCGACCGCGATCTTCGCGGCCTCGGACGAGATGGCGATCGGCGCGATGCTTGCCGCGCGCGAGCTCGGGCTGCGCGTTCCGGAGGACCTGTCGGTGATCGGGGTCGACGGCCACGACCTCGGCGGGTTCTTCGGCCTCACCACGGTCGATCAGTTTCCGGGACGACAGGGCGAGCGCGTGGCCTCGGCGATGATCGCGGGGCTGCGCGGGGCAGCATCCGAACCCCCCGCCGACCTCGACTTCGCGCTCGTGGAGCGGTCGAGCACCGCACCGCCCGCCTGAAACCGCCGTGGCATCCCGGGCAGCGCGCAGGTGCGCTCCCGTAGGCTCGATGTATGGCTTTCGACCTCGACGCCCTGTACACGGACCTCCACCGGCACCCGGAACTGTCGTTCCAGGAGACGCGGACGGCCGCTGTCATCGCGGCCCGGTTGAGCGAGCTCGGCCTCGAGTACGAGGAAGGCATCGGTCGCACCGGTGTCGCCACCGCCATCCTCAACGGCGACGGCCCGGTCGTCTGGCTGCGCGCAGACATGGATGGCCTGCCGGTGCCCGAGCAGACCGGCCTCGAGTACGCCTCGACGGCACGCGGCGTCGACCCCGCCGGCAACGACGTGCCCGTCATGCACGCGTGCGGCCACGACATGCACGTCACCGCGCTCCTCGGCGCCCTCGAACAGCTCATCGCCACGCAGAACGAGTGGTCGGGCACCGTCGTCGCGGTCTTCCAGCCCGCCGAAGAGTACGGTGCCGGCTCGCAGGCGATGATCTCCGACGGCGTGCTCGAGCGCTTCCCGAAGCCCGACATCGTGCTGGGCCAGCACGTCACGCCCCTCCCCGCGGGTGTCATCGGTGTGCGACCCGGCACGCAGATGGCGGCATCCGACGGCCTCAGCGTCGTGCTCCACGGCCGCGGCGGACACGGCTCGCGCCCGCACTCGACGATCGATCCCGTCGTCATGGCGGCGGCGACGGTCATGCGCCTGCAGACGGTGGTCTCGCGCGAGGTCGACCCGCGCGATGTCGCCGTCGTGACGGTCGGCTCGATCCACGCCGGCCTGAAGAACAACATCATCCCCGCCGAGGCGAAGCTCGAGCTCAGCCTGCGATACCCCGACGACGCCGCGCGCGAGCGCGTGATGGCGAAGGTGGAGCGCATCGTCCGTGCCGAAGCGGTGGCGTCGGGAGCGGAGACCGAGCCCACCATCACCGTCGACCACACCCTGCCCCCGACGATCAACGACCACACGGCGACAGCCCGCCTGAGCGCCGCGTTCGAGCGCGCCTTCGGCGAGGGGAGCGTCGTCGACCCGGGCATGTTCACCGGCAGCGAGGACGTCTCGTGGTTCGCGCGCGAGGCCGGCGTTCCCCTCGTGTTCTGGTTCTGGGGCGGCGTCGACCCGCAGAAGTTCGCGGATGCCGTCGCGGCGGGGACCGTCGAGCGCGACATCCCCACAAACCACTCCCCGTTCTTCGCGCCGGTCATGCACCCCACGATCGAGCGCGGTGTCGAGAACCTCGTCGTGGCAGCCAAGGAGTTCCTCGCATGAGCGACCCCAACGACCCGTTCGCCGATTTCGAGCCGTACGAGCCCCCGGAAAAGCCCGGGCGCGCGAAGCGCGAGAAGACGCCGCGCGAGCCTCGTGATAAGGCGCCTCGCGAGCAGCGCGAGCCTCGCGAGAAGAAGCCCCGCGCGTCGCGTGAGCCCGGACCCAAGCGCGAGAAGGCGTCGGGGATGCCGCCGGTCATGGCGGGCTGGCCCGACGAGCCCCTCGCGCCGCGTCTGGCCGATCAGAACGACGACGGAGGCGGCGGCGACCGCCGTCTGCTCGTCATCCTCTCGAGCATCGCGGGGCTGCTGGTCGTCGCGGTCGTCGTGGTCTTCGTGATCTACCTGACGCAGCAGTCGCAGCGCCAGGAGCCCGCGGCCGATCCGGTGCCGACCGCTCCGGCGACGCAGTCGATTCCGCAGCCGTCGGACACCCCGGTGCCATCGGAGAGCCCGAGCGCCCCCGCGGCGACGTCGGGCGTCGCGGTGACCGCCGACGGGTTCACGATCGCCGACGCGAGCGGTTCGACCGTCTTCACCCACGCATGGGCGGATGACGCGGCTCCCGCCGTGGCTGCCCTCACCGAGCTCTTCGGTGCCGCGCCGACCGAGGACTTCCAGAACGGCGACGCCGAGAACTACGCGTACAAGATCTACGCCTGGGAGGGCTTCCGCCTGTACGACGTCTTCCTGAGCGAGGGCAACCGTCCGCGTGCCGAGGTGCCCGCACCGACGTTCATCTCGTACGACTCCGACATCGACGTCCCGGTGACCGACGACTTCGGCGTCGAGCTCGACATGTCGGCCGACGAGGTCGCCGCGCTCGGTCCCGACTCCGGGCAGGGCGGGTCGTTCGTGTTCGGCTCGGACCGCAACACGTTCTACCAGGACGGTCAGCGCCGCTTCGGGGCAGCCGTCACGGTCGAGGGCAGCAAGGTCACCGTCACCTACACCTTCCGCGCCGGTCGCTGATCCGGAGCCCCGGCGCCGGGGTGGCGGGGCCCCGGATGCAAGGGTTCGTCACCGACACGCCGCGGCGCGGCATCCGCACGCGGCGCGTTGTGACCGATTCGTTGCATCCGCGTACCGACCCGGGATGCCGGCGGCGGTGACTGCCCTGCCAGGATGGCGAGTATGACCACAGCGACATCGCGGCGGCCCCTCATCGTGCTCTCGATCGTGGCGGGGGCGCTGCTGGTCGTGGCGGCGGTGGTCGTGTTCCTGCTCACGCAGCGCGATGGCGCGCCCGCGGCGGCGCCGTCGTCACCGGCTCCGACCAGCGCGACACCGGCGCCTACCCCAACACCCACGCCGACAACGACGCCGACAGATGCCGCTCCCCTCGCGGCCGAGATCGTCATGGCGGCGACAGGTTTCACGATCGTCGCCGACGACGGGTCGACGCTGCTCGAGTTCCGCTGGCGCGATGAGGTCGGGCCCGCCGTCGCCGCTCTGACCGAGGCGTTCGGAATGGAGCCCGGGCTCGGCGTTTACCCGGGTGATGGGAATCACTTTCCCGACTACACGATCTACGACTGGGCCGGATTCACCCTGTACGACATGATCTTCGTCGACGGCAACAAGCCGCGAGATGAATACAGCATCCCGACGTGGGTGAGCATCCGGGCGAACGAAGTACAGACAGTGCCCATAACGTCTGAGTTCGGGCTCGCCATCGGCTCGCCGGCAGATGCGGTGCGCTCGAACGGTCCCGATGACGAATGGCCGATGCCCGAGCACGGCGAACTGCGCTTCGTCTTCGATATCGACCGGACTGATGTCCTCTCGCCCGAGGGCACCGTGCAGGACCTTTCGTACAGCGTGTTCGCGGACACGGCTGAAGGCCTCGGCCTCGTCGACATCCTGTATCGCCCCTACAGCGGGCTCTGATCTCGAAGCGGATGCGGCGGTTCGGCAACACTCTGGTGACGCTCGGCGCGGCGAGATTGCGCAGGATGCCGCGCCAGGCGTAATGTCGCCCGCCGTGACCACTGACAGTCGCGAGCCGGGCGAGGATTCGACGCCCATCGCCAAGCGCATCCTCATCGGCGATCCGCTCGACTCCGAGAAGCTCGACGAGCAGCTCCTGCCCAAGCGCCGGGCGCTGCCGATCTTCGCCTCAGACGCCCTGTCGTCGGTCGCCTACGCGCCGCAGGAACTGCTGATGATCCTGGCGATCGGCGGCACGGCGATGCTCGCTTTCAGCCCGTGGGTCGCGCTCGCGGTCGTGGCCCTGCTCGTCGTCGTCGTCCTCAGCTACCGGCAGCTGATCAAGGCCTACCCCTCGGGCGGCGGCGACTACGAGGTCGCACGCACGAACCTCGGCGAGAAGGCGGGCGTCGTCGTCGCGGCCGCGCTGCTGGTCGACTACATCCTGACGGTGGCGGTGTCAGTAGCCTCCGGTGTCGACAACATCATCTCGGCGCTGCCCGGGCTCGCGCCGTGGCGGGTCGAGTTGGCGGTCGGCTTCGTCGTCCTCATCATCATCGTCAACCTCCGCGGCGTGCGTGAGGCCTCGTCGGCGTTCGCCGTGCCGACCTACATCTTCATCGGTTCGGTCGGCGTCATGGTGGCGACGGGACTCATCCGCACGTTCCTCGGCGATGCGCCCGTGGCGTCGAGCGCGCAGTTCGCGATGGAAGCCGAGAGCCTCAGCCAGGTCGCGCTCATCCTGCTGATCCTGCGGGCGTTCTCGAGCGGCTGCTCGGCGCTGACCGGCGTCGAAGCGGTGTCGAACGGCGTGCCGGCCTTCCGCGCCCCGAAGGTCGAGAACGCGCAGAAGACCCTCGTCATGATGGGCACGATCGCCATCCTGCTGTTCTCGGGGCTGACGGCACTCGGCCTCATCACCGGCGTGCACTACGCCGAGGATCCGTGCGCCCTCGTCGGCTTCGATTGCGTCAACCAGCCGCAGCCGAGTCTCATGGCGCAGATCGCCGCCGCGACGTTCGGCATGGGCTCGATCCCGTTCTTCATCATCCAGGCCGCGACCGCGTGCGTGCTGCTGCTGGCCGCGAACACCGCGTTCAACGGGTTCCCGCTGCTGGGGGCGGTGCTGGCCCGCGACGGATACGCGCCGAAGTCGCTCAACACCCGCGGCGACCGTCTCGTCTTCTCCAACGGCATGATCATCCTGGGGCTCGCCGCGATCCTCGTGCTCGTGGTCTTCCAGGCCGACCTGACGACGCTCATCCAGCTGTACATCATCGGCGTGTTCGTCTCGTTCTCGCTGGGCCAGGTCGGCATGGTCAAGCACTGGAGGCGCGAGCTGCGGCTGCTGCATCCGACTGCCACCGCCGACCGCGCGGAGGCCCGACGCGGTCTCGTGATCAACGGAATCGGAGCGACCTTCACCGTGGCGGTCCTCCTGATCGTCACGGTGACGAAGTTCACCCACGGCGCGTGGCTCGTGTTCATCGCCATCCCGATCCTGGCTTTCCTCATGGTCGGCGTGAGCCGCTACTACCGCGACGTCGAGCACGAGATCGCGATGGACGACGACGTGCACTTCGGGTCGACGGGGGACGTCGCCCTCGTCCTGGTGAACCGCCTGCAGAAGCCGGTCGCGAAGGCCATCGATTACGCCCTGTCGGCCAAGCACGACAAGACGATCGCCGTGCACGTGGCGGTGTCGAAGGAGTCCGCGCAGGACGTGCAGACCGAGTGGGAGGTGCACGGGGTGCCGGTTCCGCTCGTCATCATCGAGTCGCCGTACCGCCAGTACGCGGCTCCGCTCGCCGCCTTCATCCGCAAATACCGTGAGAAGCACGGCTCGGCGGTCGTGACGGTCTACCTGCCGCAGTACATCGTCGGACACTGGTGGGAGACCTTCCTGCACAACCGACGCGCACGCCGCATCGCGCAGCAGCTGATGATGGTGCACGGCGTGCAGATCACCCTTGTGCCCTGGTTGCTCGATTCGTCGGAGATCGTCTACGGTCGGCGCTCGCGCCCCATGCCCGGCGATGACCGCGCGGGCCGCGCCTCCGCGACCTACGGCCTCGTGGCCCACACTGATTCGCCCGACGAGCGCTGAGCCCGCGCCCGCGCCCGCGCCGGGCGTCCGCGGGCCGGGTCGATGCGAGAACGTACCCTCGCCGCGACACCGCACCCTCCACGGTGCCCTCTCGAGCGAACGGTAGGCTCTCGCGCGCTGCGTGCCTGGTGCCGGGCGTCCGTCAGGCGTCGAGAAGGAGACGTTCGCGGTGGGCGAGGAGGGCGGCGGTGCGCGTCTCGACGGCATCCGCCCGCTGGGCGAGGTAGTCGCCGAGGCCATCGAGACGCAGGCGAAGATCGGATGCCGCGGCCTGCGCGTCGGCGATGCGCTGGCGCACCATGAAGTCCGCGATCACGTTGTCGAACAGCACGTCGAAGACGGCGAGCGACTCCGAGATCTGCACGCCCGCGAGGGGCGGCGCGTCGATGTCGGCGAGTTCGGTCGCCAGAGTCTCGAGCGCCCGGTTCACGACCGTGAAGGCGCGGGCGGACCGTCCGATGCGGTCGTGCTTCATCCAGTCGGCGACCATGCCGCCGCCGAAGAAGGTGTCATAGGTCGACCAGCCTCCCGCGGAGTCGAGGGCCTGCTGTGCAGCGCCGAGAGCCTCCTGGGCCCGCTCGAGCGCCGACCGCGCCTCGGCGATCTCCCGTGCCTCGGCGCTGAGCACGCCGGCCTCGGAGTCGAGCCGCGTGAGCTCGGCCGCGGCATCCGGATCGGCGGCCCGCAGTTCGTGCTCGCGCCGGGCGAGGGCGGCCGCGTAGGCGGCATCCACGTCGCCGAGCGCGGCGATCTCGTCCTCGATCCGGGCCAGGTCGACCCGGGCGTGCGCGAGCCGCTCGGTCGCGCCGTCGACGGCATGCTCGGCCGCCTGCTGCTCCGCCCGCTCGACCGCAAGCTTGTCGTCGATGTCGCCGCGGAGGAGACCCCACACCTGCGCCGGCGAGAAGCGCTCGAGACGGCGCACGTCGGCGGTCTCGACCCGCAGCTTCTGCTGCAGCTCGGCGAGGTCGCGCTCGCGCTGCGCGACGAGGCCGCGGGCGGCGTCGGCGTGCGCGGTCAGCTGGTCGCGCCGCGCGCGGTCACGCGCCGCATCGTGCAGTTCACCGGAAGTCGTGTCACTCATACCCCTCATCGTGCCAGCGCGCCGCGCTCGTCCGCAGCGAGCGCGTACCGGTGCCGCGAGCGCGTACCCCACACGGTGCGTTCTCGCGGCGGGGGTACGTTCTCGCCGATCCAGCTCGACCCGGCCCGAGCTCGCGTCGGCGGGCGGGCGTAGCCTAGAGGGGTGAGCTCTCCCGCCGTTCCCGCCGCTTCGCCGCGCGTCAGCCCGCTCGACGCGGTGTCGCTGCGCGCCGACTTCCCGATCCTGTCGGAGCACGTCAACGGGCACCGGCTCGTGTACCTCGACTCCGCCGCGACGAGTCAGAAGCCCACCGCGGTCCTCGATGCCGAACGCGACTTCCTCACGCACGCCAACTCCGCCGTCCACCGCGGCGCGCACACTCTCGCGGCCGAAGCGACCGATCTGTTCGAAGATGCCCGCGCCACGGTCGCCGGCTTCGTCGGGGCGCAGCCCGAGCAGCTCGTCTGGACCAGCGGCGCGACCGCGGGCCTCAACCTCGTCGCCTACGCGATCGGCAACGCCACGCTCGGCCGGGGCGCACCCGCATCAGCGCCCTACGCGCTTTCCCCGGGCGACGAGATCGTCACGACGGCGATCGAGCACCACGCCAACCTCATCCCCTGGCAGGAGCTCGCCGCCCGCACGGGAGCCGTGCTGCGCCACATCCCCGCACAGGCCGACGGCACGCTCGACCTGGATGCCGCGGCATCCATCATCGGCGAACGCACCCGGATCGTCGCCTTCACGCACGTCTCGAATGTGCTCGGCATCGTCAATCCGGTCGCCGAGATCGTGGCCCTCGCGCAGGCGGTCGGCGCCATGACGGTGCTCGATGCCTGCCAGTCGGCGCCGCACCTGCCGCTCGACCTTCCCGCGCTCGGCATCGATCTCGCCGTCTTCAGCGGCCACAAGATGCTCGGCCCCTATGCGATCGGCGGGCTGTACGGCCGCGCCGAGGTGCTCGACGCACTGCCGCCGTTCCTCACCGGCGGGTCGATGATCACCACCGTCACGCTCGACCACGCCGAGTACCTGCCGGCTCCGCAGAAGTTCGAGGCCGGAACGCAGGCCGTCGGACCCGCCATCGGTCTCGCCGCCGCCGTCCGCTACCTGCAGGATGTCGGGCCCGCGAACATCCACGCGCACGAGGTCGCGCTGGCCGAGCGCATGGGCGCGGGGCTGCGCGAGATCCCCGGCATCCGCCTGCTCGGCGATGCGCCGGGCACCGACCGCGTCGGCCTGTGGTCGTTCGACGTCGCCGGTGTGCACGCGCACGACGCGGGCCAGTTCCTCGACGCCCAGGGCATCGCCGTGCGGGTCGGACACCACTGCGCCGCGCCGCTGCACCGGCAGTTCGGGATGACGGCATCCGTCCGCGCCTCGACGGCGCTGTACAACACCGAAGACGACGTCGACCTGTTCCTCGACGCGGTGCGCGGCATCCGCGGCTTCTTCGGCGTCACCGACGAGGCCGAAGGGGCACACGCATGACCGGGCTCGACTCGCTGTACCAGGAGCTCATCCTCGATCACTCGAAGCACCCGGTCGGCAACCCGCTTCACGACGTCGGCGACGCGGCGCATGCCGACTCGCACCAGAAGAACCCCGTCTGCGGCGACGAGATCACGCTGCGCGTCGCCGTCGACGGCGACCGCATCACCGAGGTCTCGTGGGAGGGCACCGGCTGCTCGATCTCGCAGGCCTCGGCCTCGATGCTGGCCTCGCTGGTCGAAGAGGAGATCGAAGGCGACGGGATGACGCGGGCCGACGCGGTCGCGCTCATCGAGCGCTTCCGCGAGGCGCTGCGCTCGCGCGGCACCATTCCCCTCGACGAGGAGACCTTCGGCGACGCCGCGGCGCTGTCGGGCGTCTCGAAGTTCTCGGCTCGCGTCAAGTGCGCGATGCTCGCCTGGGTCGCGCTCGAAGACGGACTCGGCCGCGCCTGAACCGCGTCGCGGCCGGTCAGGCCGACGGCCAGGCACCGTTCAGGCCGACGGCCAGGCGACGGATGCCGCGGGCCAGTCCGACCGCTGCAGCTCGGCGAGCGTCTCGCGCTGGCGCTGCACCGACTCGAGCGAGTCCGTGCGGAACGCCGTGGCGACGACGACCTCGCGCCAGTACTCGTCGCGATGGCGGTACGTGGTGAAGGCCCGGCTCGCCAACGGCTCGAGCAGTGACCACGCCTCGTCGGCCGTCAGGTAGCCGGCGACGTACGCGTAGCGGACACCGCCGATCGCGCGCTCGATGTCGGCGGCGAGCAGCAGTCGCGGCGGGCGAGCGTCGTCGCCACGGGCGAGGTCGTGGATGTCGAAGACCGGCAGATCGGTGAGGGCCGCGATGCGCGACATCATGTGCTCCGCGGCATCGCTCTGCGCGACTTCGGCGAACCGTGTCGAGAGCACGCCCCGCGCGAGCGTGTCAGCCACCAGCAGCTCGGCGTCGGAGCGCGAGACGATCTTGAACTGCTCGTCGAGTGCTGCACGAAGCTGCTGCATGCCCGGCAGCGGAAGCGCGAACCACGGTGATCCGTCGGCGCCGTCGCGGTGCTTCGAGCGCAGATCCTGCGGCAGCTCGGCGAAGGTCGGCGTGAACGCGAGCGACGAGTTCCAGCCGCGCATCGCGAAGTCGCTTGCGGCGTCGAGGGCGAGGATCTGCTGCTGTCGCGGCGTGAGCGGGCTCCGCGCCGCGAGGGCGAGGTACTGCCGCTGCGCATCTCGCGGAGCGCGGGCGTCGCGCGCGGCGAGGACGATCGACGCCACGAGCAGGCCCGCGCACATCCCCAGGAAAAGACCGAACAGGTTGTTCCCGAAATCCTCGCTGCCCACCAACACGTATGACAGCACCAAGCCCAGGATGCCGATCGGCACCGCGATCGCCGTCACGGGCAGGGCTCGCTTGCCCATGGCTTTGGGGTCGGCCTTGCGCCGCGCGTCCAGCATCCGCGTGTACCGCCGCCGCGGGCGGACGGGGAACTCCACGTCGCCGGGATGATTCTGCAGGGCGATCACGGGTTCGGTCACCCCATCATTTTGTCAGTACCTCCGTCTCGAGACGGGCGTACGAGTCCTCCATGCCGTCGGCCATGCCGGTAGCGAGAATCATGTCGCGCGTCTCCTTGTCGGGGTACTCGACGAGGAGCGTGAGGAGGGTGGCGCCGTCTTCTTCGTACAGCTGCAGATCGTTGATCGTGCCGGGGCCGTCGGCTCCCGACATCCGCTCGGTCGTGACCTCGCGCCGGGGCGCGTCGAGCTGCAGCAGTTCGCCCTCGAATCCGAACGCCGTCTCGGGAGCGCCGTCCTGCTCCCACGCGTAGCGGTAGGTGCTGCCGACATCCGTGGCGGGTTCGGCGACCGTCATGGTCCAGCCGTCGGGACCCAGCATCCACTTCTTCAGCAGCTCGGTCTCGTGATGCGCACGCCACACGAGCTCGCGCGGACCGTCGATGAAGCGCGTGATGCGCACGTGGGTGTCGTCGAGCAGCTCGACGCGGGTGCCCTGGCCCTGCGCGAAAGCGCGGAGGTCTTGCACGACAGCGTCGAGCTGTCCCATCGCGAGGCGCGAGCCCTCGATCGCGCCCATGGCGATGACCTGCTCGAGGCCCTCGGCCGAGGTGAAGTAGGTGACGTTCGTCAGCCGCGAGCCCGTGTCGGTCGCATCGAAGGAGAACACCATCCGCATCGCCGGGAACTGCTCCATCGGCTCGCCGTTCTCATCGGCGAAGGCGTCGAGGACCTCGAAGCTGCGGCCCTCGTCGATGGCGATGAACTCCCAGGTGCCCCGAGACTTCTCGCCCTGTGGGCTCGACATGGCGTACTGCGCGCGTCCGCCCGGGGTGAAGTCGAACCGCGTGAACGTCGCGGGCCAGCCGGGAGGGCCCCAGAAGCGCTCGAGCTGCGCGGGCTGCGTGAACGCGCGCCAGAGGCGGTCGACGGGCGCGGCGACATCCGCCACGAGCGTCATCGTGAGGTTGTCGGCATCGGTGGTGATGTCGGTGACGGGCATCGGATTCTCCTTCGAACAGATGGTGCGCGTGCGGTGTGGTGCGGTTCTGTGGGTTTGCGGGGGTCAGTCTTCGGGCTCGGCGAGCAGCGCGTCGAGGCGGTCGACGCGGGCCCGCCAGAGGTCTTCGTAGCGGGCGAGGAGCGCACGGGCGCGGGCGATCATGGCGGGGTCGGCGCGCACGAGCCGCTCGCGCCCCTCGGCTCGCTTGACGATGAGGCCGGCGGTCTCGAGCACGCCGACGTGCTTCTGCACCGCGGCGAACGACATGTCGTAGTCGGCCGCGAGCGCCGACACCGACTGCTCGTGCTCGATCGTCCGGCGGAGGATGTCGCGACGCGTCGCCGTCGCGAGCGCGTGGAAGAGGCGGTCGATGTCGTCATCGCTCAGCTCGCTCCGCTCACTCGGCCGGGGTTCGTTTCGTGCAACCATTTGGTTGTACGTTAGGGCTCGGGTCGGTCGGTGTCAATGCCCTCGGCGGAACGAACTTCGGAGATCGGCGCGAAAGTCGGACCAGGATGCCGCATCCGTCCGAATCTCGCGTGATTCTCCGAAGTTCGCTCGGACGCGGGCGGCGCGGGCACCTACCCGCGCGGCTAGCGCGAAGCGCACGCGACGCACATCGTCGCGTGGGGCCGGACCTCGAGGCGCTCGACCGGGATGTCGCGGCCGCAGCTCGCGCACACCCCGTATGTTCCGGCGGCGACGCGGGCGAGCGAGGCTTCGACCTCGGCGAGCTCGGCCCGCGCCGCGCGGCGCAGGGCCTCGACCCGCTGCCACTCCCCCGACAGCGTCGAGCCCTCGGGGTCGTGCTCGTCATCGGCTGTCGCGTCGGCACGGTCGTGACGGAGGCTGTCGTCGTCGGCATCCAGCCGGTCGAGCTGCACGGTGAGCTCGCGCTTACGCTCGTGCAGTCGCGCTTCCGGGTCCATCCCGCGACCCTACGTCAAGCCGGTGACATCGACGGCCGGATCGGCGCACGCTGGGGGCGGAAGGGAGTACGACATGACCGATCACCACGACAACGAGGCTGAGCACGCCGACGAGGGCGCCGAGCACGCACCCGACGAGACGCCTTCGACGGAGGAGCTCGAAGAGCCCAGCGTCGCGAAGGAGCCGGGCGAAGAGCCCAAGGCTCCCGAGAAGAAGGACGAGGAGCCGAGCCACCACGCCGTCGGCATCGGGGTCATCGACGACGAGTCCTCGCCCCTCGCGCCCTGATCCCTGGAATCCCGCACGACCGTGAGGGCGGCGTGAGGAGCGGGCGCGAGGCCGTATGGATTCCGTGAGGACAGCGGGTGTGGCATCCGGCGGGGTGTTGCATCGGATCTCGTGCTCGACCTCATCTATCTCGCCGCGATCCTCGCGCTCTTCTCCGTCGCCGGCCTCATCGCCCGGGGGGTCGAGAAGCTGTGATGGTCTTCTCGCTCCTCGCGGCGGTGCTGGCCGTCGCCGCCATCGTCTACCTCGTCGTCGCCCTCGTGCGGCCCGAACGGTTCTGACGTGGATGCCGCGCAGATCGGGTTCGCGTCGCTGCAGATCGCGACCCTCGTCCTCATCCTCGTCCTGCTGTACCGGCCCGTCGGCGACTACATCGCCCACGTCTACACATCGCCGCGCGACCTCGCCGTCGAACGGGGCGTCTACCGCCTGATCGGCGTCGACCCGCGCACCGAGCAGACCTGGCAGGCCTACGCCCGGGGCGTGCTGCTGTTCTCCCTGGTCGGCGTCGTGGTCGTATACGGGCTACAGCGGATCCAGCCGCTTCTGCCGTTCAGCCTCGGCCTGCCCGCGCCGAGCGAGCACCTCGCGTTCAACACCGCCATCTCGTTCGTGTCCAACACCAACTGGCAGTCGTACTCGCCCGAGGCGACGCTCGGCTACACCGTGCAGTTCGCGGGTCTCGCCGTGCAGAACTTCGTCTCGGCGGCGGTCGGGATCGCCGTCGCCATCGCCCTCGTCCGTGGCTTCGCCTACCGCCGCTCCGGCACGATCGGCAACTTCTGGGTCGACCTCGTGCGCGGGCTCGGCCGCATCCTCCTCCCGATGGCGATCGTCGCGGCCGTCGTGCTGCTCGCGGGCGGCGTCATCCAGAACTTCGCCGGATTCACCGACGTGCAGACCGTCGCCGGCGGAGCGCAGTCGATCCCCGGCGGGCCGGTCGCGAGCCAGGAGGCCATCAAGCTGCTCGGCACGAACGGCGGCGGGTTCTTCAACGCGAACTCCGCCCACCCGTTCGAGAACCCGACGCCGTGGACCAACCTGTTCGAGATCCTGCTGCTCCTCGTCATCCCGTTCGCCATGCCTCGCGCCTTCGGCCGGATCGTCGGCGACGATCGCCAGGGCTACGCGATCGTCGCGGTCATGGGCGGGATCTTCCTCACCTCGATCGCCCTCGGCTCGTGGGCCGAGGCGTCCGGCGGCGGCGCCGCGGCCCAGCTCGCGGGCGCCGCGATGGAGGGCAAGGAGACCCGGTTCGGCGTCGCCGCGTCGGCCCTGTTCGGCGGCGCTTCCACGCTCACCTCGACCGGCGCGGTCAACGCGATGCACGACAGCTTCACGCCACTCGGCGGCATGATGCCGATGCTCAACATGATGCTCGGCGAGATCGCGCCCGGCGGCGTCGGTTCGGGGCTGTACGGGATGCTGGTGCTCGCGATCCTCGCGGTGTTCGTCGGCGGCCTGCTGATCGGACGCACGCCCGAATACCTCGGCAAGAAGATCGGGCCCCGCGAGATCAAGCTCGCGAGTCTGTACATCCTCGTGACGCCGACGCTCGTGCTCGCCGGCACCGCGCTGAGCTTCGCCATCCCGGCCGTCCGCGCCGACGTCGAGGGCACCTCGATCTGGAACCCGGGCGTCCACGGCCTGAGCGAAGTCCTCTACGCGTTCACCTCTGCGGCGAACAACAACGGGTCTGCCTTCGCCGGCCTCACCGCCAACACCCCGTGGCTCAACACGGCGCTCGGCGTCGCGATGCTGCTCGGCCGGTTCATCCCGATCGTGCTCGTGCTCGCCCTCGCCGGATCGCTCGCCGCTCAAGACACCGTGCCGTCGAGCGCCGGCACCCTGCCGACGCACCGTCTGCAGTTCGCGGGCCTGCTCGCCGGCGTCGTCGTCATCATCACCGCGCTCACCTACTTCCCGGTCCTCACCCTGGGCCCCCTCGCCGAAGGACTCTCCTGATGTCTGCCCCTCTGACCGAAACCCGGCCCTCATCCGGCCCGTCGTCTGCGGACCCGGACGCCAGTCCGGCACCGCGCCGGCGCAGCGCCTTCAGCCTCGCGCAGGTCGGCGCCGCCCTCCCCGGCGCCCTCCGCAAGCTCAACCCCGCCGCGCAATGGCGGAACCCCGTGATGTTCCTCGTCTGGATCGGCGCGGCCCTCACCACGGCGATCGCGATCGCGGAGCCGTTCCTCGGCGGCCCCGAGACCTCGGGCGGCACGGCGGTTCCGGCCGGGTTCACGTGGGGCATCGCGGTCTGGCTGTGGCTCACGGTGTTCTTCGCGAACGTGGCGGAGTCGGTCGCCGAGGGCCGCGGCAAGGCGCAGGCACAGGCGCTGCGCAAGACGCGGACGACCACGACCGCGCGCCGGGTCGTCTCGTACGACGAGCGGACGGATGCCGCAGCCCGCGGCGCCGCGACCGAGGAAGTGCCCTCGGCCGACCTCCGGCTCGCAGATGTCGTCCTCGTCGAAGCGGGCGAGCTCATCCCGGGCGACGGAGACATCGTCGACGGGATCGCAACGGTCGACGAATCGGCGATCACGGGCGAGTCTGCTCCCGTCGTCCGGGAGTCCGGCGGCGACCGCAGCGCCGTCACGGGCGGCACCCGGGTGCTCTCCGACCGCATCGTCGTGAGGATCACGTCGAAGCCCGGCGAGACGTTCGTCGACCGCATGATCGCCCTCGTCGAGGGCGCTGCGCGGCAGCGCACACCAAACGAGATCGCCCTCAACATCCTGCTCGCGAGCCTGTCGATCGTCTTCGTCGTGGTCGTGCTGGCGATGAATCCGATCGCGTCGTACAGCGCCTCCCCCGTCAGCATCCCGGTGCTCGTCGCACTGCTGGTCTGCCTGATCCCCACCACGATCGGCGCGCTGCTGTCGGCCATCGGCATCGCGGGCATGGACCGCCTCGTGCAGCGGAACGTCCTGGCGATGTCGGGTCGTGCCGTCGAGGCGGCCGGCGATGTGACGACCCTGCTGCTCGACAAGACCGGCACGATCACCTACGGCAACCGGCGCGCGTCGGAGTTCGTCGCGATGACCGGCGTCGACGCGACCGACCTCGCCCGCGCGGCATCCCTCTCGTCGCTATCCGACCCGACGCCCGAGGGCACCTCGGTCGTCGAGCTCGCGGCCTCGCAGCATGTCGTCGCCGAGCTCCCTCGCGACGCCGTCGCGGTGGCCTTCACGGCACAAACGCGCATGAGCGGCGTCGACCTGCCCGACGGCACGCAGGTGCGCAAGGGCGCGTCGGGGTCGGTGCTCGCCTGGCTCGACGCGTCGGCGCGACCGGTCTCAACCGAGGCCCGCGCAGAGCTGCTGCACCACGCCGACGCGATCGCGCAGTCCGGCGGCACACCGCTGGCCGTCGCGACCCTCGACGCGTCGGGAACCGGAACCCTGCTCGGCGTCATCCACCTGAAGGATGTCGTCAAGGACGGGCTGCGCGACCGCTTCGAGGAGCTGCGCTCGATGGGCATCCGCACCGTCATGATCACGGGCGACAACCCGCTGACCGCTGCCGCGATCGCGAGAGAGGCGGGTGTCGACGACTTCCTCGCCGAGGCGACACCCGAAGACAAGCTCGCCCTGATCCGCAAGGAGCAGGAGGGCGGCCACCTCGTCGCGATGACCGGTGACGGCACGAACGACGCTCCGGCTCTGGCGCAGGCCGACGTCGGCGTGGCGATGAACACGGGCACGTCGGCGGCGAAGGAGGCCGGCAACATGGTCGACCTCGACTCGGATCCGACCAAGCTCATCGACATCGTCCGCATCGGAAAGCAGCTGCTCATCACGCGCGGGGCGCTCACGACGTTCTCGCTCGCGAACGACATCGCCAAGTACTTCGCGATCATCCCCGCGATGTTCATGGGGGTGTTCCCGGGACTCGCCGCACTCAACATCATGCAGCTGTCGTCGCCGGCATCCGCCGTCACGAGCGCGATCGTCTTCAACGCGATCGTCATCATCGTGCTCATCCCGCTCGCGCTGCGGGGAGTGGCCTACCGCGCGGCGAGCGCCTCGTCGATCCTGAGCCGCAATCTCGTCGTGTACGGGCTCGGCGGCGTCATCGCACCGTTCGTCGGCATCAAGCTGATCGACCTCGTCGTCAGCCTCATCCCGGGCTTCTGAGCCCCGTCTGGAGACCTGTCATGTCCACCGCTCGCGCCTCGCTGCGCACCTCCGCCGTCGCCGTCCGCGCGATGATCGTTCTCACCCTCGTGCTCGGAGTCGGGTACACCCTGCTCATCTCGCTGATCGGTCTCGCGCTGCCGGCGCAGGCGAACGGGTCGCTGCTGCGCGAAACCGAGGGCCAGGTCGTCGGCTCGTCGCTCATCGGCCAGTCGTTCGCGGATGCCGACGGCGAGGCGCTGCCGCAGTACTTCCAGCCACGCCCCTCGGCGGCCGGCGACGGCTACGACGCGGCGGCGTCGAGCGGATCGAACCTCGGCCCGAACAACGCCGACCTCGTCGCCGCGGTCGAGGAGCGGCGGGCGACGATCGCCGACCGCGAGGGCGTCGACGTCGCCGACGTCCCCGCGGATGCCGTCACCGCGTCGGCCTCGGGCCTCGACCCGCACATCTCGCCGGCATACGCCGAGCTGCAGGTCGCACGGGTCGCGGCCGAGCGCGGGCTCTCGGCGGCGGAGGTGCGCGACCTCGTCGCCGCGCACACGACGGCCCGCGACCTGGGGTTCCTGGGCGAGCCGCGAGTGAATGTCGTCGAACTGAACCTGGCGCTGGACGGTGTCGCACGGTGACGGCATCCGATCCCGAGGGCGGGCGGGCGCCGATGCAAGGGATGCGGGGCGCCGCGCCGAAGCGGGATGCCGTTCGCCGGGGTGTCGCGCCCGATCCCTTGCATCGCGGCTCGAGGGTGCGAGGGCGCCGGGCGATCCGGACCCGGGAGAACTAGGGTGATGCCGTGAAGCGGGGACGACTGCGGGTGCTGCTGGGCGCGGCGCCGGGCGTCGGCAAGACCTACGAGATGCTCGAGGAGGGGCGCCGGCTGCAGGATGCCGGGGTCGACGTCGTCGTCGCGATCGTCGAGACCCACGGCCGGGCCGCGACAGCGGCGATGGCCGCGGGCCTGCCGATCGTTCCGCGGCGGCGCCTCGAGCACCGCGGCGTCACCCTCGACGAGATGGACCTCGAGGCCGTCCTCGCCCGAGCTCCGCGCGTCGCGCTCGTCGACGAGCTCGCCCACACCAACGTCGGCGGGTCGCGCAACGAGAAGCGCTGGCAGGATGTCGAGGAGCTGCGGGATGCCGGTATCGACGTCATCACGACGGTGAACGTCCAGCACATCGAGTCGCTCGGCGACGTCGTCGAGCAGATCACCGGGGTCGCGCAGCGCGAGACCGTGCCCGATGCCGTCGTGCGCTCGGCCGACCCGATCGAGCTCGTCGATCTCGCACCGCCGTCGCTCCGCGACCGACTGGCCGCCGGCCTCGTCTACCCCGCCGAGCGGATCGACGCCGCCCTGTCGAACTACTTCCGGCTGGGAAACCTCACCGCCCTGCGCGAGCTCGCGCTGCTGTGGCTGGCCGACGAGGTCGACAGCGCCCTGCAGGACTACCGCGCCGAGCACGGCATCCGGGGCACCTGGCAGGCGCGCGAGCGCGTCGTCGTGGCACTGACCGGCGGACCCGAGGGCGAGACGCTGATCCGGCGCGGCGCGCGTATCGTCGACCGCTCGGCCGGCGGCGAGCTGCTGGCCGTTCACGTGTCGGGCCAGGACGGCCTGCGCACCGCCGACCCGGCGGCCCTCGCCGCGCAGCGAGCGCTCGTCGAATCGCTCGGCGGCAGCTACCACCAGGTGGTCGGTGACGACATCCCCGCCGCCCTCGTCGAGTTCGCCCGGTCGGTCAACGCGTCGCAGCTCGTCGTCGGCGTGAGCCGTCGCGGCCGGCTCGCGGCGGCCCTCAGCGGCCCGGGCATCGGTGCCACCGTGATCCGCGAATCGGGCGACATCGACGTGCACGTCGTGACCCACGCCGCCGCCGGCGGTCGCTTCACGCTGCCCCGCGTGGCCGGTGGCGCGCTGAGTGTGCGCCGCCGGATGCTCGGATTCGTCGTGGCACTGATCGGCGGCCCGCTGCTGACCTGGCTGCTCGTCGCACTGCGGAGTCCCGAGTCGATCACGAGCGACGTGCTGGCGTATCAGCTGCTGGTCGTGGTGGTCGCGCTCGTGGGCGGCCTGTGGCCCGCCGTCTTCGCGGCGGTGATGTCGGGCGTGACGCTCGATTTTTTCTTCGTCGCACCCCTCTACACGGTGACGGTCGCCGACCCTCTGCACACCTGGGCGCTCGCGCTCTACGTCGTGATCGCCCTGCTCGTGAGCGTGATCGTCGACCGGGCTGCCCGGGGCACCCGCGCCGCACGACGCGCCGCCGCCGAGGCCGAGCTGCTCGCCGCGGTCGCGGGCAGCGTCCTGCGCGGCGACGGCTCGATCCCCGCGCTCGTCGCCCGGGCGCGCGAGGCGTTCGGGATGTCGGGAGCCCGCCTGATCGCCGCGGACGGAACCGTGATCGCCGCCGACGGCGAGCCCGTGCGTGACGACCGCCACCTGCGCGTCAACGTCGGACGCGAGGCCGTGCTCGAGCTGCACGGCAGCGAGTCGGAGCAGCTCGACGGCTCGGAACGCCGGCTGCTGGATGTCGTCGTCGCGCAGCTCGCCGCCGCCCTCGAGCAGGCCGACCTGCAGCGGGCCGCGAGCTCGGCCTCGGTGCTGGCGGAGACCGACCGGGTGCGCAGCGCCCTCCTCTCGGCGGCGAGCCACGACCTGAGGCGTCCCCTCGCCGCCGCCGTCGCGGCCCTCGGCGGGCTCCGGGCGGCGGGCCCGGCGCTCGACGAATCCGACCGCGACGAGCTCCTCGCCACCGCCGACGAGAGCCTGGGCACCCTGACCTCGCTCGTCACCGATCTGCTCGACGTCAGCCGCATCGAGGCCGGTGCCCTCGCCGTCGCGCTGCGGCCCGTCGACACCGCCGACGCCGTGCTCGCCGCCGTCGACGAGCTCGACCTGGGCCCGGCTGCCGTCGAGCTGGCCCTCGACGAGGCGATCGAGCCCGTGCGCGCCGATCCCGTTCTGCTGCAGCGGGTGATCGTGAACGTGCTGGCGAACGCGCACCGTCACTCACCGGCAGACACGCCGGTGCGCATCAGCACGAGCTCGCTGGGCGGGCGGGCGCAGATCCGCGTGATCGACCACGGTCCCGGCATCCCGCTCGAACGTCACGGCGATGTGTTCGCTCCCTTCCAGCGACTCGGCGACACCGACAACACGACCGGGCTCGGGCTGGGGCTCGCGCTGTCGCGGGGTTTCACCGAGGGGATGCAGGGTCAGCTGATGCCCGAGCAGACTCCCGGGGGCGGCCTGACAATGGTGATCGAGCTGCCGCTGGCGTCGTCGGCCGCGCAAGAGGGCAGGATCGAGGCGTGAAGGTCCTCCTCGCCGACGACGACCCGCAGCTCGTGCGGGCGCTGCGCATCACGCTCGCCGCGCACGGGTACGACGTCGTCTCGGCGGGCGACGGCGCCGCCGCGATCGCCGCCGCGGCATCCGAGCACCCCGACGTGATCGTGCTCGATCTCGGGATGCCGCGCCTCGACGGCGTCGCAGTGATCGAGGCCGTGCGGGGGTGGAGCGCCGTGCCCATCATCGTCGTGTCGGGGCGCACGGGGTCGGCCGACAAGGTCGCGGCGCTCGACGCGGGGGCCGACGACTACGTCACCAAGCCCTTCCAGATCGACGAGCTGCTCGCGAGACTGCGCGCGCTGACCCGGCGGGCCGGCGGTGCCGCATCCGTCGCCGTCGTGCGGTTCGCGGATGTCGAGATCGACCGGGCCGCCAAGACCGTCACCCGCGGCGGCGAGCGCGTGCACCTCACTCCGACCGAGTGGCGGATGCTCGACTTCCTCGCGCGCAGCCCGGGAGCGCTCGTGACCCGGCAGGATCTGCTGAAGGAGCTGTGGGGCACCGAGCAGGTCAACGACACCGGCTACCTGCGGCTCTACGTCTCGCAGCTGCGCAAGAAGCTCGAGGCCGACCCGGCCCGCCCCGAGCACCTCATCACGGAGTCGGGCATGGGCTACCGGCTCATCGTCGACTGAATGCTGCTGGGTACGATCGGGCCGTGCCCCTCGACATCCGCCCGCCCAGACCTGACGAGCTGAGCCTCCTCGAGCAGATCGAGAACGATGCCGACGCGCTGCTGCGCGACCTGCTCGACCCGCCGACCTGGTGGCCCGCCCCGACCGGTGCGGAGCGCGCCGCGGAATCGGGCTTCCTGCTCGTCGCGGATGTCTCTGGCGGTGAGGGCGAGGAGGCCGGCGAGAGCGTGATCGCCGGATTCGTCCATGTGCTCGAGCTCGATGGTCATGCCCACCTCGAACAATTGTCGATGTCGCCCGCGCACGGCCGCCGCGGGTACGGCCGCAAGCTCGTCGAGGCGGCGATGGCGTACGCCCGCGACCGCGGGCACGACCGGATGTCGCTGCGCACGTTCGCCGACGTGCCCTGGAATGCCCCGTTCTACGCGCGCCTCGGCTTCGCCGTCACCGAGCCTCGTTCGGGCTTCGAGCTGATGCTCGTCGAGACCGAGAACCGCATGGGCCTCGACGCCCTCGGCCCTCGCGTGCAGATGACTGCGGAGCTGTAAGCGGCCGCGTCAGTCGGAGCCTGAGCGGTCAGCGCCGACGGCAGGTTCGAGAAAGCGGTTGGACCACGCGAACGCGATGAGCTCGCTCCGTGACGACAGTCCGAGCTTCTTCAGGATGCTGCCGACATGCGACTTCACCGTCGCCTCGCTGATGAAGGCGTTGGCAGCTACCTCCGCATTGGACCGGCCCCGGGCGACGAGATCGAACACCTCGCGCTCACGGTGCGAGAGCGGGAGGGACGCCGTCGCAGCTTCGTCGGCCGGGCGCTTCGCAGTGGGGCGGCGGTCCGCAGGCGTCAGGCGCGGCCGCCCCAGACGCCACCCGAGCCACGCGCCCATAACGCTGAGCGTCGTACAGAGCGCGATGGCGTCGAGACCTCCGGCGAGGTCCTTGCCACTGACGGTGCCCCACCGGCCGGAGATCGAGAGCGCGGGAACGGTCAACAACGCACCGACAGCGACCGCGCATACGAGGACCCACGCCAGCACGAGGCGACGGCGCTCGGGAGGGGTGCTCCGCGAGAGGAATGCGGGCAGCGGCAGCAGCAGCGCATAGCCGACCCAGCTCACCTGACTGAAGCGAGCCGGCCAGAACAACAGCTGCACGATGAGCAGGGTAACCAGCAGCACCGCGGACCAGGTCGGACGAACGCCGGCCAGCGCCATGGCGGCAGCGAAGCCGACCATGACCGCGAGGCCGTAAACGGATGTCGCGAAGGTGTCGTCGCGCACGAGTACGACGTCGAGGCGATCCAGCCCCGCCACCGCGAGCCAGAGCGCGAGCGCGAGGAGCCCGGTGATCGGCGCGAGGAACCGCGAAACGAGGGGTGTCATGGGGCGAGGCTATGCCACCGGCGCGGCTCGCTCGCAGCGGATTCGCCCGCTCCGGCACGAGATCATCCGAAGGTCGGACGCTCCTCCCGAAGTCGCACCCGCCTCCGTCAGAAGTCTCGCGTCTCGTCGAACCAGCTCAGCGCGTCCTCCGCGGTGACGCCCAGCGCGATGGGACGCGCCTGGGTCTGCAGCTGCAGCACCGCGTCGCCGACGTCCTCGCGTTCGGTCGTCTCGATGCCGGGCACACTGTTGAAGCGTTCGACGAAGGCGACGATCGCGGCGCGAGCCTCGCCGAGGTCCTGCGACGCGGCGAGCGACGCGAGCGCGGCGTCGTAGGCGGCATTGGCGATCTTCGCTCGTCGGGCGTCCCAGCCCGCGAACGGGCGGCCGTACTCCTGCTGCCACCACTCGGGCTTTCGCAGCTTCACGACCGATGCGTAGTCGTCCCACGGTCGCGTCTTCGCGCGCGCACGCATCTGCGAGCGGAGGACCTTTCCGCCCGCCTCGTCGACGTTGAATGCGATGAGCCGCTCGAGCGACGGCCACGTGTCGAGCGACGGCATCCCGTCGAGGTTCGGCACGAAGCGGATCTCGAGACCGCGGAGCGCGTCGAGCTCGCCCAGCGCTTCCCAGTCGGTGAAGCTCCCGTGCAGCGACAGGCTCTCGATCCGGGTGAACTGCCGGAGCGCCGTCAGCGAGATCGGACGACCGAGCGGAGCGCCCGACAGCGTCACCGACTCGACGTCTCGTAACGGACCCAGGTCGGGGACGACGACCGGCTCCCCCGTCGCGCGGCCGAGCGCCGGCAGCAGCGAGAGCGATCGCGGAAGCGCCCCGTCCGTCCGCAGCCGGGCGAGGTCGCCCGCGACGCTGAGGTGGTAGACCGCCGGCATCGTCAGACGCAACGATCCGCGCAGCGCGCCCAGACGGAGGAACAGGCTGTGGATGTCGGAACCCGCGGCATCCACGTCGCGGTCGTCGGCGAACTCGGGCGTCCACGAGAAGTTCTCGATCGGGCGCCGCCGCGCCCAGGCGAAGAAGCCGGCGTCGTTACCGCGATAGACGATGTGTCTGGGCCACGGAGAACCTGCAGGTGTCGCGAAGGGATCGAACGCCGACCAGTCGATCGCGTCGTCCGGCCCGATCTGCAGGTCGACCGGCTTCCCGTCGGCGGGCCCGAGCGAGAGGTCTCCTCGTCCGGGTTGGATCGTGAGGACATGACTGTCGGGACCGGTGAGGTTGAGCCGATACGACCCCCAATCGCTGACGGAACCAGCCGGCTGATCGGTCACATCTCTCGGGCCGGTCATGGGACACCTTTCACACCGGGGACGGTCGGACACTCCCGCCGCAGCATAGCCACCGCCGGAGAAGGATGCCGAGCTGCTGCACGAGACTGGGAGCCATGGCAGGTTTCCATCATGTCGAGCTCTGGGTCAGCGACATCGAGTCCGCCCGCCGGGAATGGGGCTGGTTGCTTCGGCGGGTCGGCTTCGACCTCGAGAGCACGTGGCCGCAGGGCGAGTCGTGGGCCGCGGGCGGGGCGTACTTGACGCTCACCACCTCCCCGAACACGGTCGGCATCGAGCACGACCGTCGGCGCCCGGGCCTGAACCACCTGGCCTTCCGCGGCGGCTCCCCCGCCGAGGTCGACGCGATCGTGGCCGACGCCCCGTCCGCAGGTTGGATGCCGCTGTACCAGGAGCGTTACCCGCACGCCGGCGGCCCCCAGCACTACGCCGGCTGGCTCGAGAACGCGGCGGGCTTCAAGGTCGAGGTCGTCGCGGCGGACGAATCACCCCTGCCTGATCGTCGCGCGGGCAGCTGACACCGCACCGCCGATAATGGGCGGATGGAACCGTGGGAGATGCACGCCTGGTACGCCGAGTACCTCGAGGCCTGCAACCGCCACGACCTCGACGCCATCCGCTCCTTCATCGACCCAGAGGTCCGGCGAGCGCACCTGCCGGCCGGCGCCGACGCGTGGATGGCCGACGTCGTCGAGGTGCTCGACGCCTTCCCTGACTGGCAGGTGCGCCGCATCCAGCTCGTCGTCGAGGACGACCGCATCGCCGCGCACGTGCGCGCGAGCGGCACGCACACCGGCCCGTTCCGCGGCATCCGACCCACCCGCCGCCACGTCAATGTGGCGGAGTTCGGGTTCCTGCGGGTGGCGGGAGGGCGCATCGTCGAGCTCGCCGGCACGACCGATCACGCCGCGCTGCTGGCCCAGCTGCGCGACTGACCCGAGAGGAACCCCATGACCGACATCGCCTGGTCCGCCGGATCGTGGACCAACGAGCCCGCCGCCGCGACGCTCGACGGCCACGACCTGCTCGTCACGGCGCACGAGGGAAGCGATGCCTGGCGCGTGACGTCGTACGGGTTCGTGCACGACGACGAGCACGCCCTGCTCGCGCCGATGGCACAGGGCACCGCGGTCGAGGTCGCGTTCGTGCTCGACTTCTCGGCGCAGTTCGATCAGGCGGGCGTCTTCCTCCGCGTCGACGACGAGACGTGGATCAAAGCCGGCGTCGAGCACAGCGAC
This sequence comes from Microbacterium sp. AG238, assembly GCF_003610405.1. Lineage (GTDB taxonomy): Bacteria > Actinomycetota > Actinomycetes > Actinomycetales > Microbacteriaceae > Microbacterium. The sequence goes on from NZ_RAQC01000001.1 coordinate 1,902,235, forward strand.
GGCACCGACAGCTTGGGCGCGGTCGTGACCCGCGGGATGTCGGACTGGTCGCTCTGCCCCGTCACCGATTGGGCGGGCCGAGTCGTCACGGTGCGCGCGAGCCGGTCGGGCGACGCCGTCACGATCAGAGCCCGCGTCGACGACGAGGACTGGCGCCTCGTCCGGGTGACGCCGCTCGACCCGGCGGCGGAGGTCGCTGCCGGACCGTTCTGCTGCGCGCCGACGCGCGCCGGGCTCACGGTTCGATTCGTGTCGTGGCGGAGCGTGGCTGCCGACCCGTCGCTGCATCCCGACCACTGAGCCGCCGGCGCACCCACCAGTCGATGCCGGCCGCGCCCCACGCCGCGGCGAGCCCGCCGACGATCACGATGCCCTGCATCGCCAACGCGTAGCCGCCGCTCGTGACGTTCGCCTCGACCAACCGCGGACCGACGATCGGCGGCACCAGCGCGACGACCATGACGACCCATGACAACGGATGCCGCCCCCGCGCGACCACCCAGCCGCCCACGCCGGCGAGCAGCGCGATGAACCCCTGGTTGAGCACGACCGCCCACAGCGGGTCGAGGTGCGCGAGGTGACCGGCTCCGCGCAGCAGCCCGAACGTCGCCCACAGGAAGAGGGCGACGCAGGCGAGCGTCACCCCGCCGACGCGACGCATCGGCGAGGTGGGCAGCAGCGCGAACGCAGCGACGAGGGTCGCGACGACGAGAACGAACTGGAACGTGTCGACGTACGGCATGTCGTTCGTGATGGCGCCGGCGTAGATCTCGGCCTGCACGATCGCCGAGAAGTCCGACGCGACGGCGAGGTACGTCGCGAACGTCGCCGCGACGATCGCCGCCCCGTAGCGGGCACCCCGATCGAAACGCAGGCCGTCATCCATGGGTGTGAGAGTAGCCTGATCGCCGAGCGCCGAGCGAGGGGAGCAGCGTGACCGACGCCGATCGCAACGAGACCGACGCCTCTTGGGCGAGCCGCCGACCGTCGCGTCGCGACTTCCTCCGCCGTGCGGGCCTCGGGGCTGCGGGCCTTGCGGTCGGGGGCTCGGCCGGTGCCGCGGTGACGGCGGCGATGACCGCCCATCCGCCCGAGTTCGCGCCCCTCGCCGCGCGGAACGTCGCCGGCTTCGACCACGTCGTGGTGCTCATGTTCGAGAACCGCAGCTTCGACAACCTCCTCGGCCACCTCTACACGGCCGACGAGAAGAGTGCGGCCGACTTCGACGGCATCCTGCAGGGCGACTACGCCAACACCGCTCCCGACGGCACGGTCGTGCCCGCGCACGTCTACACGGGCGCGACCGACCACATCATGCAGCAGCCGCAGCCCGACCCGGGCGAGACCTACCCGCACGTCAACACGCAGCTGTTCGGGACGATCGACCCGCCCGCCAACGCCGACATCGCCCGCAATGGGCTGCAGCCGCCGTACAACGCGCCCGCCGCGGGGAGCGCGCCGCGCAACGACGGGTTCGTGCACGACTACATCGTCAACTACCGCCTCGCGAAGAAGCGCGAGCCCACCGTCGACGAGTACACGACGGCCATGGGCGGCTTCTCGCCCGAGATGCTGCCGGTGATCTCGACGCTCGCCCGCGAGTTCGCCGTCTACGACCGCTGGTTCGCCGGGGTGCCGTCGCAGACCTTCTGCAACCGCAGCTTCTTCCATGCCTCCACCTCGCACGGCTACGTCGTCAACCACACCGGCGACAACTACGACAAGTGGATCGACGCGCCCGCGGCGCCGACGATCTTCAACCGCCTCGAAGACGCCGGCCTGTCGTGGCGTGTCTACTACGACGCGACGCAGCTCGTGTCGCTGACCGGCATGCTCCACGCGCCCGTGCTCGAGCGGTACTGGAAGACCAATTTCCGCGTCATGGAGCAGTTCTACGAGGATGCCGCGAACGGCGAGCTGCCCGACTACGCCTTCATCGAGCCGCGCATGGTGTTCAACCACAACGACATGCACCCGCCGTGGGGCGCGACCCGCGAGGGCGAGCTCGAGCTGCCCGACGGCAGCCGCATCCGCATCACCAACAGCGCCGACAGCGACGTGCGCGCCGGCGACAAGCTCGCGCAGGACGTGTACGACGCGATCCGCACGAGCGCGTCGGCATCCGGTTCGAACGCGATGAACACCGCGCTCGTCATCACCTTCGACGAGCACGGCGGCACCTTCGACCACGTCGCCCCACCGGCCGCGCCACCGCCCGACGCGAGCGGCCCCGGCGAGATGGGGTTCGCCTTCGACCGCCTCGGTCTGCGGGTGCCGGCCATCGTGGTGAGCGCGTACACCGCGGCCGGAACCGTGATCCACGACGAGATGCACCACGGCTCGGTGATCAACACGCTGTGTCGTCTGCACGGGCTGCGGCCGCTCAACGTCCGCGACGAGACCGCGAACCCGATCTTCAACGCGGTCAACCTCACGACGCCGCGTCAGCCCTACACCTGGCCGCAGCCGCAGTCGCTCTATGCCCCGCCGAACCCCGAGAAGGGGGCGGCGAAGGCCCCCGACGAGAAGCACCACAAGCGGCCGCTCACCCCGCCGGCGCGAGGACTGCTCGGGCTGCTGACGTCGCGCTTCGACCCCGGCAGCACCCTGCCCGCGACGTACGGCGAGGCATACGACGCGCTCGTCGAGCACGGCACGGGCCTCTTCGGCGCGTACAACACCCCCTGACACACCGGCCCGAGCCGTCGAGTCGCCGCAAAGCGCGGATGCCGGACCTCCCGCATCCGCGTTTTCTGGCGACTCGACGGTTCTGCGCGCCAACTAGACTGATCGCGTCCGGCATCCCGAGTCCTGGAGTCCAGCCGCGTGAGCACCCCTGTCGCAGATACCGTCGAGAACGCCACCGCTACTCCGGAGCGTGAGCAGCCCTACGGAGCCCTGGGCCTCAAGCCCGACGAGTACGCCAAGATCCGCGAGATCCTCGGCCGCCGCCCCACCTCGGGTGAGCTGGCGATGTACTCGGTCATGTGGAGCGAGCACTGCTCCTACAAGTCGAGCAAGAACTACCTGCGCCGCTTCGGCCAGAAGGTCTCCGACGAGATGAAGACCCGCCTCATGGTGGGCATGGGCCAGAACGCGGGCGTCGTCGACGTCGGCGAGGGCTGGGCGGTGACCTTCAAGGTCGAGTCGCACAACCACCCGAGCTACATCGAGCCGTTCCAGGGCGCCGCGACCGGCGTCGGCGGCATCGTCCGCGACATCATCTCGATGGGCGCGCGGCCCGTCGCCGTCATGGACCAGCTGCGCTTCGGCGCCATCGACCACCCCGACACCGCGCGCGTGGTGCACGGCGTCGTCAGCGGCATCTCGTTCTACGGCAACTGCCTGGGCCTGCCGAACATCGGCGGCGAGACGGTCTTCGACTCGGTCTACCAGGGCAACCCGCTCGTGAACGCCCTCGCGGTGGGCGTCATGCGCCACGAGGACATCAAGCTCGCCAACGCCACCGGCGCGGGCAACAAGGTCGTGCTGTTCGGCGCCCGCACGGGCGGCGACGGCATCGGCGGCGCATCGATCCTCGCCTCCGACACCTTCGCCGACGGCGGGCCGACCAAGCGCCCCGCGGTGCAGGTCGGCGACCCGTTCGCCGAGAAGGTGCTCATCGAGTGCTGCCTCGAGCTGTACGCGGGCGAGCTCGTCGAGGCCATCCAAGACCTCGGCGCCGCCGGCATCTCGTGCGCCACGAGCGAGCTCGCCGCCAACGGCGGATCGGGCATGCGGGTCGACCTCGAGAACGTGCTGCTGCGCGACCCCTCGCTCACGCCCGAGGAGATCCTCATGAGCGAGAGCCAGGAGCGGATGATGGCGATCGTCGCCCCCGAGAAGCTCGACGCCTTCCTCGCCGTGGTCGGCAAGTGGGATGTCGAGACGAGCGTGCTCGGCGAGGTGACCGGCGACGGCCGCCTGCAGATCTTCTGGCACGGCGAGCAGATCGTCGACGTCGACCCCTCGACCGTCGCGGTCGACGGCCCGGTCTACGACCGGCCGGTCGCCTACCCGACCTGGATCGACGGGCTGCAGGCCGACTCGGCGGCATCCCTCCCCCGCGCCACCGACGGCGGCGCCCTGCGCGAGCAGTTCCTGCAGCTCGTGGCGAGCCCGAACCTCGCCGACACGTCGTGGATCACGAACCAGTACGACTATTACGTGCTCGGCAACACCGCGCTCAGCTTCCCCGACGACGCCGGAATGATCCGCGTCGACGAGGAGTCGGGCCTGGGCTTCGCGATCGCGACCGACTGCAACGGGCGCTACTGCCAGCTCGACCCGTACGCGGGCGCGCAGCTGGCCCTCGCCGAGGCGTACCGCAACGTCGCCGTCACGGGCGCCACCCCGACCGCGGTGACCGACTGCCTCAACTTCGGCAGCCCCGAGAACCCCGAGGTCATGTGGCAGTTCGGCCAGGCCGTCGACGGACTCTCCGACGCCTGCCTCGAGCTCGGCGTGCCGGTCACCGGCGGCAACGTGTCGTTCTACAACCAGACCGGCGACCAGCCGATCTTCCCGACTCCCGTCGTGGGTGTGCTCGGCATCGTCGACGACGTCGCCCGCCGCATCCCGTCGGGCTGGCAGGATGCCGGCGAGAACATCTACCTGCTCGGCACGACCGCCGAGGAGCTCGACGGCTCGGCCTGGGCCGACACGATCCACGGCCACCTCGGCGGGCGTCCCCCGAGAGTCGACCTCGCCGCCGAGAAGCGTCTGGCCGGCCTCATCCAGGCCGCCTCACAGCAGGGCCTCGTCTCTTCCGCGCACGATCTGTCGACGGGCGGCCTCGGCCAGGCCCTCGCCGAGGCGACCACCCGTTTCGGTGTCGGCGCCCGCGTCTGGCTCAGCGAGATCGTCGAGCGCGATGGCGTCGACGTGGCGACGGCGCTGTTCAGCGAGTCGACCGGTCGCGTCATCGTCTCGGTCCCGCGCGAGGAGGACGTGAAGTTCCGCGGCCTCTGCGAGGGCCGCAACTACCCCGTCATCCGTATCGGCGTGACGGATGCCGCCGAGGGTGTCGAGTCCGTGCTCGACATCCAGGGTCTGTTCTCGGTGCCCGTGGCTGAGATCCGTGCCACGTCGCGCGCGACCCTGCCGGCCGCCTTCGGCGAGATCGTCGACGAGGTGCCGACGTCGTGAGCGTGTCATGAGCGGGCGTGACCTGACGCCGCAGGGCGAAGACGACGAGTACGCCGGGTTCGCCCGGGGGCGCTCGCGTCGCATGCGCGTGACCGCGTGGGTCGCGATCATCTCGCTGATCGTCGTGGGCGGCGGCTCGACCGTCTTCGCACTGCTCTTCGGCTGATACGGCTCAGGGGCGCGCAGAGCGGGTATGCCCGAAGACGCGGGTGCGGCGAGGTGCGTAGGCTGAAGGAGTGGATCCGATCCTCGCGCTCGCGGCCGAATGGTGGTGGATCGCGCCGGCGGGAGCCAGCGCGGGCGCCCTCGGCTGGGCTGGCCTGCGCCGCAGACGCCCTTCGCAGCGCCGTCTCGAGCTCGATGCCGCGCAGCTCGACCTCCGCCGCGCACAGCAGGGCGTCACGCACGCCCGCGCGCAGCTCAAGGTCGCCCGCGCCGAGCTGATGCGCGCACAGGCCGAGAAGGCGACCCCTCGCGCGACGGCGGGCGCGGTTCCGGAAGCACGACGTCGGCTGCAGGTCGCGGAGCGTCAGGCGCGCGCCGCCGTCGCGGAGCTGAAGGCGCGCCGCGCGGGCGTGCAGGCGGCGCGCGCGATGATGCCGGCATCGCGCAAGGAGATCGACCGGATGCCGCTGGCCCGGCTGATGGCCGAGCACGACGCGCTCCTGGCTCGCTGGATGGACTACGAGACCGATGCTGCGAAGGCGATCGGGTTCCCGATGATGCTCGATGCGCGCTGGCCTCCGATGGATCTCTTCCTCCGCGAGCACCAGCAGGCCTCGTGGCTGCGTCCGGCCTCACGCGATGCGCGCATGGCGCCGGCCGATTACAGCGCGTACCGCGAGGCGGTCCGTCGGGCGACCCACGCCTTCGATGCCGCTGAGCGCGCCGCCCGGCAGGGCACGCCGCGCGAGCTTCCCGAGCCCGACGACCGTTCACCCGACTGGGCGGAGGTCGCGCAAGACCTCCTCGACAATGCGCAGCGCGCGATCACGCGCTCGACCGAGATGTGGAACCGGATGCGGCGCGACCGGCCGTCTCGTCCCGACCGGCCGTCTCGTCCCGACCGGCCCTCTCGTCCCGACCGGCCCGACTGACGCCACCGCGCAGGGCTAGCATGGCGGGGTGGATGGATTCTGGCCCGGGCTGTGGGAGTTCGCCGGCAGCTACTGGTGGCTGATCTTCATCATCGGACCCGCCGCCGGCGGCGCGGCGAAGGCTCTCGAGCAGTCTGCGCGTCGACGGCATAAGCGCCGTCTCGAGATCATCCGAGCGAAGGCCGAAGCGAAGAGCATCATGCGATCGGGCGCGGTCCGCGCCGGCGACGCGACGCCGGTCGCCGCGGACGACGAACAACTGAGCACCGGCGCTCGCCTGCAACAGCTTTTCGACGCCCATGACGACCTGACGCACCGCTGGCTCGAGTACGAACTCGACGTCGCGAAGCTCATCGCCTTCCCGGCCATGAGCGACGGGCGACAGCCGCTCACCGCCGCCTTCCTGCGTGCGAAGAAGGTCGCCGACGGCCTACGACCGCCGACGACGTCAGTCCGCATCGGTGCCGCCGACCTGACGGCCTACCGCGATGCGCTCACCGACGCCGAGGTCGCGTTCGACGTCGCGGAACGCGATGCCCGCCGTCAGCGCGATCGAGCCTTCAGCGAGCCGGAGCGCCGTCGACTCGACACGGCCAAGCGTCTGCTCAACGTCGCGGTGGACGAAGCTGCCACGCCCGCCGAGCGCCGGACGGCGTACGAGCGCGTTCGAGCCGAGCTCGACGGGCTCATCGCGGTGTCGGATGCCGCGATGGAGCGCCTGGCCGAGAAGGCCGCGCTGCAGCTCCCCCCGACGGCGTCCTGACGCACGAAACCCCCGGGATGGCTCCCGGGGGTTTCGTCTCCGTCAGGGGGTCAGCTGGTCTGCAGGCCGTCGACCTGGCTGCCGTACTCCTCGAGCCAAGCGGTGATCGCCTCGGCTTCCTTGCCCTCGCCATACTGGTTGACGACCATGTCCTCGAGCGCGGCGTACTGCTCGTCGTCCAGCTTGATCTTGCCGATCAGCTCGGCCGCCTCGGGGTGCTCGTCGGCGAAGCCGGACGTCGCGAGGAAGTGCAGTGCCTCGGTGTCGCCCATCGCGCCGCGCGGGTCTTCGAGGTCCTTGAGGCCGTAGCGCTCGTTGGCCCAGAACGGACGCCACGACGTCACGACGATGTCGCGCTGCGCGGCGATCGCCGTGTCGAGCTCGGTGAGCATCGCGGCGGTCGACGAGGTGACGAGCTCGTACGTGCCGTCGAGGCCGTACTCGGGGATCATCGACTCCTGCGTCTGCTTCGTGAGGCCCGCGCCCGGCTCGATGCCGTAGATCTGGCCGCCGAAGCGGTCGGCGTTGGCGGCGAGGTCTTCGATCGAGGTGATGTCGACGTACTCGGGCACCGCGATCGTGAGCTTGGCGTTGTCGTAGTAGGCGCCGAGGTCGTCGATCTGGTCGCCGTAGCGCTCCATGTACGAGGCGTGGGTCAGTTCGGGCCATGCCGACGGGTAGATGTCGACGTCACCCTGCGCGAGACCGGCGTAGAGCGGCCCCGCCTCGGTGAGCTCCTGCATCTCGACGGTGTAGCCGAGCTGCTCGAGCTGGTTCTCGAGCAGGTATGCGGTGCTGAGGCCGTCGGTCCACGAGGGCAGGTAGCCCAGCGTGATGGTGCCCTTGCTGTCGCCGTTCTCGCCAGAGCCGCCTTCGGCCTGGTTACCGCTCGCGCATCCGGCGAGGGCGAGGGATGCCGCGGCGCCGAGCGCCACGATCCCGGTGAGGTGTCGCTTGTTCATCGTGTGCCTTCCGTATGGATTCATTCGTTCCGTATGGGTGGTGCAGGGGGATACGTTCGGGATGCCGCGGCTCAGGCGGCCGGGGCGAGCTCGCGCTTCTCCGCGGCGGTCGCGGCGGCTGCCGCCGTGCGACGACGACCGATCGCGCCGAGGACCGACCCCTTCTGGCCCTTCATGTCGCCGAGAGCGGACGTGAGGCGATCGAGGTAGATCGCGAGGATGACGACGCTGAGCCCCGCTTCGACACCGGTGCCGATGTTGACGGTCGACATCGCCTGGACGATCTCCTTGCCGAGGCCGGGGGCGCCGGCGATTCCGGCGATGACGGCCATCGAGAGCGCGAGCATGATCACCTGGTTGACGCCGGTCATGATCGTCGGCATCGCGAGGGGCAGCTGGACGCCGCGCAGGATCTGGCCCGGCGTCGCACCGAACGCGTGCCCGGCCTCGACGGTCTCGGAGTCGACGCTGCGGATGCCGAGCTCGGTCAGACGCACGCCCGGGGGCAGCGCGAAGATCACGGTGGCGACCAGACCCGGCACGAAGCCGATGCTGAAGAACACGATCGCGGGGATCAGGTACACGAACCCGGGCATCGCCTGCATCAGGTCGAGCACGGGCTTGATGACCGCGCTGAAGCGGTCGCTGCGGGCGGCGAGGATGCCGAGGGGCACGGCGATGACGACGGCGATGATCGTCGCGATGAGCACGAGCGCGAGCGTCTGCATCGCCGTGACCCACTGCCCCACGCCGAGGATGATCGCGAACGAGATAGCCGTGCCGATCGCGAACTTCCACGACCGCAGGAACCAGCCGAGCAGCGCGGCGACGACGATGACGACGACGATCGGGGCGCTCAGCAGCAGGTCGGCGAGCGAGCCGACGAGCCAGCCGACGGCGGTGGAGATCGCGCCGAGCAGCCACGAGACGTTGTCGCGGATCCAGTCGACCGCGACCTCGGCCCACTGGCCGAGCGGAATACGGAAACCATCCATCAGCGCACCTCCCCGTTCTGGAGGGCGGCACCGTCGACGGCGGTCGCCTCCGCGAGCACTTCGTCGATCGCGGCCTGCGGCATCGGCTGCAGGGGGATCGTGATCTCCTCCGTCGCGCCGGGGCCGGGGCCGAGGGCGGCGAGGAGGGTGATGCGCGGGATGACGCCGACGAGGCGTCCGTCTGCATCGGTGACGGCGAGCGGCAGCGGCGACTCGACGGCCGGGACGAAGAGGTTCATGAGCACCTCGTCCTGGCTGACGGTCTGCGGGGCCGGCTTGATGACCGATGAGAGCGCCGACTCGCCGCGACGGACCAGCTTGACCGCGTCGCGATCGGTGACGACACCGAGGAGTTTGCGGTCGCGGCCGACGACGTAGGCCGCCGACATGAAGGCATCCCGCATCTGCTTGAGGGCAACGCGGGGTCCTGCCGATTCGGCGACGACGGGCCGCGGGCGCTCCATGACGTTCGCGGCCGTGAGGACGCGGGCACGGTCGACGTCCTGGACGAACTGCTCGACGTAGTCGTTCGCCGGGTCGGTCAGGATGTCTTCGGGCGTGCCGATCTGCACGATGCGGCCGTCGCGCATGACGGCGATGCGGTCGCCGAGGAACATCGCCTCGTTGAGGTCGTGCGTGATGAAGATGATGGTCTTCTGCAGCTTCTGCTGCAGTTCGAGCAGCTGCTCCTGCATCTCGCGTCGGATGAGCGGGTCGAGCGCGCTGAAGGCCTCGTCCATGAGCAGGATGTCGCTGTCGGCGGCGAGCGCGCGGGCGATGCCGACACGCTGCTGCATTCCGCCGGAGAGGGCCGAGGGCAGCTTGTCGCCCCAGCCTTCGAGGCCGACGAGCGCGAGGATCTCCTCGGCCTTGGCCAGGCGCTCGGCCTTGCCGACACCCCGCAGCTCGAGCGGGTAGGCCACGTTCGCGGCGACGGTGCGGTGCGGCAGCAGGGCGAAGTGCTGGAAGACCATCGCGATGCGCTCGCGACGGATGCTGCGCAACCGGGCGGGCGCGACATCGGTGATCGAGTCGCCCTTCACGGTGATCGTTCCGGCGGTGGCGTCGTGCAGGCCGTTGAGCATGCGGATGAGCGTCGACTTGCCCGAGCCTGAGAGGCCCATGATGACGAAGATCTCACCCGGCTGCACGGTGAACGAGGCGTCGATGACGGCGGCGGTTCCGGCGTCGGCGATCTCGTTGCGCTGGGCTCCGGCCCGCAGCTTCTCGACGACGGACTTCGGGTTGCGCCCGAAGACCTTGTACAGATTCTTGGCTTCCAGCGCGGGGGAGGTCATTTCCCCCGAAGAAGACGGACTGGTCACAGGTCACCTCGGCAGCCGGTGCAGGCTGCATCGGTTACGCCCGGGTGGCGGCCTCTCGGCGCGTCTTGCGACGGCGTCTCGGCTGCGGATGTCGGACCCACGAGCACAGGCCGCCGACCATACGCTCGCCGGTCTGGCACCCACAGGGACTGCCACCAACGACCGCGGACTGGTCGGGTAGGGGCCCGCTGTGGGCCGCATCCAACGTTTCACGTTCCCGGGGAGGTCGCAAATCGAACCGACGATTTGACCTCTGATCGGCACTTCCGGTAAACGCGCGCGCCCGCGCAGGCAAACCGGTGGTCCTTCTCAGGTAACTGTATGTGTAGTACACGTACAGTTTATCCATGACTCGCACGCCTATCCCCCCGACGACCCGCACCGTCACACCCGTCGCTCGCGGAGAGATCGACGCGGCGGCTGATCTGCTGACCCGCGCGTTCGCCGAAGACGCCCCGACGCGGGCCCTCCTGCAGGAACGCGGCGACGACGAACGCGCGCGCCACCGCCTGTTCCGCGCCGTCCTCCTCGGTGGTCCGTTGCAGAACGGCACGGTCGACGGTGTGCGCGATCCCGACACCGGCAGGCTCCTCGGCGTCGCGGTGTGGTCCGCCCCCGGCGAGACCGGGATGCGCACGGCCGCCCTGCCGGAGTACGTGCGGGCGATCGGCCTCGGCGGTCTGGCCCGGGCTCTTCGCGTCTCGGACGCGATCGACGCGCACCGGCCGGCCGTGCCGCACTGGTACCTCAAGGCGGTCGGCGTCGCGCCGGACGCTACCGGCGGCGGCATCGGCAGAACACTGCTCGCGTCACGACTCGAGGTCGTCGACGCCGACGGCTCGCCCGCGTACCTGGAATCGTCGAACGCCCGCACGACCGCGCTCTATCGTCGGCACGGCTTCGTGCCCCTGACGAGGGTCCCCTGGCCCGACGGGGCCGGACCCCTGGCCATGTGGCGCGGCGGCCACGCGGAGTCGAGCGGAGCAGATGGTGCGTCCCAGTAATCGCGAGCTCATCGTCGACGCGGCCGTCGAGCTGTTCGCAGACTCGGGCGCGGATTCGGTCACCTTCGACGACCTCGCGGCACGGACCGGGCTGACCAAGAGCGGCATCGTCTACCACTTCGCCACGCGGCAGCTGATCCTCGAGGCCGTCGCGGGGCGACTGATCGACGGCTGGGCGGAGTCAGCGGCATCCCATCTCGCCGGAGCGCCCGACGATCCTCCGCACCGGCTCGCTGCTTTCGTCGCAGGCATGCTCGAAGGAGATGCGACACCCGCCGAACTGCGGCTGGCGGTCGAGACCCTCGGCGGGCGACGGATGCACGACGGATGGCAGGGCATCCGGGCGCACTGGCTGCAGCCGGAAGGCGCGACGCCCGCACAGCTGACCGCCGTGGCGGCGGCGCTCGGACTGTGGGTGAGCCGCGCGACGGGGTTCCTCGATCTCGACGCCGGTCAGCGCGCCGGCATCGAACGATCGATCCGGCAGCTCGCGGCAGCGGGCGACTGAGGCTCAGTCCGCGATGTCCTCCGCCGCGATGCGGTGGTGGCGGATGACCTCGGCGACGACGAATCCGAACCACTTCTCCGCGAACTCGGGGTCGAGGTCGGCCTCCTCGGCGAGGCGCCGCAGGCGGGCGACCTGCCGTTCTTCGCGACCGGGATCGGATGCCGGCATGCCGTGAGTCGCCTTGAGCTCGCCGACCTGCTTCGTGCAGCGGAACCGCTCCGCCAGCATGAACACGAGCGCGGCGTCGATGTTGTCGATGCTCGCGCGCAGGCGATGGAGTTCGGTCGTGGCGTCGGTCATGGTGGCTCCTCCCCCGCCGACCCTATCTGCTCGACGGGCGAGCGCGATCCCACCGCGGCGCTGTAAGCCGCGCCCCTAGAGTGTGACCATGACGAAGCCTCGCCCGAGCACCCCGGCCCCCGCGGCCCCCACCGCCCCGGTGTCCGCAGCGGCCACGCGTGATCAGCCCCTCTGGGGAGCGCTGTCCCGCCCGTTCGCGGCCGGCTTCTTCCTCGCTCTGGGCGCCCTCGCGGCGATCGTTCTGGGGCTGGCGATCTCGAGCCTGTCGACGGTCCTCATCTACGTCGCGATCGCGTTGTTCGTCGCGCTGGCGCTCGACCCGGTGGTGCGGTTCCTCGTGCGCCGCGGCATCCCGCGCGCCTGGGGCATCGTCATCACGTTCGCCGCGCTCGCGCTCATCATCGCCGGCATCCTGTGGGTCGTCCTGCCACCGGTGGTGCGCCAGGTCGAACAGTTCGCCAAGGATGTGCCGTCGATCGTCAACGACATGCTGCGCAGCGATACGGTGCGCTGGCTCGAGAACACGTTCGGCGACAGCCTGAGCGACGTGCTGAACGAGGTGCAGAGCTTCGTCACCAACCCGTCGAACATCGCCGCGATCGGCGGCGGGCTGCTGCAGGTCGGCGTGAACGTCGTGACCGCCATCTCGGGGTCGATCATCGTGCTCGTGCTCAGCCTGTACTTCCTGGCGTCGCTCCCCCGCATGAAGAACGCGCTGGTGCGCATCTCGCCCGCACGCTCCCGCTCGACCGTCGCCGACATGACCCGGCAGATCACCGAGTCGATCGGCGGCTACCTGTCGGGCATGGTCGTGCTCGCCCTCATGAACGCGACCTTCGGCTTCATCCTGCTGACCATCCTCGGGGTGCCGTTCGCGGCCCTGATGGCTGTGCTCGCGTTCGCGATCACGCTGATCCCGCTCGTGGGAACAGTGATCTTCTGGGTCGGGGCATCCGTCATCACGCTGCTGACGAATCCCACCGCGCCGTTGCCGGCGATCATCTTCGCGGCCGCGTACCTGCTGTACATGCAGGTCGAGGCATACGTCCTCACCCCGCGCGTCATGAACCGCACCGTCTCGGTTCCCGGATCGCTCGTGGTCATCGGGGCTCTCGTCGGCGGCACCCTGTTGGGTCTGCTGGGCGCGCTCGTCGCGATCCCCGTCACGGCGTCGATCCTGCTGATCATCAACCAGATCGTCATTCCGCGTCAGGACGCGAAGAAACTGCCGCACTGACTCTGATAGCGGCCCCCGTTCGCGGGACCGGGAATCACGCCACCGGCAGGATGCAGGTCGGGCTGGGGGCTGCGACGCGGTGACGCACGCGCCCCGGCACCCCGGTTCGCGGGTCGCGCGTCATCGACACCACCTCGCCCGAGAGCTGCCCGGCGACGAGCAGGGTGTCTCGGACGACGACGTGGTGGCGCGGCCAATCGACGCCGGCATCGACGAGGGCGAGTTGCTCGAGCCGGTCACCGGTGCCGCGAACGCGCAGCACCCCGAGGGTGTTGCTGCCGCGGATGCCCGCGTAGACGGTCTCACCGTCGGGCGTCATGGCGATCTCAGCAGCTGTGTCGTCGTCGAGGGAACCGATGAGGCCTGTCGCCGACAGCATCCGCCATTCCCCGGCGCGATCGGCGCCGAGCACGACCACCTCGCGAGATAGTTCCGTGAGGACGTACAGGTGACCGCTCGGATGCCAGAGGGTGTGACGCGGTCCGCTGCCGAGCGGCAGCGTGACCTGCCCGACGAGCCGGAGCCCGCGCGGACTGTCACGCCAGAACCGCACGAGGTCGAGCCCCATGTCGGTCGTCACGATCAGACCGCCCGGCAGGTGACGCGCCTGGTGCGACCGAGACGGGCGTGCGGCCTCGGATTCCTGATCCGGACCGGGATGCGGCGCGGCGGGCGCGTCCGAGCCGGGCACCAGATGGGCGAACTCGGGACCGGCGGCCTCGCGCAGAGCCCGCGCGGCAGCGGCGAGATCGAGGTCGTCCGCGGCCGGCTCCGCCGAAGCAACGGGTCCGTAGGGGTCGACCGCGGCGGGCGCGATCACCGGAGCCGACGGGACGCCGGCGTCGTCGATGCTCATGCGGACGACGCGGCCGTCGCTCCAGCAGCTGGCGACGAGCGAGGCTCCGTCGGGGGCGACGGCGACGTGACACACGGCCTCACCGGCGGCGACCGGGCGCCCGAGCGGCATCCACGCGTCGGGACCCGTGCGCCGGTAGGCCTGCACCTCACCGCGGAACTCGAGCGCGGCGTAGACGACGTCCAGACGCGGATGGCGGGCGAGCCACGACGGCGACGACGTGGCCACGACCTCGGTGCGCAACGAGAGCTGGCCGTCCGCGGTCGGGCCGTCGGGGTCGCCGGCGTGGACCAGGCCGATGCCCGCGGCATCGCCGCCCATGTCGGTGGTGTAGCCGCCGAGCAGCAGCCGCACGTCAGTCGACGAGGTCGTGGCGGACGATGACGGCGTCGCGGGCGGGCCCGACACCGATCACCGAGATGCGCGTTCCGCTCATCTTCTCGAGCGCCAGCACGTACTCCTGGGCGGCGATGGGGAGGTCGTCGAACGTGCGCGCCGTCGAGATGTCTTCCTTCCAACCGGGGAAGTACTCGAGCACCGGCTTGGCGTGGTGGAAGTCGGACTGGTTGACCGGCACCTCGTCGAACCGCTCGCCGTCGACGTCGTATGCGACGCAGACCGGGATGCGGTCGAGCCCGGTGAGGATGTCGAGCTTGGTGAGCACGAGGTCGGTGATGCCGTTGATCCGCGTCGCGTACCGCGTGATCGGGGCGTCGTACCAGCCGACACGGCGGGGGCGGCCGGTCGTCGTGCCGAACTCGAATCCGCGCGACCGGAGGAAGTCGCCGTTCTCGTCGAACAGCTCGGTCGGGAACGGGCCCGACCCGACGCGCGTCGTGTACGCCTTGACGATGCCGACGATGCGGTCGAGACGGTTGGGTCCGACGCCCGCACCGGTGGCGGCGCCGCCGGCCGTCGCCGACGACGACGTGACGAAGGGGTAGGTGCCGTGGTCGACGTCGAGCATGGTCGCCTGCCCGCCCTCGAAGACGACGACGTCGCCGTTGTCGAGCGCGTTGCTCAGCAGCAGGCCCGTGTCGCACACCATGGGCCGCAGACGCTCGGCGTACGAGAGCAGGTCTTCGACGATCTCGTCGGCGGTGATCGCACGACGGTTGAACACCTTGACCAGCAGGTGGTTCTTCTGGTCGAGGGCTCCCTCGACCTTCTGGCGCAGGATGTTCTCGTCGAAGAGGTCTTGCACGCGAATGCCGACGCGGTTGATCTTGTCGGCATAGGCCGGTCCGATGCCGCGGCCGGTCGTGCCGATCTGGCGCTTGCCGAGGAAGCGCTCGGTCACCTTGTCGAGCGTGCGGTGGTATTGCGTGATGAGGTGCGCGTTGGCGCTGACCTTGAGGCGAGAGATGTCGAGCCCGCGCGCCGACAGCGCCTCGAGCTCGGCGAAGAGCACCTCGAGGTCGACGACGACGCCGTTGCCGATGACGGCGTTGACGCCCGGCGAGAGGATGCCGCTCGGCAGCAGGTGCAGGGCGTACTTCTCGTCACCGATGACGACGGTGTGCCCGGCGTTGTTGCCGCCGTTGAACTTGACGACCCAGTCGGTGCGATCGCCCAACAGGTCGGTGGCCTTGCCCTTGCCCTCGTCGCCCCACTGGACGCCGACGATGACGATTCCCGGCATGCGGATCTCCCTTTCTGTCGAGGAGGGATTGCACCCCATCCTATCGACACGGGCGCAACCCCCTTACGGCGATCGCAACACGCGCGCCAGAGTGGGGATGCAGATCGCATACCCACACCAGACGCCTATGGAGGAGGGTCTCATGCACCACCGGCTCGCCACAGCGGTCGGCGCGGTCCTGTTGCTACTGACGTCGTCGTTCGCACTCGCGGGGTGCGGGCTGTCGATACCGACCGACCCGTCGGGCACGCTCACCTCGGTCGAGGGAGGGACGCTTCGGGCCGGGGTCTCCCCCGACGGCGAATGGGTGAAGGTCGACGGCGAAGAACCGCAGGGCAGCGAGCCCGATGCGATCCGAGTCTTCGCCGACTCGCTCGACGCCGACGTGGAATGGACCGTCGGGTCGGAGGAGGCGCTCGTGCGCGAACTCGAGAACGGCGGGCTCGATCTCATCGCGGGCGGCATCACCGACCAGACCCCGTGGACAGACAAGGCGGGTGTCACACGCCCGTACGCGGAGGCGACCGCGAAGGACGGCAGCACGCTGAAGGTCGTCATGCTCGTGCCGCTCGGCGAGAACGCGTTCCTGTCGCGCCTCGAGACCTTCCTCTCGGAGCGGGCGAGAGCGGGAGAGCTGTGAACCGGTCGGAGGTGCGGTTCGGACAGACCGAGCTGCCGGAACGTCAGGTCGAGGTGCTTCGCCGCGCGGTGCGGCTCGAATGGATCACGATCGGGTTCCTGGCGGTCACCGTGACCCTCGTCTTCCTCGTGCTCGGCAACTCGCAGGCGATGAAGGCGGCGTGGATCGAGGACCTGCTGTCGTTCATCCCGCCGCTGGCGTTCCTCATCGCGATCCGCGTCAACCGGCGACGACCGACGCTGCGGCATCCGTACGGCTATCACCGCTCGGTCGGAGTCGGTCACCTCGTCGCCGCTGTCGCCCTGACCACGATGGGCACCTACCTGATCGTCGAGTCGGGCATCGGGCTGCTGAGCGGCGAGCACCCGACGATCGGCACGGTCGAACTGTTCGGCGCGTCGATCTGGCTCGGGTGGCTGATGATCGGGGTCATGGCGCTGACAGCCGTGCCGCCTGTCCTGCTCGGGCGCGCGAAGATCACGCTGGCGCGCGAGCTGCACAACAAGGTGCTCTACGCCGATGCCGACATGAATAAGGCCGACTGGATGACCGCGGTCGGGTCCATCGTGGGCGTCACGGGCATCGGCCTCGGGCTGTGGTGGCTCGACGCGGCGGCGGCGCTCTTCATCGCGGCGGGCATCCTGCGCGACGGGCTGAAGAACCTGCGGGCCGCGATCATCGACCTCATGGACGCGCGAGCGACGACGTTCGACGATGCTGAGCCTCATCCGCTCGCGGGCGAGATCGACGCCTACCTCGCGAGCCTCCCGTGGGTGTCGGCGGCGGGCAGCCGGGTGCGTGACGAGGGACACGTGTTCCACGTCGAGTCGTTCGTCGTGCCGCGCGACGGTCGGATGCCGACCCTCGACGAGCTGGAAGCGGCGCGCGAAGGCTGCGTCGAGCTCGACTGGAAGGTGCAGGACATCGTGCTGGTGCCGGTGCGCGAGCTGCCGATCGTCGTGCCGGTCAGCGAGTGACGAGCTCGCGCAACGCCGTGACGACATCCGGTCGGCCGACGATGACGAGGTCGCCGTCGGCCGAGGTCCAGGATGCCGCTCCCGCCTCGGTCGCGATGAGCGCGCCGCCGACGAGGTCCCAGATCTCGTTGCGGTAGGCCACGAGGGCGCCGAGCCCGCCCGTCACGAGCAGCGCCCAGTCCGACGACGGAGCCCAGCTGCGCAGGACCCGCTTCGTGCCGCGCTCGAGGCGATCGAACAGCTCGTTGCGACGCGGGTCGTCATGGCCGACGTCGTAACCCTGTGTGAAGGCGACGGTCTCGTGAGCGAGCGCACCCGCCCCCTCGATGACGAGGCGCGGTGCGGTGGATCCGGATTCGTCGGAGTCGCCGGCGGTGAATGCCCCGCTCCCCTCGATGGCCCAGAACGTGCGGCGCCGCGGTGAGTCGTGGACGACCGCCATCACCGGACGGTCGCGCTGGCAGAGCGTGATGCAGACGCCGTAGACATCGAGCCCCAGCACGTAGTTGTGCGTGCCGTCGAGCGGGTCGATGAGCCAGCGGTACTCGCCCTCGTCGCTGCCCTGCTCGCCGCCCTCCTCGCCGAGGATCGCGTGCTCCGGATACGCGCGCCGCAGGGCCTCGACGATCCGCCGCTCTGTCTCGCGATCGACGTGCGTCACGAGGTCGGCGCCGTCGCCCTTCGCGTCGATGCGGGCGGTCGCCCGCTCCGCGACGGCGACGTCGCCGGCTTCACGGGCGAGGGCGATGGCCAGGTCTGCTGCGCGCTGGAGATCCACCCGCCCGACGCTATCGGCAGCCAGAGACGACGAGAACCTGCCGGAACCGGCAGAGCAAGCCTCAACGGCGCTGGGCAGGCCAATCGGGTTGCTGACAGTATCGAGTTGTGAGGCGCGACTACCTGGGGCGTGCCGCGCTGGCGGCATCCGCGATGTTCCTGCCGGGGATCGGCAGCGTCGTCATCCTGCTCGTCATGGCGATCGCCTATTCCGACGAGGTCCAGGCGGCGATCGGCCTGGGAGGCTCCACCGCCGCGATCGTGACGGTCGTGGCATCCGGTTTCGTGGTCACCACCATCCGCGCGCGCACGGCGGGGCACTCCCTCGAAGGAGAGTTGACGGGGGCGGTGGGGGCGGCGATGCTTCTGCTGCTGGCCGCTATCGCGATCGCGCTCCTCAGTCCGGTCGTCTCGCG
Source organism: Microbacterium sp. AG238 (assembly GCF_003610405.1). Lineage (GTDB taxonomy): Bacteria > Actinomycetota > Actinomycetes > Actinomycetales > Microbacteriaceae > Microbacterium. The sequence continues at coordinate 1,920,882 of NZ_RAQC01000001.1, forward strand.
CTCGGACGCGGGCGGGTACTTCGCCGTCTATTGGATCGCCACCATCCCGGCGACGGTGCTCACGCCGATCGGCTTCGTCTTCAACGGCGCGTTCCAGGCGCAGCACCGCGACGGCACCAACCTGATCACCGCGGTCACCGGAACGCTCGTGAAAGCCGCCGTCGCGGCCGTCGTCGTCGCGCTCGGCGTCCCACCGCTCGCGGCTGTGGCTGCCGTCGGCGCCACGACGTCGGTCGTGTCGATCCTGGGAGTGCTGGTGCGCGGATCACAGCTCGCGCGAGCGGACATGATCTCGTGGCGCATGGTGGCGTCGGCGGCGCGTGAGGCTCTCGCGCATCCCGTCGCCGTCATCCGGTCACTCGGCGAGCGCGCGGCCGCGTCGGTCGACGGACTGGTCTTCCTGGTGACCTTCACGGCAGCGATCATGGTGGCCACTGCGCACTCCCCCGCCGACGGTGCGGTGGTCGCGCTGTCGGTGGCGGTGATGCGCTCCGTCATCGTCCCGCTGAAGCAGTTCGGCGTGGTCGGGGCAAGATTCGTCATCGCCGAGCGCGGGGGAGGCGGCGGGCGCGGGCTCGGGCGCGGGCGGGCCATGCGCCTGTCGACGGTGCAGGCGAACTGTCTCGTCCTGCTCGCGGCGATCGCGGTGGCGCTGACGATCTCGCGCCTGGCTCTGCCGGTCTTCGACCAGCTCGGCTGGCTGATCGTCGCGATGATGGCCGTGCAACTGCTCATCGAACCGTGGGCAAGTGTCCTGTACTCCTACCGCAAGATCGCGCTGTCGACAGCGGCTGGGCTGCCCGCCCTCGTGATCGCGTACGGGGCGGTCGGTGGGTCGGGGCTGACGCTGCTCGCCGTCACACGTTCCGGCTCGGCCGAGGCCATCTGGGGGGTCCTGCTCGCGACACGTGTCGTCTTCGCCGTCCTCCTGGCCTGGACCCCTCGCATATCGATGCCCGCGGGTCCAGACTGGCGTCGCGGCGTCATCCGCCGCAGACGGGATGCGGCATGAGACCTCTGCGGTACTCGATCAATGTGACGCTCGACGGGTGCTGCCACCATGAGGCGGGGCTGCCGCCCGACCAAGAATCGATGGGCTACTGGACGGCGCAGATGGCCGGGGTCGACGCGTTGCTGCTCGGCCGCGTGACGTACGAGATGATGGCCGCCGCCTGGCGACGGCCCGCCTCGGGCGAGTGGCCCGAGTGGATGGATGACGCCGAGATCAGATTCGCCGAGGCCATCGACGGCGCCCGGAAGTTCGTCGTGTCGTCGACCCTTGGCGATCCCGACTGGAACGCCGAGCTCATCTCGGGCGACCTGGAGACCGCCGTCCGAGCGCTGAAGGCCGAGCCGGGCGCCGGGCTCTGGGTCGGCGGCGTCATGCTGCCCACCGCCCTGGCGGACCTCGGCCTCATCGACGAGTTCGAGTTCGTCGTGCACCCCGTCGTCGCGGGACGGGGGCCGACGCTGCTCGCGGGCCTGCACGGGCAGATCGAGCTCGAAGCGGTCGACCGCACAGCATTCCGCTCGGGGGCTGTGGCGACGCGGTACCGGCTGCGCAGCGCCTGACCTGATGTGATCTGAGCGCGCGACGCGAACCCCGGTTACGACAGGTGTCGCCGGATGACGGGCGGCCTTGGCAGCGCTCGGGGCGAGGTCGACAGTGGGCTCATGTCTCACCGCATCCATCTCGCCGTCGCTCTCGAGCGGGCCGGCTGGCACCCCGCCGCGTGGCGCGCGTCCGGGCTCTCGCCGCGCGCGTTCACCACATCCCGTCACTGGGCCGACCAGGTGCGACTCCTCGACGGGGCGGGCGTGACTCTCGCGACCATCGAGGACGCGCTCTCGCTGACCGACCGCTTGGAAGACGCGAACGACCCCGACCCCGGGTGGCTGCACGGGCGTATCGACGCGGTGCTGCTGGCCTCCGCGCTCGCGCCGCTCACGCACCGGATCGGGCTGATCCCGACGGTCACGACGACGCACACCGAGCCGTTCCACGTCGCCACCGGCATCCAGACGCTCGACTTCGCCAGTCGTGGCCGCGCGGGCGTGCGGCTCGTCGTCGGCGGGTCGGCCGCGGAGCGCGCGAACTTCGGGCGGCGCGACGAGATCGATCTCGAGACCGGGTTCCGCGAGGCGGGCGAGGTCGCCGACGCGCTCGGGCGCCTGTGGGACTCGTGGCAGGACGATGCGATCATCCGGGATGCCGCGAGCGGCCGCTTCGTCGACGCCGACCGCATCCACAACATCGACGTCGCGGGCGAGTTCTTCTCGATCACCGGGGCCTCGATCGTGCCCCGCTCGCCCCAGGGCCGCCCCATCATCTCGGTACTCGCGCACCAGACCGTGCCGTTCCGCCTCGCCGCCGAGCACGCCGACGTCGTGTTCGTCACGCCCCACGATGCGGCCGCCGCGACCGGCATCCTCGCCGAGCTCGACGGAGCCGCCGCCGAGCTGCGCCGCTCTGGCGAGCGCCTGCGCGTGTTCGCCGACGTGATCGTGCTCGTCGAGGAGACGAGTGCGGCTGCACGCGACGCGCTCGCGCGGCTCGACGACCTCGTCGGAGGCGAGTTCCGCTCGGACGCGCGGGTCGTCGCCGGCACGCCGACCGAGGTCGCCGAGCACATCCGGGCCCTCGCAGAGACCGGCGTCGACGGTGTGCGGCTGCGGCCGGCACGCCAGCCCGATGACGTCGTCGCGATCGCCGAGCGTCTCGCCCCGCTGCTGCGCGCGACCCGTGTGCTGCGCGACGACGACGCCACCACCTTGCGCGGCCGGCTCGGCCTGCCGCGTCCCGCGAGCAGGTACGCCGGCCCCGCGCACGACTCCGCCAACGAGTCCGCCCCGACACGAGAGAAGGTCGCCCTGTGAGCCGCTCGCCCCGCCAGATCCACCTGGCCGCACACTTCCCCGGCGTCAACAGCACCACGGTGTGGACCGACCCCGCCTCGGGCAGCCAGATCGACTTCGCCGCATTCGAGTACTTCGCGCGCTCGGCCGAGCGCGGCTTCTTCGACTACGTGTTCCTCGCCGAGGGCCTGCGCCTCCGCGAGCACAAGGGCCGCGTGCACGAGCTCGACGTGCTGGGCCGCCCGAACACCCTCGCGATCCTGGCGGCGCTGACCGCCGTCACCGACCACGTCGGTCTCGTCGGCACCCTGAGCACGACGTTCAACGAGCCGTACGAGCTCGCCCGTCAGCTCGCGACACTCGACCACCTCTCGGACGGCCGCGCCGGATGGAACGCCGTGACGAGCTCCGACGCCTTCCACGGCGCGAACTTCCGCCGCGGCGGGTTCCTCGACCACGCCGACCGGTATGAGCGTGCAAAGGAGTTCGCCGCCCTGTCGAAGAAGCTCTGGGACTCGTGGGACGAGGGCGAAGCGCCGCCCCGCCGCATCCGCCACTCCGGCCCGCAGTTCGACGTCGACGCCCTCTTCGACGTGCCCCGCTCGCCGCAGGGGCGCCCCGTGATCGTGCAGGCCGGTGACTCCGCCGACGGACGCGACTTCGGAGCCGAGCACGCCGAAGTCATCTTCTCGCTGCACCAGGACTTCGATGCGGCCCGCGTGTTCTACGACGACGTCAAGGGGCGCCTGGCCGCGTGGGGGCGTGACGAGGACTCGCTGAAGATCCTGCCCGCGGCGACGTTCGTCATCGGCGACACGGATGCCGAGGCGCGCGAACGATCGCGTGAGATCGCCCTGCAGCAGGTGCGGCCCGAGCAGGCGTTGACCTACCTCGAGCAGGTCTGGGGCCGCGACCTCAGCGGCTACGACCCCGACGGCCCGCTGCCCGACGTCGAGCCCGACACCGGCTCGGAGACCGCACGCGGCTGGGCCAATCGCCACAAGGCCGTGCAGGCGCGGATCGCGTCGCTGCGGGAGCTGTCGGAAGCCGAGGGGCTGAGCGTGCGCGAGCTCGTCATCCGGCTGACGGCCAAGCACACATTCGTGGGCACCCCCGAGCACATCGCGGGCGAGATCGACCGCTACGTGCAGGAGCGGGCGACCGACGGATTCACCGTCGTCGGGCACCTCACCCCGCACGGCCTCGACGAGTTCGCCACGCGCGTCGTCCCCCTCCTGCAGGAGCGCGGGTCGTACCGCGACTCGTACGACGAGGGAGCGACGCTGCGCGACCTGCTCGGGCTGCCGGCCGTGGTTCCGGCACCCGCATCCGTACCGGCGTGAGCGTCCACCGGCTGGTCTTCGTCGGCGCCGGCCCGCGGGCGATCATGCTCCTCGAGCGGATCGTCGCGCGGTTCGGCGCCGCGGCGGGCGCAGGGGATGCGGCGGATGCGCGCGCGGTCGGCGCGCCGCGCCTGCATGTCGAGCTGGTCGACCCGCATCCTCCGGGAGCCGGCCGCATCTGGCGGCGCGCGCAGTCGCCGCTGCTGAAGCTCAATTCGATGGCGCGCGACGTGACGGTCTTCACCGACGAAAGCTGCACGATCGACGGTCCGATCCGTCCCGGCCCCTCGCTCATCGAATGGGCCGAGCTCTGGCGCAGCGGCGAGCTGGCTGCGGCCGGTCAAGGCATCGAGATAGACGACGAGGTCGCCGCTGCCGAGGCGCGCGGGCTGCACGGCGAGAGCTTTCCCACGCGCCGACTGCACAGCTACTACCTGGAGTGGTTCTACCGGCGCACGGTCGCCGAGGCGCCCCCGGGGGTCACGGTGCGATGGCGCCGCGACACGGTCGCAAGCGTGAGCCCGGAGAACCGCGTGACCCTGGCGAGCGGGCTCGAGATCGAAGCCGACGGTGTCGTCTTCGCGCTCGGTCACACCGGTCGTGAACCGGATGCCGTCACCGCCGGCCTCATCGCCGGGGCGCGCCGCGCGCGGCTGCACTATGTGCCGCCCGCCTTCACCGCCGACGCCGACCTCTCGCAGCTCGGGGCCGGCGACGACGTCATCGTGCGCGGCATGGGACTCGCCGCGGTCGACCTCGTGGTGCTGCTCACCCAAGGCCGCGGCGGCCGCTTCGTCGAGAAGGGCGACGGGTTGCGGTACGTGCCGTCGGGACGCGAGCCGCGTCTGCACCTCGGATCGCGGCGGGGCGTTCCCTACCGTTCGAAGGTGTCGTCGGCGCTGCGCGGCGAGGCATCCCAACGCGAGGTGCTGACGCCCGCGGCGATCGCCGAGCTTGTGGCCCGCCCCGGTGTCATCGACTTCGAGGCCGATGTCTGGCCGCTCATCGCGGGCGAGCTGCTCCACGGGCACTACCGCGAGCTGTTCACGGGACACCCCGACCGCGTCGTCGGCGATTGGACGACGTTCCGTGCGGTGCTGCGGTCGCACGCGTGGGACGACCCCGCCCTGCTCGACGCGATCGCGGCGGCGGTCCCCGATCCGCTCGACCGGTTCGACGTCGCCTCGTTCGACCGGCCGCTGGCCGCCGCGGCCTTCGTCGACGGCGACGACGCGCACGAGCGGGTGCGCGCGCACATCGTCACCGACCTGCATCTGCGTACGGCCCCGGAACGCAGCGCCGCGCAGGGCGTCTTCCTCGCAGCGCTGCTGTCGTTCCTCGCGCTTGCCGAGATCCCCGCCGATCGGTGGAACGAGCACTCGCGCACACGATCGCTGCCGGTCCGGTGGCACACCTTCTTCAGCTACGTCGCAAGCGGCCCGCCCCCGCACCGGCTCGAGGAGCTCGTGGCCCTCGCCGATGCCGGGATCGTTCGCTTCCTCGGGCCCGAGATCGAGGTCCGCATCGATCCGGAGCGCGGCTTCGTCGCCTCCAGCCGTCGCGTCCCGGGCGAGACCGTCGCGGGCAGCCTCGTCGACGCGTGGCTGCCCGGGCCGGGAGCCGCCGTGAGCGAGAACCGCGTGCTGCGAGCGCTGGCCCGCCAGCAGGGGGCGGAGGTACGCGTGCTCACCGATGCCGACGGCCGGGTACTGCGGCGGGACGGCTCACCGACGGCATCCGCCTTCGCGCTCGGCCCGTTCACGTCGCTGCCCGAGAGCGGTGCTTTCACCCGCCCGGGATCGAACGCGCTCTCGATCCGCCAGACCGACCGCACGGCAGGAGCGATCGTCGACGCGGTCCTCGGCGCCACTACGCCGCTCGCTCGCCTCGCGTAGCCCCCTGCTCCCCCTTCCCCTTCGTCGACTCGCCACGAATGGCGAGTGCGCGGGGGCAGCATCCGCACTTCCTGGCGAGTCGACAGGCGTGGGGAGCCGGTCAGGCGGAGACCGTCACCAGCACGCGCTGCCAACCGCTCGAACCGTCGGGCGCGATCGGGGCGCGCTCCTCGACCTGCGTGTCGCCGTTCTTGTTGACGGCTCGCACCTCGACGTAGTGGGTGCCGGCTTCGGCTTGCCACTCCAGCATCCACTGGACCCAGGTGTCGGCGTTGATCGGCGTCGAAATGGTCGCAGCCTGCCAGTCGCCGTCGTCGATCCGCACTTCGACGCGGTCGATGCCGACCGTCTGCGCCCAGGCCATTCCGGCGATGGCGACGGTGCCCGCGGCGACCGGTGTGCCCGTGCGCGGGGTGTCGATGCGGGACGAGAACTTGATCGGCGCTTCGGCTGCGTACCCGCGCGGGGTCCAGTAGGCCTCGTCGGCCTCGAACGTGGTGACCTTGAGCTCGGTGACCCATTTGGTCGCCGAGACGTAGCCGTACAGACCGGGAACCACCATGCGCACCGGGAAGCCGTGCTCGAGGGGCAGTGGCTCGCCGTTCATCGCGACGGCGAAGATCGCGTCGCGCGAGTCGTCGGTCAAGGCTTCGAGCGGGGTGGATGCCGTGTACCCGTCGACACTCTTGGACAGCACCATGTCGGCGCCCGACTGCGGGCCCGCCATGCGCAGGATGTCGCGGATCGGGATGCCCTGCCAGATGGCGTTGCCCACCAGGCCACCGCCGACCTCGTTCGAGACGCACGTGAGCGTGACGGCGTACTCGTCGAGCCCCATGCCGACGAGATCGTCGAAGCTCAGCTCGACGCGCTGATCGACCATGCCGTCGATGACGAGACGCCACGTGGTCGGGTCGACCGACGGCACCGTGAGGGCCGTGTCGACGCGGTAGAAGTCGGCGTTCGGGGTGATGAGGGGCGAGATCCCCTCGACATCCAGCTCGGCGCCGTCGGGGATCGTGACGGTCGACCGCGGCTCCGGGATGCGCAGCTCACGGCGGAGCGCGTCGACCGAAGCCGACGTCGCATTGAGCAGGCGGGCGCCGACTCCGACGATGACGGCGGCGAGGCCCACGCCTCCCGTGGCGACCAGGAACGATCGCCGACCGAGCCCGCGCTGCTCAGCGGCCGGGTACGCCGGGGTGGTCGGGTTGACGGCATCCGCGGCAGCCGCGACATCCGCGGCGCCCGCTGCGCCCGCCCAGCGCCGGAGGCGCGTGATGAGGAAGACGAGGATGATCACTCCGGCCAGCGTCCCGATCACGGGCGGCACGAAGGCGAGCGGGCTGGCTCCGGTGCGAGTGACGATGGCGGCCGTCGAGATCACCCCGGCGAGGGCGATGACGATGACCCCGAACGGCCGGGCGAAGAACTGCAGGATGCCGGCGATCGCGGCGGCGACCACGACGGCGAGCGCGAGGCTGCCGAGCAGGACGATCTTGTCGGCCGAGCCGAACGTCGCGATCGCGAACTCCTTGAGCGGCTGCGGCACGATATCGATGACGAAGGCGCCCACGGCGAGGATCGGGCTGCTCTCACGCGCGACGAGGAGCGCGACCAGCTCGGCTACGGCGAGGAAGGCGGCAGCGCTGACGATGCCGGCGAGCGCGCTCCACAGGGCCCAGACCCCGCGCCGGGTCTTCGCCTCGTTCGCGGATGCGGTCGATTTCGCCATCGCTGTCGCCTCTCGATCGGCAGATCACTCCTACCGTGCATAGTGTCTTCGTCGCCGAGCCCGCAACGGATGGAATTCCGGCCCGGATGATGCAGCGCCGGCCCGGATGATGCCGGCGAGAACGCCTCGTCTCGCCGAGAACGCACCGCCTATCGTGCGTGCTCACGGAAGCGGTGCGTGCTCGGCGTGCGCAGCGCGCGCGACGTGCGCTAGCTACAGGGGCTTGGTGAAGCAGCGGGAGAACGTGTACTCGGTGTAGGGGGCGTAGATCGGGATCGGCGTGTACCCGAGGCGCTCGTACAGCACGACGGCGTCATGCTGGCGGTCGCCGGTCTGCAGGATGACGCGCGCGGCGCCGCGGTCGCGCGCGATGCGTTCGAGCTCGGCGATGAGAGCACGGCTCGCGCCGAGCCCGCGAGCCCGCGGGTGCACGTACACGCGCTTGATCTCGAGGTCGCGGATGCCGTCGTGCTCGAGGTCGCGCAGCGCACCGTGACCGAGCGCCTCGCCCGCGGCATCCGTCACGAGCACCGTCGCGACGATCGTCTCGGGGTCGAGAGCGAAAGCGCGAGCGGATCGGGCGGCGGCTTCGGGATCGGTCTCGTCGAAGCGGTCGGCGTAGCGCGGGCCGACCTCGCGGTCCATCTCGGCGCGCAGGGCGACCGCACGCGGGTCACCATAGTCGGTGTGCTCGAGGAGCCAGGTCGGCGCCGGGCCGGCCGCGGGGGTGCCGGTCGAGGCGGTGCCGGTCGAGGCCGAGGGCTCCGGCTCGAGGTCGTAGCCGAACGCGCGCAGCTCGACGAAACGGCCCGGCTCGACCTCGATTCGTCCCTCGCGTTCGGGCAGGCGCGAGAAACCGAGCTTGGCGTAGAGCGCGTGCGCGGCGGTCATCTCGGGCCCGCTGTTCATGACGACGCGGTGCGACCCGCGCTCGCGGGCCAGCTCGATGACGTGCCGGGCGAGCGCCTCGCCGACGCCGCGGCCGCGCGCCTCGGGTGCGACGGCGAGCTGTCGGAAATCGGTCTCCCCCGGCCGGGCGATGCCGGCGAGCGGCCGATTCGGCCGAGCGACCCACACGGTTCCGAGGATGTCGCCCTCGGCAGCGGTATCTGCGGCGGCATCCGCGCGCCCGCCGCCATCCACCGCCACCCACACGTCGCCGCTCTGCACGCGTGTGGCGACGTCGCGCAGCGAGGCGAGGTAGTGCTCCGAGAGCTCGCCGTAGCTGTGCCGGTAGGCACGGGCGGTCAGCTCGCCCGCCCGAGCGAACTCCTCGGTGCGGACGAGCCGGATGGTGAGGGCTGTCGCGGTCGATGTCACGATGTGACGCTACCTCTCACCGAGACCCGTTCACGACGCATACCCATTCACGACGCCGGAAGGCCGGGAGGGTTGATCTCGCTCTTCTCGACGCGTTCCGACTCGAGCCCCCAGGTTTCGAGGACCTCGGCGTACTGGCCGCCCTCGATGATGGCGTTGATCGCGATCGACACCGGCTCGATGAGGCCGTTGCCCTTCGCGGTCGCGGCGGCGATGTTTGCGGTCTGCGGCCAGCCGCCCGGCACGAGGCCGACCAGCTTGGTGTCGCCGGTCTCGCGCGCCGACCAGGCCGAGGTGGCGTTGGGCCCGAAGGTGGCGTCGACGCGCCCGGACTGCAGCGCGAGGACGGCCGCGGCGTTGTCGTCGTAGTACTGCAGCTCGGCCGGGGCCTCGCCGGCCGCCTCGAGCTCGTCGTTCCAGGCGAGCAGCACCTGCTCCTGGTTGGTGCCCGAGCCGACCACGATTCTCAGACCCGAGATGTCGGCGGCCTCCTCGATTCTGTCGATGTCGCTGTCGGCGCGGACGTAGAAGCCGAGCAGGTCTTCGCGGTAACTCGCGAAGTCGTAGAGCTCCTTGCGCTCTTCGGTGACGGTGACGTTCGAGGTGATGAGGTCGTACTTACCCGACTGGATGCCGAGGGGCCAGTCGGCCCACGCGACGACCACCGGGTTGTACTCGAGGCCGAGCGCCTCGGCGACCAGCGAGCCGATGTTCGGCTCGGTGCCCGCGGCGCCGGTCTCACCCTCCGGAATGTAGCCGAGCGGAGGCAGGTAAGCGGAGTGGGCGACGGTGAGCTTCCCCTCTTCGACAGGCTCGAAGCCGCTCGCCTCGAGGGCCGCGACGGCCTCGGCGACGGGCTCGTCGAGGTGCACCCAGTGGATGTCGTCGGTCGCGACGTTCGCCGTGGTGGCCGCGGGCGCCGCAGCCTCGGCCTCGGCGGGTCGGTTGAGGTTCACGGCGGTGACGATGCCGCCGACGATCGCCGCGACCGCGACGACGCCGAGTCCGGCGGCGATGCTCTGCTTCTTGCTGATGGTCATGCTGTGGGTCTTTCTCGAAGGGTGTGGTGGGGCGGAACGGGACGGGGAAGGTCAGGCGAGGACCTTGGCGAGGAACTCCTGCACGCGCGGGTGCTTCGGCGCGACGAGCACCTCGGTCGGCGGACCCTGCTCGATGATCCGGCCACCGTCGAGGAAGACGACGCGGTCGGCGACCTCGCGGGCGAAGCCGATCTCGTGGGTGACGATGATGAGGGTCGTGCCCAGCTGCGCGAGGTCGCGGATGACGTCGAGCACCTCACCGACGAGTTCGGGGTCGAGCGCGCTCGTCGGCTCGTCGAACAGGATCACCTTGGGCTTGAGGGCCAGGGCGCGGGCGATCGCGACGCGTTGCTGCTGACCGCCCGAGAGCTGACGCGGGTAATGGCCGGCCTTGTCGCCGAGACCCACGCGGTCGAGCAGGCCGATCGCGAGCTCGCGGGCGTCGTCCTTCGACAGCCGGCCGAGGGCGATGGGCGCCTCGGTGACGTTCTCGAGCGCCGTGAGGTGAGGGAAGAGGTTGAAGTTCTGGAAGACGATCCCGATCTGGGTACGCCGCTCGAGCACGGCCTTCTCTCGCAGCTCGTAGAGCTTGCCGTTGCGCTGCTCGTAGCCGATGAACTCGCCGTCGACCGTGACCGATCCACGGTCGACCGTCTCGAGGTGGTTGATGGTGCGCAGCAGCGTCGACTTGCCCGAGCCGCTGGCGCCGAGGATCGCGACGATCTCGCCCGGCTGCACCGTGAGGTCGATGCCGCCGAGCACCTCGATGCCCCCGTAGCTCTTGTGGACGTTGTGGATCTCGACGAGACCGATGGTCATGACTCTCCTCCGGAGGCGAGTGGGCGGGGTGCCGGCGCCGGCGTGTCGTCGCCGAGGCGGGCCCACTGCACGGCGACCCAGTGGCGCGCACGCTGCACGGGGGTGGGGGGCAGAACCCGCACCGACCCCCGCGCGTAATGGCGCTCGATGTAGTACTGCAGGATGCTGAGCACTGTGGTGATGATCGTGTACCAGACGACCGCGACGAGCAGCAGCGGGATGACGCGACTGTTGCGGTTGTAGATCACCTGCACCGCGTAGAACAGCTCGGGGATCGCGATGACGAACAGCACCGAGGTGCCCTTCACGAGACCGATCACCTCGTTGGTGGCGTTGGGGATGATCGATCGCATGGCCTGCGGCAGCACGATGCGGCTGAGCCGGCGACGCGGCGGGATGCCGAGCGCCGCGGCCGCCTCGAGCTGGCCCTGGTCGACCGAGAGCAGGCCGCCGCGGATGATCTCGGCGGAGTACGCCGCCTGGTGCAGGCTCAGGCCGAGCACCCCTGCCGCGAACGCGCTGATGAGCTGGACGGTGGGGAACTCCACGATCCAGAAGTCGGTCGTGAACGGGGTGCCCAGTCCGAGCGTCGGATACAGGTACCCGAGGTTGTACCAGACGACCAGCTGCACGACGAGGGGAACCGAGCGGAAGAACCAGATGAAGCTCCACGCCGCGGCGTTCAGCAGCGGCGACTTCGCCAGCCGCGCGAGGGCGAGCACCGTGCCGAGGAGGAACCCGATGGTCGCCGACACCCCCGTGTACACGAGGGTGAGGCCGAGGCCCTGCAGTACCGGGTCGGAGAAGAAGTACTGCGCGAAGTAGTCCCACTCGTAGTTCTCGTTCGTCACGAGCGACCACAGGAACTGCGCGACGACGAACACGACGATCGCGGCGATCGCCCAGCGGAACCAGTGCCGCGTGCGGACGACGGGGATGTCGCCGAGGTCGACGCGCCGCGTGGCGGGCGCGGGATCGCCGACGGCGGGGTCGACGCGCGAGACGGTGTCGGTCATTCGGGTCTCCTCGGAACGGCGCGGATGCAGCGGATCGCCCGACAGTAGGCCGCGGAAGACACCGGTGTCGTGGCGGCTGCTCACACGACGACACGCGCGGAGATACGGCGTAACACAGAGAACCGGCCCCCAGCCGAGAGGGCTGGGGGCCGGTTCCGAGAACGCTGCGGGTTATTGCGCCGCCTGCACGATCTCGAGGAGGCTCGGCACGTTGGCGTACGCCTCGGCGGCGTTCTCCTTCGTGACGATCACGGGCTCGAGCAGGTACGCGGGAACGACCTTCACACCGTTGTCGTACTGCTCGGTGTCGTTGACATCGGCATCCTCGCCCTGCTGCAGCTGGCCGATCATCTTGACCGTCTGCTCGACGAGCAGGGCGGTGTCCTTGTTGATGGTCGAGTACTGCTCGCCGGCCATGATCGACTTCACCGACTCGACCTCGGAGTCCTGACCGGTGACCGTGAAGGTCGCGACATCCTTCCCGGCCTGCTTCACCGAGGTGAGGATGGCTCGGGCCAGGGTGTCGTTCGGCGAGAGCACACCGTCGAGCGTGTCGCTGCTGTAGGTCGAGGTGAGGATCGAGTCCATGCGGCTCTGAGCGTTCTCGGCCTTCCAGCCCTGAGTCGCGGTCTGCGCGATCTCGGTCTGGCCCGACTTCACGACGAGCGTGCCGTCATCGATCTTCGGCTGCAGCACGTCCATCGCACCGTTGAAGAACACGGCCGAGTTCGCGTCGTCGGGCGAGCCCGAGAACAGCTCGATGTTCCACGGCGCGCCATGACCCGACCGCGCCTCGAGCCCGTCGAGCAGCGCCTGCCCCTGCAGCTGTCCGACCTTGAAGTTGTCGAACGCGACGTAGTAGTCGACGTTCTCGCTGTTCTCGAGCAGCCGGTCGTAGGCGATGATCATCACGCCGGCGTCGGCGGCCTGCTGCAGCTGGGTCCCGAGCTGCTTGCCGTCCTTCGCGCCGATGACGATGACCTTCGCACCGTTGGTGATCATCGCGGAGATCTGGTTCTGCTGTTCGGCGACCGTGTTCGATGCCGGCGCGTACTGCACGTCGGCCTTGAAGCCGGCGGCCTCGAGGTCCTTCGTGAACAGGTCGCCCGCGAGCACCCAGTTCTCGCTGGTCTTGTCGGGCAGAGCGACGCCGATCGTCGCGTCGGCCGCGAAGCCCGCCGCAGCGGAGGCGTCGCCGCCGGCGCCCGCGTCGGTGCGCGCATTGGAGCACGCCGACAGGGCCAGCGCCGTGACCGCGAGTGCGGTGACGGCGAGAGCGATCTTCTTCATTGCATTCATCTCTTTTCTTCGGTGCGGAGAGCCATCAGCGAGCGGTGTCGTCATCGACGACCGGCATCGACGGGCTGACTGGTCTCATTGGTTCCGGCGGTCGGCAAGACAGTCGGAGGTGTGGGGACGTCGGCTCGGGCACGGCGTCGCGCCGACCAGAGGCCGATGATCGACGGGCGCCCGGTCGCCTTGCTCAGCACGTCGATGCCGACGGCGAACAGCAGCACGAGGCCCTTGATGACCGACACGAGGTCGGCGCCGGTGCCGACGAGCTGCAGGCCGTTGTTGAGGAAGGCCATCACGAGTCCACCGATGATGGCGCCGATGACCGTTCCGATGCCGCCCGAGACCGCGGCGCCGCCGATGAACACGGCCGCGATCGCGTCGAGCTCCCACCCGTTGCCGTCCTGCGGCCCGGAGGCACCCGAGCGGGCGACGAAGATCATGCCCGCGAGCGAGGCCAGCACCGACATGTTCATCATCACGAAGAAGTCGACGCGGCGGTCCTTCACCCCTGAGAGCGTCGCGGCGAGACGGTTGCCGCCGACCGCGTAGATGCGTCGGCCGAAGGTCGTGTTGTTGGTGATGAACGAGTACAGGATGACGAGGGCGACGAGGATGACGCCCGAGATCGGGAAACCGGTGCCCGGCCGCCCCGTGGCGAACAAGTACGCGGCGATGAGGATGACGCCACCCACGACGACGACCTTGAGGATCGAGACCCACAGCGGGGCGGATTCGGCGCCGGTCTTGGCCTGGCGCCGGCGCAGGCGGATCTCGTTGACGACGATCCACAGCGCTCCGAGGACGCCGAGTGCGAGCGTCAGCACGTTGAACGGCAGCGGGATGAAGGGGAGCTCGGGCAGGTACCCCGCGCCGATCACCTGGAAGTCGGCGGGTACGGCGAGCGTGGTCGACTGCCCGACGATCTGGTTCAGCCCCCGGAAGATCAGCATCCCCGCGAGGGTGACGATGAACGCCGGCACTCCGATGTAGGCGACCCAGAATCCCTGCCACGCTCCGATGAGCACGCCGACGACGAGGCCGAGCACGATCGCGAGCGACGATGGGAGGTTCCAGTCGGCCATTGATTTCGCCACCACGATGCCGGTGAAGGCGGCGACCGACCCGACCGACAGGTCGATGTGCCCCATGATGATGACCATCACCATGCCGATCGCGAGGATCAGGATGTAGGAGTTCTGGTTGATCGCGTTGATGAGGTTGCCCGACGACAGGGTCAGACCGTTCGTCCAGATCTGGAACACGAGGATGATCAGCACGAGCGATCCGAGGATGCCGAACTGCCGCAGAGTGGATTGTCCGCTGCCGAACGCTTTGCGGATGTCGGCCAGCCCGCCGGTGCGGACGGGGGCGGTGTCGGGCTGAGTCATGCGGTCACTTTCTTTCCACGGTCAGCGGTCATGCTCCGCATCAGTTCTTCGGGTGTGGCTCCGCGCGCGTCGATCTCGTCGGTGATGCGACCCTCGAAGACCGTGTAGATGCGGTCGGCCATGCCCAGAAGCTCCGGCAGCTCGCTCGAGATGAGCAGCACGCCTTTTCCCTGCGCGGCGAGGTCGTTGATGATCGAATAGATCTCGTACTTCGCCCCGACGTCGATGCCGCGGGTGGGCTCGTCGAGGATGAGCAGGTCGGGGTCGGTGAACATCCATTTGGCGAGCACGACCTTCTGCTGGTTGCCACCCGAGAGTTTCGAGACGCCGTTGTCGACGTTCGACGTCTTGATGCGCAGCCTCCCCCGGTAGTCGTCGGCGACCGCTCTCTCCTCGTCTTTGCGCAGCACACCGTGTGGCGCGATCTTCCGCAGCTTCGCCGAGACCACCGACCGTCGGATCGGATCGAGCAGATTGAGCCCGAGCACCTTGCGGTCCTCGCTGACGTAGGCGAGACCGTGCGAGATCGCCGCGGGCACGTCCTTGAGCGTGACGGGCTTGCCGTCGATCAGGATCTGGCCGCCTTCGTAGAAGCCGTACGAGCGGCCGAACAGGCTCATCGCGAGTTCGGTGCGGCCGGCGCCCATGAGTCCGGCGAGCCCGACGACCTCGCCGCGGCGGACGGTGAGGTGCGACGATTTCGCGACCAGGCGGTCGGCGTTGAGCGGATGCCGCACCGTCCAGTCGCGAACCTCGAAGAAGACCTCGCCGATTCTCACGTCGCGCGGCGGGAACCGGTTCTCGAGCGAGCGTCCCACCATGCCGCGGATGATGCGGTCCTCGTCGACGTCGCCCGCGTGGACGTCGAGCGTCTCGATCGTCCGGCCGTCGCGGATGATCGTGATCGAGTCGGCGATCTGGGCGATCTCGTTGAGCTTGTGACTGATGATGATCGAGGTGACGCCGCGGTCGCGCAGATCGGTGATGAGGCCGAGCAGGTGCTGCGAATCGTTCTCGTTCAACGCGGCGGTCGGCTCGTCGAGGATGAGCAGCTTGACGTTCTTCGAGAGGGCCTTCGCGATCTCGACGAGCTGCTGCTTGCCGACACCGAGCTGTTTGATGGGCGTAGCCGGGTCGTCCCGGAGGCCGACCCGTTCGAGCAGTTCGCGCGCCCGGGCTCGCGAGGCGTCCCAGTTGATGCGCCCGAATCGGGCGATCTCGTTGCCGACGAAGATGTTCTCCGCGATCGAGAGTTCGGGGATGAGCGCGAGCTCCTGATGGATGATCGCGATGCCGGCATCCTCGCTCGCCCGGATGTCGCGGAACTGGGCGGTCTGCCCGTCGAAGACGATGTCGCCTTCGTAGGTCCCGTACGGGTAGACACCCGAGAGCACTTTCATGAGGGTCGATTTACCGGCGCCGTTCTCGCCGCAGATCGCGTGGATCTCACCGGCCTGCACCGTGAGCGACACGTCGGCGAGGGCGATGACGCCGGGGAACCGTTTCGTGATGGAGCGCATCTCGAGCAGGGCCCGCCCGGGCTCGCCGGATTCTGATTCGATCACCAAAGCTCCTCTGCCCCAGCTCATCGGATGTCAACGTTGTCATCGAGCGACGTCACTCTACGCCCCGCCCCGCGATGTGTGAAGCATCGCCCCGCAGATAGAATGTCTATCGTTGTCATCGGAGGGAGCGAGGATGCCGAATCCGACGCGGGCAACGATCCAGGACGTCGCCCGGCTCGCCGGGGTGAGCGCGAAGACCGTCTCGCGCGTGTTCCATGGGTCGGACCAGGTGCGGGCAGACACACGCGCGCGGGTGATGGATGCCGCCGAACGTCTGCGATTCCGCCCGAACCGCGTCGCGCGGGATCTGCGCCGCGGCGGGGTGACCAACACCGTGGGGTTCGTGATCGGCGATATTCAGAACCCTTTCTACTTCACCGTGGCCGGCGGTATCGAGTACGAGCTGGCGCAGCACGGGTACACGATGCTGCTGGCGACGACGGATGATTCGCCTGAGACGGAGCGCCGCGTGGTGGATGCTGTGCTGTCGCAGGGCGTGCGCGCGCTGCTGCTGATCCCCGTCGCCGACGATCAGTCGTATCTCGAAGCGGAGCGGCACTTCGGCACACCGATCGTCGGCGTCGACCGACCGCTCGAGAACCTGCTCTCCGACACGGTCCTGCTCACCAACCGCGCCGGGATGGCCGAGGCCGTGCGGTCGCTGACCGCTCGCGGGCATCGCCGGATCGCGTTCGTCGCGAATCCCGCCTCGGTGCACACGGTTCGCGAGCGGTTGGCCGGATACCGCGACGCGCTCGCGGAGGCCGGGGTGAGCGAGACCGACCGCTGGTTGGTCCTCGGCGACGACCCGACGGCGAGCACGCGTGACGCCGTCGTCGAGCTGATGCGCTCGAGCGATCCGCCGACCGCGATCGTGACGGGGAACAACCGGGCGACGACAGCGACGTTGCAGGCGCTGCGCGACCTCGAGTCGCCGTGCGCACTGATCGGCTTCGATGATTTCGAGCTCGCCGAGATGCTGGGGATCTCCGTCGTCGCGCACGATGCGCACGCGCTCGGGCGCGCAGCCGCGCTGCTGGCCATCGATCGGATCGATCGCCCGACGGCACCGCCGCGACGCGTCGAGATCGCGACGTCGCTGGTGCAGCGCGGGTCGGGCGAGCGTCCGCCGCATGACTGAAACATCGACGGAGTAGCGTTCGCTCGTGATCCCGTTCGAGAACCTGCTGGCTTTTCTGCTCACCGCGGTCGTCATCATCGTGATCCCTGGGCCGAGCGTGCTGTTCGTCATCGGGCGGTCGATCGCGTTGGGGCGTCGCGCTGGGGTGCTCAGCGTCGTCGGCAATGCTCTCGGCACCGTGCCCGCCGTGATCGCGGTGGCGTTCGGCGTCGGCGCGATCGTCGCGTCGTCGGTCGCCGCGTTCACCGTGATCAAGATCGCGGGAGCCGCCTACCTGGTGTGGTTGGGCGTGCAGGCGATCCGCCATCGCCACGCGGGCATCCACGGGTCGGGGAACGAACGGACCTCGCCGACGCGTCTGCTCACTCAAGGGTTCATCGTCGGCATGACCAACCCGAAGACGATCGCGTTCTTCGTGGCGGTGCTGCCGCAGTTCGTCGCCCCCGGCGCCGGACCGATCTGGATGCAGCTCCTCGCGCTCGGCCTCCTCTTCCAGGTGCTCGCCGTCGTGTGCGACAGCATGTGGGCTCTGGCGGCGGGTAGCGCTCGTGCGTGGTTCGCCACCTCGCCGCGGCGCATGTCGACGCTCGCCGGGACGGGCGGAGTCATGATGATCGGCCTCGGGGGCACACTGGCATTCGCTGGCGCGAAGAGCTGACGACGCACCGCACGCGGACGGGTCCCGCTACGTCAGGACGTCGAGCAGGAACAGCGCTGCAGTCGACGAGGCTCGCGGGAACGAGGGAAACAACGCCCGCGAATGCCGCGACAGCGAGCCACCGCCTGGATCGGGGAACCAGGGTCTCCCGATCCCGGGCACGCAGCCCGTCAGCAATCCGGTCATTCATCTCGACGCGACCCTTTCCTCCCCTCGACCCTCGCACAGCGTCCGCGCGCATGTCAGAGGGATGCGAGCATCGCCGCACCGCACACGCCCAGCAGCCCTCAGAAGGGTGGCGGTTCGTGTGGCGGTGCTCCGGCAGTTCGACCGCCCGGTGGTGGATCGTCGGTGTCGGCGGTTTCGGTGGTGAAGCAGACCGCGGGCACAGGTGCGTCTTCGCGGTAGACCCGCCCCAGGGGTGAGGTCCATTCGAGGACCCCGCCGCCGACCTGTCGTACTTCCCACCGGGTGAATTGCTTCATCGAGTGGTGTCGCTGGCATACGTGGGCGAGGTTGTAGATATGGGTGTGGCCGCCGAGGGCGTAGTCGATGGTGTGGTCGAGTTCACAACGGATCGCGGCCCGGCGGCATCCGGGGAACCGGCAGTGCTGGTCACGGGCGGCGAGGAGCTTCTTCATCGCCGTGGTGGGCCGGTACGTGTCGATCTCGACCGGGGTGCGGGTGACGGGATCGATGAAGAGTCGGTCCCACTCGGAGACCTGTCCGGCGAGCTGCCGGGCGGTGTCGGAATCGATCAACCCGGCACTCACCGTCTCAGCCGGGTGCTCGTCCGAACCCATCAGAGTCTCGGCCGTGACGGCGACCTGCACGCGTGCGCGGATCGCTCCGAGCCCGCCGGCCCGGTCGGTCCCGTGGGTGGGGTCGACCACGGGTGCTCCGCTGAGGACGAGGTCGCCGAGGATGTCGGCGCGCAGCTGATCCATCGTTCGCGTGTCAGACGGTTCATCCGTGCCCGCGGCATCGGCTCCGCCCGCGGCGGCACCTTCTGCCCGGGCGTCTTTCACGGATTGGCCCATCTGGGTGAGTCGGTCGAGTATCCCCACCGCGATGACGGTCGGGACGGTCGCGATGACGTCGGACATTCCATCCACCCCGTGCAGGACCCGCACGCACCGCCCCGCGGCGGCTTCTCGGTGCCGATCGGTGAAGGTGCGTTCGTGGAGCCGTTCTGCCAGGGCGCGCAGGGCGGGTGTGACCCGGGTGGCGATGTCGCGCTCGCATATCGCGATCGCGGCGGTCTCGAACTCTCCCCGCACCTCGCCCGGCAGCCCGGTCGCCGCTTTCACGACCACGTCGACGTGGTCACGGGTGATCCGCCGCTGCTCCCACGCCGCGAACACGGCCGGGTAGTCATCGACGATCGTCAACGCGTGGTCGATGTCGGCCTGCAGCCGCCGGTCGATGCGCCGCGCCAGCCCGGCCGCTTCGGCCGCGACCGACCGCAGTTCCATGTCCGACGCCATCCCACGCACCCCGTCGCGGCGCGCCTCACGAAGCGCTGACCGCCCCAACTCGGCCAGGGCCCGCACCGATGCGATATCCGCGTGATGCACCAGCGCGAGCGCCTCACGGTATGCCGCGATCGCAGGGCCGTGCGGCGAGCCGACGAGCCCACCCGCACCACCACCCATGTTCGCTGACATGTTCCTATTGTGGCAGTCGGGTCAGACATTACCGTCGAACAAAGATGCGAACTGCAAAACTCGATCAAGCCACTCCCTGGGGAGGAATCACCGGGTTACGAGACGCGCTGAGCCCGAGACCCGCCCAGTCACGAGACCCGCCCAGTCACGAGACCCGCCGCTTCAGGGGACCCGCACGCCCGTGAAGTTCGTCTTTTGCCGCAGCTCGAATCCGAGTTTCTCGTAACCGGCGATCGCGTTGACGTTCGATGCCGCGGCATGCATCATCGCGCGTCCACCTCGCTGCTGGATGTGGAACGCCACATCGAGCACCAGCCTCGACGCCAGCCCCTGCCGGCGGTACGCCTCGTCTGTCGCGACCGCGCTGATCTCGGTCCACTCCCCCGGCTGCAACCGTTCGCCCGCCATGGCGATCAGCCGGCCGTCGCGCCGGATGCCGATGTACCGACCGAGAAGGTAGGTGCGCGGGCGGAAGGGACCGGGCCGGTTGCGCTCGACGAGTGCGAGCATGTCGGCGACATCCGCCTCTCCGAGCTCGATCGCCTCGTCATCCGGCCGCGGGCGCAGACGGTCCGTCTCGACGAGCTGCACTCCTGCTCCACCGAACGTGCGGACCCAGCCCTCGGGCAGTTCCGGCTCGGCGCTGCCGGCGCCGGCGCCGGTCGCATCCGCGCGCAGGGGCGTGCTGATGCTGAACTCGTTACCCGAGCCCACCACGCTCGCGAGCGAATCCCACACCGCGGGGTCGTCCCACGTGCGGACGCCCACGAAGCCGGCGACGTCGTCGGGATACCGGCGGACGAGATCGTCGCCGATGGCGAGGTGCGCGTGCGCCCCGGTCAGCGAATGCCACGCGGCGTTGTCGCGAACGTCGGAGTCTCCCAGAACAGGAGGGGTGGTGATGGTCATCAGGTTCGTCCTCTCACGCGCACCGCGGGTCGCGTTCGCCGCGGTCGCCGTGGGACCCAACGCACAGAAGAGCCGATCCATGCCCACGGATGCCGCATCGCGACGCTAGCCGCGACCCGACGCGGCATCCCGCACCGCCGCCACATGCGTTCACGTGAGCTCCGCGAGCGATAGTGTGCCCTCGTGCAGAGCTCGAGGCAGGCGACGGTGTGGTCGCTTCTGCGGTTGGGGATGGCGATCGTCATCCTTGCCGCGGTCATCACCCAACTCACGGTGTCGCTGACTCGCACGGCCGAGACCGGAGGCGATGTCGCGACGGTGTTCGCGAACTTCTTCAGCTTCTTCACGATCCTCTCGAACGTCATCGCAGCGGTGGTCCTCGCGACGGCGGGAGTCCGCTCGCTCACTCGCCCCGCCGAGGCGCGATCGTCGCTGGGGCTCTCCGCCGCGCTCGCCTGTGCGACGACGTACATGGTCATCACCGGGGTCGTCTACAACGCACTCCTGCGCGGGATCACGCTTCCGCAGGGATCCGAGCCGGTGCCGTGGTCGAACGAGGTGCTGCACCTGATCGGCCCGATCTTCCTCGTGCTCGATCTTCTGATCGGCACCCGGCGCCGCGCGGTCCGCTGGCAGGTCGTGTGGGTCGTGATCGCCTTCCCACTACTGTGGGTCGCCTACACGCTGATCCGCGGCCCGCTGGTGACCAATCCCACGACGGGCGAGCCCCACTGGTACCCCTATCCGTTCCTGAACCCCGACAACCCGGGAGGCTGGGGCATGGTCGCGGCGTATGTCGTGGTCATCGCGATCGCCTTCGTCGTCGTCGGCTTCGGCACCGTATGGGTCACCCGACGTCGCGCCCGCGCCCTGCCGGCTCAGGTCATCGCGGCAGAGTGAGGATCTCCGCCGCCCCGTCGGTGATGGCGATCGTGTGCTCGGTGTGCGCGGTGAGGCATCCGGTCGAACTGCGGAGCGTCCAGCCGTCCGCATCGGTCACGAGCACGTTCGTGTCTTCCATGACCCACGGCTCGATCGCGATGAGCAGCCCCGGTCGCAGGATGTAGCCCCGCCCGGGCCTCCCGGTGTTGGGGATGTGGAGGTCGCCGTGCATCACCGACCCGATGCTGTGTCCACCGAACTCCGTGTTGATGGAGTACCCGGCACCGGAGAGCACGTTGCCGATCGCGCGCGAGATGTCGCCCACCCGGTTGCCCGCGCGTGCGACCTCGATCCCGGCCGCGAGGGCACGCTCGGTCGCGTCGATCAGTGCCTCAGCCCCCTCCGGGCGCCGGTCGCCGACGACGAAGCTGATGGCCGCGTCGGCGGCGAGGCCGTTCTTGATGACGGCGAGGTCGAGGGTGAGGAGGTCGCCGTCCGCGAGGCGGTAGTCGTGCGGCATCCCGTGGAGCACCGCATCGTTGACGGCTGTGCAGATGTAATGGCCGAAGGGACCCCGCCCGAAAGACGGGGCGTAGTCGACGTAACAGGACTCCGCGCCACTCTCGGCGATGAGCTCGCGCGTCCACTCGTCGATCTCGAGCAGGTTCGTGCCCACCTGCACCCGGGAACGGATGTCGCGGAGGATGCCGCCGACGATGGCTCCCGTCTCGCGGGCGCGGTCCACCTCGCGCGGTGTGAAGATCTCGATCATCGCTGGCTCCTCCGGTATAAAAATACCGGTCAAACTATACCGGTACGATGAGCGCATGATGGTCCGTCGCGCGCTCACGCCCGAAGCCGTCGAGCGCGGCCGTCGCCTCGGCGCACACCTCCGGCGAGCGCGGGGCGACAGGTCGATCACGGACGTCGCCGCGGCCGCCGGGGTATCGCCCGAGACGCTGCGGAAGATCGAGACCGGTCGCCTCGCGACCCCGTCGTTCGCGACCGTCGCCGCTGTCGCCACGAGCCTCGGGCTCTCGCTCGACACGCTGGCCGCCGACGCGATGCTTGCGGACATCGCGACGACGGCCTGAACTGCGGGAGCGGCGTGGCCGTCGCGCAAGTCCCGTCGCGCAGGTCAGGCCCTGTCGCGCAGGTCGCGGAAGAACGCGTCGACGTTGGTCTGCAGCATCGCGATACGGCGATCGCGCGCTGCTGCGGCATCGAACCCGAGGTAGGGCGGCGGGTCGAGGCGGCGGACGTTCCGCGAGCACTCGAACCCCGAGCACAGCAGCGTCCCGACGGTATTGCCCGCGCGACCGGCCTTGCCCGCCCGCTTCGCGGCAAAGAAGACGACCTCATTGGGGAGGGTGACGTCGCAGCACCATGAGCACTGCGGACGGGTGCGCGTGGCCTGGTCGGCCTGTCGCAGCTGCAGGCCGACGGCCTGCCCGTCGACCTCGGCGACGACGAAGCCGAGCAGCGGGGTCTTGGGGTCGCGCCACCCGTAGTAGTCACGGGTCGACCAGTCGACGTCCCCGAGATCGGCGGGGACGACGAGCGAGTTGCGCTCGCGGAGCGAGACGTTGACGAAGGAGGAGCGAATGGACTTCGCGGTGAGAGCGAACATGAAGGGTCCTGTCTGAGTACGCGTTCGCGCACCACCGTCGCATCACGCCATGAAGAGACGGCGAGCGGACGGTCGTGAGCGGATCATCCCGGAACGACGGAGTCGTCGCCCGGGACCGGGAGAGCGCATCGCGGACATGGGTCGACGCGACGCGCGCCGGATCAACCGGCGAGGAAGACGAAGGATGCCGCGCCTGTGCCGCCGGCGCTGTGCGCGCCGGAGACCCCCTCACGCCCAGAGGGCATCGGCAGACGGACGGTACTCACACACCCAGGCTACTCCTTACCCGCTGGGGAGTCGCCGGCTCATCCGCGGTGCGCACACCAAAATATGTAGATCGGTCTATATTGAACGTATGCCATCCAAAGGAGACCTCACCAAGGCCCGACTCGCAGCTTCGATGCTCGAGCTCATTCAGACCAACGGTTACAGCGGAACCGGTCTCAACGCCGTGATCGACCACGCGGGCGCGCCCCGCGGATCGGTCTACTTCCACTTCCCGGAGGGTAAGGAAGCGCTCGGGGCAGCAGCGGTCGACCTCGCCAGGGCGCAGTTCGAAACTCTCATCGCTGAAGCTGCGGCGACAGCCGGTGGCCCCGCAGCCGCCGCACGATCGACGATCGAAGCCCTCGCGTCGATCGTCGTGGAGAGCGACTTCCAGCTCGGGTGCCCGGTCTCCGTCGTCACCCTGGAGATGGGCGCCAACAGCGACCGGCTGCGTCAGGCGTGCGCAACCGCCTTCGAATCCTGGATCACTCCCGTTGCACGCCTTCTCGAGAACGGCGGACTCGGCGCCGACGCGGCTCGTTCGCTCGCGACCGTCATCGTGTCGACCATCGAGGGAGCTGTCATCGTGGCCCGGGCTTTGCGAAGCGCTGAGCCCCTCGCCGCGGCCGCTGACATCGTGAGCCAGCTCATCGATCAGCGCCTTCAGTCGACTGCGGTCGCGCGGTGACGGCCGCCGGACCGGCTCTCGTCCCGGCCCCTCGCCATGCGCTCGTCCTCGGGGCATCCGGCTTGATCGGAAGACACCTCACGGCCACCCTGGCAGCAGCGGGGGCAACGGTCACCGCAGGCGTGCGGAGCGCCGGATCAGCGGCCCGGGTCGAGCAGTGGCTCACTGCGAGAGGTGTGACGAGCGGCATCCGCACGGCGATCGTCGACTTCGACTCGGACCAGATCGTCTCCGCCGGCGCGTCGTCACTTGCCGACGTGACCGAGATCCACAACTGCGCCGGGTCGTATCGCTTCGGGATGAGCGCGGATGAGGCGCGACGAGCGAACGTCGGCATCGTCGAGAAGGTGGTCGACCTTGGTGCCGAGATCTCCGGTCTCCGCCGGATCGTGCACATCTCGGGCTACCGCGTCGGGGGGCAGGACCCGTCGTCGGTGCCATGGAGCGACGACCACCGCACCACCATCTATCGGGAACTCGGCGCGTACGAGGCTTCGAAGGTGGAATCGGACGCGATCTTCCAGGCTCGCGCCAACGACCACGGCATCCCGTGGACGGTCGTGAACCCCTCCAGTGTTATCGGCGACAGCGTGACAGGGGAATCGGATCAGCTGATCGGCCTCGCAACGACGATCGGGCAGCTCTGGGATGGCACCTCGGCCGCGCTGCCCGGCGACCGCGAGACGTTCCTTCCGGTTGTGACCGTCGACTATCTGGCCGCGTTCATGGCTGCCGCGGCTGTCGATGCTGCGGCGAGCGGGCAGTCGTACTGGGTGCTCGACGACGACACGCCGCCTCTCGCGGACCTGCTCACGGACGCCGGTCGCCACCTCGGTGCGCGCGTCCCACGACTGCGCGTTCCGACGTCGATCATCAAGAAGCTCCCGCGCAGCATCAGCGGCGTCGATCCCGAGACTCTGACGTTCCTTTCCTCCGACCACTACCCAACCGACTCGGCGAAGCATCTCGCGGCGCGGCACAGCATCCGGATGCCCGACGTCGGGTCTTCTCTCGAGCGGTGGGTCGACCATCTTGCGGCGGGCCGCTTCGGCCAGGCGGTTTCCGCCGACCGGCGATTCACCGTCTACGACCGCACGCGGACGTTCGAGCTCGGAGCGCCGGACTCCCCTCGGGTGATCTTCCCCGGTCTCCCCCTCAACGCCGACACGTGGGCCGAGGTGGCGCGCACCATCGGCGCTCGCGCGGTAGATCTCCCGGGGCTGGGCCTCAGCGGCGGCTCCGGGATCGACGATTGGGAGCGATGGCTGCCCGCAGTCCTCGCGGGGCGCTACACCCATATCGTGGGCCACTCGATCGGCGCGGCTGCTGCGGTCGTCGCAGCGGACCGTTGGCGTGCTGGCGTGTCATCGCTGACGCTCGTGGCGCCGTTCTTCTTGCAGGAGGCGAAGGGAACAGCGTCCCTCCCGAAATGGTTGTCGCGCGCCTATCTGAAACACGTGACGCCGAGTCGGCTCTCGCGCCGGCTGACGGGATCGACGACCAGCGCCGCGGTGCTCGTCTCCAGTGCGACGGATCTTCGCCGCCGTTCCGCTGCTTCGGTCGCCGACCATCTCGGCCGTGCGCGGTCGCAGCAGTGGCGCGGTGAACTGGTCGCGGCACTCCTCCGCTTCGATGGCCCCGTCCGGATCATCACGGGCAGCAACGACCCGCTGACGTCGGCCATGATCGACCGACTGCGCTCACAGCCGAACGTCGAGATGATCGAGATCGCGCATGCCGGGCACCACCCGCAGCTGACCCACGCCGGGGAGCTCGTCGCGCACCTGCGGAAACGCTGAAGTGCCGGCCGGGCTCGTTGGCGGTACGGGGGCCTCACTTCCACTCGCTGGGTATTGGTGGCTCTACGCTCTGACGGTGCCGTCGCGCGGCCACCGGGCGACACCACCAGCCTGCTCGGCTCCTTCTGCTCTGACTTTCCGCTGTCGTGCAACGTTCGGACGAGTGCCGGCCATGTACGTGGTGAGCATCTAGGAGGACGCCATGGACACATCGATCGATGACCTGCTGCGGGCAAGTGCCCCGCACCGCGCATCAACGGACGGAATGGTCGCAGCTGAAATCGAGCGCGTGGGGGTCGCGGCTCGTGTTCACGCGACGCGGCGACGGCGTGTCCGTCGCCTGTCGTGGGTGGCGGTGCCCGTGCTCGCCCTCCCGGGGATCGCACTCGCGTCCATAGCCGGCACCGACCCGCGAATGATCCCCGATTTCGAGATCCCCATCTCGTACGTCACCGACACCGGCCGTGAGGTCTCCTGCTCGATCGAGCTCTTCAACGGCGAGATGAACTACGTCGAGAGCCGGTGACTTCGCGCCATTCTTCGGGGCGGCGCAGAATGTGATCTTCGCTGGCGCGGACGAGTACATCCTCCCCGGCGACGGTGGTGTCGGCAGTGACACCGACTGCACGGGAGAGTTGCATTGACGGGGGCGCCTGAACCCGCTGTGACGAACGACGAGCGGGTCGCTCAGTTGGTGAAGGACCACGCCGGTTCGCTCGCAGCAGACACGCACGAGCACGATCACTGCTGCAGACACTCCTCCAAGCCGAACGGGTCTGACAGATCGTTCTCAGCGCTCGGCGCGCCCGGCGAGCCAGCGGACCATCTCGGGGTCGGCGTGGGAGAAGAACTGCGACTGACCGGCGTCGAGTGTCGCAATGCGCTCCATGTCCTCGGCGGCGAGATCGAAGCTGAGGACGTCGATGTTCTGCCGCATTCGTTCGGGCTTGACCGACTTCGCGAGCGACGCGACGCCGCGCTGGAGCAACCAGCGCAGGACGACCTGCGCGGGTGATCTGTCGTACTGCTCACCGATCTCGGTCAGCACCGGATTGGTGAACAGGCCGTTCCTCCCTTCTGCGAAAGGCGCCCACGCTTGGAGCACGACACCTTCGCTGGTGAGAAGTTCCCGGTAGTCGGACTGCTGATGGAAGGGGTTCGTCTCCATCTGATTCACCGCGGGCACGGTATCGCTGAACTGGATGAGGTCGACGAGCCGGTCGGGAGCGAAGTTGGAGACACCGATCGCGCGAACACGGCTGTCGTGGTGCAGCTGTTCCATGGCTCGCCATTCGCCGTAATAGTCACCGAAGGGCTGATGGATCAGGTACAGGTCGAGGTAGTCGAGGCCGAGCTTGATCATCGAGGCTTCGAACGCTTCGAAGGTGCCGTGCTCGCCGCGTTTCTGGATCCAGAGCTTCGTCGTGATGAAGAGTTCTTCCCGGGGGATGCCGCTGGCGGCGATGCCGCGGCCGACAGCTTCCTCGTTGCCGTAGCTGGCTGCGGTGTCGATCAGGCGGTAACCCGCGTGGATCGCGTCGATGACGGCGCGCTCGGTGTCTTCGGCGGGGATCTGGTAGACGCCGAAGCCCAGCGAGGGCATCTCGACGCCATTGTTCAGCGTGACGTTGCGGATGGTGGCCATGAGGTCAGTCAAAGGCCGGGGCGCGGGGCGATACAGGCCCTCCCAGAACCACCCTCATGTTCCGGGCCGGTCGTAGCCTCGGAACATGGATACCGGAAGCGAGTTACGCGAGTTCCTCGTGTCGCGGCGGGCACGGATCACGCCCGAGCAAGCCAAGCTCCCCGCGTATGGCGGGAACCGTCGGGTCGCGGGACTTCGGCGGGAAGAAGTGGCGATCCTCGCCGGGGTGAGCGTCGACTACTACACCAAGCTCGAACGCGGAGCGGTGGGCCTCGTTTCCGAGTCCGTGCTCGACGCCGTCGCCCGCGCGCTGCAACTCACGCGCACTGAACGCGATCACCTGTTCCACCTGACCGGCACCACCGCCTCTCTGCGAACCGTCTCGCGCCCCATACGGTCTCTCGTGCGACCCGCCGTGCAGCGCATCCTCGACGGCCTCAGCGGCGAATCACCCGCGTTCGTGGGGACCGTCACCCGCGACCTCATCGCCGCGAACACCCTCGGACGCGCGACCTACTCGCCCCTCTACGACGATGCACCGAACGACACCCCGAACATCGCGCGCTACACGTTCCTCAACCCGGGCGCGCAAGAGTTCTTCATCGAGTGGGGCACCGCCGCGGCGAATCTGGTCGCGAACCTGCGGCGTGAACTCGGCACCGATCCGCTGAACCGAGACCTGCAACACCTCATCGACGACCTCAACCGCGACAGCCCCGAGTTCCGGGCACTGTGGCGATCCCATGACGTCCGCACTCACGACGCCGGCGTCAAATCCATCCGGCATCCCGTCGTCGGCGATCTCCGCCTGACATTCGAATCCATTCCGCTGCCGGCCGACCCCGGTCAGAACCTGATCATCTACGGCGCCGAACCAGGATCGGAAACAGCCGACCGCCTCCGTCTCCTTGCAAGCTGGAGCGCCACATCGAAGGCCTCCGACGCCACCACGTGGCCGTCACCGGGCGTCACCGGCGATAGCATCCACCCGTGACGACGAATGATCGGGGACGGCGCCTCGTCGAGCGAGCCGGGGCCCGGCTGGAGGAGCATCATCCCTCGTTCGTGACCTCGCACCCGACAGCGCTCGGCCTGGTGTGGATGATGGCCGTGGTGGCCCTGCTCATCGTGTGCGACCTCCTCGGCGGACCGCACTGGCTGCGCGCGACCCTCACCCTCACCGCGGCGCTTCCGCCGCTGGTAGCGACGCTCATCGTGCTGTCGCAGACCCCGAGATCGCACCTGGAGTACGAACCGTCGATCCTGACCCACTTCTTCGCACGCTTCCTCGCTCTCTTCAGCGCTTTCGTGTTCTGGTTGGGCTCGGTCGTGATCGGCGGCGCGATCGCCGTTCAGCTCGCCGACGAGAGCGGCACGAACATCGAGACGGCCTGGCTCACCGCAGCCGACCTCTTCGCGCGCATCGTTCCGCCGGTGACCGTCCTGCTGTACTGCGTGCTGATCATCCGCTATGCGGGCTACCTCGTGCGATTGCGGGGCTGGTCAGCGGTGCCCACGCGCCACCGCATCCCCGAGCACTTCCTCGCCGATGCGCCGCGTACGCGCCAGATCGTGATCGGGCTCGCGCATCCGGGTCTGCTGCTGGCCTCCGGACTGCTGTCGACGCTCGTCGCGATCGCGCTCACCCTGCGAGCGGAGGCGCTGCTCTCCTGAGCGAGGAATACACCTCGGGGAGGATGCGAGACCGCCTGAAAGCGGATGCCGCGCGACGCGGCGTTTCCTAGCGTGGCTGAGGTGAGCACCGCCGTACCCCGTTCCTCGATACTGCCTGTGTCCGCTGTCGCCCTGGTCGCGGCAGCCGCGCTGATCATTCCCTGGTGGGGCGCGAGTCTCAGCGTCCTGGTGACGCGCGAGGCGATGACCGCCGGACTCGCGCTGCCGGCGACCGCTTACCTCTCGGACGGCTTCCTGTCGCTCCTCGCCGTCGGCACGGTCGTGGCACTGGCGGTCGCGCTGCGGGGCGGGTCACGGCGCCGCATCATCTCGATCGCCGCGGCCGGCGGAGTGGTCATCGCCTACGCCACCAGCGAGATGGTCAAGGTGGCCCTCATGCAGGCCCGCCCGTGCACCCGATGGACTGCGCTGACCGCCTGCGACGCCACGGACTACTCCTTCCCCTCGAACCACGCCGTGCTCGCGATGGGGGCGGTCTGGGTCATCGCTGTCGCCGCACGCCGGGCGTGGGCGACGTGGATGGCCGCGGCCGCGGCGCTCATCGTCTTCTCGGGGCGGCTGTTCGAAGGCGCCCACTATCTGCACGACGTAGCCGCGGGATCGTTGCTCGGCCTCGCCGTGCCCGCTCTGCTGACGGTCATCGCGATCGCGGCGACGCGAGAACCGCGGGCGATCCCGCTCTCGCCCGCCCCGGAGCCCGGACGCCCGCGGGTCAGTCGATCGCAGCGCGAACCAGATCCCGCACGCGACGCTCGACCTCCGGAGTGACCTCGACGATCGCGAACGACGTCGGCCACATCGCCCCGTCATCGAGCGAGGCCGTCTCGTCGAAATTCAGCGTCGGATAGCGGGTGTCGAACTTCGACTTGGGCTGCACGAAGATGACGACCTTGCCGGCGCGCGCATAGGCGGGGAATCCGTAGAACGTCTTCGGGTCGAGGTCGGATGCCTCCTCCGAGACGATCCGGTGGACCATGCGGGCGACCTCGCCGTCGATCCCCGCGAGCGCGTCGATCGCCTCCATGCACGCCTCGAGCTCCTTCGCGAGCTTCGCGGCACCCTTCAGCCCCTTCGTCGAACGCAGCTCCTCGGCCCGCTGCTTCATCGCGGCCTTCTCCTCGTCGGAGAACCCGGCACCGCCCGCCGTGTTGTCACCCATCGCCACCCCTTCCGCGGCCCGCGACGCGAGCATCACGGTCCGATCGTGCCACTCGCAGCGCGTGCTGGCCAGGTCCGGCATCCGGGCCTCGCTCCCGCTACCGAATCGCGTCGATTCCGGTGCCCGGCAGGCGGCATCCGAGACCGTAGGCTCTGATCATGCGCGCTCGCCTCGGTTCCGCCCTCCTCGTCCTGTCGGCTCTCGCTCTCGCCGGATGCGCATCGTCGCCCACGCCAGCCGAGCCCGACACGATGCCGACCGCCGAGACCGTCCCGGAGGGCGCGTGCGCCTACGTCGAGGCTGCTGGCGGCGTGCGCGACGTGCAGCTCCCGCCCGCCGAGTCGGAGGTGACGGGTCAGGTCTCGGCCGTCCTGCAGACGTCGGCCGGCGACATCCCCATGACCCTGGATGCCGAGCGCACGCCCTGCACGGTGGGCAGCTTCGTGTCGCTCGCCGAGCAGGGGTACTACAACGACTCGCCCTGCCACCGCCTCACCACCTCGGGGATCTTCGTGCTGCAGTGCGGCGACCCGTCGGGAACCGGCCGCGGTGGCCCCGGATACAACTACGCCGACGAGCTCGACGGCAGCGAGACCTACCCGGCCGGAACGGTCGCGATGGCCAACGCCGGACCGAACACGAACGGCTCGCAGTTCTTCCTCGTGTACGAGGACACCCCGCTGCCCGCCAAGTACACCGTCTTCGGCACGCTCGACGAGGCGGGCCTCGCCGTCGTGCGCGAGGTGGCCGCGGCCGGTGCCGAGGGCGGCGCTGCCGACGGCGCGCCCGCGACTCCGGTCACGATCACCGGCGTCACGCTCGGCTGAGCCCGAGGCGGGCGGCGGCGGCGGGGCGAGGACGCACCCTCGCCGCGAGAACGCGCCGCGTCAGGTGCGTTCTCGCGGCGACGGTACGTTCTGGCGCGGGAGCGCGCGGCGGAATGAGGCCGCGGGGGATGGCGTTGTGGGAAACGTGATCGCGCTCGAACAAGCCCTGGCATCCCTCGAGATCCGTCCGGGCACGGCCCACGGGGCACGCCTCGACCCGGGCACATCACTGCAACTCGGCACCGGCGATGCCACCCTGGTCTACGTACTGTCTGGCGAGATCACCGGGGATCCGGCATCCGGCACGAGCTGCACCGTCGCGGGGGCGGCCGACGCAGGCGCGGCCTCGGGACCACGCACGCTTCTCGCCGGCGATGCCTTCCTGAGCCTCGGGCGCCTCGCGATCTCCCTGACGTCGCAGTCGGGCGCAGAGCTGACGGTCGTCCCGGCCGACGTCTCCCTCGCCGCCGTGACGCCGCTGCCGCCGTTCGTCTTCGTCGACGGCTTCAGCGAGATCGAGCCCGCGGCCGCTGCGCTCGTCAGTCACCTCGGCACCGGCACACCCTCGGGGCGATCCGGAGAGACGATCGTCTGTCAGATGATCATCAAAACCGTCCTGCTCGCGGCCATCCGCGCCTGGGCGGCTCCGACCGGCGGTACCTCCGCCTGGCCTGACCCGGCAATCGACCCATTCCTCCGCCGTGCCGCGGAAGCCGTCGCCGCCGACCCGGGCCGCGACTGGACCATCGATCAGCTCGCGAGCCTCAGCGCGATGTCGCGAACGGTCTTCGCCGCGCGGTTCAGGCGAGCATACGGCCGTTCCCCCGCGGGGTACGTCGCCGAGATCCGGATGCAGCACGCCAAGGACATGCTCGAGTCGGGTGCATCCGTCTCGGAAACCTCTCGCGCCCTGGGCTACGGCTCGGACGAAGGCTTCAGCCGCGCTTTCCGCCGCCACGCCGGGATGCCGCCGTCGCTGTGGCGTGCCCGGGCTGCGGCGCCGTCGTTGCACTGACGACGGCGCCGCCCCCAGCGGTGTCAGCGGCTGACCGCCTCGTCAGGAGTGCTGCATCCGGTCAGCCTCGTGGGTCCGCACGACCCAGCCGAAGAGCAGCGCGCCGATCACGAGCAACGCAAGCGCCACGATGTCGAGAGTGACGACCCCGGTGAGATCGACCAGCAACCCGCCGAACCCGGCGGCCAACACGATCGCGAGCTGGAAGCCGACGGCGGTGAGGCTGCCGCCCGCCTCGCGGCGGTCCGGCATCCGGTGACCCACCCATGTGTTGACGATGATGAGCCAAGACGCGAAGAAGAAGCCCCACACGAAGACCGCGAGGACGACGACGGGAAGCGACCCGGGCAGCATCACCAGCAGAGCGATCGCCGCCGCGATGATCACCGGCGCCGTCACGGCGAAGACGCGGAACGCCCGGTCGACGAGCAGGCCGATGACCAGGTTCCCGATGAGACCGCCCACACCGAAGACGGCGAGCAGCAGCACGATCGTCTCGGCGCCGACATCCGGAACCCGCTCCAGCGCCAGCCGGATGTAGGTGTATGCCAGGAAGTGCCCCAGCACGACCAGCACGTGGCCGATCATGCCCGCCGTGACGCCGGGGCGCCGGAGCGAGTCGACGAGCATCCCTACACCGGATGCCGCAGCGGCCGGCACCGTGGGCACCGTGACGCGCACAGCGAGAGCGACCACAGCGGTCGCCGTCCCGACGACCGCAAAGGCGATGCGCCAGTCGAAGGCCTCGCTCAAGAGCACGCCGAGCGGCACACCGGCGACGGTGGCGAGCGACACTCCCGCCGAGGTGAACATCATCGCCCGGCCGATGCGTTCCGGTCCGGCGAGCCGGGCGGCGACGGCGATCGACATCGACCAGAACGCGCTGATGGAAGCGCCGAGGAAGAAGCGCGCGATCAGGATAGTGATCAGGTGCGGTGAGAGCGCGACGAGGATGCTCGAGAGGGATGCCGCCGCCGCGGCCCATACGAGCAGGGTCCGGCGATCCATGCGGGGGAAGATGAGGCCGATCGTCGGGGCCACGATCAGCCCGGCGAGCGCGGTCATCGTCACCGTCTGACCAGCTTGGCCCGGGGTCACCCCGAGGGCCGCGGCCATCTCGGTGAGCACTCCGTTGGGCAGGAACTCGGCGGTGACCACCAGGAAGCCCATGAGCATGATGACGATGAGACCGCCGTACCTCATCGGTGCGGCGTTCTCGCGGGTAAGGGGAATGGATGCAGTTGAGGTCATGCTTCCGATGCTCCCGGGTCGGCCGAATCCGCGCCCGACCGAACGTCCGCGGCATCCGACCGTCCGGCCGCGCCGCCTCGCGAAGCGGCGTAGCCCCGAGAACGCACCCTTCCCGCGAAAACGTACCGTTCAGGGTGCGCGCTCGCGGCGACGGTACGTTCTCGCGCAACCGTCGACGACATCTGGGGTAACGAGAATTCGTCGAGGTGCGCGCGAACGCGAAACTCGGGGGTGACGCCGGCGACCCGACGGCGCTGACCTCCGAAAGGCCCGACCGTGATCGCGCTCGAGCACGTATCGAAGAGCTACGGCGGATTGACCGCCGTCGACGACGTCTCACTGCAGATCCCCTCCGGGGAGATCTACGGCATCGTCGGCCAGTCCGGCGCGGGAAAGAGCACGCTCGCCCGCATGGTCAATCTCATCGAGCGCCCGGATACAGGCCGGGTGGTCGTCGATGGGGTCGATCTGACCGCCCTCGACCCGAACAGCCTGCGCACGGCACGCCGCCGGATCGGCATGGTGTTCCAGCGCTTCAACCTCCTCGGCAGCCGGTCGGTGCGCGGCAACGTCGAGCTCGCCCTCGAACTCGACGGCAGCCCCCGGGCCCGGCGGCGCGACCGCGCGCAGGAGATGCTCGACCTCGTCGGCCTCGGTCACCGGGGCGACGCCGCCGTGCACGAGCTGTCGGGCGGGCAGCAACAGCGCGTCGGCATCGCCCGCGCCCTCGCGAGCGGCCCGAGCGTGCTGCTCTCCGACGAGGCGACGAGCGCCCTCGACCCCGAGACGACGACGTCGATCCTCGACCTCTACCGCCGCATCAACGCGGAGCTCGGGCTGACCGTGCTCCTCATCACCCACGAGATGGATGTCGTGAAGTCGACGTGCGATTCGGCGGCCCTCCTCGAGCACGGGCGCATCGTCGAGAGCGGCCGCCTGACCGACGTCATCCGCACGCCCGGCTCACGGCTCACCTCGCAGCTCTTCCCGCTCGGTCCGATCCCCGCCGGAGCCGACCCGAGCGCGACGGTCATCGACATCACCTTCGCCGGCGGCACCGCGGATCGTCCCGTGATCGCGAGGATCGCCCGCGATCACGACGTCGACGTGTCCCTCCTCGGCGCGCTCGTCGAGCAGATCGCCGGCACGCAGGCCGGCCGCACCCGGCTCGAGGTGCCCGCGGTCGCGGCATCCGCCGTCATCGCCGACCTGCGCGGCCAGGGTCTCATCGTCGACGTCCTGCAGGGAGGGGATGCCGCGTGAACGAGCAACTGCTCAATCTGCTGCTGGTCGCCACCGGCCAGACGCTCTACATGGTGGGCGTCGCGCTGCTCGCGACGATCGTCATCGGCCTGCCCCTGGGCGTCGTGCTCGTCGGCACCGAGCAGGGGCGCTTCCTCGCGACCCCGTTCGGCTCACGACGGGTCGGCATCGTCGTCAACCGCGTGCTCGACTTCATCGTCAACCTCGGCCGATCGGTGCCGTTCATCATCCTGATGGTCGCGCTGATCCCCTTCACCCGCCTCATCGTCGGAACCTTCATCGGACCGACCGCGGCGATCGTGCCGCTGTCGGTCGTCGCCATCCCGTTCTTCGCCCGCATGGTCGAGATCGCGATCAAGGAGGTGGACGACGGCTTGCTGGAGGTCGCGGCATCCCTCGGAGCGAGCCGGTGGCAGCTGGTCACCAAGGTGCTGCTGCCCGAGGCCGCGCCCGCGATGCTGCTCGGCCTGTCGACGACCGTCACCTCGATCATCAACTTCTCGGCGATGGTCGGCACCGTCGCCGGCGGCGGGCTCGGCGACGTCGCGATCCGATACGGCTACCAGCAGTACAGCTGGATCCACATCGTCAGCGTCATCGTCGTGATCTTCGCGATCGTCATGGTGCTGCAGGGCCTCGCGAGCTGGGGCGCCCGGCGTCTCGCGCGGCGCACGCCACGCACCCGCAAGCCCGCCTCGAGCGCCCGGATGCAGCGGGCCGACGCCCGCGGCCGCGCCTGACCCGGGCGCCCGGCCTCGGCACCGCACGACCCGCCCCGTCACCCCGCAACGCGACACACATCCGCAACGCACCGTCATCCCGAGAGGAACCCTCCATGTCCCGCAGCATCCGTGGCATCCGCATCGCCCGCACCCCGCTCGTCCTGGCCGCCGTCGCCTCCGCGGCCCTCATCCTGGCGGGATGCGCGGGCTCGCCGGCATCCGAGTCGGGCGGCGCAGAGGGTGACGGCCTCGGCACGCTCAAGGTCGGCGCGCTGCAGACGCCTGCCGGCGACATCCTCAACCACATCGCCGAGAACGGCGCCGCGGAGCTGGGGCTGACGATCGAGTTCGTCCCGTTCACCGACTACAACACGCCCAACACCGCGCTCGTCGACGGTTCGATCGACGCGAACCTGTTCCAGAACTCGACGTTCCTCGAGAACTTCAACACCAACACCGGCTCCGACCTCATCAGCGTCGGCGAGGCCTACCTGCCTTCGGCCGCGTTCTACTCCAGCAAGGTCGACAGCCTCGACGACCTGGAGGACGGGGCGACCATCGCGATCCCCAACGACCCGACGAACGAGGGCCGTGCGCTCAAGCTGCTCGCGCAGGAGGGTCTGATCGAGGTCTCCGACGACGTCGTCGACCTGACCGGCATCACCGACAACCCGCGCGACTTCCAGTTCCAGGAGATCGAGAACGCGACGCTGCCGCAGGCCGTGCCGGACGTCGATGCGGCGTTCGTCACGATCAGCTTCGCGCTTCCCGCGGGCCTCACCGCCGACCAGGCGATCCTCACCGAGGGCGAGGGCAGCCCGTACTACAACGTGCTCGCCACGCGTCCCGACCTGAAGGACGACCCCCGCATCGTCGCGCTGTACGAGCTGCTGACCTCATCCGAGACCGCAGACTTCGAGAACGAGACCTGGGGCGGCCTCGTCGTCCCCGTCACGAAGGACTGACGCCTGCAGCAACTCCTCAGATCCGGCCGCCCGCTCCCCCCCCCCTCCCGGCCCAACCGCGGCCGATCCCGCCGGATCTGAGGAGTTCGCGCACGTCCGTCCTCCCCCCGCCCCGCCCGGGGCACAACGGGCACGCCCCCGCTCAGTAGGATTGTCCCCATGTCGAAGGTCCTCCAGTCCCTGCCCGTCGGCGAGCGCGTCGGCATCGCCTTCTCGGGGGGTCTCGACACCTCCGTCGCGGTCGCGTGGATGCGTGACAAGGGCGCCGTCCCCTTCACCTACACCGGCGACCTCGGTCAGTACGACGAAGACGACATCGCGTCGATCCCCGGCCGCGCGCTGCAGTACGGCGCCGAGGGCTCGCGCCTGATCGACTGCAAGCCGATGATGGTCGAAGAGGGCCTCGTCGCCCTCGCCTGCGGCGCGTTCCACATCCGTTCGGGCGGTCGCACCTACTTCAACACGACGCCGATCGGCCGTGCCGTCACCGGCACGATGCTCGTCCGCGCAATGAAGGAGGACGGCGTCGACATCTGGGGCGACGGCTCGACCTATAAGGGCAACGACATCGAGCGGTTCTACCGCTACGGTCTGCTCGCCAACCCGGCGCTGCGCATCTACAAGCCCTGGCTCGACGCCGACTTCGTCACCGAGCTGGGCGGCCGCACCGAGATGAGCGAATGGCTCGTCGCGCACGGCTTCCCGTACCGCGACTCCGTCGAGAAGGCCTACTCGACCGACGCCAACATCTGGGGCGCCACTCACGAGGCCAAGACCCTCGAGCACCTCGACGTCTCGCTCGAGATCGTCGAGCCGATCATGGGTGTGCGCTTCTGGGACCCGGCCGTCGAGATCGAGACCGAGGACGTCTCGGTCACCTTCGAAGCCGGACGTCCCGTCGCCGTCAACGGCGTCGAGTACTCCGACATCGTCCAGCTCGTGATGGAGGCGAACGCGATCGGCGGCCGCCACGGCCTCGGCATGAGCGACCAGATCGAGAACCGCATCATCGAGGCGAAGAGCCGCGGCATCTACGAGGCGCCGGGCATGGCCCTGCTGTTCATCGCGTACGAGCGGCTGGTCAACGGCATCCTGAACGAAGACACCCTCGCCACTTACCACGAGCAGGGTCGCCGCCTCGGACGCCTCATGTACGAGGGCCGCTGGCTCGAGCCGCAGTCGTTCATGCTGCGCGAGTCGATCCAGCGCTGGGTCGGCTCCGCGATCAGCGGCACCGTCACGCTGCGCCTGCGCCGCGGCGAGGATTACACCATCCTGAACACCGAGAGCCGCCACCTGTCGTACTCGCCCGAGAAGCTCTCGATGGAGCGGGTGGGCGACTCGGCCTTCGGCCCGACCGACCGCATCGGCCAGCTCACGATGCGCAACCTCGACATCGCCGACTCGCGCTCGCGGCTCGAGCACTACGCCGGCATCGGCCTCATCGGGGGTCCGACGGCCGAGCTCGTGGGCGACCTCGAGCGCGGCGGTGCGGCTGAGATCACCGGCAACGTCGAGCAGACCGACCAGGATCTGGCCGATCGAGTGGATGCCGCGGGCGAGTCCGCCTCGTTCGACTTCGGCGCCGACTGACACGACCGCACTGTCGCAGCCTTACTTGCACATACGTGTGCAAGTTCGTATCATCGACGGGTGACCGACACCGTCTCCCCTCGTCGTCCGCGGAAGGATGCCGCCGCGAATCGCGCCGGGCTCCTCTCCGCCGCCGCGCGCACGCTGGCGCTCGACCCGAGCGCTTCCGTCGACGCGATCGCCCGGGCCGCCGGCCTCAGCCGTCGCGCGCTCTACGGCCATTTCGACGATCGCGACGCGCTCGTGCGCGAGCTCGTCGCGTCGGGGGCGCAGCGCTTCAACGCGATCGCGACCGACCCGGGGCTGCGACTCGACACCGAGTCCGTGCCTGTCGCGCTCGCCCGCTTGACGGGTCGGCTCTGGGGCGAGGCGTCGCACGTGCAGGTCGCCGCGGCCGTCGCCCTCGACGAGCGGCACGTGGAAGACTCCGCTGCCGCACTCGCCCCGCTCCGCCGCGCGCTGATGAATCTGGTGCGTCGTGGGCAGGACGAGGGCACCCTCCGCACGGATGTCGCCGCCCCGACCCTCGCCCGCCTCATCGAGGAGACCGCCCGAACGGTCATCGTCCGCCTCGACGCATCGT
Source organism: Microbacterium sp. AG238 (assembly GCF_003610405.1). GTDB lineage: Bacteria > Actinomycetota > Actinomycetes > Actinomycetales > Microbacteriaceae > Microbacterium. The sequence continues at coordinate 1,959,514 of NZ_RAQC01000001.1, forward strand.
CGCCCGAGGCGCATTCGCTCGTCGTCAGGGCGGTGCTCTCGATCGCCGGGCTCTCGTGGCGCGACGCCGCCGCCCTCATCGACGCCCACTCGGACGTCGTGGGAGCGGCGTCCTGATGCGCGTCGAACTGCGCGACGTGGCGAAGGGCCGCAAAGACCTGGCCCTTCCGCCCACGAGCCTGTCGTTCCGCACCGGCCGCGCCACGCTCGCGATCGCCGAGACCGAGCAGCGCCCGACCGTGCTGGGCCTCATCGCGAGCGGACGGATGCGCCCCGACGGCGGAACCGTGCTGCTCGACGGCGCCCGCGCGTCACGCACCCTGCGACACAAGACCGCGCTCATCGACGCCCCCGACGTCAGCGACCCGCCTCCGAACATCTCCACGGTCGGCGTCGTCGGCGAAGAGCTGATGTTCGCCGGCCGCCTCGCCGACCCGATCTCGGCTCGGCGATGGCTCGACGAGCACGACCTCCGCTCGTACTCGCGTGTCCCCATCGGCGATGTGCCGGCGACCGACCGCATCCGGATGCTGCTCGAGCTCGCGGTCCTGCGCCCGGGAGTCGAGGGCATCGTGCTCGTCTCGCCCGACCGTCACGGCGGCGACCCGCACGCCTGGTGGACGCTCGCCCGCGAGTTCGCCGGTCGCGGCCTGGCCGTGCTCGTGATCGCAGGCCAAGCGGCCGCGACCCTCCTCACCGAAACAGATCCCCTCGCGCCGCACCGACGGCTGGTGCCCAGCGGCATCCGACTGCGCGGCACCCGTCCGAAGGCCTCCCGATGAAGATCCCCGCTCTGATCAGCGCCGAGCTGCGACGGCTGACGGCCACCCGGATGTCGGTGGTCGCCCTGATCGCGCTCATGCTCGTTCCGGTCCTGTACGGCGGCCTCTACCTGTGGGCCAACCAGGACCCCTACGGCAAGTTCGCCGACATCCCGGTCGCCCTGGTCGACCTCGACGCGGGCGCCCCCGCGAGCGACGGCGGCGGGACGGTCAACTACGGCACCGAGGTGGCCGACAAGCTCGTCGACGGCCGCGACTTCGGCTGGAAGCAGATGGATGCCGCCGACGCGCAGGAAGCGCTGCGCACCGGCGAGGTCGACTTCTCCGTCACCCTCCCCGAAGACTTCTCGCTCGCCCTGACGAGCGCGGCGGGCGACGAGCCCCGACAGGCGACGCTGGTGCTCGCCACCAACGACGCGAACAACTACCTCGCGTCGTCTATCGGCTCGCAGGCGGTCGAACGCATCCGCTCGTCGGTCGCCGAACTCGTCGGCCGTGAGGCCGCATCGCGCCTGCTCACCGGCATCGCCGACATCCGCGTGCAGCTGCAGAACGCCACCGATGGCGCGAACCAGCTCGTCGACGGCGCAGGTCAGGCCCTCGACGGGGCCAACCAGCTCGCCGACGGCACGGGCCAGCTCTCGGCCGGCGCGGTGCAGCTGCGCGACGGAGCCAACCAGCTCGCCGGAGGCGCGTCGCAACTCGCCGACGGCACGCGCACGCTGGCACAGGGCTCATCCGACCTGGCTTCCGGCGCGGCTCAAGTTTCGGACGGCACCGCCGAGCTCGCCGGCTACGCCGACCGCGTGCGGTCGGTCGTCGACGACGCCGCGGGTCAGCTCCCGCAGGTCCGGACGGACATCGCCGCCCTGCTCGCCGACGGCGGACTCGACCAGGCGCAGATCGCCGAGGTTCTGGCCCGCCTCGATCCGATCGGCGAACGCCTGCAGTCGGGCGTGACGCGCGTCGATGAGGCGACCGGTCAGATCGATCGCCTCGCCGCGGGGGCGGCCCAGGTCAGCTCGGGCGCCGCTCAGCTCGCGAGCGGTGCCGCGCAGGCGGCCGACGGCGCCGCATCCGTGTCGTCGGGAGCGGGCCAGCTCGCCTCGGCCACGGATGAGGCCGCGACCGGCGCCGCTCAGCTCGACGACGGTGCACGCCAGCTCGCGTCTGGGCTCGGGACGCTCGACGGCGGCCTCGTCGAGCTGCGCGACGGGTTGAGCTCGGGTGTCGCCCAGCTGCCCGATTCGTCGCCCGAGCTGCGCGACCAGCAGGCGCAGACGATCGCCGACCCGGTCGCGGTCGATTCCGGGAACATCGCGAAGGCCGGTGACTACGGCGCGGGCTTGGCCCCCTTCTTCGCGGCCCTCGCCGGGTGGATCGGCATCTACGCGCTGTTCCTCATCGTCAAGCCGGTGTCGCGCCGAGCCGTGACCGCGCTGCGGTCGCCGCTGCGCGTGACCCTCGCGGGATGGCTGACTCCCGCGATGCTCGGCGGCATCGGCATGATCGTCCTCTTCGGCGTGCTGTCGATCGCGCTCGGGTTCAACTTCTCGAGCCCCGTGGGGACCCTGGGGATGCTCATCACCGCGTCGTTCACCTACGCCGCGATCATCCTCGCGCTCAACGTGTGGTTGGGGTCGGTCGGACAGTTCATCGGTCTCGTGCTGATGGTGCTCCAGCTCGTCACGGCGGGCGGCACGTTCCCCTGGCAGACCCTGCCGGCACCTCTCGCGGCCCTGCACCACGTTCTGCCGATGGGTTACGTCGTCGACGGCATGCGGCAGTGGATGTACGGCGGCGACCTCAGCCGGGTGAGCCTCGATCTCGCGGTGCTGTTCACGTGGATGGTGGGCGCACTGGTGCTCGCCGCGATCGGCGTGGCCCGGATGACGCACGGACGCACCCTGCGCGATCTGCAGCCGAGCCTCATCGGGTGAGCTCCGGCCGCCTCGGTAGAATGTCGACAATCGACATTTCTTCGAAGGAGTGGTGGCATGGTCAAGGCCCGCACTGAAACCGCGCGTGGGCGCCTGACCTCAGATGGGACGGGCATCGACGACGTGGCCGCGTCCGTGCTCGATCGCGTCCGTCGGCAGAAGGTCGATGCGGTGCTTTTCGACTGCGACGGCACCCTCGTCGACTCCGAGCCGATCTGCGACCGCGTGTGGCGCGCCCTCGCAGACGAGCTCGCCCTGAGCCCGGCTCCGGGTGCGGCCACGGACGGGCTGAGCTTCGAGCAGCGCCTCGCCACGCTCCGGCCGACGAATCCCTCGCTGCCTCCGACGGAGGTCGTGTATCGCGAGTACTGGCGCCGCCTGCGATCGGCGTTCGATGAGAGCCTGCAGCCCATCGATCCGATCTACGCCCTCGCCCGCGACCTCATCGACGCGAGGGTCCCGATCGCCGTCGTCAGCAACAGCGCGCAGGAGCGGCTGCAGTACACCGTCTCCTGCGCGCTCCCCCTGCTGACGGGGGTGCCGCTGGTGGGATGGACGCCGCGCGACCGCCCGAAGCCGTATCCCGACCTCTACCGCCGCGCGGCATCCCTCGTCGCGGTCCCTGCCGCGCGCTGTCTCGCAATCGAGGACAGCAGCGTCGGCGCGGACGGAGCGACGAGCGCCGGGATGCGCGCGATCATCCTCGACGCCCCGACAACCTGACGCACCGGCAACGTGACCCGCGGCTCACCGGCCCGCGCTCGGCCGCAGCAGATCGGGTCGCGTGCCCCACCGATCGAGGGATTCCTGCGAGAGCCGGATGCCGAGGCCGGGGGCGTCGGGCACCGTGAGCATGCCATCGGCGTCGAGCTGGGGAGGCGCCTCCAGCAGCCCGTCGATGTAGGCGGAGCCCGTGCGATACTCCACGAGGTCGGTGCCGGCGACGGCGGACGCGAGATGCAGATCCGCGCTCAGCCCGACCGCTGTGTTCCACCCGTGCGGGATGAGCCGCACGCCGAACTCCTCCGCCAGCCAAGCGACGCGGCGCGATTCGCTGAGCCCGCCGCTCTTCGTCGTGTCGGGCTGCACGATGTCGAACGCTCCGGCCCGCAGGCATCGCGCGAAGTCCTGCCGCCGCGTGAGAACCTCCCCGCCGGCGATCGGCACGCCGGATCGCGCGCGGAGAGCGCTGTACCCTTCGATATCGTCGGGCGCGAGTGCTTCCTCGAACCACGCGACATCGTGGTCGGCGAGCATCGCCGAGGTGCGGATCGCCCATGCCGAGCGTCCCGCCCAGAATCCGTCCGAGCCACCCGCGTCAACGGCGAGCAGGGCATCCGCCCCGATCGCGTCGCGCGCCGCGGCGACGACATCCTCGTCGTATCGGCTGTCACGACGCCCGAACCCGCCCCAGCCGATCTTGAACGCGGTGAACCCGCCGGCGGCGATCTCGTGCAGCTTGTCGCGCAGCGGAGCCGGGTCGTCCACCAGCAACGACGCGTAAGGACGCACCCGCGATCGGTAGACGCCGCCCAGCAGCTTCCCGACCGGCAGCCCTGCCACCTGACCCAGGATGTCCCACAGGGCGATGTCGATGCCGCTGATCGCGTGCGCGACCGCGCCGCCTCTCCCCATCCAGAATGTGTGCGCGTTCAGGGTCTGACTCACCCGCTCCGGCTCGCGGGGGTCCGCGCCGACCAGGAGCGGCGAGAGGAGTTCGAGAGCCGCCCGCACGAGAGACTCGCTCGAGTAGCAGCTGCCGACACCGATCACGCCCTCGTCGGTGTGAATGGCGATCAGGGTGTGGATGACGTCGTCGGGACCGTGCTCATGCGTCCATCCGCCCTCCGGGGTCGCTCCGCGGAGTCCACACGTCTTGATCTCCGTGATCTTCATGGGTTCGCCTCTCTCACCACTGACGTGATGGTTGTCGATTGTCGACAACCATCGTAATTGCTACCGTTGCCTGGTGCCCACCCCATCCCTTCCGCCGATCCCCACCGCTTCGCGTCGCGAGCAGGTGGCCGAGGTGCTGCGGGAAGCCATCACGTCGGGAGATCTCGAACCCGGTCATCGGCTCACCGAGCTCGAGCTCGCGAGTCAGCTCGGCACCAGCCGCGCACCCATCCGCGAGGCGCTGCGGCAGCTCGAACAGGAGGGGCTCGTCGTCTCCTACCCCTATCGCGGCACCGAGGTGCTCGGGGTGTCACAGGAGGAGATCGAGAACGTCCTCGTGCCCGTTCGCCTGGCCCTCGAGCGCTTCGCCTTCGCGAAGGCGATGGAGGTGTGCACGGACGAGGATGCCGCAGCGCTGGCCGCCATCGTCGCGAGCATGGACGACGCGGCGGGCGCCGGCGACCTGGGAAGGCTCGCCGACGAGGACGCCCGATTCCACGAGGCCATCGTCGTCCTCTCGGGGCAACAGCACTGCCTGCAGATCTGGCGGACGATCCAGCCTCGCGTCCGCGCCTACTTCCGCCGCGATGCCTCGTACTACGCCGATCCTCACGCCGTGGGTGCGCAGCACCGCGTACTGCTCGACGCCCTGATCGCAGGCGACCAGGACGCGGGCCGACGCGCCATCAGCGAGCACATCCGCACGCACTTCGGAGACCCCTCGGCCTCACGTCATCCGTGACCCGTGGACCGGGCGGGCGTGCTCGGGTGACTCGCCGACCTCGGCGACGGTGTGGCCCGCGCACTCCGCCGCCGTGACGTGCGCCCGCTCGATGCGGTGAACGGCGAACCACCGCATCGCGTCGCGCAGCCGGCACCACCCGATGAGGTACCACCGTCCGCCGTTCGACGCGAACAGCACCGGCTCGACATCGCGGGTGGTCGTCGCGCCGTCCTGAGCGACATACCGGATGCGGACGACACGCTGCTCGAGCATCGCCTGTTCGAGCGCTGACCTGACGATCCGCGAGGCGCCGGGTGACCCCTCCACCCAGACCCGTCCGGCCAGGTCGACCGCGCGCTCCCGGGTGCGGGGGTCGAGCACGTCGACGATCTTGCGCACCGCGGCCGACGCGAGATCGGCGTAGGGCGCGTCCGGCGCCGCGGCCACCGCGGCCATGAGAGCCACCGCCTGAGAGGGCGAGAGACTGATCGGCGGGAGCGAGGACCCGGCGGCGAGCCCGTATCCGCCACCCGGACCGGGCCTCGACCAGATCGGAGCACCGCTGCGCTCGAGCGCGTCGAGATCGCGTTTGACCGTGCGGACCGAGACCTCGAACTCCCGCGCCAGACGCTCGGCCGAGACGCCCCTCGACCCGCTGCGCCGCAGCGTCTCGGTCAGGGCGTGAAGCCGTTCGACCCGTTTCATCGTCTCGCCGAATTCATGACATAGATGATGACATACTGCTGTCCGTCGACGGGCGGATGCTGGTGTCATGACCGATCAGCTCACCTCTCCCCCGATCCTCCTCGTCGCCGGTCACTGGCTCGGCGCCTGGGCATGGGACGACGTTCTCGCCCACCTCTCGCCCGACGCTCGGGTGACGGCGGTGACCCTCCCCGGCCTCGACGCCGGCGACCCCGAACGCGCAACGCGCACCCTCGACGACCAAGCTCTCGCGATCCGAGACGCACTCGAATCACTGGGCGCCTCGACGGACGGTCCGGCGATCGTGGTGGCGCACAGCGGCGCCAATGGTCCGGTCAGCATCGTGCTCGATCGGCATCCGGAACTCGTCCGACGCGTGATCTGGGTCGACTCGGGCCCGATGGCGTCCGGCAGCGCGTTCGCTCCGGAGTTGCCCGACACCGTCGCCGAGCTGCCGCTGCCGCCGTTCGACGTCCTGTCGCAGCAAGCCAGCCTGGACGGGGTCGACGCGGAGCACCTCGACCGATTCCGAGCACGGGCGGTGCCGCAGCCCGCGCCCGTGCTGCGTGAGCAGGTGGTCCTCACCGATGACGCACGCCACGCGGTGCCGACGACACTTGTCTGTTGCTCGATCTCGGGCGAGCAGGTCATGGCGATGGCGCGCGGCGGCCACCCCATGTTCGCCGAGGTCTCGCGGCTTCAGCAGGTGGACGTGGTCGATCTGCCCACCGGGCACTGGCCGATGTGGAGCACGGCACGCGAGCTCGCCGAGGTGATCGAGACCGAGGCGGCCCGAGCCCACTGACGTGCGACGCCCCGGTATCGTCGGGTGACGTCTCGAATGAGGATGGTCATGCGACGCGATGCCAACCCGCTGGCCGCCGGGCCGGCGCTGCCGACCGACTCGGCCGCAGCCCGCGCCGTCGCGGTTGCCCGCGCCCAGGGTCGCGTCGCCGTGGCGGACGCGCTCGAGATCATTGCGAGCGCGCCCACCGCGACGTGGCTCGGCGAGTGGTACAGCGACGCCGAGCTCGTCGAGGTGCTGCGGTCCGAGACGGCCGCCGCCACCGAACAGAACAAGGTGGCGACGTTCGTGATGTATGCGATCCCGGCGCGCGACTGCGCGGCCTACTCCTCGGGCGGTCTCACGATCGAGCGCTACGGGCCCTGGGCGCAGCTCATCGCGGAGACCCTGAGCCGGACGGCATCCGCGGTCATCGTCGAGCCCGACGCCCTGGCGATGCTCGGGGACTGCGCGAGGCAGGGCCCGCGAACGGCGCTCATCCGCGGCGCCGTCCGCGCCCTCGCTCAGGCCGGCGTCGCGGCCTACGTCGACGCGGGTCACGCGAACTGGGTGCCGGCCGAGACGATGGCCGAGCGCTTGCGCGACGCCGGGGTGCTCGAGGGCCGCGGCTTCTCGACGAACGTGTCGAACTTCTCGCCGACCGCGGCCGAACGGCGGTACGCGGAACGGCTCCGAGCACTTCTGGGCGGCACCCCGAGGTACGTCATCGACACCTCCCGCAACGGCCGCGGCGGGCAGGGCACCTGGTGCAATCCGCGCGGGGCGGGCCTCGGGACGCCGCCGGCCGTCGCCGCGGAGGACTCAGGTCTCGACGCACTGCTGTGGATCAAGCGGCCCGGAGAGAGCGACGGAACCTGCAACGGCGGGCCGGCCGCGGGCGACTGGTTCGAGGAGGCCGCGCTCGAACTGGTGCGCAATCGCGTGGCCTGATCGTCAGCGACGTCTTTTGGTAGCACGGTCGTGCTAGCATCCGACGGTCGCTGAACGAGAGGAACGATCATGATCCTGGCCGCCATCATCGCCTGCGAGGTGGGATTCTGGGTCGCGATCGTCGCGGGCCTCGTCGCCCGCTACGCCTACAATCGACCGAAGCTCGGCGCCGCACTGCTGCTGGCCGCACCTCTGATCGACCTGATCCTGCTGCTCCTCGTCGCCGTCGACCTGCTGGGGGGCGGAACGGCGTCGTGGCACCACGGCCTCGCCGCGCTCTACATCGGCGTCTCGGTGGCATACGGCCACCGCATGATCGCGTGGGCGGACGCGAAGGTCGCCACGCGCTTCCGAGGCGCCGAACCGCGTCCGGTTCTCTACGGCGCCGCGTATGCCGTCGCCTGCTGGAAGGACGTCCCGCGCACGCTGCTCGCATCCGCGATCGCGGCGGCGATCCTCGGCGGGCTCATCCTGCTGGTCGGCGACGCCGAGCGCACCGCGGAGCTGCTCGGCTTCTTCCCGATCCTCGGCCTGATCGTGGGCATCGACCTGCTGTGGGCCATCAGCTACTCCGTGTGGCCCAAACGAGCTCCCGCCGCTGCGGGATGATGAGGTCATGCCGCGCCTCATCGACCACAACGACCGTAACGACGAGATCGCCGCAGCCGCCTTCCGTGTCCTCGCGCGCGATGGCGTGGCGGCGCTGTCGGTTCGGCGGGTGGCCGACGAGGCCGGAATCGCGACGGCATCCCTGCGACGAGCGTTCCCGACGCAGGACGAACTGCGCCGGTTCTGCTTCGAGCGCCTGCAGCAGGACGTCGCGACCCGCCTGCTCGCCGTCACAGGCCACGGCCGCGAGCGCGCGATGCAAGCGATGCGCGAGCTGCTGCCGCTCGACGAGGCGCGTCGCACCGAACTCCTGGTCCAGCTTCAGCTGAGCCGGCTCGCCCTCACCGATGACGACCTACAGGGCCACGCCCGCGAACTGCACGACGGCGTTCGTCGAGTCTGTGACGCCGTGATCCAGGACCTCGCCGAAGCGGGAGAGCTCGGAGGCGACCTCGACGCGCACCTCGAAGCGCATCGCCTGCACGCTCTCCTCGACGGGCTGGCGCTGCACCTCGTCTGGACCTCGTCGAGGGACGCCGCTGTCGAAGCCGAGCAGGTGCTGTCGCGCCACCTCGACTCGCTCGCGGGCTAGGGCCCGGTCCGAGGCGTCAGTCGCGGGTGTCGCTCGGCGCCGGGGCGTCGGCGAACTCGTCGACGAAGAGCGAATCGCGGTCGAGCTTCTTGTTCCGGTACGCCTGTCGACCGACCATGTGCGCCGACAGCGGCGCGGTGGCGAGCTGGATCAGCGCCACCGGAATGAGGAAGGCGACGACCGGCCACGACTGCAGCGAGACTCCGACGGCGATGCAGATCAGGATGAAGCCGAGAACCTGCGGCTTCGTGGCGGCGTGCAGACGGGTCGGCACGTCGCGGAAACGCAGCAGGCCGATCGCGGCGGTGAGGCAGAGGAGCGCCCCGATGAGGACGAGCACGAGAGCGATGATGTCGGTGATGCTCATGATGCGTCCGTGTTGTCCTTCCGCGCGACGAACCGCGCGATCGAGATCGAACCGAACACGCCGACCGCGGCGACGATCAGCAGCACGGGCAGGGTACGGGTGTGATGGTTGATCGCCATCTCGGCGCCGAGTGCGCAGATCACGAGGGTCAGCAGGACATCCGATGCGACCGCGCGGTCGAGGATCGACGGGCCCACGATGATGCGCCACAGCGTCAGCAGGGCCGACACGGCGAACACGGCCGAGATGAGGACGATGAGCCAGGTCACGAGCGCTCCCTCCGCAGGTCCGACAGCTGGTGAGCCTGCTCCTTCGATCCGACGGCGCGGACGATGCGCTCTTCCCAGTGCTGGATCTCGCGTCGCTGGTTCTCGAGCTGCTCCTGCGAGCGGATGCCGATGGCGTGCACGTAGAGGATGCGACGGTCGCGGTCGATGTCGATGATGAGCGAGCCGGGGATGAGGGATGCCGTCACCGCCACGTGCGTCATGATCAGGTCGTCGTCGGTGCGGAGCGGCACGGCGATGATCGCAGCGCCCGGCTGCCGCCGCGGGTCGACGACCTGCCACGCGACCAGCAGCGATCCCTTGACGAGAGACAGGAGGAACTCGAGGAAGAAGACCACGCCCCACCACAGGTTCACCCGCCCCGACAGCTCGACCGGGGGCAGCCGGAACACACGTGTGACGAACAGTGCCACCACGATGCCGGTCAGGGCCGCGAGCACGGTGAACTGACCCCACAGCAGCATCCACAGGGCGACCAGCCAGACGAAGAAGGGCAGCTGTCGCCACAGTGCCGTCGCGGCGCTGCGCTTCGCCTCGACCATCATCACTGCACCTCCTGCTCGAGCTGACTGATCGTGACCGGCTGCAGGAGAGATTCTCCGATGGCGGCGCACAGGTCGTACAGCGGCCCGGCGAACACCGTCAGGGCGACCGTGACAGCGACCATTCCGGCGGTCGCCGTGGTCATGATGCGCGGGATGACACGCTTCTCGGTCTGCACATCGGCACCCTCCGCATCCCCGAGGTACGCGATGCGCGAGTCGGTCTCACTCTCGCCCTCGCCGGCCTCGTCCTTCTCGCGCCAGAACGAGAGGTTCCACGCGCGCATCAGCGCGTAAAGGGTGAGGAGCGAGGTGATGATGCCCGCGACGATCAGCACGTACATGAGCGGGCTGCCTTCGTCGGCGGCCGCGTCGAAGAGGGCGTACTTGCCGATGAAGCCCGAGAACGGCGGCAGGCCCCCGAGGTTGATCGCCGGGATGAAGTAGAGCACCGCCAGCAACGGGGCGGCCCGCATGAGGCCCTTCACCTTCAGGATCGAGGTCGACCCCGCTCGGCGCTCGACGAGTCCCACCGCGAGGAAGAGGGTCGTCTGCACGACGATGTGGTGGACGATGTAGTAGATCGTCGCGCCGACGGCGGCCGGCGTCGCGATGGCGAGGCCGAAGATCATGTAGCCGATATGGCTCACGAGGGTGAACGACAGGATGCGTTTGAGCTCGGCCTGCGCGACCGCACCCAGCACCCCGACGATCATCGTCGCGAGGGCGACGATCAGCAGCAGCGTGTTGACGTCGTTGTCCTGGAAGATCTCGGTCTCGGTGCGGATGATCGCGTAGACGCCGACCTTCGTCAGCAGTCCCGCGAACACCGCGGTGACCGGAGCGGGGGCGGTCGGGTACGAGTCGGGCAGCCAGAACGACAGCGGGAAGACGGCGGCCTTGATGCTGAACGCGAGCAGCAGCATCAGATGCAGGACGAGCTGCGTCTCCTGCGGCAGCTCGGTCATCCGCTGCGACAGCTGCACCATGTTCACCGTGCCCAGCGCGCCGTAGATCGCAGCAATCGCCGACAGGAACAGGATCGACGACACCAGCGAGACCACGATGTAGACGACGCCCGTGCGGATGCGCGACTCGGTCGAACCGAGGGTGATGAGCACGTACGAGGCGACGAGCAGGATCTCGAACCCGACGTACAGGTTGAACAGGTCGCCGGCGATGAACGCGTTGAAGATTCCCGCCGAGAGGATGAGGTACGACGGGTGGAAGATCGAGACCGGCGTCTCGTCGTCGCCGTCGGCGGCACCCTGCCCGACCGAGAAGAGCAGCACCGCGAGCAGAACGACGCTCGAGACGACCACCAGCAGCGCGGCCAGCCGGTCGACGTAGAGCACGATGCCGAACGGAATCGGCCACCCGCCGACCGACACCGCGATGGGCACCCCGGTGGCGTTGATGACGTTCAGGAGCACTGCGGCGATCACGAGCGTCGCGGTGAGGGTGACGATCGAGACACCGACCTGGATGCGGCGGCGGCGGCCGAAGATCAGGGCGACGGCGGCCCCCAGCAGAGGCAGCGTCACGAGGAGGGGAACCAGGGCGCTCATCGGTCTCCTCCGGGGCGATCGGTGGGCGCGTCGTCGCGCAGCGCGTCGAAGTCGCGCGAGTGCAGCACGGTGATGGGCGAGGTCTGGTCGCCGACGAAGTCGGTCGTGGCGTCGTCGTCCTCGTCGGTGATCTCCTGCTCCATCGCCTCGTCGTCCTCTGCGACGCGATCGCGCACGGCGAGATCGGCCTCGTCGTCCTCGACCGTGTCTGCCTGGCCGAGCTGCCACGACCGGTAGATCAGGGCGAGCAGGAACGCCGACACGGCGAAGGTGATGACGATCGCGGTGAGCGTGAGCGCCTGGGGCAGCGGGTCGCTGAACTCGGCGGGGTCGTCGGCGGACCCGTAGAACGGGGCGATGCCGGGCGCCCCCATGACGATGAGGAGGAACAGGTTCGCCGCATTGCCGAGCAGCAGGAAGCCGATCAGCACGCGGGTGAGGCTGCGCTCGAGCATCGCGTACACGCCGGCGGCGAAGAGCACGCCCATGATGATGATCAGGACCAGCGAGACGTTCATCGGGCGAGCTCCTCTCGTTCCTTGCGCTGACGGTCGACTTCAGCGCCCAGTGAGCGGAGCACGTCGAGGACGAGCCCGATGACGACGAGGTACACACCGACGTCGAAGATCGTCGAGGTGACGAACTCGACATGGCCGAGGACGGGCAGCTCGGCTTCCCAGAATGTGCTCGTGAGAGCCGGTGCGCCGAAGAAGAGCGGCACGACCGCGGTGCCGACCGCGAGGGCCATCCCGACGCCCAGCAGCCGCCCGGCATCCGTCGGTGCCGCAGCGCCGAGCTCGTACGGTCCGCCCGCGACGTATCGCATGACGAGCGCCATGCCCGCGACGAGTCCACCGGCGAACCCGCCGCCGGGCAGGTTGTGGCCGGCGAACAGCAGGTACAGCGAGACGACGATGATCGTGTGGAACAGGATGCGGACGATCACCTCGAGCATGATCGAACGCGTCTCGGGTCGAAGCTTCTGCCCGCCCACGAGCCAGGCCTGGCGCGACGATCCCGACCCTGCGCGGGGACGCGGCCCCTCCGACGTCTCGACGAGCGGACGGCGGGTGCGCAGAGCCCCGGTGGGCAGCGACGAGATCGCGCGCGAGAGCGTGTCGGAGCGGTGCGTCACGAAGACGAGCGAGGCCACGCCGGTCGCCGCCAGGATCAGCACCGACAGCTCGCCCATCGTGTCCCACCCGCGCAGATCGACCAGGGTGACGTTGACGACGTTCTTTCCGTGACCGATCTCGTAGGCGAGCTCGGGGAAGGCGGTGGAGATCGGCTCGGCGACCCGCGCGCTGGTCGCGACGATCGCCACGAGCGCCATCGTCGCGCCGACGCCGATCCCGAGCAGCGCGCGCCCGATCGGCCAGACCGAGGCGTTGTGGTCGCCCATCCGCGACGGGATGCGGCGCAGCACCAGGGCGAAGGCGATGAGCGTCACCGTCTCGACCAGGATCTGCGTCAGCGCGAGGTCGGGTGCGCCCGCCGACGCGAAGAGCGCGACCATGCCGAGTCCCGTCACCGAAACGAGCACGACGCCGGTGTAGCGCTTGCGGGCGCGCACGGCGATGATGCCCGCGATGATCATGACGGGTGCGACGAAGACCTGCATCGGCGAGTGCCAGGCGGCGAGGTCGGCCTGCCAGCCGCCGTGCGCGATCAGCGCCGTTCCCTCGGCCGCGACGAACACGACGAAGATCGTCCCCACGTAGACCGGGAGCGACCCGCGCTGGGTGAGCGACGTCGTCCAGACCGAGGTCCGCACGATCGCGCGAACCGTTCCGTTGTAGGCGTCGACGGCGGTGAAGGGGAGCCAGCGACGCTGCGTGCCATCGCGCCGCCCGACGAACCAGAACAGCACGAGACCGGCGAGGATGCTGCCGACCGACAGGAACAGGGCGGGTTCGAGACCGTGCCACAGAGCCAGGTGGTAGTCGTAGCCGTCGGCGCCCGCCACCTCGGGCATCGTGTCGGCGTAGCCCGAGAACGCGGCGTCGAGCAAGGGAGCCGCGACACCGCCGACGATCGTCAGGCCGCTCAGCAGCACCGGCGCCGCGAGGAAGCCGATCGGGGGGTCGGGCCATTCGGTGCGGGGAAGGGTCTCGCCGGCGGCATCCTTCTTCGTGAAGAACGCGCCCCACACGAAGCGGGCGCCGTAGGCCGTGGTGAGAAGGGAGCCGAGCACGATGCCGATCAGCGGCGCGAGCGCGACGGGGTCGGTGCCGCCCTCGAGCAGCGACGTGAGCGCCGCCTCTTTCGCGACGAAGCCCACTGTCGGCGCGACGCCGACCATCGAGCCGATCGCGATGATCGAGAAGACCGCGAGGGTGGGCGCCTGTCGGCCCACTCCCGAGAGCTCACGGATGTCGCGGGTCGACAGCTGCCGGTCGATGACGCCGACGACCAGGAACAACGACGACTTGAAGAGGGCATGACCGACGAGCAGGGCCAGTCCCGCGAGGGCGGAGTTGCGCTCTCCATAGCCGAGCACGACCGTCAGCATGCCGAGCTGGCTCACCGTCCCGAACGCGAGGATGCGCTTGAGGTCGGACTCGCGCAGAGCCTGCAGACCGCCGAGCAGCATCGTGAACACGCCGAGGCCGATGACCATGGGGCGCCAGGGGTCTTCGTGCGCGAACGCAGGCGCGAGGCGGGCAATGAGGTAGATGCCGGCCTTCACCATCGCAGCCGCGTGCAGATAGGCACTGACGGGCGTGGGGGCTGCCATCGCACCGGGCAGCCAGAAGTGGAAGGGGAAGATGGCCGACTTGCTCAGCGCGCCGACGAGGGTCAGCGCGATCGCGATGTTGAGGACGGCCCCCTCGGGCGCCGGTGAGGCGACGATCGTGCTGAGGCTCGTCGTGCCGTAGAGGACGACCAGCATCACGACGCCGATCAACATCACGAGACCGCCGAGGGTCGTGACGAGCAGGGCCTGCAGCGCCGCGCGACGGCTCGCACCACGAGCGTTGTAGAAGCCGATCAGCAGATACGACAGAACACTGGTGATCTCCCAGAACATCACCAGCACGACGATGTCGTCGGTGAGGACGAGACCGTACATGGCACCCGCGAAGGCCAGCAGCACGGCGGCGAACTGCCCGACGCCCACCTTCTTGCCGTCGAAGTACCAGCGGCAGTAGATCATCACGAGCGCGCCGACACCGGTCACGATGAGGGTCATGATCCATGCCAGTGTGTCCATCCGCATCGACAGGGCGATGTCGAGCTGAGGGATCCAGGCGTATGACTCGAACGGAATGCCGCCGCTCAGAACCTCAGGGCCACGCCGGGCGGCATCGATGAATGCGGCAATGGGCAGCAGGGCCGCGACGAAGAATGCGCGGGCGCCGATCCGCTTGATCAACCACGGCAGAACCAACGGAAGAACCGCGAACGCACCGAGGAAGATCAGCAAAAGGCCTCCTCTGGGCGTGGGGGGTCGTGTCATCCATCTTACCGACAGGATGACGGTCCGCTCCCCGCGAACTAATACTTGACAGCCACGGGCCCGGTCGTGTTCCCGAGACGGAACGTACTGGTGAACCACTGCGAGTCGGGCGTGTCGCCGCCGAGCAGCGCGGCCACGGCTTCGCCTGCGGCCCGTCCCTTCTGCCACGCGGGCTGCACGAGGGTGGTGAGCTCGTAGGGCGCGAGTCCATCGACGACGATGCCGTCGAATCCCGTGATGCTGACATCGTCGGGTACGCGCAGTCCGGCTTCCTCTGCCGCGCGGAGCACGCCCACGGCGAGCAGGTCGCTCTGCGCGACGATGGCCGTCGGGTGGGGTCCGCCGCCCGCGAAGAGGGCGCGACCGACCGCGGCACCGGCGTCGATCGAGCTGTCGGCGGCTGCGTAGGCGGCAGCATCCGGGAACACATCGCGGAATCCGGCGAGCCGGTCGGCCACCACATCGACCGACGCCGTGCGCTCGTCGTCGTGCGAGAGCCAGCCCGACTCCGACCCCCAGCGCACCGGCATCGTCACCGCGACGACGTTCGTATGACCGAGGCCCTGCACGTGCTCCGCGGCCAGGCGCTGGGCCTCGCGGTTGTCGAGCGCGATGCGGGGCACCCCCTCTCCCCCATCGCCCTCGATGACGACGACCGGGATGCCGCGGGCGCGAACGCTCGCGAGGTGATCGCGCAGCAGCGCGCTGCATCCGATCAGCACGGCCGCGTCGATGGGCGCCGTCATGAGCGTCGGCTCGCCCGCGACGACACTGCCCTCGCGCAGCAGCAGCAATCCGGCACCGATCGGGGCGACCGCGTCGGCGAGCGCGTCCATCGTGGTGCGCATGACGGGATCGCCGAAGACGCTCCCGAGCCGCCCGCCGCTGACGACGCCGATGATGCCGCTGCGGCCACGCCGGAGCGACGCCGCGCGCGGATCAGGGCCGAGGTATCCGAGCTCGGCGGCGGCTGCGAGGACCTTCGCCCGGGTCGCGTCGCTGACGGGAGTCTTGCCGCTGAAGACGACGGATGCCGTCGACGGCGAGACCCCGGCCGCGTGCGCGACATCCGAGATGGTGGGCCGACGTGCGTTCACGCCCCGATCGTACCTGGCCGTAGTGCAACGTCGAATCGATTCGGTACGCTGACCCGGTGACCGATGTGCTCTCCCGTTCCGTCTACCTGCGCTGGCGCAATGCCGTCTTCGCGATCTTCGCCGCGAGCGGCCTGAGCATCGCCACCTGGGCCGCGCGCGTACCCACGATCAAGGAAGACCTGGGCATCGAGAACCGTGAGATCGGTCTGGCGCTGCTCGCGATGGGGATCGCCTCGATCCTCGGGCTCTCGGCCAGCTCGGTCATCATCGCGCGGCTCGGTACGCGCACCGGCATGTTCGGCGTGCTGATCGTCCTGTCGATCGGGCTGGCGATCCTCGGGCTCGGCAGCGGCTTCTTCCAGTCGTACGCGATGCTCATCGTCGGCCTCGCGCTCTTCGGGTTCGGCAACGGATGCCTCGACGTCATGATGAACGTCGACGGCGCCGCCATCGAGACGCAGTCGGGCAAGACGATCCTGCCGCTGTTTCACGCGTTCTTCAGCTTCGGAACCGTGATCGGCGCCGGGCTCGGCGCCATTGCCGCGAGCCTGCGCATCGGTGTCGCCGTCCACGCCGTCACCATCGCCGCATTCATCGTCGTGCTCGCGATCGTCGCGATCGCGAACGTGCCGCGTCGCGCGGTCACCGATGCCGTCGCCGCCGACACCGCATCGCCGGAGGCGGCATCCGTCGACGGCCCCGCGCCCGGCTGGCGTCAGCGCCTCGCGGTCTCGCTGTCGGCCTGGCGCGAGCCGCGGACCTACACCCTCGGCATCATCATGCTCGGCATGGCCTTCGCCGAGGGCGGCGCCAACGACTGGCTAGCGCTCGGCGTGGTCGAGCACGAGGGCGGAACCGCCGCCATCGGCGCCGCGGCCCTCACCGTCTTCAGCGTGTCGATGACGGTCGTCCGCGTCTTCGGTGGACCCCTCGTCGACCGCTTCGGCCGCGTCGCGACGCTGCGCGTGCTCGCGGTGGCCGCGACAGCCGGCATCCTGCTGTTCATCCTGGCCCCGAACCTGCCGCTCGTCTTCGTCGGCGCCGCACTGTGGGGCATCGGGGCGTCGCTCGGCTTCCCGCTCGGCATGTCGGCCGCCGCCGACGACCCGGCCCGCGCGGCCGCGCGAGTGAGCGCCGCAGCGACCATCGGTTACGTCGCGTTCCTGTGCGGGCCACCCGTCCTCGGGTTCATCAGCGACCACATCGGCCTGCTGCCGACGCTGTTCATCCTGGTGGTGCTCGTCGCAGCCTCGGGCCTCGCCTCGTCTGCCGCGAAGCCCCTTCCCGGAGCGAAGGTCGGCGCCGGCCGCCACTGACCCGTCCCGCGCCGCGAGGTCCCACTTGGGCCGGGTATCCCGCCGCCTTTCCCGGCCGAACTGGGACCTCGGTTGACCGTGCGGCCGGGTGGGCTGGCACCTTCACCGCCGATCCGGTTGAGTGGACGGATGACGTCGCGCTCGGTGTTCGAGATGGTGCCCGTGGCGGACCGGGTCGCCGAGGCCGATCTCGTCTTCGCGATACGCGACGCCAACCCGGTGTCGCCCGGGCACACGCTCGTCATTCCGAAGCGGCCGATCGCGAGCTGGTTCGACGCGACCGCGGACGAGCTCCGCGACGCGATGCGCCTCATCAGCCTGATCAAGCTGCAGCTCGCCGAGAGTCACCACCCCGATGGCTACAACGTCGGGTTCAACGACGGTGTCGCCGCGGGGCAGACGGTTTTCCACGCTCACATCCACGTCATTCCCCAGTTCGCCGACGACGTCGCCGATCCGCGCGGCGGGGTGCGGCACGCCGTGATCGGCAGGGGCCACTACTGACAGGTCCCGTCGACAGGCTCGGCCCGTTCTCAGGGTCGGTTTACGATGCCGCGACAGCCGCGCAGCCTGTCGAGAGGACGGAGGATCCGGGCGCGACGACGCACGGGGGTCGCGTGAGCGGAGCGACCCTGTCCCGTCGACAGGCTCAGCCGTGCTCGCTGACGGCCTGCGGCGCCCTCGCGTCCGCTGAGCCTGGTGACGGCACCGCTGATGCCCGAGCTCCGAGGCTCATGCCGACGCGGCAGACCAGGCAGGCGGCCGAGCCCCCTGCAATGTGATGCTGCGGGCCGCTTTCGGAGCTGCGCCGTCCCGCCGACAGGCTCAACCGTGCTCGCCGACGGCCTGCGGGGGCTTCAACGGCAGTTGAACCTGACGACGGGACAACCGGCGGACGACGGCACAACCCACGCAGGACGGGACAACCCGCGGATTGGGGGCGCGGCCAGCTCAAGACCTCGGCCGCAGCACCCCCATGCCATCGAGCAGGGCGCGGACCGCGTCGACGAGAGATCCGGGCGGGACGGGCGCGGCGAGCGCGTCGGCTGCTGCACCATCGAGCAGCCAGCGGATCGCGCGGGCCTGGCCGGCGCACGTCGCGGGGTCCTCGTCGAGCGCGCGGACGAGGTTCCGCGCAAGGAAGTCGTCGATCGCCGCGGTCTCGGCCGCGAGAGCTGCGCGCACGGGTTCGAGCCGCTCGACGTCGCCGATTGCGCGGACCAGACCGGGGTACAGCTCATCGGCGAGCTCCGCCTCGACGTGCGCGGCGTAGGCCAGTACGGCGTCCGTGCCCGCGGCAGCCTCCGCAATCTCCGCGAGCGCTCGGACCGTCTCTGCGCGCCCCAGCTCCAGTACCCCGAGGAGGAGGTCGAGCTTCGTCGGGAAGTAGTGGAACAGCGTGCCCGACGACACTCCCGCGCGACGATAGATCGATGCGGTGGTGGCGGCCGCGTACCCGGATGCCGCGAACTCGGCCGCCGCAGCATCCAGGATCACCGAGCGTCGCTCTTCGAAGCGTTCTGGATCGCGGCGGCGTGGCACGGGAGCCACGATAGCCCTCGAATCATTACTAGAGCGATCACTCTAGAGTGGCTACTCTGATGTCGTGGAATCAGAATCGAACCCCGCCGTAGCACCAGCGGAGGCAGCGCCGGCAGAGCCCCAGCGCCCGCGCCCCCGTGCTCTCTCGTGGGCGATCGCGCTCGTCGGCATCGGGCTCGCGTGGTCGCCCATGTGGCTGCCGGCGATCCTCCGCGCGGCGGGAACCGACCCCCGCCCCGCGCTCGCAGCCATCGGTCTTACCGGCCCGGCAGCCGCGATCTTCTGGAACGTGCTCGCGACAGCGCTCGTCATCGCCTGGGTTTTCGGTGTCGAACGGCGTCGGCTCTCGTCACTGCGCATCGTGCGACCGACGGGCAAAGACCTCGAGTGGGCACTCATCCTTTTCGGCGGCGCGATGGCATGGAGTTGGCTCGCGCAGCTGATCCGTCCGCAGACATCGCCCGACTCCGGCTCCGCCACCATCGCAGCGCTCCCGATCCTGGCGGTCGTCGCGATGATCCTGAGCGCCGCCGTCTGCGAAGAGATCCTGTACCGCGGCTATCCGCTCGAACGGTTGACCGAGCTGACCGGACGTCGGTGGGTCGCCGTCGCCACGACGCTTCCTTTCTTCGTCGTGCCGCATCTGTTCACCTTCGGACCCGAATGGCTGCTCTATCACGCGAGTGGAACCGTGGCGATCTACGTGCTGTACCTCTGGCGCGGCAATCTCGTCGCCTGCATGGTGCTCCACGCAGCCGTCAACGCGCCCATCCTCATCCCGACCGTCGCCGCGCATCTCGGCTGAACACGCGGGCGCGCGCCCGCGGCGTTGCTCTGCCAGGATCATCCGCAATGACGATCTCCACACAGCCCTGGCATCACCCGGACCCCGGCACCGCCGTCCACCTCGACATGGTCCCCGAGCCGGCGCTCCACGCCCTCGGATCGGGTCACACAGCGCAACTCGACCCGACCTACGCGACCCCGTTCCTCACCGGACCGGAATGCGACTGGCTCTGGCGGCACCGCAGCGCCCAGGTCAGCGATTCCCCCGGCGACGCCCCCTGGATCACCCGGCTCATCATCGATCCCCACCTCGACGCCGCCGTCGGTGTGGCCGGCTTCCACGGACCGCCGGACGCGAACGGCATGGTCGAAGTCGGGTATCGCGTCGACCCGGCCCTGCGACGGCGGGGTTATGCGCGGAAGGCTCTCGAGATCCTGCTCGACGTGGCACGCACCCATCCCGACGTGCGCACCGTGCGCGCGACCATCAGCCCCGACAACGTCGCGTCACGAGCGCTCATCGACGGTTACGGGTTCGTCGAGCGCGGCGAGCAGTGGGATGACGAGGATGGTCTCGAGATCATCTACGAGCTCTCCGTCGCCGAGGCCGACACCGCGCAGGGATAGCGCTTAGGCTCGACGGGTGCGTCTCGTCATCGCCCGCTGCTCCGTTCAGTACACGGGGCGCCTCAATGCTCACCTTCCGCTGGCTACCCGGTTGCTGGTGCACAAAGGCGACGGCAGCCTGCTCGTGCACTCCGACGGCGGCTCGTACAAGCCCCTGAACTGGATGAGCCCGCCGTGCACGCTCACGGTCGAGACGCCCGAGGATGATCCGGATGTCGAGGAGCAGGTCGTCGAGCAGTGGCGGGTGACCCACGCGAAGTCGGGCGACACCCTCGTGGTGCGCATCTACGAGATGATCCACGACTCGTCGCACGAGCTCGGCGTCGACCCCGGGCTCATCAAGGACGGCGTCGAGGCCGACTTGCAGCGTCTGCTCGCGGAGCAGGTCGAGGTCATCGGTGAAGACCTGACGCTCGTCCGCCGCGAGTTCCCGACCGCGATCGGCCCGGTCGACCTGCTGCTGCGCGATCCCGCGGGCGGAACGATCGCCGTCGAGGTCAAGCGCCGCGGCGACATCGATGGCGTCGAGCAGCTCACGCGCTATCTCGAGCTGCTCGGCCGAGACCCGCACCTCGCGCCCGTGACGGGAGTGTTCGCGGCGCAGGAGATCAAGCCGCAGGCGAAGGTGCTCGCCACCGACCGCGGCATCCGCTGCGTCACGCTCGACTATGACGCCATGAAGGGCATCGAGTCGGGCGCGCCGCGCCTGTTCTGACGCGGCGCGCCCGAGCCTCTCAGCCCGAGCCCGTCAGGCTCCGAGCTTCGAGAGCTCGTCGAACTCGTCGTCGGTGAGCTCGATCTCTGCGCCGCGGAGGTTGTCCTCGAGGTGGGCGACGCTGGAGGTGCCGGGGATCGGCAGCATCACCGGCGAGCGCTTCAGCAGCCAGGCGAGCGCGATCTGGGCCGGGGATGCCTGCTTGCGCTCGGCGAGCTCGCTGAGAGGCGAGTCTGCGCCGGTGAGACCGCCGGTGGCGAGCGGGAACCACGGAATGAAGCCGATGCCCTGCTCCGTCGACCAATCGAGCAGCTCTTCGGCATCCCGCTTCTGCAGGTTGTAGAGGTTCTGCACCGAGACGATCGTCGCGATCTGCTGCGCCGCCTTCACCTGATCGACAGTGACCTCGGAGAGCCCGATGTGGCGGATCTTGCCTTCGTCCTGGAGCTTCTTCAGTTCGCCGACCTGGTCCTCGAGCGGAACCTGCGGGTCGATGCGGTGCAGCTGGAAGAGGTCGATGCGCTCCAGACCGAGGCGGCGGAGGCTCATCTCGGCTTCCTGACGGAGGTACTCGGGGCGTCCGAGCGGCGGCCATTCGTTGGGTCCGGTGCGCGTGAGCCCCGCCTTCGTGGCGATCACGATGTCGTCGCCGTAGGGGTGGAGGGCCTCCTTGAGGAGCTCCTCTGCGACGTAGGGGCCGTACGAGTCGGCGGTGTCGAAGAAGTTCACGCCGAGGTCGACGGCGCGCTTGAGAACGCGGATCGCCTCGTCGTGGTCCTTCGGTGGGCCCCAGACGCCGGGGCCGGTGAGCTGCATCGTGCCGTAGCCGAGGCGGTTGACCTCGAGGTCGCCGCCGATGCGGAAAGTTCCGGAAGCGCGGGCTGAGGACGTGCTGGATGTCGTCATGGAGATGTCAGCGCGCGAAGCGGGCGAGACATTCCCGCCACACGGCGACCGGGCCGGGCGGGTCTTATCGACGAGAACCATAATGGGGCCGTGCCGAAGATCACCGCCCCGACCGTCGCGGAACACCGCGTCGCGCAACATGAGGCGCTCCTCGCCTCGGCGAAGGGGATCATCGCAGAGGCCGGCGTCGCCGCGATCACGCCCCGATCCGTCTGCGAGAGGGCCGGGCTCTCCCGCTCGAGCTTCTACGAGTACTTCCCGTCGAAGGACGACCTCCTCGCCGCGATCGCGATGCAGGCGTTCGACGAGTGGGGTGCCGAGCTCCAGACCGCGATGGATGTCGCCGGACCGGGCCGCGATCGCCTCCACGCCTACGTCACCGCGACGATCCGGATGACGGCCGACGGAAAGCACACGCTCGCCACAGGACTGCAACAGACCGACATCTCGCCGAAGAACGTCGAGGCGATCATGGCGATGCACGACGCGCTCACCGCGCCGCTTCGCCACCTTCTCGAAGAGCTCCGGATCCCGGATGCCGCGACCCAGGCGGCGCTCGTGCAGGGCGTCATCAACGCCGGGATGCAGCTCGTCGAACACGGGGTCGATGCCGACGACGTGATTGCCAGCGTCATCGCGGTTCTCGATAGGGGCGTGCACGGCGACATTTGACCTCGTCCAAGGTTGGTGACACACTGTCAGGAAAATGCCGACAGTGTGTCGGCTCGGTGGCGCCCGCCACCTTCCTCCCCTTAGGACGTGATGATGTTCCTCGCTGTGCGCGAACTGCGGTTCGCCCGAGGCCGGTTCACACTGATGGGTGTCGTGATCGCTCTGATCGCCGTGCTCGTCGTGCTGCTCTCGGGCCTCTCTTCCGGTCTCGTGAACGACGGAGTCTCCGGACTCAAGTCGATGCGCGCCACCGCCTTCGCCTTCGACGAAGGCACGATCACCGATAACGCCTTCAGCCGCTCGCTCGTCGACGGCGAGCAGCTCGCCGCCTGGCGCGACGCCGACGGGGTCGACGAGGCCGAGCCCATGGGCGTGAGCATCGTCAACGGGACGACGGTTGACGACGAGCAGATCGACCTCACGCTCTTCGGGATCGACCCGGGGGGCTTCCTCGCCCCGTCCGTGTCGAGCGGCACCTCGGTGAGCGATGACCTCGCCGGCATCGTCGTCTCCGAACCGCTGGCTGGCGAGGGCGTCGAGCTCGGCACCGTGATTACGCTCGACCGCATCGGACTCGAGCTCACCGTCGTCGGCTTCACCGAGGGTCAGGCGACCTTCGGACACGTCGACGTCGCCTACCTCCCGATCGACACCTGGCGTCTGATCGCGTCGAACACCGCCCAGCCCGGAGCCCCGACGGCCGCCCAGATCGCGGCTCTCGACTACGACTACTCCAGCGTGGTCGCGGTCGAGGCGCCCGCCGAGACCGACCTCGCGGTCATCGACGAAGCGGCCGGCACGATGTCGATGTCGCGCACCGAGTCGTTCAACGCCTCCCCCGGCTACGAAGCCGAGACCCTCACGCTGATGATGATCCAGGTCTTCCTCTACGCCATCTGCGCGCTCGTGGTCGGCGCGTTCTTCACCGTCTGGACGATCCAGCGCACGGGCGAGATCGCGATCCTCCGCGCCGTCGGCGCCTCGCGGGCATACCTCCTGCGCGACAGCATGGCCCAGGCCGCGATCCTTCTCGTCGGGTTCACCGCGATCGGTATCGGCGCCGGCGTGGGGCTCGGCGCCCTCATGCCCGACGCGATGCCCTTCGACCTCGAGGCCGGGCCGATCGCGATCGCCAGCGTGCTGACCATCGCCCTCGGGCTCGTCGGCGCGGCCGCGGCGGTGCTCCGCATCTCCCGCGTCGACCCCCTCACCGCCCTCGGAGGACAGCGATGACCACCACCACCCGCACACGTACCGCCGCTCTCGACATCCGCGATGTCACCCTCGAACGAGGAGACGGCGACACCCGCATCCGCGCCCTCGACGGCGTCTCGCTCACCGTGCCCTCCGGCGAGTTCGTGGCCATCGTCGGACCGTCCGGCTCGGGCAAGTCGTCGCTGCTCGCGGTGGCCGGCGCCCTGACGACCGCCGACTCGGGCACCGTTCGGGTGAAGGGCACCGACCTCGCGACGTTGGGCAACAACGCGGCCGCGCGTTTCCGCCGCAACACGATCGGCTTCGTGTTCCAGTCGGGCAACCTCATCCCCGCCCTCTCCGCGGCCGATCAGCTCCGCCTCGCGGGACGGATCGCCGGCAACTCCTCGGTCGACCCCGCACCGCTCCTCGAGGCGGTCGGCATGAGCCATCGGGCGAACCACCGCCCCGGTCAGCTCTCCGGCGGTGAGCGGCAGCGGGTCGGCATCGCCCGCGCGCTCGTCAACTCCCCGGCGCTTCTGCTCGTGGACGAACCGACCGCGGCGCTCGACCGCGCGCGCAGTCACGAGGTCGTTCAGCTTCTCGCCGATCAGGCGCATCGCTCCGATGTGGCCGTCGTCATGGTGACCCACGACCATGACGTCCTCGAGCACTGCGACCGCGTTCTGGAGATGGTCGACGGCACCCTCACGCCGTACTCCGTGTCATCGCGCACATAGGGTGGGACCTATGACCCGATCGCCGTTCTCCTGCGTCCTGTGGGACATCGACGGCACGGTCGTCGACGCTTCCGAGGGCATCCTCCGCCGCCTCACGATCACGCTCGCGCACTTCGGTCACCCGGCACCGACGCACGACGAACTCATCCATTGGATCGGCCCGCCGATGCACGAGTCGTTCCAGACGAACCTCGGGATGACGCCCGAGAAGGCGACCGAGGCGGTGTCGTTCTACCGCGTGCTCGGCAAGGCCGACGGCTACACGACGGGAGCACGCCTCTACCCCGGCGTCGCCGACCTCATGGTCGAGCTGGATGAGGCGGGCGTGCCGCAGTCGACGGCGAGCTCCAAGCCCGAGATCCAGGTGCGGGCGCTCATGGAGCACTTCGGTCTCGCGCCCCGGCTGCGTGAGATCGTCGGGGCGACGAGCGACGAGAAGACGCTGAGCTCGAAGTCGGACATCGTGGCGGAGGCTCTCCGGCGCCTGACCGCCGACGGCGTCGACGTCTCGCGGCCCGTTCTCATCGGAGACCGTCACCACGACGTCGAAGGCGGCGCCGCGAACGACGTGCCGGTCATCTTCGTGTCGTGGGGCTTCAGCACGCCCGACGAGGCCGACGGCGCGATCGCCGTGGCGGCCGACATCGACGACCTGCGGGCGCAGCTGCTGCCTGCAGAGTGAGCATCGGGGAACTCCCCATTCGACGCCCGGGCTGCGTGCCAGAAATGCAGCGCCCGGGCGTCGACGGATCCCCCCGGATACGTCACGCGATGCGTGACGGGACAACTGTACTGATTCTCGCGCCGCACCGATACCCATAAATGAGACGGATTTCATCCGCGTAGCGTGCCGGTGTGACTCACGTGGATCTCCGCCCCTTCGACGATGACGACGCAGATGCCGTCTTCGAGATGATGCGCGACCCGGATGCCGTCTCCCAGGCCGCCTTCACCGCCGACGACCCCTCCGACCGCGACGCGTTCGACACCTGGCTCGAGCGACACCGCGCCGATGACCGGGTCTCGATGCTCGTTGTGACCGATGACGGCGGCTTTGCCGGCACTGCCGCTGCGTTCACCGTCGACGGCGACCGCGAGGTCACCTTCTGGATCACCCGAAACGCGCAGGGCCGCGGTGTCGCCTCGGCCGCGCTGCGCCTGCTCGTGGCCCGCGAGGCGGAGCGTCCGCTCTATGCCCGGGTCGCCGCGGACAACGCGGCATCCATCGCCGTTCTCACCAAGAACGGCTTCAGCGAGATCCGGCGGCAACGCGCCTACGCCCCCGCCCGCGGCGAAGAGATCGACGAGTTGGTGTTCGCGCTGCCGCCCACGCTCGACGGCATCTGACCTGACAGCTCGATAACGGGCCGGTCACTTCCTGAGTATGCGCGGTCCTGCGAGGGCTTTCACGAGCGCGGTGGCAGTGAGCGAGAGGACCCCAGCGCCGATCGACACCAGCCCGACGGGCCACAAGACCGCCGCACTCGACTCGTAGGACGCGGTCGACTCAGCCGCGGTGACGACGCTGCGCCAGAAACTGATGTCACCGACGCTCGTCAGCATGATCCCGACGATCAGAGATGAGTGCTTGGTTGCCCATGTCTGTGTTCTCTCTCCCTTTGTTGTTTTGCCGTGAAGGCACGTAGTGCTGAAGGCTTCACGGCGAAAAAACGGGCCGCGTAGCGGTCCATGCTGTGCCGGCAACGCCGGCTCGACCACCGAGCTCGCAGAGCTCGGCCCTGCCCTCCGCCGGTTCGTCGACGAGCTCGGCCGTCCCCACTGTGTGCAGGCCAGCCCCGCGACAGCTGGGCTGTGCACATTGGGGGCGGGGGGGGAGCGGCCGCACCATGCCCCACCAACTGGGGGTATTTGGTGGCGCTTGGGGACTGCCGCGGCGCGGAGCGCCGTCGACTGAGGCACGGGTCGTCGACGCGGGCCCACCGGTGTTACCCCCGGGGAGCGCGGATGGAGGTAACACCGGCAGTAGTAGCAATAGTGGGGTTTACCAGTCGGTCGTAGCGGCGGTGACGATCTGCTTGACGTCGCTGAGGCTGTAGCCCATGCGGCGAGCGGGGTGAAGTACGCCGCGTCGAGGGCGGTGGGGTAGCGCCAGGTTTTCTTGCTGGTGCGACTCTCGATTCCGCCGATCTCGTGCGCCCGGGCATTGCCGTTGCGGGTGGCCTCGCCGACGGTGCGGCGGTGCGTGGTGAGGCCCTCGGCCACGAACAAGGAAGCCGCCGAGCGACCAGCCAAGACCTCCTACACATGGCGGCTACCAGACTAGACCACGAATTTCTACTTACGGCTGAACGAGCATTTTGGCACAATGAGCATCATTGAGCCAAAGCCGTTCGATGCCTGGAGATGGAAAAGAAGGACGCATGAGAATCGCAACAAGATCTAGGACAATTCTCGCGGTCGCAGTCTCGGCAGCGATCGCCCTGAGCCTCCCCGCAGGAGCGGCGACGGCGGCATCGGGAATCGACGAAGACACCATCGAGCACGAGGTCCAGCAGATCCACGAACAGCGGGGAATGGACACGTCGCTCGAATCCCTCGAGACGACCGTAGTCACCCCCGCCGACGCCGACGGCAATTTCGAAGTCTCCATCACGCGGGCAGGTGCCACTGGCTTCAGCGTCACCTGCGCGGGAACGACGAGCACGAATGCCGTCCGCGATCCTCATTACTCGGCCGGAGCTGGTGGCGCCATCTTCAAGACGGAGATCTGGTGCAGTGGCACTGGCAACGCACCTGCGACTGTAGACATCAAGCATGCTGGCTCGCTCTACTTCGCCCCCTCGAACTCTGCCAACAACACCTCGAACTTGTCGTTCTCCAGCCGAGCATCCAGCTCACTAACGCAGAACGTGGTCGTCAATGGGACGGGTAAGACGTTCTACACACCCAAGCAGGGAGAAAATGGTGGCCGCGGAACCGGGTTCTGGAGGGCAACCGCGACCTGGTACTTCGAGGTCGGGGGGCAGCTGTCGACGGTCGGCTCCCAGACTAAGACCGTTTGGAAGACCATCTGAGTCGCATGAGCTCTTTGAAAGCACGAAGCGTGGACCCTCGCTACGCGTCGCAGGTCGTGGGCGGGCCGATCTATCGAGTTGACTTCTGGTCGCGGGACGGGGCCAGCGACGAATGGCTGCTCGAGCACGCCGGTAGCTTCCATGATGTGCTCAGGTGGGCCACAGCTCACGCTCAAGATCGGGAATTCGTGATCTACGCGCAGGCTGACTCTGAAAGCTCGGTCATCCTGAGACTTCACGGGCAAGAGCCAGGCGCGCAATAGCGCGGCGCCACGGTCCATGCTGTGCCGGCAACGCCGGCTCGACTGCCGATCAACGAGCTCGGCCCTCCCCACTGTGTGCAGGCCGATCTGACGTGCGCTGGTAGCGACGTACCGTACGGCCTTGTCCCATTGCCGGGCGAGGATCGCGGCCTGTACGCCTCGTCGACGCGGGGCGCGGCCGCGGGGCGGGTCGCGCGTGTGCGCACGTG
Source organism: Microbacterium sp. AG238 (assembly GCF_003610405.1). Lineage (GTDB taxonomy): Bacteria > Actinomycetota > Actinomycetes > Actinomycetales > Microbacteriaceae > Microbacterium. The sequence goes on from NZ_RAQC01000001.1 coordinate 1,987,822, forward strand.
CTCGAGGCCGGCTGCGTCGTCGACGAGCGCGGCGACGTCGGCGTGGTGCCACCTGGCGGCGGCCGCGCCGACGAGAACGCGGCACAGCTGCGCTGAGGCATCGGCGCCGGCCGGGAGCTCCCGGAGGGCCGCAGCGCTGACGGCGGGGAGCTCGCGGCGCTGGCCTGGCAGGTACAGGCGGCGGTGGGCGTCGACCGGGATAGGGCCGCTGGGGCGTGCCCGGTCGGAGTCTGCCGGCTCGGCGTCGTCGACGAGGGCCGCCAGGTGGCTGGTGAGGTCACGAATCGCGGCGGCAGAGGTCCGGGGGGCCGTCAGGACGTCGAGGGAGCCGGTGAGTGGCACGGATGCCCCTCCGTCGCGGTGGGGCGCTCCTGGAGGGCGCACGCAGCCGATGCGGGGGTTGGAAAGCGGTGAGAGGTCGAGGCTCGGGCAGAGGTGCTTGACGATACGGTTGAGCGTGGCCACGGTGTCGGCGTCGGCGTCGGCGTCGATCGAGTCGGCCAGGCCGATCCAGATGTGTCGGCCGCCGGCAGGACCGGACGCGCAGACCAGGAACGGGATGCCAGCGTCCGTGAGGTATCCGGCGAGGACGTTCAGGTCACGCAGGGGCGCTGCGGCGTCTCCGTGCGCGTCGAGGTCGAAGGCGAGGAACCGGAAGCGCTGATCGGCGCCCGGGAGGTACATCGCCCGCGGCCGCGCGGGTGCCTGTTCGCCCACGGCTCGGTCGATGTAGGTGTTGAGGGTGTCGCCATAGGCGTCGACCACGGCCACGCGCCCTCGCACGCGCACGCGAGGGAGCGGAATAATCGCACGGGTCAGCGCCCAACACGCGTCTGATCCATGCTGGTTTCGAGTCATAGGAAGGGTTGTGACGGCACCACCTTCAGGCCCGCCCTGGGGGGTACGACAAAGGTCCGACTCCAACCGGTTCTTTGAAGGTCAAGCCTCGATCTGTCTTCGTCGCCAAACTCAGGAGATCGACGAGCTCGTGTTCGCTCTCCCGCCCACGCTCGACGGGATCTGACGCGACAGCTAGGTGTCGGCGCGCCGGATACTGTTGTATGAATGGGAAGTTCTCGCGCTGAGGCCGCATATGTGCGTGCGTTGTCGGCGTTCCGTACCCCCACGCTCGATCTCCTCCACGGCCGCTACGCGCCGTTCGTGGTCGCGACGCTCTCGCTCGTCTTCTCCGTCGACCGGCCGTCCGTCGAGATCTCCGACGCGCATGCCGAGGTTGCGGAGATCCTCGACGAACTGCGAGCCGCGGGATACGACGAGAACGAACGCGAACTCCCGGCGGGCACCGCCCGTGAGATCTGTCGCTACTGGGTGCGCGTCGGCTGGCTCGTCCCTCAGATCGAGAACGACACCGAGGTCTACCGGCTGACGGCGCACGCGGTGGGCGCGCTGGAGATCACCGGACGCACCACAGGCGGACGCACCCGCGTCTCGAACTCCCGTGTCCGCACCCTCCTGGAAGCCGTCGAGCGGCTCTCCGACCACGCTGAGACCGACCCTGAGGTGCGCCTCACGCGCCTCATCCGCGAACGCGATGCCCTCGACGCCGAGATCGCGCGCCTTCAGGTCGGGGAGTCCGAGCCGATCGACGATGAGCAGCTCCTCGAAGAGGCCGAGAACGTGCTGCACCTCGCGCGCGAGCTGCCCGCCGACTTCACGCGCGTCGCGGAGTCGATCAAGGCCATGCAGCGCGATGTCATCGCCGACCTCCGGCGCGACGTGCGACCCACCGGCGAGGTGCTGCGCGAGTACCTGCAGCGCGGACAGTACGTCATGCAGTCGACGCCGGAAGGCCGGGCGTTCGCCGGCGCGCTCCGGCTGATCGGCGATCCCGAGCGCATCGACAGCCTCACAGACCAGCTGCACACCCTGCTCACACAGCCCTTCGCGCGTCTCATGGACGCCGAGCAGCGCGCCGAGCTCGACGCGATCTCGAGGCGCGTCGAACTCGGCGTCGAAGAGGTGCTGACCGCGCAGCGCCGTGCGTCGCGGGTCATCACCGCGCAGGTGCGCACGCACGACCCCATCCGCGATCGCCACGTCGACGATCTGCTGCGCGATGTCATGGCCGGTCTGCAAGCCTGGACGCACAGCACGTCATCCGAGGCCACCGTCGACATGATCCGCAGCCTGCCCGCAGCCGACATCCGCCACCTGCGGCAGTCGACGACCGACATCCGACCGCCGCGCACACCGGCGCCGTTGACAGCGTCCGACGAAGACGCCCAGATGCTGGATGCCGATACGCGGGCCTGGGGCGGTCCACGCTACGCCGAGCTCGAGGCACACGTCGCGGCCCTCGGCGAGGAGTTCGACCTCGGCGCGGCATTCCTCGCCGCGGACGACGACGTGCGCCGCCCGGTCGACCTCGTGGGCCTGCTCGAGATCGCCCACCGCAACGGCATGCGCGAGGGTGACGACCTCTCGGTGGTCGAGGCGCGTCGCCCCGACGGGACGACACGGCGCTTCGCCTTCGGATCCGTGACCGCCCGCACCTCGAAGGAGCCCGACGATGACTGACACCGCCAGCCTCGGCACAGCCGAAGACGAGGCCCCGGGTGACGGCGCATTCGTCGAGCCCGCTGCGATGGAGGACGACCTCGGCGAGCTCTTCCCCGGCGATCGCGGGGTGCTCGATCCCGCGGTGCGCCGCGTGCTCGTCCACCTGCTGCAGCGACGGTTCGTGCTCGCGGACCGCAACCGCGAGGAGTGGACGGCCCTGCTCGACAACCAGCAGCTCATCGAATCGCGCCTCAACGACCTGTTCGTGCGGCTCGTGATCGACCACGACCGGGGCGTCGCCTACAAGCAGCAGGTGCGCTCAGACGAGCTCGATGTTCCGATCCTGCTTCGGGATGCCGCATACACGCGGTCCGAGACCCTCGTCCTCGTACACCTGCGCACGGTGTACCAGCGGGAGTCGGCGGCCGGTGAGCCGGCTGCCCGGGTCGACATCGAGGACGTCGAGCAGACCGTGATGAGCTACTTCGCGGATGCCGACGGCGACACCGCGAAGCGGCAGAGACTGATCCGCAAAGCGATGGACCGGCTCGCGCGCGACGGCATCGTCGACGAGGAGACGACGGGACGCTTCCGCATCAGTCCGCTCGTCGAGATCGTCCTCAGCGCTGAGAAGCTGCGCGAACTGCGCGATTGGCTGCGCGACCGGTCAGAGGCGGACGACACCGGTGGCGTCGCGGCCGACGAAGACGACGAAGACGACGAGCCTCAGGAGGAGGAGCTGTGACGATGCTCGAGACGCTGTTCGGGCTCATCCCGGCGGCATCCCGCGGCCAGCAGTGGCTCGCCGAAGACCTGCAGCTCATCAACTGGGGCGGCTACGAGGGCGCCCATCGCGTGCGCTTCTCCCCCGGTGCCACTCTTCTGTGCGGCGGCTCGGGGTCGGGCAAGTCCACGCTCATGGACGCGTACATTGCGCTCATGATGCCCCACACCACTCCCTTCAACGGCGCCTCGAACGGTGGCGTCACGGGGCGTCCGCGCGGTTCCGAGCAGCGCAACATCCTGTCCTACGGCCGCGGCAAGATCGACGAGTCGCGCACCGAGGACGGCACGAAGATGACCGTCCTCCGTGGCGACGGCGAAGACACCTGGACCGCGGTGTCGATGACGTGGATCGATCACGACGGGTCGCAGTTCACGGCGGTGCGAGCCTGGTACATCCCGGCCAGTGCACGCGTGCTCGAAGACACCGTGCGTGTGCGGGCGACGACCGATCGGGCCTTCGATCTCCGCTCGCTCGAGCCGGCCGCCGCGCAGCGACTCTCCGATTCCGCCGTGCGCGCTGCGGGTCTGGAGCCCGTCGGAACGGACCGCGAGTTCTCGGCCCGCCTGCATGCCGTGCTGGGCATCGGGGCGGCAGGGGCCGGGGCCAAGGCGATGAGCCTGCTCGCGCGCATCCAGGCCGGCCAGCAGATCACGACCGTCGACGACCTCTATAAGCGTCTCGTGCTCGAAGAGCCCGAGACGATGGAGACCGCCGACGCCGTCGTCGCGCACTTCGACGGACTCGAGAGCACGCGCATGCGCATGCTGACGGCCCGGCAGCAGGTCACCGCGCTCACGCCCATCCCGCAGTTGCGGGCGAAGATGGCCGCCGCGACCGAGCGCGTGAACCTGATCGACGAGGTCGGCTCGTTCTCGGATGCCGGTTCGCTCGCCACGCTCTGGCGAGCGGACAGACGCCTCGGGATGCTGCGCGACGTCGAGACCGAGCTGCGCGAGCGCAAGAACGCGGCCGAGGTCACGCTGCGCGAGAAGCGTGCGCTCGCAGACGGCGCCGAGGCCGAACGCGACGGCCTGATCGACGTGCTCCGGCTCTCCGGCGGCGATCGCCTGGCCACGGCGCAGCGCGAATTGCGCGAGGTGGAACGGCGGCTCACCGACGTCCGGCGTCACCGCGAGGTGCTCGACGCCGCCCTCCGCGGTCTGGGCGTCGAACTCTCGAACCGCGACGAGTTCACCGCGTTCATCTCCCGCGCGCGGGCAGAGCTCGCCGACTCCGATGCGAAGGCGCGTGCCCGCTCCGCCTTCGCTGAAGCCGCGTCGACAGCGAAAGCTGCGCGGATCGAGGTCGCAGAACTGGAGGCGGAGGCTCAGCGCGTGGCGTCTCGCCACGGCAACATCCCGCCCGCTCTGCACGAGTCGCGCGAGCGGCTGGCGGAGGCCGCCGGGCTCACGACCGCAGACCTTCCCTTCGTCGGCGAGCTCGTCGAGGTGCGCACCGAGTTCGAGCCGTGGCGCGAGGCGTTCAACCTCGCGCTCGGCGGCTTCGCGACAACGGTGCTGATCGACACCGCTCACCTGGGAAGCTTCCGGGCGGCGATCGAATCGGTCCACACCCCCGTGCGATTGCGTTTCGAGGGCGTGCACGCCGGCATGGAGCCGGTCGCCAACCTCGATCCGCAGACGCTCCCGGGCCGCCTCGACTACCAGAGCTCGCCGTTCACCGGTTGGCTGCAGGAGCGGCTCGAGACCCGTCACGGATACGTCTGCGTCGATTCCAGCGCCGAGCTGCCGAAGCATCGCATGGCGCTCACGATCACGGGACAGGTCGCGCAGGGCAACCGCGGCGCGCACGGTGGCCACGGTCGCGAGAACGTTCTCGGGTTCTCGAACGAGCGACGCCGGCACGACGTGGCACGTCTCATCGACGACGCTCGCCGCCGTCTCGACGACGCCCTCCGAGAGCGGAAGGCCGCCGAGACCGCGCTCGACACCGTCGACTCGCGCCTTGCCGTCTACGCCAAGATCACGGACCTGACCTGGGAAGAAGTCGACGTCGAGGCGGTCACCGCGGAACGGGATCGCTGGATCGGCGTGCAGAGCGACGTCACAGCCGCCAACCCCGAGATCGCCGATGTGCAGCGGAGGATCTCCGACATCAAGGACCGGATCTCCCACCTGCGCGACGAGATCGCCCGCGTGTCGATCGAGCGTGATCAGATCGAGGCGCAGTGGGCCGAGGTGATCGACGACGTCGATTCCGATCAGTCCGTGCTCGACGACGCCGAGCGGGCGGAGCGCACCCTCACCGCCGCGCAGTCTGCGTTCCTCGACGAGCGCTTCCATCTCAATGGGCAGGCCTCGGACGGCACTCCGTCCGAGGCGCTGCACCGCTTCTCTGCGGCTCTCGCGACGGCGGCGCAGCGCCTCGCAGAGGACCGGCGCGCGGCCATCGATGCCCTCGACGAGAGCCGGGAGAGCCTGCGGCGCATCATGGTGAGCTTCCTCGAACGGTGGCCGAATCCGAATCTGCTGCCTGACCCCGACACCTCGATCGACGACTTCGAACGCGCTCTCCACGCTCTCGAGACCAGCGGACTGCATGAGCTCGAGGCCGAGTGGCGCGACAGCCTGCTCAAGCTGTCGGGCAACGACCTCACGAACCTCGACTCGACGCTCAGTCGGTCGATCCGCGAGATCCGTGATCGCATCGAGCCGATCAACCGCATCATGCAGGATCTGCCGTTCTACGACGACGACCATCGCCTGCAGATCACCACGCGCGAGAACCAGTCCGAGCCCCGCCGTCGCTTCCGGCGTGAGCTGCGCGAGGTGCGCGGGCTCATCGAGAACGCCACGACGGATGACGAGCGCGAACACGCCTACCGCCGGATGTCGCGCCTCATCGGGCACATGCGGCGCTCGGCGCCCGACTTCGGCGACCTCATCGACGTGCGCAACCACGTTCGCGTGAGCGCCGAGCGCGTGGATGCCGTGACGAAGAAGCACGTCGCGCTCTACGACCACATCGGCGAGAAGTCCGGCGGAGAGTCACAGGAGCTCATCGCCTTCATCGTCGGCGCCGCCCTCCGCTACCAGCTCGGCGACGCCAGCGCCGAACGCCCCCGCTACGCGCCCGTGTTCATGGACGAAGCCCTGATCAAGGCCGATGCGCACTTCACCAAGCGGGCGATCGGAGCATGGCGCGGACTCGGCTTCCAGCTCGTCATCGGCGCCCCGAACGACAAGTACAGCGCCATCGAACCGCACGTCGACGTCGAGTACGACATCCTCAAGGACACGCGCGGCCGCTCCTGGGCTAAGCCGAAGGTCGCCCTGGAGGCGCCGGCCTCGTAACGGCGCGCGGCATCACCTTCTCGAACCGGAACATCAACTCCGGTACGTCCTCGTCCCCCTCGATCGCAGGGCTTTCTCCTGCCGGCGCCTCGCCGGGGTGTTCGAGCGGATGCCCGGGGTGGAAGAACTCGACGATGTGGAAGCCGCACACGTTGACGTAGAAGTGGATGTTGCGCACTTCGAAGTGGGGTGTGTGAGTCTCCCAGATCCGGGTGTCCGGGTAGCGCGCCTCGATCGCGTGCCAGGCCGTCCGCCCGAGCCCGCGCCCGTGAGCACCGGCATCGATGAAGAAGAGCTCGAGCGCGCGGCGATCGTCGTCGCCCGCGACGACCGCGCCGCCCACGATCTCGCCCTCCGCCACGATGTCGAGCACCTCCGATGCGGCGTCGTCGAACGAGGCGAACACCTCACGGTCGGACGGCGTCGGGACGTCCGAGCTCGGACCGTGATCGGTCACGGCGAGGGCGAACGCCGCCTGGAGACGCCGGGCGAACGACATCCGGTCGCTCGGGTCGGTGGGTCTGAGATCGACCCGTCGGACGATGTTCATACGGAGCCCTTCGCTATCAACGGTCGGTGATGGTCGCCGTGCGGAGCGCCCCACAGACGTCGAACGAGCAGCGGACCGCCGATCCCATGCAGGACGACGCTGCCGAGGACCACCATGCATGTCGCGGCGAGCACGAGGAAGCCGTCCTCCCCGGGGAGAGCGTTCGCCGCGATCAGCCCGAAGACGATGGATGCCGCACCGCGCGGGCCCATGGCGGCGATGAAGAATCGTTCCTTCGCGGTGGCGTTGCTGCCGCGAAGAGCCAGAGCCACCGGCACGAACCGCCCGACGGTCAGAGCCACCAGTGCGAGCACGATGGCGGGCCACCAATCGTAGGTCTCGCTGAGCAGGATGATGGCGGCGAAGCCGAACGCCAGCCACAGGAGCAGGTTCGCGAGCCAGCTGAGGTCCTCGAGGAGCGCGAGCTCGGCCCTCGGGATGCCGCTGGCCCCCCGCGTAAGGCGAATCACGAACCCAGCCACGAACACCGCCACGAAGCCGTTGCCGTGGAGCATGACCGCGGCTGCGAAGACGATGACCGGCGCGGCGACGAAGGCGATGCGCATACTCTGCGCCTCGGTCCAGCCGCGCTCATCGGCGAACCGTGTCGTCGCTCCAATGGCGAGGCCGAGCAGCCCGCCCACGACGATGGCGATGAGTCCGGCAGGCGCTGCGACGGCGAACGCTCGTCCGGCGTCGCCGGTGTCCCCCGCGCTGGCGAAAGCGAGGGCACCGAGCAGCAACGGCGACACGAGACCGTCGTTGTAACCGCTCTCGACACTGAGCCACCGACGCACCCGAGCGGGTACCCGACTGTCCCGGACGAGCGAGGTCTCGGGGGCGAAGTCGGCAGGAACCGCGATGCATGCGATCGCCAGGATCACGGCGATCGACAGCCCGAGCGGCAAGATCAGACCGACCGCGAGCACGAGCAGCAGCGAGAGCGGCAGCCCGATGCCGAGGAGCCGTGCCGGGACACCCGTGAACTGCGAGCGCAACGAGCCCCGGACATCGAGGGCGTCGACGAAGAGCAGATACGCGAGCACGACCTCGGCCAGCACCAGAGTGACCTTCGACTCCATGAAGAGAAGGTTCTGGGTGGGCAGGAGTGCGCCCGCGACGAGGCCGATGGCCGTCATGACGATAGGCCCGTTGACGCTCGCCCGACGGAACAGACGACTCCACAGCGCCCAGATGAACAACGCGAGGCCGATCACGAGCAGAACAGTCGTGGGCATCGGCTCTCCCGGTTCGTCACCTACGGCGCCGCCGGTGGCGACCACGCGAACTTATCGGCGTGACATGAGCACCCAATAAGAGAAAAGATGACAGAACGCCGAAGGCCCCCGCCGGTTTCCCGGTCGGAGGCCTTCGTCTCACTGTGCGCGAGGGGGGACTTGAACCCCCACGCCCTTGCGGGCACTGGCACCTGAAGCCAGCGCGTCTACCTATTCCGCCACTCGCGCGAGAACGTGTTTCCACGAACTCAACTTCCCGAGGATATCACGCCGACGGCGGCTCCTGAGCCGCGATCCGAGGCCCAATGCATGGTCCGTTCAGTCTCGCTGACTACGATGAAGCAACCATCCGCCTGCCTGAGGAGCCCAGTGGGACTACTTGACAGCTTCGAGAAGGGTCTCGAGCGTGCCGTCAACGGCGCGTTCGCCAAGACCTTCCGCAGCGGCGTCCAGCCGGTGGAGATCGCATCCGCCCTCCGCAGCGAACTCGACAAGAAGGCCGCGGTCGTCAGCCGCGACCGCATCCTCGTTCCGAACGCCTTCACGGTGCGCCTGTCCGACACCGACGCCGAGCGCATGAACGCCATCGGCCCCGCCCTCCTCGACGAGCTGCGCGGCCTGGTCGAGAAGCACGCGAAGGCCCAGGGCTACTCGTTCTCGGGTGCCGTGACCGTCGCCCTGCAGGACGACCCGCAGCTGTCGACGGGCACCGTCCGCGTCGACTCGAACTCGGATGCGGGCGCCCGCGTGTCGTGGCAGGCCGTGCTCGACATCGACGGCACGCGGCATCCGATCGTCGCCGCGCGAACCGTCATCGGCCGCGGCAGCGACGCCGACATCACCATTCCGGATGCCGGCACCAGCCGGAAGCACGTCGAGATCCTCTGGGACGGAGAGCGCGCCATGGTGCGCGACCTCGGTTCCACCAACGGCACCCAGCTCAACGGCGCGCGGGTCAGCGAGGCCGCCTTGCCGTCGGATGGCGTCGTGCGCATCGGGCGCACCGACATCGTCTTCCGCGTTGTTCCGCAGGCTCAGGCCCCCGCCCGCCCTCGCATGTCGGCGGCCGACGCGACCCGTATGTACGACACCCGAGGTGACGCCCGATGAGTCCGCTGACCCTCCTGCTGCTGCAGATCGGCTTCCTGGTGCTGCTGTGGTTCTTCGTCTTCGCCGTCGTCTATTCGCTCCGCGCCGACCTGTTCGGTGTGAAGGTGCGCAAGCTCCCCGAGCCGGCGGCCGCCAGTGCCGCCCCGGCCGCGAGCCCGGCGGTCACCCGCCCGCCCACGTCGTCTCCGGATGCCGCCACGGCGGCGGTCGGCGCCGTCGGCACTCCCCCGCCGGCGGGAAAGGGCGGAAAGGCGACGACCGACGCCGTGTCGCGCATCGTCATCACCAGCGGCCCCAAGGCCGGCCTCGAACTTCCGCTCGGCTCCGAGCCGCTGACCATCGGCCGCTCGAGCGAATCGGGTCTCGTCATCCGTGACGACTACACCTCGAGCCACCACGCGCGTCTCGTGCTGTGGGGCAACCAGTGGATGATCCAAGACCTCGACTCGACCAACGGCACGTGGCACGACGGCGAGCGCGTCGCTTCTCCGGTTCCGGTCGTCGTGGGAGCGCCGATCAAGGTCGGCGCGACGACGTTCGAACTGCGGAAGTAGCCCTCACGCATGGTCTTCCAAGGCTCCAGCGCCGCCATCTCGCATACCGGGAAGGTGCGCTCGAACAACCAGGACTCGGGTTTCTGCGGCTCGAACCTGTTCGTCGTCGCCGACGGCATGGGCGGGCACGCCGGCGGTGACGTCGCGTCGAGCCTGGCGGTCCGGCGGCTCGAGAGCCTCGACCACGCTTTCTCGTCGACCACCGAGGCCGAGGCCGCCCTGCGCGAAGCGCTGGCCGACACCGCGGCCGAGCTGATCAGCACCGTCAAGGTGCGTCCCGAGCTCGCCGGCATGGGCACCACCGTCAGCGCTCTCGTGATGGTCGACGAGTACGCCGTCATCGCCCACATCGGCGACTCGCGCCTGTACCTCTTCCGCGACGGTGCGCTCACGCAGATCACGACGGACCACACGTTCGTCCAGCGTCTGGTCGACTCGGGCCGGATCACCCCCGAAGAAGCCCGGTACCACCCGCGTCGCTCGGTTCTGATGCGTGTGCTCGGCGACATGGACCCCGATCCCGAGATCGACACGTTCGTCATGCCCACGCAACCCGGTGACCGGTGGCTGCTGTGCTCCGACGGCCTCTCGGGCGTCGTCGACGACACGCACACGGCGAAGGCGCTCGGTCAGGGCTGGGCTCCCGGCCGCACGGCCGACAGCCTGCTGAAGCAGGCGCTCGACGGCGGCGCGCCCGACAACGTCACGATCGTCATCGTCGACGTCGGTGGGCAACACCCGCTGTTCAGCGGACCGCCGACGGTCGTCGGTTCGGCTTCGCACCCGCTCGGCATCGAGGTGCCCGCGGCTCGCCCGCAGCGCAGCAGCTGGCTGCATCCTGCCCGCCAGGCCGCGAACGAGCCCACGCACTTCGAGCCCGCGGCTGAGTTCCTCGAAGAGCTCATCGAGGAGGACCGCCGCCGCGCACGCCGGCGCCGACTCACCTGGTTCGCCGGCTTCATCGTCATCCTCGCGGCGATCGGGGTCGTGCTGTTCGGCGCCTACAGCTGGACGCAGACCCGCTACTTCGTGGGCGTCGACGAAGACACGGTCGTGATCTACCGCGGCATCCCGCCGAGCATCGGGCCGATCTCACTGTCGTCCCCCGAAGAAGACACCGGAATCGCCCTCACCGACCTGGCTCCGTACCAACTACAGCTCGTGGAGCAGACCATCGCGGCCGACTCGCTCGCCGACGCCCAAGCCATCGTCGAGAACCTGCGCGTGGACGGAGGATCATCGTGACCGGCACCGCCGTCTCGGCCGACACCTCGGTCATCAAGGCACTGCGCAAACTGCGGATGCCGCAGACGCAGCGCAACCGCGAGCTGGGCCTGCTGCTCTTCGCGTTCGTGATCAACGCCGCCGCGCTCGCCCTCGTGCAGCTCGGGAAGAACGGGGCGATCGACTCGTCGTTCCTGATCTACTGCGCCGTGCTCGACGTGCTCGCACTCGCGATTCACGTTGTGCTGCGCCTGCGGGCCCGCGATGCGGATCCCTTCGTCGTTCCGATCGCGACGCTCCTGTCGGGCATCGGGATCGCCATGATCTACCGCATCGATCTCGAGGGCACGTCCGACGGCTGGGACATGCTGGCCGTGCGTCAGATCGTCTGGTGCGCGATCGCCCTGGTGGCCGCCCTCATCGTGGTGATCGCCCTGCGCAACTATCGCGTGCTCTTCCGGTACACCTACGTCTTCGGGTTCGCGGGCATCGCGCTCTTGCTGCTGCCGTTCGTCCCGGGCCTGGGTGTCGAGGCCGGCGCCGACGTCTGGGTGTCGATCGGCGGCATCGTCTCGTTCCAGCCCGGTGAGCTGGCGAAGATCGCCCTGGCGATCTTCTTCGCGGGATACCTGGTGCGCACGCGCGAGTCGCTCACGTCCGTGGGCACCCGGTTCCTCGGCGTGACGTGGCCCCGGGCACGCGAGCTCGGCCCGGTGCTGGTCATCTGGGCGATCTCGCTGGGCATCATCGTGCTCCAGCGCGACCTGGGCACCGGAACCCTGATCTTCGGCATGTTCATCGCGATGCTCTACGTCGCGACGGGAAAGACCAGCTGGGTCATGATCGGCCTCGGCCTGGTGCTGGCAGGGGTGATCCTCGCCTCGCAGGTGCTGCCGTACGTCAACGGTCGCTTCCAGAACTGGCTGAACCCCTTCGACCCGAACAACGTCGATGCCGCGGGCGGCAGCTTCCAGCTCATCAACGGCCTCTACGGACTCGCCAAGGGCGGGTTCATCGGCACCGGGCTCGGCCAGGGTCGCCCGTGGATGACGCCGCTGTCGCAGAGCGACTACATCTTCCCGAGCCTCGGTGAAGAGCTCGGCCTCATCGGCGTCTTCGCTCTGCTGTGCCTTTACATGGTCTTCACGAGCCGCGGCGTGCGCATCGGCCTGGCGGGCCAGGACGACTTCGGCAAGCTCCTCGCGACCGGCCTGTCGTTCACGATCGCGCTGCAGGTGTTCATCATGGTCGGCGGTGTGACCCGCGTCATCCCCCTGACGGGCCTGACGACGCCGTTCCTCGCGGCGGGCGGCTCGTCGCTCGTGGCCAACTGGATCATCGTGGCCCTCCTTCTCCGCATCTCGGATGCGGTTCGCTCTCGACCCCGGGTGGTGATCGGATGACCAAGGAACTGCGGCGACTCAGCTTCGTGATGCTGGCGATGTTCCTCGCGCTGTTCGTCTCGACCAGCTGGATCCAGGTGATCCAGGCCCAGGCGCTCAACGAGAACCCAGGCAACCGGCGAACGCTGTACGACTCGTTCGAGGTCCAGCGCGGGTCCATCATCGCGGGCGGCTCGGTCGTTGCGGCATCCGTGCCGAGCGGCGACATCTACTCGTGGCAGCGCCAGTACACGGATGCCGCCCTGTGGGCGCCCATCACGGGCTGGATCAACCCGGTGCTGGGCTCGTCGACGGGCATCGAGCAGATCATGAACCAGTCGCTCTCGGGCACCGACGACACGCAGTTCCTCGCCCGCCTCGAGCAGATCATCTCGGGTGCACCCGCGCGCGGCTCGAACGTGCTGCTCACGGTCGACCCCAAGATCCAGCAGGCCGCGTTCGACGCACTGCAGGGGTACGAGGGGGCCGTCATCGCGAGCGACCCGTCCACCGGACGCATCCTCGCGATGGTGACGAGCCCGAGCTTCGACACCAACGTGCTCGCCTCGCATGATTCCGCCGAGGTCAACGCGGCATACGACCAGCTCGCGGCCGACCCCCTCAAGCCGCTGTTCAACCGCGCCATCGGCGGTGACCTCAACCCGCCAGGGTCGACGTTCAAGCTCGTCGTGGCCTCCGCCGCACTGTCGTCGGGAAAGTACACGCCCGAGTCGACGTTCCCGAACCCCGCGACCTGGACGATCCCCGGCACGAGCAACACCCTCCACAACTTCGACCTCGGCACCTGTGGCCCCGGCGACACGGTCACCCTGGCGACCGCGCTCCGACTCAGCTGCAACATCCCGATGGCCGAGCTCGCGGTCGAACTCGGCGACGACGCCATCCGCGAAGAGGCCGAGAAGTTCGGGTTCAACAGCGAGATGGAGATCCCGCTCCCGGCGGCCGCGTCCGAGTACCCCCGAGGACTGAACGACGCCCGCACGGCGCTTTCCGGCTTCGGTCAGGGGGACGTCGTCGCGACGCCGCTGCAGATCAACCAGGTCTCGGCCGGCATCGCGAACGGCGGCATGGTGATGAAGCCGCAGCTGCTCGACTCCGTCGTCGCACCAGACCTGACGGTGCAGGAGAAGTTCGAGCCGAGCGAGTTCGGACGTGCGCTCAGCACGGATGTCGCCGAGCAGATGCGAACCCTCATGGTCGCCAATGTCCGTGATGGTGCGGCGAGCGGTGCAAGAATAGACGGCGTCGATGTCGCCGGAAAAACGGGCACTGCGGAGCACGGTCCAGGCGATCCGTACACGTTGTGGTTCACCGGCTTCGCGCCGGCGGATGACCCCCAGGTGGCCGTCACAGTGATGGTCGAGAACGGGGGCGGCCAGGGGCAGGCCGGGACGAGCAGCGGGATCGCAGCCCCCATTGCGAAGAAGGTTATCGAGGCGGTGCTGAACAGATGAGACCCATGCAAGGCGTGAGCTTCGGCGGGCGTTACGAACTGGATTCGCGGATCGCGATCGGCGGTATGGGCGAGGTGTGGGAAGCCACTGACCACGTCATCGGCCGCACGGTGGCGATCAAGATCCTCAAAGACGAGTACATGGGTGATCCCGGGTTCCTCGAGCGCTTCCGCGCCGAGGCCCGTCACGCCGCACTCGTGAACCACGAGGGCATTGCGAGCGTCTTCGACTACGGCGAAGAGAACGGCAGCGCGTTCCTGGTCATGGAGCTCGTCCCCGGCGAGGCGCTGTCGACCATCCTCGAGCGCGAGGGCTCGCTGTCGTCGGACAAGACGCTCGACATCGTCGCCCAGACCGCATCGGCGCTGCAGGCTGCGCACGCGGCTGGCCTCGTACACCGCGACATCAAGCCGGGAAACCTTCTCATCACCCCCGACGGCCGCGTGAAGATCACCGACTTCGGCATCGCGCGCATCGCCGATCAGGTGCCGCTGACAGCGACCGGTCAGGTCATGGGCACGGTGCAGTACCTCTCCCCCGAGCAGGCCTCGGGGCACCCGGCATCCCCGGCGACCGACATCTACTCGCTCGGCATCGTCGCGTACGAGTCCGTCGCGGGCAAGCGTCCGTTCACGGGTGAGTCGCAGGTCGCGATCGCCATGGCGCAGATCAACGAGCAGCCTCCGCCGCTGCCTGCGACCGTTTCCGACCCGGTGCAGAGGCTCATCCTCGCGATGATCGCGAAGAAGCCCGATGACCGTCCGGCATCCGCGTCGGCCGTCGCACGGGCGGCATCCGCCCTCCGCCGCGGAGATCTGGCCGCGGCTCACGCTGCGGTCCCGGCGATCGCGGCCGGCGCCGGCACGAGCGACATGACGCAGCTGTTGCCCTCAGAGGGAGGCGACACCGCGACTCTGCTGCTGCCGGCAGGCGCGGCGGCGGCTGGTGCCGGCCTCTCGGCCGCGGGTTCGGCAGGCGCTGCGTCCGAAGCTGCTGCTGCGGACGACAATCTCGCCGAAACGCCCAAGCGCAAGCGCAGCCGGTGGACCTGGCCTCTCGTGGCGCTCATCGCCCTGCTCGTCATCGTGCTCGGCGGCACGCTCTTCGCGCTGCTCTCCGGCGGCGGTGACCCCGATCCCGCTCCCTCGAGCCCGAGCAACTCGGCACCGTCCACCCCCGCAGACACTCCCTCGGCGCCGGCGACCCCGAGCACCCCGTCCTCGATCAACGTCGACGGACTCGGCCTCACCGGCCGTTCGTGCGAAGACGCTCTCGCCGTCGCCGAGCGCGCCGGCCTCGAGAACGTCACCTGCGCTCCCGGCAACCCCGCTCCAAGCGAGGATCAGGTCGGCCAGGTCTACGACGTCGTCCCGCTCGGCAACGTCAAGCCCACCGATTCGGTGACCCTGACGTCGTACGCCGAGCAGAGCCCGCTCGAGGCGCCGGCCGCACCGACCATCCAGTCGAACGGGCAGACCGTCACCAGCGTCACCGCGGGCTCGACCGTGCAGGTCATGTGGTCGAGCTACACGTGCCCCGCGGGTCTGACCCCGTCGGAGTACCGCTTCACGGTCTCGGGCGGCACGTTCGCCAACGGCCAGACCACGTCGAGCTTCAGCCTCAACCAGCGCCCGGCTCCGGTCACCGTCGGAGACTCCGGAGCCCTTTCGGTCACGTACACCGTGACGTGCGCGGGTGAGAGCGGCGACCGCACGTCGCCCGCCTCTTCCGAGGCGGCCGCCACGATTCAGACGGCGCCGTCGCCGACCCCCAGCCAGAACGGCAACGGCGGCAGCAACGGCGGCGGAAACGGCAACGGCGGAAGCAGCAACGGCGGAAGCAACAACTGACCGAGTTCGACCATGAGTCCAACATCCGAGTACGAGTCGAACGCAGGGAGTGACGTGTCGGCAGAGCAACGTGTGCTGTCAGGGCGCTACCGCATCGACGAGCCCATCGGGCGCGGCGGCATGGCGAGCGTGTATCGAGGGTACGACGTGACCCTCGGGCGAGATGTCGCGATCAAGGTGCTCAAGCGCGAGCTGGCCGACGACCCGGGCTTCCGGATGCGTTTCCGTCTCGAGGCGCAAGCGGCATCGCGCATGGCGCACCCGTCGATCGTGCGGGTGTTCGATGCCGGCGAAGACACCGAGACCGACCCCGACGGCAGCGAGCACTCGGTGCCGTACATCGTCATGGAGCTCGTGACCGGACGTCTGCTCAAAGACATGGTCGACGCCGGACCCATCGCCGAGGCGGATGCCGTGCGCTACGTCGACGGCATCCTCGAGGCCCTCGAGTACTCGCACCGCGCCGGGGTCGTTCACCGCGACATCAAGCCCGGGAACGTCATGATCACCGACGCGGGGGCCGTGAAGGTGATGGATTTCGGCATCGCACGCGCAGTGTCCGACTCGTCGTCGACGGTCGCCGAGACGACCGCGATCATCGGCACGGCCGCCTACTTCTCTCCCGAGCAGGCCAAGGGCGAGCCGGTCGACGCGCGCGCCGACCTCTACTCGACCGGCGTCGTTCTCTACGAGCTGCTGACCGGGCGCGCGCCCTTCCGCGGCGAGACGCCCGTGGCCGTCGCCTACCAGCACGTCAGCGAGGCGCCGCTGCCGCCCTCCGAGATCTCCGACGAGGTGCCGCGGGCGCTGGATGCCGTCGTTCTGCGGGCCCTCGCGAAGAGCCCCTTCCAGCGGTTCCAAGACGCCACGGAGTTCCGGGCCGCCCTCGAGCAGGCCGTCGGCGGCAAACAGCCGACGAAGCGTCAGATGGGCGCGCTCGCTAGCGAGCTCTACGGACCCGACCCGCGACATGCAGCCGAGACGGCACGCTCGCTTCGTCAGCTCAGCACCGACAACACCATGCGGCGCACGCAGTCCGGTCCCCCGGTCAGCTGGATCTGGGCCGGCGTCGCGGTGCTCGCGGCGCTGCTCATCGCGGTGCTCATCTGGGTGCTGGCCTTCCGCGACGCGGGCACGACCGTCCCCAGCACGTCGCGCGTCGTGCCCGAAGTCGCCGGCAAGTCGTGGGACCTCGCGGAGAACCTCATCGCGGAGGCCGAGCTGAATCCCGTCCGCTCAGACCGCAGCGACGACACGGTACCGGCGGGCGACGTCATCGACACCGAGCCCGCCGCAGGCATCACCCTGTCTCCCGGGCAGCGCGTGACCGTGTACGTCTCGACGGGCCAGGAGATGGCCACGGTCCCGCCGTTGCAGAACCTCTCGCGCACGGAGGCGACCGAGGCACTGCAGCGTGCCGGCCTGCAGTTGGGCACCGTCCGCTCGCGGAACGATCCGACCCTGCCTGCCGGCACGGTCATCGAGGCATCGGCTCCGGAGGGCTCTGCGCTCGCCATGGGATCGTCGGTCAACCTCGTCGTCGCGAGCGGCACCGTGACTCTCGTCGATCTCACCGGATACACGGTCGAGGCCGCCGAGCGCGAGCTGCAGCAGGAGTCACGGCAACTGGTGCCCGAGGTGGTCGAAGACCCGGGCTGCGCCGCGGCCGCGGGAGGACGAACCGTCTCATCGCAGTCGCTCGCGCCGGGCGAAGTGCCGATCGGGTCGACCGTCACGCTGCGGGTCTGCACCGGAAGCTGACGACTCACCTCCGATGCGGATGCAACCGCGCGCCGCGTAGTGCCGCGCCCGCCAGCCCCGCCGATGCGAGCCAGTTGCCGAGCATCCGATAGCCGCCGTCGGTCAACACGGACTCGGGGTGGAACTGCACGCCGACGATGGGCGCGTCGCGATGTGCGATCGCCATGATCGTGCCGCCCGGAGCCCGAGCGGTCACCCGCAGCTCGTCGGGGACGGTCTCCGCATGCACCGCAAGCGAGTGATACCTGCCTGCCGTGAACGTCGTGGGCACCCCTTCGAAGAGGAATGACCCGTCATGCCGAACGTCAGAGGTCATGCCGTGCATGAGTTCCGGCGCTTCCGTCACGGTCGCACCGAACGCGACCGCGATGGCTTGATGCCCGAGACACACCCCGAGTAAGGGGATCGCGGATGCCGCCGCCGCGCGCACGACGTCGATCGAGGCGCCGGCGCCCTCGGGGGTCCCCGGGCCGGGTGAGACGAGGATGCCGTCGAAGCCCGCGATCGCGCGCGACGCATCGGCCACGGCATCCGATTCCACCATCTCGGTCTCGGCCCCAAGCTCGTGGAGATACCCGACGAGAGTGTGGATGAAGCTGTCGTGATTGTCGATCACGAGAACGGCGGTCACCCGACCGTCGACTCCTCGCCGGGGGCGAAGAACGGCGCGACGGCGGGGAACACCCAGAAGAACAGCGCGTAGACGACGGCGGCCGCGAGAATGAGGAGGAAGACGACCCGGAGCCACCAGGGACCGGGCAGAACTCGCCACAATGCTCCGTACATCAGGCGGGGGCTCCCTCTGTCAGCGACGCCGGCGGACCCGCCGACGTCGGGGTGAACTCTTCGAACACCGCGTACGAGATGATGCGTTCGAGCATGTTGAGCTTCGGCGCGCAGCTCGTCAGGGTGAGGTACTTGCCGTTGGCGCTGAGGTCGACCTGCTGCGGAACAGGGTTGAGCACTTCGATCGCGGTGTCCTGCACGTACTCGACGTTGCGGAAACGGTAGGTGTACCAGCCGTCCTGGGTCTGGATGACGATCGCATCGCCGACCACGAGGCGGTCGACGGGGTCGAAGGGAGCACCGGAGGTCCATCGGTGTGCCGCGACGGCCATGTTGCCGTCCGCGCCCGGCATCGCCGATCCCTCGTAATGACCGATGTGTCCCTTGTCGAGGATCGCCTTCTTCCCCGTGCCGTTCGCGATCGTGAACTGCCAGTCGGGGCCGAAACGCGGGATGTACATGACGCCGAACTCGGCGCCCTGCTCGGGCTCGGCGAGAACCGGGATGGCGGCGGGGCCGGGAGTCTCGGGATCGCCTGCGGGAGTCTCGCTGGGCGTGGGCGACTCCTGCGCCTGTGCCTGAGCCTGCCACTGCTGCGAGAGCGCCTGCGCCTCGGCCTGTTTCTGCGAGCCGATGATCATGTCGCCGAACCACATCTGCCAGCTCACGAAGAGCAGCATCACGACGCCGGCCGTGAGAAGGAGCTCACCGAACACGCTGATGACGCTCACACGACGTCGCGGGCGCGACTGCGAGCGACGTGAGCGTCTGGTCGACGTACGGGTGCTCTCCACAATCGCCGAGTTTATCCTTCGGCCCTGGGGGTGGTCGCAGAGAAGACCTCCATTTCACCCGACCATCGACGGGCGGGTGAACCGGGTGAATCGTTGCCGACGCGTTTCGGATCGCTTCTGCGGTTCGGCGTGCTCGCTCGCCGTATCCCGGTTCGCGGTATCGGCATCGACGAGCCCGCGGACCGAACCCGGGGTCGGGAGATCGATCCAAAGCCGGATGCTGCCGGTTCTGACGCCGGCGCCGTTCACCACGGCCGCGCCGCCGATGTGGTCGAGCAGAGGATGCATCTCGGCCGCTACCGGCTCGGGCAGATACCCGACGCCGCGACCGTTCGAGAAGACGGCGACGTTGCCGCGTCCGCGAGACGCGTCGACCTCGGTGCGCAGAACGTAGGTACGCGGGCGACGGGTCTGACGCTCCCGGTCGTTCACGAGATAGTGGGTGCGCTCCAGTCTCACCGCGCGAGACGGTAGCTGTCGCAGATCAGGAAGATCGTCGTGCCGCCTCACTCGACCGGTGAATGCGTGTACGACCTGTTCCCACCATGCGGGCATGTCGGCCCCTCTCGATTCGGCATGCCATCACCGGAGCGGAGCACGTTCCCACTCTCCCACGGCGGCCTGTGGGAGACCTGACCGGCGGAGCCGGGGAGACCCGGGGTCCGGCGGCTAGGATTCTCCCATGGCATCTTCGAGCGACCACGACGACCCGACCGTGGAGCGACGCCCCGCAGATGACGCACCTAACCCGGTCTGGTTCAAGCCGATCATGCTGGGGCTGATGCTCATCGGACTCGTGTGGGTGCTCGTCTTCTACCTCAGCAGCTCCACACTGCCCGTGCCCGGTATCGGCGGGTGGAACCTAGTGATCGGTTTCGGCATCGCCTTCGTCGGGTTCCTCATGACGACGCGGTGGCGCTGAGCGTCATCCACAAGGGGTGAATCACACCGGTGTGATTCCATCCCCACCTGGGGATAGACCTGTGGATAACTTTTCTCAGTACAGCGCGAGCGGCACCGCGAGGAGAGCGATCAGCCCCGCGGCGGTGGCGCCGAGCAGCCAGACCTGCAGGCGCTGACGGCGAATCGTTCGCGTTCGTGCGTAGATCAGACCGACCAGCGCTCCGACCGCGAGGCCGCCCACGTGTGCCTGCCACGAGATCTGCATGCCGCCACCGCCGCCGAGCCCGCTCGTGAGAAGCGGTAGGAACGTGATGACGAGATTGATCCCGAGCACGACGGCGATACCGGTGATGTTCGCGCCGATGTGGCGACCGATCACGAGCAAGGCGCCGAAGAGGCCGAAGATGGCACCCGAGGCTCCGACGACAGCCGACGTGAAGCCGAACAGCACGACGGCGACGGATCCCCCGAGGCCGCTGAGCAGGTAGAGCCACACGAAGCGACCGCGTCCGAGCATCGGTTCGAGGCTGCGCCCGAGCATCCAGAGCGCGAGCATGTTGAGCCCGACGTGCCAGAATCCGCTGTGCACCAGCAGCACCGTGAACAGGCGCCACGGCTCGAATGATCCTGTGAACGACGGGTAGAGCAGAGGCGGGACGAGCGCGAGGGCCTGTTGCACCATCAGCCCCACACCCGGGATGAGGCCCACGACGAAGGCGAAGAACGTCACGCCGATGATGGCGTAGGTGGCCAGCGGCCGCGAGTCGTCGGAGCGCACCGCGCGGAGGATGCGCGGCGCGCGGCGGGGACGTGGCGCGCCCGAGCTCTTCTGCTGATCACGCAGACATTCGGGGCAGATCACACCGACGGGCATCTGCGTCTGGCATTCCGCGCAGATGGTGCGCAGGCACCGTTGGCAGAGCACGAAGCTCTGCCGGTCGGGATGCCGGTAACAGAAGTTGTCGGGATTGCTCCGCAGCTCGGACGCGCTCACGTAGCGCTCAGACCGCCGCGACGTCGATCGACGAGATGACGACGGCGTCGACCGGACGGTCCTGTGCGCCGGTCTTCACCGCGGCGATCGTGTCGACGACCTGACGCGACGCGTCATCCGCCACCTCACCGAAGATGGTGTGCTTGCCCTGGAGCCACGGGGTGGGGTCGGTCGTGATGAAGAACTGCGACCCGTTCGTGCCCTCGGCCTTGCCGGTGATCGCGTTGCGGCGCAGACCCGCGTTCGCCATGGCGAGGATGTAGGGATTCTGGAAGTCCAGCTCGGGGCTGATCTCGTCGTCGAAGTTGTAGCCGGGGCCGCCGATGCCCTGTCCGAGCGGGTCGCCGCCCTGGATCATGAAGTTCGGGATGATGCGGTGGAAGATGACGTTCGTGTAGAGGGGGCCCTCACCGGGCCGGCCCGTCGCGGGGTCGGTCCACTCCTGCGAACCGTCCGAGAGGCCGATGAAGTTCTTCACCGTGCGGGGGGCCTGGTCGCCGAAAAGGTTGACGACGATGTCGCCGTGGTTGGTGTGGATCGTCGCTACTGCAGTGTGCTGAGGCATGTGTGCCATTCTCGCACCTGTCAATGCCCTGCTGGCTGGAGCGCACTCTGGCAAGATGAGGGAAAACGTCCCACGATGCAGGGAGGGCCCACGTGAGCCTCAGCCGCAAGCGCAAGAAGCAACTCCGCAAGCTCCAGAAGCAGGCGAACACCCTGTGGGAGTCGCAGCAGGTCCTGATGGGAGAGGCCGCCAAAGTCGCACGCGACGCCGGCCACCAGCTGGGCCACTACAACCGCGAGCACGTCAAGCCCGCCGTCCAGAACACCTATGAGCAGTACGCCGCGCCGTACGTCGACAAGAGTGTTCGCGCGACCCGCAAGGTCTACAACGGTGCCCTCATTCCGGCCGCCGGTGCCGTCGTGGGCGGCGCCCTGTCGGTGTGGGATGCGGCGAACGACACCCGTGGTCGCCTCGCCCATGGCCGCGGCGTCGACCTCGATCTGTCGTCGGTGAAGAAGAAGGCCGCCAAGTACGGCAAGAAGGCGACCAAGAAGATCCAGTCGCGCGCCTCGCTCCCCGAGCCGAAGAAGAAGCGCGGCGCCGGTGGCGTCATCGCTCTGATCCTCGGTGTGGCCGCTGCAGCCGGCGTGCTGTACGCCGCATGGCAGACGCTGCGCGCCGACGACGAGCTGTGGGTTGCCGACGACCCGCTGCGCGCTCCCGACGCCTGAATCGGATGACCGAAGGTCTCGAGCCCACGTCTCGTGTCCGCCTCGCAGCGGCCGAGCGTGGGCTCGATGTCGTCGTACGCCCGCGCCCCGACGCGCGCAGCCTCGACGAGGCTGCCGCGCTCCTCGGACTCGAGCCCGACGACATCGTGAAGACCCTCGTCGTCAAGCGCAGCGACGACACGTACCTGTTCGCGCTCGTCCCCGGCGATCGGGTGATCTCGTGGCCGAAGCTCCGCGCCCTCGTCGGCGTGAACAAGCTCCGGCTACCCGAGCCCGAGCTCGCCCTCGCGGCGACCGGCTACGAGCGCGGCACGATCGTGCCGATCGGCAGTACCCACGACTGGCCGGTCTTCGCCGATTCGTCGATCGTGGGTCGACGGATCGCGATGGGTGCCGGTGCGCACGGTTACAGCCTGTTCGTCGACGCCGATGCCCTGGTCGCCGCGTACGGCGCGACCGTCGCCGACATCACCGAGCAGCGATCGCGCTGACCCAGCCCCGTCACCGAGCGGCGGGCCGTAGCCGACCGGCGAGCACGATGGCGATGGCCGCGAGAGCGGCGGTCACCGCGAACACGGTGGCGATCGTGGCCGGCAGGCGGTCGGCGGCTCCCGTCGCCGACGCGACGATCGCGCCGCCGATGCCCGCGACGAGGGCGGTGGCGAGGGTCTGCGCCAGCTGCAGCGCGCTGCTCACCTGTCCCTGCTGCCCTTCGGCCGCCTGCTCCATCGTGTCCGTCGTCGACGCATTGAAGGCGATACCCATCCCCAGTCCACCGACGGCCCAGCCGGCGATCGCGATCCAGGCGGGAACCGCGTCGACGAGGGCGGTGACGGCGATCGTCAGGGTGCCCAGCAGCAGGATGATCGCTCCCATCGCGACGGCCCTCGAGCGGCGGCGCCCCTGATGGCGACGGTCCCACCGGGCCTGGAGCAGAGAGCCCGCCACCCAGGTCAGCGCGCCCGCGGAGAGCGCCAGCCCCGCCGCCGCCGGCGTCTGCCCTCGCAGTTCCTGGAAAGCCAGCGGCAGGAACGCCTCGCTGCCGAAGTAGGCGCCGCTGAGCAGCAGGCGCACGATGACGCCCGCGCCGAGACCCGGGCGCGCCGACAGAGTTCCCTCGGGCGTGACTCGACGGAACGACGAAAGCGCGACCAGAAGGCCGACGATCACACCGGCCGCCGTCAGCGCGAGGTTCCCGAACAGGAGAGCCTGGAGCAGAAGCGCGGTTCCCAGCGTGAGCAGGAGCGAACTGGCCAGGGGCCCGCGCCACCACCGCACTCCCCCATCCGAAGCCGTTTCGGCGCGCCCCGGTCCGGCATCCGTCATCCGGCGCAGGCGCGGAAGCGTGAGCGCCATCGCGGCGACGATCAGCGGCACCATGGCAACGAACACCCAACGCCAGCCCACGAGGTCGGCGGCGAGCCCCGCCAGCAGTGGCCCGACGAGCGAGGGAATCGTCCACGCCGATGACAACAGCGCGAACATCTGGCCTCGCAGCACTTCCGGGTATGCGCGCCCGATGACGGTGTAGCTCGCGGCCATCACCGCACCGACGCCGATTCCCTGGACCACCCGACCCACCAGGAAGAGCGGCCATGATCCGACGGCACCCGCGATCACGCAGCCCGCGAGGAACACGAGCATGCCGATCATCAGGGGACGTGACACTCCTCGGCGATCCGCCATGTGGCCCGCGACGACGGTGCCCATGATGTTCGCGAGCATGAGCGCCGAGAGCCCCCACCCGTAGGCAGCGAGTCCATCGAGATCGCGCGCGATCACCGGCAGCACGGTCGCGACGCCGAGCGACTCGAACGCGACCATGCCCACGGAGAGCAGGATGCCCGCTGTCAGCGCGCGGTGTCGGTCGTCGAGGACTCCGACTCGACTCCCCCGGTCTTCCGTCATGTCTCATCCCTTCGACGCCGTAATACATTCGATAGTAGAACATAATTTAAACCGGTACCGTTGCGTCATGGTCCCGACGACAGACGACGGCCACGGCAACCGCCCCGGTCGAGGCCGGCCCCGCGATCCGCGTATCGACGAGGCGATCCGCCGCGCGACGCTCGACGTCCTCTCCGAGCGCGGTTACAGCGGCTTGACGCTCGAAGACGTCGCCGCACGCGCGGGCACGAACACCCCGGCGCTGCGTCGGCGGTGGCGGTCGCGACAGCACCTCATCGTCAGCGCGCTCCTGGATCGACTGGGCGCGGCACCCACTCCCGACACCGGCTGCACCCGGTGCGATCTCATCGAGGGAATCGGCTCCCTCAGCCCGTCGTTCGGCGACGAGATCGGGCGGTCGGTTCTGCCGGCGCTCGTGGCGGACCTCGCTCTCGATCCCGAGCTCGAGAAGGAGTTCTTCGACCGGCTGTTCCACCCGCGCCGGGCCTCCAGCGAAGCTGCGCTGCGGCGAGGTATCGAGCGCGGCGACATCCGGGCCGACATCGACGTCCCGCTCATCCTCGATATGCTCGCAGCGCCGATCTACTACCGGATGCTGTTCGGACACCTGCCGGTGACGCCGACGCTGGCCGAGGATGTCGTGACTGTGGTGATGGATGGGATCGCCACGGGGTCGGACACGGCACGCGCGACGAGAGCCGACCACACGCACGCCTGATTTTCTTCGATTGTTGCGAGGCTTGTTACATTCCGTCCAAGTTTCGCGACGGGGTCTTCGCAAATCGCCCTGGGGATGCTTTGATGCCAGTGGGTACCCACCATTCATTCCCCCCGATGGAAGGACATCCCATGAGATCACCGACCCGTTCGGCCCTGGGCATCGCCGCCCTGAGCCTGGCATTCACGAGCATCATGACCGCTCCGGCATCTGCGCAGACGCCCAGCCCAGACGACGGGGCCGGGCAGGTTGATCCTGGCCTGCTCTCTGCGATGGCTGAAGAGCTCGGCACCGACACTGCCGGAGCCCTCGACGTCCTGGCGTTCCAGGACACCGCGAACGCCACGACCGCAACAGTCGCCGACGAGACCGGGGCAGCCTACGCGGGCTCCTGGCTCGACGAGCCGACGCGGACCGTCTACACCGCAGTGACGACCACCGACGCTCGGCACGCCGCCGAGAGCGCGGGGGCCGTTCCCGTCGAGGTCGCGTACTCGATCGATGACCTGGAAGCGATCTCCGCTCGTCTGGCCGAGATCGTCACTGATGCGGACGTCACCTCGTGGTGGATCGACGTGACCACGAATCAGGTCGTCGTCGAGGCCCTCGGCGACACGGCGGCATCCGAGGTCGCCGCGCAGATCGGCGCCCCGGCCGACGCAGTGCGCGTGCAGACCACCGCCGAGGCCCCCGAGACGTTCGCGACGATTCAGGGCGGGATCGCCTACACGATCAACGGAACGTCTCGCTGCTCCGTCGGGTTCGCGGTCGAGGGCGGGTTCGTGACCGCCGGTCACTGCGGGCGAGCGGGCGCGTCGACGAACTACGGCACGTTCCGTGGCTCGAGCTTCCCCGGCGATGACTACGCCTGGGTCGCGACGCCCTCGCACACCCCCGTCGGGACGGTCTCGGACTACGCCGGTGGCGCTGTCGCCGTCTCCGGCTCCACTCCTGCGGCGGTGGGTGCGACGGTCTGCCGCTCCGGTTCCACGACCGGCTGGCATTGCGGCCACGTGCAGGCCTACAACAGCAGTGTGCGCTACTCGGAGGGCACGGTGTCGGGCCTCATCCGCACGTCCGTCTGTGCCGAGCGCGGCGACTCGGGCGGCTCGCTGCTCGCCGGAAACCAGGCGCAGGGCGTCACGTCCGGTGGCTCGGGCAACTGCAGCACCGGAGGAACGACCTATTTCCAGCCGGTCAACGAGATCCTGCAGGCGTACGGCTTGAGGCTGCTCACCCGCTGACACCAGCGCGAACACAGCGAAGCCGGGTATCCGTTCTGAACGGATACCCGGCTTCTCGTCTGTGGAGCCTAGGAGATTCGAACTCCTGACATCCTGCTTGCAAAGCAGGCGCTCTACCAGCTGAGCTAAGGCCCCGAGGGGTTCGGGGTGGGGCTACCAGGACTTGAACCTGGGACCTCTTCATTATCAGTGAAGCGCTCTAACCGCCTGAGCTATAGCCCCGTACCGACGCGCTTCACGCGCCGGCAACCTCCAAGACTTTACCCGATGAATCGGGAATCTACTAATTGGAGGTGAAGCCGACGAGCAGCCCGCCGGTGACCTTGACCATCACGTTGTAGATGCCGGCGACGACCGCGCCGAGCACCGTGATGACGATGAGATTGAGGATGGCCACGACGGCCGCGAAGGCCATGACCTGCGGCAGGTTCAGGAACTGCTTGATCGAGAAGTCACCGTTCGAGAACGCCACGAACAGCTCGTCCACCCGGTCGATGAGACCGGTGGTGCTGAGCACCATGAAGACGAGGAAGGTGGCGACGACCGTGACGATCGCCAAGGCCACAGCTGCGAGGAACGACAGCTTCACGGCCGACCAGAAGTCGACGTAGACGAGGCGCAGGCGCACCTGCTTGGCGCTGGTCTTGCTCGTGGACTTCTTGGCGAGTTTGTCGGCGACCGTGCTCATGCGTCAGAACCACTCTCTTCGGTATCCGCGGACGGGGGTGCATCCGGGGCGGGGGCATCCTCGGATGCCGCGTCTTCGGTCAGTCCTCGCTCGCCGTTCCGGGCGATGGCGAGGATGCGGTCGTCGTCACCGAACCGAGCGAAAACGACGCCCATGGTGTCGCGACCCTTGGCCGGGACCTCGGCCACGGAGGAGCGTACCACCTTGCCGCTGGCAAGAACCACGAGGACCTCGTCGGTCTCCGACACGATGAGACCGCCCGCGAGGACCCCTCGATCGTCGTTCAGTTTGGCCACCTTGATGCCCAGACCACCGCGGCTCTGAGTGCGGTACTGGTCGACCGAGGTGCGCTTGGCGTAGCCGCCGTCGGTGACGACGAACACGTAGCCCTCGTCCCGCACAACGGACGCCGAGAGCAGGCTGTCGTCCTCGCGGAACGACATGCCCTTCACGCCCTCGGTCGAACGACCCATCGGACGCAGTGCGTCGTCGGTGGCCGAGAAGCGGAGCGACATGCCCTTGCGTGTGATGAGCAGAAGGTCGTCGCCCTCATCGACGAGGAGGGCGCTGACCAGCTCGTCGCCGCCGGTCTCATCGTCCTGGCCACGGAGACGGATCGCGATGACACCGCCCTGACGGTTCGTGTCGTACTCGGTGAGCGCCGTCTTCTTGACCTTGCCGTCGCGGGTCGCGAGCACGAGGTACTGGGCTGCGGAGTAGTCGCGGATGTCGAGGATCTGGGCGATCTCCTCGCCCGGCTGCAGAGCGAGGAGGTTCGCGACGTGCTGACCCTTCGCGTCGCGGCCGGCCTCGGGCAGCTCGTACGCCTTGGTGCGGTACACGCGGCCCTTCGTCGTGAAGAACAGCAGCCAGTGGTGCGTCGTCGTGACGAAGAAGTGCTCGACGACGTCATCCGCGCGCAGCTGCGCGCCCTTGACGCCCTTGCCGCCGCGGTGCTGCGAACGGTAGTTGTCGCTGCGCGTGCGCTTGATGTAGCCGTCACGGGTGACGGTGACCACCATCTCCTCTTCCGGAATGAGGTCTTCCATCGACATGTCGCCGTCGAACCCGTGGAGGATGTGGGTGCGCCGCTCGTCGCCGTACTTGTCGACGATCGCGGTGAGCTCCTCGGCGATGATCGACCGCTGGCGCGCCGGGGTCGCGAGGATGTCGTTGAGGTCGGCGATCTTCAGCTCGAGCTCGGTCGCCTCGTCGATGATCTTCTGACGCTCGAGCGCCGCCAGGCGGCGCAGCTGCATCGACAGGATCGCATCGGCCTGCACCTCGTCGATGTCGAGCAGGCTCTTGAGGCCCTCGCGCGCTTCATCGACCGTGGGGGAGCGGCGGATGAGGGCGATGACCTCGTCGAGGGCGTCGAGCGCCTTGAGGTAGCCGCGCAGGATGTGCATGCGCTTCTCGGCCTCGTTCAGGCGGTAGCGCGTGCGGCGGACGATGACCTCGATCTGGTGGGTGATCCAGTGCGAGATGAAGCCATCGAGGGGGAGCGTGCGGGGCACACCGTCGACGATCGCCAGCATGTTGGCGCCGAAGTTCTCCTGCAGCTGCGTGTGCTTGTACAGGTTGTTCAGCACGACCTTCGCGACGGCGTCGCGCTTGAGCACCACCACGAGGCGCTGGCCGGTGCGGTCGCTCGTCTCGTCGCGGATGTCGGCGATGCCGGTGATCTTGCCGTCACGCGCGAGGTCGCGGATCTTCAGCGCGACGTTGTCGGGGTTCACCTGATAGGGCAACTCGGTGATCACGAGGCAGTTGCGGCCCTGGATCTCCTCGACCTCGATGACGGCACGCATCGTGATCGAGCCACGCCCGGTGCGATAGGCCTCGCGGATGCCCTTCGTACCGAGGATCTGCGCGCCCGTGGGGAAGTCGGGGCCGTGGATGCGCGACATGAGCGCTTCGAGCAGCTCCTCGCGCGACGCCTCCGGGTTCTCGAGCGACCACAGCGCGCCTTCGGCGACCTCGCGCAGGTTGTGCGGGGGGATGTTCGTGGCCATGCCGACGGCGATGCCGACCGAACCGTTGACCAGCAGGTTCGGGAAGCGCGAGGGCAGGACGACCGGCTCCTGGGTCTTGCCGTCGTAGTTGTCCTCGAAATCGACGGTGTCCTCGTCGATGTCGCGGACCATCTCCATCGCGAGGGCCGCCATCTTGGTCTCGGTGTAGCGGGGGGCAGCAGCACCCTGGTTGCCGGGCGAGCCGAAGTTGCCCTGGCCGTCGGCGAGCGGGTAGCGCAGCGACCACGGCTGCACGAGGCGCACGAGGGCGTCGTAGATCGCGCTGTCGCCGTGCGGGTGGTACTGACCCATGACCTCGCCCACGACGCGGGCGCACTTCGAGTAGCTCTTGTCGGGACGGTATCCACCGTCGTACATGCCGTAGATGACACGGCGGTGGACGGGCTTGAGGCCGTCCTCGACGCGAGGCAGCGCGCGCCCCACGATGACGCTCATCGCGTAGTCGAGGTAGCTCCGCTGCATCTCGACCTGGAGGTCGACCTGGTCGATGTTGCCGTGGTTGTGGGCAGGAGTGAGGTCGGGACGTTCTTCGTCAGACATGCGTTCTCAGTTTCTCGATGTCGCTCGGCTCGATCAGATGTCGAGGAAGCGGACGTCCTTGGCGTTGCGCTGGATGAAGGTGCGGCGAGACTCGACGTCTTCACCCATGAGCACCGAGAAGATCTCGTCGGCAGCGGCTGCGTCGTCGATCGTCACCTGGCGCAGGGTGCGGGTGCTGTGGTCCATCGTCGTCTCCCACAGCTCCTTCGGGTTCATCTCACCGAGACCCTTGTAGCGCTGGATACCCGACTCCTTCGGGATGCGCTTGCCGTTGGCGAGGCCGTCGGCGAGCAGCGCGTCGCGCTCCTTGTCGCTGAACACGTACTCGTGATCCGCGTTGGTCCACTTGAGGCGGTAAAGCGGCGGCATCGCGAGGTAGACGTAGCCGGCTTCGATGAGCCCGCGCATGTAGCGGAAGAGAAGCGTCAGCAGCAGCGTCGTGATGTGCTGACCGTCGACGTCGGCGTCGGCCATCAGGACGATCTTGTGGTACCGCGCCTTCTCGACGGCGAAGTCCTCGCCGATGCCGGTACCGAACGCCGAGATGATCGCCTGGATCTCGTTGTTGCCGAGAGCACGGTCGAGCCGCGCCTTCTCGACGTTGAGCACCTTGCCGCGCAGCGACAGGATCGCCTGCGTCTCGGGGTCGCGACCCCGCACGGCGGAACCACCGGCGGAGTCACCCTCGACGAGGAAGATCTCGGAGATCGACGGATCCTTGCTCGTGCAGTCCTTGAGCTTGTCGGGCATGGATGCCGATTCGAAGACGCTCTTCCGGCGGGCCGTCTCGCGCGCCTTGCGCGCGGCGAGACGCGCGGTCGCGGCATCCACGGCCTTCATGATGACGCGCTTGGCCTGAGCGGGGTTGCGGTCGAGCCAGTCGGTGAGCTGATCGCCGACGATCTTCTGGACGAACGCCTTCGCCTCGGTGTTGCCGAGCTTCGTCTTGGTCTGACCCTCGAACTGGGGCTCGGACAGCTTGACGGAGATGACCGCGGTGAGACCCTCGCGGATGTCGTCGCCCGTGAGGTTGTCGTCCTTCTCCTTGAGGAGGCCCTTGTCGCGCGCATATGCGTTGACACGCGTGGTCAGCGCGGCGCGGAAGCCCTCTTCGTGCGTGCCGCCCTCGTGGGTGTTGATCGTGTTCGCGAAGGTGAAGACGTTCTCGGTGTAGCTCGTCGTCCACTGCATCGCGAGCTCGAGCGAGATGTGGCGCACGGTGTCTTCGGACTCGATCTCGATGATCTCGTCGTTGACGACCTCGCTCTTGCGCAGCTTGTTCAGATACTCCACGTAGTCGACGAGCCCGCGCTCGTAGAGGAAGTCGTCGTGACGCTGCTGCGACTCGGATCCGCCCTCGTCGAGGTCGACGACCACGGACGCCTCGGGACGCTCGTCGGTGAGCGTGATGCGGAGGCCCTTGTTGAGGAACGCCGTCTGCTGGAACCGCGTGCGAAGCGTGTCGTAGTCGAACGAGGTCGTCTCGAAGATGTCACCGTCGGGCCAGAAGGTGACCGTCGTACCGGTGGCTTCGCTGTCCTCGCCCTTCGCCAGCGGAGCCTGGGGCTTGCCGCCATCGGCGAACGTCTGACGCCACACCGAGCCCTGTCGCTTGATCTCGACCTCGAAGCGCGTGGACAGAGCGTTGACGACCGACGATCCGACGCCGTGGAGTCCACCCGAAACCGCATAGCCGCCGCCGCCGAACTTTCCCCCGGCGTGCAGCACGGTGAGCACGACCTCGACGGTCGACTTCGTCGGGTCGGACGCGTGCGGATCGACCGGGATGCCGCGGCCGTTGTCGACGACGCGCAGGCCGCCATCTTCGAGGATCGTCACGTGGATCGTGTCGCAGTAGCCGGCCAGCGCCTCGTCGACCGCGTTGTCGACGATCTCGTAGACGAGGTGGTGCAGGCCGCGCTCACCGGTGGATCCGATGTACATTCCCGGACGCTTCCGAACCGCCTCGAGGCCTTCGAGCACCTGGATCGCGTCGGCGCCGTACTCGTTGGGGACCTTGGTGGAGGTCACTTCAGCCGTGTCGGGGGTTTCGGGGTCTTCGGGAACGCTGTCGGGATTCTGAGACGTCATAGGTTTCGAGCGCTCCACATCGGTTCGGTCAGTCCCGTCCAGTCTACCCTTTCGGGCGCTCTCACGCGGCGCTCAGCGCCCGTATGGCGAGCGAAAGTCGGATTCGACGACTGGGGACGTGGCTCAACCGTAGGTATCGCGAGGGCCACGGCCTGGAACGGCTCTGGGGCCCCATTTCCAGGAGGGGACGTCCGGGCCCACGAAACGCACCGACTGCACTCCCGACTGTGGGAACGCTTTCACGAGCTGCGTGGTGATGACCGTGCGCATGAGATGGAGGTTCTTCGCCCACGCCGTCGAGTCGCACTGCACGGTGAGCACGCCGTCGGACAGCGCCACCGGCGACGCATGACGCGCGGTCTCCTCGCCGGCGACCTCCGCCCACCGCAGCACGAGGTCTTCGCGCGAGAGCTGGGCGTCCCATCCGGCCTGGCGTGTGAGGTCGGCGATCACGTCGCCGAGTCCCTTCGGGTCACGCCCCGAGGTGAACGGCTGATTCTCATCGTCATCGGACCGCTGCCTGCGACGCTTCTTCCACCGACCCGACGGCTCGAGCCCGCGCAGGCGGAGGTACGTGGAGATCGTCTCGGGCGCCTCGTCAGGAGGAAGCATCGTCGTCCTCATGGAGTGTTCCCGCCTCGACTCGCACGGTACGGGCGCGCAGAGCGAGAGGGACGTCTTCGGCGACCGCGGCAGTCACGATCACCTGCTCGTAATCGGCGACGATCCCGGCCAGTCGGGCGCGACGGTCGGCGTCGAGCTCGGCGAACACGTCGTCGAGGATGACGATCGGGTCACCGAGAGCGGACTCGGCGCGCAGCAGCTCTGCCGACGCGAGCCGGAGCGACAACGCGACCGACCACGACTCTCCGTGCGAGGCGTAGCCCTTCACGGGCAGATCGCGGATGCGGAGGATCAGGTCGTCGCGGTGCGGCCCGACGAGAGTGATCCCGCGGTCGAGCTCTGCGCTGCGACGGTCGGCGAGGGCCGTGCGGAAGAGCTGCTCGATGGCGGCTGCGTCGGCTACGCCCGCGTCGGCGGGGGAGTCGTCCTCTTCGGGATCGGCGCCGCCGACGGAGAGCGCCCACTGGAGCTGGGGACGGTGATCGGCGCCGGCGATGGCGGCATAGGCGCGCGCGACCGGGCCTGCGAGCTCAGCGGCGAGTCGGAGACGCGCACGGATGACGTCGGTGCCCAGTGCGACGAGCTTGTCGTCCCAGACCTCGAGCGTCGAAAGACCCTCGCCTCGGATGCCGCGCGCCCGCGCCGATTTGAGCAGCGCGTTGCGCTGCTTGAGTACACGGTCGTAGTCGGCGAGGACACCGGCGAGACGCGGTGCGCGCTGGATGAGGAGCTGGTCGGCGAAGCGACGCCGGGCGGACGGGTCGCCGCGGACGATCTGCAGATCCTCGGGGGCGAAGAGCACCACCTGCGCATAACGGGGGAGCTCAGCGGTTCGCACCGGCGATCCGTTGACGCGCGCCTTGTTCGAGCCCGACCGATTGAGCTGGGCCTCGAGCTGAACTCGGCGCTGCCCGTGGGCCAGTCGGGCCCGGACGAAAGCGGCATCCGCACCGTCGCGCACCATCGGTGCATCCTGCGACACCCGGTGGGAGCCGAGAGTCGCGAAATATCCGATCGCCTCGGCGAGGTTGGTCTTGCCCTGGCCGTTGCGTCCGACGAATACGTTCGCTCCGGGAGCGAGGGAGAGCTCAGCGGCCGCGTAGTTGCGGAAATCCACCAGGCTCAACTGCTCCACGATCATCAGATCACCCTAGTTCTCGTCCCCGACAGTCCCACCGTGGTGGTCGCGCTCGGGACGATCAGCGGAGGAGGAGGTTCGGCTGCAGGAGGTACTTGAACGATTCGACGCCACCCGAGGTCTGCGGGGTGATGAGGATCGGGCTGAGCTTGTTGGCGTTCTCACTCGACGTGAAGGTGACGCGCGTGAACTCGCTCTTGACCGCCGCGAGCGCTTCGAGCAGGTACTGCGGGTTCAGGCCGATGACGACCTCCTCACCCGTCAGCGTCGCATCGACCGATTCGGTCGCGCGTGCCTGCTCGGTGCCGGACGCGTCCATCGAGACACCGTCGGCGCCGAACGTGAAACGAAGCGGGGCCGAACGGTCGAGCACGAGCGCGACACGGCGCACGGCCTCGATCAGCTCACCGGTGTTCACGACGGCGTGGTGATCGGTCGCCTCAGGGAAAAGCCGCCGGACCGGGGGGAAGTTGCCCTTGATCAGCAGCGACGTGACGGTCTTGTTGCCAGCGGTGAACGCGATGATCTCGCGGTCGCCCGAACCCGAGAACGACACCGTGATGTCACCGGAATGGGCGAACGTCTTGCCGACCTCGGTCAGCGTGCGTGCCGGTACCAGCGCGGTCGTCGTGTTCTCGTCGGCGACGATGCCGCTGTCGAACGGGATGTCGCGGAGAGCGACGCGGTACCGGTCGGTGGCGACCAGGCTCAGCTGGGTGCCGCTCACCTCGAGCTGCACACCCGTCAGTACCGGGGTCACGTCATCGCGCGACGCCGCGAAGGCGACCTGCGAGATCGCGGTGGCGAAGTCTTCAGCCGGGACGACACCGGATTCGCCCGAGACCTCGGGGATCGCGGGATATTCCTGCACCGGCATCGATGCGAGCGTGAAGCGCGCAGACCCGCAGGTGAGCAGGATCCCTTCGTCATCGACGGCGATCTGGATCGGCGCGTTCGGCAGACGGCTGGCGATCTCCGACAGCAGACGTCCGTGTACGAGGATCGTGCCAGGCTCGTCGACGGTCGCCTCGATCGTCGTGCGAGCGGATGCCTCGTAGTCGAAGGCCGACAGCGAGAGACCCGCATCGGTGGCTTCGATCAGCACACCCGCGAGGATCGGCTGCGGGTTGCGCTGGGGGAGGAGCTTCACGACGAACGACACAGCCTCGCTGAAGACGTCGCGATTGACCTGGAACTTCACTGGCGCTCCCTTGTCGTGGATGAAAGCTCTCCCATGCTAGTGCCCAAGTCGAGCGGTTCCCGATGCACCCCGTCTACGGACCCCGACGGGGTCGAGGTGATCGAATCGCAAATTCTCTAGATGTAACTGTCTTCTTCATCTCCGCTGTGGAAACTGTGGACAACTCCAGCGATGCCAGTCGGCAGAGGGGAACCACACGTTTGTAACTTGTGAGCCGGCTGCGGATGACCGTGGGAGGACGGCGAGGCGCGTCGATGCGACTCCGAGGCACGATCCACAGGGGATGTGTGATTCGTTCACAACTGTTCGACGAGGAATCGAAGTTATCCACAGGTTTTCCACACTGTGCAGAACGGCATGATGGGCCGTCATCGGGGCGCTGTCAAGCTGCGCCCGTAGGACGGGCTCAGCGAGGGGCGCTCAGCGACGGCCGAGCTGCGATGTGATCTCGGAGACCTGGTTGTAGATCGAGCGGCGCTCCTTCATGAGCTCGCTGATCTTCTTGTACGCGTACATCACCGTCGTGTGGTCGCGGTTGCCGAAGAGCTGACCGATCTTGGGCAACGACAGGCTCGTGCGCTCGCGGCAGAGGTACATCGCGATCTGCCGTGCGGTGGCCACCGCCTGCGAACGGCTCGATCCGTACAGGTCGTCGACGGACAGGCGGAAGTACTGTGCGGTCGCGGTGATGATGTCGGTGGGGGAGATGACGTTGGCGTCATCCTGATCGACGATGTCGCGCAGCACGGTCTGCGCGAGTGAGATGTCGAGGTTCGAACGGTTGAGGCTCGCGAAGGCCGAGACGCGGATGAGGGCGCCCTCGAGCTCGCGGATGTTCGACGACACCTTGGTGGCGATGTACTCCAGGACGTCGTCGGGTACGAGGAGGCGCTCGGACTGGGCCTTCTTCCGCAGGATCGCGATGCGGGTCTCGAGGTCCGGCGCCTGGACGTCGGTGATCAGACCCCACTCGAAGCGGCTGCGCATGCGGTCCTCGAAACCGGTGAGGTGGCGAGGGGGGACGTCGCTTGTGATCACGACCTGCTTGTCGTGGTCGTGGAGGGTGTTGAAGGTGTGGAAGAACGCTTCCTGTGTCTCGGCGCGGCCCTGCAGGAACTGGATGTCGTCGATCAGGAGGATGTCGACCTCGCGGTAGCGCGCCTGGAACGCGGATCCGCGGTTGTTCGCGATCGAGTTGATGAAGTCGTTCGTGAACTCTTCACTCGAGACGTAGCGGACGCGGATGCCGGTGTAGAGGTTGAGGGCGTAGTCGCCGATCGCATGGAGCAGGTGCGTCTTGCCGAGTCCGGAGTCGCCGTAGATGAACAGCGGGTTGTAGGCCTTGGCCGGAGCCTCTGCCACGGCGACGGCCGCTGCGTGGGCGAAACGGTTCGACTGTCCGATGACGAAGTTGTCGAAGGTGTACTTCGGGTTCAGTCGCGTGTCGTGGCGGGACGTCGAGACGGGAGCCTCGACGTACTCCTCGCCGGCGGGACGCAGCGGAGCCGGCGCAGCCGCCGACTGCACCGGGATCGGCGCGGTCAGGTGAGCGTCGGCGAGCTCGGGGTTCACGACGATGCGGTAGCTCGAGGCCCCGGGCTCGACATGGACGTGAGCGAGGGCCTCCATGATGGGCTGACGCAGTCGCTTGTTGAGCTGAGCCGCGGTCAGGTCGTTCGGAACGTCGAGGTAGAGCGTTCCTCCCATGACCCCCTGGGCGACGGCGAGACTCAGGAAGCCCTGCATCTGCGGGGTGACCCGGTCATCGTCGGCGAGCAGGTCGAGGACCGCGTTCCACACCGGTACGTCCGGGAGATCGTGCTGAGCCAAGAGTTCCCCCGCGGATGATCGATGCTTGTCCACACAGCTACGCGCCAAACTGGGGATAGCTGTGGATAACTGCCCGTGACACGCTAGTCATGCGGTGTCGGGAGCGCCAAATCCACTGTAGTTCCGGCCCGCGTGTCGCCGCCAGGGCCTGTGTACAGCGGTGGATAATTGCGGGTTCCCATCGCTTCGGTTTGAGTTACAGGAAATCGCGACGTACCCTTAGTCGGTTGACTTATGCCCGCGAGGGCAGTCCTGTACCCCTGTGTCCCCGGTCTGAAGCGTTCCGGTGACCGCCGATCCGGAGTGATCCCTATGAGCAAGCGCACGTTCCAGCCCAACAACCGCCGCCGCGCCAAGAAGCACGGCTTCCGCGCCCGCATGCGTACCCGCGCGGGTCGCGCCATCCTGTCGGCTCGCCGCGGCAAGGGCCGCACCGAGCTGTCGGCCTGACACAGCCTCTTCTGTGCTGGCGCGCGGAAACCGGATCACGCGCGGGGCGGATTACAAGGCCGTCGTCCGCGGGGGTGCTCGCTGTGCCGGTGCGCACACCGTGACCTACGTGGTGTCCACCGGTGAGAGCCGTGCTCCCCGGTTCGGTTTCATCGTCAGCAAGCAAGTCGGATCAGCCGTCGTGCGCAACACAGTGCGCCGACGGCTGAAGGCCGTTTGCGCACTGGCTCTTCCCGACGTCCGCGAGGGCGCCGACATCGTCATCCGAGCTCTGCCGTCCGCGGCGCGCTCGGATTTCGCGGATCTGAAAGACGAGGTGGAGCGGTGTCTGCGACGACGTGCGGCGGTATGAGCTGGTCGACGCTGCCGACCGCCTCCGTCGGTGAGGGCCGGCTGACCGCGGCATCCGTGGCCCGCGCAGTTCCCCTCGTTCCGCGCAATGCCGGCATCGCGCTGTTGCATGCCTATCGATCCGTGGTGTCGCCTCTGTACGGCGACGTCTGCAAGTACTACCCGAGCTGTTCCGCCTACGCGGTGGGAGCCGTGCAGCAGCACGGTCTCGTGAAGGGCTCCGCTCTGACCGCCGCTCGGCTCGCCCGATGCCACCCATGGGCCGCCGGAGGCGTCGATGACGTTCCCGCCCATCGGAACTTCCGCCACACCCTGACCAGGCACGGCTTCGTCGTGCCGCCGAGAAAGGACTGATCCCGTGCTGGATCTCTTCCTCGCCACGCCGACTCCCGTCGTGCCGACCCCGACGACTCCTCCTCCCGGTGGTGCTGACTTCTTCAGCACGATCATGTGGCCGTTCAAGTTCCTCGTCGAGGCGATCCTGGTCTTCTGGCATTGGGTTCTCACTGCAGTCGGCATGCCGGCGGCGGCGGGTGCGACTTGGGTGATGTCGATCATCGGCCTGGTCATCGTCGTGCGTTCCGCCCTGATCCCGCTGTTCGTGCGGCAGATCAAGAGCCAGCGCAAGATGATGGAGCTCGCGCCCGAGATGCGCAAGATCCAGGAGAAGTACCGCGGTAAGCGTGACCAGCTGTCGCGTGAAGCCATGAGTCGCGAGACCATGGCGCTGTACAAGAAACACGGCACGACTCCGGTGTCGAGCTGTCTTCCGCTCCTCGTGCAGATGCCCATCCTCCTCGGCATGTTCTACACGCTGAGTGACGTCAAGAAGCACGCCGAATGGGGCGTGGGTGGTGTCGGCCTGCTCAATGTCGACCTGACCAAGCAGTTCTACGACGCGCAGCTGTTCGATGTCGCACCGCTTCACACGAACATGATCGAGGCGATCAACCTCGGCCAGACCGCCACGGTCACGATCCTCGTGATCCTCGTCGTGCTGATGATCGCGTCGCAGTTCATCACCCAGCTGCAGATCATCTCGAAGAACCTGTCGCCCGAGGCCAAGACCGGCCAGGCCTACCAGATGCAGAAGATCATGCTCTACGTTCTGCCGCTGGCGTTCATCTTCTCGGGCGTCTTCTTCCCGCTCGGTGTCGTCATGTACTGGTTCACGTCGAACATCTGGACCATGGCGCAGCAGTTCATCGTCATCCGCAACCTGCCGACCCCCGGTTCGGAGGCGGCGAAGGCTCGCGAGGAGCGCCTCGCGCGCAAGGGCAAGGCGCTCGATTCGAAGGGCCGCGTCATCTCCATGGAGAAGTACGAGGCCGAGCAGCAGCGCCTTCTCGAGGAGGCCGAGCGCGCTCGTGCAGCCCAGCCGAAGCGCCAGCAGCCCATGAGCAAGCAGCGCGCGAAGAAGCAGACGAACAAGGACGGCTCGCAGGGCTGACCCTGCGAGAACCTGTCAGCGCACTGATCGAACCACGCGAGGAATCATGACGAACCCCACAGAGTCGACGACGGCCGAGCGCGCCGATGCCACGGTCGAAGAGCTCGAGCACGAGGGCGACATCGCCGCCGACTACATCGAGGGGCTGCTCGACATCGCCGATATCGACGGTGACCTCAACCTCGATGTGCGCGCGGGGCGTGCTTATGTGTCGGTCGAGGCCGATGACGCCAGTGCGCTGCGGGTGCTGTCGGACACGGACGTCGTCCAGGCCGTCCAGGAGCTGACCCGGATCGCCGTCCAGACCAAGACCGGGCGCTTCTCTCGGCTCATCCTCGACATCGGGGGATCGCGCGACGCGCGTCGGCGCGAGCTCGAGCGCCTCGTCGACCGGGCG
Source organism: Microbacterium sp. AG238 (assembly GCF_003610405.1). Taxonomy (GTDB): domain Bacteria; phylum Actinomycetota; class Actinomycetes; order Actinomycetales; family Microbacteriaceae; genus Microbacterium. Next base: position 2,026,966 of record NZ_RAQC01000001.1, read on the forward strand.
GTCGAGCGACTCAACGATGGTGCATCCCAGGCATCCCTGCCCGCGATGTCGAGCTACGAGCGTAAGCTGGTTCACGACATCGCCTCTGAACGCGGGGTCGTGTCCGAGTCGTACGGCGAGGGTGCTGACCGTCACACCGTCATCCGTCATGGCTGATGTTTCACGTGAAACACCCGTGATCCAGTCGGAGCCGACGGGAGCGGTCGATGCTCTTTTCGGACCTCGCGCTGACCTGGCGCGCCACTACGCGGCTTCTCTCGCCCAACACGGCGAGGAACGCGGCCTGATCGGCCCCCTTGAGCTGCCGCGTCTGTGGACGCGACACATTCTCAACTGCGCTGCTGCCGCGCCGCTGTTCTCTGGGCGAGTAGGCGATGTCGGTTCCGGCGCCGGCCTTCCGGGCCTGGTGCTCGCGATCGCGCGGCCGGATGTCGAGTGGGTCCTCATCGAGACCATGGAGCGTCGGGTTACCTGGTTGGCAGAGCAGGTCAGTGGATTGGGTCTGGCGAACGTCGAGATCGTGCGCTCCCGAGCGGAAGAGTGGAACGGCGCCGGGACTCTGGATGCCGTGACGGCGCGCGCCGTCAGTGCGCTGCGAACTCTCGTCCCCCTGACGGCGCCGCTCGTGCGAAGCGGAGGTGAGCTCATCCTCCTGAAGGGCGCAAATGCCGAGGCTGAGATCGCGGCGGCCGATAAGGTCATCCGTCGATTCCGATTGAACGATGTGCATGTCGAGACAGTGGGGGAGACCCTGCTGGCGGAACCAACGCGAGTCATCCGCGCCACTGTGGCGTGATGTTTCACGTGAAACGTCGGGCTGCGACACCAACCCCCGTTTCACGTGAAACATCACGCCATCCGTTTCACGTGAAACATCAGAGGGCGTCCGTAGAGTGAGATCACGAACCGAGGAGTTGAACGAATGGCAGAACCCGAGTCGGGCCGCGCGTCGTTGACGTTCGATTCTCCGCTGGCTCGCGAGTTGGCGGACCTGTCATCCCGTCGCCGCGCGCTCGACGCTGTGTCGATCGATTTCAGTGGCGACACCCGTGTCATGACGGTCTCCAACCAGAAGGGCGGAGTGGGTAAGACGACCACCGCGGTGAACCTGGCTGCATCCCTCGCTTCGCTGGGTGCACGCGTGCTCGTGATCGACCTCGATCCGCAAGGAAACGCCTCGACCGCGTTGGGCGTGCCCCACAGTGCGGATGTCCCGAGCGTGTACGACGTACTGATCGACCAGTTTCCACTGTCAGACATCGTCCAGGTGAGCCCGGAATCCCCTAATCTCCTCTGCGCTCCCAGCACCATCCATCTGGCTGGCGCCGAGATCGAGCTGGTATCTCAGGTCGCTCGCGAGCATCGCTTGCGAACGGCGGTCGAGGACTATCTCGCCTCGGTGGAGGAGCGCATCGATTTCGTGGTGATCGATTGCCCGCCGTCGCTGGGTCTTCTCACGATCAACGCCTTCACGGCTGCGCACGAACTATTGATCCCCATCCAGTGCGAGTACTACGCGCTCGAAGGGCTCAGCCAGCTGCTCGGCAGCGTGTCGATGATCCAGAAGCACCTGAACAGCCGGCTGCACCTCTCGACGATCCTCCTGACGATGTACGACGGACGTACCCGACTGGCGCAGCAGGTGGCGGAGGAGGTGCGGTCGCACTTCCCGAACGAGGTGCTCCGCACGGTGATCCCGCGCTCTGTGCGCGTCTCGGAAGCGCCGAGCTTCGGACAGACCGTGATCGCTTACGATGGGCAGTCGGCTGGCGCGGTGGCATACCGCGAGGCGGCCGTCGAGATCGCTCAGCGAGCTTCTGCGACGACACAAGGAAACAAGGGAGAAGCCTGATGGCCAAGCGCACCGGATTGGGTCGAGGGATCGGCGCACTCATCCCGACTTCTGAGGCGACGGAGGCTCGACCCGTCGACGTGTTCTTCCCGGGAGGCAGGAATGGTGCGGCCACGGTTGAGGCGCCCGCGTCGTCGGCGACAGAGCAGAGTGATGCCCCCGAGCTCGTCTCGATTCCCGGCGCAGCGCTGATCCAGGTCGACCCGAACGACATCGTTCCCAACCCCCGGCAGCCGCGTACGCACTTCGATAGCGACGACCTGGCGGAACTCGTGCACAGTGTGCGTGAGTTCGGGGTGCTGCAGCCCGTCGTCGTCCGCACGAACGAGGACGGCAAGTACGAGCTGATCATGGGGGAGCGGCGCACACGTGCCGCGCGTGAGGCCGGACTCACCGCTATTCCGGCGGTCCTGCGTGACACCTCCGACGAGAATCTCCTCCGAGATGCCCTCCTCGAGAACCTGCACCGATCGCAGCTGAACCCGCTCGAAGAGGCATCCGCCTACCAGCAGCTCCTCGAGGACTTCGGCATCACGCAGGAAGAGCTCGCTACGCGCATCGGACGCTCACGCCCGCAGATCAGCAACACGATCCGTCTGTTGCGGCTGCCGGTGCCGGTGCAGCAACGCGTCGCGGCGGGTGTCCTCAGCGCCGGCCATGCGCGTGCGATCCTTTCGGTCGACGGTGCCGACGGTATGCAGCGCCTCGCGGACAAGATCGTCAACGAGGATCTGTCGGTCCGCGCTGCCGAGGCCGCGGCGAAGACCATCGAGGCTGCCGGTACCCGTCGCCCCGCCCCCAAGGCGGGGGGAGTGCGTGCGCACCTCGATGAGGTCGCGGGACGACTCGGCGACCGTCTCGATACCAAGGTGAAGATCTCGCTCGGGGCTCGCAAGGGACAGATCGTCGTCGACTTCGCGACGATCCAGGATCTGAACCGCATCCTCGCCGAGCTCGGTGAGGATGCATACGGAGCACGCTGACCCCGTGTCGGTGACGCGACGTAGGCTTGTTCGGTGACCGACGAGCAGAACCCCCGCCGAGCGAGCGTCGAGCTGCTGCGCGCGGAGGCAGCTGATGAGCTGTCAGTGCTCGTCGAGGAGCGGCTCCGGGCGGGTGAGGACCCGTGGGAGTTCATGGAGGAGCTGCCGTCCGTCGATGAACTGGTCGTGCTCATGCTCCGAGCCGAGAACATCGCCGCGTACGGCGGTGGGCGCCCGAGCTCGGCCCGCAACTACCGCGTGCTCCGACAGATCGCGATGGATCACCCGGAGTTGACCAGGGCGGTGTGGCGACTGCTCGGCAGCGAACCCCACAGGCGTTGGGATGCCGCGACACGCGCAGACGCCTCCTGAAGTTGAATAGTCCGCGTTCGAAGCACGAAAAAGCCCCGGTCAGATTAGATATCCGACCGGGGCTTCTGTGAGAGCGCCTGAGATCTCAGCCGATGTATGAGGCGAGGTCCTGCTCGAGTGCGAACTTCGGCTTCGCGCCGATGATCGTCTTCTCGACCTCGCCCTTGTTGAAGACCTTCATCGCCGGGATGGAGGTGATCTGGTACTGCATGGCGAGATTGGGGTTCTCGTCGACGTTCAGCTTGAGCACCGTGATCTTCTCGGGGTGCTCAGTGGCGATCTCGTCGAGGATGGGGCCGACCATGCGGCAGGGACCGCACCACGCGGCCCAGAAGTCGACGAGGACGGGTCCATCGGCGTCGAGGACGTCCTGCTGCCAGGTGCTCTCGGTCGTGGCCTTGGCGGTCATGGTGATCTCCTTCGAAAGGGTGTCGCCTACGTCAACGACGTGGGCGGGTGAATTGTTCCGCGGTGCGGCCGTCAGGCCGCACCGCTCTCGTCGTTCGTCTCGGTCTCGGCGACGAGTGACTCGAGGCCCTCGTCGGGGCGACCGCGGAGCGGGGAGCTGTCGGCCGCGGGCTCGGACGCTTCGCCGAGGGCGGCGAGGTAGTGCTCGACATCGAGTGCAGCGACGGTTCCGCTGCCCGCGGCGGTGACCGCCTGGCGGTAGGTCGGGTCGATGACGTCACCGGCGGCGAAAACACCCGCGACCGAGGTGCGCGACGAGCGGCCGTCGACCCACACGGTGCCGTGCTCGGTCAAGTCGAGCGATCCGTGGACCAGGTGTGTACGGGGATCGTATCCGATCGCGACGAAGATGCCGTCGAGGGCGAGCTCGCGGGTCGAGCCGTCGACCGTGTCGCGCAGAACGACGCCTGTGACGGCATCCTCGCCCAGGATGTCGGCGACTTCGCTGTTCCAGACGAACTCGATCTTGTCGTTGTTCATGGCGCGGTTCTGCATGATCTTCGAGGCGCGCAGCTCGTCGCGACGGTGGATCACGTAGACCTTCGACGCGAACTTCGTCAGGAACGTCGCCTCTTCCATGGCCGAGTCGCCGCCGCCGACGACGGCGATCGTGCGCTCGCGGAAGAAGAAGCCGTCGCAGGTGGCGCAGTACGACACGCCACGGCCCGACAGACGGCTCTCGCCCTCGATGCCGATCTTGCGCGGGGCCGAGCCGGTCGCGAAGACCAGGCTGTCAGCTTCGTGGGTGGCGCCACTGCCGAGGGTGACCTTCTTGACCGGTCCGTCGATGTCGAGCTCGACGACGTCGTCGTAGAGGACCTCGGTGCCGAACTTCTCGGCCTGCTCCTGCATCTTGGTCATGAGGTCGGGCCCCATGATGCCCTCGGGGAAGCCGGGGAAGTTCTCGACCTCGGTGGTGTTCATCAGCTCGCCGCCCGCTTCGACCGAGCTCGCGATCAGCAGCGGCTTCAGGTTCGCGCGCGCCGCGTAGATCGCGGCCGTGTAACCGGCGGGGCCGGATCCGATGATGATGACCTGTCGCACGTCGACATCCCTTTCTGGGGTCTGGAATCCGCGTCGCGGATACCCCGACACGTCCAACCCATGGTAGCCGCGAGGCATTCCCCGGCGGCCGTGGGGGAGGGGTGTCAGCGGCCGAGGATGCGTTTCACCGTGCGAACGGCCGTGGTCAGCTCCGGCGCGCGCAGAAGGGCGAGGAGGATGACGTAGACGACGAGGGTCGCCAGGCCGATGACGGCACCGCCGACGAGCGCTGCGGCGACCGTCTCGATCGTCCACCCCCACACACGTGCCAGGAGCAGCGAGACGGCCCAGCCGGCGGCGCAGGCGGGGATGCCGGCGGCGACGAAGCGCAGAACGCCGCGCACCGCACCGCCCAGGCCGAGCGGGCCGATCTTCCGGCGCAGGAGGATGACCGCGAGCACCAGCTGCACGATGTTGGCGAGCGACTGCCCCAGCGCGATGCCGACGGCGAGATACTCGACGGGCAGCAGGAGGTAGGCCGCGACGGCGGTCGCGGCGACGAGGATCGCCTGCACCAACGTGAACACGAATGGTGTCCGCGTGTCCTGGTGGGCGTAGAAGGTGCGCTGCAGCACGAACTGAAACGACAGGGGCAGCAGAGCGACAAGATACGCGGCGAGGACCCAGGCGAACGTCGCCGCCGTCTGCGGACCGGTCGTGAAGACGCGCGAGATGGGCAGAATCGCTGCCACGATCGCGGCCAGCGCACCGACCATGAAGATCCCGATGGTTCGGGTGGCGGCGTCCAGATCGGAGCGGAGCGCATCGGGTCGCCCCGTGGCGACATGCGCGCTCAGACGGGTGAAGTAGGGCGTTCCGATCGACAGTACGATGACCGAGAACGGCAGCATGAACACCAGCCACGCGTAGGACATCGCCGCCACCGAGGCACCGGCGTTGGATGCCGCGCTCACGAGAGTCGACTGGACGAGGCCGGCGAGCTGGCCGACCAGGACCATCAAGAATGTCCAGCCCGCGAGGCGGCCGATGTGCCGCAGCCCGATGCCTCGCCACCGGAAGTCGGGACGGATGTGCAGGCCAGCGCGGCGCCAGAACAGCAGGAGCACGCCCGCCTGTGCGACGATGCCCGCCGTCGCGGTGCCGGCGATGACAGCCACCATCGTCGGAGTCCAGCCGACCACGTCCTCTTGGACGCCGAAGAGCCAGATGAAGACGAGGAAGCCGATGATCGACACGATGTTGTTCACGATCGGCGACCAGGCGAAGGGGCCGAACACTCCGCGCGCGTTGAGGATCTCGCCGAGAAGGGCGTAGATACCGTAGAAGAGCAGCTGCGGCAGGCACCAGTAGGCGAATGCCAGCGTCAGCGCCGAGGCCTCGGGGCTCAGCCGGGAGCCGAACGCCACGACCAGCAGCGGCGCCGCGACGACGGCGATGACCGTCGTGATGAACAGGGCGGTGGTTCCGAGTGTCAGGAGCTTGGAGACGAAGGCGCTGCCGCCGTCGCGATGCTTCGCCGCCTGGATGATCTGCGGGACGATGACGCCGGCCAGAAGGCCGGACGAGATGATCGCGTAGATGTTGTTCGGCAGCTGATTGGCGATCGCGAACGCATTGGCTGCCCCGCCGGTCGCGCTGGTGGCGATCACCGGCAGTGCCGCGGCGAGCACGATGTTGCGCACGAGGCCCGTGACCCGGGAGACGAGTGTTCCCGCGGCGACGACCGCTCCTGCCCGGCCGATTCCGCTCACTCGGTGTACTCCTGCTGTTCGGGGACGTCGTTCTGTCCGGAGGGGGTCTCGCTCCGCCGACGTCGCAGCTTCAGAATCGTCCGGATCACGCCGCCTGCGATGAGGACGACGACGACGAGGACGATGGCGGTGATGCCGACCGATTCCCACTCGGCGCGCACCGTGAGACCGATGGCTTCCGATGCGCCGATCGGCACGGCGGCGGTGCTGCGCAACTGCAGGCTGAGGGTGGTGTCTCCGCTTCCGACGCGTGCCTCGACCGGCACGTCGACGCGGGTGTTCTGCTGCGCGCCCGCTTCGACGACCGTCGCCTTCTGCACGATCAGGCGGGGGTCGCCGGTCTCGGCGAAGAGCACGAGCGAGACCGGCCAGGGCAGGTCGTTACGCACGGTAACGGGGATCGGAGCACTCGTCGCGAGGAAGTTGATCGTGCCGGGGTTGGCGATACCGACGGCATCCAGCGTGCTCTCGGTGTTCTGCTCGTGCTGCGCCACGGCGGTCGCCCACGCGGTCGGGTCATTCAGCCAGCCGTCTCCGATCAGCTGCAGGATGGCGGTGCGTTCGCGTGCCGTCAGCTGCGTGGGCTCGACTAACGCCGTGGCGAAGGTCGCGAGCCGTTCCTCGTCGGCGAGGAAGCGTTGGAGGGCCGCGACGCGGTCGGCGGCGGCGGGGATGTCGGCGACGGTGACCTGAGCCGGCGCTGCCGCACGAAGGTCTTGCAGCGACGTCGGGGTCGCCCCCGCGCTGCCGGTGACGGCGGAGATCGCCGCCCTGATGCTGGTGCGCGAGCTCGCCGCCGGCCGATCGATGGTCGTGACGATCGGGGTCTCGCCGCTGAGGGCGACCTGCGCGGTGGCTGCCGCGAGTTCGGCGCTGCGAACCGGTGCGTCGTCCGAGGCGGCGGCGACGCGTGCGAGCTCGGCCGAGACGAGGTTGTCGTAGACCAGCAGATCGGCGTCGCCCGCCGCGGCGCGAACGCCGCCATCGCCGGCAACGGTGTCGGACGGCACGAGGGTGAGCACGTCGGCGTCTGCGTCGGCCTGGGCGTCGAGTGTCGTGACGACATCCGGTCCGGCGGTGCCACCGGCCGGCCAGAACACGTCGCGGACGGTGTTCGCCGCGGTTCCGACGGCGAGCAGCTGCCGCAGGTCGGGCACGGCAGCGGGGGTGGTCGAACCTGCGGAGGCGCTGAAGTCGGCCGGGTCGGCGTACGGGGCGAGGGTTGTGGGCTCGAGCGGTGCCGTCAGGCCGGCGTGGACCTGGGTCGCGAGGTCGGCGTCACCGAACTGCAGGGCGAAGCGCTCGTTGGGAAGAGACATGAGGCTCGTGAGCCAGCCGGTGGCGCTCGCGGGGGCGCTCGATCCCAGAACCCGGATCGAGGCGACGATCGCCGGGTCGACAGCGAGGACGGCAGGAGTGCCGGTCACGGCATCGAGAACAGCACTGAGCGCACCGTTCTCGGCGGTGAGCTCGGAGAGCTCCGCGGCCGTGAGCATGCCCGACGTGCGGGCGCCCGCGGTGACGGGGACGATGACGGTGACCGAGCGCGGCGGTGCGTCGGTGCGGGGCACGGTGATGACCGTGCGCGCCGATCCGCCGGGGCCGGCGGCCACGACGGGGTAGACGCCGGGGGCGAGTCCGACGAGGTCTTTCTCGGTCGCCGAGATCGACACGTTCGTGGCGCGCTCGTCGCCGGCCGCGAGCTCGGTGACATCGGTGCTGGCGACCTCTTCGAAGACCGGCAGTGTCTCGTCGGCGTCCTCGGCGGGGCGCAACCAGTCGACGACCGCCTGCGGCGATGTCAGCGCAGAGCGCGACAGTGACACCGACACGGTGCCGGCGGGCAGCGCGCGTGGCGAACCGTTCCGCTGATCCACCGAGATCACCGCGTCGCTGCCGTTCGCGACGAGCCCGCCGCTCGCGGGAGCGGCGATGAGCGTGGCCACCCCGGGGGCGCCGGGCGTCGGACTGGCACTCGGTGTCGGGCTCGGCGACGTCTCGGCGACGGCGGCGGCGGGAGAGGCGAGCGGGGCGATGACGATCGCGGCAGCGGCGAGCCAGCCGAGTACGCGGGCACCGCGACGGCCGCGACGGGCGCGGGCGGTGGCAGGGGAAATGTCGGTCATGGCGGCTCTCGACCCGCTGCGATACCCGACCGCAGGGTCGCACAGAGTCTAGAGCGGCCGCCCTGTACGTCATCCGAGGCGGGCCGGGCCTCGGGCTATTCGCGCATACGCACGGTTGAATGGGGGAGTGACTCTTCACCCCGACGCCGACCGCTGCACGGCGCTCCGTACCGATCTGGATGCCGCGGTCTATCGCGCCGACGCCGTGCGCGAGCTCTGGGGCGCGATGGTCGACACGGCCGTGGGTCACGGCCTCATCGAGCCCGCCCGTCGCGTGCTGGCCGGGCGCACCGATGCCCTGGCCGTGCTGGCGGGGCTGCTGTTCCTGGGCGGACCGGCGCCGCGTGAGTCGGTTGACGCCGCCTTGCCGTCGCTCGGGGCGGCGGGCCTGGTCGAGCTCGGGCTCGCGCATGTCGACGGCGACCTCGTCGTGCCCGATGCGCTCGTGCGTCCGCAGGACATCTCGGATGCCGCGGGCGAGGGGCATTGGTGGATCGCGAGCGACCTCGACGAGGCCGCGGTGGGCGGTCCATTGCCCACCGGTCACGTCCTCGGGGTGGGCGGTGCCTCACTGACGCTCGCGGGGCTGCAGCTCACGTCGCGAGTGGGGCGCGTGCTCGACATCGGCACAGGGTGCGGCATCCAGGCTCTTCGAGCCCGCCGAACGGGCGACAGCGTCGTGGCGACGGACGTGTCGGAGCGTGCTCTCGCCTTCACGCGCCTGAACGCGCTGCTCAACGCCGTCGACGGCATCGAGACGCGTGCCGGCAGCCTGTTCGAGCCGGTGGTGGGCGAGCAGTTCGAGCGCGTCGTCTCGAACCCGCCGTTCGTCATCACACCGCGCGTGGAGGGTGTGCCCGCGTACGAGTACCGCGACGGCGGGATGTCGGGCGATGACCTCGTCGCCGCGTTCGTGCGCGAGGTCGGCTCGGTGCTCGCTCCGGGCGGAGTCGCGCAGCTGCTCGGCAACTGGGAGTATCGCACCGGTGAGGACGGTCTCGACCGGGTTCGCTCGTGGGTGTCGGAGTCGTCCGTCGCCCTGGACGCGTGGGTCGTCGAACGCGAGCAACTCGATCCGCTGGCCTATGCCGAGCTCTGGGTCCGCGATGGCGGCACCGCGCCCGGCTCGCCCGCGTACGCCCCGCTCGTGCAGGCGTGGCTCGACGACTTCGCCGCGCGCGGGGTCACCGCCATCGGGTTCGGGTACATCACGCTGCACCGCCCGACGGTCATCCCGACGCTCGCCCGCTACGAGCGCATCTCCGGCAGCATCCCGGGCGCTCTCGGTCCCCACATCGGTGCGTCTCTCGACGCCTGGCAGCGGCTCTCGAGCATGACCGACGCCGACCTGGATGCCGCGGTGCTGCGCGTCGCGCCGGATGTGACCGAAGCGCGCCACCACGTACCCGGAGCCGAAGACCCGCAGGTCATCGAACTGCGCCAGGGGGCGGGCTTCGGTCGCGTGCTCGACGTCGATCCGGCGCTCGCTGCCCTCGTCGGGGCCAGCGACGGCGACCTGCCGGTCGGCGTGCTGGTCGCTGCGATCGCGGACCTGCTCGAGGTCGATGCCGCCGCGCTCCGCGCCGACCTGCTGCCCCGCGTGCGCGAGCTGCTGTTCACGGGCTTCCTGCGTTTCGCCGACTGATCGCGAGCTGATCGCCGGCTCGGGAGCGCCGGGGGAGGGCCGGTAGGCTCGGAGTCATGCTGAACATGGCCGAGGGTGTCGCGCGCCTGGGCGCCCTGGCAGCATCTCCCGTCGTCTCGGCGCTGGCCGACGCGTTCGAGCGCGCCGGCTTCGAGCTGGCGATCGTCGGCGGTCCCGTGCGAGATGCACTGCTCGGACGCGCGACGAACGATCTCGACTTCACCACGAACGCCCGACCCGACGACATCCTGCGCGTCGTCGAGCCTCTCGCCACCGCGACATGGGACATCGGTCGTGCGTTCGGGACGATCGGCGCGAAGGTGCGCGGCGAGCAGATCGAGATCACGACGTACCGTGCCGATAGCTACGACGGTGTGACCCGCAAGCCCACGGTCGAGTTCGGCGACACCCTCGAGCAGGATCTCGCGCGGCGCGACTTCACCGTCAACGCCATGGCGCTGCGCGTGCCGGGACCCTTGCTCGTCGACCCGAACGGCGGGGTCGAGGACCTCGTCGCCACGACGCTGCGCACACCGAGTGATCCCGCCGTGAGTTTCGGCGACGATCCGCTCCGGATGCTGCGGGCCGCGCGCTTCGCGTCCCAGCTCGGGTTCTCGGTCGATCCCGCCACCGAAAAGGCGATGACCGACCTGCGTGAGACGCTCTCGATCGTGAGCCCGGAGCGCGTGCAGGGCGAGCTTGTGAAGCTGTTGCGCACCGACGACCCTGCCCGCGGAATCCGGCTGCTCGTCGACACCGGCCTCATGCAACTTGTGCTGCCCGAGGTTCCGGCGCTGCGGCTCGAGATCGACGAGCATCACCACCACAAGGATGTCTACGAGCACTCTCTGACGGTGCTGCGTCAGGCCATCGAGCTCGAGCATGAACGGAATCCCGATGCCGAGCCGGATGTCGTGCTGCGACTGGCCGCGTTGCTGCACGACATCGGCAAGCCCGCGACGCGCAAACTCGAGCCCGGCGGGGGTGTGAGCTTCCACCACCACGACATCAAGGGCTCTCGGATGGCGCGCAAGCGCCTGCAGGCCCTCCGCTTCGACTCCGACACGATCTCGTCGGTGAGTCGCCTGGTCGAACTGCACCTGCGGTTCTTCGGCTACTCGGAGGGGGCGTGGACCGATTCGGCCGTCCGACGCTACGTCCGTGACGCGGGGGATGAGCTCGAGCGACTGCACATCCTCACCCGCGCCGACGTCACGACGCGGAACAAGCGCAAGGCGGCTCGCCTGAAGTCGGCGTACGACGACATCGAGAGGCGCATCGACGAGCTGGCGGCCGCCGAAGAGCTCGGCGCCATGCGCCCGGAGCTCGACGGCAACCGCATCCAGGAGGTCCTCGGCATCCGACCCGGCCGTGAGGTGGGCGAGGCGTACCGGTATCTGCTCGACATCCGTCTCGACGAGGGGATGATCGGCGAGGAGGCCGCGGAGCAGCGGCTGCGCGAGTGGTGGTCGGCGCGCTCGGACGGCTGACGACCACGCGAGCTCTACCGCGATGAGCCCGCCCGGCTTAGGCTGAGGGCGCTCCTTCACCGCCGATCGGAGTCGCCCGTGTCCTCGTCGTGGTCTGCGCAGTGGGATGTCGCTCCCGAGTCGTCCCGTCTGCTCATCGAGCGTGCACACGACGAGCTGCTGGCCGGTACCGATGCCGAGCGTCGTCTGAACGATGTCCGGTCGCTCGTCCGAGAATCGTGGCGCCGATCGATGGCGAACCTCGTCGGCGCCGAGGCGCTGCCGCCACTGGAGTTCGACGAACGCGTGCTCGCGGCGTACCGCAGCGCTCACCCGCTCGCCGGGGTCATGGACATGGTCCGCGCCCTGCTCGTGCCGAGCGCCGACTCCGGCGTGGTCGTCGCCGTCGGGGATGCGGCTGGCCGGTTGCTCTGGGTCGAGGGCGACACCAGCGTGCGGACGCTCACGGGCGACGTGGGGTTCGTCGCGGGGGCGAACTGGTCGGAGTCTGCGGTGGGCACCTCGGCGCCGGGCACAGCACTGCAACTCGGCCGGTCGGTGCAGATCCGCGGCGCGGAGCACTTCAATCGCCTGGTGCAGCCCTGGTCGTGCACGGCGGCACCCGTGCACGACCCCGAGACCCATCGGCTGCTCGGCGTCATCGATGTGACGGGCCGTGCGGAGGCAGCGACCCCCCAGGCGAGGCTTCTCGTCGACGCGACCGCGCGTGCGATCGAGAGTGAGGTGCTGGTCGCTCGGTTGCGCTCCCGGGCGGACCGGCCGCGCGGCTTCGTCCGATCACGGAACCGCGTCGGTTCCGCCCCGACAGCGTCGACGCTGCGGGTACTGGGGCGCGATCGTGCTCTCCTCGAGATCGTCGGACCCGACGGTGAGCGCATCGTCGAGGTGTCTGCCCGTCACGCCGACATCCTGCTGATGCTCGCGACGCACCGCCAAGGCCTGTCGGCGGAACGTCTGGCCGACCTGGTCTACGGCCCCGATGCCACCGACACGCTTCGCCCCGAGATGGTGAGGTTGCGGCGGATGCTCGAACGAACCGCGCCGCACCTCGTTCCCCTGTCGCGTCCGTACCGGCTGCCGACGGAGCTCGAGACCGACGCGCAGCAGGTGGCCTCGCTGCTCGACCGCGGGGCGCACCGTGTGGCACTCGCCGCCTACTCGGGCCCGGTGCTGCCGGACTCATGCGCCCCGGGAACCGAGGAGGTCCGCGATCGGCTGCGGGGTTCGCTGCGCGAAGCCCTTCTGGCCGAGGCCTCGGTCGAGGTGCTGCTCGCTTACGTCGAGACCGATGAGGGAACCGGAGACGCGGAGGTTCTGCGGCTGTGCCTGCGACTGCTGCCGGCACGCTCGCCGAAACGGGCGGGCATCGTCGCACGGCTGACCGCGCTCGGCAACCCCGACGAATGACCATTCCGTCGGCGCGGACCCGCTGACAGGATGGCGACGCGATGTTGCACGTGAAACATCGAGGGGATGGGAGCATGAGGACGACGCGAATCTCGTGGACCGGCGTCGGGTCGGCGGAGACGGTCGAGAGGTGCACGACGGAGTATTCCGATGACGGCATCCGCATAGTCGGCGAGGTCGACGGCGGCGAGCAGGCCTGCCGCTACGCGGTGCGGCTCGCTCCGGACGGAGGCTTCCACCACGCGACCATCGAGGTGGGCGAGCGGGTGACGCATATCGAGAACACCGACGGAGCATGGACGGTCGATGGCGCCGCACGCCCCGACCTCGCGGGCGCGACGGACCTCGACATCACCGTCACGCCCGCCACCAACGCCCTTCCGATTCGCCGTCTACGACTGGCCGTCGGCAGCCACGCGGATGTCGTGGTGGCCTGGGTGCACGTGCCGTCCCTCGAGGTGCAACTCAGCCGACAGCGGTACACGCGGGTCGGACCGCGCGCATACTGCTTCGAATCACGTGACCACAACTTCCGCCGCACGCTCACCGTCGACGACGACGGCTTCGTGCTGAGTTACCCCGGGCTGTTCGAGCGCGTGACGGGGTCGTGACCGCGCAGGCGCTCACTGAGACGAGGAGATGCTGATGAGTCGAGACAGCACAGTGGGCGTCGTTCCCGACGCGACGCTCGGATCGCTCGCCGAGGCGTACGGCGTCGCGACCGAGTACTGGTCATTCTCGGGGGAGCATGTGCGCGTGCCCGCCACCACGCTGCGCGCCGTCCTCGCGGCGATGGGCGTCGATGCATCCGACGATGAAGCGGTCGAGCATGCGCTCGCCGAACGGACAGCCGAGCCGTGGCGGCGACTCGTGGCCCCGTCGACCGTCGTTCGGCAGAGTTCGGGGGAGATCGAGGTGCACGTCGCCGACGGCTCCGATGTCGAGGTCGCGCTCGTTCTGGAGGACGGGTCGATCCGAGCCTTGCCCATTCCCGTGCAACAGCCCGTCGCCCGTACGATCGACGGGCAGACGCGTTGGCGGGTACGGGTTCCGGTACCCGAAGACGTGCCGCTGGGCTGGCACACGGTGGAGGCGCGGCAGTACGGCGGAGGAGGCGATCTCCTCGAAAGCGGAGCGCTCATCGTCGCGCCGCAGCGCCTGCCGCTTCCATCGGCTGAGGCTGGACGGCGGTCATGGGGTCTCATGGCTCAGCTGTACTCGGTGCGTTCGCGTCGGTCGTGGGGCATGGGCGACTTCGCTGACCTTGCGGACCTCGCCGCGATCGCGGGCGAATCGGGCGCGGACTACCTGCTGATCAATCCGGTGCACGCAGCGGATGTCACGACTCCGATCGAGCCGTCGCCGTACCTGCCCTCCTCACGGCGTTTCCTCGCACCGCTGTACATCCGGCCCGAGCTCATTCCTGAAGCGGCATACCTCTCCGAGGACGCGGACGATCGGTTCGACCGGCTGCGTCGCACCGCGGCGTCTGCGAATGAGAACGCGGAGGCCATCGACCGCGACTCCGTCTGGCGCGCGAAGCGCGAGGCGCTCGCGCTCATCCACGCCGTCGACCTCTCGCCCGCCCGGCGCGCTCAGCGCGACGCCTTCGCCCGGCGCGAAGGGACTGCCCTCGCCGACTTCGCCCTGTGGTGCGCGGTGCGGGAGCATGAGGCTGAGACGGGCGGCACGGTCCCGGACGGGATCGCGATCGACGACCCCGAGATCGACAGGCTTCGCGAGCGACTGTCGGACCGCATCGCGTTCCACATCTGGTTGCAGTGGGTCGTCGACGAGCAGCTCGCGGATGCTGCTGCCGCAGCGGCGGCGTCCGGGATGCGGATCGGGATCATGCACGACCTCGCGGTCGGCGTCTCGACGGCCGGTTCGGACGCGTGGTCGCTGGGCGAGCTGTACGCGCCGGGCGTCGTCGTGGGCGCACCACCCGACATGTACAACCAGCAGGGTCAGAACTGGAATCAGCCTCCCTGGTTGCCGCGAGCTCTTGCCGATCATGCCTATGCGCCGCTGCGCGACATGCTCCGGTCGCTGCTGCGCCACGCGGGCGCGTTGCGCATCGACCACATTCTCGGCTTCTTCCGGCTGTGGTGGATCCCCCAGGGACTCGGGCCGGGGGAGGGCACGTACGTCCGCTACGACCACGAGGCGATGATCGGAGTGCTCGCACTCGAGGCCGCCCGTGCCGGTGCGGTGATCATCGGAGAGGACCTGGGGCTCGTGGAGCCCTGGGTGCGCGACTACCTCGCCGAGCGCGGCATCCTCGGCACCTCGGTGCTGTGGTTCGAAAGCAGCGACGACGGCGGTCCCCTCGACCCCGAGCGTTACCGCACCGACGTGCTCGCCACGGTCAACACGCACGATCTGCCGCCGACGGCCGGGTACCTCGAAGGCGAGCACGTCGCGCTGCGAGCTCGCCTCGGTCTGCTGACGAGATCCGTCGACGACGAGCGCGCCGACTTCGAGCGCGAGCGCGACCGGATGCTGGCGGAGCTGCGATCGCGCGGACTGATCGGCGACGGGGCGAGCGTTCAGGATGTCATCGAGGCCCTGCACGTCTTCCTCGCCGCATCTCCGTCGCGTCTGCTCGGCGTCTCGCTCGTCGACGCCGTCGGCGAGAAGCGCGTGCAGAATCAGCCCGGCACCGACGACGAGTACCCGAACTGGCAGGTGCCGCTCGCGGATGCGGACGGCCATGCGGTGATGCTCGACGACCTCGCGTCGCTCCCGCAATACCGCTCGCTAGTCGACGCACTCGAGAGGGCGCTGCGCGGCACCCCGTAGAGGTCACGCGCCGGGCTTGTCAACCCGCTACGTGTACGACCCGGGGCGGCCCGTACGGTCAGGGCGTCGAACGAGAGGAGACGCCATGGTCGACACCGCACCGCTCACACGGGCGAAGTACCCGCGGTCGCTGATCGCGGGGCCCTACGGGCATCCGTTCCACGCGATCGCCATCATCCTGCCGATCGGCGCATGGGTGTCGGCATCGGTCTTCGACGTCATCGCCGTCACGAGTCCGGACGCGGCGGTCTTCGCGCTCGGTGCCCGCATCCTCATCGCGATCGGTCTGCTGGGTGCCGTCGTCGCCGCGGTGCTGGGGCTCATCGACTGGAGCAGCATTCCGAGAGACACCCCCGCGCGGGCGACGGGACTGACCCACATGATCCTGAACTTCATCGCGATGGCGGTATTCGCCGGCAGCCTGGCCCTCCGCGTCGAGGAGGAGGCGGTGCCGACCCTCGCGATGGTCGCAAGCTTCGCCGGACTCGCTCTGCTGTCGGTCTCGGGTTGGCTCGGCGGGAAGCTCGCGCACACCTTCGGCGTTCGCGTCGCGACCGAGACCACTCAGGCCGAGGGCCTGGAACCGCTGCCCTGACCGAGGAGAAACCATGACCGACCTGGACACCCGTCCTGACAAGCGGCCCGCGAACCCTCTGGCGGGCCCCTACGGACATCCGTTCCACCCGATCGCCGTCACGATCCCGATCGGTGCGTGGATCGCGAGCTTCGTGTTCGACATCATCGGCCTGATCGTGGCCGACCCCACCCCCTACGCCGTCGGTTCGCGGGTGCTCATCGGGATCGGCCTCGTAGGCAGTCTCGTGGCCATCGTGCTGGGGATCTTCGACTACCTCCGCATCCCCGACCGCACCCGGTCGTCGAGCACCGCCACGATCCACATGGGGCTGAACTTCGTGGTGTGCGGTGCGTACCTGTTCCAGCTGTTCCTGCGGACCTCGACCGACGACATCCCGATCGCGGGCGTGATCTTCAGCGCCGTGAGTCTGCTGACGCTCAGCGCGTCCGGATGGCTCGGAGGCAAGCTCGCCTATCGCTACGGCGTGCGGGTCGCGCACGAATCGAAGCAGGCCGAAGGGTTCGTCACGCGACGCAGCCGGCGCTGAGGGCGTGTGAAACGGGCGGCGACCTTCAGGGAAGGCCGCCGCCCGTCGGCGTCGGATGTCGGTGTCAGGCGGCCCGGTCGCGGCGCGCGGGCCGAATCGACCACAGCACGCCTCCCGCGACGAGCAGGAGAGCTGCCAGCAACGCGCCGCCGAGCGGCGCCTCAGCACCGGTGACGGCGAGCTGCCCGGAGGCGACCACGGTGATCGCCACGTTGCCGATCACCTGACCGTCGGCCCCGAAGACCACGATCGTGTGACCTCCCGTGGGCAGATCACCGGGGATCCGGACATCGAACGCGACGCGCCCGTTCGCATCGGCGGTGGGGATGCCGGTGACCCGGATCGGGTCGCTCCGGAGTTCGGCGGCGACCTGCTCGCGGGCCTCGAGGCCGGTGACCGTCACCCGCACGGCCTGTCCGCGCTCGACCGTTGTGGCCGACACCGAGACGACCGGCGCCGTGGTGCCGGGCTCGGTCGGGTTGGGCTCGGTCGGGTTGGGTTCGGTCGCCCCGGGCACGTCGCGCGGGTCGACGCTCGCGAGGGTCGGCGTCACGGTCTGGAAAAGCCCGTCGGCACCGATCTCGACCCGATCGATCGTCGTCTCGCGGTTGGTGCCGTTGCCGCCGGGGATCGCGAACCGGTGGTACGCGATGTACCACTCGTCGGTGCCGGGGACGTTGATGATCGAGCTGTGGCCGGTGCCGAGGATGCCCTGCGACGGGTCTTTCTGCAAGAGGATGCCGCGATACGTCCAGGGTCCGTCGATGCTCGTCGATGTGGCGTAGCCGACGCGGTAGTTCTCGGAACCGGTGTCGTCGATCGAATACGTCAGGTGGTACGTGCCGTCGCGGTAGTTCAGGAAGAGCCCCTCACGGAAGTCCACCAGTCCGTCGATCGGCTTGATCGTCTCGGCCTTGACACTCAGCATGTCGTCGGAGAGCTCGCCGTAGACGGGTCGCCCGTTGCCCCAGAAGAGGTACGACTTCCCCGTCTCGGGGTCGGTGAACGCGGCCGGGTCGATCGCCTGGCCACTGTTGACGGCCTCGTCGTTGGTGATCATCGGCTCCGCCTGCGCGGTGAACGGGCCTACAGGACTGTCAGCGACGGCAACGCCGATCATCTTCCGGTTCGCGGTCGGCTCATGACCGCTGAAGTAGAAGTAGTACCTCCCGCCCTTCTCGATGATCGTCGGGGCCCACGCGTTTCCGGTGGCCCACGGAACGTTTCCGTTCGCGCCGTCGAGCTTCAGGATGGGCTCGTCCGACCGCGTCCAGTCGACGAGATTCTTCGAGGTCCAGACGTAGAAGGTGTTGCCGCCCCAGCCCGGGGTGCCGTCAGTGGTCGCGTAGATGTAATAGGTGTCACCGAACACGGCGATGTTCGGGTCGGCGTACAGTCCCGGCAGCACCGGGCTCTTCATCTCGATGGCCTCCAGCGTCCAGACGACATCGGGCTCTCCCGTTGTCGTGAGCGTGACAGTGGCGGGGGTGCGCAGGTCGCGTGCGGTGCCCGACGGGGGCGTGGCCGTCGTGCCGGATGCCGTGGTGAAGACCGGACGCAGCTGCGACAGATCCGTGCCGCGCTGCACGGGGAACAGCACCGTGCGGGCGTCGGTGTCGACGATCGGCGCGACCTTGAGTGCGTCGGCATCCTGCAGGCTGATCGCCCCGAGTGCACTCGTGTTGCCCGAGTTCTGCACGATCTCTTCGGCAGTGAGCGCGCGGTTGTAGAGAGCGAACTCCCGCATCTGACCGCGGAAGAGATTGTCGGCGTTGTAGACCGACTTGCCCAGGTAGTTCGCGAGCGTGCTCCCGCCGCCGATGTCGCCGGGGCGCACCGTCACGTTCGTGTTCTCAGCGACCTGCTGGCCGTCGAGGTACAGGCGAGCCGTGCTCCCGCTCAGCGTGTACGTGAGGTGCACCCAGCGGTCACGGGGGAGTGCCGCGCCGGACGTGACGTTCTGCTCGCCGCTCCAGTTGCCCGTGGTCAGCGCCGCGCGGTACTGGTCACCGGTGGAGAAGAGGTAGCCGTTGCCGGCCCCGTCGCCGCCGGTGTTGCCGAAACCGTAGAGGAAGTACGGAGTGCGCTGGGCCGGGTCGATCCGCAGTTCTGCTTCGACCGTGATGTCGTCGACGCCGACGAGCACGTTGTCGGGCAGGTCGACGTAGTCGTCGGTGCCGTCGAACGTGAGCGCGCCGTCGGCGAACGCCGCGCCGCCGCGCACCTGGGCGTTGCGCCCGGCCCCGGAACGGTCGTGCAGCACCGTGCCGGCGGCATCCGTGAAGTCGTAGCGCAGCAGCTCGCCCTGCTCGTTCGCCGTGAGGGGCTGAGGGAGGTTCGCGCGCAGCGCCGCCAGCTCAGCCGCGGTCACGGGCATCACCGTGCCGTGGCGCGGGCTCGCCGGCAGACGGTAGCTCGCGGGCACCTGCCAGTCCGGCGCGTCGAGATCGTCCGTCCCCAGCGGGATGTAGCCGCGTCCGCCGTACTCGTCGACGAAGAGGTAGTAGTTCGAGCCCGAGGTGTCGCCGGGGTTGGCCCGGAAGATGGTCGGGCCCTCCACGGCACCGAGGCCGGCATCGCGACCGATGCAGCTGTCGATCAGCTTCCATGCGGGGTCGGCGGCGCTCCAGCCGGGGGTGTTGCGATCGTCGACGGCGGTGAGGCTGCTCGACGACTCCTGGATGATGTCACGGCATCCGGTCGTGCTGGCTTCGTCCTTGGTGAATCGGTAGTAGGTGCCGTTGTCTTCGAGGACCGTGGAATCGATGCGCGACGCTCCGAAGTCCTGCCAGACCTTCGGCTCGCTGAACGTCGTGAAGTCACGCGTCGTGGCGTACATCATGGTCTGGTAGAAGCTCCCCGTGTGGTTCGGGTCGTCCTCGCCGAACAGCGACGAGGCCCAGAACACCACGTACTCGCCGAGCGTCTCGTCGTAGTACGCCTCGGGCGCCCACGTGTTGCCCGCGTTGTCGGGGGCGACGCGGACGTGACGCTGCTCGCTCCAGGTGATGAGGTCGTGCGACTCCCACACTTCGAGGTACTTCGAGCCCTGCGTCTGGGCGCGGCCCCAGTCGCCGTTCCTGCCGATGGAGAGGTCGGTGGCGATCAGGTAGAAGGTGTCGCCTTCGGGCGAACGGATCAGGAACGGGTCACGCAGGCCCCGCTCGCCCTGCGTGGAAGTGAGCGTCGGCTGGCCGCCGTTGAGCTCGGTCCACGACAGTGCGTCATTGCCGTTGCTGGCGGCGAAGTAGATGTTCTCGCCCTCGACGGAGTTCCCCGTGAAGTAGGCGAACGTGTATCCCTCGAGCGCCCCGATGTTCGCGGCCTTGCGCACCGACGCCGAGAAGGAGCGGGTGAGCGTCACATTCCCTTTCGTGACGGATGCCGTGAGCGCCACGGTCGTGTCATCAGCGGGTCTCGTGACCACGCCGTCGGCGGTGATGACGGTCGTGTCGGCGGACGACCACGACACATCGAGTCCCTGCGAGCTCGGCGGGAGCGCCAAGTTGCCGCGGACGTCGTCGATGTTCGTGACGGTGAGGGCGTCGAGCGCCGCCTGCGCGGCCTGCCGGTCGTCGGGGGTCTCGACCAGACCCGCGACCTCGTCGGCCGACAGCGCGCGGTCGTACACGCGGAAGTCGCGAAGGCTGCCGGCGAGCCGCTTGTCGGGCGTGTAGGTCGACCGGCCGAGGTAGTTCGCCGTCGTCGTTCCGCCGCCCAGTTCACCCGGAGTGGTCGTGGTGTTCGTGTTCTCGGCGACCTGAACGCCGTCGAGGTACAGGCGAGCCGTCGTCGTGTCGGCATCGAGCGTGTAGGTCATCGTCGTCCAGACGCCGCGCTCGAGGTTCGCCGAGCCGCGAGTCTCCTGCTCAGTGGACCAGTTGCCACTCGCGATCCCCGCGCGCGCCGGGTTGCCGGTGGCGAAGAGGTAGCCGTCGCCGAACCAGTCCGTCGTGTTGCCCAGGCCCCAGATGAAGTAGTCGCCCGATTGCTCGGGACGCACCAGCACCTCGGTGCTCACCGTGACGGACGACAGACCGGCCATCACATCATCGGGAAGGTGCACATAGTCGTCGTCGCCGTCGAGGCGCACGCCGTCCGCGCCGCCGAGGGTCGGGCCACCGACGAACGACGCGTCACGGCCGTTGCCCGACGCGTCGTGCGCAACGGTTCCCGACGTCTCGTCGAGCGGATAGGCGACGACCAGCCCGGAGCCCGGCTCGGCCGCCTGAACAGCGGATGGGATGACGGCCGGCGCCGCGACGAGTGCGGCGACGATCGGGACGGCGAGCGTCCATGGGCGGTGGTGGCGCCAGGGCGCCGAGCGAGCGGATGCGGGCACGGGGAACCTCTCATATGCGACGTTGCATGGTCGTCAACACCGACGACGCTCGAATGTTAGCGCTCACAATTGCCGCGGCGCTAGTGCGCGGCATCCTCCCCGCCCCACGTCCGCCTGCTCGTGCCGAGGACGCGCATCCGCACGGTGCCAGCCGCCGACGACCGTGCGGATGCGCATCCTCGCCGCTGCGGGACGAGCCACCGGGCCCGTGCAACGCGATGCAACGTAGCGGCGCGTAGCGTGCCCGACACCACCGCAGCATCGGCGCTGCGGGGAGTCGAGGAGATGACATGACCATCGTCGAAGAAGGCGTCTCGAGCGTCTACGCCGCTCCGGGTCAACGCGGAGCCGTCGCGGAGTACCGCGCCCGCTACGGGCACTACATCGGCGGCGAGTTCGTCGACCCCGTGAAGGGGCAGTACTTCGAGAACATCACGCCCGTCACCGGAAAGCCGTTCTGCGAGGTGGGTCGCGGCACCGTCGAAGACATCGACCGGGCCGTCGACGTCGCGTGGCAGGCGTTCGCGTCGTGGAAGAAGACCACGCCCGCCGAGCGTGCCGTGATCCTGAACAAGATCGCCGACCGCATGGAGCAGCACCTCGAGAAGATCGCGGTGGCCGAGACGTGGGAGAACGGCAAGCCCGTTCGCGAGACGCTCGCCGCCGACATCCCGCTGGCGATCGACCACTTCCGCTACTTCGCCGGCGTTCTGCGGGCCCAGGAGGGCTCGCTCAGCCAGATCGACGAAGACACCGTCGCGTACCACTTCCACGAGCCCCTCGGTGTGGTGGGGCAGATCATCCCGTGGAACTTCCCGATCCTCATGGCGACGTGGAAGCTGGCCCCAGCGCTCGCCGCGGGCAACTGCGTCGTGCTGAAGCCCGCCGAACAGACACCCGCGTCGATCCTGTTCCTGTTCGAGCTGATCGGCGACCTGCTGCCCGCCGGCGTCGTCAACATCGTCAACGGCTTCGGCATCGAGGCGGGCGCCCCGCTCGCGCAGCACCGCCGCATCCGCAAGGTCGCGTTCACGGGCGAGACGACGACGGGGCGCCTGATCATGCAGTACGCCTCGCAGAACCTCATCCCCGTCACTCTCGAACTCGGGGGCAAGAGCGCCAACGTGTTCTTCGAGGATGTCGCCCGCGAGCGCGACGACTACTACGACAAGGCGCTCGAGGGCTTCACGTTCTTCGCCCTGAACCAGGGTGAGGTGTGCACGTGCCCGTCGCGGGCGCTGATCCAGCGCTCGGTGTACGACTCGTTCCTCGGCGACGGTCTCGACCGCGTCGGCAAGATCGTGCAGGGCAACCCGCTCGACCCCGCGACGATGATCGGCGCGCAGGCATCCAATGATCAGCTCGAGAAGATCCTGTCGTACATCGACATCGGCAAGGCCGGGGGAGCGAAGCTGCTCGCCGGCGGCGAGCGGGTCGACCTCGGCGGTGAGCTGAGCGGTGGGTACTACGTCGCGCCGACGGTCTTCGAGGGCACGAACGACATGCGCATCTTCCAGGAGGAGATCTTCGGCCCGGTCGTCTCGGTGACGAGCTTCGACGACTTCGACGACGCGATCGGCATCGCGAACGACACCCTCTACGGGCTCGGCGCGGGCGTCTGGAGCCGCTCGGGTGACACCGCCTACCGCGCAGGCCGTGCGATCGAGGCCGGCCGCGTGTGGACGAACACCTATCACCAGTACCCCGCCCACGCCGCCTTCGGCGGCTACAAGCAGTCGGGCATCGGCCGCGAGAACCATCTCAAGATGCTCGACCACTACCAGCAGACGAAGAACCTCCTCGTGTCGTACGCCGAAGGCGCGATGGGCTTCTTCTGAGCCGCATCCACTCATCGACATGTCGAACGACACGTACAGCAGGGTCGCGGTGACCGACGCCGCCGCGGCCCTGCTGCGCGACCTCACCGCCCAGCACGGGCCGTTGATGTTCCACCAGTCGGGCGGATGCTGCGACGGCTCCGCCCCCATGTGCTACCCCGTCGGGATGTTCCTGACCGGCCCCGCCGATGTGAAGCTCGGGGATCTCGACGTCGGCCTCGACGACCCGATCGAGGTGTTCATCTCGCTCGCGCAGTTCGAGTACTGGAAGTACACGCACATCACGATCGACGCCGTGCCGGGTCGCGGCGCCGGCTTCAGCGTCGAGGGACCGACCGGGATGCGGTTCATCATCCGCTCCCGCATGCTCGACGAGGCCGAGCTGGTGGCGTTCGGGCTGGCGCCGGCATCGCCGTCGTCTTCGGTATGACGGCGCCGGCGCATTAGGCCCGGCCTCGGACGGCTACGTCGAGGTCGGCCATGAGCCGCGAGAGCCAGGAAGACCCGCCAGGGCAGCCGGCACCGGCTCGCTGGCCACACGAGTCAAAGAGCCGATCTCGGCAGCGCCGGTTCGCAACTCGGAAACTCGTGCGGTGCACGCGGCAGCTCGAAGGATGTGGTCGACCTGGGTTGCCGTCGCGATCGGGTGAAGGTTCGCAGCGGCTGCCTCTCCTGGATTGGACAGCGCTTCGGTGATAGGGATGCACATCGCGAAGGAGGGGGAACCGGAAGTCGCATGGCCACGCAGGCGTCACCTTGAGGGTATTTGTGCGACGTAAGCGCAGGCTGTAGCAGCGCGTTGATTCATCCTTTCGGTTGATGCGTCTTTTGGTGCGCTCTGTTTATGCTCGGGGAAGCGATGAAGCCGCTTTCACGAGAGGAAGACAAGTGAAGAGCAGACAGAGTAGGCGCAGGCTACGGCTCATTACGGGCTCGATTGCGGCATCGGCCGCAATCGTTCTCACCGCTGCCGTGCCCGCGAGCGCAGCGGAGTACAGTATCAATGCGCAGCTGAACTGCGCCGGTTCCCTGTTCGAGGGAGACACATTCCGGCCGCACTCCGCTGGCGGCGCGAGCATCCAGCTCACGAGGCACGACTGGTGGAAGGACAACTGGGCGCTCAGAACGGGCCTCCGTGTGCCGTCGGGGGCGCAGACGACGGGTAGCCTTGAATTTTCCCCCGCGAGTCGCGAAGTGCATCGATATCGCACGACCAGTGGGAACACCACGATTCCGTCCGGCAGCTACGCCGTGAACGCGCGCGTTAACACCAATGCAAATGGAGGATGTGTCCTCTGGCCGCCGAGCTTCGAGGCCAAGCTGAACCTGTGATGCGCCGCAAATCCTTGGGGGCGGCCATGGCGTTGATCGGCGTCATGGCCGTCTCCGGCTGTAGTTCGGAAGAGCCCGAGGCCCGAAGCGGCGTCCTCACGAACGCCGAGTATGTCAGCAGCTACCAGAAGATCGCGCGAGAATTCACGCAGGAACTTCCTGAGGGGGTTTCTCTGCCGGAAACGCCGCCGGCTCTCGACGGCGACAACATCGGCGAAGGAAATGCTGCGGCTGGTGCCTACTTCTTCTGGTCGTGCGCCTGGCAAGACGTCTATCTCAGCTCCGCTGATCCGGTTGCGCGCGCCACCGCGCTTGCCGAGTTGAGGGAGTTTCCCCGCACCGACTGGGCCCTCCGATACTGGGACGATCCCGGCGACGTGTGGGGTGCAACGCTAGATGCCGCTGAACTCGGCGATCTGACGGATCTCCGCGCGTTCTATGAGGCGGACTGCGGCCACTACCGGAGCGAGGTGGGTCGGTGAAGCGAGGCCTCGTCTGGTTCGTCGTCCTGATGTCCGTCGTCGCTTTGTCGTCATGCGCTCCCGAGCAGGCGGAGATCGGCGACGTCTCGGCGATGGCGGAGGGTGAAACGGTGAGTGTCGCGGTAGAGACTCGCACGATCAGCGACGTCCTTACTCTGCCCGTCGTCGTCGCGGCCGGTTCGGTCTACTCGGTGACAGCGCCCGCGATCGGCAAGCTCGAGTCGAGACGAGCGGAAGCATCCAATCGAACCCCCGACGACGGTCCCGATGTCGGTGAACCTCGATCATCGGTATTCACCTTTGTGCCGTCAGACGGTTCTACGCCGACCGAGATCGTTCTGGCTGAAACCGTCACGTCCGTGGAGCCGTCGGTTCCCCTGGACGTGGACGTCGGTGTGGGCACGCCTCTACTGAGCGTGACGGATTCGGCGCTGACGATCACCGCGCAGCTGACCCCGCCGCAAGTCCTACGCCTCGCGAACCGCCAGCCCTTGTCGGTGAGAGCCCAGCTGGATGGCTCGACCGGGCCGTTCGACTGCAGGCTCAACGACTCACGCCCGACGGCAGATGCAGGAACATACCAGCTCACGTGCCGAGTACCGATCGAGACGCCCGGTGTCGTCGGAAGCGAAGGCCTGCTCGCGATCGCCCTCGACGAGAGGTCGGACGTACCGGCCCTCCCAATCGAAGCGATAGCGGGCACGCGCGATCGTGGCATCGTCTACGAGGCGGCGACGGGAGCGACTCGGGACGTCACCCTCGGCATCACCGATGGTGCGTTCATCGAGGTGACAAGCGGGCTGAGCGTCGGTGAGCAGGTCCTCATTCCCAGCCCCAGCCTGTTGAGGAATCGGTGACAGCAACGGTCGTGCGGCTCCGAGACGGGAATCGGACGCTGCCAGGAGGCGCGCGACTTCTGAAGGGAGTTGATCTCGACGTCGTACGCGGCGAGAGCATTGCCATCATCGGTCGGTCGGGAAGCGGCAAGAGCACCCTCCTTGCCGGTCTCGGTCTGCTTGCCCCGTTCGACGGCGGCACCCACTACGAACTCGGGGGCGTCGATGTCGCCACGATCTCGGAGCGGAAGCGAGCCCGTCTGCGAGCGCAGAACGTCGGGTTCGTCCTGCAGAATGCCGGTCTCGTCTCTCATCTGTCCGCCATCGAGAACGTCGAGATGCCCCTTATCCACAGCCGCACCATGCGCCTCAGCCGAACGCGGGCTCGCGCCAGCGAGATGCTCGACCTGCTCGAGGTGGGCCATCTGAGCCGCAGGCGTTCGCCGCAGGTCAGCGGCGGCGAACGGCAGCGCATCGCGATCGCTCGCGCTCTGGCGATCGACCCGGATCTGATCCTGGCCGACGAACCCACGGGAGCTCTCGATGAGGTGACGGGGCGACGCGTGCTCGATGAGATGCTCTCGCGGGTGGCGCAAGCCGGCGCAGCATTGATCGTGGTGACCCACGATCCAGAGGTCGCCGCGAGAACCGACAGGACCTATCGGCTGGACGGCGGAACTCTTCGCGAAGAGGCGCGGGCATCGTGAGGACGCTGATCGTCGCCCTTCAGGGTCTGCGGGGCGCGCCCGTGAAGAGCATCCTCGTTGTGCTTGCTCTGACACTCGGCATGGTCGGCTTCGTGGCGGTTCTCACCGCCGACCAGGTGATGCGCGACGCGGTGACCCAGCGCGCAGTTCTGCTCGGAGGGAACGCGTCGACCTATCAGGCGACGATTGCGGTTCCGCCGGGCGACGGCGAAGCCGGGCGTGCGGCCGATCAGCTGGAGCGCCGCCTCGCCGCGACCGGGGCGGCGAGTATCGAGGACCTCGACGTCGGTGTCTGGTCGGATGGCGCTGTTATGAACGACGTGGCGGTGGTGTTCACGGAGCCCGAGCTTCGCGACATCCTGCCGTTCCCGCTCGTAGAGGGGTCGTGGTTGATCGACGCCGTTGTTCTCGCACCGCGGGTCGCGCTGAACGAGGCGGCGCGCGATGCGCTGGGCGGTGCGAAGCTCTACGAGATCGGTACTCAAGACCAGAGAGTGACCTTCTCTCGCATGGGTGTTGTTCGGGATGGACGTTCCACACCCCAGGTCTACATCCACCTCGACGAGTACTCGCGATGGAACGTGAGCCCATCCGCCGTTTCAATACGGCTCCACAGCCCGACGCTGAGCGAGGACGAGGTGAGGATGGCCGCACGCCAACTCGGGGCGGTGGGAGCATCCTTCACCCTCCGCGACATCGCCCGCACCGACCAGGTCGACCTCTTGGCCGACGAGATCGGAACCACAACCCGTGTGCTCTTCGTGCTGGGGCTTCTCAGCCTCGCGTCAACGGTTGTGGGGATAGCGAATGTCGGGCTGGCGACCGCACGGTCGCGTGCTCGCGAGTTCACGCTTCGACGGGCGATGGGTGCGAGCCGCTCGCAGCTCGCACTCATCGTCATCGTCGAGTCGCAAATCCTCGCGGGTGCTGCGGCGGTGATCGCGGTTGCCGGATCGTATGCCCTGTTCCCGGCGGTCGTCGGCGCCTTTGATGCTCAGCTGGGCGTGACCCCACCGCCCTATCAGTGGCACTACGCGCTGATCTGTCTCATCGTGGCCAGCGCGACAGCGATCGTCTCGAGCATCGTCCCTGCGCTGTTGAGCTACGGGCGGGATCTGTCCGGCGTCATGCGCGAGTGAGTGGGGAGAAGCCCCGCTGCAGAGCTTCCTCATCAGCTTCGTGCTCATCGCGATGTTCTGGATGCTGCACCACCGGCTCTTCGTGTCGGTGAAGCGCATCACCCCGGCGCTCATGTGGATCATGGTCGCGTGGATGCTCACGATCGTCTGGATGCCGGTGGTCACCGCGCTCACCGGCCAGGTCGCCGACGATGCGCTGCAGAAGGTGCTCTACATCGGCACACTCGTCACCACGAGCGGGATGCTGCTCGTCACGCGGATCTACCTGGCACGGCATCCTGACCTGCACGGCGCATCCCGGGACGACCTGCGGCTCGGGATGTCGATCGATCTGTCGATGATCGTGCTGTTCCTGGTGGCGCTGGCGATCGCGCTCGTCTTCCCCGCGGTCGGCTACCTCGGACTGTTCGTCATGTTCCTCACCGGCACGGCGCAGAAGCTGATGGCCCGGATGCTGCGCTGACCCCGCCCTTCCGGTCGCCACCGGACGCGAGGGTGCGCATCCGCACGGTGCGGACCCCCGATGACCGTGCGGATGTGCGCTCTCGCGGCGGCGAGAGGGAGGGGGCAGGCGGAGACCGGGGGGTTGACAGGGGGCGGGCGGGGGTGAGAACGTTTACAACGTCCAGCGTTGGAAACGTTTACAACCGCTCGAGGGAGAGCCATGGTCCGCGTCACGATCACGCAGGTCGCCGCCCGCGCCGGCGTCTCCGTCGCGAGCGCGTCGCGTGCGCTGAACGGGCTCGTCGCGAGTCCGGAGACCGCGGCGAAGGTACGCGACGCGGCACGCGAGCTCGGCTACGTGGCCGATGCCACGGCGCAATCGCTCAAGCGGGGTCGCACGCTGCAGCTGGGCTTCGCCGTCGCCGACATCGGCAACCCGGTGTACGTCGAGATGATGGCAGCGGTCGAGCAGGTGGTCTCGGCATCCGGCTACCGCCTGCTGCTGTCATCGACCGGCACATCGTCATCTTCTGTGGATGTCGTCCGCGACCTCGGTCGCGGATACGTCGACGGGCTCATCCTGTCGCCGCTGCGCGTCACCGATGAGCTGCTCACGGCGCTCGCCGCGGCGCCGATCCCGTTCGTCGTCCTCGGACGGCTGCCGGCCTCCGCCGAGTTCGACACCGTGCGTGCCGACTCGCCGACCGCGATGCGCCTCGTCGTCGACCACCTCGTCGACGAGGGTCGCCGTGACATCGCGTTCGTCAACGGCCCGACCGACACCACCCCCGGCGTCATGCGCCGCGACGGTTTCATCGCGGCGGTGGGCCAGTACGACGACCTGCGGACGCGGCACGTTGACGCCGCCGACTTCACGATCGCAGCCGGCTACGACGCGGCGCTGCCGCTTCTCGACCGGCCCGACCGTCCGACGGCCGTGGTCGCGGCGAACGACCTGATCGGCGTCGGGGTCCTCCGCGCCGCCGAGGACCTCGGCCTGCGCGTTCCCGTCGACCTCGCCGTCACCGGCCTCGACAACACCGAGCTCGCCGAGGTCGTCCGCCCCGGGCTCACGAGCGTCGACCTCGGCGCCAAGGAGCGCGGCCGTGCCGCCGCCGAGATGCTTCTCGCACGGATCGCCGACGACACCCGGCCGGCCCGCACCGTCACGGTTCCGCCCGCGCTGGTCGTGCGCGGATCGACGTCGGCATCCGTCCCCGCGGCGCTCCGCCGCCCCGAGCCCATCGATGAAGAGAAGGCACACGGATGACCACGCTCGCAGAGACGAAGACGTCCTCGCGCCCGCCCCGCGTCCGGCAGATCGGACCGCGCGCCCGCGCCCAGCGCAAAGAGGCGATCGCGCTCGTCGCCCCCGCCCTGCTGCCGATCATCATCTTCTCAGTCATCCCGCTCGTCAGCGGAGTGCTCCTCGGGTTCACCGACGCCACCCTCGCGCGCAACGCCGAGGTCTCGTTCATCGGGCTCGACAACTTCATCGAGCTCGCCGGAGACCGTCGATTCTGGCAGTCGTTCGGCATCGGCATCGTGTGGGCCGGGTCGGTCGCCTTCCTCACCCTGGTGAGTGCGATGGGGCTCGCTCTGCTGCTCAACAGCAACCTGCGACTCAAAGGCCTGACGCGCGTGCTCGCGCTGATCCCGTGGGCGATGCCGCCCGTGGTCATCGCGATCGTCTGGCGCATGATCTACAACCCCAACTCGGGCCCGCTCAACGGCGTTCTCGGCTGGCTCGGCATCCCGGGCGTCAACTGGCTGGGCGACTTCTCGACCGCCCTGCCCGCCGTCATCGTCGTCGGCGTCTGGGCCGGCATCCCGCAGACGACCGTGCTGCTGTTGGCCGGCATGCAGTCGATCGCACCAGAGCAGCACGAGGCCGCCGCCGTCGACGGCGCCGGAGCCGGGCGCCGGTTCTGGCACGTCACACTGCCCGCCCTGCGCCCGGTGATCATCGCGGTCACGGCGCTCGACTTCATCTGGCAGTTCAACTCGTTCGGCCTCATCTACGTGCTGACCGAGGGTGGCCCGGGCGGCCGCACCATGATCCCGCCGCTGTTCACCTACCTCGAGGCGTTCCGCAACCGCGAGATCGGATATGCCTCGGCGATGGGCAACGTCCTCGTCGTCGCGATCCTGGTGATCCTCTCGCTGTACCTGATCAATCAGTTCCGTCAGAACAAGGGGGCAGGAAAGTGACCACCAAGCGCCCCCTGTACGCGACCGTCCTGATGTACCTGGCCCTCGCGGGATACCTGATCTTCCTCGGCTTTCCGCTGCTGTGGCTGCTGTCGGCGTCGTTCAAGTCGACGCGTGAGCTGAACTCGCTCGCGGTGAACCTCATCCCGCAGCAGTGGGACTTCGGCAACTACATCGCCGCGCTCGAGCGACAGAACCTGATCACCGCGGCCGGCAACTCGGTACTCGTCTCGATCGTCACGATGATCGTCGCGGTGCTCCTGTCGATGCCCATGGCCTACGCGCTCGCCCGGCTGAAGGGGCGGCTGCGAGCGGCCGGCACGGTCTGGATCCTCGTCAGCCAGGTGTTCCCGACGATCCTCATCATCATCCCGCTGTTCCTCGTGCTGCGGAGCCTGCAGCTGAACGACACCCTTTTCGGCCTCATCCTCGTCTACGTCACCTTCACGATGCCGTTCACGCTCTGGATGCTGCAGGGATACGTCGCGGCGATCCCGCCGGAGCTCGAAGAAGCGGCCGAGATGGACGGCGCCGGCCGCTTCACCATCCTCCGCACCGTGATCCTGCCGCTGCTGGTGCCGGGCCTGGTCGCGACGGCGATGTTCACCTTCGTCTCGGCCTGGAACGAGTTCTTCCTCGCGCTCGTGCTCATCCAGAGCCCGGAGCTGTACACGCTGCCGATCGCGCTGCGCTCGTTCCTCGGGGCCGAAGGGCAGACCCAGCTGGGGCCGCTGGCCGCCGGCGCCATCCTCGCCACGATCCCGTCGCTCATCATCTTCGGGATCCTGCAGAAGAAGCTCACCGGCGGCATGCTCGCCGGTGCCGTCAAGGGCTGACCTCCCCGTGACGACGAAACCCGAAAACCAGAAAGGCCACACCATGAGAAGAATCCGCGGCATCGGCGCCGTCGCATTCGTGGGCATCGCAGCCGTCGCGCTCGCAGGATGCCAGCAGGGCAGCGCGAACAACAGCGGGGGAGACGGCGACGTCGTCACCCTCCAGTTCCAGTCGCTCTCGGACCAGCCTGCGACACAAGCGGCCATCAGCGAGATCGTCGACGCCTGGAACGCCGAGCACGACGACGTCCAGGTCAAGATCATCCAGGCCGGCTGGGACGGCGCCTACGACAAGCTGATCACCCAGTTCTCGGGCGGCACCGCGCCCGACATCATCCACTTCGAGGCGAGCTCGATCGTGTCGTTCGCGGCCGACGGCTACCTCGCCGACCTGACCGACCTCATCGATCCCGAGCTGAAGTCGGACATCTCCGACGGCATCTGGGAGTCGGTGACCCACGACGGTCAGATCGTCGCCTACCCCTCGACCCTGCAGTCGTATATGGCGTTCGCGAACGCCGATCTGCTGGCCGAGGCCGGTGTCGAGGTGCCGACGGGCGACACGATGACGTGGGATCAGCTCCAGGAGATCGCGCGAGCGACGACCACGGCCGACCACTACGGCCTGGGCTGGGGTCTCGGTTCTCCGACCGCCACGATGATGAGCCTGTCGATGGGCTTCGACGGCGGCTACTTCGACGGCGAGGGCGACGACGTGACGATCGAGGTCGGCGACGACGAGCTCGCCGTTCCCGAGCGCATCCACGAGATGGCCTACACCGACCGATCGATCGACCCGACCTCGCTCACCCAGTCGGGATCGGACGTGCTTCCGTCGTTCTACGGCGGCAAGGTCGCGCTGACCGTGCAGGGCTCGTTCCAGGCGACGAACATCGCCGCGGATGCTCCCGAGGGTCTCAACTGGGTCGCGCTTCCGCCGCTCGAGGGATCGGCCGGCGCCGTCCAGGCCGCGAACCCGCAGACCTACTCGGTGAACATCGACTCGGAGCACGTGGAGGAGTCGGCGCAGTTCCTGAACTTCTTCATGGACGGCGAGAACCTCGCGAAGATCGCCTACGCCGACGCGCTCATCCCCTCGTCGGGTGCCGCACGCACGCAGGTCGCCGAGCTCGCCGGTGACGACGCCGCCTGGAAGCAGGTGCTCGCGTCGGGTGAGGGCCTGGTCGGCCCGCCGTTCCTGAAGGTGTCGAAGTACACCGAGTGGAAGGACACGATCGCGACGCCGGCGTTCCAGCAGTACCTGGCGAACCAGATCGACCGCGACCAGCTCGCCGCGCAGCTCAGTGACGGCTGGGCCGACGTCGCCGGTTGACGACTCGCGGGGGCGGGTCGATCCGATCCGCCCCCGCCCACACGCTCGAACGAAGAGAGGGACGTAATGGACGTGTTGCACGATCGGGTGGCAGCAGTACTGGCGGGAGCCGCCGTGGGCGATGCGCTCGGCGGTGCGACGGAGGGCTGGACCCCCGAGCAGATCGAAGAGCGGCACGGTGGACGTGTCGAGGGGATCGTCGGTCCCTTCCTGCCCGACTGGCGCACGGCTCGCCCCATCGCGCCGTACCACAAGGGCGATGGGCACGTCACAGACGACACCCTCATGACCCACGCCCTCATCGAGGTGTACGCCAAGCAGCGCCGGCACCTCGACGCGTACGACATCGCGAGCGATCTCGTGCCCCTCATGATGGGCGAGCGCCGCTGGATCCCCGAGCTCGAAGACGAGGCGCTCATCCTGCAGCGCGTGTTCCTCGCCGAGAAGTGGCTCGTCATGAAGCTGCACTACGGGCACGCCGACCCCCGCGAGGCGGGCGTCGGCAACGTCGTCAACTGCGGCGCGACGATGTACATGGCCCCCGTCGGCCTCGTGCACATCGGCGATCCGCGCGGCGCCTACGCTGAAGCGATCGATATCGCCGGCGCCCACCAGTGGTCGTACGGTCGCGAAGCGGCCGGTGTGTTCGCCGCCGCGGTCGCGGCATCCGCCACTCCCGGAGCGACGGTCGACGACGTTCGAAACGCGGTCCTGGACGTCGCGCATGACGGCACCGCCGCCGCCATCCGTGCCGTGTTCGATGCCGTCGACGCCTTCCGTGCCGCCGGCGGATCGGACGACCCGCGCGAGCTCGGTCGCGTCGTCCGCGAGGCGGTCAGGCCTTTCGACACGGTGGGCGAGGCGTACCGGTCGCCGGCGATGGATGCGCGTCTTCCCTCGCGGACGAAGGCCATCGAAGAGCTTCCCGTCGCGCTCGGCTTCGTCGTCGCTCACGACGGCGACCTGCGTGCCGCCGTGCTGGATGCCGTCAACTACGGCCGTGACGCCGACTCGATCGCCACGATGGCGGGTGCGATCTGCGGCGGGCTGCACGGCAGCGCCGCCGTTCCCGAGGAGTGGCTGAGCGAGGTCGTGACCGCGAGCCGCCTCGATCTCGACGGCGTCGTGACGACGATGGTGGAGGTCGTGCGCGATGTCGCCCGCGCTGATGCCGAGCGTGCCGCCGCCCGTGCGGAGTCGCTGTCGTCGTTGCTGTCGGTGGGGGCCGACGCGTGAGACTGACCTGGGCTCAGCCCGAAGACCTCGTGCCGGCCGAGTTCGCCGCGCTGCGCGAGCAGGGTGTGCCCGACGCCGAGCTGTCGTCGATCGAGCACCGATGGGCCGAGGCGGGCGGGGCGACGGCGCTCGCTCCCTCCGGAGCCAGCGCGACGCCGGCCTCACCCGAGCTGCGGGCGGAGGCGCGTCGCGTGCTCGACGAGCTGCAGTCGCTGCAGCGCCCGAGCGCGGATGAGCCCGACGGGTGGGATGAGATCGCAGCGCTCCTTCCGGAGTCGTCCGCGCTGACCGGTGACGCCGGCGGCGCCGTGTTCGACCGCGTGCACGGCGCGTGGCTCGGGCGGTCGGCCGGATGCCTGCTCGGCAAGCCCGTCGAGAAGATCCCCCGCGCGGGAATCGAGCAGATCGCTCGCGCCACCGGAAACTGGCCGATCGGCGGCTATTTCACCGCGCGCGGTCTTCCTACTGATGTCGCCGAGCGCTGGCCATGGAACCGCCGGTCCGCGCCGACCTCGCTCGTCGAGAACATCGCCGGGATGCCCGAGGACGACGACCTGAACTTCCCGATCCTCGCCCTCGACCTGCTCGAGAAGCACGGCTCCGCGCTGACGACCGATCACGTCGCCGAGGCCTGGCTCGCCGCGCTGCCGGCGGGGCGCGTGTTCACAGCGGAACGTGCCGCGTACCGCAACATCCTCGACGCACACCCGGTGCCCGAGACCGCGACGCACCGCAACCCGTTTCGCGAGTGGATCGGCGCCCTCATCCGAGCCGACGTGCACGGGTGGGCGCACCCCGGCGACGTACGGGCCGCGGCGCGCTCCGCATGGATCGATGCGCGACTCAGCCACACCCGCAACGGCCTGTACGGCGCCATGTGGGCGGCCGCCCTCTGCGCGGCATCCCTCGTCGCGGACTCGATGGACGATGTGCTGGATGCCGCAGACACCGTCGTGCCGCCGGACTCGCGCCTTGCCGCGGCCGTACGGCTCGGGCGCGAGACCGGTCGCGCGCTCGGCGCGGGCGAGCTCACGGCTGCCGGTGCGCTCGACGTCCTGCACGCCGAGTATGAGGGGATGCACTGGGTGCACACCCTGAACAACGCCGCGCTCACCGCGTGCGCGCTGCAGGCGCACGGTCATGACTTCGGCGCCGCCGTCGCGCTCGCCGTCGCGGGCGGCTGGGACACCGACTCGGTCGGGGCCACGGTCGGGTCCGTCGTGGGCGGCCTGGTCGGTCCGGACGGCATCGGGCGCGCCTGGACCGAGCCGCTGCGCGACAGCATCGCAACCTCGATGCCCGGCGGTCCCGAGCGGTCGATCCGCGAGCTCGCCGAGCGGACGACCGCCCTCGCGGAGGGGACCTCGTGAGCGTCGTCGTCGTCGGCAGCATCAACCAGGACATCGTTGCCCGCGTCGCCCGCATCCCTGCTCCCGGCGAGACGCTGCTGGCGTCGTCGCTCGTCCGCACGGGCGGAGGCAAGGGCGCCAATCAGGCCGTCGCCGCCCGCCGTGCCGGTGGAGCTGCGGTCGCTTTCGTCGGGGCAGTGGGAACGGATGCCGCGGGCGAGACCCTGCGTTCGGCGCTTGCATCCGACGAGATCGACGTCTCGGGGGTCGCGCAGGTCGACGAGGTGACCGGAACGGCGCTCATCTCGGTCGACGCATCGGGGGAGAACGCGATCGTCGTCGCCGCCGGTGCGAACGCCGCCCGCGACGTCCTCACCGACGTGCAGCGGGCCGTCGTCGCGTCGGCGTCGGTTCTGCTCACGCAGCTCGAGATCCCGGTGGCTCTGGTCCGCGACGCCGCAGCGGCCCGGCGCGAGGGTGCCTGGCATGTGCTGAACGCCGCGCCGTCCGCGCCCTTCGCGTCCGCCCGCGACGCACTGCTCGCGGCCACCGACGTGCTGGTCGTGAACGAGCACGAGGCCCTCGAGGCGGCGGGCATCGACGATCTCGACGAGGCGGTCACCGCGCTCGCGCGTGCGGTGCCCGGACTCGTCGTCACACTGGGCGCGCGCGGAAGCCTCGTCGTCTGCGGTGCCGAGCGCGCCGAGGTTCCGGCGCATGTCGTGACGCCGGTCGACACGACGGGCGCCGGCGATACCTTCTGCGGCGTGCTGGCTGCGGCGCTCACCGCCTCCGGGCGCCGCCCCGACGCTGTCGACCTGGATCTGCTCGTCGATG
Source organism: Microbacterium sp. AG238 (assembly GCF_003610405.1). Classification (GTDB taxonomy): domain Bacteria; phylum Actinomycetota; class Actinomycetes; order Actinomycetales; family Microbacteriaceae; genus Microbacterium. The sequence goes on from NZ_RAQC01000001.1 coordinate 2,062,913, forward strand.
CCGCGCGGGCCGGGGCCGCGGCATCCGCTCTGGCCGTCACGCGCCCGGGCGCGCAGGACGCCGTGCCCACCGTCGACGAGGTCGCCGCCCTGCGAAAGGAGAGTCAGCCGTGAGCGGTGGATTCGACCCCCTCGTCCCCCGTGAGATCGACCGCCCGACGCCGGTGCCCCTCGGCGTCGACGTCCGGTCGGGAGACGCGGCCGTCGTCCTCGACGACGCGAAGATCTTCGTCGCGCCGACCGATCCCGCCGACGTCGAGGCGTGGCGCGCACAGCTGACGGCGTGGCGCGAGGGCGCGCGCGAACGTCACGGTGCGCCGACCCGCTACGACCAGCCGGAGTCGGCGTGGGCGAGCCGGTGCTTCACCGTCGCCCAGGTTTGGCTCTGGGACGAGCTGTTCTTCGACTTCGACGAGCAGCGCTTCACCCCCGAGCGCTTCCTCGCCGACGCGCGGCGGCGGTTCGGCGGCCTCGACGGGATCGTGCTGTGGCACGCCTATCCCGTCATCGGCATCGACGACCGCAACCAGTGGGACTTCTACGCCGTGCCGGGTCTCGTCGAAGCCGCCGAGACTCTGCGCGCCGCCGGTGCGGCCGTCTTCGTCGACTACAACCCGTGGGATGTCGGCACGCGGCGCTCGGGAGATGACGCCGTCGAGCTCGCCGCCACGGTGCGGCGCCTCGGTGCCGACGGGGTCTTCCTCGATACGCTCCGCAAGGCCGATCCCGACCTCGTCGCGGCGCTCGATGCCGCCCGCCCGGGCATCGGGCTCGAAGGCGAGTCGAAGCTCGCGACCGAGCGGATCGCCGACCACACCCTGTCGTGGGCGCAGTGGTTCGCCGACTCGGACGTGCCCGGTGTGCTGCGCGCCCGCTGGTTCGAGCGCCGACACATGCAGCACCACATCCGACGATGGCACCGCGACCATGCCGAAGAGCTGCGGTCGGCGTGGCTCAACGGCGTCGGCGTGATGGTGTGGGAGGTCGTCTTCGGCGTCTGGGTCGGCTGGAACGACCGTGACGCGGCGACCCTGCGGCGCATGCTGCCCGTGCAGCGCGGGATGCACCGCTGGCTCGTCGAGGGGGAGTGGACGCCGCTGGCGGTGCACGACGCACCGGTCTTCGGGTCGGCGTTCGAGCTCGACGGCGTGACCCTGCTGTGCCTCGTCAACACGTCGGGGACCGACGTCGACTTCGGACTCGAGACGCGGGGCCGGTGGGTGCCGCTGCACGAGCCCGGCGATCAGGTCTCGTCGGTGACGGTGCCTTCCGGCGGCGTCGCCGCCGTGGTGCGATTGGCCGCGGATGCCGCCGTGCCTGCGGTCGTGGCTGAGGTGAAAGCCACGCTGCGCGACGAGCCTCCCGTGGCGGACGCCTCGTTCCCGCATCGCCGCGCTCGGCGCCTCACTGCTCCGGCCTGGACGGGGCCGGTGCGCGACACCGGCGCGCGCGAGGAGGAGCCGACGGTGACGGTGGCTCCCGGGTCGCACGTGCTCACGGTGCGATTCCGTGCGCGCGAGACCGGGATGTACGACGGAGCACCGTACGTCGACGAGTGGAAGCCGCTGCCGCCGCGCCTGCACGATCAGCGGACGCTCGAACGAGTCGCCGAGGTGCGGCATCCGGTGAGGGTCGGGGCGTCCGAGGTGACCGAGGCCGAGTACGCGCGGTTCCTCGCTGCGATCGGCGAGCACACGGATGCCCGTGACGCCGAGCGCCCCGCGACGGGCATGACGTTCGCACGGGCTCGGGAGTACGCCGCCTGGGCGGGTGGGCGCCTTCCCACCGAAGACGAGTGGCAGCTCGCAGCATCCGACCCGTCGTTCCGGCGGCGCCAGCCGGAGGTGTGGAACTGGACGGAGTCGGAGCATTCCGACGGCCGCACCCGCTTCGTCATGCTCAAGGGCGGCAGCGCGCACCGCAGCGAGGGGTCGGACTGGTACGTCGACGGCGGTGTGCAGCGGCCGGAGTTCGCGCTCAAGCTGCTGTTGCCCGGCCTCGGCCAGGACGCGTCGCCCTCGATCGGATTCCGCGTCTGCTGGGAGGAACGCCCGTGACCCCGCTCGACGGACTGCGCGTCATCGACGCCTCGACGCTGTTCGCAGGTCCCATGGCCGCGATGCACCTCGGAGACATGGGGGCCGAGCTCGTCAAGGTCGAGCATCCGACCCGCCCGGATCCCGCGCGTGGTCACGGGCCGAGCAAGGACGGGCAGAACCTCTGGTGGAAGACGCTCGGCCGCAACAAGCGGACCGTCGCGATCGACCTGCACACGACCGACGGGCGGGAAGCGTTCCTGCGCCTCGCCCGCACCGCGGACGTCGTCGTCGAGAACTTCCGCCCCGGAACCCTCGAGCGTTGGGGGCTCGGTTACGACGAGCTGTCGGCGGAGAATCCCGGGCTCGTGCTCGCCCGCGTCACCGGGTTCGGTCAGATCGGCCCGTACCGCAGCCGTCCGGGCTTCGGCACGCTCGCCGAGGCGATGAGCGGGTTCGCCGCCGCGACGGGCGAGCCCGACGGCCCGCCGACCCTTCCCCCGTTCGGACTCGCCGACGGCATCGCCTCGCTCGCCACCGCCTACGCGATCATGACCGCTCTGCACGCCCGCGAGCGAGACGGGCGCGGGCAGGTGGTCGATGTGGCGATCATCGAGCCCATCCTCGCGATGCTCGGCCCGCAGATCACGCGCTGGGATCAGCTCGCGACCGTGCAACCCCGCACCGGAAATCGATCGGCGAACAACGCGCCCCGCAACACGTACCGCACGGCCGACGGCTCGTGGGTCGCCGTGTCGACGAGCGCACAGTCGATCGCGGAGCGGGTCATGACCCTCGTGGGCCGTCCCGACCTCGCCGCCGAGTCGTGGTTCGCGAGCGGATCGAGCCGGGCGCAGCACGCCGACGAGCTCGACGAGGCTGTCGGCAGCTGGATCGCCGGACGCACGCGCGACGAGGTCGTCGAGGCGTTCGAGGCCGCACAGGCCGCCGTCGCCCCGGTATACGACCCGTCGGACATCGTCGCGGACCCGCAGTTCCAGGCGTTGGGCACGGTTCACCGCATCCACGATCCCGACCTCGGCGACATGGCCATGCAGGGACCGCTTTTCCGGATGTCGCGTGACGAGTCGACCATCGCGTTCACCGGCCGCGCCCACGGTGCCGATACCGCCGAGGTGCTGGCGACGCTCGGTTACACAGCCGATGACATCGCCCGCATGCGCGCGGAAGGATCGATCGCATGACACGCGCGATCATGGTCGCGCTGTACGCGCCCGCCGACCGCCTGGAACGCTTCGCGAAAGCGCTGGATGCCGGAGCCGACGCCGTCATCGTCGACCTCGAAGACGCCGTGGCGCCCTCGCGCAAGGCCGCGGCGCGGGCGGCGCTCGCCGACTTCGCCGAGGCGTGGACGTCGCGCGGGGCTTCTGCCCCCGTGGTGCAGGTACGGGTGAACGCTCGGGGTGCGCAGATGCACGACGAGGATGTCGCCGCTGTCGCGGATCTGCCCGCGGCCTTCGGCATCCGTCTTCCCAAGACCGAGTCGGCGGATGACGTCGCGGCGGTCCGCGCCGCGGCACCGGGGCGCGAGGTCCACGCGCTGCTCGAGTCGGCCCTGTCGATCGAGCGGGCGTTCGAGATCGCGCAGGCCGGGGTCGCATCGCTCGCGGTCGGCGAGGCCGATCTGCGAGCGGAGATCGGTGTGCCGGCGGGGCGGGACGGCGAGCCCGGACTCGCGTGGTCGCGCGCGCGGGTCGTGAACGCCGCGGCTGCGGCGGGGCTGCCGCTTCCGCTCATGGCGGTCTGGGCGGACGTCGCCGACCTCGCGGGCCTGGAGGCGAGCTGTCGCGCCGGCCGCGCGCTCGGCTACGCGGGGCGCACCGCCATCCATCCGCGGCAGATCGAGGTGATCCGGCGGGCCTTCACCCCCACCTCCGACGAGGTTGAGCGGGCACAGCGCATCGTCGACCGGGTGCGTACTGCGTCCGCGGACGGCACGGGCGCGTTCGTGCTGGAGGACGGCACCTTCGTCGACATCGCCATGGTCAGGGCTGCCCACCGCATCCTCGACGCCGGCTCTCCGTCTCGCTGACGCCGAGAGCGCGCATCTGCACGGTGCGGGCCGCTTCGGACCGTGCGGATGCGCACCCTCGCCACCTCGCCGCTGGCGGGATCAGCGGGTGATGAGGCGGTACGGCACCTGGTGGTGCACGCCGGTCTGGCGGGCGGGGTCGCTCAGGATGTCGAGGATGGATGCCGCCGCCTCTTCGACGCCGTGGTCGACGGTCGAGAACCCCGGGATGTGGAAGCGCCCCTCCTCGATGTCGTCGAAGCCCATGACCTGCACGCGATCCGGCACGGAGACGCCGTGGGTGCCGAGGGTGTACAGCGCGCCGAGGGCGAGGCTGTCGCTGAAGCAGAACAGCGCGTCGAAGTCGGTGCCGCTCGCGATGAGGCGTGCGACGGCGGTCGATCCTTCGGCGCGATTGAACTGGGCGACCGAGGCGTACAGCGCCGGGTCGTCGGCGATGCCCGCTGCGGTCAGCGCTCGCCGGTACCCTTCGAATCGCAGCCGGGAGGTGGCGGTGGGGCCGGCTTCCTGCACGCCTACCGCGGCGATGCGACATCGCCCCTGCTCGATGAGGTGCGTGGTGGCCGCTGCCGCCGCCGAGACGTTGTCGATGCCGACGTGATGCACGGACGGATTCAGGAGCTCCTCCGCCTGCTCGCCGATCAGTACGAGCGGAGGGCCGCTCGGCCGGTCGCGCACATCGTCGGGAGTGAGGGCGAGCGGACTCATCACGATCCCGTCGAGCGCGGGGAAGCCCTCCCCGGCCATCATCGCCAGCTCCGCCGGTCGGGCGCCGCCCGTCTGCGCGATGAGAACGGTGAGCGCGCGAGTCTGCGCTGTGGATACGAACTGGGACGCGAACTCGGCGAAGTAGGGCTCACGCAGATCGGGGAGCACCAGCGCGATCAGTCCGCTGCGCCCGTTCCGCAGCTGGCGTGCGGCGAGGTTGGGCCGGTACCCGAGCTCGTCGATCGCCGCGAGGATGCGCTGCCGCATCTCGTCGCCCACCCACCCCGTCCCGTTGACGACGTTGGAGACGGACTTCGCGCTCACGCCGACGCGGGCGGCGACGTCGGCGAGTGTGACGCGGGTCATACGGGCTCCTGTCAGATGGTTCCGAGGGTCGCTGTTGACTCTAGTTCAGCGTGGAACTACTGTTTAGTTCAACGTGGAACGGAAAGCGGTTTCCACCGATCCGCTTCGGGCGGATCCACGACGAGGCCGGCATCGGAGCCGGCAGAGGGAGTCATCGCAGTGGAGCAGGATGCCGGTCGAGAGCCCGACACGACGCGTGCGAGCGCGCTGGAACCGGCGCGGCCGCGCCCGCAGCTCGTGCGTAACTCGTTCCTTCTTCTCGACGGGATGTGGGGGTTCGCTCACGATGACGACGATCGCGGTGTCGCCGACCGGTGGTTCGACGGCCGTGAGCTGCGCAGCAGCATCCTCGTTCCGTTCCCGCCGGAGTCGCCGGCCTCGGGCGTCGGCGAGACGGGCTTCCACCCGATCGTCTGGTACCGCAGGACTCTGTCCGAAGCCGACCTCGCCGCCGCCGGTCATCAGCCGAGCCAGCGTGCGATCCTGCGCTTCGGTGCCGTCGACTACCGGGCCGCCGTCTGGATCGACGGTCAGCTGGTCGGCGAGCACGAGGGCGGGCACACCCCGTTCGCCCTCGACATCACGGACGCGCTCGACGGCGACGCGCGGGAGCACGTCATCGTCGTGCGCGCCGAGGACGACCCGCACGACCTCGCGCAGCCTCGGGGGAAGCAGGACTGGGAAGAGCAGCCCCACTCGATCTGGTACCACCGCACGACCGGGATCTGGCAATCGGTGTGGCTCGAGTCCGTCGCGCCGCAGCACATCACCGGGCTCAACTGGACCAGCGACCTCACCGACGGAACGGTGACCCTCGAACTCCGGCTCAGCCGGCCCGGACACGCGATCGCGAGCGTTCGCATCGCGCACGAGGGTCGGGAGCTCGCCGCCGCGACGATGCGGACGAGCGGCACGCGAGCGACGCTGACGATCCCCCTCGACGGACAGCGCAACGGTCAGAACTACGAGCGACTCCTCTGGAGCCCCGACCGGCCCACCCTCCTCGACGCCTGGATCGACCTGACCGACGACGGCGGACGAACCGACGCCGTGGCGAGCTATCTGGGCCTGCGCAGCGTGGCCTGGAACCGGGGCGCCCTGCTGCTGAACGACCGGCCCGTGACGCTGCGGTCGGTTCTCAGCCAGGGGTACTGGCCCGAGTCGCACCTCGCCGCGCCCTCACCCGACGCCCTGCGACGCGAGGCCGAGCTGATCGCCGAGCTCGGCTTCAATTCGGTGCGCGTGCACCAGAAGGTCGAGGACGACCGCTTCCTGTACTGGGCGGACCGGCTCGGACTGCTCGTCTGGGGCGAGATGGCGGCGACGTACACGTTCGACGAACAGGCCGTGCAGCGGACGACCGCGGAATGGACGGAGGCGGTGCTTCGCGACCGGGCGCACCCCAGCATCATCACGTGGGTGCCGCTCAACGAGAGCTGGGGTGTGCAGCACATCGCCTCGCGCGCCGATCAGCGGGCCTTCGCCGAAGCGCTGTTCCACCTGACCAAAGCGCTCGACCCCACCAGGCCCGTCATCTCCAACGACGGGTGGGAGCTCGGCACCTCCGACCTGTGGACCCTGCACGACTACGAAGCCGACGGCGGCGTCCTCGCCCGCCGTTACGACGTGGACGACCAGGTGCTGCACGACCTCGTCTCGGGCATCGGCCCAGCCGGTCGCCGCGTGCGTCTGCCGGGTACGACGGACAGTGGGCAGCCGATCATGCTCACCGAGTTCGGCGGCGTGAAGTGGGCGGCCGATGCGAGCCCGGACGACTCCTGGGGCTACTCCGAGGCGCGCGGCGCAGAGGAGTACGGCCGGATGGTCGCGGACATCCTCCGCGCGGTGCAGTCGGGCACGAGAGGCACCGGCGGCCGACCCGACGGGCTCGCCGGTTGGTGCTGGACCCAGCTCACCGACACCATGCAGGAGCGAAACGGCCTGCTCACCGAATCGCGCGAGCCCAAGCTGCCCATCCAGACCATTCGCTCCCTCATCCGAGGAGCCGAGACCGGCTGAACGTCCGCCGGCGTCCGGCCGGCCACATCCCACACCTAACCCGGGCTCATGCCCGCTCAATGAGGAGAAAACATGTTGAAGAGACTGCCCGCATCGTTCGCTCTCGTCGGAGCCGCCGCCCTTCTGCTCGCCGGTTGCGGCGCCGGCAGCGGTTCGAACGCCGCTCCCGAGGACATCACCTTCGACGACGAGACCGCAGCCAAGATCAGCTTCTCGTGGTGGGGGAACGAAGACCGCGCCGCTCGCTTCGAAGAGGTCGTGGCGCTCTTCAACGAGCAGTACCCGAACGTCGAGGTCGTGCGGAACTTCAACGCCTGGGGCGACTACTGGACCGCTCGTAACACCGAGGCGGCAGGAAAGTCGCTTCCCGACGTGGTGATGATGGATGCCGGCTATCTCGGCGAATACGCCAGCAAGGGTCTGCTCGCCGACCTCTCGCCCTACCGCGACTCACTGCTGCCGCTCGAGGGCATCAACGACCAGGTGCTGGGATCCGGCACCGTCGACGACCAACTCGTCGGGGTCCCGCTGGGGACGAACGCCTGGTCGATGATGTACAACAAGGACATCCTCGACTCGTTCGGCATCGACTATCCGACCGACGACATGACCTGGGACGAGTTCAACGACTTCGTCCTCGAGGTCAACGCGGCAGGCGCGTCATCCGAACCCCGGATCTACGGGGCAGAGGACTACACGGGCGGCCTTCCGAACTTCATCTACCACCTCATGCAGGACGGCAGCCCGGTCTTCGAAGAGGACGGCTCGCCTGCGTTCGACGAGAACGATGTGATCGAATATCTCGACGGCGCCGCCGACCTTCGCGAGGACGGCGACTTCTACCCCGTCGAGCGCAGTGTCGCGCTCTCACCCAGCGGTGGCTTCCTCGCCGGCGAGACCGCGATCTGGTTCAACTTCTCGACGACGGTGCTGCAGGGAATGACGGATGCCGGCACCGAGAACATCGGCATGGTGCAGCCGCCGCTCGAGAAGGGCCAGGACGAGCACGTGCTCGCGCCCAAGCCGAGCATGCTGCTGAGCGTGGCGAAGAACTCCGACCAGAAGCAGGCTGCCGCCGCGTTCGTGGACTTCCTCACCACATCTCCCGAGGTCGCCGAGATCTTCGGCACCTCGCTCGGCACCCCGCCCACCGAAGCCGGGCGCGAGGCGATCGACCAGACCGCGGCCGACACCGTCAACCTCGACTACCTGGCGTCCATCGACGATGAGCTGACCGCCAGCTATCCGATCCTGCCCGCGGGCTACGGCACCATCGAGGCCAAGTGGGGAGAGCTGCACGAGCAGCTGCGATACGGCGATCTGACGACGAAGCAGTTGGCGCAGGAGCTCTTCTCCGAGATCTCGCTGGTACTCGGCTCCTGACCGCTCCGCACGACCCTGCCGCACGGCCGAGGCGCCGGTCCGCAGGAGAAAGGAACAACCCATGACTGCTCCTGCAGCCGTCGTCCCGGTTCGTGCGGGCTCGACCGTGCGGGCCCGGCGTGAGACGCGCGCCGGCTATCTCTTCCTGAGCCCATGGCTCATCGGGTTCTTCGCCCTCACCGCCGGCCCGATGATCGCGTCGCTGGTGCTGTCGTTCACGGACTACAACCTGTTCAACGATCCCGAGTTCATCGGCATCGACAACTACACGCGTATGTTCACCGACCCCAACTTCCTGCAGGCGGTGAAAGTCACCGGCATCTATGTGCTGGTCGGCACACCGTTGAAGCTCGCTGCGGCGCTCGGGGTCGCGCTGCTGCTGAACGCACCGCGCCGTGGGCAGGGGTTCTACCGGTCGGCGTTCTACCTGCCCTCGCTGATCGGCGGGAGCGTCTCGATCGCGATCGTGTGGAAGGCGATGTTCATCGACGACGGCATCGTCGCCCAGATCGGCTCGTTCTTCGGGGGACCGCCGGCTTCGGAGGGCGGATGGGTCGGCGATCCGGCGCGCACGCTCCCGCTGCTCATCCTGCTGACGGTGTGGCAGTTCGGCGCCCCGATGGTGATCTTCCTCGCTGGTCTGAAGCAGGTACCCCCGGAGCTGTACGAGGCGGCGTCCGTCGACGGCGCGGGCCCGGTGCGGCGCTTCCTGTCGATCACGATCCCGATGCTGTCGCCGGTGCTGTTCTTCAACCTGCTCCTCGAGACGATTCACGCCTTCCAGGTGTTCAACTCGGCCTACATCATCTCCAACGGCAGCGGTGGCCCGGCGGGGTCGACGCTCTTCTACACGCTCTATCTCTACCTCCGGGGCTTCCGCGACTTCCAGATGGGATACGCCTCGGCGATGGCCTGGGTGCTCGTGATCGCCGTCGGGCTGGTCACGCTCATGCTGTTCCGCACATCCCGGGCGTGGGTTCACTATGCGGGGGACGAACGATGACCAACACGATCACCCAGACGGAGCTCATCACCACCGACCCGTCGTCGCGGCGTCGCGGTCGCGATCTCGCGGGAGGGCGGCGTTGGCGCACGCGGGGGAGCGCGGTGGTCTTCCACGTGCTCGCGATCGCCGTGCTCGTCGTCATCCTCTATCCGGCGGCCTGGATGGTGATGTCGTCGTTCAAACCGGGCAACGAGATCATCGGATCGGTGAGTCTCGTGCCGGAGACCTTCTCGCTCGAGAACTACGCCACAGCGTTGGCCGGGATCGGCGGGGTCTCGTTCTGGACGTTCGTCGTGAACTCGCTCGTGCTCGCCGTCGCTTCGGTCGTCGGAGTCGTCCTCTCCTGCTCGGTCACGGCGTACGCGTTCGCCCGCATTCGCTTCCGCGGCAGCAAGGTGTTCTTCCTGTGCATGATCGCGACGATGCTCCTGCCGTTCCACGTCGTGATCATTCCGCAGTACATCGTGTTCAACCAGCTCGACATGATCAACACCTACTGGCCGCTGCTGCTGGGCAAGTTCCTCGCGGCCGATGCCTTCTTCGTGTTCCTCATGATCCAGTTCATCCGCGGTCTTCCCCGCGACCTCGACGAGGCCGCCCGCATCGACGGTGCCGGTCACGCGCGAACGTTCACGGCCGTCATCCTGCCGCTCATGCGCCCCGCCCTCGTCACGAGCTCGATCTTCGCGTTCATCTGGTCGTGGAACGACTTCTTCGGTCCGCTGCTCTACTTGAAGGACCCGGGGATGTACACGATGCCGCTGGCCCTGCGCCTCTACGTCGACCAGACGTCGACGAGCGACTACGGCGCGCAGATGGCGATGGCGATCCTCGCGTTGGTGCCGGTGGTCCTCTTCTTCCTCGCTTTCCAGCGATACCTGGTGGCGGGCGTCGCGACAGAGGGGATCAAGGGATGACCTCGTCGCACAAGAGAGGCGGATCGCCCGAGAGCCGCGCGGTCTTCGGCGGCTCGGGTGTCGCGGGGTTCGGCGAGATGTTCGTGGTGGGCATCGGGGTCGCTCTCCTCTCGCTTCCCCTGGTGACACTCGCCCCGGCGTTCGGTGCGGGGGTGCGGCACTTCCGCGCTCACCTCGACGACGAGCCCGACTCGATCCGGCTCTTCGCCGTCCGAGGGCTCCAGGCGGTGCGTTCGGGGTGGTGGTTCGGCACGGCCTGCGCCGTGGTCATCGCGCTCCTCGTCCTGAACGCGGTCGGCGCGGCGCTGGGCGCACTTCCCGGAGGGGTGACGTTCGCGGTCGTCAGCGGCGGGCTGGCGGTGGTCGTGTTCGTCGCGATGCTGCGAACCGCGGCGCTCTGGACGCCGGGCGCGCGGTGGATCGACCTCTGGCGGGAGGGGCGCGGCGTCGTGGTCGACGACCCGATCGGAACATCGCTGGTGCTGGTGGGCCTCGGGGTGAGCGCGACCGTGGTCTGGATGCTGCCGCCCCTCATCGTGATCGCGCCCGGGCTGATCGTCGTGTCGCTCGTCGCTGCGGAGCGCCGCCGCGCTGCGACATCATCGAGGAGAGCCGCGTAGGCGCGGCCGCGATCGGAGGAGAGCACGATGCAGTGGGATCTCGACGGCAAGGTCGTCGTCGTCACCGGCGCGGGGCGCGGCATCGGCCGCGCCATCGCCGAGACGTTCATGCGCGAGCGCGCCGTCGTCGTCCCGACGGACGTCACCGAGGACGCGGTCGCCTGGGCGGACGAAGCGCGCCGCGCCGCAGGACTCGAGGGCGCCTCCTCGGCATGCGACGTGCGTTCGACCGCCTCGGTGCGGCAGGCCGTGGATGCCGTGCTGAGCCGGTTCGGCCGCATCGACGTCCTCGTGAACAACGCCGGCATCCTGGGCGACGGTCTCATCGAGGATGCCGACGCCGAGACCTGGAACCGCGTCTTCGACGTCAACGTCACGGGAACGTTCCGCACCTGCCAGGCGGTCATCCCCGCGATGAAGCGGCAGGGCGGGGGCCGGATCGTCAACGCGGCGTCGTTCGCCGCCGTCATCCCCAGCGTCGGCGGTGCGGCGTATGCGGCATCCAAGGCCGCTGTCGTCCAGTTCACGAGGACCCTCGCGGGAGAACTGGGCCCGTGGGGGATCACCGCGAACGCGTATGCCCCGGGGATGATCCCGACCGACATGAACGGCTTCGCCGACAAATCGCACGACGAGCAGAGTCGGCTGCTCGACACCCTCACCCTCCGTCGCTGGGGCGACCCGCGCGAGGTGGCGGACGCCGTCTGCTTCCTCGCGAGCCATGCCTCGCGCTACGTCACGGGCACCCTGCTCGATGTGAGCGGCGGCAAGTTCGCGACCCAGTTCCCGCAACGCGCATACGAGATGGCGGCCCGGGCATGACCGCCGCCGAACGGCGCGTCGCGTGGATCACCGGCGCCGGCAGCGGGATGGGGCGCGCCGCCGCGCTCGCCCTGGCCCCCGATCGACGTCTCGCGCTCAGTGGCCGGCGTCCGGACGTGCTGGCGCAGACCGCGCGCGATGTGGCGGACGCGGGCGGAGAGGCCGTCGTGCTCCCGTTCGACGCCACTGACGCGGGGGCGGTAACGGCGGCTCGCGACGAACTTCTCGGTCGGTGGGGACGCATCGACGAACTCGTTCTCGCCGCGGGACTGAACTCGCCACGGCGGACGTGGGCCACGCAGTCGGTCGGCGAGGTCGAACAGGTCATCGGCACGAACCTCCACGGCGTCATCCAGGTGATCGATGCAGCCCTACCCGCCCTGCGGTCTTCTGGTTCGGCCTGCGTCGTCGTGGTGTCGTCCATCGCGGCCTGGCGCTTCTCGCCCGTCGCAGGTGTCGCGTACAGCGCCAGCAAGCGCGCGCTCGCCGCTGTCTGCGAGACCCTGAACGCGCAGGAAGCCGCCGCCGGCATCCGGGTGTGCCACCTGTGCCCGGGCGACGTCGACACGGACTTCCTGAGCCTGCGCCCCGAGGTACCCGATGCCGAAGCGCGCCGGCGGATGCTGACTCCCGAGGACATCGGCCGAACAGTGCGCTTCGTCGTCGATGCGCCCCCGCACGTGCGCATCGACGAACTGGTGATCAGTCCGGTCTGAGGGCGCGAGGGCGCGCGGCTGAGCCGAGGTCCCCGTTCGGCCGGGTATCCAGGGCGGATTCCCGGCTCAAGTGGGACATCGACCGGCTCGAGGCGCGAGACTGGGCCCATGTACTCCGAGGTGCGGTTGTCGGGCGCGGCGACTCTCTGGCGCTCGGCCCACAGCGCCGGGCGTGCCGTCATCCCCGCGGACGGATGCGTCGACCTCATCCTCCGCGACGGGCGGGTCGACGTCGCCGGCCCGTCGACACGCTGGCTCGAGACCGCGCCCGACGGCACGGACGGGTCGACCGGTGTCCGGCTCGCGCCCGGTCACGCCGCCCACGTGCTGCGGATCGACCTCGCCACGATCGCCGATCAGCTCGTTCCGCTCGACGACCTCGCCGCGGCCGGTCACGCGCGCCGTCTGCGGGAGACGATGCTGCGAGCGGCGGATCGGTCGGGGCGAAAGGATGCCGTGTCGCGGATCGCTGCGCTCGGCGACGAGAGCCCACGCTGGATCCACGGCGCTCGCCGCTCGGCGTACGACGCCGTCTCGGCCCGGGATGCTGCCGCGTCGCTCCAGATATCGGAACGCACGTTCCGCCGGCGGATGCTTGCGACGTTCGGCTACGGCTACGCCGCCCTGGTGCGGCTGGAGCGGGCTCGCCGCGCACAACGGGTGCTGCGGTCCGGCTCATCGATCGCGGATGCTGCCGCCGCGGCCGGATTCGCCGACCAGCCGCACCTCTCCCGCGAGTTCCAGCGCTTGGTCGGCCGAAGCCCCGCGCAGTTCGCGTCGTAGGTCGCAGTTCGCGTCGAGTGAGGCCCGTCAGCTCGCGTCGAGTGAGGCGTAGAGGTCGACCGAGTTGCCGTCGGGATCGAGCAGCGTCGCGTAGCGCTGGCCCCAGACGGCATCCCACGGCGCCACGTGCCCGGTGAACCCGGACGCGACCATCGCCGCGAACGCCGCGTCGACCTCGGCCGGCGTGCCCTTGTCGAAGGCGAGCGCGATGCGGTGACCGCCCGACGCGGGAGTGTAGGCCGGATCGAACGAGCGGATGGTGTCGATGGTGTCCCATGCCAGGGACGTTCCGTCGTCGAGCGTGGCGTCGACGTGGGGCCGATCGTCCTGGCCCGCATCGATAGGCACGCCCAGGGCTCGGTAGAAGGCGAGTGACGCCGCCATGTCGCTCGTGACGATGCCGATGAATCCGAGTGTGAGTGTCATGGCCTCACCGTAGGGCGGGCCCGTCCGCCTCGTCATGAACGGAACGGCCACCGCCGCGCGCCTCGCGGCCCTGTGGCGGCCCTCGTGCGTGCCGTAGGCAGGCTGGATGAGAGTCGCGAGGCGATCGGACGGCGGATAGGGCCGTTCAGCCTGTTGGCGGCACGGGCAATCGCGAACCCCCGCACCGGGATCAGCCCGCCCGAGCGTCGTGACAGCCGCGCAGGCCCGACCGGCGCCGGCAGGTCAGCGCATGGCGGCGAAGAGTCCGCCGATGAACGCGATGACGGGTCCGATCGCTCCGACTGTGACGATCACCAGCACGACGACCACCGCCATCCACGGAACGCTCTTCTTCAGGCGCTGGCCCGGTGCGGCGACACCGGGCGGCGGGCGCAGCAGTCCCGGCGGCGGGGTGACCGGCAGCGCGGGTACGGTTCCGACCGCCGGGCCCGTGCCCGGCTCCGCTGGACCGGGCGTCACCGGGCCGGGGGAGCCGGGTACCGCGGGTGCGCCCGCGCCGGACGCCGCCATCCCGAGCCGGTCGTCGCGCCACCGCTCCCACTGTGCGAACTTGTCGATCATCGCCGCGACGGCACCGAACAGCCACGACCACGTCGCCGGGTCGAGGGTCGAGAAGTCGCGCTTGCCGTAGAAGAAGAGCCAGTCGTCGACGATCTCGACATCCAGCGCGGCGGCGTTGTCGACGAACCGCGCCATGATGTCGGGCGTGAAGAGGTACAGCGCGTCGCGCTCGTAGCCGCGCGGGCAGTAGAGACGGAAGTAGCGGTCGAAGTCGCCCTCGAGGCTCAGGTGCTGATCGCGGTCGAACGTGACGGGCAGGTTCGAGCCGAACAGTCCGTTGTTGCCGAGCGCGTCGAGCACGATGTGGGGTAGGGGAGTCGACAGGTGCACGGCGACGTATCCCCAGGTGTGCGTCTGCTGGTTCTTGCCCGAGCCGGTCGTGTAGCGGTAGTTCGCGAACTCGACGAAATGCGGCTGGTCGCCGCGGACGAGGTTGGATGCCATCCGCCCCGACCCCTGCGAGAAGATCATGCCCGGCAGCCGGGGCTGGGGTCGCTGGGGCTCGAAGCTCATGCCGTTGGCGCGCGCGAAGCGGTCGAGTCGGTACCAGACCGCGGCTTGCGCAGCGCGCTGCCGACGGATGAAGAACGGGATGAGCGCCGCGAGCGCGATGAGGATGACGAGGGGGATGACGCTCGTCAACGACAACACCGCACCCGACCCCGACTGCGTCCCGATCGCGAACACCAGGCCGCCGATGATGGCGGAGAGTACCCCGCCGAACACGAGCACGACGAAGGCGATGACGACGACCGCGATGATCACGCCGACGGTGCCCGACCCGCCCGGCAGCCGGCCGCTGTCGGCCAGCTGCTTGCGGAAGGCGCGCGCAGTAGCCGGAGAGACCGGCTCGAGCAGGGGCCGGGGATCGAACGGCACGCTCATCGATTCACCTCGTCTGCGCCCCAGTACAGGGATGCATCGGCCGGAAGGGGCAGGGCTTCGAGCTGAGGAGAGCGGCAGATCGCGTTCACGAGCTCCCGCGAGCCGCCGACGATCGTCGAGTCGAAGTCGACTTCCGAGACCATCACCCAGGCGCGGTCCGCGGGCCAGAGCAGACTCGGGCTCTGCGCCATCGGTGCTGCACCCGCCGCCTCAGCGGCGGCGTCCCGCCAGGGCATCCGCAGCTCCCAGTCGTCGTCGGCGAACTCCCCGACAGCACCGCGGAACAGCACGAACGAGCGCTCCGGCAGCCTCAGCCGCGGCCCCTCGGAAATCTCCCGCGACAGGATGCCCTCTTGCCAGGTGGGCTTGCGGAAGACGTTGTTGAAGCGGTCCGAGAACGACGAGCCGAGCATGCGGTTGTGGCGGGCCAGGGTGGCATCGTCCGGGTCGCCCATCTGGAAGAACGCGCGCGAGGGATGCCGGCCCAGGTGGCCGAGCAGGCCGCCGCGGCCCTCCCAGAGGCCTGCGGCCACGTCATCCGGTGTCGACGTGTGCCTGATCAGCTCGTGGGCGAGAACCGCCAGGTGGTGCGGGTCGAGATCACCCATCCCGGGTGCTGCGAACCAGCGGCCGTCCGGCGCGCTGCGCTGGTTCGAGCCGAACTCGGGCGAGCGCACGATCGAATCCCACTGCGCCAGCGGATGCAGCGTCGTCTCGAACGCGGCGGCGGTCTCGGCCCACGTGGTGGGACCGGTGACGAGGTCTGCGGTGACCCGCTGCGACTCCTGCCACGGCATCTCGACCCACTCGTCGAACGGGGGAAGCGGGTCGCCGTTCGTGCGGCACTGAACGGATGGCGGATGCAGGACGCGCGCGTACGCCTCGAAGCCCCGGGGCACGACGTCGTGGAACGTCCCCCGCCACGGATCGTCGATGCGTTCGCGCAGCCACTCGCCGGTCGAGACGTCCGCGGTCCATTCCATGCACCCACGCTATCGGGCACCGGTCCGCGGGATCACGCGCGATCAGGTAAGCTGTTGTGGTTGTCCGACTTCGGTCGGGCACGTGCTACACACCCTCCTGCTTCCGGGAAACGCCCGGGAGCCGTTCTAGTCCGAAGGAGGTGGGTCAGTGACGCACACGTACCAGTACGAGCTCATGGTGATTCTCCAGCCCGAGATCGATGAGCGTCAGGTTGCTCCCAACCTTGACAAGTTCCTCAAGGTCATCACGAATGACGGCGGAACCATCGAGAACATCGACATCTGGGGCCGTCGCCGCCTGGCGTACGAGATCCAGAAGAAGAACGAGGGCATCTACGCCGTCGTCAACTTCACCGCGACGAGCGAGACCACGCAGGAGCTCGACCGCCAGCTGAAGCTGAGCGAGTCGATCATGCGCACCAAGGTCCTGCGCGCCGAGGAGGCCATCGCACAGGTCGCCGCCGAGAAGGCGCGCTCCGAGGCGAAGGCTGCTCGCAAGGCTGCCGCCCCCGCTAAGGCTGCGAAGGCTTAAGGCTCATGGCCGGCGAGACCGTCATCACCGTCGTGGGCAACCTCACGGCAGACCCCGAGCTGCGTTACACGCAGAACGGCCTGCCGGTGGCGAACTTCACGATCGCCTCGACTCCTCGCACCTTCGACCGCCAGGCGAACGAGTGGAAGGACGGCGAAGCGCTGTTCCTCCGCGCGTCCGTGTGGCGCGACTTCGCCGAGCACGTGGCGGGTTCGCTGACCAAGGGCATGCGGGTCGTCGCGACCGGCCGCCTGCGTCAGCGCTCCTACCAGGACCGTGAGGGCCAGAACCGCACCGCTATCGAGCTGGAGGTCGACGAGATCGGCCCCTCGCTGCGCTACGCGACCGCACAGGTCACGCGCGCGGCATCCGGCTCTGGTGGTGGTGGCGGCGGCGGAAGCTTCGGCGGCGGTCAGCAGTCGCGCCCCCAGCAGCAGGTGCAGGAGGAGCCGTGGGCGACCCCGGGTTCTTCGGCTCCCGACGCGTGGAGCGCACCGGGTACCAGCGGCGCCTCCTACGGCGACGACACCCCGTTCTGAATCGGATTCCGGGTGCTGCGTGCAGCGGCATCCGATCATCACTCTCGTAAGGAAAAACAATGGCTGGAAAGGCAACCGGCGACCGCCGCAAGCCGCGGAAGGGCGCGAAGAACGCGGCCCCCGCGAAGGCGATCCGCGTCGGCGTCATCGACTACAAGGACGTTTCGACGCTCCGCAAGTTCATCTCGGAGCGTGGGAAGATCCGCGCCCGTCGTATCACCGGTGTCTCGGTGCAGGAGCAGCGTCTGATCGCCAAGGCGATCAAGAACGCGCGCGAAATGGCGCTCCTGCCTTACGCCGGCGCTGGCCGGTAAGGAGCACCGACATGGCAAAGCTGATTCTCACGAACGAGGTCGCCGGGCTCGGAAGCGCCGGTGACGTCATCGAGGTCAAGAACGGGTACGCCCGTAACTACCTCGTCCCCCAGGGCTACGCCGTGGCCTGGACCCGCGGTGGCGAGAAGCAGGTGGCGTCCATCCGCGCCGCCCGCGAAGCCCGCGCGATCCACGACCACGAAGAGGCCGTGGCCCTCAAGAACAACCTCGAGTCGAACAAGGTCAAGCTGGCGGTCAAGGCCGGCGCTGAAGGTCGTCTGTTCGGTGCGGTCAAGCCCGCCGACGTGGCAGACGCCGTCAAGGCTGCTGGTCTGGGCGACCTCGACAAGCGCAAGATCCACATCACCTCGCCGATCAAGGCCGTGGGCGAGCACGAGGCGACCATTCGCCTGCGTGACGACCTCACCGCTGTGATCACCCTGCAGGTGGTCGCCGCCAAGTAATACCTGGCGCACCCGTACGGATGCCGCGGACCTTCGGGTTCGCGGCATCCGTCGTTTCCGGGTGGGTGTCGCCGCGCGTGCGCGCGTGCAAGGTTTCAGACGCGACACCCCGTCAACGGATGGCGTGAGCCGGGGTGTCGGTGTCGATCCGTTGCATCCCGGCCCGCTGCACCACCGGGAGCCGGACGACCCGAACGGCCCGGACGACCCGGCGCGCGCGGATGCAATGGTTCTGGTCCGACACCCCGGTGAGGGATGCCGTGGCCCCGCGTGTCGGTGACGATCCCTTGCATCGCGGCGCGGCGCCGTGAGCGCGGCATCCGCCCGAGGGCAGGCCGGAGCGGATGCCGCAGGCTGTGGGCCCGCGGCATCCGCTGTGTCCGAGCTGGCGGTGTGTCAGACGGTGGAGCGACGGCGCAGCGCGACGAGGACGAGCCCCATCAGCGTGAGCGCCAGGGCGCCGAGGCCGAGTGCCACCGGGGTCTCACCACCGGTCTTGGCGAGCGCCAGCGGCCGAGCCGACGCCGCCGAGGCCGACGTGCCGACCACGGTGGTGCCGTTCATGCTCGACGTCGTCGAGACCGCCGGGGTTCCGTCGGTGCCATCCGTGCCGGGCGTCGTGCCCGGGTCGGTGCCGGGCGTCGTGCCCGGGTCGGTGCCGGGGTCGGTTCCCGGTTCGGTGCCGGGGTCGGTTCCCGGGTCGGTTCCCGGGTCGGTGCCCGGGTCAGTTCCGGGGTCGGTGCCCGGGTCAGTTCCGGGGTCGGTGCCCGGGCCGGCCGGGGTGACGACCTCGGTCGTCGAGTCGCCGATCACCGAGATCGCGGTTCCGGTCAGTGAGATCGGCGCCGTGATCGGAAGCACCAGCTGGGTGCCGCCGAGGATGCCGTCCGAGCCGCTGGTCGATGCGCCCGGCGTGGAACCCGCACCGCCGTTGCCGCTGGTGGTGGTGTCGGTGGTGGCGTCGCCGATGACCGAGACGGCGGTGCCGCTGAGGTCGATCGGTGCGGTGATGGGGGCGAGTACCTGGGTGCCGCCGAGGATCCCGTCGGTGCCGTTGGTGGTTGCCTCGGGCGAGGTGCCCGTGGTTCCGGTGCCCGTGGTGCCGCCGGTCGCGCCGCTGGTGGTGGTGTCGGTGGTGGCGTCGCCGATGACGGAGACGGCGGTGCCGGTCAGGTCGATCGGTGCGGTGATGGGGGCGAGTACCTGGGTGCCGCCGAGGATCCCGTCGGTGCCGTTGGTGGTCGCCGCGGGCGTGGTGCCCGTGGTGCCGCCGTTGCCGCCGGTCGCACCGCTGGTGGTGGTGTCGGTGGTGGCGTCGCCGATGACCGAGACGGCGGTGCCGCTGAGGTCGATCGGTGCGGTGATGGGGGCGAGTACCTGGGTGCCGCCGAGGATCCCGTCGGTGCCGTCGGTGGTTGCCTCGGGCGAGGTGCCCGTGGTTCCCGTGCCCGTGGTGCCGCCGCTCGCGCCGCTGGTGGTGGTGTCGGTGGTGGCGTCGCCGATGACCGAGACGGCGGTGCCGCTGAGGTCGATCGGCGCGTTCACCGGGGCGACGACCTGAGTGCCGGAGGCGACGCCATCTGTCCCGTCGGTTTCGGCAGCCGGTGCCGGGGCGGGCTGCGCGGGTGCGGGAGCCGGTTCGGCCGACCCGCTGCCGCCGTCCGCCGATGACGTGCTGTCACCGATGACGGAGACAGAGGTGCCCTCGACCGTCACCGGCACCGAGACGCTGATGAGCGCCTGCGACCCCGAGCCGACGCCATCCGCGCCGCTCGTCGAGCCGCTGGGGGCCGGTGCCGACTGCGGTGCGCTCGCCCCCGAGGCCGAGCTGTCAGCGTCACCGAGGACGGCGAGGGAGGTCCCGCTGACCGTGATCGGCACGTCGACGGAGATGAGGCCCTGGGTGCCCGAGAGCAGCCCGTCCTCTCCCGAGGTGTCGGCCGCGTGGGCGACCGATGCGCCGAGGATCGTGATCCCCCCGGCGAGGAGCGTGCCCCAGACGGCACGCGAGACGATGGTGTTCATGATTGTTCTCTCCTTGAGACTGACGAATGAATGGCGCGAAGCGCCGGGGGTCGTGCCGCGTTGATGCGGCCGACCGCTCGTCAGTCAGGAGAGACGTCAGTGGGGTAGACGGGCGAGATCGGGCCCGTCGAGTCCATGAGGCGTCCGCGAAGGCGGGGCAGCAGAACGGCCGTCGCTCCGAACGCGAAGAGGGCTGCGGTGACACCGCCTGCGGCACCCGCCGCGCCGGCGGAAGCCGAGCCGGGAACGTTGACGGGAAGTCCGCCGGACATCGGGATGTCGAGCGCGAGTACCTGCTCGCCGATGGACGGCGCGGCGCCAATGGCGGCCCCGACGGCCTCGGATGCGGGCGCGAGCGCGTGCGCCGACGCCACGAGCGTCGCGAGAATGCCCGACCGATCGCCCCCTGAGGTCGGCGTCGCCGCAGCCTCGAGGATGCCGTCCGCGGCCGTGGCGACCGCGTTCACGGGCGAACCGGTCGCGACTCCGGGCTCGAGGTCGTTGCCGGGAATCAGCGGAATCATCGGCTGGTGACCGCCGGGCAGGACGGCATCCGTGATCGGGATGATGGCGGGCGACAGTGCGTCGGTGACCGGCATCAGGGCGTCGGTCACGGGAGTGAGTGCCGACGTGACGGGCGCCAGAGCACCTTCGACCATGCCGAGCACAGGAGCCAGTGGGGCGCCGACGGTCTCGGTCAGCGGCGACAGCGAGGCGACCACCGGAGCCACGGCGGGCGCGACCGCCTCGGTGACGGGCGCAGCGACATCCGACACCTTCTCCACGACCGGGGCGACCGTGCTCGCGACCGGCTCGATGACGTCGGCGACCGGTTGAACTGCCGGGGCGACGACGTTCTGCACGACGGGCTCGACCACATCGCGAACGACGGGCTCGACGACCGGCGCCACGACGGGCGGCGCCGACGAGACGACGGGGGCGACGGCCTGCACGACGGGTTCCGCGACGCGCGCGACGGGCTGGACGACCGTGTCGAGCACGGGCGCGACGATATCGTCCACCGCCCGATCGACGGGCGCGGTGACGGCTGACACGATGCCCTGCAGCGGGCTGCTCTCGTCATCGGCGGCGTAGGTCGTGGGCGCGAACGCGAGAGAGAGCGCCGTCCAAGCGAAGGCGAGGCCGAGGCCGGTGCCGAGAATCGGCACCCAGCGCGGAGCGCGGCGGTGCTGTTCCATGACGAGCGATCACCTCCCCCGAGAGCGTCGTCATCGTTGGCACGGGACAACCCGTGCCTTCGGGTACTGCTTGGCGCAAAAACATACTCCTGTCGATCCGTCGTGTCTAGGTTTCCCTGAGTTCATCATGAGCTTTCGCTGAGGCGGACTCGCCGGAGCGCTCGGGCCGACTTGACAAGGCGGTCGTTTTACACAAGCGAGTCCCCAGATGAACAACCTTCAAGTCAGACTTCAACTGGGATCGCCATCCACAGGCTGGGGAAACTAAAAACCCTGATCAAGAGGCTATTAATTACGAAGTTTCCACGTATCCCCGGGCGTTTTCCACAGGACTTCTTCACAACCGTCGCGGCGTTTCCCGCATCCTCTCCACAGAGTTATCCACAGGTCGGTTTGCGGGTGTCGGACGCCCTCCATACCGTGTACTCCGGCTCGGTCACAGGCCAGGATGCGGGGGTGCGGATGTCGATCGCGGACATCTCTGACGACAGGCTCGGCGGACGGCGCGAACCCGATCGCACCCCGCCGCACGACATGCTGGCCGAGCAGAGCACGCTCGGCGGAATGCTGCTGTCGAAGGATGCCGTCGCCGACGTCATCGAGACGCTCCGAGGCACCGACTTCTACGTGCCCAAGCACGAACTCATCTACGAGGCGCTGCTCTCGCTGTACTCCCACGGCGAGCCGACCGACGTCGTCGCCGTCACCGACGAGCTCATCAAGAACGGCGAACTGCAGCGGGCCGGCGGCGCCGACTACCTCCACACCCTCACCTCGATCGTTCCCACCGCGGCGAACGCCGGCTACTACGCGACGATCGTCAACGAGCGCGCGCTGCTGCGCCGCCTCGTCGAGGCTGGAACTCGCATCGTCCAGATGGGCTACAACGGTCAGGGCGACGCGGTCGACCTCGTCAACAATGCGCAGGCCGAGATCTACTCGGTGACCGGTGCCGAGAAGGCCGAAGACTACGTCCCCCTCGAGGTCGCCGTCACCGCGGCCATCGACGACATCGAGGCCGCGCGTGGCCGTGACGGTCAGATGACCGGCATCCCGACCGGCTTCTCGGGTCTCGACCAGCTGACCAACGGCCTGCATCCCGGTCAGATGATCGTCGTGGCGGCACGACCCGCCATGGGTAAGTCGACGCTCGCGCTCGACTTCGCCCGTGCGGCGGCGATCAAGAACAACTCGCCGACGATCTTCTTCTCGCTCGAGATGGGTCGCAGTGAGATCGCGATGCGCCTCATGAGCGCCGAGGGTGCCGTGCCGCTGCAGTCGATGCGTAAGGGAACGCTCGACTCGCGCGACTGGACCACGGTCGCTGCCACCCGCGGCCGCATCAACGATGCCCCCCTCTACATCGACGACAGCCCCAACATGACGCTCGTCGAGATCCGGGCGAAGTGCCGCCGGCTCAAGCAGCGCGTGGGGCTCAAGATGGTCGTGATCGACTATCTGCAGCTGATGACGAGCGGTAAGCGCGTCGAGTCGCGTCAGCAGGAGGTCTCGGAGTTCTCGCGCGCGCTGAAGCTGCTCGCGAAGGAGCTGCAGGTTCCCGTCATCGCACTGTCGCAGCTGAACCGTGGTGCCGAGCAGCGTGCCGATAAGAAACCCGCGATCAGCGACCTGCGTGAGTCGGGCTCGATCGAGCAGGACGCCGACATCGTCATCCTGCTGCACCGTGAAGCAGCGTACGAGAAGGACAGCCCTCGCGCCGGTGAGGCCGACCTGATCGTCGCGAAGCACCGTAACGGTCCGACCGACACGGTGACTGTGGCGTTCCAGGGCCACTTCTCGCGCTTCACGGACATGGCGGTCGGGATGGACTGAACGGTCAGCCGACGACCGTTATAGTCCAATGCGCGGAATCGCGCGCATCCCGCCGCGGCCCGTTGGGAGTCTGATGCCGTTCCGCAGTAAAGAGACGCTCGAGCGTTGGCTCGACGAGTTCCACGATCAGCGCGGAGCCGGTGAACTGATCCGTGTCCTCGTTCAGGACGGTTCCGAGGGATCCGATACCGGGCTCGTCGTCGTGCCGCTCGCGAACTCGTCCGTGTCGGTGTTCATGGAACCCATCGAGATCGGTGACGCGCGCTGGCGGATCACCATCGAGCCGCAACCCGACTTCACGATCCTGAGCAGCTTCCAGATGCACGCGCTGGCCGCCGAGTTCACTGTCGCAGCCGAGCTCTGTTCGTTCCTCGAGGCGAAATCGCTCGGTCACGAGGAAGACGACCTCGACGAGTCGTGACCGTCCGAACGCCTCACGTCCGCTGGCGCGAGCGCAGTCGGCTGGTACGGATGCTGCGCCTGTGGCGCACCCGCAACCCGACGACGTTCCGCGAGAAGGTGCGCTACAAGATGCTGCGCGACCGCCGTAGCCTCATCGTCACTTTCGCCGACAAGGCTGCCGTCCGTGATCATGTCGCTTCGCTCGTCGGCGAGCAGTACCTGCCCCGGGTGTACGCGATCGTCGACGGCCCGCAGCGACTGCTGAACCTCGATTGGCCCGAGTCGTACGTCGTGAAGCCGACGCACGGCAGCGGTGCCGCACTCGTCGTCTCGCCGACCGCGCCGGCCGACGCCCGCCTCCCCGAGGCGCGCTGGGGGTGGGTCTACCGGCACGTGCGGCCGGAACAGGCGAACCCGCACGAGATCGCTGCGATCGCCGCGGGCTGGCTCGAGAAGCTCTACGGCCAGGGGCCGAACCGCGAGTGGGTCTACGGGCAGGTGCCGCGCCGCGTCATCGTCGAAGAGTTCTTGGTCGGTGGCGATGGCGGCGTCCCGGACGACTACAAGCTCTTCGTCTTCCACGGACGATGCCACTTCATCCAGGTCGACGGCGGACGCTTCGGCGCGCGCACGCAGGACTTCTTCCGACCCGATTGGACCCGCATCCCGATGAGCGGCGGCCCGCCCTGGGCTGATCCCGAGCGCTCGCGACCCGCGCATCTCGACGAGATGATCGACATCGCCGAGCGCCTCGGCGAGGGCACGGACTTCGTGCGCGTCGATCTGTACGACGTCGCCGGTCGCGTCGTGTTCGGCGAACTCACGAGCTTCCCGGCCGGCGGCGACAGCCCGTTCGAGCCGGAGTCGTACAACGCCGAGTTCGGACGACCCTGGACCGTGCCGCGGCGCTACCGCTGAGCGGTGCCCGCGACGCCGATACGCTCTCGACCATGACCGATCGTCTGCTGTATCTCGCGCGGACGTTGTCGCGCACCAAGCGCAAAGACTACGAGAACTACGTGCTCGGCGCCGTGTGGAACCGGCTCTCGGCCGAGACCCGCGCGCACATCAAGCCGGTGTCGCAGCAGACGGTCCGCGCGAGCGACGGAGGGCTCTTCTACCTCGACCTCTTCTTTCCCCAACTCAACATCGCCGTGGAATGCGATGAGCTGCATCATCTCCGTCAGAAGGCGGACGACACCCTGCGCGAGAGCAGCGTGCGTGCGACGTTGGATCCTGTGGAAGACCCCGATGTCTTCGCCACCATCACGGCCATCTCCGCCGACGCCGGCTGCCGAATTCTCCGCGTTCCGGTTCCGGAGGCGCCGAAGGCGGCCGGAAAGGGTCCGGCCGTATCCGCACCCGCCCACACGCTCAGCCTCGAGGCGTTCGAGAAGGCCATCGACGCGCAGGTGGCAGAGATCGAAGCCGCTTCGCGAGAGGCGCGCTCGCGAAGCGGCTTCGTGAGCTGGAACGAGCTGGACGCCCGCGATGAGCCGGAGCTCTTCTACCGCGAGCGCACGGAGTTCGCGGTGGAGGATGCCGTGGTGTTCTCGACCATCGGCGAGATCTGCAACGTTCTGCTCGGCGCCGGCTACTCTTCCGGCCTCACCCGCACCCGCGGCTACTTCACTCCGCGATCGCTCGCGGCGACGCGGCGGTCGTCGAACGATCTGTCCGATGTCAAGCTGTGGTGCCCCTCAGAGGTGCGTGTTTCCGGAGCCCGAGCCGCATGGGGCAACACCATCTCTCCCGACGGACAGGAGTTGCGGGAGCATGACCGGCGAAGTGACGCGGAGAGGGCGAAAGCCGGCCGCGCTGCGGCGGATCATCCGCGGATCACCTTCCTCAAGGTCAAAGACCCCGTCACCGGGCGCAGCGGCTACCGCTTCGTCGGACTCTTCCGGCCCCACTCCGTGGACGGCGCCGTGCGCGTCTACCGCCGATCCGAGACCCGCTTCCCCCTCATCGGAAGATGAGGGGCCGCTGCAGCCGCCGACGGCTCGGGCGTTCGCGCAGATCGGCGATCGCCTCGTCGCTGACACGATCGGGGGCGTGATGCTCGTTCGTCACGCCCCGAGTATTCCGCTCGCGCCGCCGGATCGCAGACGCTTGTCAAGCCGCTACGGGTTTCGCGGTGCCGCGACCTAGCGTTCGCGGAATGAGCAAGACCGACATCCCCGCGCCCACCCGCCTTCGGCGGGGAATCGGCGGACCGCTGCTGTTCGCCTTCATCCTCGGTGACGTTCTGGGGGCGGGTGTGTACGCGCTCATGGGGGTGCTGTCGGAGCGCGTCGGCGGGATGCTGTGGGCACCGCTGCTCGCAGCCCTCGTGCTCGCGCTGCTCACGGCCGGGTCGTACGCCGAGCTGGTGACGAAGTACCCGCGCGCCGGCGGCGCCGCCGTCTTCGCCGAGCGGGCGTTCAAGAACAAGCTCGTGTCGTTCCTCGTCGGCTTCTGCATGCTGGCCGCGGGCGTCGTGAGCGCGGCGGGGCTGTCGATCGCCTTCGCCGGTCAGTATCTGCAGATGTTCGTCGAGGTTCCCGTGGTGCCGGTCGCCATCGTGTTCCTCGCCGTGCTCGCGGCGCTCAATGCCCGCGGCATCCGGGAGTCGATGGGCGCGAACTTCGTCATGACGGCCATCGAGGTGTCGGGGCTGGTGATCGTCGTCGTCGTGGTCGGTGTCCTCCTCGCCGGGGGCGGCGGGGACGTCTCGCGCGTGACCCAGGTGCCCGATGGCACCGGAGTCGCGACGGCGGTCCTCGCCGGAGCGATCATCGCGTACTACTCCTTCGTGGGCTTCGAGACGTCGGCGAACATGATCGAGGAGGTCAAGGAACCGTCGAGAATGTACCCCCGCGCGCTGTTCGCGGCCCTCGGCGCGGCGGGGCTCGTCTACGTGCTGGTCGGTCTCGCGAGCAGCATCGCGTTGCCGCCCGAAGAGCTGTCGAGTTCGAGCGGTCCCCTCCTCGCCGTCGTCGAGGCGAGCGGCGTCGCCATCCCGTCATGGCTGTTCAGCCTCATCGCGCTGATCGCCGTCGCCAACGGCGCCCTGCTCACGATGATCATGGCGAGCCGTCTCACGTACGGCATGGCTGAGCAGGGGCTGCTGCCGCGCGCTCTGTCGCGGGTGCTGCCCGGGAGGCAGACGCCATGGGTGGCGATCCTCGCCACGACGCTCGTCGCGATGCTGCTGACGCTCGTCGGCGACCTCGCGCTGTTGGCCGAGACGGTCGTCCTGCTGCTGCTCTTCGTCTTCCTGAGCGCGAACATCTCCGTGCTCGTTCTGCGCCGTGACCGCGTCGAGCATGATCACTTCCGCGTATGGACGTTCGTTCCCGTGTTGGGCATCGCGTCGTGCCTGCTGCTGCTCAGCCAGCAGACGCTGCGGGTGTGGATCTTCGGCGCCATCCTCATCGCCGGCGGCATCGTGCTGTTCTTCGTGGCGCGCTGGGCGCGGGGTCGTGGCGAGCAGGAGAAGACATCGCCAAGATGATTCGTGGGCATATCTTTAGTAGGCTCATGATCTCCACGAGAAGGAGGACGTCAGCGTGATCGTGCTGTTCCTGGTTCTGTTCCTCGGGGGCATCTACCTGATGGGTGCCGCCTTCAACGTCGCCGAGTTCCCCGGCCTCGTGTTCACCGGAGGGCTGCTCATCACCTCGGCTGCCGTCGCCATCCCGTTCCTGATCAGTGCAGTCGAGCATCGCGGCGAGAAGCGCAGCGGTACGAGCGCCGCGGACTGAATCAGGTTCGAACTGTGTCCTCGGCTTTCCGGCCGAACAGGGCGACCGATGCCAGCGCGATGGCCACGACGGCGGCATTCGCGACGAGGGTGCCCGGCCAGGTCGCCGGCGGAACTCCGACGGTGAAACTCATCGCGTTGAATGCGGTGTGCGCGACGATGCACAGAAAAACCGCATTCGCGCTCGATACCCGGAGAACGGCGCCATAGAAGAAGCGGAACGCCATGATCTGCAGCGCGAACATCGCGAAGTCGATGGCTCCCGATTGATGATTCGTGCCGGGGATGAAGAAGAGCGGCACGTGCCAAGCGAGCCAGATGAGGCCGACGATGAAGGAGGAAAGCAGGTATCCCCATCGGTGGTCGACCGCGGGCTGGAGCGACGTCATCCAGCCCGACTCCTCCATGCCTCCGATGATGAGGTTGCCGGGGATGGACAGGAAGAACATGTACCAGGGCACGGCGGTCGCTGACGGTCCCGACACGGCGACGTGCAGGATGAAGTACACGGTCAGCGTGAGCGCGATGAGGACGTACCCTCGCAGCGGTCCACGCGCGGCGAACACCCATCGCAACCATTCCCCGAGGTGGGATACCCGTCCGTTGCGACGCAACACGATGTACGACGCGATCGCCGGCGAAAGGATGTAGAGGGCGAAAGGCACGTTCGCGGCGAACTCCGGCAATGTCGTGACGACGTTGTTCACCCGGTACCCGAACGTCGCGGCCACGATCAGCGCACCCGCGAATCCGTAGGCGATGACGAAGGTGAGCGCGACGAATTGCCGCGCAATCCGGACATCCCTCATGCCACCACCGTAGAGCCCCGCGGCTGCGCGCACTGCCGAGCGGATCACGGGTGGTTCGACGTCAGGACGAACACCATCGCTCCCAGCAGGACAGCCGCGTTGAACGCAAGGGAAGCGCACACAGCCACCGACCCCGCGCGAGACGGATATCGACCGCGAAGGCCGACGAATGCGGCGGTAGCCGAGAGACCGGCCCATCCCGCCAGGCCCGCGATCCCCATCGCGACGCCTACCGTTCGTTCGAGATCGTCGGAGTCGGAGAACTCTCGAAGGACGAAGCCGCCTTCCCAGTAGAGGCCCGCCAGGCCGAGCATGAGAAGTCCCGAAAGGCCCGCCACGGTCGCAGCCAGGGTGAGGACGATGCTTGCCGCGATACGCACGACCCCATCCTGACGCAACGGGTGCGTTCGCCTGCTCAGGCCGGATGCCGCTTCAGCAGCTTCGAGGCGACGATCATCGCGCCGCCGAGAACGGCGGGGATCCCGCCGCCCGGATGCACCGACGCGCCGACACGCCAGAGCCAGGGCGCGCGGAGGTCGTGCTGCGCGGGCTGGTGCAGCGGACCGCTCATCCACAGCGGTCGCGACGCCCCGTAGAGGGCGCCGTGCGGTTCGCCGAATGTGCCGAAGTAGCGCGGGTCGAGGACGGTCGTCTCGGTCATCCCGTCGGTGAGCGGCTCGTCGAGGCCCATGACGCGTGAGATGCGTTCGATCTCCCGCGTCACGAACGGGTGATCGAGCGAGTAGCCCTGTCCGTCGGCGGGGCTCGTCAGCAGGACGGCGAGCGTGCTGCGGTCGTTCGGGTAGATCTCGCCGGCGCGGTAATGGTTGACGAATGCCATCGTGTCGGCGGGCTCGTCGCCAGCGGCGAGACTGCGGTGCAGGGCATCGGGCTTCGTAGGCAGGATGACGCTGTGCGCGGAGATCCGCTCGGGCAGGGGCCTCTCGAGCACGCCGTAGATCGCGACGGCCGAGCACGACAGCGACGGCGAACCGGGAGCGAGCCGACGACGGCCGAGCAGCACGTCGAGCCGCGAGGCGTCGAGACCGCTCACGACGACATCCGCCTCGTGCACGCCGCGCTCGGTCGTGACCCGCCCGCGCTCGATGCGCGTGACGCGCTCACTGGTGCGGATCTCGACGCCCGCGGCATCCGCCAGTCGCTGCAACGCGATGACGATCTCGAACACGCCGCCGCGCGGCACCCACACCCCATCGGCGGCCATGACGGCGGGCATGCTCGCGTACAGCGCGGGAGTGCGGTCGGGAGAGACGCCGGCGTTGAGGGTGTGGATCGCGATGATCTCGCGCAGCCCCTCGGGCATCCAGGTGAGGCTGTCGAGGTAGGCGCGGGTGCTGAGGCGCCGGCCGTACACGGCGAGCAGCCGCCGCAGTGCAGGCAGCGACGAGCGATCGAGCGGGTCGGCGACGAGCAGCGCGGCCACGTCGCCCGCGAGGGGCGCATGCTCGTCGCTGAACCGCTTCCACGCGGGGTGCCAGGGATGCCCCTCCGGCACGGGCAGCGAGACCTCTTCGCCGCGGTAGTAGTAGCGGCCGACCTCATCGAGACGGACGAGGTCGAGGCCCGCGACATCCGCGCCCGTTCGCGACCCCGCGTCCAGGCGGCGCAGCAGCTCGTCCCAGACGGAGGGGAAGGTCACGAGCGACGGACCGGTGTCGATGCGCTCGCCGTCGAGCTCGATGCGCCGACTCTTGCCGCCGACCGTCTCGGCCGCTTCGAGCAGGGTCACCCGATGGCCGGCGTGGGCGAGAAGGGCGGATGCCGCGAGCCCGCCGAGGCCTGCGCCGACGACGACGATACGACTCATGGATAGATCCCGAGGAAGATGGCGGCGAGCAGCAGCCCGCTGGCGACCGATCCCGCGATGTACGGGAACGCGATGGACAGGGGATACAGCGTGCGGCCGGTGGCAGGCGTCGGACGCACCAGCATCCACACGACGAGTGTTCCCGCGAGAGCGAGGTTGACCAGGGCGACGGGCAGGCTGACGAGCGCGAACAGCACCGTCGAGACCAGCCACCACGCGCCGCTCCACAGGGCCGTGCCGCGCGGACCGAGCAGGACAGCGGTGGTGGTGATGCCCGCCTCACGGTCTTCCTCGATGTCTTGCACGGCGTCGTAGGCGTGCTTCGCGACGCTCCAGGCGAGCAGCCCCACGACGGCCGGCCAGACCGGCGGTGCCTCGAGGGCGACCGGCAGGATCAGCAACGGCAGGCCGTAGGCGGCGTTGCTCAGCGAGTCGAGGAAGGGTCGCGCCTTGAATCGCAACGGCGGGGCGGAGTAGAAGACGAAGACACCCGCGTACAGCAGGATCAGCCCGACGGCGGCTACCGGCAGCGCGATGACGAAGTAGACGAGGAACGGGATGTTGGTGATCGCCACCGCCCACGCGATGAGCTTCACCTCGCGCGGATCGATACGCGCGCCCTCGATCGAGCCCTTTCGCGGGTTCAGCGCGTCGGTGTCCTGGTCGAAGATGTCGTTCACGCCGTAGATCAGCAGGTTGAACGGCAGTGTGAGCCAGATCAGGAGGGGGATGGCGGCGAGGTCGATCAGCTGGCCGGTCAGCCACATGCCGAGCGCGCCGGTGCCGATCGTGTTGATCCACAGGACGGGCCGCGAGATGTGGACGAGGCGCGCGATCGGCGTCATCCGAGATTCGTCCGGTCGAGGCGCTTCGTATCGTCGTTCACGCGGATGCTCACGCCTCACGGTACCTCAGCGATGATCGGCCACGGCGCCGCTGCTCTCGCTGCGGGGTCGGCGACGAAGAGCGGTCAGAACCAGTGCGCCGACAGCACCGATGCACGCCGCCACGATGAGCGGCGGCACGACGAGCTCGACAGCGGTCAGCGCCATGGCGAAGACTCCGATGCCGTAGTCGGCCATCTCGGCGGGGTAGGGCGCCAGCACGCGCGTGCCCGCGGCGGACGAGACGGCGGTGAAGAAGGCCGGTCCGATCCACAGCGCGGCCAGGCTCACGACGACGGCCGCGACGCGCCCGGCCGTGCGGAACCCGCACCACGCGATCACGGCGCCGACGAGAACGGCCGGCAGCCACCGGAGCAGCAGCAGGACAGCTGAGGTGACCGGGTCGTTCGCGAGCGACAGATAGCTCTGCAGCGGGAGCCCGATCCATCCGGGAACGGTGAGCGCCGCGAGCGACAGAGCGATCGCAGCGCCGGGGACCGGGGCACGCGCGGCGAGAAGCAGCACGAGCACGCTCATCAGGAGCGAGACGACCATGACGGCGATCACGGCCGCCGCGTACACGACGCGGCGGCTCGAATCCTCGAGCATCGACACCGTCACGACCGACGACTGCGCGATCGCGATGACCTGGATCACGGCCACCCCGAGCGTGAGCCAGCCTGTCGCTCGGCGGGAGCGGCGGTGGCGCAGGATGCGCGCTGCGAGGCCGGCGACGGCGCCGCCGACGACGAGCAGCGAGACGATCGTCGTGAGGTAGTACTGGCTGAACGGCAGCAGCGAGAACGGCGTCGTCAGGTCGGTCTGGTCTGCGGCGAGATTCTGCAGCGGCAGCCGCGCGCCGGTGATCAGCCAGGGCAGCAGACCCACGACCGCGCCCCCGGCCCCGACGAGAACCCAGGCGGCGCCGGACAGTGGCGGGCGGTCGATGCTGCTCATCCGCGCAGACTATCGAGACGCCGCCACGTCGCCCCGCCGGATGGCGTCAGCTCGGTCGCGGATCGCGGTGATCTCGTCGTCGTCGAGGCGCGCCAGGTTCTTCACCTGCAGCGCCATGCGGTGGTTCTCGGCGAGCGGCTCCTCGTGGCGGATGAGGTAGTCCCAGTAGAGAGTGGTGAAGGGGCAGGCGTCGTCGCCGATGCGCTTCGCGGGATCGAACGGGCACGTCTTGCAGTACGGGCTCATCCGGTCGATGTACTTGCCGGTCGCTGCGTAGGGCTTGCTTCCCATGAGCCCGCCGTCGGCGTACTGGCTCATGCCGAGCGTGTTCGGGAGCTCGGCCCATTCGACCGCGTCGACGTACACGGCGAGGTACCAGGCGTGCACCTCGCGCGGGTCGACGCCGAGCAGCATCGCGTAGAGCCCGGTGACCATGAGGCGCTGGATGTGGTGCGCGTACCCGTTCTCGAGCGTCGTGCCGACGGCATCGGCGAGACACGCCATCGGGGTGTCGCCGGTCCAGTACCAGTCGGGTAGCGGCTCGAACGCCTCGAAAGCGTTCCGCTGGAGGTAGCCGGGCATCTGCGTCCAGTAGATCCCGCGCACGTACTCGCGCCAGCCGAGGATCTGCCGGATGAATCCCTCGACCGCCGCAAGAGGCGCACGCTGCGCCCGGTACGCCTCCTCAGCGGCCGCGACGACCTCGCGTGGATGCAGCAGCTTCAGGTTCATCGACGACGACAGGTGCGCGTGCCACAGCCAGGGTTCGCCCGGCCACATCGCGTCCTGAGCGTCGCCGAAGCCCGGCAGCCGCTCGTCGATGAAAAGGTCGAGCGCTTCGAGCGCCTGCGCGCGAGTGACCGGCCACGCGAACGTGTCGAGCGAACCGGGGTGCTCGGCGAATTCGGTCTCGACGAGCGCGATCACCTCGCGCGTGATCTCATCGGGCGCGAAGGTCGCGCGGGGCGGCACGAGGCCGGGACCCTGCTTCGGGAACGCCTTGCGGTTGTCGGCGTCGTAGTTCCATTCGCCGCCGACGGGCTGCCCGCGCCCGGTCATGAGGATGCCGTGCCGCTTGCGCATCTCGCGATAGAAGTACTCCATCCGCAGGGTCGCCCGGCCCTCGGCGTGCTCGGCGAACTCGGCGATGGTCGAGAAGAAGTGCCGGTCGATGCGGATGTCGAGAGGGATGCCGGCGGCTCCCGCCGTCTGCTCCAGCGCTTCCCGCACCCGCCATTCGCCGGGCTCGGTCATCACGAGCGCCTCGGGCTTCAGCTTTTCCAGGTCGGCGGCGAGCTGGCCGGCGAAAGTGCCCGAGTTCCCCCGCGCGTCGAGCTCCGTGTAGTGCAGGGCGTGCCCGGCGTCGCGCTGGTCCTCGGCGAAGTGGCGCATCGCCGCGAGGAACACCGCGGTGCGGGGCTTCGAGCTCCAGACATGCGTGGACTCCTCGGCGACCTCCGCCATCCAGACGGCATCCTGCGCGGGGTCGAAGTCGTCGAAGGCGCTCGCGTCGGGGTCGAGCTGGTCGCCCAGGACGATCACGAGGTTTCGGAGCACGGTGTCAGCGTAGGAAGGGCCTCGGGTGCGGCCTATCGGTTGTGCGTGAGGCGGGCCTGCGCTAGTTGCGTGCTTCGCCGAGCAGTCCGCCGAGGTACCGGGCGATCTCGCCCGGCCCGGATGCGTGAGCCGAGGCCTCGACGTCGGGGTTGTAGTTCGTGTTCGTGTTGAGGTCGTAGGTGACGAGTCGCCCGTCGATCGTCTCGACGAACTCGATCCCGGCGATGCGGATGTCGACGGCGCGGAGGAAGTCGCGGTGCTGCGCGACCAGCGGGTGGTCGGCGGTGATCTCGCCGCGCAGCGCGAAGGGCGGATAGGCCGGGGCGGCGTCCGTGCCCGCGGCGGGGTCGACGACGCACGCATCGGCGGGGCAGAGCTCGAAGCTGCCCGCGCTCGTGTCGACGCGCACGGCGTAGACGAACTCGCCGCCGACGTATTCGGCGCGGGTGACGAACGGCTCACGGGCGAACAGGAACTCCTGGATGAGCGTGATGCCGTCGGGGGATGCCTCGAACTCGGGGCCGTCGACCCAGGCGTCGAACTCGTCGTGGGAGTCCCAGCGGCGGACGCCGAGACCCTTGCCGCCCTGGTTGTGTTTGCTGATGAACGGCACCGGGAACTCGCGTGCGCGCTCCTTCAGGTCACCGGTGCCGAAGACGGCGACGGTGCGCGGGACGTCGATGCCGCTCGACCGCAGGGCGGCGTGCTGGGCGACCTTGCTGACCTCGAACTCGAGGACGTGGCTGCCGCCGATCACGGGGCGGCCCCACGACTCGAGCCAGCGCAGCACTGCGCGGCCGTACTCCTTCGACTGCGCGTGATCGCGGGTGTGCGCGGATGCCGACAGCCGCGACCAGAAGACCCCCTGCGGCGGCTCGGCCGACAGGTCGATCGAGCCGTCGGTGAGCAGCCACTGCTCGGCGGGGACGTCCTCGGCGGCGAACGCGGCCGCGAAGGGCGCCCACCACTCGGGGTTCTCGTGGATCACGTACACCTTCGGCGACAACGACATCCCGCCAGGCTAAGCCGGAGAGGCGGGCCCGGGCGCACCCGGCGTCTGTCAACAGCGCGCGTCCACGCCCGGAACGCGCGCAGACTGGACGCATGCCCCGAGCTGCCGCCGCCGCGACCCCGCCGCCGAAGACGTGTGCGTCGTGCGGGCGCGAGATGCAGTGGCGTGCGAAGTGGGCAAAGAACTGGGACGAGGTCCGCTACTGCTCGGATGCCTGCCGCCGTCGCGGCATCCGTCCCGTCGACGCGCAGCTGAGCGAGAAGATCCTGGAGCTGCTGAGCGCCCGCTCGGCGGACGCGACGATCTGTCCGTCCGAGGCCGCGCGCGCCGTCGGCGGCGAGGAGTGGCGCGACCTGATGGAGCCTGCGCGTCGCGCCGCGCGGCGGCTCGTCGCCGACGGCGAGGTCGAGATCACGCAGCGCGGCATCGTGGTGGACCCATCGACGGCGAAGGGACCGATCCGCATCCGTCGCGCCCGCTGACGCCGGCGCGCCGAACTTCTATCTCATATCGGTTCCACGCGATATCATCGCTTTATGGCGATGAATGAAGCTCTCGAGGGTCGTGTCCCGGTGGAGTTGGACGCGCGCGCGACCGAGGTCTACGCGCACCTCTTCCAGGCGCTCGCCGACCCGACCCGGCTCGCCGTGCTGCAGCATCTGTCGTACGGCGAGCACCGGTTGCGCGATCTCGTCGAGCACGTGGGGCTCGCACAGTCGACCGTGAGCAAGCACGTCGCCTTCCTGCTCGAGTGCGGGCTCGTCTCGGTGCGGCCCGACGGGAGATCGTCGTGGTACGCGCTCGCCGAGCCCGAGGCGACCGCGCGACTCATCAACGCGGCGGAGGCGTTGCTGGGCGCGACGGGGACGAGCGCGACGCTGTGCGGGCACCTCCGGCGGCCCCGCTCCGTCGCCCCCGAGGCCGAGGCCAGCTGATGGGCGCCGGACACGACCACGGCCCCGTGGACGCGGCCCAGGCGGGACAGCCCGCCGACTTCCGGATGAAGCTCTGGATCGCCTTCGGGATCACGGCGGCGATCGTCGTGACCCAGGCAGTGGGGTCGATCGTCACAGGCAGCCTCGCCCTGCTCACCGACACCGCCCATGCCCTCACCGATGCCTCGGGCCTGCTCGTCGCGCTCGTGGCCGCGAACCTCATGATGCGGCCCGCCAACGCCCGTCGGACGTGGGGCTTCCGCCGGATCGAGGTGATCGCGGCGTTCGCCCAGGCAGCGCTGCTGCTCGTGGTGGGCGTGTACGCCGCGATCGAAGGCATCCGTCGCCTGTTCGAGCCGCCGGAGGTTCCCGCGCTCGAGCTTCTCGTCTTCGGCGTGGTCGGGCTCGTGGCCAACATCGTCGCGATCGCGGTGCTCTCGTCGAGCCGTGGCGCGAACTTCAACATGCGCGCGGCCTTCCTCGAGGTGCTCAACGACGCCCTCGGGTCCGTCGGGGTCATCGTCGCGGCGATCGTCATCGCGACGACCGGCTTCGCCCAGGCGGATGCCGTCGCCGGCCTGTTCATCGCCGCCCTCATCGTGCCCCGCGCGGTCAAGCTCATGCGCGAGACGGCGTCGGTGCTGATGGAGTTCACGCCGCAGGGGCTCGACCTCGACGACGTGCGCGCGCACATCCTGCGCCTCGAGCACGTGACCGACGTGCACGATCTGCACGCGTCGACCGTCGCCTCGGGGCTGCCGACGATCACGGCTCACGTCGTGGTCGAGGACCGGTGCTTCACCGACGGCCACGCCGCCGAGGTGCTGCAAGAGGTGCGCTCGTGCGTCGCGGAGCACTTCGAGGTCTCGGTGCTGCACTCGACGTTCCAGATCGAGAACGAGCACATCCGAGACGAAGAGCCCGACTCGGTGCGCCACGACTGACTCTGGGGCGCGGGGGCCTCAGTCGCGGGCGTCGAGCACCGCGCGCGCCAACCGGGTCGACCCCGCGACGGCAGCCGGCATCGCGACGACGGCCCCGAGCGGAACAAGAAAGCACAGCTGCGTAGCCACGCCGAAGCCCAGGAATCGGGCGCGGTGCGTGCGGCGTAGACGGCGCCGGTCGGCGGCCAGGATGCCGCGTGCGGACAGGGCGCGCGAGGTCAGCTCATCCGCGAGGAGCCAGCCGGTGAGCGTCACCGCCGTGACCGACCCGAGCACGCCGCCGACGACGGGGATGAGGCCGACGAGGGCCGCGATGATCGCCGCGAGCAGACCGCGGGCGATGAGTCCGACGGCATCGCCGACCGAGCGCCAGAATCCGCTCTCGCTGTCGGGAACGGGCCCGCCGAGGTCGGCTTCGGCGGCGCGCCAGATGCGGTCGTAGAACGGCTCGCCCACCATGAGGGTGAGCGCCGTGAACGACACCGCGACGAGCACGATCGCGCCGCCCAGGAGCGCTGTGCCCGCGGCGATCCTCACGAGCGTGGCCCACAGTCCCGGCCAGGCGTCGGCGAACGGGGTGAGGGCGTCGACGATCTGAGGCAGAAAGGCGCCGAGCGCGATGAGCCCGCCGAGCAGCACGAGCCCGACGATCGCGGCGGGGATGAGGCCGAGCGCCATGGCCCCCGGTCGGCGCGACCAGAAGCCGAAGCCGCGCGCGAGGTCAGCGGCGCCGCGAAGGAACAGGCGAGCGGGAGCGTCGGGCATGTTCACATCCTGCCTGCACCGGTGGCACGCGCGTGTCAGGGGCACAACCACAGATCGCGCGCCGACGCCAGGGGTTGTTCGGATCCGGGGCGAGCCGCTGAAGTGATGCGATGACCAACGACACCAGTGCGCCGATCGCCGACGATCGGCCTGGACTGAAACGGGCCATCGGAACCCCCCTCCTGTTCGCCTTCATCGTGGGCGACACCCTCGGCGCCGGCATCTACACGCTCGTCGGGACCATGGCGACCGATGTCGGCGGTGTGATCTGGCTGCCGCTGCTGATCGCGCTCGTCGTCGCTCTGCTCACGGCGGGAACGTATGCGGAGCTGATCACGAAGTACCCGCACGCGGGCGGGGCGGCTCGTTACGTCGACAAGGCGTTCGGCATCCCGTTCCTGTCGTTCCTCGTCGGCTTCCTCATGATGGCGTCGGGCATCACGACGGCGGCGGCGCTCGCGAACGCGTTCGCGGGCGACTACTTCGCCGCGCTGTTCGACATTCCGCCGATCCCCGTCGCGATCGCCTTCATCGCCGTCCTCACCCTCATCAATCTCCGCGGTGTGCGTGAGTCGCTCGCGACGAACTTCGTGGCGTCGATCATCGAGGTGTCGGGCCTCGTCATCGTCATCTTCGTCGCGGCGATGGTCTTCGCGGGCGGCGGCGGCGAGCCGGCACGGATCTTCGAGTTCGCCCCGGACGTGGCTCCGCTGCAGGGGGCGTTCGCGGCATCCATCGTCGCCTTCTTCTCGTTCCTCGGCTTCGAGGCGGCGGCCAACATGGCCGAAGAGGTGAAGAACCCGTCGAAGTCATACCCCCGGGCGCTCTTCGGCGCCATCATCACCGCGGCGGTCGTCTACCTGCTCATCGCGATCGGGGCCGTCATCGTCGTGCCCCCTGCCGAGCTCGCCGAGTCGACCGGGCCGCTGCTGGACGTCGTGACCGCGAGCGGCTTCGCGATCCCGCCGTGGCTGTTCAGCCTCATCGCCCTCGTGGCCATCGCCAACGGGGCCCTGCTGTTCATGGTGATGGCCAGCCGCGTGGGTTACGGTCTCGCCGAATCGGGGCTCCTGCCCCACGCCTTCGGCCGCGTGCTGTCGAAGCGTCGCACGCCGTGGGTCTCGATCCTCGTCGTCGCGGGCGCCACGATGCTCCTCACGGTGCTCGGTGACATCGGAACACTCGCGGAGACGACGGTGCTGCTGCTTCTGCTCGTCTTCTTGTCGGCGAACGTCAGCGTCCTGGTGCTGAAGAAGGACAAAGTCGAGCACAAGCACTTCTCGGTGCCGCGGGTCGTGCCCGTGCTCGCGATCATCGCCAGCATCGTGCTGCTCACGCAGCAGACCGGGCCGGTGTGGCTCGGCACCGCCGGCTACATCGTCGTCGGCACGATCCTGTTCTTCATCGCACGCGCGGGGCGCCGCCGGTCGGACCGCAAGGCTCAGGCCGGGCCCTGATAGCCGAGGCCCGAGCTGATGCGGTCGGCGGTCTCGACGACCGTGCGGCCCAGCTCCGCGCCGCGCGCCTCGAGATCGATCGCCGTGAGCGGCCCGGAGATGGAGACGGCCGCGACGATCTTCCCGCTGCGGTCGAGGATCGGCGCTGCGGTCGAGGCCCGTCCGAGCACGAACTCCTCGACCTCGATCGCGTAGCCGCGTCTCGCGGTCAGCGCGACCTCGCGGTCGAGCGCTTCGTGCGTCGTGATGGTCGCCTCGGTGAAGCCGGGCAGCTCCGGCAACAGCCGTAGGCGCTTCTCGCGATTCGTGCCGATGAGCGTGGCCTTGCCGATGCTGGTCGCATGCAGCGGCACGCGCTGCCCCATCAGCGTGTGCGACTTCGGTGACAGCGGCCCTTCGAAGTTGCAGAGGTAGACCAGCTCCGCGCCGCGAAGGAGGGCGATGTTGACGCCGAGACCGATTTCGCCGGCGAGGCTCTGCGCGATCTGACGGCCGACTCGGTGCACCCGGTTCTGATTGATCGCAATGCCCGCGAGGGTCATGAGCTCGGCGCCGAGGAAGTACAGCGCCGTCTGCGGATCGCGTTCGACCAGCCCGCCGGCCTCGAGAGTCGCGAGCAGTCGGGACGCGGTCGACTGACCGATCCCGGCTTCGCGCGCGACATCGCTCACGCGCATGGGCTCGCCCCCCGAGAAGGTCTCGAGAACCGTGATCGCCTTCTCGACGCTCTGATTGGCGCCCTTCTCCGCAGCCATGCTTCCTCGCTTTCGCCGCCGACGTCCGTCACCCCATTATGCACATAGTGCATGACGGTTGCGCACTGTGCGCACGTCGTGCACTCTGAGTTCGGCGACGCGGATAGTCGCTACCCCGGGAGTCGCAGACGACGGCCCGGACGACGAAACGAAGGACGACGATGACCTCTTCGAGCGTGACCGCTCACGAGAGCCCCGGGCGGGGCCGACTCGGCTCGCGGCTGAGCGAGCGCACCTTCCTGGTCTTCCTGCTGCTGCCCGGGTTCGTGCTGCTCTGCGCGATCGTGCTCTACCCGCTGCTGCGGTCGCTCGTCTCGGCGTTCTTCGACGAGAACCTGCTCTATCCGGGCATGGAGTTCGTGGGGCTCGAGAACCTGTCCGCCGTCCTTGCGGATGACTTCGGTCGGCTCGTCTGGCAGACCCTCATCTTCACCGTGGGCGCGACCATCGCCCCGTTCCTGATCGGGCTCGCGCTCGCGCTCGTGCTGAACCAGCGCTTCCCGGGCCAGCGCATCTTGCGGGGCGCCTTCCTCATCCCGTGGCTGATTCCCGGGGTCGTCGTCTCGTTCCTCTGGATGTGGATCTTCGACGCCAACTACGGTGTGCTCAACGGCATCCTCATGAGCCTCGGTGCCATCGACAGTCCGGTCGCCTGGCTCTTCCAGACCGACACTGCTCGTGGTGCGCTCATCATCGCGAAGACGTGGAACACCTTCCCCTGGGTGATGGTCATGCTGCTGGCCGCACTGCAGACGGTCCCCGGCGAACTGCACGAGGCGGCCTCGATGGACGGAGCCGGAGTCGTCCGCCGATTCTTCGCCGTGACCTGGCCGCACATCCGCGGCGTCGCGGCTCTGGTCGTGCTGCTCGAGTTCATCTGGAACTTCCAGCACTTCGACACGATCTTCGTGCTGACCGGCGGCGGCCCCGCGGGCACTACCAGCACTTTCGCCACCGAGGTGTACGACACCGCTTTCCGCGGCTACGACCTGGGTCACGCCGGCGCGCTCGGCATCGTCTGGATGGCGCTGCTGACGGTGCTCGTCGTGGTCTACGTGTGGCTCTCCGAGCGTGGCGAGAAGGAAGGCTCCCGATGAGCACCATCACCCCCGTCCCCGTGCCCGCGGCAACGGCCGCGGCGGCCCCCGAGCCCCCGCGTCCGACCCGACGCCGACGCACCCGCATCCGCTGGGGCATGTGGATCGCGCTCGCGGTGATCGTCCTCTTCGGCTTCGCTCCCGTGTACTGGCTCCTCGTGACGTCGCTCACCCCGAGCGACCGCGTGTTCGCCTTCCCGCCGGCCATCTTCCCCACACAGGTGACGTTCGAGCACTACGCGGCGGTCTTCGGCAACGAGCAGATCTTCGGCTACCTCCGCAACAGCGTGATCGTGTCGGTCGTGACCGCCGTGCTGTCGGTCGTGGTGTCGATGTACATGGGATACGCCTTCTCGAAGTACCGCTTCGCGGGCCGCAAGTCGCTGATGTACTTCGTGCTGTCGAGCCAGATGTTCCCGCAGGCGCTGCTGCTCGTCACGCTCTACCTCGTCTTCGCGCAGTTCGGTCTCCTGAACACCTACCTCGCGCTGATCCTGTCGTTCACGACGTTCACGCTGCCGCTGTGCGTCTGGATGCTGAAGGGCTTCTTCGACGCGCTCCCCGACGACCTCATCGAGGCCGCGCGCATCGACGGTGCCGGTCCGTGGCGCATCTTCCACTCGGTCGTGTTCCCGCTGGCGGCCCCCGGTCTCGTCGCGGCCGGGCTGTTCGCCTTCGTCCGCGGGTGGAACGACTTCATCTTCGCGCTCACCCTCGCCGGGCCCGATCGGCAGACGCTGCCGCCCGGCCTCGTGAACACCTTCATCTCCGAGGCCAGCACCTCGTGGCCCGCGCTCATGGCGGCATCCCTCGTGGTGTCGGTGCCCGTCTGCGTCGCGTTCATCCTGCTTCAGCGCTTCCTCGTCGGCGGCATCACCGCCGGCGCGGTCAAGGGCTGACCCACCCACCCGATTCGAAGGAGAATTCATGGTCCAGGACATCTCGCGGCGCACGCTGCTGCGGTACTCGGTGTTCGGCATCGGCGGCGCCGCCGTGCTCGGGCTCGCCGGTTGCGCCCCGGGAGGCTCCGGTGCGCCGGCCGCGACGCCGGGCGGCGGCACCGCCACCGACTTCACGTTCTCGTCGTGGAGCCTGTCGGAGGAAGCGGCGAAGCCGGCGATCGAGTCGGCCCTGACGAGCTTCCGGCAGGCCGAGGGCATCGGGATCGACACGGTCGCCTACCCGTACAACGACTACCTCAACCAGCTGACGCTGCAGGTGCGGGGTGGCCAGTTCGCCGGTGCCGCGCAGCTCGACGTCGCCTGGCTGTCGGCGCTCGCCGCGCTCGGGAAGCTCACCGACCTGTCCGCGTTCACGCAGGGCAAGGGGTTCACCGACGCCGCACTGGGGGCGGGCAAGTCGGACGGCAAGCAGCTCGGACTGCCCTGGACGATCGGCGCCGTCGGCCTCATCGGCAACGCCGAGCTGTTCGACCGTGCCGGGGCGTCGCTCACCCCCGCCACGATCGAGGAGTTCGAGGATGGCCTGCGTGCGCTCAAGGGGATCGGGGTGATCCCCTACGCGGCGAGCACGAAGGCCGCGCAGCTCAAGGACATCGTCGTGTGGATGCAGACCTTCGGTTCGCCGATCGTCGACGGCGACGAGTCGGCGATCGGAGACGAAGCGTCGATCAAGGCCGTCGAGTGGTACAAGAAGCTCTACGACGAGGGGCTCATCGCGCCCGACGTCGACCGGGCCGCCGCCCGCACCCTCTTCGCTCAGGGTGCGACCGCGCTCTACGACGATGCGCCCGTGGGCAAGTCGGCCGTGCTCTCGCAGTCGCCCGACGCCTCGCTCAGCGACAAGATGATCCCGATCGCGCGGCCGGTTCTCAAAGCCGGTCAGACCCCGCAGCACGTCCTCTGGGGACACCTCGTCGTCGTCGTCGACGGCGAGGGGTCGCAGACGGCGGCTGACTTCGCGTCGTGGCTGACCAGCGACACCGCGCAGAGCGAGACGTACTTCACGGCGCTGGGCCTGCCGCCGACGACGGATGCCGCGCTGTCGTCGGACGCGGTCACCTCGAACGCCTTCGTCGAGGCATTCACGTCGTCGATCACGGCGACGGCGAAGCCCAGCCCGCTGTGGAAGTACCCCGCCTACGGGCAGATGGAGACCGCGATCGCCGAACAGGTGCAGGCGGTCCTCATCGGCCAGGCGCAGCCCGCCGCGGCGATGAAGAGCGCGGGGGAGGCGATCTCCCGCCTGCTCTGAGCCCGCCCGGGCCCGCGTCCGT
The DNA here is from genome assembly GCF_003610405.1 of Microbacterium sp. AG238. Classification (GTDB taxonomy): domain Bacteria; phylum Actinomycetota; class Actinomycetes; order Actinomycetales; family Microbacteriaceae; genus Microbacterium. Next base: position 2,105,506 of record NZ_RAQC01000001.1, read on the forward strand.
CTCACCGCTCGATCAGACCGCCATCCGACCGGCGGGAGCCGTCTCGCTCCCGCCGGTGATCCCCCTGCCCTGAAGGAACCATGCGCACTCAGAACATCGAATCCGACATCACCGTCGTCGGCGGCGGCCTTGCCGGCGTCTGCGCGGCGATCAGCGCCGCGCGGCTGGGGAAGCGGGTGGCGCTCATCGGCAACCGGCCGGTGCTGGGCGGCAACTCGTCGTCGGAGGTGCGGGTCTGGGTCGTCGGCGCGACGTCGCACGGCATCCAGCGGTTCGCCCGCGAGAGCGGCGTGATCGGTGAGCTCTACGTCGAGAACCAGTACCGCAACCCGGAGGGCAACCCGATCATCTGGGACGAGGTCGTGCTCGACGCGGTGCGGGCGGAGCCCAACATCCGGTTGTTCCTCAACACGGATGTGCGCGAGATCGACACCGACGACGTCGACGGCGAGCGGGTCGTGACGGCCGTGCACGGGTGGACGATGGGGTCGGAGATCGCCACGACGTTCCGGAGCCCGTATGTCCTCGACTGCACCGGCGACGGGCTCATCGGGTACCTGGCCGGCGCCGAGTTCCGGATCGGACGCGAGTCCCGCGACGAGTTCGGCGAGGCGTGGGCGCCTGAGACGGCCGACGACGAGCTCCTCGGCTCGACGATCCTCTTCTACACGAAGGATGTGGGGCGACCGGTCGACTTCGTCGCGCCGGACTCGGCGAAGGACATCACGACCACCCCGATCCCGACGTCGCGGATCCTGCGGTCCGGCGACTCGGGTGCGCATTACTGGTGGATCGAATGGGGCGGCCACCTCGACACCGTGCACGACAACGAGGCGATCCGCGATGAGCTGCGCTCCGTCATCTTCGGCATCTGGGACTACATCAAGAACTCGGGCCGCTTCAACGCCGACACCCTCGATCTCGAATGGGTCGGCACGATCCCGGGCAAGCGCGAGTACCGCCGATTCCTCGGCGACCACGTGCTGACCCAGAACGACATCCTCGATCAGGTCGACCACCACGACGACGTCGCGTTCGGCGGCTGGTCGATCGACCTGCACCCGGTCGAGGGCATGTACGCCACCGAGGCCGGGGCTCACCAGCGGTACTCGAACGGCATCTACGGCATCCCGTTCCGCAGCTACTACTCGCGCAACGTCGCGAACCTGCTGGTAGCGGGTCGTGACATCTCGGCGAGCCATGTCGCGTTCGGCTCGACCCGTGTCATGGCCACATGCGGCGCGGGCGGCGAAGCGGCGGGAACCGGAGCCGCCCTCGCGCTCGACCTCGGGGTGCGTCCGCGCGCGCTGGCGGCCGACCACGCCGACGCGTTGCGCCAGGTGCTCCTGCGCCAGGACGCCTCGGTGTTCGGCGTGCGCAACACCGATCCGGCCGACCTGGCGCGGCAGGCCCGCGTATCGGCGTCATCGGTGGCGACCACGCTCGACCCTGTCGAACTCGTGCCGGATGCCGCTGTCGCCGAGCAACCGCTCGACTCCGACCTGGGGGTGCTCGTCCCGGTGGACCCGCGGCTCGACGGCGTCGACGTCCTGCTGAAGGTGACCCGCGGCACCACCCTCACCGCCGCCCTGTGGACCACCGGGCGTCGGCAGAACGCGGTTCCCATCGACGAACGGATGCGGGTCTCGGTCGACGTGAGGGCAGCCGCCGACCCGCAGTGGGTGCGGCTGCCGCTCGTGTGGACCCCGGCTGAGCCCGAGAACGTCGTCGTGGTCCTGGGCGCCGATCCCGATGTGAGCGTCGTGCTCGCCGAGGCGCAGGTGCCGGGAGTGCTGACCCTGCCGCACCGACCTCAGGCCGACGGTGATCAGAACGTCGCCGTCGACGAGTCCGAGAGCGTCATCGCGTGGCCGGCGATCCCGATGCGAGGGCGCACGCCGCGCGTGCGCCTGCATCCCCAGACATCGGCCTTCGCGGCCCAGCAGGCGGTCGGCGGCTATCAGCGGTTCTTCGGCGGTCCGAACCTGTGGATGTCGCGCCCCGACGACGCGGCGCCGCATCTCGCCCTCGCGTGGGACGTCGAGCAGTCGATCACGGCCGTGCGCCTGGTGTTCGATGACGACACCGACGTCGAGCTCAACACGCTGCATCACCACCGCACGCCCGACCGCGTGTTCCCCGAGCTGGTGCGCGACTACGTCGTGGAGACCTGCGGCGCCGACGGTGTCTGGGTCGAACGGGTCAGCGTGACGGCGAACCGCCGACGACAGCGTGTGCACGATGTCGAGGTCGACGGGGTCACGGGCCTGCGGGTGCGGGTGACGGCCACGAACGGTGCCGCGCAGGCGCGGATCGTGTCGCTGCGCGTGATGTGAACACCGAACACCCCGACGAAAGGTACGACATGAAGAATCGATGGAGATTCTCGCTCGCTGTGATCGGAGCCGTCGCGCTCGCGATACCGGCTCTGCCCGCGGTCGCCGCTCCGGCGCCGCCCGCGACGATCGAGGAGGCGTTCGATGAGCTGACTCCCGACTGGCTGCCCGCAGCCGGAACGTGGGAGGCGGCGGACGGCGTCGCGAGAGTCGTGCAGCCGGGGTCGTCGCGCGGATCGATCCTCGCGCTGACCGGCCGCGGCCTCGCCGAAGCGGCGACGGCGACGGTGACCTTCGCCTCTGCGGGCGGGGGAGCCAGCGCGTGGGCGGGCTTCACGGTGCGTCGCACCGGAACAGCCGACGACTACACGCAGTCCGGTTACACCGTCTTCGTGCGCAACAGCGGAGAGCTGGCGGTCATCCGCGCAGCCGGTGACGGGCAGGTCGCCGTGCTCGGCACCGCGCAGACCGACGCCCGCCCCGGTGCCGGCCCGGTGACAGTCACGGCGTCGCTCGACGGTGAGCGGATGCGGGTGGGTCTCGGTGGCGCCGGGGAGGTGACGACGCTGATCGAGGTCACAGACGCCACCTTCTCGGGCAGTGGGTTCGCGCTCGCGGCGCACCGCGACGTCCGGATGTCGGTCGACGCCGTGCAGCTGTCGGGCGTCATCGATCGCGCCGAGCCGGTGCCGACCGACTGCGTCGGATGGTCGGGTTCACCGGCGACGGATGCGGGTCGCGGCGAGGTGCTCGTCAGCGACGCGCGCATCGACGCGGTGTCGGCGCGCATCGCGGCGGGTGAGCAGCCGCAGACGTCTGCGTACGCGCGTCTGCTCACGGCCGCCGACGCGGGTCTCGAGCGAACACCTGCTCCTCCCACGACTTTCTTCGTGCCGTTCTTCTACAACGATCCGACCGCGCACCGTGCGGCGCGGGACGGGCTGCAGAACGACGCGAACACCGCCTACGAGCTCGCATTGGCGTATCGCCTGTCGGGTGATGCCCGCTACGGCGCGCACGCCGCGCAGTTCATCGATGCCTGGACCACGACGGTCGAATGCGTGCGTACCCGGGAGGACTCCGCGCTCGCCTTCAGCTACCACTTCCCGGCCTTCGTCCACGCCGCGGAGCTGCTGCGCGGCACTTCCGTGTGGAGTGCGGCATCCGAGGCCGTGTTCGCCGGCTTCCTGCGTGAGACGGCGACACCGGTCGCTGCGTCGATCCTGCATCGCACGAACAACTGGGGCAGCTGGGCCCTCGAGACGACGACCGCCGTCGCGGCCTACCTCGACGACGAGGCGGGGCTCGACGCTGCGAGCGCGCGCGCCGTCGAGCTGCTCGATCACCAGATCGACGAGAACGGGCACCTTCCGGAAGAGGTCGACCGGAACAACGGCGTCGGCGATTACGGCATCTGGTACACGCACTTCTCTCTGCTGCCGCTCTTCCTCGTCGCCGAGACGCTGTCGGCGCACGCTTACGACGTGCACGATCACGTGAACGCTAACGGGCGCGGGCTCGCGGATGCCGCAGATGCCGCGACGAGATGGGTCGCCGACCCGGCATCCTTCTCCTACTACACGGGCGACCCGGCGAAGCTCGCGAACGTGCGCACGATCGATTACCTGCGTGACGCGGGGATCACGGCGCACAGCATGAGCTACTTCGAGCTGGCGCAGAACCACTTCCCGACCGACGAGCGCGCAGCGCTGCTGGCCGAGGAAGGGCCCATGACGACGATCCATTCGGCGCCGTACCTGAGCCTCACCCACGGTGGACTCGCCGACATCACGGCGGCTCCCGGCGAAGGTGAGCCCGGCGGGGGCGAGCCAGGCGCGGGAGAACCGGGAGGGGGAACCCCCGGCGGCACGGATTCGCCGGGAGGCTCGTCGGGCACCGGTCCGGCCGGGGCGCCGGGCGGTAGCTCGGATGCCCGGGCGGTCGGCTCGCTCGCGGCATCCGGTGGTGAGGTCTCGCTCGCGCCGCTGGCGCTCGCCGCAGGGCTGAGCCTCGGCGGCCTGCTCCTCATCGTCGCCCGGGTGCGCCGGCGAGCGGTCACGGCGCGGGGCTGAGCCGGTCTGCCGCGGTCCCGCATGCAAGGGATCGCGGCAGACGCGCCGTGCATCCCGGTACCGGTCAGAGGGTGAGCAGCACCTTCGTCGCGCGGCGCTCGTCCATGGCCCGGTACCCTTCGGCGGCGTCGTCGAGGGGCAGGGTCAGGTCGAACACGGCACCCGGGTCGATCGCCCCCGACATGATGAGGTCGATCAGCTCGGGCAGGTACTGCCGCACCGGGGCGGGGCCGCCGTGCAGGTGCACGCCCGATCCGAAGAGCTCGGCGCCGGGCAGCTCGACGTCGTGCGAGACGCCGACGTAGCCGACGTGACCGCCGGCGCGGGTGGAGCGGATCGCCTGCATCATCGATTCCTGGGTCCCGACCGCCTCGATGACGGAGTGCGCGCCGAGGCCGTCGGTGAGCTCTTTGATGCGCGCGACGCCGTCGGCGCCCCGCTCTTCGACGATGTCGGTGGCGCCGAAGCGGCGGGCGAGAGCCTGGCGGTCGGCGTGGCGCGACATCGCGATGATGCGCTCGGCCCCGAGCTGCCTGGACGACAGGATGCCGAGAAGTCCGACGGCGCCATCGCCGACGACCGCGACGGTCTTGCCAGGGCCGGCCTGAGCGGCGACGGCGGCGAACCAGCCGGTGCCGAGCACGTCGGATGCCGCCAGGAGCCCGCGGATCTGGTCGTCGGTGGGCTCGCCCGGGACGACGACGAGGGTGCCGTCGGCGAGGGGGACGCGCAGCCGCTCGGCCTGCGAGCCGAGGCGGCCCATGGGAACGCGGTCGACGCAGTGCGACTGGTAGCCGTCGCGGCAGATCTCGCACGTGTTGTCCGAGGCGATGAACGAGCCGACGACGAAGTCGCCGACCGAGAGCCCGCTGACGTCGTCACCGATCTGCTCGACGATGCCGACGTATTCGTGCCCCATCGGGATGGGACGCTTGATGGGGTCTTCGCCGCGATAGGGCCACAGGTCGGAGCCGCAGATGCAGGCCGCGGCCACCCGGATGACGGCATCCGTGGGCTTCTCGATCGTCGGGTCGTCGCGTTCCTCGACGCGGACGTCGCCGGGGGCGTGCATGATGACTCCGCGCATGGTGGCTGTCCTTCCGTAGCGGTCCTCCCATTCCACCTCATGCGACGGCTGCCGGGGTGCTTCTGGCTTCCGGTGCGGCATGCTGGCATGATGCGGGCGCTCGCGGTGGTGGAACGGCACCAAGCGGCGATGTTCCTGGTGGCGCTGGTCGTGGGCGGGGTCGCGGGACTCGCGATGCCGAGCTTCGGTGAGGCGATCGAGCCGGCGCTCACCCCCGTGCTGGGCGTCCTGCTGTTCCTCACGTTCCTCTCGATCCCGCTCGCCGGGCTGCGGGAGGCTGTGCGTGACGCGCGGTTCATCGGCGCGGTGATGGTCGCGAACTTCGTCGCCGTGCCGGTGGCCGTGTGGCTGCTGTCGCGGTTCGTCGCCCATGACGCCGCGCTCCTGCTGGGCGTGCTGCTGGTGCTGTTGACGCCCTGCGTCGACTACGTCATCGTCTTCGCCGGCCTCGCTGGAGGATCGCGTGAGCGGCTGCTGGCGGCGACGCCGCTGCTCATGATCGCGCAGCTGCTGCTTCTGCCCGCGTACGTGTGGGTGATGGCCGGGGGTGAGGCTGTCGCGGTGATCGATCCGCGCCCGTTCGCCGAAGCGTTCGTCCTGCTCATCGTCGTTCCGCTTGTGCTCGCTACCGTCGCGCAGGCGGCAGCGCGCCGTTCGCCACGCGTCGGGTCGGTGTCGTCCGGGCTGCTGCGTGCCATGGTGCCGGTGATGATGCTGACGCTGTTCGTCGCGGTCGCCTCGCAGACGGCCGCGGTCGGGGATGCGATGGTGTCGCTGGCGCCCGTGGTGCCGATCTTCGTCGCGTTCGTGCCGTGCGCAGTGGTGGTGGGAATCGTCGCGAGCCGTCTGGCCGGACTCGACGTCTCGCGCCGGCGAGCGGTGGTCTTCAGCGCTGCGACGCGCAACTCGCTCGTCGTCCTGCCGCTCGCGCTCGCGCTCCCGGCGCAGTTCGCGCTGACTCCGCTCGTGGTGGTCACGCAGACGCTCGTCGAGCTCGTCGCGATGGTCGTGCTGGTCGCGGTCGTGCCCCGGCTCATGCCCGACCGCGGCGCGCAAAGGTCAGGGTCGGCGGGGTGAGACCCCGCCCGGAGCGGCGCCCGCCGCCGGTGTCGTCGTCGTGTCCACGCGAGCGGTGAGCGAGACGACGTATCCGGATGTCGTGTCGCCGGTGACGGTGGCCAGCTGGAGGGCGCCTGCATCGTCGCCGAACACGTTGTCGGAGGCGAGCGACACTTGCGCAAGGTTGCGCGCGGAACCGCTGTAGGCGGGGAGCGCGTAGACGGTGCTGCAGACGTTCTCGGGAAGGGCGACCTGTGACGTCGCGATGGCATTCGCGGCGTCGGTCATCGCCGCCGCGTCCGGGTAGACCTCGAAGTGGATGTGCGGCCACCGGCCCGGATAGCAGGCGGGAATGATCGAGGTGAAGGTGACGACGCCGGACGCGTCGGTGACCTGCACCCCTCGCAGGTAGGTCTCGTTCTCGATCCCGGTCGAGTACATCGAGTACCCGCCAGCGGCGTCGCACTGCCATACGTAGACGGCAGCCCCGGCGAACGGCACATCACCTCGGGCGGTGTCGAGGATCGTGAGCCGGAGGGTCATCGGCACGCCGTCCGCGGTTGCGCCGCCCTCCAGGGACGATCGGATGTCGCTGCGGACGATGCCGGACCGCTCGAGGACGTCGGGCCCGTTCGAGCCGTCGCCGGGGTAGGGCCCGGCGGTCTCGTCAGGGATCTCGCCGGCGGGCAGGCCCGCGTTCGCGACGGCTGTCGCGGTGGGTGTCGCGGTGGGTGTCGCGGTGGGTGTCGCCGTGGGCGATGCGGCGGGCGAGACCGTCGCCGTGGGAGTGCAGGCCGCGAGAGCCGCGGCGCCCAAGCCGATGCCGGCGAGGCTCAGCATGGAACGCCGGGTCATCAGCGTGCGGATGTCGAACGCGGCGCCCTGATCGACGACTTCGTCGTCGGCGCGGTCGAGCAGGCGGCCCTCGTAGGCCGGCCCCGCGGGCGTGCGGTCGGGTTCGGGGATGCGGCTCACGTCTGACTCCTCGGTTGGTTGTGCACCGAGCATCGCCCGCCAGCCCATCCGTAACGTTGGACGAGCCTATGCGCCGGATATGAGACCCGCGCGAGACGGGCGCGCCGTCAGAAGGGTGGTCTCTCCGGTGGTCCACCCGAGTCGATGGTGAAGCACACCGCGGGTATCGGCACGTCTTCGCGGTACACCCGGCCGAGGGGTGAGGTCCATTCGAGGACCCCACCGCCGAGCTGTCTGACCTTCCATTTCGTGAACTGCTTCATCGAGTGGTGTCGCTGACACAGGTGGGCGAGGTTGAAGATGTGGGTGTGCCCGCCGAGGGCGTAGTCGATGGTGTGATCCAGTTCGCACCGGATCGCGGCCCGCCGACATCCGGGGAACCGGCAGTGCTGATCCCGCGCCATCAGGAGCTTCTTCATCGACGAGGTCGGCCGGTACGTGTCGATCTCGACCGGGGTGCGGGTGACCGGGTCGATGAACAACCGGTCCCACTCGGTGACCTGCCCGGCGAGTTCACGCGCCGTGTCGGCGTCGATCGGTCCGGCACCGACCGCGTCGGCGGGGTGCTCGTCACGGCCCATCAGGGTCTCCGCCGTGACGGTGACCTGCACGCGCGCCCGGATCGCCCCGAGCCCGCCGGCCCGGTCCGTCCCGTAGGTCGGGTCGACCACGGGTGCTCCGCCGAGGACGAGGTCGCCGAGAATGTCAGCACGCAGTTGATCCATCGTCCGGGCGTCAGGTGCAGCATCTGCCCCCGCGCCCGCAGCACCGGCCGAGGAAGCATCCGCCTCCACCGCATCACCGCAACCACCCGCATCCCGGGCGTCTTTCACGGCTTGTCCCATCTGGGTGAGCCGGTCAAGCATCCCTGTGGCGATGACGGTCGGCAGGTTGGCGACGAGGTTCGACATCCCGTCGGCCCCGTGGAAGACCCTCACGCACCGCTCCGCCGCCGCAGCACCATGCCGCTCCGTGAACGACTGGGGGTGCACCCGCGCCGCCAAAACCTCGAGCGCACCCCGCACCCGGGACGGCACATCCCGCTCGCACACATCGATCGCGGCATCCGCGAACGACCCTCGCACCTCATCGGGTACTCCCGTCCCAACCCGCACGATCACATCCACGTGTCCGCGTTCGATCCGCCGTTCCACCCACGCCGCGAACACGGCCGGGTAGTCGTCGATGACGGTCATCGCGTGATCGATCTCGCCCTGCAACCGCCGATCCGTCAACCGCGCCATCCCCGCCGCCTCAGCCGCAACCGACCGCAACTCCATATCGGAGGCCATGCCCCGCACCCCACCGTGCCGGGCCTCACGCAACGCCGACCGTCCCAGATCGGCCAACGCACGCATCCGCGCGACCTCGCCGACATGAAAGAGGTCGAGCGCCTCGGCGAATGCGGCGAATGCGGGCGCGTGCGAACCCGAATCCGGATGTCCGAATTCTGGTGCCCGGTCGCCGCTCGATGTCATGTTCCCATAATCGCAGTGACCTCCGACATTTACGTCGAATACACCTGCGAATCTGGACGACTCACGCCGTTGTCGAATTGTGGAGGAATCGGCGACCACCAGGAACCGACCGGAACGCCGCGCTGTCAAGAGGATGCATCCCGGCAGCCGCCGCGGGCACGATCGCACCATGAGCGACGACGACGACCAGACGCGGCACGAGTTCCGCGACGCCGTGAACATGAGCCCCGCAGAACTCGAGAAGTGGCTCGAGACCGACGAGTCGAAGGAGGTCGGGCAGAAGGAGGGCGGAGGCGAGTCGACGGGTCACCGGTCGGGCCGCCGCATCGTCGACATCCTGCGCACCAACAAAGGCGATCTGACCGAGTCCGACGTCTCTCACATGCGCAAGGTCGTCGGCTATGTCAGCCGGCACCTCGCGCAGCGCCCCTCCGGTGACATCACCGAGACGGCCTGGCGCTATTCGCTCATGAATTGGGGTCACGACCCCGCGAAGAAATGACGGCCCCGCTGGGCGGGAGAATGGAACAGTGAGCATCCCCGCATCCTCCGGTCTGACCGAGCTGTCCGAACCGCGATTCGTCCTCGTCGGCGAAGACGGCCATCGCATCGCCACCTACTCGTGGGGGGAGGATGAACTTCCGACCGTGGTCGTCGTCCACGGATTCGCGTCGAACACGAAGGACAACTGGGTCTCGACCGGCTGGGTGCGAGACCTGCAGCGTGCCGGGTTCCGCGTCCTCGGTCTCGACCAGCGCGGTCACGGGGCGAGCGACAAGCCGCATCGCGCGTCCGACTACGACCTCCATCAGCTCGCCTCCGACGTCGAGGCGGTGCTCGACACCTACCTCGTCGACACGGCGATGTACGTCGGATACTCGCTGGGTGCGCGCGTGGGCTGGGAGGTGCTGAAGGACTTCTCGGCGCGCATCACCCGCGGTGTGCTGGGTGGCGTGCCCGACGGCATCCCGCTCGCCCGCCTCGACATCGACCAGGTGCGGGCGCTCGTCGAGAACGGCACCGAGGTGACCGATCCGGTCACGCAGAACTACGTTCGACTGACCGAACGGGTTCCGGGCAACGACCTGCGGGCGTTGCTGGCGATCGCCGGCGGCATGCGCGCCTCGGGCACCGTCGACCCCGACCCCGCCAACGCGCCGGAGCAGCCTGTGCTGTTCGCGACAGGATCGCGCGACGCGATCATCGAGGGATCGAAAGCCCTCGCCGCCGCGACGCCGCAGGGACGATTCGTCGAGATCCCCGACCGGCATCACTTCAATGCGCCGGGGTCGCGGGTGTTCCGACAGACCGCGATCGAGTTCCTCACCGAAGGATGACCCGGCGCCGGCCGCGGCGTCATGACGATGCGCGCCGGTAGGCGTCGCCGAGCCAGCGGTCGTAGGCGAGCCACGGGTCGGATGCCGCTGCCCGCAACGTCTCGATGTGCACAGTGAGCGGGTCGGCGAAGGTGAACCACTCACCGCCTTCGCGGAGCGCCGCGTACTCGCGGTGCCGCTGCTGTTCGAGCGGCCGGCCGCCGCGCTCGAGCGCAAGGAGCTCGTCGTGCCGGATCGCGGCCAGCCGCTGACGCGGCCGCTCGCTCGTGCCGATCTTCACGCGTGCGCCGAATCGCAGGTAGTAGACGACGGGGACGACCGGTCGGGGTAGATCGGCGTCGAACGCATCGCCCAGGCGCCACCCGCAGCGCCGACACAGCCAATGCCCCGTGTCGGCGTCGACCCCGCCCGCCCGCCCGCCGCAGACGCGGCACGGGGACGGCATCTCGGATATCGGCGAGGCGGGCACGACTCCAGGATCGCGCCCGCCTCCGACATCCGGTCGGGTCAGACCGTGACGACGATCTTGCCGCGCGTGTGTCCCTCTTCGAGACGGGCATACGCCGCGGCGGCGTCGTCGAGCGGGAAGGTCTCGGCGAGCTCGACCCGCAGCGAACCGTCGGCGGCGAGACGCGCGAGCTCGGCGAGCTGCGCGGCGTCCGGGCGCACCCAGATGTAGTTGCCGCCGAACTCGGATGCCGCCCTCGGGTCGGCGATCGATGTCACGACCCCGCCGTCGCGCAGCAGGTCGTTCGTGGAGTCGAGCGAGCTTCCGCCGGCGAAGTCGAGCACGACGTCGACGCCCTCGGGGGCGAGCTCGCGCACCCGGTCGGCGAGGCCGTCGCCGTAGACGACGGGCTCGGCGCCGAGCCCTCGGAGGTAGTCGTAGTTGCGCTCCGACGCGGTGCCGATGACGCGCGCGCCGCGCAGGCGGGCGAGCTGAACACCGAACGATCCCACTCCGCCGGCCGCGCCGTGGATGAGGACGGTCGATCCCTCGCCGACGGCCGACCGCTCGATCGCCTGCAGCGCGGTCAGGCCGGTGAGGGGGATGGCGGCGGCGGCGGCGAAGTCGAGACCGTCCGGCTTGCGCGTGGCCGTGCGCACGGGAACCGCCATGTATTCGGCGACCGAGCCGCCGCTGACGACGTCGGCGCGGGCGTAGGCGAGCACCGGGTCGCCGACCTGGAACTCGGGGGTGTCGAGACCGACCTTCTCGACGACGCCGGCGACATCCCAGCCGGGAACGGCGGGCAGCTGAACGTCGAGGAGCCCCTGCAAGTAGCCCTCGCGCACCTTGTAGTCGACGGGGTTCAGGCCCGCGGCCACCACGCGCACCACGAGGGTGTCGGGTCCGATGTGGGGCATCTCCCGCTCGGTGATCTCGAAGCGGTCGTTGCCGCCGAACTCGTTGTACGTCAGTGCCTTCATGTGTCGCTCCAACGTCGGCGCGTGCGGCGGGATTCCCGACAGGATGCGGTGGGGATGCCGCCGACGGGCGGCCTCCCGGGTCGGACGCGTAGAATCAGGGGATCCCGTTCTGAATCGCGAGAGTCCGCCGTGTCTGCTGCATCCGCCGCCCGCACCTTCGAGGTGCGGCATGTCCAGCTCGCGCGCGCCCTTTTCGCGGCCGTCGCGGCGGTGATGATCACCTTCTCGCCCGATCACTCGGCGACCGTCGGGATGTCGGTCTTCAGCGGTTTCGCGACGGCGACCGCGATCGTGTTCTTCGTCGGAGCCTGGTTGACGAGTCCCGCGGGCCGCCGCGCGCTGCCGATCGTCCTCGGCGTCATCACCCTGATCGCCGCGATCCTCGCCGGCGTGCCGCCTTTGCGGACGACGGTCGGTTTCTTCGTCGTCGTCATCTCGTGGGCTGCGCTCACGGGGGTGATCGAGCTGATCGGCGGCATCCGCGGTCGCCGTTCCGGTGCCCCGGTCGCGCGCGACGAGGTGCTCATCGGCGCGGTCACGCTCCTGCTGGTCGTCGGCCTGCTGCTGGTCAACCCGGCCTACCGGCTCGACTACGTCATCGAGGAGGCCGGAGCCTTCACGCTCACCGGCATCACGATCGGGGTCGGGCTGTTCGGCGGCTACGCCGCGGTCGTGGCCGTCTTCCTCGGAATCGCCGGCTTCTCGCCGCGGCGCGAGGAGCTCGCGCCGGCGGCATCCGTTCCGTCATCCCCCTCGTCCGATCCGGAGGTCGCATCGTGAGCGGCGAACACCCCACCCGCCGCGAGATCATGCGTCCGGTCCAGCTGCTGGGCCTCGCGTTCGTCGCGGCGATCTTCTCGGGTGTCATCACCCTGGTCTCGATGGGGGCGTTCCAGTCGATCCCGCGCGAAGACGTCGAACGCGCCGTCGTGGTGGCCCTGGTCGTCGCGGGCATCGCCTTCATCGCGACGCTCGTGATCATCGCGCTACTGATGCTCGCCGTCGACCCCGCGCAGGTGAGCAAGCGCGTCGACCGGCCCGTGCTGTACCCCGACGAGTCCGAGACGCCCGACGACCCGGCATCCGGCTCGTCACCCTCGTCGCCCCAGCGCTGAGATACCGCCCAGCGCTGAGGTATCGCCCAGCGCGTACCGTTCACGCGAGAACGCACCGCCCCGCGAGCTTTCTCGACGGGGCGGTGCGTTTTCGGTGCGGCGCGTTGACGACGAGGCCTCAGGGCAGGCGTGACACCAGGTCGTCGGCGAGGCCGGCGTAGGTCGCGGGCGTCAGTGCCAGCAGGCGCTCCTTGGCGGCATCACCGATGTCGAGCCCACGGACGAACTCGGCGAGCTCGGATCCGCCGACGCGGCGGCCACGGGTGAGGTCCTTCAGGAGCGCGTACGGATCGGTGATCTGCGAGCGACCGGCGGCGATCTCGGCGCGGACGACGGTCTGGATCGCCTCGGCGAGCACCTCCCAGTTCGCGTCGAGATCTTTCAGGAGCACGTCGCGCGACAACGAGATCTCGGTCAGCCCGCGCTGCAGGTTGTCGAGGGCGAGCAGCGAGTGACCGAAGGCGACGCCGATGTTGCGCTGCGTCGTCGAGTCGGTCAGGTCGCGCTGCATCCGGCTCGTGACGAGCGTCTGCGCGAGGGTCGAGAACAGGCCGCCCGAGATCTCGAGGTTCGCCTCGGCGTTCTCGAAGCGGATCGGATTGATCTTGTGCGGCATCGTCGACGACCCGGTCGCGCCGGCGACGGGGATCTGCGCGAAGAAGCCGAGCGAGATGTAGGTCCAGACATCCGTGGCGAGGTTGTGCAGGATGCCGCCGGCGTGCCGGACGCGGTCGTAGAGCTCGACCTGCCAGTCGTGCGACTCGATCTGGGTGGTCAGGATGTTGAAGTCGATGCCGAGGCCCTCGATGAACGAGCGCGAGAGCTCGGGCCAGTCGACGTCGGGCTCCGCCGCGAGGTGCGCGGACCAGGTGCCGGTGGCGCCCGAGAACTTCGCGAGGTACTCGCCGCCCTCGATCTGCTTGGCGACGCGGGCGAGACGCCAGGCGAACACGGCGATCTCCTTGCCCATCGTCGAAGGGGTCGCGGGCTGACCGTGCGTGCGCGAGAGCATCGTGGCGTCGCGGTGCTCGCGGGCGAGGTCGCCGAGCGCGTCGATCACTGCCTGCAGCTTCGGCAGCCAGACGTTCTCGACGGCACGCTTGACCGTGAGGGCGTAGGAGGCGGAGTTGATGTCCTCGCTCGTGCAGGCGAAGTGGGTCAGTTCGGCGATCGCGTCGAGGCCGAGGGCCGACAGGCGATCGCGAACGAGATACTCGACGGCCTTCACATCGTGGCGGGTGACCGCCTCCTTCGCCGCGAGCCAGTCGATCTCGGTCTGTCCGAAGTCGCGGTACAGCCCGCGCAGCTGCGTCTTGTGCTCATCCGAGAGAGGCGAGCTGCCGAACAGGCTCCGGTCGGTGAGGGCGATGATCCACTCGACCTCCACCTCGACCCGCGCGCGGTTCAGACCGGCTTCGGAGAGGTAGTCGGCGAGGGAGCCGACGGCGGCGGCGTAGCGACCGTCGAGGGGGCTCAGGGGCTGCGGGGGCAGAGAGGTCACGAGGCTCCATTCAGTGTGAACGGGCGCTCAGGACGTGGTGCGGATCGCGGGTTCGAGCTGCCGGAAGAGCGCCCGGCTCGCGCTCTCGATCATACCGAGCACCTCGTCGAACATTCCGGCGTCTCCGTAGTACGGGTCGGGAACGTCGAGGTCGCCACCCGCGTGCGCGTCGAACGACATCAGCAGGCCGAGCTTGTCGGTGTCGGCCGTCGTGCGCGCCCAGTTCGACAGGACGCGTTCGTGCGAGCGGTCGAGCGCGACGATGAGGTCGGAACGATCGAAGTCGGACAGGGTGAAGCGGCGCGCCCGGTGCCCCCGTCCGTCGTATCCGCGACGCTCGAGCGCCTCGAGTGTTCGTCCGTCGGCGGGCTCGCCGACGTGCCAGTCGCCGGTTCCCGAGCTCGCTGACACCACGCGGTCGCCGAGTCCCGCCTGGTCGACGAACCAGCGGAAGACCACGTCGGCCATGGGGGAGCGGCAGATGTTCCCCGTGCAGACGAACATGACGCGGAAGGGGTCGGCGCGTCGGGTCACCGTCCCATTGTGGAGGATGCGGCCTTTCCTGCACAGACGTATCGGCGCACGACCTCCTCCCCGGCGGCGGACGAGGGCGGTCTCTGCGGCTTCCCGCAGCGGCATCGTGGCAGGCATGACCTCTCCTCACCTGCTCGTTCCGGACGCCGCGCGGCTCGATGCTGCCGCGGTGCGGACGCTCGAGATGATCGCGGTGCTGCGCTCGCGCCTGCCCTCCCTGCGCGACGAGCTCGACGCGGTCCGGCGCCGCGCCGCCGAGCTCCAGCACGAGACGGCCTGGCGCGCACGGGCGGCGAGCGACTACCGCTCGCGCCTCGACGCATGGCGCGCGTGGGCGGATGGGGTCGCGGCTCGCGTCGATCAGCTCGACGACG
Source organism: Microbacterium sp. AG238 (assembly GCF_003610405.1). Taxonomy (GTDB): domain Bacteria; phylum Actinomycetota; class Actinomycetes; order Actinomycetales; family Microbacteriaceae; genus Microbacterium. Next base: position 2,120,805 of record NZ_RAQC01000001.1, read on the forward strand.
AGCTGCGCCGGGTTCAGGTCCGGCTCGTGGCGGGCGGCCCGTGAGGTCCGTGAGCGACGACTCCCTCGACATCCGCGACGGTGGGGTCATCGCCGTCGATACGGGGCAGCTCCGGGCCGCGGCATCCGTGCTCGTCGGGCTGTCGACGCGATGCGACGCACTTCGGTCGACGTTCGAGACGGGCACGCGCGAGCTCGCCGCGCACGATGCGACCGCGTGGCCTGCCGCGGCCGTCGCCGTTGATCTCGCCCGCGTTCTCCATGAGCTCGCGGTCGAGGCCTCGGCTCTCGCCGGAGGATTGCGGGATGCCGCCGACGTCTACGACATCGTCGAGCTCGAGGTGTCGCGACGGGCCGCCGCGGACGGCGATCGCCGGGTGACGGCGCTCCTCGATCACCGCATCGCCGAGGCGCGCGAGCGCTCACCGAGCGCCGGCGGCCGCGCCGACCTGCTGCTGATGACGTGGCCGTTACTGCGGCACGGTGAGCTTCAGCGCCAGATCGGCGGCGCCACCGTCCCGCTGGGTCTGCTCGGCGGCGCGGCAGTCGCGGCCGGCGGCCTCGCCCTGACGGCTCTCGGAGCGCTCGGGCTGGGGCGTACGCCGCCCGCGCGGGGCGGGCCCGGGTCGGTCGGAGGTGCTGGGCCGGCGCCGCTCGTCGAGGTCGCCCGGTCGGCGGCGCCACCGGGATCGGCCTCGCCGCCGCTCACCCTCGCGACGCTCGCCGAGCGCATCCCGCGCGAGGGTGATCAGCTGCGCGTCGAGCGGTACACCGTCGCCGGAGGCGAGAGGCGCTTCGCCGTCTACGTCGCCGGAACCCGATCGCCGCTCGGCTTCGGCGGCCGCGAACCGTTCGACATGTCGTCGAACGTTCAGCTGTACGCCGGCCGCACCTCGGCGTCGTACGAATCGGTGGTCACCGCTCTCCGAGCGGCCGGTGCTCGCTCGGGTGACGCCGTACTCGCCGTCGGGTACTCCCAGGGCGGCGCGATCACGTCACGGCTCGCGTTGGACGGACCCTTCCGCGTCGTCGGCAACGTGACCTTCGGCTCGCCGGTGCAGGCGGATCCCGGTGTCTCCACGGTCCAGGTCACGCTGCGGCACACCGACGACCTCGTCCCTGCCCTGCAGTCCGGCGGCCACCTCGATCGTGCCGGGGCGCCGGGCAGCATCGTCGTCGAGCGGATCGCCGATCCACCGCCCGGCATCGCGGACATCACGCTCGGCGCTCACTCCATGGACGCGTACGGAGACACCGCCTCGCTCGCCGACGCGTCGGGCGATCCCCGCGTCGGAGACGTCCACGAGCGTCTCGCGCAGTTCGTGGGCGATGAGCCCGCGGAAGTCACGACCTACCGTGTGCAGCGGCCCGAGTGATCCTCCGATCTCGGCTGCGCCGGTGCCGGTGGGCGTCAGCGGCGGTCGGTGTCAGCGGCGGTCGGCGTCGCGACGAGGGCGGAACAGGATGCCGGCGACCCAGTTGATCAATGCGATGACGATGGCCGCGAGCACAGCGACCCAGAAGCCGCCGATGCGCAGGCCCCAGTCCCAGCCCGAGGTCACCCATCCGGTCAGCCACAGCAGGAAGCCGTTGATGATGAACGAGATCAGGCCGAGGGTCAGGATGTACAGCGGGAACGCGAGCACCTTCAGCACAGTGCCGACGACCGCGTTGACCAGCCCGAAGATGAGGGCGATCAGAAGCAGTGTGAGCACGAGCTGCAGGTCACCGCCCGGCGGGAACGCCACGACCGACACCTCCAGCGCCGGGATCAGCGTCACGATCCAGACCGCGAAGGCGTTGACGATCAGTCGGATGATGAGGCTCATAGTGCCGTCAGTCTCCCACGGCCGCCCCCGTGCGTCATCCGATCGGCGTGACGGCATCCGTAGACTCGCATCGTGACCGACCTGCCCGTGCGCATCCGACCCGAGATCGCGGCCCTGCCCGCATACCGCCAGGGCCGTCAGGCCTCAGCCGACGCTTTCAAGCTGTCGAGCAACGAGAACCCCTTCGACCCGCTGCCCGGCGTCGTCGAGGCCGTGCGCGCGGCGACCACGTTCAACCGGTACCCCGACGCCTCGGCGGGCCGCCTGCGCTCGCGGCTCGCAGACCGTTACGCGGTCGCGCCCGATGGTGTGCACGTGGCCGCCGGATCGGTGTCGATCCTGTACCAGCTCGCGTCGGCCACGAGCGGCCCGGGAGACGAGATCATGTTCGCCTGGCGGTCGTTCGAGGCGTACCCGGGGCTCGCGACCGTCGCCGGAGCGACCGCCGTCGCCGTGCCGCTGGCCGCTGACGCCGGACACGATCTCGACGCGATGGCGGATGCCGTCACCGACCGCACGCGGATGATCATCGTCTGCAGCCCCAACAACCCGACCGGGCCCGTCGTCAGCCAGGCGGCCTTCGACGCGTTCGTCGCGCGCGTCCGCTCCGACGTCCTCATCGTCCTCGACGAGGCCTACGCCGAGTTCGTCACCGATCCGGATGCCGTCACCGGCGCCGCCGTGCTCGCCGCCGGCCACGCCAACGTGGTGGTGCTGCGCACCTTCTCGAAGGCGTACGGACTCGCCGGACTTCGCGTCGGATACGCCATCGGCGACCACCGCATCCTCGACGCGGCCCGCAGCACCGGCATCCCGCTCTCGGTCACGGCCCAGGCCGAGGAAGCCGCGCTCGCGAGCCTCGACGCCGAGGACGAGCTGCTCGAACGGGTGCGTCACATCGCCGTGCGCCGCGACGCGCTCGCCGACCGGTTGCGCGAGGCCGGCTGGGACGTCCCGGTCGCGCAGGGCAACTTCGTCTGGCTGCCCGCGGGCGAGCGGGCGCTCGAGATCGCGGAGGCCTTCGACGCGGCGGGCCTGATCGTCCGGGCGTTCGCCGGCGACGGAGTGCGCATCTCGGTGGGCGAGGAGGAGTCGATCGAGCGGATCGTCGCGGCCGCGGCATCCGTCGTCGGCTGACCCGGCACGTCGCGGGGGAGCCACGTGCCGGGATGCAACAGTTCTGGCTCGACACGCCGCGACGGATGCCGTCCACGCGGGGTGTCGGCCACGATCCCTTGCGTCGCGGCTCAGTGACTCAGCGGCTCAGCGGGCCGGCGGAGCGGTCGCCGCGCCGGAGCGCGCTGAGGTAGCGCGTGCGCACGATCGCCTGCGCCACGCGGACGGCGGGATAGGCCAGCCGCCAGAACCACGTCGGCGCCGGTCGCGAGAGTGACCGCAGGGTGAAGAGCACCTCGTCGCCGCGTCGCGTGATGAGGAACGTCTCCTCTCCCTCGAGGGGATGGCCGGGCAGCGCGAGGTAGACGTACCCCACGCGGTCGGGCTCGTCGACGAACGCGACCACCTCGACCGGCTCGCGGAGGGTGAGCGGCCCGAATCCGATCTCGAGCCAGTGTCGCCCGTTCACAGTGGGGGGAACATCGGGGACCACCCGGAATCCGCTGCGCGTCTTGACCCGCCAGGCGAGCAGGTCGGTGCGGGCTCGTCGCCAGGCGGCATCGCCCGTACCCACGCGCACGGTCCGCTCGAACCGGCGGAAGCCTTGCCCATCGGCGTTCCACTCATCGCGGTGCGGCAGGCTCATGCGTCCAGCATCCCACCCGCCTCTCCGGCTGTGCGCGGATACAAGGGAATCGACGAGACACCCCGCACGGATGCCGCTGCCGCAGGGTGTCGGTCATCATCACTTGCGTCGCGGCGCGAGGGCCTGGTTCGCGAGGCGCCCGCGGCTGGGTGGGGTTCGCTTGGCGGGTAGTGCCCGTATCGGGGGGCGGTGTGGGCGGGAAGTGCCAGGTCAGAAAGACCCCCCGTCGCTCGGCGGCGTTCGCTTGGCAGTTCGCGCCCTTGGCCGCGGCCCGTGGGGGCGCGAGGTGTCAGCTCACGCGAGTCGCGACGACCAGCGACCTAGGCCGGGGTGAAGCCCAGCTTGTCAGCGCCTCGTGCGATCCAGGGATGCCGTGAGAATGCGTCCCACACGAGCGTCGAGCCGAGTGCCGCGGCGCCGAGCAGCGCGGTTGCCCCCTTGTTGAGCCCGTATCGGGGCTCGGCGTACCAGGGTTCGTCGCCGTCGAGGTTGACTCCGTCGGTTGCGCCCCAATCGTTCCACGCGCCCGGGTGCTCATCGCGCAGCACCCGCAGTGCGGGCGCCACCTCATCGGGCGCGAGGGCGAGCGCCCCGAAGAGCGAGACGGGCGGCACCGTGCCGTCGGCGTGCGGCTCGCGCAGCGCGGGGCGCGCCCCGTTGACGACGTACCCGCCCGGGCCGAGGCCCGCCGCCGGACCCCAGAGTCCAGCGTCGAAGGTCTTCCATCGTCCCGCCTGGTCTGCGCACCACGCGCGCGAGGCCAACGACGCCTCACGAGCGTTCGCCCACCAGTCACGCCCGTCGAGGTCGCGCACCCGCTGGAACGGGTAGAACGCGAGGGGAAAGTGGTACGTGAACAGGGTTCCGGCCGGCTCGTGCACGCACTCGTGCCCGCCGTACGATCCCACGGGCTTGTCGAACCCCCGCCACAGCGCGCGCGCGAGTTCGGGCGACACCGACTCGTGGCCGGCAGCGAGGAGGTACATGGGCAGCTGCTCGGCGGTCATCGACCAGGCGCTCACGAATCCGGCCTCATCGGCGCCGTCGGCGTAATCGTCCTCGCGGTCGGCGACCCACGCCATCCGCACGACGGTCCGGTCGCCCGAGTCGTCGATGATCCACGGCCAGTCGATGCGCTGCAGCAGGCGCTCGGTGCGCTCGCCGATCTCCCGTCCGGCGTCGCCGTCGCCGGCGAAGAAGGATGCCGCCACCGCGGCGCCGCAGAGCGCGAGCGTCGTGTCGATCGTGGAGTACTCCGATCGGCCTTGGCGCTCGCCGGTGGCCGCGTCGACGAAATGCGCGAGGAACCCGCCGCGTTGCGGCACCGACTGTTCCAGGGTGCGCAGTGTCGCGGCGGCCCGGTCGCGGACGTCGCCGCGGTCGAGGATGCCGCGCTCGACGCCGACGCACCAGGCCGCCAGGGCGAAGCCGGTCGCCGCGACGGTCGCGACCCCCGGCAGGTCGTCGCGGTCGAGCACGAGTCCGCAACCGGGGCTGTCGAGACCAGCGGTCGCGTGCGCCCACAGCCACCGGATCGATGCGTCGACCTCGCGCTCGGTGAGCTCGCGGATGTCCGCGGGAAGCTCACCAACAGGAAGCCCAGTGCCAGGAAGCCCAATGCCAGGAAGCTCAGTGTCGGTCACGCGGCGGTCCTTCTCTCGAACGGGTTGGGGATGGCATCGAGCAGCTGTCGGGTGTACTCGGCCTGCGGGTTGTCGATGACCTGGTCGGCCGGCCCCGCCTCGATGAGCTCGCCGCCTCGGAGCACGAGCGCGTGGTTGGCGAGGCTCTTGGCCGAGAGCAGGTCATGGGTGATGTACAGCATCCCGACGCCGTGGTCGGCGACGAGCGACTGCAGCACCTCGAGGATCTCGGCACGGATCGACACGTCGAGGCTCGCGATCGGTTCGTCGGCGACGACGAGTCGCGGCTCGGCGGCGAGGGCGCGGGCGATGACGACGCGCTGACGTTGGCCGCCCGAGAGCTCGTGCGGGAGACGCCCGAGGTACCGGCCCGCCGGGGTCAGGCCGACCTGTTCGAGCAGGCTCGCCGACCGCTCCACGGCCTCGCGACGCCCGACGTGCAGGAAGTTCGCGAGCGGTCGCGACAGCGAGTACCCCACGGTGAGCGTCGGGTTGAGTGCGGCGTACGGATCCTGGAACACGTACTGCACGTTGCGCCGATACTCGCGCGCTATCCGGCCGTGGAGCGTCGTGATGTCGTGCGCCTCGCCGTCTTTCTGTCCGTAGTAGCGCACCGAGCCCGAAGTCGGATCGTCGATGCGGGTGAGGATGCGCGCGATCGTCGACTTTCCCGAGCCCGACTGGCCCACCAGCGCCGTCACCTCGCCCTCGCGCAGCGTGAATGAGACGTCCTTCACGGCATCCACATGCTCCGTCCGCAGCCCCTGCCGCTTCGAGAACCGGCGGTGGAGGTTCTCGACGTCGATGACGGGGGCGTGCTCGACCGGAGCCTCCTGCGACACCTCGACGGGCGCTTCGAGCTCGGCTCCGGTGTACCCGGCGACGTCCTCGCCGAGCAGCTCGGCGTACGACCCGACGAGGTGGATGGAATACGGATGCCGCGGGCCCGTGGTCACGGCATCCTGCGCGCTCATGTCTTCGACGATCTCGCCCTCGTACATGACGGCGACGCGGTCGGCGAAGTCGAGGAGCGTGCCCATGTCGTGGGTGATGAGGATCGCACCGAATCGCTCGCGTTCCTGCAGCTCACGGATCTTGTCGAGGATCGACTTCTGAACCACGACGTCGAGCCCCGTGGTGGGCTCGTCGAACAGCACCAGTTTCGGCTTGAGCGCGAGCGCGAGGGCGAGGTTCACCCGCTGCTTCATGCCGCCCGACAGCTCGTGCGGGTACATGTCGAGAAACCGGGCGTCGACGCTGACGAGGTCGAACAGCTCCTCCGCGCGTGCCCGCGCAGCCGCTGTGCCCGCCCCGGTGTGCTCGGCGAGGATGTCCTCGAACATCTTCCGGACGCGCACGACCGGGTTGAGCGAGTTCATGCTCGACTGGAACACCGTCGACACGTACGACCAGCGCAACGGGCGCAGCTCGTCGTCGGCGAGTGCCGTGACGTCGCGATCGCCCCATCGGATCGAGCCGCCGGTGATGTGCCCCGGGCTCCGCAGCAGGCGCAGCACGGCCTGTGCGAACGTCGTCTTGCCCGAGCCCGATTCGCCGGCGAGTCCCACGAACTCGCCGGGTGCGACGCGCAGCGACACCCGCTTGACCGCGTCGAGCGTGGCGCCGAGCTTCGGCCGGTACTGCACCGACAGGTCGGACACATCGAGCACGGGCGCCGCGCTCGGATCGGATGTCGGGCTCATGACTTCTCCTCTTCGCGAAGGTGCGGGTTGCTGAGCATGTCGACGCCGAAGTTCACGAACGTCAGCGACGTCATGAGGAGCGCGAGCATGACGCCGGGCGCGACCAGCCAGACCCAGAGGCCCTGAACGAGCGCGCCGTTGGCGTTGGCCTGAGCGAGCATCTGACCCCAGCTGACGGTGTTGGGATCGCCGAAGCCCATGAACGACAGGCCGGCCTCGGCGGCGATCGCGGCGGTCGCGGCCCCGATGAAGCCCGAGACGATCAGCGATGACATGTTCGGCATGATCTCCCGGAACACGATGCGCAGCATCCCGTCGCCGCCGAACCGCGCGGCGGTGACGTAATCGCGGTTGCGCATCGAGATGATGAGCGATCGCATCTCGCGCGATGCGCCCGCCCAGCTGGTGATCGCGATCACGAAGACGAGGAGACCGAGCCCGCGCGTCTCGCTGTACGCGACGATGACCATCATCAGCGGGAGCACCGGGATCACCAGGGCCAGGTTCGTCAGGAACGACAGGATGTCGTCGAGCAGCCCGCCCTCGCGGTAGCCGGCGAGCAGCCCGACCACGATCGCGATGACGATCGTGGCGAGTCCTCCGAGCACCCCGATCGCGAACGAGAGGCGGGTGCCGTGGACGAGCTGCGTCCAGATGTCGTAGCCGAGCGTGTTCGTGCCCATCCAGTGGGTCCAGCTCGGATCCTGCGACGGCGCGAAGGTCGCGTCGTTCGGTCGGTACGGCGAGAGGAGATCGGCGAACACCGCGACGAGCAGGAACACCACGAGCATCACGATGCCCACGCGCGCCTTCCTGCTCGACCAGATGACGGCGTACCACCGGGCGGGTCGGACGACCGCCACGATCTCTTTGGTCGATGCATCCTCGTCGGTCACGCGCCGCCGGAAGGTGCGGACGGGCTCGGTGCGCATCGGTTCGGTTCGCGCCGGTTGCGGCATCGAGGCCGGCTGGGGGATGGGGGTCTCATCGGACATCGTTCGTCACCTGCCTTTCACGCCTTGGCCCGGCGGGCCCGGGGGTCGATGAGGGGGTAGAGGAGGTCGACGATGAAGTTCGCCGTCAGCACGATGACGATCGTCGCCAGCAGGATGGCCTGCATGAGGGGGAAGTCGCGGTTCGAGGTCGCCTCGCCCATGAGGCGCCCCATGCCGGGGTAGTCGAAGACCGTCTCGATGAGGATCGAGCCGCCCATGAGCACACCCAGCGACAACGCGAACCCCGTGATGACCGGGAGCAGCGCGTTCCGAGCCGCATAGCCGAGGGCGAGGGTGCGCTCCTTCAGTCCGGCGGCTGCGCCGAGGCGGATGTAGTCCTCGCCGAGCACCTGCACCATGGTGTTCCGCATCGACAGGATGAAGCCGATCGGAGCCGTGACCATCAGCGTCAGCGCCGGGAGGAACCCATGCGAGACGACGTCGGCGATGTGGATCGGGGAGAGCCCCGGGGTCGTGTAGCCGTAGCCGCCGGATGCCGGGAACCAACCGAGCGTGTACGCGAAGACGAACAGGACGATGAGACCGATCCACACGGACTGCAGGTTGCCGACGAAGGTCGAGCCGACCGAGATCGTCGCGTCGAAACGGCTGTTGCGCCGCCACGCGGCGATCGCCCCGAGCAGCGTGCCCAGCACGAACGAGAGGATCTGGGTGATGCCGACGAGAACGAGCGTCCACGGCAGCGCCTGGCCGATGACGTCGGCGACGGGGTACGGGAAGTATGTGAACGACGTGCCGAGGTCGAACGACGCGAGCTGTCGCAGATAGTCGCCGTACGCGATGAAGACGTTGTCGTTCGAGTAGCCGAGCATCGCCTTCACGGCGGCCACCTGGGCCGGATCGATCTCGCCCTGGCCGTTGAGCTGACGGACCATGATCTCGGCCGGATCGCCGGGCTGGAGCCGGGGGATGATGAAGTTCAGCGTGATCGCGGCCCAGAGAGTGAGCAGGAAGTAGCCGGTCTTGCGGGCGTAGTAGGCCATGGCTCAGTCCTCCCCGCCGGCATCCGCCCCGCCGGCATCCGCCTCTCCCGGCGGGCGCAGGTTCGGGAGGACGCGGATGAGCTGGTCGACCGGATACGGGTTGTCTTCGCTCGGCCATCCGACGGCGTTGTTCGTGCGGTAGATGAGCCGGTTCGGCGCGTACTGCAGCGCGATGTAGGGGAACTCGGTCATGAAGATGTCGATGATCCGGGCTTCGATCTCGGCGGTGCGGCTCTCGTCGGTGGTGTTGGTCCACTCGGCGATGAGAGCGTCGATCTCCGGGTTGACGTAGCGGGCGCGGTTCAGCAGAAGCTCCTGCTCGGTCGAGATCTGCGAGGCCTGCAGCTTCGCGCCGAGGTCGCGCGCCCGCTGGCATCCGCCGCTGATGAAGTCGACCGTCATGTCGAAGTCGCCGGCCTTCTGCATCCCCTCGATCGCGTTGGGATCGGTCGTGACCATGCGCACCGAGATGCCGACGTCGGCGGCGTTGCGGGCGACGACATCCGCCATGGCGATGACGTCCATCCACCCGGCCTGCACGCTGAAGACGAACGACAGCGGCTCGCCGTTCTCGTCGACGCGGAGCCCGTCGGGCCCGCGCTCGTAGCCGGCGGCATCCAGCATCTCGTTCGCCCGCGCGGGGTCGTAGGGGATGAACTCCTTGCCCCGCCACTGCTCGGGCACCGCCTGCTCCTGGAAGGGGAGGAGCAGCATCGTCTGGCTCGCCGGCTCCATGATGCCGAAGCTCGCGCGCTGGCTGAGCGCCTCGCGATCGAGCGCGTAGGCGAAGGCCTCGCGGAATCTCGGGTCGTTGAGCACCGGGCGCTCGTTGTTGAGCACGAGGGCGGTGATGGCGTCGGGCGGGTAGAAGAAATGCGCGTTCTCGGGGTCGGGCGCCACCACCGAGCGGTTGGGGTTGGGGATGTCGCCGCGGTAGAGGTCGAGCGCGCCGCTGCGGAGCTTCAGTGCCCCGGAGTTCGCGTCGTACTGGCCCTCGAGCGAGAGGCGCTGGACGCGGACCTCGTCGGCGTTCCAGTAGTTCTCGTTGCGCTCGAGCACGAGGCGGCGCCCGTTGTAGGACTCGGGGGTGAACGGGCCGGTGCCCACGCCCTGCTCGTCGACGAACAGGGTCGGATCGCCCTGCGCGGCGTAGATGTGCTCGGGCAGGATCTTGGTGTTCTGCAGGATGGCGTCGGTCTTCGGCACCGCGGCACCCGCGAAGTCGAAGACGACGGTGTGGTCGTCGGCCGCGGTGACGCTCTCGGCGGGAGCGCCGAAGAAGTCGCCCCACAGGCCCGACTTGTCGGCGGCGGGGAACTCCTTGCCCGCCATGAAGGTGTACACGACGTCGTCAGCGGTGAAGGGCTCGCCATCGCTCCACTCCACGCCCTCGCGCAGGGTCAGCACGAGGCGGTCGGGGCGTTCCCACTCGTAGTCGGTGGCGAGCCAGGGCACGGCCTCGCAGGTGAATCGGTCTCGGATCATGAGCGGCTCGAAGAGCCAGGTCTGAACCGTCGCGTTGGGGGAGAGCCAGTTGTAGTTGAGCAGTCCCTGCACCGACCCGCCGGCCTCGGACGGCATCCGCAGCTCGTCGATGAAGCCCGGCGGGGCTTCGGGTGCGGGCTCGAGGCCGACATTCGCGCACGCGGATGTCGCGAGCAGCGCGGTCAGGGCGATCGCTCCCGCCGCCAGTCCTCTGCGTCTTCTCATCGGAACCTCCTCGTTCCTCTGTGAGGCCGGTCGCTCCTCGACCGGTCGCGTTCTCAGTCGGGCATCGCCTCCGGCGTCGATTCCGGCGCGCAGCCGCACGACTCCCGCACGACCAGTCGGGTCGGCAGGACGGTGTGCGATCGGATGTCGTCGCCCAGCGCACCGGCCGCTGCGCGAGCGCCGAGCTCGGCGATCGGCTGGTGCACCGTCGTCAGGCGCGGCGAGGCGATGCCGGCGAGAGCCTGGTCGTCGAAGCCCGTGACCGCGACATCCGCCGGGATGCGGTGGCCGAGGCCCGGCAGTGTGGCCAGCATGCCGATCGCGAGCTCGTCGTTGGCGCAGACGAGAGCATCGGGCAGATCCGCGTCATCGTGCAGCATCCGGGCGGCGACCGCGCCGCTGCGCACGTCGAGGCCGAGCCGGACGGGCTCACCCGCCTCGGCGAGACCGCGCTGCTCGAGAGCGTCGCGGAAGCCCTCGTAACGCCACGCCGTGTCGGGTGACCCCGAGGGCTCACCGACGAAGCGCATGCGGCGGTACCCGTGCACGTCGGCGAGGTGGCCGGTGAGCTCGGCGGCGGCCGCGCGGCCGTCGGTCACCACGGTCGCTGCCTCGTCGGCCTCGCCGGCGACGACGATCACTCGGCCCGAGCGTGCGAGCGCGGCGACCTCGTCGGACGGCAGCGTGCCGCCGGCGATGATGAGTCCGTCGGTGCGTTCGGCGAGTTGGCGCACGGCCCCGGCGGCGTCGGGCCGCAGGTGGGTTCCGACGACGTTGATGACGACGCCGCGCTCGACCGCCACCGACTCGGCGCCCTCGATGAGCTGGGCGAAGTAGGGGCCGCCGAGTCCGGGCAGCACGATGCCGAGAGTGTTCGTGCGCTGATACGACAGGGCGCGGCCGAGAGCCGAGGGGCGGTATCCCAACCGGTCGATCGCGGCCTGGACGCGTTGTTTCGTTTCGGCGACGACGCGCGGATCGTCGTGCGTGACGCGCGAGACGGTCGCGACCGACACCCCGGCCTCGCGGGCGATGTCGCGGATGGTCGGGCGAACGGCGGGGGAATCGGAAGCCACGCGGGCCCACCTCACTTCGTCGTGTCGGGTGCGGGTGCTGGTGTCTGGTGCCGGGTTGCTCTGTGATCCGGCGATGTAACCGGATACATTGGGGACTGTACCTCCGTGTAACCGGTTACATCAAGCCTTGCATCGAGAAAACCTGCGAAGGAGCAGCGTCATGACCCTCGTTCCCCTGGCCGATCGCCTCGACCGCCTCGTCCTGTATCAGGCGTATCCGCAGAGCTTCGCCGACGCTGACGGCAACGGCATCGGCGATCTCGACGGTGTCGCGGCGCGACTGGATTACCTCGCCTGGCTCGGCGTCGATGCCGTGTGGCTCAACCCCGTCTTCGTCTCGCCCTTCCGCGACGCCGGGTACGACGTCGCCGACTTCGACCGTGTGGCCGACCGGTACGGCGGCGACGCGGCGATGGACCGGCTCCTCGCCGAGGCCGAGCGGCGGGGCATCGGGATCGTGCTCGACCTCGTGGCGGGTCACACCTCGGACGAGCACGTGTGGTTCGGCGACGCGCTGGCCGCGCCCGTCGACGGTGACCCGGAGGGTGACCGGTACGTCTTCAGCCCCGTGGCCGCAGACGGATTCGTGCCGGTGCCGCGCGGGGACCGCGGGTTCTACAAGCCGAACTTCTTCCACTTCCAGCCCGCGCTGAACTTCGGCTACGCCCGGCCTCATCCGGACGAGCCGTGGCGTCAGGCCGTCGATGCACCCGGGCCATCGCGCAACCGAGATGCCCTCGTCGACATCATCCGGCGGTGGTACGACCGCGGTGTCGCGGGATTCCGCGTCGACATGGCCGCGTCGCTCGTGAAGGACGATCCCGGACACGTCGAGACCGCGAAGCTCTGGCACGACGTGCACCGTCGTCTCGACCGCACGCACCCGGGCCGCATCCTCATCTCCGAGTGGGGCGACCCGGCACGAGCGGTGCCCGCGGGATTCGACGTCGACTTCTTCCTGCAGTTCGGCGGCGACTTCGACGGGATGCCGCTGAAGTCGCTGTTCGAGAACGGCTCGGGCACCGTCCACGAGGCATGGCCCGCCCGCGACGCGTGGGCCGACGCCGCCGGTCGAGGCGACGCGGCAGACTTCGTCGAGGCGTGGTCCGAGGCGCGCGATGCCATCCGTGAGGCCGGCAGCCGGGGGATCGTCGGGCTGCCGACGGCGAACCACGACTTCACGCGCATGGTCAGCGGCGACCGCGATGCGCGGCAGGCCCGCGCGGCGCTGCTGCTCGTGCTGACCTGGCCGGCGATGCCCTCGATCTACTACGGCGACGAGATCGGCATGCGCTACCTGCCGGGCGTCGGCCCTCTCGAGGGGTCGTCGCTCGGGCCGACGTACGAGCGAGCGGGATCGCGCACGCCGATGGCCTGGGGAACGGTGGAGATTCTCGGGCAGCGCGCCCACGAGTCGAGGTACCTGCCCGCCGACCCGGCCCCGGACGCCCCGACCGTGGCGCGGCAGCTGCATGACCCGGCATCCCTCCTGCACTTCCTACGTGAAGCGATCGCGCTGCGGCGGGGCGATCCCCGACTGTCGGCGCGGGCCGACGTGACGGTCGAATCGACCGGCTACCCCTTCGTGTACCGGCGGGGAGGGTCGCTTCTGGTCGCGCTCAATCCGGCCGACCGGCCCTGCGACGTGGCGCTCGGTGGCCGCGGCATCCCTCTCCTGTCGTTCGGGGCGCGTGTCGAGGGCACGACCCTGCGCCTCGAGCCCTTCGGCGCGGCCGTGATCGACCTCGGCCGCTGACCGGCCCGGCGTGGTGGGGGGTGTGGGTGCCCGTGCGCGGATGCAAGGAATCGACGGCAACACCCCGGTGCGGATGCCGCCGGCCCGGGGTGTCGGTCGTGATCCCTTGTATCGCGGTGTGCGCGCGGCGCGGGCGGCACCGGGTGGCCGGACGCGGCGCGGCGATCAGCCCGAGACGGATGTCACCAGATGCTCGGCCCGGCGGGTGAGCAGGCGGCGCAGATAGGGCACGAGCACGAGGCGTTCGGCGAGTCGGCCGAGAACGGGCGAGGCGAGGGTCACGCGGTCGGTCATGATCGTCATCCCGTCGCGCTCGACATAGAGGTGCTCGTGCCGGAACACGCGGAACGGCCCGGAGACCTGCTCGTCGACGAAGCGGAGCGGGCGGTCGAGTGCCGTGACCCGCGACGTCATCCGGAACGGGATGCCGAAATGCCATGCCCGCCAGGTCACCGTTTCGTCGAGCCCGATCAGGCCGCTCGTCACACCATCGATCGCGCGCTCGCCGGTGCCGCGCATCGAGGCGACGTGCGCCCCGATGTCACGCGACGCGTCGAACAGCGCCTCCGCCGATACCGCGGCGCGCGTCACGATCTCGAATGACGACGTCATCCGCCGATCCTCCCCCCCCCCCCGCCCGCTCGCGCCCGTCGCACCGCGATGCAAGGGATCCAGTGCGACACCCCGACTCGGATGCCGTCGCCCCGGGGTGTCGGCCACGATCCCTTGCATCCGCGCCACGCCCACCCCACCCCACCCCCACCAACCCACCCCGGGTTGTGCCGTGTCGACCGCGAATCGCGGCATCCGTTGTCGACCGCATGCAGATCGGGTCATACCGGGGGCGTTAGCGTGGGAGGGTGACCGACGAAGCTGAACTCGATCCCGCTCTCGTCCGCGTCCTCGCGGCCGACGGCTCACTCGACCCGTCGCCCGAAGCCGAACGCTACCTGCCGGTGATCGAGGCGCTCGCCGACACGGAGCTCGAGACGTTCTACCGCGACATGGTGACGGTGCGGGCTTTCGACCGCCAGGCCACGAACCTGCAGCGTCAGGGGCAGCTCGCGCTCTGGCCTCCGTCGTTCGGCCAGGAGGCCGCTCAGGTCGGTTCCGCGCGGGCGACCCGGCCCCAGGACCACCTCTTCCCGTCGTACCGCGAGCATGTGGTCTGCACGATCCGCGGCGTCGACCCGATCGACATCATCCGGCTCATGCGCGGCCTCACCCACGGCGGGTGGGACCCGACCGACCCCCGCAACGGCAACACCCACATCTACACGCTCGTGCTCGGCTCGCAGACGCTGCACGCCTCGGGCTACGGCATGGGGATGGTCTTCGACGGGCGCACCGGCACGGGCGACCCCGAGCGCGACGAAGCGGTCATCGTCTACTACGGCGACGGCGCCTCGAGCCAGGGCGACGTGCACGAGGCGATGGTCTTCGCCACGAGCTACAACACCCCGCAGGTCTTCTTCCTGCAGAACAACCACTGGGCGATCTCGGTGCCGGTCTCGACGCAGTCCAAGGTCCCGCTCGTGCGCCGCGGCGCCGGCTACGGGATGCCGTCGATCCGTGTCGACGGCAACGATGTGCTCGCCAGCTATGCCGTCACCAAGCTCGCCCTCGACGAGGCCCGCTCCGGTGAGGGGCCCCGTGCGATCGAGGCGCTGACCTACCGCATGGGTGCGCACACGACGAGCGACGACCCGACGAAGTACCGCACGAGCGACGAAGAGGCCTTCTGGGCGCGGCGCGACCCGATCGCCCGGATGCGCGCCTATCTCGAGAGCCGCGGCGCCGCCGCATCCTTCTTCGACGACGTGGATGCTGCGGCTGCGGCCTATGCCGACGACGTCCGGGTCCGCACGAACCAGCTCACCGCTCCCGAGGCCGACAGCATGTTCGCTCACGTCTACAGCGAGCAGCACCCCCTCGTCGATCGGCAGCGGAAGTGGCTCGCCGACTACGAGGCATCCTTCGAGGAGGGACGCGCATGAGCGTCGAGACGCTGCCGTTCAGCAAGGCGCTCAACGCGGGCATGCGCGCCGCGATGCAGGGCGATGACCACGTGCTGATGATGGGTGAGGACATCGGCCGCCTCGGGGGCGTGTTCCGCGTCACCGAGGGTCTGCAGGCCGAGTTCGGCGACCGGCGCGTGCTCGACACGCCCCTCGCCGAGTCGGGCATCGTCGGAACCGCGATCGGACTCGCGATGGCCGGCTTCCGACCGGTGTGCGAGATCCAGTTCGACGGATTCGTCTTCCCCGCCTTCGACCAGATCACGACGCAGCTCGCGAAGCTCACGAACCGGCACGATGGACGGATGTCGTTCCCCGTCGTCATCCGGATTCCCTACGGCGGGCACATCGGCGCCGTCGAGCACCACCAGGAGAGCCCGGAGGCGTACTTCACGCACACCCCGGGTCTGCGGGTCGTGTCGCCCTCGACGCCGAACGACGCGTACTGGATGATCCAGGACGCCATCTCCTCGAACGACCCGATCGTCTTCCTCGAGCCGAAGTCGCGCTACTGGACCAAGGGCGAGGTCGATCTCGCCGCGCGGGCACTGCCGCTGCACGCCTCGCGCGTGGTCCGCCGCGGAACCGACGTCACGCTCGTGGGTCACGGTGCGATGGTGACGGTGCTGTTGCAGGCTGCCGCGCTCGCCGAGAGCGAGGGCGTGTCGTGCGAGGTCGTCGACCTGCGCTCGCTGTCGCCCGTCGATTACGGCCCGATCCTCGACTCGGTGCGGCGCACCGGACGCATGGTCTACGGGCAGGAGGCACCCGGGTTCACGTCGCTGGGATCCGAGATCGCCGCGACCGTGACCGAGCAGGCGTTCTTCTCGCTCGAGGCTCCCGTGCTGCGGGTGTCGGGCTTCGACGTCCCGTTCCCGGCCGCGAAGCTCGAGGGCGCGTACCTCCCCGACGCCGACCGCATCCTCGAGGCCGTCGACCGCGCCCTCGCCTACTGACCACCCGACGCGCCTGCGAGAGGATTCCCTCATGAGCACCCAGACCTTCCATCTGCCGGACGTCGGCGAAGGCCTCACCGAGGCCGAGATCGTGCAGTGGCGCGTGGCCGCCGGCGACGAGGTCGCGGTCAACGACGTCCTCGTCGAGATCGAGACCGCCAAATCGCTCGTCGAACTGCCGTCGCCGTTCTCGGGCACGGTCGGCGAGCTGCTCGTCGACGAAGGCACCACTGTCGAGGTGGGTGCTGCGATCATCACGATCGCGGGCGCGGCCGGGGGCGCGGATGCCGCGAGCGGCAACTCCGAGCACGGCGAGACCCCTGCTGAGAAGCCGGCCGCCGCAGGCGACGCATCGGAGGAGAACGGATCGGTCCTCGTCGGGTACGGCGGGGCCGGTCAGGTGCAGTCGCGTCGCCGCAAGCCGGCCGAGCCACCGGCCCGCGCAGCCGTGGGCGTCGTGGCGAAGCCCCCGATCCGCAAACTCGCGCGCGACCTCGGCGTCGACCTGGCGTCGGTCACGCCGACGGGGGCTGCGGGTGAGGTGACGCGTGAGGACGTCGTCAACCACGCGTCGCAGGCATCCGTCTTCCGCAACCTCCAGACGCCTGCCCGACCCGAGGTGCGCGAGCAGACCATCCCGGTTCCGCCGGCGGTCGTCTCGGCCGGGCCGACCGACGACCGCGAGGAGACGATCCCGGTCAAGGGCGTGCGCAAGGTCACGGCCAAGCACATGGTCGACTCCGCGCACACCGCACCGCACGTGTCGGTGTGGACCGACGTCGACGCGACACGCACCATGGAACTCGTCAAGCGGATGAAGGCGTCGCCCGACTTCGCCGACATCAAGGTCTCACCGCTGCTGATCATGGCGCGTGCCGTCGTGTGGGCGGTGCGCCGCACGCCCATGGTGAACGCGGCGTGGGTCGAGACCGAGAACGGCGCTGAGATCCGGGTGCGTCATTACGTCAACCTCGGCATCGCGGCGGCGACTCCGCGCGGCCTGCTCGTGCCGAACATCAAGGACGCCCAAGACCTGAACATGCGCGGTCTCGCCCGCGCACTCGAGAAGCTGACGCTCACCGCGCGTGAGGGCAAGACCTCGCCCGCCGAGCAGCAGGGCGGCACGATCACGATCACGAACATCGGCGTGTTCGGCATGGATGCCGGCACCCCGATCATCAACCCGGGCGAGTCGGGCATCGTCGCGATGGGCACCATCCGGCAGAAGCCGTGGGTCGTCGACGGCGAGGTGCGTCCTCGCTTCGTCACCACAGTGTCGGGCTCGTTCGATCACCGCGTCGTGGACGGCGACGGCATGAGCCGGTTCATCGCCGACGTGGCATCCGTCTTGGAGGAACCCGCACTGCTGCTGGACTGATTCCGCCGGTACGTCGTCGGAGACCTGCGAAGGGGGGAGCGTGATCACGCTCCCCCCTTCGGCGTGGGAGGGAATCCCCGCGGGGTGAGGTCCGGTACCGCTCGTCGATGACGAAGCGGTAGCTGTCGACCCATGGGGGGCACGTCGTCGCGCCCGGATCGTGACGCCGAAACCGCGATCACGGATGCCCCGCGCCGTGCTGACGAAAAACTTCCCGCATTCCGCGTCACGATCCGTCGTCGCAGCGGTCTCGAAGTCAGGGCGCATTCACGGACGCCCCCGAGACCACGTACACGGGGAGAGAAATGACCAGGACAATGCCATCGGCGCGGTGGAGGCCGACGCCCGCGAGAAACGACGGAGACGCCAAGGCGTCGACACGATGGACGGTGCGCATCGTCTCGACGGCACTGGTGCTGTTGACGGCGTGGCACGTCTTCGCCTCGTTCTTGTGGATCTATCCGCCCTCGGCGCTGCGCCAGCTCCCTCCCGAGAACGCGCTCAGCTCGTACATGCTGCCGCTGTTCGGTCAGTCGTGGAGTGTGTTCGCGCCCGAGCCGATCAACGGCGACTATCACTTCAACGTTCGCGCCCTCGTGACCGATGACGCGGGTAACGAGTCCGAGACCGGCTGGGTGAGCGCGACCGATGTCGAGCTCTCCATGGTGAAGAACAACCTGTTCCCGCCGCGGGCCGGCATCCAGGCCGAGGAACTCGCGAGCACCTTCAAGAAGTCGTGGGACGGGCTGTCCGAGAGCCAGCGCGCGCTGACCCTCGAGAACCACATGGGTGACGAGTGGCTGTCGACGCTGTCGGCCGAGCTCGAGAGTGCTGACGACGAGGTCGATCCCGACGCCTACGTCGGCGACGACCGCATGGCGACCGCTTATGCGACCCAGGTCGCCCACGCGATCTGGGGAGACGACGTCACCGCGGTTCAGTTCCGCGTGAGCCGCCAGAACGTCGTGCCGTTCGCCGAGCGCAACAACCCGAACGCTCAGCGCCCCGACCCGACCGTCATCCGCCCGGGCTGGCGCGAGGTGTTCACCGAGCCGGGACAGAACGAAGACCGCTTCGCCGAGGTGTTCCGGTCGCAGTACGAGACCTACCTGAAGGGCCTGAACCGATGAGCACCACCGACTCGAACGCTACGGCGACGCCCCGCATCCTCACCTTCGTCGGCTCGCTCATCGCGCAGTTCGCACAGACCACGACTGTCGCCGCGACCCGCACGTTCTCGGCCGCGAACCACTGGCTTCATGACTCGAAGAAGGCGCTCTACGGCCTGGCCGTGACCCGCATCCTGTTCGGCCTCACCGGACTCGGACTGCTGCTGACGAACTTCAACACCCGCTACTACTCGTTCGGCTCGGGCTCCGCCTGGAACCGCGAGATGGCGGACCCGCTCAGCGACTTTCCGAAGATCTGGCTCTTCTCGTCATTCCACAACGCCATGGGCAACGACCTGGCCTACTCCACGCTCTACGTCGCGCTGATCGGCCTGAGCATCCTGTTCATCCTCGGCTGGCGATTCCGCGTCGTGCTTCCGGTGTTCTTCTGCCTCTGGGTCGGTTTCATCGAGGCCAACGACATGGTCGGCGACCAGGGCGACAACATGTTCCGCATCGCGATGATCCTGCTCTTCTTCGCTGACCCTGCCGCGCGGTGGTCGCTCGACGCTCGCCGTCGGGCACGCAAGGGCGAGTGGTTCCGCGATGGATCCGCGCCGCGTCAGATCGGCATCGTCGCGCACAACCTCACGCTCGTCGCTCTGGCCGCACAGGTCATCTTCGTGTACACCTCGGGCGCCCTGTTCAAGGCCGGCGGCGCACCCTGGCGTGAGGGCTGGGCGATCTATCACCCGCTCGAGACGGCGCGTTTCGGCACCTGGCCCGCGTTGTCGGACTTCTTCATGGCCTGGGGGCCGGCTGTCGCCTTCCTGACACTCGGCACGCTGTTCCTGCAAGCGGGGTTCCCGTTCATGCTGCTGACGCGCCCGACCCGACTGATCGCGCTGTTCGGAATGCTCGGCTTCCACATCGGAATCGCCGTGCTCATGGGCCTGCCCTGGTTCTCGCTGACGATGGTCGCGATCGATGCGATCTTCATCCGCGACCGGTCTTGGGCGGGAATCGCTCAGACATTCACGGAGAAGTGGCGTGCGGCCGCATCGAGTCCCGGAGGGGGAGAACTCCAGGTTCAGCGCATGCCTGCCACGACCGAGGACGTCGATCCCTCCGCGGCCGAAGCCCAGGACCACACAGACTCCGCGCAGCTCGTGGGAGCGGGCTCGCGGTGACCGCCGTCCGGCTCGGCCGGTCGGCGTATTGGGGGAAGAGCACCGGGACACCGGTACTTCCGATAACAAAGGAGAACGCTCAGAATGACGAATGAGCAACATGCACGCCCGCCGGGGCGTTGGAAGCGCAGAGCGCTGACGGTCGGCGCGGGGGCGGCTGTCATCAGCCTCGCCGTGATGGGTGCGGCGACCGCGGCCAATGCGGCTGCGGGTGACCCGTGGCCCACCGACAAGAGTCAGGTATGGCTCCTGCAATCGAACCGGACATCCGCCGGTTCGCTCTTTGACGTCAAATACTCGCCGACATCGGGACAGTACAGCTTCGACCGATTGGGTTCCGTCCAGCCGGGCGACCTGTCGACGATGGCTTTCAACCCGGATGACGGCTTCATCTATGCGACGCTCTACCCGGGCACCGCGGTGCGCGACCCGCTCTATCGCATCGGTCAGGGTGGTGTGGCGACCCGAGTGGCCGGGCTGACCGGACCCGTCGCACCGAATGTGACGGGCTGGTCGGGCATGGAATACCACGACGGGAAGTTGTGGTTCTACTCGACCGGTGGAACGGTCATCGCCTCGATCGACCTCGCAACGGGTGCGCAGGAGACCCACACCTTCTCGGGGACTGTGCGAAACGACAGCCCGAACGATCTTGTCTACGCGGACGGCTACTTCTGGTCGGCGAGTTCGGGTGGGTACCTGCTGCGCTATGACGTATCCAGCAACACTGTGACGAGGATCGACGCGCCGGGACTCCGGACGGGCGGGACGAGTAACTACGGTGCTGCCTGGGTGACGGGATCCGGGTTGCTCGGGTTTGTCGACAACGCCTCCGGCAGGGTCGTGCATGTACGTGTCGCCGGCTCACAGGTCGCTGAAGTGATAGGCGTGGGGACGGCGAACTCCACTATCGACAACGATGGGGCCTACAACTTCGGTGACCCGGCTGACATCGCGCTGAAGAAGACCGGCCCGGTGGAGTTCATGCCCGGTGAGTCGTTCGAGTACTCGTTCACGGTGAGCAACGTCGGCAGTTCCCCGTCGGGAGGCTGGTTCCTCAAGGACGTGCTCCCCGCGGGGCTGAGCAACGCGATCCTGGTCGACAGCCCGGGTGTCACGCTGACCACCCAGACGGGCGCAGACGGCCGGGAGACTCTGCTCATCAACGGCGGTGAGGTCGGAGCCGGCGAGAAGATCGATTTCCGCGTCCGCGTCACGGCCGCGAACGACATCAGCGGCTGTGTGACGAACACGGCCGAGCTGGTGGGCATGGAGGATGACCCCGACTACGGGAACAACACGTCCTCCACCGACTGTGCGCGGGTTGTGACCGCACGTCTGAACCTCGACAAGGAGGTCTCGAAGGTCGTCGACACGAATAACAACGGCATCACCGACCCGGGCGACCAGATCTTCTGGCGGTTCAAGGTCACCAACACCGGAATCGCGAACATCGAGAACATTGCGATCCGCGACGAGTTCCTGCAGAACGCCGGCGTCGGCGTCAGCTGCGACCCGATCGCTCTCGCGCCCGGCCAGTCGGCTGAGTGCGAGTCGACCGAGCCGTACGTGATCACTGCCGACGACGCTAAGAAGGGTTCGGTCGAGAACACCGCCCTCGCGACGGGCAACGTGCCCCCGGGACAGCCCGGCGAGCCCGGCAACGTCGAGTCGCCCGAGGACTCGACGAAGACCCCGGTCGAGGAGCCCCAGAGCAACGTGAACGCTTCGGCGTCTGCGTCGGCTTCGGCGAAGGCTGATGACAACAGCAACCCGTCCGCTCAGGCGGCGGCTCAGGCTGCAGCGACCCCGGATGCTGAGTCGGCTGCGTCGGCTGCGGCAACCCCGAACGCGGAGGCTGCAGCGAAGGCTGCTGCTAACCCGGATGCGTCGAGTGCGGCGTCGGCTGATGTGTCTTCGGACCCGTCTGCTGCCGCTCAGGTCTCGGCTAGCCCGGCCGCGCAGGCTGATAACTCTGACAAGACCAACGCTGACGCGTCGGTCGCGGCAGAGTCTGACGCCTCGTCGGCGGCGAAGGCGGCGGCAACGTCGAACTCGTCGACGGATGCTTCGGTGCAGTTCCAGGCTGATGCTGACTCCTCGGCTGACCCGAACACCAACGTGAACGCTTCGGCGTCTGCGTCGGCGTCGGCGAAGGCTGATGACAACAGCAACCCGTCCGCTCAGGCGGCGGCTCAGGCTGCAGCGACCCCGGATGCTGAGTCGGCTGCGTCGGCTGCGGCAACCCCGAACGCGGAGGCTGCAGCGAAGGCTGCTGCTAACCCGGATGCGTCGAGTGCGGCGTCGGCTGATGTGTCTTCGGACCCGTCTGCTGCCGCTCAGGTCTCGGCGAGCCCGGCCGCGCAGGCTGATAACTCTGACAAGACCAACGCTGACGCGTCGGTCGCGGCAGAGTCTGACGCCTCGTCGGCGGCGAAGGCGGCGGCAACGTCGAGCTCGTCGACGGATGCTTCGGTGCAGTTCCAGGCTGATGCTGACTCCTCGGCTGACCCGAACACCAACGTGAACGCTTCGGCGTCTGCGTCGGTCGATCCGGGCGCTGAGAACTCGGCTTCGGTTGACCCCGGCGCTGAGACGTCGGCCTCGGCCGACAACGGCACCGACCCCGGCGCTCAGGCGTCGAGCAACAGCGCGTCGAGCAAGTCCGACGGCTCGCTCGCGCGTACTGGAGGCGACACGGCGGCTGCCATGGGTATCGGCATCGGTGCAACGATGCTGACTCTCCTGGGCGTGCTCGCTGCCGTCTTCGGACGCCGCAAGAACCGGGAGGTCGAGGCGGAGTAATCCCCTCGTACCATTCCAAGGGTGGGGCGGGAGCCTTCGGGCCCCGCCCCACCTTCCCTACTTTCCAGAGAGGTGCACAGCCATGGCCGCTGTCGCGCAAGGCACCGCCGTCGTCGTCGGCAGCGGCCCCAACGGGCTCGCCGCCGCCCACGTCCTCAACCGGGCCGGCTACGCCGTGACGGTCTACGAGGCGAACGATGTGCTGGGCGGCGGCGCCCGCGCGGCCGAGCCGCTGATCCCGGGGATCGTCCAAGACCACTGCGCCGCTGTGCATCCGCTCGCGCTCATCTCGCCCTACATCGCCGAGCTTGCGCCGGATGTGCAGTGGGGCAAAGCGTCGATCGAGGTCGCTCATCCGCTCGAGGGCGGCCGCACCGCACTGCTGCACCGATCGGTGGAGATGACCGTGCACGGCCTCGGCGCACCCGCGTGGGGTCGCCTCTTCGGCGCCCCGGCACGCCGCTTCGATGCCCTCGCCCCGGAACTCTTCGAACCGCCGCTCCATATTCCGCGGCATCCCCTTCTCTTCGCCCGGTTCGGAATGGTCGCAGCTCCGCCGCCGAGTCTGATCGCGCGGCTGCTGACCTCTGAACCCGCCGCAGCGCTGTACGCCGGGATCGCCGCTCACTCGTTCCAGCCCTTCTCACGCCCCTTCGCGGGGGCGGTGGCGGCCGCGCTTCTCACCGCCGCTCACGGTGTCGGGTGGCCCGTGGTGGTCGGGGGTACCTCGAAGCTCACCGATGCCATCGTCGCCTCGCTGCGGGAACGCGGCGTCACCTTCGTCACCGGGCATCGGGTTCGCAGCCGGGCGGAGCTGCCACCCCACGACATCCTGATGCTCGATGTACATCCCACGCAGGTCGAGGGCATCGTCGGCGATGCTCTTCCGCGCTGGAGTAAAACCCGTCTTCGGCGGTTCACGAGCGGACCTGGCGCGTTCAAGGTCGACTTCGTCGTCGAAGACGGGGTGCCCTGGACCAACCCGGACGTGTCGCGCGCCGGAACGGTGCACGTCGGCGGAACGGCCGCCGAGATCGCACGGGCCGAGGCCGAGACCTCGCGCGGCCGCATGCCCGAGCGGCCATTCGTGCTCGTCGGACAGCAGGATGTCGCCGACCCGACACGCCGCGTCGGCCGCCTGGCGCCCGTGTACGCCTACGCCCATGTCCCGCAGGGATACACGGGTGACGCGACGGCGGCCATCATCCGCCAGATCGAGCGTTACGCCCCCGGTTTCCGTTCCCGAATCGTGGCGCAACGCAGCTACTCGACAGGCGATCTCGCACGCGACAACGCGAATTTCGTCGGCGGCGACATCCTCACCGGGGCGAAGACGCTCGGCCAGCTGCTCCTCGGCCCGGCAGCGGCGGCATCGCCCTACGACGTCCGGGTTCCCGGCGTCTACCTGTGCTCGGCGGCCACTCCGCCGGGGCCGGGTGTGCACGGGATGTGCGGCTACAACGCGGCCCATCGCGCGCTGGCGGACGCGAGGCCTCGAGCGCGTTCCGCGTCGGCGTGACGTCACGAGAGGGGGATCGGCCGAAGTCGCTCCCCCTCTCGCTACACGGTTCCCCACCGGTTGGGGGCCGGCAGGGGCCCGACGGGGAGTGCCGGACAGGTCTCGCGACCTACCGAAGAGATGCCCGCCCACCCGTTTCGTGACGAGACTTCGCAAAAACTCCTCGCCCGCGGCAGCGCGGGTCGGCGGTAGCCTCGGCGCATGAGTGCGTCGCGCGTCCCCGCTCCGGACATCGATCCCGCGAACAAGCCGAAGGGGCCGGCGTCGTACTTCCCGAGCATCGAGAAGACGTACGGGCTGCCGATCCAGCACTGGCTCGACATCGCAGCCGATCAGCTCTCGACCGGGATGTCGCACATGCAGGTGGTCGAGTCGCTCAAGACCGAGCACGGACTCGGCCACGGTCACGCGAACGCCGTGGTCGCGTACGTGAAGGCGAAGCTCGCGGGCTGACCCGCCTCGCTCCGGCGCTCACGCGCCCCGGCATCCGTGCTTCGGAGGATGTCGCGAACCTCGGACTGTTCGCGCGCAAAGATCCGAGGTTCGCGTGATTCTCCGAGGCTCGCGACCGCGACCCGCGCGGAGTCAGCCGGCGACCAGGTGCTCGATGAGGATCTGCGTGCCGATGCCGATGAGCACGATGCCCCCGATGATCTCGGCGGGCTTGCGCCAGCGCGTGCCGATGCGGTGGCCGATCAGCACCGCGACGAACGACAGCGCGAACGTGACGAGGCCGATCGAGACGACCGCGATCCACAGCGGCACGTCGAGGAATGCGAACGACAGGCCGACGGCGAGGGCGTCGATGCTCGTCGCGAGGGCGAGCAGCACGATCTCGCGAGCGGAGAGGCCGGATGCGGCATCCGCGTCGTCCTCGTCGGGACGGAACGCCTCCCACAGCATCTTGGCGCCGATAGCGGCGAGGAGGCCGAAGGCGATCCAGTGGTCGAACGGGGCGATCGCCTCGGCGAACGTGCTGCCCAGCAGCCAGCCGATCAGCGGCATCACCGCCTGCGCGAGGCCGAAGGCGCCGGCGATGAGCAGGGCGCCCCGCACCACGTGGGCACGCAACTGCAGTCCCTTTCCGAGAGCCACGGCGAACGCATCAGCGGAGACGCCGACGGCCAGGATGAACAGCGCCCAGGGCGACATGGCTCCTCCTCGAAGCGGGGATGACGGGATGGCCGGCGATCGTCCCGGGCACCGTCGAACGGAGATCGGCCGCTCTCGAGCTTGCCAGTCGCGGGCCGTCGAAAATGACGAAAAGCCCTGATTGACAGCATTTCGGGCGGGCGAATCGTTCGGTCCCCCGAAAATCGGCGCCGCCTCAGATCACCCGGTCGTTGCCCCCGTCGACGCTCAGATGAGCGCCGGTCGTCGCCGGCAGCTGCTCACAGAAGACGGCGACCGCCTCGGCGACCATCGCGCTCGTGACCTCGACGCGCAGCAGATTGCGTGTGCGGTACTCCTCGACGCTGAGGCCGTAGCTGGCCGCGCGCTCCGCGAGCAGCTCGGGTGTCCAGATCGCCGTGTCGAAGACCGCGTCGGGCTCGACCTGGTTCACCCGGATGCCGTCAGCGGCCCACTCGATCGCTGCGACCCGCGCGAGCTGAGCCGCTGCGGTCTTGCTCGCCGAATACGACGCGACGCCGGGGCCCGGTGCCGCGACGTTCTTCGTCGACACGAGCACCACGCGCCCGCCCCGGGGCGCCAGCGCGAGGTGCGCGTGCGCCGCCCGCATCAGGCGCAGGGGCGCGGTGGCGTTGACGCGAACGGCGCGCTCCCACGCGGCATCGTCGAGGTCGGCGATCGGCTGACTGCGGGGGAAGATCCCGGCAGCGACGACGAGCATGTCGACGCCGCCGTAGGAGCGGACCGCCTCGTCGAGGGCGCGCTCGACGACGGCAGCGTCGGCGACGTCACCGACCACCCCGCGCCAGGCGTCACCCGAGAATGCGTGCGGCACGCTCGGATCGAGGTCGACCCCGACCACGGCGGCGCCATCGGCGAGCAGTCGCTCCGCGGCGGCCCGCCCGATTCCGGAGGCGGCGCCCGTCACGATGGCGACTTCCCCCGCGAGCGGCGCGCGGCGGCGGCCGGCGAGCTTGGCCTGCTCGAGCGACCAGTACTCGATGTCGAAGCTCTGCGCTTCGTCGAGCGACCGGTAGCCGCCCAGCGCGTCCGCCGCCTCGATGACGGCGATGGTGTGCTCCGCGATGTCGGCCGCGACCCTGACGTCCCGCACGGTGTCGCCGGCGGTCAGCATCCCGAGCTCCGGGTCGAACACGACGCGCGGCGCGGGGTCCAGCGGCGTCATCGGGCCCGGCTGGCGGTGCCGGTGGCGCTCGACGTAGGCCCGGTACGCGCTCGCGTAGGCCGCGACATCGCGCCCGACGAGCGGATGCCGCTTGGTGTAGATGACGTGTTCGGGGGTCGCGGTTCCGCGGGTCGTGGCCGCGTCGAGATCGGTGCGGCCGGCGAACGCGGCGGCACGGCGCGACCGGCTCTGCCGCAGCAGCATCGGCCGTCCGGCGGCGCGCGCGATGTCGGCGCGCAGGCCCGCGATTGTCTCGAGCGTGCCGCGCGGGGGGATATCGTGACCACCGGCATCCGTCTGACCGGCATCCGTCTCGTCGGGCGCGACGATCCCCGAGAGCTCGGCCGCCCGGGCGACGATCTCGCGGTGGCGGGCGAGCACGGCGTCGGGGTCGTCGCCGAAGGTGAACAGGCCGTGATTGCGGAGGACGAGCGCATCCACGCCGCTGAGGTCGGTGTCGGCCACGAGGCGTGCCAACGGGAAGCCGGGCATCACGTACGGCAGAACGGCGACCCGCGGGCCCAGTGCCGCGGCGATCTCGTCGTCGGGCACGTCGCGATCGGTCACGGCGACGATCGCGTCGGCATGCGAGTGGAGCGCGACCCGGCCGGGGAGATGCGCGTGCAGCAGCGCCTCGATCGAGGCCGTCGGCGCCGTTGCTTCGAGCGAGGCCTGGCGCAGCTCGTTCACCATCGTCGGGTCGTCGAGGTGCGGCAGGCGCAGCAGGCGCTCGAGGCGGTCGCGACGCAGCGGCGCGAATCCTGCCGGCTCGATCGTGGCGAGATCCCATCCGCTCCCCTTGACCAGGACGAGGTCGACGGGCTCGCCCGTGACGTCCTCGCCTCGCGCGGTGATCGACGTGTTCCCGCCCCCATGGAGGACGAACGAGGGATCGCCGCCGAGGGCCCGACTGACGCGCACGATCTCGTCGAGGGCGTCGGACACGCCCGACGAGGGCGTCATGCGTAGGCCTCCCAGACGCTCGTCATCGACGACACGACGCGGTCGAAGCGGGCCGCCTGCTGCTGATACGCGGTGCGGCAGATGCCCGGTGGCACGACGAGCGCGGGGTCGGGCTCGACGCCCCACGGCGTCATGTCGACCCCGACGCCCCGTGCCGCGAGCGAGGCGACGCCGCGCGCGCCCAGCTCGGTGCCGAGCTGCCGGCGCATCGCGTGACCGATGACGTCGGCGAACATCTGCGCCCACTGGGGGTTCTTCGCCCCGCCGCCGGCGAGGGTCCACGGAGCGTCGGTGACGACGGCGCCCGTCGCGACGACCTTCTCGATCTGCACGCGGTGGTACTGCGTGATGCCTTCGGCGACGGCGCGGGCGACGTGCGGGTAGCCGTGGCTGCCCTTGATTCCGACGAAGGTGCCGGAGGCGCCGAGATGCTCGGGCGCGCCGTGGATGAAGGGCAGGAAGAGCAGCCCGTCCGCCAGCGGGGGTGCGCCGTGCGCGGCTTCGAGGAGGTCGCGCGGAGTCAACGGGAGAGTCGCGCGGGCGCCGAGCAGCCCGGACGCCCACTCGATGCTCGCGGCGGACGTGGGCGCGACCTCCATGGCCAGCATGAGGCGGGGATCGGGGAGCAGCGCGTTGATCGTGACGCGCGGGGGAACGGCATTCGTCGGCACCACGACCGCGTTGATCGCCCACGTGCCCACGATCACCGTGACATCGCCGAGGTCGGTCGACCCGGCGCCGAGCGGGCTCGCGACGCAGTCCATGCAGCCGGCGACGACGGGTGTACCCGCGGTCAGGCCCGAGCGTGCGGCCGCGTCGGCGCTGATCGTCCCGACGACCTCGTCGCTCGCGTGCAGGGGCGGCAGGATGCGCTGGAGTTCGCGGGGCAGACCGAGCATGTCGAAGACCTCGGGCTCGTACTCCCGCTCGCGGAGGTTGACCAGGCCGCATCCCGACGAGTCGGACGTGTCGGCGCTCGCGACGCCGGTCAGGCACGCGGTGATCCAGTCCTTGCAGGTCAGTGCCCAGCGTGCTCGTTCGAGCGACTCCGGCTCGTTGTCGAGCAGCCACCGCAGCAGCACGCCCGGTTGCGCCGCCCACGGGAGCGAGCCGGTGAGCAGCCGCATCCGCTCGACCGCCGCGGGGTCGAGGGCGGCGACGACGTGCTCGGCCCTGCTGTCGGTCGAGGCGATGGCGGGCCGCACCGGCCGCAGCTGCTCGTCGACCAGGTAGAGACCGTTGCCGTGGCCGGTCGCGCCGACCGCCGACACCGTCCACCCGTCGGCGGCGAGCCATGACGTCAGGTCGCGGAGGACGTCGGCGACGACATCCCACAGCGTGTCCATCGCGATCTCCTGCCGCTCGCGCGAGACGGCGACGCGGGGGTTCGGCGCCGAGACCGTGCGGATCTCCCGCCCGGCGTCGTCGAACGCCGCTGCTTTGGCAGACGTGAGTCCCACGTCGATGCCGATGACGCAGATCTTCATCGATCCTCGTTTCTCGCTCAGGCGGCCGTCGGCTGAGCGGATGCCGGGCGCAGGGTTCGGGGTGCGAAGCGCCGAGCGGCTTCACGGTATCGCGCCAGCTCGGCTTCCGCGCGCTCGGCACTCCAGCCGCCGTGCGCGACGAGGACGTCGGCGGCACGTGCCGCACAGCCGAGGCCGACGTCGCTGTTCAGCGCGATCGCGGTGCGGCGGATGAGCACGTCTTCGAGCGTGTGGGCGCCCTCCTCGCGGACGGCGTAGACGACCTCCGCGGCGATCGCGCCGCTCTCGTCGTCGATGACCTCGGCGAGAGATGGGTCGGATGCCGCCAGCATCTCGATCGGGCGGCTGAGGGTTCCGTACAGGTCGGCGAGTCGACGGGCGCTGCGCTCGGGCAGGGCGCTGCGGGCGACGCTGTCAGCGATGAAGCTCTCGTGATCGCCCGCGGGCGCGCCCGGGAACCGGGAGGTGCGGGTCGCTGAGCGCCGCCGGCCGAGGCCCAGCGCCGCCTCGATGCGTCGCAGCGCCTGCTCGCCCAGGGCCCGGTGGGTCGTGTACTTCCCGCCGATGACGGTGAGCAGCCCCGAGGCGTCGCCGGTGTGCACGACGATCTCGCTGTCGCGGCTGACCGACGCCGGGTCGCTCAGGTCTGCCACGTAAGGAAGCGGGCGCACTCCCGAGAACGACCACAGCACGGCGTCGCGTCGCAGACCGGCCCCCGGGATGAGGCCGTTTACCGCGCGGAGCAGATAGTCGACCTCGTCGTCGTCGACGACGATCTCGTCGATCGACCCGTCGTAGGGCAGGTCGGTGGTGCCGATCATGTACTTGCCGTCCCACCACGGCAGCACGAACATGGGGCGGCCGTCATCGGGCGACTCGAAGAAGATGCAGGTGTCGGGCGCGCCGGGGAACGCGTCGACGACGAGGTGGCTCCCCTTCGTCGGGCCGATGCGGCGGGGGTGCGTGCCCTGCAGGTCGAGGATCGCGTCGACCCAGGGGCCGGCGCAGTTGACGACGACCGGGGCGTGCAGCGTCCGCTCGCGACCGTCCTCGCGGTCGAGGTAGCGTACGCCGGCGATGCGTCCCCTCTCCCGGATCAGATCGATGACGGGGGTGTGGGTGAGCACCGTCGCGCCGTGGTTGGCCGCGTCGATGGCGAGCTCGATGCCGAAGCGCTCGGTCACCGGCACGTGCGCGTCCTGGAAGAGCCCGCCCCACTTCACGCCGCCCGCGGCCACCGACGGCCACTCGCGGGCCAGGCGCTTGGAGAAGACGATGCGGTTGCGCGGCAGCTTCTTGCCGAACGACAGGATGTCGTGCAGCAGCAGGCCGCACGAGAGCAGCCATCCCGGCCGCGAGGCACCCCGCGAGAACGGGATGAGCATGGGGTAGGGGCGCACGAGATGCGGTGCGGTGCGCAGCAGGATGTTGCGCTCGCGGATCGATTCGAGGACGAGCGGGATCTCCACCCGCTCGAGGTACTTCAGGCCGCCGTGGATGAGACGGGTCGAGATCGCCGAGGTGCGGGCGGCGATGTCGTCACGGTCGATGACGACGACGTGGAGGCCGCGGCCGGCGGCCTCACGGGCGATGGCGAGACCGTTGATCCCGGCGCCGATGACGACGACGTCGGCCGAGGTGGGCTCGGCATGGGTACGAAGCGAGGGCATGCTGCATCCTTCGGGTCTCGGGGCGCCCGCGGGCGCCCCGAGACGGTTCAGTGGGAGAGGGTCTGGAACAGGTCGAAGGCGTCGTCGGCGCTGAGGCCGTCGTGGACGACCCCGCGGACGGCCGCGAGCATGGCGGCCGGGTGCGCCGACTGGAAGACGTTGCGTCCCATGTCGACGCCCGCCGCGCCTTCCGCCATCGCCCGCGACGCCACACGCAGGGCCTCGCGCTCCTCGACCTTCTTGCCGCCGGCGATGACGATCGGGACGGGGCACGCGCTGGTGATCGTCTCGAAGCCCTCCTCGACGTAGTAGGTCTTCACGAACGCCGCGCCGAGCTCGGCGCTGATGCGGGTGGCGAGGCGGAAGTAGCGGGCATCGCGCACCATGTCGCGACCGACCGCGGTGACGGCCAGCACCGGGATGCCGGTGGCCTGGCCCGCGTCGACGAGGGTGGTCATGTTGCGCACCGACTTCGTCTCGTTGTCTCCGCCGATGAAGACCTGCACGGCCAGGGCCGCGGCATCCAGTCGCACGGCGTCGTCGATCGAGACGGCGATCTCTTCGTCGGAGAGCTCCTTGAGCACGCTGGGACCGCCGGAGGCGCGCAGCACGATGCCCTTCGACGAGTGCGGCGGGATGGTCGTGCGCAGGGCTCCGCGCGTGCACATCAGAGCGTCCGCCTGGGGAACCAGCGGCAGGATCGAGCGGTCGAGCCGCTCGAGGCCGGAGGTCGGGCCCTGGAAGTAGCCGTGATCGAACGCGAGCATCACGGTCTTGCCGTCGCGGGGGTCGAACACGCGCGACATCCGCGCGCGCAGCCCCCAGTCCTGGCCCGCTTGGCCCTTGATGGGGTAGCCGGTTCCGGCCACGGCGGGGCCGGAGTAGTCGGTTCCCTCACGCAGGTCGTCGAGGTCAGCCATGGATGTTCTCCTTGTTCTTCGGGATGGGGTCGGTGTCGGCGCGTCGGGCCGAGGGAACGGAGGCGGGGCGATGCAGGCTCGCCCGCAGCCGGTGCAGAGAGCTGCGGCCGGTTCCGGTGGCGGCCGAGGCGATCACGACGACGAGGACGACGAGCACGCCCTTGAGCACGTTCTGAGCGCCGATCGACCACCCCACGAGATTGAGCAGCCCCGACAGCAGCACGAAGAAGAGAGCGCCGGTCCAGGCGCCGGCCGGTACGGGGCGACCGCCGGAGATGAGGGTGCCGCCGATCACCACGACCGCGATCGAGTCGAGCATGTACGAGCTGCCGAGCACCGTGCTGGGGGAGATGAACGCGGCGAGCAGGCCGCCGACCAGTCCCGCCAGGCCCGCCGAGACGAGGTAGGCGGTGACCGTCACCCCCGCCACCGGCAGACCGGCGCGTTCGGCAGCGCGAACGCTCTGGCCGACGGCGATGACGGCGACACCGACACGGGTCCGGGTGAGGGCGAGCCAGACGATCACCGTCATTGCCGCGACGACGAGCGCGATGACCGGGATGCCGAAGGCCTTCGCGGTGACGAAGGCCCGCAGGCTCGCGTCAGCGCCGGCGCGTGCGGCATCCGCCAGGAGGAGCGTCGCAGAGGTGACGACGAGGCTCGTCGCGAGGGTCGCGATGATCGGCGGCACCCGCAGGAGCAGGATCGCGGCGGCGCTGACCGCGCCCGCGGCGAGCCCCGAGCCGACCCCGGCGGCGAGCCCGATCGCCGGCCCCGCCGTGGCGCCCACGCCGACCGAGACGTAGGAGGCCATCGAGATGACGGTGCCGACGGAGACGTCGATGTTGCCCGGGCCGAGGGTGATCACCAGCATCTGTCCGAGGGCGACGAGCACGAGGAACGGCGCAAGCGAGAGAGCTTGGGCCATGGGGTCGATGGGCGACCCGGGGCGCACGGCGATGATCACTGCCCACACGGCGAGCACACCGAGGAGCGACCACCCCCAGGCGGGCCAGACGGGGCCGCGGCGGAGCGCCGGGAGCGGGATGGAGGCGGAGGTCATCGCGCGATCCTCTCGGTGATCATGCGGCCCGCGAGCACGGCGATGACGATGACGCCTTGTGCGGCCGACTGCAGGGCGGACGGGAGGTTGATGAGGCTGAGCAGCACGGTGATGAGGCCGAGGGTGATCGCGCCGAGCGTCGTGCCGATCGGCAGGGCGCGGCCGCCCGAGAAGGTGCCCCCGCCGAGGATCACCGCGGCGATCGTCATGAGGGTGTACTCGCCGGCGGCGTTGATGTCGCCCGACCAGGTCTGCGAGGCGAGGAGCAGGCCCGAGACGACGAGGAGCGCGGCCGCGGCGACGTACGCCGTCGCGCGGGTCGCGACGAGCGAGGTGCCCGTCTTCTCGAGCGTCGCGGCCTGCGAGCCGAGCGCGCGCATGCGTGCCCCGGCGAGGGAGCGTCGCGTGATCCACCATCCCAGGACCGTGGCCGCGGCGATGAAGATGAGCGGTGCCGGGAACCAGGTCGGCCGCCAGGTCGACAGCGCCGAGAGCCAGTCGGGGGTCTGACCGCCGGGCGTCGGCCGGATCTGCAGTCCGATCCCCAGCCACACGAACGACATGCCCAGCGTCAGGATGATCGAGGGCACCCCGCGGCGCTGCACCACCCAGGCGAGCAGTGCGTACACGACGAGGATGCCGGCGATCATGGCGATCGCGAGGGCGGGGGTCTCCCGCAGAAGCGTCGCCGCGATGACCGTGATGAGGCCGACGAGATAGCCGACGCTCAGGTCGATGTCGCCGACGGCCATCATGATCATCTGCGCTTGGGCGGCGAGCACGAGCGGCACCGACGACATCAGCATCAGGGTCAGGCCGGGCACGCTGAGGATCCCGGGCTGCAGGACGGCGGTCACGGCGAAGATCGCGATGAGCGCGACGAGTGCGAGGAGAGCGGGCGATCCGTTGACGGCGGAGGCGCGCAGGCGCTGCGGCGCGGTGGGCGGGGAGAGCACGTCGGTGGTCATCGGTCCTCCTGGACTGTCTCGGCGTCGATTCCGAACGAGTCCGCGATGATGCGCTCGTCGGTGATGTCGTCGCCCGCGAGCTCGCTGACGACGCGCCCGGCACGGAAGACGTAGACACGGTCGCAGTGCGCCATCTCGCCGTTCTCGGTGGAGTACCAGACGATCGAGCGGCCGCGTGCGGCCTCGACGCGCATGAGGGCGTAGAGCTCGTTCTTCGTGGTGACGTCGACGCCGCGGAAGGGGTCGTCGAGCAGCACCAGGGGAGCATCGGTCGCGAACGCCCGCGCCACGATGACCTTCTGCTGGTTCCCGCCCGACAGTGACGTGATCGGTGCGCGTGCGCCGCCTTTCACGTTCAGGCGTTGCACCCATTCCTCCGCGAGCCGCCGGCGCCGGGCGGGCGGGACGATACCGGCCCTCGCGAGATGACGCGTGGCCGAGACGGTGAGGTTGTCGGCGACGTTCCAGAGCGAGAAGATCCCGCTGGTCTGGCGGTCGCCGGGAACGTAGGCGCGCCCGCGTACGACACGGACGCCGCGCGCGTTGGCCCAGAGCCGGTGCAGCAGCTCGTCCTGACCGTGGCCGGCGAGGCCGGCGAGGCCCACGATCTCGCCCGGTGAGACCGAGAACGGCACCTCGCCTCCGTCGATCCGGGCGACGGTGCCCGTCGCGTCGATCTCGGGCCGAGCGCTCGCCGCGCTCACCCGGCGCACCGTGGCGGTGTCGGCGTGCACCTCGCCGCCCATGGCCGCCAGCAGTGCGTCCTCGTCGGTCTCTCGCGCCGAGACCACGTCGACCACGCGTCCGTCTTTCATGACGGCGATCCGGTCGGCATGGGCCAGCACCTCCTGCATCCGGTGGGAGATGAGGACCATGCCGACGCCCTCGGCCGCGAGGCCGCGGAGGGCGTCGTAGAGCTGGCGGGTCGCGTTGATGCTGAGCGATTCGGTCGGCTCGTCGAGGATGAGCAGCGACAGCGACGGCGTGCACAGTGCGCGCCCGATCTCGACCATCTGCCGCTGCGCCATCGTGAGGTCGCCGGCCCGGCGCAGCGCCGAGACGCCGTGTCCGGGGAAGACCTCGTCGAGCTTGCGCGACACCCGCCGCTCGGCGCGGCGGTTCCAGCCCGCACCTCGGGTGCCGGCATCCGAGAGCGCGATGTTCTCGGCGACCGTGAGGTCGGGGCAGAGGGCGAGCTCCTGGTAGATCATCCGCACACCGGGCTGCTCGGTGCCGGGCTTCGCGGTCGCGGCGCCGGTCTGCCAGCGGATGCTGCCGGCGTCGGGCTGCTCGCGCCCGGCGAGCACCCGCATGAGGGTGCTCTTGCCGGCGCCGTTGTGGCCGACCAGGCCGAGGATCTCGCCGGCCGACACCGAGATGTCGATCCCGGCCAGGGCCGTCGTGTTTCCATACCGTTTGGCGACGGCCTCGGCCGTGACGAGCGCCACGTCCGAGGGTGCGGTCGCGGGGGTGTGCGACAGGGTTGTCATCGGGTCTCCTGGTTCGAGCTGGTCGGCCACGGCATCACCGGGTGTCAGGGCAGTGCGGGCGTGGCGACGTCGTCGCCGGCCAGCAGAGCCGCGATGGCGGCGTCGGTGGTCGCCTCGTCCCAGGCGTTGGCGGCGTACTCGTCGGTGCCGAGGGTCTCGACCCAGTAGTCGAGGTTCTCCTGCGTGACCTGCACGAGCGGGAGGACCACGTCGTCGGGCACCTCGTCGCCGCGCAGCTTGGCGATGGCGGCGTAGAGGGCGGCGACGATCTGTCCGGGATCGGTCAGCGCCGCGAACGACCCGTTGTCGATGCCGCTCTCCTTCCAGAACGACAGCGACTTGCCGTCGGTGTCGAAGACGACGACCGGGATGTCGCGCCCGGCCGACTGGAAGGCCTGGACGACGCCCATGCCGCCGATGCATCCGGGAACCGCGGCGATCGTCGGCATCGAGCCGAGGATCGCGACGATCTCCTTCTGCGCCGTCGCGGCGTCGCAGAAGCCGTTCACTTCGGCGGCGACCTTCACGTCGGGGTAGCCGGCGAGGATCTCCTGCTGGCGGGCGTAGAACGCCTCGTCGGGCTGCGAGCCGATGACGCCCCGGTTGAGGATGATGTCGCCCTTGCCGTCGATGGCGTCGAGGGCGGGCTGGAGCGAGTCGGCGCCCCACTGCCCGTAGTCGTTGCGCACGACGACGCCGCAGCTGGTGTCCATGTCGGCGTCGACGATCACGACGGTGATGCCGGCGGCGCACGCCTCCTCGATGACGGGGACGAGGGCGGTCGAGGATGCCGGGATGACCATGAGCACGTCGGGGTTCTGAAGCATGAGGCTGCGAATCTGGGACGCCTGCTCGGTCGCGCTGTTCTCGCCCGGGGCATTGACGACGCTGTAGTCGGAGACGACGCCGCTCTCCTTGAGCTTCGCGGCCTCCGTCTCGAACTTGTCGATGAGGGTCAGGCGCCAGCCGTTGACGAACCCGTTCGACAGGGCCACCTTCAGGCCCTGGGGTTCGCCGCCGGCGGTGGTGTCGGTCGGGCTGCCGGCGCAGCCCGCGAGGACGAGAGCGGAGATCGCTGTCGCGGCCGCTGCGGCGAGCATGCGGCGGGTGGTCGGGAACGTCATCGTTGTGCCTCCTGGTGTCGCATCGTTGCGAGGTGCCGATGTCACGAGGGCGTGCGGGCTGCCCAACTCGTAACAACCAACCTGTCATGACAAGTTGGTGATGACTAAGATAGGGAGCGGGCCGCCGGGTGTCAACACGGCGCCGGATACGCTCGCCGTGACGGCCCGATCGAGGAGGCTCCCATGACCGCAGCGACGACGCTCGACCGCTCGTCCGATCTCCCGCTGTGGCAGCAGCTGTCGCTCGCCTTGCGTGGCGAGATCGAGTCGGGGCGCCTGCGGCCCGACCAGGCGCTGCCCTCCGAGTCGGAGCTCATCGATCGTTTCGGGGTCTCGCGCACCGTCGTCCGAGAGGCGCTGGCCGACATGGTGCGCGCCGGGCTGATCTACAAGGTGCGGGCCCGTGGCTCATTCGTCTCGCCGGCGCGACCCGACCTCCGCTTCGTCGGTTCGATGGCGGGCTCGTCGGACGATCTCGCCGGAACGGGGCGGGTGGTCACGACCCGCGTGCTCGACTTCGCGGTCGGGACCGCGGATGCCGCCGACGCCGAGGCGCTGCGCATCCCCGTGGGTGCTTCCGTGGTGCGGCTGCGTCGTCTGCGGCGTGTCGACGAGACGCCCTGGCTGCTGGTCGACACGGTGCTGCCGCACGACCGTTTTCCCACCCTCGCACGCGCCAACCTCGAGAACCGGTCGCTGTACGAGCACCTCCGGCGCAACTTCGGAGTGCAGCCCAGCGGAGCCGACCGCTGGCTCAGTGCTGTCGTCCCCGAGCCGCCCGACGCCGAGCTCCTCGAGCTGGCGCCGGGCCAGCCTGTGCTCTCGATCGAGTCGATCGCGTGGGATGCCGACGGGCGGCCCTTCGAGCGATATCTGGCGCTCCACCGGAGCGACGAGTCGCGTTTCTACGTGGGAATCCGCTGATGTCGGGCTGCTGCGGTCAAGAGAACGATTATCAGTAACGTACAATCGAGGGTATGACCCGTCGACTCCTCCCCGCAGCCGTGCTCGTGGCCGCGGCATCCCTCGCACTCGCCGGCTGCGCCGGTACCTCCTCGCCGGCCGCGAGCGGCTCGGACGACGGAAAGATCAGCGTCGTCGCCTCGACGAACGTGTACGGCTCGCTGGCTGCCGAGGTGGGCGGCGACGCCGTCGAGGTGACCTCGATCGTGACCTCGCTCGCGCAGGACCCGCACTCGTACGAAGCGTCGGCGCGCGACCAGCTGACGGTGTCGC
Organism: Microbacterium sp. AG238; assembly: GCF_003610405.1. Classification (GTDB taxonomy): domain Bacteria; phylum Actinomycetota; class Actinomycetes; order Actinomycetales; family Microbacteriaceae; genus Microbacterium. The sequence continues at coordinate 2,158,495 of NZ_RAQC01000001.1, forward strand.
AGGCCGACCTCGTCATCGAGAACGGCGGGGGCTACGACTCGTTCCTCGACGGGCTCGTCGAGTCGAGCGGCAGCACCGCTCCGGTGCTCACGGCGGTCGAGTTCTCGCACGATTTCCCCGGGGCCGAGGGGCACGAGGACCACGCCGACGAGCACGCAGCCGACGAGCACGCAGCCGACGACCACGCGTCCGACGACCACGACCACGGTCACGACCACGAAGGTCACGACCACATCGAGGGCTTCAACGAGCACGTCTGGTACGACCCGCACACGATCGCCCACCTCGTCGAAGACATCGCGCACGAGCTCGGCGAGCTCGACGCGGCGAACGCCGACACCTTCGAGGCGAACGCCCAGGCCCTCATCGAACGGATCGACGGTCTCGAGACGTCGCTCGACACCATCTCGGCGGCCCATCAGGGCGAGAAGATCTTCGTGACGGAGCCGGTGCCGCTGTACCTGGCCGCCGCGGCGGGCCTCGACAACGCGACTCCGGCCGCGTTCAGCGAGGCCGTCGAGGAGGGGCAGGACGTGCCTCCCGCGACGCTCCTCGAGGCGCAGCAGATCCTGCGCTCCGGCGACGTGCGGATCGTGATCGTGAACGCCCAGACGGGCGGCGCCGAGACGACGGAGATCACCAAGCTCGCCGGCGAGCTGAACATCCCCGTGCTGGAGTTCACCGAGCTCATGCCCGACGGCGTCGACTACGTGGGCTGGATGCAGCAGAACATCGACGAGATCTCCGGGGCGCTCGCGGGCTGACCTGCCGCCCGAAGCTCTCTCAGTCCGCCGTCGGGGCCGCGCCCTGGCGGCGGACGAGTGCGTTCAGGAGGGCCTGCTGCTCGTCCGCGGACGAGCGGGCGGCCGAGACGTTCTCGGTCTCGACGGCAGCGACGATCTCGGCGCGCTGGATACGGGTCGACCGCGGGGCTTCGATGCCGAGCCGGATGCTGTCGCCCTTGACCTCGAGCACCGTGAGCTCGATGTCGTCGCCGATGAGCACCTTCTCACCGACTCGTCTCGTCAACACCAGCACTCGATCACCCTACTTTCCGTACGCGCTGCGCGCGCTCCGCGGCCGACGCGAGTCTCATGCGGTCGTGATGGCCTGCGCGTCGCCGACGGTGTCTCGGACCACGCCCACGGTGTCGATCGCCAGGCCACCCGCCGTCGCCTCGGTGTACGACAGCACAGGCAGACCGTCCGTCTGCGACGAGATGAGGCGCCGGACGGCGGAACGCAGCGACGGGGCGCACACGAGCACAGGCTCCGGCCCCGGGCCGGCCGCCTCCAGAGCGGCGCGTGTCGAGGCCACGACCGCCTCGAGCCGATGCGGGTCGAGCGCGATGTGCGGGCCGTCCTCGCTCGGCCGCATGGCCTCGAGCATCGACTGCTCGAGCAGCGGGTCGATCATGACGATGCGCAGCCGCCCCTGCTCGGCGAACCGCGTCGCAACGGCGGGACCGAGGGCGAGGCGCGCGGTCTCGATCAGGGCGTCGGGGTCCGCCGTCGTCTTGGCGCGCAACGCGAGTGCCTCGTAGATCCGGGTCAGGTCGTTGATCGGGATGCGCTCGGCGAGAAGGCCTTGCAGCACGCGCTGCACCTCGGCGAGCGACAGCAGCGCCGGCGTGAGCTCTTCGACGGCCGCGGGGCTGGACTGACGCAGCGTCTCGGTGAGCTGGCGGACGTCTTCGCGGCTGAGCAGTCGGGCGGCGTGGGCCTGGATGACGGACGAGAGGTGCGTGATGATGACGCTCGCGCGGTCGACGACCGTCGCGCCCGCGAGCTCGGCGCTGTGCCGCATCTCGAGGGGCACCCACTTGCCGTCGATCCCGAAGACCGGGTCGGGCGACGACCGGCCGGGCAGGGTCTCGAGCCCCGAGCCGAGGGCGAGGAGCGAGGCCCGAGGCGCGACGCCGCGACCCGCCTCGATCCCGGCGACCCGGATGACGTAGGTCGACGGCGGCAGTTCGATGCTGTCGCGCGTGCGGACGGGCGGAACGATGAGTCCGAGCTCGAGAGCGGTCTTGCGTCGCAGCGCCCGCACGCGTCCGAGCAGGTCGTCGGGGCCGCCGGTGACGAGGTCGACGATGTCGGGAGCGAGCAGGATCTCGAGCGCGTGCACCCGCATCCGCTCGGCCAGCTCCTCGGGGGTGTCGACGGCGCCGCGAGGATCGACGGCAGGGGCGTCCTCGGCAGCCTGGGTCTGCTCGCGGCGCCCGACCCGCTGCGCGATGAGCAGCAGGGTCGCGCCGATGACGAGGAAGGGCAGCATCGGCATCCCGGGGATGAACGACATCACGATCGCCGCGCCGCCCGCGATCGACAGGGCGTTGCGCGACTGCGTCAGCTGCGCCGCCGCGGCCGAGCCCATGTCGGACTCCGCCCCCGACCGGGTGACGATCATGCCCGTCGCGACCGCCATCAGCAGCGCGGGGATCTGCGTGACGAGGCCGTCGCCGATCGTGAGGAGGGCGTAGGTGTTGAGGGCCTCGCCCGCCTCCATGCCCTTCGAGAGCATGCCGATCGCGACCCCGCCGACGAGGTTGATGATGATGATGACGAGTCCGGCGATCGCGTCGCCCTTGACGAACTTCGAGGCGCCGTCCATCGCGCCGTAGAAGTCGGCCTCGGCAGCGATCTCGGCGCGCCGGCGCCGCGCTTCGGCGTCGCTGATGAGACCGGCGTTGAGGTCGGCGTCGATCGCCATCTGCTTGCCGGGCATCGCGTCGAGGGTGAACCGGGCGCCCACCTCGGCGACGCGCTCGGCGCCCTTCGTCACGACGACGAACTGGATGACGATGAGGATCAGGAACACCACGATGCCGATGACGAGCGATCCGCCCACGGCGATCGCGGCGAACGCGTCGATGACCTGTCCCGCGTGCGCCTCGCCCAGCACGAGCTTCGTCGAGGCGACGTTCAGGCCGAGCCGGAACAGCGTCGCCACCAGCAGCAGTGAGGGGAAGACCGCGAAATCGAGCGGCCGCTTCACGAACATCGCCGTCAGCAGGATCAGCAGGGCGAACAGGATGTTGGTGATGATGAGGACGTCGAGGATCGGCGGCGGCACCGGCACGATCAGCAGCATGATGATGCCGACGACCCCGATCGGCACGAGCGACCTTCTCAGGATGTTCATCGGGGTGCCTTCCTCTCGGGAACGGTGTGGACGCCGCGTGCCGCGCCGCGGCGCTTGAGCCCGTCGACGAAGACGAGCACGCGGGCGACGGCGGTGTAGAGATCGCCGGGGATCTCCTGGCCGAGCTCGCACGCGCCGTGCAGGGCACGGGCGAGCGGGATGTCGCGGACGAGCGGGACGCCGGCCTCGTGTGCCCGCTCGCGGATGCGTTCGGCGATGAGGCCCTGCCCCTTCGCGACGACCCGCGGCGCCGACTTGCCGGGCTCGTAGCGCAGCGCGACGGCGATGTGCGTGGGGTTCACGAGCACGACATCCGCATCTCCGACGGCGGCGATCATGCGGTTTCGGCTCATCGCCATCTGCCGGGCGCGGCGCTGGCTGCGGATGAGCGGGTCGCCCTCGGAGTTCTTGTGCTCGTCGCGCGCTTCCTTCTTCGTCACGCGGGTGTGCTTGCGATTGCGGCGCATGACGACGAGGACGTCGATCGCGGCCAGCAGGATGCCGACGGCGACGGCGGTGATGAGCAGCGCGGTCACGACGTTCGAGGCGATCTCGAGCAGCCGGGTGATCGGGTGGGCGCCGCTCATCGTGAGCACGGGCATGAGACCGGCGACGACGAACCACAGGGCGAGGCCGATGGCGGCGGTCTTGAGGAGCGCCTTCGCGCCTTCCCAGAGGGCCTGCAGGCCGAAGAGCCGCTTGACGCCGTTCAGCACGTTGAACTGCTCGAAGCGCGCCGGCACCCCGCGCAGATGGACGCCGCCCTGGGCGACCGACCCGACGATCGCGACGATCGCGACGGCGAGCAGCGCCGTGCCGACGACGGCCGGGATGCTGCCGAGCGCCGACGACAGGACGGCGACGGCGTGCTCGGGGTCGGGGTGGCGGATGACGGCGGCGATCTCGACGAACTGCGCGGCCCCGGCATCCGCGCCCGCCCCGATCATGGCGGGGAGGACCAGCGCGACGGTGCCGATCGCGAGCCAGGCGGACAGGTCCTGGCTGCGCGAGAGCTTGCCCTTGCGATGAGCCTCGCGCAGCTGCCGGCGGCTCGCCTGCTCGGTGCGTTCCCCGCTGTCGCTGCTCATGAGGCGCCGCCGTTCATCGGGTTCCGCCGATCAGCAGGCCGGTCGCCTGGTCGGTGAGCGCCCCGACGACGGCGGGCAGGGCGAGGATGACGCTGCCGGCGAGGAGGAACGTCAGGATGATCTTCAGCGGGAATCCGAGCGCGAACGCGTTGAGCGCCGGGGCGACGCGGCTGACGAGCCCGAGCGCGATGTCGGCGAGGAAGAGCACGAGCAGCAGGGGACCGGCGATCTGCAACGCGGCCACGAGCAGCTGCGACGCCGTGTCGACCAGCAGCTCGACCGGGCGGGCGAGGTCGAGCATCCCGTCGACGGGGACGGCCGTGAAACTCCGGGCCAGCCCCGCGAGGATGAGCTGGTAGCCGTTGCTCGCGAAGAGCAGGGCGAGGGCGATCATCTGGAACAGGCGCGTGAACTGGGCGCCGTTGACGTTCATCTGCGGATCGAAGCCCTGCGCGAGCTGGAATCCGCCGAAGACGTCGATCAGGCCGCCGGCCGACTGCACGACGGCGAAGCACGTCATCACGAGGAAGCCGAGCAGCGCCCCCGTGACGACCTGAGCGGTCAGGGCGAGGAAGAAGGCGCCGGTGTCGAGGCTCTGGTAGCCCGGCGCCACCGTGCCGCTGAGGGCGAGGGCGACGCCGATCGCGACCATCGCCTTGATGCGGGCCGGGAAAGCGCCGTACGAGAAGGGCGGGGCCGTGAAGACGAAGGCGGTCGTGCGGACCGCGGCGAGTCCCGTGGCCTCGATCCAGGCGAAGTCGAGCAGCAGCTGCATCTCAGCCGCCCGAGAGCAGGTGCGGGATGCGGTCGAACATGGTGTGCGTGAAGGCGATCGCCTCGGCGATCATCCAGTGCCCGCACACGACGAGTGCGATCGCGACGGCGACGGCCTTCGGCACGAACGAGAGCGTGACCTCCTGGATCTGCGTGATCGACTGCAGGAGCGAGATGGCGAAGCCGACCACGAGTGCCGTGATCAGCAGCGGGGCGGCCAGCTTCGCGGCGAGCACGACGCCCTCCATGCCGATGTCGAGGACGGCCTCAGGGTTCACGCGTGCCCCCGGTCATCCGCCCGCTCCGTAGCTCTCCATGAGCGTGCGGAGGATGAGCCCCCACCCGTCGACGAGCACGAAGAGGAGGATCTTGAAGGGCAGCGAGATCATCACCGGCGGGAGCATCATCATGCCCATCGACATCAGCGCCGCCGCGACGACGAGGTCGATGACGAGGAACGGGACGAAGATGACGAAGCCGATGATGAAGGCCGCGCGCAGCTCCGAGATCATGAACGCGGGGATGAGGGTGATCATCGGGACGCTCGCCGGGTCCTGGGGGTTGTCGGCCCCCGCGAACCGGGTCATGAGCGCGAGGTCCTCCTCACGCGTGAACGACAGCATCCACGTGCGCAGCGGGTCGGAGCCGACGCCCACGGCGTCGGTGAACGTCATCGAGCCGTCGACGTAGGGCTGCACCGCGACCGTGTTGATCTCGGTGAGCACCGGCCACATCACGAAGAGGGTGAGGAACAGGGCGAGGCCCGCGAGCACCTGGTTGGGCGGGATCGTGGGCAGCGAGAGGGCGTTCCGGGTCATCGCCAGCACGACGAAGATCTTCGTGAACGACGACATCATGAGCAGCAGCGCGGGGGCGACCGACAGCAGCGTGATGCCGATGAGCGTGAGCACCGACGACGAGGGCGTTCCGTCGATGCCGTTGATGTCGACCGATACCCCGCCGTTCGGCGGCGGCGCCGAGGCGGCGACGAGCACGAGCGCGCCGAGCGCGCCGCCCGAGATCACGCGCCCAGGGCCCGGCGCAGCACCTGTGCGGCATCACGCGCGGTCATGATCGCCGGGCGGGCGGTGCGTTCGGCGCGGGCCTGCGATCGCAGGAGGGGCACCGGCGGGCTCAGGGGCGCGCCGCCCGCGACATCCCGCAGAGCCGGACGGCTCGTGCCGAGCTCGTCGTGCTCGGCATCCCGTGACGGGGCATCGGAGGCAGGGTCGATCCGATCGAGCATCGACACGCCGCCCTCGGTGATGCCGAGCACGTAGCGGGCGCCGTCGATCTCGACCACGGCGACCTGCGCCTTCGGCCCGATGCCGCGCTTGGCGACGACGGTGATGTCGGTGACGGCATCCGAGCGTGCCGACCTGCGGCTCCGCGCGCCTCTCGCCCGGGCGCCCGCCGCACCGCCGAGGCCGCCGATGCCGCCGCCGCGCGAGAAGCGGCGCTGCAGCACCCACACGATCGCGAGCACGACGCCGAGGGAGACGACGACGCGCAGTGCAAGCAGCAGATCGTCGATGTCAGGCCTCCGCGTTCTCGATGATCCGCGTGATGCGCACCGCGTAGTCCTGGTCGACGACGACGATCTCGCCGTGCGCGATGAGGCGGCCGTTGAGCTTGACGTCGGCGGGGGCGCCGGCCGAACGGTCGAGCTCGATGATGCGGCCGGGCTCGAGGTCGAGCACGTCGCGCACGGTCATGCGCGTGCGGCCGACCTCGACCGTCAGCTCCATCTCGACGCCTGCGATGCGCTGCAGGCGACGAGGCGAGGCCGCGGCGGGGTGCGATACGCGAACCGCGAGGCGCCCGATCACGCGGGCATCCTCGTCGACGAGGTCGAACACCTGCGCGGCGGGGTGCGCGAAGAGCGCCGAGGCGTCTCCGATCGTCGCCTCGCCGAGCACGCTCGGGCCGAAGGCCGTCGCGGCGGCGTCGAGGGCGTCGCGCAACCGCTCGTGCAACGGCAGTCCGGCGTCAGCGCCGACGAGCGCCGACTCGTCGAACACGACGACCGCGAGCGCCGCGCTCGTGTCGCCGACCGACGAGACGATGACCGCATCGCCGGTCTCGCCCGCGTTCGTGCCGGGTCGGGCCGTGATGCGCGACGCCGTGGGCAGCCGGTCGGCGAATGCGGCCGCGGCCGCGGCCTCGTGGGTGGTGGTGCTGGTCATGACGACTCCTCGGACAGCGCGGGGGAGAGATCGGATGCCGTCACGACGCACGCGAGGCGCGCGCCGTGCGACCCGATGGCAGCGGATGCGACGACGTGTTCGTCGACGGCGAGATCGAGGGGACGCTCGGCCGCGTGTGCGAGCGAGATGACGTCGCCGACCGCGAGGTCGAGGACCTCGGCGGGCCGCACGGCGCGCGGCGCGAGCCGCAGCGTCACCTCGACGGGGGTCTGCTCGATGTGCCGGCGGACGAGGCCGGGGTCGTTCGTCGCACGCGGCGCCGAAGCGCTGTCGGACAGGCGTTCGAGCAACGTCGCGGCGGGGAGGGCGATCGTCGCGGTCTCGGTGCGGTCGGCCAGGCGCATCGAGAACCGGGCGACGACCACGAGGTCCTGACCGCCGACGACCTGGGCGAAGGCGGCGTTGTACTGCACCGCGCCGACGCTCAGCTCGCGGGGCAGCAGCGAGCCGAGGGCCGTGCGGAGATGCCCGAGGGTCTCGTCCATGAGCGACCGGATCAGCGCCTGCTCGATCGCCGTGAGAGCGCGGGCCTCCGGGCGCTGCGAGCCGTCGCCACCGAGCATCTTCACGATCCACGACAGGGCCGACGGCAGGGGGAACTCGATGACGGCGCGGTCGTCGGAAGCGGCATCCGAGCACAGCACGAGCGTCGTCGTGGGCGGGACCGTCGCGACGTACTCGTCGTATGTCTCCAGGCTCACCCGTTCGAGGGCGATGTGCGCGCGCACGCGGGCCTTCGCAGCGAGGAGCATCGCCCACTGACGTGCAAAGGCGTCGAAGGCTCCCGCCAGGGCGCGCGTGTGCTCTCGGGACAGCGCCGCGGGTCGGCCGAAGTCGTAGCGTTCCGGGGCCGCGGTCGCGGCATCCTCGGTTCGCGCGCTCGGGGCGATCGGCACGGTCTGCACGGCGGGGACTATCGGTCACGCGTGCGGCTCCGTTAGGCGCGGGCCGCGCACGCTCGGCGTCGCGGGCTTGGGTTGGGGTGGCAGTTCGCGCCCGTTCGGGGCCCGGGTTGGGGCGGGAGGTGCCAGCTGGGTGCTGGGGGTGGTGTGGGCTTGGGTTGGGGTGGCAGTTCGCGCCCGTTCGGGGCTCGGGTTGGGGTGGGAGCTGCCAGGTGGGTGCTGGGGGTGGTGTGGGCTCGGGTTGGGGTGGCAGTTCGCGCCCGCTCGGAGCCTGGGTTGGGGTGGGGGCTGCCAGGTGAGTGCTGGCCGCGGGCGCGCGCCAGGGTTGGGTTGGCATGTGCTGCACTCAGTGCCCGGTTGGGGCGGGAGCTGGCGGGCAGATGCTGGCTAGGGCTCTGGTTCGGGCGCGGGCTGGACCAGGGTTGGCAGTGGCTGCCCACTCAGAGCCCGGTTTGGGGCGGGAGTTGCCATCTGGATGCTGGGTGTGGGCGCGCGTCGGCTTTGGGTTGGCAGTTGCTGCCCGCTCGGGGCCTGGGATGAGGTGGGAGCTGCCAGGTGAGCGCTGGCCAGCGCGACGGCGCGGCGCGGGGTCAGCCGTCGGCGGCGGCGAGGCCGGCGAGCTCGCCGCGCACCTGGGCGTCGGCATCCGAGAGCACGACGATGTCGACGCGACGGTTCTGGGCGAGGGCCTCCGCGCTCGACCCCTCCGCGAGGGGCCGCGACGATCCGAAGCCCACCGAGCTGATGCGCTCGCGGGCCACGCCGCGCGCGTCGACGAGGTAGCCGAGCACGCCGTTGGCCCGCGCGGTCGAGAGCTCCCAGTTGTCGACGAAGGGCGCGATGGCGGGTCGGGCGTCGGCGTGACCCTCGACCGAGATGAGGTGCGTGTCGGCGGCGAGAACGGCTCCCGCGGCGTCGAGCACGGCCCGGGCGCGATCGCTCAGGTCGGTGCTGTTGGTGTCGAAGAACGTCTCGGCGCTCACGAGACCGATCGTGAGACCCCGGTCGTCGATCGTGAAGGTCGCGGCGTCGCCCAGGCCCTGCTCGGCGAGAGCACCCTCGAGTCGTGAGCGCAGGTCGTCGAGCGAGCTGTACTCCTGCTCGGCCGGCGTCGGCCCGGTCGGCGTCTCGACGAACCCCTCGCCCTCTTCGTCGATGAGCTCGGGCGGCACGACGACACCCTCCGAGACGTCACGGGTCTCGGAGATCTCCGAACCGAACCCCGTCGCGAGCGAGGCGCGCAGCTGCTCGAACTTCTCCTGGTCGACGTTGGACATCGCGAACATGACGATGAACATGCACATCATCACGGTGATCATGTCGAGGTACGACGCCATCCAGCGCTCGTCGGGGCCCTCGTGCGAGGACTCCATGACGCGGCGGCGACGCGGCGCGCTCATACCCCGGCGTCCGCGGGCTCGTCGGCCGTCGCCTTCGCGCGACCGCGGCCCGGCTTGGTCTCGGGGGCGAGGGCGCGCAAGCGCTCGGCGACGAGCATCGGGGGATTGCCCGCTTGGACGGCGAGCATGCCCTCGGTCACGAGCGTCATGCGGTCGACCTCGATCTCGGCGAGGCGCTGCAGGCGGGTGCCGATCGGCAGCCAGATGAAGTTCGCTGACAGCAGGCCCCACAGGGTGGCGACGAAGGCCGCCGCGATGAGGGGGCCGAGCTGGTCGGGCTTGTCGAGGTACTCGAGCACGTGGGTGAGCGAGACGACCGTTCCCACGATGCCGACCGTCGGGGCGTACCCGCCCAGAGCGGAGTAGAACCGCGAGGCCGTGCGGCGCTCCGCGGCGACGGTGGCGACGCGGTCTTCGAGGACGACGCGGAGGTCTTCGGCATCCGTGCCGTCCGCGATGCTCTGGAGGGCGTGGCGCAGCAGCGGGTCCTTCTCGTCCGCCACCGCGCTCTCGAGCGCGAGCAGGCCCTCGGCGCGCGCCTTCTCGGCATAACCGACGACGGTGTCGATGAGCGCCTCGGTGGAGCCCTTGATGCCGACGAACGCTCGCGGCAGCGCGCGCACGGCGCCCGCGGCATCGCGCAGCGTGCCTCCGGCGATCCCGATCGCGATCGTCGCTCCGAACACCAGCACCATCGGCGCCGGCAGCAGCAGGGCGTTGAGGCTCGCCCCCTCGAGCTGGATCATCGCCCACAGGCCGCCGAAGGCCAGCAGGATGCCGATGAGCAGTGACGGATCCATCAGCGCTCGCCCCCCGTGACCGGGGAGGCCGACCCGGAGGCCGAACCGGATGCCGACCCGGAGGCCGCGGCATGGCCGAGCGCCGTCGCGAGCACGCGGGCGCGGAAATCGACGATGCTCTGGATGACGGCATCCATCGTCTCGGCGACGACGAACGTCGCCCCGTCGACCAGTGTCAGCGTCGTATCCGGGCTCGCCTGGATGCGTTCGACGAGGTCGGGGTTCACGGCGAACCGGTGGCGGTTCAGTCGTGTCAGAACGATCATGTCGCCCTTCTCGTCGGTCGGCGCGTGGGGGATCGGGGTCGTCGCGGGTACGGCGGCTCCGAGAGGACTGTCGGCAGGACGCGGCGGTCGGTTAGCGTTGCGCTCGTGTCAGCGTCGTCACCGCAGCCCTCGTTCTTCCGACCCGTCGCACCGCGGGACATCCCCGACGACGATCATCCGGCGCTCGACATGCCGCCATGGATGGGCCCGCCGTGGCACGTCGCGCCCGCGATCGTGGCGCTCGACCGGGAGGTGGGTCGCTCGTCCGACACGGTGGTGTCGCTCGTCCTCGCGCGGGTGTACCGAGAGGGCGTGGCACTGCGGCTGGCGGTGCGTGTCGCCGAGACAGGTCGGCTCGCGCGGCAGCGGATCTGGGGATACCTCGACCGCGCCCACGGCCGGGGTCAGCTCGACGAGCGGTTCGATCCGACGGGCCTGCGCTGGGGCGTCCGCTTCGCCGACGGGCGCACCGTCACGACGCAGGACGATTCGCCGTGGGCGCGGGGCGACGTGACCGATACGCAGGTCGAGGGGCCGGTGCTCGAGGGACTCGCCCGCCCGCAGGGCTACGCCGACAGCTGGGAGCGCGAGTTCTGGGTCTGGCCGACGCCCCCCGGCGCGACGTTCGAGGTCGGAGTCGAGTGGACCGCCCGGGGCATACCCGAGACGGTCACCGAGCTCGATGCGGAGGCGCTCGACGCGGCATCAGCGCGAGCGCGCCCGCTGTGGCTTTGACCGGCCGCGCGCGCAACTCCTCAGAAACCGTCGCAGCCGGCGCCGCCTGCGGGTCATGCGGGCGAACCCACGGGGATTCTGAGGAGTTGCGCTCCGCGGCGATCAGCGCTTGAGGTTGGTCAGCTCCTGCAGCACCTCGTCGCTCGTGGTGATGATGCGGGCGTTAGCCTGGAATCCGCGCTGCGCGACGATCAGGTTCGTGAACTCCTGCGAGAGGTCGACGTTCGACATCTCCAGCGCCCCGCTGACGAGCCCGCCGCGATCATCGGTGCCCGCGGTGCCGACCGCGGCCGCGCCCGAGTTCGCTCCGGCGCGATACTGCGACGAGCCGGCCTTCTCGAGCCCCTCGGGGTTGTCGAACGATGCGAGCGCGATCTGCGCGAGCACCGAGGTCGCCCCGTTGCTGAACGCGCCGACGAGGCTGCCGTCGGCCGACAGGGTGTACGAGACGAGGCTGCCGGGCGCGCGACCGTCCTGCCCGCCGAGCTTGACGGTGCTGAGGTCGGCGTAACCGGTGATGGCCGAGAGGTCTACGGCGACACCCCCCGAGGTGATGGTGGCGGGCGTCGTGGTCAGGCGTCCGTCGGTGAAGGCGAGCTGCGTCGTCGCGGCGCCGTCGGTGACATCCCAGCCGCCCGCGGTGCGCGTGAAGGTCAGCGCGAGCTGCCGCGATTCGCCCTGCGCGTCGTACACGGTCACATCGCGCACGAGCTTCTCGCCGACGGCGGCGCCGGAGGGCAGGTTGCCGGTGACGCTGGCGTTCTCGGTGCGCCGCCCGGGCGAGGTCGCGCCGACGGGGAGGGCGATGTTGCCGACCGGCCCGCCCGTCGGCACGACGCCGTCGACGGCGGTCCAGCCCTGGACCAGCGCGCCGTCCTTGGTGGTCAGGCGACCCGCGGAGTCGAAGCCGAACGAGCCGTTGCGCGTGTACAGCGTCTCGGCCCCGTTGCGTACGACGAAGAAGCCGTCACCGGCGATCATGAGGTCGGTGGGCACGCCGGTGGCCTGCTGCGACCCCTGCGTGAAGTTGGTGCGGACGGCGGCGACCTGGGTGCCCAGGCCCACCTGAGCGGCGTTCGTGCCGCCGGCGCCGGCCTGCGCCGCGCGGGAGTTCTGCACGATCTGCGAGAGCGTGTCCTGGAACTGGACCGATCCCGCCTTGAACCCCACGGTGTTGACGTTGGCGATGTTGTTGCCCGTCACATCGAGCATGGTCTGGTGCGAGCGGAGGCCGGAGATGCCGGCGTAGAGCGAGCGGAGCATGGTGTGTCCTTCGGTGAGGGGGCTGACGTTTTCGGTGGGACTGGCGGGATGCGCGGGGGCGAGGGGCGGGGCGTCGGCGAGGTGATTCAGGATGCGGATGCCGCGGGCGCCGCAGCATCCGTCACGGAGATCCCCGACACGACGTCGAGGGGCACGGCGGTGCCGCCGATCGTGACGAGCGGGACGCCCTTCTCGAACGACACCTGGGTCACGCGACCGCCGCGGGTCGTGCCGTCCGCGTCGACGTACGAGGCCTGCTGACCGACGAGCGCGGCGGCGGTCTGGCGCATGGTGAGGGCGAAGTGCTCTGACGAGGTGGTGGTGAGCGCGACGAGCTGCTCCATCATCGCGAGCTGCGTCGTCTGCGCCATCATCTCGTTGGTGTCGAGCGGCGAGCTCGGGTCCTGGTTCTTCATCTGCGCGACGAGCAGTTGCAGGAAGACCTCCGAGTCGAGCGTCTGCTTCGGGGCGGCGGGGGGAGGGGATGCCGTGGGCGTGGCGCCCACGACGCCGACGGGCGGAATGCTGCTCATGGGATTCTCCGATTCAGGCGTAGAGGTCGATGCGGCCGGCCTCGAGAGGCGCGGGGCGGTGGGGCCCGGCGATGCCGGTGTCGTCGGGGTCGGACGCACGACCGGTGTGCTCGTTGCCGTGCACGCCGGGGCTCTGCGGGGATGCTCCGCCGGACGAGCCGCCTCCGGATGTCTGCGCGCCGAAACCGCCCGGACCGCTCGGCGTCGCCTGGTGGCCGACGGTCGGCAGCGACGACGGTGTCGGCGACGGATCGTCGCCCGCGGCGAGGCTGACGGACGAGAAGGGTGCGAGCGCGGCGAGATCGCGCCGCAGCTCGCCCAGGAGCGCGCGGATCGCATCGTGCGCCGCCGGCGTGCCGGTGGCGAGCTCGACGGTGACGGCAGATCCGGAGATGTGCGCCGTGACGGTGATCGGTCCGAGGCTCTCGGGTGAGACGCGCAGCACCATGGTGTGACGTCCGGGCTCGGCGGTGACGAGTGACAGCACGGGCGCGCGCAGCTGCGGTGCGAGAGGCGGCGCGGCCGTCGGCGCGGGAGGTGCGGTCGGTGCGGGCGCGGACGCGGAGGATGGTGCGGGTCCGAGCGGCGCCGTCGTCGGTATCGGAGCAGCGGATGCCGCGGCTGCGCCCGCAGGAGCCGCAACCGTCGACGGCGAGGCCACGTCGACTCGCGTGGTCTGCGGGGCCTCGGACGCGCCGGGCTGAACGGCCACCCTGTCGGAGGCGAACGCGTCCGTGGCCTCGGGAGTGACGAACGGCCTCGGTGTCGCCGCAGACCCTGACGAGGGGGCGGGTCCCGCGGGCGCCAGGCGCATCTCCGCATCGACGCCGACTGTCGGCCCCGATCCCGCTGCAGCCGATCCTCCTGTTCCTGCCGTCGCCGCAGTGCTTCCCGTCGCCGCGACGGCGGTCTCTCCCGTCGCCGCTCCCGCCCGGTCGGCCTCGAGCTGCGAGACGTCGGAAGTCAGGATCCGGCGCGGGTCGGCAGCGACCCTGGAAGCATCCTCAGCGGTGGCCGTCGCCGCCACGACCCGGGCGACGGTGGCCGTCGCCCCTGCCTCCTCCGCGATCACATCTCCGCTGACGGGACTCCCGCTGACGGTGTTCCCGCTGACGGCGTCTCCGACGACGGGGTTCCCGCTGATCGCACTCCCGACCACCGGATCGCCGGAGGCACCGGCATCCCCGACGCCGGCTGCATTCGAACCCGCCCGAGGCGCCGCGGGCGCGGCCGTCGCCGCGAGTTCCCCGGTCGCCGCCTCGACCCCGGACCCGACCCCGGCCTCGACCTCGGATCCGACCCCGGCGACATCCCGACCGACCCCGGAGGCGTCCTCGCCGCCCATCGGCGCGGTCGCGGTCTGACCGGCGAGTACGAGCGCGAAGACATCCGCGGCCACCGCACCGTCGCCGCCGCCATCGTTCGGCCCGCCGCGAGGGCGCGCGACCGCGACCGTCGCCGCGGGGGCGATTCCCCACAGGTTCACGGCGTCTCCTCCGGTGCGTCTGGTGCCGGATAGTCGTCAGCCGTCGAGCGCAGCGCGACCTCGTCGAGCACGGCCTGCTCGGCGGCATCCCGTCTCGCGCGCTCTCGATCGTGGAACGCGTCGGCCAGCCGTTCGATGCCCTGCTCCGCGCGGCGGGCGTCGGTGAACCGGGCGCGCGCCGCGTCGACCTCGTCGCGCTGCGCGCTGCGGAGCGTGTCGAGGTCGGTCAGCAGGCTGCGGGCGGCCACACGACTGGCGGCGAGAGCCGCGAGGGTGCGGACGTCGCCCGGGGCGTCGGCCGACGTCGTCAGCGCTGCACGCAGCTGCCGGTCACGTGCCTCGGTGCGCTGCTGCTCCATCGCCGCGCGCGAGAGGTGCGCCGCGGCGGCGCGCTGCTGGATGCCGCGGATGCGCAGCAGTCCGGCCAGGGGGAAGCCGCGCTTCATGAGACGTCTCCGAACGATGCGACGAGTTCGCCGAGCCGGCGCCACGACTCGCCCGCGGGGGAGCGGTCGTCGAGATCCTGGCGGAGGAAGGCGTCGATCGCGCGCGCGGACGCCACGGCGGCATCGACCCGCGGGTTCGCTCCCGACTGGTACGCGCCGACACCGATGAGGTCTTGCGCCTCTTGGCGCGCGGCGAGCACCGACCGCAGCGTCGTCGCGAGGCGGCGCTGCTCACCGGTCGCGACCTTGCCGGCGAGCCGCGACACCGAGCCCAGGACGTCGATCGCCGGGTGATGGCCGGTGACGGCGAGCGTCCGATCGAGCACGAGGTGCCCGTCGAGGATCGACCGCACGGTGTCGGCGACGGGTTCGTTGTGGTCGTCTCCCTCGACGAGCACCGTGTAGATGCCCGTGATCGACCCGCGGCGATCGGTGCCGGCGCGTTCGAGCAGACGCGCGAGCACGGGAAAGGTGGAGGGCGGGTAGCCGCGCGTCGCGGGCGGTTCGCCGGCGGCGAGTCCGATCTCGCGCTGGGCCATGGCGACTCGGGTGATCGAGTCCATCATGAGGACCACGTGCTGCCCCTCGTCGCGGAACGACTCGGCGATGCGTGTCGCGGTGGACGCGGCCCGCAGCCGCGCCATGGCCGGCTGATCGGATGTCGAGACGACGACGACCGAGCGGGCGAGACCGTCCGGGCCGAGGTCGTCTTCGAGGAACTCCCGCACCTCTCGCCCGCGCTCGCCGACGAGGGCGATGACGTTGGCGGTGGCCGACGACCCGCGCGCGATCATCGACAGCAGCGACGATTTGCCGACACCCGACCCGGCGAACAGGCCCACGCGCTGGCCGCGGCCGAGGGGGGTGAGCGTGTCGATCGCGCGGACCCCGGTGATGAGCGGGTCGGTGATGCGTTCGCGCCCCATCGCAGAGGGAGGCGCATGGTCGAGGTCGACGCGCGGGGCGACGAGGGGGCCGCGCCCGTCGATGGGGCGACCCAGGCCGTCGAGCACGCGCCCGAGCGCAGCGGGTCCGACCGGCACTCGGGCACGGCCGGCGAGGGCGCGGACCGGGTCGCCGACCCGCAGCCCGTCGGTGACTCCGAGCGGCATGCAGCGCAGGACGCCGCGGTCGGCGGCGACGACCTCCGCGGGAATGCCGGGGATGCCGGAGGCCCCGGCGGTCTGCCCGCCGAGCTCGACGAGATCGCCCACCGCCCCGTGCACGCCGCGGATGTCGACACCGAGCCCGACGATCCGCGAGACCGCGCCGGTCCGGATCGGTCTCACCGCCTCGATGACCGCCGGCCAGCCCCCGCTCACGCGCGCTCCTCGAGGGCACGGCGGGCCCGCGCGAACGCGGCTGCGATCCGCAGATCGATCGCACCGTCGGCGAGCCGGATCGTCGCGTCGCCGGGCGCCAGGTCGGGGTCGACCTCGAACGCCACCGATCGCGGCAGCGTCTCGGCGAGGGCAGAGGTGACGACGTCCGCGTCGGCAGGGTTGAGTCGCACCACGCGCACTTCCGGAGCCTCGACGTCAGCCACAGCGTTCTCGATCCGAGCCGCGGTCGTGAGCGCCGACCGCACGGAATCCGAGAGTTCGCGCTCGACGATCGCCTGCGCCAGCTCGATCGCCATCGCGTGCAGGTCCGCGACCGCCGGGGCGGTCAGCTCCGCCGCGCGGGCGTCGAACCGGTCGGATGCGCGCTCGACCGCAGCGATGGCGGCGGCAACGCGTGCGCGCTCGGTCGCGGTCGCGGCAGCCTCGCGCGCGTCGCGTTCGGCGGCTTCCCGCGCGGCGTGGGCCGCGGCCAGCCGCATCCCGTCGGCGTACCCGGCGGCGTGACCGCGGGCGCGGGCCCGGTCGCGTTCGTCGGTGAGCGACGGCCCCGACAGTCGAGGGATCTCGAGGCGGGTGAAGGCGTCAGACGACATACTCCTCCTCGACCCGCTGCACCCGGATGTCGCCGGCGGCCTCGAGCTCGCGGATGGTCCGGACGATCGCCGCGCGGGCCTCCTCGACCTGCGAGACGCGTACGGTTCCGAGCAGGCGCGACTCCTCTTGCAGCGCCTCGCGGTTGCGTTCGGTCATGTTGCGGAGGATGACGTCTGCGACGGGACCCGACGAGCCCTTCAGCGCCAGAGCGAGCACGCGCACGTCGATGCCGCGCAGAACGCGCTGCGCGTCACGGTCGTCGAGCACGACGATGTCGGCGAAGGTGAACATGCGCGAGCGGATGTCTTCGGCCAGAGCGCTGTCGCGCGCCTCGATGCTCGCGAGCAGCGCCTTTTCGACGGTCGCATCCGACCGGTTGATGATGTCGACCAGGGGCTGCACGCCGCCGAGGGTCTCGCGGGCATCGCGTGTGGTCAGCGCTCCCGAGCGCGCGCGCAGCGCGGTTGCGACGACTGCGACAGCATCCTGCGACGCGGTCCCCATCGTCGCGATCGCCTGGGCGACGTCGGTGCGGGCCGGGTCGGTGATCTCGGCCAGGACGGCCGCCGCGCGCTCCACGGGCAGATGCGCGATGACGAGCGCGACGGTCTGGGGAAGCTCGCCGTCGAGGATGCTCGCGACCTGGGCCGGCTCGACGGCGGTGAGGAACTCGAACGACGAGCTCGTCATCGACGACGACACCTTCGTCAGCACCCCCGCGGCGCGTTCGGGACCGAGCGAGGCCTCGAGCAGACCCGTGGCCAGGTCGCGTCCGCCGCGGACGGGCGGCAGGTGTCCCCGAACGACCCGTTGGAAATCGGTGAGCGCATCGCGCGTGGTCTCGAGGTCGAGGTCGCGCAGCCGGATGATCTCCGCCGCGATCGCCTCGGCCTCGTCGTCGGAGAGGTGCTTGAGCACCTCGACGGCCTGCGCCCGGTCGAGGTTCATGATGACCACGGCCGCCGTCTGGGTTCCGGTGAGTTCGCTCATGCGTCGGTCGAGTCCCGGACGAGCCGGCGCAGCAGGTCGGCGGTGCGGGCGGGGTCGCGGCGGGCGAAGTCGCCGATCTCGGCGCGACGGCGGTCGAGCGCGACCTGTACGGGCTCCGGGTCGGGTTCGGGCTCCGGGTCGAGCGCCACCGCGGGCAGCGGCACCGTGGGCGCCTCGTCGAGGAGCGGGGTCGCGAGGCCGCGGGTGAGCGCGTCGAATCGGTCGAGCGGCTCGTCGACAGGGGTCAGGGTCAGCACCGACTCGTCCTCGGCGGCCGCGCGACGGCGGCGGACGATGACGATACCGGCGATCGTCGCTCCGATGAGCCCGAGCACGACGACGGCGGCGACGATCGCGGTGCGGAGCGTCTCGGCGGAGCGTTCGGCCTCGTCGGCCTCGCGAGCGGCGTCGAGAGCCGCCTGGGCGGCCGCGGCGCCCTGATCGCTGAACGCGACGAGCTCGACGGTCACCTGGTCGCCGCGGGCGCGGTCGATTCCGGCGGCCGACATCACGAGGGCTTCGAGCTGAGCGACGTCGACGACGTCGGTGCCGTCGGCGTTGACCGCGACGGCGACGGTCTGCCGCGCGACGGACCCCGCCGGGGTCGAGGTGCTCTCGACGGTCTTGTTCACGACGTTCGACCGGTTCGTCTGCGTCGACTCGTAGGTGCCGGCGCCGCCGACGCCCGCGGGCAGCTCCGCGCCCAGGACGCCGGTCTGACCACCCGTGCCCGTGTAGCTCTCGGTGCTCGATTCCTCGGTGGCCGGCAGGGCGCCCTCGACCGGCGTGTAGGTCTCGTCGACGCGCTCGGTCGCGGCCTGCTGCATCTCGGCGGCGACCGAGACGGTCGCGTTGCCGGTGCCGAGCACGGTGTCGAGCATCTGCTGCACGCTCGCGGCCATGCGGGTCTCGTATGCCCCGGCCTGCTGGTCGGCGTTGCGCGTGGCATCGCCGCCGATCGCCGAGAGGGTGCGGCCGGCGGCGTCGACGACCGCGACGTTCTCGGGCTTCATCCCGCTCACGGCCGCCGAGGTCAGGTGAACGATGGCCTCGACCTGTTCGGGCGGCAAGGCGACCCCGCGGGACGTCTCGATGAACACGGATGCCGTGGGCTCGATCTTCTGCGAGACGAACACGCTCTCTTCGGGCAGGGCGAGCTGGACCGAGGCCGTCGTCACGTTCTCGAGAGCGCCGATCGTGCGGGCGAGCTCGCCTTCGATCGCACGCTTGTACGTGACCGACTGCTGGAACTCCGAGCTCGTCACGCCCATCTTGTCGAACAGCGAGTACCCCGATGACTCCGCGCTGGGCAGGCCGGCCGCCGCGGCCGCGAGGCGCTGCTCGTAGACGGCGGTCTCGGGCACGAGCACGGTCGAGCCCCCGTCGGTCAGCTCGTAGGGGATCGAGCCGGAGCGCAGCTGCTCGACGACAGCGCTGGCGTCGGAGGCCGACAGCCCCGAGAACAGCGGGGTGAGGGTCGGACGCGACATCCAGCTCGCCAGGGCGAACACACCCATCGCGAGCACCGCGATGCCGATGATCGCGATCGTGCGCTGGGCGAGGGTGAACCCGGCGATCGTCGCGCGCAGGCGGGTCCAGAGCGAGGTGACGGCGGCGGGCATCAGGCCTGCATCCGCATGATGTCGTTGAAGGCCTCGACGCCCTTGTTGCGTACGGCGGCGATGAGCTCGAGGGTCACCGAGGCGCGCGACGACGCGATCATCGCGGAGTGGATGTCGTCGAGGTCACCCGTGACGGCCGCGACGGCCAGCTCGTTCGACGTCGACTGCATCGCGCGCAGCTCGTCGACCGCGCCGGTGATGCTCGCGCCGAAGTCGGCGCCGCCGGTCTGCTGGGGTGCGCGGGTGCTCGAGGTGAGGGCGGATGCAGCCGCGCCCAGCGCGTCGATGCCCGACAGCGGCGGCATCAGCGGCGTCCGATCTGCAGGGCGGCCTCGTAGGTGGCCTTGGCGCGGTCGACGACCGCCGCGTTGGCCTGGTACCCGCGCTGCGCGAGGATCAGGTGGCTCATCTGCTCGCCGAGGTCGATGTCGGGGTAGCGGACGTAGCCGTCGGCGTCGGCGAGCGGGTTGTTCGGCTCGTGCACGAGCCGGCCCTCCGCGCCGCCCCACACGGCGCCGGCGACGCGAACGCCGCCCGGATCGCCGGCCGACTCGACCGCGATGTAGCGCTGGCGGAACGCGTCGTCGCCGGGCGCGACCGCGGTGTTGATGTTGGCCATGTTGTCGCTGAGGGCGTCGAGCCAGGTGCGGTGGGCCGTCAGGCCCGACCCGGCGATGCCGATGGCGTCGAAGGTCATGAGGTCCTCATCGCGGTCTGCATCGAGCTGAACGTCCCGCCGACGGCCTGCGCGGCGAACTGGTACCGCAGCACCGCCTCGATGTTGGCGAGCGTCTCGGTGTCGAGATTGACGTTGTTGCCGTTGAGGCGTGTGGCGGCGGTCGACTCGCGCACGGTCGCCGTCACGGCGCCGTCGCCGCGTTCGACCGAGCGGGCCAGGGCGTTCTCGAAGCTGACGACCTTGGCCCGGTAGCCGGCGGTGTTGACGTTCGCGATGTTGTCCGCGATGGCGCGCTGGCGCTCCGCGAGGCCCGAGAGGGCGCTCGTGAGCGCGGTGGTGGTCACAGATTCGAGCACGAAGGCGTCTTCCGTCGAACGATGTGGCCGATCCCTGGCCGATGGATGAGCGATCCGTGCTCAGCATCACCTATCGGCCGCCGCAGCGACGGCGTAAGCCGCGAGCGCGGTCAGCCGTCGAGGTCGAGGTAGACGGCGTCGGGATGCCGCTGCGGGATGCGGTCGAGGGCGTCGAGGTGCCCGCGGACGGTGTCGAGCTCGGCGCGCAGCTGCCGCGACCGGTCGGCCTGCGCGCGCACGACCGCCCGCGCCCGGTCCTCGAGATGCGCGGGGAGCGGGCCGAGCCCGGGGGGCGGGTGCCACGGGAGGGCGCCGGCGGGGTCGCCCATCAGCTCCGCCTCGAGCCCGTCGAGCAGGTCGGCCCACGTCATGCGGGCATCGCCTCCGCCGCGCCGTGCCACGCTTCGCGCAGCGGCGCGATGAGGTCGCGGCATTCGCGGGTACGCTCGGGGTCGCGCCCGATGTTCGCCCCGATGAGCGTGCGGGTGATGTAGTCGTACACCGTCCGGAGTGCCGCCGAGCCGCTCCAGCTGTCGTCGAGCGAGCCGGTCAGCTCGACGAGGATCCGCTGGGCGTGCTGCAGCTGATCGTTGGCGGTCTGCCAGTCCGCGGCGCGCTGCGCCGCCTCGCCGCGCTCGACGTCGAGCAGCAGCCGGTCGAACAGGAGCGTGACCAGGCGCGACGGGCTGGCCGAGAGGATCGTCTCTTCGCGGTAGCGCTGTTGGGCGCGCAGGGCGGCGTTCATTTGTTGCCCGTTCCCGACATCGCCGACAGCTGCGACTCGAGGTACGACGATTGGGTCTGCAGCCTCGAGAGCATGGTCTCCATCGCGGCGTAGGTCCGCTCGAGGGTCGCGCGTCTCTGCTCGAGCCGGAGGTCCCAGCGCGTCAGCTGCTCGCCGAGCATCTTCACCTCGGACTCCTGTCCGGTGATGCGTGCCGTGAGCAGACCGTCGTACTTGTCGGAGTAGCGGTCTGCGACATCCTGCACCCGCGCGGCGACGCCGGCGAAGACCTGCTGCACCCCGGCCGGATCGTCCGCCAGCGCCTTCGTGAACGCCTCCTCGTCGAAGGTCAACGCGCCCCAGCGGTCGACGCTCAGCCCCATGGTCGAGGGAGCGACCCCGTCGAGCGGCAGCTGCACCGCACCGGTGAGAGCCTGGTGGAGGGCGCGCACGGTGCTGTCGCCGGTGAAGACGCCCAGTCGGGTCTGCTCGCCGGGCGTCGTGGCGGTGGTCGCGGTCGACCCGCGGGCGATCCCCGCGAGCAGCGTGCCGATCTGGGTGACGAAGGCCTTCGCGGCCGCGGCGCTGCCGTCGGCGTCCGCGGCGACGGTCACCGACACCGGGGTGGCCGATGCGCGGGTCACCGACACGTCGACGCCGGCGAACAGCGACGTGAAGGTGTTGCTCGCCGAGGTCACGGTCTGCTCCGCGGCGGTTCCGGCCCACAGCCGTACCTGCGCGTCCGTGCCGACCGTCACGATCGCCGATGCGGGTTCCGAGGCGAGATCGCTCGCTGTGCCGGCAGCGACCGCGGCGGCGTCGCCGCGGAACACCTGGAACGCGTTCTCCGCGCCCGTCTCGGTGGCGGTGATCTGCAGGCGCCACAGCGCCTGGCCGTCGGCGTCGACCCCCGCCGACACCGCGGACGCCGTGATGCCGGTGCCGGCTGCGCTCAGCGCGTGCGCGATGTCCGCGGCCGCACCCGACGTCGGTCGGACCTCGACGGGCTTGCCGTCGGTGCCGACCACCGTGAAGACGAGCGGGTCGTCCGCGGCGGAGCCGAACGGCCCCGTGACGATGCTGTGGGCCGTGGCGACGCGGTCGACGACGACGTCGGCCCGGAGGACCGGCGCCCCCGCGGATGCCGTCACCGTCAGGCTGTCGTCCGAACTCGTCGCCTTCCGCTGCAGCAGGGCCGTCGGGCCGGCGGCATCCTTCGCCTTCGTCGCCAGCGACTGCAGCGACGCGTTCAGCGCCTGCAGCTGCGCGATGACGGCCTTGCGGTCGTCGGACTTGGCGCTGAGGATCGTGCGCGGCAGGCGCTCGACGTTCATGAGCGCGTCGATGATCGCCTTGGTGTCGAGTTTCGAGGCGAGGCCGTCGATCGAGATCGCCATCTGCCCGTCCTGTCGTTCATCCGTGCGGCCGCGTGCGCGCCGTCCGTTCGCTCTATCGGCCGCGCGGGCGCGAGCGTTAGCGGGACGGATGTCAGAGCGCGACGGATGCCGCGGGCGCGACGCCCCGGCCGCTGCGGGGCAGCATCGCGGTGATCCGGGCGAAGTAGGCCTCGCGTGTCTCGACCGACACGCGCGAGACGGGTTCGGCCTGTTCCTCGGCGACGAATCGTTCCAGCGCGTCGCGGAGCAGCCGGATGGCCTCGGCGCGCTGCTGCGAGACGGCGGAGTGCGAGACGCCGAGCTCGGCCGCGATCTCTTTGACGGGGCGCTCGTCGATGTAGACGGCCTGGACGATGGCGCGCATGCGCTCGGGCAGGGCCGCGACGGCACGTTCGAGCACCTCGCGCCGCTCACGGAGCACGGCGGCCTCGTCGGGCAGGACCATCGCGCTCGGCACCTCGAGCGCCGTGGCGTCGTCGATGCTCGTGACCGTGCGCGCGGCGTCGTCGAGGGCCTCGACGACTGCGGCGCGGGGCAGGCCCATGGTGGCCGCGATCTCGTCGACGCCGGCGACGCGGCCGAGGCGTGCGGTCAAGGTATCGCGTACGGCCGTCGTCTCTTTGATGCGCTTGCGGATGCCGCGCGACGCCCAGTCCATCGAACGCATCTCATCCGCGAACGCGCCGAGGATGCGCCGCCGCGCGTAGGCGCCGAAGGGGACGCCCAGAGCGGGGTCGAACGCGTCCGCGGCCGTGACGAGGGCCAGCGCTCCGACCGAGGCGAGCTCTTCCAACGGCACGTGCGTGGCCCGCGAGTGGAGATCGCGCGCCAGATAGCCCACGAGGGGCAGGTTCTCTTCGATGAGTCGATTGCGTTCCGCGTGACCGAGGATGTGCAAAGGGGGCCTCTTTCGTGGCGTGCACCCGCTCCCGCGGCCCGAATTCGCGGAAGCCGTCACGCCGGCTGAGGCCATCATAAGCAAAATGAGAAAGATCTCATACGGAATCCTGAGCAGAAGTAACGTGATCGACTCATGCGCCGATAGTCGAGGATGATCGCTTCAGAACGGTTCGTCAGAAGAGCGAGTCGTTCGATGCGGTCCATGGGGGGCTGCTCAGGTAAGGGGGAAACCGTGGGAGCCAACGAACTGTCGATGCAGCTGTGGCGCGAGCGAGAACTGCTCGAGATGCTGATCTTCAAACTCGAGGAGCAGCGTCTGCTGCTCGAAGCCGGGAACACCCGGTGGATCCATCTCGCGTCACGCGAGATCGAGCGCGTGCTCGAAGAACTGCGCGAGTCGGGCCTGGGCCGCGACGTCGAGGTCGCCGCGGTGGCACGCGAGTGGGGCGTCCCCGAAGCCGCCACACTCGCGGAGCTGCTCGACTCGGCGCCGACGGGCACCTGGCGCGACGTCTTCGCCGAGCATCGCGCCGCGCTCACCGAGCGCATGGCCGAGGTCTCGCAGCTGAAAGAGGCGAACGAGACGCACCTGCGCGCAGCCAGCCGCGCAGTCGACGAGACGCTCGCCGGGCTCGAATCCGGCACGGGCGAGTACACCACCGGCGGTGGGCGGGTCCGCGAGGACACCGCGCGCATCGTCGACAGGGAGATGTGAGGACGCAGATGTCGACATTCAGCGGGTTGGGAACGGCGGCGAGCGCGCTCGCCGCCGCGCGTCGCGGCATGGATCTCGCGGGGCAGAACGTCGCCAACCAGCTGACACCCGGTTACACGCGGCAGCGCCTCGAGACCTCCGCCGTCGCGCCCCCGGCGGGCTCGACGCGCTTCGGGCCGGTCGCCGGCCAGGGCGTCGCCGTCGACGGGATCGCGCGCCTGGGCGATGCCGTGCTCGACGCGCGAGTGCGAGACACCCTCGCGGCATCCGGGTACTGGTCCGCGCGGGCGCAGGCCGCGGTGCGCGCCGAGGCGTCGCTCGCCGAGCCGGGCAAGAACGGTCTGGCCGATCAGCTCTCACAGCTGTGGACCGCGTGGCAAGACCTGTCGAATGCTCCGGACTCCACCGCGGCGGCGGCTGCGGTGGTGACACGGGGCGAGACGCTCGTGGCACGCATCGCCGACGGCTACCGTTCCGTCGCCGAGCAGTGGTCGTCGGCGCGCGACGCCGCCGAGTTGACGGTCGATCAGATCAACGCCGCCGCGGCCGAGATCGCCGAGCTCAATGCCGGCATCCGCGAGGTCGGCGTCGCGGGCGGTTCCGCGAACGAGCTCATCGACCGACGGAACCTGCTCGCGCAGACGGTCGCGCGGCTCTCCGGTGCCGTCGGCACGGTCGAATCCGACGGCACCCTCACCCTGCGGGTCGATGGGAACGCCCTCGTATCGGGCACGCGCGCTCGCGAGCTGGACGTCACCGGACCCCGATCGATCGGCGTGGGTGAGCCGGTCGTACTCGCTTGGCGTGAGCCCGGCGCCCCGCCGGTCGGCGTCTCGAGCGGGGAACTGGCCGGCACCCTGTCCGTGCTCGCGCCCGCGGAGTCCGGGGGAGTACTGGCCGGGCTCGCGGCCTCGTACAACGAGCTCGCGAGCTCTCTCGCGGCGACCGTGAACGCCCAGCACCGTCTCGGGTCGACCGCATCGGGAGCGCCGGGCGGCGACTTCTTCGCCGTCGCAGCCGGTGCGCCCGCCGCGCTCGGACTCAGCGTCGTGCCCCGGGGCCGCGACGAACTGGCGATCGCCGCTCCCGGCGCCGGAGCCCTCGACGGCGGCAACGCCGACGCCCTCTCCGGCATCGGGAAGAGGTCCGACGGACCCGATGCGCTCTGGAGCGACGTCGTGTCGCGTCTCGCGGTCGCGACATCCGCCGAGTCGGGACGGGCGGCGCGCGCCGAGACGACGGCGGTCGCCGCCGCGGCGGCCCAGCAGTCGGTCGCAGGAGTCGACAACGACGAGGAGACCATGAGCCTGCTGACGTATCAGACCGCCTACCAGGCGGCCGCCCGCGTCCTCACCGCCGTCGACGAAGCCCTCGACGTCCTCATCAACCGCACCGGCCTCGTCGGCCGCTGACACCCGGAGCGCCATGATCAGCCGAGTCACGTCGCAGACGCTCGCCCAGTCCGCCCTGCGCAATCTGCAATCGGGTCTGAGCGACCTCGCCCGCCTCCAGAACCAGGCGACCTCGCAGCGGGCGTTCGCCGCTCCGTCCGACGATCCGGCCGCGGCGGCAGCCGCCCTCGACCTCCACGCCGCGCAGCGCCGGAACGACCAGTACGCGCGCAACATCGGCGACGGTCTCACGTGGGTGACGACCGTCGACAACGCCATCTCGGCGTCGACGTCGCTGCTCGGGCGAGCGCGAGACCTGACGCTGCGCGGTGCCAACTCCGGGGCGCTCGACGCCAACGCCCGCGAGGCGATCGCGCTCGAGCTCGAGACCATCGCCGACGAGCTGCTCGCTCAGGCGAACACCACGCTGCTCGGACGGTCGGTGTTCGCCGGGACCGCGGAAGGCAGCGCCTTCGGGCCCGACTTCGCCTTTGCGGGGGTGCCGGGCAGCGAGGTGCGCCGACGTGTCGCCGACGGCGAGACGGTGCGGGTCGACGCGAGCGGCGCCGAGGTGTTCGGCTCGGGCGAGGACTCGGTCTTCGCGCTGATCGGATCGATCGTCGCCGATCTGCGCGGCGGAGCGGACGTGCGCGGCCGCATCGACCAGATCGATGACCGCATGAACGCGATGCTGGGGGTGCAGGGCACGGTGGGGGCGAGGCAGAATCAGATCATGCGAGCCAAAGACGCGGCGGCCGACGCGACGGTGTCTCTCGAAGCCCAGCGCGCGGCGATCGAAGACATCGACACCGTCGAGGTGCTCGTCGCCCTGAAGTCGCAGGAGCTCGTCTACCAGTCCGCCCTGGCCGTCACCGCCCGGGTGATGCAGCCGACGCTGATGGACTTCCTCCGATGAGCGCTCTCGAGTTCGTGACGCCCCCGCCGGGACTGTCACCGCACACGTCGTTCTCCCTCGACGAGGTCGAGGGCGGCGGCGGGCTGTTCACGCTGACGGCCGCCGACGATCCCAGGGTGCGGCTGTTCGCCGTCGATCCCGGAGCGGTCGTCGACGATTATTCGCCCACGCTCTCCGACGCGCACGTCGCCGACCTCGGACTCGCCGAGTCGGCCGACGCCCGCGTGCTCGTGGTGGCTCGGATGACGGATGAGGGCATCGGGGTCAATCTCCTCGCGCCCGTCGTGATCAACCGCCGTACCGGCGTCGCCGCCCAGGTCATCCTCGAGGGCCAGGATCTGCCCGTCCGGGCTCTGCTGAGCTGAGCCGCGCTCAAGCCACGGCGCGCGCGAGCGGCGTCGCCGACACGTCCGCATCCGCGTCGATCGCGGCGAGGTAACGCGGCTTGTGGCCCGTGCGGATGCCGGTCGCGCTCGGCTTGTTCTCATAGACGCCCGCCGCCCAGTTGCCCTCGACGAGCACGGGGCCGGTCGGCGAGACAGCGATGTCCCAGCCGACGTAGCGCACCTGCGGCACGACGCGCGCGAGCCGGTCGACGAAGTCGAGCACCTCGTCGAACATCGGCAGGCGGAAGTCGGCGATGCGGATGCCGCTGTCGGGATGCGTCGGGTACACGCGGTCGTTCGAGTCGTAGCCGTCGCCCGTCGCCCGGCCGGTCTCGTCGAGCATCGCGTAGAAGCCGCCGAAGGCGTTCTGGTCGCTCACGGCGCCGCGGCCGAACTTCTGCGCCATGGCGAGCACGTGCGTGCGCTCGCCATCGAAGTACGTCGTGACGCGCGTCGTGTTGACGGTGCCGGCGCAGAGGGCCGCGAGCTCGTCGTGCTGGCGGATGACCTCTTCGACGAGCGTCTCGCCGCGCTCGAGCAGTCCGCGGTGGAAACGGGTCCAGTCGGTGACGTCGCGGGCGAGGTAGCGGTGCACGCCGAGGCCCGCCCGGCCCAACGGCTCCTTCGTCACGATCGTGCCGTGCCGCAGCGCGAAGGCGCGCACATCGTCGGCGTTGTCGTCGGTGACGACCAGCCACTCGCGCTGCAGATGCGGCGCGAAGGTGTCGTTGAAGGCGATCTTGTCGTGGAAGAGATGACGGTATGCCGGATCGTCGAACCGCACCGCGAGGCGGTGCGAGACGGGGCTGGTCATGTAGGTCGCGCGCTCGGCACGGGTGAGCATCGCGAAGTCGTAGTCGATGTAGTCCTGGAACCCGACACCGCGCACTCCGGCCTGCCAGAGCATGTCGACGACGACGCCGAGCGTGCTGCGGCCGTGCCGCTGCCCGGCCCGCCGCGCGCGGGCGACGAGGCTGCTCGGGTTCACGCGTCGCGCCCGTTCCCACAGGAAGGGGAGGCCGGGCGTGAGGGTTCGGGGGGATGTCATCGGGTTCCTCGTCAGTTCTCTCAGGCGCGTTCCCGCGGTGCGCCCGCGACGGCGATGGGTCCTGCGTCGGGCGGCGCAGGACCCACCGTCGCGAGGCTTACCGGAGCAGCTGGAGCACGCCCTGGTTGGCCTGGTTCGCCTGCGCGAGCATGGCGGTGCCCGCCTGCGACAGGATGTTCGCCGCGGTGTACTTGACCATCTCGGCCGCCATGTCGGTGTCGCGGATGCGGCTGTTGGCCGCCGACAGGTTCTCCGCCGACACGTTCAGGCTGTTGATGGCCGACTCGAAGCGGTTCTGCGAGGCACCGAGGCTCGACCGGGCGGTCGAGACAGCGTTGATCGCCGCGTCGATGTTGTCAACGGTGCCGCGTGCGGCCTCGTTGTCGGTGATCACGAAGCCGGCGCCGACGGCGGTGCCGTCAGCGGAGGCGAGCGTTCCGACCGCGGTCGCGACGTTCGCCAGGTTGATCGTGATCGCGTCGTTCTCGGTGCCGCCCGCGCCGACCTGGAACGTCAGGTCGCCGCCCTTGAGCAGGTCGATGCCGTTGAAGTTGGTCGACTCGGCGATACGGCGCAGCTCGAGGCTGAGCTCGCCCGCCTCCTTCGAGATGGCGGCGCGCGAGTTGTCGTTGTTCGAGCCGTTGCCGCCCTGGACAGCCAGGTCGCGCATGCGCTGGAGGATCGAGTGGACCTCCGTCAGGGCGCCTTCAGCGGTCTGGATGACCGAGATGCCGTCCTGAGCGTTGCGCGAAGCCACGTTGAGCCCGTTGACCTGAGACTTCAGGCCCTCCGAGATCGCGAGGCCGGCGGCGTCGTCCGCGGCGCGGTTGATGCGCAGACCGCTCGAGAGCTTCTCGAGCGACTTCGACACATCGTTCTGCGTGCTGGACAGGTTGCGGTACGCGTTGAGCGCGCCCACGTTGGTGGCGATCTGCATTCCCATGGTTCATTCCTCCGTGATTGGGATGAGCGGAAGCCCGTCCTGGGCTCCCGGAGTCCGTCCGTGGACTCCTGGATGCCTCTATCGGCCACCTCGGCGGATCGGTTAGGCGGGTACGCTGACCCGGTGAGCCTGCTCGATATCCGTGGTGCCGCGCTGCGGCGTTCCGGGCGCGAACTGTGGAGCGGACTCGACCTCACGGTCGAGCCGGGCGAGCTCATCGCGGTCCTCGGGCCGAGCGGCTCGGGCAAGACGACGTTGCTGCGGGCCATCCTCGGGCTCGAGCGCCTGAGCGAGGGGTCGATCACGGCCCTCGGCCGGCCGGTCAAACACAAGGGCAACCGGTCGATCGGTTACCTGCCGCAGGCCCGCCCGCTGCCGCGCGACACCGCGCTGCGCGCCCGCGACCTCATCGCGCTCGGCGTCGACGGTCACCGGTTCGGTCTGCCGCTTCCGCGCAAGCGCGACCGCGAGCGCGTCGACCGCCTCCTCGACGGCGTCGGCGCCACGGCGTTCGCCGACCGTCCCGTCGGCGTGCTCTCGGGTGGCGAGCAGCAGCGCCTGCGCGTCGGTCAGGCTCTCGCCGACGACCCACAGCTGCTGCTGTGCGACGAACCGCTCACGAGCCTCGACCTGGCGAACCAGCAAGCCGTCGTCGGTCTCATCGACCAGCACCGACGGTCGGGCGCCGGCGTGCTGCTGGTGACGCACGACATCAACCCGGTGCTCGGCAAGGTCGACCGCATCCTCTACATCGCGAACGGCCGGTTCACGCTCGGCACCCCGAAGGACGTGCTGACCTCGCCCGTGCTCACCGACCTGTACGGCGCGCCGGTCTTCGTGCTGCGGGCGGGCGATCGTCTGGTCGTCGTCGGCGCCCCCGACGCCGACGCCTCGCACCATCACCACGACCACGGAGACCACGCATGAACTGGGGCGACATCGGCGACGCGATGTTCGGCGGGCTCCCCGTCTACGGCGACATCCTCGCTCTCGTGCAGAACTCCGTCTGGGCGGGAGCCGTCCTCGGCCTCGTCGGCGGCCTCATCGGAGTGTTCGTGCTGCAGCGCGACATGGCCTTCGCCGTCCACGGCATCAGCGAGCTCTCGTTCGCGGGCGCGGCGGCGGCCCTGCTGATCGGCGTCGATGTCGTCACGGGGTCGATCGTCGGGTCGATGATCGCCGCCGCCCTCATCGGGTGGCTCGGCTCGCGGGCACGCGACCGCAACTCGATCATCGGCGTGCTCATGCCGTTCGGCCTGGGCCTCGGCATCCTCTTCCTCTCGCTCTACGACGGCCGCAGCGCCAACCGGTTCAGCCTGCTGACCGGGCAGATCGTCTCGGTGCAGTCGGGGCAGCTCGGATGGCTCATCGGCATCGGCGCGTTCGTGCTCATCGCCCTGCTCCTGATCTGGCGCCCGCTGCGCTTCGATTCGCTCGATCCGCAGTCGGCCGCGGCGCGCGGGGTGCCCACAGTGGCCGTGTCGCTCGGGTTCATGCTGCTGCTCGGCCTCATCGTCGCCGTCGCCGTGCACATCATCGGTGCGCTGCTGGTCATGGCGCTGCTCGTGACCCCCGCCGCCGCGGCGGTGCGTGTGGCGACGGGTCCCCTCGCGGTACCGCTGCTGGCGGCCCTGTTCGGCGTGGTGTCGGCCGTCGGCGGCATCCTGCTCGCGGTCGCCGGAACGCTTCCGGTGAGCCCCTACATCACCACCATCTCGTTCACGATCTACCTGGTGTGCCGCATCGTCGGCGCCCGCCGCGGCAGAGTGCTCCGCACCCAGCCGACGCCGAGGCGCGCCGAGTAGACTCGCCGCCATGGCTCAGCGGAACACCTGGCAGCGCGAGCGCGTGCGCACGGCGCTGTCCGACGCCCGCGGTTTCGTCTCGGCCCAGGACCTCCACGCGTCGCTGCGCGACGACAACACCGGCATCGGATTGGCAACGGTCTACCGCGCCCTCGCGACCCTGGCCGCCTCCGGCGAGGCCGACCAGCTGCAGAGCCCCGAGGGCGAGGCCATCTACCGGGCCTGCTCGAGCGACGGTCACCACCATCACCTGATCTGCCGCTCGTGCGGACTCACCGTCGAGATCCAGGCGTCCGACGTCGAGGAGTGGGCTCACCGCACCGCCGCCGCCAACGGCTTCACGCAGGCCGAGCACATCGTCGACATCTTCGGCGTCTGCGCCGCGTGCTCCGCAGCCCGAGCCGATGAGAAGCGTGGCGGCGCCTAAGACCGCACGGCTCGCGCCATCTCCCGCGACGCGTTCGGCCGTCGCGCTCGGGATCGGTGCGGCCGTCGTCGCTGTGCTCGTCGCCATCGCCGCACTCGCACCGGGGCCGTCGCTGCCGACCCGCGCGCAGGACGGCGTCACGCTCGGACTGAGCGTCCTCATCGAGTCGTTGCCGTTCGTCCTGCTCGGCGTCGCGCTGTCGATCATCGTTCAGGTCTGGGTGCCGCCGGGCGTCATCGAACGCTGGATGCCGCGCCGCGCGTGGGCCCGTCGCGCCGTGCTGTCGCTGCTCGGCATGCTCATCCCCGTCTGCGAGTGCGGCAACCTGCCCTTCGCGCGCGGGCTCATGATCCGCGGCTTCTCGGTTCCCGAGACGATGACGTTCCTCATCGCGGCGCCCATCGTGAACCCGATCGTCATCATCACGACCCACCAGGCGTTCGGCTTCGACGACGGCATCCTGATCGCGCGTCTGCTGGGCGGGTACGCGGTCGCGAACCTCATCGGCTGGTTGTACTCGCGTCATCCCGATCCCGACGGCCTGCTGACCGATCGGTTCCTCGCGGCCTGCGAGCTCGCGGCCGAGGACCCGGGCGGAAAGGGACGCCGCAGTCTCGCGCAGTTCGTGGTCGAGCTGCGGGCGGTGATGCCCGCGCTGATCCTCGGCTCGGCGATCGCCGGCGCCGTGCAGGTGCTGGTGCCGCGCGATACCTTGCTCGCGATCGGCTCGAACCCGGCGCTGTCGATCCTCGCGATGATCCTGCTCGCGATGATCGTGTCGATCTGCTCGAACGTCGACTCGTTCTTCGCGCTGTCGTTCGCCTCGACCTTCACGCCCGGCTCGATCGTGGCGTTCCTGCTCGTCGGTCCGCTCGTCGACGTGAAGATGCTCGCGCTCATGCGCACGACGTTCCGCTCGCGCGTGCTGGTCGCGCTCGTCGTGATCGTCGTGCTCTTCGCGATCGCCGTGGGAGGGATGGTGAATCTCCTTGCCTAAGTCATCGGCTCTGCTGACCCGGCTGTTCGGCGTCGGGCTCGCCGCCGCGCTCGCGGCCATCACGGTCACCCTCGCCCTCACGGGGCGTATCGGGCTCTACATCAACCCCGAATCGGCGTGGTTCGCCGTCGGGATGTCGGTGCTCGGCCTCATCGGCACCGTCGTGAGCTTCGCGCTGCCGCTCGGGGCCGAGGCCGACCACGGGCACGACCACGGTGAGCTGCACGGGCACGGCGACCTGCACGGCCACGGCGCCGGGCACACACACGAGCACGAGCACCAGCACGCGCATGAGTCCGCGCACGAGTCCGCGCACCAGGACGCACCGCCGACCAGCCGTCGCGCAGCCCGCGCCGCGGTCCTCGCCGGACCCGATACCGCCGCCCTCGCCGGCGACACGGCCGCGCCGGGTGCTGCCGTCACGCCCGTGCGCCCTCGCCCTGACTGGCGGCTCGTGCTGGGTTCCGCTGCTGCGGGAACGGGTGGGCTGCTCGCGACCGGCATCGTGGCCGTGGTGCTCGTGACGCCGCCGGCGACGCTGTCGGCCGAGCTCGCCATGTCGCGCGACACCGGAACGCCGCCGCTCTTCCAGGGTGCCGACACGGTCGCCCTCGCGACGACGGGCGACACGTCGTCGTTCGGTGTCGGCGAGTGGGCGAGCGTCTTCGCGACGGCGACGAACCCGGAGGCGTTCGAGGGTGACGAGATCAGCCTGACCGGCTTCGTCACGCCGTCGAGCTCGGGGGGCTTCGGGCTGACCCGGCTCGTCATCACCCACTGCGTCATCGACGCGCAGCCCGCGAGCATCCCGATCGGCGACGCCTCCGACGTCCCCGCGACGGGGGAGTGGGTCACGGTCACGGGCGTCATCCGAGACCGCGACGGTGCGCTCGTCGTCGAGGCCACCGGGGTGCAGACCGTCGGCGAGCCCGAGGACCCGTATGAGTACTGAGGATACGGACGGGATGTCGCGGCGAGGACGGTCGCGCGAGCGGCGGTCGCGGCGCTTCGTCGTCGCGATGGCGGCGGCCGTGGGCGCTCTCGCTCTCGTGGGTGCGGCCGGCGGCGTCCTGACGACGGTGCAGGGACCGCGTGCGACGTCGACGAGCGTCGATCCGCAGGCCGGCATCGAGTCCGCGGGGTCGCGCCTGATCATCACCACGACGCAGTCGCTCGAAGAGGTCGATCCCGCGCAGGTGCACATCGAGCCGGCGGCGGACTTCACCGTCGACACGTCGGGGCGACAGATCGGCATCCGCTTCACCCTGCCGCTGCGCGATGCGACCGACTACACCGTGCGGGTCGACGGGGTCCAGGGGCTGGGCGGGGGACCGGCGGCCACGCTCGAGGAGTCGTTCTCGACGCCGGCGCTGGAGACCTACATCCTGCAGCGCGGTGGTGCCGAAGACACCATCTTCCGCACGGGACTCGACGGCGCGAACGCGGTGCCCGTGTTCGCGGATCCGCACATCGAGGACTTCCGGGCGACGTCGACGCATCTCGCGATCGTGACGGCTGACGACGAGGGCGTCTCGACGCTGATCGTCACGGATCGCGACGGCGAGGGGGCGCGCGAGCTCGCCCTGCCCGGACGCGGGTTCGTCACCAACCTGCAGACCGCCGATCGCGGCGATCTGATCGGCTACACGTACACCGACGCGGGTATCGGCTCGTCGGGTGGTCTCGAGAGCGCGCTGTTCACGGCGTCGCTCACGGAGGCCAGCGCTGACGACGAGCCGGCGCAGCTGCAGTTCGCGGGCGGCGACGCGCGCGTCGACGACTGGCGGTTCGTGCCGGGGACGGATGCCGTGCTGCTGCTCGGCTTCGACGGCGCGTTGACCCTCGTGTCCGCTGCGGGCGGTGAACCGGTGTCGCTCGGCAATGCGATCACGATCGACGGCATCGCCCGCGGGTCGACGGAGGCCATCGTGCAGCGCGCGACCGGGCTCGTGGCGATCGATCTGGCGACGGCGGAGGAGCGGCCGCTGAGCGCCGCGGATGCCGCTGCCGGTGAGACCCAGTCGGTCACGGCGCTGCCGGGTGACGCCGACCAGACGCTGCGCGTGCTCTCCCGCCTCGACGGGTTCACGGTGCTGTCGACCTCGGCTGCCGTCGTCGGCGCCGACGGGGCCACGCGTGACGTGTTCACCGTCGCGCCGGACGACCTGCTGCTGCACACGTGTGTCTCACCGAGCAGCCGCTACGCGGCGTTCCTCATCGCCCCCGACGCGGTCTCGAATCCGTATGACGCCTACGCGCTGCCGTTGCCCGAGCGAGTGCAGACCCACATCG
This sequence comes from Microbacterium sp. AG238, assembly GCF_003610405.1. Taxonomy (GTDB): domain Bacteria; phylum Actinomycetota; class Actinomycetes; order Actinomycetales; family Microbacteriaceae; genus Microbacterium. The sequence goes on from NZ_RAQC01000001.1 coordinate 2,193,064, forward strand.
TCGACCTCGGCACGGGCGAGGAGGTGTCGGTGCTCAGCGGATTCGACATCTCGTGGTGCCAGAACGCGCCACGGCCGTGAGCGTCGGCGGGGGTGGGGTTCCCGTCGGGTTCCACCTGGCGACGCGTGAGGAGCTCGCGGAACTTCCGGTGCACGTCGCGCCGCGGCTGCTCGGCGGTCTGCTCGAGGTCGCGGTCGACGGTGCACGGGTCGTGGCCCGGCTGACCGAGGTCGAGGCGTACCACGGGCGCGACACGGGCGATCTGCCCGATCCCGGATCGCACGCGCGCATGGGGCAGACCGCACGCAATGCCACGATGTGGGGCGAACCGGGGCATCTGTACGTGTACCTCAGTCACGGCATCCATTCGTGTGTCAACGTCGTCTGCGGCCCCGCGGGCGTCGCCGGCGGTGTGCTGCTGCGCGCCGCGGAGATCGTCGATGGTGCGGATGTCGCGCAGGTGAGGCGCGCTGCGGCCCGCACGCCGCGCGACCTCGCCCGCGGCCCCGGACGGCTCGGTCAGGCCATCGGCCTCCGATATCCCGCCCACGACGGCATCGACGCGGTCGCGGGCGTCGAGCGCGCCGGCGCCACGGCCCGCCTCTATCTTCCGGATGTCACGGAGCCGGAGGTCGTGGCCGGCCCGCGTGTGGGCGTCGCCGGCGTCGCGGGAACGGACGCGTTCCCCTGGAGGTTCTGGATCGCCGGTGACCCGACGGTCTCGCCGTTCCGGTGGGGCCGCGGCGCCGCAGAAGCCGCTTCGCGCGCCCGCTGCCGCGCGCGCGCTGCCGCGCGCCCGCTGCCGCGCGCCCGGCGACGACCCGACGCGAATGGTCGTGTCAGCACCGGATAAGGCGCCGTTCGCGTCGGTTCGCGCGGCAGGGGAGGGGGAGGGGGCTGTCAGTCCCAGCGGGTGACGACCGTGAGGTCGTCGGCGACGGCCCCTGCGCGACGAGACCTCGCGAGGAGAGCGAGCGAATCCGGGCTGTCGACGAAGTGCAGTGTGCACGGGCCGACGACCCGCTGCCAGTCGTCGGCGAACGCGCGGATCCGCGGTCCCGCCATGCCGAACGCCGCAGGCACCGGCAGGAACTGCGAGCCGACCGAACCGCTCGACGATCCGGTCCGGGCCGCGCGCCACAGCAGCCACCGCACGATCGGTGTCCGCCCGCCGGCATCCACCTGAAGGAGGAATCGCGGTGTCTTCACCGGGCCGAGCAGTTCCGCCATCGCGGCGGCGAACACGCGCTGCTCATCGAGGGAAGCGTGCGTCAGTCGCAGTTCCAGATGTTGGATGCCGCTGGCACCCGCCGGCCGCGCGACGACCACCTCTGGCGTCGCGGCGTCGCGGAGGCGTCCCGATCGTTGCAATGCCGCCACGACCACGCCGGCCATCCGCCGGTACAGTTCCGGAGCGTCCGCGTGTGCGCGCCGGGCGAGCCACCAGGCCCGAGCGACGGGAGCCCCCGCGGTCAGGGCCCCGATCAGGGCCGCCGCGCCGGCGACGGGGCCCGCGAGTCCCAGCGCCCCGGCCCCGCCGACGATCATGAGAGCGAGCCCGATGACGGCGACGACGCCTGCTGCCGCTGTGCCGACACCGAGCGCGGCATCCGCTCGGAGGCGCGTCCGGAACGTCGGAGCGTTCACGCGCCGCACGACCAGCGCATCCGTCGACTCTCGATCGAGGTAGTCATCGCCGATACGCCAGAGGGCGCGCGTGTGCTCCCGCGGATCGACGACCGTCAGTGCATCGAGCGCGTGCGCCGATGGCCGCGGGCCCGCCGCGATCAGGCGGCGCTGATCGGACGTCAACACCCCGGCGAGCCCGCGGACGATGCGCTCCGGATCGTCGCGGTGCACACCCCACAGCCGCTCGTGCTTGCGGCGCAGCCGCGACAGGTCGGGCGCGGCGAAGATGGGCGACTCGGGCGGGAGCATCGCCGTCACGGTCCAGATGTGCGCGACCTTCTCCGGCCAGCCCGGATCCAGGCGCAGCGCGCGGCCCCGCAGCTGCTGCGTCGCGGGAGCCGTCGCCACCGACGACAGATCGATGAGCGTGTTCACGGCGGGGCAGTCCCACCCTTCGCCGAACAGTCCGCGCGTTCCGACGATGACATCGAGCTCGCCCCGCGCCAGAAGGATCGAGGCGGCTCGGACGAATCCTGCAGCACCGACGCCGGGCGCGGAGATCTCCGACACCGCCGGACTCTCCGCGACAGCGACCGCCGTCACCTCGATGCCGAGCGCTGCCGACCAGGCGGCTGACAGCGTCGCGGCGTGGCGCGTCGCGATGCGCGTCGTCGATCCGGTCACCAGCACGCAGCGCAGGTCGGCGGTCGCGGCATCCGTTGCGACGACGTCGAAGGTCCGCACTGCGCCAGCCCGGCCGATCAGCCCGCCGTGTCGATTGCCGTGCTCGCTGAAGTCCGACACGACGAGCGCGCGCAGGCGAGGCCCGATCCGATCGCGCTCGAGCCGGAGGATGTCGCAGACCGCACGGTCCTTCGACAGTGACGAGGCCAGCATCGTGTCGATCGGGTCGCGCGTGCGGCGCAGGCCCCGATCAGTCAGCGAGAACCCGAAGTCGGCGAGGGCCGCCCGGATCCGCTCCCATCGCTCGCGTGCCGACGGGTCGGGCAGGATGCGGTCGAGCGCGAAGCGTCCCAGCAGGCGCAGCGCCTCCTCCGTCGTCGGCGGTCGCCGCGCTGCGAGCGGGAGATGGGCGACGAGCGGATGGTCGGGATGGACGGTGGCGAGCATCGCGGCGGCCGCCTCGGCCGCCGCGAAGTCGTCGGCGAACGCGCGCGACAGTCGGATGTCGACATCCGTCCCGCTCTCGTCCGTCGCGCGGCGTGCCGGCGGGGCCGGCGGCGGAGCGAGGGCCCGGGCCGACGACCCGGCTGCCGTGCCGGATACGGCGGCGCCCGTCCCGGCGGCAGCCGCGTCGCCGTGATCGGCCGCGGCATCCGGTGCCGGCTGGAGCATCCTCACCAGGTGGTCGGCCCCGTCGCCGCGCGTGAAGGTCGAGCGGATGAGGACACCGAGGCCGGTCGCCGCGCCCGAGAGGAACGCGAGCTCGTCCGTCGACGGTTCCACGAACCGCACGTGCTCACGATACGGAGCGAGGTTCCCCTCGCGGACGACCGCGGGGATCGGCACCTCGTAGTCCACGCCGCCCAGCAGCGACGTGTAGTTGTCGTAGGCGTTGCCGTCGTCGGGCGAGGGGAGCGTCGCCGTCAGGCCGATGACGAGCGGAGCCCGCCCCGCAGCGCGAAGGCGTGTCACGAGCGCCGCGACCACGAGCGCCCAGTGGTCGAGCAGGTGGTGGCATTCGTCGAGCACGACCGTGTCGACACCGTGCTCGACGAGGCGCTCGATCAGCGCGCGGGCGTTGGGATGCAGCGCTCGCGACAGCGCATCCGGATCCTCCTGGGCGATGCGGCGCCGCAGGGTGCGGGAGCGCCGGGCGATGCCCGCGGCATAGGCGCGACGGTTGCCCGAGCGCAGAGCGTCGAGCCAGGCGGATGCCGCATCCGTCGACCGTCCGTCCGTCTCGAGCTCACGCAGCCAGCGGTCGTGAGCCACGGCCGCGAGGGGGTTCTCGCCGTCGAGCACGCTCAGCGACTGGTAGGTCAGCGCCGTCAGCGAGGCCGGCGCATCACTCGTGGTCGAGACCTCGGCGGCGACGGGCGCGAGGCGCCGCGCCTCGACCGCCCACTGGTCGCGGATGGTGATCGTCGGGGCGAGGACGAGGGTCCGCCGCCCCCGCCGCATCGCGAGCAGAAGGCCGAGCAGGGTCTTGCCCGAGCCCGGGGGAGCCACGACGTGGAGCGGCCCCGGGGCGTCCGCGTCGACACGTTCGAGCGCGTCCGCCTGGTAGTGCCGCAGCCTCCCGTCGAACCGCCACCGCCGGAGGGGAGCATCGACCTCCGACGACATAGCGGCAGTATGTCAGACCGGCAGGGAGCGGCATCCCCGGCCAGCGGAACCCGTGCGCGGTCAAGGCGACACGCCGTCGCGTGCTAGACTGACTGTTTGTCTGCGCGCACTCCAGCACGCAGTACGTACCCACTCCCCATCACAGGCCCGAAACGGCTGGATGAGGCGCGGGTGCAGACAAGGGATCTTGGGTGGCACCGTCCGGTGTCACGGTACTAAGGAGAATCACTATGGCAGCAGTGTGCCAGGTGACCGGAGCAGTTCCCGGCTTCGGTCACAACATCTCGCACTCGCACCGCCGGACGAAGCGTCGCTTCGACCCGAACGTGCAGAAGAAGACCTACTACGTTCCCTCGCTCGGTCGCAAGATCACGCTGAACGTGTCGGCTAAGGGCATCAAGGTCATCGACGCCCGCGGCATCGAGTCGGTCGTCAAGGACCTCATCGCGAAGGGTGTGAAGCTCTAATGGCGAAGAAGGCTCAGGACGTACGTCCGATCATCAAGCTCCGTTCGACCGCTGGTACGGGGTACACCTACGTGACGCGTAAGAACCGTCGCAACAACCCCGACCGCATCGTGCTGAAGAAGTACGACCCGGTGATCCGCAAGCACGTCGAATTCCGAGAGGAGCGCTGATCTCATGGCTAAGAAGAGCAAGATCGCGCGCAACAACCAGCGTGAAGAGGTCGTCGCCCGTTACGCCGAGAAGCGTGCCGAGCTGAAGAAGACCCTCGTCGACCCGAACGCGACCGACGAGGCCCGCGAGGCCGCCCGCGTCGGTCTGCAGAAGCTGCCGCGCAACGCGTCGCCGGTTCGCGTCCGCAAGCGCGACGCCATCGACGGTCGCCCCCGTGGCCACCTCTCGAAGTTCGGCATCTCGCGCGTCCGCTTCCGCGACATGGCGCACAAGGGCGAGCTGCCCGGTGTGACCAAGTCGAGCTGGTAAGCCGCCTGCATCACAGCACCGAAGCCCCCGTCCCGATTCCTCGGGCCGGGGGCTTCGTCGTTTCCGCGCTCGGCCCTGGCTGGCGAGCGGGATCGCCCGGCTCGATCGTGCCGTCCACAGGCTCAGCCACGCGCGGGCGCTCCGCTGCAGCGAATGGACCCCGCTGAGCCTGTGTTCGGCACACCGCCCGGCGTCGGTTCGCTCGGCCGTCCGGGCGTTGGCTCGGCGCGCAGGGCGTTGGACCAACCCGGGTTGACCGTGCCGTCGACAGGCCAGGCCGGCGAGAGCTGCTGGCCGAACCCCCAGGTCGGCCCTGAGCCTGTGTTCGGGACGGGTCGTCGCGACTGCGACTGCGACTACGGTCGGAGGATGGACATGAGCTCGATGATCATGGGCGGCGCGATCGCGTCGGTGATGTGGATCGTCTTCGTGCCGTGGTCGAAGCTCCGGCGGCTGCGCGAACTCGACGAGCGCGCCGAGCGCCCGGACGGAGACTGACTGTGCCGTTGGATCCCTTCTTCGCCGAACGGCTGCGCACCCACCGCCGCTATCTCCTGCGGCAGGCATGGCGATCGGTCACATCAGCGGTGGCAGAGCGGATGCCGCGACCGCGTCGATCTCCCGCCGCCGACGGGGTGCCGGGCACGGCCCCCGCCGCGACGGCCACCCCCGCGAGGGCCACCCCCGCGCCGGCCGCCTCCGCAGCGACTCCCGTGCCCGCCCCGGCCCCGGCCCCCGCCCCGGCGAAGTCCGGCGCCAAGCGCCCCCTCACCCCGCGCGAGCGTCACCGCAGGGCCGCGCTCGCCTGGGACCGCCAGGAGCTCCGTACGGTGGGCGCGCCCGGCCCCGCGATCGAGACGTCCGAGCACATCGTGCCGGTCGCCGGCCACCCCGACGTGCGCGTCCGGGTCTACCGCCCCACCGCCCTCGTCGAGGGCGAGGCCGCGCCCGCGTGCCTCGTGTTCGGCGGCGGAGCCTTCCGCATCGGCGGCATCGACTACCCGACGGCGGATGCCGCGTGCCGACGCCGTGCCGAGGCATCCGGTGTCGTGCTGATCGCGGTCGATTACTCGCTCGCGCCCGAGCATCGCTATCCGACTCAGATCGAGCAGGCGTACGCCGCGTGGGAGTGGGTGCACGACCAGGCGGCGGTCCTCGGGATCGATCCCGACCGGATCGGGATCTCGGGGGCGTCGGCGGGCGGCAACATCGCCGCCGTCCTGACGCTGATGAACCGCGACCGCGCGCGGCTGCCTGTCGCCGTCCAGATCCTCGAGGTGCCCGTGACCGACCTCACGGGGCGCTTCATCGACCTGCGTGCGACGTACGCCCTCGGCATCCCGGCTTTCATCGCTCTGCGTGAGCTCGTTTCGGTCGCCCGCACCTATCTCGGCGATCGAGCGCGGGCGCACGAGTCGTACGCATCGCCGATGCGTGCCGATTCGCTCGCCGACCTACCGCCGGCGGTGATCCTGACCGCCGAGTACGACCCGCTGCGCGGAGACGGCGCGGCCTACGCCGCGAGGCTCCGCCGCGCCGGAGTAGAGGCCAGCGCAACCCGGTATCTCGGTGTCACGCACGACACCCCGATCTTCGTCGGGGCGCTTCCCGCGGCGCGCCGCTGGGAGGCCGAGGTCGTCGCGGCACTGCGCCGGATCTGACCGTCGCTGCAGCTGCCGCGACCCCGATCAGACGTCACATTCGCCCCACACGCCCCGAAAACGGGCGACACGCCGGGTGAAAGCATCCCTGGATGCCGGTAAATCCGCGAAATTCCGCGGAATCCGCGTATATTCGGGACCGGTCGAACGACCAACCGTGGGACGCGAGTCCCCCGGGAACCACCCACGCTGTCGGCGGCGCGTCCGTCGTCCGCCGTCTGGAGGACAACCCTATGGCTGACAAGTCCATCACCAAGACCGAGCTCGTCGCGAGCATCGCCAGCGCCACCGGTCAGAGCCAGGCCGCCGTCTCGGGCGTGCTCGACTCGCTCTTCACGACCGTCTCCGAGGCCGTCGCCAAGGGCAGCAAGGTCTCGATCCCGGGCTGGATCGCCTTCGAGCAGGTCGACACCGCCGCTCGCACCGGCCGCAACCCGCAGACCGGCGAAGAGATCAAGATCGCCGCGGGCAAGCGCGTCAAGGTGACCGCCGGCTCGAAGCTGAAGGCCGCCGTCAAGTAATCGACGACGATTCACCGGAGGGGGATGCCGCACGGCATCCCCCTCCGTCGTCCCCGTCCCCGTCCCCGTCCCCGTCCCCGTCCCCGCCCCCGCCCCCGCCCCGCCCCCGCCCCGCCCCGCGAGGTCCCAGTTGAGCCGGGAACCCGGCCCGCATACCCGGCCGAAGGGGGACCTCGCGGCTCCGACCTCCCGGGGCAGCCGACCGCCGTAGGCTTGTGGGGTGGAATCCCGAGCGCAGCGTCTCGCCGGACCGGCGATCCTCGCTGTGTCGGCTCTCATCGTCGTCCTCATCGGCCTCGCGGCCGGCGGCGGCGCGGCCCCGCTGCAGCTGCTCGACCCCGGACCCGTCGTGCGGTGGGGACTGCCGATCATCAAGCTCGTGGTCAACCTCGCCGCGGCCGGCATGGTCGGATCCCTCGTCGTGGCCCTGTTCGCCCTGCGTGCGGGGGAGCGCCCGTTCGACACCGCCCTCGACACCGCGTCGATCTCGGCGGCGGTTTTCACCGTCGCCAGCGCGGGCACGGCGTTCTTCACCTTCCTCAACCTGCTGGGTGCCGCGCCCAGCGCAAGCGCCGAGTTCGGCCAGCAGCTCGGCCGGTTCCTCGTCGACACCGAGGCCGGGCGCGCCTGGCTGCTGACGACGATCGCCGGTGCCGTTCTGACGGTGCTGACGTTCGCCGTGCGCGGCTGGACCTCGACCCTGATCGTCGGCATCCTGGCTGCGGCATCCCTCATCCCGATGGCCACGCAGGGGCACTCCGGCGAGGAGGCGAACCACAACATCGCGGTCACCGCCCTCGCGCTGCACATCGTCGCCGCGGCCGTGTGGCTCGGCGGCCTGCTGCTGCTCGTGATCATCCGGCCCGTCGTCGACCGCGCCGACATGGTCGCCGTCGTGTCGCGGTACTCGAGCATCGCCCTCGTCGCGTTCATCGTGGTCGCGGTGTCGGGGACGGTCCGCGCCGCCGTCGCGATCCTCTCTCCCGCCAACCTGTTCTCGCCCTACGGGGCGCTGCTGCTCGTCAAGGTCGTCGCCCTCATCGCGATGGGGGTGCTCGGCGCCTCGTACCGCGGTCGCCTCATCGCGAAGCTGGCGTCTTCGGGCGCCGCACGGGTGTTCTGGCTGCTCGTCACCGTCGAGATCGTCTTCATGGGCATCGCGAGCGGTGCCGCCGCGGCTCTCGCCCGCACGCCTCCGCCCGTCGATACGACCCTTCCCGAGCAGCAGACCCCGGCCCAGATCCTGACCGGCACCGTGCTGCCGCCGGAGTTGACGATCGAGCGCTGGTTCACGACCTGGGACGTCGACCTGCTCTGGGTGTTCGCCGTCGGGTTCGGCCTGTTCTTCTACCTCGCCGGCGTGCGGCGGCTGCGCAAGCGCGGCGACAGGTGGCCGATCTATCGCACGGCGCTGTGGGTGTTCGGTCTGCTCGTGCTGCTCTGGGTCACCAGCGGACCCATCAACGCCTACCAGGACTACCTGTTCAGCCTGCACATGGTCGGGCACATGCTGCTGTCGATGGCGATCCCGCTGTGTCTCGTCGCCGGGGCGCCCGTGACCCTCGCGGCCCGCGCGATCCGCAAACGCGACGACGGGTCGCGGGGCGGCCGCGAGTGGATCCTGTGGGCCGTCCACACGCCCTTCTCGAGAGTCGTGACGCACCCGGCGTTCGCGTCGATCATGTTCATCGGGTCGCTGTGGGTCTTCTACTACACCGATCTGTTCCGCTGGTCGCTGTACGACCACATCGGGCACGAGTGGATGGTCGTCCACTTCCTCATCTCGGGCTACCTGTTCGTGCTGTCACTGATCGGCATCGACCCGGTGCCCTACCGTCTGCCGTACCCGTTCCGTCTGCTCACGCTCATCGCGGTCATGGCGATGCACGCCTTCTTCGGCATCGCGATCATGATGTCGTCGGGCATGTTCGCCGCGGAGTGGTTCGGATCGATGGGCCGAACATGGGGTCCGACGCCGCTCGAGGACCAGTACATCGGCGGCGGCGTGGCCTGGTCGGTCGGTGAGATCCCCACCTTGATCCTCGCGGTCACGGTGGCGATCCAGTGGAGCCGTTCGGACGACCGGATGCAGCGTCGCCGCGACCGCCAGGTCGATCGTGCGGGCGACTCCGAGCTCGACGAGTACAACGAACGTCTCGCCGAGCTGGCCCGCCGGGACGCCGCGCGCAGCAGGTGACCTCGGCGCCGACCGCGTCGCGTCAGCCCTGGTCGGCCGACACCTGGATGGATGCCGTACCGTCGGGGAGGATCGTGATCGATCCGGTCAGGAAGAACTCGACGTCCTCCGACACCTCGTTGAGGCGTCCGTCGTAGATCGAGCGGATATCGACGTCGATGTGGGCGACGGCGCGGGTGCTCGGGATGGCCCACTGCGCCCCGTCCGGCACGACCTCGATCTCGGGGTTCTGTGCGATCGACCACTGCGGCACGCCTTCGACGCGGTTGCGCACGAAGTACCCGAACGGGCATCCGGTGGGCTGCAGCACCTGCTGGGTCGCGCACGACGCGAGGAACTCGTCGACGCGGTCCTGCACGACGTCGACGAACTCCTGGGTCGGCTCCGTCTGCAGATCGACGGGCACCGCCTTCTGCGGGGCGTCGGAGAGCACGGCCACCCCCGGCGTCCGCGCCGTCGGGGTGTCGACCGAGATCGAGTAGGCGCCAGGAGAGAAGACGAGCATCGAGACGGGGACGAGCGGGTCGGCGTTCACGCCCTCGGGGGCGACCTGCCGGGTGTCGAGCTCGAAGCCGTTGACCGAGAACCGGGTGGCACCGCGCACGGTCAGATCGATCGCCGAGAGCGGACTGTGGGCGAAGCGCCAAGCGGGGGCGACCCCGATCCAGCCGTCCTGCTCGACGTCGAACTGCGTGCGGCCGCGGTGTCCGTTCGCGAGGTAGGTCACCGTGATCTCGGTGACGTCGCCGCGCACACGCTCGCCGATGACCGAAACATCCGACAGCGGTGCGAGGGCCGCGCGGCGCAGCAGCACCTCGGATGTCGTCGACGGCAGTTCCGCCGCGGCGAGCTCGGCGGAGTCCATCGCAACGCCGGGCAGGCGAAGCGCGTCGGCGGCGCTGCCGCTGCTCAGCAGCGAGAGGTAGCGCTCGACGAAGGCGGCGGGGCTGTAGAGGGTGCGGTACACCGCGACTCCGCCGACGCCGAGCGCGCCGAGCGCGAGCACCGACAGCAGCCCGATCGCCGTGAGGTCGAAGGCGAGCCGGCGACCGCTGCGCGCGCCACGTCGACCGCCCCGGCCGGGGCGACGGGTGCTCGAGGGCGCGCTCGACGCATCGTCGCCGATCGCGGCGTCCGGAGTCGTCTGCGCCTCGTGCACAGCACAAGTCTAGGAAGGCTCACCTGTGGCTACCATGAATCGGTGACCTTGCCTCCTCTCTCCGCTGAGCAGGAGGCACTGTTCCGCCGCATCGAGTCGACCCGCGACCACGTCTTCGTCACCGGTCGGGCCGGTACCGGCAAGTCGACTCTGCTGCAGCACCTGGCGTGGAACACCGACAAGCAGATCGCCATCTGCGCGCCGACCGGAGTCGCCGCCCTCAACGTCGAGGGGCAGACGATCCACTCGCTGTTCCGCCTGCCGATCGGTCTGGTCGCCGACAGCGAACTCGAGCAGTCCGAGCCGACGCGCCGCATCCTCAATGCGATCGACACGCTCGTCATCGACGAGATCTCGATGGTCAACGCCGACGTGATGGATGCGATCGACCGGTCGCTGCGGCAGGCGCGTCGGAGGCGTTCGGAGGCGTTCGGCGGCGTGCAGATCGTCATGTTCGGCGACCCGTATCAGCTCTCGCCGGTGCCGCCGCGCGGTGATGAGCTCAAGTACATCCGCGATCACTACCGCTCGTTCTGGTTCTTCGACGCGCAGGTGTGGGCGGGGCCGAAGGCGGATGCCGGTGCGATCCGCTCGGACGGGCTGCTCGATCTTGGACGGGTGGGGGCCCCGCTGCACATCGCCGAGCTCGGCGAGATCCACCGTCAAGCAGACCCGGGGTTCAAGGAGATGCTCAACGCCGTCCGCTACGGCGTCGTCACGGCCGACATCGCGGCGGCCCTCAACGCCGCGGGCGCCCGCACGCCGCCCCCTCCCACCGGCGATGAGCCGCCCGTGATCACGCTCGCGACCCGCAACGACGCCGTCAACCGCATCAATCAGCGTCATCTCGATGCGCTCACCGGACCGGTGCAGACGGCGAAGGCCGACGTGAGCGGCGACTTCGGGCGGGGCGAGACGTCCTATCCGGCCGACCCCGAGCTGCAGCTCAAGGTCGGCGCTCAGGTGATGTTCCTCCGCAACGACGTCGCCGGCTACGCCGGTGACGGCCCGCGCTGGGTCAACGGCTCGATCGGAACCGTCACCCGCATCGCGGGGTCGTCGGTGCGTGTCGAACTCGACGGCGAGGAACACGATGTCGAGCCGGCGGTCTGGGAGCGGTTCCGCTACGCCTACGACCCGGGCTCGCGCAAGCTGACCCGCGAGATCGTCGCGGAGTTCACGCAGTTCCCGCTGCGGCTGGCGTGGGCGGTGACGATCCACAAGTCGCAGGGCAAGACGTACGACCGGGCGGTCGTCGACCTCGGGTCGGGCGCCTTCGCGCCCGGACAGACCTACGTCGCTCTCTCGCGCCTGACCTCGCTCGAGGGCCTCTATCTGTCGCGGCCGCTCCGGCCCAGCGACATCCTGGTCGACCACGACGTGCGCCGTTTCATGGCCGCCGTCCGCGCCGCCGGCATGTGACCGGAGGCCGGCCGCGTGACGCGGTCAGGCGACGACGGATGCCGCGCGCGCGGCCTTCGCCGCGGCGAGATCGGTGAACAGGTCGGTGTTGAACTGGTAGGCGACGAGCACCTCGTCGATCACCCGCTGCTGCTCGGCCTCGTCCCAGGGGGCGGCGTCGAGCTGCTCCCGGTAGCGCTCCTTGAATGCGGCCGGGTCGGCGATGTCACCGAAGATGTAGAACCCGATGCCGTTCGTCTCGAACCCGAACTGGCGCGCCATGAGCTTGCCGATGAACAGGCCGCCCGAGAGGTCGCCGAGGTACCGGGTGTAGTGGTGCGCGACGAACCCGCCGGCCCAGGTCGCCCCGACCTCGTTGATGCGGGCGACGTAGCGCTCCGTCGTCGGCAGGGGGGTGATCCGCTCGCGCCAGTCGGAGCCGATCAGGAAGTCGAGGTCGGCCTCGAGTGCGGGCAACCGGGTGAGCTTGTCGCTGATGAAGGTCGCGGCGATCGGGTCGGCGGCCATGCGCGAGGCTGCGGTTTCGAGCGCCGCGTAGATGAACCAGTGCTGCGCGACCAGCGCGACGTAGTCGTCACGCGTGCCCTTGCCCCGCATGAGGTCGGACATGAACCCGGCGCCTTCGCTGCCGGAGTGCGCGGAGCTGGAGCGCTCACGGAGAGCGGTCGAGAACGGGATCGGTTCGAGCATGGCCCGACGATAGCACTTAGGTACAGCTAACCTGAAGGTTTTCGCGACCTCTTAACGAATCCGTAACGCTCAGTCGTGCGGGCGCGGCTCGACGCCGAGCCGCTCGCATGCGGCGTCGTAGAGCGCGACGATCTCGCGACGGACCTCGCGGCGCTCGGTGATGGGGCCGCCGGGCCAGGCAACGCGGAGGTCGCGGATGCCGCCGTCCGCGCGCGTCGCCTGCCAATCGCCGCCGTCGCCGTCGAAGTGCGTCATCGTCGCCGACGCGGCATCCGGTTCGCCGAACGCGCGCGCGATGAGCAGGTTGTCGTCGCGGTGGTCGTCGTTCATGTGACCGAGCACGCCGGAGATGGCGTCGGCGTCGAAAGCGTGTGTCATGCGTCCACCCTAGGTTCGCGGTATCCACAGGAGCGGTGTGATTCACTGGAGGCATACATCTCGGGGGGTGGCTCAGGAATGCGTGCGACTCGACGCCGTCGGAGCGCGGGGATCGCCGTTGCGGTCGCTCTCGCACTCGGTCTATCGGCGTGCGCGCCCGCGAACATCGACACCGTCGCAGCGCCCCCGCAGGTCGAGGGCGACCTCGGCGGCGACACGCAGGCGCAGCTCGTCGCGGCGGTCGAACGCGCGATGGCGATGACCGGGTCGGCGGGCGCGATCGCCGGCGTATGGGTGCCCTGGTCGGGCGAGTGGGTACAGGGCTTCGGCACGAATCCCGACGGAACCGAGGTCAGCGCCGACGACTCCTTCAAGGCGGGGCCGGTCACTCGAGCGATGACGTGCGACGTGTTGTACGGCATGGCCGCAGACGGCACCGTCGAGCTCGACGACCCCGTGACGGAGTGGATCGTCGGGTTCCCCGCGACCCCCGTGGTCACGCTCGAGCAGCTGTGCGACAGCACGTCCGGGCTCGGGTCGTACCAGCCGCAGCTTCAGGGCCGGTGGGAGGCCAACCCGGCGCGCCCGTGGGCGCCGCACGAGCTTCTCGCCTATGGCTTGGCGGCCTCGGGGCCGACGGGCGGGACGTCTTTCGTGAACTCCGATGCCGGATATGTCCTCCTCGGCATGGCTCTCGAACGGGCCGCCAACAGCACTGCTGCCGAGCTCTTCCAGCGCTACGTCTTCGAGCCGCTCGGCATGCGGACATCGTCGCTGCCCTCCCGCACCGCCGATGTGGGCCTGCATGGCACGCAATCCGTGCTGACGCCCGAGGGCGCGGCCGATTGCGCGACGGCGGCCGACCTCACCGCGCTGTCGCCGACGGCGGGGTTCACGTCGTCGGGTGTCGTGACGACGGCCGGCGACCTCGGCCGTTACGCCCGTGCGCTCGCCACGGGGCTGCGTCCCTTCGATGACGAGCAGCGATTCGGTGCTCCGATCCCGGTGGCCGAGGGCGTGCCGACCTGGTACACCGTCGACGGCGGCGCCTACCAGGCGGGAACCCTGATCGGCCAGTACGGATCGATCCCCGGATATCAGACCGTGGCCTTCGCCGACCGCGAGACGGGTCTCACCGTCGTCGCCGTGCTGAACAACTCCCGCGCCTCCGCTGAGGCGATCCGGGTGCTCGGGTGGCAGCTGGCTGCGATCGCCTCGAAGGCTCCCGCCGCCTCGGGCGAGACCGCCCCGCCCTCGGGCCTGCCCTGGACGGCGGAGCAGCTGGACGGCGATCTCGCGTCGGTCGCGATCTGCCCGCTTCCCTGACCTCGCTCGCTCGCTCGCTCGCTCGCGCGGCCTCGACGAACGTCGGAGGATGTCGCGAACGTCGGGGCGATGACGCGCAGGCATCCGATGTAGCCGTCATTCTCCGAGTCTCGTGCGCCGAGGCCGCCGCTCGCTGTGTTTCGCGGATGTGAAGAATCGGCCGCGTCGCGTGACGATCGTGTCACAGGGCCCGCACGACACCGCTCCACTCGGTAGAACGGATGCAGCGTGATCGTGCAATTGCACATTGCACCGTGATGTTGTTTCATGGACAGCACTCGACGCAATGGAGCAGAGAAAGGGAAGGTCCACCGATGACCACCACCAGGAGATTCGCCGGCATCCTCGCCGCCGGAACGGCCATGGCACTCGCCCTCACGGCGTGCGCCGGCGGCGGCGGCTCGCCGCAGCAGACCGGCAGCGACGGCACACCCCAGTCCGGCGGAACCGTCCACATGCTCCAGAACGCCGACTTCTCGTACCTCGACCCCGCCCGCGGGTGGGACGGCGGCGTGAACGCGTTCTACCGGCTGCTCTACCGCGGGCTCACCATGCAGGCGGCCGGCGACTCCGCCGACCCCAACGCGATCGTGCCCGACCTCGCGACGGGTCTCGGCGAGGTCTCCGATGACGGACTCACCTGGACCTACACGCTCAAAGACGACCTCTTCTTCGACAACGGCGACCCCATCACCTCCGCCGAGATGGAGTTCGGCATCTCCCGCGCGTGGGATCCGCAGATCGGCATCGGCTCGCCCTACCTCAAGTCCGTCATCGACGCGCCCGCCGACTACCAGGGCCCGTACGTCTCGGGCGACCTCCCCACGATCGAGACCCCCGACGAGAAGACGATCGTCTTCCACCTCAAGGCACCCTTCCCCGAGTTCGACAACGTCCTCGCCCAGCCCAACGCGGTCCCCTTCCCGATCGGATCCGGCGGCGGTGACGAGTTCATCAACGACGTCATCGCGTCGGGGCCGTACACGCTCGACGCCTACACCCCCGGCAGCACCATCAAGCTCGTGCGCAACGAGCACTGGGAGCCCGAGACCGACGACGTGCGCAAGGCCTACCCCGATCAGTGGCAGTTCGACATCGGCATCGACGGCGCGACGATCGACGAGCGCATGATCGCCGGTCAGGGCGCCGACCAGAACGCGATCGCGGGAAAGATCGCGGGGGCCACGCTGCCCCGGATCCAGACACCGCAGCTGCAGGAGCGTGCCATCACGGCCCCCGCCTACTGCACGACCTACATGTCGCTGAACACGTCGAAGCCGCCGTTCGACGACGTGCGCGTGCGTCAGGCCGTCAACTGGGCGCTCGACCGTGCCAGCATCCAGAACGCCTCCGGCGGCAACCAGCTGGCGGATGTCGCCACGACGATCATCCCGCCGGCTGTCAGCGGACACCTCGACTACGACCTCTACCCGTCCGACGGCAACACCGGCGATGTCGACGAGGCTCAGGCGCTGCTCGCGGAGGCCGGACTCGGCGACGGGTTCGAGTTCACCCTCGACATCCGCTCGAACCCCGTCGCCCAGGCGCAGGCCGAAGCCGTGCAGCAGGGTCTCGAGCGCATCGGGGCCGACGTGAAGCTCAACGTCATCGACACCTCGATCTACTACGAGACCATCGCCACCCCGTCGCAGCAGAACAACGCCGCGATCACCGGCTGGTGCCCCGACTGGGCCTCGAGCGCGAGCACCTTCATCCCGCCGCTTTTCGACGGTGCTGCCATCACCGAGAAGGGCAACCAGAACCTCGCCCAGCTCGACGACCCCGCCGTCAACGAGCGGATCGCCGAGATCCGCGCGATGACCGACGTCGACGCGGCCAACGAGGCATGGGGTGAGCTCGACAAGCAGATCATGGAACTCGCGCCGATCGCGCCGATGGTCTTCGAGAACGGCATCTTCCTGCCGGGGTCGAACATCGCCGGCTACATCCCCAACACCAACATGACCGACCTCACGATCGTCGGTCTGAAGGACCCCTCGAAGGGCTGACATGACCTTCAGCTCGGCCCCCCTCGAGGTCGAGGCCACGCCGGGCGGTGATTCCACTCTCGACGAGACAGTGGAATCCCGTCCGGCGTCCGGCCGGAAACTCCTCAGAGGCTTCCTCGCCGATGTGCCCGCGATGCTGTCGCTGGCCTACATCGTGCTCGTGCTGCTCATGGCGGTGTTCGCGCCGCTCATCGTGCAGATCAGCGGCTGGTCGCCGTACCAGTTCGACCAGAGCGCCATCGACCCGAACATGGGTGCGATCCCGATCGGTCCGCTCGGCGGCATCAGCGCCGAGCACTGGTTCGGCGTCGAGCCCGGCAACGGACGCGACATCTTCGCCCGCATCGTCTACGGCGCCCAGGTGTCGATGACCGTCGCCCTCTCGGCGACGCTGCTGACCACCGTGCTCGGTGTCGTGCTCGGGATGCTCGCGGGCTACCTCGGCGGCTGGATCGACACGGTCATCTCGCGGGTCATGGAGTTCCTCATGGCTTTCCCCGCCCTCATCTTCATGATCGCGATCCTGTCGGCGCTGCCGGCGGACAACCGCGTGCTGCTGCTGGTCGTCGTGATCTCGTTGTTCGGCTGGCCCTACCTCGCGCGCATCGTGCGGTCGCAGACGCTCTCGCTGAAGGAGCGGGAGTTCGTCGAGTCCGCCCGCGCATCGGGGGCCTCGAGCGTGCAGATCATCTTCCGCGAGATCCTGCCGAACCTCTCATCGACCATCATCGTGATGGCGACACTCGCCGTTCCCGGCTACGTCGGCACCGAGGCGGGACTGTCGTTCCTGGGTGTCGGCGTCGTGCCTCCCACCCCCAGCTGGGGCCAGATGATCGCTTCGGCGGCGCCCTGGTATGCGGTCGACCCGATGTACTTCCTCATCCCGGGCGCCTTCCTCTTCCTCCTGGTGCTCTCGTTCACGACCCTCGGCGACCGCATCCGCGCGCTCGTCGGCAGCGCGGAGGTGCGCGCGTGACCCGTTTCGTCCTCTCGCGTGCGACCGGCATGGTCGTCGTGCTGTTCCTCGTGACGCTGTTCACGTTCGTGATCTTCTTCGTGCTCTCGCCCGACCCGGCCGTGCAGATCTGCGGCAAGAACTGCACACCCGAGCGCATCGACCAGATCCGCGCGAACCTCGGCCTCGATCAGCCCTTCCTCACGCAGTTCTTCACGTACCTCTCGGGCCTGTTCGTCGGCCGCGAGTACGAGATCGCGGGGGCGACCGTCGTGTGCGGCGCACCGTGCCTCGGCTACTCCTTCCAGACGGGACAGCTCGTCGGAGACATGATCGTGCAGCGCCTGCCGATCTCGGCGACGATCGCGATCGGTGCCGCGGTGCTCTGGCTCGTGGGCGGTGTGGTCGGCGGTGTCCTCAGCGCGGTGCGGGAGGGGCGGTTCACCGATCGGTTCATCGCCGGGCTGACGCTCGGGTCGATGTCGATCCCGAACTACGTGCTCGCCCTCGCGCTGCAGTTCGTCCTCGTCGTCTCGCTCGCGTGGCTGCCGTTCCCGCAGGCCGTGCCCTTCGCCGACGACCCGGTGCAGTGGTTCCTGAACTTCCTCATGCCGTGGATCGTCCTGGCGGTCGGGTACGCCGCCGTCTACACGCGCCTGACGCGGGCGAACGTCATCGACACCCTGCAGGAGAACTTCGTGCGCACGGCGCACGCGAAGGGCTTGCGTCCGAGCCTGGTGTGGCGTCGCCACGCGCTGCGCCCGGCGCTGACCCCGATCGTGACGATCTTCGGGATGGATGTCGCGGGGCTCCTGGGTGGCGCCGTGATCACCGAGACCGTGTTCGGCATCAACGGGGTGGGAAAGCTGACGGCCGACTCGATCTCGTCGAACGACCAGCCGGTCATCATGGCGGTGACGCTGCTGTCGGCCTTCTTCGTCATCGTCGGAAACCTCGTCGTCGACCTGCTCTACGCGGCGATCGACCCGCGCGTGCGGACGGCGGCGAAAGCATGAGCGGCGAAAGGATGCCGATGACGGACGACCTCCTGCGGGTCGACGACCTGACCGTGCAGTTCCGCACCGCCGGCGGCGCCGTCCGCGTCGTCGACGGCCTGAGCTTCTCGGTGCCGCGAGGCGGTGCCCTCGGCATCGTCGGCGAGTCGGGGTCGGGCAAGTCGATGACGAGCCTCGCGATCATGGGGCTGCTGCCCAAGGGCGGCACGGCCACCGGCACGGTCGACTTCGACGGCCGCGATCTGCTCACCCTTCCCGCACGGGAGATGCGTCAGGTCCGCGGCGATCGCATCGCGATGATCTTCCAGGATCCCCTGTCGTCGCTGAACCCGTATTACACCGTGGGCACGCAGATCGCCGAGGCGTATCGGTCGCACCGGTCGGGCGTCTCTCGGCGCGAGGCGCGACGGGTGGCGATCGAGGCGATGGAGCGCGTGCACATCCGGGATGCCGCGAAGCGCGTCGACCATTACCCGCACCAGTTCTCGGGCGGGATGCGGCAGCGCATCATGATCGCCATGGCGCTGAGCATGGAGCCCGAGCTGATCATCGCCGACGAGCCGACCACGGCCCTCGACGTCACGGTGCAGGCGCAGATCCTCGACCTGCTGGCCGAGATCCGCCGCGACACGGGTGCGGGCCTCATCCTCATCACGCACGATCTCGCGGTCGTGAGCGAAGTGACCGAGCAGATCGTCGTCATGCGAGCCGGTCGCATGATCGAGCGGGGCAGCGTCGAAGGGGTCTTCAGCGACCCCCAGGAGGAGTACACGCGGCGGCTGCTCGACGCGGTGCCCCGCATCGACGACGCGATCGGCGAGCTGCGCACGACCGACATCGCGATCGTGCCGGAGAGCGAGATCGAGGAGGAGAGGGCATGACCGACCAGACCGCGCCGCTGTGCCGCGCGACGGGCCTCGTGAAGGAGTTCGCGAGCCCGGGGGCGACGATGTTCTCGCGCAGCAGTCGCTTCCGCGCCGTGGACGGCGTCGACCTCGACATCCGCCGGGGAGAGACCCTCGCGCTCGTGGGCGAGTCGGGGTCGGGCAAGTCGACCGCCGCACGACTGATCGCGCGCCTCATGGACACGACGGCGGGGACGATCGAGTTCGAGGGACGGGATGTCACCCGGTTGCAGGGGCGCGACCTCCTCGCATTCCGCAGCGACGTGCAGGTGATCTTCCAGGACCCGTACTCGTCGCTCAATCCGAAGCACACCGTCGAGCGACTCGTGACGGCCCCCCTGCGGTATCAGAACCGGAAGATCCCCGGGGGAGCGCGCGCGTTCACCCGTTCGCTCATGGAGCGGGTCGGGCTCAACCCCGATCACTCCGACCGTTACCCGGCGCAGTTCTCGGGAGGTCAGGCGCAGCGCATCGGGATCGCCCGGGCGCTCGCCGTCGGCCCGAAGATGGTCATCTGCGACGAGGCCGTGTCGGCTCTGGACGTCTCGGTGCAGGCGCAGGTCATCAATCTGCTGACCGCCCTGCAACGCGACGAGGGCTTCGCCTACCTGTTCATCGCGCACGACCTCGCCGTCGTCCGGCAGATCGCCACGCGCATCGCCGTGATGAGCCGCGGCTCCATCGTGGAGACGGGCGAGCGCGACCGCGTCTTCGAGAGCCCTCAGCACGAGTACACCCGCACGCTGCTCGCGGCGGTGCCCCGCATCAACCCCGAGTGGGACCGCCGACGGCGGGCCGCCGAGAAGGCGCGCCGGAACCGCGCGGCAGCCGCGGCATCCGACACCCAGACGGAGGCGTCATGACGAACGAGTACCACCTGCCGGGCATCCGCGTCGCGGAGCGTCGCATCGAGGTCCCGCTCGACTGGAGCGCCGGCACGGCGGCCGCCGGGACGATCGAGCTGCTCGTGCGCGAACTGGTCGATCCCGACCGGGTGCGCGACGAGCTACCGCTGCTGACCTTCCTGCAGGGCGGCCCGGGCGGCTCGAACCCCCGGCCGCTGCGCCGCGACGGGTGGATCGACGAGGCGCTGCGCGACTATCGCGTGGTGCTCGTCGACCAGCGCGGCACCGGGGGCAGCACGCCTCTCGAGGCGGTCGATGTGGCGGGTCTCGACGCCGCCGCCGGCGCGGACCTCCTGGCCCTCCACCGGGCCGACTCCATCGTCCGCGATCTCGAGCACGTGCGCGAGACGCTGTACGGGGGTCGGCGATGGGCCACGCTCGGCCAGAGCTACGGCGGCTTCCTGACGCTCACCTACCTGTCGATGGCGCCCGAGGCGCTGACAGCCTGTTATGTCTGCGGCGGCATCCCCGGCACCCCACCGCGGGCCGCCGAGGTCTACGCCCGCACCTTCGACCGCGTCGCGGCGAAGACCGCGGAGATGTACCGGCGGTTCCCCGCCGACGTCGAGGCGATCGCGCGCATCGCCGACCGGCTCGCCGAGGGCGACGTCGCGCTTCCGGACGGCGACGTGCTGACCGTCCGCCGGTTCCAGTCTCTCGGGATCGACCTCGGGATGAAGCCCGGCCACGAGCGCCTGCACTGGCTCGTCGAGAAGGCGTTCGCCCGCCCGGGGCGGCTGTCGGAGGCGTTCCTGGCCGACGTGCAGTCGCTCAGCTCGAGCGCCGGCAACCCGCTGTTCTGGACTCTGCAGGAATCGATCTACGGCGATCCCGCCAGCGGACCGACGGCATGGGCGGCGCAGACCGAGCGCGACCGTCGTCCCGTCTTCGACGAGAGCCGCCGTCCCCTGATGTTCACGGGCGAGATGGCCTTCCCCTGGATGTTCGACGAGGTGCGCCTGCTGCGCGGCTTCCGCGACGCCGTCCACGCGCTCGCCGAACGCGCCGACTGGACGCCGCTCTACGACCTCGACCGGCTCGCCGCGAACGACGTCCCGCTGGCCGCCGCGGTGTACTTCGACGACATGTACGTCGACGCGGGGCTGCAGCTCGAGACGCTCGCGCGCGTCGGCAACGCGCAGTCGTGGGTGACGAACGAGTTCGAGCACGACGGCATCGGCTCGGGTCGCACCTTCACGCGACTGCGCGAGCTGGTCCGAGACCGCGGAGGAGAGAAGCGATGACCGCTCCAGACACCACCCGTCCGCCCTATGCCGGCACGCGGTACCCGCGCCTGGCGCAGGTGCCGGCGTTCACCGAGTTCGTCTCGCGCGACTGGGCGGACGTCCCCACCCGGCCGCAGCTGCCCGCGGGCGCCGCAGCCGCGGCATCCGCTCATCGCGATCGCCTCAGCGCCGCGCTTCCCGGTCAGGTGATCGTCGCGGCTGCCGGGCACGCTCCCGTCCGCAACGATGACGCGCACTACGGCTTCCGCGCCGACAGCGGGTTCGTCTGGCTGACGGCGTGCCAGGTCGAGGGCGCCGTCATCGTCCTGTGGCCCGCGAGCGGAGGGCACGACGCCGTCCTGTACCTGCCCCCGCCGTTCCGCCCGGGCGACGCCGGCTTCTTCTCGGATGCCAACCACGGCGAGCTCTGGGTCGGCCCGTCGGCGGGTCTGCCGGAGTGGGCCGATGCGTTGGGAATGACCGTCGAGCCGCTCGCCGCGCTCGAACGGCGTCACCCCGAGCTGCGAGGCGCCGCCGCCGCACGCTCCGCGGCAGCGCTCGCCGCCGAGGTGGGCGCGGAGGTGTCGCCCGAGGTGGAAGGCGCGCTCGCGCGCCTGCGCATGGTGAAGGACGCCTGGGAGATCGGGCAGCTCCGCGAGGCCGTCGACGCCACGGTCGCCGGGTTCGGCGCGGTCGTGGCCGAGGTGCCGCGAGCCATCGCCGACGGCCTCGGCGAACGGTGGCTGCAGGGGACGTTCGACCGGCACGCGCGCACCTACGGCAACGGACCCGGCTATTCCACGATCGTCGGGTCGGGCGCCCACGCGCCGATCCTGCACTGGGTGCGGTGCGACGGCGACATCGTTCCGGATGCGGCGCTCCTGCTCGACATGGGAGTCGAGGCGCGTTCGCTCTACACCGCCGACGTCACCCGCACGGTTCCCGCCAGCGGCACGTTCTCACCGGCCCAGCGCGACGTGCACGACCTCGTCGAGAGGGCTCATCGCGCCGGCCTCGACCGCATCCGTCCGGGCGTCGAGTACCTCGACTTCCACTTCGCGGCGATGGAGGTCGTCGCCCAGGGGCTGCACGATTGGGGGCTGCTGCCGGTCTCGGTCGACGAGGCGCTGTCGCCCGAGGGGCAGCAGCATCGGCGATACCTCGCGTGCGGCATCGGCCACCACCTCGGGCTCGACGTGCACGACTGCAGCCAAGCGCACTACGAGGAGTACATGGGCGCCGCGCTCGAGCCGGGCGTCGTCATGACCGTCGAACCGGGGCTCTACTTCCACGCCCACGACCTGACCCTTCCGCCCGAGCTGCGCGGCATCGGCGTGCGCCTCGAAGACGACGTGCTCGTCACCGACGCAGGGTCCGAGGTGCTGTCCGCGGCCCTGCCGATCTCGGCCGACGAGGTCGAGGCGTGGACGCGTGCACAGTGGACGGGCGAACGATGACGGAGACCGCACCCCGCGCGGTGCCGTTCCCGCCCGGTGCGGTGCGCCTCGGGCACGCGAGCGCGTTCGCCCCGGCACGCGACCGGATGCTGCACCTCGCCCGGGTCTACCCGATCGACCGGCTCCTCGCGGTCTTCCGCGCCGCCGCGGGGCTCGACACCCGCGGCGCCGAGCCGCCCGGTGCCTGGGAGGGCTTCGGGCATCCGGCCGAGGAGCCGTGGGGCGAGCACGACTACCCCGGGCGCGAGGTGGCGCAGACCGCGAACCTGCTGCGCGGGCATTACGCGGGTCATTTCCTGTCGATGCTCGCGCTGGCGGCCGCAGCGGAAGACGACGACGAGCTGCGCTCGCGGGTCGACGAGCTGGTGGGCGGCCTCGCGGAGGTGCAGCAGGCGCTCGCCGCGACCGGTCGCTACTCGCACCGCGGTCTTCTCTTCGCGTCGGGGGAGTGGCAGTTCGCCCGCCTCGAGCACTTCGCCCCGTACGGCGAGATCTGGGCGCCCTACTACACGTGTCACAAGATCATGGCGGGTCTGCTCGACGCGTACGAGCTGGCCGGGAGCGACCGCGCCCTCGAGGTCGTCACGGGCATGGGGCACTGGATCTCGGCGCGCCTCGAGAAGCTCGGTCACGAGCATCGTCAGCGCATGTGGTCGCTCTACATCGCGGGTGAGTTCGGCGGCATGAACGAGACGCTCGCGCGCCTCAGCGCCCTCGTCGACGAGCCGCGCTTCCTCGCTGCGGCGCGAGCATTCGATCAGGGCGATCTGCTCGATGCGGGTTCGTCGGGGCGCGACATCCTCGACGGGATGCACGCCAATCAGCACCTGCCCCAGCTCGTCGGCTACGTGCGCGAATACGAACTGACGGGCGAGCGCCGCTACCTCGCCGCCGCGATCGGCGTGTTCGACCAGATCGTCCCGGGGCGCATGTACGCGCACGGCGGCACGGGCGAGAACGAGCTGTGGGGCCCGCCGCGCACCGTCGCCGGCGACATCGGCCGGCGCAACGCCGAGACCTGCGCGGCCTACAACCTCGTCAAGCTCGCCGAGGCGCTGTTCGCCCACACGCTCGAGCCGCGGTTCCTCGACTACGCCGAGCGCGCGCGGCAGAACCAGATCCTCGGCTCGCGGCGCGCGACCGAATCCGACGACAGCCCCGAGGTGACGTACATGTTCCCGGTGCACCCCGGAGCACTGCCCGAGTACGACAACGTGGGCACGTGCTGCGGCGGGACCGGGCTCGAGAACCACGTCAGCCATCAGGCCGGGATCTTCTTCCGCGGCACCGACGCCGAGCCGGGCCTGTGGGTCGCCCGGTACACACCCGCTGAGCTCCGCTGGGACGACCAGGGGGTGCGGGTCGTCATCGACCAGGAGCACCCCTTCGCGCAACACGTGACTCTGCGGGTGCAGACGGTGGCCGCCCGTCCCGTGCGGCTGGCGCTGCGTCTGCGCATCCCGGCATGGGTCGCCGGCGTCCCCTGTGTCGCCGTCGACGGTCATCCTGTCGATCTCGACGCGGTGCCGGGCGGCTTCGTCACGGTCGACCGGACCTGGCGGGGCGACGAGCGCATCGAGCTGACGCTGCCTGCGGCGCTCCGTTCCGAGCCGACGATCGACGATCCGGGGCTGCGCAGCCTGAGGTACGGGCCGCACGTGCTCGTCGCTCGCGAAGCGTCGACGACGGCGATCGAGCGGCCGTGGGATGCGCGCCGGATGCCGCGGAACGCGATCCGCGCCGATGTCGACGACGTTCCCGGGGCGCTCGCCGCGGACGGCGCGGTGCTGATCGCGGGGCTTCGCCACGAACCGGTCTGGAACGGTTCGGACGAGCGGTACCACCTGTACACGCGTGCGGTCGATCGGACGATCGGTTTCGCGGGCGTCGAGACGGGGGTGCCGGCGCGGCGCCGACCCGACGGCACGACGCTGATCGACGACCTGTGGGCCGAGCCGGCGCCGCAGCACGACGCCGCGCTGCTCGACCGCCTCGTCTCGACGTGCCGCACCGGCATGACGGATTCCCTCGTGAGCGCGTCGGAGGCTCGCACCGTCGTCGCTGCCGCGCTCGAGGCGGGCCTCGATGCGGGCGTCGACGCCGAGGGCGGGTCGACGGGGCGGCCGGACGCCGCGCGTCGGGCGCGGGAGTTCCTCGCCGTGACCGCCGCGGTGCCGGATGCCGTCATGCCGCCGACCGTCGACATCGCGGTCTCGCCCGCGCCGGCGGCCTCGGGCTGGTACACCACCCCACCGACCGTCGAGGCGCGGGTGTCGGATGCCGCCGGGCGAGATCCCGGCCACGAGCTGCGCCTCGAGCTGCGTGTGGGCGACGGGCCGTGGCGAGCTGTCGACGGCCCCGTCGTCATCGAGCGCGAGGGAGCGGTCCTCGTCGAGGCCCGCGCGATCGACGCGGACGGGCGGTCGAGCATCGTCCGGCGCGAGCTCGCCATCGACACCGCCGCGCCGCGCAGCGAGGCGCGGGTGAAAGAGCTCGGCGCCGCCGTCGAGATCACCTTGCTCGCCACCGACGACGTGTCGGGGGTCGACGGCATCCGGTGGTCAGGGGAGGGGACCTTCTGGGCGACGTTCCAGGAGGCCTTCGTCCGTGCCCTCACCGATCGCGAGCAGGTGATCGAGTTCGCCGCGACCGACCGTGCCGGCAATGAGGAGACCCGTCACCGACTCACTCTTCCGCCCGCCCCGAAAATAGATACCATTGCAATTGCACTGACATCGGCGCCTGACATCGCCAGATCGGAGAACGACTCATGACCGACCGCAAGCCCTGGCACGGCGTCAACCTCGCGACCACCCTGCCCTTCCACGACGACCTGTCCGTCGACTACGACGCCTATGCCGAGCTCGTGCGCTTCGCGACGCAGAACGGCGTGACGGGCATCATCCCCAACGGCTCCCTCGGCGAGTACCAGACCCTCACCGAGGACGAGCGCAAGCGCGTCTTCCTCACCGCGATCGAGGCGGCTCCCGATGCCGCCGTCATTCCGGGCGTCGGGGCCTACGGTGCTCTCGAGAGCGTCCGGTTCGCCGAGCACGCCGCCGAGAACGGCGCACCCGCCGTCATGCTGCTGCCCCCCAACGCCTACCGTGCGAGCGACGACGAGGTCGTCGACCACTACCGTCGGGTCGCAGCCGTGGGCCTGCCGATCCTCGCGTACAACAACCCGATCGACACGAAGGTCGACCTGCGTCCCGACCTGCTCGCCCGCCTGTTCGACGAGGGGCTCATCGTCTCGGTCAAGGAGTTCTCGGGCGACGTCCGCCACGCCTACGAGATCCGCGAGCTCGCTCCGGGCCTCGACATCTCGATCGGCTCGGACGACGTCGTGTTCGAGCTCGGGCTCAACGGCGCGGTGGGCTGGGTGGCCGGCTACCCCAATGCGATCCCCGCCGCGACGGTCGAGCTCTACACGCTCTCGACCTCCGACGACCCGCAGGACTGGGTGCGGGCGCGCGAGATCTACCGCGACCTGCACCCGCTGCTGCGCTGGGACTCGAAGACCTGGTTCGTGCAGGCGATCAAGCTGTCGCAGCAGGTCGCCGGTGTGCTGACCAGCACGACGACGCGTCCGCCGCGACTCGCGCTGCCCGACGAGGTCGCCGCGCGTATCATCGCCGACACCGAGGCCGTGCTGAGCAAGGGCTACCGCTGACCCGCTGACACCCCGTCCCGCTGACAGCACCGCCGCCGACGATCGAAAGGCTTCCGCATGCGCACGAAGCGCGTCTTCCACGCCGTGGACTCCCACACCGAGGGGATGCCGACACGTGTCATCGTCGGCGGCGTCGGCACCCTGCCCGGCGCCACGATGGAGGAGCGGCGGCAGCGGTTCATGGCCGAGAACGACGGTCTGCGACGCCTGCTGATGAACGAGCCGCGGGGGCACAGCGCGATGAGCGGCGCGATCCTGCAGCCGCCCACCCGGCCGGACGCCGACGTCGGCGTGCTCTACATCGAGGTGTCGGGGTGCCTGCCGATGTGCGGCCACGGCACGATCGGGGTCGCCACGGTGCTGGTCGAGACGGGCATGGTTCCCGTCGTCGAGCCCGTTACGACGATCCGGCTCGACACCCCCGCGGGACTCGTCGTCGCCGACGTCGATGTGGTGGACGGCCACGCCGAGCGCGTCACCATCCGCAATGTGCCCTCGTTCGTCGTGGGCCTCGGGCGCACGGTCGACGTCCCGGGCTTCGGGCCGGTGACCTACGATCTCGCTTTCGGAGGGAACTTCTACGCGATCGTCCGGCTCGACGACCTCGGCCTGCCCTTCGACCGTGCCCGCAAAGACGACCTGCTGCGAGCCGGACTGGCGATCATGGCGGCCGTCGACGAGGCCGACGACCCCGTGCATCCCATCGACACCACCATCCGCGGCTGCCATCACGTCTACCTCGAGGCGCCCGGCTCGACCGCGCGGCACTCGCGGCACGCGATGGCGATCCACCCGGGATGGTTCGACCGGTCGCCCTGCGGCACCGGCACGAGCGCGCGCATGGCGCAGCTCCACGCGCGTGGCGAGCTCGCGCTGCACACCGACTTCGTCAACGAGTCGTACATCGGCACGTCGTTCACGGGTCGACTCGTCGAGCAGACCGAGGTCGCCGGCATCCCGGCGGTCATCCCGACGATCACCGGCCGGGCGTGGGTCACCGGCACGGCCCAGTACATGCTCGACCCGAGCGATCCGTTCCCCGAGGGGTTCGTCCTGTGACCGCGCTGCCGGCCGGGGTGCCCGTCGTCTCGGCGGCCGACATCGAGCGCGCGATGACCCCGGCGGCGGCGGTCGATGCCGTCGCCGCGGCCCTGCGATCGGGGCTCGACGTCGAGGCCGATCACGAGCGCATATTCGCGCCGCTGACGGCGGGCGACTTCCTGCTCATGCCGTCGGAGTCACCGGATGCCGCCGGCATCAAGGTCGCCACGATCGCCCCGGCCAACACGCTGCTCGGGCTGCCGAAGATCAGCGCCTGGTATCTGCTGTTCGACCGCGAGACCCTCCAGCCCACGGCGATCGTCGACGGCACGCGCCTGACGACCCTGCGGACGCCCGCCGTCACCGCTGTCGCCGTCCGCGGTCTGCTCGCCGCCGACCCGCGCGGCGCCCGGCGGCGGATCGACCGTCTCGCGGTGCTCGGGTCGGGTCCGCAGGCGATCGAGCACGTCGCGACGCTCGCCGCGGTCCTGCCCGTCGGCGACGTGGCGATCATCGGGCGCACCCCCGAGCGGGTCGAGCACGCCGTGGCGACCCTCCGGGGCCGAGGCATCGACGCGCGGGCCGGGGCGCTCGCGGATGCGCGCGACGCGGACGTCGTCGTCACCGCGACGTCGTCGAGCACGCCCATCCTCGACCTGGACGACGTCGCCCCGGGTGTCGTCGTCGCCGCCGTCGGCGCACACGGACTCGACCACCGAGAGCTCGGAGCCGACCTCATGCGTGCCGCCGACGTCGTCGTCGAGGCCCGCGCCTCCGCCGCGCGCGAGAGCGGCAACCTCGCGGGCGCAGCAGCCGGCGGTGCATCCCTCGCCGAGCCCGCCAACCTCGTCGAGCTCGTCGCGGGCCGCGTGTCGCGGCGGCCCGGAGCACCCGCCGTGTACACGGGCGTCGGCATGGCCTGGGAAGACCTCGCCGTCGTGCAGGGGATCATGGAGGTCATGCGGCGGGGGTCCGCATCGGAGGAGACGACATGAGCACGCCCGAGTTCCGCAACGTGGTACGACTGGACAAGCAGCCCAGCATCCGCTCGACCGTCACCCGCGCGCTCCGCGCCGCGGTCATCAGCGGCGAGCTGCAGCCCGGGCGCGTGTACTCCGCGCCCAGCCTCGGTGAGCAGTTCGGCGTCTCGGCCACGCCCATCCGCGAGGCGATGCTCGATCTCGCCCGCGAGGGGCTCGTCATCACGATCCCCAACCGCGGCTTCCAGATCACCGAGGTCTCCGAACGCGACCTGCGCGAGGTCACCGAACTGCGCCTCATGCTCGAGCCGCCCGCCGTCGAGCGCGCGACCCCGCTCATCCCGGCCTCGGCGCTGCCGGAACTGCGCCGCAAGGCCGCCGACATCGTCGCCGGCGCGCAGTCGGGCGACCTCGTCGAGTACCTCGCCGCCGACAGCGACTTCCACCTGACGCTGCTGCAGTACGCCGGCAACAGCCGCCTCGTCGATCTCGTGGCGGGACTCCGCTCGCAGACGCGCCTGTTCGGCCTGGCGAACCTGCACGAGCAGGGACGTCTCGTCGCCTCCGCCCACGAGCAC
This sequence comes from Microbacterium sp. AG238, assembly GCF_003610405.1. Classification (GTDB taxonomy): domain Bacteria; phylum Actinomycetota; class Actinomycetes; order Actinomycetales; family Microbacteriaceae; genus Microbacterium. The sequence goes on from NZ_RAQC01000001.1 coordinate 2,222,049, forward strand.
GATCTCATGCTCGACGCGATCGAGGCGGGCGACGCGGAGGGCGCGCGCGACCTCGTCCACCGCCACATCGAGCACGTCCTGACCGACTGGTCGGGCGAGGCCCCGACTCGCGCGGATGTCGCGGGGGGCGGTGTCGGCACGTGACGCATCGCGTCGGGAACCCCGACGTCCTGATCATCGGCGCGGGCATCGTCGGCGCGGCCGTCGCACGCGCGGCGGCTGAAGCCGGGTTCTCGGTCACGGTCGTCGAGCGGGGCACGATCGCCGCCGGCACGACGAGCCGATGCGAGGGAAACCTCCTGGTCTCCGACAAGGAGGTCGGCCCCGAGCTCGAACTCGCACTCCACTCGCAGCGCATCTGGCGCGGCGAGCTCGCCGAACACGCATCGCGGTGGGAGTTCGAGGCCAAGGGCGGACTCGTCGTCGCGGCGAGCGAGGGAGGGAAGACGGCCCTTAACGCGCTCGCCGATCACCAGCGCTCACTCGGCATCCGAGCCGACGACGTCCCCGACATCGCGGCACTGCACGGTATCGAGCCCTACCTGAACCCCGCTATGGCGGGCGGGGTCTACTACCCGGACGACGCGCAGGTGCAACCCGTGCTCGCCGCGCATCATCTGCTGCGGCTTGCCCGCGACCGCGGAGCCCGGCTGCTGACGGGCGTGACCGTCACCGGCATCCGCGTCCGCGCCGGGCGCGCGATCGGCATCGACTCGAGCGCCGGCGTCATCGATGCGGGCGTCGTCGTCAACTGCGCCGGTCCCTGGGCGGGCGAGATCGCCGCGCTCGCGGGACTCGAGCTGCCCGTCCTGCCGCGGCGGGGCTTCGTGCTGGTGACCGAGCCGGTCCCGGTGACGGTGCGGCACAAGGTGTACGCCGCCGAGTATGTGCAGAACGTCGCGTCGTCGGATGCGGGGCTCCAGGTCTCGTCCGTCGTGGAGGGCACCCCGAGCGGCACGATCCTCATGGGCGCGAGCCGCGAGCGCGTCGGCTTCGACTCGTCGTTCTCGGCCGAGGCGGTCGGGCGAGTCGCGCGCGCAGGCGCCGAGCTGTTCCCGGTGCTCGCCGACGTGCAGATCCTGCGGACGTACTCGGGCTTCCGGCCGTACTGCCCCGACCACCTGCCGGTCATCGGTCCCGACGCGCGCCTCCCGGGGCTCTGGCATGCCGCCGGCCACGAGGGCGCGGGCATCGGGCTCTCGGTGGGCACCGCGGCCCTCATCGTGCAGGCGCTCTGCGGGGAACCGACGGACCTTCCGCTCGACGCCTTCCGGCCCGAGCGCTTCGCGGAGCGGGTTGCGGCATGAGCGCGGAGATGACGAGCGCGAACGCCTTCGACTTCGACGGCGTCTCGGTACCGTTCCGCCCTGGTCAGACGGTGGGCGGCGCGCTGGCGGCATCCGGTGTCGTGTCGTGGCGGGCCACACGGGGAAGCGGCGAGCCTCGGGGGCTCTTCTGCGGCATCGGCGTCTGCTACGACTGCCTGCTGAACGTCGACGGGCAGCGCTCGCAGCGTGCCTGCGTCACGCCCGCACGGCCGGGGCAGGAGGTCCGCAGCGACGACCCCGGCGCGCCCCTGCCGCTGCCCGCGCTGGACGGGGCGGAGTCGTGAGCGTCGAGAACCGCGCTGTCGACGTCGACCTCGCCGTCGTCGGGGCCGGCCCGGCGGGGCTGTCGGCCGCCGTCGCCGCCGCCGAGACCGGACTGCGGGTCGTGCTCGTCGACGCGGGCATGCAGACGGGCGGGCAGTACTGGCGCCACCCCGACGAACGGCACCTCGACGCGTTCACCGAACCCGAGCACACCGGTCACCATCATTGGGAGCACTACCGGGGACTGCGCGACCGGCTTCACCGTCAGCTCCGCTCCGGAGGCATCGTCCACCGGGCCGGGCGACAGGTGTGGCGGATCGACCGCGAGGCGGGTTCCGGGTTCTCGCTGCGGACGACGGCCGTCGCCGGCGCGGATGCGGTGACGGCGGCCGACCGCACGGTCCGCGCCGAGCGGGTGGTCCTCGCACCCGGCGCCTACGACCGTCAGCTGCCGGTGCCCGGGTGGACGCTGCCCGGCGTCATGGCCGCGGGCGGCGTGCAGGCGATGCTCAAGGCCAATCAGGTGGCGGCCGGGCGCCGCGCCGTCGTCGCGGGCACGGGGCCGTTCCTGCTCTCCGTCGCCGCGGGACTCGCGCGGGCGGGAGTCGAGGTCGTCGCCGTCTGCGAGGCCAATGCGCTCTCGCGCTGGGCCGCCACGCCGCTCCGAGCGCTGCAGGAACCGGGCAAGCTCGTCGAGGGCGTCGGCTACGCGACGACCTTCGTGCGCGAACGCATCCCGCTCCGCACGCGCACCGTCGTCACGGCGGTCACGGGGGAGGGGCGCGTGACCGGTGCGACGATCGCGCGCGTGGATGCCGCCGGGCGGGTGCGACCGGGCACGCAGCGCACCCTCGACGTCGACCTCGTCGCCTTCGGCTGGGGCTTCACCCCGCAGATCGAGCTCGTCGTCGGCGCCGGGGCCGAGACCCGCATCGACGTCGACGGATCGCTCGTCGCGGTCGTCGACGTCGACCAGCGCACGAGCGTGCCCGGCTTGTACGTCGCCGGCGAGGCGACCGGCATCGGCGGCGCCGTGCAGTCGTGCGCCGAGGGCGAGCTGGCCGGGCTCGCGGCCGCCGTCGACGCCGGGCTCGCGGTGCCGACCGCGACGGCGCGACGCCTGCGCCGCCGGATCGCGCGCGGTCGGAGCTTCGCCGTCGGGATGCACCGGGCGAGCCCCGTGCCCGAGGAGTGGGCGACCTGGCTGCGCGACGACACCCTCGTCTGCCGGTGCGAGGAGGTGCCGCTGTCGGCCGTGCGGGCCACGGTGACCGACCTCGCCGCCGACGACGCGCGGGATGTGCGCGTGACCGCACGTCCGGGCATGGGCATGTGCCAGGGGCGGGTGTGCGGCTTCGCGCTCTCGTGCCTCGTCGAGCAGGAGACCGGCCGGCCCCGGCGGCCCGGCGACGTCGAGCCCCTCGTCCGCCGGCCCATCGGCACGCCCATCCGCGTCGCAGACCTCGCCGCGCTCGCAGACCTCCCCGACCCCGCAGACCTGTCTCCCCGGAAGGAAAGCTCATGACCACCGCAGCATCCCCCGCCACCGCGACGCCCGTCGCCGATACCCCGATCGCCGAGGTCGACGCGTTCGTCGGGCTCGCCGCCGACGCGTCATCGGCCTGGCGTGCGGCCTCGATCGCCGTCCGGGGCGAGGCGCTGCGGGCGGTCGCCGAGGGGCTCGACGCGCGCGCCGACGACCTGGTGCTGCTCGCCGGTCGCGAGACGCACCTCGCCGAGGCGCGGCTGCGGGGCGAGCTGAAGCGCACGACGTTCCAGCTGCGCCTGTTCGCCGAGGTGCTCGCCGAGGGTTCCTGGCTCGATGCGCGCATCGATCACGCGGTCGCCGACTATCCGATGGGGGCGCCGCGCCCTGACATCCGTCGCCAGCTCGAGGGCATCGGCACGGTTCTCGTCTTCGCCGCGAGCAACTTCCCGTTCGCGTTCTCGGTCGCCGGCGGCGACACCGCGAGCGCGCTCGCTGCGGGGAACGCCGTCGTGCTGAAGGCCCACCCGGGCCATCCGCACCTGTCGCAGCTGACGGGCGAGATCGTCACCGCGGCCCTCGCGGCGGCGGGAGCGCCCGCGGGCGTTTTCACGGTCATCCACGGGACGGATGCCGGGGTGCATGCCCTGCGGCATCCCGACGTCCGCGCCGCCGCGTTCACCGGGTCGATCGCCGGCGGGCGTGCGCTGTTCGACATCGCGATGGCGCGGCCCGAGCCGATCCCGTTCTACGGCGAGCTCGGCAGCGTGAACCCCGCGTTCGTCTCGCGCGGAGCCGCCGAGTCGCGGGCGGCGGAGATCGCCGAGCAGTTCGTCGCCTCCGTCGTCGGCAGCGCGGGGCAGCTGTGCACGAAGCCCGGGCTGCTGCTCGTGCCCGCGGGATCAGGGGTGATCGACGCGCTCGCCTCGGTCGTGCTGCCCGAGCCCGCGCCGCTGCTGAACGACTCGATCGCCGCGGGTTTCCGCCGGGCACTGGATGCCGCCGCGGGGCACGACGGGGTCGAGGTGCTCACCCGAACGCCCGCATCGGGCGACGACGCCGACCTCGCTCCGGCGCCGGCGCTGCTGCGGACGACCGCGGCGGCCGTCATCGCCGACCCCGATGCCCTGGTATCGGAGATGTTCGGCCCGGCGGCGCTCGTCGCCGAGTACGACGACGACGCCCAGCTCGTGGCCGTCGCGAAGCTGCTCGAGGGGCAGCTGACGGCGACGGTCGTCGCCGAAGAGGGCGATGCGGTGGCCCGCGAGCTGCTTCCGGTGCTCGCGACGAAGGCCGGCCGGGTGCTGTGGAACCAGTGGCCGACCGGTGTCTCGGTGACGTGGGCGCAGCAGCACGGAGGCCCGTACCCCGCGACGACCGCGGTCGGGACGACGTCGGTGGGGACCGCCGCGATCACCCGGTTCCTGCGGCCGGTGGCGTACCAGAACGTGCCCGATGCGCTGCTGCCCGCCGCGCTTCAGGAGGCCAACCCGCTCGACATCCCCCGCCGCGTCGACGGCGTCCTCCACCCCTGACTCCCGCCCCGCCCATCCCGTCGACTCGCCACGAACTGCGGATCCCGGCACCCGCCGATCCGCCTTACGTGGCGAGTCGACGGGATGCGGGTCGGGCTCAGCGACCGAAGAGGCGAGCGAAGAAGCCGTCGGTGCGGGGTGCGGACTCGTGGCCGCCGCAACGGTCGCGTTGCGGGACCCCGCGCATGACCTGGTCGACGTGCTGACCGCATCCGGCCCACGTCGTCTTGCCGCACGTTCTGCAGGTGACCTGTCGGCACATGGTGTGTGTTCTCCGTTCTCGTTCGTGGCCCGTCGGCGACGAGCTCGCGGCCCGACTATACCCCCGGGGGTATTATGGATCGCATGAGAACCATCATCATCGGCGGAGTGGCAGCGGGCATGAGCGCCGCGACGCGACTGCGCCGCCTGGACGAATCCCGCCGGATCACCGTGTACGAACGTGGTGCGCACGTGTCGTTCGCCAACTGCGGGTTGCCGTACCACGTGGGTGGGGTGATCCCCGATCGGTCATCACTCCTGCTGCAGACGCCGGAGGCGCTCGCTCGGCGCTTCGCGCTCGAGGTCCACGTCCGGCACGAGGTGACGGCGATCGACGCCGAGCAGCGGACGGTCACGGTGCGAGATCTGCAGACCGGCCTCGAAGCCGTTGAACGCTACGACGAGCTCGTGCTGGCCACCGGCGCGGCGGCGACGCCCGGTCCCACCGCGAACAGCGTGCCTACGCACACGCTTCGGAGCATCGACGACGTCGACCGGGTCATGGCGGTGCTGGATGCCGCTGGGTCGACGCCTCGCGCCGTCGTCGTCGGCGCCGGATTCATCGGGCTCGAGGCGGTCGAGAACCTCCTCGCCCGCGGTGCGCACGTGACGCTCGTGACGAGGGGGCATCAGGTCCTGTCGCCGCTCGACCCCGAGATGGCGGCGCCGCTGGCTCAGGTTCTGCGTGACGCCGGCGTCGACCTGCGGCTGGGGGTCACGGTCACCGGTGGCGAAGGAGGCGGAGTCACCCTCAGTGACGCCACCGTGCTCGAGGCCGACCTCGTCATCGAAGCGAGTGGCGTGCGACCCGAGCGTGATCTCGCCGAGGCTGCGGGCGTCGCGATCGGACCCACGGGCGGCATCCGGGTCGACGGGCGGCACCGCACGTCTGCCCCGGGGATCTGGGCGGTCGGCGATGGTGTCGAGAAGGTCGACCAGGTCGACGGCGAAGCGGTCCTCGTGACGATGGCGGGCCTGGCGAACCGGCACGGCCGCGCCGCCGCCGACGACATCGCCGGAGCGCGACCGGAGGCCGGAGCGGAAGCCGGATCGGGGGTCCGGGATGCCGCTCCGGCCCTCGGCACCGCGATCATCGGCCTGCTCGGAACCACCGTCGCCATCGTCGGCTGGAACGAGCGCCGCGTGCGCGCAGCCGGTCGACCGCATCGCATCGTGCACACGCATCCGGCATCCCACGCCACCTACTACCCCGGCGCCGAGCCGATGGCGATGAAGCTCATCGTCGACGCGGCGACCGACCGCATCCTCGGTGCGCAGATCGTCGGCGGGGCGGGAGTGGACAAGCGCATCGATGTGCTCGCAGTCGCGATGGCGGCGGGGCTCACCGCGAGTGCCCTGTCGCAGCTCGAGCTCGCGTATGCGCCGGCCTACGGCTCGGCGAAGGATCCGGTGAACATGCTCGGCTACGTCGCGGAGAACACCGCCGACGGCACGACCCCGACGTTGCAGTGGCATGAGCTCGATGCTGCACTGCGCGACGGAGCGACGCTCGTCGATGTGCGAAGCCCTGCCGAGCACGCGGCCGGCTCGATTCCCGGCGCGGTGAACATCCCGCTCGACGAGCTGCGACAGCGCCACGGTGAGCTTGCGCGCGGGCCCGTGATCGTGCACTGCATGGTCGGTCAGCGCGGCCACACCGCGGCGAGACTGCTCGCGCAGCGGGGACACGACGTGCGCAACCTCGATGGCGGATACCGTACGTGGGTGGCCGGAACATCGACGACGCAGGGAGCGACGACATGACGGATAAGAATCGAGCCCTTCACGACGCGCAGGCGGTGCGCAAGGTCGCCAACCGGCTGAAGCGTGCCCAGGGGCAGCTGGCCGCGGTGATCGCCGCGGTCGAGGGAGGGGGAGACTGCCGCGATGTCGTCACTCAGCTCGCTGCCGTGAGCAGCGCGATCGATCGGGCGGGCTTCGCCATCATCGCGACCGCGATGCGCGAGTGCATCACCGACGATGAGGCGGGGTTCGCGGCATCCGCCCCCGCCGCGGATGTCGGCGCGGAGACGGATACCGGCTCCCCAGCGCTCCCGGGTCGCCTCACCATCGCCGAGCTCGAGAAGCTCTTCCTGACGCTCGCCTGACCCCGCGCCCTGCCGTCGACTCGCCACGAACTGCGGATCCCGGCGCCTCCGGACCCGCACTTTCTGGCGAGCCGACGGCTGGGCGGGCCGGTCACCTCAGGTGCTGGGCGCCGACGGCGGCGCGGGTCGCGCTGAGCGCCGCATCGAGGTCGGGGTAGCGCAGCTGGGCGACGCGGATGAAGACGAAGTCGGCGACCGCGAGCTGCGCCATCCGGCTCGCGAGTGCGGCGGCGCGCAGCGTCGCCTCGCGTGCCGGGGTGCGCAGGGTGGCGGATGCCGCGGCGGCGAGCGGCGACTCGGTGTCGTTGGTGATCGCGACCGTGAACGCTCCGGCGTCGGAGGCGATCTCGACGGCTCGCAGCACGTCGATCGTGCCGCCGCTGAACGAGAACGCGATCGCCGTGGTGCGCGCGTCTGCGAGGGCGGCGTGCACGAGCTGGACGTGCGTGTCGTGGGAGCTCAGGCACATGATGCCGATGCGCTGCAGCTTCTGGGCGAGGTCGGCGGCGGCGAGGCCCGATGCGCCGACGCCGAAGGTGACGACCCGCTCGCTGCCGGCGATGGCGTGGGCGATGCGCTCGAGGGCGTCGAGGTCGAGCATCCGGCCGGTCTGCTCGATCGTGCGCGCCTCGTGGAAAGCGACCTTCGCGACCATCTCGGCGGGCGAGTCCGACGGGTTCAGCTCGCCCTCGGCGATGTTCGAGCGCTCGAGCTCCATCGCGCGGCGCGACACCTCCTGCGCGAGCTCGACGCGGAACGAGGGGTACCCGGCGAAGCCCAGGCTCTTCGCGAAGCGCACGACCGATGCCTGCGACACCGACGCGCGCTCGGCGAGGGCCGTGACGGTCGCCGACACGGCGAACGAGGGGTCGTCGAGAACCGCGCGAGCCACCTGCACCTCGGCCGGGCGCAGACGGGGGATGATCGCGCGGGTCGCTTCGAGGACGTCGCCGTCCATGTGCCTCCTCGGGAAGTCGGTTCAGTCTTCCACAGATCTTGACAAAACATGCCGCCAAGAGCACTCTGTGTGAAACAACGTGCCACGCCCGCGCACAACGCCGCGCATCGACGAGGAGCATCCGTGACCACCGCGCACCCCACCCCCGCCACCGAGACGCCCAACCCGCTCACCGGCGAGCTCGACGCGATGTCCGTCGACGAGATCCTCCGTGTGATGAACGACGAGGATGCCGGCGTGGCCGGCGCGGTCTCGGCGGCCATCCCCGAGATCGCCCGAGCCGTCGACCTCGCCGTCGCCGCGCTCTCGTCCGGCGGACGCCTCGTCTACCAGGGGGCCGGCACGAGCGGCCGCCTCGGGGTGCTGGATGCCGCCGAGTGCCCGCCCACCTTCGGCACCGACCCCGCGCAGGTGGTCGGCCTGCTCGCCGGGGGGCACGAGGCGATGTTCCGCGCGATCGAGGGCGCCGAGGACTCCCGCGAGCTCGGCGCCGACGACTTGGCCGGCATCGGGCTCACCGAGCGCGACGTCGTCGTCGGCATCGCGGCATCCGGTCGCACGCCGTACGTGCTCGGCGGACTCGATGAGGCCCGCCGCGTCGGCGCCGCGACGGTCGCGATCTCGTGCAGCCCGAGTGCCGAGATCAGCGCCCACGCCGACGTCGCGATCGAGATCGACAACGGCCCCGAGGTGCTCACGGGCTCGACACGGCTCAAGGCGGGCACGAGCCAGAAGCTCGTGCTCAACATGATCTCGACGGCGACGATGGTGCGCCTCGGCAAGGTCTACGGCAACCTCATGGTCGACGTGCGCCCCAGCAACGAGAAGCTCGTCGCCCGCGCCGTCCGCATCGTCCAGGCGGCGACCGACTGCGACCCGGCCACAGCGCGCCGCGCCCTCGACGAGGCCGACGGCCACGCCAAGACGGCGATCGTCGCCATCCTCTGCGACGTCGACGCGGCGACCGCGCGCGAGCGGCTCAGCGCGGGCGCGGGCTTCGTGCGCGAGGCCGTCCGCGCCCGAGACTGACCCCAGCACCACCACCAGCACATACCCCAGCACCCGACACCCGACACCCGAACCCCGTCCGCCGGAAGGAATCACCGTGGATTACCCCGAACTCAGCGAGGAGATCCTGCCGCTCGTCGGCGGCTCGCAGAACATCGCCTCGTACACCAACTGCATGACGCGCCTGCGGCTGAACCTGCACGACCCCTCGAAGGCGGATGTCGCGGCGCTCCGGCGTCTGACCGGCGTGATGGGCGTCGTCGACGGCCCGCAGCTGCAGGTCGTCGTCGGTCCCGGTCACGCGCAGCGTCTGCGCGACGCTTTCGCCGAGGTCGTCGATGCCCCCGCCGAGGCCCCCGTCGACGATCCCGACGACGAGGTGGCCGACATCGCGGCGGCCGCGGCGGGGAGCCGGGCCACAGGCGCGCGGGCATCCGGCGGCGGTGAGCCCGTCGACGCGGTGACCGACCTGCGCACGCTCCAGCAGGAGAACACGCAGAAGGTGAAGTCGCGGCATACCTCGCGGGTGCACGGGCTCTTCCGTCACATCGCGAACATCTTCGTGCCCATCATCCCCGGGTTCATCGCGTGCGGACTCGTCGTGGCGATCGGCAACATCTGGAAGCTCATCGACCCCGGCGTCGCCGCCAACCCGTGGTTCCTGGTGTTCGCTGCGCTCGGCACGATCGTCGTCGCCTCGCTCAACCTGATCGTGGGACTGAACACGGCGAAGGAGTTCGGCGGCACTCCGGTGCTCGGCCTCATCGCCGGCGCCATCTCGTACCTCCCGGCGCTCGCCGGCATCGCCGCGACGACCGCCGCCGACGGCACGGTGACTCCTGCCCAGCCGCTCGTGCTCCCGCTGTTCGGCGAGCTGAAGCCGGCGCTCGGTGGCATCATCGGCGTCATGGTGACGGCGTGGCTGTTCACCGTGATCGAGAAGTGGATCCGCAAGCGCGTCCCGGCCTGGGCCGACCTCTTCGTCGTCCCGGTCGTCACGCTCCTCGTCGGAGCCGTCATCTGCATCTTCGTGATCATGCCGATCTCGGGTCTGCTCATGCAGGGCATCAACTGGCTGCTCATCGACTTCGCGCTCGAGCGCGGCGGCGTCATCGGCGGATACCTGCTGTCGTCGCTGTTCCTGCCGCTCGTCATGCTCGGCATCCATCAGGGCCTGACGCCGATCCACGCGCAGCTCATCACCGACCACGGCTTCACCGAGCTGCTTCCGGTGCTCGCGATGGCCGGCGCCGGTGAGGTCGGCATGGCGATCGCGATCTTCCTCAAGACCAAGAGCACCCGGCTGAAGAACATCATCCGCGCCGCCCTGCCGATCGGTGTGCTCGGCGTCGGCGAACCCCTCATCTACGGCGTCTCGCTGCCGCTGTTCTACCCGCTCATCACCGCGTGCCTCGGCGGTGGCTTCGGTGGCGCCTTCGTCGCCTTCGGCATCCAGGCCTCCGGCGGATTCGGTGCCGGGGCGCTGGGCCTCTCGGGCGTGCTCATGACTGCGGTCATCACCAACGGCGCGTGGCTCTGGTACGTCGGCGGCCTCGTGATCTCGTACATCATGGGCTTCGTCTTGACCTGGTTCTTCGGGTTCAAAGAGCACATGGTCGAGCGGCTCGGCTGAGACAGGAGCGTCCGCATGCTGTTCTCGATCTACCCCACGGATGCCGCCGCCACTCGGCGGGCCGTCATCGACCAGGTGCTCGCGACGGCACCGCGCCCGGCGCCGGCCGGCTCCGGCGACGAGCGGATGCTGTTCACCTCGCTGCACATGGTCGACACGGGTGAACTCGCCGTCTTCGGCGAGGTGCTGCGTGCGGCGCACGACGACGATGGCGTGACCTTCTGCGCCGACGTCTCGCCCGTCGCGCTCGAGCACGTCGTCGCCGGTGACGAAGGATGGGGGTGGCTGTCGCGCCGGGGCATCACGGCGCTGCGGCTCGACTACGGCTTCGGAGTCGACGAGATCCGTCGGGTCGCCGAGGCGTCGGGATGCCGGATCGCCGTCAACGCGAGCACGGTCGACGCGGCCTTCCTCGACGAGTTGGCGGGACTGCCCGTCTGGGGATGGCACAACTTCTATCCGCGACCCGAGACCGGGCTGACCGCGTCGTTCCTCGTGACGCAGTCGCGGCTGTTCCTCGACCGGGGGATTCCGGTTCTCGCGTTCATCCCCGGCGAGGGCGAGCTGCGGGCGCCGTTGCACCTCGGGCTGCCGACGCTCGAGGAGCAGCGGCACCGCAACGCGTGGCGTTCGTACGTGCAGCTGCGGCGGCTCGTTCCCGAGGCGGTCGTCGTCTGCGCCGAGGGCGTGGTCGCCGATGACCACGCGGACTGGATCGCGCAGTTCGAGGCGACGGGCACGGTGACGCTCCCGGTCGTGGGGCTGGACGCCGCGGCATCCGTCCTGCTGGAGCGGCCCTGGCGGTTGCGGGTCGAGGATGCGACGGCGGCGTTCCGGCTGGACGAGACGCGCGGCGGCATACGTCCGTCCCGCACCCGCAACGCGGACTCGCGTGAGCGTGGCAGCCTGCAGGTCGACCTCGACGCCTATGGCCGGTACCGGGGCGAGGTGCACCTCATGCGCACCGATCGTCCGCTCGACGCGGGCCAGGCGCGCATCGGCGAGGTCGCCGCCCCGTACCGCGGGATCGTCGACGATCTGCGCCCCGGCCAGACCGTCCGCCTGATCCCTCTCGCCGCCTGACCCGGCCCTCCTCCCGTCGACTCGCCACGAACTGCGGAGCCCGGGGTGCCCGCATCCGCACTCTCCGGCGACTCGACGGTTCTCTGGGTGGCGACATACGCTCGGGGCGTGCTGAACGGGGATGGCGAAGAGCCGCTGGAAGGCGGCAATGCGAGCGGCAGCGTGGTGCGCGTCGGCGACACCGTGCGCAAGACATGGACGGCGTCGACCCCCAGCGTCATCGCCTTCGTCGAGGCGCTCCGCGCGCAGGACGTCGACGCTCCTGAGCCCCGCGGGCGCGACGAGGCCGGTCGGCAGGTGACCGAGTTCGTCGACGGCGTGCTCGCGATCGACGCCGGCCCGATGGGCCTCGCTCAGCTGCATCGCGTGGGCGCGCTCGTGCGCCGCATCCACGACGCCGCGGCGGTGTTCGTCGCTCCCGCCGACGCGATCTGGGAGACGGCGATCACCGCTCCGGGTGACGAACTCATCTGTCACAACGACCTCGCGCCGTGGAATCTGGTGCTGGGCGAGCGCTGGGTCTTCATCGACTGGGATGCCGCGGCCCCCAGCACACGCTCGTGGGATCTCGCCTACGCGGCCCAGTCCTTCGCCCTCGGCGACCCCGGGGAGGATCCCGCGGTGGCCGCCGAGCGGCTGCGCTCGTTCGTCGACGGCTACGGGGCCCCGGCCGCGCTCCGCGCGCAGCTGCCCGAGACGATGAGCGCGCGCGTCGCGGCGATGCACGCCCTTCTCGAGAGCTCGCACCGGTCGGGCCGCGAACCGTGGGCCACGATGTACGTCGAGGGGCACGGCGAGCACTGGGCCGCCGTCCGCGACTTCGTCGACCGCCACCCCCCGACCTGGACCCGCGCCCTGACCCGATGACCCCCGACTCCTGCCCGCCGCATCCGCGCATCCTGGCGAGTCGACGAGCGCGCGCCGGGAGTTTCAGTTCGCGGCGTCGATCGACGCCTGGACGTCGGCGATGAACCCCGTCGCGGCGGTCTCCGGTGTCGTGCGCTCGAACATCACCTCCTGGAGATATCGCAAGAAGATCGCGTCGACATCGGATGTGCCCAGTGGCGGCGGCGCGGGGGCGGCGCCGAGCACGGGAACCCGCGACTCCGAGTAGGCCACGGCTTCAGCCTCTTCGGAGGTGAGGCCGGGCTTGATCAGATCGAGGTTCCTCGTGCTCGCGGGCAGGCCTCGCTCGCTGCCGATGATCTTCGTCGCCTCGGGGTCGTTCAGCAGGAAGTCCACCAGCGCGGCGGCCTCGGCGGGATGCCGCGACTGCGACGAGATCGACCAGTACATTCCCGGCTTGAAGTAGTCGAACGTGGGTTCGCCGTTGTCGTGGTTCGGCATCGGTACGAGTTCGATGTTCGCGCCCGATGCCTTCGCGTAGGCCGAGATCAGGGTCGCCGGCGCGAAGAACGACGCTGCCGTCCCGACCGAGAACGGCAACTGGTCGAGCGGAAGCGAGCTGGTCTCCGACCACACCGACGCCGGAGCCGACGCCCCGCTTCGTGTCAGGTCGAGGCTCGTCCGGAAGAAGTCGGCGACCGTCTCGGCCGAGACCGCGACCTCGTCACCGTCGTACAGCCGCTCGCCGACCTGACGCGCGAACAGCTGCAGCTGCCAGCTGCCGGAGAGGACGCTCGTGCCGTAGACCCCGGCCGGTGCGGCATCCGTGACGGTCTGGGCCCAGGTATCGAACTCGTCCCACGTCCACGACTGCGTGTGGTCGGGCAGAGGCACGCCGATGCTGTCGAGCAGATCCGTGTTGACCAGGAGCGCCGTGCTCGATGTCGAGATCGGGATCGCGTACAGGCGCTCGTCGTAGCGCCCCATCCGGAGGACCGAGTCGTCGAGGCCGGCGGTGTCGATGCGCAGAGCGTCGAGATCGCTGAGCGCTCCTCGCGCGGCGTAGGACGAGAGATAGAGCTCGTCCATCTGGATGACGTCCGCGGCGTTCTTGCCCGCCGTTGCGGTTGCGAGCTTCTCCCAGTAGCCGCTCCAGTCGGAGAACTCGGGGACGATGGTGATGTTCGGGTATTTCGCCTCGAAGAGATCGATGACCTGCTGCGTGCGCTCATGGCGGCTGTCGCCGCCCCACCACGCCATGCGTAGGGTGACCGGGCCGTCGCTGAGCTCGGTCGAGGCGGCTCGGTTGCCGACGCCGCATCCGGAGAGGGCCAGCAGGGCAGCGGCGCCGGCGGCGATGCCGGCGATCAGACGCTTCGGTACGTGCATGATGACACTCCTGTTTCGGGTTGTTCTGCGGGATGCGCGGGTCACTTCAGCCCGCTTGTGGCGATGCCGCGGATGAGGAACCGCTGGCCGAAGGCGAAGACGATGATCAGCGGGACGATCGAGACGACGCTCATCGCGAACATCGCGCCGAACGACGATGACGATTGCGCGTCGATGAACGACCGCAGCGCGATCGGCACCGTGTAGTTGTCGGGGCTCGTGAGGAAGATCAGCTGCGAGAAGAAGTCGTTCCACACCCAGATGAACGTGAAGATCGTCGTCGTCGCCAGCGCCGGAACCATGAGCGGCAGGATGATCTGGAAGAAGATGCGGGTATGCCCGGCGCCGTCGATCCGCGCCGCTTCATCCAGTTCGCGCGGCAGTCCGCGGATGAACTGCACCATGAGGAAGATGAAGAACGCGTCGGTTGCGAGGAACTTCGGCACGATCAGCGGCCAGAACGAGTCCGTGAGACCGACCTGCGCCCACAGGATGTACTGCGGCACGATCACGACGTGGATCGGGAGCATCAGCGTTGCCAGCATGTACACGAAGGCCGTCCGCTGGAAACGGAACCGCAATCGGGCGAAGGCGTACGCGGCGAGCGAGCAGCTGAACAGGTTGCCGATGATCGAGCCCACGACGACCAGGAGCGAATTGGCGATGTACTGTCCGAACGGAGCGCCGAGAGCGGTCCAGCCGTAGGCGTAGTTCTCCCAGACGAAGTCGGTCGGGATGGGCGAGGGGTTGCCGAAGATGCTGCCGTCGGGCCGTAGCGAGCTCACCACCATCCAGAGGACGGGGTAGAGCGAGACCACGACCACCGCGAGCATGAGAGCGTGGCGCAGGATGCCGCGCAGCCGTGCGCGCGAGGCGCCGCCGGGGCGGGCAGCTCGCTCTCCCCGCGTGCGGGCCGGTCGGCCGGTGATGAGGGTTTCAGTCGTCATAGTGCACCCAGTACTTCGAGAGCCAGAAGTTGATCGCCGTGACGGCGCCGATGATGAGCAGGAGAAGCCAGGCGAGAGCCGAGGCGTAGCCCATGCGGAAGGCCCCGAATCCTTCCTGGTAGAGGTAGAGCGTGTAGAACAGCAGCGAGTCCGCGGGTCCGCCTGACCCGCCCGACACGACGAAGGCCTGCGTGAACGCCGAGAAGGAGTTGATGACGGCGAGGACGAGGTTGAAGAAGATGATCGGAGTCAGGAGCGGAAGCGTGATCGCGCGGAACCGCGACCAGGCATGGGCGCCATCGACGGCAGCGGCTTCGTAGAGCTCGCCCGGGATCTGCCGCAGGCCCGCGAGGAAGATCACCATCGGTGAGCCGAACGTCCAGACGTGCAACAGGATGATGGTGCTCAGGGAGGTGTCGGGGCTGCCGATCCAACTGGTGTGCGACTCGATTCCCACGAAGCCGAGCAGGGAGTTGAAGAGTCCGTCTGCGCCGAAGATCAATCGCCAGAGCATGGCGATCGCGACGGACGTGCCCAGCAGGCTCGGGAGGTAGAACGCGGAGCGGTAGAACGGAAGCGCCCGCATCCCCTTGTCGAGCACCACCGCGAGGAGGAGCGCGATCGCCAGTTGCAGGGGCACCCCCACGACGACGTACGTGAAGGTGACGGCGAGGGAGGTGTGCAGCCGCGTGTCCGTCAGCATGCGCTCGTAGTTGGCGAGCCCGACCCATCCGGGGTCTTGCAGCAGGTTGTAGTCGGTGAACGACAGGTAGAGCGACATGATGATCGGCCCGAGCGTCAATGCAACCGCGCCAATGGCGAATGGTGCGAGGAACAGCACAGCCGCTTTGTTGTCGGGGAGTGGGATCCGCCGTCGCTCTCTGTCAGCGCTGCCGGTCGTTCGGGCTATGCGTCGCAGTTCGGCGATGCTCATCGGCCACGCATCCTCTCTGATGGCGGTGCGCAGGATCGTCGTCGCTCTGGTCGCGCCGGTAGGTCCTGCCATATTGACTAATACGTAGTAGTTATCGGTAGTAGGATGATGCCGACGAACGTCGATAGAGTCCATGCCAAGAAAGGCAGTCATGGGGAAACGGCCCACGAGCCGCGACGTCGCCGCCCGCGCGGGAGTCTCGCAGTCCACGGTCTCGCAGGTGTTCACGGGACGCGCGGGCATCTCTGCCGCCACACGTGAACGCGTGCTCGAGGCGGCTCGCGAGATCGACTACCGGCCGAACCTCGCCGCTCGCTCGATGCGCACGACGCGGACGGGCCGGCTCGCAGCGGTGCTGCCGATCACCGCGTTCCACTCGGCCCCGCTCATCGCCGGCACGATCGAACGCGCCCGAGCCGCCGGGTACGAGGTGGAGGTTCAGAGCATCCCCAACGCGCCGGATCAGCGTCGACCGCGACTGCTGGAGATGATCGACTCCCGTCAGTTCGAGGGCATCCTCTGCTATGCGCCCGTCCCCGGTGACGATCTGGCGCGTGTCGACCCGAACGTGCCGGTGCTGACGCTCGAGGAGTTCGACGACGACATGCGCGTCTCGGGGGAGATGCTCGACGTCCACCCGCTCGAGAGCATGGTGGAGCGGCTCGCCGAGCTCGGGCACCAGCGGTTCCTGCACATCACGGGTGCGCGGAGTTACCCCTCGGCGGACGCGCGGCGTCGGGCCTACGAAGCGACGGTCGCCCGGCTGGGAGTGGAGTCCGTCGGCGTCGTCGAGGGTGATTGGAGTGCGCAGTCGGGGCTCGACGCGATCCGTTCGCTCGGCGAGGCCTCGCTTCCGCTCGCCGTCATCGCCGCGAACGACTTCATCGCCACCGGCGTCATCCGCGGAGCGCTCGAACGAGGGTGGGCGGTCCCGGGCGACGTCAGTGTGACGGGGTGGGACGACTCGCCGACCAGCGCCTTCCAGATGCCCTCCCTCACGAGCGTCTCGATGGACTACGTCGAGCTCGGGCGCCGGACCGCCGACCGCCTCATCGCTCTCATGCGGGGTGAAGACCCGCCGGCCGCCACCGATCCGCTGCAGCATGTGGTCTGGCGCGAATCGACGGCGGCTCCCGCCCCGTCCTCCTGACGTCGAGTCGCCAGGTTCTGCGGGTCGGGCGTGCCCGGCATCCACGTTTTCTGGCGAGTTGACGGTGGCGCGGACCGCGGTTGGGGCGTACCGTTCGGGCATGCCCGCTCCGGTGCCGTACATCCATTTCGCCGGCGACGCCGCCGACGCGCTCCGCTTCTACCGGTCGGTGTTCGGGGGCGAGCTCCAGCTCCACACGTACGCCGACTTCGGTCGGGATGACGGTGCGCCCGAACTCATCGCGCACGGCGAGCTGCGCGGACCGGTCGACCTCTTCGGTGCCGATGATCCGACGGATGCCGCACCGCCGACGATGGCGGGGGTCATGCTCGCGCTCCTCGGAGCCGGCGACGAGGGGGCGTCGCGTCGATGGTTCGACGCATTGGCTGACGGCGGAGCGGTGATCGATCCCCTGCAGCGCCGGGCATGGGGCGACCACGACGGCCAGGTCAGAGACCGCTACGGTCTCACCTGGCTGATCGGGTTCTCTCCGGCATCCTGAGCTCGCTCGTCGACTCGCCAGAATCCGCGGGTGCGGTGCCCCCCGCATCCGCCGTTCCTGGCGACTCGACGGGGCCCGGCAGGGCGCGCCGCGGCGGGGCCAGGTCCTCGATCAGGAACTCGTCGAAGCAGGCGCGCAGCTCATCGGCCATGTCGAGCGCGGTGCGGTCGAGCAGCCATTGGATCTGGAGCCCGTCCCACACCGCGATCGACCGGGCCGCGGCACTGGGGATGTCGACGCCGTCGCGCAGACCGCCCTCGGCCCGGATGACGCTGAGCGCATCGACCACGATCTGTCGGCTGTTCTCGTAGCGCTTGCGGAAGAAGTCATGAGCCGGGTGGTCGGGCGAGGTCGCTTCGGCCGACAGGGTGCAGAACAGCTCGATGACGCCCGGGATCGTGGAGTTGTAGTCGGCGAGGGCGATGAGGTCGTCGAGCGCACCGCGCCCCGCGTGCTGCTCGAACGCGAACCTGCTGCGCGCGAGCTCGTCACGGTGGTCGAGTACGGCGAGCAGCAGCTCGGCCTTGTTGCGGAAGTGGTGCAGGAGACCGGCCTCGCTCATGTCGACGCGTTCGGCGATCTCACGGAGCGACCCCTTGCGGTAGCCCGCGCTCGCGAACACGGCGAACGCCGCATCGAGGATCAGCGTGCGGGTGCGCGCGCTCTTGGCGTACGGGCCTCGGGCGGTGGCGGTTCGGGGCGTCGGGGTCACGCGCGGCATCCCCTCATCCTGTCGGTAACCGCCCCGTCGCGCGGGGGCTCGCGCGGAAATGCGAAGCGTGTCGGTCGCGATCGGTGGGGCGCGAAAGGTCGCAGCGACCTGTCATCGGCCTTCGCGCAGGTGGTCGCGGTGCTTGGCCGCCTGCCGTGCGCGCACCCGCACCGCGACGGGTCCCGTCACGGTGAGCTCGTCCTCCCAGCATTCGATGCCGCGGATGTCGGGCAGTCGTCCCCGCGTGAACACGGGGTCGAGGCCCGCCCGCCTCTGCTCGCTGTAATCTCGGAGCAGGCGGAACGCGATGCCCGACAGCAGCGCGATCGCGACGAGGTTCGTCAGCGCCATCACGCCCATAACCCCATCGGCGAAATTCCACACGACATCGGCGCTGGAGACGGATCCCGCCAGCACCGCGACGACGACGAGCGCCCGGTACGCCGTCAGCAGGCCGCGGTCGGCGGAGATGAACTCGATGTTCGACTCGCCGTAGTAGTAGTTGCCGAGGATCGACGAGAACGCGAGCAGGAAGATGATGACGCTCAGGGCGATGCTCGACCAGCCGCCGAGCGTGTCGACGAGCGCTCCTTGCGTCAGGTCGATGCCGCGTGAGGCCCCGGCCAGGTCGGGGACGGACACCAGGATGATGAACGCCGTCACCGTGCAGACGAGGAAGGTGTCGAAGTAGACACCGAGGGTCTGCACGAGGCCCTGCTTGACCGGATGGGTGACAGCGGCGCTCGCGCCCGCGTTGGGGGCTGAGCCGAGCCCCGCTTCATTCGAGAACATGCCGCGCTTCACGCCGGTGAGCACGATGTAGCCGAACGTCGCACCGACGACCTCGTTGAAACCCCAGGCCGAGGTGAAGATCTCGGCGAACACCGGGCCGATGCGATCGAGGTGCAGCACCACGACGATCACGCCGATCACGAGGTACCCGACGGCCATGATCGGCACGAGCAGCTGCGTCACCGATGCGATGCGTCGGACCCCGCCGAACACGACGAGACCCGTCAGCACGGCGAGGCCGACGCCGATGACCCATGTCAGCCAGGGCAGGTCGCCGGCGCTCGAGCCGACCGTGGCGCTGATCGTGGCCACGATCGTGTTGGCCTGCAACGAGCTGAAGGCGAATGGGAAGCAGGCGATCAGGATGACGGCGAACAGGATGCCGAGCCAGCGGGCGCCCAGCCCACGCTGCATGTAGTACGCCGGTCCGCCGCGGAAGCTCCCGCGGTCGCGGGTCTTGAACAGCTGAGCCAGCGACGACTCGATGAAGCTCGACGCGCCGCCTACGAAGCCCATCACCCACATCCAGAAGACCGCGCCGGGGCCGCCGACCGCGATGGCGGTGCCGACACCCGCGATGTTGCCGACCCCCACCCGCGAGGCCGCCGAGATGGTGAAGGCCTGGAACGCCGAGACCGACTGCGGCTTCCCGTCGGCGGTCTGCGGGGTCTTGTCGGTCAGCGTCCGGAACATCTCGGGGATGAGGCGGAACTGCACGACGCCGGAGCGGACCGTGAAGTAGATCCCCAGGGCGACGACCACCGGGAGGATGATCCAGGTCCACAGATGGTCACCCCACGTGAGCAGCCAGTCGTTTACGGCGTCCATGCCCGTCAGTATGGCCAGTCGGGATGCCGCGTGCGAGGGCCCCGGACGTCATGCACGCATGCGGTCGATTCGGTACGACGGGGCGGCGAAGGGACCGCCCTCGCGCTCGTAGACGACGCGCGTGTGACGACGGTCGATCGAGCCCTGCCAGAACTCCACGCGGGTCGCCTCGATGCGCCAGAGCGCCCAGTCGCCGTCTGCGACGTCCCGGCGTGCCGCCTCCGACCGCGCCGCGAGGTCTGCCGCGGTGTCGTCAGCGCTGGCCGCGTGCACCGACCCGCGCACGCGAACGGCTCGCATGACCGGCTGCCACCAGAACGCCAGCGCGGCCACGGGGTGGACGGCGAGCTGCCCGCCTTTGGCGGACGAACGTGTGCTCGCGAACGCCCAGCCGCGGTCGTCGACGTTCTTGACGATCAGCGTGCGCGCGTCGGGGACGCCGTCGGAGTCGACCGTCGCCAGGGTCGCTGCGTGCGGTTCGGCGACGCCCGCGGCGGCTGCCTGATGGATCCATTCCTCGAACAGCGTCACCGGCGACGCGGGGAGCCGCTCGGTGTCGAGGGCCGGAGGCGTGCCGGTCAGCGAGGGTTGCGAGCGAAGCCAGTCGCGCAGCGCACTCATGCCGCGAGCCAGCTGGTGTCGGCGAAGAGGTCGCGCAGCTCATTGACGAGTCGAGCGGTGTGGAAGCCGTCGGCGGCGGCGTGATGCACCTGCACGGCGACGGGCAGCAGCATCCGTCCATCTCGCTCGCGGTAGCGCCCGAGCGTGAAGATCGGTGCGAGATGAGTCCCGCCGCCGTCGACGTTCAGATTGAATCCCGTGAAATCGGTCCACGGCAGGCTCGAGACGTCGAAGCTGTTCGGAGGCGGCGGACCCTGCGGGAAGAGCTCGGCGCTGCCGGCGTGGTCGGCGATCACCCGGGCTGCGGCGTCATGGAAAGACGCGAAGTCGGGGTCGAACCCCACCGAGACGCTCGAGAACGTCTCGGTGTCGGGATGGAACACCGTGAAAGACGGGTGCACCACCGGCCACACCGCCGGAGCGTCGTCGCCGGTCAGGGCCATGCGGAACTCGGTGTGGCGGTTGACGACCGACGCGATCGCCCAGATCTGGGCGATGTAGGTGCGCCGTCCGGAGGCGCGAATCGCCGCGACGAACTCGGTCACGTCGATCTCCACCGTCATCGCGTACGTGCAGCGAACGGTGCGGAGGTAGTGCTCGAAGTGCCGCCGTCGGGGCCAGGTGTCGAGGTCGATGGGGGTGGCGTCGTCCATGACCCCATCCTCGCAAAGCGCTCGTCGCCCCGATGATGCGCGAGAGTAGGCATCATGACCGACAACAAGCCCTCCGTCCTCTTCGTCTGCGTGCACAACGCCGGCCGGTCGCAGATGGCCGCCGGCTTCCTCCGCGACATCGCCGGTGACCGTGTCGAGGTCCGCTCCGCCGGTTCGATGCCCGCCGGCCAGATCAATCCGGTCGCGGTCGCGGCGATGGCCGAGGTGGGCATCGACATCACCGGCGAGCAGCCGAAGGTCCTCACGACCGAAGCCGTGCAGGCATCCGACGTCGTCATCACGATGGGATGCGGCGACGCCTGCCCGTTCTTCCCCGGCAAGCGCTACGAGGACTGGAAGCTCGACGACCCGGCCGGGCAGGGCATCGACGCGGTGCGCCCGATTCGAGACGACATCCGCGAGCGCATCCAGCAACTGGTCGACGAGCTGATCTGACCGTGCCGCGCCGCTGTCGCCGGCGTCGCCGAGACGACGACTGCCCGCAGCGGACGGATGTCCACCACGGGCAGTCGCATCGGCCGCCGGAGGGCGGTGCCGGGAAGCGTCAGCGTGCGGCGCCGGCGAGGGTGCCGGTGACCTGACCCTGCGGGTCGCCGATCAGGCAGAGGATCTCGCGGTCGCCCGCGTCCCAGCTGCCCGCGGTCGGGACGTAGTAGTTGAAACCGAGCACCGACTCTTCGTACGAGATGCCGACGAAGGGGGTGAACGCGTCGTAGCAGACCTGCTCGGCCTCGGCCTGGGCCGCCTCGACACCGGGGAACTCGTCACCCTCGATGTTCTGGGCGTGGAAGGCCTCGAGGTCGTGCGGGTCGCTGCAGGGCACGGTCGGGGCCTCGGTGACCTCGGTGTCGGCGGTGCCCGAGTCGAGCATGCAGTCGCCCACGCGGATCGCGAAGACGTCGGTGCTCTCGTTCGACTCGGCGATCGCGCCGGACTCGTCGCGGACGGGGGCGGCGGCTCCGCCATCGTTGAAGGCGTTGAGCGCGGAGCAACCGGTCGCGAGCAGAGCGACGGTCAGTGCGGCGGCGGGTAGGGCGAGGAGTCGACGAGCAGTGTTCACGTCGAACGACTCTAGCCAAATTCGGCAGATTCTGGGAAATGCTGATGATTTTGCTGAGTGTTCATCGTCCCGCCGCCTGAAACGCTTCACGCGACGCCCGGAACCTCATCGAGCGCGGTGTAGACGGGGATGCCCCGCTCTCGTGCGATCGCGACGTCCTGATCCGCGCCACGCGACTCTCCCGGTAAGCGCAGGACGGCATCGCAACGCTGCAGCAAGCGGTGCGCAACCGGATACATCACCTTCTCGGCGAGCGGGTCGGAGGGGCCGGCCGCCCCCGCGCTCGCGAGTACGGGGAGGGCGACCCATTCCCCGATCATCGGGATGTGTCCCGCAGCGAAGAGGGGCCAGGCAGCCTCCTCCAAGCGGTCCAGATTGCGCCGCATCAGCGCGGGGTCGCCGCCGGTGCCCGAGGCATAGGGTCCGGCGATGAGGATCATGAGGGGTGCCGTGGTGGCGGATTCGGTCATGGGTCGAATAATATGCATAAACGTGCAAGAACGTGAAGGAGTCGGAATGCTCGCCGCATCGAGGAAAGACCTGCTGCTCGCCCGGCTTCGCGCCGACGGCCGCATCGTCGCCAAGGAGCTGGCCGCTGAGCTGGGCGTTTCCGAAGACAGCATCCGCCGCGATCTGCGCGAGCTGGATGCCGCCGGCCTCGCGGTGCGCGTCTACGGCGGAGCGGTTCCCGCCTCGCCCGCCGTCGCCGACTACGCGTCTCGCCAGACGGTCGCCACCGAGAGCAAGCAGCGCATCGCGCGATTCGCCGCGAGCCTCATCGAACCGGGCAGCACCGTCATCATCGACGGCGGGACGACCGCCCTCGCGACGGTGCGGGCGCTCGATCCCATGCTGGACTGCACGATCGTGACCCACAGCCCGACCGTGGCGGCAGCTCTTCTCCATCACGCCGCCGACGTCATCATCATCGGCGGCCGGCTCTTCAAGCACTCGGCGGTCGCGAGCGGTGCGGCCGCGGTCGAAGCCGCCCGCATGGTGCGAGCCGACCGGTTCCTCCTCGGCGTCACCGGCATCCACGCCGACGCGGGCCTGACGACCGGCGATGCCGACGAGGCGGCGATGAAGCGCGCGCTCGCCGAGCGGTCCGCCGAGACCTACGTCTTGGGCAGCGAGGAGAAGATCGGCGCCGTCTCGCCCTTCGCGGTGCTGCCGTTCGACGCGGTCACGGGGGTCATCGTCGACCCCGCGGCTCCGGCCAACAGCCTGGACGCCCTCGAACGCCGCGGCGTGCCGTTGCTCCGTGCCGTTGCTCCGTGCCGGGTGACGGGGCGGGGTGACGGCGGGGCGGCCGCTCGTTAGGCTGTGTCGCATGCAATGCCGGTGAACCGCCTCCGATCCCCATCCGCGCGTCGACGACGACGCGATCGAAAGGCTCACCCATGCACGCTTCCTCTCCCTCTGCCCTTCCGCTGAGCGGTAAGACCGCCCTCGTCACGGGCGTCTCGCGCCGCCGCGGCATCGGCTTCGCCGTCGCGACGACACTCGCCGGACTCGGCGCGAGCGTCGTCGTCCACCACCACCGCCCCCATGATCTCGACCTGCCGTGGGGCGGCGACGACCTCGACGCCGTGCGAGCCGGCATCCTCTCCCACCTCGTGGGCGATGCGGGCTTCGCCGACATCGCCGGGGATCTGAGCGCGGCGACGGCGGCGGACGACCTGATCGACGAGGCCGCGGCGCTCACCGGCGGGCTCGACATCCTCGTCTGCAACCACGCCAAGAGCGGCGACGACGGCAGCATCCTCGATATGACGCCCGAGCGCCTCGACGCGTTCTGGGACGTCAACACCCGGGCGACGCTCCTTCTCACCGCGGCATTCGCTCGGCGCTTCGCCGAGCCGCCTGCCTCCGAGACGCCTCGCCGGCCGGGCGACCGGATCGCCGGCGCGAAGCCCTACGACGCGCCGCAGGGGCACGTCGTGTGGATGACGTCCGGGCAGATCCACGGACCCATGGTCGGCGAAGTGGCCTACGCGACGAGCAAGGCCGCGCTCGCCGGTGTCACGAGAACGGTGGCCGCGGAGCTGCTCGAGCTCGGCATCATCCTCAACACCGTGAATCCCGGACCGGTGAACACCGGCTACCTCGACCCCGACACGACCGACCGCTCGCTCGACGATCTCGACGACTGGTTGGCGACGACGGCGTTCGGGCGGGTCGGGCGGCCCCAGGACCCCGCTGAGCTGATCGGATGGCTCTGTAGCCCGTCGGGGTCGTGGCTCGTCGGT
Organism: Microbacterium sp. AG238; assembly: GCF_003610405.1. Classification (GTDB taxonomy): domain Bacteria; phylum Actinomycetota; class Actinomycetes; order Actinomycetales; family Microbacteriaceae; genus Microbacterium. The sequence continues at coordinate 2,246,417 of NZ_RAQC01000001.1, forward strand.
CAGGTGCTCACGAGCGACGGCGGTTTCAGCCTCAGCTGACCGGCGGTCCAGCGGGAGGCGGGCGTCGTCGGCCCCCCTTGTCGCTCATCACATGCCGGGATACCGTCGGCCTCGACGAGACATACGACACGAAATGAGGGGTTTCATGGCCGATTTGATCGTGATTGCATTCGACAGCGAAGCGGACGCCGAGGCCGCGTACAACGAAATCCAAGTCCTCCAGAACGACCTCGTGGTCGAGCTCGCCGGGCTGGCACTGGTCAAGGTCGACGACGAGGGCAAGACGAAGGTCGAGTATCCGGGCGTCGTCGGCAAGGTCGGTGCGGGTGCCGCGGGCGGGGCGCTGTTCGGCGCCCTGATCGGCATCCTCTTCTTCGTGCCGATCGCCGGGCTCGTCTTCGGAGGATTGTTCGGGGCCCTCTTCGCCGGCCTCGACAAGACGAATCTGGATGCCGAATTCCGCGACCGTGTGAAATCGGCGGTCTCCGCCGGAAAATCGGCCGTCGTGCTCTACGCGACCAAGATCACGACGGACAAGTTCGCGTCCGCCCTCGCCGGGTACAACGGCACCGTCGTGCAGACCTCGCTCTCGGAGAAGGACGAGCGGGAGCTCATCCACGACCTCAGCGGCGCGCGGTAACAGTCCGGGGCGCGTTCGGGTCGGGGTGTCGTTCGCCGCACCCCGACCCTTCCGTCGTCAGTCGGCCCGCACGAGCAGGTCGCCGATCTCGCAATCCAGCGCCCGGCAGATCGCAGAGAGCGTCGAATAGCGGATGGCGCGGGCTCGGTCGTTCTTGAGTACCGAGAGATTCACCACGGAGACGCCGACCATCTCGGACAGGCGCGTGAGGGTCATCCCGCGCTCGGCGAGCAGCTCGTCGAGGCGGCAATGGACGCCGCTCGGACCTTCCTCGTCTGCGGGGCTCACACCAGGCCGTCCGTGTCGCGCTGCAGACGCACGCCGCGTCGGAATGCGACCGCGATGAGGCCGACCGTCACGCCGACCGCCCACACCGGTGCCCATCCCCAGAAGTCGAGGAAGTGCAGCGGCTCGCCCTCGCCGACGCCCAGAGCGCTGAGGATGCCGTTACGCCCGATGTTCTCGAGGATGAGCACGACGAATCCTCCTCCGACGAGCGCCCACCCGATGACGTCGAAGGCCCGAGCGGTCGCCGGGACGAAGAACCGGCCGCGCAGGAAGCTGCGTGCGACGTACATCACCGCGAGGATCACGGCGAGGCACGTGATGCCCCACACCACGATCGAGCCCGCGAGCGCGGCCGCCGTGCCGCCGTCGACCTCGGGCGCGATGACGAGTGCGTTCTGCACGACGCCGTCGACGTACCCCGTGCCCGACCCGACGGAGGCGGAGAACGGCTCGTCGTCGATGTCGATCCGCCATGCGACGCCCGCGTCGCGGAAGACGTCGAGGAACCGCGCGACGACCGAGAGGACGACGGTGATCGCGGCGCCGATGCCGAGCAGGAGGACCGTGATCGCGTCGGCGGCATCCGAGCGGGGTCCGCGGGTGAGGGTCATCACACCAGTCCTTCCGTGTCGCGTTGGAGTCGTGAGCCGTACCGAAACACTGCCGCGAGGGCGGCGAGGCCGAGGCCTGCGGCGATGGGCCAGAACGGGAGGGTGACGTTGAGTGTCGCTTCCGGCCACCACGCGAACGGATCATCGATTCCGGGGATCTCGGTCCACTGCGCGCTTCCCCGGGCGAACAGTTCCTGCGATGCCATGCTGCCGGCGATGTCGGAGAGCAGCTGCGCGGCCGTCCCGCCGGCGGCGACGATGACGGCGGTCGCCATGGTCACGCGCACGATGATGCGATCGAAGGCGCGCCCGGCGAGCAGCTGGAAGCACGCGACGGCGATGAGTGCCGCGATCGCGGTGGGGATGAGCGTCCACAACGCCTGCCCAGCGGTCCAGAGCCCGCGTGCGAGCGGGCTGATCCCCGCGACGTCGACCTCGGCGACCATGAAGCCGCCGCCGGCGACCTCGGCCGTTGGGCCCGCGTCGATCACGACGCCCGGGAGCAGGTCGGGCCAGAACTGCGCCACCGGGACGCTCATGCGAGGCGCGTCTGCCGCGAGGTTCTGAATCACCGAGATGACCGCCCCGAGTAGACCGAATGCCGCCCAGGCGGCAGACAGGGTGAGCGCAAGGCTCACGACGGGAGAAGGGTCGCCACGGCGACGGGCGCGGGCCGCGGCGACACCGAACACGGTGGCTGCCACGACGATCACCACCGCGATCGCCACGATCGGGCCGATGTTCCACAAGACCAGCATGCTCTCGACGCTCCATATCGATAGTCGTTGTTATCGAGAAACGATATGGTCTGACGCGACCGAGCGCAACCCCGCGTAACGCTATGCCGACGGCGAACACGGGCATACCCGTATCCCTGCCTGGTTAATCTCTTTCGTAAGCGCCCGGAGTCCCGGCGCTCAGAGGAGGCTGACGATGTTCGAGAGATTCACGGATCGTGCCCGTCGCGTGGTCGTGCTCGCCCAAGAAGAGGCGAAGATGCTCAACCACAACTACATCGGGACCGAGCACATCCTCCTGGGTCTGATCCACGAGGGTGAAGGCGTCGCGGCCAAGGCCCTCGAGAGCCTGGGCATCTCCCTCGACGCCGTGCGCGAGCAGGTACAGGACATCATCGGTCAGGGCCAGCAGCAGCCGACCGGTCACATCCCGTTCACGCCGCGTGCCAAGAAGGTCCTCGAGCTGTCGCTGCGCGAAGCGCTGCAGCTCGGACACAACTACATCGGCACCGAGCACATCCTCCTCGGCCTCATCCGTGAGGGCGAGGGAGTGGCCGCTCAGGTGCTCGTCAAGCTCGGCGCCGACCTGAACAAGGTGCGTCAGCAGGTCATCCAGCTGCTCAGCGGCTACCAGGGCAAGGAGCCTGCCGGCGCGACCGTCGGCGCGGGCGAGCAGACCCAGGCGCCGCAGGGCGGCTCGGCTGTGCTCGACCAGTTCGGGCGCAACCTCACCCAGGCCGCGCGCGACAACAAGCTCGACCCCGTGATCGGTCGCGAGAAGGAGATCGAGCGGGTCATGCAGATCCTCTCGCGTCGCTCCAAGAACAACCCGGTGCTGATCGGCGAGCCCGGCGTCGGCAAGACCGCCGTCGTGGAAGGCCTGGCGCAGGCCATCGTCAAGGGCGATGTGCCCGAGACGCTCAAGGACAAGCAGGTCTACTCGCTCGACCTCGGCTCGCTCATCGCCGGTTCCCGCTACCGCGGTGACTTCGAGGAACGTCTGAAGAAGGTCACCAAGGAGATCCGCACCCGCGGCGACATCATCGTCTTCATCGACGAGATCCACTCGCTCGTCGGTGCCGGTGCGGCAGAGGGCGCGATCGACGCCGCGTCGATCCTCAAGCCGCTGCTCGCCCGCGGCGAGCTCCAGACGATCGGTGCCACGACGCTCGACGAGTACCGCAAGCACTTCGAGAAGGATGCCGCGCTCGAGCGCCGGTTCCAGCCGATCCAGGTCGGCGAGCCCAGCATCCCTCACGCGATCAACATCCTGAAGGGGCTGCGCGACCGCTACGAGGCGCACCACAAGGTGCAGATCACCGATGGCGCGCTCGTCGCCGCGGCGAACCTGGCCGACCGGTACGTCAGCGACCGCTTCCTGCCCGACAAGGCCATCGACCTGATCGACGAGGCCGGCGCCCGCCTGCGCCTGTCGATCCTGTCGTCGCCGCCCGAGCTGCGCGAATTCGACGAGAAGATCGCCAAGGTCCGCGAGGACAAGGAGCGCGCGAGCGAGGAGCAGGACTTCGAGAAGGCCGCATCGCTGCGTGACGAGGAGAAGTCGCTGCTCGCCGAGCGCCTGCGCCTCGAGAAGCAGTGGCGCTCGGGCGACGTGGCCAGCCACGCCGTCGTCGACGAGGGGCTCATCGCCGAAGTGCTCGCCCAGGCCACCGGCATCCCGGTGTTCAAGCTCACCGAGGAGGAGACCAGCCGTCTCGTCTTCATGGAGAAGGCGCTGCACCAGCGCGTCGTCGGGCAGGAAGAGGCCATCGCGGCCCTCTCCCGCACGATCCGTCGTCAGCGTGCCGGCCTGAAGGACCCGAAGCGCCCCTCGGGCTCGTTCATCTTCGCCGGCCCCACCGGCGTCGGAAAGACGGAGCTCGCCAAGGCGCTCGCCGAGTTCTTGTTCGATGACGAGGGCGCGCTGATCTCGCTCGACATGTCGGAGTACGGCGAGAAGCACACCGTCTCGCGTCTGTTCGGCGCCCCTCCCGGATTCGTCGGATTCGAAGAGGGCGGTCAGCTCACCGAGAAGGTTCGTCGCAAGCCGTTCTCCGTCGTGCTGTTCGACGAGATCGAGAAGGCCCACCCCGACATCTTCAACTCGCTGCTGCAGATCCTCGAAGAGGGTCGCCTGACGGACGGTCAGGGTCGCGTGGTCGACTTCAAGAACACCGTGATCATCATGACGACGAACCTCGGCTCGTCGGCGATCGCCGGTGGACCGGTCGGGTTCCAGGTCGAGGGCAACGCGCAGACCAGCTACGAGCGGATGAAGGGCAAGGTCGACGAAGAGCTCAAGCGGCACTTCAAGCCCGAGTTCCTCAACCGCGTCGACGATGTCATCGTCTTCCCGCAGCTGAACAAGGCCGAGCTGCGCCAGATCGTCGGCCTGTTCACCAAGCGTCTGAGCGAGCGCCTGCTCGACCGCGACATGACGGTGGAGCTCTCCGACGCCGCGAAGGACCGCCTCATCGAGATCGGTTTCGACCCGACGCTCGGTGCTCGTCCGCTGCGTCGTGCGATGCAGCGCGAGGTCGAGGACCAGCTCAGCGAGAAGATCCTGCACGGCGAGCTCAACCCTGGCGACCACGTGAAGGTCGACACCGAGGGCACGAAGTTCGTCTTCGAGACGGCTCCGCGTGAGGACAAGGTGGCGATCGGCGTCGGCGCTGCCGGCGAGATCGCTGCGACTCCCGACATCGCCGCCAGCGGCGACTGACCGAGGTCGCGCGAGCGACGAATCGCACGGAGGGGCGGATGCTGCGGCATCCGCCCCTCCGGCGTTTCCGGGGCGGGAGCTGCCCCGGCTGGCGGCGGAGAATGGTGGGATGCAGCCGTTTGCCGTCGCTGTCCGTGCCGTCGACAGGATGGATCCCGTTTGGGTGGCCGTCTCCAGGCTACTTCGCGACTACCACCTGCAGACGGAACATGAGAAGGCTCTGCACGGGGTCACGGCGGGTGGGGTCACGGCGGGTGGAGTGACAGCGGGTGGGGTGACAGCGGGTGCGGTCGTGGCGGGTGGGGCGGCGGGTGCCGCGCTGCCCGCGAGGTATCGGGTCGAGGTCGACGACCCTGCCGAGGCGTTCGCGGGGGCTGCTGTCGCCGTCGCCGAGGACGACGTCGGGGCGGTCGGCGTGGTGGTGCTTCAGCCCTCGGGCCGCGACGTAGAGCTGAAGCGGCTGTGGGTCGCGCCCGCCGGACGTCGACGGGGAGTCGCGGCGGCTCTCATGACATACGCGAGTGAGCATGCCGAGCGAGCGGAAGCCGACGGGCTGCGGCTGTCGGTCTGGGACTGGCGCTCCGACGCGCTCGCCCTCTATCGGTCGCAGGGGTTCACCGTCGAGCCTTCGTGGGAATCGCGCGAGCGGCTGGTCTGCCTGCGCCGAGCCCTGGACTGACCTTTCCGCGTCGGTGCGTCAACCCCTCCTTGCCTTCGTGCCCGGTCTGCGTGCCGTCGACAGGCTGAGCGCGGTAGGCGTCGCTCTTCCAGCCGATGTGTATGTGCTCAGCCTGCGGATGGGACGCGTCGCGCGGGTTCAACGCGACTGACCGGGGACGGACTCGGGGCCAGAGTCGGACTCGGGCTCGGGCTCGGACTCGGACTCGGACTGGGGCTGGGGCTGGGGCTGTGGCTGTGGCTGTGGCTGTGGCTGGGACTGGGGCTGGGGCTGGGGCTGCTGTGGCTGTGCCCGGGGGCGTGAACCTTGGCCCAGGCCCCGTTGTGGGCCTACTGGGGCACGGCTCTGCGTGGGGACGTCTACCGATCGCGGGTGTGGCGTGCCGCCAACAGGCTGAGCATGGCCGGCACCGCCGCGATCGTCGCTTCGGGCGGGCCCAGCCTGTCGACGGGACGCGTCGTGCCGAGATCCCCGCGCCCGGCTGCGCCAGGCTGCGCCGAGCGCGGCGTCGGTGTGTGACCGGCGCGAAACACAGCGGCTCTACGATCGGCGCGTGAGCAGCGAAAACGCCACGACGGCGCCCCGGCCCGTCATCGGCTTGACGACCTACCTCGAGCGCGCCCGTCAGGGGGTGTGGGACGTGCGGGCGAGCTTCCTGCCGCAGCAGTACTTCGACGGCGTGACCGCATCGGGCGGTGCCGCCATCCTGCTTCCGCCGCAGCCGGCACCCGTGCCTGCCGCCGATGTCGTGCTCGACCGGATCGACGGGCTCGTGCTCACGGGCGGCCTCGATGTGCAGCCCGAGCTGTACGGGGCCGAGCGGCATCCGCTGACGGATCCGGCCCGGCCGGATCGCGACGACTGGGAGCTCGCCCTGCTGCGCGGTGCCCGTGAGCGTGGCATCCCGGTTCTGGGCATCTGCCGCGGTCTGCAGCTCATCAACGTCGATGCGGGCGGCACCCTCCACCAGCACCTTCCGGACGTGCTGGGCACCGACCGATACCAGCTCGGGAGCGGCGTCTTCGCGCGGAACGATGTCGCGGTCTCAGCCGGGACGATGTTGTCGGAGCTCGTGGGGACAGGCTCGCTCACCGTGAGCAGCTACCACCACCAGGGCATCGACCGGCTCGGCGAGGACCTCGTCGTGTCGGCCCGCAGCGGCGAAGGTCTGCCGCAGGCGATCGAGTCGCCCGGCTCCGACTTCCTCGTTGCGGTGCAGTGGCACCCCGAGGAGGACGCCGCCGACCGCCGGCTGTTCCTCGGCCTGGTCGCCGCGGCGACAGAGTACGCCGCGGGTCGCTGACCCCCCGGCATCCCTGGCTCGTTCTTGTTGCGCTGGCCGTGCGCGAATGCAAGCGTTCGTGGCCGACACCCCGACCCCGGATGCCTCGGCCCGGCGTGTCGACTCGGATCTCTTGCATCCGCGCTCGCAGAGGGACACCCGGATGCCGTCGGGGTCAGGGTTCGAGAGGGGCGACGTCGACCGAGACGCGCAGGGTCGAGGTCTTCGCCTCGGTGAAGATGATGCCCTTCACGGGCGAGACGTCGCCGTAGTCCCTGCCCCATGCGACGGTGACGTACCGGTCGTTCGCCCACTGGTCGTTCGTCGGATCGATCGCGAGCCACTGGTCGGTGCCCGGAAGCCACACCGCGAGCCAGGCGTGCGAGGCGTCGGCGCCGAAGACGCGCTCCTTGCCGGGCGGCGGCTGCGTCGCGAGGTACCCCGACACGTAGCGCGCCGCGACACCGTGCGAGCGAAGGCATGCGAGGGCGACGTGGGCGAAATCCTGGCAGACGCCGGCCCGCTTCTCCAGCGCGTCGGCGACGGTGCTCGTGACCGTCGTCGCCGTGCTGTCGTAGTCGAAGTCGGTGTAGATCCGGTGCATCAAGTCGCTCGCGGCTTCGCCGATCGGGCGTCCCGGGGTGAGCGAGACCGCACCGTAGGCGGCGGTGGCCTCGGACTGCGCGACGCGCGGGGAGGGGAGAGCGAACTCGGCGGCGCGCCACGCCCCCTCCTGGTCGGGATGCCGCAGCGGCCGGGCCGCCTCCCAGGGCAGGGCGAGTGCCGCCGGGTCGTACTCTGGAGCGGTGACGATGACCTGGCTGGAGGCCTCGATCGACAGCGCCTCGTGCGCGGCGGTGACATGGAAGTACGTCGACCAATTGCCGAAGTAGTCGGAGTCGCGCCGCATGTCGCCCGGGGCCGGCGAGACGACGACATCCGCCTCGCGCACCCGCTGCCCGGGCAGTTCGCGCGGTATCAGGTGGAACTGCCCGACGCTGTCTTCGACGGGATCGCTGTACGTGTACGCGGTGCGATGCCAGACGCGGTACTGCTTCACGCGCGGGCCTCCATCAGTTCCTCGATGAGGGCCAGCGACGACAGCGCGACCGGGGGCGGGCCGCTCTCGAAGTGCAGCTCGTCGATCGCGTCGCCGAGCTGCTCGAGCTGGGCCGTGAGGTCGTCGAGCAGGTCGGCGAGCGGAGAGCGGATGCCGTCGACGGCATCCCCCAGCGCATCGGTGTCGATCGCGCTGACGAGGGTCTCGAGGTCGTCGACCAGACGCTCGGGCCGTGTCGACCCCGTCGATGCCGGCGCCGACGCGAGATGGGTCCGCAGCTCGGCGAGGCAGAACGCCAGCGACCGGGGGTTGTCGGGGTCGCGTAGCAGCAGGTCGAGCACGTCGCCCAGGCGCACCGCGCCACGGAACCGTCGTCGGTGGGTGACGATGCTCTCCGATGCGGTGAGAAGCGCCTCGAGCACGGCCCGTTCGGTCCGCGCGTCGCGGCGGTCGACGACGACGCGCAGGATGTGGCAGACCTGCAGCGCGCGCTCGAGGAAACGCCCCGCCTCGATGAAGTGCCATCCGGTGTCGCGCATCATGTTGGCCGACACGCCCTGCAGCGACAGGACGACGGTGAGCATGCGCCCCGCCGACTCGGCCGTGCGGTGCGCGTGCGGCGATGCCCGCAGGGCGCGGGAGGCCCGTTCGATGCCGGCGAAGACGCGCCACGTGTCGCCCGACAGCTGGTCGCGCACGCCGTCGAGCGCGTCGCGCAGCCGGCTGAGCGCGTGGGCGGTCGAGCCAACCCGTGCGGCGTCGAGCAGCAGCGACCGGAAGTCGGCGTCGGCGGCATCCGGCCCCGGACCGGCGAGCCGCTTGATGGCGTCGCGCAGCACGCGGGCGCTCGTGTGGCTGGCACGACCGGCGCCGGCCAGGTCGAGCTGCTGCTGTGCCGTGAGCACCAGCCGCAGCAGGTCCTCCGCCCGCTCGGCGTACCGCCCCGACCAGAACATGTCGTCGAGGGCGCGCGGCGCGATGCTCGGGGCGCTGCGGCCACCGGGGAGCGGACCGATCTCGTTGAGGCCCTGATCGGCGTCGCCCTCAGCGGCCTTCAGTACCCAGACGTCCTTCGTGGTCGGCGCCGCATCGGGGCTCTCGCGCACGGTGGCGAGTCCGCCGAGGAGGGGGCGGTACGCCGAGCCGTGACGCAGCGTGAAGGCCCGGAAGATCAGAGCGCGCGCGCGTGCACCGTCGCCGGCCCACACGGGGGCCTGCGAGAGGGGCAGCAGCTCCTGCCCGACGTAGCGGTGCGGTGCGGCCTCGATGCGAGCGGCGACGGCCGCGGCATCCAGTCCTGTCAGATCGCGGCGTGATCCGTCGAGGGTCCGCACGAAGAGGGAGGGATCCTCCGACCGGACGCGATCGAGAACGACCGCGCGCGCCTCGTCGTCGCCGCACCACCACGTCGGCACGGCGGGCAGGCGCAGCTGCTCGCCGAGCAGGGCTTCGCAGGCCGCGGGCAGATAGGGCAGCAGGGCGGGGTTCTCCAAGACGCCGGCGCCGAGCCCGTTCACGAGCCGCACCGTCCCGCGGCGCACCGCCTCGGTGAGGCCGGCGACGCCCAGACGCGAGTCGGAGCGCAGCTCGAGCGGATCGCACCACTCCGCGTCGACGCGGCGCAGGATGACGTCGACCTGCTCGGTCGGTTCTCTGCGCGGCCATCCGGTGGGCTTCATCCACACCCGGCCGCCACGCACGACGAGGTCGCTGCCCTGCACGAGCGACAGGCCCAGGCCTCGCGCGAGGAAAGCCTGATCGAACGCCGTCTCGGAGTGCGGGCCGGGGGTCAGGACGACCACGCGCGGCTCGGCGACGCCCTCGGGCGCTGACGCGGCGAGCGTCGCGTGCAGGGCCGAGAAGTACGGCTCCATGCGGTGCGGGTCGCTCTGCTGGTACAGGTCAGGCAGCACCTGCGAGATGACGCGCCGGTTCTCCATCGCGAACCCCAGGCCCGACGGCGCCTGCACGCGGTCGGCGAGCACCCGCCATTCGCCGTCGGCGTCGCGTCCGAGGTCGGTTCCCGACAGCAGCAGCGGATGCCGGTCGGCCGCCGTCGACCGCGCGAGAGGGCGGAGGAATCCCGAGTGGCCCAGCACGGCCGCGGCCGGGATGGTTCCCGATGAGAGCAGGCTCTGCGGTCCGTAGAGGTCGGCGAGGACGGCGTTCAGCAGCTCGGCGCGCTGCGCGAGGCCCGTCTCGAGCCGCGCCCAGGCGGCCGCGTCGACGACCAAAGGGACCGGGTCGAGCTGCCACGGCTGGGCGCCGCTGTCGGGGCGGACGTAGGTCACACCGTCGTCAGCGAGGAAACGGGTGATCTCGCCCTCGACGCGGGCCAGCTCGGACGGGGTCAAGGCCAGCGCGAGGCCGGCGAGTGACTGCCAGGCGGGGCGGAGGCTGCCGTCGGCATCGACCACCTCGTCGTAGCGCGAAAGGTCGGCGGGGCCGTGGGGGAGCGACGACAGAGGCAGTGTCGGCTGGGACACTGCGGCTGCGTAGTCACGGAGCACGCTCACGTCGGCACTCCAAAGCGGGAGGGATCTCGGGCTGAGGCAACCTTACCGGCGCGGACTATCGTTGAGGTGTGAGCTCCGACGACCCGGCCTTCGTCGTCCGCCCCGCGAGGGCGAGCGATGTCCGCGGCATCCGCGAGATGCTCGACCCCTGGGTGCAGCGACGAATCCTGCTCGGCAAAGACCTCGTCGTGCTCTTCGAGTCGGTGCAGGAGTTCGTCGTCGCCGAGGCCGACGGCCGGCTGGTCGGATGCGGCGCCCTCCACGTCATGTGGGAGGACCTCGGAGAGGTGCGCACCCTCATCGTCGTCGACGAGTGGCTCCACCGCGGAGTGGGCGGCGCGATCGTCGACCGGCTCGAGCAGAACGCCCGGGAGCTCGGCCTCTCGCGGCTGTTCTGCCTCACCTTCGAGGTCGACTTCTTCGCGCGCCGCGGGTTCGAGGCGATCGGCGAGCAGGTCGTCGACGCCGACGTCTACTCGCAGCTGCTGCGAAGCCCCGACGAGGGCATCGCCGAGTTCCTCGACCTCGCGCACGTCAAGCCCAACACCCTGGGCAACACCCGGATGCTGAAGCACCTCTAGGCGTGCCGCCCCGGCGGCATCCGGCCCGCGCCCTACCCTGGCTTCATGACCGACACGCCGCCCCGACGCCGTCATTCGCCCGCGGTCTACCGTCGCCGACGACTCGCGCTGCTGCTCGTCGTGCTGCTCATCATCGCCGCGGTCGTGCTGGCATTCTGGCGGCCGTGGGAGGGGGGCGCATCCGATGGTCCGGCTCAGCCCGCGTCGTCGGATGCCGCGGCCTCGCCCTCGTCGTCGCCGTCCGATGCCGGGGGCGACGCGCCCGAGCCGTCGACATCCGCGAGTGAGCCGTCGCAGGATGCCGCGGCGGAGGAGGTCGAAGCATGCTCGGCGCGCTCGGTGCAGGTCTCAGCGGTCACCGATAAGGACTCGTACGGCGCCGGGGAGCTGCCGCAGCTGTCGATCTCGCTGACGAACGCGGGGGCGGAGGCCTGCCTGCTCAACGTCGGAACGGCGACGCAGAAGCTCACGGTGTCGAGCGGTCCCGACGTCTGGTGGCGCTCGACCGACTGCCAGAGCGAGTCGAGCGACCAGGTGGTGCAGATCGATCCGGGGCAGACGGTGTCGAGCGTGACCCCCATCACGTGGGATCGCACGCGCTCGTCGGTGGACAGCTGTGACGGAGAGCGCCCGGCCGCGCCCGCGGGCTACTTCAATCTCGCCGTGGAGATCGGCGGGTTGGCGGCGCAGCAGGAGCGCCAGTTCGTCCTGCGCTGACCGGCGTTCGCGGCCCCGCAGGAGAGTGAGACTTTTCTCACTCGACGGGACGAGACAGACGCCGGGGTGCGGACGTAACCTGGAGTCAGCTCTTCGAGGAACACCCTCGCTGTCCCCAGCGGCGAGTAGTCGCGCAACCCCCCAGAATCGCGACGACGGATCCCCACCTCGGATGGGCGATGGGCCCTCTCGATTTCCTCAGTCCCCAATGAAGAGTTCGAGAGGGCCCCTTCTCTCTCTAGGCTGAGGTGATGGCTGGAAAGAAGCGTGGCGTGAAGAAGCCGCTGCCCGAGTTCCGCAATCCGCAGCTCGCGGACGCCCTGCAGACCCAGGACATGGCTGCTCTCGCGTTCGCGCTGCGGCACGGCCCGACCGTCGTGCCGCTCATGCGTCCCGGCGATCGCGATGACCCGCGTGACGTCGGTGAGATCTGGACGTACCGCGACCCCAACACCGGTGACGTCGCGCTGCTGCTGTTCAGCGATGCGGCGCACAAGCCCGAAGCGCTGCCCGCGCATGTGGCGTTGCAGTCGCCCGGCGGTCTGCGCGCATTCCTCGGGGTTCACGAAGCGGAGATCACCACGGTGTTCTTCGACATCGCCGGCCCCCACCCCATGCAGGCCACCCCGCAGGACGTGATCGCCGCGCTCGACGCCTGATCGCCGGGTTGGTGGGGCCGGGGGTTTGGGGTTGGGGTTTGGGTTTGGGTTTGGGTTGGGTTGGGTTGGCAGTTGCCGCCGCTTCGGCGCGCGCGATGGGGCGTGTTCTGCCGGGTGAGTAGCCCAACACCGGGGCCTCGGGTTTGGGTTGGCAGTTGGCGCCGCTTCAGCGCCCGCGATGGGGCGTGTTCTGCCGGGTGAGTAGCCCAAGACCGGGGCCTCGAGGTTTGGGTTGGCAGTTCGCGCCGCTTCAGCGCCCGCGATGGGGCGTGTTCTGCCAGGTGAGTAGCCCGGGACCGTGGGCTCGAGGTTTGGGTTGGCAGTTGGCGCCGCTTCGGCGCGCGCGATGGGGCGTGTTCTGCCAGGTGAATAGCCCAACACCGGGGCCTCGAGGTTTGGGTTGGCAGTTCGCGCCGCTTCGGCGCGCGCGATGGGGCGTGTTCTGCCAGGTGAGACCCCGGCGGCCCGGGCTCGGCAGCTCGAGGCGGGGGGTCAGAAGCCGACGTCGGCGGCGGATGCCGCGGGCTGACGCACCTGCAGATCGCGCATCGCTCCGCCGATCGTGCGCGACGAGGCATCCACCACGGCGGTGTAACCCATGCGCTTCGCTTCGGACTGGCGCTGGCTCGACTGCGTGACCGGGCGGATCTCGCCCGCGAGACTGAGCTCACCGAAGGCCGCCACCTGTCGCGACACGGCCTTGCCGCCGACGGCACCAGCGATGGCGATGGCGATGGCGAGGTCTGCAGCTGGCTCGACGAGGCGCACGCCGCCCACGGTCGAGACGTAGACGTCCTGGTCGCTCGTCACGGCGACGCCGCGCTTCTCGAGGACGGCGAGGATCATCGCAACGCGTGCGCTGTCGACGCCGCTCACGACCCGGCGGGGATTGGGCGCCCCGGTCTTGAGGGTCAGCGCTTGGACCTCGACCGGCAGTGCTCGTCGCCCCTCGAGCGCGATCGTCACGCAGGTTCCGGGCACCGGGTCGCCGTGCCCGAGGAACAGCGCGCTCGGATCGGGCACCTCGGCGATGCCGTCGCCCGTCATGTCGAAGCATCCGACCTCGTCGGTCGGGCCGAAGCGGTTCTTCAACGCCCGGACGAACCGCAACGAGGTCTGGCGGTCGCCTTCGAACTGGCAGACGACGTCGACGAGATGCTCGAGCACCCGCGGGCCGGCGATCGAGCCGTCTTTCGTGACGTGGCCGACGATGAGGACGGGGAGGTCGCGCTCTTTCGCGACGCGGATGAGGGTGGACGCCACTTCGCGTACCTGGCTCGGCTGACCGGCGACCCCGTCGGAGAGCGACGACGACACGGTCTGTACCGAGTCGACGATGAGCAGGTCGGGACGTACCTCGTCGACGTGACCGAGCACGGTGGCGAGGTCGGTCTCGCTGGCGAGATAGAGCGCGTCGTGCAGCGCGCCGGTCCGCTCTGCGCGGATCCGTACCTGGCCGAGCGATTCCTCCGCGCTCACGTACAGGACCCGGCGGCCCGAACGTGCGGACTGCGCGGCGACCTCGAGCAGGAGCGTCGACTTGCCGACGCCGGGCTCGCCCGAGAGCAGGATCGCGGCCCCGGGGACCACTCCGCCGCCGAGCACACGGTCGAACTCGCCGACCCCGCTCGATCGTCGAGGGGCGTCGGTGGTGTCGATCTCGGTGATCGGACGAGCGGCGCGCGCCGCACCGGGGCTGACCGCGGTCACGGTCGAGGTGATGCCGGTCTGCGTCGCCGCCTCGACGACGGTGCCCCACTGCTGACACTCACCGCAGCGACCGACCCACTTCGCGGTCGTCCACCCGCACTCGGTGCACTTGAAGGCCGTCGTGGGAGCGGGACGTCGAGAGGCCATGGATCCAGGGTAGGCGCGACCGCCGACATCCCCGCCGACCAACGCCTCGCAGGCGTTCACGCGATACAAACGTCGGACCGGTGGTGCGGATGTCGCGTTCCCGAGGCTCCGGGACGACACCAGCACCGCCGGTCCGACGGATGTATCAGCATCTGGCGTGACATCGCACGCCGGGGCGAGGTCAGCCGCGCAAGGAGGCCGCGACTTCCTGGAGGGATGCTGCCGAGTGCTGGAACAGTTCGAGCTCACGGTCGGAGAAGGCGATCTCGCGCACGGGGAACGCACCTCGACGGTTGACGACCGAGGGCACCGACAGGGCCATCCCGTCGACGCCGTGGAAGTCGCGCAGCACCGTGGAGACCGGCAGCACGGCATCCTCGTCGCGCAGGATCGCCTCGACGATCCGGGCGCTCGACAGGCCGATGGCGTAGTTCGTCGCGCCCTTGCCCTGGATCACCTTGTACGCGGCATCGCGGACATCGATGGCGATCTGATCGATCTCCTCTCTCGTGAACTTGGGCTGGCCGTCGAGCGGCACCCAGTCGAGGATCGGCACCGTTCCGATCGTGGCGTGAGACCACAGCGGGAACTCGGTGTCGCCGTGCTCGCCGACGATGTACGCGTGCACGCTCGAGATCGAGACGCCGGCGCGGCGGGCGATCTTCCACCGCAGGCGCGAGGTGTCGAGCACCGTGCCCGAGGCGAAGATGCGCTCGGGCGGCAGGTCGGTCGCTTCCTGCGCGAGCACGGTCAGCACGTCGCACGGGTTCGTGACGATCACGAAGGTCGCGTTGGGGGCGACCTCGAGCAGCTTCGGCATCATCGAGGCGATGATTCCCGCATTGACACCGGCGAGCTCGGTACGGGTCTGACCCGGCTTCTGCTTCGCTCCCGCGGTGATGACGACGACGTGCGAGCCCTCGGCGACCGAGATGTCGGAGCCGCCGATGATGTCGCTCGATCCGGTGAACTGCGCGCCGTGGGCGAGGTCGAGCACCTCGGCCTCGGTCTTCTCGGTGGCGATGTCGTACAGCGCCACGTGGCGGGCGGATCCCCGGATGAGGGCCGCGTAGGCGACGCTCGAACCGACGGCGCCCGCGCCGACGACGGTGAGTTTGGAGTTCTCGATCGCGCTCATGACCTCAGTCTGGCAGGGGGGAATGAGAGTCGCTACCGGGCCCCTCGCCGCCCGGCGTGCGGGTCGCTCGCGTTGAGTGCGCGCACGACGTCGGGGTAGTCGCCGCGTGCCTCGCCGTGGCGCAGGAACCCGACGCGCTCGACGAGCACCTCGCGCGCATCCGCATCCCGCTCGAGGATCGACATGACCTCGTCGATGAACTCGTCGAGCGGCTGAGCCTGCGGGTTCTCGGCGTGGCCGGGCATGAGATCGGTCTGCACGGCGGGCGGCACCAGCTCGACGATCGACACCGGCGAGTCGGCGTACTGCAGCCGGAGCGATTCGCTCAGCATGTGGATCGCGGCCTTCGTCGCGTTGTAGCTCGGCGTCGCGGCGAGCGGAGCGAACGCCAGGCCCGACGAGACGGTCATGATCGTCGCGGCGGGGCGCGCCAGCAGGTGCTCGATGAACGCGCCGATCAGCCGGATGGGACCCAGCAGATTCGTGATGACGGTGCGTTCGGCGCTGGCGACGAAGCCTGCGGGCGAGGTCCAGTCTTCGGCGTTCATGATGCCCGCCATCGTGACGAGCACGTCGAGATCGGGATGCCGCTCGAGCACCTCTCCGGCCGCGCGGGCGATGGATGCGGCATCCGATGTGTCGATCTCGACGCCGTCGATGCCGGGGTGCGAAGAGCGCAGGTCGTCGATGAGCTCGCGCCGGCGTCCGCCGACGATGATCGTGTTGCCGCGCTCGGCGAGGGCGATGGCGAACGCGCGGCCGATGCCGCTCGTTGCGCCGGGGATGAAGATGGTGCGTCCGGTGATGTCCATGCCCCGACTCTCGTCGCGGCATGCGCGGCTATCCAGGCACATCCGAACGGGGGAGCGGCGGTCCCTGGTTCGGACGGGCCGCGCTGGTCAGAATGGATGCGTGGACCGCGCTGCTCTTGCCCGATTCCTCCGCGCCCGTCGCGAGCGACTGCGTCCGGAGGATGTCGGGCTGCCATCCGGGGAGCGCCGGCGGGTGACGGGACTCCGACGCGAAGAGGTCGCGCAGCTCGCCATGATGAGCGTCGACTACTACACGCGGCTCGAGCAGGAGCGCGGGCCGCAGCCGAGTCTCCAGATGCTCGCGTCGCTCACGCGGGCGCTGCGGCTCTCGCGCTCGGAGCGCGATCACCTGCACCGTCTGGCGGGGCACACGCCGCCTGAACGTTCCGGTGCGGCCGATCATGTGGCGCCGGCCCTGCAGCGGGTGCTCGATCGGCTCGACGACATCCCGGCGCTCGTGATCACCGAGCTCGATGAGACGCTCGCGCAGAACGATCTCGCGCGGGCTCTCTTCGGCCCGCGCGAACGGCGCACCGGACCGGAACGCAGCGGCGCGTGGTGCTGGTTCGTGCATCCCGACAGCGAGCGGGCGGTGTATCCGGCATCCGATCACGATCGGCAGAGCCGGGCGATCGTGGCGAATCTGCGTGCCGTCGCGGGCCGCGGTGGCGCCGGATCGCGCGCAGCGCGTCTCGTCGACGACCTGCGCGAACGCAGCGTCGAGTTCGCTCACCTCTGGGATCTCGAGGAGGTCGCCGAGCGGTTCGCCGATCACAAGGTCGTGGTGCATCCAGCCGTCGGCGAGATCGAGGTCGACTGCCAGGTGCTCTTCACGGAGGACCGTTCGCAGGCGCTCCTCACGCTCACCCCCGAGCCCGGGTCGGAGGCGGCGGAGAAGTTGCGGATGCTGGCGGTGCTGGGGCCTCTCGCCTCGGAGCGCTCGCCGGCCTGAGTTTCAGCTCGTCGCGCCCGGGCCCGCAACTGAGGGTGCGCTGTTCCGGATGCCGGCGAAGGCGATGAGCCCGCCCGCGGCCATGAGTGCCGCGGTGACGATCGCTGCCCGGTGGAATCCGTCGAGGTCGAGTGCGCCGCCCACGATCGGAGCCAGGAACGCGATCACCACGAGGCCCGCCACCCGTGCGACGGCGTTGTTCACGGCCGAGGCGATACCCGATCGTTCGGGGTCGATCGCGCCGAGGATCGTCGAGGTGAGGGGCGAGACCGTCGCGCCGAGTCCGAGCCCGAACACGACGAGGCCGGGGAGCACCTGCCACCAGTAGTCGAAGGACTCGCCGACCAGGAGCAGCATCAGTGCGCCGCCGGCCATGACGAGCGGGCCGAGCGTCATGAAGAGCCGTCCGCCGAGGCGTTCCGCGAGCGAGCCGGCCCATGGACTCAGCGCGATCAGCAGGACCGTGGTCGGGAGGCTCACGAGCCCCGCCAGCGTCGCGCTGAGGCCCGCGCCTTCCTGCAGGTAGACACCGACGACGAAGCCGTTGAGCGAGAGGGCGGCGTACACGAACAGGGTCGCGAGGTTGCCGGTCCAGTAGTTGCGCACCCGGAAGAGTCCGAGCGGAAGGGTCGGATGCCGCGACGTGCGCTGCCGCAGCAGGAAGGCCGCGAACATGACGGCTCCGACGGCCAGCGGCATCCAGATCGCGGGAGAGGTCCAGCCGAGGTTCGGCTGCTCGATCAGCGCGAAGACCATGCCGCCCAGGCCCGCCGTGCATAGGGCCGCGCCGATCCAATCGATGCCCGCGTCGGCGCGGCGCTCGTCGTGCACGGGGAGTCGCGCGACGAGCCACAGGGTGACGGCGACGGGGAGGACGTTGATGAGGAACGCGTAGCGCCACGAGAGCAGATCGACGAAGAGGCCGCCGAGAAGCGGGCCGATGAGAGACGCGCCAGTGGTGAAGGCCGTCCAGAGGCCGATGGCGCGCGAGCGCTCGTGGCCCTGGAGGAGGGAGGTGATGAGGGCGAGCGAGCTCGGCACGAGGAACGCGCCCGCCGCGCCCTGGACGGCACGTGCGGCGATGAGGAAGACCGGATCTGGCGCGAGGCCCACGGCCACCGAGGCGACGCCGAAACCGATCAGCCCGATGCGCAGTACGAGGAGGCGTCCGTAGGCGTCGCTGACCGAGCCCGCCAGGAGGATGAGCGACGAGAGCGTCAGCAAGTACGCGTCCACCGCCCATTGCTGCGTCGTGAGTCCGCCGCCGAGCTCGCGCTCGATCGCGGGTAGGGCGACGTTCACGATCGTGCTGTCGAGGAACGCGACGGATGACGCGAGCGACGCGATCGCCACGATGAGTGCTGTCTGCGGGGCCGATGAACGCGTCACGGACACACGCTACGCCTGACCACGGACACCGCGGTTCGCGGCATCGCCCGAGATGTCGTAAGCTGGTCGGCGGTGACGTGTCCGAGCGGCCGAAGGTGCAACTCTCGAAAAGTTGTGTAGGGTAACCCCCTACCGTGGGTTCAAATCCCACCGTCACCGCCAGTGAAAACCCCCGGTTATCCGGGGGTTTTCTGCATGTGCGGGGCGTGTGTGGTGCATTTTTGGTGCACATCTGAGTCGAGCTGTCGATTGTGGTTAGGCAGTCCATTGATGGATGGTGCGCGCATAGCCGTCGACGTATCGGAGGATGCCGGTTGATGATGGTGCCGACGCTCGCATGAAGCCGGCAGGGTTACGGCAGCCATGGGCAGGAACTGCTGTCGGAGCCCGGGCAGAGGTAGTCCGGCGGGCGTCCAACGTCGCCGGATGAGGGCAGTAGGTCAATCGGGGTGGCCGTGGCTCGCCTCTTTCAGGGGCTCCAGTAGCTTCGCCGGCTCGATGTCGAGGGCGCCTGCGATGAGCACGAGCTCCTCAAGATTGGTTGGGCTCGGAGAGGTGAGGTGGAGCTTTCGCGAGAGGGTGCGCAGCGGAATTCCCGTCGCGATCGCGAGCCACTCCTGTGTTCGTCTTTGAGCACCGAGGGCGTCACGAATCAGCTCTACTGTCACGCGCGTTGCTTGTCGCCTCACTACGTCCTCCTCCTGTTGGCGTATGATTCAATCATACGCCAACAGGAGGAGGACGTAGTTATGTGCCGTTAGCGGCAGAATAGGAAGATGCCCAGGCGCAGAACGGTCTCCCCGGCTATGCCGGCTGACGCTGATCGCGCATGGCTAGCGCTCTCGGGCCGGAGCCGCGTCGACCTGTTGCACGCCTTGATTAGTCGGGAGGCGGCCACGGCGGCTGAACTCATGGATGCCACTGGGCAGACGAAGCCCACGCTGCACTCGGCCCTGCGCGTTCTTCGCGAACTCGGGTATGTGACGGTCGAAGGTATCGCCGACCGGAGTGTCGGAGGCCCCGTCAGGTATACGGCGGACGTTGTGCGCCTGAAGGCGGACTTCGAACGGCTCGCCGAGCACTTGTTCATGGGCCGCCAGTAGCGGCCGGAGCAATGAACCGGAAGGGGGCGTTGCCGAGATTGAACGGCTCTGGGGGGACGGGCCGAGGCCGCCCAGCTCGACGAGCTGATGGTGTTCTACCGCCGCGGACTCGACAGCCGGTAGTTGAGGTTGAGAGTTACCCGACTTCCTACCAGCCAGCGCGTGCTCTTCTTCGCGATCATCGGGTTCAGTGGGAGCTGGCTGGGGAGACCATCTCCGATCACCAAAAGCTGCGAAGGTGATAGCGGGAAGGTTACCGCTCTCGATGCCAGGCTTTCGATGGCGGCGTAGTCGGCTTCCAGATCGTGGTCGAGGACGACAGGATCGTGGGCGTAGCTGACGATCGTGGCGTTGCTGATCGAGGAAAGGAAGCCATCGTCCCGCTGTTTGTCGATCACCTCGATGATGCCTCGCCCGGCTAGGAGCGGTCGACGCTCGATCGAGGGCATTGCGACGGCGGCTAGCGTGCGACGCCCTGTTCCCGAGTGGTGCGGTGGGTGTCAGTGGTGCCGTGTGTCAGCGCAAATACTCGATAGACGCAAGTCTCGCCGTCGGCCAAACACGCCGCCCCGAGGCATCCTGATCGTCAGGGGTTGAAGCGTTGTTCCGCGGCCCTTGCGCTGTCCCCAGTGAGCACCGCGGCGATGACGCGGCTTTCGGGTTCTGCGGCTTTCGTACCGTTGGAGACCTACGGTGACGCATCCCTGGGTGCCGTCACCGGCGGGAACCGGTACTTTGCCCTGTCACCTGCCTGCGTCCGTGAGCTCGGTATCCCGTAGCGGGATTTGTTGCGCATCAGCCCTCCTGGCAGCTCGCACTTGCGTGGTCTCGCACTCACTCGCAGTGCGATGGACCGGTTGGGGCGGGAAGGGCAGCCGATCTGGTTGCTGTATCCCAGCGCGAAGCCGGCGGCCGCGACGCTGCGGCATATCGCCGAGGGCCACCGCACCGGCGCCGACCAGGCGTACAAGTGCCGGGTGCGCAACCCGTGTTGGCGGGTGCCAGCCCTTCGGGCCCCCGACCTGTTCCTGACCTACATGAACGCCGACACCGCCCGCCTCACCACAAACACCGTCGGTGCCCGTCGCCTCAACAGCGTCCACGGCGTGTACCTCACCGACGAGCACCGCGACCTCGCACGTGACGTTCTGCCGATCGCGTCGCTGAACTCGACGACTCTGCTCTCCGCCGACCTCGTCGGCCGCTCCTACGGTGGCGGGATCTTGAAGATCGAACGTCGCGAGTCTGATCGGTGGTGGATGCCCGCACCCGCCCTGCTTGCGCAGCACCGCGTCGCGCTGGCCGCGTTGAAGCCGCGCGTGCAGCGCCTGCTCATAGCCCGAAACCTCCCAGGCGCGCGGTCGAACTTGTTGATGAAGTCCTGTTCCACAACGTGCTCTCCGATGATGAGCTGGCCGCGATCGCGGGAGATCACCAGGCACTGACGACCCGCCGGACGGTCCGTGGACGCAGCGGTGGGGGAGCGGTGTGATGGCCACGCGAGACGACTCGTTCACCCCGTTCGATGACGCACTTGCTGCCGCAGATCTCAGCGACCCGTGGGTGCATGGGCGCGGTGATGCCCCGACTACCATCCGATTACGGGCTGCTGGCGAAGCTGCTCACATCCCGGTTGCTGCAGGCAAGGGGTGAGCGACGGGTGCGCTCGCGAATGGGGCGCACTCGTGGCTTGCGCACGAGCTGCGCCGTTGCGGGTTCAGACCAGACGAAGTGTGGCCACGAGCCACGCGCCCGCGCATCCTTCCGCGCGACATCGCGCTGCTCCTGGAGAAGCTGCCCCGGCAGCTGTCGGACGAGGTACGCGCAAGAGTCATGGCCATGCCTGTGGTTGCGCCGACAGACGCGAAGATCCTCGGCCGCGCTTACGAGAAATAGGTCGACGTCGAGATCTCCCGATGGGACCGCGGGCCAGAACTGCTGCTGTCGACCAAGACGCAGATTTCCTCGTTCGGTAAGAACCTCTCGAATCGTTTCGAACAGGCATACGGTGACGCCGGCAACCTCCGCAGCCGCCACCCCCTCGCCGCAGTCGGACTCTTCTTCGCACAGAGATCCACGATCCTCACCGACGAACCAGACGCGTATGAACGCACCGTCGACATGATCCGTAAACTCCGCGACCTCGGCGGCGCCAACGGCTACACCGCCACCGGCCTCGCCCTCGTCGGCTGGTCCGGCGAAGGCTCAATCGTGAGAGTCGAACTCGACCAAGTCCCGCATGACGTGCGGCCAGAGCAGTTCATGACGCGCATGATCGAGCAAGTCATCTCCGCGATTTCCGTGTCGCTGCACACAGAGGTCCGAAGCCTCATCGAGCGTCGTGGGCTGGCCGTGGTCGAAGAAGATGACGTGACTAACTTGTCCTAGTAGGCTCGACAGGCGCCAATGGTGGCCGGCCGGGGGAGGCAACGTGTCAACGGAAGATTTCGACGTCGACGCTGATGCAGATCAGCTGATGTTGTCTGATCTTGACAATGACGACCTCGCTGATCGTATGGGGCAGTTGGACCAGAACACCGTCGGTGACGACGTTGTGATCAGTTTCATACCTCAGCAGGATGATCAGCTGGGCGTCGAGGTGCTGCGCTATGATACGGCGCGCGGTATTCTTAGGTTCCGGCCGCTGTCGTTGAGATCCGGGAGCTATGAGAAGCAGTTCCGCGGTATAACCGAACTGCAAGTCGAGAACACGAGCTGGGATCCGCTCAATCACTCAGCAGAACATGCCCAGTATGGCCTACTTTATGAAACAGGGCTCCCCAAGGGCTTCAGTTCCATCTACGCGTTCGGCTTGGGTGTGGCCCGGGACTACCGAGGCTTACTAGACGAGATCGAAAACCGTTCGGGCTGCTCGACCGTGCGCTTCGTGGTCAATGACGACGAAGGTCCCGACAGTGATGGAGATGTTTTCCGGGTGGCTTTGAGTCGGTTCGAGGCATACCGGGCCGCGGTGGATCGTAGTCGCAGCCGTGGCCGCGTGGCCGTACATCGCGTCATCCAATCTGACACGCACAACGCCGTTGCCAATCTGTTCGGTCTAACCGAGGTGACCCCCAAATACACGCGCCATCCGGTGATCCGCGCCCTTACCGAAGAGGTTGAAACGGGCCACGTCGTTAGTGCCCAGGACCGCAATCTCCTTGCAGACGCGGTGACGTCCGAGGCGCCGAAGATCGGCGTCGACTCACCAACCCGGTTGGTGCAGCTCCGTGAAGACATCGAGCTGGCGTCGTTGAATACGCTGATCGACAGATTCCAAGCCGATCTTGACGGCACTCATAACCGAGATGAAGGGCACTGGCAGAAGTTTTTCAACGCCAACCGTTTTGCGCTGCAGCTACTCTTCTCGACTCCGATTGTGGTTGAGCTGGAACATGCCACGGTTCAGGCCGCGGACATCGAGGGCCGAGGTTCCCGTATCACCGACTTTCTCTGCGCGAACGCAATCACGCGTACCGCGGTCGTCGTGGAGATAAAGACGCCCGCAGCGGCTTTGGTCAGCTCCACTGCTTACCGGGGCAGGGGGACAGACTCCGCGGTTTTTGCGCCGCATGGAGAACTCGTCGGACCGATAGCGCAACTGCAATCACAGTTAGCATCCGTGTCTCAGAGTCTTGCGGCGCGCTTAAGTCCAGCGAATCAGATCGACGCGTGGAATGATCTGCGGGGCGGCGTCATCACCGGTAGAGTGTCTTCCCTCGACGAGCTGCAGCGAGATTCTTTTTTGCGATACCGGGCTGGTCTGACTAATGTTACCGTGCTGGGATACGATGAAGTCCTTGAGCGACTGAAGTCACTCCGCGACATGCTGGAGAAGCCCCCATCTGAGGGGAAGCCCCCATCTGAGGGGAAGCCCCAGCCTTCTTCGGTGGCAACTGACAGCGCAAACCGGAGCTGACCCGGAGTGCCGGCGTCCCAGCGAGGTGCAGGTTCAGGGACGTCGATGATGTGTGCTGATCCTCACGTGCTCCGCAACTGACAAAACGTTGACTATCGGACCGGACGTGATCTCATCTGATCTGCGCAGCGTCGAGCTAAGAGTCGACTACTCGACCAGACAGCCCCACTCGATAGAGCCGGAAGCGCTCCCGCGCATCGCGACATCGACGAATCTCATCGCGGAACTCCGGGTCTGCCGGAAGGTACGTCGTGCCAGCCCAGTACTGCTCCCACGTCTGCGGCGTGAGTTCGGCACCGTCGGCGGGTGGAAAGTGCGAGTCAATGTAATTCCTAAAGCGCTCGACGGCGCCAGCAGCCGCGTACCCGGGGCTACCGGCATACGCCTGACGGAACCCGCTGGGGAATCGCATCAAGATTCGAAACCGCCCCCTGTGGGCAGCATCGAGACCATGGTTGGCTATGACTAGGTGATGCTCGTCCTGCCAACCCACAGTCCATTCGACGTCGTGCGGCTCCGTCGTGCGATCCTCGTTGCGCCGCGGCACGGCGTGGGCTTCATCTGCAGTGCGTCCCACCGGCGGCGATGGCCCACCGGGCATCCGAGCAGGCTGAGGTATGCGTGCCGCAGCACGAGCCGACTCTTGCTGTTGCCGAGATGGCTCGAGTGCTGTCCGTCAGCCCGGACAGCATCTATCGCTGGGCGCGCTTTCGCTCCGCGGCGGCTCCAGTGGCCGACCCGATCGCGCAGATTGAGCGGTTGGCTGAGCTGCGAGACAAGGGGATTCTCAGCGAGAATGAGTTCCAGGCGCAAAAGACCCAACTCCTCTCCAATCTCTAACGAGGTTCGGCGAGGGTGAGGAGGCCGAGCGCGCTGAACCAGCTCGATCCGGTAGGTTCCGAGGATGGACGTCGACCCGGACACCGGCCGCACCGCGCTGACGCGCGACGAGACTGAGCCGTGGGTCCAGGTGGCTTTGAGTGCGCGCGTTATGCAGCGCACGCTCAGACAGATCCCTATTCCGGCTCCGGGATCGCTGCTCGACGGCGCCCGAGCGTTCTTCCCCGATGAGACAGCGGCCGACTGGTGTCGCTCGTTTCTTGCCGCCGCGCTGGAGCACCTCGTGATGTGGGCGGACTACGCAACGCCGCTGAAGTATCACCCGGAGGCTGCTGTCGAGTTCGCGTTGCGCCCGGCCCAGACGCTCGCGCGTGCCGCCCTGGAGTCGGCGTCACAGGCCGTTTGGGTGCTGTCGACGCAGGACGTGCGCGAAGCGTCGCGGCGACATGTTTCCCTTGTGCTGGCTGACTGGCAGGAACAGGGGAAGGCCGCGACCGATCCCGAGGTGAAAGCGAAGCTCACGCAGCGCCGGGCCGACGCGCTGCGCCTCGTCGGTGGGGACGAGAAGAAGTTCAGGGCGCCGCTCTACATCGACCTGGTGAAGGATGCCGCTGCTCACGTTCGGACGCAGCTGCCTGACGCTCTCGTGCAGGATGATGGTGCCGTGGAGCGCTTATGGCGCGCGTCCGCCGGTTCAGCGCACGGCAAGAGATGGCCGGCATCCGAATTGACGTTGACCTTCGATGCCGGGGGGTACCACATCACCATGCCGGATCCGGCTGCGATTACCGCGATACTCAAGCTCGCAGATGCCGTGATGACCTACGGTGTGATGCGCTTCGCTGACTTCTCCGGCCACTACGAGCACTTGTCGACTTGGCAGCGCGCGGCGTTGGCCGAAGTCTACGGAACACTGCCCTTGCTACCGGGGGCGCCCGCGGAACCGCCGAACTCGACTGGAGGGTAGCCGGATCTAGGCTCGCCCGGCACGACCGGTCACTGCGGCGCGGCCTCTAGCCCTATCTCTAGGAGCTGCCAGAAACGATCGTTTTTGGCAGACTCACATGCATTCCCTTGAACGGCTTGCAGAGGTCACCGGCATAACTTCGCGGGAGGTAGAACGACGCCTACACCCGACCTCGCCCGCCGGGCTGACCGTGGCGGAGCTCAACGCGATCGCCATCGCCCTCGACGTGCACGCGTGTGAGCTGCTGCGCGGCTGACTCTGATGCTACCCAGCAGCGGGCATAGGCTCGTGGCGCATGTCCGCACTGATCCGTAGCTCACACGCAATACGATGAGCGCGTGCTACGAACCCCCTTGCATCAGCTGCTCGGCGTGAATGCGGGGCCGCTCACAGAGCAGATGATCGATGCCGCGATCACTCAAGGTCTTGTCGAGTCGGACCAACTGGATTGGAAGAAGCACCTACCGAGCGAACGGGACTTCAAGACCTCCGACATCGTCAAAGACATCGCGGCGTTCGCGAACAGCGGCGGAGGTGTCCTCATATTCGGCGTCAAGGAAACCCAGAAGGCTGCTTCGGGTCGCGTCGACGCCGGCGATCTCAACGAAAGCTATGAGCGCACCATTCAGGCTGTGAGCTATAGCTCGATCTCACCCCCAGTTCTCGGAGTGCGATCCCATAAGATCCCCGTCGCGGGAGATGAACGCCTTGCGGCCATCGTCGTGCCAGCCAGTGTTGACGGTCCACATCTAATCTTCGACGCCAACAAACAATCGTTCAGCGCGCCCCTCCGTGTCAGTTCCGACACGCAGTGGATGAACGAACGCCTCCTCGAGGCCAGCTACCGCGCTCGTTTCGAGGCCGCACGCCGTGGACGCGAGCAGTTGGAAGCACTGTATATGGACATGGCCGGTTCGCTCGAGCCTCGGAAGAATGCCGTCCTGGTGGGCGCGGCAAGGCCCGTATCGCAAGGAGCGCCCCCGAGGCGACGCGACCGTCCCGAGATCGGCGCTCTGGCCGCGCAGGCGCAGAACGATGCCTGGTACTGGCTTTTGCAAGACGACTATCAACCACTCACCGACGTCGCCGGCCACAACGCCCTCCCTGGTCTACGCGGATGGGTTCTACCGCCACGCGACCCCGCCTCCTGGCGAGGCGCGCGTGCTGCGATCTTCGACGACGGGGCGGTTGGGTTGGCTTGGGAAGCCGGCAGTCACCGCTACGGCGCCACAGGCGACAACTTGCCGGCAAACCATGTGCCTGCGGACGCGGTAGAAGGGTTCATAGCAGCTCTTCTCGCGCTGATCAGGACCGTCGCGGAAGACGCACCTGCTGGGGATGTGGAACTGCTCGTGGGTGTGGAATGGAGGCCGTCCGACTACACGCCCTTAGGCGATGAGCGTCTGTTCTTCGAGCCGCATTACGACTTCATGGGGGGAGGTAGCTCCTCAACTCCCCTTGGCGGTCGCTACCGTCCGGTCCATCGTGTCGTCGATCCGCAGCAGGAGGAATCGGTGTTCATACACACCGTCGTCGATGTCGCGACCGACTGTCTGAATCAGGCCGGCATCAGACACCTCGGAAGGCTCACCACCGAGCTACCGCCGCGGCGGTAGCTACGGCAAGCTGGGCGAACTGCCGCGATGTGATCGAAGCTGCGGCCCTCATTGCGCATCCGCCTCGCGTCCGCGACATTCTTCGGGGTCAGCTTTGACGGCCGGCCACCAACACGTCCCTGCGCCTTAGCATGCGCGAGTCCGCGCATCGTGTTCTCTCAGATCGTGTCGACGCGGAGCTGCGCGAACACGGCGACCATGCCGAACAGAGCGCGACCCATCGGGGTCGTAGTGTCGATCATCGGTTCCGTCGACGCGGGAGGCGGCACCCGCATCTACGCAGCGCGACTCCCTCGCCTCGCACGGACGCTCGTTCCCGGTGACGTCGGCCGATGGCGGCGAGCTGATGGCCACGTTCGATCAGCTCTGCCGCACACCGACCTCAACGGTCGGGTACCTGCAATGGTCCCGCGCCTTCACCCGCTGGTCGATAACGGATATCCCGCCGTTCAGCGCCGCCGATCCCGAACCACAGCAACGCTTCATCAACCTCGTTGACGTGCTCGTGAACGCCGACATTTCGGTCGGATTCTCAGCGCACGTCGACCTCGACGCCTTCCTGGCCGACGCCTCTCAGCGCTCCGACGCCTCCGCATGGCGAGTCGCCTGCGGTTGTTGCAAAGCGTGACCGTTCCGAAAATCAGCACCTAAGTCTGATCGCTCATGACCTCGGTCTCGATACAGCCTGTGTTTACGGACCGCCCCTAACGAGCTTGCCCGCGTCGTGCCGCAATCGATCGGTTTCGGACCCGTTCAGTGCTGGGTCGAGATGAGGAAGCTGAACGCGCCGAGAAGGGCCGCGGGCGCACCGAAGACCACCATGAAGACGTCAAGCAACAGTGCTTGGTTTCTGTGCGTCCGTTGCTGGGCCTCCACCGCAGTAGGAGCGTCGTCCCTGTGCATCCAGATCGTCAGAACCATCCTCCACAGACCTAGGCCAACCGCGACCAGGGCGTATACGAACACCCAGAAGCGACGGCCCTCTCCGTCGCCGGCCAAGGGGATGAAGCCGACTGCGATCAGAACGACGACAAAGAAGATTGCGACGAGAGCTTTGAGTACGGAGCGGGTTTCCTGAGACACGTGAGGCACCCCGTCAACATACGGCCTGACGCCCTGTTTGTGCGAACCCGATCGGTTTCGCACCAGGGGCTTCTATCCGCGTATTCGCCCGCAGCGCCCGCGGATAGCCCGAAGTCACGCCAGTTCGGTGACGAACCCCAGCTTGTTCCCATCGGGATCGGTCAGGGTGAAGAACCCTACGACACCCTCGAAGCGCTGCACCTCGGATACATCGAGGCCGAGACCGGCGAACCGCGCATGCTCGGCGGGCGCGTCCGGCACGCTCAAATTCAGCGAGATGCCTTCCACTCCGGCGTGATCCGGGTCGAGTGCGAGTTGAAGCCAAATGGGCCCAAGGTTGAACTCGACAAGGCCCTCCAGGGGCGCGAGGTGAACGGCTTTCAGGCTGAGCACAGACCGATACCAGGACGTGGCAGCGTCGAGATCGCGGACAGGGATTCCCACAGTGGCGGCTTTCAGCTCCATGATGTCAACCTAGCTGCAACAAGCCAGCACTACCTCTGCTGCGCTAACAGCGCGGTCCGAAATCGATCGTTCCGACAGGCTCGTTGACTCAGCCCCGCGCACCACCTTTACATCCGCGGTACCGCGGGCGCGCTGGTTGTGTTGCCCTTTCTTGGACCACGACGCCGCAAGCGGGTACGGTTCGGTTATGAAAGATGCAGACGAACCTAGTTCGCGGCCGTCCAGCCTGTACGGCGTGCTGAACGTTGAGCTTGCCGATCGCCCGCGGCCACCGAGCCCGTCGACGTCCCTGACCGCAACGATCGAGACAGTCGATAACGATCGTGCGATGGCCGTGGCATTCACCGGGACGGGTCTCCCAGTTCCGTGACATCGACGGTAATTGTCGGCGAACGACGCGACCCGCATGTTTCCGCGGTGCTGACTCACCTCACGGCAAAGCCTGTGATCGTCGACGCCGTGAGCCTCGCCTCGACGAAGTTCATCTGGTCTGAAGGCCAACTTGTGCTTGAAGACACCGAGATAGATCTCGCTGGAGAAACGAACGTAACCATCCGTGGCTGGGCTCGGAGACTCGCGCCCCCGGATTGGTTGGTCGATGTTCAGGCAGAGTCCCTCGACGCGGCCATCCGGGCGTCGTGGCTCACCATCATTGGCGCGCTGTTGCGCGCCCGTGGCATCCATTGGCTTTCTGGCATCGACAGCATCACCGCGGCCGAGAACAAGTTGGTGATGGAAGCCGCGATGCGCAGGTTGCAGATCGACACCCCGGCGACGGTCGTAACGAATCAGCGTGATGCGCTAGAAGAGCGGCTAGGAAGCGAGTTCGTCGCGAAGCCGCTTGGGCCTGGACATTACTTTGCGGGCGAGAAGGCGTTTAACGTCTTCGCGCGTGCGATGTCGATAGACGAGGTTGACGATCAGATGCTGGCGGCGGCGCCGTTCTTGCTGCAGAAGAGACTCACGGCCCGCCGTCACCATCGCGTAGTCGTTGTGGGAGGACAGGTGTGGGGCGGATGTGTCGATGCGGCCGGATTGCCTGTCGACTGGCGCGCGCTGCCCGCCGCTCACACATCTTTCGTAGCCATGACGGTGCCCGATGAGCTGAGCAGCGCGGCCCTCGCTGTCGCCAACGAGCTGGGCCTTGGCTACAGCAGCCAGGACTGGATCGAGACAGATGACGGCTACTCCATCGTCGACGTGAATCCGAGCGGTCAGTGGATGTTCTTGCCGGATCCAATAGGAGATGAGGTCGCGAGGGCCATCGCTCGGTGGCTCGATGGCTGACGTTGATCCCACCGGTATGACGGCATTCGCAAGGTGGAGGGCCAGCGCTCGCTTGGAATGGCGGATCTACTTCGCTCACGTGGTGGCGCTTGTTTCGCCAGGACATGTCGTCCCCTCGTTCCCGGTTCATCAGATCGAGGTCGGGAAGCAGTCGGGATGGAACGACGGAGACCATGATCTCCTGATCGAGCAGGGGCGCGCGCAGCTCGCGCGTCAACGGCAGGAGCTGGAGAACGTGCGAGCTCGGGCGCAGTTCTTATTCACCACGACCCTGGGCGTCTTCACCCTCGCGCTGGCCGCGCTGCCTCACATCATCCCGAATCTCGTGGCCTTCTTGATCTGGGCGCTGTCGCTCGGCTTGGCGCTCCTTTGCCTGCTAGGTGCTGCCGGGATCGTCGTAGCACGCAAGGATCTCACTGACGTCGACGCGGCGTTAGTCTCACAGCAGGATTCGCCCGTGCGCTGGGCGGTGTCGAAGGCATACGCGATGTCTGTGGGAACCGGCGAAGAAACGGTCGCTACTCAGATCACAATCCTGCGAAACGCCGTGGCGGTGCTGATCGTTGCCTGTCTCCTTCTAGGAGTCGGGTGGCTCGTAGCCATCGGATGAAGCGCTCGTAGGGGACTAGCGGTTCGGGCTTTGTGCGACCGTCACCTACTGTAAACCGACATAACGTTGGTCAGCGGTATGATCTCGAAGCGCGCTCAGAGCGCTCGCCGAGCAACGAGCGTACGCTGATGCTGTGCGCGCATCAGCAGTGACCACTCAACACGGACGCACCGCCGAGATGGACATCCATGACATCGTCCGCGAGCTGAATGCGGTGCTCGGCTCGACGCTCGTGGCCGCTCTCTCTGGCTCGAAGGATCGCGAGCTCCCGAATCGCTGGGCCAAGCCGGAGGGCCCCGAGCCCCGAGACCATTTCGCGAAGCGACTGCAGTTCGCTCACCGCCAGTGGGCGCTACTCGCGGCAGCCGATGGTGATCAGGTTGTCCGCCAGTGGTTCATCGGAAGCAACCCCCTGCTGAATGAGGCGACGCCAGTCACCGCGATCCGTGAGGATCGTCACGACGCTGTAGCGCGGGCTGCCGCGGCCTTCATCACCGGCGACATCGACGAGTGACCGGGCGCTGCGCGAGCGTGAATGTGCTCTGACGCCTCCCCGAAGCCCCGCCGCCGAGCGCGTTCGTCTGGATAGCGCCGATAACTGCGAATATCGCGGGTCAAGTACAGACCCCTTGAAGTGAGATGGGGCTGAGTAGCGATGCGCTCACGCGAACCCGCCGTATCGTCAACCACATGCGTGATCGCCCAGAAGAGAGGTGGGCTCGCGACGTCGTGGTCGCCGAGCTCGGTGTCCCCGCTCACCTATACGACGACGGTCGAACGCAGGGGATGCCAGACGTGCTCATTCACGGCCCCTCTGGAATCGAACCGCTCGAGGTCGTCACGGCTCACGACGACGAATACCTGCGGATGTCCGCGGCGCTGAAGCAGCTGGGCCGCCGCATCGACATCGCTCCCTCCTCCCAGGCCTGGGCGGTGAGCCTGATTCACGCTCGGGCGAACGTCAAGGGTCTGAGACGGCAGCTTCCGGACCTGATCATCGCGCACGAGACGCTGCTGCGCCTCGAGGTGGTTCCCGAGGTGCTTGAGCGCCTCGGCATCGAAGACGCTCATCCCTTGGACGGTGAGTACGGCTACATCCGGCTCCTGCCGGCGGGCTGGAACAGCTGGGACTACGGGCAGTCGTTCAGCGACTGGCTCGACGACTTCCTTGACCGGCACAACGACGTGCCTCGAAAGCTCGCTGAGCACGGTGGCGCACGTCAGCATGCGTTCATCTGGGTGGGGTCGGCAGCCGCCTGGAGCGCGAACGATCAGCTCGAAGCCTGGGACGACGACGAGCCCCCGCCGCTGCCGGAGCGGGATCCTCGCGTGCCCGAGTCGATCACCGACGTGTGGGTCGCGAGCCTGCTCGTCGGACGGCCCCGAGGGATGCTGCGGTGGGTGCGAGGCGCGGGCTGGTCGATTGTCCCGTTGGTGCTGCCGCCAGACGCAATCGAACGCTGAGGGGCGGCGCGAAAATTCAGAGCTGTCAGCTCGGGCTCAAGCGGCGTGACCAATCACGGTGGTACCGGGGACGAACTTGCCCGGCCCCAGCGACGATGAGCGCCGAGTAGTAGGAGGTGAGACCGTCCCACGATTCGAGTCCCCCATAGCGTGGGATGGGTGCCACTTCGGCGTCTGACTTCTGGGTGTTGCAAGATGCGTGCAACGTCGTGAGGTTTTCGAGGTCGTTCGCACCGCCGCGGCTGTGGGCGAGGATATGGTCGGCCTCGGGAGCAAGTGCCCAGAACACGGGGTGCACCTTGCCGCGGCCGTAATGGCGGTCGTAGGGAAGTTCAGCAGGGAACAGGTCGTGTAGAGCGACGAGGATGCTCCGCGGGATGGCGCGCCCACCACAAGACGTGCAGCGGAAACCGTCCCGGATGAACACCTGAGCGCGCAGCCGGTCGTCACTGATTCGTCTGATGCGCGCCGCAGGCTTGGCCAGGACGTCAGCGGCAGATTGGCGCGTGTTGGCGCTCAGCTTGCCGACCCACACCTCGCCGGCGATCGGAGCGAGTAGCTGCTGGGCAGTGCCGAGATGACCGGCGGCAACAGCGCGCGCGACATCCTGAAGGTGACTGGCGTACCGCTCGACATCATCGCCATTGAAGGTGAGGATCTCCGTCACGGTCTAGGGCTCACCAGCTCGGTAGTCCGTCTCGCCAGGCGTGTCCTTCGGGAAGCCCGACACGGTCCTCGAGGGCGTACCCGCGAAATTCCGGCGGCAGTAATACGGGGCATGCGCTCTCATCGAGTTCGAGCAGCTCCCAACGGTCTTCGTAGCGCTCGAATGTGCGAACGTGCACGCGCGATCGTGATGCGGGGGCGTTTCGTTGTCCGGTCGGGATACCGGGCTCGGTGAGCCAGTGTTGATGACCGATCCAGGCTGCGGCTGCGACGTGTGCGCGGGGCAGGACGAAGAACCGGGGCGGGACGGCGAGATCCGAGAGCACTCCCACCATCACGAAGTACTCCGTCTCGGAAGCGCTCGGCTGCTGGCTCTTCTCGCCCAGCTGCCAGTTGACGTACTTCCAGGCAGTGTTCATCGCGGTCTTCACCTGCACCTCGACGAGCCGGCGCCCAGATCCCGTGTGCACGGCGAGGATGTCGGTGCGTGCGAGGCCGTCTCGCGTTAAGGCCGGAGCCCAGCCGCGCCGAGCGAGCTCTGCTGCGGCATAGTGCTCGCCGATCGTCTTCGTTTGCTTGGTGTCCACCACGGTCAGACAGTAGCGCGGCAGATCGACATCGCTCGGGAGGCGGCCGTTGGCGGTATCGATGCCGGCGCGGCATGCTCGTGACATTTACGAGGCGGGACTCTGTGGTCACGATCGATCTAGGCTGACGCCGTGATGCCGTACGACGAGCTCGAGGGTGGAGAGCAGCCGAACTGCGACCTGTGCGGCACGATCATGCGCACAGCGGATGGGGCGTTCGAGTGCGGATACTGCGGCTACAGCGTCGAGATCCCATGGGTGGAGCGCCCGCCAGCCTGCGACGAAGCTCGCGGGATCAGGGGGCGGCTGACCTTCCGCGGGGCTCCCGCTGTGCCCGATGTACCGTTTCTGCTCGCAATCGCCGGTACACGAAAAAGGCCGGTCAGCCCGGCTATCGGGTTGCTACTGTACCGTTTATGAACCACGAAACGGTACACCCGGATTCCGCTTGCTCAGGGAGTATGTCCTGATCAGAAGCTGTTTCTTCTTCAAGAGATCAGTAAATGTACCGTTTGTACCGTTTTTCCACCTGAACCCCTATACGCACACGCGCATGCGCATACGTGTGAGGGTTTCCGGTCAGCGGTGGTACAAACGGTACATTTCGCCAAAATGCCCGGTCAGCGGCAGATTCGCCTCAAAAATCGCCGGTACACGAAGTGGTACATCGACCGAGCGGCCGCGCGCCGTCGGCGGGGAAGCGCCCTCTGACCAGCTGTTTCTCCGAACGCCGACCGCTTGTGCGTGTACCGAAAAGAACGGTACACACGACTGGGTCACCGCTCGAGCCCTCCCGAAGGCGAGTGCAGGACGGCGCGAGCGGGCTCATCGGCTTCCACCACGTGCAGTTCAGGGAAGCGGCGATGCCGTTCCGCGACAGTCATCCTCGGCGTGATCCGTCCCGCTCGCCGCGCGACACCCTGCGGGGATGGGTCAGGTGAGACGACACGGCGAAGCACTCGCGCCAGGCGAGCTGCGGCCACCGATGCGTTGGAGCCATCAACGGCGCGGACCGCCTGGTGCTCGAAGCGTGCTCGGGCCGTTCGCTGGCACCACGAGGTGGCGTATTCGGTGCCGTTTGCCGGGTGGGGTCATTTGGTGGCGGCTGTTGGGTGGGGTCATTTGGTGGCGGCTGTTGGGTGGTGAATCGGCCTGACTTTCGTTCCTATCGGGAACCTTGTCCGGCAGGTGCCGGCTGGCTGATTCGAGGTCAGCGTAATGCTTCTCCTCGACCTCGACGGGGGTGCGCATGTGGAGCTCGCCGTGGAGCCGCTGGTTGTTCCACCACCACACCCATTCGAGTGTCGCCAGCTCGACCTGCTCAACGGTCCGCCAGGGGCCGCGCTGCCGGATCAGCTCGGTCTTGTAGAGGTTGTTCACGGCCTCGGCCATCGCGTTATCGAACGAGTCGCCGACCGTCCCCGTCGAGGGGACCGCACCGAGTTCGACGATCCGCTCCGTGTAGACCATCGCGGTGTAGTTCGACCCATGGTCCGCGTGATGTATCAGCCCGTCGAGGCGCCCGCCGGCACCCCATGCAGCCATGTCGAGCGCTTGCATCGGCAGGATCTCCGACCGCAGCGTTGCTGCGACGTTCCAGCCCACGATGCGGCGCGAGTAGACGTCGGTGACGAACGCGACATAAGCGAACCCGGACCACGTTGCGACATAGGTCACGTCGCAGACCCAGAGCCTTCTCGGCGCGGGCGCAGTGAAGCGGCGGTTCACGAGATCGCTTGGCAGTGCAGCCGCCTTATCGGAGCGCGTGGTGAACACCTTCCTCGACTTCTTCACGCCTCGGACTCCGGCCAGCCGCATCAGCCGCTCAGTCTGGTCGCGGCCCACGTCCCAGCCTTGCCTGCGCATCAGGGCGTGCATCTTCCGACGCCCGTAGACGCCGTAGTTCTCCGCGTGCAGCCGCGCGACCTCCGGCACCAGCAGATCCTCCCGCAGCTGACGTGCAGACGGCGCACGGCCCTTCGCGGCTCGATACCCGCGGGAGGTGAGGAACCCCTGGACTGCCGGACGCAACACCCGACAAATGAGCTCGACCCCGAAACGATCCCGGTGCTCGTCGACGAACCGGATCATCTCGGTCAGGGCCGGTCGAGCTCCTTCGCGAAAAACACACTCGCAGCCTTGAGGATCTCATTGGCTTTGCGCAGTTCGGCGTTCTCCTTCTGCAGGCGCTTGATCTCCGCCGCGGCGTCGGTCGTCAGTCCGGGCTTCACGCCCGCGTCGACCTCGTAGCGGCGCTGCCACAACCGCAGCGTCTCAGGGCTCATCCCGAGCAGCCCAGCAACATGCCGGACGGCGCTCATCATCGTCGGGTGCTCGGGCCGCGACTCGGCGAGCATCCGCAACGCCCGCTCACGCATCTCCAGCGAGTACTTCCTGTTCATCGTGTTCCATCCTTACTTCAAGAACGGAACGCAAGTCAGGCCGATTCATGGGGTCATTTGGTGGCCGCTGTTGGGTGGGGTCATTTGGTGGCGGCTGTTGGGCGGAACCATTTGGTGGCGCCTGTATTGCGTTGCTCCTGAATGGCGTCATCTGGCGACGCCCTGCTGGGTGGGGTCAAGTGGTGGCGCCCCTGTGCTGAGCGGGGCCTTCGGGCGGGCTTGTGCTGTGCGGCGCGCTGAATGGCGTCATTCGCTGTTACCCGGCTGGTTGGGGTCACTTGGTTGCGCCCTGCTGGGTGGGGTCATTTGGTAGCGCTCGTCGACGCCGCCGATCGCGGCTACTGAGGCTCCCGTACTCGAACCCTCGTCGCCTTCGGGTGGCGGGGGTTCTTGCTTTGCGCTGTCGAGCGCGACGCGAGATGCCGGTGGTGCCCGATAGGAAGAGCACATGCCTCGACATCGTCCCTATCGGTCCCTCGCCTCAGCCACGGGGCGCACGGTTGATCTACGACTCAGAGGCCACGATGAGCTCGACCCACCCGAGCACGAAGGGGTGCTGATCCTCGCGACCACCGGCTGGCGAGGCCGGCGGCGCGCATGGGTCAGGTACAACGACGGGCGAGAGGATGTCATCCACGAGAGCGAGATGACCGCCTGGGCCCGCCCCGACGCGCCACAGAGCTGACCAGCCTGACGCCCTCGAATCGCCCCCGGCGCAGCACCAGCTGCGACCGGGGGCTTCTTCTTTCGGGCTGACGCCCTGATTGAAGATTTCTCATCCGTTTGGGTGATTCACTTCTCCGACTGCGTTCGTAGGCTGGTGATGCCTTGAGGGGGGTGGCATGACCGACGTTTCCGTGGATTTCGACACGCTTCGCTCGTCGGCAACCACGATCGGTGTGGCGGGCCGCGCTGTGAGGAACTGCGGCGAGCTGGGGCATGTCAGCGAGAGCGTGATCGGGTCGAACGAGGTCGCGTCTGTTCTGCAGGATGTCGCGACCGAGCACAGCATCCGCGCGGAGGTTGCGAGCGAGACGTTGGTGACTGTTGGTCGGCGTCCGGAGGCGTCGGCGAACGAGTTCACTCATCTCGACGGGGTTATGGCGTACTGATGGTCGATCGGAATGACCCTGGCGCCGGCGACCCTTCCGCGATGGCTGCCATGGCCGATGACTGGGGAGAGCGGGCGGAGAGTATCCGTTCGTCGCAGACGAGCGTTCGTTCCGCAGCGGAGGCTGCATCCGGTTCGTCGTGGTCGGGCGAAGCTCACGATGCGTTCCAACGCCAGATAGCAGCGGTGGAGCCCGATCTGCTGGTGCTCGCGACGGGCATGAGCGCGGCGGCTGGCGCGCTGAGGGGATACGCGGAGGTGGTTCGTGCGATCAAGGACGAGCAGGACTCGCTCGCCCGGCGCCGCGCTGTTGTCGAGGATGAGCGCGAGGAGCTCCGTGGGCAGCTGCGGGTTGCGCGTGCGGAGTCGTCGAACAACTACGTCTCGTTTCCCGAGCCGGTCGCTCGCGCTCGTGCGTTGGAGATCGAGCTCGGCGACACCCGGGATGCTCTCGACGCCGTGGAGGCGGAATGGGATGCGCTGTGTGAGAGGCGCGCCACAGCCGACGACGCACTGATCTCGGCGCTGTCGTCCCGGGACGTCCGAGGCGCGCTGGGAGTGTTCGCTCGCGGAGGTGCTGCGGCTATTCCACGGGGCGGGCTGCTGACGCTGGTCGCATCGATGTCGGAGGCTGACCTTCGGGCGCTTGTCGCGGTGCATCCTGAGGTCCTCGATCAGATCCGCAGCGCTCCGGCGGCGGAGGTTGCCACCTGGTGGGGAGCGCTCGTCGATGGAACCCGGACCCTGTTGGTGAACGGCATTCCCGAGCTGATCGGAACCCTCGGCGGCATCCCGGCTGTCGTGCGCGAAGCGGCGAACCGCCTTGTCGCGGCGGCGAATCTGGAGGGCCTTCTACGTGAGCGAAGCAAGCTCGCTCTGAACGGGCCGGTCGCCGTCGCTGGCCCGTCGGGCGTCGCCAGTCCCTGGATGCTGCGTCAGATCCTGGAGCACGTCAGCGAGCAGCACCACCAGGACCGGCTCGCCGCGTTGGATACCGAGATCGACTACCTACAACGCGTGGTGGCCGGCGATGTGTCGCTCTATCACTACGACCGGGACCGGAAGCAGATCATCGAGATGTTCGGTGACGTGGCGAAAGCGGATGTCATCATGAGTTTCATGCCCGGGACCAACACGACGATGGACAGCTTCTACTCGTCTACCGCCGGCGGCGGGCTGACGTCCATGACACGGCGGATGGTCGATAACCCACCCCCCGGTGTGGAGGTCGCCGGCTTCGTTCTCAAGCAAGGGTTCTTCCCTAACCTCGCTCCGCCGGAAGTGGCGGTATTGGGGCCGCAGGTGAACCTGTGGGCTCTGCCGCTCGGCAGCCGTTACGCGGCATTCGAGGAGGAACTGGATGTCATCACCGACTCGACACCTCTCGTTTCCGTCGAGCACTCATTCGGCTCAAGCCCGGGCGGGCAAGCCGAACGGCTGGGCGCTGACTTCCAAGCCCGAGTGCTGCTGGCGGGCATCGGGATGCTGGACGGTTGGGAAGCGCAGGACGACACCGACTACTACGCCATCCAAGGCCCCAGCGACATCAACCGGGCGTTCGACGGGGTCCAATCCGACCCGTACGGATACGCCGTGACTCCCAGCAAAGTAAACGGCTTCACCGAGCTCGACTCCGGGTTCATCGGCTTCGACCCGCTTGGTCAACACGAGGGCGTCATCTCTCCGGACCCGTCAGTCAATCGAAGCACGCACCGGCACTTAGAACGCATCTTCGCGGAAGTGGCGCACAAGTGAGGTCGGCGAGAGGTATGTCGAGTGTCGCTGTTCTTGCTTTGACGGGTTTCACGATGATGGGGTGCGCAGTGGCGGAGCGACCGACGCTCGAGCAGGCGAAGACGGAGACCGAGGCTGTGATGCAGCTGATTGCGGACGAGGTCCCGGATGGGGTGGTGAAGGTCGTCACCCCTGACCCGACCTACCTCGCGTGCGGCGACGACACGTACTACGCCACCCTTCGTTGGGGTGTCACGCCGGGGCCTGAGTTTGACGGGGAGGCGTTTGTCGATGCCCTCCCCGGTCGCCTCGGCAAAGACTTCGTGGTCGCTGAGACGGTGGACATCAAGTCACCTGCCGTCGCTCTCGATCACGCCAGCGGCGCCCTACTCGACGTGAAAGTTCTCGAGGTTGACGGAGGCATTGTCGTCGATCTGCTCGGTCTGACTCCCTGCGGGGTAGGACAGCCTCCGACGGAGTAACCGAGGCGGCGACAGCACATCGACCACCCACTCGGCCCGTCGCCTGACCCCGCCCTGTCCGGCGCGTGGTCAGCCCCCGGCCCAGCGACGCCCCACCTACACACGACGTGGGTGTCGTGACCGGGTGGTGGGCGCGCCGTGGTCACACGGTGTCCGGCCTCCGGTCACGCGGCGGTCGCCGCCCTGATTGGCCCTTTCAAGGACTCGATCTCAGCCGCTGACGCTGGCCGCCCGTACCTTGGCGCCCACCATCCGGTCACGCCGTGGTCACGACTGGGTGTTTCGTGGGCGGTTCGTGGCCGGGCGATGGTCACGGTTTCGGGCCCGGAGTCGGGTGTTCGAGCTCCTCGAGGCGGGCTGGAGGGTCGGGGGTGTGAAGCGATGGGGGCGACCTGCGAGACCCCTAGCGACTGGAGCTGCGTCGCTGCGCCCGCTTCCACCCTCCGGCTTCGTTCGCTGCGCTTTCTCCGCCTTCGGAGTGCCCGCGTTCGCGTCGCCACCTCTCCACTCGCGCCCGTCCCCGAGGAGATCTCGTCAGAGGGGGAGGGGAGCGGCCTGTCAGCCCTGGCGAGACTGTCACCATTGAGGCCCCGAACAGCCCTCAGCCCTTCTGGAGCAGCTGATCCAGCGTCCGATGGAGAGCGCGATCGGTGGGCTTCCGGCAGCCGTGCTGCCGACGAGAGAACAGATCAGCCGGCGGAGCCAGATGGAGGCGAAAGCCTTCCCCGGGGGCTCCGCCCCGGAGGCATGGTCGCGCAGTCTCATCACCGAGCGGAGCTCGGCGATGAATCCCGATCTCCGATGGTGAGAGAGCGACGTCCTGACTTCTCAACTGGGCGTCAAGGGGGCCAAGGACGGTGCCAGTTGAGAAGTCGAGTAGGCGAAGGGTCGCGACGGTGACTGGGCCGGCCGCAAGGGGCTGCGAGGTGACAACGCCTCCGGGTCGGGGGTGGATGCCGAGCGTCGATACTCGGCGCATCGGGGTGCCCAGGCGCTGCGCGCGCCCGCTGTCCTGACGGTGCTCGGCGACCGGTTCTGTGACCACCACGGTGCTGTCCTGGCCGCCCCACAGTCGCGGCCGATGAGGCGAAAGAAGAGCCCCCCAGCGCCGCCTGCAGCGGCTGTCGCGAGACCTGCTGGCCACGTCATCTCTGCCGAGCTGCCGCGTCCAACAGAGGGTGTCAGAGCGCGTACCGAAGAGGTCTGAGCGATGCTCCGACCTGCGCTGATGCGAGGCGAAGGCGACCGCGTGCCCGCGGCCGCGACGGGGTCTGAGTCAGAGGGCGATGCCGCCCCCTGCGTCGCTGCGCTCGAGGCTGTTAACAAGACGCCGAAGAGGCTGGAGTCTTGTCAACAGCCGGACCCCGTCTTTCCAACGGTTTCTGACGCCCTTGTCAACAGCCCGAGTCGCCGCTGCGCTCTGACTCAGCCTGTTTCCAGGGATGATGACTCAAACGAAACCGCTGATGCAGCAGCAGAAATGACCTCGATCCGGCGCTGAAGCTTCGGATGCGAGGGAGAGAAGAAAAGAGCATAAGGGGAGGTGACGCCGGGCTGCGTTTCACCCTTCGCTGCGCTCGGTCGAAACTTGCCCTGCGGTCGGCACAGCCGACACCTCTTCGGAAGCCCCTGAGACTGTCGCTTCGCTCGGTCTCCTGGTCTTCCTCACCCTCACCGCTGGCGCGTCTCGGGCCCTCACTCGGAGCTGCCGCTCCTCGCCCTCTGA
Organism: Microbacterium sp. AG238; assembly: GCF_003610405.1. Lineage (GTDB taxonomy): Bacteria > Actinomycetota > Actinomycetes > Actinomycetales > Microbacteriaceae > Microbacterium. The sequence continues at coordinate 2,287,119 of NZ_RAQC01000001.1, forward strand.
CGCCCCACCGGGGCGTCTTCGGGTGCTCCCGCCGCGTCCTTCGCGGACGCGGGAGAGACGGTGCGGCGATGCCGCGGAGGATGCGCGGAGGAGACGGCGCTTCGACCGCTGCGTCGCTTCGCGCCGCAGCGAGGAGGTTCCGATCTCGTGATGCCTGTCGAGCGCGACCGGGCGGCGGCGAAGTAGGTCGCCGAGATCGGGACCTCTGCGAGGTCGCTGGCGTGTGGCCTACGTGGTCCGTCGCGCGGCAGCCACGCGCCGACGAGCGAGAGCCGCCGACCCCGGAGGAGGCGTCTCGAAAAGACCGCGCGCGTTCACCTCCTGCACTTTGCGCTGACTTGGCACTTCGACGACAGCAGCGCGAATTGGTCGCTGTGAACCACGCGCTCGAGCCGGTCGTCGCGATCACTCAGCTCGGCGCCAAGACCATCACCCTGCGTGTCTCTGGGATCCCGCTGACTCCGCCCCGTGGGTGAGGAAGCCCTTCTAGACCGGTCGCAGCATGTCAAGCTGCGCCGCTTGTTCGTGCACCCGCCTCGGGGTGGGGCCGCACACACGCCGGGGACTCGTTGCGCGAATCTTTAACGGAATCATTGCTGCCGCTCCTGCCGCGTATCTGAGCTGGAGGTTGGGGCGCCGCCCGAGGCGCGGTTCGTATCCGAGCGCTTCGCTGGTGAGCCTCCGCACTCCCTACGCCGCAAGGTCGGCTGCGGTCCCGGCCGTCTCCCTGCATGAGGATTGCTCGGATTCCGCTGGCTCTACTACCTGCGCAGACGGGGCGGCGCAGTGCGCCGCAGCACTTGCCGTACCCCGCAGCGGAAAGCTCCCGAAGTCGATCGACCTTGCGAGGCCAGGACGCAGACGAACGCTTGGTCGTTCAGGTGATAGGGGCTCGCGTTAAAGAGCAGCCGGGAATGTGTGTCCCGCTGCAGTTTCCGTTGGTCGAAGGAACGGAGCCAGATAGGCTTGGGGATGCAGACCCCCCCACACACGTGGATCAGGGGGTCTCGCTGTTTCTCCGCGCCGCACCGCCTGACCAGGAGATAAGAGTTCGCAAGATGAGCCTGAACGCAGACACCCTCCCCGCCGTCAGCGCGCTCGTACGAGAGGGTATGAAGACCGTGGAGTGGCAAAACAAACACGCCGCCGGTCATCTGCCGACCGACGACGTCGGCACGATCTCGACGCTGTTGGAGATGGTCGCCGACGATGAACGCGTAGTCGCCGCGTCGATCGAGCTGGCACGCGTGCTCCGTGCCACAGGCGGTCAGGATGTGCCCTCGGAGATCCAGCCCGAGTGCGAGTTCGTCGCCCAAGCTGTCGGCTCCGTCACAGATGTGAGCGCGCTGCAGGCGGTGATGCAAACACGAAGTGCGAGACTGCGGGATCTGCTCGTCGACGGCAAGCCGGCACAGGGAGCGAGCCGAACGGTTGCCCTCCCTGCGCCGTACGACGGCGAGTGGGCGGGTATCAGACGAGCGGTGACCCTCTTGTGTAACCAGGTTCAGATCTACAACGCGACGCGCCAGCAGGAGGCGATGGTGGAGGCCGCGCGTCAGCAGGGTGTGGAAGTGCACGCGACATCCACACGCAGCGACGACGGCTCGTCGACGAGCATTGTCCAGTTCGCGTTCAATCCGCGCAGTGAGCCGGAACGTCGTCGCTGGTGGCACCGCTTCACGCGACGGGCCGGGGGCGATGAATGACTGCTGACGGCCCCGCGTCGCGTGCTCGTCTCGTGCGCGAGCGTCTCCCACGTCTCCGCGCGCACGAGCTCGACGCTATTGATGCAGCCGTGGAGCGCTACGGGTTGGGTTGAGTGGTGTCTCGTCGCTTCGCAGCAATCATCGAGGCCTGAGCCAGGTTCAGGGTGCCGGGTTCTCCTACGATCCACCGGCGGCAATTCTGAGCGAGTAACGTATTCAGTGGAGCACGGTCCGGCAGGTGGTCTCCTATGAGGAGAAGCTGGGATGGCGACAGCGGGAACGTGACCGCGGACACGCCGGCACCGGGTGTCTGCTCCCAAAGGAGCACCGCGCCGTCCCCTGTGGCGAGGTGTCGAGCCCCAAGGACCCGCCACGGCCACTGCTCGACCCCCAGCGATCGTAGGCGCAGAACCTCGGTGAAGCTCTCCGACAGCAAAAGACGATCGGCAACGCTGAGGGTTGCGTCCTCGGAGCTGAACTTCACATTCTCGGACAGGCCATCGGCTTTCAAGATCACTGCGGGAACGTTCCGCCTTGCTTGGTCCGCATACCTGCCGCGGTCCAGGTGCATGTCCAGGAACGCGATGACGGCGTCGCGATCGGCCTCGGTCAATGACCCGTCGTTACCTCGCAGTCTCACCAGCGCGGGGATCCCGGCGTTCTCCACGCCCCAGTATTCGCGCTCCAGATCCCGCTGAAGCAGCTTGGTCCTGTAGGCGTGGTTCACGACCGTTGCGTCATCGATCTTTATCCGGTCGCCCCTGCCCGATTGGAGGTCGAGAACATCGACATGATCCTCGCTGTCTGCCCAGGCGCGGAGATAGCCCTTCGACACCATGTGTGCCCGCTTGACGGTCATCGGTTCATTCTCCGCATCGCTCGCTGATCCCAGAGGCTAAGGCGAAGCGCTCTGATCCATTGGGGTGCTGCGGCCCATACGGCTCGTATTCCGGTGGTCCGGTGCACTCCGGACCCGGGAATCTGCCGGTAGTAGTCGCGCCCACCTTCCATCATCTTGAACGGCTGACGCTCGGCGGCGTAACTGTACGAATGGGGCGACGGGTAGGGCCCGACAAACGAGGTGTACACGATCACTTGGTTGAAGTTCTCGTCGCCATCGAGGTTCACCCAGTGCACTCTGTCGAACGGGATGAAGAGCACGAGCAGTGCGTCGGGTTGCCCGGCAACGCCCGCCCCGGTGATCACTTCGAATCCGTCGTGACGAAGACCAACGAATTCAGCGCCGATGAACAGGTCGCCTCGCCAGGACAGGCCCATCATTTGGTTCGTCTGGTAGGCGGTGTAGTCGCCCCGGGCGTATCGCTGGGCGTTCATCAACAGCAGGTTGCTGTTGAGGCCTTCGACGTAGACCCGATGGTTGAACTTGGATAGCTCTCGAGCCGTCTCCGCTCGCTGCTGCATCGTGCCCCGGAGTCCTATGCGGCGACCTAGCTGGTAGATCACCACGGTGACGGCCAATGTCGCGACAGCGACGAGGGCGTTGATCAGGTCGATCCACACCTGCTCGCTATGCAGGATCTGGCGCCGCCACGCACCACGGTATCAGCGCTCCTGACCGCGGGCCACGGTTCGCTGTCGCTGCGCGGCTGCCTCTGGCGGCAACGCGTCCGGCCTCGGAGTCCTTCGCCGTCCGCGCTGCGGCTTCCGGGCTCCGCACGGCCTCGGTCTCTCGCGTCGAGGTGACGTCGGCTCAACGGGACGGTCCACGTCGACACCCCCGCGCTGCTTGTTCACGCTGGCTCTCTATGAGCGTCCGGGTGCCCACGGTGCCGTGGAGGTTACGCTGCGCGACCTCTCGCTTGGCCTCAACGCCACGATCGCCGGATTCGATATCGTGCCCGGATCGGCACGTTGCGCTTGCGCTTGGCGGCGTTGTACCGCTTGTCGAACCCGCGGGCGTTCACGACCAGCTCCACCCGTCGTTCTGCGGTCTCGCACGCACCCGCCTCGCGTTAGTGACACCTGATTCGGTCGCCTAAGAACGACGATCAGGCCCACCTCAACTCGAATCTGGTGCGGTCAGCGGTTCGGCAAGCGCGCCGTGGTGGCATCGACCTCCGTGCTGAGACGCCCGAGTGTGAGATGTCGGTGGCACCTGGGAACATGTGGGTCTAATCGAAAACTGAGTGTTGTCGCGATGACGGCTAGCTCGGCGCGGAGACACTCCCGTGCCACGACCGACGGTCGTAACAGGGCGCAACGACGGGCAAGGGATCCGTCGGAAGCACTCCTCACACCATGAGGAGATGCCCCTTGTCTGCAACCACTACCAGGCCCGTGCGCAGTTTGGCGGATGCCGTCGCTAGCTCGGAACTGCTCGATGCTCTTATCCGGCCGGACACCCTTGCCGATCGACTTGGCACTACCGAGCGCAACCTCAGCGAATGGCGTATCACTGGCCGCGGTCCCAGATACATCCGAATCGGACGTTCGGTTCGTTACCGGCCCGAGGCCGTGGATGCGTGGCTTCTCGCGCAAGAACATGCGAGCACGGCGGAGGAAGCCTGCTGACGTGGGGACGATCAAGGCGTACGCCACGAAGAACAAGGGCCGGCTCTACGAAGTTTGGTACCGCAAGCCCGATGGCTCACGGGGTCATGATCGCGGCTTCAAACTCAAGCGCGATGCTGAAGCACACCTCGCCTCCGTCGAAGTCGCCAAGCTCCGGGGCGGGTACATCGACCGTGCCGACGCGAAAGCGACCGTCGCTGAGATCGGTGCGGAGTGGCTTGCGAGGCACAAGGCAAAGGTGACGGTGAGTTCGCATCACTCCGTTGACAGCGCATGGCGGGTGCACGTTCTCCCACGATGGGGTCACTATGCCGTTGGCGCCGTCACCCGACGCGAGGTCGAGGCATGGCTAACCGATCTCGGCCGCACGCGGTCCCACACCACCGTCGCGCGAGCCCGCGACCTGCTTGCGGGCATCTTCGACGACGCCATCGAAGACAACAGGGTGCTCAAGAATCCGGCTCGCGGGCTCACGATCAAGAGGAAGCCCATCCCGGACGAGGTGTTTCTCGACCATGCACAGGTCGAGGAGCTTGCCCTCGCATCTCGATATCCTGACCTGATTCGTTTCCTCGCCTACACGGGGCTCAGGTGGGGCGAGGCGACCGCGCTCCGGGTGCGGAACGTTGATCGTCAGCGCCGCCGAGCTCACATCCGGGAAGCTGTGGCGGACGTCAACGGCACGCATCATCTGGGGTCGGTGAAGTCGCACGAAAGGCGCTTGGTCGCCTATCCAGAGTTCCTGGATGGCGCCATCGAACGTGCCTGCAGAGGCAAGAGCCCGGACGGTCGGCTCTGGGAGGGGCCTAGCGGGTCGTACCTTCGGCCCGGAAACACCTACAGCGGGTGGTTCGCCGGTGCGGTGCGCCGTTGTATGGACGCTGATCCCACCTTCCGTCGTGTAACCCCGCACGATCTGCGTCACACCGCTGCGTCTCTCGCCATCAGCGCGGGGGCCAATGTCAAGGTCGTGCAGCGCATGCTCGGGCACAAGTCCGCGAAGGTGACACTGGACACGTATGCAGCCCTCTTTCCGGATGACCTCGACAACGTCACCGCCGCGTTGACGCACGGGCGTGCGGAGCAGCTATCGCGAGCTGACTGACGGGTCCGGTGAAGCGCGGCTCGTGGTGCATTTTGGTGCACTTTTAGGTGTGGGTGCCCGTGCGCATGTGTGAGCTTGCCCGCGCAGATGTGCACGAAAACGAGCAAAAATCGCGAAAGTGGCATCCTTGCAAAGCCCTCGAATTGGGTTCAAATCCCACCGTCACCGCCAATGAAAACCCCCGGTTATCCGGGGGTTTTCTGCATGTACCGGGCGGGCGCAGTCAGGGTGGGCTGGCGGCGCCGGGGAAGGCGCGGTTCTCTTCGTGATCTTTTCTCGCTGCACCGAAGCCGAACCCGCGACGAGCCGCCTGCGGGAGGCTGACCCCCTCGAATCGCCCCCGGCGCAGCACCAGCTGCGACCGACGGCATCTTCCTTCGGGTAGAGCCGCGAGGGGCTGCCCGGTGCGGTAGGAAAGTCCCATGCCAAACAAGCCCGTGAGCCGTCGCTCCCTCGTCGAGAGTGCGAAGAACGGCGGTGCTCATGGGCGGCGCCGGCGTCGGTTGATGGCGCTCGGGAGCCTGCTTGCGATCACCGGCGGTCTGGTCACAGTTCTCTTCTTCGCACAGCCCTGGCGGACGTGCGATCACGAGGACACGTCGATCGGTTGCTCGATGCTGCCCCACGATGCAGTCGTGATGGGAGTGGCGTGCGTCGTCGCTCTCATCGGTATCGCAGTACTGATCGCCGGGCGGATGAGCCCGTCGCGGCCGCGCTCGGATCGCCCGACCTGATGTCGACGACCCGCCCCGGCGCAGCGCCAGCTGCGACCGGGGCTTTTTCTTTCGCGCTGGCGCGCCGTGATTGAAGAATTCTCATCCGTTCGTGCGATTCGCTTCGTCGACTGCGCTCATAGGCTGGTGATGCCTTGAGGAGGGCGGCATGACCGACGTTTCCGTGCATTTCGACACGCGTCGCTCGTCGGCAACCACGATCGGCGCGGCGGGCCGAATGCATTCTCGCGGAGGTGGCGAACAAACGAGGCACGCGCGGGGCATGTCGATCGTCGCTGTTCTTGCTTTTGTGGGTTTCGCGACGGTGGGGTGCGCAGTGGCTGAGCGACCGACGCTCGAGCGGGCGAAGGCTGAGACTCAGGCCGTGTTGCAGCAGATTGCGGACGAGGTTCCCGATGGTGTTGTCGAGGTTCGTACCCCTGATTCGGCCTACCTGGCCTGCGACGGTGGCGGGTATTACTCGATCAACCATTGGGTTGTCACGCCAGGGCCCGGATTCGGCGGTGAAGCGTTCGTCGACGCGTTGCCCGAGCGATTGGGTGATGGCTTCGTTGTTGCCGAGGTGGTGGGCATCAAGTCCCCGGCCGTGGCCCTCAACCACGTCAGCGGCGCGGCCCTCGATGTCGTGGTCCTTGAGTCGGTCGGCGGTGTTGTTGTTGTCGATCTTCTTGGACTCGCGCCATGCGGCGATGGCGAGCCGCCGACCGAATGAGCAGCGAATCAATGAAGCGGTCCCGTGCAGTGTCGGTCACTGCAGTTCTGACGCTGGCGGGCATGACGATGGCGGGGTGCGCGATGGCAGGGCGACCGACGCTCGAACAAGCACGGGCTGAGGCCGAGGCCGCGATGCAACGAATCGCGGACGAGATCCCCGGAGGTGTCGTCGAGGTGCGAACTCCCGACTCGGCGTACCTGGCTTGCGACGGCGGCGGGTACTACTCCATCAACCGCTGGGCAGTCACGCCACAGCCGGGTTTCGACGGCGAAGCATTCGTCGACGCGCTCCCCGGCCGCCTTGGTTCTGATTACGTGATCGCCGAGACGGTGGACATCAAGTCCCCAGCCGTGGCCTTCAATCACGCCAGCGGGGCTGTCCTCGACGTCAAGGTACTCGGGACCGAAGGAGACATCGTCGTGGACCTGCTCGGTCTCGCGCCATGCGGTGATGGCCATCGCGAGGCAGAGTGAAGGGCTGTTGCCGGCGAGCGGATATCTGATGACACCCAGGCGTACTTTCTCGACTGTCCTCACTGTGGCGCTGACGGCCATGGCTATGGCGGGCTGTGCAATGGTGGAGCGACCGACGCTCGAAGAGGCACAGGCGGAGACCGAGGCGCTCTTGCAACAGATTGCGAACGAGGTTCCCGGCGGAGTTGTAACGGTGGACACCCCTAACCCGTCCTACCGAGACTGTGGCGACGGTACGTACTACGCGACCATCCAGTGGGGCGTCATGCCGGGGCCCGGATTCGACGGAGAAGCATTCGTCGATGCGCTTCCCGGGCGCTTGGGTGAGGACTTCGTGGTCGCAGAGACGGTGGACATCACGTCGCCCGCTGTCGCTCTGGACCATTCGGGCGGGACGGTGCTCGATGTGCAGGTTCTCGAAATCGACGGAGGCATCGTTATCGATCTGCTCGGTCTTACTGCCTGCGGGGTAGGACAGCCTCCGGCGAGATGATCCCCACCTTGGAAAGACCACCGTACGGCGCAGACGCCGCTTCCGAGATGCCGCCCTCGAGGCGCGCGAAAGGCGTCGCGCTTTCAGCGATACTCGCGTTGGCAGCGACGACGATCACTGGTTGTGTCATGACAGGTCGGCCGACGATCGATGAGGTGCGTGCTGATACGGACGCGATGATGCAGCGCGTCGCGGATGAGGTTCCCGGCGGGGTTGCGGAGGTTCGGCCGTCCGACTCGCCCTATTGGAAGTGCGCCGAAAACTCCTTCTACTACTCGACGCGCTGGACAGTTGCCCCCGAGGAGGGGTTCGACGGTTCTGCCTTCATCGAAGCGCTCCCGGCTCGTCTGGGCGACGGGTTCCGTGAGTTCGAGACGGTCCAGGTATCGGTGCCCGCCATCGCATTGAAGCACTCCAGCGGCATGCTCCTCGACGTCCAGGTGATCGATCTGGACGGCCGCACGGTCGTCTCCCTGCTGGGCGTCTCTGCGTGCGGTGAAGGGGAACCGCCGGCGGAGTAGATCGTTCCCCACTCCCATCCGTTCGCCCATCGGCTCCGAAGAAGACCCGGGATCAGCTGGCGCGCGACGAATCAACAGCGACTCGTCCGAGATGTTTTGATTACAGAAGGATCTGTAACCAGTGCCGTCGGTCACCACGAAGGGGGCATGCACATGCGTCGTCGACGCCCGCTCGTCGCTCGGGGAGGCGAACTCGAACTCAACAAGTTCCGTGCAGACGGTCGTGAGACGCTGCTCGGCTTGTTGCCGCTGACGTCCTACATGTCGTCAGCGAACATCGGGTTCGCGGCGGTTCGCGACGCGGACGCGGTGCTGCGTGCCAACCTCGTCCGCGTCGGGCGCTACCTCTTCGCTCACGTGAGGCTCCCGGCGGCGACCGTTGTGTGGCCGCGCGATCAGCACTCCCGAGACCGCGCCGTCGTCATCGCCGCCGAAGATCGGGCGATGCGGGTCACCTCGGAAGCTCCCGTCGTCGCTCGGCGGGGGACGGTGTTCCTGGTCCCTCCCGGCACGGAACCGGTGACATTCGAAGCGACGGAATCGACCGAGCTGGTCTTCATCAGCCTGGATGCCGCGGATTTCGCACGTCGGCGGCGGATGGGCTTCGATCGCATCAGCGCGGAAGCAGGCAGCGGGGCCTCGATGCGTCCGATGGTGACGTTCGTCAAATCCCTGTGCGCGATCGAGTCGGATGTGGCGGAGGCCGGTGTCTCCCCCCTGGGCGAGGCGGCGTGCGAGATCGCCTGTTCGCTGGTTGTGGCGATTCTGGGTGAGGACGTGCCCGAGCCGTCGTTACCGAACGCCGTCATGGAGGTCCTCCTCCGTGAGTATGCCTCGCCGACGCTGTCGCTCTCCGCCGTTGCAAGCCTGTTGGGCGTCTCGACGCGGACGGTGCAGAGCGCGCTGAGCGCTCAGGGGCGGACGTTCTCCGAATGCCTCCTCGAGATCCGGCTGAAGGCGGCGACGGAGCTCCGGCGTCACAACCCCACGATGACCTTGGACACGGTGGCGCGGACCACCGGATTCGGCACCCGCCAGTCGCTGCACCGAGCCATGCGCAAGGTCAGCGAGCCGTCGGCCTGAAGCATTCCGCCGCGGGTGCGACGTCGCCCGACGTAGCGGATCGCGCAGATTCATGAGAGTCGCGTCACGTTTCGCGCAAGGAACCGTGGAGAAGGTGATGGCCTCCCTATGCTCCGGCTGGGAGGCGTGCCAGGGCGCGCCGCGCCCGAAATGACGTACGGACGGGGAACAGATGAATACCACCGTGGGAACAACGCGTAGCGGAAAGCCGCCTGTGCGCGGGCACTTCCGGCGGGCGCTCGCATCGATAGTGATCGGGAGCCTCGCCGCTGCTGCGCTCGTCGCGGTCAACCTGTCCTCGCCGCTTCCAGCGAACGCGGCCGACGGCGACCCGTTCGATCCCAGCGAGCCGGTCGTCTACATCGCGCAGCGCACTCCGACGCAGCTCCAACGTGCGCAGACCACCGGCAGCGGAGGGCAGTTTACGTTCCAGGATGAGGGCGGGCCCGCGCCGCTCACTTATAACGCCATCGGCTTCAACCCGGCGAACAGCTACATATACGGCATGGTCGAGATCGGCACCGCCGCGATCCCCGCCGGTTCGCTTGTGCGGATCGGGCAGGGTGGTACGGTCAACCGCGTCGGGACGACCGTGTACAGGCACACCGGGAGCACCTCCACGCGTTGGTATTCTGGCGCATTCAATCCGGCCGACGGGCTCTACTACGTCTCCGACTCGGGCCCGCAGACATCTATGCTGGGCATCAACGCGACGACGGGAGCGATAGCCCGCCGCGTCGCCCTGGACAGTGCTCCTCTGGTCCAGGACTTTGCATTCAAAGATGGATACGCGTGGGGAGTGAGCACGACTGGTCAGGTTCGGCGGCTCAACGTCAACACGGGCGTCACCACGACATTTCCCGCTCTTCTGCCAGCCACCACCGGCGGGTACGGCGCGGCGTGGAACTTTGGCAACGGCAACCTCGGCTTCTCGGCGAACGAAAGCGGGACGGTCTATCAGGTCGAGATCCTCAACGGCGCATCGGCGCAGCCCACGTTCCGATTGATCTCTCAGGTCACCGGCCCCGGCTCGAACCGGAACGACGGCACGTCCATCCCCGGTCTGCCGGCCGACCTCTCGATCGACAAGACCGGGCCGGCGACATTCACGTCGGGCGAGCGCATCAGCTATCAGTTCACCGTCGTGAACAACGGTCAGGGTGTGTCCAGCGGCTGGACCGTCACCGACGCGCTGCCCGCGGGCCTCAGCAACCCTCAGGTCACGGGAGACGTCGGGTCGAGCGTCAACGGCTCGACCGTCACTGTCACCGGTGGACGCCTCGGCGTCGGCGAACGCGAGACGTTCACCATTAGCGCCGACACCAACGTCTCACCTCCTGCGTGCATCACCAACACCGCCACCGTCGTCGGTAACGAGCAGGACCCGAACACCGCCAACAACCAGGACAGTGTGCAGTCCTGTGCTCTGGCTCTGGCCGTGACGAAAACGTCCAATGCGACTGCGGACTCGCGCCCGGGGGATGTCATCACCTACACGGTGCGCGCGACCAACACCGGAGCTGGAGACTACACAACGGCAAACCCTGCGGTCGTGTTCGACGACCTGTCGGGTGTGCTCGATGACGCGACCTACGACGACAACGCCGCAGCATCCCGTACCGGCGCGCTGGCCTACCAGCAGTCGCGCATTTCGTGGTCCGGCGCCCTCGCCGTCGGGCAGTCGGTCGACATCACCTACAGCGTGACGCTGAAGGCCGGTGGCGACGGTGCCGTGCGTAACGTCGCCTGGGTTCCGGACGACCCGTCCGTGACGACTCCGCCCAGCTGCGACCCCGCGACCGGCGGTGTGGACAACGCGACCGGTCAACCGTGCGCTGTGACGACGTTCGATCTGCCTCGTCTGACGATCGACAAGTCCGCGAGCACCACCGAACTTCCGGCCGTGGGCGAGCAGGCGACGTACACGATCGTCGTGCGCAACGCGGGCCCGGGGGCGTACACCGCCGCCGAGCCGGCGACCGCAACGGACGACCTGAGCGACGTCCTCGACGACGCCACGTTCGACGACGCCTCCCTGACGGCCACGACCGGCACCGTGACGCGTTCGGGAAACACCCTGTCGTGGAGCGGCCCGCTCGCGGCCGGCGCCGAGGCGACGATCACCTATGCCGTGACCTACACGGGCGAGGGCGACCAGATTCTCCGCAACTCCGCCTGCGTGCCGACCGACCAGACCGCGCCCGGTGCACAGAGTTGCGATCGCGTGCAGGTTCCCGGCGCGCTGCTGAGCCAGTGGAAGAGTGCTCAGGCGTCCTCCGACCCGGTTGTGGCCGGATCGACGATCACCTACACGCTCTACTTCGACAACGACGGCGAGACCGCCGCCACGATCGACGCCGTCGATGACCTCACCTACGTCCTCGACGACGCCGACGTCACGTCCGAGCCGACCAGCGCGGACGGCCTCACCGCCGTGCGTGACGGTTCGCGGATCGCGGTCACCGGTTCCGTTCCGGTCGGCGCGACCTACACGGTGACGTACACCGTGACGGTGCGTCCGGACGGCGAGCGGGGAGACAGCGTCGCCTCGAACTTCCTTCTCGCGCCGGGCGAGACGCCCCCCGCGGGCGGGGTGTGCGTTCCGACGGACACCGAGCAGCCGAACTGCACCAGCACGCCGATCACCGGCGTCGCGTACACCAAGTCGGTCACGGCATCCGAGTCGCCGGTCCGCACCGGAACCGAACTCACCTACACCGTGCGCGTGACCAACACCGGAGCCACTCAGGTCGACGTGGCGCAGGACGACGACCTGAGCGATGTTCTGGATGACGCGAGCCTCACCGGCACTGTCGAGTCCGACACGCCGTCGGTCACCGCTACGGGCCCGACCGATGACATCCTCGCCATTCGAGGAACGCTCGCGGTGGGAGCGACCGCGGAGGTCACCTACACGGTCGCCGTGAAGGCATTCGGCGAGCGAGGCAACAACCAGGCCGCGAACTTCCTGGTTCCGCCGGGTACGCCGCCCGCCGGTCCGTGCGACCCCGAGACGGAGACGTGCACCGTCACGCCGATCGCGGGTTACACGATCGCGAAGTCGGTCGATGTCGAGACCACGACTCCGGGCTCGGTCGTCACCTACACCGTGACCGTGACCAACGTGGGTGCCGTGGCCTACACCGACGCCGACCCCGCGACGTTCACGGACGACCTCTCAGCGGTCCTCGACGACGCGACGTACAACGGCGATGTGTCGACGGGCGGCTCCGTGACCGGGAACACGCTGTCCTGGTCCGGTCCGCTGGGCGTCGGCGCCACGACCGAGGTCACGTACTCGGTCACGGTCGGCGACCCCGTCCCGGGTGACTCGAGCCTCGGCAACGTGGTCGTCCCGGGCGACCCGACGGGCGAGTGCCTGCCGGGTGCCTGCGAGACGACCACTCCGGTTGCGTCGTACACCGTCGCCAAGACGGCCAGCGCCGACGAAGTGATGGCCGGTGACACGATCACCTACACCGTGGTCGTCACGAACACCGGTCAGGTCGATTACACCGACGCGAACCCGGCCTCGTTCGACGATGACCTCAGCGGTGTGCTCGACGACGCCACTTACAACGGAGACGTCTCCGCCGGCGGCGCCGTCACGGAGAACACGCTGACGTGGTCCGGTCCGCTCGCCATCGGACAGTCGGCCACCGTCACCTACTCCGTCACGGTGAACGACCCGCTGTCGGGCGACCGCGAGCTGGTCAATGCCGTCGTCCCGACGGCCCCGGGCGGCAGCTGCGACCCCGATGGCACGTGCACCACGCAGACGCCTGTCGCGTCATACACGGTGTCGAAGTCGTCGGACTCCGCGACGGTCCGTCCCGGCGGCGTCGTCACCTACACGGTGACCGTCACCAACACCGGCGACGTCGCATACACGGCCGACGAGCCGGCGGTGTTCGAGGACGACCTGTCGGGGGTCCTGGATGACGCGAAGTACAACGACGACGCCACCGGCGGGGCGACCGTGTCGGGCAACACCCTGACGTGGTCCGGTCCGCTGGCCGTCGGCGAGACAATCGAGGTCACGTACTCCGTGACGGTCGACGACCCCGTGACCGGCGACTTCGACCTCCGCAACGCCGTGACCCCCTCGGGCCCTGGCGGCAGCTGCGAGGGCGTGTGCGAGACGACCACCCCGGTGGGCGCGTTCCGGGTCGTGAAGTCCACCGAGACCACGGAGGTCGTCGCCGGCGACACCGTCGAGTACAGCATCCAGGTCACCAACACCGGTCAGGTCGCGTACACGGCGGACGCCCCTGCCTCGTTCACCGACGACCTCTCGAGCGTGCTCGACGATGCCACCTACAACGGCGATGCGACGAGCACGACGGGGGCAGGAGTGTCGTACACCGCGCCGGAGCTCAGCTGGTCGGGTGCACTCGGAGTCGGTGAGACCGTGACCATCACGTACTCCGTGACGGTCAACGATCCGGCGACCGGCGACCGGCGCCTCGACAACACCGTGGTGACGCCCCCGGACTCGGGCGGCAACTGCGTCGAGGGATCGACGGACCCCGCGTGTGTGGCGAACGTTCCGGCATCGTCGTACTCCATCGCGAAGTCGGTGTCGCCCGCGACAGCGCTTCCCGGTGACACCGTGACTTACACGGTCACCGTCACCAACACGGGAGCCCTGCCCTACACCGACGACAACCCCGCATCGTTCACAGACGACCTCTCGCGTGTGCTCGACGACGCCAGCTACAACGGCGACGTCTCGCTCGGCGGACAGGTCGCCGACGACACGCTGACGTGGGCCGGCCCGGTCGCCGTAGGCGAGTCGATCCAGGTGACCTACTCGGTGACCGTCGACGATCCGGTGGCGGGCGACTTCGAGATGCGCAACGTCGTTGCTCCCTCGAGCCCCGGCGGTGAGTGCCTCGAGGGTCAGTGCGCCACCGAGACCCCGATCGCCACCTACGGCGTCTCCAAGTCGGCCGACGTGCAGGACGTCGTCCTCGGCGGCACGGTGACCTACACGGTCGTCGTCGAGAACCTCGGTCAGGTCGCCTACACCGACGAGGCGCCGGCATCGATCCGCGACGACCTGTCGGGCGTGCTGGATGACGCGACGTACAACGACGACGCGACCTCCGGGGCCGAGGTCGACGGGACGACGCTCGCATGGTCGGGTCCGCTCGCTATCGGTGAGAGTGTCGCGATCACCTACACCGTGACGGTGAACCAGCCGGCGACCGGTGACGGGCGACTGCGCAACGCGGTATTCGGCGACGCGCCGGGCAGCCGCTGCGAGGGCGCCTGCGAGACCGACACTCCCATCGCGAGCTACCGCGTCACGAAGGATGTCTCGGCTGAGCGGGCAACCGTGGGTGACCGTGTCACCTTCACCGTCACCGTGACGAACACCGGACAGGTCGCCTACACGGACGAGCGCCCCGCGTCGTTCACCGACGATCTCACCTCAGCGCTCCGGGTGTCGTCCTACAACCGCGATGCGACCGCTGGCGCCGAATACCAGCAGCCCGTGCTGTCGTGGTCGGGTGCGGTCGGCGTCGGTGAGAGTGTGACGGTGACGTACTCGGTCACGCTGCGCTCGGTCGGCGAGCTCCGCAACGTCGTGGTCACCCCTGACGGGTCGGGGGCGAACTGCGCCGAGGACTCGGCGGATGCCGACTGCTCGACGCGGACCGTGGTGGTTCCGCCGGGGCTGGCCGTCACCGGCGGCGCACTCTGGACCGGAGGCGGACTCGCCGGCATGGCTCTGGTGCTGCTCGGCGTGTGGCTGA
Source organism: Microbacterium sp. AG238 (assembly GCF_003610405.1). GTDB lineage: Bacteria > Actinomycetota > Actinomycetes > Actinomycetales > Microbacteriaceae > Microbacterium. Next base: position 2,302,243 of record NZ_RAQC01000001.1, read on the forward strand.
TCGCGCGGCGCCGCCAGGAGGCAGCATCCGCGTGATGGTCTGAGGCCGGTACGAGCGGCGGCCGTGGGGGATTCCTCCCCGGCCGCCGCTCGCGTGGCCGATCGGCGGAGATGCTCCATGAGGTGGTAGGCAGACGATGACGACGTGGGACGACACCGCGCGGTCACGCGATGACGCCATGCTCGACCGTGTTCGCCGGGGCGATATGGCCGCGTTCGGCGAGCTTTGGCGCCATCACGCGGGATCGGCCCTCTCAGTGGCGCGCGGGTTCCGCGGTCTCGATCCCGACGACCTCGTCGCCGAGACGTTCGAGAAGCTCCTGCGAGCGCTTCGCAAGGGGAAGGGGCCGACCGGCGCCTTCCGTCCGTACCTCATCGCATCCGTGCGAAATGTCGCCCGGGACCACTACCGATCACGCCGAGAATCAGTCGACGATGACCTCGAGCTCATCGTCGACGATCGTTCGCTGAGCGGTGAGCAGGCCGCGATGAGGTCTCAGGCCCATGAGGCCGCCGCCGAGGCGTTCCAATCGATGCCGGAGCGGTGGCGCGAAGCCCTCTGGTACAGCGAGGTCGACGGCCTGCCTCCGCGACAGCTCAGCGACGTACTCGGGGTTTCGCCGAACGGTGTCTCGGCACTGGTGCTTCGCGCCAAGCGCGGGTTCCGCGACGCCTGGGTGAGCGCGCAGCTGGCGCGGTCCGGGTCTGAGGAGTGCCGCCCGATCGTGGCCGAGCTCGGCGCATACACGCGCGACGCGCTGTCTGCTCGCGACCGCAAGCGCGTCGATCAGCACCTGCTGACCTGCGAGTCGTGCCCGGCTGCGCTCACCGAGGCCAGGTCCATCTCGCAGACGCTCGCGCTGGTGCTGCTGCCCGTCGTCGCGGGAACGGCGGGCGCCGCGACCTACCTCTCCAGCGCGCCGGCGCCCTCCATGCCGCTCGCCCTCGGCGCGGTTGGCGCGCCGGCGCCCGGGCCGGGGGAGGCGCGTCCCGTCGTCCGGCCGGGAAAGCGGCGGCTCGTGATCGCCGGCGTGGGGGCGGCTCTGCTCCTGCTGGTCGCGGCCGCGGTCTGGGGGATCACGGCGTGGTCGAGCCAACTCGGCGTCGAGTCCGCAGATCGGGGCTCGGTTCCGGGTGCTCCGGCGAGTCCGGTGCCGGGGCTCGAACCCGAATCCGTGCCGGGCGAGCCGACGGTGGAAACCGAAGCCCCGATACCGTCTCCGACGCCGACAGGTGACGCCGATGACCAGCCGGTCTCTCCCGTGGCCCCGGGACGGCCGAGTCCTGCGCCCTCCGTCGACGCGCCCGCCGATCCGACCGTCCCGGTGCCGGTGCGGCCTCAGCCCGGCTCCGAGCTGCCGGCCGCTCTGACGGCAACGGTCTCGCAGGCCGATTCGCGGATGCTCCCGGTGATCAGCGGAACGGATGCTGTGCCGGGGGCAGTGATCTCACTGCTCGACGAGGCTGGTCAGGTCGTCGGCGAGACCCGCGCCGACGCCTTCGGGCGCTGGACGGCGCGGGCGACGGGGCTCGCCCCCGGGACGGGTGGGCTTCAGGCTGTTCAGAGTGTTGCGGGTGTCACGTCGACGCCCTCCGGGGCGGTGCCGTACACGGTCGATGAACCGCCCCTGCCGGCGAGCCCCACTGAATCCGCGACGGTCGACGCCGACCGATTCGCGTTCCGGCTCACCGCGCCGGGCGGCACGGTCATCCAGCGGATGCTGCCGGGTGACGACACCGTCCAGACCCTCACGATGCCCGCAAGCGGCGTATGGAACGAGTACCTGGCCGTGCCTCCCGGCGAGAACGTCATGCGCCTGCGCTACGCGAACCCGCAGGCCCGTGATTTCGGCCCGTGGAGTTCGACGCGGTTCATCGCCAACTGAATCGTTCGAGCGCGGATCACGTCACGATCCGCGTGTGCGGGTGTCTCTTGAGCGAAGGCCGCACCCCGACGAACAGGCGCACGCATGACGCAGCTCGACACCATCGACACCCCGCACCCCGACCGTGCGGACGATCGCGGGGAGGTCCGCGACATCGTGCGCGGCATCGTCATCATCGGCGTGCTCGCGTTCGGGATCTGGCTCAGCCTGGCAGGCGTCGCCTACGCCTTCGCACAGGTGGTGCTCGCCGTGACCGACTGATCGGACGGGTGGTGACGCCGATCTTCAGCCGGCGTGCGCGCGGACGCGGCGACGGATGACGGTGGTGGTCGCGGCGATGAGGGCGATGCCGGAGATCAGCGCGATCGGAAGCGACGCATAGCCCGCCGCCACGCTCGAGATCGTCGCGCCTACGAGCGCGTATGCGGCGGTCGCGGCGTACCAGATCGATCCCCGCGAGATCACGAGGAACACGACGGCGAGGCCAGCGGCCGCGGCGATCACGAGGATCTGCCAGGTGGTGCCCCACCCCCCGTCATTCGGCGCGCCCGATCCCTGCAGGACCGTGGCGACGTTGACGAAGAACGCCATCGAGGTCCAGCCGGCGTACAGGCCCTGCGAGGCATAGAGGGTGACCCGGTCGAGGGGCTTCCACCCCGCGATCTCGTCGCGGCCGTGAGAGATGCGTGCCCAGGCGGCGAGGTTCGCGCCCACGATCAGCAGGAAGGGCAGCAGGGTGATCGCCGACTGCTGTCCGAACGCGGCGGCGGTCAACCACAGGAAGAAACCCGCGTAGAGGAGCACGTTCGGCGCCACCAGCCGGTCGCGCACGGGTGAGTCCGCTGTTGACCGCCGGGCCTGGAGCAGCGCCCAGAGGATGCTCGCGGAGATGATGACGCCCCAGATGCTGAACATCGGCCCGGGAGGAACGATCGGTGAGAAGTCCGCGCCGCCTTGCAGTTCCGTCGGCGACCACAGCTCGAACGCGAGAGACGAGACCGGCTGTCCGATCGCCAGAGCCAGAACCGCGACACGTCCCCATCGCACACCGGATGACGCGGTCGATGCCGGGGGTGTCGTGCTCGTGGTCGTCATAGTCGTGTCTCCTTCTCGCTTCTGCGCGAGAACCTATGACGGTTTAACTAGAAAAGCTAGCTACCTTCACATGGGTGCAGTCGTGTGGCATCATGCGAGCCGGCTCGCCGGAAGCCACAGCATCGTCTGCTGCTGAATGATGAACCCGCCCGGGGGAGTGTCCGGTTCGTCGGCCTGCATCGCCCCGCCGCGTGCATGAAGCTCGACGATCGCCGCGCTGCGTCGCCGGACCAGTTCGGCGACGTCAGGACGACCCTCGAGCTCGCGGGTGAGCTCGGCAGTCATCCGCTCGCGCTCGGTGGCGATCTCCGCCGCGACGTCGAGGTGCGCCAATTCGACCCCGTGGTCGATGTCCGTCGTCATCGAACGACCGCGTGACGGCACGACACGGACGACGATCGCCGCGATCGCCGCGAGCGCGGCGCCGACGAGATAGGCGATCCGCACCCAGCCGTCGGCGACCACCCAGGCCACGCCCGCGGCGACGACCAGCAGGATGGCGAGCAACGTGCTCTGCAAGGCGACCGGTCGTCCGAGCGGTCGCCCCCCCAGCAGCTGCCACCGCCGCGACGACCCCGGCTCCCACGACCACGCTGACGATCGCGCCGGGAACCACGGTGTTCTCGATCCCGAGGCGGATGCCGTTGAGCATGCCGATCGGCAACACGGAAAGCAGCAGCAGGACGAACACGACGCGAAGGATCGCTCCACTGTGCGGGTCGCGCGCGCCGAAGCGCTCACGAAGATGCGCTGTGACGCTGCGCCGTGCGGCGTTGCTGGCCGCCGCGCCCTCGCGCCAGAGCCGGTCGACCAGGTCGCCGAGTCCCGCCGAACGCAGAACGGCGGCATCGACGTCCGCGCGGGTGAGGCGTCGGGGCGGACGTGCGCCGAAGTCCAGGCCGGCGAGGCTGTCGGGCGACGGATCGGAACGAGGCATCCACCGACGATTCTCCCCCCTCGGCGGAAGCCCCTGACATCGAGCCCTCGCCGCACCACGGTACCCGCGCGCCCGCAGTCCGGGCCCGGCGAGGAGGAGACTGGGAGCATGGTGCGTCAACTCAGCGCCCGTCGTCTCGCCGTCGCGGTCGCGCTGGCCGCGCTGGCGGGGTACCTCGACGGCTGCGGCTTCATCCTGCTCGGCGGCTACTTCGTCTCGTTCATGACCGGCAACACCACACGCCTGGCGGTCGACCTCTCGAACGTCGACTGGTCGGCTGCGGGCCTCGCCGCCGCGCTCATCGTCGCGTTCGTCCTGGGCGTCATGGCGGGGACCGCGCTCACGTCGCCGGCATCCGATCGCACCGTGCACATCCTCGCCGTGATCACCGTCGCCACCGCCGCCGCTGCTCTGGTGGCGGGGTCGTTCGCGCCAGTCGCAGCGGGATCGCTGCTCGCCTTCGGCATGGGGGCGGCCAACACCGTGCTCGCGCAGCGGCAGGACGTCGCGTTCGGGGTCACCTACATGACGGGAGCCCTCGTCAAAGTGGGGCAGGGCATCGTCCGCTCGCTGCGCGGCGGAGACCGCTGGGGCTGGTCGCGGCACCTCCTGATGTGGGCCGCCGTCGCGCTGGGGGCGGTCGCGGGCGGCCTCGCCTCGTCGACCCTCGCATCGAACGCGCTATGGGTCGGGACCGGCGTCGCCGCAGCGCTCACCCTGGCGGCGGCCGTGTTCCGGATGCAGCGCACGCGCGCGCGAACCCCTTAATGGTTCGCCCGTTCGGGCACCAGCCCTTTCCGCCGGATCGGCCCCGCCCCTAGCGTTGAGGTATGGCGCGCCACGACGAACAGCCGGAGGACCTCTACACCGCCCCGATCACCCTCCCGGGGGCCGCGGGCACCGACGGCGAAGACACGGATCTCGAGGTGCCCGAGATCAGTTACGACGAGCAGCGCTATCCGGCTCGCCCGCGCCGATTGCGTCCGCGCGACCAGTTCCGCGGCGGCAGTGTCCGCCGCAACATGACCGACCCGCGGACGGCGAACGGCAGCAACCCCTCATACGTCGAGTGGCTCGTGCGGCAGTCGATGCTGAAGGATGCCGATGTGCTCGCGCGTCAGCTGTCGGGGCAGCCCGCCATGTGGCGCAACCCGTACGCCCGTCCCGATGCGCGCCGTGCGATCTCGACGACCGACGTCTGGTTCACGGCCTACCCCATCTCGCTCATCACCCGCCCCGGCCAGTCCTTCCTCGCCGCGCTCGGCGATGACCGGCTGTGGTCGGTGTTCGAGCGCATCGGCATCACCGCGATCCATACGGGGCCCGTGAAGCGCGCGGGTGGCATCACCGACTGGCGCGAGACTCCCAGCGTCGACGGCCACTTCGACCGCATCAGCACCTCGATCGATCCGGCGTTCGGTACCGAGGAGGAGTTCCGTACCCTGTGCGACGTCGCGGACGCGCACGGCGGCAGCGTGATCGACGACATCGTGCCGGGTCACACCGGCAAGGGGGCCGACTTCCGCCTGGCCGAGATGGGGTTCAAGGACTACCCCGGGATCTACCACATGGTCGAGATCCCGCCGGAGGACTGGCATCTGCTCCCCGACGTCCCCGAGGGGTACGACAGCGTCAACCTCGATTCCGCGAACGAGCACGAGCTCGCCGAACGCGGCTACATCATCGGCGCGATGCAGCGCGTGATCTTCTACACCCCCGGGGTGAAGGAGACGAACTGGAGCGCCACGGCCCCCGTCATCGGACCCGACGGCGCGACTCGGCGCTGGGTCTACCTGCACTACTTCAAGCAGGGGCAGCCGTCGATCAACTGGCTCGACCCGACCTTCGCGGGCATGCGCCTCGTGATCGGCGACGCCCTGCACTCGCTCGGCGAGCTCGGCACCAGCGCGCTGCGCCTCGACGCCAACGGCTTCCTGGGCGTCGAGAAGAGCGCGGAGGGGCTGCCCGCCTGGTCGGAGGGGCACCCCCTCTCGCATGCCGCCAACCACATCATCGCGGGCATGGTGCGGAAGGTCGGCGGCTTCACCTTCCAGGAGCTGAACCTCACGATCGAGGACATCCGCGACACGGGCGCGGTAGGGGCCGACCTCTCGTACGACTTCATCGGACGCCCGGGCTACCACCACGCCCTGGCGACGGGGCAGACGGAGTTCCTGCGCCTCGCGCTCACCTCGTCGCTCGAGCTGGGCGTCGCACCGGTGCAGCTCGTGCACGGGATGCAGAACCACGACGAGCTGACCTACGAACTCGTGCATTGGGCGACGCGGCACGGCGACGACGTGTACCGCTTCCGCGGGCGCGACATCACCGGCAGTGAGCTCGCGGAGGAGATCCGCGCCGATCTGACCGAGCATCTCACCGGAACGGCCGACTACAACCGCGTCTTCACGCAGAACGGCATCGCCTGCACGACGACATCGCTCATCGCCGCATCCCGCGGCATCGCACGCCTGGACGACATCGCCGACGCCGATGTCCCCGGCATCCGAGACGCCCACCTGCTTCTCTGCGCGTACAACGCGTGGCAGCCGGGGGTCTTCGCCCTCTCGGGCTGGGACCTCGTGGGAATGCTGACGGTGCCCGCCGATGAGGTCGCCGACCTGCTCGGCGCCGGCGACACGCGCTGGATCGAACGGGGTGCGCACGATCTGCTCGACGCCGACCCGACCGCGACGCGTTCGGCGTCGGGGATGCCGCGCGGGCGCGCCCTCTACGGCGCCCTGCCCACGCAGCTCGACGATCCGGAGTCGTTCGCCTCGCGGCTGTCGGGCATCCTCGATCTGCGTCGCGAGCACGGCATCGCGACCGCTTCGCAGGTCGACATCCCCGAGGTGGCGCATGCCGGGATGCTCGTGCTCGTGCACCGGCTCGACGAGGGCGACCCCCACGCGGATGCCGCGATGCAGGTGACCGTGCTGAACTTCTCGCCCGAGCCGACGGAGGGCACGGTCCGCTCCGAGCAGCTCGTGCCGCGCAGCGAGGTGTACGACGCGGCCTCGGGCGAGACGATCGGCCGCGTCGACGACCTGCAGAGCTTCAGCGTGTCGCTGCCCGGCTACGGCGCGAAGTTCCTGGTGCTGCGCGCGCCGGAGCCTCTCGAGGATTGACGCGGCGATACATCCGTCGGACCGGTGGTGCTGGTGTCGCCTCGGCGAGGCGTCCGGTAGACACGGGCACCGCCCATCCGACGAATGTATCGCCGCCTCAGGCCAGTGCGGCGTCGATGCCGGCGAGGGGCACGGGCAGCCAGTCCGGGCGATTGCGGGCTTCGTAGATCGACTCGTAGACGGCCTTGTCGAGCACCAGGGCCCGCAGGAGCACCGGGTCCAGGGCGATCGCGCCGGGGGCCGCGGCGTACGCCTCGACGAAGGCTGAGCGGCAGGCTGCAGCCCAGCCCATCGGATCGGGTCCCTCGCCGACGGCGCCGGCGTAGTCGAACGAGCGCAGCATTCCGGCGACGTCACGCGGCGGCAGATCGGGGATGGCGCGCTCGGCCATCGGCCGCAACGGCTCGCCCTCGAAGTCGACGATGCGCCATCCTCCCGCCGGCACGGCGAGCACCTGCCCGAGGTGCAGGTCGCCGTGGATGCGCTGGAGGCGCGGCCACGGGCGGGCGAGGGCCTCGTCGTACACGGCTCCGATCGCATCGACGCGATCCGCGACGGCGGGCACCTCGTTGGCCGCGATCGACAGCCGTCGGCGCCACGCCGCACCCGTCGCGCCGACCTCCCTCGCTGCCGCCTCGGTCGTGTCGAGCGCCGCGCCGAGCGCGCCGTGCACGCCGGCGACGGCGATGCCGAGGTCACGGGCGGCGTCGGTGAAGTCGCGGTTCTCGCGCGCGGCTTCGAGGGCTACTGCCCAGCCGTCGCGGACGCCTCGGAGGAACTCCTGCGCGAAACCGAGGGTGCCGCGAGCCGAACCGGAGTCGCGTCCGATGTCGGGCCATTCGGCATCGAGGCTGCCGAAGAACCTCGGAACGAACGGCGACCCCGCATCGCTCAGCACCCGCTGCACCGTCACGTCGGGGTTCTCGCCGTGGTGGAGGGCGCGGAAGAGCTTCAGGATGATCGTGGGCTCACCGTCGACGTCGAACACGATCGATGTGTTCGACTGTTCGCCCGTCAGCACGCGCGAGCCGGTGACTCGTGTCACGTCGACGCCCATCTCGGCCAGCGTGCCGATCGTGAACCCCGTGTTGCGCGTCGCGTCGACGAGGTACTCGTCGCCGTCGCGGGCGACGACGTCATCACCGTCGGCTGGCGCGGACACCCGCGCCAGCGGCACGTTGTAGAGCGTCGGCAGGGCGCCGGCGTCGTCCATGAGGAGGTAGCGCGTCGCGCCGGGCGCGGGTTGCGCGTCGAGGATGCGGAATCGCGGTCGGTGGCTCTTGCCGGCGTACCACCGCTGTCGCGCCGCCCAGGCGCCGAGCTCATCTGTCAATCGCACGGTCCCACACTGTCGGTTCCGGCTTCCCGAGCAAAAGGGCTGGACGCGCGCGGGGGAGAGGCGTAATGCTCGGTTCCGCACCGGAACGCACATTCGCGCCGAAGCGACCGATAGTGACCGGTGGAGCGGTGCACCCGAGAACGCCGCTCGCGGAGAGAGACATGTCGCGGCATGATGCGGTGAACAGGCGAGCGCGGCGCGTCCGCGGCATCCGCGTCGCCGTCGGCGTGGCGCTGATCGTCGTGGTGTCAGCCCTCGTCCTCGTCCAGGTCGCGACGGGATGGCATCTGCGGCAGCTGCGGGTACTCGCTTTCGCCGGCCTCGTGGTGATCGTGCTGCTCGGGGCGTTCGTCGCGGTGACGGTGGCCAACGGTCGCCGCCAGTCCGAGGGCGAGGACGCCTAGGCCCGGGCCCCCGACGCAGCCCCGGCCTCGATGCCGGCCGGGTCGCCGCCGGGCGCCTCGTGGTGCGTCGCCGCGTCGACGATCCGTGCGCGCAGCACGGTGATCGCGGCCACGACCATGAGTGCGGCGCCGAGCGCGTACGGGGCCGCATGAGCGACGCCGGCGTAGAGCACGCCGGCGAGGATCGGGGCGATCGTGCCCATCGCGGCGGTGAGTGACTGGGTGACTCCGCCGAGCCAGCCCTGCTCGTCAGCCGCGACGGCGTTCGACATCACCCCGTCGAGCGTTGCCTGCGAAGCGCCCTGTCCGGCCGCGAGCGCGAGCGCGCCGAGGATGAACAGCCAGGGCTGGGCGACGAGCGAGGCGACCGCGGCGAGAGCGACGAGTCCGGCCGTCTGAGCCGCGATGCCGGCCACGATGACGCCGCGCTCGCCCATCCGCGGCAGCAGCAGGCCGAGGAGGATGCCCTGGACGAGGATGTCGATCACTCCGACGACGGCGATCAGCAGTCCTATCGCGGTGGGTCCCCAGCCGATGGAGTCGAGGGCGAGCACGCTGAAGTTGTTGACGAAGAAGCCGAACGGGAGCGCGAGCAGCGCGAAGGCGATGAGCAGCGCGCGCAGCTCCGGGCGTACGAAGGCGCGGCGGAACACGAGGAACGGGTTCAGGTCCGACACGGCGATCGCGGGGATGCGGTTCGTGCGTTCGAGGCTCTCGGGCAGGAGGAAGATGCTGAGGGTCGCGATGAGGAACGAGATCCCGGCGGTGACGAAGACCGGGAGGGCGAGGTCGATCGCTGCCAGCAGGCCGCCGAGCGCCGGCCCGACCATGGTGCCGATGCCCGAGAGCGCCCCGAGCAGGCCGAATCGCTGTGCGCGCTTCTCGGGCGGGGTGATGTCGGCGAGGTAGGCGAAGAGGGCGGGGAGGTCGCCCGCCGTCGCGCCCTGGACGACGCGCGCGAGCAGCAGCACCCACAGCGCCCCGCCGATGCCGAACAGGAGCATGCTCAGCGCCGCACCGAACGAGGCGACGATGATCACCGGGCGGCGGCCGAACCGATCGGACAGGCGTCCGAGGAAGGGCGCAGCGATGAAGGCGCACAGTCCGTTGACGGCCTCGAGCGCGCCGACCCACACGGCGAGCTCGCCCTCGCCCGAGACATAGCGCAGCACGACGAACGGGAGGACAGGGAGGACGACGGTCATACCCGCCGTCGTGAGTGTGGTGAGCACGATCAGCATCACCCAGCGGCGGTCGGCGCCGGCGAGGCGGAGACGCGACAAAACTGAAGTCATACCGCAACTGTACCGATACCAGTTTTGGTGTCAATACAGTTTTTCGCGCGAGAGCCCTAAGATCGACCACATGACCGAGATCGCGCCCGTGGGGCGCCGCGAGCGCAAGAAGGCGGCCACGCGCAAGCGGATCTCGGATGTCGCGACGGCGATGTTCCTCGAACGCGGGTTCGACGACGTCAGCATCCGTGAGATCGCGGACGCCGCCGATGTCTCGCCGACGACCGTCTTCGCGCACTTCAGCCAGAAGGAGGCCCTGGTCTTCGACGAGGACGACGAGCAGCGCGAGCGCCTTGTCGCGGCCGTGCGCGACCGCGCCGCCGGGGCATCGATCGCCACGGCGATCCGCGAGTACTACGAGCGTGAGATCCGTGCGGGCGCGGCCGAGCACGGCGACGATGTCGCTCGTCGGTTCATGGACTTCCTCAACGCGACACCCGCCCTGCGCGACTACGCCGCGCGCATGTGGCTGCGCCACGAGGATGCGCTCGCCGATGCCGTGGCGGCCGAGCTCGGCGAGGAGCGGCCCGACGCCCACATCCGCGTCTTCGCGAGGTTCGTGCTCCAGATCCAGACCATGGTGAATGAGAGCGACGACCCGGAAGCGACGCTCGACGCGGGGTTCGCGGTGCTCGAGAACGGCTGGTCGGCCTTCGAGAATCGGGAGGCGGGGCGATGACCCGGCGCAAGTCTCTCGTGAACACCGTGGCCGACGATCTGCTCGATCGCATCATCGCCGGCCGGTTCGCGCCGGGTGACGCGCTGCCGACCGAGGCCGAGATCGGCGCCGAGTTCGATGTCAGTCGGGTGACCGTGCGCGAGGCGCTGCGGACGCTGTCCGCCCGCGGCATCGTGCGGGTGGTCTCGGGGGTCGGGTCGCGCGTCGCGCCGGTGGAGGAATGGTCGTCGGTGTCCGACGCCCTGCGGTTCCGCGCCGCGCACGGTGACGATGCCCTCGTGGCGGAGCAGCTCATCTCGACGCGCCGCCTCATCGAGTGCGAGGCCGCGGCTCTCGCCGCGTCGATCGTCGACGACGCGGCCCTGGCGGAGTGCGCGGCGTGCGTCGACGAGATGGTCGCGGGAGCGGCCGCGGGCGACGTCGATCGCTTCGTCGAGGCCGACCTGCGCTTCCATGTCGTGATCCTCGGCGCCTCGGACAACCTGTTCCTCGGGGTGTTGCTCGCACCCCTGACCGAGGTGCTCGCCGAGCGCCGGGCGCAGACCTCGCGGGTACCGGAGATCCAGGAGCACGCGATCGAGGAGCATCGGCGTATTCTCGCGGCGCTGGGCTCGCGCGATCCGGAGGCCGCCCGCGCAGCGATGGATCACCATCTGCAGCAGACCCTGGATGACTTCCGCCGCTACGTGGCCGGTTGAGGAGGCCTCACGTCGTTTCGGGCTCGTCGTCGTCGATCGGCACCTCGTGACTCTGCTCCCAGACGTCGGCGTCGTCCGCCTCGGTCGTCGGGGCCGGGATCTCGGGAGCCGTCCCGTCGTCGGGTGTGACGGGATGCCGCTGTTCCTCGGCGTCGGCCACGGGAACCTCGGCGCCGTGCTCGCGGGCGGTCTCGGACATGTCTGACTCCTCTCGTCTCCTGCGGGTCGATCGTCTGATGCCAGCGTGCGGCCCATGCGGGCGACGACGCAACCCCCGAGCGCGATGTGTCGCTCGATTGACGTCCCTCCCCTCCTGCTGCATGCTGTCATACAGCTGATAGCCACTCGGCTGGCCACTCGACGACGAGGAGATCCCATGGAACCGACCGCACCACTGCCCGGCCTGCCCGATGCCACGCGTCCTGATGTCGGTGTGCTCGCGGCGCGCGTGGCCGAGAGCGGGCGCGTGTTCGTCGTCCTCGACGACGATCCCACCGGGACGCAGTCCGTTGCGGACCTTCCTGTGCTGGGGGCGTGGGATGTGGCCGACCTGGTCTGGGCGTTCTCGTCAGGGGCTCCCGCGGTATATGTACTGACCAACTCGCGCAGCCTCGCACCGGCCGACGCTGAGCGCATCAACCGCGAGGTCGTGCGCGCGTCCCTCGCGGCGGCGGAGACAGTCGGCGTCCGGGTCGACTTCGTCAGCCGCAGCGACTCGACGCTCCGGGGGCACTTCCCGCTCGAGCCCGACACGATCGCCGATGAGGTCGCCCGGTCGGGGGCCGCGGCGTCGACGAACGTCGTCGTCGTGCCCGCGTTCCCGGATGCCGGGCGCGTCACGGTGCGCGGGGTGCACGGCATCCTGTCGGACGAGGGCTTCACACCGATCGGCGAGACGGAGTTCGCCCGTGACTCGACCTTCGGCTTCCGCTCGTCGCGGCTCGCCGACTGGGTGGCGGAGAAGACCGGCGGGGCGGTCGCCGCCGCCGATGTCGTCGAGGTCACCGTCGACGACCTCCGCGCTGGCACCGCTGCGGTCGCCGCGGTGCTGCGTTCTGCCCCGAAGGGTGCGCCCATCGTGGTCGACGCGGTCGCGGAAGAAGACCTCGTCGAGCTGGCGCTGGGTCTCGAGGCGGTCGAGGCGGAAGGTCGTTCGTACGTCTACCGGGTGGGACCTCCTTTCGTGCGAGCGCGGATCGGACAACGGCGTCGGCCGCCCGTCGACGTCGCCGACCTCAGCGTTGATCGTGCGACCCGCGGTGGACTGGTCGTCGTCGGCTCGCACGTCGGTCTCACCAGCCGCCAGCTCGCCGACCTCGTGCGTCGCCGCCCGCTCGAGGCGGTAATGGAGCTCGACGTCCCGCGACTGCTCGATCCCTCCGAACGGCAAGCCGAACTCGACCGCGCCTGCGCGACCATCTCCACCGCGCTGCTGCGCGGCGATGTCGTGCTGCACACCAGCCGCACCCTCGTTCGCACCGACGACCCCGACGAGAGCCTCGACATCTCCCGTCAGGTCTCGGAAGCCGTCGTCCAGGTCGTCCGAACGGTCGTCGCGCGTGTCACGCCGCGCTTCGTCATCGCCAAGGGCGGCATCACCTCGAGCGACGTCGCGACGCGCGGGCTCGAGATCCGCCGCGCGCGCGTGCGCGGTTCCCTCTTTCCCGGCATCGTGTCGGTCTGGGAGGCGGCCGACGGGCCGGCATCCGGGATCCCCTACATCGTGTTCGCCGGCAACGTCGGCGACGACGGGTCGCTCACCGCCGCTGTCGAGCGGCTCTCGCTGACGCCCGCGCCATCCGCCTGAGCTGAAGGAGCAAGGTTCGATATGAACGACAACACAACGGTTGCGGTACTGGGGCTCGGCGCGATGGGCCTGCCGATGGCCGCCCGCCTGGCGGAGACTTTCCCTGTCCGCGGCTTCGACATCGCCCCCGCGCGGCTCGCGCTGGCCGCCGAAGCGAGCGTGACGCCGGCTGATTCCGCCGCCGAGGCCGCGGCGGGTGCGCAGGTCGTCCTGGTGGCAGTGCGTGACTCCGCTCAACTCGCCGACGTCCTCTTCGGGGATGCCGGCATCGTCGACGCCCTCGCGGAGGGGGCGGTCGTCGTCCTCACCAGCACCGTCGGCACCGACGGGGTAGCCGACGTCGCGGCCTCGCTCGCCGAGCGCGGGATCGGGCTGGTCGACGCCCCGCTGAGCGGCGGTCCGATCCGGGCGCGAGAGGGCGACCTGCTGATCGTCGTCGGTGCGCACCCCGACGCCCTCGCCGTCGCCCGACCCGTGCTCGACCAGCTGGCCTCGACGCTGACCGTCGTCGGGGAGCGGGCCGGCGACGGCCAGGCACTGAAGACCGTCAACCAGCTGCTGTGCGGCGTGCACATCGCCGCCGCGGCCGAAGCGCTCGCGCTCGCCGACAGGCTCGGGCTCGACCTGGAGCGCACGCTCGAGGCGTTGCAGGCCGGTGCTGCCGCGTCGTTCATGCTCGGCAACCGCGGGCCGCGGATGCTGCAGGCCTGGGATTCCGACGGTGCCGAGGTGCTCAGTCGCCTCGACATCTTCGTCAAAGACATGGGGATCGTCGGCACCGCGGCGCGGCGGGCGGGGCTTCCGGCGCCGCTGGCAGCCGCCGCCGAGCAGAGCTACCTCCTGGCGCAGGCGCAGGGACTCGGAGAAAAGGACGATTCCGCCGTCATCCGCATCTCGGCGCCCGCGCGCCGCGGCTGAGCACCGATCTTGCGGATTCCTTGAGGTTGCGCGGTGCACGCGTTGCGGATTCCTTGCGGTGCGTCGCCGACGATCGAAGAACACCCGGCCACGGGGACGCTGCCCGAACGGCGCTCCCGGGCCGGGTGTCTCGTTGTGCGGTTTTCGCGCGGCGCGCAAGTGCCTCGGCTTATCGGCGCAGTCGGCATAGCGTCGAGCCATGAGCGATCAGAGCATCCCCACACCCGCCGAGCCCACCTTCCCCGCACCCGCCGAGCCCACCGTTCCCGTGCCCACGGAGCCGACGACGCCCGCGCCGGGTGAGCCCTCCGCGCCGACTCCGCCCGCAGCGTCCGAGCCCGCGGCGGACACCCTGGGCGGGACCGAGGGCGCGGGCCAGGGGTCGCCGGTCAAGGACCCCGAGAACTGGGTCACGGGTGATGAGCCCATGACCGGCCCGCAGCGGAGCTATCTCGACACCCTCGCACGCGAGGCCGGCGAAGAGCTTCCCGGCAATCTCACCAAGGCGGAGGCGTCGGAGCAGATCGACCGTCTGCAGGACGCGACCGGGCGCGGCGAGTAATCAGGCGCCTGCGTCGGGTGCGGCGTCGGTGCCGTGCTGCGGCCGAGCCGAGCGCACGCGGAACCACAGGCTCAGCTCACGAGCCGCCCGCAGCGTCGCGCTCGGGTCGCCGGCGCTCTCGAGGTCGTCGAAGGTGTCGCGGAACCCCGCCGGAGCGTCGCCCGTCGTCTCGGCGATCGGCTGATAGCCCATCGTCCACTCGCGGAACTCGCGGTGGGCGATGGGCTGCTCGATGAGGACACGCATGCCGGAGTGGCGCGAATCCTCGCGGATGGTCGCGAGGAGGTCGCGCACGGTCTGCTCGGGGCCCTCGAGCACCTGGACGAATCGACCGCCGCGGTACAGCAGCATCCCCGTCAGGTCTCGATCCGCGTTCGACGCGCGGCTCTGCTCGAGCAGAGCCGCCAGCTCGTCGTCGCCGAACGGGGCCCGGGCGTTGCTCGTATAGAGGACCGAGAGCAGGTCGGCGGGCGTCGAGGTCATCGGATCTCCCGGAGTTCGATCGGCGGCGCTTCGTCGGGGATGTCGGGGGTCGCGCCGAGGGCGAGCGTGCGCATGGCGGTGGTCAGATCGGTGAACGCCCCGACGCGAGACGACCGGGAGTCGTACGCAAGATACCGGCCGTCGGCCTGCCGGTCGATGTATCCCACGAACTCACCGGTGCGGCTGCCCACGTGGAAGCCGTCCTCGACGCGCGCCCAGACGATGCCGTTGCCGGGCGCACCCGCCGCGCCACCGGGGATCATCGGGCGGCCTGCGCGCGGGGAACCCACACGAGGGCACCGGCGGCGATGAACGTCGCGGCCCCGACGACATGCGCCGCCATCCAGACCGGCTGGTCGAGCGAGAAGGGGTACACGGGGTTCCAGACCACCGCGACCGCCGCCATCGGAAGAGCCCACCACCACTGCCGCGCCTGGATCGCGAACCACGCGATGATGAGCGCGAGGATCGCGACGACGAATGAGATCACGATCGCGAACTCCCCGCCGATGAGCGGGATGCCGGCGATGAGGGCGGCGGCTCCGAGGATGCCGGGTGCGAGCGCGTTGCGCTGACGCTGCGGCGGGTCGGCAGGTCGGGTGGATCTGGATGCCATGCGGACGTTTCTCTCGGGGCGGACGGCGCGACGCTGCGCGCCTGTTCGATCGTACGAGTTCAGCGCGTGGCAGAGGTCGCGCTTGACGCGGCCGCTGAATCGGTCATCGGCGCGCCCGACCCGGTCATGACGGGCACCGGATCGGCGAGGAGGTCGGCGAACGCCGTCTCGGCAGCGCCGACGAGGAGCCGGTCGTCGCCCAGCTCGGCGGTGCGTACGAGCGGGCAGGCGGCCGAGATGGTCTGCCGAGCGACGGCCTCGGCGAACTCGTCCACGTCGCTTTCGACGAGGGGAGCGAGGAAACCGCCGAGCACCACCACCGCGGGGTCGAGGACGTTGACGGCGCTCGCGACCGCCGAAGCCAGGATGCGGCGCTGCCGGCGCAGCTCGGCGCGAGCAGCGGGGTTCGCGGCCCCGTGGACAGCGGCGCGCAGCTCGGCGTCGTCTGCGCCGGGAAGTCCGAGCGAAGCGATCAGGCGGTGCCGGCTCACTTCGTCCTCCAGAGCGGCGTGCTCGCCGGAACGGCGGTCTGCGGCATCCTCGAATATCGCGGGGTTGTGCCCGAACTCGCCGGCCAGGCCGCGCGCGCCGCCGACGAGTGCGCCCCCGACGACGAGCCCGCCGCCGATGCCGCTCGCCCCGCCGTTGAGGTAGATCACATCGGCGACGCCGCGGGCAGCGCCGAAGAGGTACTCGGCGTGCGCGCCGTACGACGCGTCATTGCCGACCGTCGTGGGCGTGCCCGTGGCTGCCGTCACGAGCTCGGCGAGCGGAGCGTTCGTCCAACGCAGGTGCGGGGCGTGCACGACGAGACCGGCTGCGGGCTCGACCAAGCCCGGGACGGCTACGCCGACACCGATGACCGTCGTCGCCGCGAGCGGGCCCGCTCGCCAGTCCTCGATGGTCTCCGCGATGAGCGACGCGAGCTCCTGCGGCGTGATGAGGGCCGTCGTGAGCGCGCGGCGGCGGGCGTGCACACGGCGGTCGAGGCCGACGGCGGCGAGCGTCACGGCGTCGACCTCCGGGTTCACGGCGACGGCGACGACATCGGCGCGTGCGGTGATGACCGGAGAGGGGCGACCGATGCGCCCCTCGGGGGCGCCGGCGGTCTCGGTGACGAGCCCCAGGCGCGCGAGCTCTGCCGTCAGCGCGCCGATGGTCGAGCGGTTGAGGCCGAGTTCGGCAGTCAGCGCGGCGCGCGAGATCGGCCCGTCCCGGTGCACGACGACGAGCATCCGAGCGAGATTCACGCGCCGGACGAGTTCGGCGGTTCCCGGCGCGACACTCACGGGATCAGCCTACGAGAATCCAGTTTGTTGACGTAATAGACAAATCGACTTACGCTGAGCCCGCAGCAATCGAAGCGAAGGAGCACGCATGCGCACCCCGACCCCGGCCGACAAGTTCACGTTCGGCCTCTGGACCATCGGCTACAACGGCACCGACCCGTTCGGCGGCCCGACCCGTCCGCCCCTCGACGTCGTCCACGCGGTCGAGAAGCTCGCCGAGCTCGGGGCCGCAGGACTGACGTTCCACGACGACGACCTGTTCGCGTTCGGATCCAGCGACAGCGAGCGGCAGACGCAGATCGATCGCCTCAAGGGCGCGCTCGCCGACACCGGTCTGACCGTTCCCATGGTCACCACCAACCTCTTCAGCGCTCCCGTCTTCAAGGACGGCGGCTTCACCTCGAACGACCGTGCGGTCCGCCGCTTCGCCATCCGCAAGGTGCTGCGGCAGATCGACCTCGGCGCCGAGCTCGGCGCCGAGACCTTCGTCATGTGGGGCGGCCGCGAGGGGGCAGAATACGACTCCGCGAAGGACGTCCGCCAGGCGCTCGAGCGCTACCGCGAGGCCGTCAACTTCCTCGGCGACTACGTCGTCGAGAAGGGCTACAACCTGCGCTTCGCGATCGAGCCGAAGCCGAACGAGCCGCGCGGCGACATCCTGCTGCCGACCGTCGGTCACGCGCTCGCCTTCATCGAGTCGCTCGAGCGTCCTGAACTCGTCGGGCTGAACCCCGAGGTCGGGCACGAGCAGATGGCGGGGCTGAACTTCGCGGCCGGCATCGCGCAGGCCCTGTACCACGGCAAGCTCTTCCACATCGATCTCAACGGTCAGCGCGGCATCAAGTACGACCAGGACCTCGTGTTCGGTCACGGTGACCTGCACAACGCGTTCGCCCTCGTGGACCTCCTCGAGAACGGCGGCCCGAACGGCGGCCCGGCGTACGACGGACCCCGTCACTTCGACTACAAGCCGAGCCGCACCGAAGACGAGACCGGCGTCTGGGACTCCGCTGCCGCGAACATGCGCACCTACCTGCTGCTCAAGGAGCGGGCCGCGGCGTTCCGCGCCGACCCCGAGGTCCAGGAGGCGCTCGAGGCCGCCCGCGTTCCCGAGCTGGCGCAGCCGACGTTCGGCGAGGGGGAGAGCTACGACGACTTCGTCGCCGACCGCTCGGCCTACGAGGACTTCGACACCGACGCCTACCTCGGCGGCAAGGGCTTCGGGTTCGTCCGTCTGCAGCAGCTCGCGACCGAGCACCTGCTCGGTGCGCGCTGACGCCTGAGCGCGACGAGCCCCGCAACGCGAGAGAGAAGGATGCCGGCATGACGCTGGTCATGGGTGTCGACTCGTCGACCCAATCGTGCAAGGTCGTGATCGTCGACGCCGACACCGGTCGGGTCGTCCGGGAGGGGCGTGCGCCCCACCCGGACGGCACGAGCGTCGACCCCGAAGCCTGGTGGGCTGCGCTGCAGGCTGCCGTCGAGCTCGCGGGCGGGATGTCCGACGTCGCGGCGTGGTCGATCGGCGGTCAGCAGCACGGTCTCGTCGCGCTCGACGAGCAGGGGGCGGTCGTGCGCGACGCCCTGCTGTGGAACGACACGAGGTCGGCGCAGGCGGCATCCGATCTCGTGGCCGAGTTCGGCGCCGAGCGCCTCGCCGAACGCACCGGGCTCGTCCCGGTCGCCTCGTTCACGATCAGCAAGCTGCGATGGCTGCGCGACCACGAGCCGCAGAACGCTGGGCGCACGGCGGCGGTGGCGCTGCCGCACGACTGGCTGACCTGGCGGCTGCGCGGTTTCGGCCCCGCCGCCGACGGCTCAGCCGGGGCCGCGGTTCTCGGCGAGCTCGTCACCGACCGTTCCGACGCGTCGGGAACCGGGTACTGGAGCGCCGTCACGGGTGAATACGACCGCGAGCTTCTCGTGTCGGCCCTCGGACACGACGTCGTCGTGCCGCGGGTGCTCGCCGCCGACGAATGGGTCGAGGACAGGGCTGGCCGGCGGGTCGCCGCGGGTGCCGGCGACAATGCGGCATCCGCTCTCGGCGTCGGCGCGGGCCTCGGCGACGTCGTCGTCTCGATCGGCACGTCCGGCACCGTCTTCGCAGTGAGCGACACGCCCGCGATCGATGCGACCGGAACCGTCGCGGGCTTCGCCTCGGCAGACGGTCACCATCTGCCGCTCGTGTGCACGCTCAACGCGGCACGCGTGCTCGACGTGGTCGCGGCGTTGCTCGGGGTCGACCACGACGGGCTGTCGCAGCTGGCGCTGTCGGCCGATCCCGGTGCGGGCGGGCTGACCCTCGTGCCGTACTTCGAGGGTGAGCGCACCCCGAACCTGCCGGACGCGACGGCTGTGCTGAGCGGGATGACGCTGGCCTCCACCACCCGCGAGAACCTCGCCCGCGCCGCGGTGGAGGGGATGCTGTCCGGGCTCGGCGCCGGGCTCGACGCCCTGCGCGATCAGGGGGTACCGCTGCGCCGGGTGCTCCTGGTCGGCGGGGGAGCGCGGTCGGCGGCCGTGCAGCAGATCGCTCCCGCGGTCTTCGGTCTCGACGTCGAGGTTCCCGCCCCGGGCGAATACGTCGCGCTCGGCGCGGCCGAGCAGGCCCGCCGCGTCGTCGCGGCGGATGCCGGCTAGACCGCCTCAGACGTGGTCGCGCCAGGAGTGCTTCGGCTCGTACCCCAGGAGCCGCCGCGCCTTCTCCGTCGAGAAGAGCGACCGGTTCGTGCCGAGCTCGCCGCGGACCTCGACGTCGGGGAAGACCTCGGACACGAGCTCCGCGTTCGGGCGTGACATGACGGTGTCGGCGGCTGCGATGAGGAACCGGTCGAATCCCGCCGGCGCGTTCTCGAGTGCACGCATCACGGCCTGGGCGCCGTCGCGTGCGTCGATGTAGCTCCACACGTTCCACTTGCGGCGCACCGGGTCGGCGTCGAAGGAGGGGAACTCGGCGTAGTCCTCGGGAACCATGACGTTCGAGAACCGCAGCGCCGTGATCGACAGGCCCGGGTGCCAGCGCACGAGCTCGATCGCGAGCTGCTCCTCGAGGTGCTTCACGAGCGAGTACACCGACTCGGGGCGCGCGGGGTACTCCTCGTCGACGGGGATGTACGGCGGCGGAACGTCGAACGGCAGTCCCTGCACCGTCTCGCTCGAGGCGTACACGATCCGGTCGATGCCGAGTCGTGTCGCGGCGTGGAAGACGTTGAAGGTCGCGGCCATGTTGTTGTGGAAGGTCGCGATGTCGGGACGGATACCGGGGGCCGGGACCGCGCCGAGGTGCACGATCGCGTCGACGCCGTCGTGGCGGTCGCCCACCGAGCCGAAAGCGTCGACGACCTGGCCGTAGTCGGTCAGGTCGATCTGCACGAACGCGGGCCCGCGCGTGCCGACGACGTCGAAGCCGATGACCTCGTGGCCCGCCGCCGTGAGCTCACGAGCGACGACCGTGCCGAGTTTTCCCGATGATCCCGTCAGTGCGATCCGCATGAGAACAGCGTCGCACACGGTGGTGCACCCGGGGGCGGCTAGGCTCGTTCCTCATGGCTGCCGGGGCGACGATCCACACGTTCGATGCGACGCTCGCAGACGTCGACCGCGGCGTGTACGAGTCGTTCGCGCTGCGCCTCGCGCGGCATCCCTCCGAGACGGATGCCTTCATGCTCACCCGGTTGCTCGCCTACTGCCTCGAGTACGAGGAGGGCATCGATTTCACCGAGGGCATCGCCGCGAAGGACGAGCCGGCCGTGCTCGTCCGCGACCTGACCGGATCGATCGTCGCCTGGATCGAAGTGGGGGCGCCGGATGCCTCACGGCTGCACCTCGGCAGCAAGCAGGCCGACCGCGTCGCGGTGTACACGCAGCGCAACCCCGGACCGATCGTCGCGGCGTGGGCGGGGAAGAAGATCCACCGCGTCTCGGACATCGCCCTGCACAGCTTCGAGCCGGGCTTCATCGACACCCTCGTCACGGCCCTCGACCGCCGCAACACCGTGACGGTCTCGGTCACCGAGCGGCACCTCTACGTCGAGCTCAACGGTGTGACCGCCGAGTCCGACGTCATCACTCAGCCGGCCGGCTGACCCGTGGCGCCGTCGGGCGCCTCCGGGGCCGCGGAGGACGTCGGGGCCTCCGACACGAACACGTCGACGCCGGCATCCGTCAGCACCAGCTGCATCGCGGTGCCGATGGGGTAGCGGGCGAGGAGATCCTCGGGCTGATCATCGCGAACGACGAAGGAGACGGCAGCGGGGAACGCGCCGGCGGAGCAGCCCTGGTCCATGAATCCCGACCAGGAGTCGCTCGTCGACGACTCGACGTCGGCGACCCGCGTGACGATGACGCAGGACTCGGACTCGCTCTCGTCGAGCGACCAGAAGCTGGGGGTCTCGAACACGGCGAGTCCCAGGAAGGGCTCGAACGACCGGCCCTCGCGGTTCCGGTCGTAGCCGCCGAAGAACTCCGGCAACTCGGCCCCCGTCGGCAGCAGCGTCGTGACGTGCGAGACGCGCGCGTCCGGCGGCAGCGCCGTCGCGGTCGAGGCGCTGCGCGCCGTCGCGAACGCCGTGACGCCGACCGCGAGGGCTGCCACGGCGACGAGCGACCCGGCCCACATGAGCAGGGGTCGCGGCCGTCGCGCGCGAGGGACCGTCGGGTCCGCGGCGCCATTCCCGGACTCGTGACCCCCGGACCCGTGCCCCTGGGACTCGTCGTCCCGCGTCTCGTCGGACCGGACCGCTGACGTGTTCGGCACCGTGTCGATGATCGGCGGCAGCTCCGGCTCCAAGGCGGGCGTGTGCGCCTGCGGCAGCCGACGTACGCGTTCGCGTTCCTCGAGCTCGGCCAGTCGTGCCAGTGCCACCGGGTCGTCGGCGATGTCGCCGCCCGGCGCGTAGGCGCGGTTGCGGAGGGCTCGAAGCTCGGCGGCAACTCCCTCGTCCATCCTTGAATCGTGGCACATCCCGCCACCCGCGGGGGCGGTCGCCCGGTCGTGCGGCGTCGACTCCGGCGGGGCGGCTCCGTTAGCATTCCAACCATGGCACCCCTGCGCGCGCCGGTGCGCCTGGACCGCCCACGTCTGCTCTCGGCGCTTGCGTCGCCCGCGCCCCTGGTCGCTCTGCTCGGTCCGGACGGCGCCGGCGCGAGCACGCTGCTGCGCCAGTTCGCAGAGGAGCGTGACGACGTCACGTGGGCCGGCGACGGCCGCATCCCCGACGTGGTCTCGCGCACGCTCGTCATCGACGACGGCGACGCCCTCGCGCCCGACGCCTGGGAGCGGGTGCGGCAGCTGCGCATCACCCGGCCCGATCTCGTCGTTCGGCTCGCCGTACGCAGCGCCCGCGCTGTTCCGCTGGCCTGGGACGTGGAATGGGTACGCGATCTCGCCTTCACGCTCGACGAGACGATCGCCTACGTCGCCGCGCGCGACTCCCACCTGAATCCCCGCACCGTGCAGCTGGTGACGGGCGGACTCCCCGCGGCCGTCGTCGCGGTCGTCGAGGCGAACGTCGTCGACGCCGATGCGGTTCGACTCGTGCTCGCGCGCCTCGCGCCGCATCCGCTGCCGGCCTCGGCCGCCGCCCTGGCGGTGCCCGAGTTCCTCACACCCGCGCTCGCCGCCCAGCTCGGCGGCGACGACGCCGTCATCGAGCGGGCCGAGCGGGCGGGGCACGGCGAATGGCGCACCGACGACGGCACGCTGATCTTCGCGCTCACGGCGCCGATCCGTGCCGCGACGCTTGCGGCGACGCCCATTCCCGAGGGCGAGCAGCGCGCGATCCGCCACCGCGCCGCCCGTGCGCTGCTCCAGGAAGGCTCGGGGCTCGGCGCGCTCGTGGAGGGCGCCGCTGCGGACGCCCTCGACATCGTCGACGCGGCCCTGCGCCGCGACGGGCTCAAGCTGCTCTGGGGCAACGGCCCCCGCATCGCCGCGGCGCTGCGTCCGATCCCGCTGCTGCAGCTGCGGCGCTGGCCTGTTATCGCCCTGGCGCAGGCCCTCATCCTCAATGCCCGCCGGGAACACAAGGTCCGCGCGGCCGAGCTGCTGGGCGTCGCGCTGCTCGGAGTCCAGACGGGCCAGAGCGAACCGGCCGACCGTGCCCTGCTGCGCGTCGTCGAGTCGGTCGCGCGCCGGCTCACCGGCGTCGGCGACCGCGGTCTGCGCGCTGCCCGCGCGGCCGCGCGCGTCCTCGACGAGCTGCCCGCAGCCGAGCTCGAGCAGTTGCGGGGGCTTCGCGGCGATCTGCACGCCCACGCGGCGATCAGCCTGCTGTACGGGGGTGACGACGAGGCGGCGGTCGAACAGTTCGAACAGGCGCTCGCGACGGCCGTGCGACCGAGCGTCGAACTCGTCGCGTACGGCGGCCTGGCCCTCGTCCACGCCAAGATAGGCGATCTTCCGGCGGCGCAGACCTGGGCGGCGCAGGCCACCGGACGTCCCTGGCCGGACGACATCCTCAACGAGTATCAGGGCAGCATGCTGTGGATCGCCGAGAGTCAACTCGCGCTCGAACGCGGCGACGTCGGCGCCGCGGAGGCTGCGATCGCCCCGATCTGGCCGATCATCGACACCATCGAGCATTGGTCGGCGATCGCCATGGTGCGCGCATGGACCGACGTCTCCGCCGGTCGCCCCCACGAGGGTCTCGAGCGGCTGCGCGCGCTGCGCAGTCGTCGTGGACGACGGATCGCGTCCGGTTCGCCGGCCGCGCGCGTGCTCGACGCCACCGAGAGCGCCCTGGCGCTCGCCGCGGGCGACCTGGTGTCGGCGCGCCGGCTCACCTCGCGTCCGTCCGACGTCCCCGAGGTGATGCTCGCCGCCGCCCGCGTCGCGGTCTTCGACCGTCAGCACGAACGTGCGCTGAAGCTCCTCAACGCCGTCGCGGCGCGCACTCCACGACAGCGGACCGAGTCCGCGGCGCTCGAGGCGATCCTGCTCCACCGGGTGGGCCGGGCCGTCGACGCCCGCACCCTCGCCCAGCGTGCGGGCACGCTCGCTCGCACCTACGGTCTGCGCACCCCGTTCCTCGTCATCCCCGCCGACGAGCACGATCTCTTCGCGGGCGAGGTCGACGACGTGCCGGCGCCGATCACGGTCGCGGGGGTCGCCCCGCAGCTCACGGCGCGGGAGGCTGTCGTCGCCCGTCACCTCGTCGACACCGCGAGCGTCGAGGAGATCGCCGCGCGCTTACACGTCTCGGTCAACACCGTGAAGTCGCAGCGTCGCTCGCTGTACCGCAAGCTCGGCGCATCGTCGCGCGAGGAGGCGATCGCGGCCGCCCTCGCCTACGGTCTCCTCACCGGTGTCGACCCCACGCGGGCGATCACCGCGGTCGATGCCAGCGCCGCCGACGCGGCCAAGACGAACAGGACGCCGTAGGACCCGGAGCCGACGAACAGCACGAGCCCTGCGATCGCCGGCGCGAGCGTCTGCGGCACGATCGTCGCGAGCCCCAGCAATCCGAGATCTCGCCCGGAATCGCCGGCCGACGGCAGGACGTCGATCATGAGGGCCAGATCCGCCGCCAGGTACACCCCACGGGCGGCCCCGCCGATGACGGCGAACGCCACGAGACCGGCGACGCTGGGCGCGGCGAGAGGGATCAGGAGGGATGCCGCCAGGACCGCGCTCGCCGCGACCACCCAGGGCACGCGGCGCCGGATCCAGAGTGCGCCGGCCACGGACCCGCCGACGAGGCTGACGATGTGCAGGCCGATGACGAGGCTCGCGGTGCGGCCGGCCTCCTCGACGGAGGCGCCCGTGAGGTCCATCACGATGTACAGCAGGTACCCCATCACCAGCTGATGCCCCAGCACGAGGAAGAACCGTGCGGTGAAGACGAGCCGGAGGTCGCGCGACGCCCACGCCTCTCGGACGGGCAGTCGAGCGGCCCTCGGGGCGTTGGAGCGGTCGGGGTTCGCGGCCACGAAGAAGACCGCGGCGATCATCAGCCCGGCCGCCAGCGCGATGTACACCAGCGGCGCATGGGCGACGCCGAGACCGGCGCCCGCTGCGCCGGCGGCGAGTCCGCCCGCGGCGCCCATGCCGAAGAAGGCCGCCGCCCGGGGTCGCCGCGACGGTTCGACGCGGTCGGCCAGCACCGCGTCGAGCGGAGCCTCTAACACGTTCAGGAGCGGCTGCAGCACCAGCCACCCCACGGCGACGGCCCAGACCGACTCGGCGTGGCCCAGCACCACCATCACGGCGGCGCTGCCGGCAGCGCCCGCGAGGATCCAGGGTGCCCGCCGTCCCCAGCGCGAGCGCGTCCGGTCCGACGCTGCACCCGCCAGCGGATGGACGACGAGGGTCAGCAATGACGACGCGGTGAGCACGACAGCGAGGACGGCGTCCTTATGGGCGGGGTCGGCGCGGGCGATCTGGGCGGGGACGAGTACTCCCGCGACGCCGCCGTAGACGGCGTTCAACGCCAGAGCAGCGATCAGCAGCGACCAGAGGAGCCGGGTGTGCACCAGAGCATTCTGGTGCGCGAGGACCGGTCGCGCGAAGCCGGGATGAAATGCGAGGTGAAGTTCCCGGTTTTCACGCGTCAGCGACGGGTGGTTGCCGCCAGGGTCGAGCGGATGCGCATTCGCTGCGCTCTCACAGTCGCTGCCCGAGCGCTGTGCCCTTTACCCGAAGGATGACCGTGAAACACCTGCGCCCAGATTCACCGCCGCCGCCGCGACGACGTCGCGCCCGTACCGTTGCGAGAGGCGTGCTCGCGGCAGCCCTCTCGTCGGCCCTCGCTCTCGGCGGCGCGGTCGGCGCGCAGGCCGTCGAGTCCGACGTGCCGCCGTCGACGAACCCCGCGCTGAGCGAGCACTGCCAGATGAACATCGCCATCAGCGTCGACTTGTCCAATTCGGTGACCGACACGCAGCTCGCGCAGACCCGCTCCGAGCTGGCCGGACTGGCGCAAGCGCTCGAGGGCTATCCGCTCCAGCTCGCCGTACACAACTTCGCTTCCAACGCTCCCGCCACCAGCGGCCCCTCGAACAGCCCGCTGCCCCTGACGTCGCTCGCCGACGAGGCCGGAGTCGACGCCGTCGGCGCCTACGTCAACGGCATCCAGCGTCCGGCGAGCGCTCAGGGCGGCACGAACTGGGATCGCGGCGTCGCCGCCGTCGCCGCGTCGCCAGAGGCCTACGACGCGTTGATCTTCCTCACCGACGGCAACCCGACCCAGTACGGCAGCCCGGCACGGGGACCCGGAAACAGCACCGACCGCGCCGTCATGGACGCTTCGGTCCGCAGCGCGAACGAGCTCAAGGCGACCGGCACCCGCATCGTCCCGATCGGCGTGAGCGACAACCTCTCGGGCCAGGCGCTGGCCGATTTCCGTGAGCACATCCGGCAGGTCTCCGGGCCGACGGAGGGCTCCGACTACTACATCGCCGGGTTCTCCGCCCTGCAGCGCACGCTGATCGACATCGTCAACGCCAACTGCGTCTCGATCTCTCTCGAGAAGACCGGCGTGCTGGCGACCGGCGACCGCGGCGTCGCGGGAGACACCGTCGACTACGCCTTCACCATCACGAACGACGGCGGCGTGACGCTCACCGATGTGACGCTCGCCGACCCCAAGCCCGGCCTCTCGTCGATCCGTTTCGGCGCATGGCCCGGTGCCCCCGGTGTGCTCGACCCCGGCCAGTCGGTGACGGCGACCGCGACGTACACGGTGACGGATGCCGATGTCGCGGCGGGCAGCATCGAGAACGTCGCGACCGTGACCGGGACCCCGCCGGCCGGTGACCCCGTGTCGGATGACGCGCCCGCACTGGTCGCACTCCCCGACCCGGTTCCCGCGATCTCGCTCGAGAAGAGCGGCGCCCTCGACGGCGATGAGATCGCGTACACGTTCACCGCGACCAACATCGGCGACGTGACTCTGACGAAGGTGTCGATCGCCGATGCCCTGCCGGGTCTGTCCGAGATCTCGTACGGTGCGTGGCCCGGTGCTTCGGGCGTGCTGGCCCCCGGCCAGTCGGTCACCGCGACGGCGACCTACGCCCTGACGCAGGCCGATCGCGACGCGGGTGTCGTCGAGAACACCGCCACCGTGGTCGGCACCCCGCCGACCGGTGACCCCGTGACCGACGAGGACGACGTCGACGTTCCCGTGCCGCAGGCACCCGGCATCCTGCTCGAGAAGACCGGCGCGCTCGAGGGAGACGTCGCGACGTACACCTTCGTCGTCCGCAACGCCGGAGACGTCACGCTTCGCGACGTGTCCGTCACCGATGCCCTCCCGGGGCTGTCGGCGGTCGTCTACGGGGCGTGGCCGGAGGCCGAGGGCGTGCTGGCCCCGGGCCAGTCGGTCACCGCGACGGCGACGTACACGCTGACGCAGGCCGACCGCGACGCGGGTGTCGTCGAGAACACCGCGACCGCGACAGGCACCCCGCCCGTCGGCGACCCGGTCACCCACGACGACGAGGTCGAGCTGCCGGTCGCGCAGACTCCCGGCATCGCGCTGGTCAAGACCGGCGTCCTCGAGGGCGGCGAGCTGACCTACACCTTCACGGCGACCAACATCGGTGACGTGACCTTGACGGACGTCGCGATCGCCGACGAGCTGCCGGGTCTCTCCGACCTCTCCTACGGTGCCTGGCCCGCTGAGGCGGGCGTGCTCGCCCCGGGTGAGTCGGTGACGGCCACCGCGACCTACACGCCGACGCAGGCCGACCGCGACGCGGGAGTCGTCGAGAATACGGCATCCGTCACCGGCACCCCGCCGACCGGAGACCCGGTGAGCGACGAGGACGAGTTCGACCAGCCGCTGCCGCAGGGGCCCGCGATCGCGCTGACGAAGAGCGGTGAGCTCGACGGCGACCGCATCCGCTACACCTTCACGGTGACGAACACCGGCGACGTCACGCTCCGTGACGTGGCTGTGCGAGACGGGCTGAGCGGACTGTCGGAGATCGTGTACGGCGCCTGGCCGGGGGTGCAGCACGTGCTCGCGCCCGGTGAGTCGGTGACCGCGACCGCCGTGTACACGGTGACCGCAAGCGATCGCGCCGCCGGTGGCGTGACCAACACCGCGACCGTCACGGCGACGCCGCCGACCGGAGACCCGGTGACGGATGACGACACCGTCCGCACCGCGGTGGGTGCGCTCGCCGCGACCGGAGCGGGCAGCGAGCAGCTGATGCGGCTCGCGCTGTTCGGTGGACTGACGATCGCGCTCGGCGCGGCGGCCGTGGTGCTGCGCCGCCGGACGCGCGCCTGACCACGACTGAGGCCCCCGCGACGTACCCGACGTCGTGGGGGCCTCGGTGTTTGTCAAGCATTCAGCGGATCCCGAGCGGGTGCCGCTAGTTTTGTGCGATGACGCATCGAGCCTCTCAGGCCTCCGACTCCGATAGTCCCGGCGCCCGGGTGACCCCGGGTGCGCCCCGTCTTGCGAGCGAGTTCCGCCGGTGAACGGCGATCTGCTCCTCAACATCGTCCTCGTCGTCGTCTTCGTGCTCATCGGTGGCGTCTTCGCCGCCACGGAGATGGCGCTCGTCACCCTTCGTGACAGCCAGGTCAACGCCCTCGCGCTCCGCGGCAAGCGCGGCGAGAAGGTCGCGGAACTCGCGCGGAACCCCAACACGTTCCTGTCGGCCGTTCAGATCGGCGTCACGGTCGCGGGCTTCGCCTCGGCGGCGTACGGCGCCTCGTCGATCGCCCCCTCGCTCGCACCCGTGCTGGTCTCGTGGGGGCTGTCCGATGCCGCCGCGATGACCGTCGCGACGATCGTCCTGACGCTGATCATCGCCTACCTCTCGCTCGTGCTCGGCGAGCTGGTGCCCAAGCGCCTCGCCATTCAGCGCAACGCCGCCTTCGCGTACGGCGTCGCGCCGGTGCTCAACGGTTTCGCGAAGCTCATGAGGCCGGTGATCTGGCTGCTGTCGATCTCGACGAACCTGCTCGTGCGGATGCTGGGCGGAGACCCGAACAAGACCGGCGAAGAGCTGAGCGACGAAGAGCTCCGCGACATCGTGTCGAGTCACGAGGGGCTTCCCGAGGACGAGCGGCGCATCCTCGACGACGTTCTGTCGCTGCGCGACCGTCAGCTGAGCGAGGTGATGCGTCCGCGTCCCGAGGTGGTGTCGTTGCCCGGCGGGGAGACCGTCGGGGCGGCCGCCGCGCTCGTGCGCGACCTGCCCTACTCGCGCTACCCGATCATCGATCAGACGATCGACGACGTCGCCGGGTTCGTGCACGTGCGCGACGTGCTGGATGCCGCGGGCACGGACGACGCGCAGCCGCTCCAATCGATCGTGCGGCCGATCCGGTACTTCCCCTCGACTGCGCGGCTCCTGCCGACCCTCACGTCGATGCGGGCGGAAGGCAGCCAGATCGCTGTCGTCGTCGACGAGTACGGCGGCACCGACGGAATCGTCACCCTCGAGGATCTCGTCGAGGAGGTCGTGGGCGAGATCGTCGACGAGTACGACACCGAGGCGATGCCGCATCCACTCGCGGGCGACGGCGGACCGGTCGACGGGCGGCTGAACCTGCAGGACTTCGAGGAGGCCACCGGCATCTCGATCCCGCGCGGGACGTCCGACACCGTGGCCGGTTTCGTGATCGAGCAGCTCGGACGTCTCGCCCGGGTCGGCGACCGCATCGAGGTCGACGGGGCGACGATCGAGGTCACGCGGCTGGACCGCCGTCGTATCGCGGAACTCCACGTGGCGCGCGCGTCGAAGGACGGGCCGACGGCGGTGCCCGCCGAAGGGTAAACTGTCGGTCGGTGCGTCGGGAAGTCTGGTCGACATGTCCGTCGGCGACTGCCGGCGGAGGATCGAAAGGCTCCTCGCATGTACGACGCTCTTCCCCGCCGGGCCCGGTTGCGCCGCTGGCTGTCGCGTGAGACGACGGGCGGGGCGCTGCTCCTCGCGGCTGCGGCCCTCGCGCTGATCTGGGCGAACTCGCCCCTGGCCGGCTCCTACACGGCATTGTCCGAGTTCACGATCGGGCCCGCTGCCCTGCACCTGGACCTCTCGCTGTCGACGTGGGCCGCGGACGGACTGCTCGCGCTGTTCTTCTTCGTCGTGGGCGTCGAGCTCAAGCACGAGTTCGTCGCAGGCAGCCTCCGCCGGCCGCGCGAGGCCGCCGTTCCGGTGCTCGCAGCGGTCGGCGGGATGCTGCTGCCCGCGGTCCTCTTCACCGTCGTGATCGTCGCGACGGGCGACACCGAGGCCCTGCGCGGCTGGGCGATCCCGACCGCGACCGACATCGCCTTCGCGCTGGCCGTCCTGGCGATCTTCGGTCGTGGCCTCCCGCCGGGGCTGCGCACGTTCCTGCTCACGCTCGCCGTCGTCGACGACCTGCTCGCGATCCTGATCATCGCGATCTTCTACACCGCGACGATCCACATCGTGGCGCTCGTGGTGGCGCTCGCGGCAGCGGCCGTGTTCGCGGTCGTCGTCCGGCAGCGGTGGGCGCGGTGGTGGGTGCTGTTGCCCCTCGGACTCGTGGTGTGGGGCTTCCTCCATGCGTCCGGCGTGCACGCCACGATCGCCGGCGTCCTGCTCGGGTTCGCCGTTCCCGCGCGGCCGGTGCACGGCGAGAGCGTGGCGCGCACCGATACGTACGACGACCTCGTGCGTCCCGTCTCATCGGGTATCGCGCTGCCGGTGTTCGCGTTCTTCGCCGCCGGGGTCAGTGTCGTCGGAACGAGCGACCCGCTCGGGGTCATCGCGCAGCCGGTCGTGCTGGCCATCGTGGTCGGCCTCGTCGTCGGAAAAGCGATCGGCGTGCTCGGCACCACCGCGATCGTCACCCGCACGACGCCTCTGCGGCTGCCGGAGGGGGTGCAGGTGCGCGACCTGCTGCCGATCGGGCTGCTCTGCGGGATCGGGTTCACCGTGTCGCTGCTGATCACGGGCCTGTCCTTCGCCGACGGCGTCCACACCGACGGCGCGCGCCTGGGAGTGCTCCTGGGGACGCTGATCTCGGCTGCCGGCGCGGCACTGCTCCTCAGCCGGAGCGCGCGACGTGCGCGTGCTGCCGCGGCGGTGGGCGCTCCGCCAGCCCGCACCATCGACGGCGAGGGGCCCGCGCTCGGGTTCGACCGCGACGAGTGAGGCGCTCCCGGCACGGTGCGCGTTCCGGATCGTGGCGCGGCACGGATGGGCGGGAGAGTCAATCCCCGCGCGCGCCACGTGCGCGCAGCCTCGCTGCGTCTTAAGATGCCGAAGTGCCCGATGTTCCGACACCGACCCATTACTGGTATCCGTCGGACTCGGAAGACCCCGGGACCCCGCGCGAGCGCGGCATCGCCGTGCTCCAGGCGTTCCGGCTCTATCGGGCCGCCGAGGCCGCGATGCGCCGCCGCACGCGCGACTCGATGTCGATGGGTGAGAACGAGCTGCTCGTGCTCCGCTACCTCATCAAGGCGCACGGCGAGGGCCGCCTCGTCGGGCCGACCGAGCTCTCCCGGTACCTCGGCATCTCGACGGCGTCGACGACGGCGCTGATCGACCGTCTGCAGAAGTCCGGTCACGTCACGCGTCAGGCGCATCCCAGCGACCGGCGCAGCGTGCACGTGGTCGCCACCGAGAAGTCCGACGTCGAGGTGCGCGACACCCTCGGTCGCATGCATGAGCGCATGATCGCGGCTGTCGACGGGATGACGGCCGAGGAAGCACGCATCGTCATCGAGTGTCTCGGCCGCCTTCAGCAGGCCGTCGACGAGGTCGACGCGCATGCCCCGGATCCGACGCGCAGCGACCCCGTCTGACAAGTAGCTAGTCTCCGGAGAAAGCCCGCGAATTGACATTCGTCAAGCGGTGCGACGGGTGACACGATGGGAACATGTGTTCCCACCCGGTGACCCCGACCGAGGAGCGCTTCGCCATCGAAGGTCAGGTGGTGACGTCGTTCTCGGGGGTCGTGGCGCGCCTGTCCGCCGCGCATCCCTCCCTCGCCGTCGTCGACGTCGAGCGCGTCGTCCTGCGCGAGTGGGAGGCGTTCAGCGCCGGAAGACCGGTCGTCGTCCCGATCGGCGTCGAAGAGGGGGCGGCTGAGATGCTGGCCGTCGAGGCCTCGGCTCAGATCGACGGTTAGCCGGTCGCCCTCGTACGGTCCGTCGTTTATCGGACCGTCTGTTGCGCGTTAGGCTCATCGCGTGGGCCGATTCATCTACGACACGCTGGGGAACTCCGTCGAGATCGACGACCGGACTCTGGCGCACCTGCGCATCGTCATCATGAACAAGCTGCGCCGTTCGGAGCCGTTCATGTTCGACATCGATCTGCCCCGCGGAGGTGAGCGTCGCAGCTACTGGATCCACCCGTCCGTGCCGCTGCAGTTCCATTTCTCGGGCAGCCGCCAGCCGCGGATCAACCGGCACTGGGTCGAAGAGCTGATGCAGGTCGCGAGCGGTCCGGCCGGTCTCACGATCGTCCCCGAGCCGGCCGAGGACGGCGCGCCCGAACTCGGCTGAACGGGCACGCGCCCGCTCGGACCCGCGTCGGTCAGGCGGTGGCGTCGTTGCCTGACTTCGCTACCGCGTCGGGGTCGTCGATGTGCTCGGTGACCACCATGATGCCGCCGGACGAGTTCGCGGAGTTCGCCATCTCCTCGACCCATTCGCGGCTGAGAGTGGTCGGCTCGGGGTCGTCGAAGGCGAACCTCAGCGGGATCGAGGGGTGCAGCCAGATCGTGCTGCGTCCCGTCGGTTCGCCGTCGGGGTGACGCCATGAGAGCGTGAAGCTCTCTCCGCGCCGCAGCTTGGTGGCGATGACGACCTTGAGGTGCGCCAGCGTGCGGTCGTCGATGTGGATCGGCGATGCGCCGTCTCCGTAATAGATGGTGCCCACGAGCACCACATTAAACCGCTGCGGGACGAAGCCCAATCTCATTGTCAAGGCCTCGACGCTCCGTGGATCGCGGAGAAAAGTGGAGGTCGATGACGATCGATTCACGCCCCGACGACGAGTTCGAGCCCAAGACCGCCGGCTCGCTCGACGACGATGTGTTCGCGGATCTCCCGGCCTTCGATGTCGTCGACGGCGAACTGATGCCGCGCGCTCCGAAGCGCGGTCGGTGACAATGGCGGGATGACGGCGAAGGACGCACCCAACGGCGACGGCGGGGACGCCGGTTTCGACGCGATCGCCGCCGAGCTGCTGGCGGTGCCGCCCGCGGACTTCGTCTCGGCCCGCAATGCGCGTGCCGCGGACGCGGATGCGGATGCGGATGCGGACCTGGCCGCGAGCATCCGGGGCCTGCGTAAGCCGACGGTTGCGGCGTGGGCGGTCAATCTGCTCAGCCGCGACGCGTCGTTCCGCGAGGCGCTCGAGCTGTCTTCGGCGTTGCGGGAAGCGCAGGACGACCTCGACGCCGCGGAGCTCGCCCGGCTCGGCCGACAGCGGCGTGCGCTGGTCGCCGCGCTCGCGCGTCGGTCGGCGGACCTGGCGGCGGATGCGGGCGTTCCCCTATCGGCGGCGGCCCGCGACGAGGTGCAGCGCACGGTCAATGGGGCCATCGTCGATGCCGTGGCCGGAGCGGTGGTGGCAGCGGGGCGGCTCGTCCGCACCCTCGAGCCCGGCTCGCTCGAACCCGAGAACCTGCAGGATCGCGTTGCCGGCTCGATTCCCGGCGCCCCCGACTCGGCCGGCGCGCCCGGCGGGTCACGAGACGATCTCGCCGAACGTCGGTCGCGGCGTGAAGCCGAGAAGCGACGGCGCGAGGCGCAGCGCGAGGCGAGTGAGGCCGGCCGTGCGCTGGCGCGCGTGGAGGAGCGCCGGGCGAGCGTGCGGGAACGCGCCGACAGGCTGCACGAGCGAGCGGAGGAGCTCCGACGCGACCTCGCACGGGTGTCGGAGGATGCCGAGCGGGCCGACGCCGCCGTCGACGAACTCGACGACGCGGTGGCATCGGCGCGGCAGACGCTGGCGGCGGCGGAGCGCAAGGTGCGGTCGGTCGGCGGCGAGGGTCAATAGCATCGAGGGATGGCGGATGGGATGGCGGATGCTGCGACCGAACTCATCGCCGATGCGCGCCGTCGGCTGACCGGCGTCGCCCGCGAGCGGCTCGGTGTCCGCAGCGAAGGACGCCGTCTTCTCGGTTTCGGCCGCGCCACCCGCATCCTGCCGGTCGGGGATGCGTGGCATCTCGGCGTTCTTCTCATCGCCGACGAGGAGGTCTTCGCGACAGGTGAGCTGCTGCGAGCCCGCGCCGAGGCGATCCGCGGCTACACCGCCGAGGCACAGCGTGCCCGGTCGGAGCGTGCTGCGGCGGCGTTCCGCGGCGGCTTCGCCGAGGGTGAGCCCGTGCACCTGGACTGGTCGCCGATCGATCTCGACGTCGTCGACGCGGGCGGTGCCTCGGGGCCGCTCGCGCGCGCCGATGACGGTGTGGTGACGGTCGCGTTCGCGGCGGGGGCTCGGATGCCGCTTGCCGCCTACCTCGACGATCGGATCGCGCTGCTGCCCTGACGCGACCGGCCCGGACAGCAGCGCGGTGACGACGTCAGTCGTCCGATGTGCCGCCCGTCGCCCGCAGCCGCCGGGCCTCGGCGCGCTCCTCGGCCTCCTGCTTCGCGGTCTTCTCGATGCGGGCGGTGTCGCGGGGCGGCAGCTGGATGGTCTCCTCCGCGGGCATCCCGGCCTGCAGTTCGCGTCCGCGCTCGAGCTCGGCGTCGAACTCCGCGCCGAACAAGAGGGCGAGGTTCGTGATCCACAGCCACAACAGGAAGACGATCACGCCGGCGAACGACCCGTAGGTGCGCTCGTAGTTCGAGAAGTTCGCGACGTAGATGCCGAAGCCCGCGGTCGCAAGGGCGAGGACGACGATCGCGATGACGGCTCCCGCGCTGATCCAGCGGAAACGCGGCTGCTTCGCGTTGGGGCCGAAGTAGTAGAGCACGGCGACGAGAAGGATGACGATGAGCGCGAGCACGGGCCACTTGGCGATCTGCCAGATGAGCACGGCGGTGCTGCCGAGGCCGATCGCGTCGCCGATGGCTTCCGCCACGGGGCCGGAGACGACGAGAAGGACCAGCGCGACGACGACGAGCGCGACCGCGAGCAGCGTGACGCCGAGTTGCTGGGGCTTCAGCTTGACGAAGGGGCGCCCCTCGTCGATCTCCCAGATCCGGTTCATGGCGCGGCTGAACGCGCCGACGTAGCCGGAGGCCGACCACAGCGCGAGGACGATGCCGGAGACGAGGGCGAAGCCCGCCCCGGGGGAGGTGGCGATCTCCTCGATCGGTCCGCGCAAGGTGTCGGCGGCGCCGCCGGGGGCGACCTGGCCGACGATGTCGAGCACGGCGTCGGCTGCCTGCTGCCCCTGCCCGATGACGCCGAGGAGCGAGAACACCGCGAGAAGGCCGGGGAACGCCGACAGCACGGCGTAGTAGGTGAGCCCGGCGGCGAGGTCGGGGCACTGATCGCGGCTGAACTCGCGGACGGTTCGTTTCAGCACGTGCTCCCACGAGGGCTTTTCGACGTCGGTGATGGAGTCGGGCTTCGCGGGGTGCTCGGGGTCGAGTCCGGCGGTTCTCTGGTTGCTCATGTCTCTCCTGGGATCGTGCGCGCCGCGGGTGTCAGCGGCGGGGTCGGTCGGCGACGCGGGAAACGTGACCGTGCACCGGGCCGGCGGCGGATGCCGTCCCGGTGCACGGTTCGTGCAGTGCTCGTGCTGCGACGGATGTCAGGTGCCGCTGACGTTGCCCCGGGCCTCCTGGGCGCGGTCGGTGACGGTGTCGACTCCGTCCTGCGCATCGCTCTTGACGTGGGAGACCGCCTCGGTCGCGGTGTCCTTGACGGCCGCGGCGGCATCCTGCACCGGCTCCTTCAGGTCGGAGCCGACCTGCTGGGCGACGCTCTTCGCCTCGTCGACGAGGGGCTGCGCCTGTTCCTTCACGTCGGCCGCGATCCCCTTCTCCTTGGTGGATGCCGGGATGAGCGAGGCGACGAGCAGGCCGCCGGCGAACGCCATCAGGCCGACGGCGAGGGGGTTGCCCTCCGCCTTCGCGCCCACTCTGTGCGCCGCGTCGGATACGCCACCGGCGACCGAGGAACCCGCGTCGTGGACCGATGAGCCGGCGTCGTCTGCCGCGCCCATCACGCGGTCGCGGAGGGACCCGAAAGCGCCCTTGATCTTGTCGGTCTGACGGTGGGCGATCTTCGAGGGCGTCACCTTGTCGACGAGGGCGTCGGTGTCTTGGCTCAGCTCGCGACGCTTGCGCTCGATGTCGGCGCGGATCGCTTCCGGTGAATCGGTCATCGGTTCTCCTCATTTCTCTTCAGTGCGTCGGGGATTTTGCCCAGGGTCTCGGCGGTCTGCGGGGCGCCCTGGACCTTCGCGAGCTGCTTGCGTCCGAGGGCGTACAGCACGGCCGCGATGACGCCCCAGATGACGGCGACGATGACGGCGGACCAGCCGAGCCCGACGAGGTGCCCGAGGGCCCACCAGAGCGCGATCGACAGGAAGAAGATCGCCATGAGCGCTGCGTAGCCCGCGCCGCCCAGCATCCCGGCTCCCTTGCCCGCCCGCGTTCCCGACTCCTTCAGCTCGGCCTTGGCCAGGTTGATCTCCTGGCGCATCAGCTCCGACAGGTCGCGTGTCACCTCGCCCAGCAGATCGCCGAGCGACGTGGTCGCCGCCTGCTGCTCGGAAGGCGTGGGGTTATCGGTCATCTCGGGTCTCCCCGATGCCCTCGGTGTACGGCTCGTCGGCTGTTCGGCCGAGCGAGCTGTCGTAGAGCGGGGTGGGCTCTGCGGCATCCGCCCTTGCGTCGATCGGCTCGTCGAGCGGCGCGCCGACGGGAGCGTGCGACGGCGCCGACGGCGCGGCGGGGATGCCGGTGGGCGCCGAGCCCGGCGTGCCGATGGGGTCGTGGAGTGGAGCGTTCACCGGCGCCGGGGACGGAGCCGAGGGGGCCGACGGCACACCGTCGGCAGTCGTGCCGGAGCTGGGAGCGGAGGCAGGGGCAGAGTCATGCTCCTCCCTCGCGCTCTCGGTGAGCGCGCGGGTGAGGCGACCGGCGACGACCCCGGCGATCAACGCGCCCGCGATGAAGACCCCCGGCTTGCGCCGGGCGAAGCTCTTGACCTCGCTGACCAGCGAACCCGGGTCGCGTTGCGAGAGCCAGTCGGATGCGCCGCTCACGCGGCTCGACACCTGACGCACCAGGTCGGTGGCGATGCCGGGGTTCTCGGAGTTCTGCGCCAGGGAGTCCAGCTCGTCACCGATCGAGCGCAACCCGTCGGCGACGCGCTGCTGCTGCGACGCGGCCTGCTCGGTGAGCTGCTGCTTCGTCTGCGCATAGACCTGCTTCGCTTGCGACTTCGCCTCGGACGCGACACCCGCCACCTCGTGCTTCGCCGTCTCGACGACGTGGCCGGCCTCGGCTTTCGCGGTGCCGGCGACCTCGCCGGCCTCGTGCTTCGCCGTCTCCGCCGTTCCCGACCCTGATCCTGCCTGTGAGCCGGACGCCGGCTCACCGTAGTTCTGCGACATCGGTTCTCCTCTCGGTACCGCTTTGCGTTCGTGGGGTGCCGATGTAACGCCTGAGTCCCGCGTCTTGCCCCGGGGCTTGACGTCGGCGACGTGCTGTGGATGACTGGGTCCGCTGCGCCGGCTCGGCGCTGTCTCGGCACTGTCTCGGCGCGAACTCAGCCTGAACTCAGCGCGAACGGATGCGAGTTCGGACACCGGCCGGGCCCCGACGCCCTCGGCAGTGCGCTCCGGCGCCCGGCAGTGCGCTCTGGCATCCGGCAGCGTGCTCTGGCATCCGGCAGCGCGCCCTGGCACCCGACAGTGGGCTCCGGCACGCGGGAGTGCGCTCCGGCACGCGGGAGCGCTCTCTAGCAGGCGGGAGCGCTCTCTGGCAGGCGGGAGCGCGCTCCGAGGCTCGGGCGGCATCGAGGGCTGCGCCGCACGCCGTCGCGTCCCACGCTCATTCCGCCCCGCGACCCTGGATCAGAACGGTGGCGGACCCGGGTCGGGTGGGTCTGTGGTCGTGAAGGTGACGAGTGGTGGGGGTGCGTCTTCGCGGTAGACCCGTCCGGTGGGTGAGGTCCAGACGAGTCTCCCGCCGGTGAGTTGTCGTACGTGCCATCGGGTGTGGTGTTTGACGTCGTGGTGTCGTTTGCAGAGGTTCGCGAGGTTGCGCACGTGCGTCGGCCCGCCGTGGGAGGCGGCGATGGTGTGGTCGAGTTCGCAGCGGATGGCGGGTTGTCGGCATCCGGGGAACCGGCAGTGCCGGTCCCGGGCCCGCAGGAGGCGGATCATCGCGTTCGTGGGCCGGTAGGTGTCGCATTCGAGCACGGTTCCGGTGACGGGGTGGGTGAGTAGTCGGTCCCAGGAGGGGGTGTTGCCGGCGAGTTCGCGTGCGGTGGCCGCGTCGATGGGGGAGCGTCCCGCGAGATCGGCTGGCCCTTCGTCGTGGCCCATCAGGGTGAGGGCGGAGACGGCGACCTGGACGTGTGCGCGGATCGCGCCGAGGGTCCCGTCGCCGTCTCCTGCGTTGGTGGGGTCGAGGGAGGGTGTCCCGGCGAGGAGGAGGTCGCTGAAGACGTCTGCGCGGACCTGGTCGATGGTGCGGGCGTCGTCGACGAACGACGACCCGACGCGGATGGCTGTGTCAGCATCGGTTTCGGTGCCGTTTGCGTCGGCTCGGGCGGCGGGGATGTCGGGAGCAGCGCCGTTTGCGTCGGCTCGCGCGGCGGGGGTAGCTGGGGAGGGGGTGTTGCAAGCGGCGTCATTTGCGCCGGCTCGATTGGCCGGGATGCTGGGAGCGTCGTGATCCGACCGAGCGGTGATGATCTCTCGCGCCTGCCGAGTGAGCCGATCCACGATCCCGTCCGCGATGACGGTCGGCAGGGTCGCGATCAGGTCCGACATCCCGTCCGGCCCCGGCTGGACTCGCACGCACCGCCCCGCGACGGCTTCCTCGTGCCGTTCGGTGAAGCTCCGCGGGTGCAGGCGCTCCGCCAGCATCCGCAGTGCATCCCGCACCCGATTCGGTGTCTCGCCCTCGCACTTCTCGATCGCGACGCGTTCGAACTCCGCGCGATCTGCCGCCGGGACGATGCAACCCACCTCCTGGATCACCCGGACATGCCCGCGGACGATGCGGCCCGCCTCCCACGCGGCCATCGTCAGCGGGTAGTTGTCCACCAAGTCGCGGGCCTCGTCGATCCGGCGTTGCAGGGTGCGGTCGGTCGCAACGAACACCCCGGCCAGCTCGGCGGCGATTCCTCGCAACGCCATCTCCCGCGCCTTCACTCGCTCCGACGCGCCGAAAGCCTGCCGCTCGGCCAGCACACCGGCGGCGGCGAGCACC
Organism: Microbacterium sp. AG238; assembly: GCF_003610405.1. Lineage (GTDB taxonomy): Bacteria > Actinomycetota > Actinomycetes > Actinomycetales > Microbacteriaceae > Microbacterium. The sequence goes on from NZ_RAQC01000001.1 coordinate 2,341,673, forward strand.
CGAACCTCACGAATCTGCGCCAGCCGCGCATCATCCGCCGCGCCCTCGGCATCCGCGACGAGCATCGCGAGCGCATCGACATCGCCGTCGCTGCCCATCCCGCTGCTCGCCCGCCGACCGAGCCCGCCATTCGAATACATGTTCTAATGTTGCCACAGGCCTCCGACATTGCGCCCCCGACCATCCACCGCGCCCGATCCAAAGACCCGGACGGCGTGTGAGAGTCGGGTCGCCGGTCTGACGGGTGCGACAGGGTGGGGAGTTCTCCCCATCGACCTGGCGTGATCGGTGCCGATAGGTTTTGGGTGTCGGCTCCGGAGGGGGGTCGGGACATCTACTTTCAGGAGGGCCGTCATGGCTGATTTCGGTGCGTCTTATGGCGAGATGGAGCAGGTTGCGAGTTCGCTGGCGCAGGCTCGTGATGACATTCAGGGTCAGCTGGACACCCTGAAGTCGCAGGTGGACACGCTGCTGGGTGACGACTTCAAGACGCAGCACGCGTCGGGCAAGTTCGGTGAGGGTTACTCGGAGCTGACGACGGGTCTGAAGAACGCGGTCGATGGCATCAACGACATGTCCGAGTCGCTGCTGGGCATGATGCGCGCGATCCAGGACCTCGACCAGCAGCTCGCCGGCAGCTGACCCGACGATGTCCGTTCGGCTGTCGTACGACGAGATCGGAGCGCTCTACACCAACCTGCTGGCGACTCAGACGGAGTTCGACAACGCTTCGGCGCGGGCGAGCGATCTCGCCGACGATATCGGTCGTCCGTACGATCGTGGAGAGCTCCGCGACGAAGCGAACACGTTCGAGAGCCAGTGGGACGATCGCCGCGGCAAGCTCAACGAAGGGCTGGAGTCGGTGATCAACCGTGCGAAGACGGTCCTCGAAGGGTTCGGGGACTTCGACCTCGAGTCGGCCGCTCAGTTGGCCGCGCAGATGCAGGAAACCGGGTAGGGCAGACAGATGGCTACGCATGAGTCACCACGCGGTCGACCGGTCGAGGTCGTCGTCGGCAACGCCGGGTTGATCAGCTCCCGCGGCACTCAGGTCGTGAACCTGGGCAACGCGATGGCGGACGCGGCGGCGCTGCTCGATCGCCTCGTGGCCGACGGTGCCGACATGGAGGGCTCGGCGATCGACAAGCTGCGCGAGGCCGGCGAAGAGGTCTATCGCGAGTTGGGACGTGCTGCCGACCTGTATGTGGCGGTGGGCCCCTACATCCGCGAATACGGTACAGCGCTGGGCGATGTCCAGGGGCGGATGCAGTCGAGCGTGCCCGCGGCGGACCAGGCGTGGGCCACCCTGCAATTGCGGCGCGAGCAAGCCGTCGAGGCGGAGAACGCGCGGGTGAATCAGACGAACTCCACGCCTTCCCTCGACCCGGGCGAGTCGGACGCCGCGCAGCAGCGGGCCGACGAAGACGCCGCCGACGCGCTTGCGGCCCGCAACGCCGCATACGACCTCTGGGAGGCGGCGGGCGAGGCGTTCGATTCCGACTACGACGCGTGGGAATCGGCCTTCGAGACCGCCGTGTCGGGAATCCGCAGTGCCACGCAAGATGGCGTGCAGGACTCGTTCTGGGACAACCTCGACGGTCTCGTGTCGTTTGTCCTCGACGTTCTCGCGATCGCAGGCATGGTCCTCGCGGTGCTGGCGCTCGTCGTGGGCGGACCGATCGTCGCCATGCTCGCCCTCGCTGTCGGGGTGCTCTCGCTCGTGCTGACCATCTACCAGGCGACCCGTGGCGACGCCGGTCCGGTCGAGGTCGGCCTCGCGATCCTCGGTGTCTTCCCGTTCGGTGCCCTGGGCGAGTTCGCATCCGGTGGCATCGGGTCGGGCATGCGCGCGTGGACGGGGCTGTCACGTGGCGGCCTGTCGGTCGCCGACGACGCCGCGCGGTGGAGTCTGAGTCTGAGCAGCGGTCTCCCCGACTTCGTGTCGAACATGCGCGGACTGGGGGGCAGCGGTGCGGGCTTCCTGTCGCTCGGCGGCAACAGCTTCGAGTTCATGTCGGACCTCGTGACCGGTTTCGACAACGATATGTGGCGGGTCGTCGGCGAGCTCGGCACGATGCCGCAGCAGGCCGCCTACGCGACGGATGCGGCGGGGACCTTCGTCGGCAGCGTCGCCAACATCTTCAGCTACGGCGAGAACATCATCGACGTCGGCGCCGGCTCGTTCCTGAACCTCGCGGATCTTCGGTGGTGAGTCCAGCCGGAACGATGCCGCTCGGCTGTGGCAGGGTGATCTCATGATGTCGTTGCGCGACGAGATGCTCGGCCGCGTGGCGTCTATCCCCGCGTTCCGCATGATGGGGCCGCCGGGGTGGGAGTTGCATGAAATGGCGCCGGAGGTCGAGCAGCAGCTCGTCGCCCGCGCGCGCGAGCGACTCATGGCCGCCCACCAGCCCGTTCTGTTCGCTCGGTTGGGCCCCCTCGTCACCGAGGCGTTCTCCTCGGCCCGCGCGCAGGGGGCGCGGTTCATGATCATGCCGGGATCCGACACTCCCACCGGTCTGCTGGCACCTGTCACGATCCTCGGCTCGTTGCAGCGCTCTTCACCATCGGCTCCGCTCGATGCGCGCGTGGCCGAGGCGATCGAGCACCACGGCGCGCGACCTCTCGGCGGGAGCCGCCATTTTCTTCGGTGGGAGCACCGCAAGCGGGCACGGATCGATGGCGATGAGGCCGATACGCGGACGCTCGTCTACATCACGCCGATCCCGGGCACCGGAAGATCGAGTGCGCTTCAACTGACGGCCACGATCGTGCAGCCGGTCGAACGCGACTCGGAGACCGATGCACGCATCGCAGACTGGGTCGACATGATCGACGCATCGGTCGCCACGTTCGCGTGGGTTCGCTCATGATCGCCATCCGCCACGTCGACGATCCGGAATTCGTCGTCGCGTTGCCCAGCGACGAGATGGATGACGCCGCACGCTGGGACTGGGCTCGCGGGGCCGTTGCCGACACCGCGAGCAGACACGGCGCCGACGCCGTGCGATCAGATCTCGCCGTCGAGTTCGCGGCGCGCGCACAGGCGAAGATCTCGGGCGAGGGGGCGGCCGGCGTGCTGCTGTACGTACCGTCGTGGCGGGTCTGGACCGCGGTGCGCGTTGCCGTCAGCGACCTCGAGCCGACACCGCAGGAGGTCGAGGCCTTCGTCCGTCCCGCCGCGCTTCTGCCTCCCCAGGTTCGCGTGACCCCCGAGCTTCCCATCGGGCGGGGAGCATCGTCGACCGTTCTGGTGAGCGCGGACCCCGCACTCGGGGCGGTGCGCTGGCTCTTCGTGCCGCCCGGTCGCGGGATTCGTGTCGACATCACCCCGGTCACGGCTCCCGCGGTGACGGCGACGGCCGCGTTGACCGAGGTGTTCCTCTCGACTGTGCGCATCGAGGGTGTCGACGGCGCACGGTCTGCGGCGTTCGAGCCGGAAAGACTCGCTTCGCCCCCCGATCTCGAGGGGCGAAGCTGGCCGGAGTGGGCATCGTGACGACGGGTCCGGCGGCGCGGTACGCGGCCACGCGGCGCACGTGGGAGCCGATCGACTGGTGGCGTCTCGAGGCGCGTGCGTGGCAGGAAGCGCCCGCGGTGCGACGGGTCATCGCTCTGTTCGCGCCGACGACGGTCTTTCGCGAGCTCGCCGCCCAGTCCGGGCGGAACCCGGTGGTGACGGTGCTTCTGCTGGTCTGGAACCTCGTCGGGCTCGGCGCACCCGTCGTCGGCGCCGCGATGTTGCTCGGCTGGGTGTTCGGACGAGCGGATGCAGCGGCTGTCGGCGCCGCGGGGATCGCCTTCGCGGCCGGCGCAGTCGTCGCCGGCGCCGGCCTCGTGACAAGCGGTCGTGATGCCGGTCGTGTCGACGCCGGGTCCGCGCACGCGATCGGATGGGTTCATGTGCTGGCTGCCGGTGCCGCGTCGGTCGTGTCGATACTTGCCGTGCTCCAGAGCCAGGCGACAGGTGCCTGGGGGTTGGGGTTCATCATGCTCGATCTCGTCGTGGGTGCGCTGTACTTCGCGGTCTTCCGGCGGAAGCCGACCGACGGATCGGAGCGCTGGAAGCGAACGGTGGATCAGCTGGCAGCCGCGGTGTCGGCGCTCGACGACGACACCCGCGCCCGCATCCTGGCCGACATCGGCGACGCCATCGATGAGCTCGAGACCGCCGGCCGCATCCCGGAGTCCGTGGCCGCCGAGGCCCGGCAGACACCGCCCGGTATGCTCGGCGCGCGCTTCGCCCCGCGCGAAGCCTGATCGCCAGCGCGGCATCCTGCGCGAGACCCGAACGGTGTCTGCGAGTCGGTGCTCCGATGTCCGGTCGGTTCAACCGGGTGGGGAGTTCTCCCCATCGACCTGGCGTGATCACTCCCGGTAGGTTTTGGGTGTCGGCTCCGGAGGGGGGTCGGGACATCTACTTTCAGGAGGGCCGTCATGGCTGATTTCGGTGCGTCTTATGGCGAGATGGAGCAGGTTGCGAGTTCGCTGGCGCAGGCTCGTGATGACATTCAGGGTCAGCTGGACACCCTGAAGTCGCAGGTGGACACGCTGCTGGGTGACGACTTCAAGACGCAGCACGCGTCGGGCAAGTTCGGTGAGGGCTACTCGGAGCTGACGACGGGTCTGAAGAACGCGGTCGATGGCATCAACGACATGTCCGAGTCGCTGCTGGGCATGATGCGCGCGATCCAGGACCTCGACCAGCAGCTGGCCGGCAGCTGACCCCGGTTCGACCTTCAGCGGTGCGGGTGCGGACGTGCCCGGATCCGCACCGCTGAGTGATCGGCGATAGGGGAGGATCCGAGCACAGCCGACACATTGCGAGCATCGTGGCCAATGGCGAGGTGCTGCGGTGATCTGGCGGAAAAGACTGTTCGGAGCGACGATGGTTGCCGCGGCGGCCATCGTCCTGACGGGATGTGGAGCAACGGTGGCGCAACCGACGGGCGACGAGCTGTACCAGGAGGCGGAGAGCCTCTACTTCGATTTCCGCGAGACGACCAACGGCGTGCTGGCCGTCATCAATGACGGGCCGTGGGAGGTGCGGACGTACGGGATGACGCCATCCGGTGTCGGGTGCGGCGACGGCTGGAAGTTCGACCTGACGCGCACGACCACGATCGACCCGGCAGGGGTTGCCGGCAAGCGCGAGGCCGTCGCGCAGCACCTGGTGTCCGAAGGCTTCGAGGTCGACGGCATGGATCTCGAGTCGGGCGAGGTCGCGTCCACGGACGTGATCGTCCGCGAGCAGGGCGTCTACTCTCTGCTGACGGTCACGCTGGTCGACAACGGGAACGTCGTGGTCACCGCCACGTCGCCATGCAAGCCCGGCGACAAGTTCGAGCTCAGCCGGATGCTGTTCGGCACGGGCCCCCTGTCTGAGGGGTATCTCCCCGACCGGGAATCTCCCTCCGACCCCTTGTTCTTCGGCACCGACCGCGGCGAGCGCTGACCCCCAGCGGGACGTTCCACTCGCCAGGGTCTGCGGATCCGAAGCCCCGTGCACCCGCATCTTGTGGGCGAGTCGACCGGATGAGCGCACTTGTCAAGGGCACCGGGTCGTGTGATTCCGGCTGAGTAGTGTGAGCCTCACGAACAGGGGAGAACACATGCAGGCATGGCCGGGTTCCGCGTATCCGCTCGGAGCGACGTACGACGGTAACGGAACGAACTTCGCTCTCTTCAGCGAAGGAGCCGACAAGGTGGAGCTGTGCCTCTTCGATGAGGACGGCACCGAGACGTGCGTCGAGCTGCGTGACGTCGACGCCTTCGTCTGGCACGCCTATCTGCCCAACGTGCAGCCGGGTCAGCGCTACGGATATCGCGTGCATGGTCCGAACGACCCGGCCGACGGCAAGCGGTTCAACCCGAGCAAGCTGCTGCTCGACCCGTACGCCAAGGCCGTCGAGGGTCAGATCGATTGGGGGCAGCCGGTCTTCGGCTACAACTTCGGCGAGCCCGACTCGTTCAACGACGAGGACTCGGCCGCGCACATGATGAAGGGTGTCGTCGTCAACCCCTTCTTCGACTGGGCGGGCGACCGTCAGCCGAAGATCCCGTACGCCGAGAGCGTGATCTACGAGGCGCACGTCAAGGGCCTGACCCAGCTGCATCCCGACATCCCCGAGGACATCCGCGGAACGTACGCCGGGCTCGCGCACCCTGCCGTCATCGAGCACCTCAAGAAGATCGGAATCACGGCGATCGAGCTGATGCCGGTGCACCAGTTCGTCAACGACTCCACGCTGCAGGAGAAGGGGCTGTCGAACTACTGGGGCTACAACACCATCGCGTTCTTCGCGCCCCAGAACACCTACTCGGCCACGGGTGACCATGGTCAGCAGGTGCAGGAGTTCAAGGCGATGGTCAAGGCGCTGCATGCGGCCGGTATCGAGGTCATCCTCGACGTCGTCTACAACCACACCGCCGAGGGCAACCACATGGGGCCGACCCTGTCGATGCGCGGCATCGACAACGAGGCCTACTACCGCCTGGAAGACGACGACAAGCGTTACTACACCGACTACACCGGCACCGGCAACAGCCTGAACGTCGGCAACCCGCACGCGCTGCAGCTGATCATGGACTCGCTGCGCTACTGGGTGACCGAGATGCATGTCGACGGCTTCCGCTTCGACCTCGCCGCGACCCTCGCGCGAGAGTTCTATGACGTCGACCGGCTGTCGGCCTTCTTCGAGCTCGTGCAGCAGGATCCGATCGTGTCGCAGGTCAAGCTCATCGCCGAGCCGTGGGACATCGGTCCCGGCGGCTACCAGGTCGGCAACTTCCCGCCGCAGTGGACGGAGTGGAACGGCAAGTACCGCGACACGGTCCGCGACTTCTGGCGGGGCGAGGCCTCGACGCTCGGCGAGTTCGCCTCGCGTCTCACCGGCTCGGCCGACCTCTACGAGCACGACGGCCGCTGGCCCGTGGCCTCCATCAACTTCGTCACGGCACACGACGGCTTCACCCTGCGCGACCTCGTGTCGTACAACGAGAAGCACAACGACGCCAACGGCGAGGACGGCAACGACGGCGAGTCGCACAACCGCTCCTACAACATGGGCGTCGAAGGACCCACCGACGACCCGCACGTCCTGACGATGCGTGCCCGCCAGCAGCGCAACTTCCTCGCGACGCTGCTCCTCAGCCAGGGCGTGCCGATGATCTGCCACGGTGATGAGCTCGGTCGCACGCAGCAGGGCAACAACAACGGTTACGCGCAGGACAACGAGCTGACGTGGATCCATTGGGATCAGGTCGACCAGCCGCTCATCGAGTTCACCGCAGCCCTCGCGCGTCTGCGCCGGCTGCACCCGACGTTCCGGCGCAGCCGGTTCTTCGACGGGCGTCCGGTGCGGCGCGAAGAGGGCGCTCCGGTGCCCGACATCATGTGGCTGCGACCCGACGGCACCGCGATGCAGCCCGAGGACTGGGACTCCGGGTTCGGGCGCGCGGTCGGCGTCTTCCTCAACGGCGACGGCATCCGCGAGCGCGATCGTCGTGGCGAGGACATCTCCGACGACCACTTCTTCGTGCTGTTCAACGCCGGCGACGACGAAGTGGAGTTCACCGTCCCCTCCGACCAGTACGCCGACCGGTGGGAAGTGCTGATCGACACGAGCGGCGAACTCGTGGGGACCGACCCGCTCGCGGGCGGCAACGCGCTGCAGGTGCGTGCCAAGTCGCTCGTCGTGCTCGGCGAGTACGTCGAGCCCGAGGCCGAGGCCGATCACTCGGTCGCCGCGTCACTCGCGGCCTACACGACGCCGATCGACATCATCCCCGCCGAGGCGCCGACCCCGGAGCTGCCCGGCCGATGACTGCCCCGATCTCGACATACCGGCTGCAGATCCGACCGGCGTTCGACCTCGGAGCCGCGGCGGGCATCACCGACTACCTTCGCGACCTCGGCGTCGACTGGGCCTACCTCTCGCCGTTGCTCGCAGCGGCAGAGGGGTCGGACCACGGGTACGACGTCGTCGACCCGACGACGGTCGATCCGCGCCGCGGCGGCCCCGAGGGGCTGGCGCGCTTCTCGGCGGCTGCTCGGGATGCCGGACTCGGCGTGCTCGTCGACATCGTGCCGAACCATCAGGGTGTCGCGGTGCCCGCCGAGAACCCGTGGTGGTGGGACGTCCTCCGGCACGGCCGGGGGTCGGCGCACGCCGACGCGTTCGACATCGACTGGGAGCACGGCGGGGGCAAGGTCGGTCTGCCGATCCTCGGCTCCACGCTCCGCGAGGCCGTCGCCGCGGGCGAGATCGAGGTCGCGCCGGTCACGGCCGATGAGGCGCACGGCGCCCAGGGCGTCGCCCGCTACTACGACCACGTGCTGCCGCTGGCAGACGGCACCGCCCCCGCGGCGGCGACGACCGACCCCGCGACGGTGGATGCCGTCCTGGCGGCCCAGCACTGGCGCGCCGCGTTCTGGCGCGATGACGCGAGCGAGCTGAACTACCGGCGCTTCTTCGCCGTGAACACGCTCGCGGGTGTGCGGGTCGAATTGCCTGAGGTCTTCGAGGCGAGCCACGCCGAGATCCTCCGCTGGCTGCGCGAGGGTCTGGCCGACGGCCTGCGCATCGACCACCCCGACGGTCTCGCCGACCCGGGCGGATATCTCGAGCAGCTCGCCGAGGCCACCGGCGGCGCGTACGTCGTCGTCGAGAAGATCCTCGAGCACGCTGCGACCGATCATCCTGAGCAGCTTCCGGCGTGGTGGGCGACAGCCGGCACGACCGGCTACGACGCGATGGCCGAGATCGACCGCGTGCTCATCGACCCCGCCGGGGAGAGCCGGCTCGACGATCTCGACGCGTCACTGCGCTCGGCGGATGCTCCGGCGTCGTACGACGAGATCGTTCGCGAGGCCAAGCGTGCGGTCGCCGACACGTTGCAGGCCGCCGAGGTGGGCCGGCTCGTCCGCTGCCTGCCCGACGACCTGCGGAACGAGCTCGGAGCGGATGTCGCCCGCGACGCGTTCGCCGAGCTCCTGACGAGCTTCTCGGTGTATCGCGTGTACCCGCCGGTCGGCGACGAGCTCGTCGCGGAGGCGGTGGCCGCGGCATCCGCATCCCGTCCCGATCTCGCCGACGCCATCGCGGTCCTCGCCCCGCTGGTGACCGCCGGCGACACCGAGCTGAGCCGCCGGTTCGGGCAGACCACCGGCCCGGTCATGGCCAAGGGCGTCGAAGACAGCGCGTTCTACCGCTACCCCCGTCTCGGCACGCTCACCGAGGTGGGTGGCGATCCGGGCGTCTTCGCGCTCGACGTCGCCGGCTTCCACCGCGCACAGGCGCAGCGGCAGGCGATGTGGCCGCAGGCCCTGACGGCGCTGAGCACACACGACACCAAGCGCAGCGAGGACGTCCGGGCCCGGCTGTCGGTCATCGCCGAGGTGCCCGACCGCTGGCGCGACGCGCTCGGACGTCTGCGGGCGATCGCGTCCACCGGCGACGGGCGCCTGGACGACCTGCTCTGGCAGGCGATCGTGGGCGCCTGGCCCGCATCGCCCGACCGGCTGCGCGACTACGCCGAGAAGGCGTCGCGCGAGGGCGGCATCGTCACGACCTGGACCGACCCCGACGAGGATGCCGAGGCGCGCATCGCCTCGCTCGTCGACGCCGCGACCTCGGGCGAGGCCCGCGCGGTCGTCGAAGAAGTCGTCGGCGAGCTGACCATGCCCGGCCGATCGAACTCGCTCGCCGCCAAGCTGCTGCAGCTGACCGCGCCGGGGGTGCCGGACGTCTATCAGGGCACCGAGCTGTGGGACCTGTCTCTGGTCGACCCCGACAACCGTCGCGACGTCGACTTCACCGAGCGCCGCGCGCTGCTGGCGAAGCTCGACGGTGGATGGCATCCCGAGATCGACGACTCGGGAGCGGTGAAGCTGCTCGTCGTCTCGCGCGCGCTGCGTCTGCGCCGCGATCGCCCCGAGCTGTTCACGCGCTACGCGCCGCTGCCCGTCGTCGGCCCCGCCGCCGATCACGCCGTCGCGTTCGACCGCGGCGGCGCCGTCAGCGTCGCCACACGCCTGCCCGTGGGCCTCGCCGCGCGCGGAGGGTGGGGCGACACGGTCGTGATGGTTCCGCCCGGGCGTCACGTCGACCAGCTGACCGGCCGTGCATGGGACGGCGGCGCCGTGCGGCTGGCCGATCTTCTCGACACCTATCCCGTCGCGCTCCTCGCCGCGGAGCATCCGACCGCCCAGCATCCGACCGCCGACCGTCATTCCGCCGAAGGGGAGAACGCATGATCGAGGTGTGGGCCCCGCGCCCCGACCGGGTGAGGCTCCGACGACCGGATGCCGCGGACGTCGAGCTCTCGCGCTCGGCCGACGGCTGGTGGTCGGCCGACGTCGAGCTCGCGCCGGGCGACCGCTACGGCTTCGTGCTCGGCGACGGTGACGACGCGCGCCCCGACCCGCGCTCGCGGCGGCAGCCCGACGGCGTTCACGGCCTCTCCGCGGTCGACGATCCGTCGTCGTTCGCGTGGACGGACCACGGCTGGACCGGTCGGCCGCTCGCCGGCGGCATCATCTACGAGCTGCACATCGGCACCTTCACCAGCTCCGGCACGCTCGACGCCGCCATCGGCCGGCTCGACCATCTCGTCGAGCTCGGTGTGACCCACGTCGAGCTGCTGCCGGTCAACGCGTTCAACGGCACCCACAACTGGGGCTACGACGGGGTGCTCTGGTACGCGGTGCAGGAGAGCTACGGCGGGCCGGAGGCCTACCGCCGGTTCGTCGACGCCGCGCACGCGGCCGGGCTCGCCGTCATCCAGGATGTCGTCTACAACCACCTCGGTCCCTCCGGCAACTACCTGCCCGAGTACGGCCCGTACCTGCGCGACGGCCGTCGCAACACGTGGGGCGACAGCGTCAACCTCGATGAGGATGCCGTTCGCGAGTACATCATCGGCAACGCCGAGATGTGGCTGCGCGACTTCCACGTCGACGGACTGCGGCTCGACGCCGTGCACGCCCTGCACGACGACGACAGCCCGCTGCACATCCTCGGCGAGATCTCCGACCGGGTCGACGCGCTCAGCACTCACCTCGGGCGCCCCCTGACGCTCATCGCAGAGAGCGACATGAACGATCCCGTCATGATCCTGCCGCGCGAGGCGGGCGGCCACGGGATGACGGCGCAGTGGTCGGATGACTGGCACCACTCCGTGCACGTCGCGCTCACGGGCGAGACGGTCGGCTACTACGCCGACTTCGACGCGCTCGACGCCCTGCCGAAGACCTGGAACGCGGGCTTCTTCCACGACGGCACCTACTCTTCGTTCCGGGGCCGCGATCACGGTCGTCCGCTGCCGCCGGAATCGCCGTCGTGGCGGCTCGTGACGTTCGCGCAGGATCACGACCAGATCGGCAACCGCGCCGCGGGCGACCGGCTGTCGGCGACGCTGGATGCCGATCGGCTCGCGGTCGCCGCCGTCCTCACGCTCACGGCGCCAGGCACTCCGATGCTGTTCATGGGCGAGGAGTGGGGAGCGTCCACGCCGTGGCAGTTCTTCACATCGCACCCCGAGCCCGAACTCGCCGAAGCGACCGCGGCCGGCCGCAAGCAGGAATTCGCCGAGATGGGCTGGGACGAAGACCTCGTGCCCGATCCCAACGACCCGGCCACCTTCCTGCGGTCGAAACTCGACTGGACCGAGGCGCACGAGGGCGATCACGCGCGCCTGCTGTCTCTGTACCGCGAGCTGGGCCGGCTGCGTCGTTCGGTCCCCGACCTGACCGATCCCCGCTTCACCGCGCGCGGTGCCGGGGCGTCGGAGGGTGAGGGCGGCCGGCTCTACGACCTGCAGCGCGGCCGCGCACGCGTGCTGGCGAACCTCTCGCGCGAGCCGTGGCGGGTCGAGCTGCGCGGCGATACGGTCTGGCTCGAGACGCGGCCGGGCCGGGTCGTCGACGAGATGCTCGTCGTGGAGCCGAACTCCGCCGCCATCGTGGGGCCGGATCTGTCAAGCGGATGACCGAGGGCGGCGCCGGATCTACCGTGGGGTGATGAGCACCACAGCCCACCACGCCGCACGGTCTCCGCGGCAGCCGTCCGACCTCGTTCGGCAGATCGCGGTCATCTCGGCCGTCGTCTTCATGATCATCGCGGCGATGGTCGGCACGGGCCTGTTCGGCGGGACGAACGTGCGCGACCTGCAGGGCGGTGCGCTCGACGCCGACTCGACGGTGCTCGCCCCGGGGACGCAGGCCTTCAGCATCTGGTCCGTCATCTACCTCTTCATGATCGGCTACACGGTCTGGCAGGCGTTGCCCGCGCAGCGCTCGCGCGACCGGCAGCGGCTCGTGGGGTGGTGGATCGCGTTGACGGCCGTCCTCAACGGGGGATGGCTGCTCGCGGCGCAGTTCACGACGCTGCCGCTCACGGTCGTCGCGATCGTCGCGCTGCTCGCCGCTCTCGGATGGACGTTCCGGCTGCTCGTGCTGTCGCGGCCCCGGTCGGCCGGCGACCGGCTGCTGATGGACGCCACCGTGGGCCTCCACCTCGGGTGGGTGTCGCTGGCCACGGTCGCCAACGTGACCGCGTGGCTCAGCCGGACGGTGCCCGAGTCGTGGGGAGCGCAGGCGGACGTGTGGGGTGTGGCCGTGCTCGTGGTCGTCGCCGCGGTCGGCGTCGGCATCGCCGCCTTCTCACGTGGCCGGCCGTCGCCCATCATCGCGCTGTCGTGGGGTCTGGCATGGGTCGCGATCGCCCGGACGACCGATCAGCCCCACTCGACCCCGGTCGCCGTCGCCGCCGTCGCGGTCATCGTCGTGGTGGTGGCTGCGGCAGCCGTCACGGCCTGGCGCTCGAACGGCCGCGAGCACCGCGGCATCCTGCGCCGACCGCGCACGGCCTGACAGCCGGCGCGCCAGGCGGCTTCAGCCCCGCGGATGCGACGAATGTATCGCCCACAGCCCCAACGATCGCAGCGCTCGTGCGTAGGCCCGGTTCAGCTGCGCCGGTGGGTGGACGCTGAGCTGCGCGAGAAGGTGCGAACGGCAGATGATCGCCGCGCACAGGCGGTAGGCCTCGTCGACGACGCCTGCCTCGTTCCATCGCGATTGCGAGCGCGCCAGCGCTGCGATGTCGACGAGGGTGGGGTACTGCGCATCGAGGAACTCCTTCACCGACCCGTGCTGCTCGACGAATGGTCCACGTGGACCGCGCTGCTTGCGGCGGGCGAGCTCCGCGCCCAGGTGATCCGTCTGCGTCTGAACCGACCGGCGAGCTGCCTGTAGTCGCGCGGCGGTGGGTGCTCCCAGCGGCGTGCTGTCGAGGCGCTGCCGGACCGCGACCGCGAAATCCGCCAGCCGGTCGGCGGCCGTCGCGACGGGCGGGTGGGACGAGCGGTCCTCCAGGTCGGCGAGCGCGGGGGTCAGGTGTGCGAGGAGCCAGAACGCCGCGTCATCCGAGAACACGAACAGCGTCCCGCCGTCGCATCGAACAGCGGTCATGTCTGGTCCGCGAACCGCGGCGGTGATCGTGGTCACGACGTCTCCTTCGTCCGGGCCGGATGCGCGCCCGATGGCGAGACCTCGTGGACGGTCCGATCTGACGAGAGATGCTCAGAGCGTTACCGAAACGTGATGTTTGCGCGATGGTGATACACGCCGTCGGCGTCGCAAGGCCACACACGCACCGTCGATCCGACGGATGTATCGCGCTCGGCGTCAGAACGTGGCGGCGAAGGCGGCGAGGAGGCGGCTCGGCTCGGTCACGGGGGCCGCGAGCACCCGAGCCGCGACGCGATCGTAATCGTCGGCATCGAAGTAGCCGTCGTTGCGGTAGACCGTCATTCGCTCCGTGAAGTCCCGCGGGGTCGGCTCGGGGTGGAACTGCGTCGCGTACAGGCGATCGCCCACCCGGTAGGCCTGCACCGGGCACTCGTCGTTCGTCGCGAGCAGCACTGCTCCGGCCGGAAGCGTCTCGGTGCCCTCCTTGTGCGCCGTGAGCGCCGTGAAGGTGGGGGAGAGCGAGCCGAGCAGCGGGTCGGCCCGTCCGGCATCCGTCAGCGTCACCTCGGTCGGCCCGGTGTCTTCGGGGAAGTCGCGCGAGATCGTGCCGCCGAGGTGCGTGGTCGCCACGCCGATGCCGAAGCAGGTGAACAGCGCAGCCGTCTGAGCGGATGCCGCGGCCTCGGCGATCCGGGCGAGGTCGGCCTCCAGCCGCAACTGTCCCTCCGGCTTCGCACCGGGATCGTCGGTGGCGTTGAACGGGCTGCCGCCGACGACGAAGCCGCGCCAGCGCGTGAACGCGTCAGCGGGCAGGGCGTCGCGGGTCAGGTCGATGCGCTCGAGCGCGGACTCGTCGAGACCCATGGCGGTCCTGAACGAGGCGTACTCGGCCTCGGCGGCCGTCTGCTGCGGGCGCACGCAGACGTACACGAGCGGGGCCATGCCGAAAGTCTAGGGGCCGCGTCGACGCCGCCCGGCGGGGATGACCTTCCGTGACGAGAGGTGCACAATGGCCCGATGACAGCGCGTGTGATCGTCACCGACCCGACCGGGATCAGCGGGGTGCTCGATCGGCTCGATGCGGCCGCGGCGTCTCGGGGCTGGCGGGTGCGCCGCCCCGCCGACGCATCCGGCATCGAGGCGCGGGCACGCGAGGCGCGGGCGTCGATGCGGCTGCCGGTCCCAGTCGTCGTCGAGCTCGAGGCGGATCCGGATGCCGTCGCGGCCGACGATCCGATCGACGCCGTCACTCTGCTGACACGCACTCCGGTGCCGGGGGCGATCCCCGACGGCGAGCGGCGGCTGCACGGAGCGTGACTCCCGGCGTGGATCGACCCGGACCGCGTCGGCGTCCGTCAGGGCGACGGATTCAACGCGACGAGTTCGCGGTGCGGCCGCGGACGATCCCGATGAAGGTCTCGACGAGAGGCGTGGTCGCTTCCGTCTGCCACGCGAGCGCAATCGTCGAGGTCGGCGCATCGACGACGGGGCGGTAGGCCGTGTCTTTGCGATGGTGCAGCCGCGCGAGTGACATCGGCACGAGCACGATGCCGACGCCCGTGGCGGCCGTGGCGACCGCATCTTCCGTCGTCGCGAGGGCGGGGAAGGCGGGGGCGACGGCGCCAGGCACCTCGAGTCCCAGGGGATCGTCAGCGGGCACGATCACGACCTCGCCGACGAGATCGGCGAGGGTCAGTTCGTCGGCGGCAGTG
Organism: Microbacterium sp. AG238; assembly: GCF_003610405.1. GTDB lineage: Bacteria > Actinomycetota > Actinomycetes > Actinomycetales > Microbacteriaceae > Microbacterium. The sequence continues at coordinate 2,356,856 of NZ_RAQC01000001.1, forward strand.
AGCGACGAGTCGGCGCCGCACACGACGACCGTCGTCTCGTCGTAGAGCGGAATGACGCTCAACCCGGAGCGGTCGATCGGAAGCCGGACGAGGGCAACGTCGACGTCGCCGTCCGCGAGAGCGGCGGCCTGGTCGTCGAATCCGACCGTGACGAGGTCGATCGGGTTGCCCGGCATCCGCTGTTTCCACACGTCGATCCACTTGCCCGGCGTGGCGCCCGGAGCAGCCCCGAGGCGGAACGACCCGAGAGCAGCGGTGTCGGGGCGTGCGGTTCCCGGTTCACGGCGCGGCGGCACCGTCCGGTCCCCCGTGCTGCCGCTTCCGGCGCGCCGGCCGGGGGAGGGAGCGCCACGGCGTCCGGGTGCGCCGGTGCCGCGGCCGCCGCTGCGCGCGGGGCGGCCCGAGGGGCGTCCGGGTGTCATGCGTGAAGCGTATCCCGGGTTCGCGGCAGCCGAACGGTCGAGCGTCCGGCGCCGGCGGAGGCGAACGTCGTCAGATCACGCCGCCAGGCGGAGCCCGCGCTGGTCCGTCGCCACGTGCTCGCCGTCGGCGATGTTCTCGTCGTCACCGATGAGAGACCCGCCCGCGACGTGCGCGTGCGCCCCGATGAAGGCGCGGATGCCGATCTTCGCCCGCGGGCCGATGGCCGCGCCGGATCCGACGTGCGCGTGCGGCGCGATCTCGGCGTTGGGGCCGATGACCGCTTCGCGCTCGATCCATACGCCGCGGCCGATGTGAGCGCCCGCCGCGACCTGCACACCGGGTTCGACGTAGGCGCCTGCTTCGACGAGCGCTGTCGGGTGCACCTTGGCCCCGTTCGCGATCAAGCCTCGACCGTTCGCGTGCTTGCGGTAACGCAGCGTCTCTCCACGGTCGTTCTCGATGTCGATGTAGTTCTTGCCCACGATCCCCTCCGACAGTTCCGGTTCCGGTACTGAGTACTGGAAACAACCCCACGATCCGCGTTTTCATTCCCAAGAATCATTCGGAGCGGCGGCCCGACCGGTTTGCTGGAACAAGCGTGCGACGTTCCGCCGCCGAGGTCGAAGGGGTGTGCGAGGTGACGTCGGCGCGATAACATGCCCGGCTCGCGCCGGATGATGACCGCGCCCCTGTCGTTTGCGAGGATGGGCGGGTGGAGCCTACTCGCGCACCCTCGACCGGACCCTCCCTCGTCTTCGAGGCCGCGCTGACACGTCACACCCGCGCGGAGGACCTGCTCGGCATCGTGACGGGCACTTTCGTGGCATCCCTCGGTCTGTACCTGCTGCAGTCGTCAGGCTCGGTGACCGGGGGCACAGCCGGCCTCGCGCTCCTCCTCGGTTACGCGACGGGATGGTCGTTCCCGGTGCTGTTCGCGGTCGTGAACGCGCCGTTCGCGGCGCTGGCGCTGTGGAAGAAGGGGGTGTCGTTCACGATCCGCACCTTCGTGTCGATCGGTCTCGTGTCGGCGTTCACCTTCGTCCACCAGCACCTGCTGCAGTTCGCGAGCATCGAACCGATCTACGGCACCCTGGGTGGCAACCTGCTCGCCGGCGTCGGTCTGCTGATCCTGTTCCGGCACCGATCGAGCCTCGGCGGGGTCAACATCATCGCCCTCGTCCTGCAGGAGCGCGCCGGCTTCAGCGCGGGATGGACGCAGATGATCTTCGACGTCGTGATCATCGCCTCCGCGCTGCTGGTGCTCGCCTGGCCGGCCGTGCTGCTCAGCGCCGCCGGCGCGGTCGTGCTGAGTGTCGTCCTCGTGCTGAACCACCGGCCCGGCCGCTACATCGGCCGCTGAGCGCTGGTCCCGCCGGGGGCGGGCTCCGGTGGGCTCCGGTGGGCTCAGCTCTGGCAGCGCGGGCACCAGAAGACGTTGCGCTCGCTCGTGGGCAGAGCCCCGATCTCGTCGGCCCGGATGAGTGTCCCGCATCGCCGGCACGGCTTGTTCTCGCGCCCGTAGACCCACATCCGCTGCCCGGGGCGGTCGTTGCCGGTGAAGGTGCGTGCCGCGCGGTCGCGGTTCGCGTGGATCATCCGGTAGCCGGTCTCGAGCACGCTGGCGGCGTCGATCTCGGTGGCGGGGGTCGTGGGGAGGATGCCGCGCACGAACAGCAGCTCGTTCGCGTAGACGTTGCCGAAGCCGGCGACGTTGCGCTGATCGAGCAGGGCGACGTGAGCCGCTCGCGAGTCCGAGCTCACGCGCCGCACGGCCTCGTCGAGATCCCAGTCGGGACCGAGCAGGTCGGGCCCGAGGTGGCCGACGAGACGGTCTTCGTCGGCGGTCGGCAGCACTTCGACCATCGCGAGCTCGAAGCCGACGGCGTCTCGGTCGCGCGTCCCGACGATCGCACGCGCCTGGAACGCGGGTGCCCGCCAGCGCTCACCGTGACGGTAGACGTGCCAGCGTCCCTCCATCTTCAGATGCGAGTGCAGGCTGTACGATCCCAGGCGCAGCAGCAGATGCTTGCCGCGCGCGATCGACGACGAGACGGTCTCACCGCGCAGATCGGCCGTCGCGCTGCCGGGAACACGGATGTCGAAACGGGTGACCTCCTGCCCGACGAGGGCCTCGCCCAGCTTGCGCGCGGCGCGGAAGACGGTGTCGCCCTCAGGCACGCTCGGTGCTCCCCGACATCGCCGTCCGCGAGCCCGCGGTCAGCCGCCGCAGGGTCAGCCCTCGAGACGACTCGACGAAACCTCCCGCGCGCAGTGCCCGGCCCGTCGGGGTGTTGTAGACGAACTCGCCGTTGACCTGCTCGACGGTCAGGGTGTCGAGTCGCCGCGCCTGAGCGGTTCTCACGAGATCTGCCGCAGCCGCGGTGAGCACCTCTTCGTCGTCGGTGAACGCGAGCGCAGAGCGCCCGCCGCGTTCGAGGTAGAGCACGAGCGCACCGTCGACGAGGACGACCACGCCACCCGCCTTCCGCCCGGGGCGGTGCGAGACGCCCTCGAGCGCCGGCCAGCCGAGGGCTGCCCCGTACGGATTCGCCGGGTCGGTGGCGGCGAGCGTCACGGCGCGGCGCGGCGGCGGGTCGGGCAGGGCTGCGAACTCGCGCAGCCGGTCGACGGTCACGGATGCCGCGAACTGCGCGGCGCCGAGCGTCTCGATGACGTAGCCGCGGCGGCAATGGCCCGCCTCTTCGAAGCCGGCGAGCACACGGTACACCTGTGCGAAACCGCCGGGCACGCCCTCGGACTGCACGCTGCCCCGTGTGACGACGCCGTAGCGGTCGAGCAGCAGTCCGGCGGAGGCCGTGACGCGGAGCGACGGATCGGGCTCGACCGCGGGGAGCAGCGACCATCGGCCGCCGAGGGTCGACGGGCGCGGCGCCGCAGGCGTCGTCGTGGGGCGTGCCAGCGGCGTGCCCCGGTACAGGCGGGACCGGGGCGTGCGACGGGCGCTCCGATGCGCTTGCGAGCCGCCCGACAGGAGCGAGCGGACCGGTGTGAACGTGTCGTTGGTCAGGCGACCGGCCCACGCGAGGCGCCACAGCGCGTCGAGCACGCTCTGCTCGTTGGGGGCGCCGACGGCGGCGACGAGCTGTCCCGCGAACCAGCCGCCGCCGACGGCGAGAGCCTCGAGGATGCGCACGTCGAGGTCGCCCGAGGTCGCCGACTCGTCGATCTCGGAATCTGCGTCGGCCAGCGCGAGGGTGAGCGGAGCCATGTCGGCGGGGTGGAGCGCGATCCAGCCGTCTCGCCCCGGCAGGGTGCCGTGCCCCGACCACACCACCTCGCCCGTCGCCGTCAGCTCGTCGAGCATCCCGGGGGCGTAGTCACGCACGCGAGAGGGGAGGACGAGCGACTCCCAGGCGCTCGCGGGGATCGGGACGCCCGCGAGCTGCTCGATCACGGCGGCGACGCCGTCGACGCCCTCGAGAGGCCGGGTGACGTGCTGCCAGACGGGCAGGAATCGAGCGAACGCCTCGGGAGAGACCGGCTCGACGCTGCCGCGGATCGCGGCCAGCGACCGCATCCGGAGTCGCCGCAGCACCTCCGAGTCGCACCATTCGAGGTCGTCGGCCTCGGAGCCGGTCGACTCGGGCAGGAAGTAGCCGCTCGCGATGCGTCCCTGCGACTCGAGGCGCTGCAGCGTCTGACGCGCGACGGCGCTGCCGATGCCGAGCCGCATCGCGACGTCGGCGGTGCGGAACGGCCCGTGAGTGCGGGCGTGGCGCGCGACGAGGTCGGCGAGGGGATCGACGACCGGCTCGAGGAACGCGGTGGGGATACCCACGGGGAGGGCGGCGCCCAGCGCGTCGCGCAGGCGCCCGGCATCCTCGATCGCCGCGGTGCGCTGCACGCCCGCGATCGTGACGGGTATCGCCCGACGGGCGGTCACGAGCTGCTGGAGCAGCTCGGCCGCCTCGGCGACCCGCCGTGGGGGAGGAGCATCGCCGACCGGAGGAGCGGGCGCGGCCTTCGTGTCCTCTGCTGTCCCGATCCCCTCCGCTGCGCCGGTGGACTCTTCGAGCCGGGCTGCGATCTCTTCGGCGTCGAGTGGCCCCAGCAGGCGGAGCAGGTCGGCGACCCCCTCGACCCCCCGCGCTCGACGATCCGGGGCGAGGCGCTGCGCCTCACGCTCGAACTGGGCGATGACGTCGGGATCGAGCAGCTCGCGCATCTCGACCTTGCCGAGCAGTTCTGACAGCAGCGCCGGGTCGACCGAGAGGGCAGCGGCGCGGCGTTCGGCGAGCGGAGAATCGCCCTCGTACATGAACGCGCCGACGTAGCCGAAGAGCAGATCGCGGGCGTAGGGCGAGGGCTGCGACGTCGTCGTCTCGACGAGGCGGATGCGGCGGTCGGCGATGCTGCGGGTGATGCGCAGCAGGGCCGGCAGGTCGTACACGTCCTGCAGCACCTCGCGAAGGGTCTCGAGGATGATCGGGAACGACGGATGCCGGCGGGCCACCTCGAGCAGCTGAGCCGAGCGCTGCCGCTGCTGCCACAGCGGCGCGCGCTTGTTCGGGTTGAGTCTCGGCAGCAGCAGGGCGCGCGCCGCGCATTCGCGGAAGCGCGAAGCGAACAGAGCCGAACCGCCGACCTCGTCGGTGACGATCTGCTCGAGCTCGTCGGCGTCGAACACGAAGAGGTCGGCACCGGGCGGCTCGGCCGCGGCATCCGGCACCCGCGCGATGATGCCGTCGTCGCTCGCGACGGCCGCACCCTCGACGCCCAGACGCTCGCGGATGCGCGCGTTGACCGCCAGCGCCCAGGGCGCATGGACGTGCATGCCGTACGGGGAATGGAGGATGACGCGCCAGTCGCCGACCTCGTCGCGCGAGCGCTCGACCGTGAGGGTGCGGTCGGTCGGCAGGCTGCCGGTCGCCTCGCGCTGCTCGGCGAGGTGGGCGAGGAGGTTCTCGATCGCGTAGTCGTCGAGCCCCGATTCGCGCAGCCGTTCGGTTGCCTTCTCGGGGCCGGCAGCCGACACCTCTCGGCTGAACTTCCCCAGTGCCTCGCCGAGCTCGGCCGGACGCCCCAGGCCGTCGCCGTGCCAGAAGGGGAGCTTGCCCGGTTGGCCGAACGCGGGCACGACGTTGACCCGGTCGTGGGTGATCTCCACGATGCGCCAGCTCGTCGTGCCGAGGGTGAAGACGTCGTTGACCCGTGACTCGTAGACCATCTCCTCGTCGAGCTCGCCGACGCGGGCGTTGCGGCTCTCGCCGGCGACGAAGACCCCGAACAGGCCACGATCGGGGATCGTGCCGCCGCTCGTGACCGCGATGCGCTGTGCGCCGGGGCGGCCGGTGAGCGTGCCCTGGTCGCGATCCCACACCAGTCGCGGCCGCAACTCGGCGAACTCGTCGGACGGGAAGCGGCCGGCCAGCAGATCGAGCGTCGCCTCGTAGGCCGAGCGGGGGAGGGTGCGGAACGGGGCGCTGCGCCGAACCGTCTCGAACCAGGCCTCGACCTCGATCGTGCCGGTCGCGCATGCGGCGATCGTCTGCTGGGCGAGGATGTCGAGGGGGTTCTGCGGCACCGCGATCGCCTCGATCTTGCCCGCCAGCATCCGCTCGGTGACGACCGCCGTGTGCAGGACGTCGCCCCGGTGCTTCGGGAAGAGGGCCGCCCGGCTGACCTCGCCGACCTGGTGACCGGCCCGACCGACGCGCTGCAGGCCGGATGCCGCGGACGGCGGCGCCTCGACCTGGATGACGAGATCGACGGCGCCCATGTCGATGCCGAGCTCGAGGCTCGAGGTCGCGACGACGCAGCGGAGCACACCCGACTTCAGCTCGTCCTCGACCTGGGCGCGCTGCTCTTTCGAGACCGAGCCGTGGTGGGCCTTCGCCAGCACGGGCTCAGCGCCGGCGGAGGCGCCGGCCTGCGCCATCATGCCCGCGGGAACGGTGGGCTCGGGGAGCTCACCTCCGAGACGCTCGGTGTAGATCTCGTTGAGGCGTCCGGTGAGGCGTTCGGCGAGGCGCCGCGAGTTCGAGAACACGATCGTCGAGCGGTGCTGCAGGATGCGGTCGACGATCGCCTCCTCGACGTGGGGCCACACCGATCCGGTGACCTCCGTCGCCTGCGGCGCGCGGTACCAGGCGCCGTCACCGTCGTCACCGTCGTCATCGTCGTCATCGTCATCGTCATCGCGACCGCGTGGGGCGCCCGCCTCTTCGGCGCCCGGAGGAGCCGGCGGATGCAGCATGTCGGGGATGGGCACGACGACGTTGAGGTCGAACGCCTTGGTGGCCCGCGGAGCGACGATCTCGACGGGAGCCGCGCCGCCGAGGAAGCGTGCCACCTCGTCGATCGGGCGCACGGTGGCCGAGAGGCCGATGCGTTGAGCCGGCTTGTCGAGGAGCGCGTCGAGGCGTTCGAGGCTCACGGCCAGATGCGCGCCGCGCTTCGTCGCCGCCACCGCATGCACTTCGTCGACGATGACGGTGTGCACGCCGCGCAGTGTCTCGGAGGCCTGCGACGTGAGCATCAGATAGAGCGACTCGGGGGTCGTGATGAGGATGTCGGGCGGCCGGGCGACGAGCGCGCGCCGATCGGACGAGGAGGTGTCGCCGGAACGCACTCCGACGGTCACCTCCGGCACCGTCTGCCCGAGCCGACGCGCCGACTGGCCGATGCCGACGAGAGGGGAGCGCAGGTTGCGCTCGACGTCGACGCCGAGCGCCTTCAACGGCGAGATGTAGAGCACGCGGGTGTCGGCCGGCGCGGCATCCGTTCTGCGGCGTTTCGCCGGCTTGTCGTCGACGGGGCCGGCCGCCGCCTTGTCGCGGAAGATCCGGTCGATCGCCCAGAGGAACGCCGACAGGGTCTTGCCCGAGCCGGTCGGGGCGACCACGAGGGCGTGCTTGCCGGCGGAGATGGCATCCCACGCGCCGGCCTGTGCCGAGGTCGGCTTCGAGAACGCGCCACGGAACCAGTCCGCGGTGGGCGCGGAGAATCGGGCGAGCACATCGGCCATGCCTTCATCTTCGCGCGGACCTCCGACATCGGCGCGGTCTTGCGCCCGCGGCATCCGCCATGCCAGCCCGCCCCGCCCCCGCCCCCGCCCCGCCCCGCCCCGCCCCCGCCCCGCCCCGCCCCGCCCCGCGAGGTCCCACATGGGCCGGGAACAGGACGGGCATTCCCGGCCCAACGGGGACCTCGGTGTTGTCGGCCCGGCCCAACGGGCACCTCGACCCCCACGGGCACCGGGGACCTCGGCTCACGACGAGGGCGAGACCTCGCTGAGCCGGCCGTCACGCAGCTCGAGCGTCAGGCCCGGCGCGAAGCGCGAGAGGAAGTCGTCGTCGTGGCTGACGACGAGCACCGCCCCGCGGTACGCGGACAGCGCCTGCACCAGCTGATCGACCGTGTCGAGGTCGAGGTTGTTCGTCGGCTCGTCGAGGACGAGCAGCTGCGGCGGGGGATCCGCCAGGAGCGCGCACGCCAGCGCCAGCCGGAACCGCTCACCGCCCGACAGCGCCGCAACGGGCCGCAGCACGGTGTCGCCGCGCAGCAGGAACCGCGCCAGGCGATTGCGCAGCTCGACGTCGGTGGCCGCGGGCGCAGCCTCCCGCACGCTGTCGAGCACCGTCGCCTCATCCCGCAGGCCGTCGATCCGCTGCGAGAGGTATCCGACGCGATCGGTGTGCGCGGCGGCCGTGCCGCAACTCCTCAGGTCCGGCCTGTTCGGCGGGCTGAGGCGGCGATCGGATGCCGCATCCCCCGATTCTGAGGAGTTAGCGCTCGCCGACCGCACCAGCGCCTCGAGCAGGGTCGTCTTCCCCGCGCCATTGGGGCCGACGAGCGCCACCCGTTCGGGCCCCTGCACGATCCACGAGCGCTCACCGTCGCCGATCGTCGCGAGGCGCCGGCCCGCCGCGACACCCGGGTCGGGCAGGTCGATCCGCACGGTGTCGTCGTCGCGGACCCGCCGGCCCGCCGCATCCAGGGCCGACCGGGCCGCCGCCTCGCGATCGGACGCCTCGCCGCGCGCGCGACCCGCCGACACCTGCGCGGCCGATGCGCGGTTGCCGGAGATGATCCCGGGCACGCGCTTCTCCCGCTGTGCCTTGGCTCCCATCGCAGCCCGCCGGGCGAGCTTCGTCTCGGTCTCGACCCGGTCCCGGCGCTCGCGTCGGAGAGCCGCGGCCGCCGTGGTCTCGGCCGCCCGCGCAGCCGCCTGCTCGGTGTCGCGCCACGTCCGCCACTGCGAGTACGGACCCCCGAACACGTCGAGCTCGGAGCCGTAGAGCTCGGCGGTGTCGTCCATCAGCTCGAGCAGGGTCGTGTCGTGGCTGACGACGACGAGCGCACCCCGCCACCCACGCACGAGCTCACCGACCCGCTCGCGCGCGTCGCGATCGAGGTTGTTCGTGGGTTCGTCGAGCAGCGCGATCTCGGCGCCGCGCAGTCGCACTCCGACGAGCGCGGCGAGCACGGCCTCACCGCCAGAGAGCTCGCCGATGCGGCGGTCCAGAGCCCCGGGCGGCAGGCCGGCCGCCGTCAGCGCGGCGACGGCTCGAGCCTCGGCGTCCCAGTCATCGCCGATCGTGTCGAAATGGCGAGGGTCGACGTCTCCCGACTCGACGGCGCGGACGGCATCGACGACGGCGGCGACGCCGAGCAGATCGGCGACCCGCCGCTCGACGTCGAGTGTCAGGCGCTGCGGCAGCAGCTCGACCCGCCCCGACGTGGTGACCGAGCCCGATGTCGGTGTGAGCTCGCCCGCGATCAGCCGCAGCAGCGTGGTCTTGCCCGAGCCGTTGCGGCCGACGAGGCCGGTGCGTGCGGCGCCGAAGGTTCCCGATACGTCGCGCACGGCAGGGGTGCCGTCGGGGTGGATGAGGGTGATGCGGTCGAGGACGACCGCGGGAGCGGGATGGGGCATGACTGCCTCCTCGGATGTCGTCGGGCGCGGGCGCGACCGACACCGAAGACACCCCGACCGGGGCGGGAGGGTCCGGCGGCCAGCGCGGAAATCGAAGAATGCGCTGGCCTGGTCGGACGCCCGAAGGGTCGACGGATCAGCGCGGGATCACAGCGCGGTCGCGTCGAAACCGATCAACGGTCGTTCCTCACACTCGGGACAGGGGCCCGGGAAGTCTACGCCGACGGGAGCTGCTTGTGCAGGAAGGTCGCGACATCTCGCAGCTCTTCGGCCGAGACGGCATGCCCGAGGTCGGGGTAGACGCGCCCGCTCAGGTCGACCCGGCCGGGCAGCCACTGCGCGGTGATGGCGACGAGCGCAGGCGGGATGACGTCGTCGAGGGCGCCGCGGCCCCAGAACACGGGTGGGCGCCGTTGGGCGAGCTCGGCGTCGGTGTCGAGGTCGCCGGGGTTGGCGTAGCCCGACAGATTCACCGCGAAGGCGTAATCGTGCGGACGGAGCCGGAGCGCCTCGAGCGCCATGAGCCCGCCCTGCGAGAACCCGAGCAGTCCGACGGATGCCGCGTCGCCCCGCTCCGCGTCGATCCACTCGGTCAGTGCGCGGGCGGATGCCGTCGCCGCCTGCGGATCGCGACCGTTCAGGCCCTCGATCGGATACCACGACCACCCCGGCGTCGGGAAGGGCGGGGTGAGCGGAGCGCGCACCGCGGCCACGACGTACTCGGCGGGGAGATGGGGTGCGAGGGCGAACAGGTCGTTCTCGTCTGAGCCATAGCCGTGCATCATCACCAGCAGGGGCCGCCCGGCACGCTCGGCGGGAGCGGCCGACCAGCGCACGGCCGCGGAATCGAGAGCCGGAACGGACGACATGCGACCATCCTGCCAGCCTCCTCCGACACCGCCGGGGGTCATTGGTATACATGAGGCATGGCCGTGCGCACCCCCGATCCCGATCCCGACGAGCGCGGCGAGTCGTCGCTCCCGGCCGACCCGCTGCGCGGAGCCCCGGGCGGCGGAGCCACGAACCCGGCCTGGCTCAGCGATGTCGAGCTCACCGAGGCGCGCCGCCGTCTGCCGATGCTCTACGTTGAGGCGGTGCCGGTGCGCACCGACGGTCTCGGCGCCGTGACCCAGGTCGGCATCCTGCTGCGGGCCACCCCGGTCGGCGAGATGACGCGCACGATCGTCTCGGGTCGCGTGCGCTACGGCGAGACGATCCGCGACGCGCTGTTCCGTCACGTCGAGAACGACCTCGGGCCCATGGCCTTCCCGCTCCTGCCGGCATCGCCCACGCCCTTCACCGTCGCCGAGTACTTCCCGATCCCCGGCGTCAGTCCGTTCCACGATGACCGCCAGCACGCCGTGTCGCTCGCCTTCGTCGTGCCGGTCACGGGTACCTGCGAGCCCCGTCAGGACGCGCTCGAGGTCACCTGGCTCGACCCCGCCGAAGCGGCATCCGATGCCCTCGCCGCCGAGATGGAAGGCGGTCGGGGCACCCTCATCCGACTCGCGCTCGCCTCGGTGGGCGCGCTCCGCTGAGGACCGAGCCTGCGTAGGCTCGGGGCATGACCGATCCGCAGCCCCTCGCCTTCCCCGCCGACCACGCCGGATGGCTCGCGTTCGCCGCCGAGCGCCCGGATGCCCGCATCGCCCGCGTCCGCGAGATCGATGCCCAGCTGATCGCGGGGCACGAGCTGTCGCCGCTGGCCCGTCTGCAGCTGTGGAACGAGGCGTCGATCGCCGTCGCCGAGGCGGCATCCGAGGCGTCGCTGCTGAGCGAGTCGCACCCCGACGCCGATGTGCGGGCCGCGGCCGAGGCGCGCGTGCAGGCGATCGACGCGCTCCTCTCGCAGCGGGCGCTCGACCCCGCGCTGTTCGCCGTGTTCGACGGGCTGGCCACCGACGGGCTCGACGCCACGGCCCGCCGTCTGCTGGCACACATCCAGCGTGACTTCCGCCGGGGTGGCGTCGACCGCGACGAGGCGACGCGCGACCGGCTGCGGGCGCTCGCCGAGCGTGACACCGAGCTGTCGCTCCAGTTCTCGCGCAACATCCGCGACGGCCGGCGCGAGCTGAAGCTCCCCGCCGAGGCGCTCGAGGGGCTGCCGCAGGACTTCATCGACGCTCACCCGGTCGACGACGAGGGCCTCGTCACCCTCACGACCGAGTACACCGACCTCATGCCCGTGCGCGAGTTCGCGGTGCGCCGCTCGACGCGCACGGCGCTGCTGTCGGTGTACAACGACCTGGCCTGGCCCGACAACGATCCCGTGCTCGCGGAGCTGCTCGCGGTGCGCGCCGAGCGCGCCGAGCTGCTGGGCTACGGCGACTGGGCCGACTACGAGACCGAGACGCGCATGATCGGCTCGAGCGCCGCCATCCGCTCGTTCCTCGACGACATCGACGCCGCCACCCGCGAGGTGGCCGCGGCCGAGTACGACCGCCTGCTCGCGCGGCTGCGCGTCGACGAGCCCGGCGCCGATGCGGTCACCTCGGCCGACCTCTGGTACCTCCTCAGCGCGCTCAAGCGTGAGGAGTACGCCGTCGACGCCCAAGCCGTGCGCGCGTACTTCGCCTTCGACAACGTGCTGGCGGGTGTGCTCGACGTCACCGCGCGACTGCTCGACGTCACCTACGTCCCCGTCGATGCGGGAGCCTGGCACGCGGACGTCCGCAGCTACGACGTCGTCCGCGGCGATCGCCGGCTCGGCCGGATCCACCTCGACCTCCACCCGCGCGAAGGCAAGTACAACCACGCGGCGTGCTTCAACCTCGCGCCCGGCATCGCGGGACGTTCGCTCCCGGAGGGCGTGCTGCTGTGCAACTTCTCGCGCGGACTGCTCGAGCACGACCAGGTCGTGACGTTCTTCCACGAGTTCGGCCACCTCGTCCACGGCATCCTCGGCGGCGCCGATGCGGTCTGGGCCGACTTCAGCGGCATCGAGACGGAGTGGGACTTCGTCGAGGCACCCAGCCAGCTGCTCGAGGAGTGGGCCTGGGACGCCGGCGTGCTGGCGACGTTCGCGCGCAACGCCGACGGCGAGGCGATCCCGGCCGACCTGGTCGAGCGGATGCGGGTGGCCGACGCCTTCGGCCGCGCCCTCGAGGTGACCCGTCAGCTCGGCCACGCCAACGTCTCGTACGGGCTGCACGTCGAACGGCCGAGCGACCTGCAGGCCGCGGTCGAGGGTTGGTACCGCGCGTCGTCGCCCGTGCACCCACTGCCGAACGGACACACGTACGCCGGCTTCGGGCATCTCACCGGATACGGCGCCTGCTACTACACGTACCAGTGGAGCCTCGTCATCGCCCGCGACCTGCTCTCGGCGTTCGGCGACGACCTGATGGATCCGGCCGTCGCGACCCGCTATCGCGAGCGCATCCTCGAGCCGGGCGGCAGCCGTGACGCGGCCGACCTCGTCGCCGACTTCCTCGGTCGCCCGTACTCGTTCGACGCTTACCGGGCCTGGCTCGCCGGCGCCTGACCCCCGCGCCCCGGCGGTCAGGCGGGGGACGCGCGGGCGTAGCGGGCGGCGAGGAGGGCGAACGCGTCGGCGAGCTCGGGGGGACCCACGACCTCGAGCTCGGCGTCGAACCGCCCGAACGAGGCCGCGAGCGCGGTCCACGACCACGACCCGGCCTCGAGCCGACAGTGCCCGTCGTCGAGCGGCGTGACGGTGCCGTCACCGGCGAAGGGCATGACAGCGGATGCCGGCAGGTGCAGCATGACGGAGCCGCGACAGGGCCACGTGCCCGAGTCCGACCCGCGGAAGCGTGCCGACACGAACGCGTCGACGTCGCCGCCGGGTACGGTGCGTCGCGCGAAGCCGGCGCCGAGCGGTGTGCGCGGCCGGATGCGCTCCACCCGGTACAGGCGCCAGTCGTCGCGGTCGAGGTCCCACGCGACCAGGTGCCAGCGGCCGCCCGACGCCACGAGATGATGCGGCTCCGCGCGTCGGGCCGGCGTGGATCCGACGGCATCCGCATCGCGCGCCTCGCCGTAGTCGAACCGCAGGGTCAGTCCGTCGCGGATGGCGTTCGCGAGAGTCGACAGAACCTCGAGCGAGACGTCTGCGACGGCGGCATCCCCCGGGCGGGCCACGACGGTCGGGGTCAGGGCGTCGAGGCGGTGCCGGAGTCTCGAGGGCATGACCTGCCGGATCGTCGTGAGCGCCCGCGCGGCGGCCTCGCCGATCCCTGCGCCCAGCACGGGTGCCGTCCGCAGGGCGAGGGCTACGGCGATGGTCTGGTCCTCGTCGAACAGGAGTGGCGGCAGCTCGCTGCCGGACTCCAGCCGGTACCCGCCGTCGAGGCCCGTCGTCGCCTGGATGCGGTATCCCATCTCGCGCAGACGCTCGACGTCGCGGCGCACCGTGCGGTCGCTCACTCCCAGCCGCGAGGCCAGCACCGCGCCCGGCCAGTCGCGGCGGGCCTGCAGGAGCGACAGCAGGGTCAGCAGTCGCGAGGTCGTCGTCATCGCCTCACCGTATCCGTCATTGCGGACAGAAACCGACCGGAAGGGCTGTCAGGGTGAGGTCGTCGAGCCGATCGGGCCGGCCCTTTCCCAGGAGCAGCGATGACCATTCAGACCACCCCCCACCTCAACTTCCGCGGCGACGCCCGCCAGGCGCTCGAGTTCTACGGCGCCGCGTTCGACGGCCACGTCGCCATCACCACCTATGCCGAGGTCGGTATGCCCGCAGGTATGCCCGGCGCGGATGCCGTCGTCTTCGGGCTCGTCGCCGGCAGCAACGGCTTCCGCGTCATGGCGTACGACATCCCGGGCAGCGCTGAGGGGTCCATCGCCGGCGGCGGCTCGACGCACCGCCGCGACAACGCCACCCTCACCGATCAGGCGTTCTTCGTCTCGGTCGGTTCCGAAAGCCTCGACGAACTCCGCGGCCCGTGGGACGCGCTCGCCGCGGATGCCGTCATCGTCGAGCCGCTCGCGGCATCCGCGTGGAGCGCCGGCTTCGGCATGCTCACCGACCGGTTCGGCGTCACGTGGAGCTTCAGCGTCACCGCCGCGTGAACGCACGAGAGCCGCGGTCGGATCGATTCCGCCGCGGCTCTCTGTCGCGCGTCGCGCCGCGTGTCAGTCGGTGGTCACTCGGTCGTGAGGCGCGCCAGCTCGGCGACGAACGCGTCGACGTCGGATGCCGACGTGTCGAACGAGCACATCCAGCGCACCTCCCGGCGGGCCTCGTCCCAATCGTAGAAGCGGAACGACTCGCGCAGCCGGTCGGCGACGCCCTCGGGCAGCACCGCGAACACGCCGTTGGCCTGCGTCGGCTGCGTGAACTCCACACCCCGCACTGAACCATCGGCGAGCCCTGCCTCGACGGCAGAGCGCAGGCGCTGCGCCATCCCGTTCGCGTGCTCGGCGTTGCGACGCCAGAGGTCGTTCTCGAGCAGCGCGACGAGCTGTGCCGAGACGAAGCGCATCTTCGACGACAGCTGCATGTTGAGCTTGCGCAGGTAGGTCAGCCCCTCGGATGCCGCGGAGTCGAGCACGACGATCGCCTCACCGAGCATCGCGCCGTTCTTCGTGCCGCCGAAGCTGAGCACATCGACGCCGACATCGCGCGTGATGGCGCGCAGCGGCAGGCCCAGGGCTGCGGCGGCGTTGGCGATGCGCGCGCCATCCATATGCAGCCGCATCCCGCGTTCGTGCACGTGGTCGGCGATCGTCCGCAGCTCGTCGGGCGTGTACAGCGTGCCGAGCTCGGTCGACTGGGTGATCGAGACCACGAGCGGCTGCGCGCGGTGCTCGTCTCCCCAGCCCCACGCCTCGCGGTCGATGAGCTCGGGGGTGAGCTTTCCGTCGTCGGTGGGGACGTTCAGGATCTTGATCCCGCCGACGCGCTCGGGCGCCCCGCCCTCGTCGACGTTGATGTGCGCGGTCGACGCGGCGATCACAGCGCCCCAGCGCGGCAGCATCGACTGCAGGGCCGTGACGTTCGCGCCTGTGCCGTTGAAGACCGGAAAGGCCTCTGCACCGTCGCCGAAGTGCTCGCCGACGAGTTCCTGCAGGCGGGCGGTGTACACGTCCGACCCGTAGGCGGTCTGGTGGCCGTCGTTGGCGGCGGTGATGGCCGCGAGGACCTCCGGGTGGATGCCGGAGTAGTTGTCGGACGCGAAACCGCGCACCGACGCGTCGTGCAGGGAGGTCATGACCTCATCCTTTCTCACGAGTCCGCGGCCCGCGAATCCGCCGATGTCCGGTGGATCCGCGAGCCGCGGAGCAGGTGCTGGTCAGCCGCGGATGCCGCGGGTGGAGGCGATCACGTCACGCATCTTCTTCTCGAGCGCCTCGTAGAACATCGACAGCGGGAACTCGTCGTCCAGTACGGCATCGGTGTAGCCCTTCGGCGGGCCCGCGAGGACGTCGTCGGGCAGGCCGCGCGCCCACACCGACGCGGGATGCGGTTCGAGCACCGAGCGCACGAGGTCGTACGCCGCCAGCCAGTGCGCGGTCTTCGGTCGGTCGATCGACTCCCAGTAGAGCCGGTCGATCGCATCGCCCAGGGCGACGACGGCATCCGGCACCTCGCCCCATTCGAAGGCGAGTGCGGTGTCGGTCCAGTGCAGCACGCCGCGACGGTGCAACCAGGCGAACAGCAGCTGACCGCCGAGCCCGTCGTAGTTGCGCACGCGCGTGCCGGTGATCGCGAACCGGAAGATCCGGTCGAAGATCACGGCGTACTGCACGAGTCGCGACAGGCGCAGCAGCTCGGCGTCGACCGGGTCGAGATCCGTCTCGGAGCTCAGTCGCCGGTCGAGCGAGACGCATTCGCGGAACGCCGTCAGGTCGCACCGCAGCTCTTCGAGGGAGTACAGGAAGAACGGCATCCGCTGTTTGATCATGAACGGGTCGAAGGGCAGATCGCCGCGCATGTGGGTGCGGTCGTGGATGAGGTCCCACATCACGAACGCCCGTTCGGTGAGCGCCTGGTCGTCGAGCATCTCCGCCGCCTCGGCGGGCAGGTCGAGCTTCGTGATGTCGGACGCGGCACGCACGACGCGGCGATAGCGGGCCGCCTCGCGGTCCTGGAAGATCGCCCCCCACGTGAACGGCGGGATCTCGCGCATGGCGACGGTCTCGGGGAACAGCACGGCCGAGTCGGTGTCGTATCCGGGCGTGAAGTCGAGCAGTCGCAACGAGACGAAGAGCCGGTTGGGGTACATCGTCTCGAGTCGCGCGATCGCCTCGGGCCAGATCGTCTCGACCAGGAGCGCCTCGACGTGACGGTTCCGCGATCCGTTCTGCGTGTACATCGGGAAGACGACGAGGTGGCGGATGCCGTCGACGCGGTGGAGCTGCGGCTGGAAGGCCACGAGCGAGTCGAGGAAATCGGGCACGCCGAATGCCCCCTCCGTCGAAGCCGCGCCGTCCGGATGATCGGACCCCGCCCATCTGTCGAAGTCCCGGATCGACGCCGCCAGGTAGTCGGCATCGTGAGGGAACCTCGGGGCGAGTCGGCCGATCGCGTCGGTGATCGCCGCGACGTGGCGGCGTGCCGTCTCGTGGTCGTCCGCGTCGGGCACGGAGCCGTCGGCGGCCTGCAGCTCGTGCAGGGCCGTCGCGGCGTCGCGCAGCGCGATCCACGCCGGGTCGTGCTCGACGCCGTCGGCGAGCGCGATGCTCAGGGCGTCGACCGCGCCGCCGTCCTCGACGACCTCGGGCTCGCCGATGATCGTCTTGGCGGCACCGGGGGTGGGGTGCGTCTGTGCGATGGACATGGGGGAACCTCCGATCTACGAGGTACGGCTCCCGCGCGGGAGCGGTGGACAGGTGGCGTCAGCCTAACCGGCCGCCGGGCTTTCGGCGACGGATGTATCGGGCAGCGGCCGCTTGACCTCAATCGAGCTTGAGGTTTTAGCGTTCGAGACATGATCCGAACCGACCCCGACCCCCACGTCGACTCCTTCACCGAGCGGCTGCCCGCCGCCGTGCTCGACCGCCTCGCACGAGTGACCGGCGACGAGAAGCACAGCGCCGCGGCGCACTCGACCCTCGACGCCCTCTGGGTGCTGCACGATCGAGTGCTGCGCCCCGAGGCCGGCGACCGCTTCCTGCTGTCGAAAGGCCACGGTCCCGCCTCGTACTACGCCGTGCTCGCTGCCCGGGGCCTGATGCCCGAGGCATGGCTCGATGACCTGGCGGGCGTCGACTCGCCCCTCGGTCACCATCCCGACCGCGTGCTCATTCCCGCCGTGGAGATCTCGTCCGGCTCGCTCGGGCACGGTCTGCCGATCGCGGTCGGCCTCGCCCGCGGCCTCGACATCGCGGGTGCGGGCGGACGCGTGTTCGTCCTGATCGGCGACGCCGAGCTCGACGAGGGCAGCAACCACGAGGCGATCGCCGTCGCCGGACGCCTCGCTCTCGCGCGGCTGCACTGCATCATCATCGACAACGCCTCGGCATCCCTTGGATGGCCCGGCGGGGTCGCGCGGCGGTTCGCGGTGGAGGGGTGGGATGCCGCCGAGGTCGACTCACGCGATCACGCCGCGCTCGCCGCGGCCCTCGAGGCGGGCGGCGCGATGCCGCGCGTCACCGTCGTCCGTACCGCTGCGAAGGGATCCTGATGCGCGCGCGCTTCTCCACCACGATGTCCGATCTGCTGGCGACCGACGAACGTGCGGCTCTCGTCCTCGCCGACATCGGGCCGATCGATCTCGCCGCGGGCACCGCCGCCGCCGACCGCGTCGTCAACGTCGGGATCCGCGAGCAGGCGATGATCGGCGTCGCGGCCGGGCTCTCGCTCGCCGGGCTCCGCCCGTTCGTGCACACCTACGCCCCGTTCCTCGTCGAGCGGCCCTTCGAGCAGATCAAGCTCGATCTGTCGCACCAGGATCTCGGGGCGGTGCTCGTATCGATCGGTGCGAGCTACGACGCCGCAGCCGAAGGGCGCACGCACCAGTGCCCCGGCGACATCGCCCTGCTCGGCACTCTGCCGGGGTGGCGGCTGCACACGCCGGGGCATCCCGACGAGGTCGAGGCGCTGACCCGGGCGGCGGCCACCTCCGACGACCGTCAGTACATCCGGCTCTCGACGCAGGAGAACCGGACGGCCTTCCCGACCGACGGGCGGATCCACCCCGTGCGCGGGGGATCGGGTGTCCTCGTGCTGGCCATCGGCCCGCTGCTCGACGCCGCGCTCGAAGCGACGGCCGGCACGGGGCACGCGGTCGCCTACACCGCGACGCCGGTGCCGCTCGACCGTGACGGTCTGCGCGAGCTGAGCGCCGGGTTCGACCGGGTCGTGGTGCTCGAGCCCTTCCTCGAGGGAACGACCGCCGCCGCGGTCGGCGCGGCCCTCGGCGGCAGCGGCATCCGCATCGAGCACATCGGTGTCGGGGTGGGAGAGCAGCGCCGATACGGCACTGCGGCCGACCATGCGCGGCTGCACGGCCTCGATGCGTCGGGGATCAGGCGGCGCCTCGACCGGCTCTCATGACGGAGCGGCCGCGTCGTCGTCGAGCACGTGCCGGAGCGCGGGCGCGACACGACGCGGTCCGCTGCCCTCCGCGCTCAGCGCGTCACCGGGGTTCAGCAGATCGCACGACCGCATCGAGAGACAGCCGCATCCGATGCATCCCACGAGCTCGCGTTCGAGCGACTCGATGGCCGCGCGCCGTTCTTCGAGGCGGATCTTCCACGCCCGCGACACCCGTTTCCAGTCATCACTGCTGGGCTCGGCCTCGGCGGGGAGGGATGCGAAGGCGTCGGCGACCTCGGCGAGCGGGATGCCGAGGCGCTTCGCGACGAGGATGAGGGAGATGCGCCGCAGCATGTGGCGACTGAACCGGCGCTGATTGCCTGCCGAGCGGGTCGAGGTGATGAGCCCGTGCCGCTCGTAGAAGTGCAGCGCCGACACGGACACACCGGTTCGAGCACTCACCTCGCCGATGCTCAGGAGATCATTGGACCGCATCACGCCTGCGACTCTACGACGCGCCGATACATCGGTCGGACCGGTGGGGCTGGTGTCATCGCGGGCGGCCGTCCGCGCCACATCAGCACCGAGCGCCCGACGGTTGTATCGGCGTCTGCCGTCACCGCCGGGTCGGGCCGGGACTGTCAAGCTGTCGCGGGTGTGCGCCCGCGGCGTTAGCGTCGCACCATGCCCGCCGACCACCCCGCCGACCACCCCGTCGCCCCCGCCGCGCCGTCACCCGCCGCGTCCGGCTCCACCGCCGACGCTTCCGACGGGCGCGGCGTGCTGCTGATCACGAACGCGCGAGCGGGAACCTCGGTGGTCCGCCCCGACCCCCTGCCCGAGATCCGGCGGCGACTGCCGCAGGCGCGGATCGAGAGCCTGGGCGACTCGTCGATGGACGACATCGTCGCATCGGCCGTGTCAGCCGCCGATGCGCCCACGGTGCTCGCCGTCCTCGGCGGCGACGGATCCGTCTCGCGCGCCGCTCACCTCGCGCGCCGTCATGACCTGACGCTGCTCGTGCTGCCCGGCGGCACCTTCAATCACTTCGCGCGCGCGGCGGGCCTCGACACGGTCGATGCCGCCCTCGACGCCTATGCGGCCGGGACGGTCCGCCGCGTCGTGGTCGCCGAGGCGGTCATCGACGACGGCGATCCCGTGACGGTCCTCAACGCGGTGTCGCTCGGCTCCTACCCCGAGCTCCTCGCCGAACGCGAGAAGCGCACGAGTCTCGGCAAATGGTGGGGCGGCGCGGTCGCGGCGTGGCGCGAGATCCACGGCGCCCACCGCATCACGATCGTGCGCGACGGCCGCCGGGCGGTCGTCTGGTCGGTCTTCGCGGGGCTCGGCCGCAACGACCCGCGTCGCATCGCGATGATGCGGCGCGCGAGCCTCGACGAGGCGGTGCTCGATGTCCGGCTCCACCATGCCCGAGGCACGCGGCTGCGGGCGGTGACCTCGCTGGCGTTCGGTCGTCGTACCCTCGCGGTGATGCGCGCGCTGCGTCTCATGCCGCCGGCATCCGATCTCGAGCGAGCCGTCGTGGCGGAGATCGAGGTGACGGTCCGGCCCGGCGGCGCGACGCCGGTGTTCGCGCACGACGGCGAGCTCACCGAGACTCCCGCCGGCGACTACCGGCTCCGGCTGCGCGCGATCCCGGACGGCCTGCGCGTGTACGCGCGCTGAGGCGGATGGCGTTGCCCGCGGATACATCGTCAGAGGGATGCCGCGCCCGCGGCGCTCGCGTACCGTCGTAGCGTGTTCCGTCCGCTCCGCCGCTATCAGCTCTCCGTCGACATCTCGGTGGCTGTCGCCTTCGCGGCGCTCATGCTGCTGTTCACGTGGGTGGGCGTCGTGGGTGTCGGCATCCCCAACGACCGGGTGTCAGCGGTCGTCGCGATGCTTCTGGTCGTCCCGTTCGGCGCTGCGGTCGCGCTGCGTCGCCTCTCGCCGCCGCTCGCGCTGACGCTGGCGTGGGTCGGTGCGATCCTGCAGATGCTGGCGCAGCTGCCTCCCCTGCCGGTCGACATCGCCATCTTCGCGGTGCTCTACACCTGCGCGGCGTACGGCACGAACCGGATCTTCTGGCTCGGATTCGCGTCCTCCATCGGGGGCGCGCTGGCCATCACCATCTACCTGCTCATCCCGACTGCGGCGTACTCGGTCACGACAGCGGGTGATGAGCTGGTGTACTTCCTCGTCACCGGCACGATGCTCTTCGTCGCGGCCGTCTTCGGCCTGCTCCTGGCGTGGACCGTGGGCGCACTCGTCCGCGTCGGGCTGCGTGCCCGCGGCAATGCCGAGGCCCAGCGGAAGGCCGAGGAACGCGCGACGGCGGAGTTCGAGCGCAACCGCATCGCGCGCGACATGCACGACGTCGTCGCCCATTCGCTCGCGGTCGTCATCGCCCAGGCCGACGGGGCTCGCTATGCCGCGGCGGCGGATCCGGATGCCGCTGCCACCTCGCTTCAGACGATCTCGTCGACGGCCCGTTCCGCCCTCTCGGACGTGCGGATGCTGCTGACCCAGCTGCGCCACAGTGAGGGCGAGGGTCCCCAGCCGACCGTCGCGGAGCTGGAGGTGCTCTACGCGCAGGTGCGCGCTGCCGGTCTCGACCTGCGCGTCGACGTCGACCCCGCACCGCCGGGCGAGCCGCCCGCGGCGGTGCAGATCGCGGTGTACCGGATTCTGCAGGAAGCCTTGACGAACGCGATGCGGCACGGCGCGGGCGGTACCGTGGAGGTGTCCCTGTCCTGGCTGTCCGACCGCGTGGAGGTCCGTGTGAGCAACCCGCTCTCGCCGGTGAGCGAGGTCACGGGCCCGGTGCGCACGGGCGGTCACGGCCTCATCGGCATGCGCGAACGCGCTCAGCTCATCGGCGGCACCATCGAAGTGGGCCCCCGCGACGGCGCATTCGTCGTGGCGGCGACCCTGCCCATCGGCGGCACCGCGTGAGTGCGATCCGGGTCGTCCTCGTCGACGACCAGGCGCTCTTCCGCGCCGGCATCCGCATGGTGGTCGCCTCACAGCCCGATCTCGAGGTCGTCGGCGAGGCGTCGGACGGTGCAGAGGCGATCGGCATCATCCGCGAAACACGTCCCGACGTCGTTCTCATGGATATCCGGATGCCGGTGATGGACGGCCTGACCGCGACCGCTCAGCTGCTCGACGATCCGGTCTTCGATGGCGCTCCGCCGCGCATCGTGATGCTGACCACCTTCGACCTCGACGAGGCGGCGGCGCGGGCGATCCGTCAGGGCGCGAGCGGGTTCTTGCTCAAGGACGCCGACCCCGAGTTCCTCCTCGCCGCGATCCGCACGGTGCATTCGGGGTCGTCGGTCATCGCGGCCGCGGCGACGCGGGAACTGTTCGCGACGTTCTCGGCCCCCGCGCAGAAGGCCGTGCCGGCCGCGTTCGCCGAGCTGACCGACCGTGAGCGGGAGATCTTCGCTCTAGCGGCCCGAGGGCTCTCCAACGCCGAGATCGCACAGCGCGAGTTCCTCTCCGAGGCCACCGTGAAGACCCACATCAGCCGGATCCTGGCGAAGCTCTCCCTGCGCGACCGCGTGCAGCTGGTCGTCTTCGCGTTCGAGCACGGGCTCGCCTGACCCCCGCGGGCGGATGAGGGATCATCCGCAAGATGTACGCGTCCGCGACGGCGGGCCGATGTCGGCGGACGCGGCGCTTCGTAGCGTCGGAGACATGCAGATCTCGACCACCGACCTCGGCCTCGCCGCCCGGGTCCAGAACCTCTCCAAGACCTACGGCGCCGGCGAATCGGGCGTCCGTGCGCTCGACGGCGTCTCGGTGGGCATCCGCCGTGGCGAGTTCACCGCCATCATGGGCCCATCCGGCTCGGGCAAATCGACCCTGATGCACATCATGGCCGGGCTCGACGCCCCGACAACGGGTCGCGCGTGGATCGGCGACACCGAGATCTCGGGCCTCTCCGACCTCGATCTGACGATCCTGCGACGGCGCCGCGTCGGCTTCGTGTTCCAGTCGTTCAATCTCGTGCCCACCCTCGACGTCATCGGCAACATCACGCTGCCGTTCGAGCTCGACGGGCGGTCGCCGTCGGCCCTCGAACGTTCGCGCATCGACGGGCTGGTCGATTCCCTCGGGCTCGGCGCGCGGCTGCGGCACCGTCCGCATGAGCTGTCGGGCGGCCAGCAGCAGCGCGTCGCGATCGCCCGGGCCCTCGCGACGGCGCCCGACCTCGTCTTCGCCGACGAGCCGACCGGCAACCTCGACTCGCGGTCGGGTCGTGAGGTGCTCGCCCTGCTCGCGACGGCGAGCCGCGAGCACGGTCAGTCCATCGCGATGGTGACGCACGACCCCGTCGCCGCTTCGCACGCCGATCGGGTGATCTTCCTCGGCGACGGCCGCATCGTGGCCGACAAGCCCAGCCAGAGCGCCGAGCAGATCTCGGCCCACATGCTCGCCGCCGAGGTGTCGGCATGACCGCCGTGACCGCGGCGCGCGCGGCATCCTCGTCGGCGCGGATGCGGCCCGGGTCGGGTTCGGCGGCCCCGGCCTCCGGACGTTGGGCGTGGCTGCGCGAGCGGGGGATGGGCGCCTCGGTGCTCGTCGCCGCGATCTCGGGCGGATTCGGCGTGCTGCTGGTCGCCGTCACCGGGCTGATCGGCGCGTGGCTCATGGCCGACCCGTTCCTCTCGGGCGGAGAGACCATCGTCATCGTCGTGGCGATCCTCAGCGTGCTGCTGGTCGCGGTGGCGATGTACGTCGCCGCGATCGTCACGGCCAACACGTTCGCCACGATCGTGGCGGGTCGCACCCGTCAGATCGCCCTGATGCGCCTCATCGGCGCGTCGGCGCGGTCGCAGCGGTCGCGGATCGCGCGGCAGGGCCTCGTCGTCGGCGCGATCGGCGCCGTGCTCGGGCTGGTCGGCGGAACCGCCGGAGCGCTCGGTCTCCAGCAGATCGCCGCACGGGCGTGGGGGCTCGACGTCGACTACAACGTCGTGCAGCCCGTGCTGCTGGCGCCGGCATTCGTCGTAGCGCTGACGACCTGGATCGCCGCGTGGTCCGGATCGCGTCGCGTGCTCGAGGTCACGCCCCTCGCTGCCCTCGCGGGGTCGGCGCCGCGCACGGCGGAAGAGGCCGCGGGCCGTACGCGCCGCCGCGTCGCCGCGGTGTCGTTGTTCGGCGTCGGCGCGGTGCTGCTCGCTCTCGGCATCCTCGCCGGCTTCACCACACCCCTCGGCGTGGTCGTCGCGTTCTTCGGAGGTCTCGCCTCGTTCACCGGACTGAGCCTGGGTGCCGCACTCGTCATGCCGCCGCTGCTGCGCCTGACCGGGCGACTCTTCGGCCGTTCGGCGTCGGCGCGGCTGGCGGCCGAGAACGCGCTGCGCTACCCCGAGCGATCGAGCCGCATGGCGATCGGCGTCGTCATGGGCGTCACGCTCGTGACGATGTTCGCCGTCGCCTCGGAGTCGGTCAAGGGCGTCATGGCCGCCTCGGGCGGTGGCGAGGTGTCGGGCGAGATGGCCCGTCTGCTCGACACGTTCAGCGCGGTCATGATGGCTCTCGTCGGGGTGTCGGCGGTGATCGCGGCGGTCGGTCTCGTCAACCTGCTCACGATCGGCGTCGTGCAGCGCACCCGCGAGCTCGGGCTGCTGCGCGCCCTCGGCCTGACCGGACGTCAGATCCGCTCGATGGTGCTGTTCGAGGCGGCGCACATCACGATCACCTCGGTCGTGTTCGGCCTGCTGCTCGGCATCGCCTACGGCTGGGCGGCAGCGCAGTCGCTGCTCGGGTCGGTGCGGGTGCCGCCGCTGTGGCTCGCCCCCACCTTCGTGCTTCCGGGCATCCCGTGGCTCACCGTCGCCGGGATCGTCGTGGCCACCGCCGTGCTCACGATCGTAGCCGCGGTCGTTCCCACCCGCCTCGCGACCCGCGTCTCGCCCGTGGAGGCACTCGCCGAGTGACGCGGCTCACGCTCCGGCAGGTCCGGCTCGTCCCTCATCGGCGGACGAGCCGGACCTCGCTGATGGTCTCGCCCCAGCTGGTGTCGTCCTTCACAGCGCCGTCGGGGCGGAATCCGTTGCGGGCGTAGAACGCGCGGGCACGCGGGTTGTCGGCGAGCACCCAGAGCGACGCGGGCTCGTCGCCCAGAGCGGCATCCAGCAGCGCCTGCCCCGCGCCGGTGCCGTAGTGGGCGGCGAGGACGTAGATCGCATACAGCTCGAGCGGTGCAGCGGGAGGGTCGTCGCGGGACGAGCCGCTGACGGCGAAACCGACGATCGTGCCGGAGATCACGGCGACCCATGTGCGGCCGAGGTCGTGCGTGCGTTCCGTGCCGGCCGGCACCGCCGACTGTCGCTCGTCGAGCCGCTGCTCGTGGCCGAGCAGTTCACCCCGTACGCGCGTCAGACGATCGAGATCGAGGCGGTCGAGGATGCTCTGCGGCATCCGGCCGGTGTAGGCCTCGTGCCAGCCGACGACGTGCACGCGCGCGATCGCCGCAGCATCGGCGGGAACGGCCCGCCGCACGGCGACGGCGGTCACGACGCGGGATCGGGCTCGGGCTCGGGGTCGTAGGCCCAGGTCGGCGCGACCTGCCGCAGGCGCGTCGATCGCCACTGCCAGGTCGCCCAGAGCATCGGCCACAGCGCCGGCGCGGCGAGGCCCCCGATCACGAGGCGCTCGCGCCACAGCGTGCGGGTGGGGTCGCCGGGTGCCGGCGAGACCGCCATCTGGTGGTCCCAGACGTCGAGCACCGAGAGCGGGCCGGTGAGGGGGATGCCGCTGTCACGCAGGATCCGCACGGTCGAGGCATCCGTCTCTCCGGGGCGGCGCTCCTCGACCGCACGGTCCGACACGTGGATCAGCTGACGCCCGACCGGCATGCCCAGCGCCGACAGCTGGACCGGCACGTCCGCCCCCGGTTCGAGCGAGGTCGGCATCCCCTCGGCGGCGAGGGGCTCGAGCCCCATGAGCGGTGCGTACAGCTCGGCGAGCGCGCGCGGCGAGTGGAGGGCACGCCAGGCGGCGTCGGCGTCGCAGTCGAGCACGAGCTTCTGGAGGATGCGCATGAGCCCAGTCTGCCCCGTCGTAGGCTGATCGGATGCCGTCGCCCGCAGCATCCTCGCCGTTCGACCAGTCCCGCTACCAGGTGCGTCTCGACTGGGGCATCGCGGGCCTTCGCCGCGTGGCCCCCGCGGATGTCGTGGTCGTCGTCGATGTGCTGCGCTTCTCGTCGACCGTCTCGGCCCGCGTCGCCGCGGGGGAGCGCGTCGTGCTCGACGACGCCGCGAGCGCCGTCTCGCGCAACGGCGCGATGATCGCCGGGGCGGCATCCGATGCGCTCGTGCTGCTCGGCTGCCTGCGCAACGCCGGCGCGGTCGCGGCCGCCGTGCTCGCGGAGCAGCAGCGCCGCGGAGCCCGCACGAGTATCGCCGTGATCGCCGCGGGCGAGCTCGCCGGGCCGGGCGAGGAGCCCGAGCTGCGTTTCGCCGTCGAAGACCTGCTCGGTGCGGGAGCGGTCGTCGACGCCCTCTCGCGCCTCGGCATCGACCACACCTCGCCGGAAGCGGCCGCGGCGTGCGAGTCGTTCCGCGGCCTCGGCGGCGCGGTGCGGCACCTGCTCACGGCGAGCGGCTCGGGGCAGGAGCTCCTCGAGCGCGGGTTGCGCGCCGACGTGCTCGCGGCGGCGCAGATCGGGGCCGATGCGGTGGCGCCGGTGCTCCGCGGCGGTGTCTTCACGGCCGCCTGACGCCGACTCCTCGAGAACGTCGCGAAACGAGCCCGAATCGAGGAGTTCGTGCAGCCGTCAGCGCGGGGTCGCGGCTGCGCGTCGGTCCGCCGGGGAGATCTCGCGGCGAACCCACCGGAACAGATGGCGCTCGTCGTATGACGATGCGCACATCCGGCATGACGCCGCCCGCGTGGGACGGCGGTGGCGGTAGGCCACATGGCCGGCGGGGCACTGGCCCACCCATGGCGCCAGCTCGACGGCCGTCTCACCGCGATGGGTCGTGCCGCCGACATAGCCGAGCTCGCGCGCCGTACGGAGCCAGTCGCGACCGTGGCCGGCGGCCGGGCCGGCGATCGCGTGGGCGACCTCGTGCAGCAGTGTCTGGTGGTTCTCGTCGTCGTCGAACCGGGCTGCGAGGTAGCGCGAGACGCTGATGCGCCGGCGCGTGTAGTCGCACTGGCCCGCGCGACGCTTGGCGTTGTCGAACCGGAACGTCCAGGAGTCGTCGAGGTGCGCCGCGATCAGCGCCTCGGCCCAGACCCGGACCCGATCGAGATCACTCATGCGGTGGACGTTACGCGCGGGGTGAGACAGCGGACGGCGGCGCTCAGCTGGCGACGATCGAGCGCGAACGGCGCCGCTCAGCGGCGTCGACGGCGAGCAGGGTCGACTCGAGCTGCTCCTCGGGGGCGCCGCCCTCCTGGCGGAGGAACAGGGCACGCTTGAAGTCGGTGCGAGCGTCGGAGTACTCCTCCGCGTCGTACGACACCTTGCCGCGGTGCTGGTAGGCGAAGGCGGCGAGCAGGGGCCAGTTCTGGCCCTCCGCTTCCTCCGCGCACGTCGTCAGCTCCTGGATCGCCGCGGCGAACGCCCCGCGATTCTGCAGGATCGTCGCGTGCAGCACACGGGCGCGCAGCAGGTCTTTGCGGGTCCCCGCCATGCGCGCCACTCGCACCGCCTGCTCGGCGAGGACGAGAGCCTCGTCGAGCCGATCGAGCACCTTCAGCAGCCAGACGCGCTCGAGGAGCGCGGGCAGGCTGCGCTGCTCGCCGATCTCAGCCAGGCGCTGTGCGCACTGCTCCGGGTCGACGATCTCCCGCAGCGTGTCCGGGTCGTACCCGAGGATGTAGCCCACCGTCATCCACCTCCGCGACTCGAGAACGGTGGATCCCAGTCTCGTCGAAAGGGGCCGAAGCGCCCGCCCGCCGCGCCGGTCAGCGTTCGAACACGGATGCCGACGGCTTCGGCGACGGGGTCGCGTCAGCGTCCGTCGCCACCCGGGCGCCTCGGGCGAACTCGTCGATCTCCGCGCCCTGCGCGACCTTCGCGGGGAACGGCCCGGCCGCCATCAGGCGCGGCAACCACTCCGAGGGCAGCGGGGCAGCCGACGCCGCGATCACGATGTTGCCGAAACGTCGCCCCTTCAGCAGCTGCACCTCGGCGAGCAGCAGCACCTCGGGGAGGACCTCGCGCACCGTCGCCACCTGGCGCCGGGCGAACGCCAGTCCCGCGCCGTCCGCGACGTTGACCAGCAGCACACCGTCCGGTGCGAGCAGTCGCGCGAGCGAGCGGTAGTACTCCACCGTCGTCAGGTGGGCGGGAGTCTGCGCTCCCGCGAACACGTCGGAGACGACGAGGTCGGCCGCGCCGGTCAGGCCCGGGGGGAGCTTCTCGGCGACGGTGCGGGCATCTCCGATGCGCACGCGCACCTGCGCGCCCCGGGGGAGGGGCAGAGCCTCGCGGACGAGGTCGACCAGCGGCTGTTCGAGCTCGATCACCTGCTGGCGCGATCCCGGCCGGGTGTGGGCGATGTACCGGGGGAGCGTCAGCGCGCCGGCGCCCAGATGGACCGCGGTGAGCGGCTGTCCCGGCATCCGCAGACGATCGATGACAGCCGCCATCCGGGCGATGTACTCGAAGTGCAGATGTGTCGGATCGTCGAGGTCGACGTGCGACTGGGGCGTTCCATCGACGTCGAGCTCGAAGCCGGACGTGAACGAAGACGGCACGATACGAGCGATCGTGCCGTCTGACAGGCGTGCCTGCGGACCGGGTTCCTCGACGCGCGCTCGTGCCATTCCTCAACGCTAGCGGCACGCGTCGCCACCGGTGCGAGCCGGTCTGCGCAGTCGAAACACGATCGAGACATCGATGTAATGACTTCGACCCTCCTGCCCGTATAGGTTCGGACCCAATTACCTCGGAGCGCGCCGCGGTGGGCCCGCTCCGGACCTCAGAAAGGGACGCCCCCATGCTCTCGACTCCTCGCAAGCGCGCGCTCGCGGGACTGGCAGCGGTCGCCATCGGCGCCGTCGCCCTCTCGGCGTGCACCAGCCAGCGCGGAGGGGACGGTGAGACGGATGCCGCGACCGACGTCGACGGCACCTTCGTCTTCGCCGCCTCCGCAGACCCGGCCAGCCTCGACCCCGCCTTCGCGCAGGACGGTGAGACCTTCCGCGTCTCACGCCAGATCTTCGAGGGCCTCGTCGGCACCGAGCCCGGAACCGCCGACCCCGCGCCCCTGCTCGCCGAGAGCTGGGAGTCGTCCGACGACGGACTGACCCACACCTTCCAGCTGAAGGAGGGCGTGACCTTCCACGACGGCACGCCGTTCAACGCAGAAGCGGTGTGCGCGAACTTCGACCGCTGGTACAACTGGACCGGCCTGGCAGCCAGCGAGGCCCTGTCGTACTACTACGGCAAGCTCTTCCGCGGCTACGTCGAGACCCCCGACACCGCGGTGTTCGACTCCTGCACCGCCGACTCCGACCTCGAGGCGACGGTGCAGCTGAAGCAGCCCTTCGCCGGCTTCATCCCCGCCCTCTCGCTCCCCGCCTTCGCGATGCAGAGCCCGACCGCGCTCGAGGAGTACGGCGCCGACGAGATCGGCGGCACCGAAGAGGCCCCCTCGCTCTCGGAGTACGGCGCCGGACACCCGACGGGCACCGGCCCCTACAAGTTCGACGAGTGGTCGCCGGGCGAGGAGCTCACGCTCTCGGCCTACGACGACTACTGGGGCGACTCGGGACAGGTGAACAAGATCATCTTCCGCGTCATCGACGACCCCACCGCGCGCCGTCAGGCCCTCGAAGCCGGATCGATCGACGGCTACGACCTCGTCGGCCCCGCCGACACCGCCGCGCTCGAAGAGGCCGGCTTCACGATGGTCTCGCGTCCCCCGTTCACGATCCTCTACCTCGCCTTCAACCAGGCGCAGCCCGAGCTGCAGGATGTGCGCGTCCGCGAGGCGCTCTCTCACGCGATCGACAAGGAGGCGCTCATCTCGCAGGTGCTCCCCGAGGGCACCGAGGTCGCGACGCAGTTCATGCCCGACACCGTCAACGGCTACAACCCCGACGTCACGACGTACGACTACGACCCCGAGAAGGCCAAGGCCCTGCTCGCGGAGGCCGGCTACACCGAGGCCAACCCGCTGACGCTGACCTTCAACTACCCGGTCAACGTCTCGCGCCCCTACATGCCCGACCCCGAGCAGATCGCCACCGTCATCTCGACGCAGCTGACCGACGTCGGTGTGCAGCTGACGCCGCAGACGGATGCCTGGAGCCCCGACTACCTCGACAAGATCACGGGCACCGCCGACCACGGCATCCACCTCCTGGGCTGGACGGGCGACTACAACGACACCGACAACTTCGTCGGCGTGTTCTTCGGTGCGCCCTCGGCCGAGTGGGGCTTCGACAACCCGGAGCTGTTCGCGGCCCTGAACGCCGCACGCGGCGTGCCGAACCTCGAGGAGCAGACCGCGCTCTACGAGCAGATCAACGAGCAGGTCGCCGAGTTCATCCCCGGCGTGCCCCTGGCTCACCCGGCCCCGACGCTCGCATTCGACCCGCGCGTCGAGAGCTACCCGGCCAGCCCGGTCAACGACGAGGTGTTCACGGACATCGTCCTGACCGAGTGACGACGAACCGCTGACCCCGCGGGGCGGGCGACCGCCTCGGGCGCGAGCCCGCCCCGCACTCCTCGACCGAAAGATTCCGCGTTGCTGCGAACCATCGGCCAACGGCTGCTTCTGCTGATCCCCACGCTCCTCGGGCTCAGCATCCTCCTCTTCCTCTGGGTGCGCGCCCTGCCCGGCGGCCCCGCCGTCGCCCTCCTCGGCGAGAAGGCGACCCCCGACGCGATCGCCCGCATCAACGAGCTGTACGGCTTCAACCGGCCGATCCTCGAGCAGTACGCCACCTATATGGGACGGCTGCTCACCGGCGACTTCGGGTCGTCGATCGAGACCGGGCGCCCCGTCGTCGAGGAGTTCCTCCGGCGGTTCCCGGCGACCGTCGAGCTCTCGATCGCGGCGCTCATCTTCGCCGTCGGCATCGGCATCCCCCTCGGGTATCTCGCGGCCCGACACCACGGCAGGATCAGCGACCACCTCGCTGTCGTCCTGAGTCTCGTGGGCGTCACGATCCCGGTGTTCTTCCTGGCCTTCATCCTCAAGTACGTCTTCGCCGTTCAACTCGGCTGGCTGCCGTCCGACGGCCGCCAGGACCCGCGCATCGATGCGACCCACTACACGAACTTCTATGTGCTCGACGGCCTCCTCACGGGAGAGTTCGACGCCGCATGGGACGCCGTCCTCCACCTCATCCTCCCGGCGCTGGCGCTGGGGACGATCCCGCTCGCGATCATCGTCCGCATCACCCGCGCCTCGGTGCTCGACGTGCAGAACTCCGACTACGTGCGCACCGGCCGGGCCAAGGGCATCGCCCGCCGGACGCTCCGCGGCCGCTTCATCCTGCGCAACGCCATGCTGCCGGTCGCCACCACCGTCGGCCTGCAGGTCGGACTGCTGCTGGCCGGAGCGATCCTCACCGAGACGGTGTTCGCCTTCCCCGGGATCGGCTCGTTCCTCGCCCGGGCGATCAGCGCCCGCGACTTCCCGGTGCTGCAGGGGTTCATCCTGTTCATCGCCGTCATCTACGCGCTCATCAACCTCATCGTCGATGTCTCGTACAGCCTGATCGATCCGAGAGTGAGGGTCTCATGAGCACCAACGCGCTCCCGCCCGCCCCCGGCGACGGACCCGCCACGGCCGTCGCCGAGCACGAGGTGCTCGAGGCCCGCGCCGGCGGCGGGTTCTGGCGCGACGTCTTCGCCCGCCTCCGGCGAAACCCCGTGGCCTGGATCGGCGCCGCCATCGTGCTGGTCTTCCTCCTCGTGGCGATCCTCGCGCCGTGGCTCGCCCCCTACCCCGAGACGGCCCTCCCCGGCGCGCGGGAGGTCACCCCCACCCGCATCCCCGGTCCCGGCGAGATCGCGGGCTTCCCGCTCGGCCTCGACCGCTTCGGCGGCGACGTGCTGTCGAAGCTCATCTGGGGAGCGCGGGCCTCACTGCTCATCGGAGTGATCTCGACCGCGTTCGGTCTCGCCGGCGGCATGCTCCTGGGCTTGATCGCCGGCATGTTCGGGGGCTGGGTCGACACCGTCGTCATGCGCTTCGTCGACATCCTCCTGTCGGTTCCCAACCTGCTGCTGGCCGTCTCGATCGCGGCGATCCTCGGTCAGTCGCAGCTCGCGATCATGATCGCGATCGGAGCCTCGCAGGTGCCGATCTTCGCGCGCCTGCTGCGGGCCTCGATGCTGCAGCAGCGCAGCGCCGACTACATCCTCTCGGCGCAGACCCTCGGCCTCGGCCGGGGCAAGATCACGATGAGCCACGTGCTGCCCAACAGCCTCGGGCCCGTCATCGTCCAGGGGACGCTCACCCTCGCAACCGCCGTCATCGACGCCGCGGCGCTGTCGTTCCTCGGCCTCGGCGGCGGGGGAGCGGCCACCGCCGAGTGGGGCCGCATGCTCACTTACGCGCAGAACGAGCTCGCGATCGCGCCGTGGCTCGCATTCCTCCCGGGCCTGTGCATCATGATCACCGCGCTCGGCTTCACGCTGCTCGGCGAATCGCTGCGCGAGGCCATGGACCCGCGCACCCGCGCCCGCTGACCTGCTCGCCGGTGGCCCCTCAGGAGGCGATGTCGAGCTCGTTGCCCGGGATCGACGACAGCAGCCGCCGCGTGTAGGGGTCGCGCGGATTGGTGAAGATCTCTTCGCTCGAGGCGGCCTCGACGAGGGCGCCGTCCTTCATGACGCAGACGTAGTCCGAGATCAGACGCACGACGGCGAGGTCGTGCGAGATGAAGAGGTAGCTCAACCCGTACTCGCCCTGCAGGTCGCGCAGCAGCGTGAGGATCTGGTCCTGCACGAGGACGTCGAGGGCCGACACCGGCTCGTCGCACACGATCAGCTCGGGGTTCAGGGCGAGGGCGCGTGCGATCGCGACGCGCTGACGCTGCCCGCCCGAGAGCTCGGAGGGGTACCTCCGCAGCATCGTCTGCGGCAGGGCGACGTCGTCGAGCAGTTTCCTCACATGCGCGGCGCGGTCTCTCGGGGTCCCGCGCTTGTAGAACTCCAATGGTTCGGCGACGATCCGCTCGATCGTGAACATGGGGTTCAGCGACGAGTACGGGTCCTGGAAGATCGGCTGCACCTTCTGCCGGAACTCGCGCAGCTGCGGGCCCTTCAGGCCCGCGACATCCTGCCCCTCGAAACGGATCGTTCCCGATGTCGGCTCGATCACCTTCAGCAGCATCCGCGCCGTCGTCGTCTTGCCCGACCCGGATTCGCCGACGATGGCAACCGTCTCACCGCGCGGGATGGCGAGTGAGACGTCGCTGACCGCGGCGAAGTCATCCTTGCGACCGCGGATCTTGTAGAGCTTCGTGAGGTTCTCGATCTCGACGATGTGATCGCGGCGTGCTGCTGTGTCCGCCGGGGCCGATGCTCCGGATGCCGCGGGGTCGGTGACGGCAGCCGGTGGGGGCGTCGCGCGGTAGGCCTCCGGCCGCAGGCGCACCGCCGCGACCGAGGGCGCCGCCTTCACCAGGGCCTGCGTGTAGGGCTGCTGCGGATCCTCGAGGATCTGGCGGGCCGGACCCTGCTCGACGATCCGGCCGCGATGCATCACGACGACGCGCGCGGCGCGCTCCGCGGCGAGGCCGAGGTCGTGGGTGATGAGCAGGACGGAGGTGCCCAGCTCACCCGTCATCCGCCCGAGCTGATCGAGGATCGTCTTCTGCACCGTGACGTCGAGGGCGCTCGTGGGCTCGTCGGCGATGAGCAGCCGCGGGTTGCAGGCCAGCCCGATCGCGATGAGCGCGCGCTGCCGCATCCCGCCCGAGAACTCGTGCGGGTACTGCTTGGCGCGTTCGGCGGCATCCGGCAGCCCGGCCGCGGCGAGGGTCTCGATGACCTTGGCGTCGACGTCCTTCGACGTGGCGAGGCCGTGAGCGAGCAGCGTCTCGGCGACCTGGGTGCCGATCTTCGAGACCGGATTGAGGTTCGACATCGGGTCCTGCGGCACGAGTCCGATCGACCCGCCGCGGATGCGGCGAAGCGTGCTCTCGGGCGCGCCCACGAGCTCCTCGCCGTCGAGGCGGATGCTGCCGCGCACGACGCGCCCGTTGCCCGGGAGGAGTCCGATCACGGCCATCGCCGTCGTCGACTTTCCCGAGCCGGACTCGCCCACGATCGCGACGGTCTCACCCGCCGAGATCTCGAGGTCGACGCCCTCGACCGCGTGCACCGGGCCCTCGAGCGTGCGGAAGTCGACGGCCATGTCGCTCACCCGCAGCAGGGGAGTGGAGGAGTCTGCCATTGGCCCATCCTGCCCGCCCGCGGCCCCGAGCGCACCGTGTCGGGCCCACCCGTTACATCGACGTAACGCTGGCCCGTCGTCTCGCGGACCGGGCGCGCTCGTGCCGCGGACCGCGCGCTCTCGTGCCGCGGACCGGGCGCTCGTGCCGCGGACCGCGCGCTCGTGCCGCGGACAGGCTGGCTGCCGCGGGGACGCCGTTCGCGGGGGCGGTGCGGCTGTTCAGCCTGTTAACGGCACAGCCGTCGTGACGGGTGCAGGCCCGGCGGGCCTGCGGCGGGCGTGCCGCGATCAGGTTGGGTGTACCGGGGCGGGCCTCGAGCCGGGTTCGGGCGTCGGTCAGCCTGTGCGCGGCACGGGCACGGGCACGGGCGCGGCACGGGCGCGGCACGGGCACGGCACGGCACGGGCACGGCACGGGCACGGGCACGGCACGGCACGGCGAGCCGCGGTGCCCGCCCGGGCCGCGGGCTAGCGTTGACCCATGGACCTCAACGCGGACCTGGGCGAGACGGTCGACGGCGTCCCGACGGCCGACGACACCGCGATGTTCGCCCTCGTGTCGAGCGCGTCGATCGCCTGCGGCGGTCACGCGGGCGACGCCTCGTCGATGCGCACCGCCGTGGCCGGGGCCACCGCCGCCCGGGTCGCGGTCGGTGCCCACCCCTCCTATCTCGACCGGGCGGGTTTCGGGCGGGTCCGGGTCGCGGTCGAGCCCGATCTGCTGCGCGCGCAGGTGCTCGGTCAGTTGCACGCCCTCGCCGCTGCCGGTGCCGACGTGCGGTACGTCAAGCCGCACGGGGCGCTCTATCACGCGGCGAGCGAGGATGCGGCGACCGCGCGAGCCGTCGCCGCGGCGGTCGCGGATCTGTCGGTACAGCTCGGCCGCGCGGTTCCGCTGCTGGGGCTCGGGGGTGCGATCGTGTCGGCGGCGTCGGATGCGGGGCTGCCGTTCCATCTCGAGGCCTTCCTCGACCGCGGCTATCTCGCCGACGGCTCGCTCGTGCCGCGCGGAGCTCCCGGCGCGCTGCTCGACGATCCGGACGTCGTCGCCGAGCGTGCGCTCCGCTTGGCGACGCAGGGGGAAGTCGTCGCGGTCTCGGGAGAGGTCGTGCGCAGCGAGGCGGCGTCACTGTGCGTGCACGGCGATTCCCCCGGTGCCGTTGCGATGGCTCGCGCGGTGAGGTCAGCGCTCGACGCCGCCGGGATCGTGGTGCGCTCGCCGTGGTGACGGTCGTGTCCGAGCCGCCATCCTGCCTGCCGGGGCGAGGTCCCCGACACGGCGCCGGATCGAGGATGCCGCGATGAGGATGCTGCCGATGGGCCACGACGCGGTGCTCGTCGAGGTGTCGGATCTGGCGGCGGCGATGGCGCTGCACGCGAGGCTGACGGCCGCGCCGCCGCCGGGGGTGGTCGACATCGTGCCCGCGGCCGCGACGGTTCTCGTCCGTGTCGATCCGGCCGTAATGCGCCCGGCGGCGGTCCGGGCCTGGGTCTCGTCGGCTGTGACGTCGGCGGCGCCGCCGGCATCCGCCTCCGCGTCCGTGACGTTGCCGATCCGCTACGACGGGGCCGACCTCGCCGATCTCGCCGCGCTGCTCGGATCCAGCACCGAGGCGCTCGCCGCCCGCCATGCCGGGACCGACTGGACGGTCGCATTCACGGGCTTCGCCCCCGGGTTCGGCTATCTGGTCGGCGCGGGCTGGGATCTCGACATCCCGCGTCGGCCGTCGCCGCGCACGCGCGTCGCCGCCGGCTCGGTCGGTCTGGCCGGTGTGTTCTCAGGAGCGTATCCGCGCGAGACGCCGGGCGGATGGCAGCTCATCGGCACGACGGACGCGCCGCTGTTCAACGCGGATGCCGATCGCCCCGCACTCCTCGTCCCGGGCACGGCCGTGCGCTTCGACCCGATGCGCAGCCGCGTCGCGAGTTCGGATGCCGCGGGTTCGGATGCGGCGCAGTCCGATTCGCCGACTCCGGATGCCGCGACGCGGCCGACTCTCGACGTGGTGACGCGGCTGTTCCCGGCCCCCGCGGCCCCGCCGGCCCCCGCCCGGCCTCCGGCGACGGAGCCGGCGAAGGGACCAGCAACGGCGACGGTGCCAGAACCGCCGGGACGCACAGCACCGGCGGCTCCGCGCGGCGTCCGCGTCATCGCGCCGGGCCTGCAGAGCACGTTCCAGGATGGCGGCCGTCCGGGACGGGCTGCGGACGGCATCGGCGCGGCAGGCGCCGCCGACCCCGCCGCATGGGCGCTCGCGAACCGGCTGCTGGGCAACCGCGAGGGGGCCGCCGCCATCGAGGTCGCCGTCGGCGGGCTGCGAGCGGTGGCGGAGCGCGATCTGACCGTGGTCGTGACGGGAGCGTGGGCGCCGGTCGTGATCGACGGACGCGTGGGCGACCCGTTCGTCGTGCACCGATGGCCGACGGGAGCGGAGCTGAGGCTCGACGGTTTCCTCGCCGGTTCCCGCGCCTACCTCGCCGTTCGCGGAGGGTGGGACGTCGCGCCGGTCGCGGGCTCGCGATCGACCGACACGCTGGCCGGGCTCGGGCCGGCGCCGCTGCGAGAGGGGGATGTCGTTGCCGTCGGCGACGACGTCGCCGGGCCGGTTCCTGTTCTGCCGTTGCATCCGTGGGGGCCGCCGCCCACCGGAACGGGCGCGGTTCCGCTCGACATCCCCGTCATGCCCGGTCCGCGGTCGGACTGGCTCACGTCGGAGTCTCGGCGCCGCCTCGCAGGCGAGACCTGGATCGTGTCCGCGGCGGCGGACCGGGTGGGCATCCGCCTCGAGGGCCCGCGTCTCGACCGGCGGCGCGACGACGAGCTGCCCAGCGAGGGGATGGTGCCGGGGGCGATCCAGGTCCCGCCCGCGGGGCATCCGGTCGTGTTCGGTGTGGATGCCCCGGTGACCGGCGGATACCCCGTCGTGGGCGTCGTGACACCGGCCGGTCTGGCTCGTCTCGCACAGGCCCGTCCGGGAGATCGTGTGCGACTGCGCCCGACGATGCGGGGCGAGGGCCCCGCCGACGATCGCTGATCCGTCAAGGGGGAGAACTCCCCCTGTCAAGAGCCGGTGGACTCGGGCCGGTTCGCCTAGCGTCGAGACCATGATCCGCACCAAGACCACCACATCGGCCGCGCTGCTCGTCTCCGCGGCGCTCCTCCTCGCCGGTTGCGGCGGGCAGGCGGACGACACCGCCGCGTCGGGGGACGCCGGCGCGTCGCCCGCACCCTCGTCCTCGACTTCGTCGTCCGCTCCCGCCGCGAGCGCCCCGGATGTCGCGCCCGCGTCGGGCGAGACCATCACCGGAACGGGCTACAGCTTCGCCGTGCCGGAGGGCTGGGCAGTCCCCGAGCAGGCGGTGCCGGGCACCGAGAGGCTCGACGTCTTCGTCGCCGATCTGTCCGACCCCACGGCCGCCTTCGCCGACAACGTCAACGTCGTCCTCTCGCCGGAGGGTCAGACCGTGACGCCGGAGCAGATCGAGAAGGACGGCGTCGAGCAGCTGGAGACCCAGGCCGGCGCGACCGACGTCGCCGTCGCGCCCCGCACGGTGATCGCCGGCGGCGAGTCCGCGCACATCACCGCGTCGGTCACGCAGCAGGGCGCGACGTACAACGTCGACCAGTTCTACGCGTCCGACGGCGACCGCACCTACGTCGTGACCTTCTCGTTCAGCCCCGAGGTCTCGGAAGCCGACCGTGCGGCCGTCTACGACTCGGTCCTCGCTTCGTGGGCGTGGGCCTGATCCTCGCACCTCGGCAGCACGCCGCCCGCTTCTGCAGCGGGCGGCGTGCTCTCGTGTCAAGGGGAGTGTTCGCGCTGCCGATTCGCCTAGCGTGTGAGGCATGACGCGCTCCCGGATCGCCCCGATGGCCGTCGCCCTCGTGTCGGCGACGCTGCTGCTCGCGGCGTGCGATGCGCAGCCGGGGGCTGACCGACCCGACGGTTCGTCGCCGGTCAGCTCGGCGCCCGCGACACCGGCACCCACCGCGACCTCATCGGTCGAAGACGAGCCCGGCGAGACGGTGCGGGGGAGCGGGTACAGCTTCACCGTGCCCCGCGGGTGGGCCGTGCCCGACCAGGACCCGACGGGAGGGCAGGTCGACGTCTTCGTCTCGGAGTCCGCCGACGCCGAGGGCCGATACATCACGGTCGTCGTCTCACCTGGCGTCATCACCCCCGGTGACGTCGAAGCCGACGGCGCCGCGAGCCTCGAGGCGGTGGGTGCCACCGACGTGTCGCTGGAGGACCGCGTCGACATCGCCGGCAGCGAATCGGCGCATCTGGTCGCGACCCTCGAGCAGGACGGCGCCCCGACCCTCATCGATCAGTACTACGCCACGCGCGACGAGCAGACGTTCGTCATCACCATCGCCTCGCCCGCCGACACCGCCGAGGAAGACCGCCGTCGACTGGCCGAGATCGTGCTGTCCAGCTGGGCCTGGGAGTGACCATCGTCCCGGGTGGCGCGCATTTATACCGCAGCATCCGGGGGTCGTCAAGGATTGTGCTGGACATGGCGCGTCGCGCCGCCTATAGTTGGTAGTTGCGCTCCCGTCCCCCTTGCCCTCATATGGTGGTCGGCTTGTGCTCTGCGCGATTCCGCCCGTCCGACGGCGTGAGACGCGCGAGCTCGGACCGGGAGCACTCCACCTGACGACAAGGAACCGGCCCCACCCGGGCCACGGAGGTAATCCCCTTGGCTGCTGCGAGCAACGCATCCACCACCACCCCCAAGAACGGTCGCGGCGCTTCCCGCCTCTCGTTCGCGAAGATCTCCGACAAGCTGACGGTCCCCGACCTGCTGGCGCTGCAGACGGAGTCTTTCGACTGGCTCGTCGGCAACGACGCCTGGAAGGCCCGCCTCGCCGAGGCGCAGGCCGCCGGTCGCACCGACGTCGCCCTCCAGAGTGGCCTCGAGGAGATCTTCGAGGAGATCTCGCCCATCGAGGACCTCGGCGAGACGATGCAGCTGTCGTTCACCAACCCCTACCTCGAGCCCGAGAAGTACTCCATCGAGGAGTGCAAGGAGCGCGGCAAGACCTACGCGGCGCCCCTCTACGTCGAGGCCGAGTTCATGAACCACCTCACCGGTGAGATCAAGACCCAGACGGTCTTCATGGGCGACTTCCCGCTCCAGACCGGCAAGGGCACCTTCATCATCAACGGCACCGAGCGCGTCGTCGTGTCGCAGCTCGTCCGTTCGCCCGGTGTCTACTTCGACAAGACGCCCGACAAGACCTCCGACAAGGACATCGTCTCGGCACGCGTCATCCCCTCGCGCGGCGCATGGCTCGAGTTCGAGATCGACAAGCGCGACCAGGTCGGCGTCCGCATCGACCGCAAGCGCAAGCAGTCGGTCACCGTCTTCCTCAAGGCCCTCGGCCTGACCAGCGAAGACATCATGGCCGAGTTCGCCGGGTACGACTCGATCGAGGAGACCCTCGCGAAGGACACGATCCTCACCAAGGAGGACGCGCTCCGCGACATCTACCGCAAGCTCCGTCCGGGCGAGCAGGTCGCCGCCGAGGCAGCGCGCGCGCTCCTCGACAACTTCTACTTCAACGCCAAGCGCTACGACCTCGCCAAGGTCGGTCGCTACAAGATCAACCAGAAGCTGGGTCTCGACACCCCGATCGAGGAGTCGGTGCTCACCGTCGCCGACATCGTCGCGACCATCAAGTACCTGGTCCGTCTCCACCGCGGCGACACCACGTTCGACGGCATCCGCGACGGCAAGCCCGCCGAGATCCGCCTCGACACCGACGACATCGACAACTTCGGCAACCGTCGTATCCGCGCCGTCGGCGAGCTCATCCAGAACCAGGTCCGCACCGGTCTGTCGCGCATGGAGCGCGTCGTTCGCGAGCGCATGACCACGCAGGACATCGAGGCGATCACGCCGCAGACCCTGATCAACGTGCGCCCCGTCGTCGCCGCGATCAAGGAGTTCTTCGGAACCTCGCAGCTGTCGCAGTTCATGGACCAGAACAACCCGCTCGCGGGTCTGACCCACAAGCGTCGCCTCTCGGCGCTGGGCCCCGGCGGTCTGTCGCGTGAGCGCGCCGGCGTCGAGGTTCGCGACGTCCACCCGTCGCACTACGGCCGCATGTGCCCGATCGAGACGCCCGAAGGCCCGAACATCGGTCTGATCGGTTCGCTCGCCTCGTTCGCGCGCATCAACGCGTTCGGCTTCATCGAGACCCCGTACCGTCGCGTCGTCGACGGCAAGGTCACCGACGAGATCGACTACCTCACCGCCAGCGAAGAGAACGACTACGTCGTGGCGCAGGCCGGTGTCGAGCTGAACAAGGACGGCTCGTTCGTGGCCGACCGCGTCCTCGCCCGCCGCGGCAAGGGCGGCGAGGTCGACCTCTTCCCGAACGAGGAGATCGGCTACATGGACGTCTCGCCGCGCCAGATGGTGTCGGTGGCGACCTCGCTCATCCCCTTCCTCGAGCACGACGACGCGAACCGCGCCCTCATGGGTGCGAACATGCAGCGTCAGGCCGTGCCGCTGCTGCGCAGCGACTCGCCGCTGGTCGGAACGGGTATGGAGGGCTACGCCGCGATCGACGCCGGTGACGTCATCACCGCGCAGAAGGCCGGTGTCGTCTCCGAGGTCTCGGCCGACGTCGTCACGGTGCAGCTCGACGAGGGCGGCACGCAGGACTACTTCCTCCGCAAGTTCGACCGTTCGAACCAGGGCACGTCGTACAACCAGCGCGTCGTGGTCTCGGCCGGTGAGCGCGTCGAGGTCGGCGAGGTCATCGCCGACGGTCCCGCCACCGAGAACGGCGAGCTCGCGCTCGGCAAGAACCTCCTCGTCGCCTTCATGACGTGGGAGGGCCACAACTTCGAGGACGCGATCATCCTCAGCCAGGAGCTCGTGAAGAACGACACGCTCTCCTCGATCCACATCGAGGAGTACGAGGTCGACGCGCGCGACACCAAGCTCGGCAAGGAGGAGATCACCCGTGACCTCCCGAACGTCGCGCCCGACCTGCTGAAGGACCTCGACGAGCGCGGCATCATCCGCATCGGCGCCGAGGTGCGTCCCGGCGACATCCTCGTCGGCAAGGTCACGCCCAAGGGTGAGACCGAGCTGTCGGCCGAGGAGCGTCTGCTCCGCGCGATCTTCAACGAGAAGAGCCGCGAGGTCCGCGACACGTCGCTGAAGGTGCCCCACGGTGAGCAGGGAACCATCATCGCGGTCAAGGAGTTCAACGCCGAGGACGGCGACGACGAGCTCGGCTCGGGCGTCAACCGCCGCGTCGTGGTCTACATCGCCCAGAAGCGCAAGATCACCGAGGGTGACAAGCTCGCCGGCCGCCACGGCAACAAGGGTGTCATCGCGAAGATCCTCCCCGTCGAGGACATGCCCTTCCTCGCCGACGGCACGCCCGTCGACGTCGTCCTGAACCCGCTCGGCATCCCGGGTCGAATGAACTTCGGCCAGGTCCTCGAGCTGCACCTCGGCTGGATCGCCGCGCAGGGCTGGAAGGTCGAGGGCAACCCCGAGTGGGCCGAGCGCCTGCCCGAGGTCGCACGCGAGGCCGCTCCCGGCACCAAGGTCGCGACGCCCGTGTTCGACGGTGCGTTCGAGTCGGAGATCGCGGGTCTGCTCGACTCGACGAACCTCACGCGCGACGGTGAGCGTCTCATCGACTCGTCGGGCAAGACGAAGCTGTTCGACGGTCGCTCCGGCGAGCCGTTCCCGGCTCCGATCTCGGTCGGCTACATGTACATCCTGAAGCTCCACCACCTCGTCGACGACAAGATCCACGCGCGTTCGACGGGCCCGTACTCGATGATCACCCAGCAGCCGCTCGGTGGTAAGGCGCAGTTCGGTGGCCAGCGCTTCGGTGAGATGGAGGTGTGGGCCCTCGAGGCCTACGGCGCCGCGTACGCCCTCCAGGAGCTCCTGACGATCAAGTCCGACGACATCGTCGGCCGCGTGAAGGTCTACGAGGCCATCGTCAAGGGCGAGAACATCCAGGAGCCCGGCATCCCCGAGTCGTTCAAGGTGCTCATGAAGGAGATGCAGTCGCTCTGCCTGAACGTCGAGGTCCTCTCGGCCGACGGCACCGAGGTCAACCTCCGCGACACCGATGACGAAGCCTTCCGCGCAGCGGAAGAGCTCGGCATCAACATCTCCAGCCGCTTCGAGTCCTCGTCGATCGACGAGATCTGATCCGGCCAGGCAACGAACAGAATTCCGACA
Organism: Microbacterium sp. AG238; assembly: GCF_003610405.1. Lineage (GTDB taxonomy): Bacteria > Actinomycetota > Actinomycetes > Actinomycetales > Microbacteriaceae > Microbacterium. The sequence goes on from NZ_RAQC01000001.1 coordinate 2,399,238, forward strand.
CAGGAGAATCAGTGCTCGAGTCACACACCTTCGATCAGCTTCGCATCGGCCTGGCCACTGCTGACGACATCCGTCGTTGGTCCTTCGGCGAGGTCAAGAAGCCCGAAACCATCAACTACCGCACGCTCAAGCCCGAGAAGGACGGCCTCTTCGGCGAGCAGATCTTCGGCCCCTCCCGCGACTGGGAGTGCGCCTGCGGAAAGTACAAGCGCGTCCGCTTCAAGGGCATCGTCTGCGAGCGCTGCGGCGTCGAGGTCACCAAGTCCTCGGTCCGCCGTGAGCGCATGGGCCACATCGAGCTCGCCGCTCCCGTGACCCACATCTGGTACTTCAAGGGCGTGCCCTCGCGCCTCGGGTACCTGCTCGACATGGCGCCGAAGGACCTCGAGAAGGTCATCTACTTCGCCGCGTACATGGTCATCTCGGTCGATGAGGATGCGCGTCACCGCGACCTCCCCACGCACGAGAACAACCTGCGCCTCGAGATCAAGAACCTCGGCGACCGCCGCGACGCCCGCGTGGCGACGCGTCTGGCGAAGCTGGAGGAGGAGCTCGCGACCCTCGAGGCCGACGGTGCCAAGGCCGACCAGAAGAAGAAGGCCAAGGACTCCGCCGAGAAGGACATGGCGACCGTCCGCAAGAACTTCGACGAGCAGATCTCGCGCCTCGAGCGGGTGTGGGAGGAGTTCCGCTCCCTCGAGGTCGGCCAGCTCAAGCAGGAGGACGACGTCTTCCACGAGCTGCAGGACCGCTTCGGCCAGTACTTCGAGGCCTACATGGGTGCCGAGGGCATCCAGCGTCGCCTCGCGGCGTTCGACCTGGCCGCCGAGGCCGAGTCGCTGCACCTGCAGATCTCCGAGGGCAAGGGCCAGCGCAAGATCCGTGCGATCAAGCGCCTGAAGGTCGTCAACTCGTTCCTGCAGACCGGCATGTCGCCGGCCTCGATGGTGCTCGACGTCGTCCCGGTCATCCCGCCGGAGCTGCGTCCGATGGTCCAGCTCGACGGTGGCCGCTTCGCGACCTCCGACCTCAACGACCTGTACCGCCGTGTCATCAACCGCAACAACCGTCTGCGTCGTCTGATCGACCTCGGGGCTCCCGAGATCATCGTGAACAACGAGAAGCGGATGCTGCAGGAGGCCGTCGACGCCCTGTTCGACAACGGTCGCCGCGGTCGCCCCGTCACCGGAACCGGCAACCGTGCGCTGAAGTCGCTGTCCGACATGCTCAAGGGCAAGCAGGGACGTTTCCGTCAGAACCTGCTCGGAAAGCGCGTCGACTACTCGGGCCGTTCGGTCATCATCGTCGGACCCCAGCTGAAGCTGCACCAGTGCGGTCTGCCCAAGCAGATGGCCCTCGAGCTCTTCAAGCCGTTCGTCATCAAGCGCCTGATCGACCTCGGTCACTCGCAGAACATCAAGGCGGCCAAGCGCGCCGTCGAGCGCACGCGTCCCGAGGTCTGGGACGTGCTCGAGGAGATCATCCGCGAGCGTCCCGTGCTGCTCAACCGTGCACCCACCCTGCACCGCCTGGGCATCCAGGCCTTCGAGCCCCAGCTCGTCGAGGGTAAGGCCATCCAGCTGCACCCGCTCGTCTGCGCCGCCTTCAACGCGGACTTCGACGGCGACCAGATGGCCGTCCACCTGCCGCTGTCGGTCGAGGCTCAGGCCGAGGCCCGCATCCTGATGCTCGCGTCGAACAACATCCTCAAGCCCTCGGACGGCCGTCCGGTCACCCTGCCCTCGCAGGACATGATCATCGGTCTGCACCACCTGACCACGGTCATCGAAGGTGCCAAGGGTGAGGGCCGCGTGTTCGGCTCGGTCGGCGAGGCGATCCTGGCCAAGGACGAGGGCACCCTCGACCTGCAGGCCAAGGTCCGCATCCGCATCCCCGGCCTCGCGTTCCTCGAGGGCGACGCCCCCGAGGGCTACGAGCGTCACGGTCTGGTCGACGCTTCGCTCGGACAGGCGATCTTCAACGACACCCTGCCCAAGGGCTACCCGTTCGTGCGCGAGCAGGCGGACAAGGGCAAGCTGTCGCAGATCGTCAACAAGCTGGCGGAGGAGTACCCCAAGACCGAGGTCGCGGCATCCCTCGACCGGATCAAGGACGCCGGCTTCCACTGGGCGACCCGTTCGGGCGTCACCGTGGCGCTCAGCGACGTCCTGACGCCGCCGAACAAGGCCGAGATCATCTCGAAGTACGAGAAGCTCGCCTCGAAGGTCCAGGGCCAGTTCGAGAAGGGTCTCGTGACCGACGCCGAGCGTCGCCAGGAGCAGATCAAGATCTGGACCGAGGCGACCGACGAGGTCCAGGCCGCCATGAAGGCGAACTTCCCCGCCGAGAACACCATCAACCGCATGGTCTCGTCGGGCGCCCGTGGTAACTGGCTGCAGATCCGTAACATCGCCGGTATCCGAGGCCTGGTCAACAACACCAAGGGCGAGATCATGCCGCGTCCGATCATCTCCTCGTACCGCGAGGGGCTGTCGGTGGCGGAGTACTTCACCGCGACGCACGGTGCTCGTAAGGGTCTGGCCGACACCGCTCTGCGTACCGCCGACTCGGGTTACCTGACCCGTCGTCTGGTCGACGTCTCGCAGGACGTCATCATCCGCGAGGAGGACTGCGGCACGTCGAAGGGTCTCGAGCTGCCGATCGCCGCAGCCGGTGCCGACGGCGCCCTCATCAAGGATGCCAACGTCGAGAACTCGGTGTTCGCCCGTACCCTGGCCGCCGACGCCGTCTCGCCCTCGGGCGAGGTGCTGGCCGCGGCCGGCGACGACGTGGGCGACGTGCTGATCAACAAGCTCGTCGAGGGCGGGGTGACCTCCATCAAGGTCCGCTCGGTCCTGACCTGTGACTCGGCCGTGGGTGTCTGCGCCAAGTGCTACGGCCGTTCGCTGGCCACCGGCAAGATCGTCGACATCGGCGAGGCGGTCGGCATCATCGCCGCCCAGTCGATCGGTGAGCCCGGTACTCAGCTGACGATGCGTACCTTCCACACCGGTGGTTCTGCATCGGCCGATGACATCACGCAGGGTCTTCCCCGCGTGCAGGAGCTCTTCGAGGCCCGTACCCCCAAGGGTGCGTCGCCGATCGCCGAGGCCAGCGGCCGCATCACGATCGACGAGACCGAGAAGGCCAAGAAGGTCATCATCACGCCCGACAACGGCGACGAGCCCTTCGTCTACCCGGTGCTGAAGCGTGCGACCCTCCTCGTCGAGGACGGCCAGCACGTCGAGGTCGGCGACCCGCTGCAGGTCGGCACGCTCGACCCGAAGGACATCATGCGCGTGCAGGGTGCCCGCGAGGTGCAGAAGTACCTCGTCGGCGGCGTGCAGGGCGTGTACCGCTCGCAGGGTGTGCCGATCCACGACAAGCACATCGAGGTCATCGTCCGTCAGATGCTGCGGAAGGTCACCGTGGTCGACCACGGCGACACCACGCTGCTGCCGGGTGAGCTGGTCGACTTCAAGAAGTACCAGCAGATCAACCGTGAGACGGTCGGCGAGGGCAAGCGCCCCGCGTCGGGTCGCCCCGAGCTGATGGGTATCACGAAGGCGTCGCTCGCGACGGAGTCGTGGCTGTCGGCCGCGTCGTTCCAGGAGACCACCCGCGTTCTGACGCAGGCGGCTATGGAGGGCAAGAGCGACCCGCTCGTCGGCCTCAAGGAGAACGTCATCATCGGAAAGCTCATCCCCGCCGGAACGGGCCTTGCGAAGTACCGCAACGTGGCCGTCGAGGCGACGGAGGAGGCGAAGAGCGAGCGGTACCCCAACCGCATCTTCGCGTCGGACGGCGCGTACAGCGACGCCGACCTGAGCTACGTCGACTTCGACAGCTTCTCCACCGACGGCGACTTCACCAGCTACAACTGATCGATCGCTGATCCTGCGAAGGGCCCCGGGCATGTCCCGGGGCCCCTTCGTCGTGTCGGTCGGCGTGAGCGCACTCCTGCGGATTAGCGTGGAGAGGTGGCACGCATCGGGGGTCGGAACGTCGTCTTCGCCTGGATCGTCGGCGTCTTCTGCGCCGGCGTGATCGGGGTGCTCGCGTTCCTGACCGTCCCGCTCGTCACGACGGGCATGGGGATGCTCGGCGCAGGCGCCGACGAGGGTGCCGCCGCCGCGGCCGCCGATGGCCCGCAGCAGTGCCGCGAGCTGTACCCGGAGGCGCTGTGGGTGACGCTGCAGTACTCGCCCGGCGCCCAGCTCGAGCAGACGCAGGACGCCCCCGTCTCGACCGCGACAGCCCTCGTCGAGGCTCTTGCTCCCGAGGTCCGTTTCACGTGCGCGTGGACCTCGGATGCCGGGTCGATCTCGACGACGGTCGGATCGGTGGGAACGGATGCCGGTTCGATCGCGGCATCCGCGCTGCCCGCTCAGGGCTTCACGTGCGATGAGAGCGGCGTGCGCACGCTCTGCTCGCGCACTGACGGCGACCTCGTCGAGACGATCGAGGCGGGAGAGGGGCACTGGGTCTCGACGTCTCAGTCGGTGTGGCATCCCGAGCAGTACGCCAGCCGCGTCGGCAACGCGGTCTTCGCCCCGTCCCGCTGATCAGGGCGCGGGCGTCGCGGCGCCGGCGGGCCAGAGCGACGCGATGATGCCCGTCGTGTAGCCCTCGGGCGCGAGGTGCGAGAACTGGGTGTCGATCAGCACGCCGTCGCGGAAGAACAGCGTCCGTCCGTCTGTGACGGGGTAGCGCGCGTTCTGCCAGGTCTTCTCGCAGCGCACGCCTCCGGCCGGTTCGTAGCAGGTGAAGCCGATGCCGGTGAGCTCGTTGAAGAAGTCGATCACGGGATTGCGCTCGGCGTAGCCGATGGTCGTCTCGATCTTGGCGGTGTCGGCGGCGGGGTCGGCCCAGACGCAGCGCAGCGACCCGTCGGCCCGGAGTCCGCTCTCGCCGAAGGCCGGGTCGTTCAGCGGCACGGATGCGAGCGCGGTCCGGGCGGGTGCGCCGAGGATGCCGGCGCAGTCGCGGGGGAGCACGGTGGTCGACACCACCGAACCGGATGCCGCCGGCGGCGGCCCGCCCGCCTCGGCCGATACCGTCATCGCGGGCGTCGGGGTGACGGCGTCGACCGGCGTGGTCGCACCCGGGGTCGCGGCCGCGCCGGTGCCGGGTTCGGGCGCGCAGCCCGCGAGCAGCGCGACCGCGAGGACTACCGCGGCGGGCGCGAGGCGGGGGAGGGCGCGCGAGGTCATGGGACGACGATACGTCCGCACCTGCGGACGGGTGCGCAGACACGTCGGCACGCCTGCGCGGCGCGCCCCCGTCGCCGGGATATCCTCGCCTCTGCGGCGGCACCGGCCACCGCGTGAGGAGCACATCGCATGAGCGACCCCAAGTACGGCGAGCCGGTCGACGAGCCGCAGCCGGTGGACGACGTCGTGGGCAGTGCCCGGGCAGGGCTCGCCGACGCCGAGGCGTCGCGCGGTGCGGTCTCGGTCGACGACTGGGACGCCGCATACTCTGGCTCCGGCAACCTCCCGGAGCGGTCCGCGACCGCTGACGACACGGAGCGCCCCGCGTCCGACGGCACGACCGCTGCGGCGGATGCCGCCCGGATCGATGCCGCTTCGCACGACGAGCGCACCGACACCGTCGGCTCGTCCGCGACCTCCGACAGCTGGAACTCGCCCAGCGAGTGGGACTCCCCGCGCGACGCGGACACCGCGACCACCGGAGACCCGGATGCCGCGGCATCAAACACCGCTGCTGCCTCCGGCACCGCTGCCGCCGCCGGCGCAGCCGCCACGAGCGATACCGCGACGCGCGCCTACCGTGCCGACGAGGCCGATCGGGCGAGCACGGTGAGCGCGAGCGAGCCCGTCGCCGAGACCCCGGCGACCGCCGCGCCGAGCCCGCAGCCCATCTTCGTGCAGGCGCCCGAGGCGCCCACCCCGCGTGGCAACCGCGGTGCGGCCGGCGCCATCGGTCTCCTGGCCGCCATCGCCTTCGCGCTGATCTACCTGGGTGCGGCGCTGGGGATCGATGCCGTGCGCGGTGAGGTCACGACCGCCAACATCGCCGACCAGGCTCTGGCAGCCGCCACCTCGTGGTGGTTCTGGGTACCCGTCGCGGTGTTCTTCCTGGCGTTCTGGATCCTGGGCGCGTTCATCAATCGCGGACGGTGGGGTCTCTGGGTCCTCCTCGGCCTGCTGGTGGGTCTCGCGTCCTACGCGGGTCACATCGCCGGACAGCTCTTCCAGGCCCCGTTCTGGACGATCGCGCCCAGCCAGGCGCTCACGATCGTCGGCGAGCAGGCATTCGCGCCCCTAGCGCTGGTGGCTCTGGTCGCCGGTCGCGAGCTGACGATCTGGTTCGGCGCCTGGGTCGCCGCCCGCGGTCGCCGCGTCACCGAGATCAACGCCGAGGCGCAGCGCGAGTACGAGCGCACCCTCGAGGCGGGGCCGCAACTGCACCGCTACTGATGTCCACCCCCTCCGGCGGAATGCGCCCCGGGCTCGCCACCGCTTTCGCGGTCGTGGGCTTCGGGGCGCTCGCCATCTGCGGCCTCGGCATCCTGAGCCTCGCGACGGGGCAGGATGTCGTCGCCGTCCGTGGCCTCGGACCGGTCCCCGGCGCTGTCGGGTTCGCCGGTGCGGTCGTCGCGGTCGCAGCGGTCCTCGCCAGCACGCTGCGCGCGGCACGGCCGTCGTATGCGATCGCGGCCCTGACGGGGGTCGTGTCGCTGTTGGGATACCTCGTCGGGCTCGTCGGATCGGCCCTGTTCGTGGGGGTCGACGCGGCCCGCGCCCTCGCGGCGGCCGGCGGCTTCGCGGTGTCGTGGTTCGGCGTGCTCCTCGTCGTCGCCGCGGCGATAGCGGGGTGGTCGGCGGTCGCCCTGGTGCGCACGCGGGCGACGCCGCCGAGGTGGGCCTGGGAACGCGACGAGGACGAATGATGCGAAATCCCCGCGCCACCGGCCAGGATCGGCGACAATAGGCCCGTGGAGCGGTCGCTCGAGACCCAGGTCAGCCAGGCGGTGGATGCCTGGCTGCGTTGGCTGCCGCGCTGGCAGCCGGCAACGCACCGCGGTCGGGTCGCTCCCTGTCGGCGGTGCATCGGCTCGCCCGTCCTGTCGGCGGTCGGTCTCGGGGCCGACGTTCCCCACGGGGTGCAGCACGGACTGTCCACGCGCATGAAGTCCATCGTGGATGCCGCCGTCGCGGAGTACACCTCGCGCAACCTGCCGATGCTGCAGGCCGAGCTCGATCAGCAGGCCGCGCGCAACCGGGCACGCAGCTATCGTCCGGCAGAGGGCCTCGAGCCCGAGTTCGAAGGTCTGCCGCTCGACCCCGATCCGGTGGCCGGAGCGCCGTTCCTCTTCACGATCTCGGGGCTGGCTCAGGAATCCGACCAGGCGGTGCCCGATCTCCCGCCGCTCAGCAGCGAGGCCAAGGCGGCCCTGCGTCAAGAGGTGGGTCTCGCCGACGACTACGCGAACATGATCGGGCGCGAGGTGTGCGCGGTGCTCCTGCGCCACCGACTGCGCGTTCAGGCGGCCGTGGCGCAGCATGTGGAACCGCAGATCGAGGCGATGCTCGCCGAGCTCACCCGGTCACTCGACGCTCCCTTCGAACCGGGCCCCGATCGCGGCGGCGCGGTGTGACGACGGTGGTCGAGCGCCGCTGGCCCTATCGTGGGATGCGATGACCACCTCCGCCAACGAATCGCTCCTCATCCTCCTCGTCGTGCTCTCGACGGTGCTGGGTGCGGTCTTGTACGTCTGGACAGCGCTCGCGCTGGCCGGCCTGTTCCGCAAGACCGACGAGGAGCCGTGGCAGGGGTGGGTGCCCGTGCTGAACATCGCCGTGGTGCTGCGCATCGCCGGGTTCAGCCCGTGGCTCGTGCTCATCGGCCTCTTCCCCGTGGCCGGTCCCCTCGTGGTCTACGTGCTGCTGGTGATCTCTGCGAACCGCATCGGACGGGGCTTCGGCGTCGGGCCGGGCATGACGGTGCTCGCCGCTCTGCTCTTCGTCGTGTGGGCGAGCATCCTGGGACTCGGGCCCGCCCGTTGGCGCCAGGAGCGTACGGCCGACGTCGCGCCGCCGCCCTGGGTCTTCACCCCGCCGCTGTCCGAGACGGACCCGGACGACGCGCAGGCACGGTCGCCTCGCGCTCCGGAGCCCGCGGCGCCGCCCACTCTCGCCACCCCGACGCTGTCCGCACGGCACTTCAGCCCCGAGCCGCTCGCCGCCAGCGGCGAAGCGGTCGCCGAACGCGAGGAGACGCCGACCGGCCTGCAGCCGTCGCCGTGGGCACCGCCGTCGCCCTTCGCCCCCGCCGCCGTTCCGGAGCCCGCCGCCGACCTCTCGACGCCTACGACCGCACCGGCTGCCGCGGTCGTACCGTTCGCGGGCGATGCTGCTGCTGTCGAGCCCGAGCCCGAGCCCGAGCCCGAGCGCGATTCGCCGGTCGCGTCCACCGAGGGCGCCCCAGTCGACGAGCCGCAGCCCGACCGCAGGCCCGCGTTCTCCGAGCCGGCACCGCGGGAGGCGCGCGAGCCGATCCTCCGCGAGCCGGCGCCGGCGGCTGAGACTCGCCCGGAGCCCGCCGACGTCGCGTCGGAAAGCTCAGACGCTGACGACGACGGCTCGGACGACGCCCGCTGGCCGTCGGAGATCGACGACGTCTCGGCGATCTCGCCGTCGCCGTTCCCGTCGCGCGCGGCATCCGACCGCCCCGGGGTGGTGCCCTCGTTCGCCGATCCCGACGCCGCCTCCGGTCTCGGCGCGGGACGCCGGACGTGGGATGCCGTTCCCGCCACGCCGATCGCCCGCCGCGCATTCGCGCGGACCCCCGATGAGTTCCCCGAGCTGTCCGACGAGGTCTCCGCTGTCGCGAGCGCTCCCGCGGCCGGCGCACCGCGGACGGCGGAGGCGGCGGTGCCCGCACAGCTCCGCCGGGCAGAGGGACCCGACGACGGCGACATCGACCACACCGTGGTCGTGGCGCGCCGCCGGGTCTACTGGCAGCTGGTGCTGCCCGACGGAGAGATCGCGCCGCTGACCGGCGACGTCGCCATCGTCGGCCGTCAGCCCGCGCCCGACCCGGAATATCCCCGTGCCCAGCTCGTCGCCATCGAGGACAGCACGCGCACGGTGTCCAAGACGCACGCGCGACTGGAGCTGCGGTCGGGGCTGTGGCACATCACCGACCTCCATTCGACGAACGGCGTCGTCCTCACCAACTTCCTCGGAACCGAGATCGAGCTCGAGCCCGGATCCGACGCTCCGGCGGGCGAGCGTTTCCTTCTGGGCGACGCGGAACTGCGTATCGAGCGGCCCGGAGCCTGAGACCGATACCACCGGCATCCGTCGGCGTTTGCCCGCCTCGCCGCAGAGGCGTATCATTGATCGGGTGTGCGCTCGTGCGCGCCCTGCGTCGTGCCTCGGTCCGATGGTCAGGTCGAGGCGGAGCACGCGAATCGGGATCGTCCTGCGAACAGGACGCCCCCACGGCATATCCACCCTTCGAAAACGCAGCATTCGTGACGCGCCGGTGGATCTGTGGTGAAACCACGACGCTGTCACCGTGCAGCACTACAAGGAGAGAACGTGCCAACCATTCAGCAGTTGGTTCGCAAGGGTCGCTCGCCGAAGGTCACCAAGACCAAGGCGCCCGCTCTGAAGGCGAACCCCCAGCAGGCGGGTGTCTGCACCCGCGTGTACACGACCACGCCCAAGAAGCCGAACTCGGCCATGCGCAAGGTCGCACGTGTCAAGCTCCGCAACGGCACCGAGGTCACCGCCTACATCCCCGGCGAGGGCCACAACCTGCAGGAGCACTCGCTCGTGCTCGTCCGCGGTGGTCGTGTGAAGGACCTCCCCGGTGTCCGTTACAAGATCGTCCGCGGTGCGCTCGACACCCAGGCCGTCAAGAACCGTAAGCAGGCTCGCAGCCGCTACGGCGCGAAGAAGGGTTGAGTTAGATGCCTCGTAAGGGACCCGCGCCCCGCCGCGTCGTCGTCAACGACCCGGTCTACGGCGCTCCGATCGTCACGCAGCTCGTCAACAAGATCCTCGTCGACGGCAAGAAGTCCATCGCCGAGTCGATCGTCTACACCGCGCTCAAGGGTGTCGAGGCCAAGAACGGCCAGGACGCCGTCGCGACGCTGAAGAAGGCGCTCGACAACGTCCGTCCGACCCTCGAGGTCAAGAGCCGCCGCGTCGGTGGCTCGACCTACCAGGTGCCCGTCGAGGTCAAGCCGCACCGCGCGAACACGCTCGCGCTGCGCTGGCTCGTCTCGTACGCCAAGGGCCGTCGTGAGAAGACGATGACCGAGCGCCTGCAGAACGAGATCCTCGACGCCTCGAACGGCCTCGGTGCCGCGGTCAAGCGCCGCGAAGACACCCACAAGATGGCCGAGTCGAACCGCGCCTTCGCGCACTACCGCTGGTAAACAGCTTCTCGGTGCCGGCCGGGGGAACCTCCCCGGCCGGCGCTCCCGACCAAACGTAAGGAACAGCCCGTGGCACAAGAAGTGCTCACCGACCTCAACAAGGTCCGCAATATCGGCATCATGGCGCACATCGATGCCGGCAAGACGACGACGACCGAGCGCATCCTGTTCTACACGGGCGTCAACCACAAGCTCGGCGAGACGCACGACGGCGCCTCGACCACCGACTGGATGGAGCAGGAGAAGGAGCGCGGCATCACGATCACGTCTGCCGCCGTGACCTGCTTCTGGAACAAGAACCAGATCAACATCATCGACACCCCCGGCCACGTCGACTTCACGGTCGAGGTCGAGCGTTCGCTGCGCGTCCTCGACGGCGCGGTGGCGGTCTTCGACGGCAAGGAGGGCGTCGAGCCCCAGTCCGAGACCGTCTGGCGTCAGGCCGACAAGTACGACGTCCCCCGCATCTGCTTCGTCAACAAGATGGACAAGCTGGGCGCCGACTTCTACTTCACCGTCGACACCATCGTCAGCCGCCTGGGTGCCAAGCCGCTCGTGCTGCAGCTCCCGATCGGCGCCGAGAACGACTTCGTGGGCGTCATCGACCTCGTCGAGATGCGCGCGCTGGTCTGGCCCGGCGACGCCAAGGGTGACGTGACCATGGGCGCGAAGTACGAGATCCAGGAGATCCCGGCCGACCTCGCCGACAAGGCCGCCGAGTACCGCCAGCGGCTCCTCGAGACCGTCGCCGAGTCCGACGACGCGCTGCTCGAGAAGTTCTTCGGCGGTGAAGAGCTGACCGTCGCCGAGATCAAGGGCGCGATCCGCAAGCTCACCGTCGCGGGCGACCTGTACCCCGTGCTCTGCGGCTCGGCGTTCAAGAACCGCGGTGTGCAGCCCATGCTCGACGCGGTCGTCGACTTCCTCCCCTCGCCCCTCGACGTGCCCGCCATCGAGGCGCACGACCCGAAGGACGAAGAGAAGATCATCGAGCGTCACCCCGACGCCAACGACCCGTTCGCGGCGCTGGCGTTCAAGGTCGCCGTGCACCCGTTCTTCGGTCGCCTCACCTACGTCCGCGTGTACTCGGGTCACCTCGACTCGGGCGCGCAGGTCATCAACTCGACCAAGGGCAAGAAGGAGCGCATCGGGAAGATCTTCCAGATGCACGCCAACAAGGAGAACCCGGTCGACTCGCTCACCGCGGGCAACATCTACGCCGTCATCGGCCTGAAGGACACCACCACCGGTGACACCCTGGCCGACCCGGCGGAGCCCGTCGTCCTCGAGTCGATGACGTTCCCCGAGCCCGTCATCGAGGTCGCGATCGAGCCGAAGACCAAGGCCGACCAGGAGAAGCTGGGTGTCGCCATCCAGAAGCTCGCCGAAGAGGACCCGACGTTCCGCACCGAGCTCAACCCCGAGACGGGTCAGACCGTCATCAAGGGCATGGGCGAGCTGCACCTCGACATCCTCGTCGACCGCATGAAGCGCGAGTTCCGCGTCGAGGCGAACGTCGGCAAGCCGCAGGTCGCGTACCGCGAGACGATCAAGAAGGCCGTCGAGCGTCACGACTACACCCACAAGAAGCAGACCGGTGGTTCGGGTCAGTTCGCGAAGATCCAGTTCGCGATCGAGCCGCTCGAGGTCACGGCCGACAAGACGTACGAGTTCGAGAACAAGGTCACCGGTGGCCGTATCCCGCGCGAGTACATCGAGCCGACCAACCAGGGCTTCCAGGACGCGATGAACGTCGGCGTGCTCGCCGGCTACCCCATCGTGGGTGTCAAGGCGATCCTGCTCGACGGCGCGTCGCACGACGTCGACTCGTCCGAGATGGCGTTCAAGATCGCCGGTTCGATGGGCTTCAAGGAGGCGCTGCGGAAGGCCAACCCGGTCATCCTCGAGCCTCTGATGGCCGTCGAGGTGCGTACGCCCGAGGAGTACATGGGCGACGTCATCGGCGACCTGAACTCCCGTCGTGGCCAGATCCAGTCGATGGAGGACGGCTCGGGCATCAAGATCGTCCGCGCTCTCGTCCCCCTGTCGGAGATGTTCGGCTACATCGGTGACCTGCGCTCGAAGACCTCGGGCCGCGCGGTCTACTCGATGGAGTTCGACAGCTACTCCGAGGTCCCCCGCGCGGTGGCCGACGAGATCGTCCAGAAGAACAAGGGCGAGTAAGCCCTCGGGATGCCGGGGGCCCACGCTCCCGGCATCCACTCAAACTGAATATCGACCTCTCTACTAGAGTGAAAACATCCCCGTAGAGAACCGGTCGCAATCCAGCGCCCGGAGATCTACAACGACAGTCCTGAGGAGGACCCAGTGGCTAAGGCCAAGTTCGAGCGGACCAAGCCGCACGTCAACATCGGAACCATCGGTCACGTCGACCACGGCAAGACGACGCTCACCGCGGCGATCTCGAAGGTGCTCGCTGACAAGTACCCGTCGGCCACCAACGTGCAGCGTGACTTCGCGTCCATCGACTCGGCGCCCGAAGAGCGTCAGCGTGGTATCACGATCAACATCTCGCACGTCGAGTACGAGACCCCCAAGCGTCACTACGCTCACGTCGACGCCCCGGGTCACGCTGACTACATCAAGAACATGATCACCGGTGCCGCTCAGATGGATGGCGCGATCCTCGTGGTCGCCGCCACCGACGGCCCGATGGCTCAGACCCGCGAGCACGTCCTGCTCGCCAAGCAGGTCGGCGTGCCGTACCTGCTGGTCGCGCTCAACAAGTCCGACATGGTCGACGACGAGGAGATCCTGGAGCTCGTCGAGCTCGAGGTTCGCGAGCTGCTGTCGTCGCAGGACTTCGACGGTGACAACGCTCCCGTCGTCCGCGTCTCGGGCCTGAAGGCTCTCGAGGGCGACGAGAAGTGGGTCAACGCCATCGTCGAGCTCATGGACGCCGTCGACGAGTCGATCCCCGACCCGGTGCGTGACAAGGACAAGCCGTTCCTCATGCCCGTCGAGGACGTCTTCACGATCACCGGTCGTGGAACCGTCGTCACCGGTCGCGCCGAGCGTGGCACCCTCGCCATCAACTCCGAGGTCGAGATCGTCGGCATCCGCCCGACGCAGAAGACCACGGTCACGGGTATCGAGATGTTCCACAAGCAGCTCGACGAGGCCTGGGCCGGCGAGAACTGTGGTCTGCTCCTTCGCGGCACCAAGCGTGACGACGTCGAGCGTGGCCAGGTCGTCGTGAAGCCGGGTTCGGTTACCCCGCACACCAACTTCGAGGGCACTGCCTACATCCTCTCGAAGGAGGAGGGTGGCCGTCACAACCCCTTCTACACGAACTACCGCCCGCAGTTCTACTTCCGCACCACGGACGTCACCGGCGTCATCTCGCTGCCCGAGGGCACCGAGATGGTCATGCCCGGTGACACCACCGACATGTCGGTCGAGCTCATCCAGCCGATCGCCATGGAAGAGGGCCTCGGCTTCGCGATCCGTGAGGGTGGCCGCACCGTCGGCGCCGGCACGGTGACCAAGATCATCAAGTAAGTCTCTCGACTTCCTTCGCGGAACCCCTCGGACCTTCGGGTCCGGGGGGTTCCGTCGTTTCGCAAGCTGTTGACGCCGGCCCGGCGGCGCGCTGTCATGGCTTCAACCGTTCGACGAAAGGACCGTGCCATGGGCGTGGATGACATCATCAACAAGGGCAAGCAGATGTTCGAGCAGAACCGCGACAAGATCGAGGAGGCCCTCAAGAGCGAGAAGGCCGAAGAGGTCAGCGACAAGTTCCTCCAGGGCGCGGCGGATGCTGTGAAGAAGGTCGTCCCGGAGCAGCAGCACGCGAAGATCGACGAGGTGCGCGAGAACGTCGACAAGAACATCGGCAACCAGTAGGCCAAGCGCCGAGAACGCACCGCCGCCGCGAGGGCGCACCGTAGATGGTGCGTGGTCGCGTCGACGGTGCGTTTTCGCGTTCCTGCGGGGATTCCTCCCCAGTGGTGCAGGGCGCGGGGCTGTGCACGGGGGATGAGGCGGGGGAGGAGCGGGGCTGCGGGGGCGGGCACCGTGGGGGAATGACCGAGCACGACGACCTGATCCTCCGGCGCGATGCGCGACGTCGGGGCGAGGCGTCCACCCTCGATCGTGCCGTCGCCGACGGAGAGCTCGTGCGCGTGCGGCGGGGGGTCTACGTTGCGGCATCCCGGTGGGCGGCTGCACGGCCGGAGGAGCGGATGCTGCTGCGAGCGCACGCTCTCGCCGCGGTCGCCACTCGCGAGCCGGTCTTCTCGCACGCGACAGCCGCCGCGCTGCATGGGCTGCCGGTCCACCGCGGCGACGACGCTCGCGTGCACACTCTCGAGCTCGGCCCGGCGCCGGCTCCGAGTCGCAGCGACGTCGTGCGGCATCGGCACGAGGTCATCGCTTCCGACATCACGTCCGTCGATGCGCTGCAGGCGACGAACATCGCCCGCACGTTGTTCGATGTGCTCTGCGCCGAGAGGGCCGAGACCGCGACAGCGGCGATGGATGCGGCGCTGCGAGCGGTGGCGTGGCAGGGCCGGGGCGTCTACGACCGGGCTGCCGCCGCGGCGCTGGTCGCCGACGTGGCCGGTCGCATCGAGCGGGCTCCCGGTGCCCGCGGCATCCGTCGCGCGCGCTTCGTGGTCTCGATCGCCGACGGCCGCGCGCAGC
Source organism: Microbacterium sp. AG238 (assembly GCF_003610405.1). Taxonomy (GTDB): domain Bacteria; phylum Actinomycetota; class Actinomycetes; order Actinomycetales; family Microbacteriaceae; genus Microbacterium. The sequence continues at coordinate 2,414,320 of NZ_RAQC01000001.1, forward strand.
TGCCGGGTGAGAGCATCAGTCGGCTGTGGATGCAGCAGCTCGGCGCCACGGAGCCGACGCTCCAGCATCCGGTGGCTCTCGGCGGCGGGCGGTGGGCGTTCCTCGATTTCGCGTGGCCCCGGCTGCGGAGGTTCGGCGAGTTCGACGGCGACGGCAAGTACGTCGATCCCGCGTTCACGGCGGGCCGGTCGCCTCGTGACGTGCTGCGCGAGCAGCGCGATCGCGAGAGTCGCATCGTCGCGGCGACCGGCTGGACTCCGATCCGGTGGGGGTGGGAGCGACTCGCCTCACGCCCGACGTTCGCCGCATTCCTCCGCGCCCACGCCCTCCTGCGCTGACCCACCCACCCACCCACCCCCCAACCCACCCCCAACCCATCCCGCCGAACGCGCACCATCGCCGCGAGGGTGCACCATAGAAGGTGCGCGGTCGCGGCGGCGGTACGTGTTCGGCGGCCCGCGGCGGCCGCGCCCGGCGTCACACGGATCTCGCGACACGCCCGGGTTTGCGACACGCCCGGGCGGCACGTAGACTATCCAGGTTCCACATTCCGACGGGTGCCCAGCATCCCGGATCACTGTCACGACAGTGCATAGGCGGCGCGAAGCGCAGAGTCCTAGGCCACGGGCAGATGAACATCGAACCCCACACCGACCTGGAGACAGGATGCGCGCCTGCGCGCACGGTGCGGAACCGCGGGGAGACTCGCGGGTTTGACATCAGAACAGTGGTGCAGCATCACCGCCCCGGCGGTGAGAAGTGCCCGGCGCAGACCGCGCCACCGGGCGTCCAATGCGCTCGCGACCAGCGAGACGTAAGACGCGATAAAGAGAGTGAGCAGACAAATGGCGGGACAGAAGATCCGCATTCGCCTGAAGTCGTACGACCACGAGGTCATCGACACCTCGGCACGCAAGATCGTCGACACCGTGACCCGTGCGGGCGCGACTGTCGTCGGACCCGTGCCGCTGCCGACCGAGAAGAACGTCGTGTGCGTCATCCGGTCGCCCCACAAGTACAAGGACAGCCGCGAGCACTTCGAGATGCGCACCCACAAGCGTCTGATCGACATCGTCGACCCGACGCCGAAGGCTGTCGACTCGCTCATGCGACTCGACCTCCCGGCCGACGTCAACATCGAGATCAAGCTCTGAGGTTCGACATGGCTGACATCAACTCCAAGGTTTCCAAGGGCCTCCTCGGCACCAAGCTCGGCATGACCCAGGTCTGGAACGAGCAGGGCAAGCTCGTCCCCGTCACGGTCATCGAGATCGCGCCGAACGTGGTCACCCAGGTCCGTACGCCCGAGAAGGACGGCTACTCGGCCGTTCAGATCGCTGCCGGCCAGATCGACCCCCGCAAGGTCAACAAGCCCCTCACGGCCCACTTCGAGGCCGCCGGCGTGACCCCCCGTCGCCACCTCACCGAGGTGCGCACGGCGGATGCCGCTGACTACTCACTCGGTCAGGAGCTCACCGCCGGTGACACGTTCGAGGCCGGCCAGCTGGTCGACGTCGTCGGCACCAGCAAGGGCAAAGGCACCGCGGGTGTCATGAAGCGCCACAACTTCAAGGGCGTCTCGGCCTCGCACGGTGCGCACCGCAACCACCGCAAGCCCGGTTCCATCGGTGCCTCGTCGACGCCCAGCCGCGTCTTCAAGGGCATGCGCATGGCCGGCCGCATGGGTGGCGAGCGCGTGACCGTCCTCAACCTCACGGTGCACGCCGTCGACGCCGAGAAGGGTCTGCTGCTCGTCAAGGGCGCCGTCCCCGGTGCACGCGGCCGCATCGTCTACGTCCGCAACGCTGTGAAGGGTGCCTGATCATGGCTGACTCGACTCTCGCGCTCGACGTCCGGAGCGCTTCCGGCAAGAAGGCCGGCTCCGTGGAGCTGCCCGCCGCGCTCTTCGACGTCAAGACCAACGTTCCCCTCATCCACCAGGTCGTCGTCGCGCAGCTCGCGGCGGCTCGCCAGGGCACCCACTCGACCAAGCGTCGCGGTGAGGTCTCGGGCGCCGGCCGCAAGCCCTTCAAGCAGAAGGGCACGGGTAACGCCCGTCAGGGCTCGATCCGCGCGCCGCACATGACCGGTGGTGGCATCGTGCACGGCCCCAAGCCGCGCAACTACTCGCAGCGCACCCCCAAGAAGATGGTCGCCGCCGCACTCCTCGGAGCGCTCAGCGACCGTGCTCGCGGCCAGCGTCTGCACATCATCGACTCGTTCGGTGTCGAGGGCGCGCCCTCGACCAAGGCCGCAGCCGCCGTGCTGACCGGTCTCGGCGCCACGAAGAACGTCCTCGTGGTCATCGAGCGCGGTGACGAGATCACCGTCAAGAGCGTGCGCAACCTCGCGTACGTCCACGTGCTGACGTTCGACCAGCTCAACGCCTACGACGTGCTCGTCTCGGACGACCTCGTCTTCACCAAGGCCGCCTACGACGCGTTCGTCGCGTCCAAGGCCGGCGCCACCGAGGAGGTCTCGGCATGACCGCCGTCAACAAGGACCCGCGCGACATCATCCTGAAGCCGGTCGTCTCCGAGAAGAGCTACGGGCTCATCGACGAGGGCAAGTACACGTTCCTCGTGGACCCCCGCGCTTCGAAGACCGAGATCAAGCTCGCGATCGAGAAGATCTTCGGTGTCAAGGTCGCCGCGGTCAACACGCTCAACCGCGCGGGCAAGTCCCGTCGCACCCGCTTCGGCACCGGCAAGCGCAAGGACACCAAGCGCGCCATCGTCACCCTGAAGTCGGGCACCATCGACATCTTCACGGCAGTCGGCTGACGGTCGGGATAGAGGACAACGAACATGGCTATTCGCAAGTACAAGCCCACGACCCCGGGTCGCCGCGGTTCGTCGGTGGCCGACTTCGCCGAGATCACCCGATCGACGCCCGAGAAGTCGCTCCTCCGCCCGATCGCCAAGACCGGTGGCCGTAACAACCAGGGCCGCATCACGACCCGTCACATCGGTGGTGGCCACAAGCGCCAGTACCGCGTGATCGACTTCCGTCGCAACGACAAGGACGGCGTCAACGCCAAGGTCGCTCACATCGAGTACGACCCCAACCGCACCGCACGCATCGCGCTGCTGCACTACTTCGACGGCGAGAAGCGCTACATCATCGCCCCGAACAAGCTCCAGCAGGGCGACATCGTCGAGTCGGGTGCCGGCGCTGACATCAAGCCCGGCAACAACCTGCCGCTGCGCAACATCCCGACCGGTACGGTCATCCACGCCATCGAGCTCCGCCCCGGCGGCGGCGCGAAGATGGCTCGCTCGGCCGGCGCCAGCGTGCGTCTGGTCGCGAAGGACGGCCCCTACGCCCAGCTGCGTCTGCCCTCCGGCGAGATCCGCAACGTCGATGCGCGCTGCCGCGCGACCATCGGCGAGGTCGGCAACGCCGAGCAGTCGAACATCAACTGGGGCAAGGCCGGCCGCAAGCGCTGGAAGGGCGTTCGCCCGACGGTTCGTGGTGTCGCCATGAACCCGGTCGACCACCCGCACGGTGGTGGTGAGGGCAAGACGTCCGGTGGACGTCACCCCGTCACTCCCTGGGGCCAGGCTGAGGGTCGCACCCGCCACCCCAACAAGGAGAGCGACAAGTACATCGTCCGCCGTCGCAACGCCGGCAAGAAGCGCAAGTAGGAGTAGAGGAAGATGCCTCGCAGCCTGAAGAAGGGCCCCTTCGTCGACGAGCACCTGCTTCGCAAGGTGGTCGCGCAGAACGAAGCCGGCTCCAAGAACGTCATCAAGACCTGGTCGCGCCGTTCGATGATCATCCCGGCCATGCTCGGCCACACGATCGCCGTGCACGACGGACGCAAGCACATCCCTGTGTTCGTGTCCGAGACCATGGTCGGCCACAAGCTGGGCGAATTCGCGCCCACCCGCACCTTCCGCGGCCACGTGAAGGACGACAAGAAGGGCCGCCGCCGCTGACGCGGGGGCAGTTCCAGAGAGGACAGAGGAGGAGAGACATGGTGGAATCCACCGCGCGCGTGAAGCACATCCGCGTGACCCCTCAGAAGGCTCGTCGTGTCGTCGCGCTCATCAAGGGCAAGCAGGCTCAGGAGGCACTCGCCATCCTGAAGTTCGCCCCCCAGAGCGCCAGCGAGCCGATTTACAAGCTCGTCGCCTCGGCGGTCGCGAACGCTCGCGTCAAGGCCGACAAGGACAACGAGTTCCTGGACGATGCAGACCTGTACGTGAAGAACGCGTACGTCGACGAGGGCACGACGCTCAAGCGTTTCCAGCCCCGCGCCCAGGGTCGTGCCTTCCAGATCAAGAAGCGCACGAGCCACATCACGGTCGTGCTGTCGACGCCGGAGAACGCGGATGCCGCGGCCGCCGGTACGAGCAAGAAGGCGAGCAAGTAATGGGACAGAAAGTCAACCCGTACGGCTTCCGCCTCGGCATCACCACGGACCACGTGTCGCGTTGGTTCTCGGACTCGACCAAGCCGGGCCAGCGTTACGCCGACTACGTCGCCGAGGACATCAAGATCCGTCGTCTGCTGACCACGTCGCTCGACCGCGCCGGCGTCAGCAACATCGAGATCGAGCGCACCCGTGACCGCGTCCGCGTCGACATCCACACCGCCCGCCCGGGCATCGTGATCGGTCGCCGTGGCGCCGAGGCCGAGCGCATCCGCGCCGACCTCGAGAAGCTCACCGGCAAGCAGATCCAGCTCAACATCCTCGAGGTCAAGAACCCCGAGGCCGACGCCCAGCTCGTCGCGCAGGGCATCGCCGAGCAGCTCTCGGCTCGTGTGGCGTTCCGCCGCGCGATGCGCAAGGGTCTGCAGGGCGCTCAGCGCGCCGGCGCCAAGGGCATCCGGATCCAGGTCTCGGGCCGCCTCGGCGGCGCGGAGATGAGCCGCTCGGAGTTCTACCGCGAGGGCCGCGTGCCCCTGCACACGCTCCGCGCGAACATCGACTACGGCTTCTACGAGGCCAAGACCACCTTCGGCCGCATCGGCGTGAAGGTCTGGATCTACAAGGGCGACCTGACGGCCAAGGAGCTCGCTCGCGAGCAGGCCAACGCGCCGAAGACCTCGCGCGGTCGCGACGACCGCGGTGACCGCCGTCGTGGTCCCCGCAACGAGGCCCCCGTGGCAGAAGGAGCGTCGGCCTGATGCTTATCCCCCGTAAGGTCAAGTACCGCAAGCAGCACCACCCCAAGCGCGATGGCCAGGCCACCGGCGGCACGAAGGTCTCCTTCGGCGAGTTCGGCATCCAGGCACTCACGCCCGCTTATGTGACCAACCGTCAGATCGAGTCCGCTCGTATCGCCATGACGCGTCACATCAAGCGTGGCGGCAAGGTGTGGATCAACGTCTACCCCGACCGTCCGCTCACCAAGAAGCCCGCCGAGACCCGCATGGGTTCGGGTAAGGGCTCGCCGGAGTGGTGGGTCGCCAACGTCAAGCCGGGTCGCGTCCTCTTCGAGGTCGCCGGAGTCAACGAGGAGCTCGCTCGCGAGGCCCTGACCCGTGCCATTCACAAGCTGCCGCTTAAGGCACGCATCATCAAGCGCGAGGAGGGCGACGCGTAATGGCTGTCGGCACCAAGACGCTCGCCCCGAGCGAGCTCGACACGTTCGAAGACCAGCGCCTCGTCGAGGAGCTGCGCAAGGCCAAGGAAGAGCTGTTCAACCTGCGCTTCCAGTCGGCCACCGGCCAGCTCGAGAGCCACGGCCGCATCCGTGCGGTCAAGCGCGACATCGCGCGGCTCTACACGGTGATCCGCGAGCGCGAGCTCGGCATCCGTGCCACGCCCGTCGCGGAGGCGCCGAAGGCGAAGAAGACCAAGGCCAAGAAGGCGGATGACGCCACCGAGGCCGCGAAGGAAGAGACCGAGTGATGGCTGAGAAGAAGGATGCCGCAACGGCACCCGCGGCCGCCGGCCACGAGTCGGCCGCGCACGACGTCCGCGACGAGAACGCCCGCGGTTACCGCAAGGCTCGTCGTGGCTACGTCGTGAGCGACAAGATGGACAAGACGATCGTCGTCGAGGTCGAGGACCGCGTGAAGCACCCGCTCTACGGCAAGGTCATCCGCCGCACGTCGAAGGTCAAGGCCCACGACGAGGCCAACACCGCCGGCATCGGCGACCTCGTCCTCATCAACGAGACTCGCCCGCTGAGCGCCACCAAGCGCTGGCGTCTGGTCGAGGTCCTCGAGAAGGCGAAGTGATCTCATGATTCAGACCGAATCCCGCCTCAAGGTCGCCGACAACACCGGCGCCAAGGAGCTGCTCACCATCCGTGTGCTCGGCGGCTCCGCCCGCCGGTACGCCGGACTGGGCGACATCATCGTCGCCACCGTCAAGGACGCGATCCCCGGTGGCAACGTCAAGAAGGGTGATGTCGTCAAGGCCGTCATCGTCCGCACCGTCAAGCAGACGCGCCGTTCCGACGGCTCGTACATCAAGTTCGACGAGAACGCCGCCGTCATCCTGAAGAACGACGGGGAGCCCCGCGGCACCCGCATCTTCGGACCGGTCGGTCGTGAGCTTCGCGACAAGAAGTTCATGAAGATCGTCTCGCTCGCCCCGGAGGTCATCTGATCATGGCGAACATCAAGAAGGGTGACCTGGTTCAGGTCATCACGGGCGCCAAGCCCGAGCGCGGCGGCGACCGCGGCAAGCAGGGCAAGGTCCTCGAGGTCCTCGTCGAGCAGAACCGCGTCATCGTCGAGGGCGTGAACTACGTCACCAAGCACAGCCGCGTCGGTCAGACGCAGCGTGGCACCAAGACGGGCGGCATCGAGACCTTCGAGGCCCCCATCCACATCTCGAACGTCCAGATCGTCGACCCCGAGACGAAGAAGCCGACCCGCGTCGGCCACCGCGTCGAGGAGAAGACGAAGGACGGCGTGAAGCGCACCGTCCGCGTGCGTTACGCGAAGAAGAGCGGCAAGGACCTCTGAATATGAGCAGCACCACTGCCGCGGCGGCTGGCAAGATCCAGCCCCGCCTGAAGCAGAAGTACCAGAGCGAGATCAAGAAGGCTCTGCAGGACGAGTTCGGCTACGCCAACGTCATGCAGATCCCCGGTCTCGTGAAGGTCGTCGTGAACACCGGTGTCGGCGAGGCAGCTCGCGACAGCAAGGTGATCGACGGCGCTGTGGACGACCTGACGAAGATCACGGGTCAGAAGCCGATCGTCACGAAGGCCCGTAAGTCCATCGCGCAGTTCAAGCTGCGCGAGGGCCAGGCCATCGGCGCGCACGTCACCCTCCGTGGCGACCGTGCGTGGGAGTTCATCGACCGCCTCGTGAACCTCGCGCTGCCCCGCATCCGCGACTTCCGCGGTCTGTCGCCCAAGCAGTTCGACGGTCACGGCAACTACACCTTCGGTCTGCAGGAGCAGGCGGTCTTCCACGAGATCAACCAGGACCGCATCGACCGCGTCCGCGGTTTCGACATCACGATCGTCACGACGGCGAAGACGGATGACGAGGGACGCTCGCTGCTTCGCCAGCTGGGCTTCCCCTTCACGGCGGACAACGCTCAGGCGTAATCCGGTACAATCGATCGTTCGGCCTCGGGGCATGCTCCGGGGCCGAACGACTGCACAACTGAATATGGACATTCATCGAAGGTCGCCTGTCGTGTAACGGCAGTCGAAACCTCATGATCAAAGGAAAATACCTATGACGATGACAGACCCGGTCGCAGATATGCTGACCCGTCTGCGCAACGCGAACTCGGCGCACCACGACTCCGTGTCGCTGCCGAGCTCGAAGCTCAAGACCAACATCGCCGAGATCCTCAAGCAGGAGGGCTACATCTCCAGCTGGGAGGTCTCCGATGCTCGTGTCGGCCAGACCCTCACCATGACGCTGAAGTACGGCCCCAACCGCGAGCGGTCGATCGCCGGCATCAAGCGCGTCTCCAAGCCCGGTCTCCGCGTTTACGCGAAGTCGACCGAGCTGCCCACGGTCCTCGGTGGCCTGGGCGTCGCGATTCTGTCCACCTCCTCTGGCCTCCTCACGGACCGCCAGGCCGAGTCGAAGGGCGTCGGCGGGGAAGTCCTCGCCTACGTGTGGTGATCTGATGTCGCGTATTGGACGTCTTCCCATTGACATCCCTGCCGGTGTGACCGTCGAGGTCGCCGGACAGGACGTCCTCGTCAAGGGCCCCAAGGGCGAGCTGCGACTGACCGTCGCCAAGCCCATCGAGGCCAAGGTCGAGGAGAACCAGGTTCTCGTCACCCGCCCGGATGACGAGCGCGAGTCGCGTGCCCTGCACGGCCTGACCCGCACCCTGATCAACAACAACATCATCGGCGTGACCCAGGGCTACACCAAGGGTCTCGAGGTCGTCGGCACCGGTTACCGCGTCGCTCAGAAGGGCTCGTCCGTCGAGTTCGCTCTCGGCTTCTCGCACCCCGTCACCGTCGAGGCACCCGCCGGCATCACCCTGACCGTCGAGGGCAACAACAAGCTCACGGTCAGCGGCATCGACAAGCAGGCGGTCGGCGAGACCGCGGCCAACATCCGCAAGATCCGCAAGCCCGAGCCGTACAAGGGCAAGGGTGTGCGGTACGCGGGCGAGGTCGTCCGCCGCAAGGCCGGAAAGGCTGGTAAGTAAGCATGGCTGTGAAGAGCAAGTCCGACGCGCGCGCGCGTCGTCACGCCCGCCTTCGCAAGAAGATCGTGGGCACCGAGGTCCGGCCGCGCCTGGTCGTGACCCGCTCGGCCCGCCACGTCTTCGTGCAGCTCGTCGACGACGCGAAGGGCCACACCGTGGCATCCGCGTCGACCCTCGAGGCCGACCTGCGCACGTTCGACGGTGACAAGACCGCCAAGGCCCGCAAGGTCGGCGAGCTCGTCGCCGAGCGCGCCAAGGCCGCCGGCGTCGCAGACGTCGTGTTCGACCGCGGTGGCAACCGCTACGCGGGCCGTGTCGCAGCGATCGCCGACGGCGCTCGCGAGGGAGGTCTGAACCTGTGAGCGATGCAGTGACCAACAACAACGGAGAGAACCCTGTGACCGAACAGGCTACGACCGAGCAGGCCGCAGGCACCGCTCCCGTCGAGCGCGAGGCCCGCGAGCCCCGCCGCGGCAGCCGCGAGCGCAACAACAACCGCGACCGCGGTTCGCGCGACGCCGACAAGAGCCAGTTCCTGGAGCGCGTCGTCACGATCAACCGCGTGTCGAAGGTCGTCAAGGGTGGTCGTCGCTTCAGCTTCACCGCTCTCGTCGTCGTCGGCGACGGCAACGGTCTGGTGGGCGTCGGCTACGGCAAGGCGCGTGAGGTCCCCCTCGCCATCTCGAAGGGTGTCGAAGAGGCCAAGCGCAACTTCTTCCGCGTTCCCCGCACCGGCTCGACCATCCCGCACCCCGTGCAGGGTGAGGCAGCCGCCGGCGTGGTGCTCCTGCGTCCGGCCGCGGCCGGTACCGGTGTTATCGCCGGTGGTCCCGTCCGCGCCGTGCTCGAGTGCGCCGGTATCCACGACGTCCTGTCGAAGTCGCTCGGCTCGTCGAACACGATCAACATCGTGCACGCGACCGTCGAGGCACTGAAGCAGCTCGAGGAGCCCCGTGCGGTCGCCGCACGCCGTGGCCTGGACTTCGACCAGGTCGCGCCGGCTCGTCTCGTGCGCGCTGAGGCCGAGGCGAACGCCGCACAGAAGGTAGGTGCCTGATGGCCGCTCGACTGAAGGTCACCCAGGTCAAGTCCAAGGTGAGCGAGAAGCAGAACCAGCGCGACACGCTGCGTTCGCTGGGTCTCAAGCGGATCGGCGACTCGGTCGTCCGTCCCGACGACGCGCAGACGCGCGGCTACGTCAAGACCGTCGCGCACCTCGTGAAGGTTGAGGAGATCGACTGATGGCTGAGAAGAAGGACGACAAGAAGGCGAAGGCCGAGACCACGGCCGCTCGTCCCGGTGTGCTGAAGGTGCACCACCTGCGTCCGGTCCCCGGATCCAACACCGCGAAGACCCGTGTCGGTCGCGGTGAGGGCTCGAAGGGCAAGACGGCGGGCCGCGGTACCAAGGGTACGAAGGCTCGCTACCAGGTCAAGGTGGGCTTCGAGGGTGGCCAGATGCCGCTCCACATGCGCACCCCCAAGCTGCGCGGGTTCAAGAACCCGTTCCGCGTCGAGTACCAGGTCGTGAACCTGGACAAGCTCGCGGAGCTGTACCCGCAGGGCGGCGACGTCACCATCGGCGACCTGGTCGCCAAGGGTGCCGTCCGCAAGAACGAGAAGGTCAAGGTGCTCGGCACCGGCGACATCTCGGTGGCGCTGAACGTGTCGGTCGACAAGGTCTCGGGCTCTGCCGAGCAGAAGATCGTCGCGGCCGGCGGGTCCATCAAGTAATTCGCCAGCGAGGGCCGGAGTTCGCTCCGGCCCTCGCTTCGTCGTATCCGAGGCGCGCCAGCGAACGGCCTGGGATACCCTGGTTGACGGTGTCTTCCCGAGACGCCGCCCATCCCTTGGGAGGAATCCACTTGTTCAGCGCCATTGCGCGGGTCTTCCGCACCCCGGATCTCCGGCGGAAGATCGGCTTCACCCTGGCGATCATCGCCATCTACCGCCTGGGCGCCCACGTCCCGACGCCGTTCGTCAATTTCCCGAACGTGCAGAGCTGTCTCGACCAGAGCGGAACCGCGCAGGGCCTGCTCTCGCTCGTGAACCTGTTCTCGGGCGGCGCGCTGCTGCAGCTGTCGATCTTCGCGCTCGGCGTCATGCCGTACATCACCGCGACGATCATCGTGCAGCTGCTGCGTGTGGTCATCCCGCACTTCGAGACCCTCTACAAGGAGGGCCAGTCGGGTCAGGCGAAGCTCACGCAGTACACGCGCTACCTCACCATCGCGCTGGCGCTGCTGCAGTCGACCACTCTCGTGACGGTCGCACGCTCGGGTCAGCTGATCCCCGTGACCGGTGTTCCCGAGTGCGCGCAGCTCCTGACCTCGGAGGCCTGGTACGCACAGCTCCTGATGATCATCACGATGACCGCCGGCACGGGCCTGATCATGTGGTTCGCCGAGCTCGTCACCGAGCGCGGCGTCGGCAACGGCATGTCGATCCTCATCTTCACGTCGATCGCGGCGACCTTCCCGGCCGCGCTGTGGTCGATCGCCGTCGCGCGCGGCTTCGAGATCTTCCTCCTCGTGCTCGCTGTCGGTATCGCCGTCGTCGCCCTCGTCGTCTTCGTCGAGCAGTCGCAGCGGCGCATCCCCGTCCAATACGCCAAGCGGATGGTCGGCCGACGCACCTACGGCGGGACGAACACGTACATTCCGATCAAGGTCAACATGGCCGGCGTGGTGCCCGTCATCTTCGCCTCGTCGCTGCTCTACATCCCCGCGCTGATCGCGCAGTTCAATCAGAACCCGGATGCCGACGGCAACGTGCCCGGCTGGGTGGCGTGGATCCAGCAGTACTTCACGACCGGCGACAGCCCGCTGTACATGGCGGTGTACTTCCTGCTGATCATCGGCTTCACCTACTTCTACGTCGCGATCACGTTCAACCCGGTCGACGTCGCCGACAACATGAAGAAGTACGGCGGGTTCATCCCCGGCATCCGTGCCGGTCGCCCCACCGCGGAGTACCTCGACTACGTGCTCACCCGCATCACCGCTCCCGGCTCGATCTACCTGGGGCTCATCGCCCTGCTCCCGCTGATCGCGCTCGCGACGGTCGGTGCGAACCAGAACTTCCCGTTCGGCGGCGCATCGATCCTCATCATCGTGGGTGTCGGACTCGAGACGGTGAAGCAGATCGACGCGCAGCTCCAGCAGCGCCACTACGAAGGGTTGCTGCGATGACGGCTGCACGCCTGCTGATCGTCGGGCCCCAGGGCTCGGGCAAGGGCACTCAGGGTGTCCGCATCGCCGAGGCCCTCGGCGTTCCTGCCGTGTCGACCGGCGATGTCTTCCGGGCGAACGTCAAAGAAGGCACTCCGCTCGGCCAGCAGGTCAAGGCGATCATCGACGGCGGCGACCTGGTTCCCGACGAGCTGACGAGCGCGATCGTGCGCGACCGTCTCGCCCAGGACGACGCGGCCGGCGGGTTCCTGCTCGACGGATACCCCCGCAACCTCGCCCAGGTCGCCGACCTCGACGCCTTCCTCAGCAGTCGCGGCGAGGAGCTGACCGGCGTCATCGAGCTCGTCGTCCCGCGCGAGGAGTCGATCGCGCGTCTGTCCAAGCGTGCCGCCGAACAGGGGCGCGGCGACGACAACGCGGAGTCGATCGCCAAGCGGCTGTCGATCTACGAGAACGAGACGGCGCCGATCCTCGATGTCTTCCGCGAGCGCGGCATCGTCGACCAGATCGACGGTGTCGGCTCGCTCGACGAGATCACCGAGCGCATCACCGCGGCCCTGACCGCCCGCGGCATCACGGCGTGATCGGCCGCCGCTCCATCTACAAGTCGCCCGCCCAGCTGCGGGCGATGGTCGAGCCCGGACTCATCACGGCGGCAGCGCTCCAGGCGGTGCGCGACCACGTGGCGCCCGGCGTGACGACGCTCGAGCTCGACGCGATCGCCGCGGACGTCATCCGCTCGCGCGGCGCCGAGTCGAACTTCCAGCTCGTCCGCGGCTACCGCCACACGGTGTGCGCGTCGGTCAACGAGCAGGTCGTGCACGGCATCCCGAACTCTCGTCCGCTCGAGCCCGGCGACATCCTCTCGATCGACGCCGGTGCGCAGTTCCGCGGCTGGAACGGCGACTCGGCGATCACGATCGTCATCCCCGATCCCGACCGCCCGGAGCTCGTCGCGGCCCGTGAGCGCCTGTCCGAGGTGACCGAGGAGTCGCTGTGGGCGGGCATCGCCGCCCTGGCGAACGCGAAGCGCATCGGCGAGATCGGCGACGCGATCCAGACGTCGATCGAGTCTTCGGGCGAGGGCTACGGCATCCTGCGCGACTACGTCGGGCACGGTATCGGCCGCAAGATGCACGAGGCGCCGTCGGTGTTCAACTACCGCGTTCCCGACCTCGGCCCCGAGGTCAAGCCCGGTCTCGTCCTCGCGATCGAGCCGATGGTCGTGGCCGGCTCGGAAGAGACCTTCACGGAGGACGACGACTGGACCGTCTCGACGATCGACGGCTCGGACGGCTCCCATTGGGAACATAGCGTCGCGGTGCATGATGGGGGAATCTGGGTTCTCACGGCACCGGACGGTGGCGCCGCGGGACTCGCTCCGTATGGAATCGTGCCGACGGAAATCGGCTGAGGAGAGAAGTGATGGCTACTGCGGCTACGGGCAAGACCAACTGGTTCGCGATCTGGGTGTCGACGGCCGTCGTGGTCGTCGTGGCGCTGATCGTGGCGCTCGTGGTGTGGATGAACAACAGCGCGACCGACCCGGGCACCCCGCCCACGGGCTCGGGCATCAACCAGGAGACCGGTGCGGTCGTCGTCGGCGAGGGGTCGCAGACGCTCGACACGTACATCGACTTCATGTGCCCGATCTGCGGTCAGTTCGAGACCACGTACGGGCCCGAGATCCTCGACCTCGTCAACGACGGCACGATCACTCTCAACATCCACCCCATCTCCATCCTCGATCGCTACTCGCAGGGCGCCGAGTACTCCACGCGCTCGGCCAACGCGATGTACTGCGTGGCCGAGGCCGACCCCGACGCGGCCGTCCCCTTCATGCAGGCGATGTTCGAGCAGCAGCCCGCCGAGCAGTCGACGGGTCTCACCGACGAGCAGATCCTGCAGATCGCCTCCGACGCCGGCGTCACCGGCATCGACTCCTGCGTCACCGATCGCACCTACGAGTCGTTCGTGACCGCGAAGACGAAGGAGACGCCGATCCAGCCCGGCTCGAACGGTATCGGCACGCCGACGATCGCGGTCAACGGCGAGACGATCTCGAACAGCACGATCCCCGCACGCGGCTCGTTCGCGACGCTCTTCAACTGACCGTCGCGGAGCGACGCGCCGGAGAAGATACGGCGAGTTGCCGGAGCGTGCGGTAGCGCGTATGCTTGCTCTTTGGTGCGTTGCGCCTCTCTCGGCGTGTCACCGAAAATCCCATCCAACGCAGACCGACCGGCCTGCACAACTGTAAGCGAGCGTATGGCCAAGAAAGACGGTGTCATCGAGATCGAGGGCGTGATCTCCGAGGCTCTGCCGAACGCGATGTTCCGCGTCGAGCTGAGCAACGGACACAAGGTCCTCGCAACGATCTCGGGCAAGATGCGGCAGAACTACATCCGCATCATCCCCGAAGACCGCGTGGTCGTGGAGCTCAGCCCCTACGACCTGACGCGCGGTCGCATCGTCTACCGCTACCGCTGAGCCCAGCGCACACCGGCCGAGAAGTAACGCCCCGGGGCTCCTGCTCCGTCGGCGAAGACAGCGAATCAGGAACATCATGAAGGTCAACCCCTCCGTCAAGCCCATCTGCGACCACTGCAAGGTCATCCGTCGCCACGGTCGCGTCATGGTCATCTGCAAGTCGAACCCGCGTCACAAGCAGCGCCAGGGCTGATCGGATGCCGCGTGCACGCGGCGCTCGGTCCGACGACAACTCAATACACCTCAGGCAGATCAGAACCCGCCCGGCGACGCCGGCGGGGGACACCTCGGGACGAAGGCCCGAGCACAGATCCTGCTCCATACCTTCGACTACTCCTAGGAGAACCGCATGGCACGTCTTGCCGGCGTTGACATCCCGCGCGACAAGCGCGTGGTGATCGCCCTCACGTACATCTACGGCGTGGGCCGTACCCGCTCGAACGAGATCCTCGCAGCGACGGAGATCGACGAGAACATCCGCGTCAAGGACCTCAGCGACGACCAGCTCGTCGCGCTCCGCGACTACATCGAGGGCAACTACAAGGTGGAGGGTGACCTGCGCCGCGAGGTCGCCGCCGACATCCGCCGCAAGGTCGAGATCGGTTCCTACGAGGGTCTGCGCCACCGCCGTGGCCTGCCCGTGCGCGGTCAGCGCACCAAGACCAACGCGCGTACGCGCAAGGGTCCCAAGCGCACCGTCGCCGGCAAGAAGAAGGCGCGCTAAGGCGCGGCCCCCACAGGTTTAGGAGAACACGCACATGGCACAGGCCAAGTCCGCAGCGCGCAAGCCGCGCCGCAAGGAGAAGAAGAACATCGCGCTGGGCCACGCCCACATCAAGTC
The DNA here is from genome assembly GCF_003610405.1 of Microbacterium sp. AG238. GTDB lineage: Bacteria > Actinomycetota > Actinomycetes > Actinomycetales > Microbacteriaceae > Microbacterium. Next base: position 2,429,437 of record NZ_RAQC01000001.1, read on the forward strand.
GACGTTCAACAACACGATCGTCTCGATCACCGACCCGTCGGGCGCCGTCATCAGCTGGGCCTCCTCGGGTGGCGTCGGCTTCAAGGGCTCGCGCAAGTCGACCCCCTACGCCGCCGGCATGGCCGCCGAGTCCGCTGCGCGTCAGGCGCAGGAGCACGGCGTCAAGAAGGTCGACGTCTTCGTGAAGGGCCCCGGTTCGGGCCGTGAGACCGCGATCCGCTCGCTGACGGCCGCCGGCCTCGAGGTGGGGTCCATCCAGGACGTCACCCCGCAGGCCCACAACGGCTGCCGTCCCCCCAAGCGCCGCCGCGTCTGAGCTGACACGGATCCGGATGCCGCATCGCGCGGCATCCGGACTTCCGTCGTTTCCTTGAAAACTCAACACCTCACTGAATTGCACGTGTCATATAGCGGTCACGTGATCGAAAGGAACACATAGTGCTCATCGCACAGCGTCCCACTCTGACCGAGGAGAAGATCGGCGAGTTCCGCAGCCGGTTCGTCGTCGAGCCGCTCGAGCCCGGCTTCGGCTACACCATCGGCAACGCGCTGCGCCGCAGCCTGCTGTCGTCCATCCCGGGTGCCGCCGTCACCAGCATCCGTTTCGACGGTGTGCTGCACGAGTTCAGCACGATTCCGGGCGTGAAGGAGGATGTCACCGAGATCATCCTCAACATCAAGCAGCTCGTGGTCTCGTCCGAGCGCGACGAGCCCATCACGGCGTACCTGCGCAAGACCGGTGCCGGTGAGGTCACGGCCGCGGACATCTCGGCTCCGGCCGGTGTCGAGGTCCACAACCCCGACCTGGTCATCGCGACGCTCAACGACAGCGCGAAGTTCGAGCTCGAGCTCGTCATCGAGCGCGGTCGCGGCTACGTCTCGGCGACGCAGAACCGCAACGAGTACGCCGAGGCCGGTCAGATCCCGATCGACTCGATCTACTCGCCCGTGCTCAAGGTCAGCTACCGCGTCGAGGCGACTCGTGCCGGTGAGCGCACCGACTTCGACAAGCTCGTCCTCGACGTCGAGTCGAAGGCGTCCATCTCGCCGCGCGACGCGGTGGCCTCGGCCGGCCGCACGCTCGTCGAGCTGTTCGGACTCGCCCGCGAGCTGAACGTCGAGGCCGAGGGCATCGAGATCGGCCCCGCGCCGGTCGCCGAGGTCCTCACCAACGAGCTGTCGATGCCGATCGAAGACCTCGACCTGTCGGTCCGCTCGTACAACTGCCTCAAGCGCGAGGGCATCAACACGGTGTCCGAGCTGGTCGCCCTCTCGGAGACACAGCTCATGAACATCCGCAACTTCGGTCAGAAGTCGGTCGACGAGGTGCGCGACAAGCTCGTCTCCCTCGGCCTGTCGCTGAAGGACTCGGTTCCCGGGTTCGACGGTGCGCACTTCTACGGCGGATACGACGACGAGAACCTCTGAGCCCCCTCTTCTTCCTGGAGTAATCAAAAATGCCTAAGCCCACCAAGGGTCCCCGCCTCGGAGGCGGCCCCGCACACGAGCGCCTGCTTCTCGCGAACCTCGCCGCGGCGCTGTTCACGCACAAGTCGATCACCACGACCGAGACGAAGGCCAAGCGCCTGCGTCCGTACGCCGAGCGTCTCGTCACGTTCGCCAAGCGCGGCGACCTGCACGCCCGCCGCCGCGTCGCGACGGTCATCGGTGACAAGAGCGTCGTGCACGAGCTCTTCGCCGAGATCGCCCCGCTGGTCGCCGACCGTGAAGGCGGCTACACCCGCATCACGAAGATCGGCAACCGCAAGGGCGACAACGCCCCCATGGCCGTCATCGAGCTCGTGCTCGAGCCGGTGAACCCGAAGCCGAAGTCGGCGAAGAAGTCGGCTGCGGCCGCTCCTGCCGCCGAGGCCCCGGCCGAGGAGGCTCCCGTCGAGGAGACCACCGAGGCTCCCGCCGACGACACGGCCGCCGACGCCGGCGCCGAGTCGCCGGAAGAGGGCGCAGCCGCTGAGGCTGCGGCCGAGGACGCCGCTGAGGCTCCGGCCGAGGACGACAAGAAGTAACCAGCGCCACGCGCTCACGACGGGCCCGTGCTCTCTCCGGAGGGTGCGGGCCCGTCGTCGTGCGCGTGGGAGGCCGGTGGTTCCCATGTGGGAGGGTGGAAGGGTGAGCGAGCCGAACGCACCGTCCTGCCCCGCCGTCGCGCGCTGGCGCACCGCTACCCCCGACGACATCGACGTCATCCACGGGGTCCTGGTCGCCGCCGACCGCGTCGATCACCCGACGTGGACGACGCCGCGCGAGGATGTGGCCGAGACGTTCGAGGTGTCGCACGTGGATCATGCGCGCGACACGATGATCGCCTTCGACGCCGATGGCCGGGCCCTCGCTGTCGGCAGCGTGATGCTGCACCCCTCGCGCGACGAGCACCTGCACATCTACCTCACCGGCGCGGTCCGTCCCGAACAGCGCGGACGGGGCATCGGCACGGCCCTGTTCCGGTGGCAGCACGAACGGGCGGAGCAACAGCTGCGCGAGGCGGCGGAAGCGGATGTCGCCGCGGCTGCCCTTCCCTCCGAGATCCAGGTGTACGCGTCGGAGAAGAACACCGCCCTCGAGCGCATCGCCGAATCGCTCGGATACCGCACGGAGCGATGGTTCTCCACGATGCACCGTGACCTGACTCAGCCGATCGCCGACGTCACCGCTCCGGACGGCGTCGAGCTGGTACCGTTCTCGCCCGACCGGGCGGAGGATGCGCGGCTGGCGCGCAACGATGCGTTCCGCGATCACTGGGGAAGCCTGCCGACGCCGCCGGAGCGGTGGCAGCAGTTCATCGGCGGTCCGTTCCTCCGCGCCGACCTCTGCACGCTCGCGGTCGAGGAGGGGAACATCGTCGCGTTCTGTCTCGTCTCCGTGAATGAGGGCGATTTCGAGGTGCTCGGTCCGAACGCCTACATCGACCTCGTCGGCGTGGTGCGCTCGCACCGCCGCCGCGGCCTCGCTCCGGCCGTCATCGCGCGATCGCTCGCGGCGATTCGTGATGCGGGGCTCGGAATGGCCGTGCTCGATGTCGACACCGAGAGCCCGACGGGGGCTAATGCGCTATACGGCGGGTTGGGCTTCGCCGCCTACGAACGCGACCGGGTGCTGGTCCGCCGCTACTGATCCTCGTCGGCCCCGAGCATCTCGAGAAGCGTCGTGCGGGTCTGCTCCGCGGCCCACTGAGCCGTGGCGAGCTGGGTCGCGGCGCCATCGACCGCCCGCTTCACCATGCTCGCGTAGAGCTCGCCTCCTGCCGACTCGGGGTGGATCTGATCGCCGGCGAGCAGGTCGGTGCGGCCGGCGATCGCCCCGGCCCAGTCGGCCACGGCCACCCGGGGGTGCGTGGCGGCGAACGCGGTGAGGTCGCGATTGACTCCCGGGATCCAATCGCGCGGCGCGGACGCGTTGACGAGGATGACGTATCTCTCGGGGCCCGCGGCATCGACGATGCGCTGCAGCGCCTCGGTCGAGACCGGACCGTTCGTGCCGAGCCCGACCACGACGTACTCGCGCAGCTCGCCCGACGCGGCGAGGTCCTCGACGATGTGGGCTCCCGCCCAGAGCGACCGTGAGACCTCCGCGTCGACCGCGATACCCGGCATCGCCTGCAGTAGTCCCGGTGCGGAGGCCAGCATGACGGAGTCGCCGACGGCGCTCACCCGGGTGCCGTCGACCGTTTGAGCGCCGGGCGCGGGCTCGGGGGTGGGATGGTGCTGCGCCTGCGCCTGCGCGAGCGCGTCACGCCCGGCATCGACGGCGTTCTGGCTCGTCGTCTCACGCGGGGCGGCCGCGACCGCGGCCGTCGTCCCGCCGAGGGCGAGTGCGGCCGCGACCGCCGCTGCGAGGGTCGCCGCGCGCCGCGACGGGCGCGAGCGGAGCCCGTGGCGCGCGAGTGCGAACGCGCCGCGGAATCCGTGACGCCGCACGGGCTGCTCGATCCAGCGGTACGACAGCGCCGCCGCCACCACCGAGGCCGCGGCGACGCCGGCGCTCGCCATGACCGGGACGCCCGCCTCGGGGCCTGCGCCGCTGAGCTGGAACGACAGCAGGACGAGGAGGGGCCAGTGCCAGAGGTACACCGCGTACGACCGCTCACCGAGCCAGCGCAGGGGCGTGACATCGAGCACGCGGCCGAACCACGATCCCGGCCACGCCGCGATCACCAGCACGACGGCGGTGAGGAGCGACGCGGCGAGGCTGGAGGCCGGGAACGTGATCGCCTCACCGCCGCCCACGGCGGCCGCACCGACGATGCCCGCGGTCGCGAGCGCCCCGACGATGACGCCCCACACGGGGCCGACGCCGGCGACCGACGGGCGGCGCACGACGAGGCCGTGCAGCGCGAACGCGACCGCGACACCGATGAGGAGTCCGAAAGCGTGCGTGTCGGTGCCGAAGTACACCCGGGTGAGGTCTGCGCCCGCGGCGACGCTCGTGAACGCCCACGCGCCAGACAGCGCCGCGAGTGCGAGGGCGACCGCGGCGCGCGAGCGGCGGCCCGGAAGCAGGAGGAAGAGGGGGAGCAGCAACGGCCAGAGCAGATAGAACTGCTCCTCGACGGCGAGCGACCACAGATTCCGGAAGATCTCCGGATCGGCGGCGGAGAAGTACGTGCCGCCGTCGGCCATCGACACCCAGTTGTAGGAGAAGGTCGCGGCGCCCAGGACCTGCAGTCCCATGTCGACCAGCACGTCGCCGCCGACGAGCCACGCGATGGAGGCGCTCACGGTGACGACGGTGGCGAGCGCCGGCAGGAGCCGCCGCGCGCGCCGCACCCAGAACCTCCGCAGACGGATGCGGCCCTCTCGGGATCGCTCGCGCAGCAGGAGCGTCGTGATGAGGAACCCGGAGATGACGAAGAACACGTCGACGCCCACGTATCCGCTGCGCAGGAGGCCGGCCGGGAACAGGTGGTAGACGACGACGAGGATGACGGCGACTGCGCGCAGGCCGTCGAGACCCGCGATGCGGGCGCGCGGGAGAGGGGGAGGTGTCATACGGCGATGTCCGGGGTCGTCGGGGGGGACGTGCGGCGGCAGCCTCCCAGTGTAGAGGGGGTGCCTGAGGTGATGTGGTAGACCGGAGGAGATGCGCGGATCCCGCGTGAATCGAGTTTCGAGAATAGGTGGAACATGGGCGCTCCCGAGGTGCTGGTGCTGGGTGAGGCGTTGGTCGACATCGTCGAGACCGCCGATGGTGTGACCGAGCACGTCGGCGGCAGCCCCGCGAACGTCGCCGTCGGCGTCGCCCGTCTCGGTGTGCCCGTGCGGCTGGTGACCAGGCTGGGGCGTGACGAGCGCGGGGAGCGGATCGCCCGGCACGTGCGCGACGCGGGAGTCGAGGTCGCCGAGGCATCGTGGACCGATGCCTCGACCGACACGGCGCGCGCCCGTATCCGTCCCGACGGGTCGGCGGAGTACGAGTTCGACGTGGCGGGCGTCGTCCCTCCCGTCGCGCTGGACGGTGCGGCGCTCGTCCACACCGGATCGATCGCCCTGTTCCTCGACCCGGGCGGAGAGACGTGCCTCGCGGCGCTGGAGGCGGCCCGCGGCGACGCGATCGTCACGGTCGACCCCAACATCCGTCCGGCGCTCGTGGGCGCTCGCGAGACCGCGCTCGCGCGGTTCGCTCGTGCCGCCGCGGCCGCCGACCTCGTCAAGCTCAGCGATGAGGACGCCGAATGGCTGTGGCCCGGAGACGACGCGCCCACGGTGCTCGAGACGATCGCTCGCCTGGGTGCCGCGGTGGTCGTCATGACCCGAGGCGGCGACGGCGCGATCGGCCGGGCGCCCGACGGCACGGTCGTGGAGGTTGCCGGTGTGGCCGTGGTGGTGGCCGACACGATCGGCGCGGGCGACTCGTTCATGGCCAGCCTGATCGCCACCCTCGTCGACCGGGGTGTGCCGACCGACGCCGAGGCACTCGTGCGCGCATTGCGGATCGCGGCGCGCGCCGCGGCGATCACGGTGTCGCGCCCCGGCGCGAACCCGCCCACGCGCGCCGAGCTGGAAGACTGATCGGGTGCGCCTGAGACTCGACATCGCCTACGACGGATCGGGATTCTCGGGCTGGGCGCGCCAGCCCGGCCTGCGCACCGTGCAGGGCTCGATCGAGGCCGCCGTCAGCCGCGTCCTCGGCGGCGATGCGCAGCTCGTGGTCGCAGGACGCACCGACGCGGGCGTACACGCCTCGGGGCAGGTGGCCCACCTCGACCTGACCGAGGCGCAGGAGGCGAGGCTGCGGCGGGGACGCTCACCGGAGCCGACCGCCCTCGCCGCACGCCTGAACGGTGTGCTCGGCCGCTATACCGATGTGCACATCCGGGCGACATCCGAGGCCCCCGAGGGTTTCGACGCCCGATTCTCCGCGGTGTGGCGGCGATACGCCTACCGCGTCGCCGACCGCACGACGGGCTACGACCCGCTCGAGCGCTTCCGCACGACCTTCGTGCCCGCCGCGCTCGACGAGGCGCTGATGGATGCCGCGGCCCGCAGCCTCACCGGGCTCCACGACTTCGCCGCGTACTGCAAGCCGCGACCCGAGGCGACGACGATCCGCACGCTGCTCGAGTTCGACTGGCGCCGGGACGACGCCGGCGTGCTCGTCGCCAACGTGAAGGCGGACGCGTTCTGCCACAGCATGGTGCGCGCCCTCGTCGGTGCCTGCGTCGCGGTCGGGGAGGGAAGGCTCGGTGTCGAGGATGTCGCGGAACTCCGCGACGCCGGGCGACGTACGAGCGCCTTCGCGGTGCTGGCGGCGCGCGGGCTCATCCTCACCGAGGTGGGATACCCCGCCGACGACCTGCTGGCGGCACGGGCGGAGCAGACCCGCGCTCGCCGCGCAACAGACACCTGACCGAAAGGAAGCGGGCGTAGCCTGGCGGCACCATGAAGGTCATCTCGTACAACTTGCGCAAGCATCGCGCCGCATCCGAGCTCTCCGACCTCGTCCAGCAGCACGGAGCGGACGTGCTGTGCCTGCAGGAGGCCGACACGAGCGGCATCCCCGACGAGATCAGCGGGCTGCGGCTGGCCGACGCGACCGCACGCAACCGGCTAGGGCTCGCCGTGTACTACAGGGAGAACACCTACCGGGCGGTCGAGGTGCGTTCACTCGCGCTGAAGAAGTCGCTCCACGATCGTGTGCTCAAGCCGGCCGAGGAGCGCATGCTCGGTGTGCGGCTGCGTGACATCGACGACGGTCGCGACCTGATCGTCGCGAGCTTCCACGCCGCTCCGCTGACGGCGCTCAACTCACTGCGGCGCAACCAGATCCAGGCGGCCCTGGGCGCCCTGACAGAGCTGGGGACGGGACTGCCGATCCTCATGGTCGGCGACTACAACTATCCGGTCTTCAAGGAGAACCTCGGACAGGTCGTCCGCAAGCAGGGGTACGAGCTGACGCTCAGCGACGCCCGGACCTACACTCGCTACAAGTTCTTCCGCGGACACTACGACTTCGCCACGAGCGTCGGGTTCGACATCGCTCGGGTGCAGACGCTGCCGCAGGGCGCGAGCGACCACCTGCCGATCCTCGTCACTGCCGAGCCGGTCTGACACCAGCCGGTCCGACAAACACGGATGCCCCGGAGCCGAAGCTCCGGGGCATCCGTTTCGTGTTGCGCGCCTGATCAGGCAGCGGCCTCCGCGTTGCGGTGGCGGCGGACCGTGCTGGCCACGGCGATGCTGCCGCCGGCGAGGGCGAGAGCGCCACCGCCGATCCACAGGCCGAGGAGAGCGGCGTTGTCGCCACCGGTTGCGGGCAGGGTGCCCGAGCCACCGGCGCCGCCGGCCGCGGCCGGAACGGCGATGGTGACCGTGCTCGAGCCCGAGGCGGTACCCGTGGCGGTGAGGGTGTACTCGCCGGTCGCGTTGGCGGGCAGGGTCACCTGGAAGGCGACCTCACCGGCTGCGTTGGCGACCTTGGTGGTGCTGGTCGAGGTGACCGCGAACTTCACGAACGCGACACTGCCGGCGGCCGCGTTCTCGCCCGTCAGCGTGCCGGTGACGCTCTCGTTCGGCTCGAAGTTGTTGAACGCGATCGTGGCGGTGCCACCCGCGGTGACGGTGACGGACGAGCCGCCGACCGGTGCCGGGGTGTAAGCGTTTGCGATGGCGGGGGCTGCAAAGACAGCCGCTGCTGCGATGGCGGAGGCCGCCGCCGCCTTGATGAGACGGTTCTTCATGTGTCCTGCTTTCCTTGGGTCATCCGGAGGCTCACACCCAACGGAGAAGTAATACTAAGGATTACGTCAGGAGTGGTCACAGCAAGTATTCAGGCACAAAGGCCCTACATGCAAGCTGAAACATTTCGGTCGCGTTAACATTTCGCGATCCGGATGCCCGGCGGCGCGCCGTGGACGCGGAAACACGCGGATGCGGGTGTCGAACGGCTTCGGGAGCGGGTCAGATGCGCGCGTCGCGCGCGCGGCGTACCGCCGAGGCCAGCGCGATGGTGGCCCCCGCCGCCACGAGCGCGCCGCCGCCGACCCACAGGCCCAGCGAGGTGCGCGCATCGCCGCCGGTCGCGGGCAGACCGGCCGCGTCGACGACCGAGGCGCTCGCGGTGCCGCCGGCGGACGAAGGCGAGATCGCCTCGATGTTGTAGACGCCGACGGCGTCGGCGGGGAAGGTGATGGCGACGGGGGCGAGAGCGCCCTGATCGGACGATTCGCGCATCGTGCTGCCGGTGGTGACGGCGAACGCGGCCCGGGCGAATGCGACTCCTGCGCCGTTCTCGCCGCGGACCGTGATCGTGACCGCCTCGTTCGAGCCGAACGTGCCGTCGGCGCACGCGAACTCGACCGTCCCGCCCGCCACGAAGGCGCTCGGGGTCGTCGTGCACGACTTCGTCGGCGGGTAGATGGTGGCGCCGGTGGACGCGGATGCCGCTGCCGGGAGGGCGATGATCGCGGCCACGAGGGTCGCGACGGCGGCGAGAGAAGCGGTGCGGCGCATGATCGGTGAGTCTATGCGTCGCCGCAACGCGCAACAACAACGGTGGGCCGGTCTGCGTCGACGGTGGGTGTCACGGCGGCCGTCGCCGTGGTCGCTCCGCTCTCGGCGACGACGCTCACGGTGGCGGTGACCGACTCGCCGGGGGCGAGATCGGACGAGAACACCATCACCTGCCGCCCGGCATGCGAGCCGCCGCCGAACCCCGCACCATCGGACCGGGTCGCCGACGAGAGCGCGTAGCCCTCGGGCAGATAGAGGTAGGCGACCGTGCGGGCCACGCCCGCCGGCACACCGAACGCCCCGCCGCCGGTGACATAAGACGGGAGAGAGGTCGCGGCATCAGCCGGTGCGTTGTTGGCGATGGTGACCTCCAGCGTCACCGGAGAGGACGTCCGTCCATCGCCGCCGACCGCGCATGTCTCCCACGCCAGGCGGGTGTCTGCGGTGAGGTAGTAGTCCATCTTCGATCCGGTGCCGTCGTTGAGGAAGACGCCGAAGGCGGCCGTGTCGGCATCCGTGTCCGGCAGTGGCCCCGCGAGCGTCGTGTCGGCGAGCACCGCCTGATCTTCGGGGATCGCACTCCACAGCAGCAGACGTCGTTCGTCGCCGGCGCGGCCCAGGGCGGCGATGAGCTTCGCGGGATCGGCGGCGCCGGAGGCGAGGCGCTCGAACACGGCCGCCGACGCGGCCGCGAAGAACGCGTCCTGATCCCGCGGGCTCTCGTACCGCGAGTAGACGTCGTTGAGCAGGAGGGGCACGGCGTTGTCCGCGGAGACGACGTCGCCCGTCGGCAGCTCGACGGGGCCTGTGGCCTCGAGGATGTACGACAGGGCGACGGGATCGGTCGCGATCACGCCGTCGACGCTCTGCCCGGTCTGCCGCAGAAGCATCTCGCGGGCGAGCGGGCCGCCGACGGAGAAGTCGGGGATCTGGGTGACGTTCTGGATGTAGCGGCCGGGCCGCGTCTCGTAGATGCGCTCGATCTCGGGATCGAGGGGGAGCACCGGCTCGCCGAAGTTGGAGAAGTCGGACGACGAGGCCTGTCCGGCCAGCTCGATCCGCCCGTCGGCGGTCTTCACGATCGCCATCGCCCCGACGATGCCGCCCGTCGATCGCCATTCGGCGTTGTTCTGGAACGCCAGCAGGTACGTGCGCTCGCCGGACGACCCCAGCATCGCGGGCAGGAGGGTCGAGGCGCGGGCAAGGGCGTCGGTGGCCGAGGCTCCGGTGTCGAGGAGCTCGGACACCTCGTCGACGGCCGCCCGGACGGGCCGCATGAGCGGGGTGTCGTCGAGAGCGCGCACGGATTCCGCTGCGGCGGCGACCGTGTCTGCCCCCGCGCGAGCCGGCTCGGCGATCTCGCGGAAGACCGCCGTGTCGATGCGCCCGTCGACGGGCCGGAAGGCGTCCGGCGAGAACGCCGAAGCCACATCGGCGAGGGGGAGGAGCCCGTCTCGGGCGATGTCGTCGGCCGCCGCGGCGATCGTGCCGACGGCGCGCAGCTGCGGGCCGATCCACGGGGTGCCCTCGGCGAGCGACCAGACCGGGTCGGAGGTGAGCTCGCGCGCCGTGGCCGCGTGGTCGGCGACCTCGGTGATGTGCGGGGCGGCCGCGGCCGGATCGGCGAGCGAGTCGACGGCGCTGCGGGCCGAGGCCTCGGCCTCGCGCAGTTCGCCGTACGCGAGGGCCCCGCGGACGCCGACCCAGGCGGCGAGCGCGATGAGGGCGATCAGGAAGATCCCGGCGATGGCCGCCAACGCGAGCTGCGTCCGGCGCAGGGGGCGGGGCTGGTCAGCGGTGCGCACCCGATCACTCTAAGGGGCGGGCCCGTGCGTACACTTGCGAGAGGAAGCGGAGGACTCGATGAAGCGACGCTGGGGGACGGCCGCCGCGACTGCGGTGATGGCTGTGGCTCTCGTGGGATGCGGTCCTGCGCCGTGGAACGCGCCGTCGGGTGACGGGGGCGACGCGAGCGACCCCGCGCCGTCGCCGAGCATCTCGCGCTCCGCCGTGCCGCCGCCGATCCCCAACGACCTCTCGAGCGGCTCGACCGAGCGTCAGGTTACCGCGGGCGCCGTGACGGGGGCGCTGAACTACTGGTCAGACCTGTCGATGGACCGGTGGTCGGCGACGGCCCTCAAGCCCGTCAGCCTCTCGCTCGTGACGACCGTCAGCCCCGACGACGGGCAGAAGGTCTACCTGCAGAAGGCGACGATGATCGCCGTGCCCGGCAACGCGGAGGGCGATCTCAGCCCCCTCGCGCCGACGTCGGACCAGTCGGCGACGAACCCCGGCTATCTCGTGCTCTCGCCGTACAGCTACTCGCAGACCTTCTACGTCGGCGAGGTGCCTCCGGAGGCCACGTTCGTCACGATCCGCTTCACGTACGACTTCCTCGTGCAGACCACCCCCACCTCCGACGAGTTCGCCAAGCAGACGGCGACCGACAGCATCACCGTCGCGATCGCGGCCGCGCCCGAGGCCGGCTGAAACCTCAAGGTCGCCGCAAGGCAACCTGAAGAGATCGGAAAGCGGCCCGGATCGTGGCCGGCCGGATGCTTGTATGGCCACGCCCGCGACATCCGACGCCGGTCCCGCTCTCAGAAATCCGGTCTGCCATGCTCTCGCGCCGCTCACCCGCCCTCCGCACCGCCGTGTCGGCGGGCGCGCTCGCTCTCTCGCTCGTCGCGCTGACGGGATGCTCGGAGCTGACCGGCATGATCAACGCCGTCCAGGGTGATCCGGTCTCGGCCGTGCCCGCTCCGGCGCCCTCGCAGTCGCCGAGCATGGCATTCAACTCGCAGTTCACCTATGACGGTTCGGTGTCGCTGTCCTCGGACGTGGCGCAGGATCTCGAGCTGCGTCTCGACGTGTGGGCACAGGACCCCAAGCGCACCCAGGAATGGACCCCCGGTGCCGAGAAGACGTTCGGCTTCGCGGTCAACGTCCACGACAAGCGCGTCGACGAGAAGGCCGTGCTGTCGCAGAAGCGTCGCGTGTTCATCTCGTCGATCTCGATCACCTCGCAGACGGCGCAGACGTCGGGGCAGGTGCAGAACCCGTTCCAGTTCAGCGCCGACCCACGGACACTCGTTCCCAGCGACACGATCCGCTCCGATCGTGGGCTGCTGCTCAACAGCTTCCAAGGCGGCCTCTACGTGCCCGAGACGATCGTCCACGGGCTGCCGGCCGATACCTACGGGATGACGCTGGAGTTCGCGATGACGGTGTGGGTCGAGGGTAACGCGAACGACGACGCGAGCTTCACGCAGCAGACGGTGTACCAGTACCTGCCGGTCGCGATCTTCAGCGACGAACAGGCGGCGGACGCGGCGCCCGCTCCCGCTCCCAGCACGACGCCGTGACCGGTTCGAGGCGCCTCGTTCCTTGCGCATAAATTGCGGTTGACTTCGTCCGGTCTGAACACGCCGCGTTCCAGAATGGACCTCGGCAGACAACAGCTGCCCGACACCTCGCACAGGATGTGACCGCATGACTCAGACGCCGTACACGCCGTACACGCCCAACCCGGCGTTCGGTCAGCCGCAGTACCCCGCCCCGCAGGCGCCGGTCGAGCTGGCGGATCACTTCGAGACGGCGTTCCCCGACGACTTCGAGTCGGTCCTCGAACAGACCACGGTCCACCGCTCCACGATCGGCTGCGTCATCCCGGCGTACAACGAGGAGGAGTCGATCGCCGACGTGATCGAGGGGCTGCTCGCCCAGACGCGCGTGCCCGACGTCATCCACGTCATCGCGAACAACACCTCCGACAACACCGTCAAGATCGCCGCGGGGTATGCAGGTCCCCACGAGGTGACGACAGAGCTCGGCACGCAGTTCACCGAGGTGTTCGTGCACGACATCGGCAAGAACCCCGACAAGAAGGTCGGCGCGCTCAACTACGGCTACTCGCTCGTCGAGGGCTACGACTACCTGCTCGGCGTCGACGGCGACACCATCGCCGACTCGCGCGCCGTGGAGTTCCTCGAGTCCGAGGCCGTCGGCGACTCGCGCATCGGCGGCATCTCGGCGATCTACTCGATCGACGACAAGCCCATCAAGGGGACGATCGCGAAGTTCCTCATCGCCGGCCAGCGCACCCAGTTCGCGGCCTTCAACATGCAGAACCTGCTCCGCGGGCGCAACATGGCCGTCCTCGGCGGACAGTTCTCGATCTTCTCGACGAACGCCCTGCGCGACGCGATGAAGGCGAACCACCAGTCCACCCCGTGGGTCAAGGACTCCGAGGTCGAGGACTCGCTGCTCTCCTTGCAGATCAAGAGCGCCGGATACCTCACCAAGATCAGCCCATACGCCCGGGCCAATGTCGGCGGCATGACGACCCTCAAGGGGTACGACGCGCAGCAGGTCAAGTGGACCTACGGCGCCATCGAGCTGATGTGGCCGGGCCAGCGCGGCGACACGAAGGGGCAGCCGTTCCACCCGAACCTGCGCCTGCGCTGGTTCGAGAACTTCGGGATGCTGACGAACCTGTTCGTGCGCGTCGCGTTCCTCATCCTGCTCGCGGGCTCGCTGTCGATCAGCGCCTTCGTCTTCTCGCCGTTGTGGCTCATCCCGCCGATGGTGGCCGTGCTGCTGAACCTGCGCATGGCCCGCAGCATCAAGGACCACAATCAGCGCGACATCCTCTTCGCCCTCCTGGTCTTCCCGGCCGAGGCGTTCATGTGGATCAGGCTTGGCCACTTCATGCGCTCGTGGTCGCGCTTCCTGTCGAAGAAGAAGGTCGACAACTGGGCGATGCAGGCCAAGGCCGAGAGCGGCGGCGGCAGCATCGGTCACTGGATGCCGCTGCTCATCCTCGCGGCCGTGCTGCTGGCGATGGCCGTCGTCTGGAACATCATCGGTCCCGTCGCGCAGTCGTCGATCCTGTGGATCGGGTGGCCGATCGTCGGCGTCGTGACCGTGCTGCAGACCCTGCTGATGTTCTCGAAGCTGGTCCGCCGCCAGAACGGATACAAGGTCTGAATCGGCGGAACTGCCGGAGAGTCTGAGGTTCAGACCGCGGCGGCGGTCTCCGATGTCATGCGGTACCCGACACCGCGGACGGTCTCGATGTACCGCGGGGTCGTGGGGCTGTCGCTCAGCTTGCGGCGGAGGTTGGTCATGTGCGCCTCGATCGCCCGCTTGTCGGCCTCGCCGACGAAGTAGCTCGTGACATACGACTCGCCGCGTAGGACGAGGGTCAGGTCGGCCTTCGACCGGACGCGGCGCTTCGAGGCCATCAGGGTCGAGAGCAGATCGAACTCGGTGCGGGTGAGGTCGAGCTCGCGGCCACCGATGTAGGCCAGGCGCGTGTCGGTGTCGACCTGCAGGTCGCGGTGCGTGAGCCAGTGCTCACCCGTGGCCGGGACGAGGTCGCCGCCGGACTGGTGCACGACGACGTCGGAGCCGGGCGCCGGTGCCGGCGTGGCCGTGTCGCTCGGGCGGTGCACGATGATGGGCTGCTGCGCGGGGCTCTGGGGCGGCGCAGACTGCGGCGGCGCTGACCGCGGCGGCGCTGACTGCTGGGGGATTGGCTGCTGCGGGGGCACGGGCTGCTGTTGCTGCTGCGCGGCTCCGCCGAAGCGTGCGAGGTACTCCTCGTACGACAGCGGCGCAGCATCGGCGGCGGGGGCCGCGGGGGAAGCGGGGGCGTGGTGTGCCAGCGCGGGGCGCGCGCCGGGGAACGACGGACCGACCGAATCCTGCTGGGGGGCCTGCTGCGCCGCGGCGGCGCGCGGGCGTCGGAGCAAGGCGTCGACCCGCGCCCGGAACTCGCGCGGGCGGAACGGCTTGACGATGTACTCGTCGGCGCCGGAACCCAGGCCGAGCACGACGTCGGCCTCTTCGGAGAGCCCCGTGAGCATGATGATGTACGTGTCGCTCTGAGCTCGGATGCGCCGGGCGGCCTCGAAGCCGTCGATGCCGGGCATGTTGACGTCGAGAGTCGTCAGCAGCGGTCGGTACGACAGCACCGCCTGGATGCCGTCGATGCCGTTGCCGACCGAGACGGTGGAGAACCCGGCGGCCTCGAGCACCTCGACCAGGAGATGACGGATGTCGGGATCGTCCTCGACGATGACCGCCGTCTTCATCTGCTCGGACATCATGCGCGTCACTCTTCTCCCTCAGGTTCGGGTAATTTTGCCATACGCAAAGGGTCCGGCAGTCCCTCCCCGGCGGTCTGAGTCAGGGCGCGACGTCGCGGGTGAGTTCGACGGCGCCGGCGGGCCACCACACGCCGGCTGCGGGCCCGCCGTTGCATGGCCCATCGCTCTCGCCCGGAGGCTTGATCCACAGGTTCGTGTCGACGACGTCGTCGCCGAATGTCCCGCTCGGGTCGCCCACGGTACGCCCCGGCGGGTTGCACCACTCGCCGTCGCCCGGAGCGCCCGAGCCGTTGCGCGACGTGTCGACGAGCGCATGCATGCCGCCGAGGCGGTCGGAGAGCGCGTGGGCGTAGGCGAACTCGTCGAAGGTGTCGTTGAAGTTCGACACGTTCGTCACGAATCCGCGGACGCCCGAGACCGTCACCTTCTCGATGAGCTCGGCCATCGCGTCGGCGCCCAGCCAGTTCGAGTGCCCACCGTCGACGTACACCCACGTGTCGGTGCCGGTGAGGCGCTCGAGGGCCCCGCGCAGCTGCGTGATGCGCTCGTCGAGGTTGCCGCACTGCGGGGCGAGCGCGAGACTGTCGGGCTCGACGATGACGACCTTCTTGACATCCGGGACCGAACGCAGCGCCGTTCCGATCTGCCTCGTCCAGGTCTCGTAGTCCGCCTCGTCGAGACCGCCCGCGGAGTGGTTGCCGCAGTCGCGCCCCGGCAGACCGTAGACGACGACGGCCATCGCCGTGTCGGACTCCCGCGCCTCGTGGGCGATGTTCAGGACGCGCTCGCCGACCTCGCCGATGGGGTCCTGTTCCGGGGTGAGCCAATAGGCGGTCGGCTGCGACGACAGATACTCGGCTGCGGCGACCTCGTCGGCGGTGCCGCCCTCCGTCAGTGCTCGCGCGGCCTTCGACTCGGCCGGTGCCACGAAGGCCGTGCCGACGCCGGGCGGCCGCGCGGTGAGCGCTTGCACGCTGTTCGTCACGAGCGTCACCACCAGGGCGACGGCAGCGATGACGGCGGCGACCGCGGTGACGATGATCGCGAGCCACGCCCAGCGCGGCAGCCGGCGTCGGCGCCGGGGCGGGCGCGGGGAAGCCGGCCGCTCGGGCGGCGGTGGCGGCTCGTAGTGCCCGCTGATGATGTAGCCGGCCGTATCGCCACCGGCATCATCGTGACCGGCGCCGCCACCCGCGCCGTGACGCGATGCGTCGGAGCCGGGTCGCTGTGCCACGGACTGACTCTAACGGTTGGCCTCGCACCGGGGGCCGTCGTGCGCCGTTATCGGGGCGGATACCCTGGGGCCATGGGCGACGTGATCCTGGGAGTGACCGACGCGGACGGCGCGGGTGCGCGTGAATGGGCGTTCCGCCGAGCCGAGGCGTTGAGTCTGACACTGCGCGAGCTGCTGATCGCTCCGACGCGCGACGATGCCGAGCGGGTCGCCGCCGCGACCGCGGATGCCGAGATCCTCGTGCTGCCGGAGGAACACGGCCACGCGTACCGCGCTCTCATCGCCCACGCGCATTGCCCGGTCGCGATCGTTCCCGAGCGCCTCGACGCGGACCATGATGGCGACGCGCGCCGCGGGGTCCTCGTGGGGGTCGACGCCTCGGACGTCTCGGCCCGGGCGCTCGACTTCGCCGCTCGTGAGGCCGTCCGCACGGGCGAGCCGCTCGTCGCCCTCGCGGCCTGGGAACCCGTATCGGTGGGCACCGAGCCCGGCCTCGACCTGTGGACGGGGCCGATGCCCGTCGACCTGACGGAAGCGACGGCCGGGATGCTCGACCGCATGCTCGAGCCCGTACGTGCGGCGTACCCGCAGCTCGACGTGCGCACGCGCATCGATGTCGGCGACGCCTCCAGCCTGATCGAGGACGCTTCGCGCCATGCCGTGCTGACCGTCGTCGGATCTCACGGCCGCACGGGACTGTCGCGGCTGCTGCTCGGATCGGTCAGCGAACGCGTCGCGGCCCACGTCGGTTCTCCCACCGTCATCGTTCGGTGACCCGCGTCGCGCGGGCCCTGCTGATCGGCTACGTGGTCGTCCTCGCGTTCGTCGCGTTCTGGCCCACGCCCGTCGACCGCGACGCCGGACCGATCCTGCGCGCGATCACCTCGGCCGTGCCGTGGCTGACCTACGACCGCATCGAGTTCGGCGCGAACATCGCTCTGTTCGTCCCGTTCGGCTGCTGCGCGGCGCTCGGCTGGCCCCGCTGGCGGGCATACGTCATTCCCGCCGGGCTCGTCATCTCCGTCGTCATCGAGGCGGCGCAGGGCGTGCTGCTCTCGCAACGGACCGCGAGCGTGTGGGACGTCGTGGCCAATACCCTCGGAGCGGCGGTGGGCTGGTTGATCGCGCGACGGTGGGCCGTCAGGAGCGATCAGACCGTCGAGAGGGATCAGCCCGCGTCGGGCGGCTGAAGACCCTGCGAGCGGCGGCGGCGGATCTCCGCCTCGAGCTCCGCGATCTCGATCTCCCGTTCGAGGTCGGCGAGCTGCTGCGCGGTGGTGCGGTAATCACGCGGCTGCGGACGACTCGCAGGCGTGGCGGGGGTGGGTTCGTCGCGCGACCACCGGCGAGGATCACCGAAGCTCATCGACTCGCGCGGAGTCGTGTCCCACTCGCGTCCGAGCGCGAACCACAGCACGGAGCCGAGGAACGGCAGGAAGACGATGAACAGCACCCAGGCGAACTTCGGCAGGTGCTTCACCTGGTCGTCGCGACGGGTGATCGCATCGACGAGGGCTGCGACCATCAGGACGAGGACGATCAGGGGGAGCAGCAGATACACCCCGCCAGGCTGGCCC
Source organism: Microbacterium sp. AG238 (assembly GCF_003610405.1). Classification (GTDB taxonomy): domain Bacteria; phylum Actinomycetota; class Actinomycetes; order Actinomycetales; family Microbacteriaceae; genus Microbacterium. The sequence continues at coordinate 2,447,327 of NZ_RAQC01000001.1, forward strand.
AGGTCGGCGCCTCGGCGCAAGAGAGGGCAGAGCAGAAGGCATGACGGTCAGAACGCGTAACGGATGCGGCACGACGGCAGTTCACGTTCGATGAGCGCGCACAGCGCCGCGACGGCCTCGCCCTTGAATGGCGAGCGGTACCGCACGTTCATCGCGCCGTTCTGCGAGCGCTTGGTCTCCTGCATGCGCGGAGTCCACAGCAGCTCCTCGCCGCGCGGGTGCCATCCGAGGTTCACCTCGTGGAGTCCTTCATTGTGGGTGAGGAGGATGATCTCGCACGCGAGTTGAGCCTTCGCCCGGTCGGAGAGCACGTCGCTCAGCTCGCGCAGCAGTGCCGTCCAGTCCGCGATCCACGTCGGAGTGAGGATGACGGGCGAGAAGTTCAGGTGCACCTCGTAGCCGGCGTCGACGAAGTCGTTGATCGCGGCGATCCGCTCCGAGACGGGCGACGTGCGGATGTCGGTCACCTTCGCCGTCTCGTGGGGCATCAGGGAGAAGCGGATGCGGGTGCGCCCGAGCGGGTCCCAGTCGAGCAGGTCGCGGTTGACGTACTTCGTCGCGAACGACGCCTTGGCCGTCGGCGACATCCGGAACAGCTCGCACAGGTCGCGGACGTTCTCGCTGATCATCGCGTCGACCGAGCAGTCGCTGTTCTCGCCGATGTCGTACACCCATGCGTCCGGATCGCACTGGTTCGGCTCGGTCTTGGGCCCTCGGCGGGCGATGTGACGGGCGAGGTGGCGTGAGATCTCGTCGATGTTGGCGAAAACGGTCACCGGGTTGCTGTATCCCTTGCGGCGCGGCACGTAACAGTACGAGCAGGCCATCGCGCATCCGTTGGCCGTGGACGGTGCGATGAAATCGGCCGACCGGCCGTTGATCCGGGTCGCGACGGACTTCTTCACGCCCAGCACGAGCGCCTCGGTCTTGATCCGCACCCAACGCCGCACATTGGCCTCGTCGCCGTGGACCTCGGGGACGAGCCAGTGCGAGTCGATCGGCACGATGTCGGCCTGCGGCCACCGCGCCACGATCTGCTGCCCCCGCGGCAGCGCGAGCGCCTCATCTTCGGCGTAGATGCGGCTGATCTGCAGCAGCGGCGCCGGATCCCGAGCTGTCACCTGTTCCCGGGCGGTCAGTCGGTCGACTCGAGCTCGACCTCGCCGCCGGCGAGAGCATCGGCGTACGTGCGGACGTCCGGACCGGGCTCCCAGTCGATGAACTTGTCCTTCATGTGGCTGACGAGAGCGGCGTACGCCTTGTCGGCGTCGTTGGCATCGTCGGTCGCGGCGACGGCGGCGACGGCATCCTGCAGGACACGGTCGGCGTCGTCGAGGACCTTCTGGCGGGCTTCGTCGTTCCAGTGGATCTCGCTGATTCTCATAGCGGCACGCTAGCCAGCCTGAACCGATCGGGCGACGGGCTTGCGCGATGCGATCCGGCGCCCGATGATCCCCTGCTTCGGGCTGAGGAGGTACACCGCGGCGAACACGATGCCCTGCACGAGCACGACGAGTCCGCCCGACGAGGCGTCGACCCAGTAGCTGACGTAGATGCCGACGATGGAGGACGCCGCCGACAGGGCCGGGGCGATGACGAGCATGCGGCCGAATCGGTCGGTGAGCAGGTGCGCCGTGGCGCCCGGGATGATGAGCATCGCCACGACCAGCACGACGCCCACCACCTGCAGGGCGACGACCGCGGTCAGGGCGAGGACCCCCAGCAGGAGCCCCGACAGCAGTCGGGGCGAGAGCCCGATGGCGAAGGTGTGGATCGGGTCGAACGCGAACAGGGTCAGATCGCGGCGCTTGACGAACAGCACCGCGAAGGCGACCGCGGCCAGGACCGCGATCTGCACGAGGTCGCCCGTCGATACCCCGAGGACGTTGCCGAACAGGATGTGGTTGAGGTCGGTCTGGCTCGGTGTGACCGAGATGAGCACGAGGCCGAGCGCGAAGAGCGTCGTGAAGACGATGCCGATGGCGGCGTCCTCCTTGACCCGGCTCGTGCCGCGGATGATGCCGATGAGGGCGACCGCGAGGAAGCCGAACACCAGGGCTCCGATCGCGAACGGCGCGCCCAGGACATAGGCGAGCACGACCCCGGGCAGGACGGCGTGGCTGACGGCGTCGCCCATGAGCGACCAGCCGATGAGGACGAGCCAGCACGACAGCACCGCGCAGACGATCGCGGCGATGGCGGTGGCCGACAGGGCGCGGAGCATGAACTCGTACCGGAGGGGCTCGAGCAGGATGTCGATGAGGGTCACGAGTGCTCCTCGGTGGTGAGCGGGCGCTCGTCGGTGAGTCCGAACGCCCGTGCGAGCAGCTCGGGGCGTAGCGCTTGGTCGACCGTGCCCTGGAACACGACGCGGCGCAGCAGGAGCACCGCTTCGTCGGCGAGAGACGGGAGCGCGTGGAGGTCGTGGGTGGAGACGAGCACGGTGCGGCCGTCGGCGGCGAGCTCTCGGAGGAGGCGGACGATGGTCGCCTCGGACTTCTTGTCGACCCCCGCGAAGGGCTCGTCGAGCAGGAGGACACCGGCGTCCTGGGCGATGCCGCGGGCGACGAATGCCCGCTTGCGCTGCCCGCCCGACAGCTGGCCGATCTGGCGGTCGGCGAGGTCGGCCAGCTCGACGCGCTCGAGCGCGTCGTCGACGGCGCGGTGATCGTCGGGGCGCGGCCGGCGGGTGGGGCCGAGGCGTCCGTACCGGCCCATCATCACGACATCGCGAACCGACACCGGAAACGTCCAGTCGACGTCCTCGCTCTGCGGCACGTACCCGATGAGACCGTGACGCCGGGCGGCTGCGGGGGGCTCCCCGCCGACGCTCACCCGACCGCTCGCGGGGCGGACGAGGCCCGTGATCGACTTGAAGAGCGTGGACTTGCCCGAGCCGTTCATGCCGATCAGCGCGGTCACCCGGCCCGGCGTGACGGTGAGGTGGACGTCGTCGAGCGCCACGATGTCGCGGTAGCGCACCGAGACGCCGGAGACCACGATGCCCGGGGTCGAGGTGATCCCGGCGCTCCCGGCGCTCATGGTGCGCTCCGGGTCAGCGCCGCGGCGATGGTCTCGGCGTCGTGACGGAGCAGGTCGAGGTACGTCGGCACGGGGCCGTCGGACTCGGAGAGCGAATCGACGTACAGTGTGCCGCCGAAGACGGCATCCGTCGCCTCGACCACCTGCTGCATGGGGCGGTCCGAGACGGTCGACTCGCAGAAGACGGCGGGCACGTCGTTGTCGTCGACGAACTCGATCGTCTGCCGGATCTGCTGGGGCGTCGCCTGCTGCTCGGCGTTGACGGGCCAGATGTAGGCCTCGGTGAGTCCGGCGTCGCGGGCGAGGTACGAGAACGCACCCTCGCAGGTGACGAGCGCGCGCTGCTCGTCGGGAACCGCTTGGAGGTCGGCGATGAGATCGTCGTGGATGCGCTGGAGCTCGTCGTTGTAGGCGGCGCCGTTCGCAGCGTAGGTCCCTGCGCCCGCCGGATCGAGCTCGCTGAACGCGGCGACGATGTTGTCGACGTACCGCTGCACGTTCAGGGGGCTCATCCAGGCGTGGGGGTTGGGTTTGCCCGCATAGGCGTCGCCGGTGATGTCGATCGTCTCGACGCCCTCGGACACGACGACGTGGGGTGCGTCGGCGGTCTCGACGAAGCGCGCGAACCACGACTCGAGGCCGAGCCCGTTGTCGAGGATCAGGTCGGCGTCGGCTGCCGCCGCGATGTCTCGCGGGGTCGGCTCGTAGCCGTGGATCTCGGCTCCGGTCTTCGTGATCGATCGCACGTCGAGCCGGTCTCCCGCGACGTTGCGGGCGATGTCGGCGAGCACCGTGAACGTCGTCAGGACCACGGGCCGGTCGCCCGACGGCTCGCCGGCGACGTCGGCGTTCGAGCCCGTCGCGCAGCCCGCGAGCAGGGCAGTCGTCGCCCCGAAGGCGACCAGCGCGGAGAGGCGGCGATGTCGATTTTTCGGCATACCGAAAAATTACCCGCTGGACTCCCGCGCGTGCAATTCCTCGTCGACGACATCGGCCCAGGGTTGACGCGTCGAGCGCACGGTGTCACCGGTCTCGGCCGCCTGCTGCATGAGCAGCGCGAGGTAGTGGTCCTGGCTCGCCTCGGCCAGCGAATACACCGGTGCGCGCCCGTCGATGGCGCGCGGCATGGCGTCGAGCATGCGCGCGATCGCGATCTCGTCGTCGTTGAGGCGCGCCGGGAGGAAGGGATTGCGGAAGACCCATTCGTCGCCGAGCAGGATGCCGCGCAGGAACATGCCCTCGAGGTTGCCGCCCTCGCCCGTCATGACACGTCGAAGTGAGCCGAACACGGGTTCGTCGAACCGCCGCAGGTATCGCACCTCGCCGTTCTCGATCTCGCCGCGCTCGCCGCGGACAAGCAGGCGATTGCCGCGGATCCACGAGAAGTACTGCTCACCGGCGAAGTCGTACACGCCGAGGCGGCCGTCGAACATGAAACGTGCCGTGGTCTGCGTCGCCGTGACGATGCGCTCCTCGGTCGGATCGCCGGCGCGTCCAGGTCCCGCCACGAGCGGGGAGCGGAAGACGGATGCCGTGATGTCGACCTCGTCGGCGCCGACCCCCAGCGCCCGGCGCATGACGCTGACGCCGTGGTAGTCGTGGCACTGCGCCACGAGCGCCTGCGAGGGGGTGCCGAGTCGCCCGGAACGGGCGACCGCGAGCTGGGCCGACAGCAGGGGCGACAGGTGGTACTGCTCGGCGACCTGCACCGTCGGTGCGCCGGGACGGGCGGCCCGGTGCCAGAGCTCGACGAGGTCGTCGATCCCTGCGGCGGGCGGGGTCTCGGTCAGGACGGGGATCCCCCGGTCGACGAGGTCGAGGATGATCCCGGGCGCCACATCGCGGGGAACCGAGACGACGACGACGTCGGGGGTGCCGTCGGCGAGCAGCGCGTCGAGGTCGGGGTAGCCGCGCACACCCCAGCGCTTCTCGATCGCCGCGGCCGTCGCGGGGCTGCGGGTGACGAGCCCGGACACGCGGAAGCGTTCGGGCAGGGCTGCGGCGACGCGCAGGAAGAAGTCGCTGCGCCATCCGCTGCCGATGATCGCGAAGGTGAGGGTCATCGGCACAGTCTGCACGCCGCGGCGTGTGAGACGGTAGGGGAATGGTGGAGGGGCGCGCTCGCGGGGGTGGGAATGATATGGAGCCGGCCGACATCGACGTCGAGACCGTCGAGTTCGACGGGGTCCGTACACGAGTCACGCGGGTGAAGACGGCGTCGTCCGCCGATTCGGAGCGCGCCTTCGTCCTGATCGCGGGCATCGGCGTGGCCGCGACGTACTTCGACCTGCTCGCCCCGACGCTCGCGCAGAAGGCGCAGGTCTACGCTCTCGACCTCCCCGGTTTCGCGGGCCAGCGCGCGCCGCGCGACGAGCCCTCCGTGTCGTTCTTCGCCGACCAGGTCGAGGCCGTGCTCGACCGTTTCGACCTCGACGACCCCGTGCTGCTGGGGCACTCGTTCGGCACGCAGATCGTGACCGAGGTGCTCGCGCGGCGCCCCGGCATCCGTCGCGCCGTCCTCATCGGACCCGTCGTGAACGACCGGGAGCGTTCGGTGGTGCTGCAGGCGATCCGCTTCGCGCAGTCGTCGCTGTTCGAGCCGTTCCGTCTGGTGATGCTGGCGGTCAGCGCCTACCTGCTGTGCGGGTTCGCGTACTTCATGCGGGTGCTGCCGCACATGATGCGCTATCCGCTTCGGGACCGGCTGGCGGATGTGTCGGCGCAGGTGCTGCTGATCCGAGGGGCGCGAGATTTCTCGTCGCCACGCTCCTTCCACTCGTCGCTCGTCGCGGTGGCCCGCGATGCCTGGCGGTGGGAGATCCACGGCGCCGCGCACTCGGTCATCAACGGCAACGCGATCGGGGTGGCGAAGCTCATGGACGCGTTCGTCGCGGGCGACCTGCCCCGACGCGGCCAGATGTCGCAGGAGGAGGCGCGCGTGCCTCGGCCCGCCTACGGCGGCGTCGCCCTGATGTGGCGCGCGACGCGCTACCGCGTGCAGGAGTGGTTCAGCGCGCGAGAGGGCGACGAGGTCGGCGTCGAGCACGCGAAGGAGTCGCACGCCGCCGTCATGTGGCGCGCGTTCACCGGCGGGCGTCGCTGAACGAGGTCGCGCGGCGCGTTACTCCCACACCGCGGTGCGTTACTCCCACACCGCGGTGTCGGGATCGATGCCGTGCGCGCGGGCGCTCTCGTCGATGCCGCGACGCAGCCACGAGGCGAGGCCCGGGTGGAGACGGTCGTAGTGGGCGGCGAACGCGGCATCCGCTTCGTACATCCGGCCGAGGCAGACCTGCATCGACCGGCTCACCGGGAAGTACTCGCTGACCAGCGCGCGGTGGCGTTCGACCAGTGCGTCCGCCTCCGGGCTGCCGGGCTCGATCCCGGCGGCGGCCGCGGCCGCGAGGTCGGCGTCGAGCGCCGTCATCGTCGCGGTGATCGCCCGCCACTGATCGGGGCTGCGGGTGGCGGCGCGCTCCGCGTACTGCTTCCACTGCGGTGTATCGCCGTAGCGGCGCCGGGCGAGGGCGGGCCAGTCGGGATTCCAGTCCGGGCCGAAGATCGACAGCTGCTCGTCGGCAGTGAGCAGCACGCCGCGCTCGTGCGCTTCGATCATGCGGTCGAGGCCGGAGCGGAGCACCTCGAGTCGCGCGAGCGAGCGCGACAACTCCTCGCGTTGCTCGCGCAGCGCCGCGGATGTGTCGCGTCCGGGCTCGTCGAGGATCTCGCGGATCCGGTCGAGACCCAGCCCGACCTCCCGGTACACCACGATCCGCTGCAGACGAGCGATGTCGTCGGCGGTGTACAGCCGGTAACCCGCATCGGTGCGCAGCGTCGGCGACGCGAGGCCGGTCTCGTCCCAGTGATGCAGGGTGCGCACCGTGATCCCGAGATCGGATGCCGCACGCCCCACCGTCACACCGTTCTTGTTGTTTCTGATGTCGGTGTTGTTGTTCTCGGTCCTGGTGTCGATGTCGCGGGTGTTGTTCATGCCATGACTCATGGTTGCTCCTGCGCGGGCGTGATGCCGATGGCGGCGAGGGAGCGGGCGGCCGCGCTGTCGGCCTCGTACGGTTTTGCCGCGGTGACGACGATACGCGCGTTCTCCGGGGTGATGATCTCGACCTCGCGGCTGTTCCACGCGGTGTCGCGCAGGTCGCCGACCGCGCCGGGCGCCAGGGTTCGGCAATCGGCGGCGATGCCCTCGAGCTCGCTGAGGACGCAGGCGTAGCTGTAGCTCAGCGCGGGCGGTTCGAACGCGGGTCGCGAGGCCGGATCGGCAGCGACGAGGAGGACGTCCTGGAAAGCCCAGCGCCGCAGGTGCACGAGTGTCCCGGGAATCGTGAAGAGCTCGAAGAATCCGAGGCCGGCGGTCCAGAACCGCGTCGAGGCCGCGAGGTCGGGCGTGGGGATCGTGACGAACGCCGGCATCCCGTAGATGCCGCGGTAGGGCTCGGGGGCGACGGCATCCGGTCCGGGCGCGGGAACGGGACTGATCTCGAAAGCGTCGTAGGACGGGGTGTCGTGATTGGTCATACGACGACTTTCCCGCCTCACGCCGCGTGAGGGTCAAGCGGGGTGCGGGTGGAGTTCGGGCGCGTTCGGGTCAGCGATAGGTTCCGCGGGGGAGCAGCATGGCGGCCGCGATCGCGAGGACGATCATCGCGACGCCTCCGACGACGACGCCGAGCATGGGGTTGAGGGTGAGCAGCCCGACGACGAATCCGAGGGCGATGCCGACGAGAGCGCCGGTGGCGGTGTGGGCGAGTGCTTCGACGTCCATGCTCTCGACGGTACGGATCTCAGCGCGGGCGCGCGTCCCCCGTGCGGGTGATATCGCCTCGTCCTGCGGGACCACCCCGGCGGCGATGTTCACGGCTGTGTGCACTGCCAGGCTCGCGGCTGTCGCGCAGCTCCTGACGGCCGAGGAGTCCGGGAAGCCCGCGGCCGGTGCGGGTCGTGAGCGCCAGGAGGGCCGCCGTCGCGACGAAGGCGAAGGAGAACAGGCCGCCGCCTCCCGGCAGCTGGTCGATCAGGGCGTACCCGCCGATCCCGCCGATGAGACGGGTCAGCCGTGTCACCGCGGCCGGGGCCGGGCCGCCGGCGTAGCGGAGGCGAACGGTCAGGTCGCCGATCGTGCGGCCCGACAGCAGGACGCAGCCGCCCACCACCACGAGTGCGGCGAGGGCGCCGATGTCGCCGCCGACGTCGGTCTCGACCGCGACGTCACGGTTGCCCGTGAACACCAGGGCCGCTTGGATGCCGACGCTGACGACGATGCCGACGAGCGAGTAGGACAGCAGGTCGCACACCATCGCCAGGATCCGGCGGCCCCGGGTCACGGGCCGTGGGGCGTCGGGCTCATCCGAGAGCGGACGGCGCGGCACGAGGAGGGCGAGGACCGAGCCGACGACCGCGCCGACGGTGTTGGTGAGCAGGTCGTCGACGTCGAAGACGCGGTAGGCGCACGGGTAGACGCCCCAGACCCCGGTCAGCTGCGTGAGCTCGACGATGAGCGAGATGCCCAGGCCGGCGGCGACGGCGACGAGGATGCCGCGGCGGGCGAGCACCCGGACGAAGAAGCCGAGCGGCAGGAAGAGCAGCACATTGAGGGCGAGCTGCAGGAAGACGGAATCGGAGAGGAATGCGCGGGGGCTGCCCCCGGCGCGGCGGACGGCCCCGCGGATGTCGTCGACGAACTCGAACGGGTTGAGGTTGACGCCCGCGCAGCGCATGCTTGCGGGGTCGGGAAGCGGCAGGAGCGTGTACGTCCAGATCGCGAAGAAGTAGACGAGCGCCGCGCCCCACAGCAGGAGCTGTCCCGCGGTGAGGTGGCCCGTGCGCCGGTACTGGATCGCGACGAACGGCACGAAGAGCACGACGCCGACGAGCGCGCCGATACCGATCGCCACCGCGCCGAGGAACACGTTGTCGCCCATTCGGACAACTCTCGCAGATGAGGCGCGGTCTCCTGGACCTGACAGGTGTTACCGGTAACATGATCCCGAGAGTCGAAGGAGTCCGATGGAACACGAAGCGGTGGTGCGGGTTCGGGCCGAGGTGGCGTCGTTGCACGCGGAGCTGGTGCGTTACGGGCTGGTCGTGTGGACCGGCGGGAACGTGTCGGGCCGGGTGCGCCTGGGTGGAGATCCCGCCGATGACCTCATGGTGATCAAGCCGTCGGGGGTGTCGTATGACGAGTTGGCTCCGGAGAACATGATCGTGTGTGATCTGGATGGCCGTGTGGTGCCGGGTACGCCGGG
>NZ_RAQC01000002.1 GCF_003610405.1 Microbacterium sp. AG238
GTTACATTCCGAACCCGGAAGCTAAGCCTCACAGCGCCGATGGTACTGCAGGGGGGACCCTGTGGGAGAGTAGGACACCGCCGGACTTCTTTCGTGAAAAGGCCACCCAATGTTGGGTGGCCTTTTCTCGTTTCCGGGACGAAAGGAACGTCGTGACTGAAGAAGACCGCCCGCGATCGGAGCGTAAGCCCCGCTACTCTGCTGCGGATTCCGGTGCGCGGCGTCCATCTCGCGACGGCGACTCCCGTCCGCCGCGTGCCAATGACGATCGCCCGCGTCGGGATGGCGCCGGAGACGGTCGTCCTCGTCGCGACGGTGATTCCCGTCCGCAGCGCGATGGTGATTCCCGTCCGCGTCGCGATGGTGATCGTCCGTCGTACCAGCGTCATGATGCTGATTCCCGTCCGCAGCGCGATGGTGATTCCCGTCCGCGTCGCGATGGTGATCGTCCGTCGTACCCGCGTCGTGATGGTGACCGCCCGTCGTACCAGCGTCGTGATGGTGATTCCCGTCCGCGTCGTGATGGTGATCGGCCGTCGTACCAGCGTCGTGATGGTGACCGTCCTTCTTACCCTCGTCGCGATGGTGACCGTCCGTCGTACCCGCGCCGCGACGGCGACGCGCGCCCGCGTCGGGATGACCGCGACGGGGCACGTGCGTCGCGTCCGCCGCAGGGTTCCGAGCGTCGCGACATCCCGCGCGGCCCGGAGATCCCCGAAACCGTCACGGCTCGTGACCTGCCGGGCGCCGCGCGCAACGAACTGAAGACCCTGAGCAAGGAGAACGCGGAGCAGGTCGCCCGTCACCTCGCCATGGTCGCGCAGCTGATCGACGACGACCCCGAGCTCGCGCACGAGCACGCTCTCGCGGCATCGCGCCGGGCCGGTCGCGTCGGAGTCGTGCGTGAGACGGTGGCGATCACCGCCTATGCGACGGGCGACTACGCCCTCGCGCTGCGTGAACTGCGCACCTACCGCCGCATCTCCGGAAGCGACGACCAGATCGCCATGATGGTCGACAGCGAGCGCGGAGTCGGCCGTCCCGACCGGGCGCTCGAGGTCGGCCGCGCCGTCGACCGGTCCACCCTTCCCATCGAGGTCCGCGTCGAGCTCGCGATCGCGATGTCGGGTGCCCGCCTCGACCTCGGCGAGACCGAGCGCGCGCTGCAGGAACTCGACATCCCCGAGCTCGACCCTGACCGCGCCTTCTCGTGGAGCCCCGCTCTGTTCGCGGCCCGGGCGGCTGTGCTCGAGGACCTGGGGCGTTCCGACGAAGCCGCACTCTGGCAGCGTCGGGCCGTCGTCGCCGAGGAGGCACTCGGCGCGACCGACGCCGACCGCGAGCTGATCGTGGTCGACGACATCGATGAGACCGCGGCGCTCGAAAGCGAGGCGCCGGCGGAAGCCAAGACGGAGGAGCGCGACTGATGGGGCTGTTCTCCCGCTCATCGACGACGGCGACGCCGCTCGACGGCGTGGATGCGGTCCTCGCCGACCTCGACGGCGTCGTCTATGCCGGGCCGGGTGCGCTCCCGCATGCCATCGAGAGCTTGAACCGCGCGGGTGCGTCGCGCCGGCTCGGATACATCACCAACAACGCATCCCGACGGGACTCGGTCGTCGCCGAACACCTGCGCGAGCTCGGGCTGACGTCCACCCGACCCGAAGACGTGATCACGAGCCCTCAGGCTGCCATGCGCCTGCTGCGTGAACGCGTTGCCGTCGGCGCGACGATTCTCGTCGTCGGCGGTGACGGGCTCGTCCACGAGCTCGAGAAAGCTGGCTATGTGCCCACCCGTTCGGCCGACGACAACCCCGCGGCCGTCGTTCAGGGGTTCGCACCCGACGTCGGCTGGGCGCAGCTCGCCGAGGCCGCCTACGCGTTGGCCACCCCGGAGGATGAAGGCGGGATCCCCTGGATCGCCACCAACACCGACTGGACCATTCCGCAGGCGCGGGGGATCGCGCCGGGAAACGGCACCCTCGTCTCGGCCGTGCACACGGCGGTCGGCCGACTCGCGACCGTCGCCGGCAAGCCCGAGCGTCCGATCTTCGACGAGGCCGTCGCCCGCTTCGGGGCCGCGCAGCCCCTGTTCATCGGCGACCGCCTCGACACGGACATCGCCGGTGCGCAGGCAGCCGGAATCCGCTCGGTGCTCGTGCTGACGGGTATCGATCGGCCCAAGCACGTGCTCGCGGCCCCCGCCAACGCCCGGCCGACCTACATCGTCGGCGACCTGCGTGAGCTGCACGAGCCCTACCCCGAGGTCAGGACGAAGGGCGACGTGACCACGGTCGGCGCCGCATCCGTGCGCATCGACGGCGCCGACATCGTCATCGAGTCTGAAGGCGACCGCCCGATCGACCTCGTGCGTGCGGGTGCCGCCGCGATCTGGGCGACCGGCCGTGCGATCTACGGATTCCGGGTGCCGGAGCGTCTCTACGCGGATCCGTTCCACCGTCCCTGACCCCGCGTATCGTGGGAACCATGTCGATGGATGGTGCCGACCCGGGTGAGCGCGACGCCGCCACCGCGGACAGCGCGACGCAGGGCCTCGCTGAGCAATGGCGTGACGACCTGCTGTCGTCGCTCGACGTCATCGAGGATCAGCCGTTGAGCGAGCGGGCCGCGTCGTATGCGGCCCTGCATGACGAGCTGGCGCGTCGCCTCGACTCCGGTCCCACCGGCGCCGCGTGAGCACGCGTCTCGATTCGGCGCTGGCGGCACGCGGACTCGCACGCTCGCGCAGCCACGCCGCGACCCTGATCGCCGAGGGGCTCGTGTCGGTGGACGGACTCACCGTCGTGAAGGCGTCCCACCCCGTGGCGGATGACGCCACCATCGCCGTCGCCGGGGCCGACCACTACGTCAGCCGCGCGGCGCACAAGCTGATCGCCGGGCTCGACGCGTTCGGCATCCACGTCGCGGATCGGAGCGCCCTCGACATGGGCGCCTCGACCGGGGGCTTCACGCAGGTGCTGCGCGAGCGCGGCGCCCGCCCCGTCGTCGCCGTCGACGTCGGACACGGGCAGCTCGCGCCGAGCATCGCCGCAGACCCCGACGTGCTCGTCGTCGAGGGCTTCAACGTGCGCGACCTCTCGCCCGAGGCGCTGGCCGGTATGGCGGGCGCCCCGTTCCAGCCGGAGATCATCACCGGCGACCTCTCGTTCATCTCGCTGGAGCATGTCCTTCCCGCCGTCGTCTCGGTGTGCGATCCGGCGACCGATGTCGTCCTGCTCGTCAAGCCGCAGTTCGAGGTCGGTCGGACCGCCGTCAAAGGCGGGCTGGTGACCGATCCGGCCCTCCGAGCGGATGCTGTGATGGGCGTGCTGTGGTCGGCGTGGGACGCGGGGCTCGCCACGCACGGTGTCATCGCATCGCCGCTCGTGGGAACGCACGGCAATCAGGAATACGTCGTGCACCTGTGCATCCGCGCTGGTGACGCGGGCAATCCGACACAATGGATACACACGGTGGACGAACTGGCGGGAGCCCGATGACCGACGCGATGCGCAACATCCTCGTCGTCGCTCACGCGCGCCGTCCCGACACCGTCGCCGCGGCGCAACGCGTCCTCAACGCGCTGTCCGGTGCCGGGGCGCGGCCCGTGCTCGCCGCAGACGACCGCGCCGAACTCGTCGAGGCGCTCGGTGAGCTGCCCGGCGTCGCCACACTGGATCAGGAGGTCACGGTCGCCGATCTCGAGCTCGCGATCGTCCTGGGCGGCGACGGCACGATCCTGCGCGCCGTCGACCTCGTCCGAGGCGGGACCGCGCCCGTCCTCGGCATCAACATGGGCCACGTCGGCTTCCTCGCCGAGATCGAGGCCGACGACATGGACGACGCCGTCCGGCGGGTCATCGACCGCGACTACGACGTCGAAGAGCGCATGGCGCTCTCGGTCCGGGTGAAAGACGGTTCCGGCGCTGTCGTGTACGAGACCTGGGCGCTGAACGAGGCGACGGTCGAGAAGGCCAGCCGCGAACGGATGCTCGAGGTCGTCCTCGAGGTCGACCGGCGTCCGCTCTCGGCCTTCGGCTGCGACGGCGTCGTCATCGCGACACCGACCGGATCGACCGCGTACAACTTCTCCGCCGGCGGCCCCGTGATCTGGCCGGACGTCGAAGCGGTGGCCGTCGTGCCGCTCTCGGCCCATGCGCTCTTCGCCCGTCCGCTGGTGATCAGCCCCGAGGCATCCGTGGCGATCGAGGTCGGCGCGGGCACGAACGGCACCGGCATCCTGTGGGCGGATGGCCGCCGCTCGCAGGAACTCCCGCCGGGCGCCCGGGTCGTGGTGCGCCGTTCGAAGACCCCTGTGCGCCTGGCCCGACTGCATCCGGCCGCCTTCACCGACCGGCTCGTCCGCAAGTTCCGGTTGCCGGTGGTGGGCTGGCGCGGTCCGAGTCTCGAGCAGCAGGAGAGTGCGACGTGATCGAGGAGATGCGTCTGCGCGGCCTCGGCGTGATCGCCGAGGCGACCTTGCCGATAGGCCCCGGGTTCACCGCGATCACGGGTGAGACGGGTGCGGGCAAGACCATGGTCGTCACCGGGCTCGGACTGCTGCTCGGGCAACGCGCCGACTCGGGAGCCGTGCGCGCCGGTGCGCCGCAGGCATCCGTCGACGGCGTCTGGATCGTCGACGAGAGCGGGCCCGTCGCCGAGCGGGTGCGCGAGGCCGGAGGAGACGTCGAACCGATCGGCGGGGGCCGCTCCGAGCTGTATCTGGGCCGTGTGCTGTCGAGCGAGGGGCGCTCGCGCGCGAGCGTCGGAGGCCGTCCGGCACCCGCGGCGGTGCTCGCCGAGCTCGCCGAGCAGCTCATCGTCGTGCACGGACAGTCCGACCAGCTGCGCCTCAAGTCCGCCGCCGCGCAGCGCGACGCGCTCGACCGCTTCGGCGGGCCGGAGATCACCGCGGTGCGCGATCGCTACCGCGCGGCGTTCGAGGCCTGGCGTGCCGTCGATGCCGAACTGACTCAGCTCGACGCCGATCGCGATGCGCGCCGACGAGAGGCGGACGATCTACGCGCCCGCATCGCCGACATCGAGGCCGTCGCGCCGCAGCCGGGCGAGGATGCGGCGCTCGCCGAACGCGCGGAGAAGCTGGCGAACGTCGAAGAGCTGCGTGCCGCCGCAGCCACGGCACACGATGCGCTCTCGAACGACGATGAGCTCCCCGACGCGGTGTCGCTCCTCGCCGAGGCCCGGCGCGCCATCGAGCGCTCCGCGGCGAGCGATGCGGCGCTCGCCGCGTTCGTCGAGCCCCTGGCCGACCTCGGTTACCGCGCCGCCGATCTCGTGACGGGACTGAGCGCGTACCTCGCCGATCTCGACGAGAGCGGGCCGCAGGAGCTCGCGGCCGTCGAGGAGCGGCGCGCGGCGCTGAACGGCCTGCTGCGCGCGCACGGCACTCTCGACGAGGCGCTCGCGCTGCTCGAGAGCGGGTCCGCGCGACTCATGGAGCTCGACGACGACGGCGACCGCATCGAGAGACTGCGGGCTGAACGCGACGAGCTCGGCGAAGCGCTGGATGCCGCAGCCGCGGAGCTCACCGCAGCCCGTACCGCCGCCGCGGAGCGCCTCGGCGAGGCGGTGACGGCGGAACTCCGCGAGCTCGCCCTGCCCGACGCGCGACTGCTCGTCACCGTCGAGCCCGGCACTGCGTCGGTGTCGGGTCGTGACGACGTGACGATCCTGCTGGCGCCGCACCCCGGCGCCGACCCCCGGCCGGTCGCGAAGGGAGCCTCGGGCGGTGAGCTCAGCCGTGTCATGCTCGCGATCGAGGTCGTGATCGCGGGAACCGACCCCGTGCCGACCTTCGTGTTCGACGAAGTGGATGCCGGCATCGGCGGTGCCGCCGCGATCGAGGTGGGTCGACGGCTCGCACGGCTCGCCGAGACCAGCCAGGTGATCGTCGTGACGCACCTCGCGCAGGTCGCGGCCTTCGCGACCAACCACCTGACCGTCGTGAAGTCGAACGACGGCTCGGTGACGGCCTCGAGTGTGCGGCGTCTGGACGGCGGCGACCGCGAGGCCGAGATGGCTCGTCTGCTGTCCGGGCTGCCGGATTCGGGGGCCGCGATCGAGCACGCCCGAGAACTGCTGAACCTGTCGCGTTCCTGACTGATAGAATAGAAGCCCGTGACGGACACTCATCGCGCGGCCTCTTCCCAGAACACCACCAAGCAGATCTTCGTGACCGGTGGTGTGGTCTCTTCTCTCGGTAAGGGACTGACCGCCGCGAGTCTCGGCAACCTCCTCACCGCACGCGGTCTCCGCGTCGTGATGCAGAAGCTCGACCCGTATCTGAACGTCGACCCGGGCACGATGAACCCCTTCCAGCACGGTGAGGTCTTCGTCACCGACGACGGCGCCGAGACCGACCTCGACATCGGGCACTACGAGCGCTTCCTCGACATCGAGCTCACGCAGGCGGCCAACGTCACGACCGGGCAGATCTACTCGCAGGTCATCGCCAAGGAGCGCCGCGGCGAGTACCTCGGCGACACCGTCCAGGTCATCCCGCACATCACCGACGAGATCAAGCGCCGGATGCGGCTGCAGGCGACCGAGGAACCCCGCCCGGACGTCATCATCACCGAGGTCGGCGGCACCGTCGGCGACATCGAGTCGCAGCCCTTCCTCGAAGCCGCCCGCCAGCTGCGTCACGAGCTCGGCCGCGACAACGTGTTCTTCGTGCACGTCTCGCTCGTGCCGTTCATGGGCGCCTCGGGCGAGCAGAAGACGAAGCCGACGCAGCACTCGGTCGCAGCCCTCCGCCAGGTCGGCATCCAGCCCGACGCCCTCGTGCTGCGCAGCGACCGCCCCGTCAGCGAGAGCAACCGCAACAAGATCGCGCTCATGTGCGACGTTGACGTCGAGGGCGTCGTGAACACCGTCGACCTGCCGAGCATCTACGACATCCCCTCGACCCTCAACGACCAGGGCCTCGACGCCTACATCACGCGCCGACTCGGGCTCGCCGAGAAGGCCGACGACGTCGACTGGACGCGGTGGAGCAAGGTCCTCGACGCCGTCCACAACCCCAAGCACGAGGTCACGATCGGCCTCGTCGGAAAGTACATCGACCTGCCCGACGCATATCTGTCGGTCACCGAAGCCCTCAAGGCCGGCGGCTTCGCGCAGGAGACCAAGGTCAACGTCACCTGGATCCCTTCCGACCTGTGCGAGACGCCGGAGGGGGCCGAGAAGGCTCTCGCGAGCATCGACGGCATCGTCGTGCCCGGCGGCTTCGGCATCCGCGGCATCGAGGGCAAGCTCGGCGCACTGAAGTTCGCGCGCGAACAGGGCATCCCCACGCTGGGCATCTGCCTGGGCCTGCAGTGCATGGTCATCGAGTACGCGCGCAACATGGCGGGCCTGTCGGGTGCGTCCTCGAGCGAGTTCGACCCGGAGACCGAGTTCCCGGTCATCGCGACGATGGCCGAGCAGGTCGACATCATCGCCGGCGGCGACCTCGGCGGCACGATGCGCCTGGGCCTGTACGAGGCCGACCTCGCCGAGGGCTCGCTCGCGGCCGAGGTGTACGGAGCCACGAAGGCCTCCGAGCGCCACCGCCACCGCTACGAGGTGAACAACCGGTACCGCGACCAGATCGCCGAGGCCGGACTGGTCTTCTCGGGCCTGTCACCCGACCGCAACCTCGTCGAGTACGTCGAGCTGCCGCGTGACGTGCACCCGTACTACATCGCGACGCAGGCCCACCCCGAGCTGCGGTCGCGCCCGACCGAGGCGAACCCGCTCTTCCGCGGGCTGGTCGCCGCCGCCCTCGACCGGCACCGCGCGAGCGAGCTGTTCGAGGTCGAGGATGCCTGAGCTGCGCGACGAACCCGTCGAGCCCGAGGTCGTCTCGAGCGAGCTCGTCTACTCCGGACACGTCTGGGACGTGCGGAGTGAGACGGTGCGTTTCGGCGACGGCGAGATCACCCGCCAGTTCGTCGACCACCCCGGGGCTGCGGCCGTCGTCGCGATCGACGACGAGGAGCGCGTGGTGCTGATCCAGCAGTACCGGCATCCGATCCGTCACCGCGACTGGGAGATCCCCGCCGGGCTGCTCGACGTCGCCGGCGAACCGCCGATCGAGACCGCCCGGCGCGAACTCGCCGAAGAGGTCGACCTGGTGGCCGAGTCGCTCGAGCCGCTCGTCAGCATCTTCACGACGCCCGGGGGCAACGACGAGATCATCCACGTCTTCCTCGCCCGCGGACTCCGTCCGGCACCGAGCGCTTACGAGCGCGAGGACGAGGAGGCCGACATGCGCGTCGAACGCGTGCCGTTGACGGAGGTCGTCGACGGCGTGCTCGCGGGACGGTTCCGCAACGGCATCCTGGCGACGGGCGTGCTCGCGGCGGCCGAACGGCTGCGTCGGGGCTGACGGACGTGCGGCTCGACCGCGCCGTCGCGGCGTACCTGCGACACATCTCGGTCGAACGCGGACTGTCGGCGCACACCGTCGCGGCCTATCGCCGCGACCTCGACGCGTACACCGTGTGGCTCGACGGGCAGGGCATCGACGAGACGTCGGAGATCACGGCGGAGGTCGTGACGCGGTTCGCGGAAGAAGCGGCGTCCGCCGACCCGCCGCCGGCGGCGACGTCGCTGGCGCGGCTGCAGTCGTCGCTGCGGGGACTGCACCGCTTCCTGGCCCGCGAAGGCATCGTCGACGCGGACCCGACGCAGCGGCTGCGCCCGCCCAAGACGCCGCGGCGCCTCCCGAAGGCGCTGACGATCGATCAGGTCGAACGGCTGCTCGACGCCGCAGGCCCCACGCCGGGCGATGTCGCGGCGACCGACCTCGCCGCGTTGAGGGATCGAGCGCTGCTCGAGCTGCTGTACGCGACCGGCGCTCGGGTGTCGGAGATCGTGCAGCTGGATGTCGACGACCTCGCCCTCGGCGACGTGCTGCGCGTTCGAGGCAAGGGTGCGAAGGAGCGGATCGTGCCGGTCGGCTCGTACGCTCGTGCCGCGGTCGAGGCCTACCTCGCGCGGGCGCGGCCGGAGCTCTCCCGGCGCGGACGGGCGACGCCCCGGCTGTTCCTCGGGGTGCGCGGTGCTCCGCTGTCGCGGCAGAGCGCGTGGCTGATCATCCAGCAGGCGGCCGAGCGCGCTGAGCTGGCGGCCCATGTGTCACCGCACACCCTCCGGCATTCGTTCGCGACGCACCTGCTGCAAGGCGGAGCCGACGTGCGTGTCGTACAGGAACTGCTCGGGCACGCCTCGGTGGCGACGACCCAGATCTACACGCACGTCACGGTCGACGCGCTGCGAGAGATCTACGCGACCTCTCATCCCCGCGCGCGCTGAGACGCGCGCGGGCGAACGGCCCCGCAGCCCCGGCACGGCAGGATGGGAACATGAGCAGCGGCGCATCCCGGGACGACGCCGGAGCCACGCCGTTCGGCGCCGAGGCGCTCACGGCGCCGCTCCCCGAGCCCGGGGAAGCGGGGCTCCGTGGCGAAGCGGGGCGGGGCGCCTCACGGATGGTCGCCGCGCGGGCGATGTTCGTCTCGGCGGTGCTGGTGCTCGGGGCGGGCGTGCTCGCGTTGCTCTTCGTCCTCTCCGTCCAATCGATCGCGGGCGGCTCGGGCCTGTCGTGGGCGACCATCGTGATCGCGGCGGTGATGGTGCTGCCACTCGCGGTGAGTCGCTTCGACGGGATGCGTCGCGCCCGGCAGGAGGCGGACGCCGCGTTGTACCGTCTGGAACGGTTCGCGACAGCGAACCGGCTCGACCTGCGCCACCGCGAGGACGACCCGCCGGAGAGCGCGACCGTCTTCGGCCTCGGCAAGCGCCGGATGGCGACCGCGGTCGTGACGGGGAGCGAGCCGCGCCCGTTCCGCTCGGCGGACTACGCGTTCGACACGTGGATCGGCCGCTACCGGATGCCGCGCTCACTGACGTACCTCCGCGTCGGCATCGCGACCGAGCTGCCGCGGGCGAGCCTGGTGGCGGTGCACGCGCCGGGCGCGCCGTCCTGGCGGCCGCCCGAAGGCCAGGAGCGGATCGAGATCGGTGGCGGGTTCGACGAGCACTTCGGCGTCTGGTGTGCGCCCGCGGATGGCGACGGTGTCCGACGGATGCTCACGCCGTCCGTGCGCGCCGGCCTGGCGGCGGTGGCGCCCGATGTGGACGTCGAGACCGCCGGACGCCACGTGTACTTCCTCTCGCGCGGCGCGCTGCCGCGGTGGACCGCCCCGTTCTGGCGCTGGACCGAGGACCTGCTCGCGGTTGCCGCGCGTATCGAGGAAGCCGCGGACCCTCATCCGGAGCCGTCGCCGGGCGGGGCGCTGCGCAGCACCGACGCGGAACGGGCCGAGACGCGAGCACACCTGTTCACCCGGCCCGCGGTCGGTCGCCCCGCGGCCATCGGCTGCCTGCTGCCCCTCGTCTTCGGGGTCGTCGCCGGTCTGCTCACGGCGACCTGGCGCTGAGGCTGAGACCGGTCTTCGCGGCATCCAATCGCGTCGGTTTTTCCTGGCACGGGGCAGCCCCGACCACGGGGCGAACACCGCAGGCTGACCTCATGCCCACCACAGCATCCGTCGACGCCGCAGCATCCGACGACGCCGCAGCATCGGCACGCGACATCCGGCCCGGTCCCGCGCTCGCCGTCGTCTGGATCGTCGTCGGCATCGCGGGGTGGGTCGTGTCGTTCCTGCTCTACCACGAGTACATCGGGCAGCTGACGGGCGGCGAGGCCATGATCTCGTGCGACATCAGCCCCGTCGTCACCTGCGGGCCCAACCTGTTGAGCCCCGGCGGGAACCTGCTCGGATTCAGCAACTCCATCATCGGGATCGTGCTCTTCCCGGGGGCGGTCTTCGCGGGGGTCTCGGCCCTTGCCGCGCCGGCCGGGCTTCGTCCCTGGTACTGGCGGGTGTACGCCGGCTTCGTCGCGGCGGCGTTCGTGCTCGTCCACGTCTTCGCCTACCGCAGCGTGTTCGAGTACGGCTCGCTGTGCCCGTGGTGCATGGTCGTGTGGCTCGTGACGATCCCGCTCTTCTGGGCGACCATCGGCTGGACGCTGCGCGAGGGAGTCTGGGGGAGCGCGCCGCAGCGCGTCGGGGCGCTGCTGCTGTCGTGGACCCCGCTCGTCGTCGTGACCGACTACCTCGTCATCGCGGTGGCCGCGCAGGTGCGGCTCGACGTCCTCGGCAGCCTCTGAGTCCTCGGCCCGGGGCGATACATTCGTCGGAACCTCGGTGCTGGTGTCGCTTCCGGCGCCCGTCGAGGGAACTTCCGCCCCGCGCGTCCGACGAACGTATCGGCTCGCGCCGGGTGCCTGTGCGAGAATCGATCGCACGCTACGGAAAGCAGGAGTCTCGGTGACGGACAAGTCGCGGAAGGCCGGGAAGGCCCCCACGGAGGACACCCCGATCGGACCCACCGGTCGGCCATACCGAGGTTTCCCGACCCCGCCGAAGCTCGACGGTCACGGCCCCGCGCGCATCATCGCCCTGTGCAACCAGAAGGGCGGCGTCGGCAAGACCACGACGACGATCAACCTCGCCGCATCCCTCGCCGAGTACGGACGCAAGGTTCTCGCCGTCGACTTCGACCCGCAGGGCGCGCTGTCGGCGGGCCTGGGCATCGCCACGCACGACGTCCCGACGATCTACGACCTGCTGCTCGACACCAAGCGCGACGCCCACGAGGTCATCGTGCCGACCTCGGTACCGGGTCTCGACGTCATCCCCGCGAACATCGATCTCTCGGCGGCCGAGGTGCACCTCGTCAACGAGGTCGCCCGCGAGACGATCCTGGCGCGCGTGCTGCGCGGCGTCTCGGCCGAGTACGACGTCATCCTCATCGACTGCCAGCCCTCGCTCGGGCTGCTCACGGTCAATGCGCTGACGGCGAGCCACGGCGTCCTCATCCCGCTCGAGTGCGAGTTCTTCGCGTTGCGCGGTGTCGCACTGCTGATCGAGACGATCGAGAAGGTGCGCGACCGGCTCAACCCGTCCATCGAGCTCGACGGCGTCCTCGCGACGATGTACGACCCGCGCACGCTGCATTCGCGCGAGGTGCTCGAGCGCGTCGTGGAGGCCTTCGGCGACGACGTGCTCGAGACCGTCATCGGGCGCACCGTGAAGTTCCCCGACGCGTCGGTCGCGGGAGTGCCGATCATCACGTTCGCGCCGGAGCATCAGGCCGCGCAGGCCTACCTGCGTCTCGCGCGGGAGCTCGTCGCCCGTGGCGCCGTCGCCTGACGGGCTCGCCGATGCCGCCGAGCCGGCCGAGCCCGACGCGGGCGATCCGAGCGGTCCCGGCTTCCGGGTCTCGCTGACGAACTTCGACGGGCCGTTCGACCTGCTCCTCAACCTCATCGGCAAGCACGAGCTCGACATCACCGAAGTCTCGCTGAGCAAGGTCACCGACGAGTTCATCGGCTACCTGCGCGGGCTGGAGCCCGAGGAGCTCGACGCCGCCTCGGAGTTCCTGGTGGTCGCCGCGACGCTGCTCGACATGAAGGTCGCCGGCCTCCTGCCGCAGGGCGAGCTCATCGACGCCGAGTCGGTCGCGCTGCTCGAGGCGCGCGACCTGCTGTTCGCCCGGCTGCTGCAGTACCGCGCGTTCAAACAGGTCGCCGGCTGGTTCGCCGAGCGCATCGTCGCCGAGGACCGGCGTCACACCCGCTCGGCGCGCCTCGACGAGAAGTATCGCGCAGCCGCCCCGGAGCTCGTGTGGACGCTGAGCCCCGACGACTTCGCGGCGCTCGCTACGCTCGCCTTCGCGCCGAAGGAGATCCCCGTCGTGGGTCTGGACCACCTGCACGCACCGCTCGTGTCGATCCGTGAACAGGCGGCGGTCGTCGTGACGTTGCTCCGCGGCGCGGGTACCCTGAACTTCCGCGAGCTCATCGCGGGCGTCACGCAGCCCGGCGTCGTCGTGGCCCGCTTCATCGCCGTGCTCGAGCTCTACCGCCACGCGGCGCTGTCGTTCGAGCAGCTCGAGCCGCTCGGCGAGCTGACGCTGCGGTGGACCGCCGACCGTTGGTCCGAGGAGAACCTCGCCACGCTGGGAGCCGATTATGACCGATGACCCGACACCGACCGTGGCCACGCCGATCACAGACGTCGCGCGTCGGCTGGAGGCGATCCTGCTGATCGTCGACGAGCCGCAGAGCCTCGTCGCGCTCGCCGCCGCCGTCGGCGCGCCCGTCGCTGCCGTCCGTCAGGCGGTCGCCGGTCTCGTCGCCGATTACGACGGCGAGGCGGGTGGCCCGCGTCGCGGCTTCGAGCTGCGCGAGGTGGGCGGCGGCTGGCGCATGTACGTGCGCGCCGAACACGACGCTCTCGTGAGCGAGTTCGTCAACACGCAGGCGCCCTCGCGCCTGTCGCAGGCGGCGCTCGAGACGCTCGCGGTCATCGCGTACAAGCAGCCCGTGTCACGCAGCCAGGTGGCTTCGATCCGTGCCGTCAACGTCGACTCGGTCGTGCGCACCCTGCTCTCGCGCGGGCTGGTGACGGAGGTCGGGCACGATCCCGAGACGGGGGCGATCCTGTACGGCACCACCGACGCGCTGCTGGTCAATCTCGGCATCAACTCGCTCGACGAGCTGCCGCCCATCTCGCCGTTGCTCGACGACGGCGCCGACGGTTTCGAAGGAGAGGCGACGCGATGACGGATGCCGAAGGAGTACGCCTGCAGAAGGTCCTCGCCAACGCGGGGGTGGCGTCGCGCCGCGTGTGCGAGCAGCTGATCGTCGAGGGTCGTGTTCGTGTCAACGGCACGACCGTGACCGAGCTCGGCAGCCGGATCGACCCGACCGTCGACATCGTCGACGTCGACGGCACCGCCGTGCAGCTCGACACGACGAAGCGCTACGTGATGCTGAACAAGCCGACCGGTGTCGTCAGCTCGATGAAGGACGAGAAGGGCCGTGCCGACCTGCGCCGGTTCACGAAGGACTGGGACGAGCGCCTCTACAACGTGGGCCGCCTGGATGCCGAGACGAGTGGTCTGCTCGTGCTCACCAACGACGGCGAGCTCGCCCATGTCCTCGCCCACCCCTCCTTCGGGGTGACGAAGGTCTATATCGCGAAGGTGCGCGGGCGCGTGACGCCGCAGACGATCGCGCGCTTGACGAAGGGCGTCGACCTCGACGACGGTCCCATCGCCGCGGACAAGGCGCGACTGCTCGACACCTCCGGCGAGACGAGTCTGGTGGAGCTCACGCTGCACTCGGGGCGCAACCGCATCGTCCGACGCATGATGGCCGAGGTCGGGCATCCGGTTCTCGAGCTGGTGCGGCGCCAGTTCGGGCCGCTCCACCTGGGAACCCTCCCGGCGGGACGCGCCCGAGAGTTGACTACAGTGGAACGCGGTGCGCTGCTGACGCTCTCGCGCAGCGCCGACGGTGCCCCCGAGCACCCGACTTCTCCGGAGAACCCGTGACCGATTCCTCGCTCGATCCCGTGCGCCCCGGCCGTGCTGCGCGCACGGCCGGTACCGTGCGTATCGTCGGCGCGGGCCTGCTCGGCTCGAGCATCGGTCACGCGCTTCGCCTGCTCGGCGTCGACGTCGCCCTCGACGACGCCTCGCCGGCTCAGCTGCGGCTCGCCGTCGACTACGGCGCCGGGCGCCTCGCGGCACCGGATGACCGCCCCGTGCTCGTCGTGGTCGCCGTGCCCCCGGATGTCACGGCGGATGTCGTCGAGCGCGAGCTGCGCTCCCACCCCGGCGTCGTCGTGACGGATGTCGCGAGCGTCAAGCTCGAGCCCTACCTCGAGCTGCGCAAGCGCGGCGTCGACCTCACGCATTACATCGGTTCGCACCCGCTCGCCGGCCGTGAGCGGGGCGGGGCGATCTCGGCTCGCGCCGACATCTTCGTCGGACGGCCCTGGGTCGTGTGCCGCGACGACGAGACGCGCGCTTCCGACCTCGCCGTCGTCGAGGGGCTCGCCCTGGATCTGGGTGCGATGCCGCTCGAGATGACCCCGCACGAGCACGACGAGGCCGTCGCGCTGACCTCGCACGTTCCGCAGCTGGTCGCGAGTCTGCTCGCCGGACGCTTCGTCGCGGCTCCCGAGGGATCGCTGCGCCTGACGGGCCAGGGCGTGCGCGACACGACGCGCATCGCCGCATCCGCCCCCGAACTGTGGGTGCAGATCCTCGGCGCCAACGCCGCGCCCGTCGTGGCCGTGCTCGACGACCTGGCCGGTGACCTGCGGGCGGTGGCCGACGCACTGCGCGACCCGGCGGCGCCCGGTGCTCGTCGTGCGCTCGCCGACACGATCCGCCGCGGCAATGAGGGCGTCGAGCGCCTGCCCGGCAAACACGGGCAGAACCGCCGGTTCGAGCAGATCGTCGTGCGCGTCGACGACACGGCGGGCCAGCTCGGTCGGCTGTTCGGCGATCTCGGCGAGCTCGGAGTGAACATCGAGGACCTCCGCCTCGAGCATTCCCCGGGCGCGCAGTTCGGGCTCGCGGAGCTGAGCGTCGTCCCCAGTGCCGTCCACGAAGCCGTCGCCGGGCTCGAGAAGCGCGGCTGGAAGATCGCGAGCGTCCCCCATGCCTGAGTCGCATCCCGCCCCTGAGTCGTTCCCCGTGACCGTCGCGATCGACGGGCCTGCCGGCAGCGGCAAGTCGAGCGTGTCGAAGCAGGTCGCCCGCGTGCTCGGCTACGGCTTCCTCGACACCGGCGCCGCCTATCGTGCGCTCGCCTGGCACGTGCTCGCGCACGGTGGCGACACGGCCGACGCGGATGCCGTCGTGCGCGCCCTCGACGACTTCGACTACGCGATCTCCCTCGATCCCGACGACCACTGGGTCCGCGTCGGCGATGTCTTCGTGACCGACGACATCCGTGAGCCGCGCGTCTCGGCGGCCGTCAGCGGCGTCGCGCGCGTGCCCGAGGTGCGCGAGCGCGTGAACGTGCTGTTCCGTGCGCTCGTCTCGGCATCCGGCGCGAGCGGCGTCATCGTCGAGGGGCGCGACATCACCACCGTGGTCTTCCCCGATGCGCCCGTGCGCATCCTGCTGACCGCCAGCCCCGAGGTGCGCGCCGCGCGCCGCAGCGCCGAGCTCACGGGAGAGGATGCCGCGGCTGTCGCCGAGGCGCTCCACCGCCGTGACGCGTCGGACTCGCAGGTCGTCGACTTCCTCACCGCCGCACCCGGCGTCGTGGTTGTCGACTCGACCGATTTGGACTTCGATCGGACCGTGGACGCCGTCATCGACGTCGTGCGCACCGCGACAGGAGAGAACTGATGGCTACCACCGACGACGAGTACGAGGGCGGTCCCGACCAGCTCGAGGAGAAGCTCGCGAACCTCGACGAGCATCTCGCCGACCAGCGGGCGGCGGCGCTGCGCGCATCGCTCGCCGACTACGAGCTCGATGACGACGACACCGAGCTGCTGGCCGGCTTCACGGCGGGCGGTGAGGTCGTGGAGGTGCTCCCCGCGCTGCCGGTCGTCGCGATCGTGGGCCGACCGAACGTCGGCAAGTCCGCGCTCGTGAACCGCATCCTGGGCCGCCGCGAAGCGGTCGTGGAAGACACCCCCGGCGTCACGCGCGACCGGGTCAGCTACAAGGCCGAGTGGCTCGACCGCCGCTTCACGCTCGTCGACACCGGCGGATGGGAGCCCGACGCGCGGGGCATCGACCGTTCGGTCGCCGCGCAGGCCGAGGTCGCCATCGACCTCGCGGACGTCGTGCTGTTCGTCGTCGACGCGATGGTGGGCGCCACCGCGACCGACGAGGCGGTCGTCCGACTGCTGCGCAAGTCCGACAAGCCCGTCTTCCTCATCGCGAACAAGATCGACGACGCTCGCCAAGAGCCCGAGGCCGCGGCGCTGTGGAACCTGGGCCTCGGCGAGCCGCACCCCGTCTCGGCCATCCACGGCCGCGGAGTCGCGGATCTTCTCGACGAACTCATGAAGGTGCTTCCCGAGGTCTCGGCCGTCGCCAAGAACGAGCTCGGCGGCCCGCGTCGCGTGGCGATCCTCGGCCGGCCGAACGTCGGCAAGTCGTCGCTGCTGAACAAGGCCGCGGGCGAGGAACGCGTCGTCGTGAACGACCTCGCAGGCACGACCCGCGACCCCGTCGACGAGGTCGTCGAGCTCGGCGGCAAGCTCTGGCGACTCGTCGACACCGCCGGCATCCGTCGGCGGGTGCACCTGCAGCAGGGTGCCGACTTCTACGCATCGCTGCGCACGTCGGCGGCGCTCGAGAAGGCCGAGGTCGCCGTCGTCGTGCTCGATGTGACCGAGTCGATCAGCGTGCAGGACCTCAACATCATCGACCTCGTGCTCGAGTCGGGGCGCGCGCTCGTGCTCGCGTTCAACAAGTGGGACCGTCTCAACGACACCGACATGGACAACGCCGATCGCCGCCGCTACCTGGAGCGCGAGATCGAGCAGGATCTCGCGCACGTCACCTGGGCGCCGCGCGTCAACCTGTCGGCGCGCACCGGCCGTCACCTCGACAAGCTGGTGCCTGCTCTGGAGACGGCCCTGAAGTCGTGGGATCAGCGCATCCCCACGGGCAAGTTCAACGCGTTCCTCGCCGAGCTCGTCGCCGAGCACCCGCACCCGCTGCGCGGCGGCAAGCAGCCCCGCATCCTGTTCGGCACGCAGGCGTCGACCCGTCCGCCGACATTCGTGCTGTTCACGACGGGGTTCCTCGACCCGGGCTACCGCCGCTTCATCCAGCGCCGGCTGCGCGAGCTCTTCGGCTTCGAGGGCACGCCGATCGTCACCAACATGCGGGTGCGCGAGAAGCGTCAGCGCTGACCGTCTGAGCGGCCTTCACCTGGCAGTCCGCGCCCCCACGCATCGGTTTTGCGGGCGGGGACTGCCAGGTGAAGCGCCCGACGCGGGCCGAGGGCCGAGGATTCAGCGCTTGGCGGGCGATGCCCGGCGCACCATCGCCGTCTCGTCCGGCGTCTCGAAGCCGAACTCGGCGTAGAGGCTGTGCGCGTCGCGCGTGAACAGGGTCCAGCGGAAGTCGTGCCCCGGCCCGTCGTCGATCATGCGTCGCAGGATGCGGCGCGCGATGCCTGCGCCCTGGTGCTCGGCGACGACGAAGACATCGGCGAGGTAGGCGAAGCTCGCTCCGTCCGAGACCGCGCGGGCGAAGCCGACCTGCTCGCCGGTGTCGGCACGGTATGCCCCCACGAGCCGCCAGGCCGAGTCGAGCTGCGACTCGAGCACGGGGCGTTCGCGCCACCGGTCCCAGTAGGCCTGGGACGAGAGCCAGCGCCACACGAGGTCGCGCTGGATGCGGGCGGGTGCGTCATCGATCTCGTACTCCACGTCCCCATTGTGCGGCGACCTCCCGTCGCGCCCAGCCGGTAACACGATGCCAATCACGAGCCCGTGGACCGCGGCTGTGTCAGGCTGTGTGGATGACCGACGATCACGCCGCCGCCCCGCGCCCGCCGCACGGCCCGCGCGATCCCGGCGATGCGTGGGTCGTCGCCCCGTCGGGCGAGCGGTACTGGGGACGCTTCGGTGCCGCCGGTCTGCTGGCCGTCGATCCGGAGCGCGGCGTGCTGCTGCAGCACCGGGTGTCGTGGAGCCACTTCGGCGACACCTGGGGGCTGCCCGGTGGTGCTCGTCACGCGGGGGAGTCCGCGCGGGACGGCGCGCTGCGCGAATCCGCCGAAGAGGCGGGTGTGCCCGCGGATGCCGTCGCGCCGCGGTTCCTGTCGGTGCTCGATGTCGGCGTCTGGACCTACGGCACTCTCGTGGCCGATGTCACGACGCCGTTCCGCCCGGTGATCAGCGACCCCGAGAGCCGCGAGCTGGCGTGGGTCCCCATCGATGAGGTCGAGTCGTTCCCGCTTCATCCCGGCTTCGGCGCGTCGTGGCCTCGGCTGCGCGGCCTGCTCGCGGTGCGGCCGACCATCATCGTCGACGTCGCGAACGTGGTCGGCTCGGTTCCCGACGGCTGGTGGCGCGATCGCGCCGGCGCCGCCGACCGGCTGCTCGCCCAGGTGGCTGCTCTGGCCGAACGGGGGACGGATGCCGCCGGCCTCGATCTGCCGGAGGACACGTGGTTCCCGCGCATCGTGGCCGTCGTCGAGGGGCAGGCTCGCGACGTCGCGGCGCCCGTCGGCATCGACGTCCACCGGGCGCCGGCTGCAGGCGACGACGCGATCGTCGAGGCGGCGACGGCAGCGGTGGCCGCGGGCGACCGGGTCAGCGTCGTGACATCGGATCGCGGGCTGCGCGCGCGTGTGGAGGCCGCCGGGGCACGGGCCGTGTCGACATCGTGGCTTCGCGACCGCCTGTGACGACCATCCGGGCGCGGCGGTTGCTCGCGGCGCTGGCAGCGGTCGCGATCGTCACCGCCGGGCTCGTCGTCCACGGGCTTCTGCCCGACTCCGCCGCGACCGACATCGCGGGTGACGCCCTGTACGCCGTGCTGATCTACGTGCTCGTCGTCGTGCTCGTGCCGCGCGTGTCGGCGACGGTCGTCGCGGTGATCGCCGGGGGCTGGTGCATCGCCGTCGAGCTGCTGCAGCTGAGCGATCTGCCCGCCCGTGCTGCCGAGGCCTTCCCGCCCGCGGTCCTCGTGCTGGGCACGGTGTTCGACGCGCGCGACCTGCTCGTCTACGTCGTGTCGGTCGTCATCGCCGGGGCGCTGGATGCCGCGTGGCGCCGCCGTTCGCGGCATCCGGAGCATCCGCGCGGCTGAGGACGGTCGTCGTCGCCCCCGCGATGATGAGGTCGAGCGCCGCGGTGAACCCGTCGTCGTCGCCGTCGGCGACGCGCTCGGCCGACGCGGCCACGGTGCCCGCTGCAGCACCCCACGCGTCGGCGCTGCGCCGCTGCTGCTGGTGGAAGGTGAACCCGACGACGAAGTGGGTGATGGCGTCGGCGATGGTGTCGGCGAGCGACGCGGGTGCGCCGTGCTCGACCGCCACGGCGCGCAGCTGCGCATGCACGGGCGGTTCGACGAGCCCGAGCGCGAGCGAGCTGGAGACGACCTCCGCGCCGTCGCGGTACGCGAGCAGGCTGTCGTGCAGACGCAGGGCGAGGTCTCGCGCGGCGCCGTCGAGCGTCGTCGACGACGGCGCATCGGCCGCGGCGAGCGGTCGCAGGATGCGCCCGCTGACCGCGGCGAGCAGCTGCTGCTTGTTCTCGACGTGCCAGTACAGCGCGCTCGGCTGCACGCCGAGGTGCTCGGCGAGACGCCGCATCGACAGGTCGGGCAGCCCGACGCGGTCGAGCAGCTCGAGGGCGGCGTCGACGACGTCGTCGCGCGAGCGGCGTGGTGCTCGACTCGCGCGGTTTGAATCGTCGGCGATCATGGCGCTACTCTACCTGAACGTCGTTCACGTGAACGGTGTTCAGGAGGAATCATGCCCCGATCGACCCACGCGGCCCGTCCCGCATTCGACGCGACCGACCTCGCACGCGCAGCGGTCTTCGCCGCCCTCATCGCGGTGCTCGGTCTGCCGGGATCGTTCACGCTGTTCGGTGGTGTCCCCATCACGGCGCAGACGCTCGGTGTGATGCTGGCGGGCGCCGTGCTCGGGCCGGTGGTCGGCGCAGCATCGGTCGGCGCCCTCCTCGCCCTCGTCGCTGTCGGCCTCCCGCTCCTCGCGGGCGGCCGCGGAGGACTGGCGGTCTTCGTGGGCCCGACGGCGGGCTACCTGGTCGGATGGCTCGTCGGTGCCGTGGTCGTCGGGCTCATCGTCCACCTCGGGGGACGGCGCCCGGTATGGTGGCGAACCGTTGCGGGGCTCCTCGTCGGAGGCGTGCTGGTCGTCTACGCATTCGGCATCCCGGTCCAGAGCGCTGTGCTCCGACTTCCCATCGAGCAGGCTGCGCTCGCGAACCTGGCGTTCGTGCCGGGCGACATCGTCAAGGTCGTCGTCGCGACGCTGGTGGTGGGCGCGCTCGTGCGCGGCTACCCGCGGGCTTTCCGGCGCACGTGGGCGCCGCGCGCGGGCACTCGGGTGACCGGCGATGCGCCGACGATGACCCCCACGTCGGCATGACGGCCGGGCGACCCCGCGCGACGGCCACGACGATCGGCGGCATCCGACTCGATGCCGCGACCGTGCGTCTCGGC
Organism: Microbacterium sp. AG238; assembly: GCF_003610405.1. GTDB lineage: Bacteria > Actinomycetota > Actinomycetes > Actinomycetales > Microbacteriaceae > Microbacterium. Next base: position 21,049 of record NZ_RAQC01000002.1, read on the forward strand.
GACGCTCAGGTGCTGGCACCCCTCACCCTCGATCTCGATGCCCGGACGATCGCGGTGGTCGGCGACAACGGGTCGGGCAAGTCGACGCTCGCCCGGCTCATCGGCGGGCTGGTGCGTCCGACGGGGGGAACGGTCCGGGTGCTCGGCTGCGACCCGGTGCGCGATGCGGCGGAGCTGCGACGTCGCGTCGCGATCGTCTTCAGCAACCCGGACGCGCAGATCGTCATGCCCACGGTCGCCGAGGACGTCGCCTTCTCGCTCCGCGGCGACGGTGCCTCCCGTGCCGGGCGCGCGGCGCGCGTCGGCCGAGCGCTCGAACGGTTCGGTCTGACCGACCTGCGCGATCACCCCGCCCACGAGCTGTCGGGCGGGCAGAAGCAGCTGCTCGCGCTCTGCGGCGCGTTCGTGCGCGAGCCCGAGCTCGTCGTCGCCGACGAGCCCACCGCATTCCTCGACGGGCGGAACGCCGCACGCATCGCGGGACATCTCTTCAGCGACACCGGCCACCGGCTGCTCCTCGTGACCCACGACCTCGAGCTCGCGCGGCGATGCGAGCTCGCCGTGCACGTGGCCGGGGGACGCGTCGTCGCGGCGGGTGGCGCGTCCGAGGTCGTCGACGCGTACGCGAGGACATGGCGATGACGTCGGCCCCGGCGTGCGGGGCGAGATGCTGACGCTCTACCGTCCGGGAGAACGCGGTTGGCACCGGATGCCGGCGGCGCCCAAGACCGTGCTGATCCTCGGCATGGTGATGATCGTCTCGCTCCTGCCGGCATCGCCCCCGACGGCAGCGGTAGCGGCGAGCCTCTGCCTGGCCTGCTACGGCATCCCGGGAACAGGCTGGCGCGAGCTCGCCCGCCAGGTGTGGGCGCTGCGGTGGCTCCTGGTCATCGCGCTCGCCGGTCAGCTGGTCTTCCTCGGTGTCGAGCCCGCGATCGTCGGGACCGTGCGCATCCTGGTCGCGATCCTCCTGGCCTCGCTGCTGGCGCTCACGACGCCGGTCGCGGCGCTCCTCGACCTCTTCGAACGAGTCCTCCGTCCCACTCGGGCGGTCGGTGCCGACCCCGAGCGCATGTCGCTCCTCCTCGTGGTGGCGCTCGGTTCCGTGCCGACGCTCGCCCGCATCGCCCGTGACGTGCGGGATGCGCACCGGGCGCGGGGAGCGCGGGGCGGCATCCGTTCGTCGGCGCTCGCGTTCATCGTCCTCGCGCTCAAGCACGCGGACGATCTGGGCGACGCCCTCACCGCGCGCGGAGTGCGCTGATCAGAGCCGGGGCGCGTCCCGACGCGCCCCGGCTCACCGCACGTCGACGTGCTCGAACCGCTCGCGCGGCACGCGGTCGAGACGCACCGGCTCGCCGTCGGAGATGCCGCATCGGCTGCCCGTCGCGCGGAATCGCTGGATCGCCCATCGACGCACCCCGCGGTCGGCGAGCGTCTCGCCGAGCTCACCGAGCCGCTCGTCGTCGATGAGATCGGGGTGCACGGTGGTGCGGACCTCGACGTCGAGTGGATCGGGGGTCGCGGTGCGCTCCCGCTGAGCCGCGAGCACGAGGTCGAGCGAGCGCAGCGCAGCGCGTCCGCTCGGACCGCGGCCCGTCACGCCGGCGTAGTCGCCGGCCGAGGCCTTCACATCGAGCCCGATCCACGACAGCGCCGGCAGCGCCCTCTCGAGCAGCGCCGGATACGCGCCGCCCGTGTGCAGCCCGACGTCGAACCCGAGCGCGCGGGTCCGTGCGATCGCGTCGGGAAGGGCGCGTTGCATCGTCGGCTCACCGCCCGAGAAGACCACCCCGTCGAGCAGGCCGCGGCGCTCGCCGAGGAAGGCGGCGACCGCCTCCCATGGCATGGTGCCGCGCCCGCGCGGATCGATCAGATCGGGATTGTGGCAGTAACGGCAGTCCCAGGGGCAGCCCTGGAGGAAGACTGTCGCCACCAGGCGGCCGGGCCAATCGACCGTCGAGAACCGTGAGAGTCCCGCGATGCGCAGACGGGATGCCGCGTGGTCGTGCGCCGGAGGCATGTCACACGACCGCCGCGGCGCGCTCGTACGAGAACGCCCGGCGCTCGGCCGCCTCGCCCTTCTTGCCGATGTTGAACGACGCGACCGGGCGGAAGTAGCCCATCACCCGCGTCCACACCTCGCACTCGGCGCGGCACTGCGGGCACGTCGCGTGGTCGCCCGAGAGGTAGCCGTGCTGCGGGCAGATCGAGAACGTCGGCGTGATGGTGATGTACGGGATGCGGAACCGCTCGAGCGAACGGCGGACGAGGGCCTTGCACGCCTCGCCCGTCGGTGCAGCCTCGCCCATGTAGAGGTGCAGGACGGTGCCGCCGGTGTACTTCTGCTGCAGACCCTCCTGGAGTTCCATCGCGAGGAACGGGTCGTCGGTGAAGGCCACCGGCAGCTGCGACGAGTTCGTGTAGTACGGGTTCGTCGCCGTCCCGGCATGACGAATGCCGTCGAAGCGTGCGATGTCGGCGCGGGCGAAGCGGTAGGTCGCCGACTCGGCCGGGGTGGCCTCGAGGTTGTAGAGGTGCCCGGTCTGCTCCTGGAACTCGACCATGCGTGCGCGCACGTGATCGAGCAGGTCTGCGGCGAACCGCATCCCCTCGTCCGTCGTGATGTCGTGCGTGTCGCCGAAGAAGTTGCGCACCGCCTCGTTGAGCCCGTTCACGCCGATCGTCGAGAAGTGGTTGTCGAGGGTGCCGAGGTAGCGTCTGCTGTAGGGGAAGAGGCCGGCGTCGAGGTGGCGTCCGATGACGGCCCGTTTCGCCTCGAGACTGTCGCGGGCGATCTCGAGCAGCCGGTCGAGCTGCGCGTACAGGCCCGGGCGATCGCCGGCGTGCACGAACCCGAGCCGTGCGCAGTTGACGGTGACCACTCCGACGGAGCCGGTCTGCTCCGCTGATCCGAACAACCCGTTCCCGCGCTTGAGCAGCTCGGTGAGGTCGAGCTGCAGCCGGCAGCACATCGACCGGATCATCCCGGGGTCGAGGTCGGAGTTCACGAAGTTCTGGAAGTAGGGCAGGCCGTACTTCGCCGTCATCCCGAACAATGCGTCGACCTCGGGGGCGTCCCAGTCGAAGTCTTTCGTGATGTTGTAGGTCGGAATCGGGAAGGTGAAGGCTCTCCCGTCCGCGTCGCCCTCCGTCATCACCGACAGGAAAGCGCGATTGATCATCGCCATCTCGGGCGCGAGGTCGCCGTAGGTGAAGTCGGCGAGGCGACCGCCCACGAGCGGGCGCTGTTCGGCGAGATCGTCGGGGCAGGTCCAGTCGAAGGTCAGGTTCGTGAAGGGCGTCTGGGTTCCCCACCGTGACGGGACGTTGAGGTTGAACACGAGCTCCTGGATGCCCTGGCGCACCGCGCGGTCATCGAGTGCGTCGAGCCGCACGAACGGGGCGAGGTACGTGTCGAACGAGCTGAACGCCTGCGCTCCCGCCCATTCGTTCTGAAGAGTCCCGAGGAAGTTGACGATCTGCCCGAGGGCGCTCGAGAAGTGCTTCGGCGGGGTCGACGAGATCGCGCCCGGAACCCCGTTGAACCCCTGCTCGAGCAGTTGGCGCAGCGACCAGCCGGCACAGTAGCCGGCGAACACGTCGAGATCGTGGATGTGGATGTCGCCGTCGCGGTGCGCTGCCCCGGCCTCGGGCGCGTAGACCTCGTCGAGCCAGTAGTTGGCGATCAGCTTGCCGGACGCGTTGAGGATGAGGCCGCCCAGGCTGTAGCCCTGGTTGGCGTTCGCGTTGACGCGCCAGTCGCGTCTCTCGAGATACTCCTCGACGGTTGTTCGGACGGGGATTGAGCGCATGGTCATGTGAGTCCCTTCACGAGGCGCCCCAGATGTGGGGGTCGGTTCTCGATTCAGCCACTACATGATGTGTTGCCCTCGCGTGGCGCGCCGGAACAAATCCCCGCACGCCACGCGCGCCAGCGGCGGAGAATGTCGCGGACTTCGGACGTATCGTGCCTAAGGGCCCGAAGTTCGCGACATCCTCCGAGTTCCGTGTCGTGTCGCGTCGCGGATGCGGGGCTCAGCGGGCGAAGCGGAGCGTCACGATCTCGAACGGGCGGAGAGACAGGGGCGCGGCGTCGCCGGAGAGAGCGGATGCCGCGACCTCGCGCTCGAGCAGATCGGTCTGGGTCACCGCGCGGGCGTCGAAACCGGCGCGCACGACCGTGTCGACACGGCGGCCCCATGCCTCGTACAGCCGCACGACGACATCCCCCGAGCCGTCCTCGGCCAGCTTGACCGCCTCGACGACGACCCCCGGGTCCGCCACCGCCACGATCGGTTCGATTTCGGCTGCGGTTCCCGTGACGATCCGCTCGGGCAGGTTCAGCCGGTAGCCCTCGATGACGGCATCCGCCACGTCCGCGCCGACGACCAGGCCGACTCGCAGCGCGTACGTGCCCTGGTCCTGCGTGGGGTCAGGGAACAGTGCCGACCGGATCAGCGACAGGCGGACGACCGAGATCGTACCGCCGCCGGCCGATCGCTCGGCGCGCGTGATGTCGTGACCGTACGTCGAGTCGTTGACCACCGCGACACCGAAGCCGGGCTCGCCCACGCGTACCCAGCGCTGCGCGACGGTCTCGAAGCGGGCGGCATCCCACGACGTGTTGGTGTGGGTCTTCCGCTCGATGTGGCCGAACTGCACCTCCGAGGTCGCGCTGTCGGTGTGCACGTCGACGGGGAACGCGAGCTTCAGCAGCTTCTGCGATTCGTGCCAGTCGAGCTCGAACCCGAGCGACACGGTGCGAGAGTCCGCTGCCAGCCCGATGCGCTCGGTCACCCGCGACGAGCCGAACGACCGGGTGACGACGATCTCGTCGCCGTCGAGCTCGAGACCATCGAGGCCGTCGAGGTCGGTCACGGTGTTCCGGTAGTGCACGTCGACGTCCCAGGCATCCCACTGGGTCGGGGTGTCGCGGTGCAGCTGCAGCAGAGCGGATGCCGTACCCGGCGGCACGCTCTCGCGACCGCTCGCCACGTCGACGGCCGAGACGATCACGCCGCGATCGTCGACCACCACGCGCACGATACCGTTGTCGAGCACCCAGCCCTCGGGCGAGCGTTCGGGGCGCACGCGGGCGGCCTCGGGGGCGGCTGCTGCACCGAGAGCCGCGACCCCGCCGCGAGCGTGGGGCGCTGCATTGACCCGCAGCTCGTGCGTCGCCTCGCCCGGCTCGGGCGACCCGGCCAACGCCGTCAACGCTTCGCCGATGATCTCTTCGAGCTCACGGGCGACGGCGGCGTAGTTGCGCTCGGCGTCCTGGTACACCCACGCGATCGACGATCCCGGCAGGATGTCGTGGAACTGCTGCAGCAGCACCGTCTCCCATGCGCGGGCGAGTCTCTCGGCGGGGTAGGGGGCGCCCGTGCGCACAGCCGCGGTCGTCGCCCACAGCTCGGCTTCGCGCAGCAGGTGCTCGCTGCGTCGGTTGCCCTGCTTCGTAGCGAGCTGGCTCGTGTAGGTGCCGCGGTGGAACTCCAGGTACAGCTCGCCGACCCACACCTCCGGGTCGGGGTACTCCGCCTCGGCGGTCTCGAAGAATCGCCGGGGCGTCGAGTGCACGACTCGCGGCGATCCCTCGAGCGAGGTGGTGCGCGCGATCGCCGCTGTCATCTCGCGGGTGGGCCCGCCGCCGCCGTCGCCGAAGCCGTAGGGGAGCAGCGAGACGGTGCCGCGTCCCTTGTCGGCGTAGTTGCGTTCGGCGTGCGCCAGCTCGGCTGCCGAGACGACCGAGTTGTACGAATCGACCGGCGGGAAGTGGGTGAACAGGCGTGTTCCGTCGATGCCCTCCCACCGGAAGGTGTGGTGCGGCATCCGGTTCGTCTCGTTCCACGAGATCTTCTGGGTGAGGAACCACCGCGCCCCCGCGGCTTTCGCGATCTGGGGGAGGGCGCCGCTGTATCCGAACGAGTCGGGAAGCCACACCTCGGGGGTGTCGATGCCGAACTCGCGCTGGAAGAACCCCTTGCCCGCGACGAACTGCCGAGCCAGGGCCTCGGCGCCGGGCAGGTTGGTGTCGGATTCGACCCACATGCTGCCGACCGGCACGAACCGCCCCTCGGCCACGCGTGCCCGGATGCGCTCGAACAGGTCGGGGTAGTACTCCTTGACCCACGCGTACTGCTGCGCTGAAGACGCGGCGAAGACGAAGTCGGGATCCTCGTCCATCAGCGAGAGGACGTTCGAGAACGTGCGGGCGACCTTTCGCACCGTCTCACGCACCGGCCACAGCCACGCCGAGTCGATGTGGGCATGTCCCACGGCGTGCAGCGTGTGCGCGCTCGCCGAGGCCGGAGCCGCGATCACGGGCGCGAGCACGGCGCGACCCGCTGCTGCGGTTGCCGCCACATCCTGCGGGTCGACGACGTCGATCATCCGTTCCAACGCGAGCAGGATGTCGGCGCGCCGCGGCGAGGTCGCGTCGAGCTGCGCCGCGAGTCCTCGAAGCGCGGAGGTGTCGGCCAGCAGCGCCGAGACCTCGAGGTCGCGCAGGCGCACATCGACCGTGCGCAGCACGTACACGGGGTCGGCGCCTGCCGTCGCCCGGTCGCCGACCGGTGTGGGCGCGAAGGTGAAGATGCTCCCGACGTCGGGGTTCGACGCACCCTCGACGAAGACGTCGACCGCGCCGCCCGGCGACACCGCCTCGGCGGCGACGTTGTTGAACGGTGCGATCCCGCGCAGCGGCCGGCCGTCGACCGACCACACCATCGCCTCGCACTGGAAGCCCGCCTGCCCCGACGTGAAGCCGAGGTCGACGACGAGTTCGGCGCGCGTCCCCGGGATCGGCCGGCCGCCCTCGAACCAGTCGGCCGGCGCATCGCCCGTGACGCGGAACCAGGTCGTCCCCCACGGGCGCCCCCAGGGCTGACCGACCTCGATCGGGCGGTAGTCGCCGGCGCGGGCTTCGTCGAAGGCCACCGGTTCGCCCGGTGCGTCCCAGGCGGTGACCGAGAGCGGGTGCGAGGCGCGGTGGATCGCGGGAGCGAGACGCTCGCGCATGAATCGGTCGATGCGCAGCAGCGCGAGGGCGGAGCGGTCGTGCATGGAGAAGCCTTTCGAAGAAGAGGTGCGTCAGCCCTTGACGGAGCCGGCGAGCGCGAACGCTCCGCCGGAGAAGCGCTGGACGAGGACGTACAGCACCACCATGGGCGCGGCGTAGAGCACCGAGTAAGCGGCGAGCTGGCCGTAGGCGATCGAGCCGTACTGACCGAAGAAGTTGAAGATCGACACCGCTGCCGGAAACTTCGACGAGGTGAACAGCAGCACGAAGGGGACGAAGAAATTCCCCCACGCGGTCGTGAAGACGAAGATGAACACGACGCCGATGCCCGATCTCATGAGCGGGATGACGATGCGCGCGAGGGCCTGCATCGACCCGGCGCCGTCGACCCACGCGGCCTCCTCGAGCGAGATCGGCACGGAGTCCATGAAGTTCTTCAGCATCCAGATCGCCATCGGCAGGGATGTCGCCGCCATGAAGACGATGACGCCCCACACCGAGTCGAGCAGTCCGAATGAGACGAACAGCGCGTAGACCGGAACCATCATCGCGGTGATCGGCAGTCCCGTGCCGAAGAGGATGGCGTACATGAACGTCTTCTGGAACCGCATCGCGTAGCGCGAGAGCGGGTAGGCGGCGAGCACGCCGACGACGACGGTGATGACGGCGGTGCCGAGCGACACGAGGATCGAGTTCAGGAGCGGCTGGAACGTCAGCTCCCACGTCATCACCTGCGTGTAGTTCTCGAGCGTCCAGGTGTCGGGCACCTTCATGGTGACCTTCGCGTCGCCGTCGAACGACGCGAACACGATCCACAGCAGCGGGACGAGGAAGAGCACCCCGATCGCAGCGAGGATGACCGAGGACAGCACGGTCTGGGCGCGCTTGCGCGGCGCCGAGACCGAGGTGGCGATGGCGGCCATGTCAGTCGACCTCCGGCTTGAGGATGCGGATGTACACGGCGGAGAACACGGCGCCGATCAGGAGGGTGACGACGGCGATCGCCGTGCCGTAGCCGACCTGGGCGAACTTGAACGCCTCCTGGAACGCCAGCACGGGCAGCGTGGACGACTGCGTTCCCGGCCCGCCTCCCGTCATGACCCAGATGAGGGTGAAGACCCCGAGCGTCTGCAGCGTCGTCAGCAGCAGGTTCGTGGAAATCGAGCGACGGATGACGGGCAGGGTGACGCGGATGAACCGCTGCCAGGCTCCGGCGCCGTCGATCGTCGCGGCCTCGATCAGCTCGGGCGGCACCTCCGAGAGCGCGGCGTTGTAGACCATCATCGAGAAGGCGGTGCCGCGCCAGATGTTCGCGAGGATGACCGCGAGCATCGGGAAGTAGTACAGCCAGCTCGTGCCCTCGAGGCCGAACCAGCCGAGGAAGGTGTTGAGCGTGCCGTCGGTCTGGAAGAAGGCGTAGAGGGCGAACGCGGCGACGATCTCGGGAAGGACCCAGGCGAGCACCACGAGGCCGCCGACGATCGAGCGCAGTGGCTTCACCGAGCTGCGGATGAGGACGGCCAGCAGCATCCCGAGGACGTTCTGGCCGAGCACGGCGGAGGCCAGCACGAAGACGACCGTGAGCGCGAGTGAGAGCCAGAACTCCGCGGAGCCGAAGAGCGCGGTGTAGTTGTCGAGTCCGATGAACTGCGGGTTCGCGGCGCGGGGGCCGGTCATCGCGCGATCGGTGAGCGAGCCGTAGAGGGCGTAGACGATCGGCCCGAGCATGAACGCCAGCAGCAGCAGGACCGCGGGCAGGAGCGGGAGCAGACGTGCGGCGGCACGGCCGGCCGACCGTCCGGACCGGGAGGTGATCTCCCGGCCCGGACGGTGCCGACCGCCGGTGGTGACGGTGGCGGTGGCGGTCATCGCTGGCTCAACCCGCCTGCGTGTTCTCCTCGCCGACGATGCCGACGAGAGCGGAGTCGTACGCGGCCTGCGCGTCTTGCGGGGTCGCCTGGCCGGTGAAGATCGACTCCGTCGCCCGTGGGATGTTGGCCGAGATCTGCGAGTAGTCGGGCGTCGCCGGGCGGAAGTGGGTGTACGGGACGAGCGAGGAGAAGAACTCGAACGACGGGTTGTAGTCGAGGTACTCCTGGCTCGCGGCGACATCCTTGCGCACCGCGATCTGCCCGGCCTCCTGGTGGTACATCAGCGCGTTCTCGAAGGTCAGCGCCTGCGCGATGAAGTCGAACGCGGCCTGCGGGTTCTTCGCGTTGGATCCCATCGCGAGCGTCCATCCGCCCGACATCGAGGTGAAGCCGTCGCCGCCGCCGTCCTGCGTCGGCATCGCGGCGAAGCCCATCGTCTGCTCCCACTCCGGCCAGGCGTTTTCGCCGTCGATCCAGTTGCTCGGCAGCCAGGAGCCGTCGAGCGCGATCGCGATGCCGCCCTGGGGGAGCAGCTCCGTGCTGACCTTGGTGCCCCAGCCGGCGTCGAGCGCCTGCGCGGGGTCGGGGCCGAGCTTCTCGTCGGCGACGGTCTTGTAGAACTCGAGCGCGTCGCGGAAACCGGCCGACCCGGTGACCCACTTGTTGGTGTCGGTGTCGAGCAGTTCGTCTCCCGTGCCGTAGAGCAGCATCTCGAAGCCCTGCATCGAGGTCGCCTCGCCCAGCGCCTGCGAGGCGTAGATGTTGAACGGGATGACGTCGGGGTTGCTCTCCTTGATGGTGCGCGCGGCCTCGAGCACGTCGTCCCAGCTCTCCGGCGCCCAGTCCTCGGGCAGGCCCGCCGCCGCGAACAGCTGCTTGTTGAAGTAGAGGCCGCGGGTATCGGTGCCGAGTGAGACGCCGTACGTCTTGCCGTCGTCGCCGAGGCCCGCCTGCTTGGCGCCCTCGTCGTACTGTTCCCACTGGTCCCAGTCGGCGAGGTAGTCGTCGATCGGCTGCAGGTATCCGGCGGCGGCATCTGATCGGATCTGGAAGGTGTCCTCGTAGATGACATCGGGGGCGGTCCCCGCCGACCCGTTCATCAGGGCGAGCTTGGTGAAGTACTGGTCCTGCTCGGCCTCGATCGGGACGAGCTCGACCGTCATCCCCTCGTTCGCGGCCTCGTACTCCTCTTTGGTCTTCTTCATGAGCTCGTCCATCGCGGTGAACGACGTGGTCTTCTGGTAGGCGACGCGGATGGTGTCCGACGACGCCGCGTCGCCTCCGCCGCTGCCGCAACTCGTGAGAACGAGCGAGAACGCGGCGATTCCGACGACCGCTGCGGTCGTGGTGGATCTCTTCATGGTCGAAGCTCCTTTGCTTGGACAAGAGCGCTGGTGCGCGCGCACGTCTTTTCTAAACCAAATGGAATAAAAGGACAAGGTTTCGCCCGCACCTTTTCTTCGCGGGGTCAACCCGCCGTGCCCGCGATCATCAGGTCGGTCGGGCGCGGCGTCATCGCGGCGTCGAGCACGAGGCATGCGGCCCCGGCGGCTGCCGCGTCGGTGGCGAGCGCGCTCTCGAGCACCCGGATGCCGCGGACCGTGGCTGTCTCGGTGCTCGCCGCGACGGCGTCGGACAGGGCGCTGCTCGCGCTCGCCGACAGCAGCGTCCACAGGGGGCCGCCGACGACGACGACATCCGCGTCGAGGAGGTTGTTGATCTGAACGACCGCACGCGCGAGGCTCGACCCGGCCCGCCTGACCGCGGCCGCAGCGCGCTCGTCACCGCCGCCGGCCCGGGATGCCAGCTCGCGCAGGCGCTCCCGGAGCGCGGGCGCGGCGACGGGCTCAGCACCGTCGATCACGCCGCCGTCGACGAGCAGCCGTTCGGGCGCGATCGCCGCGCCGAGGCACCCGCGCTGACCGCATCCGCACATCGGCCCGTTCGGTTCGACGACGAGATGCGCGACGTCGCCGGCGTTGCCCGTCCGGCCGCGGATCGGAGTGCCGTCGACCGCGAGGCCCACACCCACGCCGGCGCCGTAGTAGACGAAGATCGAGTCCTGCAGCTCTTGCGCTGCATCGCGCCAGAGCTCGCCGACCATCGCGGCCACGACGTCCTTCTCCACCGTCGTCGGCAGTCCCGTCGCCTCGTGCAGCAGCGGGCCGAGGGCGAGGTCGTGCCAGATCGGGGGCAGGAGCGGGGGCTCGAACAGGATGCCCGCCTCCGCGTCGAGGGGGCCGGGGGCCGCGACGCCGATGCCGAGCACGGATGCCCGCGATCGCCCACCCTCCACGAGAAGCGACTCGACGGTGCCGACGAGGTCGGCGACGATCTGATCCCGAGTCGCGTCGGGGCGCGGCGTCCGTTCGGTCTGCGCGACCACGTGACCGAGGAGATCGACGACGACGACGGTCTCGACCGCAGGATCGAGGTGGATGCCGACGGCGCATCGCGCGGCGGGATCGAGCTGGAGCGGGGTGCGGGGCTTGCCGGGGCCCGAGACGACCGGCGTGCCCTCGCGCACCCAGCCCTCGGCGACGAGACGGCGGGCGACGTTGCTGAGCGTCTGGGCGGAGAGGCCGGTGCGGGCGGCCAGCTCGATGCGGCTGATGCCCTCGGGGGAGCGCCGGATCAGGTCGAGCACGAGCGTCTGGTTGTACGTGCCGACGGCCGGCAGATTCGAGCCGCGTCTCATGGTTCCTCCCGTCGAACCATACTGTGCGGGTGCATGGCGAAGGCCCGCCCGGCGAACCGGACGGGCCTTCGAGGATCGCGGGGTCGCGTCAGTTGTTTCCGCGCAGGATCGCGATGATCCGCAGGATCTCGACGTACAGCCAGACGACCGTGACCATGATGCCGAACGCGCCGACCCATCCGAATTTGCGCGGTGCGCCGTTGCGGACGCCCTGCTGGATGTTGTCGAAGTCGAGCACGAGCGAGTACGCCGCCATGATGACGACGAGCACGCCGATGATCAGCCCGAGCGGGATGCCGGCGATCTTCATGCTGTGCAGACCGAACATCATGCCGCCCGGGATGACGCCGAAGAGCATCAGGCCGACGTTCAGCAGCGAGAAGACGAGGTAGCCGAGCATCGCGATCATGAAGATCTTGGTCGCCTTGGCCGAGGCCCGGACCTTGCCGCTCGCGAACAGCGCGAGGGTGACGCCGACGACGGCCAGCGTCGCGAGAGTCGCCTGCATCACGATGCCCGGGAAGATGAACTCGAGGTAGGCGGAGATGCCGCCGACGAAAAGCCCCTCGAAGGCCGCGTACGCGAAGATCAGGCCGGGGCGGACCTTCTTACGCGACGTGAAGGTGATGACCATCGCCAGGACGAAGCCGCCGAGCGCGCCGATGATCCACGGGAGGAGCGTCGGGCTGGGGTTCAGGCTCGTGCGGTCGACGGTGGACAGCGTCCACACCCAGCCGACGGCTGCCGTCACGAGGAGGATGGCGAAGAGCCCGAGCGTCTTGACGACGGTGTCTTCGACCGTCATGCGGTCGGTCTCGCGGGCACCGGCGGCCGGCGAGGCGTACATGCCTTCGAGCTGCGCCTGTGCGGCGACGTCCACACCGGCGTGCTGCGCCGAGGCGGTCTGCATGCCGGGAGCGGCGGGCGGCGTCAGACCCGGCCGCTGCTCCTTGAACGCGGGATTGTCGAATGCGGGGTTATTGAGGGCCACTGCTCTCACACTCCAAGTCGAGGGTCGACACAGCTGGATGCCGTGTCCACCCAGCCTAGGGGAACCGGTTCCCGCGGTGCGCGTTCCCCGCTGTGAGCAGGCCATGAAGCCGATCGCCCTCAGCGAAACACCGCGGGCCGGCCCTAGCCTGAGACGGTGCCTCGCCCCCTCGTGATCGGACACCGCGGTGCGCCCGGGTACCTCCCCGAGCACACCCGCTCGTCGTATCTGCTGGCGCTCGAGAACGGCGTCGACGCCGTCGAGCCCGACGTCGTCTTCAGCCGGGACGGCGTCGCGATCATCCGCCACGAGAACGAGATCGGCACGACCACCGACGTCGCCGACCACGCCGAGTTCGCGGCGCGGCGTACGACGAAGACCGTCGACGGCGCCGCGGTCACCGGTTGGTTCACCGAGGACTTCACGTGGGACGAGCTGTCGCGGCTGCGGTGTCGCGAGCGACTCCCGCAGCTGCGGCCCGACAGCGCCCGGCGTGACGGCGCGGAGCCGATGCTGCGGCTGCGAGACCTCTTCGAACTGGTCGCGGACTTCGCGGAGCAGTCCGGGCGCCGACCGGGCATCGTGGTCGAGATCAAGCACGCGACCTTCTTCGAGAGCGCGGGCTTCGACGTCGCCGGCCTCGTCGGCGCCGAGATCGAGGCGGTCCGCGCCGATCTCGCAGGTCTGCCGCTGTGGATCGAGTCGTTCGAACTGACGATCCTCGACCGGCTCGCCGACGCCGGAGTCGCCGGAACGCGGATCTTCCTCCTCGAGGCCGACGGCGCCCCGTACGACCTCGTCGCCGCCGAGGGCGAGCATGCCCGCTGCTATCGAGCGTGGGCATCGCCCGCGGGGCTCGATGCGCTGCGCGGCCGCGTCGCCGGCGTGAGCCTCGACAAGCGGATGATCCTCGACCCCGCTCAGGGTGCGGACGGCGGGCGTGTGCTCGTGGACGCAGCGCACGAGCGCGATCTGGTCGTCTTCACCTGGACCGCGCGGCCTGAGAATGCCTTCCTCGTCCGTCGGCATCGACGCCGCGGCGGGCGATCCGCGTGGGGTGACTACCGCGCCGAGTGGGCCGAACTCGCGGCATCCGGCGTCGACGGTGTCTTCGTCGACCACCCCGATCTCGGTGTCGACGCCTTCAGGAACTGACGCCGGCGCTTGTCACGGACTTGACATCGGACGCGCCGGGTCGGGAGGGTGATCGTCGTCGGGCGAGCGGATGCCCGCGGATGAGGCCCGATGCTCAGCAGACCCCGGATCCAGCCGTACGCCCAGTACCTGATGGCGGTGTCGACCGCGATGATCTCCACGACCGTCGCGATCGTCGAACCCACGCGCATCACCGTCGCCTATGTCATCGGCGCGGGCGTCATCCTCGCCGCCTGCATCGCCATGGGGTTCGTCTGGCATTACAAACCGACCCGCGGAACCGTCTGGGTCTGCATCGTGCCGCTCGCCTCGATCCTCGCCTGCGCCCCCATACGCAGCAGCGCGATCGATCTGCTGCCGGTCGCCGGGATGCTCGTGATCTTCGCCATCGCCTGGCTCGCGTTCGCGTTCCCGCCGGTCGTCGCGGCGCTCGGCGTGGTGGTCGCGGGGCTCCTGCCTCTCGCAGCGGACCCCGCCGTCCCCGCGGGGCTCGGCGAATGGCTGTCGCTCGTGACGCTGCCGGCGCTGCTCGGCCTGTTCGCGATCGGTACCCGTTTCGTCGCCATCGACCTCCGCCGTCAGCGCACGACCGTCCACAGCACCACGCATCGACTGGCCGAGGCGCTCGAGTCGTCGGGTCGAGCCGACGCGACCCTGCGTCAGCTGCTCGACACGAGCCCGGACGCCATCGTCCTCTTCGGCGACGACGGCGCGGTGCTGGTGGCGAACGCCCCCGCACGCGCGCTGGCGCGCCGCGCCGGGATCGAGATCTCGCTCGACCAGGACGGGCGCGGCGCCGTCTACGAGGAGGACCGGGTCACACCGATCGCGTGGGGACCGTACCTGCGCGACATCATCGTCTCGGGCGAACTCGCCGACGCGCGTCGGGTGTGGGTCGGCGAGCCCGGCGCCCAGGTGGCCCTGCGTTTCGTCGCCCGCCCCATCGCTCTCGACGGCGAGACCATCGGGGTCCTCGTGGTCGCTCAGGATGTGACCGAGCTGATCGAGGCTGTCGCCGTACGCGACCGCTTCCTCGACACGGTCGGCCACGAGCTGCGCACTCCGCTCACGGTCATCCTCGGCAACGCCGAACTCGCCGTCGCCGGGGCCATGCCCGAGCATCGCGACCGGTGGGAGACCGTCCACCGCGCCGCCGAGAGGCTGGAGCGGACGGTCGAGCTCATGCTCGCGACGGGCCGCGCGGATGTGTCGCCCGGGGTGCCGTCGAGCGACGTGCGCGTGGTCGTCGACCGGGCCGTGTCCGAAACTGCCGACGGTGTTCCCGAGGTCCGGGTCACCGTGACGGGAACCGAGGCCCGGGCGCGCATCGCGGACCGCGACCTCCAATCGATCGTCGCGGAGCTGCTGCACAACGCCCGGCAGGTGTCGCCCCGCGGTGGCGAGGTGACGGTGGCGATCACGAACCGTCCCGACGACATCGTGATCGCCGTATCCGATGCAGGCCCGGGGATGACTCCCGCCGAGCGACGGCAGGCGTTCGAGCGCTTCTACCGCACCGCGCGTTCTCGTCGAAGCGCGGACCAGGGGCTCGGCCTCGGGCTCTCGCTCGCGAGGGGTCTGGCGCGGGCCTACGGCGGTGATGTCCGACTGCTTCCCGGAACCGTGCGCGGAACCACCGCGGTCGTCCGCCTGCCCCGAGACGACGCGCCCGCCGCCGGATCATCGCTCGATCCGGGCACCGCCGTCCCCTAGGGTGTCGGACATGCTCACCGCCGGGATCACCGTCCGCGACGTTCGTCGATCGTTCGGGCGGGTCGACGCCGTGCGTGGCGTGGATCTCGATGCCCGAGCCGGTGCCGTGACCGGACTGGTCGGCCCCAACGGCGCCGGCAAGACGACGCTGCTGCTGGTGCTTGCGTCGCTGCTGCAGCCCGATGCCGGCAGCATCCGCATCGCAGGCATCGACCCGGTCGCCGATCCGGCGCAGGCGCGCGCACGGTTGGGCTGGATGCCCGACGCACTCGGCGCATGGGGGTCGCTCACGGTGCGGGAGACCCTGGAGATGACCGCTCGGCTGTACGACCTCGACAAGCCCGCGGCGGCCCGCCGTGCGGGTGAACTGCTCGATCAGGTCGGGTTGACCGGTCTTGCCGGATCGCAGGCCCGTGTGCTCTCACGGGGGCAGAAGCAACGGCTGGGACTCGCGCGCGCTCTCGTGCACGACCCTTCCGTGCTCCTCCTCGACGAACCGGCTTCCGGGCTCGATCCGCAGGCGCGCGTCGACCTGCGCGGACTCCTGCGCGGCTTCGCGGCGGCGGGGAAGACCGTGCTCATCTCCAGCCACATCCTGTCCGAGCTCGAGGAGGTCGTCGATGACGCGGTGTTCCTCCTCGACGGCGCGACCGTCAGCCCCGACCGCGTCGCGGCGGCCGCGGGTCGCACCCGGACGTGGCGGGTGCGCGTCGCCGACCTCGAGGCGCAGGCCGCTGTGCTCCCGATAGCGACGGCACTCGGGCTCGATGTCGCGCGGGTGCCGATCGATCGCCGCGATGTGCTCATCCCGTTCGCGTCGGAGGCGGAGGCGGCGGCCGGCCTGCGCGTGCTGATCGACGCCGGCGTCGCCGTCGCGGAGTTCTCGGCCGCCACCGGGATGCTCGAGCACACCTTCCTCGATCTCGGCTCCGAGCGGAAGGAGGCGTCATGAGCATCGCGCGGCTGTGGACCGTCGCCCGCCTCGAGCTGCTCCAGCGCGTGCGCACCGTCTCGTGGTACGTGCTGCTCGGTATCTTCGCCGTCCTGCTCATCGGTGTGACGGCGCTCGCGTTCCTCGCGTTCGGCGGCATCGTCTCTCAGGCCGACCAACGCGGCGCGGGGATCTACTCGACGATCGTCATCATCACGCTGTTGCTCGTCGTGCTGGTCTCACCGACGCTGAGCGGCAACTCCATCAACGGCGACCGGGATGCCGCGACCCTCGCACCCGTTCAGGTGACCCTCGCGCGCACGTCCGAGATCCTGCTGGGCAAGGTGCTCGCCGCCTGGATCACCGGGCTCGCCTTCGCCGCCGTCGCGGCACCCTTCCTCGTCGTCGCGACGCTGGCCGGGGGAGTGGACCCCGTCGTGGTCGTGGTGTCGCTGGCGGTCCTCATCGTCGAGATCGGCATCATCGCCGCGATCGGGGTCGGGCTCAGCGGCCTGATCGCCCGCCCCCTCTTCTCGGTGGCGGCGACCTACCTCGTCGTCTCCGCCCTCGTCTTCGGGACGCTCATCGCCTTCGGCCTGGGCGCGACCGCGTTCTCGAGTGAGGCGACCACGACCTACCGCCCGGCGATGTACAACGCCGACGGCTCGCCGCAGTGCGTCGACGGCGCGGACGACTGCTGGAACGATCCGGCCCGCATGGTGTGCGGCGCCCCGCAGGACTCGACGTACACCGTGCCGCGGTTCGACCGCGTCTGGTGGGTGCTCGCGGCCAATCCCTTCGTCATCCTCGCTGACGCGACGCCCGCCGAGTACAACGGATACGGCCAGCCCGTCGACCTGTTCGGACAGATCGCGTCGGGAGTCCGCCAGGCGCAGATCCCGCCCGACCTCGCGACGGTGTACGACGAATGCCGACCGACCATGCGCGATGACGTGGCGACACCCGCCGAGATCCGCGATCGGACCGTGCCGAGCTGGTTCGTCGGACTCGGCGGCCAGATCGTCGTGGCCGGCCTGCTGGTGGCGGGAGCCTGGTCGCGGACGAGGACGCCGGCCCGAGCCCTCCCGCCGGGAACGCGGATAGCGTAAGAGAGCCATGGTCACCGAACTCGACATCAGCCGCCGCGAGGCGATCGACGCCTACCACGTCATCGGCGAGGCCCCCGCGCCCGACCTGCAGGGGATCGTCCGCCTCGCCGCCACGGTGTGCGGCGTCGACACGGCCGTCATCAACATCATCGACGACCGGTCGCAGCACCAGATCGCCGCCGTCGGCTTCGAACCGGCCGTCTGCTCGCGCGAAGACTCGATGTGCGCCGCGGTCATCGCACGCCCCGGACGGGTCGTCGTTCCCGACGCCCGCCTCGACGACCGCTTCTCCGCGAACCCGTTCGTCACCGGCGAGGTCGCCCACGTGCGGTTCTACGCGTCGAGCCCCCTCATCACCCCGGCGGGTGTCGCGATCGGCACGCTGTGCGTCTTCAACGACTCCGTCGGCGATCTCGACGAGTCCTCGCGTGATGCGCTCGACCTGCTCGCGCACCAGGTGGTGGACCTGCTCGAACTGCGCCGGATCAGTCGTGAGCTCAGCGAGTCCAACGATCAGCTCTCACGCTTCGCGGGGCAGATCAGTCACGACCTCCGCAATCCGCTCACGGCGCTCACCGGCTTCCTCGAGCTCGCGATCGACAGCCCCGACATGGACAACGCTCCCGAAGCGGCGCGGGTGCTCGCCCGTGCGGAGTCGGCGGCCGACCGCATGAACGCCATGATCTCGGACATCCTCTCCTACGCCCGCGTCGGCGGCGCGAGCCCGCAGCGGAAGCGGGTCGATCTGGATGCCGTGATGCACGCCGTCGTCGAGGACCTCGATGCGCAGATCTCCGCCTCGGGCGCCGATGTCAGCCAGGACATCGACGTGCAGCCGGTCGGGGATCCCACCCTCCTGCGTGCGGTGCTTCAGAACGTCGTCGCCAACGCCCTGAAGTTCACCGCCGCGGCCGAGCTCGCGCCCCGGGTGCGGGTTGAGGCGCACGCCGTGCCCGGCGGGTGGCGCATCACCGTCGACGACAACGGCCCCGGCGTGCCGCCGGAGGACCGAGAGCGCGTGTTCGCGCTGATGGAGCGGGGCGACTCCGACGTCGACGGACTCGGGATCGGCCTGTCGACCTGCCGACGCGTGATCCAGGCGCACGGCGGGCGAATCGGTCTCGACGACTCGCCGCTGGGCGGCGCCCGCGTATGGATCCTGCTCCCCGACGCCGCGGCCGCATCGGCCGCCTGAGGGAGGCGGCTCAGCGGCGCAGCGTGTGCGACGGGTGCTCGCCGTACATCGCGGCGTAGAGCTGGGCGAAACGACCCGTGTGAGCGAAGCCCCAGCGCAGCGCGACATCCCGGACCGTCGTCGAGCCGGGAGGCGCAGCGCGCAGCTCGCGATGAGCTCCCTCGATGCGCAGGCGGCGCAGATAGGTGCTCGGCGGGATCTCGAAGGCCTTGTGGAACGCGCTCTGGAGCGCTCGGACCGATGTTCCCGAAGCGACCGCGATGTCGCTGATGCTGATGGGGTTGCCGACGTTCTCCTCCATGAAGGCCACGGCCCGGCGGACGGCGCGCGCCGTCGGGCGGCGACGTTCCCCCTCGTCCGGGTCGATGAGCGGGAATGCCGTCACGAGCGACGCGACCGCCTGGTGGATGAGTTGAGTCCGCATGAGCGGCGACGCCGCGACCTTCTCGTCGGCCAGGATGGTCGCCTCGAGGAAGCGGAGCGTCTCGGCGACGAGCCGCGGGTTCTCGGCCCGGCGGTTCAGCCCGGCGAACTGCAGGTTGCGCGGGTCGTCCCCGATCAGTGCGCGCAGCACATGGTCGAGAGTCTCGACGGTGATGCTGAAGGTGCGCAGGTGCAGCTGCCGGAATTCGGCCGTGAACTCCGTCTCGGGCGGCACGACGAAGGGCGTGCGTCCGTCGCCGGACTCTCCGCCCACATGCCAGCGATGGCTGCCCTGGGCCGCGTGCGCGACGATGATGCGGGGAAACGCGTGCGTGGCCGAACGCATGGTGCCGGTGAAACGGATCGCGGCGGCCGCCGCTTCGGGGTGAGCGAGAGCTGCCATCTCGTATCGGAACGGCGTGGAACCGTCGACCGCGAGAGAGACCGAGGACTCGTAGAGCGAGCTGATCGATTCCTGTGCCCGACCGGGGTCGTCGGTCTGCAACCCCCGTCGAACGGGCTGACTACTCAACACCGAGCTTGTCGGTCGCGGACTCCGCCGGCTCGGGAACGACGTAGAGCCCGGTGGGCGAGTTGGCCGTGTACATCAGCGCCTCGAGCCAGGCGCGGTTGATCGCCGGGGTGCGACTGCCGTGGAAGGTGAAGACGAGGGATGCCGCAGAGTGCATCCAGACGGTCGTTCGGCCCTTGCCGACGCTGACATCGTCCTTCCAAGTGAAGAAGAACGCCTCGCCTCGTCGGAGCTTGGCCCCGATGGTCATCTGAAGGTGTGCGAGCGTGCGGTCCTCGATGTCGAGGCGATTGTTGCCGTCGTAAACAAACCTGCCCAATATTCCTCCTCGCGCGCCGATGGCGCGATCAACAGCTTCCGCGATCGAGTCGGTGGGGATCGCGGAAGAATCCGATCCGCGCGCGCTCGATCCGCGACGCGCACAGCCGCGCTGTGCTTCCGCAGGTTTGAGGCAGTTCTCAGGAAGGGGGAGGGGGTTGACTTTCGCGGCCGGATGCGCAAAGCCTCAGTCGCCGGGGATGTCGGCGAGGGTGACGTCGACACCGGGAGTGATGAGCAGATCCGTCGTCTGCGCGACGCCTTCACCGTCGTTGACGGTGAGCCATCCGTGGCCGATCGCGAGCGCGGCGGCGATCTCGGCGCGGATGTCGTCGATGTCGCGTCCGCCGATGCTGTAGGGGCGACCGCCGTAGAACACATCGACTCTCTTGGACACGGCATCCGCCTCTCGCTCCACCGGCGCTGAGCGCGCCGCGTCAGGCGAGACTACCGACCCCTTCGTCGGGCGCAAGGGGATGCCGGTCGTGCGTTGCGGGCGTTAGGGTCGGGCCGGACCGGAAGGACAGGTGATGGGCCGTTTCATCTACGAGAATCAGATCCGAGCCGATTTCGAGGACCGGACGCTCGCGCACCTCCAGACGGTGATCACCACGAAGCTCCGTCGTGGCGAAGCCTTCACCCTCACCTGGAAGGACGACGTGAGCATCGGAGACGGCCGTACCACCGTGTGGCTCCATCCGGGATGCGGGCTCGTCTTCAAGTACTACGGCTCGCGCACGCCGGCGCTGAACCGCACCTGGCTCGAGGCGCTGACCTACACCGCCAACTCGCCGACCGGCCTGTACGTCGTGCCGGAGCCGCCCGACTCGTCCCGCGGGCATGCATTCCCGGACGGGTCCGAATAACCGGGCGGGCACTTCGCGCCTGAACGGCTGCCGTGCATCGTCCGTGAGAGCCGGGCATATACCGCTGCGGCGATCCAGCGCTCCGTAGTGTGGGCCTGAAGCCGTCGGCATCCGCCTTCCGCTCCCCGACCTTCCCCGGTCACGAACGAGTCAGCAGGTGCTCTCATCGCTTCAACCGTCGTCGAGTCGCGTCTCGGCCCCATCCGCACCACCTACGCCGGAACCGCCGACTTCCCGCCGATGGCCAAGGCCTTCACCGATGTCTCCCGCGTCGTCCGCGAATCGGGCCTTCTCCGCCGCACCCCGTGGTTCTACGGGATGGTGGGCCTCGCCCTCGTCCTCGCCATCGGCGGCTGCGTGACCGGCTTCGTCCTGCTCGGCGACAGCTGGTTCCAGCTGCTCATCGCCGCAGCGCTCGGCATCGTCTTCACACAGGTGGCCTTCCTGGCGCACGAGGCCGATCACCGTCAGGTGCTCGCCTCCGGGCCTGCGAATGACCGTCTGGCCCGCATCCTCGCTGTCGGCGTGGTCGGCATGAGCCTGTCGTGGTGGACGTCGAAGCACGCTCGGCATCACTCGAATCCCAACAAGGTGGGCAAGGACCCCGATATCGAGATCGACACGATCTCGTTCATCGAGGAGGATGCCGCCACGGCTCGCGGCGTCCGCCGGTTCATCACCCAGCGCCAGGGCTGGTTCTTCTTCCCGCTGCTGCTTCTCGAAGGCCTGAATCTGCACGCCCTGTCGGTACGCCACCTGTTCAGCCGCGGCCCGGTGAAGAAGCGTGCGCTCGAGATCACGTTGATCCTCGCGCGCTTCGCGATCTTCGTCGCCCCGATCTTCATCTTCCTGCCGGTCGGCATGGCATTCGCCTTCTTCGGCGTCCAGGTTGCGGTCTTCGGGTTGTACATGGGTGCCTCGTTCGCCCCGAACCACAAGGGCATGGCGATCATCGCGCCCGACGCGAAGCTCGACTTCTTCAGCAAGCAGGTGCGCACCTCGCGCAACATCGGCGGCGGCTGGTGGGCGACGTGGCTGATGGGCGGCCTCAACTACCAGATCGAGCACCACCTCTTCCCGAACATGCCGCGTCCCGCCCTCGCCCGTGCCCGCGAGATCGTCAAGGACCAGTGCGACGCCCTGAACGTGCCGTACACCGAGACGACCCTGTGGCGGTCGTACGCGATCGTCATCGATTACCTCAACCGCGTCGGGCTCGCGGCACGCGACCCGTTCGACTGCCCCATGCGCGCCGAGCTCCGCCGCGCCTGACGCGCAGCATCCTCGACATCGGCCACGGCTCATACTGAGTCCGTGGCCGATGTCGATTCCGAACGCTGGCTCGTCATCGACGGGCGACGCTGGCGGCGCACCGACCCGTCGTTGCCCGACGACATCGTCGCGGCGCTGAAATCGCACCTCGGACGGGGCAGGTCGGCGGTCGGAGCGGCCAAGCGTCGCGGAGACGACGACGCCGTGGCGGCGGCACGCGAACGCGTCGGGCTCGCCAAGCACGGCCTGGGGGAGCGCGGTCCCTACTGGTGGGACGAGCCCGAGGACGAGCGTCTCGGCCGAGCGCGAGACGCCCTCCGGCGGCTCAACGCGCTCGACGGTCTTGCCGGGGAGTGAACTCGAATGGACGCGACGGCGGGAGTCGAACTCAGGCGGGCGATTTCGGCCTTGTCGCGGAACTCGGGAAAAACCGCGTAATTACGCGGTAATTTTGCTTTCCTCGGGAAGGCTCAATCCGGCTCGTTCGGGGTGAATCTCTACCAAGTGTGGGCAAAATGTGGGCAAACCGTCAGCGATGTCCTAAGACATCAGAGTCCCGAGACATCACAGTCCTGATGGGTCACAGGGCTGACACGGAACGGTCCTGACTCATAGCAATGGGAACAGTCCATGTGTGGCCCGGTTCAGGTGCACAGTCGGTCACATTTCTTCAGCGAGCTCGCGCTCTCGGCCAACCAGGAAGTGAGGCGGCACGCCACTGGTTTCTATACGCTCAGGCTGGCCCGTCCCAATGGCGTCGAGTATCGGTAAGGGGTGCAGAGACTAGCGACTTGCGAGCGCCGACGAGGGGCGGCAGTCTGTCGCTGGCTCTCACAGTCCCCAGCTGGCAGCCGCGCCCGGCAGCAGCCGAAGGGTGGCGCGGTTGCTCTCGATGCCGCCGCCGAAGTTGAAGCTGGCTCCGATAACTTGTCCGACTTCCTCGACGAGCGGATCGGATACGAACACCAACATGCCGGTCCAGAAGATCGGGACGGCCGGCTGGAACGCGATTCGATCCTCACCGAGGAAGTCGAGGTCTGCTGCGGCTCCAACGTCCTTGGGGTGTCCGTATGTCACGAGCTGTGGCAGCACGTCGTCAACGGCGAAATCGACCATGTCCGCCGCGTCGGTGAATGCCTGCGCGTAAGCCGCTGCGCCGTCCGTTAGTCGTGCGACCGCGTCCTTCATGTGCTCCTCACGGAACTGATGGCGTTTCAGCGCGAAATGCGGCTCGAACTCATCGACGCGTTCAGATGACAGTTCGGCGCGAAGCTCCTTGCATTCGGTGCGAAGCTGTTCGTGGTCGGGCGCGGTCAATGCGGCACGGGCGACGGCGAGCCGTTGCCAGGACTCTGACGCGCGAAGAGCTGAGGCCAACTCCTGTAGTTCGTGGCTCGCGTCGATGCGTTCGGCCCCAATGACAAGGTCCGGTGGACGTGAGAGCTGGAAGCCGCGGGCCATGTCCGCGCGTGCCCAGACCGCCTTCCAGGTGAACTCGTGTGTGGTGAACGGGGTGTTGGCGACGAGCTGGGGTACTCCAAGCAGGGGATATCCGGGGAGCTGAGCGCGAAGCCACGCCAGTTGAAGGCGGAAGGCGACCTCGACTTCGTAGGCAGCGAGGAACCATGCATCGAAACTGTTTGGCCTCGTCACGTGCTCCCACATCGGCTGGGTCATCAGGTACCTCAGCTCCGAATTGAGGCGTAAGGCGTGCGCATGCATACCCCCCGCACGAAACTCGGCGAGCATCTCCGTGAGGCGGTCCTTCGACGGGACGCCATCTCGCGGCATGACTGAAATCACACGCCGCACGGTCTGGGAGTGCCGCCACTTATCGGCGAGGTCGCTCACCGCAGTCCAAATATCTTTCGTCATGCGAGCCATCCCGATGTGTCTGTGAGCTGGTGAACGGCTTCTCGGATGTCCGTTGCCGCGGCATGTGCCGGACCACCGTCGAGGAAATGTGATGCGGTCGTCTGACCGAGCCGCTCGACGGGCGCTTCCGGGAGCAGGCGAGTCTCGACTGTCTCGACGTAGGACATCGGCCAATCTTCAACTCCCCAGATCTCATCGCTATCGCCGATGTAGAACGTGAGGCCTAGCGGTCGCAGCCGATCTAGCAGTTGGGAACGTTGCTCGTCGGGGAAAGTGTCGAGGAGAGCATCCAGATTGAGTTGACGCTGTCGAACGAACTCTTTGACCTGGGTTCGAGCGTCTGCGATAGATCGCGGGCGGCGCGATAGAGCGGGCGGCACTGAGTCCAATCGACTGCGTAGAGCCAGTCGCCAGAGTCGTACGGCCGCGTACAGAGGCCCGCGTTCGCGTTCAACGACCGTTTCTCCGATGGTCATACCGGAGTCATCGGTCGCACGCAGGACCCACCGACCGTCTAGCGCTTCTTTCGCGTGGACATTGCAACCGGTTAGCCCGAGAAGTACGTCCAGCAGCGTAGCGATCTCGTGTGCGTAGCTGCCGCTGCCGGGGAAGCGGTGATCCGTGCGTGCGATGCGCACGGACAGGAACGGAAGGTCTCGTGAGACGAGGTCAGAGACATCGACGCCGAGCTCGCTTGCGAAGACCACCCATTCTGACTGGGTCGTGCGCAGAGCGGAGGGCAGAGGGGAGAGACCGGCAGCCACTGCAGTCCCCGCAAGGTAGTCAGCGAGCGAGTCGTGAAACGGTGCAACCACACCCATGCCTACTTCGGTAACTAGTCCAATGCGGAGGGCCGCAGCGCGTGCGCTGGCGCCGTCGGTCGCAGACGGGAGAGTTTCTGCTACCTCGTCTGTGCGGGCCACCCATTCGTATCGGTCGGAGTATCGACGTTGAGCAGTGAGAAGCTGAGCGAACACGACACTCAGGACCGGCAAGTAGGTTCGGGCGTCTACGGATGGAGCCCGTTCGCTCAGGTGCGACAGGAACTTCTCGTAGACGGCGCTTCGAGATAGCTCGTCCGTACCTCCCGCGCCCGCTTGAAGGTAGATCTTAAGGAGCATTGGGTTTCGTACGCCATCTCCCAGGACACGTTCTGCGCGAGAGCGGATCTGTGCAAATCCGGGCGCGGCCGGGTCAGCAACCGACTTGATGAGTCGCTCCTGATCCGACTGTGTGAGTGGCGTGACTGTGAAGGCTTCGTGTGCAGGGGCTGGCTCCAGCAGACGGCGCAGCGCCGCGGGGTCGCGCCCGACCAGCACGACCGACGCGAGGCCCGGCCGGTTGAGAAGCGGTTTCAAATCCTCTGCGAGACGCTCAAGTGTGGCATCGGGAATCTCGGAGACGCCGTCGATGACGACAACAGAGTCCGGATCAGCGAGTACTTTCCGGCCAGCGTAGGTGGGAATCGCCGTTCCCGTGCTGAAGCCGAGCGCATCGGCGACGAGAGCTCCGAGGTGTCCGGGTACGTAGGTCTCGGCACGGCAGACCACAACTGCACGCCCAGTGGCTGCGGCTGATGACTGGAGCATCTGTATCGCGCTGGACTTGCCGGTGCCGGTCGGTCCCGACAACGATGCCGTCTTCGACAGGAGGAGTACGTTCGGGTCGACAGCGGGCTCGCCTTCGCGCGTGGCTAGCGTGAGAGGAACGAGGTTCGGCGGGGTGCTTGCCACCGTCGCCAGGTACGACTCTTTCAGTGCGCTCGCCCACTGGTACTCGGCTCGTTCGCCACTCTCGCCGCCCACCAGCGTCTGGAGCTCACTTGCGGTGAACAACCGCTCCGCGGGGTTGTTCTGCGCCGCTCGCTCCATGAGCACCCTGACTAGGGTGTCGACACGCTGTACGGCTGTTTCCTCCCTGTCGCGTAAGAGTGGGTCGAGCCGTGCAGCGATGCGTCGCTCGGCAGCTTCGAGCAGAGCGCCGACGGAGGACAGATCGACGCGAACGCGCGCGAACGTCAGGCGTTCCGCGAGATCCTCGGAGATGTCCAGTTCTTTCGCCAGTCGCGTGGTTCGATCGGTGTCGGTGCTCGCCAGGATGTTGCTGAGGGTTTGCGCGCCGGGGCCGAGCGCTCCGTTGGTGATGAAGGTGAATGTGGCGGTTGGCTCGTTGAGGCCGGCCCAGCGGCGCATGACATCGGCAATCGGCTTCGGCGTCCATGGAAGGCCCGAGCGGCTCTTCATCTGGTGGGCACTGATGAGATGGCCAACCGCATCAAGCACTTCGACGTCCACGACATCGTCCGTGCCCTCCACGCGAAGCTGATGCTCGGGATGCTGCTCGACGATTTCGATGGCGAGGTGGATCGCGTGGGCCTGCTGATACGCGATTCCGCGAATCGTATCTGTGCCTGCCACGGGTCCTCCCGGGTGTGACGATAGCGGACGCCTCCGACAGTGAACGGTTGGTGGGCAGCGTCGGTTCTTGGCGAGCCCAGCCGTGATCGGGCCGAGTCGGCCCATTGACGTCGCCTCGCTGCGGCGACCGCACGGACCATAAGGCATGTGAACTGGCGGAGCACGTGCAGTCCGGAAGGATCTCGGTCTCGACCGCCGCACGGGTTCGTGCCAAATAGAGTCGGGTACCGTCGATGGCGGCCTCACCTGTGTGCATCTCGCGGGGCTGTTCCCCTCAGCGGGCGATGAAGTCGGCGGGTTGATCCGTATGCGCATCGCGCAGGGAGTGACCCTCAGTGCTCCTTGGTGTACCGTCACCGCTGTGACCGCGGACGAGATCGTTGCCAACCTTGATCGAGTTCTCCCCGAACAAGAGCGCGTTCTGGCCCAGGCGGCACGCAATGCGGAGATTGGGATTAAAGGAAACTCTGCGGTCTACAGAGCTTTCACCGACCTGGACTTCTTCGCGCTTACCGTCGATTTTGACCTTCGGGTGCTGTTGCGAAATCTTCTTGCCCATCCTCAAAGTCGGCTCACCGCCGAGAAGTTCCTGGTTCTAGCCCTCGAAGAGGCCGACGAATCGGTGGACAACATGATCAATCGGTTGCTGGGTGCTATCCGGCGCGCGGGATCGGACGACCCCGCCCATGATGCGTTCGACTTCGAGATCGTTCGAGTGGCCAAGGTCGAGTTCGACGACGCGATGGCGCCGATGAGGGCGGACACAGACTTCACCCAGACGCTGCGCCTTATCCGCAACACCGTCTCTGCCCACGTCGTTGGCGACGACGTCGGCATCCAGAATGGAGTCATATGGGTGCTCACGCGAGAGAACGTTCCGCGGAATGCGGAGGGGGTCATGCGTAGCCAAGTGGTCTACTACGCGACGAGCACGCTCTCGGCTCTAAACGGGCTGTCGCGGGCACTACGGAGGGCTGTGAAGGCTGCCGGCGACGACTGACCGCCTCGGCGACGACGTCGGTCGCCCGATCGGACGCGCGCGGTCATCGGTTGATTGGCGGTCAGGTTGCAGCTGGGCAACTTGCAGCAGAGGTCACAGCCACAGATCCCAGATCTCGTGCCGACCGTCGCCGCTGACGGCATCCACCATCCCGCGCGCGTCGGGATCAGTTCGCGACGGGCGCCATGCCCCTCCGCCCGGTGCGGGCAATCTCCGTATGTCGGTGCGGGAACTCTGGAAGAGCGGCGCGTAGCCGGCTATTTCGGCGTCCGCTCTGAACACCATGACGATCGAGCCGTCGTGCAAGGCGATCAACCGGAGCGGGGTCAAGTCGCTGGGCAGCGGTACTTGGGTCCCGGGCGCGATGACACATATCAAGATGACGGTCATCATCCCCGCTGGGGCAGGATCGATCCACTCGACTTTCGAAAGCCTTGTGAGCTCCTTGGCCCCTGGAACGATGTCGCTCGTGGGCAGGAGAATTCGGATCATCTCGGTGTAGCCGAGAGAGTCCGCAGCGGGACGGTTCCACTGACTCAGCACCCGAGACACTCCGAGCTCTTCCGCCTTTGCCTGGCTGTACTGCATACGCCAGTCGCCGCTTTGATGGAACGACCATTTGCTGTCGCCGCCGCCGTGTTCGCGCGTCGACAGGTACACGTCGTTCGTATGACGCGCGCAGGTGAGCGCCCACGTCGCGCCGTGCGCTTCCGGCGAACCTACTGAGAACCGCCACAGGTCGCCGGGTGGTTGCACATCGAATTCCATCGCGTCGTCCATCGCATCCCTCCCACTGCTGGCTGTCGGACAGACCTCACACGAGCCACCATAGATCCCGGAGTGAGGAGGTCCCGCTAAACACCGTGAGCGGCACCCCGCCGTTCGTACCCTGGTAGACCCCGCCGACGGATGCGCAGAGGCTTCCAATTCGGACGTTCGCGGACGCTCCATGGCGCCGCGACGGCCACCGAGCGCGAGCCGACGCTTGATCGAATAGACCACGAACGAGCGAGATCGATGAAGAGTGAGACAAGAACTGAAAGCAATGCACGTAGGCACCATGCCTGGTGGTGACACGGCTGCGCATGTATCCTGCTGTCATGCGAGGGGGATTGCGGAATTGGAAGCGCGGGGCTGAATCCCGCGGCATCCGCAATGCGATCTCGTACGCGTTCGATGGCACATGTGATGCACACCGTGCTCCAGTGGGAGTGGCGTCTGCTGAGCAATACGGCGAAGTCGACGGAGCCGCAGTGACGCGGTTCGTGGCGGTCGCGGGGAGCTGGCTCGCGACAAGCTGGACGCCCCGGCGCTGCGGCGGTGGATCCAGGGGGAGGATCCCGAGACCGGTGAGCCGCGCGGGCTGATGCACCGGTCGGAGAACACCGACCTGCTTCTGGACGGGACAATCAACTTCCCGAAGTCTTACAGCGTCGCCGCTCTCCTTGACCCGGAGCTCGCGCGGGAGTTCGAGTTGCTACAGGACCGCATGCGCGACCGCACCATCCCGCTCTGGCAGCGCCAGCTGAACGCGCGGCGCGGCCGGGGCGGACAAATCCGCGAAGACATCGCTCGGCTCGAAGTCGTCGAGTTGCAGCATCGGCGGTCGCGGGCGCTTGACCCCCATATCCATCGACACCTATGGCTGAACATGAAGGTGCAAGGAGTCGACGGCAAATGGTCGAGCCTGGACTCGCGGGTAGCGCTCAGGCTCCACAACGTTGTTAACGCGGAGGGTGAGTTGGCGGCTCGCAGCGACCCACGATGGGTAGCCGCACTCGCCGCCCACGGCTACACGCTCGATGCGAACGGCGAGATCGCGCAGCTTGCCCACGTCGTGCGCCCGCTCTCGCGACGGTCGAACCAGATCGAAGCCAACCGTATACGGCTGATTGCGGAGTGGCGCGAGGAGCACCCCGGACGGCAACCTGGCGTCGACGATCTCCACCACATCGACGAGCTGGCGTGGGCGCAACGACGACCGGGCAAGCCTGCCCACCTCGACGAAGCCGAGTGGGAGGAGCGGGTCCGCAGTGAACTCGCCAATATCGATCCCATCCTGCTTTGGCAGCGGAACCCAGCTCGACGCGAACCCACCCCGATCGCCGACCTCGATCGCGAACTGCTCGCGCGGATGGCGCTCGTCGAGGCCGATGCCCGTTCGGTCTCGAGCAGCGGGCGGTTCTCGTCATGGGATCTGCGGGCCAGCGCCATCCGGGCCATCTCCCGAAGCGGAGTCGTTGCCGAGAGAGACGCACTCGATGAGCTGATCGACGACGTCGCGTCGCGGGCGACTGAGCACACCATCGACCTGGTGCCGGACGATCCCGCCAAGCCTGCGCACATCAAGACGCTCATGGCCGAAGCGACCGTGCTGCTCAAGCTGCGCGTCGCCAATAGGTTCGCGGCGCTTGCCGCACCCGGGCAGCTGCCCGACGAACGACAGATGCGCACCGTCGCACGGCGTTTGGTGGAGGAGCGCACCGAGCTCGTTGATGCGCAACTCACCGCAGCCTCCGCCATCGCCGGGACCGAAGGCCTCGTATCGATGACCGGGCCTGCCGGCTCGGGCAAGACGACGCTGTTGCGCGTCGCACTCCACGCCCTCCGACTGCAGCGGCGACGCATGATCGTGGTCGCGCCAACCAAGAAGGCGGCGGCCGTCGCCGAGCGCGAAATCGGGGCCACGGCATCCAGCCTGCACGCATTGCTCGCCGACCACGGTTGGCGTTGGGGAATCGACGAAGCGGGCGCGACTGTGTGGACCCGCCTGCAGATCGGTCAGACGGATGCGGCGACCGGCCGCATCTACCGGGGCCCGCGCGACTTCCAGCTCAGTCGAGGCGATCGCATCGTGGTGGACGAGGCTGGGATGGTGGACCTCCACACTGCGGACGCGCTCGCGATCGTCGCGGGGGAGGCCGGCGCCGGCATCGCCATGATCGGCGACCCGCGCCAGGCTGCGCCCGTTGGCCACGCGGGCGCGATGGCCGCGATGACCCAGGTGGCTGACAACGTCGTGGAGCTGAGTGAAGTTCACCGGTTCACCGACCGCGCCTATGGGGATCTCACGCTGAGGTTGCGGGAGGTCGCGACGGCGGAGGACGCGGTCGGAGTCGCCGCGGCTCTCGATGACGGAGGGCACGTCGCGCGGGTGGCAAGCGCGGATGCGGCGCGCGACCTCATGGTTGACGCGTGGTTCGACTGGGCGGAACGCGGCAAGCGCGTCGCGCTCGTCACTGCCACCAACGACGATGCCACCGCGGTCAGCGAAGCAATCCAGCAGCGTCGCGTCGCGACCGGAGCACTTCGCCAGGATGTCATGGCCCACGGTCGTGACGGTCAGCAATTGCTCGTCGGCTATGTCGTGCAAACTCGGCGGAATGACCGGGGCACCGGAGTGCAGAATCGCGCGACCTGGGTCATCACAGCGATCCGGCCGGAGCGCATCGAACTCCGGAATCTCACTGACACCACCGAGCGCCGATACGTCTCGGCCGAATACGCCTTCGACCACGTGCACCTCGCCTACGCGTCGACGGTGCACGGCATTCAAGGCGACACCGCGGATGCGTCTGTCGTGGGCCCGGGCGTCGATGCGGCGGGACTCTACGTCGGGCTGACCCGCGGGCGAGCCTGGAATCAGGCCGTAGTTGTCGCGGGCTCTCAGGATGCGGCGCTGGGCGAACTCGCCGAAGCAATGCGCCGCGGCAGCCCAGAGCTGACGCTCGAGGACTCGCGACGTGCAGCGCGGCTGGATCTGTCCCGAGCGGCCCGGGAAGCGACTCGGTCGCCTGCCGGGGAGACGCCCTCGTGGTTGCGAGAGGCGCCGCCCGGCACGGGTTTGAGTTGGTAGGCGTCACTGGCACCTTGGCTTCGCCGGAGTTTCGTATTACATTAAAGACATGGGTGCGGACGAGACGATCAACGGCACGCCGGTCACCGAAGCGCAGATCGCTGAGTGGGCCGCCGAGGCCGAGGTCGGCTATGACGTCGACGCGTTGAAGAAGCGCGGTCGAGGACGGCCTGGGCGGGGTGCGGAGCCGTCGCAGGTCGTTGCGCTGCGGCTCACGGCCGAAGAACTCGCCGCCCTCGACGCAGCTGCTGACCGTGAGCACAAGTCTCGTTCGGAACTGATCCGCGAGGCCCTCGCGATGTACGCGGCGTGAGGGTTCACGACAGCGCCCTCAAGCACGGAGTTTCGGCGGAAGACGCCGTTCAGGCTGCGTCCTGGCCGATCTGGGTTGAGGAACTCGACGACGACTCACCGGCCCGGCAACTCAGGCTGGGCTTTGACGCGCAGGGTCGCTTGCTGGAGACCGTCGTGCTCGTGTTCGACAGCGGCAACGAACTCGTCATTCATGCCATGAAAGCGAGACCGCAGATGCTTGACCTCCTGCCCTGACTCAGCGACCCGTGAGCACGTCGTCGGTTCGGGTGCACGCCCGGCTCTCCATCCAGTCGAGGATGCCGGAGCGCTTGTACAGGATCGTCTTCGCAGAAATGCGGTAGAAGGTCGGGCCGCCACCGCGGTATCGCAGCTGCGCAAGAGCCGCGCGCGTCATGTGCATCGTCTGAGCGGCGTCATCGAGATCGAGCCATTCATCCTCCGTGTCCATCCTCTGACCCTCTCTGCGTAACCATGTCATCAATACGCACAAGCTAGAACCAGTTGCGTAGCTATGTCAATAGCGCGCACCGTGTGGCATCATGTCGATGTGAGCAAGCTGATCAGACTCTCGGGCCGCAGCATCCTGGTGCCACCAGGACTCTCATTGAAGCCGGTCATCGAAGCCGACATGCTCGTCGGAAGAGATGACATCGTCGGGCTCGAAGAAGACGAGCGGGCCCGCGTCCGCCTGCGACTCGAATACTCCTCGGATGCGGGCAGGTACGAGATCGCCGAGTTCGCACTCGATCGGGGACAGTTGCCGCTCGAGATCGGTGGGGCGCTGCTCCGCACAGTTCGCGTCCACACCATCGCGCGACGCGCCATCGCCTACTCGCTGCCGCTGTGGACCATCGGCATCATTATGCTCCGCGACAGACAGCGCCTCGGGATGCTCGAGGACTTGGCATCGTTCGAGCCCGCGCACCCGGAGACCCTTCACCTCACGGCGCTGGTCTATCGCATCGCCGAGATCTCGAACGAGAATCCGGCGCTCGCCGTGGCCGAAACGTTGGGGCTGAAGCAGCGGACGGCGACGAACTGGATCGCTCGGGCGCGGTCTGCGGGCTACATGACGACAGTCGTCGATCAGCCCGGGGCGCGACGCATCGCGATGGGTCTGATGGACAAGATGGGGATCGAGCCCGACCTATCCGACAAGGAGCACCAGGCATTTCTCGACTCGCTGATCGGTCGCCATGGGAACGATTGAGGCTTACGAGACCGGGGCGGGCAAGCGGTATCGCGTCCGCTACCGGACGCCGGATCATCGCCAGACCGACAAGCGTGGCTTCCGCACCAAGCGCGACGCCGATCTCTTCCTCGCCACCGTCGAAGTCTCGAAGGCAACGGGGGAGTACATCGAACCAGCTCGGGCGCGCACCACGATCGCCGAACTCGGAGTCGGATGGCTCGAGGCCAAGCGTTCGCGACTGAAGCCGTCGAGCTACAAGGCGCTCGAAGACGCATGGCGCGTCTACGTCATGCCGCGGTGGGGAACCACTCAGGTGTCGGCAATCGCGCACAGCGACGTGCGGACATGGGTCTCGCAGCTGTCCGCGGGCACCGCGAAGACGAACCGGCGCGATCACCCGCGCACTCGTGCGCAAGGCGCGAGACCCAAGAGCGCAACGGTTGTGATCCGCGCACACGGGGTACTCGCATCCGTCCTCGACATTGCTGTCAAGGACCGCCGCATCCCGCACAACCCGGCGCGCGGCGTCGACAACTTGCCTCGGAAGGGCAGAAAGGCGCATCGATACCTCAGCCACCAGGAGATCGAGCGGCTCGCCGTGGCGTCTGGCGATCACTCGACTGTGGTCTATCTCGCGGCGTACACCGGGCTTCGTTGGGGTGAGCTGACCGCGCTACGTGTTCGCGATGTCGATTCCCTGCGCCGACGGCTCGCCGTGAACGAGAACGCCGTGCGTGTGGGCGCGCAGATCCACGTAGGGACGCCGAAGACCCACGAACTGCGGTCGGTGCCATACCCCGAGTTTCTCGAGCTGCCGATCGCGCGGTTGTGCGAGGGGAAGTCGCGCGATGCGATCCTGTTCGGCGACGGCCTCGACTATCTGCCGCGCCCGCGCGCCTCGGGGAAGTCGCGTTCCTGGTTCACGACCGCATTGGACGTGGCCGGCCTTGAGCGGATGACGGTGCACGACCTGCGGCACACGGCCGCATCGCTCGCGATCAGTTCGGGCGCGAACGTGAAGGCGGTGCAACGGATGCTTGGGCACGCGTCCGCGGCGATGACCCTGGATGTCTACGCCGACCTGTTCGACGACGACCTCGACTCAGTTTCGGCGTCGCTAAACGCTGCCCGAAACGTCGCGATGACGCGTTGAGCAACGTGCCCTGCGCGGGCAGGAGCAAGTTCGAACTTGCGCAGAAGCGCTGGAAATCAATCCAGATCAACACGCCCAAGTTCGGCGAGGGCCACGCGTCGGCGCTCGGCCGGCGTGTCCAGGGGGCCATCGAAAGCGTCGGCGACGACCTGGCCGACCGCGGCGATTTCTTCGGCGAACTGAATCCGTAGCGCTGCGAGATCCAGATGGTTCTTCGCCTCCTCAGTTTCAAGCCCCCTGAGGCGAGAGATTTGAGGGGTTCCCATCGAAACGGACACGTTGACGAAGAACGCGAGAGTATCCAGATCGCCGTAAGTCTCTCGCTTGGAAGTCACCCATTCGCTGAAGCCGCTGTGATCGATCCGACTCCATGACCAACATGCGCTCCGCGCGCTAATTGTCAGGGATAGGGGATCAGAGGACCGAAAGTGATCCGCGAGCACTTCTCGTACGACCGCGATCTCGGCGTCCCCCAACTTCAGACTCGATGTCGTTTCATTCCTAAAATCGCGACCGGCGCGATCAACGACTGTTGCCATGAGCTCCGGGCTGAGGCTGCCGACAGCTTGGATGAGAGTTGGCACGGTGGGACCGGGCGCGCGCCGCAGTTGAAGTGCTATCGCTGCCTCAAGTTGCCGCGACGGCGAGATGAAGTCGTGCTCTGCGGGCAGCGCGGCGTGCAACCTCGCGAGCCATTCGATTAGTCGCGGAGTGGGCTCGCGCTGGGCTTGCAGCTCGTGCGCCAGCTTCCCTACGATCAGCGCGGGATTGGTCACTGCGGCTTGCGTAAGGTGTGCCAACGTGGCGTGGTCCGAAGTTCCGTCAGACGACAACCCGTCGATAGTGTCCCGGATCGACGCGTCCGCAACGTCGTCGTCTGCTAGCCCGAAACCAAAATAGCGATCGAAGTATGATTCGTCAGCGATGCGTGGTCTAATGGCTTCGCCTGCGTAGCTTCCCGCGCGTGCCCAGATTTGGCCGAAGCGAGGAAAGAGGAACGCCATCGCTGATGACACACCCTCGAGATCCTGCTCGCGCGTGCCCGACGAGAGTAGCGCCGACTTCCACGACTGGAACGCATCATCCCGCGTCGCCTGGTCATCTCGGCGGCCGAGGCTCACCCGGCTTCCGCTCCCTGTGAGGTCCTCGCGGCGACTCTGCAGAAGTGCGTAAACACCCGGTTCGAGTGTTCGAAGCCATGTGAGGACAAGGAAATCTACGTAGTCAACTTCGCCCGCCATAGTCGGCGACAGCAAGCGAATTTGAGCGAGATAACGCTTGATGGAGCGCGGCGTATTGAGGCGGGCCGCCATAAATCCGAAGTACGCGGCCGAGAATCTTGCTGAAACAGTCTCATCTAGCTGAAGCCAACCGCTTGCGCTTAACGCTTCGAGACCAGCGTTCATCATCCTTGTTGCGTCCGCGGGGCGAAGTGCTGGGATGTCGAATCTCACCTGCACGACCTTTTCCATGTAGTCGCGCGCACGTGATGGAGTCTGCTCACCTATCAGAGACGTACGCGTGAGCACGTCAAGGATTGTGGTCTCGTCGTAGGAGAGGAGGTAGTGCACATGCGGAAGACGCCCGAGCTGTCGAACGAGCTTCAGCGTCAACAGCAACTCCTCTGCCGAAACTCGGTCGATGTCGTCGACAACTACTAGCACGGGAGTTCCCGCTTGCCGCAGCGCCGCCTCCAACTTGGCGCGAGCGGCCCCAGTGCTTTCATCGCCGGCAACCAGTCCGGAGGCAGCCTCGACGGCCTTGCTTAGATCGACTCCGACGAGCGATGCGATAGATGCGAAAGGAGCCACAGTTCGGCCGAACGCCGCGAATCGTGCTCGGGCCGTGTCCAACGTGGAATGTGCGCCGAAAGCTGCTGCCAATTCTGCGAAGAATCCGGATTGAAGAGACGCGGCATCCTGGTAGTCCCACGGGTTGAACGCCACCGTCAGCCAGGTGGGCCCGCGGCCGTCGCTAACGGCTTTGGCGCTCAGCCATTCGAGTATCGAGCTCTTTCCAGAACCCCAAGGGCCCACGAGGCCGAAAACAGTTGAGGAGCCCGTCGCGTGAGTTTGACGAATGACTTCCCACACGCGATCGACAAAGCTCGCACGCCCGAGTGTCGGCGCGAGTTCGGCTTGTGCATCATCGGAGAACCACGAGTCGCTCGTTTCAACCATCGCTACTCCCAACGCAACGCGCCGCCGATTGGCCGGCAGCAAGGTCGAGTATCTCGCCAACCCTGCCGTGGCCCTAGGTGGCGCACCGCTCCACAAACGGCGGCAACTCGAAGCATCGATCCACAGGGAGCTTCAGCACGGATCTCGACGTGTCTGTCGATGGGAACTTGCTCCGACATTCAAAAGTGTGGGCAAAATGTGGGCAAAACGCGTTTCGCCGAGAATGAGAGGTCCCAAGATCCGCGTAAATACAAGGATCTACGACCCTTCACAGTAGACGCGACGGCGGGAGTCGAACCCGCAACGCGATCGGTTATGAGCCGATGCCCGGGACCACCCGGATCGCCGCGATGCCATCACGCTACGTCGGACCGTCGGCGACGGCCAGCGCTGTGAAGGCGGGAGTCGTCGTGCTACGTCGTGTGACGCTCGGGGCGCTCCAGGGGTGACGGCGTCGCTGCGGACGCCGCGCGTCTGGCGGGCAGGCGCCGCTGACCTCGGCTCAGCATCCCGGCGACCCCCGCGATGAGGATCAGTACTCCCACCGTCAGCAGGGCCGCGGCGACCAAGGCGGGAACCGAAGGGGCAGCCACCCACTCGACCAGCGTGGCGTAGGCGTTCGGCGACTGCGTGAGGACGACGCCGGCGGTCGCTGCCGCAGCGATCGCGACGCCCCACACGATCCCCGCCCAGCGGACCCGGGGCCGATCCGCAGGAGCGGTGAAGGGGGCCCGTTCGATCTCCGTCTTGTGCATCACGGTGTCGTTCATCACGGTGTCGTCCATCGGGGTGGTCTCGCTCTCGTCGTTGCCGTCGGCTCGGGCCGCGCTCGGATCACTCATGGGTCCGCTTCGTTCCCAGGAGGCGGATCTCGATGTAGCCGCTCTCCTGGTCGACCGTCAGCACCTGCTGCGTGGTGGTCGGGCCCACGGAGGCGATCGTCGTCTCGATGGCGGTCCGGTCCTGCCCGTCGGATCTCGCGTCGGGCCCGTCGGTGAGGAGGGCCCAGTCATCGTCCTGCGAGAGCACGAACGACGCGTCGTCGCCGACAGAGGCACGCAGCACGACCTCGACACCCGGGTCGACGGTCACCAGGGTCGTCCCCGCTCCCTTCTCGATGCTCACCGGCTGCGCATCCGGGGCGTCGACGAGGGTGACGTGGAGGTCGCCGAAGGTTTGCCGGAACGGGGCCGTCCCCACATCGGACGAGACGTTCGAGATCGCATACGTGCCGATGTGCAGCTCGGTGGCGACCGTCAGGGCGACCGCGCCGCCGCCGCCCGTCAGCAGGCACACGGATAGGAAGGCGAGGAAGCCGCTCCGTCGGCGGCTGGCGCCCGCGACGATCATCGCGAGGGCCGTGACCAGGGCGGCGACGAAGATCCCGAGCGCGACGGACAGGCTGCCGGGAGCGGCCAGCCCGACGATCGTGCCGGCGATGACGGCGACCCCGGCGCTCACGGCGACGAAGGCGATGCTCGTGCGGGGGCGCTCAGCGCGTCGTGCGCGGCGGCGCTCCGCCGCCTCCCGCGCGAACGCGGCCGCCGTGGCGCGACGCTCTTCCCGTGCGGCGGCGCGAGCCGCGCGATCAGCGTCATCCTGCTCCCGCCGCCAGGCGCGATCGCGCTCCTTCCAGGCCGCGTGCTGCGCGCGCCACGCAGCCAGGTCGGCGGGGCCGGCGTCGTTGCTCAGGGGCGCGGGCGGCACGGGGGCGACGGCGTCACCTTCCGTTCCGCCCGCGCCGGCATCCGCGACAGAGCCGTCGGCGGATGCGGCCGGGACCGTTTCGGACGCTGCGGAAGCCCGACGCAACTCGTCCTCGTCGGTGCCCGGGGTTCGACGCGCTGCTCGGACCAGCAGCGCGATCACGGCGGCTGCGAGAACGGCCCCGCCCATGAGGGCGAGTGCCACGAGGACGGCCGTGACCGCCCCCGCGCTCGAACTCGTCGCGAGGCCGGCGAGCGTGATCAGCAGACCGAGGATCTGAACGGCGCCGACGATCGCGACGGCGAGGATCGCGCCTTGCGTGTAGGTGAACCGGCCGCGTTCCAGATCGGCGGCGTGCGTCCGTCCCGAAGCGTCGGGCAGGACGGCCCACGCCAGGGCGTAGGCGACGACCGCGGGGAGGCCGATGATGGTGGCGACGACGGCGATGCCGCGCACGATGACGGGGTCGATGCCCCACCGTGCAGCCACTCCCGCGCACACGCCACCGACCCACCCGTCCCGGCGGGCCAGGCCGAGGCCCTCGACCCAACGGAAGAACCCGCCGTCCGTCGTAGACGTGGGGTCGGATCCTGGCGGGGCGGCGAGAGGCGGCGCGGAATTCATGATCCGATCCTCCGCGGTCGGCGGCAGCGGCCGATATGGGGGATCGCCCTGACGCTTCCCTGATCCTGCGCCGGCGCCGGTGTGCGGCCGAGGCCGGAATGATTGGATGTGGCCATGTCCTCCGCTCTCGCGACCCCCGCCGTCCATCCGGGACCGCCGCCGCCGCGACCTGTCGCCGGGCCTCGCACGCGGCCACCGCTGCAGCGCGCTCGCGACAGCGTGGTCTCGGGCGTCAGCGCGGGGCTCGCGCGGCACATCGGCGTCGGCGTGGGCAGCATCCGGGCGCTGTTCATCGTCCTGACGCTCGTCGCAGGAGCCGGTCCGCTCCTGTATCTCTGGCTCTGGGCCATGGTGCCCCGCCGAGCCGGGACGACGTCGCCGACCCGACAGGCGCCGGTCGCCTGGATCCTGGCCGCGGGGGCGATCGCCGCGCTGCCGATTCTGTTCGCGGTTCTCGCCGTCGAGGCCCGCGACGCCTGGATGTCGCGTTCGTTCTCGCCGGTGCTTATCGCGGTCGTCGGGTTCGCGAGCGTTCTCGCCGCGACTGCAGGGTGCTGGGCCGAGCTCGTCGATCGTCGCGACATCGACCGCGGCGGCCGGCATACCGTCATCGTGCGGGCGGTCGCCGCCGGCATCCTGCTCGTGGCGGTCTTCGCGATGCTGCCGCGTGTCGACTCCGATGGCCTCGTGGCGCTTCCGGCACTCGCCTTCCCCGTCGCAGGGCTGCTCGCCCTCGTCGGGGCCGTACTCGCCAGCCGATGGCGCGACCTGTCGGGTGAGCGCGTGCGCCGCATCCGCGAGGAGCAGCGGAGCGCCATGGCGGCGCATCTGCACGACTCGGTCCTGCAGACCCTCGCCCTCATCCAGAACACGGCGGGACCCTCGAGCGAGGCCGCCCGCATCGCCCGGGCCCAGGAGCGCGAGCTGCGCGCCTGGCTCTTCGACGGCGAGCCGCACGCCGACAGCGACCTCGCGACCGACCTGCGCGACTACGCCGCCGCCCTCGAACTCGACTACGCGGTGCGGATCGATGTGGTCTCGGCGGGGCTGTCGGCCGAGCGGGCGAGCGGTGAGCTCGCCGCTGCGGCTCGAGAGGCGATGCTCAACGCCGCGCGGCACGCCGGCGGCGACGTCTCGGTCTACATCGAGGGCGGATCCCGCGGAGTCGACGTCTACGTGCGCGACCGCGGGCCCGGATTCGAGGTGGCGGCGATCCCGGATGACCGGCTCGGCGTCCGCGAGTCGGTCATCGGCCGCATGCGGCGCGCCGGCGGATCCGCGTCCGTCCGGGCGGCGGCGTCGGGCGGCACCGAGGTCCACCTCCACGTCGGTGGCCAGGGGGACGCACGTGGCTGACGCGCTGCGCGTCGTCATCGTCGACGACCACTCCATCTTCCGGTCGGGGCTCCGGGCCGATCTGTCTTCGGGCATCGCCGTCGTCGGGGAGGCTGCGGACGTCGAGTCCGCCGTCGAGATCGTCATGCGAACGGAACCCGACGTCGTGCTGCTCGACGTGCATCTGCCCGGCGGATCGGGCGAGGAGCGCGCCGGCGGAGCCGAGGTGATCGCCCGGGCCGTCCCGACATCGGCTCGTTTCCTGGCGCTGAGCGTGTCGGATGCCGCAGACGACGTCGTCCGCGTCATCCGCGCCGGCGCTCGCGGCTACATCACGAAGGGTTCCTCGGGTGAGGAGGTGAGCCGCGCGGTCGTGGCGGTCGCGGGCGGCGACGCCGTCTTCTCGCCCCGGCTCGCGGGCTTCGTCCTCGATGCATTCGGCGCGGTGGCCGGCGAGACGGCGACCGCGGTCGACGAGCTCGACCGCCTGTCGTCGCGCGAGCAGGAGGTCATGCGTCTCATCGCGCGGGGATACGCCTATAAGGAGGTCGCCGCCGAGCTGTTCATCTCGGTCAAGACCGTCGAGACCCACGTGTCGGCCGTGCTGCGCAAACTCCAGCTCTCGTCGCGGCACGAGCTGACCGCCTGGGCGACCGCGCGGCGCCTGCTCTGAGCCTCGCGTCGGCCGGCGATCGCGCGGACCCGACCGGTGTCGGTGGCCGAACGTAGAATCGAGGGGTCATGCCAGAGCCCATCAAGCCCGTCATCGTCGGCTCCGCCGCATCCGCGCGCCCCGGCGCCTCCTCCGGCGAGCGTCCCGACGCCGACCTCCTCGAGGGGCTGAACCCACCCCAGCGCGAAGCGGTGACCTACCGCGGCCCCGCGTTGCTGATCGTCGCGGGCGCCGGGTCGGGCAAGACCCGCGTGCTCACGCACCGCATCGCGTCGCTCCTGCGTGGCCGCGAGGCGTGGCCGAGCCAGATCCTCGCGATCACCTTCACCAACAAGGCCGCCGGCGAGATGCGCGAGCGTGTGCAGCAGCTGATCGGTGACAGCGCGCAGGGCATGTGGATCTCGACCTTCCACTCGGCGTGCGTGCGGATCCTGCGCCGCGAGGCGCAGCAGTTCGGGTTCACCAAGAACTTCACGATCTACGACTCGGGAGACTCGCGCGCGCTCATCAAGCGTCTCGTGAAAGAGCACGAGGCCGATGCCTTCGGGCTCACCCCGGCGGGTGTGCAGAGTCGCATCTCCAAGCTCAAGAACGAGCTCGCCGACGCCGACTCCTATGCGCGCCAGGCAAACATGTCCGACCCCGCAGAGCGCGTGTTCGTCGAGCTCTTCGGCGCCTACCAGTCCGCGCTCCAGCGGGCCAACGCCTTCGACTTCGACGACCTCATCGCCCAGACGGTCTACCTTTTCCGAGCGTTCCCGCACGTCGCCGACGTCTACCGCAAGCGGTTCCGGCACATCCTCGTCGACGAGTACCAAGACACCAACCACGCCCAGTACGCGCTGATCCACGAGCTGACCCGTCCCGTCCAGGGGCAGGGCGGAGACGCGTTCTCGTCGGGCGGCATGATGATCTTCGAACCCGAGTCGGCGCCCGAAGTCGAGGCAGCGTCGCTGACCGTCGTCGGCGACTCCGACCAGTCGATCTACGCCTTCCGCGGCGCCGACATCCGCAACATCACCGAGTTCGAGCGCGACTATCCCGGTGCGAAGGTCGTGCTGCTCGAGCAGAACTACCGCTCGACGCAGAACATCCTCTCGGCCGCGAACGCCGTCATCTCG
This sequence comes from Microbacterium sp. AG238, assembly GCF_003610405.1. Taxonomy (GTDB): domain Bacteria; phylum Actinomycetota; class Actinomycetes; order Actinomycetales; family Microbacteriaceae; genus Microbacterium. Next base: position 62,595 of record NZ_RAQC01000002.1, read on the forward strand.
AACAACTTCGACCGCAAAGACAAGAAGCTCTGGACGGATGTCGGAGCGGGCGACGCGATCGTCGGCTTCACCGGCTACTCGCAGCACGATGAGGCCCAGTTCGTGGCCGACGAGATCGAGGCGCTGCACCGTTCAGCCGTGCCCTACTCGCAGATGGCGGTGTTCTACCGGACGAACTCGCAGTCGCGTGCGCTCGAAGAGATCTTCATCCGCGCGGCGATCCCGTACAAGATCATGGGCGGCACCAAGTTCTACGACCGTGCCGAGATCAAGGATGCCCTGGCATACGTCGTCGCCGTGGCGAACCCCGCCGACGAGCTCGCGGTGCGCCGCATCCTGAACCGGCCGCGGCGCGGCATCGGCGACGTCACCGAGACGTCCATCGCCCGGTACGCCGCCGAGCAGCAGATCACCTTCCGCGACGCGCTCGCCAACGCTTCGGCGCTGGGCGTGGGCCCGAAGATCCAGGCCGCGATCGCGCAGCTCGACGCCGTGCTCGCCGAGGCGTCCGAGATCATGCTGCCGAGCTCGGGCGAGATCGCCCCGCCGACGGCCGTGACCGAGGGCCTGACCGTGCTGCTGAACAAGTCCGGCTACATGGATGCGCTGCGCGCGAGCCGTGACCCGCAGGACGAAGCGCGCCTCGAGAACCTCGACGAGCTGATCGCCGTGACGCGCGAGTTCGCGCGGAACAACCCCGAGGGCACCATCCTCGACTTCCTCACCGAGGTCGCTCTCGTCGCCGACGCGGACGACCTCGACGACGCGTCCGGAACCGTCTCGCTGATGACGATGCACACGGCGAAGGGGCTCGAGTACGACGCCGTGTTCGTCACCGGTGTGGAGGAAGACCTGATCCCGCACCGCATCTCGGCGAACGAGCCCGGTGGGCCGCAGGAGGAGAGGCGATTGTTCTACGTCGCCCTCACCCGTGCCCGCAAACGCCTGCACCTCTCGCTCGCCATGACCCGCGCACAGTTCGGCGAGGTCTCGGCCGCGATGCCGAGTCGGTTCCTGCAGGAGATCCCGCATGACCTGATCGACTGGCGCCAGTCGCCGGGTGACGTGAACTCGCGTGGGGGCATGCAGTCGCGTGCGCTCAACGGGCGGCGGTCGGGCACTTCCGGCGGTGGGTTCGGCGGCTCGGGCAAGCGCTACGGCGACGACCTCGTGCCGCTGCCCCGGCGCGAGAAGAGCAGCGACATCGCGAAGTTCGCCAACCGCATCCCGGCGAAGGTGCGCGACAACGGCGACCTCGAACTCGGGCCCGGCGACCGCATCAAACACGACGACTTCGGCGAAGGGCGGGTCGACGCCGTCACGGGCGAGGGAGCCAAACGCGTCGCACATGTGCGTTTCGATTCGGCCGGCCCGAAGAAGCTGCTCATCAAGATCGCGCCGATCGTCAAGCTGTAACGCAAGCCCCCCGCGCCTCGAGAAGGCGCGGGTTAGGCTCGGAGGCATGGCGATCTTCAAGCGCTCCGCGCGAGACACCACGAGCCAGCCCGCGAACGACGATGAGGTCGGCGCCGCGACCGACGGCGACGTCGCCGCGCAGCCCGTCGACGAGGCCCCGGCTGAGGCCGTGCCCCACGTGGGCATCTCGATGTCGACGTTCGGCGCGCCCGCACCATCCGCCGCTCCGGCTCAGCCCCAGCGGACCGTCACCCGCCCGCCTGCGGAGGCTCCTCTCCGCACCGAGACGGTGACGGGAATGCCCGACAACACCCTGGTGCAGGCGGCGCTCGCGTCGTTGCCGGAGAAGCCGGGCAACGTCGACGTCATGAACGTCATGCGTCAGAGCATGCAGGGCACGATGTACGTCCGCGTGCGCGGCGACGCTCGGGCGCTCACCGCCGAGGGCAAGCCGATCACACTCGCCGTCTCGCAGATCGACGGAGCACGGTTCCTCCTCGCCTTCACGGGCGGCGCGTCGCTGCGCGCGAGCGTCGAGGCCGACGGCGACCGCGACACTTCGGCGTTGGGGCTTCCCGTGGCGAACGTCTTCCGTAACGCGATCGAGGGCCCGTACGAGGGGCTCATCATCGATCACGCCGTGGCCGGCTCGCGCATCGTGCTGCCCGTGCAGCTCATCACCAAGGCGTTCGAAGAGGGTGACCCCGCCTTCACGATCAAGAATCTGCTCGCCGGACCGCGAGGCCCCGAGACCGCCGCCGCCGTCGGCGAAGCTCTCGCGCAGGCGCCGCTGTGGGTGGCCGCCGGGCCTGCGGGCGACGGCGGTCAGCTCGGCCTTGCCGAGTCGCGCACCGCCTCGGGTGAGCGGCGCCTCGAGGTGTACTCGCACCCGCTCGAGGTCCTCGTGCTGCAGCGCGGCGACCGTCCCGTGCCGGTCACCGCGCCGCAGCTCGCTCGCGCGCTCCAGTCCAACCCCGCGCTCAGCGGCGTCATCGTCGACCCGGGCGGCCCTTGGATCCACGTCGACCGGGCCGACCTCGGCCCCGTGCTCGCCCGCGCCGACGAGCCCGACCCCGAGCCTGCCGGCGCCCCGGCAGCACCCGCGGCCTCGGAGCCCTCGGAGCCGTCGGAGCCTTCGGAATCCTGACGCCGTGGCTCTGCTGCAGCCGTCGGCGCTGCGCGCGCCGAGCCGCGCCGGTGGACTTGTCCAGGGGGTAGGTCATCGCGCGCCGACGCCCTAGGGTCGGGCCATGGCGAGCGAGCGCATCACCCTGACCGTGCCCGGCCCCGAGGGCGATCGCGAGGTGGGGCTGTCGAGTCCCAACCGCGTGCTGTGGCCCGAGCTCGGCATCACGAAGCACGAGTACGCCGAGTACGCGATCGCGGTCGCCGAGCCGTTCCTGCGCGCGAACGGTCATCGGCCCGTCTCGCTCGAACGCTTCCCCGACACGGTCGACGGGGAGCGGTTCTTCTCGAAGAACCCGCCGAAGGGGGCGCCCGACTACGTCGACCAGGTCGTCTGCACATACAACAGCGGGCGACGGCATCCGCAGGTCGTGCTCAACGAAGCCGCCGCGGTCGTCTGGGCCGTGCAGATGAACACCGTCGTGTTCCACCCGTGGGCGTCGCTCGCCGCCGACACGGACGACCCTGTCGAGCTGCGGATCGACCTCGACCCGCAGCCGGGCACGGACTTCGGGGATGCCGCGGCTGTCGCCCCCGCGCTGCGCGAGGTTCTCGCCGAGGCCGGGCTGACGGCGTTCCTCAAGACCAGCGGCAACCGCGGGCTGCATGTGTTCTGCCCCATCGAGCCGGAGCACGAGTTCCTCGACGTCCGGCATGCGGTCATCGCCGCCGCCCGTGAGCTGGAGCGTCGGATGCCCGACCGTGTGACGACGAACTGGTGGAAGGAGGAACGGGGCGAGCGGGTCTTCGTCGACTTCAACCAGGCCAATCGCGATCGCACGATGGCCGGCGCCTACAGTGCGCGCGCTCTGCCGACGGCGACGGTCGCCACCCCGATCACCTGGGACGAGCTGGAGGCCGGCGTCGAGCCGGCGGCCTTCACGGTGCGTACGGTGCCGCAGCGGCTCGCTGACATCGGCGACCCCTGGGCCGAGCTGCAGGCCGCGCCCGGCCGTATCGACACGCTGCTGGAATGGTGGCGGCGCGACCTCGACGCCGGGCTGGGCGAGCTGCCATTCCCGCCGGAGTTCCCCAAGATGCCCGGGGAACCGCCGCGCGTGCAGCCGAGCCGTGCTCGAGTTCCCGAGGCCGACTAGCCGATCAGCCGACCAGCCGACCCGCCGGCCCCATCGCCGGTCACGGGGCGGAGGGGCGCTGCCATTCGCGCTCGGTGACCACACGGGCGACGGTCAGGCCGACGGCCAGCGCGACGACGACGAACACCGCGGTGACTCCGTACTGCACCGCGCTGAGGGTGTCTGACTCGATCGTGCCGACGATGGCGCGGTAGGCGGATGCTCCCGGCACCATGATCAGCACGGCGGGAACGGTCAGCGTGATGCGCGGCGCCCGCACGAAGCGTGAGACGGCGAAGGCCCCGAAGCCGACGGCGACGCCGGCGGCCGCGGCCGCGACCGGCTGCATGGTGCCGTGATCGATCATGAGCAGACGGCCCACATTGGCGACCGTGCCGATCGCCGCCGCCGCCAGCGCGATGCGCCACGGAGTCGAGAACAGCAGGGCGAAGCCCATCACACCGATGAACCCCGCGACGAGGCGTCCGAGCGAAAGCAGCGGCTCGGTCAGTTCCGGCGCGGCGACGGCGACGGCGCTCGTCTGGAACACCGCGGCCACGGCCCACACGGCGCATCCCGTCGACAGCAGGACCAGGCATGCGTACACGACGCGGTTCACTCCGGCGTTGAGGTCGAGTCGGGCCAGGTCGAGCGCACCCGTGACGAGGGGGAAACCGGGGACGAGGTACAGCACGGCGCTGGTCAGAGCCGCGCCGTACTGGGGCGATGGCGCGCCGAGCAGCTCGATCAGGTGCGAGACGCCGAGGAAGGCGAGGAGCGCGGCCGAAGCCGACAGGAATACGAGGAGGAACTCGTTGACCTGCAGTCGCGCGCCGCGGATGCGGACGTACTGGCCGAGCGCGACGGCCAGTGCCACGCTCAGGCACTCCGCCCAGCCGCCGTTGTTCAGGAAGGCGAATGCCGTGCAGGCGGCCGCGGCGGCGAGCACCCGCACCGCGGTCGGGTAGCGCGGCGGCATCCGTTCGATCCGGTCGAGCTCACGCTGCAGCTCGTCGGCAGTCACGCCCGCGGCGACGCGATGAGACAGGTGCATGACCTCGGCGATCCGTTCGGAGTTGACCACCGGATGCCGCACCTCGGCCACGCGCGTGCGGAAGAGCTGTCCACGCTGGGCGGTGATGACGATGTCGGTCATGCCGACGCGGGACTCCAGACGCTCGAGGCCGAGACCGCGGGCGGTGCGGTCCATCGTGTCGCGCACCCGCGCCGACGACGCCCCCGCCCCGAGCATGAGCGTGCCGAGGCGCAGCACCGCGTCGGTCCGGGCGATGAACCTCAGGGGCTCGAGGTGCAGTTCGGCGGTGCCGTCGGGGACGTCGTCGCGCTGGTCATCCCGCATGGTTCGATCCTCCCACCCGGGACGTGCGCCCGGGTGGGAGGATCTGCCGGACCAATCCGCTCGGGCTGCCGTCAGCGCCGCGCCGGGCGCCGGTGGCGCGAGAGCAGCACGGTGCCGCCGGCCGCGGCCAGCACGACGCCGCCGATCATCATGCCGACCGGTGCTCCCTCACCGCCGGTCCGCGCGATCCGCTCGGCGACGGGGCGCGCCGCGACGCCGGTGCCGGCAGGGGAGCCGTCGGTCCCGCTCCCGGTTCCGCTCCCTGCTCCGGGATCGGCGGGCACGGCAGTACCGGGCGTCTCACCGCCGCCTGCGGCAGCCTCGACGAGATAGACGCCGTCGGCTCGGTACTCCAGCGCAGCGTCGAAGCCTGCATCGGCGGCGAAGACCTCGACCGCGTCGAAGCGGGTGTCGGCGGCATGATCGCCGTACGAGATCACGCGTACCGGAGCGGCCGGGACGCCCCCGGGCAGGTCGACGCGCAGGGTTCCCCCGAGCGTGGCGGTGCCGGCGATCGTGAGCGCCGGTGCATCGTCGTCGACCGACAGCTCGAGCGTGGCGGCATCAGCCTGGGTGTAGTCGCCGCCGACCGCGAGCCCCGAGGTCGCCTCGATCAGCGAACCGCCGGCGATCGTCAGATCTCCCGCGCCGAGGGCGGCGGGCGCGGCGGCCCGAATGATGCCGTCGTCGACGACGGTGCCGCCGGTGTAGGTGTTCTCTCCCGACAGGACGAGCGTGCCCGAGCCGTCCTTGGTCAGCGAGCCCGCACCGTCGATGTCGTTGCGCCACTCGTCCGTCGCCGCGAAGCCGCCGGCAGCGGCATCCATCGTCACCGTCACATCGGTGTCGAAGGCTCCGTATCCGTTCGACGCCTCGAAGAGGTTCAGCCGGCCCCAGCCCTCCGGGTCGTCGAGCACCGCATGGCCCGAGTCGATCGCGGTCGAGTGGAGCACCCAGCGGCGCTGTTCGGCGTCGAGGTAGGGCAGCCGGTGCTCGAGCAGCACCTCGGCGCCTGCCGGCACCCGTGCGGCCTGGCCGGTGGCGCCCGTCGCCGGGAGCCCGTACGTCATGCGCTCGCGATACTCCTGCGCGCGGAGGTCGTAATCGTCGTCGGCGGGTGCGCTGCCGGATGCGGTGGTGGGGAGCGTCGCAAGCAGCTCCTGTGCCTGGCCCGACGCAGCGGCGCGCAGCTCGGCATGGGCGGGATCGTTCAGGCTCGCGGCGGCGAGGGCGGTCGCGAGCACACGACCGCCGATCACGTCGAGCGACGAATGCATCCCGGCGACGATCCGGCTGTCGCCGATCTCCGCGGCGTTCGCGATGAGGAGGCCCTGGTACTGCGGTGCCGCGTCGGCGAGGGCGAACGAGGCGAGGTAGGCGGCGTTGGTGTGACCGCTCGGGAAGCCGCCGTCGCTCACCGCCTCGCTGTCGGGCTTTCGTACCGGCATCAGCGCCGGGACGATGATCGAGTCATCCACCCAGCGGAAGGGGCGCTTGTAGCTGAAGAAGTTCTTCGACGGGTTCGACGAGGCGGAGGGGCCGCGCACCGTGTCGACGAGAGCGACGACCGAACCGAGGTCGGAGTCCGGGTCCGCCCAGCGGCCCGAGGCATTGCCGGCGTCGTCGTAGCGCACCGTCGTGGCATCGGCGGGAATCGTGTCGGGGATCGTGGTGCCGGCGTTCATCGCTGCGCGGAAGGCCGACGCGGCCGGGCCGAGGCCGTCGATGGCGCTGTAGCTCTGGTGGCGGCGATCGAAGACCCACGCGGCGGTCTCATCCGACGCGGTGCGCGACCGCGCGACCTCAACGTTGCGCGCGATGTTGGCGTCGAGCACGGGGGCCCCGGCATCCGTCGCCTGTCCCGTATCCCACGTCGCGCCCGGCTGCCAGAGGTCGAGCATGCCCGCGAGCACGCCGATCGCCGGGTTCGTCTCGGGCGTGGTGTTCGCGGAGCTGTTCGCGGTGTAGACGTCGACGAACGTGCCGTACGGTGCGGCGTGCGGCGCGATCGTGCTCTCGTCGAGCAAGCCGCGATCAGCCGCGTTGGCGGGCGCCGCTGAGCCGAGAGCGAGGGCCGTGATGGCGAACGCCGCCACGGACGCGGAGATGGCCGTCCGGTGCCGGCACGGACCGGGAGCAGGGGAAGTGAGGTGCGTGCAGCGTCCTTCGAATGCGGGGGGAGAATCGCGCCCCAGCCCGGGTGGGCGGGGTTGCGGGCGACTCTCGCACGCTAGGAAGCGGTGCGCAACGATCGGTGGCCGAGGCGTGAACGGCGGGTGTCGCACCCGCGTCCGCCGTCAGTCCAGGACGTCGGCCAGATCGTAGGCTGCGACCGTCTCGAGCTGGTCGAAGGTGCACGAACGGGCGTCCCGATCGTTGCGCCACCGCTCGAACTGGACGGTGTGTCGAAACCGCTGCCCCTCGAGCTGGTCGTAGCGCACCTCGAGCACCAGCTCGGGTCGCAGCCGTACGAACGACACGTCCTTCGACGCCGTGAACCGCGACCGGTCGGACTCGCCGGTGACAGCGGCCCCCGCGGCATCCCGCTCCACGAGCGGCGCGAGCTCGTCGATCAGTTCGCGCCGTCGCTTGTCGCTCCAGGCCGAGACGCCGCCGACCCCGTGCAGCTCGCCGTCGTCGCCGTAGAGGCCGACGAGCAGCGACCCGACACCGGTGCCGGACTTGTGGATGCGGTATCCGATCGCGACGACGTCTGCCGTGCGGGCGTGCTTGATCTTGAGCATCGTCCGCTTGCCGGGCGCGTAGGGCTGATCGTTGGGCTTGGCGACGACTCCGTCGAGGCCCGCACCCTCGAACTCCGCCAGCCAGCGTCGGGCGGTGTCGACGTCGTCGGTCGTCCGCGTGACGTGGATCGGATCGGACACGGCTCGCAGCAGTTCGACGAGCTCGCTGCGGCGCTGCGAGAACGGCTCGGCCTGCAGGCCGCGGTCGCCGCGGGCGAGAAGGTCGAACGCGATGAACATCGCCGGCGTCTGCTCGCTGAGCAGGGCGACGCGGGACGCTGCCGGGTGGATGCGCTGAGACAGCGCCTCCCACTGCAGCCGGCGGCCGCTCGCCGTGTCGGTGGCCACGACGATCTCGCCGTCGAGCAGACACGGCTCGGGAAGCAGGCGCGAGAAGGCGTCGACGAGCTCGGGGAAGTAGCGGGTGAGGGGTTTGGACCCGCGACTGCCGATCTCGACGTTCTCGCCGTCCCACGAGACGATCGCGCGGAACCCGTCCCACTTCGGCTCGAACGACAGCCCCGCGGCGTATCGGCTCGGATCCGGGATCGCGGCCACGGCCTTCGCCAGCATCGGTGCGGGGATGTCGTACGTCATCGGGTCGCCTCAGGCCTGCAGCTGCTCGCGGGGCTTCGGCCGGGCCCAGCGGGCCGGCAGGTCCGGTCCGTCCCACACCTGCACGATGCCCCACACGACGGCGGTGATCGGCACGGCGAGCAGCGTTCCCAGGATGCCTCCGATCGCGGTGCCGGCGGTCAGGGCGACGAGCACGACGAACGAGTGCAGCTTCATCGTGCGGCCCATGAGCACGGGCTGCAGGAAGTTGCCCTCGAGCTGGTTGACGAGCACCACCGCCCCGACGACGAGCACCGCGTTGAGCGGACCGTTCGCGACGAGCGCGACGAGGGCGGCCAGGATGCCGGCGAGCGTCGCACCCACGATCGGGATGAAGGCCAGGAGGAAGACGAGGACCGCGAGGGGGAGGGCCAGCGGCACCTGGAGCACGAGCAGGGCGATGAAGATGCCGGCTGCATCGACGAAAGCGACGGCGGCGGTGCCGCGGATGTACGAGCCGAGCACGACGACCGTCTTGTCGCCGATGCGACGAGCGCGCTGCTCGTTCGAGCCGCGGAACGGGCGCAGGAGGAACGCCCACATGCGGGGTCCGTCCTTGAGGAAGAAGAAGAGGATGACCACGAGCAGCACCGCACCCGTGATGAAGGTCGCCACGGCACTCACGCCCGCGATGGCGCCGGAGCCGAACTGGGCGCTCGTGACGAAGTCGCCGAGGGCACCCAGCCATTCGTCGATCTGCTTCTGGTCGATCGAGAAGGGGAGCGTCTGCGCCCACGCGATGAGCTGCTGGAAGCCCTCCTCGGCCTGCGAATACAGGTCGTCCCACTGGTCGCGGACGGCCCAGACGATCAGCCACGACAGACCGGTCAGCAGGACCACGATCGTGAGCAGGGTGATGATCGTCGCGAGCAGCGACGGCACGCCGTGGCGCCGCATCCAGCTCATGGCGGGAGCGAACGCGCACGCGAAGATGAGCGCGAGGATCAGCGGGATCGCGACGACGGACACCTGCCGCAGGACGTAGACGATGCCGATGGCGAGGATCACCAGGACGATGATCTGCACCCCGCGGATAGCGAGCCGGCCGAATCCGTCGGCCCACAGCCCCGTGGGCGGCCGTTCGGCATCGCGATCGATGGCATCCGCCAGCACGGTCTCGGGCCGTGGGCTCCGTCGGAACAGACTCATGACGACGACGGTAGCGGACGGCGACGACGATGACCCGGGGTTGCGTTCGTGGGGCACGTGCGACAGTGCCGGGCTGCGGCGGTCACCTCCGCGGCTGCTCCCGTTCACCGTCGCGTCGCCGGGAGGTCGCCGCGCGGCCACCCCCGCCGACGACCGTGGAGGTGCCGCCCGCAACGCGGCGGCTTTCGCACCCCCCCAGATACGAAAGAGGATCTCCATGCACCGGAGAGCGCACACGCGCGCCTGCACCCTGACCGCGGCGAGCGTCGTCGCCGGTCTCGTTCTCGCGTCGGCCCCGGCCGTCGTCGCGAGCGCAGCCGATGCCGACGCGGCATCCGTTCCGAAGAACGTCATCCTGATGATCTCGGATGGCGCGGGCTACAACCAGTTCGACGCCGCGAGTCTGTACGAGCATGGCACGAGCGCGCATCAGGTCACCGTCGATCCCGGGACCGGCGCGATCGCGCACGGGGCGGCAACGCCGGGTCAGGTCTACGAGACCTGGCCCGTCCAGGTCGCCCAGTCGCACTACTCGGCATCGGGCCGGGCGGAGTACGTCACCGAGAAGGCATGGGGAGACTTCGGCTGGGTCGCTTCTGGCGCCACCGACTCCGCCGCAGCGGGCACGGCGCTCGGAACCGGTGTGAAGACGAACAACGGGACCCTCGGCTTCGAGCCCGGCGGCGATCGCCTGCTCACCGTGGGCGAGCAGGCGCAGGAGGTGGGCAAGAAGGTCGGGCTCGTCACCTCCGTGCCCTTCAACCACGCCACTCCCGCGGGCTTCATCGCCCACAACGCCGACCGCAACGACTACCAGGGCCTCGCGACCGAGATGATCGACAGCGGCGTGGACGTCCTCATGGGTGGCGGTCACCCGATGTACACCGACGCCCACGAGCCTCGTCCGGCCGATTGGACATGGATCGCGCAGACCGACTACGAGCGCCTCTCGACCGGAGCGACGCCCTTCAGCTTCATCGACGACAAGGCCGACTTCGAAGCTCTCGCCGCCGGAACCGCCACTCCCGACAAGGTGTTCGGTCTCGCGCAGGTCGCCGAGACCCTGCAGTACAACCGCCCCGGACTGGCGAACGACGCCGCGCCGCCGTACACCGATCCGGCTAACGACGTGCCCGACCTCGACACCCTCGCCCGCGGGGCGCTGAACGTTCTCGACACGGGTGACGAGGGCTTCTTCCTCATGGTCGAGGGCGGCGCGGTCGACTGGGCCGGCCATGCGAACCAGACCACCCGCCTCATCGAGGAGCAGATCGCCTTCAACGACGCCGTCGAGGCCGTCGAGTCGTGGGTCGAGGAGAACAGCAGCTGGGACGAGACGCTCGTCGTCGTCACCGCCGACCATGAGACCGGCTATCTCGCCGGTGCAGGGTCCGGGCCGGAGACCGGGTGGACGCCGATGACGGGAACGGCGGGGCAGCTCCCCGACCTGACGTGGCACTCGGGCGGACACACGAACGCGCTCGTCCCGCTCTTCGCCAAGGGTGCCGGGGCTGAAGCGCTCGAAGCGCGGGCCGACCAGTGGGATGCCGTCCGCGGCGCCTATCTCGACAACACCGCGATCGGCGAGACCATCTTCGACTTCCTCGGGCACGGGGAACGGAGCTCGGCCGATGCCGTCGCACTCGAGGCCGCCATCTCGGGCCAGCCGGCGGACGGTGCGCTCAGCCTCAGCGTCGCCGGACACGGCGAGCGCGTCGCGTTCGGCGGCTCCGGGGCGAAGCTGGATGCGACGATGCCGCTCGTGACGGTCGCCGACACGCGCAACGAGGTCCGCGCCCAGGGACGCGGCTGGACACTCGCGGGATCGGCGACGGACTTCGTGGCCGGCAATCGCACGCTGGCGGCGGAGAACCTCGCGTGGGCGCCGCGCATCGTCCGATCCGAGTCGGGCGCCGCCGCGGGCGGCCGGGCGACGCTCGACTCGCCTGCGACGCTCGCCACCGCCGACCGGACGTCGCGTATGGGAACGACGGTGGTCGGCGCCGATCTGGATCTGACGGTGCCCGCGGACGCTGCCGGCGGCCGTTACGGCAGCGAGATCACGCTCACCCTGTTCGCGCAGGACTGACCGGTCCACGCGACATCGATGCATCGGCGGGGGGCGGGCTTCGGCCCGTCCCCCGCCCCCAGCTCACCGGAGACCTCATGCCCCGCGTCCTCCTCATCCGTGCCGTGCTACTGGCAGCAGGCGTGCTCGCCGCGCTCACGGCATCCGCATCGCTCACCGTCGTCCCGGCATCGGCCGCGGCGCCGGAGCCGCCCACGATCGAGTGGGGGGTCGTCCCCGCCGACGCCGCCGGCCCCGACGGCAGGGTGTCACTGCGCCACACGATCGACCCGGGCGGCGCGATCACCGATGCCATCGCGGTCACCAATCACTCGATAGAGCCCGCGGTGTTCACCGTCGCCGCCGGCGACGGTGTCGTGGGCGCCGACGGCGCGTACGACGTCCGTGCCGACGATCCGGCAGCCGGCGGAGCCTGGATCGACGTCGGTGGGGTCGACGGCGACGGCCTCGCGCTCGCCGCGGGCGAGACCCGGGTGCTCCCCGTCACGATCACGGTGCCGGCGGATGCGACGCCGGGGGATCACCCGGCCGGGATCGTCGTGGGCCTCAGCGCCGCGGAGTCGGGGGTCACGGTGACGCACCGTGTCGGCGTGCGCGTGCATCTGCAGGTCGCCGGCGAGATCGCTCCGATGCTCAGCGTCGACGCTGCCGCGGCGAGCTTCACGCCCTCGTGGATCCCCTTCGCTCCCGGCACCCTGACGGTCGAGTACCGCGTGACCAACACCGGCAACGTCCGGTTCGGGGCGAGCGTCGCCGCCGACGCTGCGGGCCCGCTGGGGCTCATGCCCGGGGGCGGGACCGCCGCGGCGTTCGAGGTGCTGCCCGGCGGCACGGCGACGCAGCGCATCGAGCTGCCGCTCGCGCCGCTGTTCTTCGCCGCCGGCGAGATCACCGTCACCCCGGTGTCGCTCGGCGACGATCGCGTGCCGCTGCCCGAAGCGGCATCCGCGGGGTTCTCGACGCCGGCCGTGGCGTGGTCGTCGATCGCCGTCGTCGCGCTGGGGGCGGGGATCATCGCGCTCGTGGTGAGTATCTTCGTGCGCCGACGCGCGCGGCGGGTCAGGTGAACGCGCCGACTCCGGTGATGTCGCGGCCCAGCAGGAGCGCCTGGACGCTCTCCGTGCCCTCGTAGGTGTGGATCGCCTCGATGTCGGCCATGTGCTGCATGACCCCGTTCTCGAGCAGGATGCCGTTGCCTCCGAGGAGGTCGCGCGCGGTCTGCGCGATCCGTCGCGCGGCCCGGGTGTTGTGGTACTTCGCCAGCGACGCCTGCGTCGGCCGCAGGCCGCCGGTCGTTTCGAGGTCGGCGAGCCGGCGGCAGTAGAGCTGCATCGCGGTGAGCTCGTCGAGCATCTGCGTGAGGCGTTCCTGCACCATCTGCGAGCGGGCGAGCGGCCGACCGAACTGGATGCGCTCGCCGGCATAGGTGACCGCCGCCTCGTAGCAGGCGGTCGCGTGTCCCAGCGCAGACCACGCGACGCCCGAACGGGTGGCGTAGAGGACGGTCGAGGCATCCCGGAACGATCGCGTGCCCGCGAGGACGGCGTCGGCCGGAAGCCGCACGTCGCGCAGCGCGACATGCGCCTGGTGGATGCCGCGCAGCGACGCCTTGCCCGCGATGACGGTGCCGGTGTAACCGGGGCGGTCCTGCTCGACGAGGAAGCAGCGCACGGAACCGTGCAGCTCATCGCCCTCGTCGTCGACGCGTGCCCAGACGAACGTGATGCCGCCCGACGCCCCATTGCCGATCCACTTCTTGGCTCCGCGGAGCACCCACTCGTCGCCCTCGCGGCGGGCGACGGTCTCGAGCGAGACCGAATCCGAGCCGTGGTCCGGCTCGGTGAGCGCGAAACTACCCAGAACCTCGCCCCTGGCGAGCGGCCGCAGCCAGCGCTCCTGCTGGTCAGGAGACCCGAACAGGGCCAGGGTGCGCAGCGCGAGCCCGCCTTGGACGGCCTGCGCCGTGCCGAGCGAGCCGTCGCCGCGCGAGATCTCCATATTCACCAGGCCGGCGCCCAGCGGGGTGATGCGCGTGAGACCCGGGTGGTCGATCCCGTCGACGAAGAGGTCGAGCTCGCCCATGCGGCGGACGAGGTCGAGCGGGTAGGTCGCGGTGTCCCAGGCGCGCTGCATCCGGTCGCCGACCTCGTCGACGAACGTGCGGGCGCGGTCCCACGCGGCGCGGTCGGCGTCGTCGACGTCGGCGAAGACGCCGTAGTAGTCGGTGTCGCGGCGGCCCGTCAGGGCGTACGAGGCGACGCGCTCGCCGGGGAGTGCGTCGAGGTCACGGTCGGCTTCATCGCTCATGGCATCCAGTATCACCCCGAACGACACTGAGTGTCACGCCGGCGCCCAGGGTCGGTCAGGAGAGCTCGGACCGGATGCGGCGGGTGACCTCCGCGAGCGGCATCCGGCGAGGGAAGACGGCGACGACGACGTCCTCGTCGGCCGGAGGCTCGCCGTCCGGATGCACCCCGAACCGACGCAGCAGATCATCGAGCGCGGCGTGGACCGTGAGCCGGGTGACCGTGTCATCGCCGCGGAGCAAGCGGCGCAGGACGTGATTGTGGACGGCGGTCACGGCCGCGCTGAAGCCGACGAGCTCGGCGGCATCGAGCTCGGGCAGACGCGCACGCAGATGATCGCCGAACAGCCGTTCGTAGCGGAAGACCATGACGATCTCGCGGTCGCGCAGCGCCGGGACGCCGCGCACCACGCGGTATCGCCGCCGGGCGAGCTCGACGTCGGCGGCGAAGTGGTCGAAAGCTGCGAGCGCGGCATCGCACACCGCGCGCCACGGGGTCTCGTCCGTCGTCTCGAGCAGCTCGCGCAGCGCCGCGATAGCGACGTCGTGGTCGGCGAAGACCACATCGTCCTTGCCGCCGTATTGCCGGAAGAACGTCGATCGCGACAGACCGCCCGCCCGAGCGATGTCGTCGACCGAGGTGCGTTCATATCCCTGCTCGTCGAACAGGGCGACGGCCGCGGCCACGAGGGGGTCGCCGGGGGTGCGGGAGGCCTCGGTCATGGGCACCGAGCCTAGTGTCAAGTCGCTTGTCGCCGTCCGCTGCGCGGCGTTGACTGCGGGCATGACGCCGCTGTGGAAGACCGATGTGTCCGCGCCCACCGGAACGCCGTTCGAACCGGGGCGGCGTCACGATGTCGTCATCGTCGGGGCAGGGCTGACCGGGCTCGCGACCGCGCTCGAGCTTGTCCGCAGCGGCATGGATGTCGCGATCGTCGAGCGCGGCGGCATCGGCGAACTCGCGTCGGGCTCGAACACCGGAAAGATCTCGCTGCTGCAGGGCACGACGCTGTCGTCGTTGCGCCGGCATCACCCGGCATCCCTCGTCCGTGCCTACGCCGACGCGAACCGCGACGGCTTCGAGTGGATCACCCGTGCTGCCGACGAGCTCGGTGTCTCGACGACCGTCCGCACCGCGTACACCTACGCTCACGGTGCCGACGGCGTGGCGTCGGTGACGGAGGAGTACCGCGCGGCCCGTGAAGCGGGCCTCGCCGTGCGTCTCGCCGGTCCCGAGGAGCTCGCGGCCGGTCCCGTCCGCATGGTCAGCGCCGTCGCCCTGGACGATCAGCGCGCGATCGACCCGATGAGCCTGTTGACGGCACTGGCTACCGCGTTCGTCGCCGCCGGCGGCCGGCTGCATCTGAACACGGCGGTGCGGCGCGTGCGGGTCGTGCCGCGGCCCCGGGTCGACACCGAGGCCGGCACGCTGTTCGCCGCGAAGATCGTGCTGGCCACGGGGGCGCCCCTCACCGATCGCGGACTGTACTTCGCGAAGGTGAGCGGGATGCGGTCGGCGTGCGTCTCGTTCGACCTCGAGGGCGAGGTACCCGACGGCATGTACCTCTCGGCCGACAGCCCGACCCGGTCGGTGCGCACCGTGACGGCCGCCGACGGCGCGGGCGGCGGAACGGATGCGGCGCCGCAGCTGATCGTCGGCGGCGCCGGTCACCCGGTCGGCCGAGTCGAGAGCGAGCTGGCGATGCTCGAGGAGCTCGTCACGTGGGCGCGGGAGACGTTCCCCGTGGGGACGGAGACCCACCGCTGGTCGGCGCAGGACTACACCTCGCACAACCTCGTGCCGTTCATCGGGGTGATGCCCCGCTCGCTCGGGCGCGTGCGGTTCGCGACCGGCTACGCCAAGTGGGGGTTGACCAACGCACCCGCTGCCGCGTTGCGCATCGCCAGCGAGCTGCGCGGCGAGAAGATGCGCGAGCGCCCGACATGGATGACGGTCATCGGCACGCGCCTCACGGTTCCTGCCGACCTCGCTCGCGGCGCGACGGAGAACGCGAAGGTCGGGGCCGCCGCTGCGCGCGGCTGGGTCGGCGCGGCGACGCGATCCACGCCGGTCGAGCAGCCGGCAGAGGGCCAGGGCACCGTAGCGCAGCATCATGCCCGGCCTGTGGGCGTCTCGACGGTCGACGGTCAGACGCGGGCGGTCAGCGCGATCTGCCCGCACCTCGGCGGCGTGCTCGAGTGGAACGACCTCGAGTGCACGTGGGACTGCCCTCTGCACGCATCACGGTTCACCCCCGACGGCGAGCGCATCGAGGGCCCCGCCTCGACGGGCCTGCGGCGGCTGGGCTGAGAGGCTCAGTCGCGAGCGAGAAGCTCTTCGCGCACCTGGCGCCGGAGCACCTTGCCGATGAGCGACCGGGGCAGATCGTCGACGGCGATGATCCGGCGCGGCACCTTGTACGCCGCCAGCCGCGTGCGGCAGAAGTCGCGCAGACCCTCGACATCGAGCGTGGCGCCGTCGCGCAGCACGACCGCGGCGACGACCTCCTCACCGCCCGATGAGCGCGGGGCGGCGACGACGGCCGCGGCCTCGACATCCGGGTGGGCGTGCAGGGTGTCTTCGACCTCGCTGGGCGAGACGTTGAACCCGCCCGTGATGATGAGCTCCTTGAGACGGTCGACGATCGAGACGAAGCCGTCGGGCGACACGACGGCGATGTCGCCGGTGCGCAGCCAGCCGCCGGGCAGAAGCGCATCGGCGGTCTCGGCGGGGCGTCGCCAGTAGCCCGAGAACACCTGTGGTCCGCGCAGGAGAAGCTCGCCCTCTTCGCCCGGCTCACGGTCGACGGAGGGGTCGTCGGGGTCGACGATGCGGATGTCCGTGCTCGGGAACGGGACACCCACGGTGCCGGGACGGCGCGAGGGGCCCATCGGATTGCCGAGCGCGACGGGGGAGGACTCGGTCATCCCGTATCCCTCGACGAGCAGGCCCCCGGTGGTGTCCTCCCAGCGGCGGACCGTGGCGACCGGCAGGCTCATCGCCCCCGAGATCGCGAACCGTACGCGCGAGAGGTCGATCGCGCCGCGGGATGCCGCACGCGCGAGCTGGTCGTAGATCGGCGGCACAGCGGGGAGGAACGTCGGCGGGCTCTTCTTCGCGGCATCCGCCATGAGGCCCACGTCGAACTTCGGGAACAGCACGAGCTTCGCCCCGATGCTCATCGCGAACGTCAGGCAGAGCGTCATGCCGTAGGCGTGGAAGAGCGGCAGAACGCCGTAGAACGTCTCGTTGCCCTCGACGAGTCCCGGCACCCACGCGCGACCCTGCATCGCGTTCGCCCGGAGGTTGCGGTGCGACAGCACGGCGCCCTTGGGGATGCCCGTGGTGCCGCTGGTGTACTGCAGCAGCGCGGTGTCGTCGAGGCTCGGCCCCGCCACACGCCGCGACACCGCGCGGCGGTGGAGGAGCCGCGACCAGGGCAGCGCGTCCTTCGTGCGCGGCTTCGCCGTCAGCTGCGCCCGCGACTCCCGTGCCTTCGCGACGGGCAGCCGCAGGAGCATCCGCTTGCCGCGGGGGAGAGCCTCCGTGACATCGACGCTGATGATGCGCTCGACGCGCAGATCGGTCGGGAAGTCGGCGATGGTGTCGACGGTCTTGTCCCACACGATCGCGAACCGCGCGCCGTGGTCCTCGAACTGGTGCCGCAGCTCGCGCGCCGTGTAGAGCGGGTTGTGCTCGACCACGATCGCGCCCAGGCGGAGCGCCGCGTAGAACGCGATGACATGCTGCGGGCAGTTCGGCAGCACGATCGCCACCCGATCTCCGGCGGTCACGCCGAGCCGGCGCAGCCCCTCGGCGGCCCGGTCGACGCTGGCCCCGAGCTCGCGATAGGTCATCGAGGCGCCGAAGAACTCCAGCGCGGTCCGGTTGCCGTGCCGTGCGACGGTCGCGGCCAGCATCTCCGGCAGGGTCTGCGTGACCTCGTCGATCTCGGCGGGGACGCCGTCGGCGTAGGCCGACAGCCACGGGCGGGACTCCAGGGCGGTCATGTCACCATCCTGCATTCCAGGGCATGCCGGCCGCTGAATACGGCCTGGGGGTTGCGGGAGTGTCAGGTGGCCACGTAGAGCACGCCGGTGATGAAGAGGGTGATGATCGTGGTCCACATCACGATCGCGGCTCCCTGCCACAGGAGGACGATGCGCGGGGGCACCCCGGTGGCGGTCAGGGCGGCGGCGGTGAACTGCGTGGGCAGCAGGAGCGGGCCGAGCAGGCTCACGCCCGGGGTGCCGTAGCGGTGGTACGCCTTCTGGAACTTCTCGCTGCGGGCCGACTTCGGTTTCTCGGGTGCGCCGCCCCGCGTGGTGACGGCGGTGCGCACGCGCGCGGCGACGAGCACGACGACGGCGACACAGACGAAGTTGCCGATCGCGCCAGAGAGCGCGGCGACGACGGGGTGGATGCCGCCGATGATGCCGATGCCGGCGGCGCCCTCGCCCTCGATGAACGGCACCGCACCCGCGAGGGCGACGATGACGGGCTGGAGGATGTCGGGCATTCGGGCCACGAGGTCCTGGAAGCCGAGGATGAGGTCTGCAAGGGGATTGGTCATGGATCCATCCCAGCCGCGCCCGATCGCAGGTGGGAGTGTCGGGGCGTCACCCGCGACCGGGAGGTTCGGCGGCCTCGGCCATGACAAACGTCATGGTCGTACTCTGGCCTCGTGAACGACCGCGACCCTCGACCGGCATCCGCGCCGCGCAGCACGACGCTGGCCCGCGAGGTCGTGGCCACCTCGTGGTACATCGCCGCATCCATCGTCTTCTTCATGATCTCGGCGCTCGGCATCTGGAGCCTGTGGGCGCTGCTGGTCCGCACCCGCCTGGAGGATCCGGCAGTGATCGTCGGGTATGCGGCCGGCTCGGTCGCCGTCCTGGTCTCGACCGTCGTGCTGCTGTCGCGCTACCGCACCGACGGCGACGTGGGTGAGGCCGACCGGCCGCCCCGGCTGCGGCGGTTTTTGTCGTGGCCCGTCCTGGTGGGGGTGGCCGGATCGCTGCTCGTCGGCGTGACGACGATGACGGTGCTGTTCGCCGCCGCCGTCCTGGCCACGATCCTGTGCCTGGTGCGTTGGGGGCCCGGCATCCGGTGGCGCGGCGTGATCCTCGTCGAGGCCGCGCTCGTCGCGCTGTGGTTCGCGGAGCGGGCGCGCATCGAAGGCGCGCTCGAGGGCACGGGATCATTCGCCTTCGCCCTTCTCGTCTTCGCCGTCGCCCTCCCGGCCTCCATCGCGCTGTCGCTGTGGTCGTGGGACGTCGTGCTCGAGCTCGACCGCGCCCGCGCGACCGAGTCGCGTCTGGCGGCGACGCAGGAGCGTCTGCGCCTGGCGGGCGAGTTGCACGACCTGCAAGGACACCACCTGCAGGTGATCGCACTGCAGCTCGAGCTCGCCGAGCGGATGCTGGAGCGCGATCCGGATGCCGCGGGCGAGCAGATCCGTCTGGCTCGGGCATCCGTCGATGCGGCGCGGACCGGAACGCGCGAGCTCGCCGGGCGCTTCCGCGGTGTGCCGCTCCCCGACGAACTGGCCAACGCCGCCGATCTGCTGCGGGCCGCGGGGCTCGCGGTGCGGCTCGACGTCGCGGCCGACGCCGTTCTCGCCCCCGCCGACATCCTCGGTCCCGTCATCCGGGAATGTACGACGAACGTCCTCAAGCACGGCGGCGGTCGCTGGGCGGAGCTGAGGCTCGACCGCGACGGTGCGTACTGGCGTGTCGCCTTCGCCAACGATCCGGGTGCCGGGTCGGCTCTCGGTTCCGGCTCGGGCCTCGACGGCATCTCGCACCGGGTCGGGGTCGCCGGCGGCGACCTGCGCACCCGTCGCGACGACGATCGGTTCGAGGTCGTCGTCTCGATCCCCGCGGCTTCAGCTGCCGGGGCGGGGCGCCGGGAGCCGGCCGGGGAGGGGCTGCCGCAATGATCCGGGTGCTCATCGCCGACGACGAGGACATGATCCGCTCCGCCCTCGCCGCGCTGCTGCGCCTGGAGGACGATCTCGAGGTCATCGCGGAGTGCCGCGACGGCGAGAGCGCGGTCGAGCGTGCGCTCGAGCTCCGGCCCGACGTCTGCCTGCTCGACCTCGAGATGCCCGGCATCGACGGGGTCGAGGCGGCGGCCCGCATCCGCCGGCACGTCCCGGCTCGCTGCGTCGTGGTGACCCGGCACGCACGGCCCGGCGTCCTCCGGCGCGCCTTGAGCGCAGGAGTCGACGGATTCGTGCCGAAATCGCGTCGCGCCGACGATGTCGCCGCCGTCATCCGCGAGGTCGCCGCCGGGCGCCGGTACGTCGATCCCGAAGTCGCCGCCGACGCCCTCAGCGACGAGCGGAGCCCCCTGACCGACCGCGAACTCGACGTGCTGCGAGCGGGTGCGCGCGGCGAGACCATCGCCGAGATCGCGGCGACACTTCACCTGTCGGCGGGCACGGTCCGCAACCACGTCTCGTCCGTGCTCGGCAAGCTGCATCTCGCGACCCGTCAGCAGGCGGCGATCATGGCGCGCGAGCGCGGCTGGATCTGACTCGGCCCCCTTCGTTCGGCGGGGATCGGGCAGGGGCCGTCAGGCGCGGGTAGTAGGCTTTCCGATCGGGCGATATCTCGACATCGAGATTCTTCACGCCCATCACCCACCGTCGCCCAGCGAAGGATTGCAGTGGACCTTTACGAGTACCAGGCCCGAGACCTGTTCGAGAAGTACGAGGTGCCGGTGCTCGCCGGCATCATCGCCGACACCCCTGAGGAGGCGAAGGCGGCGGCCGAGAAGATCGGCGGCGTCGTGGTCGTCAAGGCTCAGGTCAAGACCGGAGGTCGCGGCAAGGCCGGCGGCGTCAAGGTCGCCAAGACCCCCGACGAGGCGTACGCCGCGGCCGAGGCCATCCTGGGCCTCGACATCAAGGGCCACGTGGTCCAGCGCGTCATGATCGCGCAGGGCGCCGACATCGCCGAGGAGTTCTACTTCTCGGTGCTGCTCGACCGCGCCAACCGCTCGTACCTGAGCCTGTGCTCGGTCGAGGGCGGCATGGAGATCGAGGAGCTCGCCGTCGAGCGTCCCGAGGCGCTCGCGCGCATCGAGGTCGACCCGCTGCAGGGCATCGACAAGGCCAAGGCCGTCGAGATCGCACGCGCCGCGAACTTCCCCGACGACCTCGTCGAGAAGGTCTCGGACGTCTTCGTCAAGCTGTACGACGTCTACAAGGGCGAGGGCGCGACCCTCGTCGAGGTGAACCCGCTGGTGCGCACCGGCGCCGGTGACATCGTCGCCCTCGACGGCAAGGTCTCGCTCGACGAGAACGCCAGCGAGGTGCGTCACCCCGAGCACGAGGCGCTCGAGGACAAGGGCGCCGCGGACCCGCTCGAGGCCAAGGCCAAGGAGTCGGGCCTGAACTACGTCAAGCTCGACGGTCAGGTCGGCGTCATCGGCAACGGTGCGGGCCTGGTCATGTCGACCCTCGACGTCGTCGCCTACGCCGGCGAGAAGCACGGCGGCGTCAAGCCCGCCAACTTCCTCGACATCGGCGGCGGCGCCAACGCCCAGGTCATGGCCTCGGGGCTCGACGTCATCCTCGGCGACGAGCAGGTCAAGAGCGTCTTCGTCAACGTCTTCGGCGGCATCACCTCGTGCGTCGCCGTCGCCGAGGGCATCGTCAAGGCCCTCGAGATCCTGGGTGACTCGGCGACCAAGCCGCTCGTCGTGCGTCTCGACGGCAACCAGGTCGACGAGGGCCGTGCGATCCTCGCCGACGCGAACCACCCGCTCGTGACCCTCGCCGCCGGTATGGACGAGGGCGCCGACAAGGCCGCCGAGCTGGCGAACGCCTGAGCTCCGGACGCGAAAAGGACCAACGACATGTCTATCTACCTCAACAAGGACTCCAAGGTCATCGTCCAGGGCATCACGGGCGGTGAGGGCACCAAGCACACCGCTCTGATGCTCAAGGCGGGCACCAACATCGTCGGCGGCGTCAACGCCCGTAAGGCCGGCACCACCGTCTCGCACACCGACGCCGACGGCAACGCCGTCGAGCTGCCGGTGTTCGGCTCGGTCGCCGAGGCGATCGAGAAGACCGGCGCCGACGTCTCGGTCGCGTTCGTGCCCCCCGCGTTCACGAAGGACGCCATGGTCGAGGCCATCGACGCGGAGATCCCCCTGCTCGTCGTCATCACCGAGGGCGTGCCCGTCGGCGAGTCGGCCGAGGCCTGGGCCTACGCCAAGTCGAAGGGCAACAAGACCCGGATCATCGGGCCGAACTGCCCCGGCATCATCACCCCCGGCGAAGCTCTCGCGGGCATCACTCCCGCGAACATCACGGGCAAGGGCCCGATCGGTCTCGTGTCGAAGTCGGGCACCCTGACGTACCAGATGATGTTCGAGTTGCGCGATCTCGGCTTCTCGACCGCCATCGGCATCGGCGGCGACCCGATCATCGGCACGACGCACATCGACGCCCTCGCAGCGTTCGAGGCAGACCCCGACACGAAGGCCATCGTCATGATCGGCGAGATCGGCGGCGACGCCGAAGAGCGCGCGGCCGAGTACATCAAGGCCCACGTGACGAAGCCGGTCGTCGGCTACGTCGCGGGCTTCACCGCGCCCGAGGGCAAGACGATGGGCCACGCCGGCGCCATCGTCTCGGGCTCGGCGGGAACCGCGCAGGCGAAGAAGGAGGCCCTCGAGGCCGCCGGTGTCAAGGTCGGCAAGACGCCGTCCGAGACCGCCGCGCTCATGCGGGAGATCATCGAGAAGCTCTGACGCTTCCGGATACGACGAAGGGGCGGATGCTGCGGCATCCGCCCCTTCGCTGTTCTCCAGAAGCGCGTCTGGCGGCGATCAGACCCCGAGGAGCGCCTCGAGGGGGCCGCGGGCGAAGAAGATCACGAAGCCGCCGGCGACGACCCACAGCAGCGGGCTGATCTGCTTGACGCGGCCCGAGAGCGCGTTGACCAGCACCCACGAGATGAAGCCCGCGCCGATGCCGTTGGCGATCGAGTAGGTCAGCGGCATCACCGTGGCGGTGAGGAACACCGGCAGCAGGACGCGGAAGTCGCTCAGGTCGATGTGCGCGATCTGCGACAACATCATGGCTCCGACGATGACCAGTGCCGCGGCGGCGACCTCGGTGGGGACGATCGAGGTCAGCGGCGTGAAGAACATCGCGAGCAGGAAGACGAGGCCCGTCACGATGTTGGCGAGTCCCGTTCGTGCGCCCTCGCCGATGCCCGATCCCGACTCGACGAAGACCGTGGCCGACGACGAGCTCGTCGCGCCACCCGCGATCGCGCCGACGCCCTCGACGATCAGCGCCGACTTGATGCGGGGGAAGTCGCCCTTCGCGTCGGCGAGGTTCGCCTCCTTGGCCAGGCCCGTCATCGTGCCCATCGCGTCGAAGAAGTTCGAGAACACGAGCGTGAAGACGAGCATGACGAGGGTCACGATGCTGACCTTGCCGAGGTCGAAGCCGAAGTCGACCGCGCCGATGAGGCTCAGGTCCGGGACGCTGACCGGCGAGCCCGACAGTGCCGGGACGGTCAGCCCCCATCCGCCGGCGTTCTCGGTGGCCGGCCCGAGGTGCCAGATGGCCTCGACGACGATCGACAGGACGGTGCCCGTCACGATGCCGATCAGCATGCCGCCCTTGACCTTTCGGGCGACGAGGATGCCGGTGAGCAGAAGGGTGATGACGAACATCAGGGTCGGCACCGACGCGACGGATCCGCCGACGCCGAGCCCGACCGGGGGAGAGGCCTGGCCGGTCGAGGTCACGAAGCCGGAGTTGACGAACCCGATGAACGCGATGAACAGACCGATAGCCACCGTGATCGCGAGCTTGAGCTGCACGGGGACCGCATCGAAGATGAGCTTGCGCAGACCCGTGGCCGCCAACAGCACGATGATGACGCCGTTGATCATCACGAGCGCCATCGCCTCGGCCCAGGTGACCTCGCCCACCACGCCGAAGGCGACGAACGCGTTGATGCCCAGCCCGGCGGCGAAGGCGAACGGCAGCCGCGTGATGAGCCCGAACAGGATCGTCATGACGCCCGCGGTCAGCGCCGTCGCGGCGCTCACCGCGGCGAAGTCGAGGGTCGTTCCCGCCACATCGGGTTTGCCCGACAGGATGATCGGGTTCAGGATCACGATGTAGGCCATCGTGACGAATGTCACGAGGCCGCCACGGACCTCCGTGCCGATCGTCGAGCCGCGCCGGCTGATGTCGAAGAAGCGGTCGATGGCCCCCTGGGGCGCGCGCGATTGCGTAGTGTTCACAAAATCCTCCGAGAAGACGCTAGCGCGCCCGCGCGCGTCCGCCCGACACGCACAGACTCGCTGGGTAGGGTCGATCAGGCATGAATCGCCTCCTCGTCGCCCTCCTCTCCGCCTTCGACGCCCTCGTCGCGGTGGCCGTCGGCGTTGCCGCGGCCCTCGCGCCGCTGACCGTGCTCTGGGCGGTCGGCTTCGGCGGGGGAGCCGACTGGTCGTCGCTCTGGCCCGCGTCGGTGCGGCTGTGGCAGTTCGGAAACCTGGTGCCGCTGCAGGTCTCGCTGCCGCAGGAGTACACCGTGGCAGCCGGCATCGCCCCCGACGCGCTCACCTTCTCGCTCTCGCTGCCGCCCCTCGCGGTCGCGCTGCTGATCGCGCTGTTCGCCGCGCGGTCGGGGGCGCGCGCTGCCGGTGCCGGAGCCGGGTTCACCGGGGTGCTCGCCGGGACGGCGACCGTCGCCGTCGCCTCAGCCCTCGTGGCCGCCACGGCCTCGACCCCCTATGCCGTCGTCGAGACCTGGCAGGCCGTTCTGCTACCCACCCTCGTGTTCGCCGTCCCCGCCCTCCTCGGCTCGGTCGCCCGTGCGTGGCGCGACGGTGACGACGGGCCCGTCGACTCGCTGTTCGTGAGGCTCGACCGGAGCGGCTACGCAGCGGCCGTCTCGGCCGGCGCCCGCGGGCTCGCGATCGCCGTGGTCGGCTTCGCGGGTGTCGGTGCGCTGCTCGTCGGCGTCGCCGTGCTCGTCCGCGGGGGCGAGATCGTGTCGCTCTTCCAAGCAGCCAACGTCGATGCGATCGGTGCGACCGCCGTCACCATCGGGCAGGCCGCGTACCTGCCGACCTTCTTCGTGTGGGGTGGAGCTTTCGCCGCCGGGCCCGGGTTCTCGCTCGGTGCCGGCTCGACGGTCGCAGCATCCGGCACGCAGCTGGGCGTCGTTCCCGGCATCCCCGTGCTCGGGGCGATCCCGCCGGCGACGCCCCCCGTGCTGCTGCTCGTCGCGCTGCTCCTGGTCGCGCTCGGGTTCATCGCCGGCAGCGCAGCACGTCGCCGGATGCCCGCGCCGGCATCCGCGCTCGTCGCCGATCCCGTCCTTCCCCGCCTCGCCGCCGCGGCGATCGTGGCTGTCGGGGGCGGGCTCGCGGTCGCCGTCCTCTCGCTCCTGGCGTCGGGCGCCTTCGGCCCCGGCCGACTCGACCAGATCGGCCCGTCCGCGGGCGCCGTCGGTCTCGCCTTCGCGGTCGAGATCGGCGTCGGCGCGACGATCGCCTTGCTCGGCCCGCGCACCGTCCGCCACGCGGACGCGGCCGCCGAACGCTCCACCGCGGGGGATGACGATCAGGCGCGGCTCGCCGGAACGGCGCGGGTAGAGTAAGACGGTGCTGACGGTCGCGGTCCTCATCTCCGGTGGCGGGTCGAATCTGCGGGCCCTCCTCGATGCCGCGGCCGAGCCCGGATTCCCGGCCCGCGTCGTGGTCGTCGGCGCCGATCGCGCCGCCGACGGTCTCGCCCACGCCGACGCCTTCAACATCCCCACCTTCGCGGTTCCGTTCCGGGAGTACGCGACGCGCGAGGAGTGGGGCGACGAGCTCCTGCGCCAGCTCGAGGCCTGGGCTCCCGATCTCATCGTGCTCAGCGGTCTCATGCGGCTGCTGCCCGCCGCCGTCGTCGACGCGTGGGC
Organism: Microbacterium sp. AG238; assembly: GCF_003610405.1. Taxonomy (GTDB): domain Bacteria; phylum Actinomycetota; class Actinomycetes; order Actinomycetales; family Microbacteriaceae; genus Microbacterium. The sequence continues at coordinate 88,492 of NZ_RAQC01000002.1, forward strand.
ACCCTGCATCATCAACACCCACCCGGCATACCTGCCCGAGTTCCCGGGAGCGCACGGCGTGCGAGACGCGCTGGCCGCGGGCACCGACCGGACGGGGGCGAGCGTCATCGTCGTCGATGCCGGCGTCGACACCGGGCCGATCCTGGCGCAGGAGCGGGTTCCCGTTCTGCCCGGTGACGACGAGACGACCCTGCACGAGCGCATCAAGCCCGTCGAACGCCGCCTGCTGATCGACGTCGTGCGGCGCATCGCGACCGGCGACATCGACCTCGCCGCGCCCGCTTCCCCGAACCCGACCGCTCCGACCGCCTGACGCACCGCAGGCCCCACACCGCACCCGAGGAGAACCGCCATGGCCGGACCGAGCCACGACCCCGCCCTCTACCGCGCACGCGACCTCGTCGCCGTCCGCCGCGCGCTCATCTCGGTGAGCGACAAGACCGATCTCCTGCCCCTCGCGCAGGCGCTCGCCGACGCCGGCGTCGAGATCGTCTCGACCGGAGGGTCGGCCGCGCTCCTGCGCGACGCGGGCCTGACGGTGACGGATGTCGCCGAGGTCACCGGATTCCCGGAGTCGCTCGACGGTCGTGTGAAGACCCTGCACCCGAGCGTCCACGCGGGACTCCTCGCCGATCTGCGGCTCGAGAGCCACGAAGCCCAGCTCGGGGAGCTCGGCATCTCGGCGTTCGACCTGGTGGTCGTGAACCTGTACCCCTTCGTCGAGACCGTCGCGTCGGGCGCCGCGCCCGACGACGTCGTGGAGCAGATCGACATCGGCGGCCCGGCGATGGTGCGCGCGTCGGCGAAGAACTTCGCCAACGTCGCGATCGTCGTCTCGCCCTCGTCGTACCCGGCCATCATCGAGTCCGTCTCCGCCGGCGGCACGAGCCTCGCGCAGCGCCGCGACCTCGCCGCCCGTGCGTTCGCACACACGGCCGAGTACGACCGTGCCGTGGCGACGTGGTTCGCCGAGTCGACGCTCGAGGGCGACGAGCTGCCGCAGCACCTGACGATTCGCGCCGAGCGGCTGGCCACGCTCCGCTACGGCGAGAACTCCCACCAGCGCGCCGCCATCTACACCCGCGCGGGCGGCCACGGCATCGCCCAGGCCGAGCAGCTGCAGGGCAAGGAGATGTCGTACAACAACTACGTCGACGCCGATGCGGCCCTCCGCGCCGCGTTCGACATGGTCAAGCCCGCCGTCGCGATCATCAAGCACGCGAACCCGTGCGGCATCGCCGTCACCGCGCCGCAGGCGCTGGATCCCATCGCCTCCGCACACCTGCGGGCCCACGAGTGCGACCCCGTCTCGGCCTTCGGCGGCGTGATCGCCGCCAACCGCACGGTCACGCTCAAGATGGCCGAGAACCTGCGCGACATCTTCACCGAGGTGATCGTCGCCCCCGACTTCGAGCCCGAGGCGCTCGAGGTGTTCAAGCTGAAGAAGAACCTGCGGGTGCTCCGTCTTCCGGCCGACTGGCGCCAGGAGCGCATGGACGTCCGCCTCGTCTCCGGCGGACTGCTGCTGCAGGACGCCGACCGCTTCCCCGACGACATCGAGTCGGTCGCGAAGGACTGGCAGCTGGTCTCCGGCGAGCGCCCCGACCCCTCCGAGCTCGAGGGCATGATCTTCGCGTGGAAGGCGTGCCGCGCCGTCAAGTCGAACGCGATCGTGCTCGCACAGGGCTCCGCGACGGTCGGGATCGGCATGGGCCAGGTCAACCGCGTGGACTCGTGCCGACTCGCCGTCGAGCGCGCGGGCGAGCGCGCGGCCGGCTCGGTTGCGGCATCCGATGCCTTCTTCCCCTTCGCCGACGGTCCGCAGGTTCTCATCGACGCCGGGATCAAGACGATCATCCAGCCCGGCGGGTCGGTGCGCGACCAGGAGGTCGTCGACGCGGCCCAGGCTGCCGGCGTGACGATGTTCTTCACGGGTGAGCGCCACTTCTTCCACTGACGTTCCGGCCTCTCCGCCGGCGTCGTGCGGGCCCGTCGAGTCAATAGTCGATCGCCGGGCCCGCGACGGACGATAGGGTCGCTTCGGGTGTGAACCGTTTCGGGGAGGAACGAGTGATCTGGGAGATCGATGAGCGCGCTCGGACGATCGAGGGGCTCGATGCCGACGGTCGGCCGAGACCGGAGTACGCCGCGTCGCTCGGGCTGCGTCCAGCACCGTTCGGCCGGCGCGTGCTGGCGACGGTGCTCGAGGCCATCGTCCTGCTGCTCATCCAGTCGCCGATGCTCATCGTCGTCGTCCCGGCGCTGAGCACGGCCATCCTCGCGGCCGATCCCGTCGAGGCGCTGACCGCTCGTGACGATCTGGTGCTGCTAATCATCCTCGCCGCCGTCAGCTCGGGGCTGTCGACCGCCTTCCTCCTGGTCCAGCTCATCCTGCTCGGTCGCCGCGGTGTCACCCTCGGCAAGGCGCTCACCGGCCTGCGGGCCGTGAACGTGCGCACCCTCGAGCGGCCGGGGTTCTGGCGCGGGGCCGTCGTGCGCTATCTCGTGCTCTGCGCGAGCATGATCGTTCCGCTGCTCGGTCCATTGCTCGTCATCGCGCTCTCGCCCCTGTTCGATCCCGCCCGGCGGGGCCGCGGCTGGCCGGACATGGCCGCCGCCGTCTGGCTCGTCGACGTCAAGCACGGGCTCAACCCCTACGACGACAAGCGGATGCGCATCGCGCGTAAGACCGTCGCGACCGATCTGCTCGACGTGAAGGCCGAGCTCCCCTCGCTCGCGACCCCGGTGGCCACCGGCGCGGCCGGTGCCTATGTCCCGCTCGCGCGTAACAAGGGGGGCGTGCTCGGCGCGGTGCGCTCCGCTCCCGGCAGCGGGATCATCGGCGAGACGGATGCCGCCGACGACGAGGTCCGCCCCGGCATCCCCACGACCGTCGCGCCGGCACCGTTCGTCGCGCCCGCTCCGGGAATGCCCGCTGCGTCACCGTCGCCCGGTGCGCCGGAAGCACCCGCCGGCGGCGGCAGCCTGGCGTCGCCCCCGGCGACCCCGGGCGTGTCTGCCTCCGCGCCGATGCCTGCCGCTGTCGCCCCCGGCGCGATCGTCGCTCCGGGCGCGGGCTCGGCATCGTGGACACCGCCCTCGCTGCTCGAAGATCCGGCACCGGCGCCGGCCCCGGCGGCACCCCCGGTTGCTCACGCGGCACCCGCCGCTGCTCCTCCGGCTCCCGCCGCTCCTCCCGCGCCCACCGCTCCCGAGAACGAGCCGGAGCCGGCATCCGCGTCGTCCGCGGTCGTCGAGCTGACCCTCGACTCAGGTGACACCATCGCCGTTCCCGGCGGCGGCGTCGTCCTCGGGCGCGCGCCCGCGACCGGCCCCGACGACGTGGACGTGCTGCCCGTGCCCGTGATCGACCACACCCGGTCGATCTCGAAGACGCACTGGGCGCTGCTGCGCGTCGACGGCCGGGTCGTGGCGATCGAACGCGGTTCGACCAACGGCAGCGTGCTCGTGCGAGGTGCGCGCGAGCAAGCTCTCGCGCCCGGGCATCCCGTCGACCTGCGCGACGGCGACACCATCCGCTTCGGCGACCGCTCCGCGGTCGTCGCCATCCGCTGACCTCCCCGCCGACCGACGTCGCACGGCTGACAGGAATCCTCGATGAGACTCAAGCTGACTCTCCAGCGCCGTGATCACACCGGCACCGACATCGTCGTCACGTCGGATTCGACGGCCACCGTGCACGACGTCGCCCGCCGGATCGTCGACAGCGATCCGCGACGGGAGGTCGCGGCAGGCGAGGCGGATGTCCTGACACTCACGGTCGCGCCGCCGACCTCACCCGACTTCGTCATGCTCGACCCGCACATGCTCGTCAGCGACGCGCCCATCGGGTCGGGGTTCGTCGCGTCGGTGACCAACCTGGGCGCGGATTACGTCGCCACGCGCGGAGCGGGCGGCCCCGTCGCCGCCATTCTCCACGTCGTCGGCGGCCCCCTCGCGGGACGCGAGTTCTCGCTGCCGCAGGGTCATTTCACGATCGGCCGGGCGCAAGGCAACGACATCGTCCTCGACGACCGGCTCGTCTCCAAGCGCCACGCTCGCATCGAGATCGGGGCATCCGTCGAGCTGGTCGACCTGAACTCGGCCAACGGCATCGTGATCGACGGCGGTCTCGTTCAGCGTCTCCGCGTCATCCCCGGTCAGCGCTTCCAGCTCGGCGACACCGAGCTCGTGGTCTCGATGGCCGAGACGTTCGCTCCGGTCGAGCAGGATCCGGTCCTCGAACGCGGCGGCAGCCTGCTGTTCAACCGCAGCCCCCGGGTCGAGGCGCGCTACGTCGGGGAGGAGCTCGAAGAGCCGCGGCTGCCCAAGGACCCGGTCTCGCGCCTCTTCCCCTGGCCGATGCTCATCGCTCCGCTCATCCTCGGCATCGCGATGTTCTCCATCACCAATCAGCCGCGCACGCTGCTGATCGTGTTCATGACGCCGATGATGCTGCTCGGCAACTTCGTCTCGCAGCGCACGCAGCTCGGCCAGCGCCAGCGCAAAGAGGTCGAGATCTTCGAGCGCACCTTCGAGGAGCTCGAAGAGAAGCTGTACCGGCTGCGTCCGCGCGAGCGCGAGGTGCGCAACGCCGAAGTCCCGCCGGTGGCAGTCGTCTTCGAGCAGTCCATGCAGCTCGGCCCCATGCTCTGGACCCGCCGGCCCGAGCATTGGAACTTCCTCTCGGTGCGCATGGGCACCTCGGAGGCTCCCTCGCGCACGAGCGTCAAGCGCGCGGAGAACCCCGACGCGCTGCAGGAGTACGTCGAACGCGTCGACCGCTTGCGCGAGCGCTACCGTCTGATCGACGGCGTCCCGGTTCTCGAATCGCTTCAGAGCGTCGGCGTCATCGGCGTCGCCGGCGGTGCCCGCGAGGCCGCCGACGCTCTTCGCGGTCTGGCCGTGCAACTATTCGGCCTGCATTCTCCGAACGATCTCGCGGCCGTCGCGCTGACCGAGCCCGAGTGGGCGAAGGAGCTCGAATGGCTCAAGTGGCTGCCGCACACCTCGAGTGAGCGCAGCCCGTTCCGTGACATGCCGCTGTCGGATTCCGCCTCCACGGGGGCCGCGCTGCTGTCGGGTCTCGAAGAGCTCGTGATGCGTCGGTCGAAGGCGGCGGCCGCGCCGCGTCTGCCGTTCGACGACGACTGGGACCCGATGCGCTACGGCACCGACGTCCGGCGCGCCGCTGAAGAGGCGACCTTCCCGGGGCAGACCGCGGTGCTCGTCATCGTGACCGCCGACGCGCCCGTCGACCGCGCGCGTCTGATCCAGGTGCTCGAGCGCGGCGCCGACGTCGGGGTCTACGGCATCTTCGTCGCACCCGTCGTCGATGCGCTGCCCGCCGTGTGCCGCTCGTTCGTCGACGTGTCGGCCGGTCTCGGCGCGGCGCGCGTCGGTACGGTGCGCAGCGGCGTGGAGTACCCCGTCACCGAGGTCGAGGGCGTCTCGAACGAGCTCATGACCGTGCTCGCGAAGCGTCTCGCGCCGGTCACCGACGCGAGCACGATCATCGAGGACTCCTCCGACATCCCGAACTCGGTGATGTTCCTCTCATTGGTCGGCTCGGAGCTCGCGTCCGACCCCACCTTCGCGGTCGAGCGCTGGCGTGAGAACAACACGATCCTCGATCGCTCGGGCGCTGCGCTGCCCCGCCTCAAGAAGGCGGGCAACCTCCGCGCGATCGTGGGCCAGGGCGCCACCGACGCCATGACGCTCGACCTGCGCACACAGGGCCCCCACGCCCTCGTCGGCGGTACCACGGGTGCCGGCAAGTCGGAGTTCCTGCAGGCCTGGGTGCTCGGCATGGCGGCCGCCCACAGCCCCGACCGCGTCACCTTCCTCTTCGTCGACTACAAGGGCGGGTCGGCCTTCGCCGACTGCGTCGAGCTGCCGCACACCGTCGGCCTGGTGACCGACCTGAGCCCGCACCTGGTCCGCCGCGCCCTGACGAGCCTCCGGGCCGAGCTGCATCACCGCGAACACCTGTTCAACCGCAAGAAGGCGAAGGACCTCCTCGAGCTCGAGAAGCGTCGTGACCCCGAGACCCCGCCCGCTCTCGTGCTGGTGATCGACGAATTCGCCGCTCTCGCCGGCGAGGTGCCCGAGTTCGTCGACGGAGTCGTCGACATCGCTCAGCGCGGCCGTTCGCTCGGTATCCACCTCATCATGGCGACGCAGCGTCCCGCCGGCGTCATCAAGGACAACCTCCGCGCCAACACGAACCTGCGCGTCGCGCTGCGCATGGCCGACGAGTCCGACTCGAAGGACGTCGTCGACGATCCCGTGGCGGCACGCTTCGACCCCAGCATCCCCGGCCGCGGTATCGCGAAGACCGGCCCGGGCCGGCTCGTGCCCTTCCAGTCCGCCTATGCCGGCGGCTGGAGCACCGATGAGGTCGTCGCCGCCGATGTGAGCGTCGCCGAGCTCCGCTTCGGCTCGGTGCAGCGCTGGGAGGTCGACGAGAAGCCCGAAGACCCCGCTGCCGAGGTCGACCCCGGGCCCAACGACCAGAAGCGCATCGTCGCGACCCTCGTCGCTGCGGCCAACCGGGCGGCCATCCCTGCGCCGCGGCGGCCGTGGCTCGACGATCTGGAGACGACCGTCGACATCCGCTCGTTGCCCGCGGGCAGAGCCGGGTCGATCCTCATCGGCAAGAGCGACATCCCCGAACGCCAGCTGCAGGAAGCGGTCTACTTCGATCCCGACCGCGACGGCTCGATGCTCGTGTACGGCACGAGCGGCTCGGGCAAGTCGACGGTCCTCCGCACGATCGCCATCGCCGCCGCGACCACGGGCCGCCGCGCCGAGAACATCGAGGTCTACGGCCTCGACTTCGGATCGGGATCGCTCAAGAGCCTCGAGATCCTGCCACACGTCGGATCGGTGATCCCCGGTGACGACGCCGAGCGTGTGCAGCGCATCATGCGTTCGCTCGGCAAGGTCCTCGACGATCGCGGCAAGCGCTTCAGCGCCGCCAACGCGTCGACGATCGCCGAGTACCGCGAGCTCACCGGCCGTGACGAGGCGCGCATCGTGCTGCTGCTCGACGGGCTGCCGCAGTTCCGGGCCGAGTGGGAGTCGACGACGGCGCGGATGCCGTTCTACCAGGCGTTCATGCGGATCCTCGGCGAGGGCCGCCCGCTCGGCGTCCACGTCGTGGCGACCGCCGACCGCTCCGGGTCGGTGCCGACGGCCGTCAGCTCGAACATCTCGCGTCGCGTCGTCCTGCGCCTCTCCGACGAGAATGCCTACGCGCTACTGAACGCGCCGAAGGATGTCCTCGACGAGCGATCTGCGCCGGGTCGGGCGATCGTCGACGGGTTCGAGACCCAGATCGCGGTGCTCGGCGGCACGCCGAACGTCGCTGAGCAGACGAAGCTGCTCGGTCAGCTCGCCGACGAGCTGCGTTCGCGCGGCGTGCGCGAGGTCGCCGAGATCGGCTCGCTGCCGACGCGTCTGGCACTCGCCGACCTGCCCGACCGCATCGGGGAGTTCCCCGTACTCGGGGTCGCCGAAGACACGCTGGCGGCGCGCGACTTCGACCCCGTCGGCACCTTCGTCGTCGCCGGCCCGCCGATGGCGGGCAAGACCACGGCGATGAAGGCGCTCATCACCTCGATGACGCGCCTCGACCCCGAGGTGACGCTGTTCCACTTCGGCGGGCGCCGGTCGCAGCTGCGCGATTTCGCGCCGTGGGTGCGCAGCGCCACGACGCCCGACGACGCGAAGGAGCTCGCCACCGAGCTCGCGGAGCTCGTCGCGGATGAGACGCTGGGGCGCCGCATCCTCATCGTCGTCGAGGACGTGCCGCAGTTCGCCGACTCGCCCGCGGAGCGCCCCCTGAAGGCGCTGTTCCAGGCGGTGAACCGCAGCGATCACCTGCTCATCGGCGATGCCGACGTCACGCAGGTGACCAGCGGGTTCGGCCTCGTCGGCGACTTCAAGGGCGGCCGCAAGGGCATCATCCTCAAACCGGATGCCTTCGACGGCGACGCCGTGTTCAAGGTGCCGTTCCCGAAGGTCAAGCGCAGCGACTTCCCTGAAGGCCGCGGAATCTTCGTGCAGGCCGGTCGCGCCGTCACGGTGCAGATGCCGCTCGTGGAGTCCGAGACCGTCGCGGCGCCCGGTCCTGTGGCGGCCAGCGCCGCGGAGGTCGTGTCGACGGACACCGTCACCGAGACCATTCGCTGAGTCGGATGTCGTCGGGGCGGGTCCGCGCGTCGCCAGCCACTGCGGGCGGGCGGTGGTGGGCGTGGATCGCGGGCGCCGGGATGACGTCCGCGGTCGTCTCGGCTGCCGTGATGTATCCACCGCTCCGGCGTATCCGGCTCGACCCCGGCCTCGCCCTTCCGATCATGGTGACGGCATCCGTCGTCGCGGTTCTCGCTCTCGGCGCGGCGGCCGTCGTCCGGCCTGCGGCAAGGCGAACGGATGCCGCGATCATCGCCACGATCGTCGCGGTGGCAATGGTCGCGGCGATCGGATACCGCGCTGGGGTGGGAACGTCTGCGGGCACGTCGTTCTCGGAAGCGCAACTGCGGCTGTGGTTCGCACTCGCCGTGGCGCAGGTCGTGCTCCTCGTCATCATCGCGGTGCGATCGCCCCGCCCCCGGCGCGCCGATGAGGTGCGGCGGTGAGCATGCGGAGAAGTCTGTTCGGTGCGACGGCGGCCGCGTTCGCGGTCACCGTTCTGACGGGATGTGGGGCGACGGTGGCAGAACCGACAGGTGAGGAACTGTTCGAGCGGGCGGAGAGCCTGTATCTGGATTTCCGGGAGACGACGAACGGAGTGCTTGCGGCGGTCCACGACGGGCCCTGGGAGGTGGGGCGTACGGGATGCTGCCGTCGGGAGTCGGGTGCGGCGACGGGTGGAAGTTCGATCTGACCCGGACGGTGAGCATCGATCCGGCGGAGATCCCGGACAAACGGGAGGCGGTGTCTCAGCATCTGGTCGAGGCGGGTTTCGAGGTCGAGGGTATGGATCTCGCGTCCGGGACGGTGTCGTCGGGTGATGTGATCGTGCGCAAGCAGGGGGTGTACTCGCTGTTGACGGTGACGTTGATCGACAACGGCAACGTGGTGCTGACCGCGACCTCGCCCTGCTAGCCCGGCGACATCGAGGAATTGGACCGGATGATCTATGGTGACGATCCGATTCCGGATTGGCCGGCCCCAGAGCAGGAGGCGCCCTCCGACCCGATCTTCTTCGGCATCGCCGATGGTGAGCCGCGGCTGCCCTCTTCCCCGCCGCCCGCAGACTGAGCGGGCCGCGGAGAGTTGACCGGGGTTGTGGATCACACTCACCCCTGGGAGTGGCGGCGTCGTTCTCCGGCACCGCGGTGCTCGTGCCACCCCGCCACGAGCGCAACCGGGGTCCGGTCGTCGCCATGGCCGTCTTCGTGGGGGCCGCGCGCTCTGGCGTACGGGACTGTACGGTGCGGTTGCCGCGCCGGGACCTCGTCCGACGGTGTCGTCGTTGTCCGCCTGGGCTGGCGCCGTGCCGCAGCCGACCGCCTCACCACGCCGAGCGCACTCCGCGAGCCGAACGCTCTATGTGGTGATCACCGTCGTCTCACGCACTCGTTGCATACCTCATCGGGTCGCTCGTGCTGTCGGGTGGCCAAGTGAGCGCACCGATGGACACGAAGCGGGACGCCGTCATCCCCTCACCGCTCTTCCTCGTGCCGACGGCGATCCTGGTCGGCCTCGCTGCGGCTCTCCGGGGTTCTCGCGCGATCCTGAGCGCGGAGACGCGGTTCAGTCGCCTCGAAACGGTCGCTTTCCAGCGGCATTCCGAGATCTTTCATACCCTGGCGCTGCGCGTCGGGACGGCGGAGATGCGCGTCAGAACGGTGGTGGTACGTCGGGTGGTGGCCCAGCCGTGCCGGGTGGTTCTGGGATCGTGAAGGTGACCAGTGGTGGTGGTGCGTCTTCGCGATAGACCCGCCCGGTCGGTGAGGTCCAGACGAGGGTTCCACCCGCGAGTTGTGCCACGTGCCATCTGGTGTGGTGTTTGACGTCGTGGTGGCGTTTGCAGAGGTCGGCGAGGTTGCACACGTGTGTCTTGCCGCCGTCGGATGCGGCGATGGTGTGGTCGAGTTCGCATCGGATGGCGGGTTGTCGGCATCCGGGGAAACGGCAGTGCCGGTCCCGGGCTCGCAGCAACCGGATCATTGCCGCGGTGGGCCGGTACGCGTCGCATTCCAGGACGGTTCCGGTGACGGGGTGGGTGAGGAGCCGGTCCCACGAGGTGGCGTTGCCCGCCAGCTCGCGGGCGGTGGCGGCGTCGATGGGGGAGCGTCCGGCGAGATCAGCCGGCTCCTCATCGTTGCCCATCAGGGTCAAAGCCGACACCGCGACCTGTACGTGCGCGCGGATCGCTCCGAGGGTGCCGTTGCCGTCACCGGTCGCGGTGGGGTCGAGGGCCGGTGTTCCGGCCAGCAGGAGGTCGGAGAACACGTCGGCTCGAACCTGGTCGATGCTCCGGCCGTCGTCGATGAACGACGACCCGACATCAAGCGTCGTTTCGGCGTCGGGTGCGCCGCCATTCGCGTCGGCTCGCGTGTCGGCTCGCTCGTCAGGAACGCCCGCGGCGTCGCGCGCAGGTCGTGCGTTGATGATCTCCCGCGCCTGTCGCGTAAGTCGGTCGACGATTCCGTCGGCGATCACGGTCGGCAGCGTCGCGATCAAATCCGACATCCCGTCCGGGCCGGGCTTAACCGAGACGCACCTCCCCGCCGCGACCTCCTCGTGGCGTTCCGCGAACGATCGCGGGTGCACCCGTTCGGCGACCATCTGGAGCGCGTCGCGCACCCGGTTCGGGGCGTCGCGTTCGCACTTCTCGATCGCGAGGCGTTCGAACTCCGCACGGTCACCCGCCGGGATGACGCATCCGACGTCCTGGATGACCCGCACGTGCCCGCGGACGATCCGCCCGGCCTCCCATGCCGCCATCGTCAACGGGTAGTTGTCGACGAGGTCTCGGGCTTCGTCGATGCGACGCTGCAACGTCCGGTCGGTCGCGACGAACACCCCGGCAAGCTCGGCGGCGATCCCACGCAGTGCCATCTCCCGCGCCTTCACCCGCTCGGACGCGCCCGCCGACTGCTGCTCAGCCAGCACCCCCGCCGCCGCCAGAACCCGCACCTCCCGGACCTGCCCGGCCCGCACCACATCCGCAGCCGCCTCGGCATCCGCGACCAGCGCCGCGAGCGCGGCGACGTCGGCGTCGCTGCCCATCCCGCTGCCGGATGCGTGGTTCGAATGCACGTTCTAATCATGGCGCCGACCTCCGACATTCACCCGAACTGTCCACAGGCTGCGGCATCCGCGCGATCGACCGTCGGAACATGCCGCAGCACAGCCGTCCGAACCTGACGCGTCACGCACGTTTGGACCGCGGTGGAGCCTCCCGAGCGCCTGGGTTCCGCTCATCATCATCGCCGTCGTCAACATCGCCCCCGCCGCGATCGTTCTGGCTGGCCGCGGCCGCGGCTCACATCGCCCTGCACGTCTTCCTCTCGCGCGTCGTCCGATTCCGCGGGGGGTGGTCCGATGTCGAGAAGCTCGAGATGACGATGGCGCCGGAGGTCATGTCGCCTCGCACGAAGGCCGCGCTCGCGGGTGTCGGCCACCTCACCTGAGCTCACCGACGGGCGGGATGGAAAAGACCGCGGTATCACGGCGCGTCCTCTCGGCATGAAGGGCGGAACTGCGCCACGGGCTACCGGAGGAAAGCGATTGCCTAGCACATTCCGAGATGGGGAGTTCTCCCCATCGACCTGATGTGATCGGTGCCGATAGGTTTTGGGTGTCGGCTCCGGAGGGGGGTCGGGACATCTACTTTCAGGAGGGCCGTCATGGCTGATTTCGGTGCGTCTTATGGCGAGATGGAGCAGGTTGCGAGTTCGCTGGCGCAGGCTCGTGATGACATTCAGGGTCAGCTGGACACCCTGAAGTCGCAGGTGGACACGCTGCTGGGCGACGACTTCAAGACGCAGCACGCGTCGGGCAAGTTCGGTGAGGGCTACTCGGAGCTGACGACGGGTCTGAAGAACGCGGTCGATGGCATCAACGACATGTCCGAGTCGCTGCTGGGCATGATGCGCGCGATCCAGGACCTCGACCAGCAGCTCGCCGGCAGCTGATCTCGTCTTCTCGGAGCCGAGGCGTCCTGGGCGCCTCGGCTCCGCTCGATTCTCGGAGGTGACCATGGTCGACGTGCGGATCGACTACGGCGCGATGCGCGCCAGCCGCAACGCTTACGCGAACATGCGGGATGTTCTCGACGGGGCGACACGGGCGATGTCGAACGTCTCGGGCGCGGCCGTGCCCCAAGACGTGCTGCGGCGGCGTCTCGAGGATCTCCACGACTCGTGGGGTGGCGGTATCGACAAACTCGCCCGCTATGCCGAAGACGCGGGCACGGGACTCGAGGGCATTCTCGAGGCATTCCAGCAGCTCGACACCGAGCTCGGCAACAGCATGGTTCCGCAGGAAGGATCGGCGTCGTGACCGACTTCTCCGCTCTCGGCTTCGACCCCGCCCCGGGAGACGTCGCGACGCTCTCCGGATATGTGGATGCGCTCACCACCAGTTGCGACGGCGTCGATGACGCGCTCTCGATGATGGACGGCTCCGACGACGCCGCCTGGATCGGGAAGTCGGCGACGGCCTTCCGCGCCGCACTCAGCGAGGACTTCCGACCGCACCTCAGCGACACCGGCGAGGCGTTGCGCACATCGCGGACCGCCCTCGCAACCTGGACCGATCAGCTCACCAACTACCAGCGGCGTGCCGCAGCGCTCGCGGAGGAGGCCTCAGCGGCATCCGCGAGCGTCGCCTCATCGGAATCGGCGCATGCGCAAGCGCAGGCGAACAAAGACGCCGAGGATGCCGACCCGGATGCCGTGTCGAACGCGTCGACGGCGCTGGCGAACGCGCAGGGCGAGCTGGAGTCGATCCGCGCGCGCGCTCGTCAGCTCAAGGACGAGGTCGACGCCGACGCGGCCGCCGCGGCGGGAGCGCTCCTGTCGGCGAGCGACACGCTCGACTCCTACGCGGGCAACAAGTTCACCAACTTCATGGGCTCGGCCGGCGACTGGCTCGCCGACGCAGGCAACTGGCTCATGGACAACGTGGTGCCGATCCTGGAGGACATCCTCCGGGCGGCGCTGCCGATCATCGCGATCCTCTCGCTCTTCATCCCCGTCCTCGGCACGGTGGCGCTCATCATGTCCATCGCGCTCGTCGCGATCGACGGCCTGCAGTGGGCGACCGGTCGCGGAACGTTCGCCGAGTTCGCCACCGGCGCCCTCGGGCTGCTCGCGGGTGGCGCGCTCGGGCAGGCGGCAAAGGCGCTGATCGGACCCGGCGGACAGGTGCTCATCCCGTCGATCCAGGGCATGACGCCGGCCATGGCCGGCGGTGGAGCCGCGGCGGGAAGCGTCGCCGTGGCGCTCAACGTCAATCTGCCCAACATGGTCGCGAACACCTACTGGACCGTGAACAGTGCGATGGACGCCCACAGCAAGGGGACGGACTTCGTCGACAGTCTGACCGGGCCGTGGCAGAACCTCTCCGAGCGGTTCAACAACACCCTGCGCGGCAACGGTCCGCGCACCGACGAGGAGGTCTGATGGCCGAGCAGGAGGCGACGCTCGACCCGATCGCGGCTGAGGGTGCGCCGCTGCGGGTCTGGCAGCGGGTGCCCCAGGGGTGGATCGAGTTCCGCTCGTTCGGCGATCGTTCGCCGCAGGAGTGGCTCGACTGGTACCTCGTGAGTGCCGAGGGCTGGCTCCCGGATGCCGCGCGCGACGCGATCGTCGACGGCTTCCGTGCCGGCGTCGAGCTGTTCGCCGACACCGCCTTCGCCTTCGCCGGTGTCTCGCTGACGCTGGGCGAGCGCCCGGCGGCATTCTTCCTCTGCACGAACGTGGTGCCGGGGGCGGCCGCGACCGACGCCGCCGCGACGGCCTTCCACCGGCTGCTCCCGCTTGCGCGGTTCGGCGAGGGCGGGCGCAGCGAGAGCTTCACTACCCCGGACGGTCGCGTCGGCACGATCACCCTCGGTGCGTCGATGGACGGCGGGATGCCGCACCTCACCGCGGTCGGCGAGATCCGTCTTCCCGGCGACGCGGGCACAGCCGTCGTCATGGGGTTGTGCTCCGACCCGCAGCAGTCGGCCGAGCTGGCGCTGCACGTCGCGTTCGCGCTCACGACCACGCAGGCTCTGCCCGAGGGCGTCGAGCCCGCAGACCCCGTCTCAGCCACCCCGTAGCATTCTGTTCATGGCGTTCGCGTTGATCCAGGCCGCATCCCGCCCGTTCCTCGGGACGGGTGAGACCGTGGATCCGTACGCGCCCCCGACGGCCGCCGAAGCTGATCGTGCCGCCGCCGTACTGCGTTCGGACTACGAGCGATGGTCGCGCTGGGCTCTCGGCGTCGTCGCCTTCGTCGTCGCCGCCGGGGGAGGCTTCATCGCAGCGGGAATGGTCGCGTCACTCAGCACCCCCGGGCGCGTAGACGCTGTCGATGTGATCGTGACCCTGATCGCCGTCGTGATCGCGCTGGCAGGTTCCACATTGCTCGTCGCCCTGTGGTGGACCGGCCGCGCGCTCACCCGGGCGGCGTCGTACTGGCTGCGCGCGCCGTACGTGAACGGCCAGCGCGCGCCGCGAGCCGCCGGGTGGGTGCAGGCGCGAACAGTGAACCTCGAGCCCCGCATCCTCGTCCGCCTGCTCACTGTAGCGCTCGCGTTGCTGGTCGCTGTGGGTGGCGTCGCAGTGTTCATACGCGACCTCGGCGCCGGCGTCTCGATCTTCACGGTGCCGGCCCTGCTCGTCGGCATCTGCGGCGCCCTCAGTGGAATCGGGCAGGGCGGCGGCGTCTTGCGTATCGTCAACGGCCTGAGTGCGGGCGACCCGCTGTGGTCGTGGCTCACACGCTCGGTGCGCGCTCGCTGACACGCGCTCCATCTGCCGCATACGCTGACACCGTGGTCCCGCCGTCGTCGCCGCCGAGCCGCGGGCACGCGTTCGCCACGCGTGCCTCTGCGATCGTCGGCGTGGTTCCTCCCGCTGCGCTGATCGTATTCCTCGTGGGGTCGCTGATCCTCTCGGGCGGGCAGGTCAGCGAGTCCACAAGGGCCAAGTGGGCCGTCGCGGCGCCGTATCCGCTCTTCGTCATACCCGCCGGAGTCCTGATCGCGCTAGCCGGTGCATCCGTGGTCTTGGCCGTCGTCTCGGTGGCGACCGCTCGTCGCGACGATGTGCCGGGTCTGCGCGGACTTATCGGGCCTGGCATCGCCGCCGCGATCGCTGCGGTCCTGTTCGCCGGTATGACGCCGGAGCACGGCGTGCGAACGGGGGACATGGTCTGGGATGCGCAATGGGCCGCGGCCCCGATCTCGGCTCTCGCGGTCGTCATCCTGGTCGTGGGCATCGCCATGCTCTCCCGACGTTCCTCGATTGGTGAGCGATGACGGCGGGCCGGCTGGGGCACTCGCGGAGCAGCTCATACCGCCTCCGCGCGACAGGGCGAGCGCGACGCACGTTTGCCATGGCGCTGGCCACGGGAATGGTAGTGATCATGACGGGATGCAGTTCCGCAGCCGAAGCACCGACGGGAGATGCGCTCTACCGCGACGGCGAGGATCGATACCTCTCGTACGCGACGACCATGCATTCGGTGATCATGGCGATCCACGATGGTGAGTGGAAGGTGGATCAGGGGTCGTGGGGAGCCTCGCCTATCCCGTGCCGGAGAGAGGGCGGCTCCGACGGGTACGCCTTTTCGTGGGCGCGACTGCTGGAGCAGGACGCGCCGGATGTCGACTCGATCGTGGCGGCATCATCCGCTGCCTTCGAGGCCGCAGACATGACGGCGACCACCACGACCTACGGCGAGGGAGACCGCCAGGAAGTCAACGTGATCACGACGGGTGGTCCCGTCGGTCGTGGCGTCGTGACCATACGCCCTGCGCGGGGCACGATCCGAGTGACCGCGGAACCCGGGTGCTTCCCCGGTGACGCCGCGAAGCTGTATGACATGGTCTTCGCCGGCATCTCCTACCCCGGACTCGCCCTGCGCGTGCCGGCCTTCGAGGGGCCCGATTGGCAACCCCGGTTCTATTTCCCCGAGGACGGCAGCCCGGTGTACTGGAACGAGGACGGAACGCCGATCGAACCTCCGCCCGCGTCCACCGAGTCTCCCGTCGCCCCCTACGGCGGTGGCTCATGAGCTTCCTCCGCACCACGGCACGCGGCTGGGCGGAGGACCACTCGCTCGCCGCCGACGTCCGATTCGCGCAGCTCGAGGCTGTCGCCTACCAGCGGCATCCGGAGATCTTCCAGCACTTCGGCGCCGACGGCGCCGCGATGGCGCAACGCCTGCACGCGAACGCGAAGAGGTCATCGTTACATCGCATCCTCGACGTCGTGCTGTGGGCCCTCGTGATCGGCGCGTTCTTCGCACCGATCACGGGCCTCGCCGTGCTCATGGGCGACCGCTTCGACTTCCACCGCATCGAGGCCCAGCGGGCGATGCCGATCGCGGGCGCGATGTTCACCGTCGCGGCGGTCAGCCAGGCCACCCTCCTGGTCATCTGGCTGCTCCGGGGCGCCCGGTTCTCGTGGCCGGAGTTCTCCATCCACCTCGTGGCGGCGGCGATGGCACTTCTCGCGCTGGGCACGATGCCCGGCGTCGCCGAGCTCGACGACTACACGGGGTGGCAGCAGTGGCGGGTTCCGGTCCTCATCGCGCTCGGCGTCGCCGGGCTGGCAGCCCTCGTGATGCTGGTGCGCTTCCGCGTCCGCGAGCCCGATGGCGACGGCGAGGGCGCGCCCGAGACAGGCCTCAGCGTCGGCGACATCCGCGCCCGCATCGCGGCGCTGCCGGCGGGTGAGCGTCAGGCCATCGTCGACGACCGCAACGCCGCGCTCGCCGTGCTGCACGAGCGCGGCTTGATCGACGCCGGCACCCTGGAGCAGGCCCTCGGGTGCGAGCCGGGAACGCTGTTCCTCCTCGACGCCGAGCGGCGCGCGTGAGCCGGTGGCTGCGGCGGGCCGACCGGCTCAGACGTTCGGGCGGCCGTAGGTCTCGAGGAAGCGCAGCCACACCTCGCTGAGCGTCGGGTACGCCGGCACGGCGTGCCACAGCCGCGCGAGCGGAACCTCGCCGACGACCGCGATCGTCGCAGCCTGCAGCAGCTCACCGACATCCGCCCCGACGAACGTCGCCCCGATGAGAACGCCGCGGTCCTCGTCGACGATCGCGCGCGCCTGACCGGTGTACGCGTCCGAACGCGTCGACGCGCCCGCGATCCACGAGAGGTCGTAGTCGAGCACGCGGATGTTGCGACCCGCGGCGCGCGCGGACGCCTCGGTCTCGCCGATCGAAGCGACCTCGGGGTCGGTGAAGGTCACCTGCGGCACGGCGGCATGGTCGGCGGTCGCGACATGGGCGCCCCACGGAGCGTCGTCGACCGTGCCGCCGGTCGCCCGGGCGACGATGACATCGCCCGCCGCGCGGGCCTGGTACTTGCCCTGATGGGTGAGGAGAGCGCGGCGGTTGACGTCACCGACCGCGTAGAGCCAATCGGATCCGCGGACGAGCATGGTGTCGTCGACATCCATCCAGGAATCGGGCTCGAGGCCGACGGCATCCAGTCCGAGATCCCCGGTACGAGGGACACGACCGGTCGCGACGAGCACCTCGTCGGCGCGGACGCGCGTGCCGTTCGACAGCTCGAGCTCGACCTGGCCGTCCTCGACGCGCTGGGCGGAGACGAGGTCGGTGTGGAGCAGCACGCGCGCGCCGCGGTCGGTCAGCGACTGGGCGACGAGGTCGCCCGCGAAGGGCTCCATCGGTCCGAGCAGCCGGCTGCGCGCGATGAGTGTGACGTCGCTGCCGAGGTCAACGAACGCCGTGGCCATCTCCGCGGCGACGACACCGCCGCCGACGATGGCGAGCGAACCCGGAACCTCTTGCACGGCGGTCGCTTCGCGGCTCGTCCACGGCGAGACATCGGCGAGGCCGGGGACATCGGGGAGGAGGGCCGCCGAACCCGTGCACACCGCGACGGCGTGGCGCGCGACGAGCGTGGTGACGGAACCGTCGGGTTCGGTGACCTCGACGCGCTTCTCGCCCGCCAGCCGGCCGTGGCCGCGGACGAGATCGACTCCCGCCCCCTGCAGCCACTCGACCTGGGACGAGTCGTTCCAGTCGGACGTGAGCGAGTCGCGACGGCGCAGCACACCGGCGACGTCGACATCGCCTGTCACGGCCTGCTTCGCGCCGTCGACTGCGCGGGCCGCGCGCAGCGCCGCGCCGGCCCGAAGCAGTCCCTTCGACGGCATGCACGCCCAATACGAGCACTCGCCGCCGACGAGTTCGCTCTCGACGATGGCGACGCTCAGGCCGCCTTGTACGGCACGGTCGGCGACGTTCTCGCCGACGGGGCCTGCTCCGATGACGACGAGGTCGTAGGTGCGTTCGCTCATGCCGCGACGCTAACCCCGTCGCGGGCTGCACGCCAGCGCTTGCGCTCGGAAGCGTCGCGGGGGTCACGTCATCGGGCGGTCCGGGGCGGGTCGCTCGCGCCCCGGTCGCTCGTCCGCGTGTGCCGTCAACAGGCTGAGCGGTTCAACCCGACCGATGAACGGAGATCGCGTGGGGTTGAGCCTGCGCACGGCACGCTCGCTCGGCCGCGCATCGGCGCGCGGCGCAGGCTCGACCCGCCCGCCCCTCCGGGCCGACGAAGACACCGGTGGCACCGCTGCGCGCCTCGGGGCGTGCCGAGAACAGGCTGCGTCGACGTATCCCGCGTGTGCTCGGAGGTTGGGGCCGGGTGAGCCTGTTTGCGGCACGGCGAGCCGGTCGCGCCGCGGATGAACCGGCGGATGCCGCGGCCGCAGCGCGCGGGGTGCGGCAGGGGAGTCCTCCCCATCGACGCGGCAGCGGGCCTGTCGATAGCGTGTCAGCGTCGGCCGAACCGAGTCGGCGGAGGGGGCCCGATGTCAGACGTCGAGATCTACTATCACGCGCTCACGAGCGCGGCGGATGCGATCCAGACGCGGGTCTCGAGCGCGGTGGTGGACAACGCCGACATCCAGGGGGACGACACCGGCGTCGAGAACCCCGCACACCGGGTCGCGCTCCGTCTCGAGATGAACCGGCGGCTGAGCTCACTGAATCTCGCCGTGCTCGACCGGACGACCGCGGCGTCCGAGGTCGCCGCCTTGCTGACCGCGATCGCGACGCGCTACTCCGACCTCGACGTCGAGCTCACCGGGCAGGAGCAGCCGTGACCCTCACGTCGCCGAACCGCGGCTACCCGCTCGAGCGCCTCGAGGGCAATCCCGGGTCGATGAGCTGGTGGAGTGGTGCGTTCAGCCGCGTCGCGGGCTCGCTCGGAGACCTCCGCACGACCGTCCAGTCCGCGACCGACCTCGACGGCGTCGGCGCATCGATCCGGTCGGCGCGCTCCAAAGCGCAAGAGGTCGCCAGCGGACTCGCCGCGGAGATCGCCGAGGCGGAGCTGCTCGCGGGGGTGCTTCAGCGCTACGCCGACGCGTTCTCATCGTCGGCCGAGGCGGCCAACCGGCTCATCGACGACATCGAGTCCGCCCACGCCGCGTTGTCGTCGGCATCGGCCACGGCGAACGAAGCGGGGCTCAACGCGCTGTGGACCTCGCGCTCGGGAGAGCCTGCCGACGTCCGGCGCGCGAACGACGAGGCACAGGATGCCGTCGCCGCCCGGGATGCCGCGGCCGGCGATCTCGCCGATCTGTGGGAGCAGTTCGAGAGCCACTACTCCGCCTGGGACGCGGCCTACGACGCGGCGCTCGCCGAGCTCGCCGGCGGGGCGGGGCCGGCGATGACGTCGCAGGCGCAGAACCTGCTCGACCAGCTGCTCGCGGCGGACACCCCGCAGGCGGTGCTCGAGCTGTGGCTCGCCCATCCCGAGCTGCAGGATGAGATCGCCCGGGCGCATCCCGACATCATCGGCAATCTCGACGGCATCCCCTACGACGTCCGCGGTCGCATCAACCGCGAGCGCCTCGAGGCGCTGCGCGCCACGAACCCCGGGGGTGCCCTCGGCGACGACGTCGCGGCGCTGTGGGAAGAGCTGACGGATGGCCCGCCCTTCCCGCTCCTGATCTCGTTCGATCCCGACGGTTCGGCGCAGACCACCGCGGCACTGGCCTACGGCGATCTCGCTTCCGCGACGGACATCAACGTGCTGGTTCCCGGTATGAACTCGTCTGTGGCGGGCATCGGTGAGTGGGGAGACTCGGCTCGCGCGCTCAACAACGCCGGACCGGGCCTCGCGACGATCGCGTGGTTCGGCTACGACTCTCCCAACGAGATCGAAGAGCCCGGCATGGACCGGGCGCGTGACGGCGCGGCAGCGCTCCGCTCGTTCCTGCTGGGTCTCGACGCGGTGCATCCGACGGCGGAGAAGGCCGTCATCGCACACTCCTACGGCAGTACGACCGCTGCCCTCGCGATCGGTTCGCGCCCGGGCGCACTCGGCGTCGACCAGTTCATCGCCGTGGGCTCCGCCGGTTTCCCGAGCGATCCTCAGGTGCTCTCGAATCTTCAGAACGCCGACGACCTGCGCATGTACGCGACGCTGTCGGAGAACGATGCGTGGGCGCGGATCGGCCGTGACACGAGTTGGGGTGGCGCGCACGGCACGGTGCCCGAGACGCTCCCGGGCGTGACCGAGTTCGGTAGTGACGGCGGTTACGCGGGCGACCAGCACCTCGCGCCCACCCCGGGGCACGGCGCCCACGAAGGCGGCAACGGCCCACTTCCATCGGGCGACGGCGAGGGGTACCTCGTGCAAGGATCGGAATCGTTCTACAACATCCAGCAGATCATCCTGACCGGTGAACCCGGGACGGAGATTGACGGTGAGGGCAGCGAGCGCGGCTTCTGGGATCTGCCCGATTGGCTGCGATGGCTGCCCGTTGACCCCTACCGGACGTGACTGATGAGACCGACCTCGCGGATGACGATGACGGCTTTCACCGTCGGATTGGTGTTGATGATGAGTTCGTGTGCGGCGACGCCGAGTGACGAACAGCCGGCCGCGGACGTGTACACCCAGGCGCGCGAGCAGTTCACGGCGATGGCCGACGAGCTGCATACGGTGATCATGGCGATCGAGCCGACCGACTGGCGGGTCGACCAGGGACAGTACGGAGCCCGCCCGAGCGGATGTCAGCTGGGGGTCAGCTCCGACACGGGGTACTCGTTCACCGCGGTGCGCGCGCTCGAGCTGCCGGGGCGGGATGCTGCGGACATCGCGGCTGCGGCATCCGAGGGTTTCGCCGAGCTCGGGATAGACGCGGAGGCCGTGGAGCGCGGTTCGGGGGACGCGCGGGAGGTGACCGTCGTGGGGGAGAGCGACGCCGCCCGCACCGTGGTCGTCATCCGCCCCGTCGACGGCCGTGTGCTCGTCTCCAGCGAGACCGCCTGCACCGCCGGATCGAGCTCCGACATCCTCACGACGATGTTCGGTGAGGAGCTGTACCCCGATGACGTCTGGCGTCGCCTTCCCGCGACGGAAGGTCCGTCGTCGGTGCCCCTGTTCTTCTTCCCGCCCGACGGTCCCGTGTACTACAGCGAGGACGGCACGCCGGTCGAGCCGCAGCCACTCGTGACGGACGCCCCGGTTCCGCCTCGATGATGACCTGACACGCTCGCAGATGTTCCGGGTGAGAAGTGTGAGCCGTGCCGGCGTCGGCGCACTCGTGCTGCTCTCGGTGCTGCTGGTGAGCGGATGCGGAGGCTCCGGCGGCGTCGGTGACAGCGAGACGTACGCGCAGGCGCGGGACCGGTTCTTCGCGTTGGCGACGGGCGTTCACACGGTGATCATGGCGATCGAGCCGGCCGAGTGGAGCGTCGTGGACGGTGCGTACGGCGCACATCCGACAGGATGCCAGCGCGGGCTCAGCGAGGACGGGGGATACCGTCTCGTGGCCGTACGCGGTCTGGAGCTGCCCGGACGCGACGCCTGGGAGGTAGCCGACGCAGCGGTCGAGGCTCTCGCCTCACAGGGGATCGACAGCGACACGAGCGACCGGGGGCAGGGGGACGCGCGCGAAGTGACAGTCGTCGCCGAGGGGGTCATCGCCGAGCGGACGGTCGTCACGATCCACGCGGCAACGGGCCGGGTGAGGGTGTCGGCCGAGACGGAATGCGCCCCCGGGTCGGCACATGCCCTCGCGACAGGGGTTTTCGCCGAGGAGCGCCTGCCCGCGGACGTCTGGCGCCGGCTTCCCGCGACGGAAGGTCCCTCCTCGGTCCCGCAGTTCTCCTTCCCGCCTCGCTGACCTCCCGTCGACTCGCCAGAAAGCGCGGATCCGGGAGGGGCGGGATCCGCATCCCGTGGCGAGTCGACCGTGCCGAGCCCCGGGAACGGTCGTGTCCGATTTCCGCGAGCCGGTGTCGGCGGGGCGTGTCAGGCTGGGGGCATGACGAGTGACGGGATGACCTTCGACGAGCGGTATCGCGCCATCGACGCGCGCGACCGCCGCTTCGACGGCCAGTTCGTCACGGCCGTTCGCTCGACGGGCATCTACTGCCGCCCGAGCTGCCCCGCCCGCACCCCGCAGCCCGCCAACGTGACCTTCTATCCGACGAGCGCCGCGGCACACGAGGCCGGCTACCGCGCGTGCAAGCGGTGCCTGCCCGAGGCGACTCCGGGCTCGCCGCAGTGGAACCTGCGCGGCGATCTCGCCGCGCGTGCGATGCGTCTCATCGCCGACGGCGTCGTCGATCGCGAGGGCGTCCCGGGGCTGGCATCCCGCCTCGGCTACTCCTCGCGGCACCTCACCCGGCTGCTGACATCGGAGCTCGGAGCCGGTCCGCTCGCGCTCGCCCGCGCGCACCGCGCCCACACGGCGCGGGCGTTGCTGGTCGACACCGACCTGCCCATCGCCGACGTGGCCTTCGCCGCGGGATTCGCGAGCGTGCGGCAGTTCAACGAAACGGTGGGCGAGGTGTTCGCGATGCCTCCCGGCCAGCTGCGGGCGCGCCGGCAGGCGGGGGAGCGGATGCCGGGCCGCATCGACCTCGTCCTTCCGGTGCGGGAACCGTTCGACGCCGCCGGCCTGTTCGGGTGGATGCGGGCGCACGCCATCCCCGGTGTCGAGTCGGGTGACGAGCGCTCGTTCGCCCGGGTCGTCCGGCTCGCGGGCGGTCCGGCCTGGTTCGAGGTGCGCCAGGATGACGCGGGCCGCGTGCGTCTGCGCGCCGAGCTCGCCTCGCTGACCGACCTGTCCACCCTCATCGCGCGCGTCCGACGGCTGTTCGATCTCGACGCCGATCCGACCGCCGTCGACGAAGCCCTGGCGCGGCATCCCGAGCTGGCGCCCCTCGTCGCACGGATTCCGGGAGTGCGCCTGCCCGCAGCCATCGACCCCGACGAGATGCTCATCCGGGCCATGATCGGCCAGCAGATCAGCGTCGCCTCGGCGCGCACCGTGCAGGGGCGGCTGGCCGCCGAGCTCGGCGAACCGGTCGAGACCGCCGCCGGCCCGGCGATCCTCTTCCCGACGATGTCGGCGATCGCCGAGCACGGCGCCGACGTCCTGCGCGGGCCCGGCGCCCGCATCCGTGCCATCGTCGGCGCCGCCACCGCGCTCGCCGACGGCTCGTTGCGCCTGTCTCCCGGCGACGACACGCACGAACAGCGCTCCGCTCTGCTCGCCCTCCCGGGCATCGGCCCCTGGACGGCCGACTACGTGCGCATGCGGGTGCTCGGAGACCCCGACATCCTCCTGCCCGGCGATGTCGCGGCCCGAGCAGGGGCCGCCGCAGCAGGCATCCCCGCCGGCCCGTCCGAGCTCGTCGCCTGGTCCGAGCGCGTCGCGCCCTGGCGCAGCTACCTCATGGCGCACCTCTGGTACGCCGCCCCCGTCACCCAGGCTTGGCGCGAGAGCGCGACCGAGCCCACCCTCTCGCCGTCCCGAAAGGCCCGAGCATGACCGCCACCACCGACGCCTCCGCCCCGACCGAGACCACCCTGGTCGAGACGGCCCGGCTCCAGACCGTCGCGACGCCCGACGGGCCTTTCACGATCCTCGAGGCGGGCGGTGAGGTGCTCGCCTCCGGGTGGACCAGCGATCCCGATGCGATCCTCAACCGACTCCGCCCCGTCGCGCGTCCCGCGCAGATCCTCGACGGTCCGACGGATGCCGCGGCCGCCGTGGCCGCCTACTACGGTGGCGACCTCACCGCCATCGACGCGGTGCCGGTGCGTCAGCCCGGCACCACTCTGCAGAGCGCGGGGTGGCAGGCGCTCCGGCGCATCGCTCCCGGTGAGCCGCTGACCTACGCGGGCTTCGCGGCGGCGCTCGGCTCACCCGGAGCCGTGCGTGCCGCGGCATCCGTCTGCGCCCGCAATGCAGCGGCGTTGTTCGTCCCGTGCCATCGCGTTCTCCGCACGGGTGGGGCGCTCGGGGGATTCGCGTGGGGCGTCGAGGTCAAACAACGTCTCCTCGAGCGCGAGGCGCGGCTTCGCGCCTGAATCGCTGCCAGGTTTTCCTTGCACTCAGCGAATACACAGATATATCCTGGAGGGCTCCCGTGTGCGTAGCGGGTGCCCCGTCCGCTCGACCCCAGGAGGAAGCCATGTCATCGGCCATCGTCATCACGAAGTCCGTCGCCTTCCTCGTCACGGCCGACGGGCGTCCCGCACGCGGAGGAATCGTCCGGTAGCTCCGGGAAGCGCTTCAGCGCTTCAGACGTTCCTTCCCTCGGGGTCCGTGCCCCGATTCGCCGCGCTCGCGCGCGCCCCTCGCCGTCACCGGCATCCCGCTCGACACACCTCAGGATCATGACCTCCTCGACGCCCCCTCGTCTGTCCACGCCGCGCGCGCTCGCGCGTCTGCTTCCGTTCGCCAAACCGGTGCTGCCGCGACTGAGCCTCGGCTTCGCCAGCGCGCTCGTCGCGAGCCTGCTCGCTCTCGGCATCCCGCTCGTCCTCGAGGTGATCGTCGGCCCCGAGGGGCCGATCTCCTCGGGCGACCCATGGCTCATCGTCCTCGGCGCCGGCGCCATCCTCGCACTCGGCCTGCTCGAGGCGCTCATGGTCTGGGCGCGCCGTTGGTTCGTGCTCGCCCCTGCCACGAAGGTCGAGTACGAGCTGCGCACCGACTTCTTCGCGCGGCTCCAGCGCCTGCCGGTCGCCTTCCACGATCGCTGGCAGTCGGGCCAGCTGCTGAGCCGGATGATGCAGGACATCAGCCTCATCCGCCGCTGGCTCGCCTTCGGCATCGTCCTGCTCGTCGTGAACATGGTGACGATCGTCGTCGGCTCGATCATCCTGTTCCGGTGGCACTGGCTGCTGGGCACGATCTTCGTTGTCGTCTCCGCGCCCCTGTGGATCGCGGGCTTCGTGTTCGAGAACCGCTACGGGCTGCTCTCGCGCCAGAGCCAGGACCAGGCCGGTGATCTCGCGACGGCCGTCGAGGAGTCGGTGCACGGCATCCGCGTGCTGAAGGCGTTCGGCCGCGGCGGTCACGCCCTGCAGAAGTTCACGCGGCAGGCCGAGACCCTGCGCGAGACCGAGGTCAAGAAGGCCAAAGCGGTCGGCTGGATCTGGTTCTGGCTCGTTCTGCTGCCCGACATCGCCTTCGCACTGTGCCTCGGCGCCGGCATCTACCTCGTGCAGGCGGATGAGCTCGGAGTCGACTCGCTCATCGCGTTCTTCGCGATGGCGACGATCCTGCGCTGGCCCGTCGAGTCGATCGGGTTCCTCTTCTCGTTCCTCGTCGACGCCCGCACGGCGACCGACCGCATCTTCGAGGTGTTCGACGAGCAGAACACGATCACAGACCCCGAGAACCCGACGACCATCGCGCAGCCGCGCGGCGAGCTCGTCTTCGAGGGCGCCCGCTTCCGTTACCAGGATGCGCCGGAGAGCGAGCGCGATCTGCTCGACGGCATCGACCTCGCGCTGCGTCCGGGCGAGACGATGGCGCTCGTGGGCCTGACCGGGTCGGGTAAGACGACGCTCACGACGCTGCCCGGCCGGCTGTACGACGTCACCGGCGGCCGTGTGCTGCTCGACGGCGTCGACGTGCGCGACCTGCGGCTCGACGAGCTGCGCCGCCACGTCGGCATGGCGTTCGAAGACGCGACGCTGTTCTCGCAAACCGTCCGCGAGAACGTGCTGCTCGGGCGCGAAGACCTCGAGCGCGGCAGCGCGGAGGCCGAGCGCGTCATGCGAGAGGCGCTGTCTGTCGCGCAGGCGAACTTCGTCGACACGCTGCCGGCGGGGGTCGACACGGTCATCGGCGAAGAGGGGCTCAGCCTCTCGGGCGGACAGCGGCAGCGCCTGGCGCTCGCCCGCGCCGTCGCCGCTCGTCCGGCCGTGCTCGTGCTCGACGATCCGCTGTCGGCACTCGACGTCGACACCGAGGCGCTCGTCGAAGACGCGCTCCGCGAGGTGCTCGCCGACACGACCGCCCTCATCGTCGCGCACCGCCCGTCGACGGTGACGCTCGCCGACCGGGTGGCGCTGCTCGAAGAGGGGCGCGTGACCGCCGTCGGCACCCACTCCGAGCTGCTGCGCACCAGCGAGCACTACCGCCACGTCATCTCGAGTCTCGAGGACGAACAGCAACGACAGGACGAAAGGGAGGTGACCCTGTGAGCACCGTCACCGGGACGAGCGGCGAGGACCGCTCCGACTACACCCGCGACGAGAGCCGCGAGATCCGGCGGCGCTCGCTGCGCCTGCTCGGGTCGCTGGTCTCGCCGCTGCGCATGCAACTGGCGCTGGCGGCGGTCGTGCTCGTGGTGTCGACGGCGTTGCGGGTCGCCGGCCCCGCTCTCGTGGGCTGGGGTATCGCCAATGCGCTACCCGCCGTGCAGAAGGAAGCCGACTGGATGCCGGCCATCGCGGTCGTCATCGTCTTCCTCATCACGGCTATCGGCGGCGCCGCGCTCATCGGCTGGTACGCCGTCGTCGCAGCTCGCCTGACCCAGGCGGTCATGATCGACCTGCGCAAGCGGATCTTCCGCCACACGCAGCGGCTGAGCCTGGAGTTCCACGAGTCGTACACCTCGGGGCGCATCATCTCGCGTCAGACCAGCGATCTCGACACGATCCGCGAACTGCTCGACGGCGGCCTGAACGAGCTCGTCTCGGGTCTGCTCTACGGCGGGTTCACCCTCATCGCGCTCCTGCTGCTCGATTGGCAGTCGGGCGTCATCCTCGCGGTCATGGGCATTCCGCTGTTCCTGCTCATGCGCTGGTTCTACCTGCGCTCGCAGGTCGTCTACCGCGAGTCGCGCGTCATCAGCGCGAAGGTGATCGTCAAGTTCGTCGAGTCGATGACCGGCATCCGCGCGGTGAAGGCGTTCCGCAAGGAGCCCGCGAACGATGCCGAGTTCGGCGGGCTCTCGAGCGACTACCGCGATGTGAACATGCGCTCGATCCGCCTGTTCGGAACGTTCGAGCCGGCGCTCATGGCGGTGGCATCCGTCTCGCTCGCCCTCGTGCTGGCATGGGGCGGATTCCGGGTGGTCGACGGCACGCTGAGCCTCGGCTTCCTGCTGTCGGCTGTGCTGTACGTGCGCAACTTCTTCGCGCCGATGCAGGAGGTCGCCTTCTTCCTCAACTCGTACCAGTCGGCGACAGCGGCGCTCGAGAAGGTGTCGGGCGTGCTCGAAGAGGAACCGACGGTTCCCGACCCGACGGCTCCGGTCGAGCTGCGTGAGGCCCGCGGGCACCTGCGTTTCGAGGACGTGACCTTCGGGTACTCGGATGCCGTGACGATCCTGCCCGACTTCTCGCTCGACATGCCCGCGGGGCAGACGATCGCGCTCGTGGGGACGACGGGCGCCGGCAAGTCGACACTCGCCAAGCTCGTCGCGCGCTTCTACGACCCCACGCAGGGCCGGGTGACCCTCGACGGCGTCGACCTGCGTCAGCTGCATCCGAAAGACCTACGGCGCGCGATCGTCATGGTCACGCAGGAGGCGTACCTGTTCAGCGGCACGGTGGCCGACAACATCGCGCTCGGCAAGCCCGACGCGACGATGGACGAGATCCAGGCCGCGGCACGGGCCGTGGGCGCGCACGAGTTCATCGAGCGACTCCCCGACGGATATGCGACCGACGTCAACAAGCGAGGCGGCCGCGTGTCGGCGGGGCAGCGTCAGCTGATCTCGTTCGCGCGCGCGTTCCTCGCCGACCCGGCGGTGCTGATCCTCGACGAGGCGACGGCCTCGCTCGACATCCCGAGCGAGCGGCAGATCCAGGAGGCCCTCGGGACGCTGCTGGCCGACCGCACGGCGATCATCATCGCGCACCGCCTGTCGACAGTGGCCATTGCCGACCGTGTGCTGGTGATGGAGCACGGCCGCATCATCGAGGACGACACACCCGCCGCGCTGATCGCGGGAACGGGCAAGTTCGCCCAGCTGCACACCGCCTGGCGCGAGTCGCTCGTCTGACCGCACGCCGAGAACGCACCCTCGCCCCGAGAACGCACCGGAGACGGTGCGTTCTCGGCGTTGCGGTGCGTTCTCGGCGGGGGTCGGCGTTGGGTGGAGGCCGTCAGCGGATGACGCCGGCGTGATGGGTGACCGCGGCGAGGGGGTGCGACTCGTCGAGGTCGGCGAGGGCCATCACCCCGTCGATGCCGACGCCGACGGGGGCCACCAGGCGCACCGACTCGTCGCCCGCGTGCAGATCGTCGGCGAAGGCCTCCCGCAGCGGGGTCGAGCCGAACACGCCTCCGATCGCGCACACCGGGAACGACTCCTCGTCACTGCGCACCTGGGCGATCGCGGCGCGCACGCTCTGGGCGAGCTCATGCGCGGCGCGCACCGAGATGTCCTGCGCGACGGCGTCGCCCGCGTCGGCCGCGCGGGCGACGACGGCCGCGTAGCTCGCGACGACGCGGACGCGGTCGGGGTCTGCCTGCAGGCTCATGTACGCCTGCGACAGGTCGGGCCAGCGGTCCGAGACCGCCGCCGTCAGCTCGGTCGTCGGGCCACGACCGTCGTAAGCGCGCATCACGGCGTCGAGGGCCTCGCGGCCGATCCAGTAGCCGCTGCCGGCATCGCCCATGATCCAGCCCCAACCGTCGACGCGTGCGGTGGTCTCGGCCCCGACGGCGAGCGTCACGACTCCGGTGCCGGCTGCCACCACGGCCCCGCGCCGGTCGCCGAGGGCGCCGAGGAACGAGGTCGTCGAATCGTGCGCGAGCACGACCCCGCGCACGCCCTGCGCCGCCGTCAGGGCGAGCAGGGCGTCGGCGTCGGCGTTCGCGTCGGTCAGCCCCGAGATGCCCGCCACAACCACGTCGGCCAGTGCCCCGGTGCGCGTCGCCGTCTCGGCGACGACGGCGGCGAGCTGGGGGAGCAGCGGCTCGCCGGTGCGGATGCCGGGGAAGAGGAGGTCTCCACCGGATGCCGCGGCCGGGCGCACCTTGATCCCGCTCTGTCCCGCGTCGATGGCGAGCACGCGACGTGCACTCATGCGGCGCCTCCGAGCGCGCGGCGCAGGAAGGCCGCCTGGGCCTCCCACTGGTAGCCCTGCCCGCCCTCGTGCTCGTTGAAGGGGAAGACCGACATCTCCTTGTGCGTGCCGCCGTAGGCGTTGAATGCGGCGTAGACCGTCGAAGGCGGGCACACCGGGTCGAGCAGTCCCACCGAGAACAGGGCGGCGGCGTCGGCGCGACGGGCGAAGTTCACGCCATCGAAGTACGACAGGGTCTCGAAGACCCGGGCCTCGTCGCCGCGGTGGACGGCGAGCCATCGCACGACCTCCTGATAGGGGTCGCTGCCGGTGAAGCCCACGGCGCGCTCGAAGTTGCAGAGGAAGGGTACGTCGGGCATCGCCGCGACGAGGCCCTCGCTCAGGCCGGCGGCCGCGATGGCGATACCGCCGCCCTGGCTGCCGCCCGTGACCGACACCCGCGAGGCGTCGACCTGCGGCAGCGACCGCACCGCGTCGACCGCGCGCACGGCGTCGGTGAACACGCGCCGGTAGTAGTAGGTCTCCGGCGATTCGATGCCGCGAGTCATGAAGCCGGGCACGGCCGGGCCCGACCCGTGCGGATCGGGCGTCTCGCCGCCGCTGCCCCACACGCTGCCCTGTCCGCGGGTGTCCATGACGAACGAGGCGTATCCGGCGGTGGCCCAGGCGAGCCGCTCGGTCGGCAGACCCCGACCGCCGCCGTAGCCGACGAACTCCACGACCGCCGGCAACGGCCCCTCGCGATGCGCGGGGAGGATCAGCCAGGCCTTCACGGGATCACCGCCGTAACCGGGGAAGGTCACGTCGTGCACATCGACGGTGGCGTACAGCTCGGCTGCCGCAGACACCGTCACCTCGCCTCCGGCCTCACGCGAGCCCGCGATCGTGGCCGACCAGAAATCGTCGAAATCGCTGGGCTCGCTCACCTCCGGGCGATAGTCCTGCAGTTCGGCGAGCGGAAGATCGAAGCGCGGCACGCGCTCACCCTAGCGCGAAGCCCGGAGTCGTGAGAGATATCTCGACATCGAGAGAACTGCCCCCGTGCGATACGCTGAGGACCGACCCTCGACGCGCTTTTTGGAGAGACGACACGTGCCCGACTCGACCATCATCTACACGTACACCGACGAGGCGCCGGCACTGGCCACCGCCTCCTTCCTGCCCATCGTCGAGGCCTTCGCCGGTGCGGCCGGCGTGGCCATCGAAACCCGCGACATCTCGCTCGCGGGCCGCATCCTCGCCGCCTTCCCGCAGAACCTCACCCCCGAGCAGCAGGTGGGCGATGCCCTCGCCGAGCTCGGCGGCCTGGCGACGCTGCCCGAGGCCAACATCATCAAGCTGCCGAACATCTCGGCCTCGATCCCGCAGCTGAAGGCGGCCATCGCCGAGCTGCAGGCTGCGGGGTACGACATCCCGAACTACCCCGACGAGCCGCAGAACGTCGACGAGAAGGACGTCCGCGCCCGCTACGACCGCATCAAGGGCTCCGCCGTGAACCCCGTGCTGCGCGAGGGCAACAGCGACCGTCGCGCTCCGCTGTCGGTGAAGAACTACGCGCGCAAGCACCCGCACCGCAACAAGCCGTTCGCCGACGGGGCGAAGACCCGCGTCGCGACGCTGGGCCACGACGACTTCAAGTCGAACGAGACCTCCACGGTCATCGAGGGCGACGACGTGCTCACCATCCGCTTCACGGCTCAGGACGGCACCGTCACCGAGCTGAAGTCGGGCCTCAAGGTGCTCCCGGGCGAGGTGGTCGACGCGACCTTCCTGTCGGCCGCGGCCCTCGACGCCTTCCTCGCCGACACGGTCGCGCAGGCCGCCGCCGAGGACGTGCTGTACTCGGTGCACCTCAAGGCGACGATGATGAAGGTCAGCGACCCGATCATCTTCGGTCACGTCGTGCGCGCCTTCTTCGCCGACGTGTTCGCCCGTTACGGCGACGACCTCGCCGCTGCCGGCCTCACCCCCAACGACGGCCTCGGTGCGATTCTCGCGGGCCTGTCTCAGCTCGGGAACGGCGACGAGATCCGTGCCGCCTTCGACGCCGCGATCGCCGCCGGCCCGCGTCTGTCGTACGTCAACTCCGACAAGGGCATCACGAACCTCCACGTGCCCTCCGACGTGATCGTCGACGCCTCGATGCCCGCCCTCATCCGCAACGGCGGCAAGCTCTGGGGTGCCGACGGCGGCGAGGACGACACGATCGCCGTCATCCCCGACTCGTCGTACGCCGGCGTCTACCAGGCGACGATCGACGACGTCATCGAGCACGGCCCGCTCGACCCCGCCACGATCGGGTCGGTGCCCAACGTCGGCCTGATGGCCCAGGCGGCGGAAGAGTACGGCTCGCACGACAAGACCTTCGAGATCCCGGCTGCGGGCACGGTCGAGGTCGTCGACTCCTCGGGCTCGGTCCTGCTGTCGCACGAGGTCCAGGCCGGCGACATCTGGCGTGCGACCCAGACGAAGGATGTCGCGGTGCGCGACTGGGTCAAGCTCGCGGTCACCCGCGCGCGCGCAACGGGCGTCCCCGCCGTGTTCTGGCTCGACGAGACCCGCGCCCACGACGCGAACCTCATCGCGAAGGTCAAGACCTACCTCGCCGAGCACGACACCGACGGCCTCACCATCGAGATCCTGGCGCCCGCCGACGCGACGCGCTACTCGCTCGAGCGCATCCGCCGCGGTGAGGACACGATCTCCGTCACCGGCAACGTCCTGCGCGACTACCTGACCGACCTCTTCCCGATCCTCGAGGTGGGCACGAGCGCCAAGATGCTCTCGATCGTCCCGCTGCTAGCCGGTGGCGGTCTGTTCGAGACCGGCGCAGGCGGCTCGGCACCGAAGCACGTGCAGCAGCTCGTCGCCGAGAACTACCTGCGGTGGGACTCGCTGGGCGAGTTCTTCGCTCTGGCCGCCTCGTTCGAGCACCTCGCCGAGTACACCGGCAACGCCCACGCCAAGGTGCTCGCCGACACGCTGGATGCCGCGACCGGCACGTTCCTCGAGCAGGACAAGTCGCCCGGCCGCGCGCTCGGCACGATCGACAACCGCGGCAGCCACTTCTACCTCGCGCTGTACTGGGCTCAGGAGCTGGCCGCACAGACGGTCGACGCCGAGCTCGCCGCCGCGTTCGCGCCGGTCGCTGAGGAGCTCGCCGCGAACGAGACCACGATCGTGGACGAGCTGGTGGCGGTTCAGGGATCGCCGGCGGAGATCGGCGGCTACTACCGCCCCGATGCCGAGCTCGTCGCTGCCGTCATGCGGCCTTCGGCGACGCTGAACCGCATCATCGACGGGATGTGACCTCACTCTGACGCAGCAGAACGCCCCGGCCGCTTCGGCGGTCCGGGGCGTTCTGCTGCGTGCGTGGGGGAGTCCGTCAGAAGCGGATCTCGGCGACGACCTCGCCGTACTCGGTCTCGTCGACGGGGGTGAAGCCGACACGGGTGAAGAACGCCTCGGGCCCGCCCTCGCCCGCTTCGTAGATCACGTTGAGGCAGTCGAAACCGCGCTTGCGCGCCTCGTCGACCAGTTGCTCGACCGCGAAGCGTCCGACGCCGCGGCCCTGGTCGTCGGCGTCGACGTTGATGCGCCACAGCACCGAGCGGAAGTGCTCGTGCGGCGCGTCGGGGTCGAAACCGGCGCTGACGAATCCGACGACCTCGTCGCCGTCGAGGATGACGCGCTGCCATGAGGTCGCAGGGTCGACCACGGTCGCGGCGATGGCGTAGCTCTCGGGCACGACGAAACGCTCCTGCCCGGGCTTCAGCGACAGGTTGTTCACCGCGACGATCGTCGACGCCGACAGTTCTTCCACTCGGAGGTCAGCCATGGTCACAGGCTAACGGTGATCGATCCGTCGCGCATCGATCGATCGGACGATACGACGGGAGACGTCGGTTCCCGTCGATCAGGCGTGGACGTAGACGTCGGTTCCGGCGACGGCCCACTCGTAGATCTGGGCGGCGCGCGAGTCGGGCATCCCGACGCACCCGGCGCTCATCCGGTTGCCCCAGTTGCTGTGCCAGTAGACGCCATGGAACGCCTGATCGCCGTTGAAGTACATGGCCCACTTGACGTCGGGCTGAACGTAGCTGACACCCGAGTCGGCAGCGGTGCCGCGCATGTCCTGGCGTGGGGTCTTCCACCCGATCGTGTAGTAGCCGGTCTGCGTGTCGGCGCCGGGGCGGCCCGTCGAGACGAGCCACGAGTCGACGACGACGCCGTTCTCCTTGAGGTAGAGGCGTTGCTCGCCGAGGTCGACCTCGAGAAGACGGGTGATGGTCTCGGTAGTGACCGGGACGACATCCACGGGCAGACGGTAGGCGGCATCCCCCGTCGCGAGCTGTTCGGCGAAATCGGCGGCGATGCCGTCGGTCGAAGTCAGCGTGCGGCCGTCGAGACCGGCGTCGGAGTCGTCGATGATCTCACCGGCGGCGTTGGCGAACACCACGCCGTTCACGGGGGCACGATCGACGAGGCTCGGCAGCGTGTCGACGACGGGCTGGATGGCGGCGGGGTCTGCCGTGATCTCGAACGACCCGTCGTCGGCGGTCGCGACCGTCAGCCAGCTCGCCGCCGTGGCGCGGTCGACGGGAACGGTGCGCTCGTCGCCGACGTAGAAGCCGACGCCGTCGAGCATGCTGTTGAGCGACGCGGCGGTCTCTTCCGCGGCGGCGGTGGTGGTCAGTGCCGAGACGGGTGTGAGCTCGGGGTCGATGGCGGCGCCGGTCGCGCCGGAGTCGAACGCGCTCTGCAGGCCCGCACGGGCCGCCTCGGGGTCCACTCCCGCGCCGGGCACGTCGGGGCTGACGACGTAGGACGTACCGTCGAACGAGATGGATGCCGCCGTGGGCTCGACGTAGAGGTCGCCCGCAGCGCCCCGCAG
This sequence comes from Microbacterium sp. AG238, assembly GCF_003610405.1. Classification (GTDB taxonomy): domain Bacteria; phylum Actinomycetota; class Actinomycetes; order Actinomycetales; family Microbacteriaceae; genus Microbacterium. Next base: position 122,901 of record NZ_RAQC01000002.1, read on the forward strand.
CGCGCTGCTGGCGCTGGCTTCGTCGAGGGTCACGGTGGCGGCGATGGGGTCGCCGAACCACTGGGTGACGTTCCACGCGGGTCGGGCGTCGAAGGCGGATGCCGCGAGCGCCGTGCCGTCCACCTGCGCCCCGAGGTCGGCACCCGAGACGCTCGCCCCGCCGTCACCGAGCGTGACGGTGGTCTGGTCGAGCCGGTCCTGCACAGCCGATGCTGCGGCGCCGGGGGTCATGAAACCGACGGGGACGCCGGCGATGGTCGTGCCGGGGGCGATCAGGAAGAAGGATGCCGCGGCTGCTCCCAGCGCGACGACGCCGACGGGAACACCGATCCACAGGCCGAGATGCCGCTTCTTGCGCGCCGGCTCGACAGGTGCCCATTCGACGCGCTGATCGGGATCGGTCGAGGGCACGCCCGATTCGGCCGTGCTCTCGTGATCATGCTTCGACGCGACATCCGTCACCGCTGTACCCCCGTCTGCGCGTGAACGCGCACTCGGAACTCATGGTACGCGACAGCAGTCCGAGAGCGGCCTGAGTGAAACCAGAGTGTTATTCAGCGGCGCGATCCGGCTCGCGCCGGGTGCTCAGCTGGCGCCGCAGAGTTCGGTGTAGGTGTCGATGCTGCCCTGGACGTCGCTGAGCGCCGTGGTCAGCTCCGTGGCTCGATCGGTGTCGCCGGCGGCGACGGCCTCCATCGAATCGGCGGCCGAGGAGAACGCCGTCTGCAGGTCGGGGAGGATGCCCGAGACTTCTTCGTTGGTGACCTGGGCGGCAGCCTCGCCCATGCCGTCGGAGATGGTGCGCAGCGCACTCGCCGCCGCGGCGGGGTCGGAGGGGTCGATCTCCTGGATGCCCTGCGTGGCTTCGGTCATGACGTCGTCGACCTGCGTGCACGCGTCTTCGACCGACTGGTTGCTCGCGGCGTTCGAGCCTCCGGAGGCGGAGTCGTCGCCCCCGGTGCATCCGGTCAGGGCGACGAGCGCCAGCGCGGTGACGGTGAGGGCGGTCAGGCGACGGTTCATGCGGTTCTCCTCGGGGCGGCGATCACTCCACCCTACGGAGGAGTGGCGCTGGAGAGTCCCACTTGACATCTGGTCTGGACGTGCGGCGCGGATGTAACGGGTTTGTAAACATCACTAGCAAAACCGACCCGGCCGCTTGTGCCGGCCCCTTTCGTAAGGTCTACTAACAAACATGACGAGCTCGGACACCCAGGCCCCGCGGCGCACGACCCGCACGCGGCGCCCAGGCGCGAAGATCCTGCCCGAGCACGCTCGGGCGCACAACCGCGCGCTCGTTCTCGAACGGCTCTTCCACGGGGGAGCGATGAGCCGTGCCGACCTGGCCCGCGAGACCGGATTGACGCGCGTCACGATCTCCGACCTCGTCGCCGAGCTCATCGGCGACGGCTTCGTGGCGGAACAGGGTGTCCGCGAGGCCGCGGGCCCGGGCAAGCCTGCCATCCTCATCGATCTCGCTCGTGACGGGCACCGCATCGTCGGCCTCGACCTCTCGGGGAACGACCTGTTCGCGGGGGCAGTCATGACCCTCGACGGCGAGATCGTCGCGCGTCACGAGGCTGCCGTCCCCCGAGACCGCGCCGACATCCTGCCGGTGGTCGTCGAGCTGGCGCGCACTCTCGTGCGCGATGCGCATGCGCCCGTGCTCGGGGTGGGCGTCGGTACCCCGGGTGTCGTCGACGCGGCCGGGGTCGTGCTCGCCGCGCCCGGCCTCGGTTGGGAAGGCGTCGACCTCACCGGCATCCTGAGCGATGCCGTCGGCGTGCCCGTCCTCGTCGCGAACGACGCGAACGCCGCGGTGCTCGCGGAGCACACGTTCGGCGGAGCCGGTGACGACGTCATCCTCGTCAAAGTCGGCCGAGGCGTCGGTGCCGGGCTCCTCACCGGCGGCGACCCCCTGCGCGGTGCGCGATCGGCCGCGGGTGAGATCGGTCACGTCACCGTGGGCACCGACGGCGGCCCCGACTGCGCCTGCGGCAAGGTGGGATGTCTCGAGGCATGGATCTCGGTCCCCTCTCTCTCCGCCCGCCTCGCAGCCGGTGCCGAAAGCGATCGCGAGGGACTCCTGCGCGACGCGGGCGAGCGGCTCGGCATCGCACTGGCCCCCATCGTCGGGGCGCTCGATCTGTCGGAGGTCGTCCTCTCCGGCCCCGCAGAACTTCTCGACGGCCCGCTCGCACGGGCGGCTGCCGAGACGGTGCGCACCCGCACGCTCGCCACGTTCCACGACGAGCTGCAGGTGCGGATGACGGAGCAAGGCCAGGACATCGTCCTGCGCGGCGCTGCCGTCATGGTCCTGTCAGGTCGCCTCGGCGTCTCCTGACCCTGCTCCACATCCCCTGAGATCCACCCGCACCAACCGCTCCACACCCGGACGAGCCATCCGACTCGTCGACACCAGAGAAGAAGGAATCACCATGAAGAAGAGCCTCGGAGCACTGTCGCTCCTCGGTGCCTCCGCCCTGCTGCTCGCCGGTTGCGCGAGCGGCGACGCGGGGCAGAGCGCCGAGACCGGAGACCTGACCGTGTGGCTTGTCGGCACCGACACCCCGCAGGACGCCCGCGACTACCTCAAGAAGACGTTCGAAGCCGAGAACGAAGGCTGGACGTTGACCATCGAGGAGAAGACCTGGGCCGACACCGCGGACAACTACGTCGCCGCGCTGTCATCGAACGACGCACCCGACCTGGTCGAGGTCGGCAACACGCAGTCGCCCGGCTTCATCGACCAGGGCCTGTTCCTCGACATCTCCGACATCGAGGCCGACCTCGGCGGCGATGCGTTGCTGCAGAGCTTCGTCGAGCTCGGATCCGCGGACGGCAGCCTCTACGCCGCGCCGTACTACGCGGGGTCGCGCATCGTCTTCTACTCGCCCTCTTCATACAGCGGTGAGGTGCCCACGACGCTCGAGGAGTACGTGGCCGACGGCATCGCCGCGACGACAGCCACCAAGTCGGGCATCTACGCACCCGGCAAGGACTGGTACAACGCCCTTCCCTACGTCTGGGCGAACGGCGGCGAGATCGCGACCCAGGACGGCGACACCTGGAAGGGCGGGTTCTCCAGCTCGGGCGGCATCGCCGGTCTGGAGATGCTCCAGGACGTCTACGAGAATGCCACCATCGCGCCGGCCGACGCGGACGAGACCGATCCCCAGGTGCCCTTCTGCGCCGGCGAGGTCGGATTCCTCTCCGCTCCCGCCTGGGTGAAGTGGTCGATCCTCGCACCCGCCGACGACGCGAAGGCTCCCGGCTGCCCCGAGACCGCGGGCGCCGACCTGAAGGCCTTCGCGCTTCCCGGCATGACCGCCGGCGAGGTCGCTCCGGTGTTCGCGGGAGGCTCGAACATCGCCGTCGCCGCGAAGTCGGACGCACCCGACAAGGCCGAGGCTGCGCTGAAGATCATCCTCTCGGAGGGCTACCAGAAGATCCTCGCCGAGAACGGCCTGATCCCCGCGCTGACCTCCTTCGCCGAGTTCCTGCCCGACGACGAGATCACGGCCGAGGCCGCCAAGGCCGTCGCGTCGTCGAAGGCCGTGCCGGCGAGCCCGAACTGGTCCGAGGTCGAGTCATCCGGTGCCATCAAGGACGCGCTGGTCAAGATCGCACAGGGCGGCGACGTCACCGCGATCGCGACCGAGCTCGACAGCCAGATCGAAGCGATCCTCAACAAGTAGCCGGGCGTCGTGGGACGCGGCGCCCGGCCCCGCGTCCCACGACGATCGCAGAGAGGACAGGACGATGACAGACGTCCTCACCCGCCCGCCCCGCCGCGCGAAGCGCCCGGCGTCGCCGACGCCGGGCGAGCGGGAACGGTCGCGCCGACGGCGTGACAACGTCGGCGCGCTGACACTGCTCGGCCCATCGCTCATCATCCTCGGGGTGATGGTCGGCTATCCCGCCGTGCTGATGCTCGTGCAGTCGTTCACCGACTACGCCATCCGCAACAAGGTGCAGGGCACGCTGCCCGACTTCATCGGTTTCGAGAACTACCTCGAGGTCTTCACGCAGTCCGACTTCCCGGCCGTCCTCGTCCGCAGCCTCGGGCTGATGGTGGTGATGACCGTGCTGATCGTCAGCCTCGGCGCTCTCGTCGCCGTGCTCATGACGCGGCTGCGGCGAGGCTGGCGCGTCCTCGTGTCGCTCGGCCTCCTGCTCGCCTGGGCGATGCCGCCGCTGGCGGCGACCACCGTCTGGGGCTGGATCTTCGACTCGCAGTACGGCATCGTCAACTGGGCCCTGAACACCATGACGGGATCGACCGACTGGACCAACCATTCGTGGCTGGCCAACCCGTGGTCCTTCTTCTTCGTCCTCACCGTGATCGTCGTCTGGCAGGGCGTGCCCTTCGCCGCCTTCACCCTTTACGCAGCACTCGGACAGGTCCCCGCCGAGGTGCTCGAGGCGGCATCCCTCGACGGCGCGGTGGGCTGGCAGCGTTTCCGCCTCGTGGTCTTCCCCTACCTGCGCAATGTCGTCACGGTCGTCGTCGTGCTCCAGGTCATCTGGAACCTCCGCATCTTCACCCAGGTCTACGCGCTGCAGCAGCGCGGCGGCCTCATCTCCGAGACCAACGTGCTCGGCACCTACATCTTCCGGCAAGGGCCGGGGGAGTTCGGCGTGACGAGTGCGATCGGCGTGCTCATGGTCGTGCTGCTCCTCGCCCTGTCATGGGGATACATCCGCACCACGCTCAAGGAGGAGGAGCTGTGAGCACCCAGGTCACCCCGGCGACCCAGCTCGGCACGATCGGGGTCGACGAGGTCGTCGGCGAGGTGGGGCGCGCGAAGCGCCCCCGGCCGCGATCGCTCGACGTGAGGCGACCGCCGCGTCGCCGCATCCTCTCGCGGGCGGGACTGAACCTCGCGGCGCTGATCGTCTTCGTCTGCTCGGTGTTCCCCGTCTACTGGATGCTGAACATGTCGTTCACGCGCGGCGAGAGCATCATCAGCCGCACCCCGAGCTTCCTGCCCTTCGACTTCACCCTCGGCAACTACGCGACCGCGTGGACGCGCGAGGCGGCTCCGGGGCAGACCGACTTCGTGCACGGTCTGCTGTCGTCGACCCTGGTGACCGTGGGCGTCCTCGTCGTCACCCTGGTGCTGGCCTTCCTCGCCTCGATCGCGGTCGCCCGCATCCGCTTCCGCGGCCGGCGCTCGTTCATCGTCGCCGTGCTCATCGTGCAGATGATCCCCGGCGAGGCGATGATGTTCACGATCTACGGCATGATCGACGACTGGCGCCTGATGAACACCCTCATCGGCCTCGGCATCGTCTACGTCGCCGCCGTCATCCCCTTCACGATCTGGACCCTGCGCGGCTTCGTCGCGGGAGTCCCGGCAGACCTCGAAGAGGCGGCCATGATCGACGGGTGCACGCGCACCCAGGCGTTCTGGAAGGTGACCTTCCCGCTGCTGGCCCCCGGGCTCGTCGCGACCGGCATCTTCGCGTTCATCCAGTCGTGGAACGAGTTCACGATGGCGCTGCTGCTCATGAAGGGCTACAACCTGACCCTCCCGCCGTGGCTGCTGTCGTTCCAGTCGGCGACCGCCGCGACCAACTGGGGCGCCGTGATGGCGGCATCCACCCTCATCTCGATCCCCGTCGTGATCTTCTTCCTCATCGTGCAGGGGCGGATGTCGGGCGGGCTCGTCTCGGGCGCAGTGAAGGGATGACGCTGCGCATCGGTGTCGACGTGGGCGGCACGAAGATCCTCGCCGTGTCCGTCGACGACCACGGTGACGAGATCGCGCGGCGGCGCCGGCCCACCGGATGGGGCGGGGATGCCGTCGCCGACGGCGTCGCAGCCATCGTCGCCGACCTCGCGGGCAGTGAGACGGACGTCGCCATCGGCGTCGGGGTTCCGGGACAGATCCTGCCGGGAAGCGGCGTCGTCGAGCACGCTCTGAACCTCGGGATCGAGCGGTACGACCTCGCCGAGGCTGTCGGGGCGCGGCTGGGCGTCAGGCCCTCGATCGACAACGACGTGCGCTACGCGGCCGTCGGCGTGCGCTCGCTCCGGCGCGCGGGCGGATCGCTCGCCTACCTCAATCTCGGTACCGGCGTCGCGGCGGGAATCGTCGACGAGGCCGGACCGAGGCGCGGCGCACGCGGCGCGGCCGGCGAGATCGGCCACATCCCCATCGACCCCGACGGCCCTCGCTGCCGCTGCGGACAATACGGATGCATCGAGGCGTTCGCCGGCGGCGGAGCCGTCGCCGAGCGCTGGGGCGAAGCCGCGCCGCTCCCGGTGCTGACGGTCTTCGACGCCGCCGATGCGGGAGACGAGCGCGCGGGCGCCATCCGAGGCGACCTGGTCCGCGGCGTCGCCGCAGGGGTTCGGCTCCTGGTGCTCACGACCGACGTCGACGTGGTCGTCCTGGGTGGGGGCATCGCCGCGCTCGCCGACCGCCTGCTCAGCCCCGTGCGGGCGGCGCTCGCCGAGTCCGCCGCGGCGTCGCCGTTCCTGCGGTCACTGCGGCTGGACCAGCGGGTCGAGCTCGTGCCCCGCGATGTGCCGGTGGGAGCCCTGGGGGCCGCTGTTCAGGCCCAGGCGAGCGGAAGCAGATGCTCGGTGCTGAGCGGTGCCAGTGGCAACGCGGCGGCTTCGTCCGCCGTGAGCCAACGCGCCTCGGCGATCTCGGCGGCTGCGCTGACCGACGCGGGGTCGAGCGTGATCGCGAACGCTTCGGCGACCACGCGGAAACCCGGCTCGTTCGCGGCATCCGACTCGAACCGGCCGAGATAGACGAGGTCGGGTTCGGCCACGACGACGCCGAGCTCTTCGTGCAGCTCGCGGACGAGGGCCGCGCCGGCCGACTCGCCCGGCTCGGGCTTGCCGCCGGGCGCCATGAACCGCTCGGTGCCGCGCTTGCGGACGAGGAGCGTGCGCCCGTCGCCGTCGGTCACCACCGCGGCGCTGACGTGCACCTCCCGGGCGGGGACGGATGCGGTCACTGTGCGAACACCTTCCCGGGGTTCAGGATGCCGGCGGGGTCGAAGACCCGCGCGATGCGGCGCTGCAGCTCCCACTGGTCGTCGCCGAGCTCGTCGGCGAGCCAGCGTCGTTTGAGGACGCCCACGCCGTGTTCCCCGGTGAGTGTTCCGCCGAGGCGCAGAGCCGACTGGAAGAGGTCTTCCGCCGCCTCCCAGATCACCTCGGGAACCTCGTCGCCGTCGAAGATGAAGTTCGGATGCAGGTTGCCGTCGCCCGCGTGGCAGACGGTGGGGATCGTCAGGCCGAAGCGCTCTTCGATGCGCGCGATCTCGTCGAACATCGCGGGCAGGGCGCTGCGCGGCACCGAGACGTCTTCGATGAGTGCAGTCCCCAGCGTCTCCATGGCCGGATGCATCGACCGCCGCACGGTCCACAGCTGCTGAGCCTCCGCGTCGTCCCGGGCGAGGCGAACGGTGCCGCCTGCCGCGGCGAGCACCGCCACGACGGCCTCCGCTTCGGCGGTCGCCCCGGGGCCGTCGGTCTGGACCGTCAGCTGCGAGGCGCCGGGGGTGGGGGCGGGAAGACCGAGCAGACGATGCGAGGCCGCCAGCGAGGTTGCGTCCATCAGTTCCATGATCGCCGGCTGGATCCCGGCTGCGGTGACCGCCGACGCCGCGACCGCCGCGGCGCGGACATCGCCGAACGTCGCGGCGATCGTGCGCGCCTCACCGGGAACGAGGCGGCGGAGTTTCAGCGTCGCGGCGACGACTATGCCCAGGATGCCCTCCGAGCCGATGACGAGCGAGGTCAGGTCGAGACCCGTCACGCCCTTGACCGTCCGATGGCCCAGGCGCATCAGGCGCCCGTCGGCGAGGACGAGATCGAGCCCGAGGACCGCGTCTCGGACCACGCCGTACTTCGCGCACAGCAGGCCGCCCGCGCCCGTGGCGATGTTGCCGCCGACGGTGGAGATGTCGCGGCTCGCGGGATCGGGAGCCCACCACAGGCCGTGCTCCGCGAGGGCGGCGTTCAACTGTCCGTTCAAGATGCCGGGCTCGACCACCGCGATGAGGTCGTCGGGGTGGACCTCGAGGATGCGGTCCATCGAACGCAGCGACAGCCCGATCTCGCCGACGCCGGTGTTCGCGCCGCCGGCCAGCCCCGTGCCGGCGCCGCGCGGGACCACGGGGGTGCCGGTCGCCGAGGCGATGCGCATCGTCTTCTGGACGTCGTCGACGGTGCGGGCATGGACGACAGCGAGGGGCGACCCGGATGCCGCCTGGCCCGACTTGTCGGCCCGGGCAGCGGTGCGGCCGGCGTCCGTGACATCGACGCGGTCGCCGAGCTCGGCGACGAGCCGGGCGACGACGTCGGGCACGGTCATGACAGGCGCTGGCGCCCGGCGATCACGCCGCAGGTCACCGCGATGACTCCGAACACCAGACCGATCCAGGCCTGGCCCATGCTCCACCAGGCGATGGTGGCCGAGGCATACACGAACAGCTCCACGAGGGCGCGCACGAACGGGTGCACGACGAGCACGGCGCGCGGCGAGACGAACAGAGCCCACAGGAGGATCGCGGCGACAGGAGCCCCGATGCCCGCGACCAGATTGAGCGGGAAATCCCACGCGGCGAAGCCCCAGATCGCGAACGTCGCGACGGCGAACAGCAGACAGGCGAAGGCGAGGAGCTCGACCGCCGAGAGAGCCCGCCGCGTGCCGGCCGCCTGCTGCGGCGCCTCGGGGTTGGCAGGACGGACGTTCGGCAGTTCGGACATGCCTCCGATTCTAGGCGCCGGCCTCACGCCACCGCCCCGGGAGAGACCTCCGGCGAGCGGGTCACGCGCACCCGGTCCACACGCGGCGGACCACGAGATCGGCGTCGAGCAGCACGGCGTCCGCGGGGCTTCCGATCGCGAGCGATCCGAGCTCGGGGCGGCCGATCGCCCGGGCCGGAGTGGTTGTCAGCGCCGCGACGGCCGCCGGCAGGTCCACGCCCGCGGCGACCGCCGTCCGCAGCGCGGCATCCTGCGTGAGGGTGGACCCGGCGATCGTTCCGTCGAGCAGCCGTGCCACGGTGTTCTCGACGCGCACCGCGAGCGCCCCGAGCACGTAGTCGCCATCGGCCGAGCCGGCAGCCGCCATCGCATCGGTGACGAGCGCGATGCGCCCGGGGGCGGCGGCGAAGGCGATCCGCACCACCTCGGGAGCGAGATGCACGCCGTCGGCGATGACCTCGAGCGTGACCCGCGGGTCGGCGGTGGCCGCGCCGATGGGGCCGGGCTCGCGGTGGTGGAGTCCCGGCATGGCGTTGAAGGCATGGGTGAGGATCGTGGCGCCGGCATCGAACGCGGCGCGCGTGGTCTCGGCATCCGCGTCGGTGTGCCCGACGGCGGCCGCCGCACCCGCGGCGACGATGCGCTCGATCGCGGCGAGGGCGCCGGGAAGCTCGGGGGCGATCGTGACCTGACGGACGGTGCCGCGCCCGGCATCCATCAGCCGCGCCACGGCGTCGGACGCGGGGGCGATGAGCAGCCCGGGGTCGTGGGCGCCGTGGTGCCCGAGGTCGAGGAACGGGCCTTCGAGGTGCGAGCCCAAGACGGTGCCGTCTGTTTCGGTGAGATCGGCGATCGCCGAGACCCGGCGTGCCAGGTCGTCGACCGACGCGGTGACGAGCGAGATGACCGCACGGGTCGTGCCGTGAGCGCGATGCAGCTCGCGGGCCGTGCGGATCGCGTCGGCGCCGTCGTCGTACGCCGCGCCACCGCCGCCGTGACCATGGATGTCGATGAAGCCGGGTGTGATCGTCGCGCCGGGACCAGCGGCCTCGACGGCGTCGACGATCTCGTCGACCGGTGCGCCGGCCACCGCGCCCCGCCACGTGTCGCCGGTGCCGTGCGCCTCGACCCGGCCGCTGCGTACGACGAGCCACGCGTCGGGCGTCTCGCGTCCGCCGTCGATGAGCCGCGCGGAATGGATGACGTGGTTCACGGGGTCCATGCCACCTCCGACGAAGCGGGGAAACGGATGCCGAGGGTCGTCCACAACGGCCCGAGCCCGCTGACCCGCTCGCGGAACGACTCCCACGTGCGGTCATCGGCGGCCCCGGTGGCGACCGACCAGGCGGCTTCGGCCGCAGCCGCGATGCGCGGGAAGGCCAGGGCGTCGATGCCGTCGAGATCGCGCACGGTCTCGGTCCACAGCGGGGCTTCGACCCCGAGGATGTCGTCGTCGGTGAGGCCGGACACGACATCGACCGGCTCCCACGAGTACGCCCGCTCGAGGCTCGTCGGGCCGTTCGCCCAGGTCAGCCCGAGCGGCGCATCGGCGGTCGGCTTCATGTCGAGGTACACGGCGTCGGCGGGGGAGAGGATGACGCGGCCGCCCCGCGCGACGAACGCCCGCGCCCGCTCGTCAGCGCCGTCGGTCGGTGTGATGAAGCCCCAGTACTGACCGATCGTGCCCGGTGCGAGGTCGTCGGCCGCGCCGGCCTCGTGCCACGCCACCGGGGTCTTGCCGAGGCGCGAGATGACTCGCGACGTGCGCGCGACGAAGGTCGCGAAGTCCGCCGCCGGGGTGCCGTGCGCCTCGTCGCCGCCGAAGTGCAGGTACGGCCCGGGCGTCAGCTCCGCCAGCTCCGTCAGGACGTCCTCGACGAACGCGTCGGTCGCCGGTGCGCCGATGCGCAGCGACGAGAAGCCGACGCCCATGCCCGAGTACGGCTCTCCGGCGACGGGGGTCGGGCCGCCCGCGGCATCCCACCCCTCCAGCGACGGCGCGGCCGCGACCTCGGGGTAGGCCAGGCCGACGGCGTGGGTGTGTCCCGGCATGTCGAACTCCGGGACGACGGTCATGTGGTTCGCGGCGGCGTGCGCGATGATCGCGCGGTAGTCGTCGGGTGTGTAGAACCCGCCGGGATCACCGCCCACCGCGCTCGACGAAGCGCGGGCGGCGAGCTCGGGGCGGCTGGCCAGAGCGAGCCGCCAGCCCTGGTCGTCGGTGAGGTGCAGATGCAGGACGTTGAACTTCAGGCTCGCCGCCCGCTCGAGGTAGGCGGTGACGGTCGAGACGTCATGGAAGTGGCGCGCGACGTCGAGCATGACGCCGCGGTAGGCGAAGCGAGGCTCGTCGGCGATGTCGACGGCGGGGATGACCCAGCCTTCCGGCGACCCGGCGATGAGCTGGCCGAGAGTCTGGGCTCCGTAGAAGAGGCCAGCGGCGTCGGCGCCTCGGATCGACACGCGGTGCTCGTCGACCGACATCCGGTACGACTCGGGCGGGCCGTCGCCGTCGACTGCGACGTCGATGACGGCGCGACCGGGATCTGCCGTGAGGTGGAGGCCCGTGCGGGTCAGGATGAGCCGGTGGAGCACGCCCGCGGCATCCGCATCGCCGGTCACAGCCACGTCGGCGGTGAGCGCGAAAAATGCGCCGGGAGAGGGCGTGACGGAGGAGGGCAGCGGGACCAGTGGCAGCGACGTCATCGCGCCCCTATCTGTAAGGATGCCTAACAAACTTTCGTGCCAGCGTACCAGCGCGGCATCCGTTATGCTCGGACGCGTCGCGACTGGCGTTGAGGTGGGCCACCACCGGGGAGCGACCGACACGGCATTCGACCGCACGCCTGGGCCGATGTGGAACCTCTGTTCGTGAAAGCCGTCGTCAGGAGATCGTCATGACCGATTCGTATTTCAACGCCCCGCTCGCCGAGGTCGACCCCGAGATCGCTCAGGTCCTCGAGCGCGAGCTCGACCGCCAGCGCGGCTACCTCGAGATGATCGCATCCGAGAACTTCGTGCCCGTCTCGGTGCTGCAGTCGCAGGGGTCGGTGCTCACCAACAAGTACGCCGAGGGTTACCCGGGTCGCCGCTACTACGGCGGCTGCGAAGAGGTCGACGTCGCCGAGGAGCTCGCGATCGAGCGCGCCAAGTCGCTCTTCGGCGCCGCGTTCGCCAACGTCCAGCCCCACTCGGGCGCGACGGCCAACGCCGCCGTGCTCCACGCCATCGCGCGCCCCGGCGACACGCTCCTGGGCCTCTCGCTCGACCACGGCGGCCACCTCACCCACGGCATGAAGATCAACTTCTCGGGCCGCCTGTACGACATCGTCGCCTACGGCGTGAACCCCGAGACCTCGCTGATCGACATGGACGAGGTCCGCCGCCTCGCCCACGAGCACAAGCCGAAGGTCATCATCGCGGGCTGGTCGGCCTACCCGCGTCAGCTCGACTTCGCCGCGTTCCGTGCGATCGCCGACGAGGTCGGCGCGTACCTCTGGGTCGACATGGCGCACTTCGCCGGTCTCGTGGCCGCGGGTGTGCACCCGTCGCCCGTGCCGCACGCCCACGTCGTCTCGTCGACGGTGCACAAGACCATCGGCGGCCCCCGCTCGGGCATCATCCTCACGAACGATGCCGACCTGGCCAAGAAGATCAACACCGCCGTCTTCCCGGGGCAGCAGGGCGGCCCGCTCATGCACGTCATCGCGGCCAAGGCGACGGCGTTCAAGCTCGCCGCGACGCCGGAGTTCAAGGAGCGCCAGGAGCGCACCGTGCGCGGCGCCGCGATCATCGCGGACCGCCTGACGCAGCGGGATGTCGCGGATGCCGGCATCGCCGTCCGCTCGGGCGGCACCGACGTCCACCTCGTGCTCGTCGACCTGCGCGACGCCGAGCTCGACGGCAAGCAGGCCGAAGACCTGCTGCACGAGATCCGCATCACGGTCAACCGCAACGCGGTGCCGAACGACCCGCGTCCGCCGATGGTCACCTCGGGCCTGCGCATCGGCACGCCCGCTCTCGCGACCCGCGGCTTCGGCGACGCTGAATTCACCGAGGTCGCCGACATCATCGCGCTCGCGCTGCAGCCCGGTGCCGACCTCGAGGCCCTGCGCGCTCGCGTGGCGACGCTCGCCGACGCCTTCCCGCTGTACCCCGGCCTGCAGCAGTAACCCGGCGTCGCCGGTCGCCGAGAACGCACCCGCTCCGCGAGAACGCACCCCGCGCGGTACGTTCTCGCGGGGGCCATGCGGTCTCGGCGGCCGCGGCCCCACGACCGCGATCCCTCTCGAACGGAGACTGACATGACCGCGCAGAAGCTCGACGGGCGGGCCACCGCCGCCGCCATCAAGACCGAACTGGCCGAGCGCGTCGCCGCGCTGAAGGCGCGCGGGGTGACCCCGGGCATCGCGACGGTGCTGGTCGGCGCCGACCCGGCATCCCAGCTGTACGTCGGGATGAAGCACCGCGAGTCCGAGGCGATCGGCATGAACTCGATCCAGATCGAGCTGCCGGCAGAGTCGACCCAGGCCGAGGTCGAGGAGGTCATCGACCGCCTCAACGCAGACCCGACGTGCCACGGCTACATCGTGCAGCTCCCGCTGCCGAAGCACCTCGACACCGACCGGATCCTCGAGCGCATCGACCCCGCGAAGGATGCCGACGGTCTGCACCCTGTCAACCTCGGGCGTCTCGTGCTCAACGTCAACGACCCCATCACGACGCCCCTGCCCTGCACGCCGCGTGCCGTCATCGAGCTGCTGCAGCGCAACGGGTACGACCTAGCGGGCAAGCACGTCGTCGTGGTCGGCCGCGGTGTCACGATCGGCCGCTCCATCGGCCTGCTGCTGACCCGTCGCGAGATCAACGCCACGGTGACCCTCACCCACACCGGAACCGCCGACCTCGGTGCGCACCTGCGCGAGGCGGACGTGATCGTCGGCGCCGCAGGCGTGAAGCATCTCGTGACCGCTGCCGATGTGAAGCCGGGCGCCGCCGTGCTCGACGTGGGGGTCACGCGCGAGAACGACCCCGAGACCGGCAAGTCGAAGGTCTACGGCGACATCGCACCGGATGTCGCCGAGGTCGCGGGCCTGCTCTCGCCGAACCCCGGCGGCGTCGGCCCGATGACCGTCGCCCTGCTGATGACCAACGTCGTCGAAGCCGCCGAGCGCGCGACCGCCTGACCCCGGCCTCCGCGTCCCCGCCCCCCGCTCGTCGACTCGCCACGAACTGCGGATGCCGGCCCGCCCGGACCCGCGTTGTCTGGCGACTCGACGGGGTGGAGGGGGAGTGGGGTCAGAGGAGGAAGCGGGAGAGGAAGGCGCGCGTGCGCGGTTCGCGCGGGGAGCCGAAGACCTCCGACGGTGCACCTTCCTCGACGATGACGCCTTGGTCGAGGAAGACCACCCGGTCGGCGACATCCCTCGCGAACGCCATCTCGTGCGTCGCCATCAGGATCGTCGACCCGGCCACGGCGAGATCACGGACCAGTTCGAGGACCTCGCCGACGAGTTCGGGGTCGAGTGCCGACGTGATCTCGTCGAGCAGCAGCACCTCGGGGTCCGTCGCGATCGCACGGATGATCGCCGCCCGTTGCTGCTGGCCGCCCGAGAGCCGATCGGGGTGCTCACCGGCCTTGTCGGCCAGCCCGATGCGCGCGAGGAGCTCACGCGCCCGCGCCTCCGCCTCGCGCCGTGGCACGCGATGCACGACGCGGGAGGCCAGGGTCACGTTGTCGAGCACCGACAGATGCGGGAAGAGGTTGTAGCTCTGGAACACCGCTCCCAGGCGTGCCCGCACCGCGTTCGCGTCGACGCGAGGATCGGAGATGTCCTCGCCGGCCAGCAGGATCTGCCCGTCGTCGATGGGCTCCAGCAGGCCGAGGCAACGCAGCAGGGTCGACTTGCCCGAACCGCTCGCACCGATCAGGGCGACGACCTCGTGCCGGGCGAGCGATACATCGACGCCGCGAAGCACCTCTTTGTCGCCGAACGACTTGCGGATGCCGCTGGCGTGCAGGACGTCGGTGCCCGCGGTGACCTCGCTCACAGCACCGATCCCGTCTGCTCGCGGCGTCGAAGCCTCGCGGTGTACCAATCGGTGAGCCGGATCGTCGGGATCGCGAGCAGCACGAACAGCACGCCCGCCACGACATACGGGGTGAAGTTGTAGGTCGTCGCGACCACTCCCCGCGCCTCGGCGATCGCGTCGAATGCGGCGAGGATCGAGATCAGCCCGACATCCTTCTGCATCGAGATGAAGTCGTTCATGAGCGGCGGGGTCATCTTGCGCAGCGCCTGCGGCAGCACGACTCGCACCAGGGTCTGCGGGTAGCTGAGCCCCAGCGCGCGGGCGGCGAGACGCTGCGACGGATGCACCGACTCGATGCCCGCCCGGACGACCTCCGCGACGTAGGCCGAGTAGGTCAGCGTGATGGCGAGGACACCCAGCAGCACCGGGTCGATGCGGGTGTTCAGGATCGTCGGCAGCCCGAAGCCGATGAGGTACAGCACGATGACGAAGGGCAGGCCTCGGAACAGGTCGGTGTAGGCGGCGGCGATCAGGCGGAGCGGGAAGAACACCGGCCCCCGCAGGGTGCGCAGCAGCGCCAGCACCAGGGCCACCGCGGCGACCGTGAATACCGAGATCGCGAGCACCTGCAGGTTGACGAGGAACCCCTGCCACACCTCCGGCAGCGCCTGGACCGCCACGGCGGGGTCGAAGAAGCTCCGCTGGACGGTCGCCCAGCCCTCCGTGTTGATCACCGTCACCCAGACGACGGCGGCGAAGGCGAGCGTCGACGCGACGGCGATCAGCACCGACCGGCGCTCGCGGCCGCGCCGATACGCACGGCGCTCGAGTTCGAGCGCGCTCGGGACGGAGGAGGTCACGGATAGACGCTAGCGCGCCCTCACTGGAGGAGCGTCACGCCCTCCGTGAGACCCGAGAGCCACTTCTGCTCGAGGTCGGCGAGGGTGCCGTCCTCGCGCAGTTCGTCGACGGCGGCCGTCACGGCCGGGGTGAGCGGCGAGTTCTTCGCCAGCAACAGGCCCCATTCGTCCTCGATGCCCGCCTTCGGCAGCTCGCCGACGAAGAACGAGTTCTCGATGTAGAAGTTGACGGCGAGGTAGGCGGTGGGCGTGTCGAGCACGATCGCGTCGATCTGTCCCGCGCCGAGGGCGGCCACGGCATCCTCGTTGGAGTTGTACAGGCGGGCCTCGGCGTCGGGCGCGACCTCTGCCAGCGTCTGGGCGCTGGTGGAGTTCGCCATCGCGCCGATCGTGAGGTCGGTCAGGCCCGCGATGTCGGAGACGCCGTCGGCCGCGCCGCCCGCGATCGCGACGATCGACTGGCTGGCCGAGTAGTAGGGCGACGAGAAGTCGACGCCCTGCTTGCGCTCATCCGTGATCGTGTACTGCTGGACGTTGATGTCGAAGCTCTTCGGCCCGGGCGCGATCGCGGCCTCGAAGCTCGTGCGCACCCACACGACGTCATCCGGTGCGAAGCCGAGCTTGTCGGCGACGGCATAGGCGACGGCGGCTTCGAAGCCCTCGCCCGACTCGGGGTCGTCGTCGACGAAGTACGGCTCGTAGGCCGTCTCGCCGGTGGCGAAGGTGAGCTTGCCGGGGGTGACGTAGTCTTCGGCGGCAGGTCCGGAGGCGGCGTCGCCGGAGGCGGCGGGCGCAGGCGAGGACGAGCAGCCGGCGAGGAGGATCGCGAGCGCAGCGACGCCGATCGACGCGGCGCGGACAAGAGAGCGGGACATCGGGGAACCTCCGGGTGCGGATGCCGCGCATCGGCGTGCTGTCACCGGCGGCTGCATCCATTCTCACCTGCCCCGGATACCGCGGGGCGCGCGGGTCGTCGTGTTACGGCCTGCGCGGCGGCGGGGCCCGAACCCTGCGAGGTCCCACTTGGGCCGGGTATGAGCCGCGCTTACCCGGCCTAAGTGGGACCTCGCGGGGAGTGGACCGCGGGGGCGGGATCGGGCAGGATCGGCGGCGTGCGGGACAACGGTGGGGGCGATAGCGGCAAAGGATGCCGCGGGGGAGCTGAGGTGATCGCGGCGCAGCGGCTGCGCTCCCACCTGTTGAGTGAACCCGCGTCGTCACTCGGCGAGGCCGCGGCTCACATGCTCGCGCTACAGGCGCAGGACTTCTGGTCCGGACGATGGGCGCTCGCCGTCCGCACCGACGGCGAGCCCGCGCTGCGCGCGGTGGATGCCGCGTTCGAGGACGGCACGCTCGTGCGCTCGTGGACGCAACGCGGGACGCTGCACATCGTGCGCTCGGTCGACCTCGCCGGGATGCTCGCGGTGACCGCCGAGCGCCAGCAGCGCGCGGCAACCGGCATCCTGCGTGGGCTCGCGGTCGACGATGCGGTGCTGGCGACGGCTGAGCGCGCCGCCCGGCAGGCGCTGCGCGGCCGGAACCGGCTCACGCGCGACGAGTTCGCCGACCTCCTGCGCGGCGCCGGCATCGAGACGGAACGCTCGCGTGGCAACCACATCCTCTCGGCGCTTGCCGTGCGCGGGGTGCTCGCCTTCGGCCCGGTGGTGCCGCGCGAGGGCGGGCCGACCCGCGACCAGTTCCTCGTCGCCGTGGACGAGCTGCCATCGGGGCGGATGCCCGACGATCCGCTCGCCGAGATGTTCGTGAGCTACATGCGCTCGCACGGACCCGCGCGCATCGAGGACTTCCGATGGTGGGCGGGCCTGCCGATCGGGATGTCGCGACGTGCGGCCGAGGCGGCTGGTGACCGGGTCGTCGAGGTCGAGACCGGACTGTTCGCGGCACCGGATGCCGAGCCCGGCGCGTCGGCATCCACCTCCGGCTCGGTTCCCGGCCGCGACGGCGGGGATGTCGTCGCCCTCCCCGCCTTCGACGAGTACTACCTCTCCTACGCCGACCGGACGACCGTCTGCGACCCCGACCTCGCGTCGCGGATCGGTCCGACCATGAACGGCCAGGTCGCGCCGATCCTGATCTCCCGTGGCCGGGTCATCGGCACCTGGCGCCACTCCGTCGCCCTCGGGCGGCACCATCTGCCACCCGGCTCCACGCTCGTGACGGACCCGTCGGTCGCGGCATCCGCGATTGCGGCGGCGCTCGCGCGGGTCTCACGCTTCCTCGCCGGCTGAGCTCGCGCGGCGCCTCCGAGGTCCCAGTTCGGCCGGGTATCCCGGCGTGATTCCCGGCCCAACTGGGACCTCGAGCGCTGTCCCGGGTCAGCCGGCGGCGTGACGGTCGAGGAAGGCGTAGACCTCGCCGTCGTCGACACCGGGGAAGTTGCCGCGCGGCAGCGGCGAGAACATCTGCATGTGCACGCGAGCGCTCGGCCAAGCCTTGCCCTCCCATCGCGACGTCAGATCGGGATCGGGCCGCCGGCAGCACGACTCATCGGGGCACGTGGATGTCGCCCGCTTCTGCGTCTCGCGTCCGCGGAACCAGCGGGCGTCGTCGAACGGTACGCCGACGGTGATCGAGAATTCGCCCTCAGCGGTGGTCCCGGTCTGGCTCGAGCACCAGAAGGTTCCGCCCGGGGTGTCGGTGTACTGGTAGTGCTCGACGGTGCGGTTCTGCTCCTCGAACGCCGACCGCGCCGAGAAGGCCCGGCACACGACCTGGCCCTCGACGCTGCCGGTGACGTCCATCGGCAGCGGCAGGCCGTCGTTCTCGTAGACCCGCGTGATCGCGCCCGCCCCGTCGACGCGCAGGAAGTGCAACGGGATGCCCAGGTGCGTGGTCATGAGGTTCGTCATCCGCATCCCGGCCGCCTCGTGCGTCACCCCGAACGCGTCGCGGAAGTCCTCGACAGCCAGGTTGCGGTCCTTCTTCGCCTGCGACAGGAACGCGACCGAGGCCGTCTCGGGCATGAGGCAGCACGCGGCGTAGTAGTTGATCTCGAGGCGCTGCTGCAGGAAATCGGCGTAGTCGTCCGGGGGAGTGTGTCCCAGCAGGCGATGGGCCATCGCCTGCAGTGCCATCGACCGCAGGCCATGGCCGCCCGGGATCGACGCGGGGGGAAGGTAGATGCGCCCGTTCTCGAGGTCGGTGACCGAGCGTGCCGAGTGCGGGAGGTCGGCGACGTACAGCAGCTCGAACCCCAGCTGCTCGGCCATGATGCTCACGGTGCGATGCGTCAGCGCGCCCGAGGTGTGCCCGGCCGCCTTCAGCTGCTTCTCGGCGAGGCGCTCGATGTCGGGGAGGTAGTTCGCGACTTCGCGCATCCGTAGGCGCAGCTCGGTGTTGGCGCGCCGAGCCTCTTCGGGCGTCGCGATCGCCTCGCGCTCGCGGCGCTGCAGTTCGCGATGCAGCCCGAGGATCGACTCCAGTGTCTCGTCGCTCATCGTCTTGCCCGCGCGTACCGGTGCGATCCCGAGCCTGCGGAAGACGGGACTGGCCTGTGCCCGCTCGAGCTCGAGTTCGAGGGCCGCGCGCCGGTTCGGCGGTTCAGGCGAGAGGAGATCGGCGACATCGGTGCCGGTCGCCGAGGCGATCGACTGCAGCAACGAGAGCTTGGGCTCGCGCCGTCCGTTCTCGATGAGGCTCAGCTGGCTGCCGGCGACGCCGACCTGCGCGCCGAGCTCGTCGAGCGTCAGCCCGCGGGCGACTCGGTGGTGACGGATGCGGTGGCCGAGGGTCGCGAGTTCGATTCCGGATGCAGCCATTCCTTGATCATAGGGAAAGATTCGGGTTTCTTGAAGGCGCCGTCTTCTGTAAGACGGGGTATTCGTGCGTTGGAATCGTCAGGTATCACCGATCTCGCCGCCGATGTAGGAGACCGACATGGCCATCGCCGACCTCTTCACCCGTCCCGCCTCAACCGGTACGTCCGCCGCGGCCAGCGCGCAGCGCCGCCCCCGCACCGATCTGGGCGCCCGGCCCGCGACGGCATCCGGACCGCTCGCGGATCTCGTCGCCTGGGTCGACGAGATCGCCGCGCTCACGCGGCCCGATCGGGTGCACTGGGTCGATGGCTCGGCCGCAGAGAACGACGCGCTGCTGCGCGAAATGGTCGACGAGGGCAAGCTCATCAAGCTCAATCCCGAGTGGCGGCCCGGGTCGTACCTCGCCCGATCGCACCCGAGCGACGTCGCTCGCACCGAGGCGCGGACCTTCATCGCGTCCGAGCGCGAGGAGGACGCCGGCCCCACCAACAACTGGGTGGCCCCCGACGACATCCGGGCGACCATCACCCCCCTGTTCGCCGGATCGATGCGCGGACGCACCATGTACGTCGTGCCGTTCTCGATGGGAGCGGTCGGCGGCCCGCTGTCGCACATCGGGGTACAGGTCACCGACAGCGCCTACGCGGTGGCGTCCATCGGCATCATGACCCGCGTCGGCTCGGCCGTGCTCGACGAGATCGCCGGCGGCAAGCCCTGGGTCAAGACCGTGCACTCGGTCGGCGCGCCGCTGGCGGCGGGTGAGACGGATGTCGCGTGGCCGTGCAACGACGAGAAGTACATCGTCCACTTCCCCGACACTCTCGAGGTGTGGTCGTTCGGGTCGGGCTACGGCGGCAATGCGATCCTCGCGAAGAAGTGCTTCGCGCTGCGCATCGCATCGGTGATCGGTCGTGACGAGGGCTGGCTCGCGGAGCACATGCTGCTCATCCGGGTCATCGATCCGGCAGGCAAGGCCTACCATGTGGCGGCCGCGTTCCCCTCCGCCTGCGGCAAGACGAATCTGGCGATGCTGCGTCCCACCATCCCCGGGTGGCGGGTCGAGACGCTCGGCGACGACATCGCGTGGCTGCGTCCGGGGTCCGACGGCCGGCTGTGGGCGATCAACCCCGAGGCCGGCTTCTTCGGCGTCGCACCGGGAACGGGCGAGTCGACGAACGTCACGGCGGTCGAGACGCTGTGGGGCAACACGATCTTCACGAACGTGGCGCTGCGCCCCGACGGCGACGTCTGGTGGGAAGGGCTCACCGATGAGGCGCCCGCCGAGCTGATCGACTGGGAGGGCAAGCCCTGGACCCCCGACTCGGGCCGGCCGGCCGCGCACCCCAACTCGCGCTTCACGGTGAGCGCCGCCCAGTGCCCGCAGATCGCGTCGGATTGGGATGCCGCCGAGGGCGTGCCTCTCGACGCCATCCTGTTCGGCGGGCGGCGGGCGACCAACGTCCCCCTCGTCGTGGAGGCCACGGACTGGACGCACGGCGTCTTCATAGGCTCGAACATCTCGTCGGAGCGCACGGCGGCGGCCGAGGGGACGCTCGGCGAGCTGCGCCGCGACCCCTTCGCCATGCTGCCGTTCTGCGGATACAACATGGGCGACTACTTCGCCCACTGGCTGAAGGTCGGGCAGAAGCTGCGGTTCGACCGGGCGCCGCGGGTGTTCCAGGTGAACTGGTTCCGCAAGGGCGCGGACGGGCGCTTCCTGTGGCCCGGCTTCGGTGACAACTCGCGGGTCATCGACTGGATCGTCCGCCGCCTGAACGGTGAGGTCGACGCCGTCGACAGCCCGATCGGCCGTCTGCCGCGCACCGATGACCTCAACCTCGACGGCATCGAGGTGTCCCAGCGTGATCTCGACGAGCTGTTCGCGGTCGACACGGAGTCGTGGCTGCGCGAGGCCGACCTCACCGAGGAGTTCTACGACACCTTCGGCGACCGGCTGCCCGCGGCACTGCGCTCCGAGCTCGAGGCCCTGCGCTACCGCCTCGGCCACCGCGCCTGACGCCGCCCCGTCCCGCCGCCCCGCGCCGGCCGCGAGGACGCACCGTCGCCGCGAGAACGCACCGCAGAGGGTGCGCGCTCGTGGCGATGGTGCGTTCTCGGCGAGAAGGCATGGGCCTCAGACGAGCAGCTGGTGCTTCGCGAGATCGCGATACAGCGGCACCGTGGCGACGAGCTCGGAGTGCGTGCCCTGGCCGACGACCCGGCCATGGTCGAGCACCACGATGACGTCGCTGTCGACGACCGTCGAGAGCCGGTGCGCGATGACCACGAGGGTGCGTCCCGTCGCGACCGCGTCGATGGCCTCGCGCATCCGCTGCTCGTTGAGTCCGTCGAGCGACGACGTCGACTCGTCCAGCAGGAGGACCGGGGGAGCCGCCAGCAGCGCGCGCGCGATCGCGAGACGTTGACGCTCTCCGCCCGAGAGCATGACACCCGCTTCGCCGACCGGAGCCTCGAGCCCCAGCTCGCTGCGCTCGAGCACGTCGCCGAGGTTGACCGCGCGCAGAACACGTTCGCATTCCGCGTCGGTGGCCTCGGGGGCGGCCAGTCGCAGATTGTCGGCGATCGTGCCCGCGAGGGTGGGGGCGTCCTGCTCGACGTAACCGAGCTGTGCGCGCAGTTCGGCGCGGGGGATCGACCGGATGTCGGTGCCCCCGACCAGCACCGCCCCGCCGGTGACGTCGTAGAACCGTTCGATCAGGGCGAGGGTCGTCGACTTGCCCGCACCCGAGGGGCCGACGAGGGCCACGCGCGCGCCGCGGGGAACGCGGAAGCTGACGCCCCGGAGCACCTCGCCCTCACCGGCGGCGACAGCCCCGGTTGCCGGGACGGAGACCGCTTCGGCATCCGCGTCGCTCTCCGAAGCACCGGCTCCCTCGGTCACCGCGGTGACCGCGGAGGTGTCGACGCGCGCGTCGGCGAGCGTGCGCAGCGCTTCGTCCGACGCGGTGCGCCGAGCCGCGACGACGGCCTCGGGGTAGTGGAAGTGCACCTCTCGGAACTCGATCGCGACGTCGCTGTCGCCCGAGGCGGTGACGGCGGCCGCGGCATCCGGGTCGGCCGAGTCCTCCGTGGGCAGATCGAGCACTTCCTGGATGCGGCCGAGCGCGCCGAGCGCCTGGTTGACCGAGGTGATCGCCCCGAGGAACGACGCCAGCGGCTGCACGAGGAAGAACAGGAACATCACGAACGTCACGAGGCTCGCGATCGAGATGGCGCCCGAGGCCACGCGGTATCCGCCGACGCCGAGCACGACGAGCAGTGATAGCTGAAGCGCGATGCCCGCGACGGGCACGACGAGAGCCGATGCCTTCGCGACCCGCACCCCCGCGTCGTACGCCTGGCGAGCGGAACCCGTGACGGCTGCTTCCTCGCGCTCGGTCGCTCCAGCGGCACGGATGGTGCGGATCGAGCCGATCGCCCGTTCGACGCCCGAGGCCAGTTCGCCGACGCGCTCCTGCTGTTCGCGTGTGGCACGGCGGATGCGGGTGCTCAGGCCCACGACGACGGCGACGGAGGCTCCGATCACGATGACGATGAGCAGCAGGAGCAAGGGGTCGATGAAGAGCATCGCGACGATCGCGCCGACGAAGATCAACGCGTTGCCGACGGAGTCGGCGAGGCCCTGGGTGAGCACGGCGTAGAGCAGGGTCGTGTCGGTGCCCACCCGCGAGACGAGGTCGCCGGTGCGCCGGGCGTCGAACTCGGAGATCGGCAGCCGCAGCAGCCGCGCGATGAGACGGCGGCGGCTGGAGAACACCACCGCCGTGCCGGTGCGCTGGAGCAGATAGTGCTGGAAGGCGCCGATGGCGGATGAGACGACGACGAGGATCACGAGTGCCCACACGAGGATGCCGAGCGCGTCGCCCGCCTGCACACGCTCGATGACCTGCCCGACGACGAGCGGCTGGCCCAGCGTGGCGACAGCCTCGACGACGCTCAGCACGGCGACCGCGACGAGCACTCCTTTGTGCTCGAACAGGTAGGGGAGCAGCTGCGAGAGCCGGGCTCGGGGCCCCTCATCGGTGCGGCGGCGTCCGCCGCGCATGCGGCTGCGGGTGTCGGACATGCGGTCCCCTCGGTTCGGCGAAGCTGTCACCTTCGACCGTACTTTCTTTCGCCCGAGGTGGTTGTCTGCTCACGGCGTCGATGGCAGAGTGCCCGGATGCGTTCGACCACGAAACGTCAGGCGGCGCCGCTTGCGGCGGCCGCGTTCCTCGTGTTCTCCCTCGCCGGCTGCACCGGTCCGGTCGTAGACGGCGAGGTGGCAGAGCCGTCGGCATCCGTCGGTTCCACGCCATCGCCCACACCGACATCCGATGCACGCACCGACGAGGAGCAGCTGCCGCTGCCGGTCGATGAGATCGCGGACTGGGCCGAGACGGCCGTGCCGCGTTCCTCGGACACGACCGGCATGGGCACGTTGTCGGGGTGGCTCAGTCAGCACACCTCCGCGCACCAGACATCGCAGTTCTCGTCGCTGCCCGCCGGCACCTACCAGGCGCAGGTCGCGTGCCGCGGCGCCGGCACGATCACGGTGACGGCGGGCCCGGTCGACGGAGCCTCGCCGAGCGAGCCCGTGACGTGCGAGAACAGCACGATCGCCTTCGACGTCACCATCGACCAGCCCGGCATGAGCGTCACGATGGACCTTGCGGGCGACCCCACCATCTACGCGCTCACGTTCGAGCGGATGGCCTAGACGCTCAGCGCTCGACGAGCACGCCGTCGGCGTCGGCCCAGAGGCGCCGGCCGGGTGTGAAGACGACGCCCCCGACCGTGACCGGCACATCGACCTCGCCGATGCCCGCCTTGCCGCTCTTACGCGGGTTCGAGCCGAGCGCCTTGACACCGAGGTCGAGCGACGCGATCGCCGCACGGTCGCGGATCGCGCCGTTCACGACGATGCCCGCCCACCCGTTCTCGACGGCGGATGCGGCGATCAGATCGCCGACGAGAGCCGATTCGAGCGACCCTCCGCCATCGACGACGAGCACCGCGCCATCGCCCGGCGTCGCCAGCACCTGTTTCACGAGTGCGTTGTCGCGATGGCAGCGCACGGTGCGGATCGGGCCCTCGAAGGCTCTCCGGCCGCCGAGGTCGAGGAGCTGGACGCCGAGCGAGTCGAGCTCGTCGCCGCGTTCGTCATAGAGATCAGCGGTGGCGGTCGTCATGTCGACAGGGTAGCGGCGACCGCCGAGCGCGGCCCCTCAGGCGCCGGTGGCGACGGGCCGATCGGGATGCTGCGACCACTGACTCCACGAGCCGGGGTAGAGGACGGGCCGGTACCCCGCGAGGCTCAGGGCGATGGCCTCGTGCGCGGCGCTGACCCCCGAGCCGCAGTAGACGCCGACCGTCGAGCCGGGCTCCGCGCCGAGCGCGGCGAATCGTGCCCGCAGCTCGTCGATGCTGCGGAACCGCCCCGACTCGTCGTTGTTCTGCGTCGTCGGCGCGGACACCGCGCCCGGGATATGACCGGCGCGCGGGTCCATCGGCTCGACCTCGCCGCGGAACCGTTCGCCGGCGCGGGCGTCGAGCAGCAGGCCGGCGCGGGCATGGTCGAGGACGTCGTCCATGCCCAGGACCGGCAGTGCGCCCGGCGACACGACCGCGGTGCCCGGACGCACGGCTGGCGCGTCGCCCTCCTCGAGGTCGAATCCCGCGTCGATCCAGGCGGCCAGGGCGCCGTCGAGCACCCGGACGTCGGCGATGCCGGTATCCCGCAGCACCCACCACGCTCGGCCGCTCGCGAGGTTGGCGACGTCGTCGTAGACCACGACGGTGTCGCCGTCGTCGATTCCCCAGTCGCGCACGGCGGCCTGCACCGTCTCGCGGGAGGGAAGCGGATGCCGCCCGGCAGCCGGGTCGCCGTGCTCGGCGAGCTGCGTGTCGAGGTCGGCGTAGCGCGCGCCGGGGATGTGGCCGGCGCGGAACGCGGGGCGTCCGTCGGGGCGGTCGAGCCACCATCTGACGTCGAGGATCCGCAGGGGCCCGCCGTCGGGATAGCGGCCCGCCACGATGGCAGCCCGGAGTTCAACGGCAGTGGTGAGGATGCGATCCATGCGTGCGATTCTCGCGCACCGCGGCTCCGGTCGCTGTCCGACCGCATCGCTAGTGTTGTCGCGTGCCAGAATCCGTCATCTCCGCCCGTGGGCTGCGCAAGACTTACGCCGTCAAGGGCAAGCCCGACTTCGTCGCCGTCGACGACCTCTCGTTCGAGGTGGCGCCCGGCGAGTCCTTCGGGCTGCTCGGCCCGAACGGCGCGGGCAAGTCGACCACGATGAAGATGATCGGCGCGGTCTCGACGCGCAGCGGCGGCGACCTGCAGATCCTGGGGCTCGACCCCGATCGCTACGGTCCCGAGATCCGGTCGCGGCTCGGTGTCGTACCGCAGCAAGACAACCTCGACGGTGAGCTCAACGCGCGCGAGAACCTCTACATCTACGGGCGCTACTTCGGTCTTCCCGGCAAGGTCTGTCACGAGAAGGCCGATGAGCTGCTCGCGTTCGCGCAGCTGGAGGACAAGGCCAAGAACAAGGTCGACCAGCTCTCGGGCGGCATGAAGCGACGCCTCACGATCGCCCGCGGTCTCATCAACGACCCGCGCATCCTGCTGCTCGACGAGCCGACCACGGGTCTCGACCCGCAGGCGCGCCACGTGCTGTGGGACCGGCTGTTCCGGCTGAAGGAACGCGGCACGACCCTCGTGCTCACCACGCACTACATGGACGAGGCCGAGCAGCTGTGCGACCGGCTCATCGTCGTCGACAAGGGGCGGATCATGGCCGAAGGCACTCCCGCCTCCCTGATCCGCGAGCACTCGAGCCGCGAGGTGCTCGAGGTGCGCTTCGGCTCCAATCGCAACGAGTCCGCGGCGGTCCAGCTGCGCGGCATCGGCGACCGTGTCGAGATGCTGCCCGACCGTATCCTCGTCTACGCGCACGACGGCGAGGCCGCTCTCGAGCGGGTGTCGGCAGCCGGCCTCACGCCGCTCACGAGCCTCGTGCGCCGGTCGAGCCTCGAGGACGTCTTCTTGCGCCTGACCGGACGGTCGCTGATCGAATGAGCACGCGAACCGCACATCCCACCCTCGACGAGTTGCGTGCCGAAGCCCTCGCCGGCGGGCGCAGGCCCCGCCGTTACGGCACCTGGTACGTCGCCGAGCACATGGTCCGCGCGATGCGCGCCTATGGCTGGACCATCGTCGTCGGCGCCGTCGGGCAGCCGATCATGTACCTGCTCGGGCTCGCCGTCGGACTCGCTGCCCTCATCACGGTGCCGATCTCCTCCCACGGGCAGGAGGTCGGCTACCTCCCGTTCGTCGCCCCGGCTCTGCTGGTAACCGCGGCGATCGCGGTGGCATCCGAAGAGATGACCTACCCGGTGATGGCGGGGTTCAAATGGCGCCGCTACTTCTACGGCTTCAACGCCTCGGCGCTGTCGAGCCCGCAGATCGCGAACGGCGTCATCATCGGGGCGACGGCGCGGATGATCGTCGCCGTCGGCGCCTACTACCTGTTCATCTGGCTGCTGCCGTTCGGCGCCGTGCCGAACCCCGCGACGGGCTGGCTGTCGATTCTCGCCGGCGTCGCGGCGGGCGTCGCCTTCGGCATCCCCCTCATGGCGTACGCCGGGTCGATCCAGGACGACAAGGGGCAGTTCGCTCTCGTTCAGCGGTTCATCTTCATGCCGATGTTCCTCTTCTCGGGCACCTTCTACCCGGTCGAGACCTTACCGATCGGCCTGCAGTGGATCGCCTGGATCTCGCCCCTGTGGCACGGCGCCGAGCTCGGGCGTGCGGCGACCTACGGGGCCGACATCGGGGCCGGGATGATCGCCGTGCACGTGCTCTACCTCCTCGCGCTCGCCGCCGTCGGCTACCTCTGGGGCCGGCGGGTCTTCACCGAGAGGCTTGCGAAATGAGCGCCCTGATCGCGCGAGAGACGTCGCCGGCCGGTCGCCGCGGCGGTGTGCGCGCGCTGTGGGCGGGCAACCCCGGTGCGGTCGTGCAGCGCGGTCTCATCGCGGCTCGGTCGTCGAGCTGGATCGTGGTGCTGTCGGGCTTCTTCGAGCCCGTGTTCTACCTCGCTTCGCTCGGGATCGGGCTCGGCGCCCTCATCGGCGACGTCGAGACTTCGTCGGGCACCGAGGTTCCGTACGCCGCGTACATCGCCCCGGCGCTGCTCGCGGTTTCGGCGATGAACGGCGCCGTGTACGACTCGACGTGGAACGTCTTCTTCAAGCTGAACTACGGCAAGCTCTACGAGGGCATGCTGTCGACGTCGCTCGGGCCGCTCGACGTCGCGCTCGGCGAGATCCTCTACGCGCTGCTCCGCGGTCTCGTCTATGCCACCGGCTTCATGATCATCATGCAGGTGCTCGGGCTCAACCTCGCATGGACCGCCGTGCTCGCTCTCCCGGCGGTGCTGCTCATCGCGTTCGGGTTCGCGAGCATCGGGATGGCCGTCACGAGCTACATGAAGACCTTCCAGCACATGGACTGGATCAACTTCGTGCTGCTGCCCATGTTCCTCTTCTCGGCGACCTTCTACCCGATCACGGTGTACCCCGAGTGGGTGCAGGTGATCGTGCAGGCGCTGCCGCTCTGGCACGGCGTCGAGCTGATCCGAGGATTGACGACCGGAATCCTCTCCGCCGGGATGCTGTGGCACGTGCTCTACTTCGTCGTGATGATCGGGCTCGGTCTGGTCTTCACCACGAAACGACTGCGAGCTCTGTTCCTCGACTGACGCCGAGACTCACCGCGCGGCAGCCTGCGCCTCCTCGCGGCGCCTCGATATCCAGGCCAGGACGTCCGGGGTGACGTAGTCGACGTGGCCCGCCTTCGGCCGAATGTCGGCCTCGAGTACCGCGAACGCCCACGCGCGCGCGACCGCCCACCGGGCGTCGTCGATGGGGGCCGATCGCGCGACATACGCGTCGTGCAGCGCGCGCCCGAAGCGAGGCAGCAAATCGGGAGCCAGTGCGCTGCCCGGGGATGCCGGGGTGCTCGTGAGGCGGCCGATGAACTCGACGAGCGAGTGGGTCCTCGCGAGATCGAGCAGCGCGGGGCCACGGCGGGCGTTCGCCCAATCGATGACGCCGGAGACCTCGCTGTCGCGCACGATCACGTTGAACGGATGCAGGTCGAGGTGCAGCATGCTCTGTCGCGTGCCCTCGAAGGTCGCGTGCACGCTCGCTCGCGCCGCTGCCGTGGGCGGCATCGCCCAGGCCGCCGACCACGAAGGCAACGCCGAGACGTCGAGGTGCGCCGCGTGCAGGCGAGCCAGAACATCGCCGCACGCCGCTCCCCAGTGCTCAGCCTCGTCGGGAGCGCGTGCGAGGCGTCCTGCGAGCGTCTCGCCGTCGCAGAATGCCACGATCGTGAGACGCCCGTCTCGTTGTCGCTCGTCATGCAGGACCGCGGGAACCGTCAGGCCGCCCTCAGAGGCCAGGCGCAGCGCCGTCGTTCCCACTGACCTCTCGTCGTCCGAGCCGCCCGGAGCCGACGGCGCCCACCGCGCGACCGCGTCGGGGATGCCGTCGCGGGTATGCACATGCCAGACACGGTCACCGCTGGAGCCGGCTTCCATCGGGGTGATGAGCGCCTCCGCGGGACGAGTGACGACCCCCAGGGCGTCGACGATCCGTTCGACGATCCCGGGCGGAAGCGATGATGCGGTGGCCACGCGGCCACGCTATCCCGGCGCTGGTCCGTGACGCGACGAGGCTACGACTCGATGACCTCGCGCGCTTTCCGGATGCGCCGCGGATTCACCGGATGCGTCGCGAGCACGACCTTGCCGCGCGAATGCAGCTTCTGGAGGTCGTCGTATGCCTCCGCGACGTCCGCGAGCGGGTAGAAGCCCGACACGAGCGGCGAGACGACCCGCTTCTCGGCGAGCTCGACAACCTTCCGCAGCTGAGTCGTGCCGTGGGCGACGGCGTCGGGGCTGTCGGAGAGCAAGGCGACCTCACGGTCGCGCCGATCGGCACTCGAGCGGAACTTCCCTGCGGGCACCCCCAGAGCCTCGGCCACCTCGCGCCCGTCCTGCCCGAAGTTGTCGATGAACGCCGTCACGCCCCCGGGCGCGAGAGCGCGGATGCGCTCGACGATCCCTTCGCCGTAGCGCACCGGCTTGACGCCGAGCTGGCGCAGGTAGTCGAAGTTGCGCTCGCCGCAGGTGCCGATGACCCGGGCGCCGCGGTGCAGCGCGATCTGCGCCTCGATACTGCCGACCCCGCCTGCGGCCGCCGAGATGACGACGGTGTCGCCGGAGTCGATCTTGAGCTCGTCGAGGATGTCGAGCGCGGTGGTGCCCGCCAGATACAGCCCGCCAGCGATCTCGAAGGTCACGCCGCGCGGCTTGCGGACCAGCCGGTCCACCCCGACCGTGAGGTGACTCGCATGCGCCCCCGATCGCACGTGGCCGACGACATCGGTGCCGACGGCGAACCCGCTGGTACCGGTGCCCGCCGCGATCACGGTGCCCGCGAAGCAGCTGCCCGAGCGGCGAGGAAAGGGATCGTCCCATTCCTTCTCGGCGCCCGATCGCACGAAGCCGTCGATGTGGTTGAGGCCCATCGTGATGATCTCGACCGTCACCTCTCCGGCCTCGGGCGCGGAAAGCGGACGTTTCACGAGACGCAGAACCTCGGGCCCGCCGGCCTGCTCGTACTCGACGACCGACGCCTCGGCGACCTTCTTCATGACGGGCTCCTCACCTGAATGTGAGTCAGACAGTAGACCGCGCGTGATGAGGTGGGGAGACCTTGACAACGACGGATGCCGCGAGCCCGAAGGCCCGCGGCATCCGTTCGTTCGCCGTGGCGATCAGCGGGTGGCCGCCGCCTCGCCGATGTTGGTGTCGTACTCGGAGTCCTTGGTCTCCTTCGACAGCCACAGCGCGATGAAGGTGAGCACCGCCGACGCCGTGAGATAGACGCCGACGAGCCAGGTCGAGCCGCCCGCGAGCGCCCACAGGGTCGTCGCGATGCTGGGCGCGACGGCCGCGCCGAGGATCGACGCCACGTTGTACGAGATGGCCGAGCCGGTGTAGCGCACGTTGGTCGGGAACAGCTCGGGCAGCAGCGCGCCCATCGGGCCGAAGGTCGCGCCCATGAGCATGAACCCGAGCACGAGGAATGCCTGCACGAGGGCTCCGGTGAACTTCGGGTCGAGCTGCGGCGCGAGGAAGACCGCGAACAGCAGGCCGAAAACCGCGATGACCCCGGTGACCCACAGCAGCAGCTTGCGCCGGCCGATGGAGTCGGCCACGGGGCCCGACAGCAGGGTGAAGATGCCGAAGAAGATCACGCCGACGATCTGCATGATGACGAAGTCGGTGAACCCGAACCCGAGGCCGGGGACGTAGGCCGCCGCGTCGAAGGCCGCCCCCGATGCCTCGGCGGTCGCCTGCGCGGTCTCGAGGGTCGGCTTGGTGCCGTACGCGAGGGTGAAGCTCGTCATCAGGTAGAAGAGCACGTAGGTGGCGAGCATGATGAACGTGCCGAGGATGAGCGCCCGCCAGTGCCCGCGGACGACGGACCCGAGCGGGAACTTGCGGATGGCACCGGTCTTCTCCGCCTTGGCGAACGTCTCGCTCTCGACGAGCTTGAGACGCACCCACAGGCCGACGATGACCATGACGGCCGAGAACAGGAACGGCACGCGCCAGCCCCAGGCGAGGAACTCCTCGGATCGCTGGGCCGGGCCGTCGGGGTGCGGCAGCGCGAAGTAGATCACGAGGAAGACCGAGTTGGCGATGATGAAGCCGATCGGGGCGCCCAGCTGGGGGAAGGTGCCGTACCAGGCGCGCTTGCCCTTCGGTGCGTTCTCGGTCGCGACGAGGGCGGCTCCCGACCACTCGCCGCCGAGGGCGAAGCCCTGAGCGAGACGCAGCACGAGGAGCAGCAGCGCCGCCCACCAGCCGATGTCGTTGAAGGTGGGGAGGCATCCGATGAGGATCGTTGCGATACCCATCGTCAGGAGCGACGCGACGAGGGTGGCCTTACGGCCGAACTTGTCGCCGAAGTGGCCGAAGACGACGGCACCGATGGGTCGGGCGACCATCGCGGCGCCGAAGACCGCGAACGAGGCGAGGAGCGACGCGGTGTCGTCATCGCTCGGGAAGAAGAGGATCGGGAAGACCAGGACGGCCGCGGTCGCGTAGACGTAGAAGTCGTAGAACTCGATCGTGGTGCCGACGAGGCTGGCGGTGATGACGCGGGAGCGGGGGTTCGCGGGCGCGGCGGGGGCCGCGGTGGCGGATGACATGTGCGGTGTGATGCCTGTCTGGGAGAACGGGTGAGCGCCCTCGTGGGAGCGTGCCGGTGGGCGGACGTCCGAGCGGGGTGGTGCGGCGGACGTTCGACGCGGGGATCACCGGCGGCGTCGACGGTGTCGGCGACGCACGATCGTCCATTCTACGGCGGATGCCGCGACCCGGGGTCCGAGTCGCGGCATCCGCTTGCCTGGTGGGCCGTGGCCCGGGTCGTCAGCGCCAGAGCACCGCGATCGCGACGTTCGCCACCGTGCCGAGTCCGATGAGCCAGAAGATCGCGGCGGGGACCGACTGCGTGCGCTTCTGGCGGGCTGAGCCGATGCCCAGAAGCGCGCCGATCACGAGCAGGATGACGAGTTTGACGGTGATCTTGACGTAGTTGAACTCGTGGTCGGTGCCCCACGGCGCTGCCAGAGCGAGCCCGGCGACCCCGGCGACGAGCAGGCCGTAGCTCATGACCCGGGTGATGCGGCGGGCTCCGAGGGCTTCGACGAGCCAAGCGCCGAAGAGCGTGGCGAAACCGATGAGGTGGACGACGAGGACGATTCCGCGGAGCGTTTCCATACCCTCAGCCTAGCTGAAGGTATGGAAGCCCGAAACGACGTCAGCCGCGGAACGAACGCAGCGTCAGCGCGGTGCGCAGCGCGGCATCCGCAGCCTCGGCGCCCTTGTCCTCCTTCGAACCGGGCAGGCCCGCCCGATCGATGCCCTGCTGCTCGTCGTCGAGGGTGAGCACTCCGAATCCGACCGGCTTGCCCGTGTCGATGGCGACACGGGTCAGCCCGTCGGTGGCTGCCGAGGAGACGAAGTCGAAGTGCGGTGTTCCGCCGCGGATGATGACGCCGAGGGCGACGACCGCGTCGGCGCCGGAATCGAGCGCCGCCTTGGCCACGACCGGCAGCTCGAACGAACCCGGCACGCGCACGAGCCGCCAGGCCGCACCGGACTCCTCGAGCACGCGTTCCGCGCCGGCGATGAGGCCGTCGGTGATGACGTCGTGCCATTGGCCGGCGACGACGACGACCTTCAGGTCGGTCGCGTCGATCTGCTGGCGTTCGGGGGCGCCGTGTCCGCTCATGCGATGTTCTCCGAGTTCTGTCGGGAGTCGGTGGTCTCGTCGGCTGCGCCGGTGGACGTGGCGGCGACCGTGCCGCGGGCGAGTGCCGCGCTCAGCTCGGCATCGTCGATGATGTGGCCCATGCGGTCGCGCTTCGTCGCGAGGTACTGGTGGTTGTTGGCACCGACTCCGACGAGCAGCGGTACCTGGTCGGCGATGTCGAGGCCCAGGGCGCGCAGCTGCGACACCTTGTCGGAGTTGTTCGTCAGCAGTCGGATGCTGCCCACGCCGAGGTCGGCGAGGATGCCGGCCGCAGCCGCGTAATCCCGGGCATCGGCGGGAAGCCCGAGCGCGAGGTTCGCGTCGAGGGTGTCGAGCCCGCGCTCCTGCAGCTGGTAGGCGCGCAGCTTGTTGATGAGGCCGATGCCACGACCTTCGTGACCGCGCATGTAGATGACGATGCCGCCCTCGCGGTCGATCGCGTCGAGGGCCGCATCCAGCTGCGGTCCGCACTCGCACTTGAGCGAGCCGAACGCCTCGCCCGTCAGGCACTCCGAGTGCACGCGCACGAGCGGGGCGGCATCGGTGAGATCGCCCGAGACGACGGCGATGTGGTCGGTCCCGGTGACGCGGTCCTTGTAGGCGAGGAAGCGGAACGCACCGTGCGAGGTCGGCACCTGCGCCTCCGCACGCAGGCTCACGCGGCGGCGGTTGGCCGCGGCGCCGCCGGCGGGGCGTGGATCCGTCTCCTCGAGGTGGGCGATGAGCTGCTCGATCGTGATGACGGGGATGCCGTCGCGCTCGCCGAGCTCGAGCAGTCCCGGCATCCGCATCATCGAGCCGTCGTCGGCGACGATCTCGGCGATCGCGCCGACCGGCTCGAGACCGGCGAGCTGCATGAGCTCGACGGCGGCCTCGGTGTGACCGCTGCGCTCGCGGACGCCCCCCTCGACGGCGCGCAGGGGCAGGATGTGCCCCGGACGGATGACGCTGCCGGGCGTGGAGGCGGGGTCGGCGAGCACCGTGAGGGTGCGGGCGCGGTCGGCGGCGCTGATCCCGGTCGTCACGCCCTCGGCCGCGTCGACCGAGACGGTGTAAGCGGTGCCGCGGGCGTCCTCGTTCGTCTCGACCATCGGGGGGAGGTCGAGACGGTCGGCCCACTCGGCGGGCATGGGAGCGCAGATGAACCCGCTCGAGTGGCGGACCGTCCACGCGATCCACTCGGGAGTGGCGAGAGCGGCCGACAGGATGACGTCGCCTTCGTTCTCGCGGTTCTCATCGTCGGCGACGATGATCGGCTTTCCGGCCCGCAGCGCGTCGAGCGCCTCGGAGAGGGGAGAAAGGCTCATCGGGAGCCTCCTTCGTTCGAGAGGGTGGTGAATGCCAGCAACCGCTGGACGTGTCGGGCGAGGATGTCGGTCTCGAGGTTGACCGCGTCGCCGGCGACACGGTCGCCGAGCGTCGTCGCGGCGAGGGTCGCGGGGATGAGCGAGACCTCGAGCCAGGCCTGCGGTGCGGTCGCCGTGCTCACATCGCTCACCGTCAGCGAGACGCCGTCGACCGTGATCGAGCCCTTATCGACGACGAGCGGTGCCAGGTCGGCAGGCACCGAGATGCGCAGCACGCGCCACTGCTCACCGGGACGCACCTCCAGCACGCGGCCGAGGCCGTCGACGTGCCCCTGGACGATGTGCCCGCCCAGACGGGTGTGTGCCGCAAGGGCGCGCTCCAGGTTCACGGCGCGGCCCGGTTCGATGCCCGTCAGGCTCGACACGTCGAGCGTCTGGCGCATCACGTCGGCCGTGAACCAATCGTCGCCCTGGTCGACCACCGTGAGGCAGACGCCGCTGACGGCGATCGAGTCGCCGTGCCCGGCATCCGACACCGCCTTCGGCGCGCGCACGGTGATCCGGACGCCGTCGCCCGACGGCTCGACGGCGACGACCTCGCCGATCTCTTCGATGATTCCGGTGAACATCAGGCGTCTCCTTCGGAGGGGGATGTCGGGGGCACGGGGGAGGCGACGATCAGCAGGTCGTCGCCGAGGGGCTCGACCGAGCTCACCCGCAGGCGTCGCTGGTCCGCGATCGTCTCGACGCCGAGCGAACGCAGTGCGGGACGGTCGTCGCCGGCCGATCCGGAGCCGATGAGGGTCGGCGCGATGTATGCGAGGATCTCGTCCGCGAGCCCGGCCCGCACGAACGCGCTCGCGATGGTCGGGCCGCCCTCGACGAAGACGCGCTGCACGCCGAGTTCCCGCAATTGCGTCATCAGCGAGGGCCCGTCGGGGCTCTCGCCGCCCAGGTTCTCGCCGTCGCGGTGAAGCAGCGGCATCGGATGACGGCGCACCAGGGCGTCGTCGGGCACGGACCGCTGACCGAGCACGACGGGCATCGGCTGCCGGTCGTAGAGGGTGCCGTCGGGACGCCGAGCGGTCAGGGCGGGATCGTCGGCGAGGAGGGTACCCGTTCCCACCACGATGGCGTCCGCCTCGCTGCGGCGGCGATGGACGTCTGCTCGTGCGACCGGGCCGGTGATCCATTGGCTCGTGCCATCAGGGGCCGCCGCGCGCCCGTCGAGCGACTGCGCCCACTTCACGGTGACGTGCGGTCGGCCGAGGCGCTGCACGGTGAGCCAGTCGTGGATGAGCGCGTGACCGTCGTCGCCCAGCACTCCGCCCTCGATATCGACGCCGGCATCCCGCAGACGCCGGGCTCCACCGGCCGACGCGTCGCCCGGGTCGGAGACGGAGTAGACCACGCGCGCCACGCCGGCCTCGATGAGGGCGAGCGCGCACGGGCCCGTGCGGCCGGTGTGGTTGCAGGGCTCGAGACTCACGACGGCAGTCGCGCCACGCGCCGCGCCCGCGGGCAGCTGCGACAGCGCATCCACCTCGGCGTGCGGCGTGCCGGCGCCGCGGTGCCAGCCCTCGGCGAGCACGGAGCCGTCGGCGGCGAGCAGCACGGCGCCGACCTGGGGGTTCAGTCCGCGCGGACCGTTGCCGGCGAGCTCGAAAGCGCGACGCATCGCGGCGATCTCGCGGTCGGTGGTGCCCGGCATCCTTCGTCCTTCGGTCAGTCTCCGGGGACGCGGGCGGGCGCGCGCAGCGCGAACGCTGCCGTGCTTCCTCTCATCCGGACTAGCGACTCGCGTCGCATCACCGTCGGTCCCGGAATTCCACCGGATCAACCTCTCGGCCCGAGGGCCTCGAGGGTCGCGGACTCTCACCGCCGGTTCGGATTCTCACCGACCCCGGAGCACGTTCAATACTCCGATCGTACTCAACGCGCGCGCGTCCGCGGCATTCCCGACTTCCGCCGTCACTTGAGCAGGCGTGAGAGCCGGCGATCGGCGAGCAGCTTGCCCCCGGTCTGACACGTCGGGCAGTATTCGAGACTGTTGTCGGCGAAGAAGACGCTGCGCACCTCATCGCCGCAGACGGGGCAAGCCTCGCCGCGGCGGCCGTGCACCCGCATCCCTCGGCGCTTGGCGTCTTTCAGAACGGCGGGCGGCTTGCCGGATGCCGCGGCGACCGCCTCGGCGAGCGTCGCGCTGAGCGCTGCGTAGAGGCGGTCGACCTCGGCGTCGTCGAGGTTTGCGGCGAGGGCGTACGGCGACATCTTCGCGGCATGCAGGATCTCATCGGAATACGCGTTGCCGATGCCGGCGACGATCGATTGATCGCGCAGCACGCCCTTGATCTGCGTGCGACGTCCGGTCAGCAGACCCGCGAGCGTGTCGCGGTCGAAGGAGGCATCGAGCGGGTCGGGCCCCAGCCGCGCGATGCCGGGCACCTCGGCCGGATCGCGGACGACGTAGACCGCGAGCGACTTCTTCGTACCGGCCTCGGTCAGATCGAACCCCGAGTCGTCGTCGAAGCCGATGCGGAGCGCGATCGGGGTCTTGCCCGGGCGGATGACGGTCGACGGCAGCGCGTCGTACCAGCGCAGCCATCCGGCCTTGGCGAGATGGAACACGAGGTGCGTGCCGCCGTCGGTGGCCAGGTCGACGAACTTGCCGTGGCGGGACGCCGAGGTCACCGTCGCGCCCTCGAGCGACTCGATCGGCGGATCGTAGGTCTTCAGCGCAGAGATCGCACTGACCCGGGCTTTCGTGATGCGGCGCCCGGCGAGGCGGCCGCCGAGGTAGTCGACGAGTCCCTGCACTTCCGGCATCTCGGGCATGGCGTCATCCTGGCACGCATCACCCCCATCGAGCACGGGGTTGCGCGCCTGATTCGGCGCGGTTCAGGCCGCGCGGGTCGATCCGCGCGGGTCAGTCGGCGCGGGTCAGTCGGCGAGGATCGGCCAGGGCTGCGGGGTGCGGTCGTCCGTCGGCAGGAGGCCGGCGATCCAGCCGTCGTGGTGGGCATCGCTGTGCGAGAGCCCCTGGCGCAGCATCCCCTCGTATCGGAAGCCCAGAGTGCGCGCCGCGCGTGCTGAGGCGATGTTGCCGACGATCGCCCGCCACTCGATGCGTGCGAGCGCCAGCGGCTCGGCGAACCCGAAGTCGATGACCGCCCGCGCCGCCTCGCTCAGGTATCCGTGCCCGCGCGCCGGTGCGCTCATCCAGAACCCGATCTCCGCCGCGCCTCCCGGGCTCACCCGGTGCAGGCCGATCATGCCGATCCACTCGCCGTCACGACGGATACCCCAGGTGAGCTCGGACTGCTCGTCCCACCAGGCCGCCGCCTTCGCGACGAACTCCTCGGCATGCGCGCGGGTGTACGGCGACGGCACCGTCGTCCAGCGCGGGACCTCGGGGTCCTGGGCGGCAGCGGTGATCGCCTCGGCATCATCGAGAGTAGGGATCGACAGCTCGAGCCGCGCCGTGCGGAGGGTCACCGGTTCCATGCCCCGACCCTACCGAGGTCCGGCGCGTGGTCCGGTTCCGCGGCCCCACACCTCGGTTCGGTGCCGCGAACAGGTTCAGCTTCGTGTTCCCGCGTCGAACGGCCCGGTGCGCCGCGTCCATCCTGCTGACGGCACGTCCGTCGGCTGTGCGGGTGGGGCGGTCTGCTCGCCGGTCTTTCGTGCGTCGATGGGGCGAAGGGGGAGTGGACCGCGCTAGCTGTGCCGCGAACAGGCTCACGGCATCATCGCGCGCGCCACCGCGCGCGGCGGCCCGCGTGAGCCTGCCGGCGGCACCGACACCGCGACTCCCCCACAAGCGGCGGATGAGCTGATCTGCTCACAATCTGCTACTGCTCCGGCCGCTGACGTGACCGCAAGCGGCACCGTCTCCGCATGGACCTTCGCGCCTCCTCAGCCTGGCCCGCCGCCGACGTCATGGATCTGCGTTGCTGGTCGACATCCGAGCTGCGCGCCGACGGAATGCGCAAACGCGACATCGCGGATGCCGTTGCCGCGGGCCGGCTCGTGAGGCCCCGGCGGGGGTCGTATCTCGTCGCCGATGCGCCACGGTCCGTCGTGACCGCCGTGTCGCTCGGTGGTCGGCTGACCTGCGTCAGCCTCCTGCGTCTGCTCGGGGCGTTCGTCCTCGAGCCTGGACAACCGCACGTTCAGCTCCCGCCGACGGCATCCCGCTTACCGCTCCGAACGGCGGGGACGGACGCGAAGCCGGTCCTGCACTGGACACCGCCCGCCGCACCGCGGCCCCGTTGGTTCGCGTGCTCGAGCATCATCGACGCCTTGGCGCGCGCGGTGATGTGTCAGCCGCCCCGAGCGGCCGTCGCGACGCTCGACAGCGCGCTTCAGCTCGGGCTCCTCCATGCTGCCGATCTCGACGCGGTCTTCGCGGCGCTACCGCTCCGGTACCGTTCCCTCCGGCGCCTGATCGACGGACGGGCCGAGTCCGGGCCGGAGACGCTCATGCGGCTCCTTCTGCGCGGCGTCGCGAAGACTGTCGAACTGCAGGTGCGCATACCTGGAGTGGGGCGAGTCGATCTGCTCGTCGACGGCTGGCTGATCGTGGAATGCGACAGCGATGCGCATCATTCCGGACTCGACGCGCGGCGACGAGACAGCACGCGCGATCTCGCGGCGGCAGCCCTCGGTTACCTGACGCTGCGACCGATGGCGGCGGACATCATGTGGCGTCCCGACCGGGTGCTCGAAGCCGTGCGGGGACTTCTCGGTCGCGGCGCGCCGCGGGCGCGCGTGCGCTGACTCCGGACGGGCGGGCCTCGTCGCGGGCCTTGTCGCGCGTGCCGTGCGCAGGCTGAGGGGGGTCGCGGCGGGTCGTGTGGGTGTGTGCGGAGTGCTGAGCCTGTTGACGGGACGGGGATGAGTCGAGGGTTGGTCCCCGGCCCCTCCCGCCCCGGCCGGTGTCGACGGATGTGGTCGTGGTGTGGGCTGGTGGACGGGGGCGGTGCCTGCTGTTCCGCGTGCCGTGAGCAGGCTCAGGTACGTCGCGGCGGGTCCTGTGGGTGTGCGCGGGGTACTAAGCCTGTCGACGGAACGGGGATGAGCCGAAGGGATGCTCGGTCCGCGTCGCCCCGCTTCGGCAACCCGGATCCGCACGGGGGATGGGGGCTGAGGTCCCACCCCGGGCCGGTATCGACGCTGATATCGCCGTGTTTCTGGTCCGGGCGTGGCCGGACGCGGCTCGGCCGCCTGCGCCCGCTGTTCCGCGTGCCGCGTTCAGGCTGAGAGGCGCCGCGGCGGGACGTGCGGGCGTCAACGGGGTGCTGAGCCTGTCGACGGAACACAGACGAGATCGAGACTGAGGATGCGGGCCTCAGGCTGAGGGATTCTGCGAGATGTAGACCGCCATCGCGGCCAGGTTCGACAACGGAGCCATCGCGCCGTTGGCCGGCGCGTCGAAGACCATCGCTTCGACACCCGCCTCGGCATACGACGCGACCCAGGCCGCCGCCGACGGAAGCGGCACCGCGAGCAGTCGCGACGCCTCATCCTCGGGCAGGCCGAACCCGAGGGCGGCTTCGTGCGCCCGGTCGGCCGTCGAGAACGCGAAGATGACGGCACCTTCGTCGGACCGCAGCGCGAAGGGGGTGGGCTCGTCGTCGGAACCGCGGGCGATGAAGAGCCAGCGATCCAGAGCGAAGGCGGCGCGCCAGAGCCGCTCCTGAACTGCGGCGTCGGTCGGCGATGCCTTCGATGCGGCGGCGGCCTCGTCGAGCGCTGCGATCAGTTCGGGTGCGGGCTCGGCCGGCACCTCCGCCAACGGCTCCGCGGACGCTGATGCCGACTCCGCGGGAACAGCAGCCCCGGCCCCGGTCGATTCGTTGTCAGACACGTCGCAGCAGTCCCAGCTTGTCGTAAACGTCGCCGAGCGTACGGTCGGCGACGTCGTCGGCACGGGCGGCGTTCGACGCGAGCACCCGGTCGAGCTCGGCGGGGTCGTCGAGCAGCTCGAGCGCGCGCTCGCGCACCGGTCCGAACTCGGACACGACCACCTCGGCGAGGCCCTTCTTGAAGTCGCCGTAGCCGCGGCCGGCGTACTCGTCCTCGATGGCGGGGATCTGACGGCCGGTGAGCGCCGCGTAGATCACGAGCAGGTTCGACACCCCGGGCTTGTTCTCGCGGTCGTATCGCACCGACCCCTCCGAGTCGGTCACGGCCCGCATGACCTTCTTCGCCGACACCTTCGGGTCGTCGAGGAGCCACAGCACACCGGCATCCGATTCTGCCGACTTCGACATCTTCGCGGTCGGGTTCTGCAGGTCGTAGATGCGGGCGGTGTCCTGCTGGATGACGGGCATCGGCACGCGGAAGGTCTCGCCGAAGCGCGAGTTGAAGCGCTCCGCAAGGGTCCGCGTCAGCTCGACGTGCTGCTTCTGATCGTCACCGACCGGCACGATGTCGGTCTGGTAGAGCAGGATGTCGGCGGCCATGAGCACCGGGTAGGTGAACAGCCCCACGTTGGTGGCGTCAGCGCCGTAGCGCTGCGACTTGTCCTTGAACTGCGTCATCCGGCCGGCTTCGCCGAAGCCGGTGATGGTCGAGAGCACCCACGCGAGCTCGGCGTGAGCGCGGACGTGCGACTGCACGTACAGCGTCGACCGAGACGGCTCGATGCCCGCCGCGATGTACTGGGCTGCGGTACGCCGGGTCTTCGCCCGCAGTTCGGCCGGATCGTTCGGCTGGGTCAGGGCGTGCAGGTCGACGACCGAGAAGAATGCGTCGTAGGTGTCCTGCAGGTCGCGCCACTGCATGAGAGCCCCGATGTAGTTGCCGATCTGGAGCGAATCGGCGGACGGCTGCATTCCGGAGTACAGGCGGGGCTTGGTCACCAGAAGAGTCTACGGGCGTCGTCCCGCGCTTCGTCGCCCCGCCCCTCGCCCCTCGGACGTCACCCAGGGAAGACGTAGTCCGCCACGACGGGGGCGTGGTCGCTCCACCGGGTGTCCCACGAGGGCGCGCGTACGACGCGGTAGTCGGTGACCCGCTCCGCCAGCTGCGGGGTGGCGAGGTGGTAGTCGATGCGCCATCCGGTGTCGGTGTCGAAGGCTTTGCCGCGGTTGGACCACCACGTGTACGGCCCGTCGACCTCGCCGGCGAACCGGCGTCCGACATCGACCCACCCGAGACCGGTGCCCCGCCCGCCGTCGACGGTGTCGACTTCGACGCCCGCGGGCGCGGTGAAACGGTCGAAGTAGGCGCGCTCGCGCGGCAGGAAGCCCGCCTTCTTGCGGTTGCCGCGCCAGTTGCGGATGTCGAACTCGCGGTGGCCGACGTTCAGGTCGCCGGTGATGACCGCGAGCTCGCCCAGCTGCGGCATCCGCTCCTCCATCGCGTCGAGGAACGCGTACTTCGCGACCTGCTTCTCGGTGTCGGCCTCGCCGGTGAAGACATAGGCGCTGACGACGGTGAGGTGCTCGCCCGCGACCTCGATGTCGGCCTCGACCCAGCGTCCCTTCGAGTCGAGGTCGTCGTCGCCGAGCTCGATGCGCCAGACGTCGAGGGGCT
The DNA here is from genome assembly GCF_003610405.1 of Microbacterium sp. AG238. Lineage (GTDB taxonomy): Bacteria > Actinomycetota > Actinomycetes > Actinomycetales > Microbacteriaceae > Microbacterium. The sequence goes on from NZ_RAQC01000002.1 coordinate 164,560, forward strand.
CACGGGCGGCGATCGCGACGCCCGCACGTCCCTTGGCGAGCGCCTCATCGGAGACGAAGTGCCAGCCGGGCAGGGCGGCGGCGAGGTCGGAGGCCTGCGCGCGGACCTCTTGGAGAGTCAGGATGTCGACGTCGGCGGTCTCGAGCCATTCATGCATGCCCTTGCGGGCGGCGGCGCGGATGCCGTTGACGTTGACGGAGGCGATACGAAGACGGCGTGACACGTCTGCCAGCGTAACCGCGACCTCCGACACCGCTCACCGGGCGGTCGTCTGCTCCGCGTCGAGTCGCCGCACCAGCTCGCGAGCCCGGTTCACGTCGCGCCGAGCGGGGATGCGCTGCCACCAGCCCGCCTCGGCGAGAGCGTGCTCGGCGTCGCGCAGCTGTGCTTCGGCGACGACGCGCAGCGCCCGCCGCTCGTCCGCGCGGCGCTCCTCCTCGGTCCTGACCTCGAGCGGGATGTCGTCGTCCGCGGCCGACACGGCCACCCACGACGCCGCGACGAGGATGACGATCCCCGCGAGCCGCAGCCAGAGGAGGAATCCGATCAGCACAGAGAAGGTCGCCAGGAGCGGGTTGGTGGGGGAGTATACGGCGAGGAAGCCGGCCCCGAGCTGCAGCACGCTCAGCGCGACGCCGCCGAAGATCGATCCGGGGATGATCTTGCGCCAGGGCAGTGCTGTGCCGGTCAGGAACCGGATCAGGGCGGTGAGCGCGGCGGCGTTGATGACGATCGCGACCAGCACCGATGCGAGCCGGCTGAGTACGTCGATCGTGGTCGACTCGTAGGCGACGTCGAACAGGTCGAACAGCTGCCGGACGACGCCGCCGGCCACGAGGCCGAGCGCGGCCCCCAGCACGAGCGCGAGGCCGAACAGCAGGGCCGCGCCGAAGTCGCGCAGCTTCAGGAGCACGTAGTTGCGCGTGTCGAACGGCAGGCCGAAGATGTCGCGCACCGCACGTCGCGTGAAGGTCACGAATCCGATGGCCGTCCACACCGCGACGGCCAGGGCGGCGGTACCGGTGACGGCGAGGAGGCTGCCGCTGTCGCGCGCGATGCTGGCGACGTCTTCTGGGGAGACGGGACCGTCGTGCGAGATCAGCCCCGGGATGTAGCTGTTGACGACCCCGATGAGGGCGTCGATGGCCATGCGCGACCCGCCGAGCCACAGCCCCACCACGGCGAACGCCGTGTAGAGGGTGGCGAAGAGCGCGAAGAGCGACTGGTAGCTGATGCTCGCCGCGAGGAGGAACCCGTTGTGGCGGAGGAAGTGCCGCCAGACCCGGATGGGGAACCAGCCGAGCGTGCGACGCGTGATGGTCGTCGCACGCTCGAGAGGCTGATCGAGGCGTTCGCGCAATCGGGACGAGTCCCACCGCTCGCGCAGCGCATCTGTCGCCGAGGGGTCGGGTTCCACGTCGTCGAATGTACCGGCAGCGTCGGTGTCAGCTGATCGAGCGCGAGGCCCGGCCGGCTCAACGACCGCGCAGAACCGCCTGCTTGACCTCGGCGATCGCCTTCGTGACCTCGATGCCGCGCGGGCATGCCTCGGTGCAGTTGAAGGTCGTGCGGCACCGCCACACGCCCTCCTTGTCATTGAGGATGTCGAGGCGGACGTCGCCGGCATCGTCGCGCGAGTCGAAGATGAAGCGGTGCGCGTTGACGATCGCGGCCGGCCCGAAGTACTGACCGTCGGTCCAGAACACGGGGCACGACGAGGTGCACGCGGCGCACAGGATGCACTTCGTGGTGTCGTCGAAGATCTCGCGGTCGGCGATCGACTGGATGCGCTCCTTGCCGGCCTCGGGCTTCGAGTTGGCGATCAGGAACGGCTGCACCTCGCGGTAGGAGGCGAAGAACGGCTCCATGTCGACGACGAGGTCCTTCTCCAGGGGCAGGCCCTTGATCGCCTCGACGTAGATCGGTTGCGAGATGTCGAGGTCTTTGATCAGCGTCTTGCAGGCCAGCCGGTTGCGGCCGTTGATGCGCATCGCGTCGGAGCCGCAGATGCCGTGGGCACACGAGCGGCGGAAGGTCAGCGACCCGTCGACGTCCCACTTGATCTTGTGCAGGGCGTCGAGGACGCGGTCGGTCGAGTAGAGCTCGACGTCGTAGTCGACCCACCTCGGCTCGCTGTCGACCTCGGGGTCGAAGCGCCGGATGATGAAGGTGACCAGGAACGACTGGATGCCGGTGTCGTTCGCCGCCTCGGCAGGGGCCGTGGCATCGGTCTCGACGATCGTCATCAGTACTTCCTCTCCAGCGGCGGGTACCGCAGTTCGCCGGCCTCGTTCTTGGTGAACACGACGGGCTTCCAGTCGAGCCGGATGTGGTCTTCGGGGTGCGACGAGTGGGGGTCGCCCGACAGGTAGGCCATCGTGTGCTTCATGTAGTTCTCGTCGTCGCGCGTCGGGAAGTCGTCGCGCATGTGTCCGCCGCGGCTCTCCTTGCGGTTGCGTGCGGCGACGACGACGACCTCGGCGATGTCGAGCAGGAAGCCCAGCTCGACCGCTTCGAGCAGGTCGGTGTTGAACCGCTTGCCCTTGTCGTCGACGTGGATGTTGTTGAACCGCTCGCGCAGGTCGGCGATGACGTCCATGACGTGCAGGAGCGACTCCTCGGTGCGGAACACCTGGGCGCCCTTGTCCATCTCGTCCTGGAGCGTCTTGCGCAGGACCGCGATCCGCTCGGTACCGGGGTTGTTGCGCACGCCTTCGATCAGCTCGCGCACCTCCTTGGCGGGATCGGCGGGCAGCGGGACGAAGTCGGCGGTCTTGACGTACTCGACGGCGTTGCGGCCGGCGCGCTTGCCGAAGACGTTGATGTCGAGCAGCGAGTTGGTGCCGAGGCGGTTCGAGCCGTGCACCGAGACGCACGCGCATTCGCCGGCGGCGTAGAGACCCGGAACGACGGTGGTGTTGTCGGCGAGGACCTCGGCCTTGACGTTCGTGGGGATGCCGCCCATCGCGTAGTGCGCCGTGGGCATGACCGGCACGGGCTCGACGACCGGGTCGACGCCGAGGTAGGTGCGGGCGAACTCGGTGATGTCGGGGAGCTTGGTCTCGAGGACCTCAGCCCCCAGGTGCGTGCAGTCGAGCAGCACGTAGTCGCGGTGCGGGCCCGCCCCGCGGCCCTCGGCGACCTCCTGCTGCATGCATCGGGAGACGATGTCGCGGGGAGCGAGGTCCTTGATGGTGGGCGCATAGCGCTCCATGAACCGCTCGCCCGACGCGTTGCGGAGGATCGCGCCCTCGCCGCGCGCGCCTTCGGTGAGGAGGATGCCGAGACCGGCGAGGCCGGTGGGGTGGAACTGGAAGAACTCCATGTCCTCCAGCGGCAGGCCCTTGCGCCACACGATGCCGACGCCGTCGCCCGTGAGGGTGTGGGCGTTCGAGGTCGTCTTGTAGATCTTGCCGAAACCGCCGGTGGCGAAGATGACCGCCTTCGAGTGGAAGACGTGCAGATCGCCCGTGGCGAGGTCGTACGCGACGACGCCGGCGGTCTGGGTCGAGCCGTCGGGGGCGGTGACGGTGATGAGGTCGAGCACGTAGTACTCGTTGAAGAAGTTGATGCCGAGCTTGACGCAGTTCTGGAACAGCGTCTGCAGGATCATGTGGCCCGTGCGGTCGGCGGCGTAGCAGGCGCGGCGGACCGGCGACTTGCCGTGGTCGGCGGTGTGGCCGCCGAACCGGCGCTGGTCGATCTTCCCGTCGGGCGTGCGGTTGAAGGGGAGGCCCATGTTCTCGAGGTCGATGACCGCGTCGATGGCCTCCTTCGCGAGGATCTCCGCCGCGTCCTGGTCGACGAGGTAGTCGCCGCCCTTGACGGTGTCGAAGGTGTGCCACTCCCAGGAGTCCTCTTCGACGTTGGCGAGTGCCGCCGCCATGCCGCCCTGCGCCGCACCGGTGTGCGAGCGGGTCGGGTACAGCTTCGAGATCACCGCGGTACGGGCACCCGGACCGGCCTCGATCGCCGCCCGCATGCCGGCGCCGCCGGCGCCGACGATGACGATGTCGAACTGGTGGTAGTGGATGCCGTCCTTGACGACGACCTCTTCGGTCTGGGTGCTCACGGGGCGAGCCTTTCGTTGCTGTGATTCACGTCGTCGGAGCGCAGGGTCAGCCCTGGCAGGTCTCCCAGAGCATGCTGTCCGCCGTCACTCCGAGGCAGGGGTCGAAGGTGAACACGACCAGGGTGCCGAGCAGGATCAGCAGTCCGGCGGAGAGCCAGATGGCCCACACCAGAACCTTGCGCGCCGTGGCACCGGTGACGTAGTCGTTCACGATCGTGCGCATGCCGTTCGCGCCGTGGATCAGCGCGAGCCACAGCATGAGGACGTCCCACCACTGCCAGAACGGGCTGGCGAACTTTCCGGCGACGAACGCGAAATCGATTCCCTTGATGCCCTCGCCGAGCATCAGGTTGACGAAGAGGTGACCGAAGATCAGGACCACCAGGAGCACGCCGGATGCGCGCATGTAGACCCAGCCCCACTTCTCGAGGTTGGCGCCCTTCTTGCGGACCTGCGGGCTGCGGGGAGCGGCAAGGGTGTCGGCGGTCATCAGTGACCCCCTCCAATCTCGGAGAGAACGATCGGCACGTGGCGGGCTGCGAAGCCGACGATCGTGACGGCCCAGACCGCCAGCACGCCCCACCACAGCTGGCGCTGGTGGCGCGTGGCCCACGGCCACAAGTCGACCGCGATGATGCGCAGGCCGTTGAAGGCGTGGTACACGATCGCGGCGACGAGGGCGACCTCGCCGAGACCCATGATCGGGTTCTTGTACGTGCCGATGACAGCGTCGTAGGCCTCGGGCGACACGCGGATCAGCGCGGTGTCGAGCACGTGGACCAAGAGGAAGAAGAAGATGGCCACGCCGGTGATGCGGTGAAGCACCCACGACCACATGCCCTCGTTGCCGCGGTACAGCGTGCCGCGCGGGGTCTTTGATGTGGTCTGGGCTACCGACGGTGTGACGCGTGCTGGTGCAGACACGGTCGTCCTCCCTGGATCGAACACGGTTCGTGGGGGCGATCGATGCCCCGGTGGGGTGGTTGACCCCCGGCGTCACATGGGCGCACAACGATTCTAGGCCGGGAAAATGACGCGGGGCGACGAAGGGCACCCTAAAGAAAGGGGGTTCTTGCGCCGGGAGCCGCACCGGCGCCCGGGTACGCTCGGAGCATGGTCGACGAGATCCCGGACTTCTACGCCGTCATCCCCGCGGGAGGGGTGGGCAGCAGGCTGTGGCCGCTGTCGCGCGCCGACGCCCCGAAGTTCCTGCATGACCTGACCGGATCGGGCCATTCGCTGCTGCGCGACACGTGGGATCGGCTCGCGCCGCTCTCGGGCCCCGATCGCATCGCCGTGGTCACCGGCCGTGCTCACCGCGCCGCGGTCGAGGCTCAGCTTCCCGGCATCCCCGACAAGAACGTCTTCCTGGAGTCGGAGCCGCGCGACTCGGCCGCAGCCATCGGTCTCGCGGCGGCGATCCTGCACCGGCGGCACCCTGACGTCATCATCGGCTCGTTCGCGGCCGACCACGTCATCCGCGGCAGCCGGGTGTTCGAGTTCGCGGTCCGCGACGCGGTCGAGGTCGCCCGCGAGGGCTACATCTGCACCATCGGCATCACCCCCTCCGAGCCCGCTGTCGGCTTCGGCTACATCAAGCGCGGCGGCGAACTGATCGTCGAGGGCGCTCGCGACGCCTCTCTCGTCGAGCGTTTCGTCGAGAAGCCCGACCTCGAGACGGCGCGAGCCTATGTCTCCGACCGGTCGTACCTCTGGAACGCGGGCATGTTCATCTCGCGGGCCGATGTCCTCCTGGCCGAGATCGAGGCGAACAGCCCCGAATTGCACGCGGGCCTGCTCGAACTGGCCGAAGCGTGGGACGACCGCGACCGTCGCGGCCCCGCCGTCGACCGCATCTGGCCGCGACTGAAGAAGATCGCGATCGACTACGTCGTCGCCGAGCCCGCAGCAGAGAAGGGCAAGCTCGCCGTCGTCCCGGGTCACTTCGACTGGGATGACGTCGGCGACTTCGCGAGCCTGGCCAAGCTCAACTCGAACGGGCGCAAGAACGATCTCGCCATCCTGGGCGAGAACGCCCGCATCCTCTCCGACGCCGCCAGCGGCATCGTCGTGAGCCACACGTCGCGCGTCATCAGCCTCATCGGCGTCAAGGACATCGTCGTGGTCGACACCCCGGACGCGCTGCTGGTCACCACGAGCGAGAACGCCCAGCGCGTCAAGCACGTCGTCGACGCCCTCAAGCTGACGGGCCGCGGCGACGTTCTGTGACGCGCACATTGCGTCTTTGTAACCATTCGCGAGGCGGGGTGCGTCCGAGGTGCAACCCGGACGAAACAGTAGGTAACTTCATTCCAGCCGCCGCGAAGTCCGCGGCGCCTTCAATGTGGAGGCTGCATTGACACTCTCGACCCCTCAGAAGCTCGTCGGCATCACAGCTGCCGCGGGCCTTCTCGTCGCCCTCGCCGGTTGCGGAGCCGCACCCGATGAGGCCGGCGGATCCGCCGCACCCGAGGCGGGCTCGGACTTCACCCCCTGTCTCGTCTCCGACGAGGGCGGCTGGAACGACCGTTCGTTCAACCAGTCGGCCAAGGAAGGCATGGACCGCGCGGCCAAGGAGCTCGGCGTGGAATCGATCGAGGTCGAATCCACCACGGAGAACGACTACGCGCCCAACCTCGAGACGCTCGTCTCGGAGGGCTGCGACCTGATCGTCGCCGTCGGCTACAAGCTCGCTCCGGCCACCGTCGCGTCGGCCACGGCGAACCCCGACATCGACTACGCGATCATCGACGACTACGCCGACACCGACTTCGACGGCACGACCGACGCGCCCAACATCAAGCCGCTGGTGTTCAACACCGCTGAGGCCGCCTACCTCGGCGGCTACGCGGCGGCTTCGTGGTCGGCTGACGCCGGTGTGAACAAGGTCGGCACCTTCGGTGGCGACAAGTTCAACTCGGTCACGGTCTTCATGGACGGCTTCCAGCTGGGTGTGGAGAAGTACAACGAGGACAAGGGCGCGAACGTCGGCGTCGTCGGCTGGGACATCACCGCCCAGGACGGCAACTTCACGGGCGGCTTCACCGCCAACGACACCGCCAAGCAGGTCGCTCAGGGCATCCTCGACCAGGGTGTCGACGTGATCCTGCCCGTCGGCGGCCCGATCTACCAGAGCGCCGCGCAGGCGATCCGCGAGGGTGGCAGCGACGTCGTCATGCTCGGCGTCGACAGCGACCTCGCCGTCTCCGACGACACGGTCGCCGACCTGACGCTCGTGTCGATCCAGAAGGCGATCGACGTCGCCGTCTACGACGCCACCGTTGCTGCCCAGAGCGGCGACTTCACGACCGACCCCTACGTCGGCACGCTGAAGAACGAGGGCGTGAAGCTGTCGAGCTTCCACGACTTCGAGTCGCGTCTGCCGGCCGGTCTCGCCGACGAGCTGACCGCCCTCCAGGAGTCGATCGTCGCCGGTGACATCACCGTGGACTCGCCGAACTCCCCGTGAGTTCATGAGTCGTCGGGGCCGGGGGACGAAAGTTCCCCGGCCCCGACCGCTGTCCACCCACCCTCCGTCGCATAGATTGGCCGACATGAAGCTCGAACTCCGGGGCATCACCAAGCGCTTCGGCACCCTGGTCGCCAACGACCACATCGACCTCGTCGTCCGGCCGGGCGAGATCCACGCTCTCCTCGGGGAGAACGGCGCCGGCAAGTCGACTCTCATGAACGTCCTCTACGGCCTGTACCAGGCCGACGAGGGCCACATCCTCCTCGACGACGTCGTCCAGGACTTCCGCGGACCCGGCGACGCCATGGGCGCGGGCATCGGCATGGTGCACCAGCACTTCATGCTGGTCCCGGTCTTCACCGTCGCCGAGAACGTCATGCTCGGTCACGAGAACACCAAGGGTCTCGGGGTGCTCGACCTCGCCGCCGCCCGCGCGCACGTGCGCGCCGTGGCCGACCGCTTCGGCTTCCAGATCGACCCCGACGCCGTCGTCGGCGATCTGCCGGTCGGCGTGCAGCAGCGCGTCGAGATCATCAAGGCGCTCTCGCGCGAGGCCAAGGTCCTCGTCTTCGACGAGCCCACCGCCGTGCTCACTCCGCAGGAGACCGACGAGCTCATGGCGATCATGCGTCAGCTGCGTGACGAGGGCACCTCGATCGTCTTCATCACCCACAAGCTCCGTGAGGTCCGCGAAGTCGCGGACCGCATCACCATCATCCGCCTGGGCAAGGTCGTCGGCGAAGCCTCGCCGACGGCGAGCAACGCCGAGCTGGCAGCGCTCATGGTCGGCCGCCCGGTCGAGATGGTCGTCGCCAAGGGGGCACCGAACGTGGGGGAGGGCGGTCTCGTCCTCGACGGCATCCGCGTCGTCACGCCGTCGGGAATCGTCGTCGTCGACGACGTCGACCTGCAGGTGCGTTCGGGTGAGGTCGTCGCCGTCGCCGGCGTCCAGGGCAACGGTCAGACCGAGATCGTCGAGGCGATCCTCGGGCTCCTGCCGATCGACCACGGTTCGATCCGCCTCGACGGCGACGAGCTCGGCGGACGCAGTGTCCGCGCGATCCTCGACCGCGGCGTCGGGTTCGTGCCCGAGGACCGCAAGGAGGACGGCCTCGTCGGAGCGTTCTCCGTGCAGGAGAACCTCATCCTCGACCGTTCGGACGACCGCGCCTTCAGCCGCGCGGGCACGATCGACCGCCGGGCGCTCGAAGCGTTCGCCCGCGAGCGCATCACCGAGTACGACATCCGCACCCAGGGCCCCGACACCCCGGTCGGCACCCTGTCGGGCGGCAACCAGCAGAAAGTCGTCATCGCCCGCGAGATGGCCCGGCCGCTGCGACTGCTCGTCGCGGCCCAGCCCACACGCGGCGTCGACGTCGGCAGCATCGAATTCATCCACAAGCGCATCATCGAGGCCCGTGACTCCGGCGTCGCCGTCCTCGTCGTCTCGACCGAGCTCGACGAGGTGGTCGCCCTGGCCGACCGCATCGCGGTGATGTACCGCGGTCGCATCGTCGGCGTGGTTCCGGCGACGACGCCGCGCGACGTGCTCGGTCTGATGATGGCCGGCGAGGTTCCCGAGGAGTCAGCAGCATGACCACCCCCACGCCCGGTCCCGGGCCCGACCTTCCCGTCGAGCCCGCGGACTCGCAGCTGCCCCCTGTCGGCGGCCCCCTGACGGGCAAGCCCGAGGTGGCCCCGCCGCCGACGACGAACCGCGTCATCACCGAGGTGATGCGCAGCAGCGCCGTCATCACGGTGCTCGCCATCGTGCTCGCGCTCATCGTCGGCGGCATCATGATGGCCGTCACGGACGAGCGGGTGGCTGCGGCGTCCGGCTACTTCTTCGCTCGCCCGGGTGACACCCTGGCCGCGATCTGGCAGTCGGTCTCGGGCGGCTACGACGCCCTGTTCCGCGGCGCCGTGTTCAACACGCGCGTCGACGACTTCGCGACGCAGATCCGTCCGCTCACGAATACGCTCGGCTTCGCGGCTCCGCTGATCGCCGCCGGACTCGGCGTAGCGCTGGCGTTCCGCGCCGGTCTGTTCAACATCGGCGGCCGCGGCCAGATCCTCATCGGTGCCGCTTTCGCCGCCCTCGTGACGTTCAACCTCGATCTGCCGATGTTCATCCACCTGCCGCTGACGCTGATCGCCGGCATCGTGGGCGGCGCCCTCTGGGGCGGGCTCGTCGGACTGCTGAAGGCGCGCACCGGCGCGCACGAGGTGATCCTCACGATCATGCTCAACTACATCGCCTACTACCTCGTCAGCTGGATGGTGCGGACCCCCTCGCTGCTGCAGCAGACGGGCACGACGCAGTCGATCTCGCTGCGAACGCCGGAGTCCGCCCAGTTCCCCGAGCTGCTCGGCCCGCAGTACCCGCTGCTCGACTGGGGCTTCATCGTCGTCATCATCGCGACGGTCGTCGTGTGGTGGGTCATCGAGCGATCCAGCCTCGGCCTGCGGCTGCGCGCCGTGGGCGAGAACCCGCACGCCGCACGCGCCGCCGGCATCTCGGTCGAGCGCATGTACGTCTATGCGATGCTCTTCGCCGGCGGGCTCGCGGGCCTCGCCGCCATGAACCAGGTTCAGGGTCAGGTCACCACCGGTTTCACCGCTTCGATCGACGCCGGCATCGGTTTCGACGCGATCACCGTCGCTCTGCTCGGACGCTCGCGTCCGTGGGGCGTCTTCGCCGCCGGCATCCTGCTCGGCGCACTCAAGGCGGGCAGCTTCACGATGCAGGGCTCGGAGGGGATCCCCGTCGAGATCGTGCTCGTGGTGCAGGCGCTCATCGTTCTGTTCATCGCGGCTCCGCCGCTCGTGCGGACGATCTTCTTCCTTCCCAAGACCGATGCTGAGAAGCGCGCGTCGGGCCGCACGAAGAACTCGTCGCGCCGCGCCGCTGTGAAGGCGGGTGCCTGATGGCAACGACCGATCTGACCTCCGCCGCCGCTGCTCCCGTCGCGGTGAAGGTCCGCCACCTCAAGCCGGCCATCGCCCTGGGCGTCGCCACGCTGCTGCTGGCGATGCTGTTCGCCCTCGTCCCGCGAGGCGGTACGAGCACGTTCCGCCTCGCCGACGGCGGCTCGACGATCCCGATCCCGGACGTCGCGCTCCCGACCGGGCCGACCAGTTGGACGCTGCTCGCGCTCATGGCCGTCATCACGGCGGTCGCGACGTGGGACGCGTTCGCCTACCGCCGCCCCCGCACGTGGCTGATCGCTGTGGCAGGGTTCGTCGGCGTGTTCGCCTTCCTCGTCTGGGCAGCTGCCGAGGGGCTCGTTCCCGTCATCGGTCTGCTCTTCGGCGCCGTGTCGCTGTCGGTCCCGCTCATCTTCGGTGCCCTCGGCGGCGTCATCGGTGAACGTGTCGGCGTCGTCAACGTCGCCATCGAGGGTCAGTTCCTGCTCGGCGCCTTCGGCGCGGTGCTCGTGGGCAGCATGACCGGCAACCCGTTCATCGGACTGATCGCCGCCATGGTCGGCGGCGTCCTGGTGAGCCTCGTCCTCGCGGTCTTCTCGATCCGCTACCTCGTCGATCAGGTGATCGTCGGTGTCGTGCTGAACGTGCTCGTGACCGGCCTCACCGGATTCCTCTTCGGTGCGCTCCTCGCGCCGAACGAGGCGACGCTCAACCGTGCGACGACGTTCCAGCGCCTGCCGATCCCGCTGCTCAGCGACATCCCCGTGATCGGGCCCGTGCTGTTCAACCAGACGTTCATCGTCTACCTGATGTACGTCACCGTCGGTCTCGTCGCCTGGGGCCTCTACCGCACCCGGTGGGGTCTGCGGCTGCGGGCCGTCGGCGAGCACCCGCAGGCCGCGGACACCGTCGGCATCAAGGTCAACCCGACCCGGTTCTGGAACGTCAGCCTCGCCGGTGCGATCGCCGGCGCCGGAGGTGCGTACTTCACCCTGGTGTCGGTGCCGACCTTCACCAAGGAGATGACCGCGGGCCTGGGCTTCATCGCCCTCGCCGCCGTCATCTTCGGACGCTGGGACCCGATCCGCGCGACTCTGGCGGCGCTGCTGTTCGGGTTCGCGACGAACCTGCAGAATCTGCTGACGGTGCTGCGGACGCCGATCCCCAGCGAGTTCATGCTCATGCTCCCGTACCTTGTGACGATCCTCGCGGTCGCCGGGTTCGCGGGGCACATCCGTGGGCCGGCAGCCGCCGGCAAGCCGTACATCAAGGGGTGACCTCTGCTGTGACAGACATCGATTGGGACGAGCTGCGCGCCGTCGCGACGGAAGCCATGACGCGTGCGTACGCACCGTACTCGCGCTACCGGGTGGGCGCGGCCGCGCTCGTCAGCGACGGACGCATCGTCTCGGGATGCAACGTCGAGAACGCGTCGTACGGCGTCGGGCTGTGCGCCGAGTGCGCCCTCGTCGGCGACCTGCACATGTCGGGCGGCGGACAGCTCGTCGCCTTCGTGTGCGTCAACAACGACGGGCAGACGATCATGCCGTGCGGTCGGTGCCGCCAGCTGCTGAACGAATTCGCCCTGCCCGGAATGCTGCTCGAGACCGTCTCGGGCATCCGCACGATCGACGAGGTGCTGCCCGACGCGTTCGGGCCCCGCGACCTCGAGGAGGCCGCCCGATGAGCGCCGAGTCCACTGCATCCGCTGTCGAGGCGTTCGACGCCGTCGATGTCATCCGCACCAAGCGCGACGGCGGGGCCGTCGCCGAAGACGCCCTCCGCTGGATGATCGATGCCTACACGCGTGAGTACGTCGCCGACTCGCAGATGGCGGCGTTCGCCATGGCGGTGCTGCTCAACGGCATGGAGCGCGACGAGATCCGCGTCATGACCGACGCGATGATCGCCTCGGGCGAGCGCATGAGCTTCGCCGGACTCGGCAAGCGCACGGTCGACAAGCACTCCACCGGCGGTGTCGGCGACAAGATCACCCTGCCCCTCGCGCCGCTCGTCGCCGCCTTCGGTGTCGCCGTGCCGCAGCTGTCGGGCCGTGGCCTCGGACACACGGGCGGCACGCTCGACAAGCTCGAGTCGATCCCCGGGTGGCGTGCGGCGCTGTCGAACGACGAGATGTTCGCTCAGCTGCGCGACGTCGGTGCCGTGATCTGCGCCGCAGGCTCGGGCCTCGCGCCGGCCGACAAGCGGTTGTACGCGCTGCGCGATGTCACCGGCACGGTCGAGGCGATCCCGCTGATCGCGTCGAGCATCATGTCGAAGAAGATCGCCGAGGGTACGGAATCGCTCGTGCTCGATGTGAAGTTCGGCTCCGGCGCCTTCATGAAGGACGTCGACAAGGCGCGCGAGCTCGCCCGCACGATGGTCGCGCTCGGCGCCGACTCGGGCGTTGCGACGACCGCGCTCCTCACCGACATGAACGCACCCCTGGGCCTTGCGATCGGCAACGCGAACGAGGTCCGCGAATCGGTCGAGGTCCTCGCCGGCGGCGGCCCCGCCGACGTGGTCGAGCTCACCGTGGCGCTGGCGCGCGAGATGCTCGCGCTCGCAGGACAGCCCGACGCCGACGTCGAGGCGGCCCTCGCCGACGGCCGGGCGATGGACGTCTGGCGCCGCATGATCCAGGCACAGGGCGGCGACCCGGATGCCGCGCTCCCCGCGCCCCGCGAGACGCACACGGTCACCGCGCCGACCGCCGGCGTGATCTCCCGGCTCGAGGCGCTGCCCTTCGGCATCGCCGCCTGGCGCCTCGGCGCCGGTCGCGCCCGTGCCCAGGACCCGGTCATCCACGCCGCGGGCATCGACCTGCACGTCAAGCCGGGTGACGAGGTGGCTGCCGGTCAGCCGTTGTTCACCCTTCTGGCCGATGATGGTGCGCGGTTCGACCGTGCTCTCGACGCGCTGCACGGCGCGTGGGAGATCGACGACGACGCTCCGCCCGCGGGGCCGCTCGTCCTCGAGCGCATCACAGCCTGAGCTCCGGCATCCGCCCCTCGGATGCCGTCCTTCCTAACCGTCCTACCCGCTCGTTCACACCAGGGAGCCCGCCATGCCGATCGAACAGCACGCCGACGTGAAACTGCAGGGCGTCTCGGTGCGGTCGCTGCCGAAGGTCTCGCTGCATGACCACCTCGACGGCGGCGTGCGTCCCGCCACGATCGTCGAGCTGGCCGACGAGCTCGGAACCGACCTGCCCGAGACCGACGCGGACGACCTCGCCGACTGGTTCGAGGAGCAGAGCGATTCGGGTTCGCTCGTGGACTACATCAAGACCTTCGAGGTCACACTCGGGGTCATGCAGACCCGTGAGGGGCTGCGCCGCATCGCGCGCGAGTTCGTCACCGACCTCGCCGCTGATGGCGTGGTCTACGGCGAGGTGCGCTGGGCGCCCGAGCAGCACCTGCGCGCTGGTCTGTCGCTGCAGGACGCCGTCGACGCCGTGCAGGAGGGCATCGAAGAGGGCGAGGATGCCGCCGAGGCTGCGGGCGACGACATCCGTGTCGGTCAGATCCTGTCGGCGATGCGTCAGGCCGACCGCTCGCTGGAGATCGCCCGTCTGGCGGTCGACAACCGCGGCCGCGGCGTCGCGGGCTTCGACATCGCGGGCCCCGAGGACGGCTTCCTTCCGGCGGGCCACCGCGAGGCGTTCGACTATCTCGCCTCGGAGTTCTTCCCGGTGACCGTGCACGCGGGTGAGGCCGCGGGCCTCGACTCGATCCGTTCGGCGCTCATCGACGGGCGTGCGCTGCGCCTCGGCCACGGTGTGCGCATCGCTTCGGACCTCAACGTCGTCTCACGTGAGGGCGAAGAGGTGCTCGTCCAGTTCGGCGACCTGGCGCGGTGGGTGCGCGACCGCGAGATCCCGCTCGAGCTGGCACCGTCCTCGAACCTGCAGACCGGTGCCATCGCCGGCTGGGGCACGCAGTGGGAGGATCACCCCTTCGATCTGCTGTACCAGCTGGGCTTCTCGGTCACGGTGAACGTCGACAACCGCACCCAGAGCCGGACATCGCTCACGCGTGAGCTCGCGACCCTGGCGCAGACCTTCGACTACGACCTCGACGATCTCCAGGCCTTCCAGCTGAACGCCGCCGCCGGCGCGTTCCTCTCGGTCGAGGAGCGCGAGGAGCTCATCGAGGTCATCGCGGAGGGCTTCGGGGCATGACCCCGGCTAACCCCGCCTAACCCCCTCGAGGTCCCAGTTGGGCTGGGTGTCGAAGCCTGATTCCCGGCCCAACTGGGACCTCGCGGTTTCTGCCCAGAGGGCGGCGAGCACGCGATGCTCACAGACGCGGGAGCCGGAGGCGTGGGAGCGTCGAAGAGGCAGAGGCTGTCGGGATGCGTCGGCCTCAGCCCCTTCCTGAACCGCTGCGCGGAGTTCCGTTCTCGGTCGGAGCCGCCCGAGCGATGGGCGTGACGGCGGGACGACTCGACGCGAGCGACCTCGAGATCCCGTTTCGCGGTACCCGGACACCGCGCGGAGCCCGCCCCGCGGATGTCGCCGAGCGGTGCACGCAGTATGCGGTGCGGCTGCGGCCCTGGCAGTTCTTCAGCCACGACACCGCGCTCGCGCGATACGGGGCGCCGCTCCCGTTCGGGAGCGATGCGCTCGCCCTGCACGTGGCGGCCCACCGGCCGAAGCGCGAGCCGCGAGCCGACGGAGTCATCGGCCACCGCCTCGGCGAACGTTCTCCGGCGGTGTGGACTGTCAGCGGCATCCCGTTCGAGCATCCCGCCCGCGCGTGGCGGCACGTCGGCGCGGTGTGGCAGCACGACGACCTCGTCGCGGCGGGCGACTACCTCGTCGGCCGCGGCGGGCTCGTGACCCTTGAACAGCTGGCGGACGAGGTCGAGCTGCACGCGGCGCGTGGGCGCAGCCGGCTCATCCGTGCGCTGGCCGACATCCGGCCGGGTTCGGAGTCGTCGGAGGAGACCCGTCTGCGTCTGGTCCTCCAGCGAGCGGGGCTTCCCGAGCCGGAGCTGAACCAGGAGCTGCGACGGGCATCCGGCGTCTTCATCGCACGGCTCGACCTCGCATATCGGCGATGGCGGGTGGCCGTCGAGTACGACGGTCGCCAGCATGCCTTCGACGACGCACAGTTCGCGCGCGACGCCGACCGCTGGCACGCGATCCGAGCGAGCGGCTGGGAGCACGTACGGATCCTGCGCCACCACCTTCGCGGTGACGGTCGGCCGGCGGTCGATATGGTCCGGTCCGCCCTTCTCCGAGCTGGGTGGCGTCCCTGACGCTCGAAGGCCTCACCGAGGTCCCACTTGGGCCGGGTATAGCTGCCGACTTCCCGGCCGAACTGGGACCTCGGGAAGGTGCCCCTGGGGCGTGCCCCCCGGGCGCCGGGTCAGCGGGGGAGGGATGCCACGAGTGCCGACAGCGCCGCGGTGACCTCGGCCCGCATGTCGGCGGGCGAGATCGAGGGGGTACCGTCGCCGGCCTGGGGACCGTAGTCGCCGAAGGATGCGTGGCTGGCGCCGGCGATCTCGACGAAAGTCGCACCGGCGGGCAGCAGGTGGCGGTTGTCGTCGACCTTCTGCGGTGTGGTCAGGCCGTCGTCCGAGCCCGACAGGCTCAGCACCGGCAGCCCTGATGCCGACAGGTCGGTCGCGCAGTATGACCCGAACAGGACGAGCCCGTCGGCATCCGTCGCCATCTGGCACGCCCGTACGCCGCCGAGCGAGTGCCCGCCAACCAGCCAGGTCTCGACCCCGGGGACGAGGTCCGTGAACGACGAGAGCGGCCGCGGGTCGAAGAATGCGAGGTTGAGCCACGGCCGGGTGATCACCACCGTCACATCGTCGTCAGCCACCACGTCGGCGAGGATCGCCGCGTATGCCTCGGCCTGCACTTTCGCGCCCGGCACGAAGACGAGGCCGACACCCCCCGGTCCCGCGGCGGGTTCGAGCACGAGGCTGCCGTCGACCTCCGACATCGCGATGCGCGCGTCGGCGCGGACGGCGGCGAGGGGCTCCGCCTCGGCGTCCATGACTCTGACCTGGCTCCAGACGAGGATGCCGACGACGGCGGCCACCAGGATGCCGGCGATCGACAGCAGGCCGACGCGGACGATCCGTCGCGTCCGCAACCGACGGCGCGGGCGTCCGGGCTCGTCACCCGCCGCCCGCACCGCCGCGTCGCTCATCGGGGGTCTGAGCCGATCGCCGACTGGCGCTCGGCGACCGCGCGCTCGACCCGCGCGAAGAGCGGGTGCGAGGGCTCGAGTCCCGTCACCGAGGCCGTGAAGGATGCCGCATCCTCGGTGCGCAGGCGCTGCTGCAGCTCGACGGACTGCGGGTCCTCCGGGTCGTCGAACGCAAGGGCGGCGCCGATCGCCGCGACCAACGCATCCACCGACAGGCCGGCCTCGGCCGCTTCCGCGGCGGGGCCGACGAAGCGCTCGTGCCGGGAGAGCTTGCGGAGGGGCTGGCGTCCCACGCGTCCGACGGTGTCGGGCAGCTCGGGGTTGGCGAAGCGCCGCAGGATCGTGGCGCGGTACTCCGCGAGCTCGCCGGCGTCGAGACCGTGCTTGTGGACGAGGAGCGCCGAGGTCTCTTCGAGCGCGGCCGAGACGCTCGCGGCGATCTCGGGTACGGCGAGGGCTTCGGCCACGGTCGGGGTACCGGCCTGCGCACCGAAGTACGCCGTCGTGGCGTGTCCGGTGTTGACCGTGAAGAGCTTGCGCTCGATGTAGGGCTCGAGGTCGTCGACGAAGTGCGCGCCGGGGATGTTCGGCAGGTCGCCCCCGAACGGGCCGGACTCGATCGCCCACTCGTAGAACGGCTCGACCGTGACGTCGACGCCGGCGCCCGCGGGCTGCGCGGGCACGATGCGGTCGACGGCGGTGTTGGCGAAGATCGCTCGGCCCGAGACGGCCTCCCACGCGTCACCGGCCTGGGCGCGGATCTCGTCGCGCAGCAGGTCGGTGGCACCGATCGCGTTCTCGCACGCCATCACGGCCAGCGGAGCGGCCGCGGGGTCGCGCAGCGCGAGACCGGCGAGGATGTGCGGCGCGATGAACTTCAGAACAGTGGGACCCACCGCGGTCGTGACGACGTCCGCGGTCGCGACGGCATCCGCGACGGCCTGCGGGTCCTCCGCGCTGTTGAGTGCGCGGAAACCGGTGACGGTGCGGTCGACACCGCCCTCGCCGACCTCGTGGACGGTGTACTCGGACGCGGCGTTGATGGCGTCGACCAGGGGAGCGGCGACATCGGAGAAGACGAGCTCGTAGCCGCCTTCGTTCAGGAGGAGGCCGACGAAGCCGCGGCCGATGTTGCCGGCTCCGAAGTGGACCGCGGTGCTCACTGGTTCACCGAAGCGAGCAGGGCGTAGAGCTCGTCGGGGGTCTGCGCGGCCTTCAGTCGGGCGACGTCGTCCTCCTCGGAGAAGAGCAGGGCGATCTGCGACAGGATGTCGAGGTGCTCGTCGCCCTTGCCGGCGATGCCGACGACGAACGACACGGGCTCCCCGCCCCAGTCGACGCCGCCGTCGTAGCGGACGAACGACAGCGCCGAGTCGAGGATCGCGTCCTTGGTCTCGTTGGTGCCGTGGGGGATGGCGAGCTCGTTGCCCATGTACGTCGACACGGTCTGCTCCCGCTGCTGCATGGCGTCGAAGTACGCGGAAGTGACGGCACCGGCGGACTCGAGAAGGTCAGCGGCCTCCTTCATCGCCTCTTCGCGGGTAGCGCTTCCGGAGTGGATGCGGATCTGACCGATGTTCAGGACCTCACGTGCCATGTCTGTCTCCTTCGAGTGATGTTGCGGGGGGATGACGCGGGGCCGAGGCGGATGGACCGCCCCGGCCCCGGGTCTGGGTTTCGAGCCTATGCGTCGGCGTCGTGCTGCTTGCGGACCATCTCCACGACCTCGTCGTACTTCGGCGAGTTCATGAAGTTGTCCACCGACACGTGCAGCGCGTCGGGGTTCTGCGCCTTCGCGCGGTCGGTCAGCTGCTGCTGCGTGATGACCAGGTCGGCGGTGCCGTCGAGGTTCGCGATGGCCTTGTTGACGACGGTGACGTCCTCGATGCCGGCCTTCTTCATCTTGTTGCGGAGGACGCTCGCGCCCATCGCCGACGAGCCCATGCCCGCGTCGCACGCGAACACGATCGACTGGATCGGCTTGGTCGCCGTCGCGGTGCCGGTGCCGGTCTCGGCGGCTGCGCCGGTGGCGGCGGCCGCACCCGATGCGCGCAGACCCGACAGGGCCTCCGAGCTCTTGCCCTTGTTGGCCTCGGTGCGTGCGATGGCGTCCTCGAAGGTGCCCTCACCGGCCGCCTCGCGGGCGAGGTCGCGCTTGCGGCCCGCCAGCAGGATTGCCGCCGAGACGGCGAACGTCACACCGGCCGAGATGATGACCGACAGGATGACGCCGAGGTGGCTGCCCGGCGCGGTCTGGATGAGCACCGCGAAGATCGACCCCGGCGAGGCTGCCGCGACGAGGCCGGAGTTGAAGATGACGTTGGTGGCAACGCCACTGGCACCACCGGCGATGAGCGCGACGATCAGGAGGGGCTTCGCCAGCACGTACGGGAAGTACACCTCGTGGATGCCACCGAAGAACTGGATGATGAACGCGCCCGGTGCGGTTCCGCGGGCGATTCCCACGCCGAAGACGGAGATCGCGAGCAGCAGACCAGCGCCGGGGCCGGGGTTGGCCTCGACGAGGAAGAGCAGGCTCTTCCCGGTCTCGAGCGACTCCTGGGTTCCGAGCGGGGTGAACACGCCGTGGTTGATGGCGTTGTTGAGGAACAGCACCTTCGCGGGCTCGACGATGATGCTCGCCAGCGGGATCAGGCCGCGGTCGACGAGGAAGCCGACGGCACCACCGAGCACGTCGGTGACGAACTTCATCACCGGGGCAAGCCAGAAGAAGGCTGCGAGCGCCGCGAAGAATGCGACGAAGCCGGCACTGAAGTTGTCGACGAGCATCTCGAATCCGGCGCGGACCTTGCCCGCCCACAGCTTCTCGATCCACTTGAGAGCCAGAGCGGTCAGGGGACCGGCGACCATGGCGCCGAGGAACATGATGGTGCCCGAGGCGCCCACGATGACGCCCATCGCCGCGACTGCGCCGACGACACCGCCGCGGACGCCGAAGACCATGCGGCCACCGGTGTAGGCGATCAGGGTAGGCAGCAGGTAGGTGATGATGGGACCGACCAGGCCGGTCCACTCGGTGCCGTCAGGGGTGACCCCGCCGCCGAGCATGCGGGAGTCGGCCCACTGCCAGGCTTCGATCGGCCCGTCCTGTCCGACCCATCCCGTGTCGATGAACAGAGCGGTGATCAGACCCCATGCGATGAAGGCCGCGATGTTGGGCATGACCATTCCCGAGAGGAAGGTTCCGAAGCGCTGGACGCGGACCCGGACCCCACCTCCCGCGGGTGGTGTTGACGTCGTTGTCATTTCTGGTTCTCCTTCTGGTGCGGTGCAGTGTGTGGTGCGGGTGCTGGTGCTGATCAGATGCCGGCGGCGGTCTGCGCGGCGGCGCGTGCCGAGGCCGCGTCCGTCGCGGTCAGGGCGGCCTCGGCGATGCGACGTGCGTCGTCGAGGGTGTGGGCGAGCAGGGTGGCGCGGACGTCGGCGAGCGCGGTGGGCGCCATCGACAGGCTCGTGGCGCCGAGGCCCACGAGCACGACGGCCAGCAGCGGGTCGGCCGCGGCCTCGCCGCAGATGCCCACGGGCTTGCCGTTGGCCTGGCCCGCCTTGCCGGTCTCGTGGATGAGACGCAGCACGGCCGGGTGCCAGGGGTCCTGGAACGACGACACCGAACCGAGCAGGCGGTCGGCGGCGAGCGTGTACTGCGTCAGGTCATTGGTGCCGATCGAGGCGAAGTCGGCGACCTTGAGCACGTGGTCGGCGAGCAGCGCCGACGACGGCACCTCGACCATGACACCGGCGGTCTTGATGCCGTACTCGCGAGCGATTCCGACGAAGTACTCCGTCTCCTCGACGGTGGAGACCATGGGGGCCATGACCCACAGGTCGGCCTCGGTCGCGGCATCCGCTTCGGCGAGCGCGGTGAGCTGCTCGCGCAGGATGTCCTCGCTGGCGCGGAGGGCGCGGAGCCCGCGGAGCCCGAGCGCCGGGTTCTCCTCGTGCGCGTCGTTGAGGAATGCGAGCGGCTTGTCGGCCCCGGCATCCAGGGCGCGGACGACGACCTTCTGGCCCGGGAACGCCTGCAGCAGCTTCGTGTAGGCCTCGCGCTGCTGCGCGACGGTGGGGGCCTGAGCGGAGCTGAGGAAGAGGAACTCGGTGCGGAAGAGGCCCACGCCCTCGGCGCCGAGCTCGACGGCCTGCGCCGCTCCCTCGGGCTTGCCGAGGTTCGCCAGCAGCGGGATGGCCGTGCCGTCGGCGAGTGCACCGGGGGTGATCGGGGCGGATGCCGCCGACTTCCGCTCGTCGGCGCGGTTCTGGGCCTGCGCGAGCTCGTCGTCGCTCGGGTCGGTCGTGACGACGCCCTTCGCGGCGTCGACGATGACGGTCTCGCCGTCGGAGAGGCTCGCGGCCTCGGTGACGCCGACGACCGCGACGATCGACTTCTCACGGGCCAGGATCGCGGTGTGCGAGGTCGGACCGCCCTCGGAGGTGACCAGCGCGAGGACCATGTCGAGGTCGAGCAGCGCGGTGTCTGCGGGGGCGAGGTCCTTCGCGACGAGCACGAACGGGTGTCCCGGCTCGGGCACGCCCGGGGCGGGGACACCGCGGAGGTGCGCGATGACGCGCTGCGCGACGTCGTCGAGGTCTGCGGCGCGCTCGCCGAGATAGCCGCCCATCGCCGACAGCTGGTCGCGGAACGAGGCGAAGGCGTCGTAGACGGCGAACTCGCCGGTCTTGCCGGCCTGCAGGCGGGTCGCGACCTCGGCCTCGAGGCTCGGGTCCTCGGCCATCATGGCCTGCGCTTCGAGCACGTCGCGGGCGGCTCCGCCCGCCTGTGCGCCGCGCTGTTCGAGTTCACGCGCGACAGCGGCGACGGCATCCTTCACGCGCGCCGTCTCTTCGTCGAGCGAGCGCTGCGACTTCTCGTCCTTCGGAGCGGGAAGCGGCTCCGCCATCCGTGCGATCGGTCCCTGCGCGACTCCCAGGCCGATGCCCACTCCGCGAAGCTCACTCATTGCTCGATCTCCTTCGTATCGTCCGTGTTCGTATCGATGGTCGTTCGTGGTCACTCGTCGTGGTCGGTGGCGAGGAGGTCGGCGAGTTCGTCGAGGACGTTCTCCGCGCTGTCGCCGTCGGCCGTGAGGGTGACGTAATCGCCGTACTCGACGCCGAGCGCGATGACTCCGAGGATGCTCGCCGCGTTCACGGGCGAGCCCGATCCCTTCGAGATCGTGACGTTGGCACCCGACTGCTTGACCGCCTGGGCGAACAGCTTCGCGGGACGGGCGTGGAGCCCGTTGGACGATCCGATGCGGACGGTACGCGATGCCTCGCTCATGAGGAGGTCCTCTCCGTTGATGGGATGTCGGTGCTGGAACGTGTGGTGGCAGCCGGAGCGGTGATCAGCGCGAGCGTCCGGCTGCCGTCGAGATCTCGGAAGATGTCGGCGGGCATCAGGATGACGCGCGTTCCGCGGGCAGCCGCGGCCTCGGTGATCCGGTCCAGCTTCGGGATGAGCTGGGGGCCGACGAGGACGATGTCCGCCGCGTCGAGATCGATCGGCAGTGACTGCTCGGTTCCGGCGGTGGCGGTGATGTCCAGACCGCGTGCTTGCGCCGCATGGCGCACTCGCTGTGCGACGAAAGTACTCGACGCACCCGCGCCGCATACGACCAGGATCCTCATCGACCCGCCTCCTCCTCTCCCCATTGTTGTGAGCGGCCTGAGAGGCGACAAGGCCTTCCTGCTTCCGCAGGGGCGGAAGGTGAGTCGGGCCATGATGGAATGGGAGCGTGACCAGGAGCCGGCAGGACCGCGTCCTCGCGATTCTCGCGCGAGACGGCGACTGGGTGACGGCAGCCGCGCTCGCCGACGCGATCGGGGTCACGCCGCGCTCCATCCGAAGCTATGTCACGGCGCTCAACGCCCGGGTCCCCGACGGCGCCGTGGTCGAGTCCGGGCCGCAGGGCTATCGTGCGGGGCCGGACAGTGCCGCCGCGGTGCACGTGGGTGACGCGGGCACACCTCGCGACCGGCTGCACCGCCTCGTGCGCGCACTGCTGGATTCCTCCGAGGGGATCGACCTCTTCGAGACCGCGGAGGCCTTCTTCGTCAGCCCCGCCACGATCGACGCCGACCTCGGCCGGGTGCGCGGCCTGCTCGGCGGCACCGAGCTCAGCCTCGAGCGCACGTCGTCGCGGGCGCGCCTGCGCGGCACGGAGATGGCTCAGCGGCGGCTCCTCAGCCGGCTCGCGCACGAAGAGACCGACGACGGATCGTTCGACCTCGACAGTCTTCGTCGCACTCTCGGCGAGCGGTCCGTCGGGGCGGTGGCCTTCGGCCCGTTCAAGGATGATCTCGTCGCCGAGCTCACCGAGCTCGGCTACTTCGTCAACGAGTTCGGCATCGGCGACGTCGTCATGCACATCGCCATCGCCGCCGATCGCATCACTCGGGGTCGGGCGCTCGAAGTGGCCGAGGCCGACGACGCCGCATTCCGCGCGGAGGTCGGCGACATCCTCGATCGCCTCACGCGACGCCACCTCGGGGTCGTCCTGGGCTCAGGCGACCGGCAGCACCTCGCCGCCCTCGTGCTCACACGTGTCGTCGCCCCGGGGGCGACCGAGCCGGCGGCGCTCGTCCGCGAGCGCATCGACCCGGATGTCGCGACCGCGGTGCGCGACGTCGTGCGGCGCGCGGCCGCGGAGTTCCTCGTCGACATCGACCAGGAGGACTTCGTGCTGCGCCTGTCGCTGCACGTGCAGAACCTCAAGCACCGGGCGCGCGAGCAGGCGTGGTCGCGGAACCCGCTCACCCGGTCGCTGAAGACGACGTATCCGATGATCTTCGAGGTCGCCGTCTACATCGCCGACGCGCTTCGGGGCCTCCTCGGCATCCCTCTCCTCGACGACGAGATCGCCTACATCGCGATGCACGTCGGCGGGCGCCTCGAACGCAGCCGGCTGTCGGCGCAGGCGCTGACGGCGACGATCGTCTGCCCCGGCTACTACGAGCTCCACGAGCTGCTGCGTTCCAGTGTCGACCGGTCGTTGGGGCAGGCACTGGATGTCGTGGGCGTCGAGACGCGCGTCGACCCGGACTGGGCCTCGATCGACACCGACCTCATCCTCTCCACCATCGCGCCTCCCGTGATGAGCGATCGGATCGTCCACATCCAGCCGTTCCTCACCGACGCCGACATCGATCGCGTGCAGACCGCCGCGGCCCGGCTTCGACGCGCTCGCCGCCTCGCGCGCCTGCGCGCCGAGCTCGAGCGCTACTTCGACCCCTCCGCCTTCATCCGCGGGCTCGACGGCGAGGGCGGGGAAGAGGCCTCGATACGCCGACTGGGCTCGCTGCTCGTCGAGCAGGGGGTCATCGACGACGACTACATCGAGCGCACGATCGAGCGCGAGCGGCTGTCCTCCACGGCCTTCACCGACGCGCTCGCCGTGCCGCACGCCATCGGCATGACGGCCACGCGCACGGCCATCTCGCTCGGCATCGCGGATCCCTCGATCGCGTGGGGCGACGGGCGGGTGCAGGTCGTGGCGATGGTGGCGTTCTCCGAATCGGATCGCGCCGCGTTCCAGACCGTCTTCGAGCAGCTGGTCGAGGTTTTCAGCGAGCGCGAGAGCGTGCAGCGGATCGTGCGCCGCGGCACGACCTTCAGCGCCTTCCTCGACGAGCTCGTGGCGGTCGTCGACGGCTGATCGCCTGCGCTCAGCGGGCCAGTCGCGCCCCGAGTCCCAGCTTCACCGCGGGCCACTCGTGCGGGAGCACGGAGTACACGACGGTGTCGCGCAGCGTTCCGTGCGGCCCGAGCCGGTGGTTGCGGAGCACGCCGTCCTGCTTCGCGCCGAGCCGCTCGATCGCCGCGCGCGATTGGCGGTTGTGCCATGACGTGCGGAACTCCACCGCGATGGCGTCGCAGGCCTCGAACGCGTGGGCGAGCAGGAGGCGTTTCGCGGCGGTGTTGACGGCTGTGCGCTGCACGGCGGGCGAGAGCCAGGTGTGCCCGATCTCGACTCTGCGGTTGGGTTGGTCGATGTTGCAGAACGTCGTCATCCCCACCGCGATGTCGCCCCGCAGCACGGCGAACGGGTTCATGTGCCCCTCGTCGCGCCAGGCAAGTCGCTGCGTGATGTCCGCCGACACCGAGTCGGGAACCGAGGTGTACCAGGCGTACTCGAGTCCGACGGTGGCCCGCGTCAGGTCGTCGGCATGTTCGTACGCGAGCGGCACGAGCCGCACGTGGTCGTCGGCGAGCTCCACGGGTTCGGTCAGCAGCACTCCCGAAGCCTAGCGGCGCGGAATGCGCGACGCGTGGGCCGTGCGTGCTGGAACGCGTGCGTCAGCCGATGGTCGCGAGCAGCCCGCGGACACCGGCCTCGAGAGCGGCGAGCCGGGATGCCGCGTCGGCGGGCGAGTCTCCGCGGACGTCGAGGTACAGCTTGAGCTTGGGCTCGGTGCCGCTCGGGCGTACGAGGATGCGGGCGTCGCCCTCGAGCCACAGTCGGAGGATGTCGCCGAGCGGCGGCCCCGTCACCGGAGCGGCGAGATCCTCGAACGACACGACTGCGGCATCGCCGATCCGCGTGGGCGGCGCCGCGCGGAGGGCGGCGGTGATGCGCCCGATGACCGCGAGGTCGTCGACGCGCACCGACACCTGTCCGCTGGCGAAGCTGCCGAACTCGGCGTCGAACTCGGCGAGCAGGTCGCCCAGCGCACGGCCCTGCTCTCGCGCCTCGGCGGCGAGGCCGAGGATCGCGATGGCGGCGGAGATGCCGTCCTTGTCCTTCACCGTCTCCGGATTGACGAGGTAGCCGAGCGCCTCCTCGAATCCGAAGACGAGCCCGGGGGCGCGTGAGATCCACTTGAACCCGGTCAGGGTGGCGTGGAAGTCGAGGCCGTAGCGCTCGGCGACGACCTGGAGCGCGGGGGAGGAGACGAGCGAGCAGGCGAGCGATGCCCCCGGCGTCGTGCCACCCTCCGCGGCGCGACGCGCCGCGCGCCAGCCGAGCAGCAGACCGATCTGATTGCCCGTCAGCCGCCGCCAGCCGCCCTCCGCCGCGGCATCCGGAATCGCGACGGCGAGACGATCGGCGTCGGGGTCGTTGGCCAGGATGAACTCGGCGTCGTTCGCGCGCGCTGTCTCGAGCGCCAGGTCCATCGCGCCCGGCTCCTCGGGATTGGGGAAGGCGACGGTGGGGAACCGGCCGTCCGGCTCCGCCTGCTCGGCGACCTGAACGGGGTGGGGGTAGCCGGCGGCGTCGAGGATGCGCAGCATCGTCTCGGTCCCCACGCCGTGCATGGCGGTGTAAACCCAGCGCATCCCGTTCGCGCCGGCAGGAGCCGGGGCGACCGTCGCCGTCGCCGCGACGTAAGCCTCGACGACCGCGTCGTCGGCGGTCTCGTACCGCTCGGAGCGGGGGAGGGCCGAGATGTCGCCCGCGTCGGCCACCCGCTGGATGTGCGCGGCGATCTCAGCGTCGGCGGGCGGCACGATCTGCGAGCCGTCGTCGGCGCCGCCGAGGTAGACCTTGTACCCGTTGTCGTCAGGCGGGTTGTGGCTCGCGGTGACCATGACGCCCGCGTCAGCGCCGAGGTGCCGCACCGCGAACGCCAGAACCGGCGTCGGGAGCAGACGGGGGAGCAGGATGGCCCGCAGGCCGGCGCCCGCGAAGATCTCGGCGGAGTCCTGTGCGAACCGCGCTGAGCCCCGGCGTCCGTCGTAACCGATGACGACGACGGGAGGGGCGTCCGGGCCCGCCTTCTCGAGGAGGTACGCCGCCAGGCCCGCGGCGGCCTGCGTCACGAGAACGCGGTTCATGCGATTGCTTCCGGCGCCGAGCCGGCCGCGGAGTCCCGCGGTGCCGAAGGCCAGGCGGGTGCCGAAGCGGTCGACGAGGTCGGCTGCGGCGACGGCATCCCCCGCCTCAGCCGCCGCGATGACCGCGGCCAGCTCGTCCCGGGTCTCGGGGTCGGGATCCTGAGCGAGCCAGGCTCGCGCCGCGTCCCACGGCACCACCGGGGTCGTCGTCTCGACGCCCACGCCCGTGACGGGCTCGTCCGCGGCGGTCACAGCGCCTCGATCACGCGGGCGAGGAGCGCTGAGATCACCGGCTCGGCCTCGCGTCCGGCCTCGATCACCTCGGCATGGCTGAGGGGGCTCTCCTGGATGCCGGCGGCGAGGTTGGTGATGAGGGAGAACCCGAGGATCTCCATGCCGGCCTCGCGCGCGGCGATGGCCTCGAGCGCCGTCGACATGCCCACGATGTCGCCGCCGAGCGTGCGAGCCATCCGGACCTCGGCCGGCGTCTCGTAGTGCGGGCCGCGGAACTGCGTGTACACGCCCTCGTCGAGCGTCGGGTCGATCGAGCGGGCGATGTCGCGCAGCCGCGAGGAATACAGGTCGGTCAGGTCGACGAAGGTCGCGCCCTCGAGCG
Source organism: Microbacterium sp. AG238 (assembly GCF_003610405.1). Classification (GTDB taxonomy): domain Bacteria; phylum Actinomycetota; class Actinomycetes; order Actinomycetales; family Microbacteriaceae; genus Microbacterium. The sequence continues at coordinate 191,614 of NZ_RAQC01000002.1, forward strand.
GCGAGTCGGCGGTGAGGTTCAGGTGGTCGCTGATCAGCACGGGCTGGCCGGGGCGCCACGTCGGCTTGATGCCGCCGGCGCCGTTGGTCAGCACCATGATCTTCGCGCCCGTGGCCGCGGCCGTGCGCACGCTGTGAACGACCCGGCGGACGCCGTGACCTTCGTAGTAGTGGGTGCGCGCGCCGATGACGAGGATGCGTTTGCCCTCCGGGGTCAGGATGCTGCGAAGCGTGCCGACGTGCCCCTCGAGCGCGGGCTTGCTGAATCCGGTGACGTCGGTGGCGGGAATGGTCGCCGTGGTCTCACCGATCAGCTCGGCCGCACGACCCCACCCGCTGCCGAGGGTGAGCGCGATGTCGTGGCGCTCGACGCCGCTGATACGGGCGATGTCGGCCGCGGCCTCGCGGGCCACATCGAGCGGGTCGACCGCGGGATCGTCGAGCGGGTGCACGGAGGAGTCAAGCATCCCCCCACTCTAAGACGCGCGACCGCTCCGACGCAGGCGTGCGCGATGGCCTCCGCGGCTGAGGAAGAATGGAGACCATGTCGCCTCTCAGCTTCGAGCGCACCCAAAGCGTCGCCGTCCTCGGTGGCGGCCCCGGCGGATACGAGGCGGCCCTCGCCGCCGCCCAGCAGGGCGCGGAGGTGACGCTGGTCGAACGCGCCGGCGTGGGCGGCTCCGCGGTCATCACCGACGTCGTCCCCTCGAAGTCGCTCATCGCCACGGCTGATGCGGCCGTCGCCATCAGCGGGGCATCCGATCTGGGGGTGCAGCTGTTCGCGCGGTCCGATTCCGGCACGCCGCTCAAGCCCGAGGTCGCGATCAACCTCGCGGCGGTCAACCGCCGACTGCTTTCCCTCGCTCGCCAGCAGTCCGACGACATGCGCGCGCAGCTCGTCGAGGCCGGCGTGCGCATCATCTCCGGTCACGGCCGCCTCGACGGCACGCACGCCCTCATCGCGGCGACCGGCCCCGGGGGCACGGACTTCGACCGCGTCGAAGCCGACACCCTGGTCGTCTCGGTGGGTGCCTCGCCGCGCGAGCTGCCGAGCGCGAAGCCTGACGGCGAACGCATCCTGACGTGGACGCAGCTCTACGACATGAAGTCCCTGCCCGAGCACCTCATCGTCGTGGGCTCCGGCGTCACCGGCGCGGAGTTCGCGTCGGCGTACATGAACCTCGGCGCGAAGGTCACGCTGATCTCCAGCCGCGACCAGGTGCTCCCGGGCGAAGACGTCGACGCGGCCGCCGTCATCGAGAAGGTCTTCAAGCGCGGCGGGATGACGGTGCTGTCGAAGTCTCGCGCCGAGAGGGTCGAGCGCACCGAGAACGGCGTCGTCGCGACGCTCTCGGACGGTCGCACGGTCGAGGGGAGCCACTGCCTCATGGCGGTCGGCTCGATCCCCAACACCGCCGGCATCGGGCTCGAGGAGGCGGGCGTCCAGCTCACCGACTCCGGTCACATCCAGGTCAACCGCGTCGCGCGCACCTCCGTGCCGAACATCTACGCCGCCGGCGACTGCACCACCTTCGTGCCGCTCGCCTCGGTGGCCGCGATGCAGGGGCGCCAGGCCGTCTTCCACGCGCTCGGCGACACCGTCATCCCGCTCGATCGTCGCCGCATCACCGCGAACATCTTCACCGCTCCCGAGATCGCGACGGTGGGTCAGCAGCAGAAGGACGTCGAGTCGGGCCTCGTCAACGGCTACGTCCACAAGCTCCCGCTCGCCGCGAACCCGCGCGCGAAGATGATGGGCGTCAAGGACGGCTTCGTGAAGATCATCGCGCGTGAGGGCTCGGGCACCGTCATCGGCGGCGTCATCGTGGCCCCCCGTGCATCCGAGCTCATCTATCCGATCGCGATCGCCGTCGAGCGCCGTCTCACCGTCGACCAGGTCTCGCGCGTCTTCGCGGTGTACCCCTCGCTGACGGGCAGCATCACCGATGCCGCTCGCGCGATGCACCTCGTCCAGCGCGACGAGGATCCGCTGTCCTGAGCGGCGCCGACGTACCAACGTCGGAGAATCGCGCGAAGGTCGGAGCGGTACGAGCGAACGGTTCCGCTGTTCGCGACATTCTCCGACGTTCGCGCGGCGCAGGACGCGGGTAGGTCAGTCGACCTCGGCGTAGAACCGAGTCTCGGGTTCCGCGGCGACGTCGACGGTTACCGCGGTCGTCCGGCCGGCATCGGCGAAGTCGAGCCGGTGCGGCTGCTCGTCGCAGGCGATATCGGACTGCAGGGCACGCGAACCGGTCGCGGTGGCTGCTTCGACGAAGACGGTCGCGGTGTGCCCGCCGAAGCAGCGCACCTCGACCGCGGCCACCGGGCCGGGTTCGCCGAGCGTCAGGGTGACGCCGGCGGCGGCATCGGTCCTGTCTCCGACGGGGCTCGTGTTCCCGCTCGCGATGCCGACCCCGAGGTCCGCATCCGCGCGTTCAGCGGCCACCGAGGCGAGCCACGCATCCGCCGCCGCGAGATCCACGGTGGTGGGAGCGCAGGCGCTCAACCCGAGCACGAGCCCCAACGAGCAGACGACGGTGATGACACGTGAACGATGCGGCATGGCCCCGCTCCCGTCACGAGATGGTGAGCAGGGGGTGGCCCGCGCCGACCGTGGTGCCCGGGGTCGCATCGATGGCGCCGACGACGCCGTCCTTGTGCGCCTGGATGGGCTGCTCCATCTTCATCGCCTCGAGCACGACCACGAGGTCGCCCTTGACGACCTGCTGACCGGCCTCGACCGCGACCTTGACGACGGTCGCCTGCATGGGCGACTTCACGGCGTCTCCGGATGCCGCGGCGCTCGCACTCGCGGCGTGGGAGCGGCGCGACGGGGGCACCTGAGCGGGGCGCCCCACGGCGACCGGCGGTGTGGCGACACGGTCGGGAAGGCTGACCTCGAGCCGCTTGCCCGAGACCTCGACGACCACGGTGTGGCGGCCGCTCGGCTGCGCGGGAGCCTCCGACTCGCCGTCCCATGCAGGGATGTCGTTGACGAACTCGGTCTCGATCCAGCGGGTGAAGACGCCGAACGTGCCGTCCTCCGCCGTGAAGGCGGGCTCGCGCACGACGCGGCGGTGGAACGGCAGGACCGTCGGCATGCCGGCGACCTCGAACTCGTCGAGCGCGCGTCGCGAGCGCTCGAGGGCTTCCTCGCGGGTGCGCCCAGTGACGATGATCTTGCCGAGCATCGAGTCGAACGCGCCCGAGACCGAGTCGCCCGCGGTCACGCCGGAGTCGAGACGGATGCCGGGGCCGCCGAACGTCTTGAAGACGTGGATGCGGCCGGGCTGAGGCAGGAAGTTGCGCCCGGGGTCCTCGCCGTTGATGCGGAACTCGATGGAGTGCCCGACGGGGGCCGGGTCGTCGTAGTCGAGCGTGCCGCCTTCGGCGATGCGGAACTGCTCGCGGACGAGGTCGATGCCGGTGACCTCTTCGGACACCGGGTGCTCGACCTGCAGTCGGGTGTTGACCTCGAGGAACGAGATCGTGCCGTCGGCGCCGATGAGGAACTCGCAGGTTCCCGCGCCGACGTAGCCGACCTCGCGCAGGATGGCCTTCGAGGCGGAGTAGAGGATGTCGTTCTGCTCGGCGGTGAGGAAGGGGGCGGGTGCCTCTTCGACGAGCTTCTGGTGGCGTCGCTGCAGCGAGCAGTCGCGCGTGGAGACGACGACGACGTTGCCGGCCGCGTCGGCGAGGCACTGGGTCTCGACGTGGCGCGGCTTGTCGAGGTACTTCTCGACGAAGCACTCGCCGCGACCGAACGACGCGATGGCCTCGCGGGTGGCCGATTCGAAGAGTTCAGCGACCTCGTCGAGCTCGCGCGCGACCTTGAGCCCCCGCCCGCCGCCGCCGTAGGCGGCTTTGATGGCGATCGGCAGACCGTACTCGTTCGCGAAGGCGATGACCTCGTCGGCGCCGCCCACCGGCCCCGGAGTGCCCGGGGCGAGGGGAGCGCCCACCTTCTCGGCCACGTGGCGCGCGGTCACCTTGTCGCCGAGAGCCTCGATGGCTTCGGGTGTCGGGCCGATCCAGGTGAGGCCGGCGCCGATGACGGCACGCGCGAACTCGGCGTTCTCGGCGAGGAAGCCGTAGCCGGGGTGCACGGCGTCGGCACCGGAGCGGCGGGCGACGGAGAGGATCTTCTCGATGGAGAGGTAGGTCTCGGCACTCGTGGATCCCTCGAGGGCGTACGCCTCGTCGGCGAGGCGAGCGTGGAGCGCGTCGCGATCCTGGTCGGCGTAGACGGCGACCGACGCCTTCCCGCTGTCTCGGGCGGCGCGCACGATTCGGACGGCGATCTCGCCGCGGTTCGCGATCAGGACCTTGGCGATCTCAGGCATGAATGCCAGCCTAGCGAGCGCAGGCGCTCCTCTTTTGGATCACTCGCACAAAGTGATCGACTGAACGTGGGCGGATGCCTACCAACGCGGCGTCTCGGTCACGACGCGCGGGGCGTGGTCCACAGGTCGGGCCAGGCCACATCGAGCTCGCGGACGAGGCGGCGCAGCGTCGACAGCGACATCCCCACCACGGTCGAGGGATCGCCCTCGACCCGCGTGATGAAGGCGCCGCCGAGACTGTCGACGGTGAAGGCGCCCGCGACCTGCAACGGCTCGCCGGTGGCGACGTAAGCCGCGATCTCGTCCGCGGAGATGTCGTCGGCGAAGGTCACCGCGGCCTCGGCGACCGCGTGAGCCTCACGCGGAGCGGCGCCCGGACGAACCCGGAACACGGAGTGACCGGAGTGGAGGATGCCGGTGCCCCCGCGCATCCGCTCCCACCGCTCGGTCGCGACCGTCGGGAGCAGGGGCTTGCCGAGCACCTCGCCGTCGAAGGCGAACATCGAGTCACCGCCGATGACGATGCCGTCGAACTCGGGCTCGTCGCGCAGGAGAGCCGCGACGACGTCGGCGGCCTTGCGGCGCGCGAGCAGCAGAACGTGCTCCTCGGGCGGCAGAACCCGGCCCTCCGCTGATTCGAGCGCGGCGACGACAGCCTCCTCGTCGACCTCGGGCGCACGTGTCGACGGTTCGATGCCGGCCTGTCGCAGCAGCATGAGTCGGGCGGGGGAGGTCGAGGCGAGGCACACGCGCATGCCGTTCACGCTACCCGTGGGCGCGTGTGTGCGAGCATCGTGGGATGCAGTCCGGCGACCTTCTCGATCTCGACGTCACCGACGTCGCCCATGGCGGCGTCTTCGTCGCCCGTCACGAGGGGCGCGTCGTGTTCGTCCCCGACGCGATCCCCGGAGAAAGGGTGCGGGCACGGCTGACCGACACCGCGAAGTCCTCGTTCTGGCGGGCCGAAGCTCTCGAGGTGCTCGAGGCGTCGCCGCACCGGAGGTCCCATGTCTGGGCCCCGGCCGACATCGGCACCGCACCGGAGAACCGGCCCGGCGGGGCGGACTTCGGCCACATCGAGCTCACGTACCAGCGCGAGCTCAAGCAGCGGGTCCTGCGCGACGCCCTGCAGCGCTTCGGCGGCGTCGACAGCGACGTCGTGGTGGCCGCCGCGGGTGCCGACGAGACCGCCGACGGCACCGGATGGCGCACGCGCGTCAGCCTCCACGTCGACGACGAGGGGCGCATCGGTCCTTTCGCGGCCCGATCGCATCGCGTCGTCGAGGTCGACGATCTGCCCCTGGCGACGCCCGCGATCGCTGACGCGGTGTCGCGCGGCCGCTCGGCGGCTCCCGGTCGTCTCGACCTGGTGCAGCCCTCCGATGGGCGGGTGCGCGCGCTGCCGCGGCCCGAGACCCCCCGCCGTCGTGGTCGGGGCGGCCCCCGCCCGGTCGTGGACCCGGCTCTGCGCGAGACGGTGATCGAGCGGGTCGGCGACCGCGAGTTCCGGGTCGACGCGGGGGGCTTCTGGCAGGTCCACCGTCTCGCGCCGGCTGCTCTGCGGAACGCCGTGCACGAGGGGCTGCGCGCGGCAGGACGCGACGCGGTGGATCCCGAGGCGTGGCACCTCGATCTGTACGGCGGCGTGGGGCTGCTCGCGGCCGCCGTCGCGGAGCTCGGCGGCCCCGCCACCCGGATCACGAGCGTCGAGTCCGATCCGCGTGCCACCGACCATGCCGGTGAGAACCTCGCCGAGTGGGTCGGCGCGCGCGCGGAGACCGGTCGCGTCGACCGCTGGCTCGCCCAGACGGAGCAGGCGGCCTCGAGCGCCGAGCGTGCTCGGATGCGCGCCGGGGTCACGCTCCTCGATCCGCCGCGGGCGGGGGCCGGCCGCGAGGTCGTCGACTCGCTGCTGCGGTTGCGCCCCGCGACCCTCGTCTACGTCGCGTGCGATCCCGTCGCCCTCGCGCGCGACCTCGGCATGCTCCGCGCCGGGGGCTATGCGCCCGTGTCGCTGCAGGGGCTCGATCTGTTCCCCAACTCGCACCACGTCGAGGCGGTCGCGGTACTCACCGACGAGGGTCCGCTGTCCTAGGCTGAGCGCATGACACGGGTGGCACTCATCGACGATCACGAGTCGGTCCGACTCGGGCTCGCTGCCGCCTGTTCCCGCGCGTCCGTCGTCGACGTCGTCTTCACGGGCAGCACCGTCGCCGAGTACTTGCGCTGGCGCAAAGAGACCGGCGAGGCACCGGCGGATGTCGTCGTCCTCGACCTCATGCTCGGCGACGGCGCCACCGTCTCCGAGAACGTCGCGCAGCTCGTGTGGGACGGATCGCAGGTCATCATCCACAGCGTCGCCGACCGGCCGGCCGCCGTGCGCGAGGCGCTCGCCGCCGGAGCGCTCGGCGTCATCAGCAAATCAGCGCGCGCCGATGACGTCGTCGCGGCGATCCGGACGGTGGCGCGCGGCGAGCACCTCGACAACGTCGAGTGGGCCAGCGCCGTCGACGGCGACCGGGCGTTCGCCGACGCTCAGCTCTCCGCGCGCGAGCGCGACGTGCTGCGGCTCTATGCGGCGGGCCTTCCGCTGAAGGCCGTGGCCGAACGCCTGGGGATCGCCTATTCCACCGCGAAGGAGAACATCACCCGCGTGCGGGTGAAGTACGTCGAGGTCGGCCGCCCCGCACCCACCAAGGTCGACCTCCTCCGCCGTGCGATGGAAGACGGTCTCGTCGCCGAAGCCTCCGATGTCCGCTGACCCCCCTGACACCGGAGTCCCCCGTCCCCGCCGGCCCGCGGAGTTCCGTGAAGCTCTGGCTCAGACGCAGCGGTTCACCCAGTCGCGCATCGACCGCATCCTGGGAATCGTCGTCGGCGCGGGAAGCTCGGTCATCGGCATCCAGGCGCTCGTGGGCGCGCTCAGCGCGCCGGCGGGAAACCCGACCTGGAACACGATTCTGCTGGTCGTCGTCCTCGGCTCGCTCCTGATGATGTGCATCTCCCTCCTCACCTCCCGGGGTGTCCGCGTCTTCGCGGGGATCTTCGCGGGCGTCTTCCCGATCGCGACGCTCCTCTGGCCGCTCGCAGCCGGAACCGGCACGACGGTCGACGAGCAACCCTGGCTGTGGTTCCTCATCAACGTCGGCACCGTCGCGGCCGTGTTCTGCATGCCGCTCGCGGGGCAGATCGTCTGGGCGTTCCTGCTGCCGCTGCTCTACGGCACCATGCGGCTGACCTTGCTGCCACTCACGCCCGCCACCGTGCTCGATGTGGCGCTGGACTCCGCGTTCGCCATCATCCTCGCCAGTGTCCTGATCGTCGTGGGATGGATCCTCCGCTCTCTCGCCGCCAGCATCGACAGCGGGCGGGAGGGGGCCGTGCGCTCCTTCGCGCAGGCGGCGGCCGCCGACGCGGTGGAGAAGGAGCGGGTCGCTGTGGCAGCGCTCATGCACGACAGTGTGCTGGCGGCCCTCATCGCGGCCGAACGGGCCGAGACCGACCGGGAGCGCACCCTCGCGGTATCGATGGCTCGTGACGCCCTCACCCGTCTTGCGAACGTCGACCAGGAGGCGGGGGAGGGCCCGGACGCGCCGGTGTCGGCCCCCGCTCTCGGTGCCGAGCTCGAAGCGAGCGTGCGGAGGCTGCATCCGGCGACCGCCGTCACCCACGACATCGGCCCCGACGCCGTGGCGGTTCCGGGTCGCGTCGCGCGTGCGCTGCAGCTCGCGGCCGCGCAGGCCGTCACCAACTCGGTCGAACACGCCGCTGCGGCGAACCTGCGCGTCTCGTTCCGAGCCGACGCCACCGGGCTGGGCATCGCAGTGAGCGATGACGGTCCCGGTTTCGAGGCGTCTCGCGTCGCCGAAGACCGCCTCGGCATCCGCGCGTCGATCATCGCGCGCGTCGCCGCGGTGGCAGGAGTGGCCACCGTCGAATCCGGCGCGACCGGAACGACCGTGTCGATCAGCTGGCGGGAGCGCCCATGAACCGTTCGGTCCGTTGGGTGCTCTCAGCGCTCGGCGTCGCGTTCACCGCGTATCTCGCGGTGGGCGGCATGTTCTGGACCCGCCCCGTCGACGTGCCGGTCGTGCTGGTCCTCAACCTCGTGGTGTACCTCGCCGTCACCGGGCTGTGCATCTTCTGGCCCACGCGGCCGATGGGCGTTCCGTCGCGGCCCGCCGCCGACGTCCCGGCGTTGAGCGCGGTGACGGCGGGGATGAGCCGCCCGGCGCCGCTGCCCCTGTGGATCGCGCTGCTCGCCTTCGCCGTGACGATCGTGATCCCGTCCGCCACGTGGTGGGCCGCAGGCGAGGCCGGGCGGCTGCAGCCCTTCGCAACCTGGAGCCTCGGCGGTCTCGGGGCGCTGATGGCGATCCTCGTCGTCCGGCGGCGGTCGATCGTGGCCTGGTCGGGGATCGCGATGCTGTTCCTGCAGTCGGTCATCTGGATCGGTCCCGAGCCGACTCTGTCGCTCGGCGCCGTCGGTTCCGCCCTCTGGGTGGGCGGTGCGCAGATCATCGTGCTGCTGATCGACCGAGCCGCCGTCGAGACCGCGCAACTGACGGCCCTTCAACGCGAGGCGTCCGAGTGGCTCGCGACGCAGGAAGGGCGCCGGCGGGAGAGACGCGTTCGCGTCCAGCGAGCGCTCGCCGTCGCGGGCCCGGTGCTCTCGCGGACCATCAAAGCCGACGGCGACCTCGATGATGACGAACGGCTCCAAGCCCGGCTCGCCGAGGGACGTCTGCGTGATGAGCTGCGCGGGCCCCGCCTGCTGGACGATGCGGTGAGACGCGTCCTCGAGGACGTCCGACGCTCGGGCTCTCACGTCACCTTCCTCGACGAGGGCGGGCTCGACGGGCTCGATGAACGCGAACTCGCCGCCATTCGAGCCGAGCTCGCCGACGTGCTCGACGGCGTGCGGTCGGAGCGCCTCTACATCCGCACGTCGACGCATCCCGATACGGCGGTCACGGTGGTCGGCCGATCACGTCACGACGACGGTTCCGACGAGACGGTCGACCTCTGGCGCGAGATCGCGCGGCCTCGCCCGCGCCTCTGATACCGACGGGGTGCTGGGGGCGAGGGGCGGCGAAGCCGCCCGCCCCTCGCCATGCGAGTGGTTACCCGAAAACCGACTCGCAGCAGTCACCGGCACGAAGCTCAGGTGACCGAACGCAGTAGCGTTCCAGCAGATCCAGTCTGTGGCAATGTGCCAGATCTGTCTGTAGGTATTTCGGGGGACAAAATCGCTCGGGAGCGAACCGCCCCGAGCGAGCTGTCAGCCGGTGAACCTGCCCCAGCCGAAACCGCGGCGCAGCGGGGTCCGCAGCGCGCGCGCCGAGCGACGCCACGCCGATTCGGGCGTCGGCTCCGGGGCGACGGCCTCGGCCGCCTCCTGGGCGTACGACTCGCTCACGACGGCGATGAGCGCGGCGAGCTCTTCGGGCGTCGGGTTGCCGCGGCGCACGTCGATGCGGAGGGGTCGCTCCTCGCGCGCCGCCTCGTCGCGAGCGTCATCCGGCCCGGTCACAGCGGGATGTTCCCGTGCTTCTTCGCGGGCAGCTCGGCCCGCTTGCCGCGCAGCGCGCGCAGCGACTTGGCGATGTACACGCGGGTCTGCGCGGGCTCGATGATGCCGTCGAGCTCGCCGCGTTCGGCTGCGAGGAACGGGGAAGCCACGTTGTAGGTGTACTCGGATGCCAGGCGCGATCGGACGGCGGCGACATCCTCGCCCGCCTCTTCGGCGCGCTTGATCTCACCGCGGTAGAGGATGTTCACCGCACCCTGCCCGCCCATCACGGCGATCTCCGCCGTGGGCCAGGCCACGTTGACGTCGGCGCCCAGCTGCTTCGACCCCATCACGATGTACGCGCCGCCGTAGGCCTTGCGCAAGATCACCGTGACGAGGGGGACCGTCGCCTCGGCGTAGGCATAGAGCAGCTTGGCGCCGCGGCGGATGACGCCGGTCCACTCCTGGTCGGTGCCCGGGAGGTAGCCCGGGACGTCGACGAGAGTGACGATCGGCACCGAGAAGGCGTCGCAGAAGCGCACGAACCGGCTCGCCTTCTCGCCGGCGTCGATGTTCAGCGTGCCCGCCATCTGCGAGGGCTGGTTGGCGATGATGCCGACGGTGCGGCCTTCCACCCGGCCGAAGCCGACGACGATGTTCGGCGCGAACAGCGGCTGCACCTCGAGGAAGTCGCCCTCGTCGACGATGCCGGCGATCACCTGGTGGATGTCGTAGGGCTGGTTCGGGGAGTCGGGGATGACGGTGTTCAGGGTGCGGTCGTCGTCGGTGGTCTCCCACTCGAAACCGGTCTCGTAGACCGGGGCGTCCGACATGTTGTTGTCGGGCAGGAAGCTCAGGAGCGAGCGCGCGTAGTCGATCGCGTCGTCCTCGTCCTCGGCGAGGTAGTGCGCGACACCCGAACGCGTGTTGTGGGTGTGGGCGCCACCGAGCTCCTCCATGCCGACGTCCTCGCCCGTCACCGTCTTGATGACATCGGGGCCGGTGACGAACATCTGGCTCGTCTTGTCGACCATGATCACGAAGTCGGTCAGGGCGGGGGAGTAAACCGCGCCGCCGGCGGCCGGGCCCATGATGAGAGAGATCTGCGGGATGACGCCGGATGCGGCGGTGTTCAGGCGGAAGATCTCGCCGTACTTGCCGAGCGCCACGACGCCCTCCTGGATGCGGGCGCCGCCGGAGTCGAGGATGCCGATGATCGGCATCCCGCCGCGGAGGGCGAGCTCCATGACCTTGATGATCTTCTCGCCTGCCGACTCGCCGAGCGAGCCGCCGAACGTGGTGAAGTCCTGCGAGTAGACCGCGACCGTGCGTCCGTGGATCGTGCCCACCCCGGAGACGACGGAATCGCCGTACGGGCGGGAGCGGTCCATGCCGAACGCGGTGGTGCGATGCCGCACGTACTCGTCGAGCTCGACGAACGACCCCGGATCGACGAGCATCTCGATACGCTCGCGCGCGGTGAGCTTGCCCTTCTTGTGCTGCTTCTCGCGTGCCGTGTTCTCGGCGTCGACGACGGCCGACTGGTAGCGCGCGCGGAGGTCGGCGATCTTGCCGGCGGTCGTGGACAGGTCGGGCTGGTCGGTCACGCGTTCCACCCTATCCAGCGCTGCCCCGCAGCCGTTGGAGCACGCCCACAACGACGGCGGCGATCACCTGTGGAAACCCTCGGACGCAACCCCTCGCCTCGCGCCGATCCGGCATCGTAGGGTGACGCCATGACGATCCCCGAGAACGGCTATCCCCGTGCGGCCGCGGTATCGCCCCGCCTGCACGTCGTGGAGCACACCGATTCGACCAACGCCCACTTGCGTCGCGACGTCGAGGCCGATCCCGATGCCCACCCGCATCTCTCCGTCGTCGTGACGACCGACCAGCGCGCCGGGAGGGGCCGGCTCGATCGCAGCTGGACCGCTCCGGCCGGCACCGCCCTCGCGATCTCGGTGCTGCTGCGCGTCGGGGCCGTGCCGGTCCGCTTGCGCGGCTGGATCCCGCTCGTCGCCGGTCTCGCGATGAGCGATGCGGTCGCCGCCCAGCTGCACGGTCGGCGCGTGGGCGTCAAATGGCCGAACGACGTGCTGGTCGACGGCCGGAAGATCAGCGGCATCCTCGCCGAAGTCCTCCCGGGTGAGGCGGGGGACGTGATCCTCGGCGCCGGAGTCAACACGACCATGGCCGAGGTCGATCTGCCGGTCGCGACCGCGACGTCGTTCACCGCGCTGGGTGCCTCGGCCGACGAGGATCGGCTGCTGGCGGACTTCCTCTCCGGTCTGCGCGACCACATCGCCCACCTCGCGGTGTCGGGCGCAGACGACGCGCTGCGCGAGCGCGTCGCGGCGGCGTGCGTCACGATCGGCGAGGACGTCGTCGTCTCGCTGCCCGGCGGCGAGACGTTGACGGGAACGGCGGAGCGCCTCGACGAGGATGGGCGTCTGGTCGTGCGGACAGGGTCGGTCGAAAGCGTCGTCGGCGCCGGTGACGTCGTTCACGTCCGCGGAGTCGGCTGAGGCCTCGCGGCATCCGGGCGTGCCGTCGTCGCGTTGTCGTACCGGCGGGTCATGATGGTGCTGTGACACAGCCCGCAGCCTCGTTCGGCCGACCCGTCGCGCCCGCGCTCGGTGCCGCCGCGCCCGAGCTGCGCGTCGCCCGGCTGCGCCCGCACGCCGGGCCGCTGTTGTGGCCTGCGCTTCTGCTCATCGTCGTCGCGGGTGTCACGGGGTACTTCACCGACAACCTCCCCGCGCCGTTCACGGATGTCATGCTCTGGTCGGCCGCGGGGCTGGTGGTCGTGCTGCTCGTCGTGCTGCCGTTCCTGCGCTGGCTCGCGCACTCGTACACGATCACGACCCGCCGGGTTATCGAGACCTCGGGACTCATCGTCCGCCGCCGGGCCGAGCTCAGCCATATCCGCGGTTACGGTATCGACGAGTCGCGCGGCCCGCTGCAACGTCTCAACGGCACCGGCACGCTGACGCTCTCGAACGGCGTCGATCCCTCGATGCGGCTGCGGAGCATCCCGGCTGTCGCGCTCGTCCACGAGGTGCTGGCCGATCAGGTCGAGGTGAGCCAGATCCTCGCGCATCGCGACTCCCACAGCATGCCGGTCGTCGGCTCCGATTCCTGAGCACGCCCGAGTCCGATCGCGCGTGCGGCCACGTGGCGCGGTGCGCGATGATGGATCCGAAACCGGAGGAGGCGCCATGTCGTTGCGAGTAGGAATCGTCGGCGGAGGACAGCTGGCCCGCATGATGATCGCGCCGGCCGTCGAGCTGGGAATCGACGTGCGGGTGCTGGCCGAGGAGCACGGGATGTCCGCCGCCATCGCGGCGACGTCGACGGGTGACTATCGCGACCTCGAGACGGTCCGGTCATTCGCCCGCGACGTCGACGTCATCACCTTCGACCACGAGCACGTGCCGCAGGACGTTCTGCGTGCCCTCGTCGACGAGGGCGTGGCCGTGCACCCCGGCCCCGACGCGCTCTTCTACGCGCAGGACAAGCTGCGTATGCGCGCTCGCCTCGCCGAGCTCGACATGCCGCAGCCCGAGTGGGCCGCGATCTCGGATGCCGCCGGTCTGCAGGCGTTCCTCGACGACAACGGCGGGCGTGCTGTCGTGAAGACCCCGCGCGGCGGTTACGACGGCAAAGGCGTGCGCGTCGTGCGCGCCGCCGAGGAGGCGGCCGACTGGCTCGACGCGCTCGAACCCGGCGGACAGCTCCTCGTCGAAGAGCTCGTGGAGTTCACGCGCGAGCTCGCTCAGCAGGTCGCACGCCGGCCCTCGGGGGCGTGGCGTTCGTACCCCGTGGTGGAGACCGTGCAGCGCGACGGCGTGTGCGCCGAGGTCATCGCTCCGGCGCCGCGGGCGGGCCAGCGCCTGGTCGAGGTCGCCGAGAGCATCGGCGTCTCGATCGCGGAGGGGCTGGGTGTGACGGGCATGCTCGCCGTCGAGCTCTTCGAGACGGCAGACGACCGTCTGCTCGTCAACGAGCTCGCGATGCGGCCGCACAACAGCGGTCACTGGAGCCAGGACGGCGCCGTGACCGGACAGTTCGAGCAGCACCTGCGCGCAGTGCTCGACCTTCCGCTCGGCGACACGTCGCCGCGCGCGCCGTGGTCGGTCATGATCAACATCCTGGGTGGCCCCGTCTCCGACTCGCTCGCCGCGCGTATCCCCGCCGCTCTCGAGGCCCACCCGGGCGCGAAGGTGCACACGTACGGCAAGGCGCCGCGGCCGGGACGCAAGGTCGGTCACGTGAACCTCTCGGGCGACGACCTCGACGCCGTCGTGGGCGACGCCCGCGTGGTGGCCGCGCACTTCGACGACTGAGCATCACCGGGTACCGCGCCGCTCCGGGGATTCCTCAGGTGGCCCGCCTAACCTGGGTCGGTGACATCCTCGCCGCTGCATTCGTCGGACGCTCCGCTGGTCGGAGTCGTCATGGGTTCGGACTCCGATTGGCGCGTCATGAGCGACGCATCGCAGGCACTGACCGACCTGGGCATCGCGCACGAGGTCGAGGTCGTCTCGGCCCACCGCACGCCCGACAAGCTGCTGCGTTACGGCCGTGAGGCACGCGGGCGCGGGCTGCGCGTCATCATCGCGGGAGCCGGAGGAGCAGCGCACCTCCCGGGCATGCTCGCATCGCTGACGCCCCTCCCTGTCGTGGGGGTCCCCGTCCAGCTCGCGACCCTCGACGGGCTCGACTCCCTGTTGAGCATCGTGCAGATGCCCGGCGGCATCCCCGTCGCCACCGTCTCGATCAACGGAGCGAAGAACGCCGGCCTCCTCGCCGCGCGCATCATCGGGGCCGCTGATCCGGCGCTCGCCGACCGGCTCGAGGAGTACGCGCGCGGGCTCGAGCAGCAGGTCGAAGAGAAGAACCGCCGCCTGAAGGAATCCCTGTGAGCGTCGGCGCACCGCCGCGAAGCTCCGCCCGGCCGCGACCCTCGAGCCTGATCGAGGAGCGTCCCCTCCGGCATCCCGACACGTCGTCGCCCGAGGTGATGGGACGACGCGGCTGGTGGCTCGTCGTGCTCAACTTCGTGCTGCCCGGCTCGGCCCAGGTACTCGCGGGCAACCGGCGTCTCGGGCGTTTCGGTCTCGCGGCCACGATCACCATGTGGGTCCTCGCACTGCTGACCGTGCTGACCGGGCTGCTCTGGCGCCCGCTCCTGCTGTCGCTGGCGACCAACTGGTTCGTCCTCCTGATCGTCCAGGCGGTCATCGCGTTCTATGCGGTGCTGTGGATCGTGCTCACCATCGACACGCTGCGCCTGGTGAAGCTCGTGCGCGCCGGCACGGTCGCCCGCATCGGAGTGCCGCTCCTCGCGATCCTCCTCGCCGTCGCATCGACGTCCGCGGCAGCCTGGACCTTCGACCGGGTCAACTCGGTGCGCGAGACCCTCAGCACCGTCTTCGGGGCGAGCGGACCCAGCGTTCCGCCGTCGGACGGGTACTACAACGTCCTCCTGCTCGGCGCCGACAGCGGTGAGGGGCGCGACTCGATGCGATTCGACTCGATCTCCGTCGTCTCGGTCAACGCCGAGACGGGGGCGACGACGATCACCGGTGTACCGCGCGACATGGGGCATTTCCCGTTCGCGCCGGGACCGATGCACGACCTGTACCCCGACGTCCACGAGGGCCGTGTCGATCCGAACTGCGGGTGGAGCAGCGGCATCAACCAGCTGCAGACCGAGGTCGAGATCTGTCGCGATGGCGACGCGATGTACCCCGACGCCCGAGGCGACGGGTCGTCGCCGGGCGTCGAGGCGACGAAGGACGCCGTCGAGGGGATCCTGGGCATCACCATCCCGTACTACGTCTTCATCGACATGAAGGGCTTCGCCGACCTCGTCGATGCCCTCGGCGGTGTCGACATCAACGTCGTCGAGCGCCTGCCCAAGGGCGGCGGCCCGCGCTACGAGGGCCAGAGCGCCGAGGACTGGGCCGAGGGGTGGATCGAGGCCGGACAGCAGCACATGGACGGCGACACCGCCCAGTGGTACGCCCGCTCGCGCTACACGACGAGTGACTTCGACCGGATGCGCCGCCAGCGCGAGCTGCAGCAGGCGATCCTCGCCCAGATGACGCCGCAGAACGTGCTCGATCGGTTCACCGAGATCGCCGACGCAGGGCAGGTGCTCGTGCAGACCGACATCCCCGCCGACCTCTTGCCCTTCCTCGCCGACATCGCGATGAAGGCCAAGGAGCAGCCGGTCACCACGATCGAGCTGACTCCCGAGAACGGCATCGAGGAGGCCGACCCCGATTGGGCTCTCGTCCGGCAGATGGTGCAGGACGCGCTCCACCCGCAGACCCCGACCCCGGCGCCGGAGGGCTGAGCGATGGCCACCGTCCTCCGTGTCGTCCTCGATCAACTGACCGACGTCGTCGACGCCGACTCCGCCGAGGCATCCCTCGAGGTGGCGCGTGCGCTCATCGAGACCGCGCCGGCGCGATGCGAGGTCGCCGCCGTCGTCCCGTCGGATGCCGTGGATGCCGCCTCCGCGCTCAGCGGTGTCGCCCAGACCATCAGGGCGCCGTTCCCTCGAACGGGTCTGATGGCCTCGTGGCCGATGGGCATCTCGGGAGGCGTCGCAGGCGGTCTCTTACACGCCCCCACGTTGCTGGCCCCGCTCGTCAAGCACGATCGCGCGCACGACAACGAGCAGACCGTGGTCACCGTCTGGGACCTCGCCGTCTGGGACATGCCCGCACTGTTCCCCCGGGCGACACTGCTCGCCCATCGAGCGCTGCTCAAGCGCGCTGAGAAGCACGCGGATGCCGTCGTGGTACCCGCACACGCCACCGCGCACCGTCTCGCCGAGATCGCGCCGAAGCTCAGTGGCCGGATACGGGTCATCCCGGGCGCCGCGCCCGCGGACTTCCGCGTCCCGACCGACGCGGTCGGGCGGCGGCGCGAGCTGGGCGTGCCCGATCGTGTGGCCGTCGTCGCCGGCGGCACCGAGGAGCAGCTGCGCGCCGTGCTGGCCTCGATCGCGGGGGAGCAGACCTCCAGCGTCGTCGTGTTCGACGAGCCGGCCGAAGTGGCGAGCGCGATCGCCGGGGCCGGGATCGACCACGACCGCGTCATCGTGCCCGGGCGACTGGATGCTGCCGATCGCGCTGCCGTCCTCGACGCGGCCGTGCTGCTGATCGCGCTCTCCGACGGGTCGGGGTTCCCGTGGCGCGCCGTCGAGGCGATGGTGCTGGGCGTGCCCGTCGTCGCGTGCGACTCGCCCGTGCATCACGAGGTGCTGCTCGACGGCGCGCGCATCGCGCCGTTCGACGAGCTGCGGGATGCCGCGGGAGAAGTGCTGTCCTCTCCGGAGGAGCTCCACCGCTGGGCCGTCCGCGCCGGCGACCGCGGCCGGGCGTTCTCGTGGCGCGATCACGCCGAGCGCGTGTGGGCGCTCCACGCCGAGCTGTGAGCTGTCGGTAGGCTGTCGCAGTGAGTCATCGTGTGGGCGTCATCGTGCGCACCAAGGACCGCCCGTATTTCCTCGCTCGTGCCCTCGGCGACATCGCGGCGCAGAGCTTCCCCGACGCCGAAGTGGTGGTCGTGAATGATCGGGGCGACCGCGAGCAGGTGGCCGCGACGGTCGCCGCGTCGCCCATCGCCGATCGCGTCCGGATCGTGGACGTGTCTGAGCCGGGCGGACGTTGCTTCGCGGCCAACACCGGTATCCGCGCGACAGGGGCCCCCTACGTCGTGCTGCACGACGACGACGATCTGTGGCATCCGGACTTCCTCGCTCGCACCGTCGAGTACCTCGACGCCCACCCGAACGACGGTGGTGTCATGGTTCCGACCGACATCGTCTACGAGAAGCAGCACGGAGGCGTGTGGAAGGAAGTCTCCCGGGCTCCCTTCTGGGCGGGCATGACCTCCGTGACCTTCCTCGCTCTCCTGCAGATCAACCGCGCGGTCCCCATCTCGTTCTTGTACCGGCGCGAGATCCATGACGAGATCGGCATGTACGACGAGAGCCTGGAAGCGGTCGAGGACTGGGACCTGTATCTGCGTATCAGCGAACGGTTCGCCATCGGTTTCCTCGAAGGCGACGCGCTCGCGTTCTGGACGCAGCGGCCTTCCGGTCGAGGCGCCGACGGCAACAGCATGTTCGAGTTGTCATCGGCCCATCGTCGTGACGACATCCTGGTCAGAGACCGGGCGCTGCGCAGCTGGTCCGCCTCGAACGGGCCCGGCCTCCCGCTCTACATCGCCTACCTCCACGAGCAGCTCCGCGCAGAGTTCACCTCCGAACTCGAGGCGCGTCTCGATCGCCAGCGGGAGCAGATCGTCGCCGAGATCTACGACCGTCACCCCCTCTGGCGGCGGCTTCGACGAATCCGCAGCGTGTTCGCGCGCTCGCGTCGGGGGTGACCATGCGGCCGGATGTACGTGCGCGCGTCCGCGCGCTCCGCGGCACCCGCGTCATCGGTCCCGTGGTGCGTGCCGCCGACCGAGTGTGGTGGTGGCGAGTCATCCGCAGGTCGGGGCTCGTCGACTCCTCCTACTACGCCGCGCAGCTCGGTCTCCCGCAGATGCCCGTTGAAGCGGCGGTCTGGCATTACATCGTGCGCGGGTTCCGACGCGGCTACAGCGTGAACCCTCTGTTCGACGAGATCCACGCCGGTGGCGTCCTTCCCGAGGTCTACCGGGTTCCCGCGCTGTACGCCTACCTCCTGAGCGACCGGCCGACCGTCGACGTCCACCCGCTCTGGGACGCACGCGCCCTCGGAGGCGACGGCGCGTCCGGTGCGCTCGAACGGCTATGGGCGCTCCGTCACACCGAGATCCCCCTGCGCGTGGGAGGCGAGAGCCAGCTGCTCACCGTAACGGATTTCAGGTCGCGTGCGATCGACGCTGCACGGCGATGGCGCCGTGCAGGTCGGACCGCGGCTCCGGCTCCGGCTCGGGGCGACCGAATGCTCGCCCTCATCCAGCACCGCGACCGCCGGTACGGAGCGAAGGTGCATCAGGCGGGCCGGTTCGCGCAGCGAGACGGAGCGACGGCGATCCTTGCGCTCGTCGACCCCGATCTGTCGCAGTGGGTGACAGCGTCCATCGCCGCGGAGGCGGTGGACGGTTGCACCCTCCGCCGATACGGTCGGCGTCCGATCTGGGGGACGGTCGTGAGCGAGAGCCTGCACGGCTGGAGCGACGGGCACCTGGTCGCGCTCGATCCGCGGGGGAGCTTCTCGGATGACGACGTCGACCGTCTCCTGGTGCGCGCCCGCGACGGTGTGATCGCCGTCCCCGCCGTGCGTGAGCACGACGGAACCCTCGTCGGCATCGGCGCGGCGGCCGTCGATCACCACGGCAGCCTCTACCGCATCCTGGCGGGACATCCCGTGGAAGACCTGGCCGGGCTGGGGAGCGAGATCAGTGTTCCGCGCCTCTGCGGCATCGCATTCGCGTCGCACTCCTCACGGCTCACTCATCCTGAAGCGCGCGCGGCGATCTCGGACGCCCTCGACCTCGAAGACGTCTCCGACGTCATCGCCCGCGATCGCGAAGCGGTTGTTCTGCCGGACGTGACGACTGTGCTCGACGAACCGGCTGCAGCCTTCGACCGATCCCGACGCCCCTTGCGGTCGTTCGACGGCGTGCGGACTGATCGTGAGGCGGCCGAGCGCATTCTGCGCGCCGCAGGATTCGATGTCTCGGGGTGGCAGAAGGGCGCGAGAACCCGACGGCCGAGCCCGACGATGACGTGGCGACGGCCGTCCGCGCATTCGCAACGGTGGGCGATCAAGATCTGCTCGCCCGCCGGCCCGCGCGGCGACGTCTGGGGTGACACCCATTTCGCTCAGGGTCTCGCGGCAGCATTGCGGCGACGGGGACACGATGTGATCATCGACCACTTCGGCGCGGCGCGGCGACCGTCGGCTCACCTCGATGACGTCAACGTCGTGGTCCGGGGGCCGTACCGCATCGATCCGCCGAGCACGGGGGTGAACCTGCAGTGGATCATCAGTCATCCAGACGAGGTCTCACGGGGAGAGATCGCGCAGTTCGACCAGGTCTTCGCAGCTTCGAAGACCTGGTCCGAGAAGGTCTCACGTCAGTGGTCGGTCCCGGTGGAGCCGCTGCTCGAATGCGTCGACACCGACAAGTTCGTCCCTCGCGGACTGCCCCGCACTGCGGAGATAGTGTTCGTCGGCACAGCGCGGGGGATCGCGCGCCCGAGCGTGGTCGCTCCGATACGGGCCGGCGTCGACGTCAAGGTCTACGGCCCCGATTGGCGGCCCTTCATTCCGGCTTCGGCGGTGGTGGCGGAGCGGATTCCCAACGAGGCGCTTCCGGAGCGATACGAGACCGCGGCGGTCGTGCTCAACGACCAGTGGCCTGCGATGCGGGAGGAGGGCTTCATCGCGATGCGTCCGTTCGACGTCGTCGCGGTCGGCGGTCGTGTGATCTCCGAGCCCGTCGACGGCATCGAGGAGATCTTCGGGGGCGCCGTCGTGACCTACCGCAGCCCGCAGCATCTCGTGGAGATGCTGCGGGGAAACCTCGACATGCTCTTCCCGGACGATGACGAGCTGCGGCTGATCTCACGTCGTATTCGCGAGCAGCATTCCTTCGATGCGCGTGCGGCGGTGCTCCAGAAGGCGGCGCAGAAGGTTGCCGACCAGACGGCGGGTAGCATTATGCAGTTCGGATCTGCGGGAAACCGCGTAGGAGGGGCGAGCGAGTGAGTGAGACCGAGGCGCCAAAGCCTTTCCCGGCGGACGGTCGGCGGATCATCTTCTATCTCCTGTGGGACGCCAGGGGGCATGTCGATGACTACGTTCTGTACAAGCTCGAGAGGCTGCGCCCGTTCGCGGAGCACATCTTCGTCGTCGTCAACGGACAGCTGACCGACGAGGGCCGCGCCAAGCTCGAGGGACTGGTCGACACCATCTGGCTGCGGCCCAACGTCGGATTCGACGTCTGGGGGTACAAGGAGGCCCTCAGCGAGTTCGGCGAGGAGCGCCTGGCCGAGTTCGACGAGCTCATCCTCATGAACTACACCTGGTTCGGTCCGGTGAACCCCTTCGAGCCCGTCTTCGAACGCATGGACCGGGCACCGGTCCACTTCTGGGGGATGACCGAGCACGGAAAGCTCCGGCCCAACCCCTTCACCCGGACGGGGGTGCTCCACTCGCACATCCAGTCCCACTGGATCGCGGTACGCAAGAGCATGTTCCAGTCCGATCTGTGGCGGACCTACTGGGACGAGATGCCGCCGATCGTGTCGTACACGGACTCCATCCTCAGTCACGAGTCGAAGTTCACGCATCACTTCAGTTCGGCGGGATTCGAGTACGAGGTCGCCTTCCCGCAGCGCAACTACTCGACGTGGCACCCCGCATTCTTCGATGCGGAGGCGCTGCTGGATGACGGCTGTCCCGCGCTGAAGCGTCGCCCGTTCTTCCACGACCCTCTGCTGATCGACCGGCAGGCGATCGTGCCTCGGCGGTTCGTGGAGAAGGCGTCTCAGCTCGGCTACCCGACGGAGCTGATCTGGCAGAACATCTCGAAGTCGTCGCAGCCCAAAGTCGTGAACACGAACTCCGCGATGCTCGAGATCATGCCCGACGTCGACATCTCCTATGACGAGACCAAGCCGTTGCGCTTGGCGGTCATCGTGCACATCTACTACCCCGAGCTCACTCGAGAGCTCTTCTCTTACGCGGCGAATCTGCCCTCGGAGTACGACGTCTACGTGACGACGGACACGAAAGCCAAGGGCGAAGTCATCCGCACGATCGTGGACGAGCTGGATCAGCCGCTCATGCGCAAGCTCGACATCCGGTGTCTGCCGTCCAATCGCGGTCGCGATATGGGTGCCTTCTTCGTCGGATGCCGCGACGTGATCCGCTCGGACGACTACGACGTGATCCTCAAGATCCACTCGAAGAAGACCGTGCAAGAGGGCATGAACGCGGGGGAGTTCTTCCGGCGGCACCAGATCATGAACCTTCTGAACTCGCGCGGTTACGCGGCCAACCTCATCGCCCTGTTCCAGCGCGAGCCCGGCCTCGGCCTCGCGTACGCGCCCACCATCCACATCGGCTACCCGGTTCTGGGCCGGGGCTGGTTCGCCAACAAGGACGCGACGAAGAAGATGGCGAAGAAGCTCGGGATCTCCGTTCCGTTCGATGATCCGTCGCCTCTCGCCCCATACGGCTGCATGTTCGCGTTCCGACCCGAAGCCTTGCGCCTGATGACCGACCAGGAGCTCACCTACAAGGACTACCCGTCCCCGAAAGAGCACATCGACGGCAGTATCGCCCACGCACAGGAGCGACTGTTCAGCTACGCCGCGGCAGAGCTCGGATATCACACGAAGACCGTCGCCACCGCGCGTTACGCCGCCATCAGCCACACCTCTCTCGAGTACAAGCTCGACCGGATGAGCAAGAACATCCAGGGGTATGCCATCGATCAGGTCGGGTTGCTCGACGCTTCGGGCGACTTCCTCGGTGGGGGGCCGTTCGGTTATGCGAAGGCCTACATCCGGCTGCGCCATCCGCGCGCGGTCCCGGTGCTGCGCGCTTTCTACCGACCCGCCCGCGGAATCGCTCGCGTGCTTCGTGATCCTCGCGGCTGGGCTCGCCGCCGCCGTCCGTTCCGTCCCGTCGAGGACGGGATCGACGACATGGAACTGCTGTGACCTCACTCGCGGCGGCTTTCGATCCTCGCAGCAACTCGATCGGTTTCCTCCGGTGGCTGCTCGCCTTCGCGGTGATCTTCTCGCACGCCGGTCCGATCGCGGGCTTCTACGGCGGGCGCGACCTGGGGACCCAATGGAGTGACGAGCAATCCCTGGGCGGCGTGGCTGTCTCCGGGTTCTTCTTCATGTCGGGCTTCCTCATCACCCGCAGCAAGATGGGCAGGACGAGCACGCCCCGGTTCTTCTGGCACCGCGTGCTCCGCATCTACCCCGGTTGGTTCCTCGCGCTGCTCATCACCGCCTTCGTCTTCGCTCCGCTCGCGTGGTATCGCGAGGCGGGCACGTGGGACGGGTTCTGGAATGCGACCGAGCAATCGCCATGGACGTACTTCTCCAACAACTTCACTCTCATCCTCAACCAGCTGAACATCGCGGGGATGGGAACCTCGATCCCGCAGTACGCGCATGGGATCCAGGACTGGAACGGGTCGGCCTGGACGCTCGCATTCGAGTTCGGTGCATACATCCTCGTCGGCGCGCTGGGCGTCTTCGGAGCCCTGGCCAACCGGATGGTCGGCGGGATGATCGCGGGCGCGATCATCGTGCTCGCGGCCCTCCAGTGGCTGGGCATCGGAAATCTCGTCGGCCTGTCCTCGATCTTCGGCGACTTCCGCGTCCTCCTCCTCATGGCGCCCTTCGCCTGGGGCATCCTCTTCTGCCTGTTCGCCGACCGCATCCCGATCGACGACCGGCTCGCCGCCGCGTGCCTCGTCGTCGCGCTGTACACCTACGCGAAAGGCGGCTGGCTCGTATTCGGGCTCTACGCCTTCTGCTACTTCCTGATGTGGTTCGCCGTCCGTGTGCCCATCCGACACTGGGACCGTCACGGCGACTTCTCATATGGCATCTACATCATCGGCTGGCCTTTGATGGCGTTCGTGACGTACTTCGGACTTCAGCAGGCAGGACTCGTGGTCTACCACGTCGTCGTGATCGTCGGATGCCACGTGTACGCCTATCTGAGCTGGCATCTCATCGAGCGGCCCGCGATGTCACTCAAGAACTGGTCGCCGCGCTGGATGACCTCGTTCGCAGACCGCACTCGCGAAAGCAGATCACGTCTCGCAGGACGCGTGCGGCAGCAGCTCGTCATCACTCCGGGGGGCCGCCGATGACGGCGGGACTGACCGGGCTTCCGGAGGGACAGGAGCTGCGTCCCCGGCAGCGGTGGTGGCGCCGGCTGACATACCTTCCCCTCGTCATGCTCGGGATACTGAGCGTGCTCGCCCTCGTCGCGGGCGTCGTCGTGGCGGCCTCCCTCGAGTCGCGAGCGACGAGCCCGGCGGCCGTGTCACCGGTGGGCGACGGGCCGCAGACGGCCGCCGACGCGCTGTGTCGCCCGGAAGTGGCGACATCTGACGACGAGCCATGGCTCGATGATCCGAGCTCCGCGGAGGCGGCATGGCAGGAGCACGCCGACGCTGTCGCTCAGCCCTACCTGGTCGGTCCGAACGGGTGGATCTTCTGGAGCGACGAGATCGACCAGTATGCGTCGCAGGCGGTCGGCCGGGTCAATCTCAGCCAGCTCGATGTCGATCGGTGGGTCGATCACCTCACATCGTTGCGGGACGGCTTCGCGGCCGACGGGATCGAGTTCTACGTGATCGTCACGCCCTCGACCTCGAGTGTCTATCCCGAAGAGCTCCCGGAATGGATGCAGGCACTCCGCGGCTCGACCAGCATGGATCAGCTCGCCGCCGCGGCCGGCGGCCTCCCGCTCATCGACCTGCGGGCCGGCCTGATCGAGCAGAAGTCAGACGATGCTCACCTCTTCAGCTGGAGCAACAGCCACTGGACCGACTTCGGCGCGTATGCCAGCTGGAGCCAGATCTCTGCGTGCGTCAACGAGATCTATCCCTCGGAGCGTCCACTTCAGGTGCCTCCCATCGAGGGAACTCGAGTCATCGGCGACTTCAACGAGTGGGCGTCGTTCGGCGTCGAGAGCCCGGGAGCGGACTGGGCGGTGCCGGTGTACAGCGAACCGCTGCGCGAAGTCACGCGGACCCGGGATGACGGCAGCGTCGAGACGGTGCCGGGCGAGGCCACGACCGACGCCAGCATCCTGCCGGTCACGACCGAGGTTTCGGAGTCGACGACGGGCAAGAAGGCGTTGATCTTCCGCGATTCGATGGGTGGTGGACTCTCGCCGCTGTGGCAGCAGTCGTACTCCACGACGTGGCAGTTCTGGCACCGCTACCGCGCCGACTTCGAGGACCCGGTCTCCTACCGCGACTACGTGGCGCAGTACGCACCGGATGTCGTCGTTCTGCAAATCGCCGAGCGCCATCTTCTCAATGCTCCGCCCAGTGGCAGCGGCTATTAATGTAGCTCCCATGCTCCCCGCGCGGTCACCCTTGCGTCCACTCGTCGTCGTCGTCCTCGCCGGCGTCATCGCCTTGAGCGGATGTGCGACTCCGCCGGGCGGCGCAGCATCGCCCATCAGCCCCTCGCCGACGGAGAGCGCAGAGCCGACGCCCCAAGCCAGTCAGACGCCCGGCGAGGTCGTGGAGAGCCCGGCCCCTAGCCCCAGCGCCGTCGATCCGGGCGAGCAGGCGACCGTCATGTTCATCACGCTGGAGGTCATCGGCGGAACGCTGGAGGCGACCGGCACCGTGCCCGATGTGGTCGAGGAGGGCGGCACCTGCACGCTCACGCTCACCCAGGGGGATGCGACCCGGACGGTCGAGGCGAGCACGGCGACCGGCCCCGAGAGCACGTTCTGCGGCCTGATGACGATCCCGTCATCGGAGCTGGCGAGCGGCGACTGGCAGGCGACGTTGGCGTACCACTCCAGCGCACGGTCGGGTGTCTCCGAGACCGAATCGGTCACGCTCCCGTGATCGCGCGCTCGGCGGAACCGCGGCGGCGCATCACAGCGTTACATCTGGTCTTCGCGCTCGTCGCTGGCCTTCTGGTCGTCGTCGCACCGGCGGTGAGCCCGGTCTCGGCGCCGGCTGCCTCTGCCGCCAATGCGGCGGACTGGGATCCGGGCTACATCATCGACGATTCGGTCTTCTACTCCTCGACCGGCATGACCGCGAGCGAGGTGCAGTCCTTCCTCGACTCCCGGGTGCGCAATTGCGCGGCCGGGGCGACGTGCTTGAAGAACTACCGTCAGTCGACTGACAACCGACCCGTCGATCGGTACTGCGACGGATATCAGGGCAGCCCATCCGAGTCCGCTGCTCAGATCATCGACAAGGTCGCGCGCTCGTGCGGCATCAATCAGCGCGTTCTGCTCGTCCTGCTGGAGAAGGAGCAGAGCCTCGTCAGCTCGACGAACCCGCCGGCCTGGGCGTACACGGCGGCGACCGGGCAAGGATGTCCCGACACGGCTCCGTGCGACCCGTCGACGAGTGGCTTCTTCTACCAGGTCTACTACGCCGCCCGGCAGTTCGAGATCTACCGTCTGAACCCCAATAGCTTCGGCTATCGAGCGCAACGGTGGAACAACATCCTGTACAGTCCGACCACGTCGTGCGGTACGCGAAGCGTCTTCATCAACAATCAGGCCACGGCAGCCCTGTACATCTACACGCCCTACACGCCCAACCAGGCGGCGTTGGCGAACCTCTACGGCACGGGTGACGCCTGTTCGTCGTACGGCAACCGGAACTTCTGGCGTATCTTCACCGATTGGTTCGGCGACCCGCGGTCGTATGAACCGCACCCCGGCTTCGTGGCGTACTGGAACGAGCGGGGCGGCGCGAGCGGCTCGATGGGCAAGCCCGTCTCGTATCCCGTGTATCTCGAGGCGAACGGACAGGGCTGGTACCAGCGGTTCGAGAAGGGCGTCGTCTACGGCAGCTATGCCGGCGGCACCGTCTTCATCAGCAACGCGGCGATCCTGGCCGAGTACGAGCGCCAAGGTGGTCCGGGCGCCGGCATGAGCTGGCCGAACAGCGAGATGACCTGTGATGCGCAGAGCCGGTGCATGCAGTCGTTCGTGAGTGCGTCGATGACGCAGTCCGCGCGGGCGGGTGCCCGGGTGATCTGGGGTGGGCTCAACGACTATTGGAAGCAGAACGGTGCGGTCGCCGGTGCGCTCGGCGTCGCGACCGGCGATGTCGCCTACCGGACGCAGGGGAGCCTGCCGGCCTGGGTCCAGGATTTCGAGGGCGGCCGGCTCGTGCAGAGCCCCTACGGCATCCAGGTTGTCCCGACGGGCGCTGTTCTGCGCCAATGGGATGCCAACGGAGGCGGGGAGAACTGGCTCGGGTGGCCGACCGCCGGGTACACGTGCGAGGCGCTCGGCTGTGCCCAGCCGTTCGCGGGTGGCGTGATCAGCTACAGCTCGAGCTTCGGCGCGCACGTCATCCTGGGCGGTTTCACCGCCGAATGGCAGCGTCGTGGCGGGCTGAGCCGCATGGGCCCGGCCTACGAAGACCTGCGGACGAGCACCACCGGGCGCGGGTGGCTGCAGAACTTCGGTGCCGGCGTCCTGACACAGGGACCTTCCGGCATGGTTCTCGTTCCTTATGGTCCTGAGCAGGCGGTCTGGACCGCAGCTCAGTCAGAACGGGGCTGGCTCGGCTGGCCGACCGGGGAGCGCGCCTGCGTCTCGGCAGGATGCGCGCAAGTCTTCTCCGGTGGAGCGGTCACTCACTCGCCGACGTGGGGCACGTACACGACCTTCGGATCGATCGGCGGTTCCTGGAGCGCAGCGGGCGGCATCGGCGGGTACGGGCCGGCGTTGAACGCGCTCCGGTACAGCGATGCGAACGGCGGCGGTTGGGCGCAGCACTTCGGGTCGGGTGTCATCACCCAGCGTCGTGATCGGACTCCGGTCTTCACTCCCTACAGCCCCATCATCGACATGTGGTACCACTACGGCGCCGAGGTGACGTGGCTCGGATGGCCGAACGGGGCACAGACGTGCGACGCGAACGGCTGCGTTCAGCAGTTCCAGAACGGCGTGGCGCGATCTGACCGCGCAGGTCGGATTTCCTTCTTGCCACGATGACCAAGTCGGGGTGGTCGCCCGGGAGGGCGATCACCCCGACACCCGCTCCTCAACAGTCCGAGCGGGCTGGCCGGAGAACGCGTGCGATCAGGGACGTGAGGTGTCGTTCTCGACCGCGATGGCGGCCTCGACCACGCCCAGGTTGCCTTCGCCGCCCGTCATACGGAATCGCGCACCCTGCCAGAGCACGTGGGTGTCGACATCGATGGTCGGCGACGTGTTGGCGTTGATGAAGAACTCGCCGGGTCCCAGGTGAAGTGCGCCGATGCGGTAGTCCATGAAGTGGTCACCGGCCGAGATGGGGGGCAGGGTGGCATCGAGGCGCTCGGTGTTCGACGCGATCACCATCTGACCTGAACTGTTGTCGATGCTGAATCCGGTCGTCCATTGCTCCGCGCCCTCCGCGGCGTTCACATGGATGCGCAGGATCATCGCGTCGCCGGGGTGGAAAGTCGTCGCGACCCGCCCTGATGCGTCGAGGGTCTCGATCTTCGTCACCGTCAGGGACTGGGCACGGACCGGCTGCTGGCGGGCGGCGCGTTCGGCCTCGGCGCTCTCGCCGATGCGCTTGCCCTCCATGATGTCGCGCATCGCCGACAGGCCCTCGCGCACGTCGCCCGCGTGTACGACCTCTCCGTCCTTCAGCACGAAAGCGGTATCGCACAGCTCGGCGATCTGGCCGGCGGAGTGGCTGACGAGAATGATCGTCCGCCCTTCCTTCTGGAACGACCGGATCTTGTCCATGCACTTGCGCTGGAACGCCTCATCCCCGACGGCGAGTACCTCGTCGACGAGCAGGATGTCCGGATCGGTGTGCACCGCGACGGCAAACGCGAGCCGCATGTACATGCCCGAGGAGTAGAACTTGACCTCGTTGTCGATGAACTCGCCGATGCCCGAGAACCGGACGATCTCGTCGTATCGCTCGTCGGTCTCGGCTCGGCTGAGCCCGAGGATGGCGGCGTTGAGGTAGACGTTCTCGCGACCACTGAGTTCGGGGTGGAAGCCGGCGCCGAGCTCGAGCAGAGCGGCCAGGCGTCCCCGGGTGAAGACCTCGCCCGTATCGGGGGTGAGGATGCCGCCGATCATCTTGAGCAGAGTGCTCTTTCCGGAGCCGTTGGCACCGAGGAGACCGACGGTCGTGCCCGCGCGGATCGATAGCGATACACCGTCGACGGCGGTGTAGTCGCGGCGGTGCTTGCGGTGGCGACGGAAGCCGATGACCCGGTCCTTGAGCGAGTTGTCCTTCCGCACCACGAACGTCTTCGAGACGTTCTCGACGCGTACGACCTCGGGAGGTTCGATCGACACCATCACAGCTCCTGTGCCAGGTTGCCCTGCATGCGCTGGAAGGACCAGTGCGCGATGAGCAGGAACACGAGACCGACGACCCCGGCGATCCCCATTCGCAGAGCAAGGTCCTCGGGGTAATCAGCGGGGGTACCCCCTGACCACAGTGCGCGGTGGAACCCGAGCACGGCGAGGGTCAGCGGATTGTTGGTGTAGACCTCGAGCAGCCACGACGGGATGTCGAAGCGCACCATCACCTCTTTCACCATCTGCCAGGAGTAGACGATCGGGGAACCCCACATCATCAGGGTGAGCAGGATCTCGGTGATGTACTGGACGTCGCGCAGGTACACGTTCAATGCGGAGAGCAGAAGGCCGATGCCGACGACGTAGATCAGGATCAGCGCGACGGAGGGAAGGAAGTACAGCAGACCCGTCGGTTCGGGCCACTGCTGGAAGACCACGACCGCCCCGATGAGCACGGCGAGCTGCATCAGGAACATGAAGCTCGCACCGCCGACTGCCGCGAGCGGGAAGATCTCGCGCGGCAGGTAGATCTTCTTGACGAGTCCGCCGTTCGCCACGATGGAGCCGGTGGAGGCGCCGAGACTCTCGGAGAAGAGCATGTAGATCGTCAGGCCGGAGAACACGTAGATGCCGAAGTTCTCGATGCCTCGAGCTGCGCCGAGGACCTGGCCCAGGATGACGTAGTAGACCGCGAGCAGGATGAGCGGCTTGATCAGCGTCCACAGGAACCCGAGCACGCTGCCGCGGTAACGGACCTGAAGGTCGCGCCGGGTCAGAAGCCACAGGAGTTGGCGGTGGTCAGCGATCTCCCGCAGCTGTCGGCGGAACGAGCCCAATCCCTGCTTGTGCGGCGTGAAAGACCGGAGCGGGAGGGCGGCCAGCCGGTCGAATCGCGCTTCTGAGCTCACGAACGGGACGAACGCATCGAGTCGGTCTGGATCACCCTACGAATATACTTGCCGCATCATGGGAGAGTTCCGAACGGCACGGTCCGTCGTCATCACGGGTGCAGCAGGCTACGTCGGTCGCCACGTCGTGAAAGCGGTGTCCGACCTCGGCTACGACCCGGTGGCCGTGGTTCGGCCCGGAAGCGTCGAGCAGTTCGATGCCGGGGTGCGTCGGGTGGAGGCGGACGTCCTCGCTCCGGACTTCGCGATCGCCGACCTGATCGGCGACGACATCGCCGCCCTCATCCACCTGGCGTGGCAAGACGGTTTCGTCCACAATGCGCCCTCGCACATGATGCACCTATCCGCGCATTTCCGGCTGTTGTCGGATGCCGCGGCTGCGGGTGTTCCGCGTGTTGCGGCGCTGGGAACGATGCACGAGGTCGGCTATTGGGAGGGCGCCATCACGCCCGAGACGCCGACTGCGCCGCGATCGCTCTACGGAATCGCGAAGGACGCCTTGCGACGTGCGTCCTTGCTCGCTCTCAGCGACCAGACGGAACTGACCTGGCTCCGGTGCTACTACATCTACGGTGACGACCGCCGGAACAGTTCGATCTTCACCCGCATCCTCGAGGCGGTGGATGACGGCAAGACCCGATTCCCGTTCACGACCGGAGCGAACAAGTACGACTTCATCCACGTCCAGGAGCTCGCGGCGCAGATCGCGGCAGTGGCGGTCACGCCGGGCGTGACCGGGATCATCAACTGCGGGTCCGGGGTCCCGGTGTCGTTGGCCGATCAGGTCGAGGCATTCATCGCCGAGAACGAGCTGCCGATTGAGCTCGAGTACGGCGTCTTCCCCGATCGCCCATACGATTCGCCCGCCGTGTGGGGTGACGACGCTGCGCTCCGCTCGGCTCTGGCCGCCCGCGGCGAGCTCTGATCCCCGCCAACACGACCGACGCACCTACGGGAGACCACCTTGGCTTTGACATACGGCAAGACCCTTGCCTCGCACCAGACCCCGATTCCAGGGGTGTTGCTGATCGATCTGCCCGTGCACGGTGACAACCGCGGCTGGTTCAAGGAGAACTGGCAGCGGCAGAAGATGATCGACGTCGGTCTGCCCGATTTCGGGCCGGTGCAGAACAACATCTCCTTCAACGACGCTGCGGGCACTACCAGGGGAATCCACGCCGAGCCCTGGGACAAGTTCATCTCCGTCGCGTTCGGAAGCGTTTTCGGCGCGTGGGTCGACCTGCGGCCGGGAGCAACGTTCGGCACTCTTTTCACCGCTGAGATCGACCCGTCGACGGCGATCTACGTCCCGCGCGGGGTGGGGAACTCGTACCAGACCCTGGTGCCCAACACGGCGTACACCTATCTCGTGAACGACCATTGGAGCGCGGAAGCCCAGGAGCAGTACACCTTCGTGAATCTGGCGGACGAGGAACTCGCGGTGCCTTGGCCCATCGACCTGGCGGATGCCGAGCTCTCGGAGAAGGACCGGCGGCACCCGTCGCTGGCCGCGGTGCGGGCCTCGCTCGGATGACGGTGACCGCTCGTCGTCTTCTCGAGCCGGCCCTCATCGTCGCCCTCACCGTTGTCGGCTCATTCGTCACGTGGTTCCGGGTTCCCGCTGATCATCGCGACCGCGTCTGGGCCGAAGACGCGAACATCTTCCTCGAAGAGGCGCTGGTCCGGGGTCCGTGGTCGGTGCTCTTCGAGGGCTATGCGGGGTACCAGCATTTCGTTCCCCGGGTGGTCATGGCCGGTGTCCTTCCGGTACTGGACCTCGCTCACTATCCCGTGGTGATCTTCGCGATCTGCTCTGTCCTGACCGGTCTCACCGCGGCGGGGGTCTTCTGGCTCTCTCGCGACCTCGTCCCGTCCGTGACCGCCCGCGTGGCCCTCGCGGCCATCACCTTCCTGATTCCGCTCGCGACGCAGGAGACGATCGGCAACCTCGCCGACCTGCACAGCTACGCGATGTGGCTCGCGCCCTGGCTGCTGCTGTACCGGCCGCGTTCGTGGTGGACGAGTGCCGGCTGGGCCCTCGTCACATTCGCGGTCGTGATGACCGAGATCCAGGCCGTTTTCTTCGTGTTCCTGTTGTTCTTCCGACTCCGACCACGTGACCGGCATGTGTGGCCCGTCGCTGCGGCTTTCCTCGTCGCATCTGTTGTGCAGGTCATCACCGCTGCCACGGGAGGGCGCGACACCAGCAACGGCCCCCTCAGCATTCCTTCCACGGTCGCGGGCTGGATCATCAACGCGGTGATGCCCCTCGTCTCGGCCCACCCCGAGACGATCGTGGCGTGGGTCACGACGAGCGGCCTGCTCGTCGGGATCGCGATTCTCGTGCCTATCGCCGCTGCCGGCGTCTACGTGCTGATCCGGGGGAACACCGACCAGCGCGTCCTCGCGATCGCGCTCGCGCTCGGGTCCGCGGCGGTGTACACGGGCAGTGCCTGGGCCAACAGCGGCCCGTGGTTCGCATACGCCGAGGCCGGGTTCGGCGACATGACGGGGCTGGCCGTCAACATCAGGTACGGCGTGGCGTCGGGCATGATGCTGGCGGCGCTGATCCCGCTCGCCCTATCGGTCTTCGTGTCGCGGTCACGAGGCGGAGTCGTGGTCGGATCGCTGGGTGTGGTACTCAACGCCGGTCTCGTGGCCGTTCTGGCGATCGGCATGACGACAGCCGTGTCGAGTCGAGGCTGGGTCGACCGGTGGGAGCCTGCCGTGAACGACGCCGTCGAGGCATGTCTGGCTACCCCGGGCCTCGATGAGGCGACACTCCCGGTTGCTCCCGATCGATCCGTGGACGTCTCCTGCGACGATCTAGTGTCGCGACGAGGGTGACAGCTCGCGCCCGCGTCGGCTGACGAGGCGGGCGAGACCCCACTGGGTGACCCGGATCATGGCCTCGACCACGATGCGGCCGCTCATCTTCGACTCGCCGAACTCGCGCTCGCGGAACTCGATGGGCACTTCGACGAGCACGCGACCCGCGGCGTAGGCGCGGCGGGTGAGATCGATCTGGAAGCAATAGCCGCGCGAGTCGACATCGTCGAGCTTCATCTCGGTCAGCAGGTCGCTGCGGTAGACCCGGTACCCCGCTGTCACATCGCGAACCGGCACACCGAGCATGACCCGCGCGTACCAGCTTCCGCTGCGGCTGATGGCGCGCCGCAGAAGCGGCCAGTTCACGACACTTCCGCCCGTCACCCAGCGAGACCCGATCGCGCCGCCGACGCGACCGGTCGGGTCGGCGAGCACGGCCGCCAGCAGCGCGGGGAGCCGCTCCGGCGGATGGGATCCGTCGGCGTCCATCTCGACGAGCAGTTCGTAGCCGCGTGCCCGGCCCCAGGAGAAGCCCGCGATGTATGCGGCGCCGAGGCCGCCCTTCTCGCGTCTGTGCATCACGTGAATGCGTTCGTCAGCGCGCGCGAGGTCGTCCGCGAGATCACCCGTGCCGTCGGGGCTGCCGTCGTCGACGATCAGTACATCTGCAGCAGGTGCCGATCCGAGCGTGCGGTCGACGATCGACTCGATGTTCTCGCGTTCGTTGTAGGTCGGGATGATGACGAGTGTCGTCGCGGTTCTCTGCACGTGCTGGAAGCCTTCTGATCGTGAGCATCTGCCAGGCTACCCGATGCCCCTTGGCGGCACGGTCTTGGCGCACACGGGCTCTGAGCCGAGGTATCAGACGTCCGGGTACTCCGCCCCGGAGACGTCGGAACGGTGCAGCCGCCGCCGCAGGATGGCGGCTGCACCTGCGGCGAGTCCAGCGGTCAGGAGGTCGCCAGCGGTGAACATCCCCCGCGAGACGAGGGAGATCGCCGAGGCGTCGGCCGTCGACATCACGAGCGCCATGAGCCCGATGAGCACGGCCTCGCGGACGCCTACCCCCGAAGGGACGAGGAAGGCGAACAGGCTCGCGGTGAAGGCGAGGCCGATGGCGGCCGAGAACAGGAAGATGTTGGCGAAGGAGACGTGTTCGTCGGCCAGGAGCCAGAGATGAAGTCCGTAGAGCACATACGACGCCAGAGACCAGCCGAGGGCGCCCGCGATCGTCGACGTGCTCACGCGTCGTTCGAGTCGCGGCCTGCGGAACACGCGAAGCACCAGATTGGCGAGGCACGTCATCACAGCGGGATGCAGGCACACCAGGCCGACGGGCAGCAGCGTGAAGAACCAGAGCATCCACGGGTGCTCGGCGGCGATCTGCGGCAGCGCGACGGCCCCGAGGAGCAGCGAGGCGACGACGCCGATGCCGGCGGCGTACAGAGACGTCACGAGGACGCGCGCTCGGGCGACACCGTACTGGCGCCCGATCTCCATCTGGAGCAGGTACGCCCACGCCGATCCGGGAACGTACTTTCCCAGCTGGCCCACGAGCATGATCTGCGCGCTGCGCACGAAGGGCACCGCGTGTCCCAGCCCTCGAAGTAACGTGACCCAGGCGAGGGTGTTGCATACGAGTCCGACCAGAAGCGTTACCGCCGACGCCGCCACTCGCCAAGGGGCCATGGCGGCGATCGCCGTGCCGACCTCATCCCACATCGTGGCGAAGTACCACACCGCGAACGCGACGACGGCGAGGATCAGAACATAACGCGCCACGCGAAGAATGCGCGACACGATGCGTCGACGATCGTGGAGGGCGTTCGGATCAGCGTCGGTCATGTCACCGGACGCCCCCACGTCGTGGCTGGCACGACTCCACGAGATCGTCTACTGCCCCTTCGACGCGTAGAACGCCTCGACGCCGTCCTTCGCGGGCGCCCACCAGTCCTCGTTGTCGCGGTACCAGTCGATGGTGGCTTTCAGGCCGGCCTCGAAGTCCTGGTAGCGGGGCGTCCATCCGAGCTCGGCGCGGAGCTTGGTCGAGTCGATGGCGTAGCGGAGGTCGTGCCCGGGACGATCGGTGACGTGGTCGTACGCGTCGGTGGGGTTGCCCGTAAGGGCGAGGATGAGCTCGACGACGGTCTTGTTGTCCTTCTCGCCGTCGGCGCCGATGAGGTACGTCTCGCCGATGACCCCCTTGTCGAGAATGGTGAGGACGGCGGAGGAGTGGTCGTCGGCATGGATCCAGTCGCGGACGTTCTCGCCCTTGCCGTAGAGCTTGGGGCGGATGCCGCGGAGAACGTTGGTGATCTGGCGGGGGATGAACTTCTCGACGTGCTGGTACGGCCCGTAGTTGTTCGAGCAGTTGCTGATGGTCGCCCTCACCCCGAACGATCGCACCCAGGCGCGCACGAGCAGGTCTGAACCGGCCTTGGTGCTGCTGTAGGGCGAGGAAGGGTTGTACGGGGTGTTCTCGGTGAAACGCGCCGGGTCGTCGAGCTCGAGGTCGCCGTACACCTCGTCCGTGGAGATGTGGTGGAACCGCTTGTCATGCTTCCGGGCTGCCTCGAGCAGCGTGTAGGTGCCGACGATGTTCGTGTCGAGGAAGGGGCGCGGGTCGTGCAGGGAGTTGTCGTTGTGCGACTCGGCCGCGTAGTGCACCACCGCATCGACCTGGCCGAAGAGCTCGTCCACGAGCGCCGCGTCGGCGATGTCGCCCGTGACGAGGCGCACCCTGTCTTCGGGCAGGCCCGCGAGAGAATCGGCATTGCCGGCATACGTGAGCTTGTCGAGGACGATCACGTCGTCATCGGTGTTCGCGATCACGTGGTGGACGAAGTTCGATCCGATGAAGCCGGCGCCGCCGGTCACGAGAAGTTTCGCCATTACAGCCCTCTTTCCAGCAGCTCGAGCAGATACCCGCCGTACCCAGACTTCATCAGCGGGAGCGCGCGCTCGTGCAGCTGCTCGTCCGTGATGAATCCTTGACGCCAGGCGACCTCTTCGGGAACGCCGATCCGCAGGCCGGTTCGGCGTTCGATGGTGCGCACGTAGTCGGCGGCATCAGTCATCTGATCGAATGTTCCCGTGTCGAGCCAGGCGGTTCCGCGGGGGAGGACCTCGACGCTGAGACGTCCCTGTTCGAGATACGCCCGGTTGATGTCGGTGATCTCGTACTCGCCGCGCGCGCTCGGCTCGAGTGAACGTGCGATGTCGACGACCTGGTTGTCGTAGAAGTAGAGCCCCGGCACCGCGTAGTTGCTTCGGGGCTGCGTGGGCTTCTCCTCGAGTGAGATCGCCCGTCCGGACTCGTCGAACTCGACCACTCCGTACGCGCTGGGCTCCGCGACCCAGTACGCGAAGACGGCGCCGCCGTCGACATCCGAGTAGCGCTTGAGCTGCGACCCGAGACCCGGGCCGTAGAGGAGATTGTCGCCGAGCACGAGAGCGACCTTGTCGTCGCCGATGAAGTCGGCACCGATCGTGAAGGCCTGCGCGAGGCCGTCGGGCGACTCCTGCTGCGCGAAAGTGATGGAGACCCCGAGCTGGGAGCCGTCGCCGAGGAGGCGTTCGAACTGCTCAGCGTCATGCGGTGTCGTGATCATGAGGATGTCGCGGATGCCCGCGAGCATGAGCGTCGACAGCGGGTAGTAGATCATCGGCTTGTCGTACACCGGAATGAGCTGCTTGGAGATGCCGCGGGTGATCGGGTAGAGGCGCGTGCCTGAGCCGCCCGCGAGGATGATGCCCTTCACACGTCACATCTTGTCACAGGCGGTCGAGGACTCCCCGGAGGTTCTCGGAGCCTCGGCCGGTATCGTGAGGCGGTCGCATCCCCGAAAGCGAGAGGTTCCACCCGTGACGTTCGCGCCGATGATTCTCCCCGTACTCGCAGCGATGGCGATCCTCTGGGGCGTGGGAGGGTTCCTCGCCTGGACGGTCGGACTTCGCGGCTACTGGATCGCGGCGGTCGCCCCCGTCTTCTCCCTCACCCTGATCGGCGGCTCCGCCGTCGTCGCTTCCTGGGCGGGGGTGGCGTGGTCGATCCTGCCGCTGCTGGTGATCTCGGCTGCGGCTGGGGCAGGCATCTACGTCGTGCGCCGTCGCACGTCACCGCGTGCATCGGTGGCGCAGGAGCGCCCCCGCCTCGACCCCTGGCTGGTCCTGGCCCTCGTGCTGGCCGCCTCGGCCGTCGCGTTCCGGTTCGCGCAGATCGTTCAGAACCCGGCGAACATCTCGCAGACGTTCGACAACATCTTCCATCTGAACGGGGTGCGGTGGGCCGTCGCCGAAGGTGATGCCTCGTCGTTGCGGCTCGGCTACATGACGAGCCCCGACGGCAGTCTGCCGTTCTATCCGGCGGCCTGGCACGCGCTGACCGCTCTCGTGGTGCAGATCACCGGAGCTTCGGTGCCCGTCGCCATCAACGCCGTCGTTCTCACCACGTCGGCCCTGGTCTGGCCGCTGGGGGCCGTGCTTCTGGTGCGCACTCTCTTCGGCACGTCGAGCGTGCTGACGACCGCCGCAGCCCTCATCGCGGCGTCGATCCCGGCGTTCCCCATCCTGCTCATGGATTACGGCGTGCTGTACCCGCTCCAGCTGAGTCTGGCGGTGCTCCCCGTCGCGCTCGCTGCGACGGCGAGGCTACTGCGTGTCGCCTCGGCGGACGTGGTGCCTGCCGGGACCGGCTGGTGGCTGTTCATCCATCTCGGCATCATCCCCGGCCTCACACTCGCCCACCCCGGCGGTTTCGTCGCCTGGATGGCGTTGACCTTCCCCATGTTCGCGGTTGCTTTCGTTCGGGCGATGCGCATCGGCGGCCTGCGCACCCGCGTGATCCTGGTCGCCTCGGCCGTGGCCTACGTCGTCGTCGGATACCTCCTCGTCCGCGTCCTGCGGCCGCCGCTCGAGGCTCGCGGCTGGCCGCTTCAGATGCGAGGCCGAGAGGCGATCTGGCAAGTGCTGACCGTGTCGCCGTGGTACCTCGTGCCGGCGGTGGGGGTCGCACTGTGCGTTCTCGCAGGTCTCGTCTGGGCCGTGATCGACCGCACGCGCCCCCTCGTCGTCGCCATCGGCGTCTACGTGGTCGGCGCCGGTCTGTTCATCACCGTCGCGGCTCTGCCCTACCCGGCGCTGCGGGATTGGCTGACCGGCAGCTGGTACAACAACCTGCCTCGCCTCGCCTCGATCTTCGCCGTCTCGCTGGTGCCGCTCGCCGCATACGGGGCGGCGCGAACGTGGCAGTGGGCGACCTCGCGCATCGCGAAACCGCGATCCGAGGCCTCGTCGACATCCTGGCTGCGTGCCGCCGGCGGCGTCGTCGGTGCCGCTGTCTTCCTCGTCGTGCTGCAGGCCGATGGTGCCGTCAACCGTGCCGTCGAGTGGGCTGCCCCGCTCTACGAGGCGGAGGCATCCGCGCCGCTGCTGAGTTCCGACGAGTACGCGCTCCTCGAGCGACTGCCGAACGAGGTGCCCGAGGGCGTCGCCGTCGCCGGAAGCCCCTGGACGGGCGCGTCCCTTGCCTTCGCGATCGCTGATCGCCCGGTTCTGATGCCGCACACCCTCATGTTCGTCACCCCCGAGGTGCAGGAGGTCAACGACGGCCTGGCCGACGCCGTTCCCGGCGCGCCCGTCTGCGATGCGATCCGCGACCTCGAGGTCGGGTACGTGCTCGACTTCGGTCCGCAGGAGGTGCACGGCGGCGAGCATGACCTCCCCGGTCTCGAAGACCTGGAGAACTCTCCGGCCGTCGAGCTCGTCGACGCCGAAGGCGAGGCGAAGCTGTACCGGGTCGTCGGCTGCGGGTGATCGAGCGGACGCCGTCTAGACTGGAGACCATGCCGGTCGCTCCAGATTCCGTGCTCGTCATCGTTCCCGCGTGGAATGAGGAGCGCAATGTCGGCGGCACCGTGGAAGAGATCCTCGAGGCCGATCCCCGCTATCACGTCGCGGTGGTCGACGACGGTTCGACCGACGGCACCGCACGGGCAGCGCGGGAGGCGGGTGCCGTCGTCTTGAGCCTGCCGTTCAACCTCGGCGTCGGCGGTGCCATGCGCACCGGGTTCACCTACGCTCTTCGCGAGGGGTATCAGCGCGCGATCCAGGTGGACGCCGATGGCCAGCACAACCCGGCGGACATCGAGAAGGTTCTCGCCGGACTCGAGAACGCCGACATCTCCATCGGTGCCCGATTCGCCGAGGTCGGCGACTACGAGGTGCGCGGCCCGCGGCGGTGGGCGATGGTCTTCCTCGCAAGCGTGCTGACCCGAGTGGCCAAGACCCGGCTCACCGATGTGACCAGCGGCTTCCGCGCCGCCGGTCCGCGCGCCATCCAGCAGTACGTGCGGTATTACCCGGCGGAGTATCTAGGCGACACTCTCGACTCGCTCGTCGCCGCCTGCCACGCCGGACTGACCGTCACCCAGGTGCCCGTCGCGATGCGGCCACGACGGCACGGGGTGCCGAGCAAGGGCCCCATCGGGTCGGCGGTCTATCTTCTGCGCTCCGTGTTCGCGCTCGGTCTGGCCGTCATGCGGCGGACGAAGGCGACAGCCCCCGAGGAACTCCAGGAGGCGATCGCGTGATCGTGTTCTTCAGCATCGCTCTCGCGGTGCTCATCATCGTGGTCGTGCTCTGGCTGCTCCTCACGCGCCGCCTCCGCGAGAAGTACGCCGTGCTCTGGCTCGTCATCGGCGTCCTGGTGCTGCTTCTGGGTGTGTTCCCGCAGTTGCTTCTCGGACTCACCGATGCGCTGGGCGTTCAGGTGCCCGCCAACCTCCTGTTCTCGCTCGCGATCATCCTGCTGCTCGGCGTCGCCCTGCATCTGTCATGGGAGCTTTCGCAAGCGGAGGAGGAGATTCGGCGCACCGCCGAGGAAGCCGCGATCCTCCGAGCCCAGATCGAGGCGCTCGACGCCCGTGTCCGGCTTCTGGAGCCGGGGACCGACGAGCTTCAGCGCGATCCGTGACTGACGTCGCCGACGGACGCCGCGGACTGGTCTATCTGCTGGGCGCGACGGGTATCGCGGGTGTCGCCGGCTACGTCATCCAGGCCGTCGTCCCCGCGTTCATCGCCGCGGAGGACTACGTCACTTTCAGTGTCTACTGGTCGACCGTCTACCTGATCGTCGCGGCCATCGCGGGGTTGCAGCAGGAGATCGCACGTGCCGCGCGTCCGTCGGCAGACGCGACGCGGACCCGAGGCGCCCTTGCCCGCTACACCGCGGGCGCCGTGATCGTCGTCGTGGGTCTGACCGCCGCCAGCGCGCCGGCGTGGGCGGCCGCGGTGTTCGGCGATGCCGCCGGCGGGCTCGTCCCTCCGCTCCTCGCGGCGGTGCTCGGATACACGCTCGTCGCTGTCCTGAGCGGGGTGTTCTACGGCGCTCGCAACTGGAAGTCGGTGGCCGGAATGACGGTCCTCGACGCCGCGCTGCGCGTCGTCGCGGTGGTCGGCGTCGTCGCCGCGGGCGCGGGGATCGCCGTCGTCGGCTGGGCGGTCGCGCTGCCCTTCCTGCTGTCCGCCCTCGTCCTGTGGCTGGTGAGTGGCCGCCGGTCAGTGTCGGCGATCGTGCTCGATGCGTCGGGCGGGCAGCTGGCGCGGAACAGCGTCAGCACCGTCGGCGCGGCGCTCGCGACCGGGGTCATGATCAGTGGTCTGCCACTGCTCCTCGGATCGCTGGCGCAGGGGCTCGGGCCGCAGCTTCTCGCCTCGCTGATCCTCGTGATCACGCTCACGCGCGCGCCGTTGGTCATCCCGCTGCTCGCGATGCAGAGCTACCTCGTCGTGACTTTCCGGGACGACCCGTCCAGCGCGCGCAGACGCACCGTCGTGTGGTCCGCCTGCTTGCTCGTGGTCACGGCGGTTCTCGCCGTCGCAGGCACTGCGGTGGGGCCGTGGGTGGTCGAAGTGCTCTACGGCGACAAGTACGACGTGCCCTCGCTCGTCTACGCCGCGGTCATCGCGAGTGCGGGGTTCACCGCGCTGCTCTGCCTCAGCGGCCCTGCGGCTCTCGCCCGCGGTCGGCACGTGCGCTACGTCACGGGCTGGGGGGCGGCCTCGGTCGCACTCCTGACGGGTCTGATCGTGCTTCCCACGACGCTCGAGGGCGTCGTCATCCCGTTGATGGTCGCTCCGCTCGTCGGGGCGGCCGTTCATCTCACCGCCCTGGCGACCCCGCCCGAGACGGCGCGCGAGCAAGACTGACCGTCGGTGCTGTCGTCGTGATCAGCCGGCGCCGAGCGCCAGATCGAACGAACGTCGAGTCTGCTCCGCGGTGCTGGCCCACGTGAAGGCCTCCGCTCGACGGAGCCCGTCCTGGCTCATCCGGTCGCGGATGAGGCTGTCGGCCACCACCTCGTCGATGAGGCGTGCGAGAGCCGCGTGATCGGCAGGGGGAAAGTACCGAGCGGCGTCGCCTCCGACGTAGCGGTGGACGCCGATGTCCGAAAGCAGCACGGGGATGCCCGCGCTCATCGCCTCCAGTGTCGGCAGCGAGAAACCCTCAGCGAAGGACGGGATAGCGAGAGCAGTCGTCGTGGCGTACAGATGACGCACCTCATCGTCATCGACCCAGCCCCGCAGGTCGACCCAGTCGCGCATCCCGAGTTCATCGACAAGGGGCGCGAGGGGGTCCTCACCGCGTCCGCCCGTGATCACCAGGCGCGGCCTGCGGTCGGCGGGAATGCGCGAGATCGCGTGAACGAGAGCGCCCCAGTTCTTGTGGGGACGGCGGTTCCCCATCGCCAGGATGAAGGCTCCTTCGCTCCCTGCCAGGGAACGGTCGACCTGCACGGGCGCCGACCCGGCGAGCGGGATGACGTCGAGGCGTTCGCGGGGAACACCGAGGTACTTGACGATCTCGTCTGCAGAATCCGGGCTGATGGTGATGATGCGCGCCGCGTTGCGCGCGGCCACCTTTTCCATCCACTTGACCGGCGCGGTGTACAGCGGTGTGGACATGTACTCGGGGTGGCTCCAGTAGAGCATGTCGTGCATCGTGACGACCGTCGGCATCGACGACGCTCGCGGCCCCAGCGTCGCGGGCGCATGGATGAGATCCGCGCCTTCCCGCCGGGCGGCGCGCGCCACCGCGAAGAGCTCGCCTCGGGCCCAGGCGAACCTGTTCTCGCCGCTGATGCCCGACTCGATGATCCGGCCGGGGAACCACGAGAGGTCGAGCCGCGCACCTTCCCGGCTCGCATACCCGATGTACTCGGCATCATCGCGTCGACCGAGCGCGCGGTAGAGCTCGCGTGTGTAGGTCTCCATCCCGCCCTTCGTTCCCGTGTACGAGAGCAGATCGACGAAAATGCGGGGCATGAAGATCGAGGCTATCAACGATGGCCGCCTCAGACGGCGGGAGCACCGCCCGGTGCCGCCTGCGGTGGTCGGCGCGGGGTCGACGCCTGAGGGCGCGCGAGGCGCATCGCACGGCGTTCCACCACAACCCAGCTGGCCCAGGCCAGCGCGAACGTCGCGACCGCTGCGACGCCCATGTACGGGATCAGGCCCAACGCCGCACCCCCGAACAGCACGACGAGTTGCTGCACGGGCCAGGCGTAGATGTAGAAGCCGTAGCTGACATCGTTCTCCGCCACCCACCGCGGTTGGGGGACGACCGTCGACAGCCAGAGCACGCCGTAGGCGATGAACGGCGCCGCGGCCTGCCCGCCCCATCGCGGGACGAGGACGATGAGCGCGAGGGCCGCGATGAGGGACGCGATGCCGACCCACCGCGACATCCCGAACCGATCGACGACGAAGAAGACGAGCGAGCCGCCGAGGAAGTAGGGGATCAGCTTCGCGGCGAGGTAGAAGCTCTCG
This sequence comes from Microbacterium sp. AG238, assembly GCF_003610405.1. Taxonomy (GTDB): domain Bacteria; phylum Actinomycetota; class Actinomycetes; order Actinomycetales; family Microbacteriaceae; genus Microbacterium. The sequence continues at coordinate 234,064 of NZ_RAQC01000002.1, forward strand.
TCGAGCCCGACCCGTTGGGCCAGCGGGATGGCGATCCAGATCAGAACGCTCGCGACGAAGACGACCGCGGCCAGGAGCGGTCCCTTCCGGAACGCGGCGATGCCGCCGAGCACCCAGATCACGACGTAGCAGAGGAACTCGTAGAACAGCGTCCACAGCGACCCGTTCCACGCACCGGGATACGGCACGGTGTCGAGGGTCTGTCCGATCGTGTAGCTGTCGATGTACAGGGTGATGTTCGTCCACACGTACTGGAACGGTGTGACGGGCGTGGTGAAGAACCCCGTGAGGCTTCCCCGTTCGACCAGTGCCGCGATCGGGGCGAACACGAAGGCGGTCACCACCAGACAGACGATGAACGCGGGGAAGATGCGCGCAACACGGTGCAGGAGATAGGTGCCCGGGTCTGATCGCAGCCGACTTCGTGTGATCAGGAACCCGCTGATCACGAAGAATCCGGCCACCGCCCATCCGCCCACGTTCTCGCCGTGGAGGTGGGGACCCTCGCCGGCACCGACGATGTAGAAGGAGTGGGCGAACAGCACGGCTGCCGCGAGGATGAGCCGGAACATGTTCAGGCTGTTCGTGCGGTAGGGGTAGTCAGGGCCGCGCAGAAGGCTCATGCGCGTCGGCTTCCGCGTCGGGCGGTCACGCCGAAGGCGTGCGCCAGTGCCGATGCTGCTCCGGCGCGATTGGCGCGGGCGAGGTGCGGGAGCTCCGCGACCGCGTGCAGCCGCGACATCACTCGCCAGCGGGCTGTTCGCGCGGTCCGCCGCCAGCCGCGTCGATCGGCCAACTGAGCAGCCAGTGCGTAGTACTCGCGCTCGTCCCGGAATCGACTTCCGTCGACCAGCGTCTCTTGCGACGCCGAGGCGCTGTGCCTCCGGTAGGAGAACGCCGTGATCGGGTTGTACGCCAAGGTTCCGTCGTCGAAAGCGATGTCCATCAGCAGCCCGAGATCTTGGATGATCGGGAACCCGTCACGGAACGGGGTGGTCTTGAGTCGTCGGGTTGCGAAGACGAGTGACGGCCAGTAGAGCCAGTCACCGCGGATCAGACTCGTCGCCATGCGCTCGCCGCTCAGCACGGCGATGCGCCCGGGGCCGGGCTTGGGCGCGAGAACGTCCTGCTTGACGCGGTCGACGAGCGGCCGCACGCGGACTCCGCGTTCGTCGATCACGTCCACCCCCACCTGCACGACGTCGGCGTGCGGCACGAGATCCAGCGTGCGCTTGACGGTCTCGACGTAGTTCGGCTGCAGGAGGTCGTCCGACCCCAAGATGGCCATGTGCGCGCCCCGAGCGAGGCGCACGGCTTCGCGGAAGTTCCCCGTGATGCCGAGGTTGACCTCGTTCCGGCGATACGTGATGCGTTCGTCGGGCTCGTCGACGAACGCATCACGCACGGTCAGATCGGGGTAGCAGTCGTCGATGATCGTCAACCGCCAATCGCCGTCCTCCTGTCGCCGAACCGAATCGACGGTTTCGAACAGGAGGGAGGGCTCGCCCCAGTAGGGCAGGAAGATCTCGAGAGTCATGGCTTGTCCAGGTTACGGAATGCGGCGCCGATAGACTGGCCAATCGGGTCACCGTGAGCCCATTCTCCAGCGAACGAAAGCAGACTATGGACCTCCTCATCGTCGGCTCCGGCTTCTTCGGTCTCACCATCGCCGAGCGCGCCGCAGCATCCGGCCGCAAGGTGACCGTCATCGACCGCCGTCACCACATCGGCGGCAACGCCTACACCGAGAACGAGCCGACGACCGGCATCGAGGTCCACAAGTACGGGGCTCACCTGTTCCACACCTCGAACGCGACGGTGTGGGAGTACGTCAACCGTTTCACGCAGTTCACGAACTACGTCCACCGCGTCTACACGACGCACAAGGGCGTCGTGTACCCCCTTCCGATCAACCTCGGCACCATCAACCAGTTCTTCCAGGCTGCTTATACGCCGGGCGAGGCACGAAACCTCATCCAGGAGCTTGCCGGCGAGTTCGACCCGAAGCAGGCCAACAACCTCGAGGAGCGCGCGATCGGACTGATCGGCCGCCCGCTGTACGAGGCGTTCATCCGCGACTACACCGCGAAGCAGTGGCAGACCGACCCGAGAGAGCTTCCGGCGGAGATCATCTCGCGCCTGCCGGTCCGCTACACCTATGACAACCGCTACTTCAACGACACCTGGGAAGGTCTCCCGGTCGACGGTTACACCGCCTGGCTCGAGCGCATGGCCGACCACCCGAACATCGATGTGAAGCTGAACACTGAGTTCTTCGACGAGTCGCAGCCGCTCAACAAGAAGGCCACGGTCGGCCAGGTGCCGATCGTGTACACCGGTCCGGTGGACCGCTACTTCGACTACGCCGAGGGCGAGCTCTCGTGGCGCACCCTCGACTTCGAGCAGGACGTTCTCGACATCCCGGACTTCCAGGGCACGAGCGTCATGAACTACGCCGATGCGGACGCCCCGTACACGCGTATCCACGAATTCAAGCACTTCCACCCGGAGCGCGCGGATCGATATCCGACCGACAAGACCGTGATCGTGCGGGAGTACTCGCGTTTCGCGACTCGCGCCGACGAGCCTTACTACCCGGTGAACACGGCCGATGATCGCGCGGGACTGCTGGCATACCGCGAGCTCGCCAAGGGTGAGCAGGACGTTCACTTCGGTGGGCGTCTGGGCACCTACCAGTATCTCGATATGCACATGGCCATCGGCTCAGCGCTGTCGATGTGGAACAACCACCTGGCGTGACCGCGGTCGAGGCTCCGACGCCGACGACGCGGAGAGCCGTCGCCGGTTCGAGCAGGCGACGACTCGACATCGACGGACTGCGGGCCTTCGCGATCGTCCTCGTCGTCGTCTACCACGTCTGGCTCGGGCGGGTCTCGGGCGGCGTCGATGTCTTCCTGCTCATCTCGGCGTACTTTCTGACCGCGTCGTTCGTGGCGCGGTCGTCGTCGCTCGCACCGATCGATCTCCTGCGCTTCTGGGCACGCCGCTTCGCACGGCTCCTGCCTGCCGCGGCGGTGACGATCCTCGGCGTGCTGCTCTTCACCGCCGTCGTGCTGCCTGGTTCGCAATGGCGCCAGATGTGGACCGAAGCCTGGTCGTCGTTGTTCTACGTCCAGAACCGTGCCCTGACAGCATCCGCTGTGGACTATTACGCACGGTCCGAGACCTTTCCGAGTGCCCTGCAGCACTTCTGGTCGCTTTCCGTGCAGGGGCAGGTCTTCCTCCTCTGGCCCGTCCTCGTCTTCCTCGCCGTCGTCGTCGCGCGTTGGATCCGCCGTCCCGTGCGCCCGATCCTGATCGCCGGCTTCGGGCTGACCTTCTGCCTCTCGCTCGCGTACTCGATTCATCTGACGGCGGCGGATCAGCAGGTCGCGTACTTCAGCGTGCCGGCCCGGTTGTGGGAGTTCGCGCTCGGCTCGCTGGCCGCTCTGCTGCTTCCGCGGCTCCGGCTGCCGCGGTGGTGGGCCGGAGTCGTGGGCTGGGCCGGGATCGGCGCACTCATCGCCTGCGGCATCGTCCTCGACGTGGGCGCGGGTTTTCCGGGAGTCGCCGCGTTGTGGCCCACCCTGGCGGCTGTCCTCATCATCGTTGCGGGGCAGTCGCCGGGCCCCGGTTCCGCTTCTCGCTGGCTGGGTTCTCGTCCGATGGTCTGGATCGGCGGGATCGCGTACGCCCTCTACCTCGTGCATTGGCCGATCCTCGTGGCTTACATGACCCTCACCGACTCGACGTCGGTGGGTGCGATCGGCGGACTCGTCGTCATCGTGACGTCTGTCGCTGCCGCTGTGCTCCTCGCTTACGGGGTGGAACGGCCCCTCTCGCGCCTGCTGAGCCGGGGACGGCGAAACCTCGCCGTCATCGGCGCCGCCGTTCTCGCCGTCGCCCTTCCCCTGGGGACCTGGCAGGCGGGTGAGAGCATCCGCGTCGCCTCATACGACCCGCAGGAGAACCCGGGTGCACACGTGCTGATGCCCTGGCTCGGGGTGACGGCGGTCGAGGGGGCTCCTGTCCGGCCGGTCAGCACGCAGTTGGGTGAGGAGTGGGTCGCGCTCGACGGCCCCTGCACGGATGCGCTCCGTCCTGCCGGTGATGTGGCCGCCGCGACGTGCGTTCAGACGGAGGTTGATCCGGACGCGCCGATGTTCCTCGTCATCGGGGACTCGCACGCGCAGCAGTGGATGGGGGCGGTCCTCCCCGTGTTGGAGGAGGCCGGGTGGAACATCGTCGCCCTGCTGCGTGGGGGATGCTCGTTCGCGCCCGATGAGGACGCGGGCGACGAGTGTGCCGAGTGGCGTGAGGAAGCCCGCGCGTATGCCGAAAGCCAACCCGCGGATGTCGTCATGCTGATGGGCACGAAAGCAGCGCCGTCGTCGCCCGCGGAACGTCAGCCCCTCGGCCTCGAGCGCCCGGTCGCCAGTATCGCCGCCAGCGGCTCCCAGGTTCTGCTCGTGCGCGACAACCCCCGCTACGACTTCGACATGTACGGATGCCTCGAGGCGTCAGCGTCCGCCTCCGACTGCGCCATGGCGCTCGACGCCGTGATGGCGCCCGAGAATCCTGCTCTGGGACTCACCGAGGAGGGCAGCGTCTACTTCCTCGATCTGTCCGAGTATCTGTGCCCGGAGGGGGTGTGTCTGCCGGCCATCGGGAACGTCGCCGTGTACATCGACGACAATCACCTGACGGCTTCGTACGCGCAGTCGCTCGCGCCCGCGGTGCTCGCCGCGTTCCGGGGGATGCCCGGCGTTCCCCTCGGGTGAAGTACGCGCCGTAGGATCGAACGCGTGAGTCCCGCCGTCGTCGGCGCCCCCGGATCGCCGCGGCGCTACCTCCACTCTCTGTGGCTGCTGTCGGCGCGCGATCTGCGGGTGCGCTACTCCACGAGTGCGCTCGGCTACTTCTGGTCGGTCCTCGACCCGCTCGTGATGAGCGGGATCTACTGGTTCGTCTTCACGCAGGTCTTCCATCGGGACGTCGGTGAGAACCCCTACATCGTCTTCCTCATCACCGCGCTGCTGCCGTGGGTGTGGTTCAACTCGGCGGTCACCGACTTCACGCGTGCGTTCAATAAGGACGCACGGCTGGTCCGGTCCACCTCGATCCCACGCTCGATCTGGGTGGGGCGCATCGTCTTGAGCAAGGGCATCGAGTTCCTCTTCTCGCTGCCGGTGCTCGCGATGTTCGCGATCTTCGGGGGAGCGACGGTCAACGCCGCGCTCCTCCTCTTCCCGGTGGCCGTCGTGCTTCAGGTGATCCTGCTCCTCGGGCTCGGGCTCATCGTCGCCCCGCTCTGCGTGCTCTGGGGCGATCTCGAGCGAACCACGCGGCTCGTCCTGCGCGCACTCTTCTACGCGTCGCCGATCATCTACGGCGTGGCCGACCTGCCGGGCGTCTTCAAAGAGATCGGCGCGTTCAACCCGCTGGCCGGGATCTTCACGCTCTACCGCGTCGGGTTCTTCCCCGACCAGTGGGACACGCTGTCGGTGATCGTCGGGGCCGCCACCAGCATCCTGATCTTCGGGCTCGGACTCCTCGTCTTCTCACGCCTCGAGCGTCCGGTGCTGAAGGAGCTGTGATGACCGGACTCGCGATCGAGGTGCGCGACCTCGGTGTGCGCTTCCGCCGCAACCGGCGCGGGAGGCGCAACCTCAAGGACCTGTTCGGCGGCGCCTCGCGCCGAAGCCGCCCGGGGGAGTTCTGGGCCCTCCGCAACGTCTCGTTCTCCGTCGAGCCGGGCGAGTCGATCGGTGTCGTCGGACGCAACGGGCAGGGCAAGTCGACGCTCCTCAAGCTCGTCGCCGGCGTCCTCCTGGCCGACGAGGGCACCGTCGACGTGAACGGCGGGGTGGCTCCGCTCATCGAGATCACGGGCGGCTTCGTGGGAGACCTCACCGTGCGCGAGAACGTGCGCCTCACGGCAGGCCTGCACGGGATGTCGAAGGCCGAGGTCAACCGCCGGTTCGACGACATCATCGACTTCGCGGAGATCGCCGATTTCGTCGACACGCCCTACAAGCACCTGTCGAACGGCATGAAGGTCCGCCTCGCCTTCTCCGTGGTGTCGCAGCTCGACGAGCCGATCCTGCTCGTCGACGAAGTGCTCGCCGTCGGCGACCGTGCTTTCCGCGCGAAGTGCTACAAACGCATCGACGAGCTGCTCGCCGAGGGGCGGACGCTGTTCTTCGTCAGCCACAACGAGAAGGACCTGCGTCGCTTCTGCACGCGTGGTCTCTACCTCGACAAGGGCTCACTGGTCCTCGACGGACCGATCGGCGACGTGCTCGACCGGTACAACGACGACCACAACGGCGGGGCCTGAGGCTCAGCGCTTCGCAGGGCCGAAGATGCTCTCCCACGATTCCGGCGAGGTCAGCTGCCCCATCGCGCGGCGGTAGCGCCGCGACAGCTTCGGCCAGTCGCGCTTGAGCTGCGCGTGCAGTCGCAGGCTCTCTCGCAGCATCCGCCGGAAGGCCGCCCGGTCACGGGTGTAGATGTTCTTGCCCGACCCGTCGGCCGCGCTCACCAGGGCGCTGTCGTAGCGGGGGAGACGCCACCACTGCGCGTCGCCCTTGCCGAACTCCACCTCGGGCTGGGCGATGTTCTCCGGGCGCGGAGCATGCAGCCAGTGTGACGCGAGGGTCGAGAGGGTGAACCAGCGGAGCTTGAGGCCCGTCGGGCTGTCGAAGGTGTGGCGGGGGAGGCGCTTGAAGACCTGACGCCCCCTCCGCGAACGCAGTGGTACGCCGGTGTCGCGGTGGATGACCGTCTCGGGGAACTCCTTCTGCAGAGCCCTGGCGGCGGGCATGGCCGTCGCGATTCCCGCCGCCATGTGCTCCGGTCCCGACAGGATGTCGCGCAGGGCACGGTGGCGCAGCTCGACGGGGTAGTACTGCATCATCATCAGGTGCTTGAGGTCGAGTCGTCGACTGTGCCGCAGCAGCGTGCCACCGCGCGGACTGTTCGAGTGCAGCAGTGCGGCGACGATGCGGTTCCGCGCGTGGAAGTACGCTTGCCAGTCGATGGAGTCGTCCTTGCCGACCCACGACACGTGCCAGAGCGCGACGCCGGGCATCGAGACCGTGGGGAAGCCGGCGTCGCGCGCGCGCAGGCAGTACTCCGCGTCGTCCCACTTGATGAACGCGGGCAACGAGAGGCCGATCTCACGGATGACCTCGACCGGGATGAGACACATCCACCAGCCGTTGTAGTCGGCGTCGAGCCGCATGTGCAGCTCGGGGGACTGCCGGAGGTTCGCGACGGAGAAGTCGTGCGGCATCTTCTCCTGCTGCAGCGTGCGCCACATGAACGGCTCGTCGTCGACGACCTCGGCCCAGGCGTGGAGCTTCGGGCGGTCGAGCAGATCGAACATATGCGCGCCGACGATCGTCGGCGTCGTCGCGTACCGGCCGAACACGATCGACCGACGGAGTGACTCGGGCTCGATGCGCACATCGTCGTCGAGCAGCTGGACGAAGTCGCTGTCGGGCCGCTGGAGGGTCTCGTGCATCGCGCGGGCGAAGCCGCCCGAGCCGCCGAGGTTGGGCTGCGTGATGATCTGAAGCGTCTCGCCGAGGCTGTCGGCGACCTCGGCGAAGTCGTGCTGGGCGTCGACGCGGTCGGTGCCCTGGTCGATGAGGAAGATGCGGTCGACCAGCTCGAGGACATCGGGCGCCGCGTCGAGGGCGCGCAGGGTTGCCACGCAGTAGTCGGGCTTGTTGTACGTCGTGATCCCGAGCGAGGCTTTGCCCGACCGGGCCGGTTCCTGCTCGGTCGTCCACTCAGCTCCCAGGAACCGAGCGTCCTCGCGGTCGGCTGCGATGTCGAACCAGATCCATCCGCCGTCGCTGTACTGGTTGAGGGTGAGCTCGAACGTGCTGGTCGCCTCGCCGGTGACCTCGCGGGTCTCCAGTCGCTGGCGGGTGCCGCCGCCGTTGGACCGGTACACGAGGACGGTGGCGGGGCCCTCGGTGTGCACGGTGAGGGTCACGTCGCGGACCGGCGTCCAGTGCTGCCAGTACGACGCCGGGAAAGCGTTGAAGTACGTGCCGAACGACACCCGCCGGCCGCCCACGATCCGGGCCTCCGAGCGACCGAGGATGTTCGACAGCTGGGCCCGCGACGACACGCGCACGGGCTCCTCGTCGATCTCGGTCCACGTCTCGGGGTCGACATAGAGCGGAAGGAGGTCGGGGTCGTGCTCGAGAGGGAGGACGGCGCGCTGCAGCAGGTGGGGCATGATCTGTCTTTCGTCAGGGACGGGCCGGCTGATCGGTCAGCGGCTGCATCGGCTGCCACGAGCGGTCTCGGGCGATGCGCCGGCCGTCGCGGAGGCCGCGGAAGAGGTTCGAGGTGCCTCGCACGGTGCGCTCGACCAGGAAGAGCCGGATCAGCTCCTTGCCGAACGTCAGGGTCGTCCCGAGACCGAACAGCACCGGGTTGTAGACGCCCTTCGTTCGGTAGTACTGCTTGATGTGCGCCCGGTTGCGCATGATGTAGTACCGGTAGGCGTCGCTCGAGGCGTTCATGTGGCGGATGCCCATGTCCCACTGGCGGATCTCACGCGTGCGGCGCAGGACGAACTCGTCGACGATGACCGACGTCGTGATGCGCGAGGCGAGCCATCCGTAGAGCTGGTCGTCCCAGTAGATGAAGAACCGCGGGTCGGGGAGCCCGATGCGGGCGACGATGTCGCGGTGGATGAACATGCCCTCGAAGCATCCGGAGTTCATCTCCTTGTAGCCCGCCTCGCCGAAACCGGCGGGCGCGAAGGGGATCGGGATGCCCATGCGTTCGGCGACGCGGTACTGCCAGTAGAACTCGCTGCCGTCGTAGTCGTAGCGACGGCCCTGGATGCTACGGAAACGCGGCGCCCAGCGGCCCATCTTCGCGAGGCCGTCGGGGAGCACCTCGACGTCGTCGTCCATGAGCCAGATCCATTCGGAGCCGAGCTCGTACGCCACGCGCACGCCCTCGCTGAATCCGCCCGACCCGCCCGTGTTCGTCTCGAGACGCCGGTACTCGAGCTGCGTGCCCAGCCGATCGCGGAACGAGTCGACGACGGATGTCGTGTCGTCCGACGACGCGTTGTCGATGATCACCACGTGCCCGGGCTTCGGGTCCATGCGGACGATGCTCTCGAGCAGCCGCGACAGGAGCGCGGAGCGGTTGAAAGTGACGATGGCGATGGTCGCCGTTGTCGGGTCGAAAACCTGCGCGCTCACCGGCCCGATCCTACCGTGCGATGCCGTGGGTTCCCGTCGAGGTGTCGCCGGGGAGACCTGCGGCGGGAGTCGTCGGCCGCACGGCATCCCGGATGTTCTCGCGCCAGGATCGCGATTGCCCCGCCCGTAGGGCGCACAGCACGAGCATCAGCCAGCCGTAGCCGTGGAGGGGGAAGCTCTCGAAGAGGGCGTCGACGAGCACGGTCACGAGGATGAGCGGCGTCCAGGCGTAGAGGATCGAGCGGCGCTCGCTCGCGACGAGCCAGGCGCGGCCGAGGGCCAGGCCGACGAACGTCATGAAGATGAGGAGTCCGACCCAGCCGAGCTGGAGGACGACGTCGACGTAAGCGTTGAGCGCCGAGGTGTGACGGTCGCCGAGTGCGAAGTTGATGGCGTTGAACGGGAAGTCCGTCCGTGACCACGGTCCGAACCAGCCCCACCCGCGCACGGGCTCCACGCGGACGAACGAGGCGACCTGGTCCCAGAGCTCAGCGCGGATGGAGAAGTCGGTGCCCGCGCCGATCCACGCGATGATGCGCTCGCGGAAGAGGTATCCGACCAGCGCTCCGACGACGACGGTCGCGGCGAGCACGGACTGCACGGGCCGGCGCAGCGCACGGCGGGTGCGGCGGACGAGGCCGAGGGCGGCCGTCGCGATCCCCGTCGCGACGGCGAGGACGAGCACGGTGGGGGAGTCCGACAAGGCGGCGAGGAGTGCGGCCAGGACCGCCGAGAAGAGAGAGACGCCGGTGCGGACTGACACGGTCCGCCATTCGATATAGAAGGTGATCAGAGCCAGGACCGCGATGAACCCGAGGGAGTTGCGGGTGCCGAAGATGCCCTGGACCGGACCGAGGACGGCGATGTCTCCCTCGATGCCGAGGAAGCTGAAGGGCATGTCGAAGAACACGCCCGAGAGGAGCTCGAGCGCCAGCGATAGCACCAGCAGGACGCGGAACACGTCGGCCAGCGCGCGGACCGTCTGGAGGGTGTCGCGCGTGTTGGCGATGACGACGGCGAGGAACGCGATCGAGGCGAGCGCGAGCCACCCGCCCAGCGTTCCGGAGGCGTCGGTGGTCCAGGTGATGCTCGCGAGCGCCCAGCCGAGGAACACCACGAGGGTCGACGGGATCAGTCGCACGAGGGTGAACTCGCGGCGACGCACCAGCAACAGGGCCGCGCCCACCACGCACAGCCCCGCGATCACGGTGAGCCAGGTGACGCGGCCCGCCGTCCGCTCGACGAGATGCTCCGCGAAGACCGCGGCGATCGCGGTGTGGGCGAAGGCCTGCGCGAACGCCGCCGAGTCGAGGGTCCGCACGAGCCACGACGTCGACAGTGCCGGTGGCGTCGTCACGCCGCGCCCTCGACGGGCGCACCGCGTTCGATGGGGGCCCCGCCTTCGAGCGGCCAGGCGGCTGCGAGCGTCGAGCGGCGACGCACGGGGGTGCCCCGCACGGACGCAGGAGCCTGCTTGATCGCGAACGCGAGCATCACGAGCAGGAACCAGCCCCAGTTGAGCAGGGGTGACGACTCGGTGACGCTCTGGACGAGCAGGATCGTTGCCACCAGCGCCGGGATGAGCAGCAGGCGCGACCGGGGTTCGCGCTCGGCACCGGGCCGGGGGATGCGGCCGAGTGCCAGGAACCACGCGCGCCACGTGAAGGCGCCGAGGGCGACGGCGAACAGCAGCACCCCGACGACGCCGAGCTGCATCGCCACGTCGAACCACGTGCTGTGCGCCTGCATCACCGTGACGCCGCGATCGATGATCCACCCGTCGAAGAACGGGTCGGTGGGCACCCACGGCACGGAATAGCCCCAGCCGATGATCGGGCTCTCGGCGAACCGTTCGCCCACGGTCGCCCAAATCTCCTTGCGGCCGCTGAGATCGGAGGAGCGTCCGAGCAGCTCGAAGAGGGCTTCCCGCACGATCCACAGGGTCGTGATGAGGGTGATGCCCGTGACGGTGAAGACGATGTAGAGGATGCGCCGGGTACGTGCGGTGCGCGCGCGGCGCATGAGCAGCACGACGACGATCACGAGAGCGATGGCGATCGCGCACATCGCCGCTGTCGCGGACGACCCCCGCCAGAAGCAGAATGCCGCCAGCAGCGTCCACGCCACGAGCGGCCCGCGCCGGCCGGCGCGGGTGTTGATCTGCAGGCCGAACACCACGAGCCCGAGGAGCGCGATGTAGGCCAGGGAGTTGGCATTGCCGAAGATGCCCTGGATGCGGTCGTCGGTGAAGAGCTTGTCGCGTGACCAGAACATGATCGGGTCGCCCGTGAAATCCGGTCCGGGCCGCACGAAGCCGGGCAGGATCGGTCCCTGCCAGATGAGCGAGACCCACAGCTCGAAGGCGAGCGAGAGGGCCAGCATCCACTTCACCGCCGCGGCGATGGCCTCGATGATCTGGCGCCCCGTGAGCACGGCGGCGACGAAGATCGCCTGCGCCGTCGTCGCCAGCAGAAGGGCGAGCGTCATCGCGGTCGCGCGCGGCCATTCGGTCCATAGCAGCGAGAGCACCGCCCAGCCGACGTAGGCCAGGGCGAACCACGGGAGGCGGCGCCAGCGGCGGCGCGGCCGTTGGATCACCCAGATCGCCGCGGAGACAGCGGTCGTCACCGCCACCACGACAGCCGAGCCGCCCACGCCGATCGCCATGAGCCAGGCCGTGCCCGCCATCGATGAGGCGATGATCAGGGTGCACCACGCGCGCACCAGCCGGAGGGGGAGGCGCCGCGGTGCCGGGGTCGTCGGCGCAGCCGTTCCTGATCCCTCGCGCGTATGACTGGCCATGATGCTCTCAGATTAGCCGGAGGGCCCTGAGAGCACTCAGGGGCTGCGGACAGGCTCCCGCTGGTCGGGGAGGCCGTCGCCCTGCTCCGCGTCGAGACGCTGCTCGGCCGGCCCGCGTCCGACGAGCGGAGCCTGCTTGATCTTGAAGGCGAACAGGATGATGAGGAACCACCCCCAGTTCAACAGCGGCGCCGACTCGGCGAGGCCCTGGACGAGGAGGATCGTCGCGACGAGCGAGGGGACGAGGGTCAGGGCGCTGTAGGGACGATCGGCGACGATATCCCAGCGCGGGCGATCGACCGCGAAGAACCACGAACGCCAGATGAAGGCCAGCAGTGCGAGCCCGATCAGCGCGACGCCGATGTACCCGAGCTGGAGCGCGACGTCGAGCCACATGTTGTGCGCCTGCATGACGCTCACACCGTGATCGACGATCCAGCCATCGAAGGCAGGGTCGGAGGGCACCCACGGTGTCGAGTAGCCCCATCCGATCACCGGGCGCTCGGCGATGCGTTCGCCCACGGCATCCCAGATCCGCTGCCGGCCCGTCAGGTCAGAGGACCGGCCGAGGAGCCCGAACACCGTGTCGCGCGTGAGCCAGACGGCCGTGCCCCCGATGCCGGCGACGGCCACGTACATGATGTAGAACCGCGTGCGCTCGCCGGGGCGCCGGGCCGTGCGCATCAACAGGATCGTGACGAGGACGACCGCCACCGCGACGGCGCACAGGAACGCGGTCGCCGATGCCGCGCGCCAGAAAAGGAACAGGGCGAGGGCGGTCCACAGCCCGAGCAGGAATCGCCGCGGTGCTCCCGAGGCGATCCTCACGATGAAGACGATGATCGCCAGGAGCGCGATGTACGCGAGCGGGTTGGCGTTTCCGAAGATGCCCTGCAGTCGCCCCCCGTTGAAGAGGTTGTCGCGTGACCAGAGGGTGATCGCATGCCCCGCGTAGTCGGGGTCCGGGCGCGCGAACCCCGGCAGGATGTCGCCGCGCCAGATGAGCGCGACCCACAGCTCGAAGACGATCGACAGGCCGAGCATCCATTTCAGCGCCGCGGCGACGGCACGGAGGATCTCTCGCCACGTCAGCACCGCTCCGACGAACATCGCCTGGAGCGTCGTGGACACCAGCAGCAGCAGCGTGAGCTCTGTCGCGCCGAGCCAGGAGGACCAGAGCATCGAGGCCACCGCCCACGCGACATAGGCGAGCGCGAACCACGGCAACCGGCGCCACTGCACCCGCGGACGCAACGACACCCAGAGGATCGCCGATACGACGCCGGTGGCGACGACGACGATGGCCGCGCCCGTCGACCCGAAGGCCATCAGCCAACTCGTGCCTGCCATCGACGCCGCGATGATGAAGACGCACCAGGCGCGCAGCAGCAGATGGCCGGTCGTCTCGCGCGCGGGCGCCGTTGGCGGTGCCGAGACGGGGTGGCGGGAGTGGACGGCCATGGTGCAGACAGGCTACCGCGGCGTCGCGTCTTGACAGGGGCTGGGCGGCGTCCGCGTCCTAGGCTGGGCTCGTGCTGATTCCGATCTCGAACATGGCCAGGGACTACGCGTGGGGCTCCACGACGCTCATCGCCGAGCTGCAGGGGCGGGAACCCTCGGGGACGCCCGAGGCGGAGATCTGGTTCGGGGACCACCCGGGAAGCCCGTCGCGCGTCGACGACGGCACCGGACGTCCCCTGAACCTCGTCCTCTCCGAGGCGGGCATCGCACCCCTGCCCTATCTGCTGAAGATCCTCGCTGCGGGGACGTCGCTGTCCATCCAGGCGCATCCCTCTCGGGATCAGGCGGCGGCCGGATTCGCCCGCGAAGAGGCCGCGGGCATCCCGCGGGATGCCCCGCACCGGCTGTACCGCGACGAGAACCACAAGCCCGAGATCATCGTGGCCCTGTCGGAGACCTTCCGTGCGCTGGTCGGGCTGCGGCCGATCGCCGATACGCAGCGTCTGCTCGCCTCGCTCGGCGAGGGCAGCGGTGTGGGCGCGCTCTCGGCGGCCCTTTCCCCGACCGACGCCGAGGACGAGCCCGCGGCGCTGCGCCGGGTCATCGGCTGGGCGCTCTCGGGCGAGGCATCGGATGTCGTGACCGACCTCGCCGCTGCGTTGGAGAGCTCCGCGAGCGATGAGGTCGCCTCGGAGTTCGCCGCCGAGATCCGTGTCCTCCGAGACATCGCGGGCGCCTTCCCCGGTGACGCCGGCCTCGTCGTGGCGACCCTCATGAATCTCGTCGAGCTGCGGCGAGGAGAAGCGCTCTTCGCTCCGGCCGGCGTTCTCCACGCCTATCAGGACGGCCTCGGCGTCGAGCTGATGGCGGCGAGTGACAACGTGCTCCGCGGCGGTCTGACCCCCAAGCATGTCGACGTGCCCGAGTTGCTGCAGGTCGTGAGCACCGAGAGCGGTCCGGCGCCGATCGTCGAGCCGCTCGACGTCGCGCCCGGCGTGTTCGGCTACGACGTCGGCGTGTCGGACTTCCGCCTCGTGCGCGTCGAGACGACGTTCGAAGCGGTCGCCGAGATCGCGCTCGACGGCATCGCGATCGTGCTCGCGACGCGCGGAGACATCGTCGTCGAGGCAGACGGAGACCGCGTGGAGCTCGTACCCGGCACGGCGGCCGTCGTGTCGGCGACGTCGGTGGCGATCGGCGGCGCGGGGGAGGCGTTCGTCGCTCAGCCGGGCGTGGCGTGAGCGCGCGACACGCCGATGTGTCGCCGCGAAGCTTAAACACGCGCTTGAGGGTTTACGATCCGCGACTTGACCCGGAGGAATGACACGGGTGTAATTAATCCCAGACACGCGGCTCGCGTGCCGGCCGGCGAGGAGGGAACACGATATGACGGCATACCGTTCGGGCGTTCCCGACAACTGGTTCGTCGACCCGGTCAACCTGGGCGTGCCCGGGGTGCGGCGCGTCGACACCGACGGCGACGACAACGCTCTCGCCTGGCAGACCGACGCACTGTGCGCGCAGACCGACCCCGAGGCCTTCTTCCCCGAGAAGGGCGGCTCCACGCGTGACGCCAAGCGCATCTGCACGTCGTGCGACGTGCGCGGAGAGTGCCTCGAGTACGCCCTGCAGAACGACGAGCGCTTCGGCATCTGGGGCGGTCTCAGCGAGCGCGAGCGCCGCAAGCTGAAGCGCCGCGCGGTCTGATCCTACGTCGCCGACGGCTCTCGACGAGATCGGCGACCCGCCCCGCCGCTGCCGAGCCCGCTCAGGATCGCCGCCTAGGCTTGCTCCGTCATGCCCGCCCGTGTTCACGCGCTCCTGGTCGTGCGTCCCGACGGACGCGCTCCGGCGGCCTTCCATCTCACGCGCACGCTCGCCGCGCTGCGCGATCAGACGCGCGCCGTCGACGCGCTGACCATCGTGCTCTGCGGGGGCGATGAGCGGCTGCGTGCTCTCGCCGAGGAGTCTGGCGCCGAGGCGGTGATCGCGGCGCCGTCTCGCACCGGGTTCGCCGCAGCCCTCCGGCTCGCGTCGCGCCGTATCGACGGTGACGCCGTCTGGCTGCTCGCGCAGGACGTCGCTCCGGAGCCGGAGGCGCTGCAGCGTCTCGCCGCGGCCCTCGAGACGGCACCGTCCGTCGCGATCGCCGTCCCCAAGCTCGTCGAATGGGACGACACCACCCGCATCGTCTCGCTCGGGCGCTCGATGACGAGGTTCGGCGCCGCGGTCGGCCTCGCCGACGGTGAGCACGACCAGGGGCAGCACGACGGCACAGACGACGTCCTCGGCGGCGACGTGCGCGGCATCCTCGTCCACACGGCGGCCTGGCGCGAGCTCGAAGGCGTCGACGAAGCACTCGCCGGCGCTGACGAGGGGCTCGATCTGGGGGTGCGCGTGCGGCTGGCGGGCGGACGCGTCGTCCTCGCGCCCGGGGCACGCATCGCCGTCGCGCACGACGGCGTCGCCGGATCGCCTGCGCCGCGGACGACCGGCGCCCGGGCACGAACCGCACACGCCGCGCGTCTGGCGCAGCTCCACCGGCGGCTGGTCTACGCCCCGCCGCCCGCGGTCGCCATCCACTGGCTCACCCTGCTGCCGTTGGCGCTGTGGCGCAGCATCCTCCACCTCGTCGGCAAGCGGCCCGCTCGGATCGGTCCGGAGTGGTCGGCAGCGGTCACCGTGCTGGTGCGGCTGACGGCGGTCGCCCGCGCCCGACGTCGCATCGCGCGCCACCGTCGCGCATCCTGGTCGCAGCTGGCGCCCCTGCGCGTGAGCTCCCGCGTCATGCGGCAGCGGCTCATCGAAGACCAGCCTGCCGGCGACGGTCCCCGCCGCACCGAGCTCGGCTTCTTCTCGGGAGGCGGTGCCTGGGCCGTGCTCGCCGCGCTCGCCGTCTCGATCGCAGCGATGCCCGCCGCGCTGAGCTGGCCCTCGATCGGCGGCGGAGCGCTCGCGCCCCTCGCCGCCAACGCGGCCCGCGCGTGGTCCGAAGCCACCGGAGCGCAGCGCCCGCTCGGCTGGGATGTCGTCGGGCCCGCCGACCCGTTCAGCGCCGTGCTGGCCGTGCTCGCGTCGTTCTCGCCGACCGACCCGTCGCGCGCGCTCGTGGTGCTGTGGCTCCTGGCGCTCCCGCTCGCGGTGCTCGGCGGATGGTTCGCCGCGACCCGCATCACCGAACGTCCGGTCCTGCGCATCGTCGGCGCGGTGGTCTGGGCCCTCGCACCGATGTTCCTCGTGGCGCTGGGGGACGGGCGCCCGGCATCCGTCATCGCCCACCTCGTGCTGCCTTGGCTGGCTTTCACAGCCGCGGCTGCGCATCGGTCGTGGGGCAACGCCGGAACGGCATCCATCCTGCTCGCCGCCGTACTGGCGTGCTCGCCCGTGCTCTCCGCACCCGTCGCGGTCATCTGGCTCTTCGCCGTGGTGCTGTCGATGGTGCTGCGAGGCCGGCGGGCGGCCTTCCGGTGGCTCTGGATCATCGTCCCGTCCGCGGCGCTGTCGGCGCCGCTCGTCTTCGCACGACTCCGTGCGGGAGATCCGTGGTCGCTCCTGGCCGATCCGGGCATTCCGTGGAGCGGGCCCCGGTTCGCGGATGACGTCCTGGGGAGGTTCCTCCTCGCGGCGGGCTTCCCGGCCGACGCCGGCTGGGCGGCCTTCACCGGTGCCAGCGGCCCGGTGTGGTGGCTGATCCTCTTCACCGCGCCGCTGCTCGCCCTCGCGCTGGCCGCCGCCGTCTCGGCGCGACGCTTCGTCGGCATCGTCCTGCTCGCCATCGCGGGCCTCGGGACGGCGACGGCCTTCGCGGCCGCGGGGCTGGCGGTGGCCATCGACGGCACGACCGCCATCGCTCTCTGGCCCGGTGCGGCTCTCAGCCTCGCCTGGGTCGGTGTCGCCGGGGGAGCGCTTCTCACGCTCGACAGCGTCGTGCCGACTCGCGTGGTCCGCGCGGTCGCCGCGGCGACCGCGGTCGCCGGGCTCGTCATCGCCGCGGTCCCCATGCTCACCGCTCAGGCGCGGGATGCGTCGCTGGTCGGTCGCGGCGAGACGAGCACCCTCCCCGCCTTCGTCGCGGCCGAGGGCGCGAACTCGCCCGGGCTCGGCACGATCGTGCTCACCCCGACCGACGACGGTGTCGCGGTGGACGTGGTGTGGGGTGGCAGCGCGACCCTCGGCGGCCAGTCGACGCTCGTCACCGCACGCACCGAACTCACGGATGCCGATCGGGAGGCGGCGCAGATCGCCGCCGACCTGGTCGCCGACACCGCGAACGACGTCGTCGCGCAGCTGCGTGACCACGGCGTCGCGTTCATCCTGCTCGCCTCGTCCGAGGATGAAGCCGCGACCGCTCGCAGCACACGGCTCGCCGCAGCGACCGCGCTGGGCAGTCGTGACGGCCTCGACGCCGTCGGATCGACCGACAAGGGTGAGCTGTGGCGCCTGTCGGGAGACGTCGCTCCCCGCGCCGAAGCTCCGACGACGGCGCGCGCCGTGACGTCGGTGCTGTGGAGCGGCATCGCGGTGGTGTTCGCGGTGGCCCTGCTCCTCGCCCTGCCCACACGCGGCAGCCGGTCGGCTTCGCGGGCGGCACCACGCCTCGTGGGGATACGAGCGCTCCGCAGGAGGGACCGATGAACTCGCGAACCGCACTCGTGACCCGTCTCGCCGTGGGCGCGGTGGCCGCCGTCGTCGTCGGAGGCGGCGTCATCGCCGCCGCAGCGGCCCCCTGGCCGACCTTCGCACGCGAGCCCATGTCGCTCGATGTCGTTCCCGAGGCGGCGCGTTCGATCGCCGCGTGCGACGGCCCGCTCCTCGCTCTCGGCCGCGACGCGACGGCGGCCGGCGCGATCACCGCCGCGGCGCCATCGAGCGTCGTCTCGGCGACGGACGGCGCAGAGTCGACGGAGTACACGCTCGCGACCCCCGATCGAACCGGCGACGGAGCGTCACCCGAAGCCTTCTCGGCAGAGCCGACGGACGGCGTGCCGACCGATCTCGGCGCGGCGTCGTCTGCATCGCTCGATGACCCCGATCTGCGCGGCCTGGCGGTTTCGGCGTGCACGCGCCCCGCGATGGAGTCGTGGCTGGTCGGCGGATCGGCCGCCACGGGGGCGAGCGACCTCGTGCTCCTGACGAACCCGGGTGATGTCGCGGCGACCGTCGATCTGAGGGTGTTCGGTGCTGACGGAGCCCAGGACCCCGTCGCGGGGCGCGACATCGTCGTGGCCGCTCGCTCGCAGCGCGCCATTCCCCTCGCGGCGCTTCGCCGCGGCGAGCAGAGTCCCGTCGTGCAGGTCACGGCGCAGGGAGCCCCGGTGCGGGCATCCCTGCAGTCGGCACTGACACGCACGCTCATCGCCGGTGGCGTCGACCAGGTGGGGGCGAGTGCCCTGCCGGCGACGCAGCAGACCATTCCGGCCGTGAACGTCACCGTCGCCCCCGATTCCGTCGCCTCGGCGGGCGGACTGTCGGTGCGGCTCATGGCGACTGCGGCCGACACCTCCGCGAACGTGACCGTCCGCTCCGTCGCCGACGGGAGCGTGGTGTCGCAACAGGACGCGATCGCCGTGACCGCCGGGCGACCGGTCGAGCTCGAGGTGACGGGGATGCCCGTCGGTGACTACACCGTCACCGCGACCGCATCCGATCCTCTTGTAGCCGCAGCGTGGACCTCGACCGACCAGGCCGCGCCGGCTGATTTCGCCTGGGCTGTCGCCGCGCCGCTCGTCGACGCTCCGACCCTCGTCGCCGTCGCATCCGGTCCCGCGCCGTCGCTCACCCTGACGGCCGATCAGGACACCGTCGCGACGCTGACCCCCATCGCCGGCGGAACGCCGCAGACAGTGCAGCTGGCAGCAGGGCAGTCCGGCACGATCGACGTCGCGGCGGGGACCGTCTACCGACTCGACCCCGGCACCGGCGGCATCCGCGGCTCCGTCGGCTTCTCGGCAGCCGGACAGCTCGGGACGTATCCCGTGACGGGGTCGGCCGCAGCAGCAGCCGAGCTCACCGTGTATCCCTGACCCGGGTCAGAGGAAGCGGAACCGGTCGGGTCCGAGGTCCCAGGGATCGCGGTCGAGGTATTCGGCCGCCGCACGGAAGACGCAACTCTCGACCATCATCCGGCGGTGCAGATCGTCGTTGCGGTGCAGCCGGTTCAGGCGCTCGATGGGCAGGCGATAGAGCACGATGCGCTTCTCGTTCGCGAAGACCTGCCAGCGCGGGATGCCGTCCTCGTCGCTTGCCGCCGGCATGCCGGCGACTTCGAATCGCACCTCGCGTAGCTCGGGCCACGCGCTCCGCAGAAACTCCGCGGCTGTCCCGACCGAGAGATCGAACCGCTCGGAGCGCGTCTCGAGGGGCGGGAGCGGGGGGCGAACGACCGGGCTGCGATCATCGCGGCCGTGTCGCCCGTGGCGCGACGGCCGGTTCCGCCGAGGCGGCACGGCTCGGGAACGACGCCGGATCATGAGGCCATCCTATGCGGCCCCGGACGCCGGCCCGGCGCGGCATCCGATCGTGCCGCGTCTGCGGCGTTACGGTGGACGGGATGCGCGAGAGACTGTGTTCGAAGGTGGGCTGCGCCCGCGAGGCTGTGACGACCCTGACCTTCGACTACGGCGATCAGATGGCCGCTCTCGGCCCGCTGGGAGGCGGCACCGACCCGCACGCGCACGACCTGTGCGCCATCCACACCGAACGACTCTCCGTGCCCAAGGGATGGGTCGTCATTCGTCACGAGACGCTCAAGATCTGACGGGGAACCCGCGCGGAGTCTCGGTGGCTGCCCCGACGAGCGCGCGCGCCCGGTCGTCGATCCGGGTGATCGCGGCATACTCCCGATCCCGGCGAGCTGCGACGACGGCCCGGACGAGGGATTCGGGGTCGGTCTGCGGCAGAGGCGAGACGAACGGTGCGACCTCGGCGGCGATCATCGTCGCAGAGCGCTGTCGAGCCCCGGGCTCCATTCCCTCGGCCGAGCGGGCGAACTGCGTTGCCCGCCGCGCGACGCGATCGGGCAGCCTCGCGACATCGGCGACCTCGGCCCATTCCCGCAGCTCGGCGGGAATCGGGCCGGCAGGATGCGGCAGGCGCGGAGCGCGCGTGCGCTCGCAATAGGTCCCCGCGACCATGTCGCCCAATCGGGTCGAGCGCGGCGTGAACGCGGCGACCACCCCGGCGAGTGCTCCGAATGTGAACCAGATCTCCAGTACTCCGACGAGGGCGCGGATGAATGCCTGCCGGAACCCGGTGGCGCCGCCGTCGGTGCGCACGATGCGGCCGCCGACCGCGAGCTTGCCGAGACTGCGCCCGTGGGTGAGGGTCTCGATCGCCGTCGGGATGACGACCAGCACGAGGACGAGGGCTGAGATGACCAGGATCCCCGACAGGTTCTCGAGGCCGAAGCCGCCGACGAGGAGGCCTCCGACGAAGGAGAACAACAACAGCAGCACGATGCCGCAGAGGACGTCGATGAGCACGCCGAGCGCGCGGAGGAAGAAGCCCAGGGGCTGGACGTCGAGCGCGACCGCCTCACCGGTGAGGATCTCGTCCTGACGGATCTGCGCCGGGGGAGCGGGCGTGGTCATGGGTACAGTTAAGCAAATGGACCTCGACGCCCTGGTCGCCGCGCGTCGCGCCGAGTGGGATCGGCTCGACGCGCTCGCGCGTGCCCGCCGGCTGTCGAGCGCCGAGGTCGACGAGCTGGTGACGCGCTATCGTGCCGCGTCCGCCGACCTCGCCGACATCAAGACCTCCGCCGGCCGCAGCGTCGAGGGAGACCGGCTGTCGATGATCCTCTCGCGCGCCCGGCTGCGCCTCACCGGCGCGCCCGAGAACGTCTTGCGACTGCTGCCGCGCTTCTTCGTGCAGCAGCTGCCGGCCGCGCTCTATCGCGTGCGCTGGACGACGCTCGCGGTCGCGGTGGCGTTCATCGCCATCAGCTCGCTCGTGGCGTTCTGGGTCTCGGGCGATCCCGCCGCGGTGGCCGCCCTGGGGTCGCAGGCCCAGCTCCAGCAGTACGCCGAGAACGACTTCACCGCCTACTACAGCGACAACCCCGCGGCGGTGTTCGCCGGCACCGTGTGGACGAACAACGCCTGGATCGCCGCGCAGTGCGTGCTGTTCGGGATCACCGGGCTGTGGCCCGTGATGGTGCTCATGCAGAACGCGGTGAGCATCGGTCAGGCGGCGGCGATCCTCATCGCGTTCGACCGGGGAGACGTGTTCCTGCTGCACATCGCCCCGCACGGGCTGCTCGAGCTGACGTGCATCTTCGTCGCAGGTGCGACGGGTCTCCACATCTTCTGGGCGTGGGTCGCACCGGGGCGGCGGAGCCGCGGCGAGGCGCTCGCCGCGGCGGGACGCTCGCTCGCGACGGTCGCGATCGGGCTGATCCTGGCGCTCGCGCTCTCCGGACTCGTCGAGGGTTTCGTCACCCGTCAGCCGTGGCCCTGGCCGCTCAAGATCGGGATCGGCGCCCTCGCACTCGGCGTCTTCCTCGCCTACATGCTGGGACTCGGGCGGATCGCCGCGCGGCGAGGCGAGACGGGTGACCTCACGGAGTATGAAGCGGGGACGCCGCGCCTGGTCGCCGGATGAACCCGTCGCATCGGCTTAATTTGATCTAATCAAAAATAAAAGCTACGATCTCAGCATGACGATCGCGACCGCCCCCGAGGCCATCCGCGCCTTCGGTCTGCGAGTCACCGAGTCTCGCGCCGCCGTCTACGCCGCGCTCCACGCGCGACCCCACGCGAGCGCCGACGAGGTGTACACGGCCGTCGCGGATCGGATGCCGCAGGCCAGCCGGCAGTCGGTGTACAACGCCCTCAACGATTTCGCCGACGCGGGCCTCGCCCGTCGCATCGAGCCCGCCGGCCGCTCCATGCTGTTCGAACTCCGCGTCGGCGACAACCACCACCATCTCGTCTGCACCGCATGCGGCCGAGTGGAAGACGTCGACTGCGCCGTCGGGCACGCACCGTGCCTGCACCCGTCCGACGATCACGGCTTCGAGGTCGCCTCGGCCGAGGTGACCTACTGGGGGCGGTGCGCGGAATGCGCCTCATCCGCGACCCCGGCGGCATCCTGAACTTCTCTCTCTCCCGAAACCCCCAACGGAAGGATCCCCATGAGCGATCGCGACCCGCAGTCCGCGCCCATCGGCGAGGACGTGACCGACACCGACCAGGCGGTCACCCCCATCGACACACCCGAAGACGAGCGCGGCGACGGTGAGACCCGGCCGCGTTCCAACGACGCCGGCGGCTGCCCCGTGATCCACGGCGGCGAGCAGGGACAGGGGCACGGCCACGGCTCGCACGGCGGACAGCCCCACCCGACGGTCGGCAACGCCAACCACGTCTGGTGGCCGAACCAGCTCAACCTGCGCATCCTGAAGAAGAACCCCGCCGTGGCCAATCCCGTCGGCGAGGACTTCGACTACAAGGCCGCGTTCGAGGCACTCGACCTCGCCGCCGTGAAGAAGGACATCGAAGAGGTCCTCACCACCTCGCAGGACTGGTGGCCGGCCGACTTCGGCCACTACGGCCCCCTCATGATCCGCATGGCCTGGCACTCGGCGGGCACGTATCGCGTCACCGACGGCCGCGGCGGCGGCGGGGCCGGTCAGCAGCGCTTCGCCCCGCTGAACAGCTGGCCCGACAACGTCAACCTCGACAAGGCCCGGCGCCTGCTGTGGCCCGTCAAGAAGAAGTACGGCCAGTCGATCTCGTGGGCCGACCTCATGATTCTCGCCGGCAACGTCGCGCTGGAGTCGATGGGCTTCTCGACCTTCGGCTACGCCGGCGGTCGTCCCGACGTCTGGGAGCCGGACGACGACGTGTACTGGGGTCCCGAGACCACGTGGCTCGCCGACGAGCGCTACTCCGGCGACCGCGACCTCGAGAAGCCGCTCGCGGCGGTGCAGATGGGCCTCATCTACGTCAACCCCGAAGGCCCGAACGGTGAGCCCGACCCGCTGAAGTCGGCGCGCGACATTCGCGAGACGTTCGGCCGCATGGGCATGAACGACGAGGAGACCGTCGCCCTCATCGCCGGTGGTCACACCTTCGGCAAGACCCACGGCGCGGCTCCGGACTCGAACCTCGAAGACAACCCCGAGGCCGCAGGCGTCGAGATGCAGGGCCTCGGGTGGAAGAACAACTTCGGCACCGGCCACGGCGACGACACGATCACGTCGGGACTCGAGGTCACCTGGACCTACCACCCCACGCGCTGGGACAACGAGTTCTTCCACATCCTCTACGCCTACGACTGGGAGCTCATGCGCAGCCCCGGCGGCGGACACCAGTGGCGTCCCGTCAACGGTGCCGGCGCCGACATGGTGCCGCTCGCGCACTCGAACGGCCGTCGCGAGCCGCGCATGCTCACGAGTGACCTCGCGCTGCGGATGGATCCCGCCTACGACGAGGTCTCGCGCCGCTTCAAGGACGACCCGGTGGCCTTCGGCGACGCGTTCGCCCGCGCCTGGTTCAAGCTCACGCACCGTGACATGGGCCCCATCGCGCGCTATCTCGGTCCCGAGGTGCCGCAGGAGGAGCTCATCTGGCAGGACCCGCTTCCCGCCGTCGACCACGAGCTGATCGATGACGCGGATGCCGCCGACCTGAAGGCCCGCATCCTCGCGACCGACCTGACCGTGAGCGAGCTCGTCTCGACGACGTGGGCAGCAGCCTCGACCTTCCGAGGCAGCGACAAGCGCGGCGGCGTCAACGGCGCCCGCATCCGTCTCGCCCCGCAGAAGGACTGGGAGGCCAACAACCCGGCCCAGCTGCAGCGCGTGCTGGGTGTGCTCGAGAGCGTGCAGGCATCGTTCAACGACGGCCGCACCGACGGCAAGAAGGTCTCGCTGGCCGACCTCCTCGTGCTGGCGGGCAACGCCGGCGTCGAGAAGGCCGCGCGTGACGGCGGTGTCGACGTGACGGTTCCCTTCCGTCCCGGACGCACCGACGCCACCGCCGAGCAGACCGACGAGCTGTCGTTCAGCCACCTCGAGCCGGTCGCCGACGGCTTCCGCAACTACTACGGCCCGAACGCGGTGCTGCCGGCCGAGCACCACCTCATCGACAAGGCGAACCTGCTGACGCTGAGCGCGCCCGAGATGACGGTGCTCGTCGGTGGCCTCCGTGCTCTGGGAACGAACTACGACGGATCGTCGTTCGGCGTGTTCACCGAGCGTCCGGGTGTGCTCACGAACGACGTGTTCGTCAAGCTGCTCGACCTGGGCGCCACGTGGAAGCCGCTCGACCCGGGGTCGCACGCCTTCCGCGGCGTGAACGCCGACGGGTCGGAGATCGGCATCGGCACGCGCGTCGACCTGCTGTTCAGCTCGAACTCCGAGCTCCGCGCCATCGCCGAGGTCTACGCCTCGGATGACGCGAGCGAGAAGTTCGTGCGCGACTTCGTCGCCGCGTGGACCAAGGTCACCGAGCTCGACCGGTTCGACCTGCGCTGATCCGCGGCATCCCTTCGAAGGCCCGTCCCGATTCTGCGGGGCGGGCCTTCGTCGTCTGGGCTTTGTGTGGGGCGGGGTGGCTGGATAGGGGTTCGGCTGGGTTGGGTTGGGTTGGGTTGGGTTGGGTTGGGTTGGTTGGCGGGTTGGCAGTTGGCGCCCCTTCTCTGAGCCGGAGGGGGCGCGAGCTGCCACGTGAGGGGGAGACGCTGGCTTGGGTTGGCAGATGGTGCCCGATCGCGCGCTGGGTGTGGGCGCGAGCTGCCAAGCGAGCGGGATGCTGGTGGGGCGGGGTGGCCGCGTGGCCGGGGCGCCTGCTCGCCGGAGGTTGGGGCGCGCTGCCACAGGCTCTTGGGTTGGCAGTTGGCGCCGCTTCTCTGAGCCGGAGGCGGCGCGAGCTGCCAGGTGAGGGGGGAGACGCTGGCCTGGGTTGGCAGATGGTGCCCGATCGCGCGCTGGGTGTGGGCGCGAGCTGCCAAGCGAGCGGGATGCTGCTGGGGCGGGGTGGCTGCGTAGCCGGCGTGCCTGCTCGCCGGAGGTTGGGGCGCGCTGCCACAGGCTCTTGGGTTGGCAGTTGGCGCCGCTTCTCTGAGCCCGAGGGGGCGCAACCTGCCACCTGAGGGGGGAGACGCTGGCCTGGGTTGGCAGATGGTGCCCGATCGCGCGCTGGGTGTGGGCGCGAACTGCCAAGCGAGCGGGATGCTGCGAGGCGGGTTGACAGTTGCTGCCCTCTCTCCGCGGTTGAGCGGCCGCGCTCAGAGCCCAGCACCGGGGCACCG
This sequence comes from Microbacterium sp. AG238, assembly GCF_003610405.1. Lineage (GTDB taxonomy): Bacteria > Actinomycetota > Actinomycetes > Actinomycetales > Microbacteriaceae > Microbacterium. The sequence continues at coordinate 259,824 of NZ_RAQC01000002.1, forward strand.
CTCAGAGGCGGCCCGCGGCCTTCAGCGCGAGGTAATGGTCGGCAACCGCGGGCGGGAGGGCCTCCGGGGTCGCGCTGAGGGCTTCGCCTCCGGCACGGCGGATCGCGCCGGCGACCAGTTCGGCGTCACGCGTGGCGTGCGCGATGGCCGCCTCACGGTAGACGTCTTCGGCGAGGCGCTCGGCCGGTGCCGGCTCCGGGGCGTCCTGCGCCGAGCCGACGAGCACGGTCGTGCGCTCGGTCAACGACGGCAGAGCTCCGAGGAAGCCCCGGGCGGCGTCGGGGGCGTCTTGCGCGGTCAGCAGCACCACGAGCGAGGGGCGCGACGTCAGCGCGCGCACCTCCGTGAGTACGGCGTTCCAGTCGGTGTCGATGAGTGTCGGCTCGACCGGCGCCATCGCGTCCACGAGGGCGGGCAGCAGCCGTGGACCGTCGATGCCCGTGACCCGCGCGCGCCGAGCTCGGTCGAACATGAGCAGGTGGACGTGGTCGCCCGCACGTGCGGCGAGAGCGCTCAGCAGCAGCGCCGACTCCATCGCTGCATCCAGACGGACACCGTCGCCCACGCGTGACGCGCTCGTGCGGCCGGTGTCGATGACGATCACGACGTGACGATCGCGTTCCGGGCGCCAGGTGCGCAGCATGGTCGTCCCCGCTCGGGCGGTCGCACGCCAATCGATGGAGCGGACGTCGTCGCCCCGCACGTACTCGCGGAGGCTGTCGAACTCGGTTCCGCGCCCGCGTACCTGAACGCTCGTGTTGCCGTCGAGCTCCCGTAGGCGGGCGAGGCGCGACGGCAGGTGCCGGCGCGAGGCGAACGGCGGCAGCACCCGCAACGCCCCCGGCGCGGCGATCACGCGCTGCCGTCCCGCGAGCCCCATCGGGCCGCGACTGCGCACCGCGATGAACGCCGAGCGCAGCTCACCGCGACGTCGGGGCAGCAGTGGCATCGCGACGGCTCGACGCTCGCCGGCGGGGATGTCGATGGTCGCACGGGCCTCGCCTGCGCCGGCGGTCGGCTGCCAGCCGTCGCGCAGATCGCCGCGGATGCGGCGGGGTCCGCGGTTTCGCAGCAGAAGGCTCGTCTCGACGCGCTCGCCGGCACGTGCCCGGGACGGGATGCGCCGCTCGACCTCGATGTCGCGCAGCGGGCCGGCCAGCACGGTATCGACCACCGCGAGGATGATGCAGAGCCCCGCCCATGCGAGCGCCGTCCACGCCGCGTCGATCCCCGCCGCGGGGGCGAGGACGACGGGCACGACGCCGAGGGCGACGAGCAGCACGAACAAGCCGGAGAGGTACACGGCGACTCAGATCGGGACGCGCGTCTGCTGCAGCACCGAGGTGAGGATCGTGTCGGGCGAGACCCCCTCGATCTCGGCGTCCGGGCGAAGCTGCAGCCGATGACGCCAGGCCGGCACGAGCATGGTCTGGACATGGTCGGGCGTGATCGCCGGGTACCCGCCGAGCCACGCCCACGCCTTGGCGGCGGCGAGCAGCGCGGTCGCGGCGCGCGGGCTCGCCCCGAGCTGCACCGAGGGGGACTGCCGGGTCGCCCGCGCGAGGTCCACGACGTACCCGAGGACGTCGTCGGAGACCTCCACCGCGGCTGCGGCCTGTTGAGCGGCGCGGATCTCGGCTGCCGTGACGACGGCCGAAACGCCCGCGGTCTCGAGCGACCCGGGCCGGAAGCCGTCGGCGTGACGACGCAGCACCGAGATCTCGTCGTCGCGCGCGGGGAGGTCGATGACCAGCTTCAGCAGGAAGCGGTCGAGCTGCGCTTCGGGGAGGGTGTAGGTGCCTTCGTGCTCGACGGGGTTCTGCGTCGCGGCGACGAGGAACGGGTCGGGGAGGGGGCGGGAGACGCCGTCGGCCGAGACCTGACGCTCCTCCATCGCCTCCAGGAGGGCGGCCTGCGTCTTCGGCGGCGTCCGGTTGATCTCATCCGCGAGCAGCACGTTGGTGAAGACCGGTCCGGAACGGAACTCGAACTCGCCGGTACGCGCGTCGTAGACCAGTGACCCGGTGACGTCGCCCGGCATGAGGTCGGGAGTGAACTGGATGCGGGTGGTGTCGAGGCCGACGGCTCGGCTGAAGGTACGCACGAGCAGCGTCTTCGCGACGCCGGGCACGCCTTCGAGCAGCACGTGCCCGCGGCCGAGGAGCGCGATGAGGAGGCCGGTGACGGCTCCGTCCTGCCCGACGACGGCCTTGCCGACCTCGAGCCGGACGCGGTTCATCGCTTCGCGGAGGTCGCCGGGTGCGGTCTCGCTCATGGGGTGTTCCTTTCGGGGCGGACGGATCGGAGGACTGCTGCTTCGACGTCGCGCAGACGGTCGGCGGCGTCGACGAGTTCGCGGTCGTTTCGGGGGAGGTCGTCGAGAAGGATGCCGCGGACGCGCGTGCGGTCGTCACCGATGCGGCTCGCGGCGGCATCGGCGATGGCGCCGGCGTCGGCTGAGCCGAGCCCCAGCGACCGGGCGATGCGGCGGAGCGCCTCGCGCCGCAGCTGGTCGAGCGCGTGCACGGGGTCGGCTGATGCCGCGTACAGGCGCGCTCGGCCCTCGGTGGTCTCCGACGCGCGGACGGTCACCGGCAGGTTCTCCGCCACGAGCGGGCCGAAGCGGCGGCCGCGCCAGACGGCTGCGGCGACGACCGAACCGAGCAGGAGCAGGATCGCCGGAGTCACCCACGCGGGCGTGAGCTCGCCCAGCGACGGGGCCGCGGTGATGGAGCCGTCGCCGATCGACGGCAGGTACCAGACGACGGCGCCGGTCGCGCCCAACAGGTTCAGCCCGAGCGCGGCGTTGCCCTCGTCCGCCAGTCGCTGGTTGACCAGCAGAGCCGTGGCGTCCACAGCGACGACGCTCGCCGCGTCATCGACGGAGGCGACGAGCCCGTAGCCCGATGCGGCGGGGTAGCAGGCGTGGTCCACCCCCTCGCCGGTGAACACCTCGCCCGGGCTGACGGGGCCGCTGATGTCGGCGGCGGGCAGGTCGCAGTCGGGCTCGACGGTCGAGCCGTCCGTGAACCCGGCGCTGCGTGCGTCTCCCAGCAACAGGCGCAGATCGCGCGTTCGCGGCTCGAGCAGGACGACACCGGCGGCGGCATCGCGCAGCTCCAGGATGTCGTCGTCGTCGAGGGGTGCGGTGTCGGCGATCGCGAGCGTCGCGCCGTTGCCCTCGAGAGCCTGCAGAGCCGCCGCTCGATCGCGTGCGACCGTGACCTCGACGCCGCGGTCGCGCAGCAGCGCGGTCAGGGCGCGCGATCCTTCGGGGCCGGCTGCATCCGGGTCGAGGAGCCCCTGTGCGGGCATCGTGTTGATACCCGCGACGGCTGCGACCGCGATGCCCGCGACGAGGAGGCCGGCTGCCACACCCGCCCAGCCGAGCACGGCCCGGGACCGCCGTCGCACAGACCCAGCCCCAGGCGCAGGCGCCACCGTCGCCGCTGTGATGCTCATACCGGCACCTGCGCTCGTGCCGTCGCGAGACGCTCGTCGAGAGCGCGCACGGAGGCGTATGCCGCGGCGGTTCCGGGCCGTCGCAAGTACCGCACGTCGTCGAAGACCCGGGCTGCCCGGTCGAGATCGTCGCTCTCCGCCGGGAAGATGCGACCTGCGTCGGCGGCGAAGCGGTGCACCGTCGTACCGGGAGCCGGGTCGACGATTGTGCGCTCCGCGAGCCCGCGCGCGAGGGCCCGCACGCGCAGGACGATCGCCTCGTCCCACGCGCCGCGGCTCGCGGCATCCTCTGCGTCGGCACGCAGCTGGGCGGCGCTGCGCGTCTCGTCCTCGCCGAAGAGGGACACGCTCGCGCGCGAACGCACGACCGTCCGCGGCCGCCCCCAGATCAGGATCGCCACGCCGACGAGCAGCAGAAGGACGACGATCGCCCCGACGGCGAGCCACGGCCCGAGCGTCGCGGGGACCTGCCCGCTGAACAGGGCCCCGAGGAACTCGACGACGCCGCGTGCGAAACGGTCGATGGGCGTCGGCTCCGCCTCTTGGTAGGCGGCCTTCGACAGCTCCGCCTCCGCCCACCGACGGGCTTCGTCGGGGTCGGGGGCGACCGGTGTGCCGATGAATCTCATGCGCGGTCAGCGCCCGGAGCGGTCCAGTTGGTCGATGACGGGCGATCAGCGGATGCGGCGGGCGTCTCCGCGCCCGGGCCCGGTTGCGCGGAGGGGGGCGACTCGGGGGATGCGGGCGGCGCGGGCTGAACCGGCTGGTATCCGGGCTGCGACGCCGGCGGCGGGGGATAGCCGGGCTGCGGCGCATATCCGGGCAGCGGTGCATAGCCGTAGCCCGGCTGCGCACCGGCGTACGTCGGCTGCTGCCAGCGGCCGTCCAGCGTGCGACCGACGTTGCGGCGATAAGGGTCGGGGGCGGCGACGCCGGCATCGCGCTGGTCGACGTACGACGACAGGTCGAGGTCGAGTCCTTCGCGCCGCATGCGGCAGTCGATGTACACGAGCGCTCCCGCGGTCGACTGCACGATCACGGCGATGGTCTGGATGAGGGTCACGAAGGCCTGCGCCAGGAGCGTGCCGACCAGCAGCGCGATGATCTGGCCGGGCTCGGGGTCGCCGGTGGGGGTGATGACCGAGGTGAGCCCCATCGTGACGAACGAGAACGGCACGCTGACGACCTGGGCCAGGACCCCGAAACTCATCGAGATGATGACGATGATGCCGAGCGTCGGCCAGAACCGACCCCGGGTGAGTCGCCACGATCGAGCGATGGCACCGAAGACGGTCGCCTGCTCGAGGACGATGACCGAGGGCACCAGCAGAAGCTTCGTGCTCAGCCAGAGGCTCAGCGGGATCGCCGACAGGCCCAGGACGACGGCCAGGATGATCGCCGCGGGGCCGACGCTCACCGCGAGCCCCACGATCCCGGCGGCGAGGATGCCGACGACGACCGCGACGATGAGGAAGACCAGGGCGGAGTATCCGATCAGCCGCCACGCCACGGGCTTCACGCGACGCCACAGTGCCCCGAGGGTGTGCTTCTCGGCGACGACAGCGTGCGCGACCTCGCTGACCACGACGCCTTGGACGAGGACGCCGAGCGCCCCCGAGGCCAGAGACAGCACGAGCGCCGTCGCCCCGCTGATCGCGATCGAGCCGGCCAGGACGGTCTCGAACTCCTCGGTACCGGGCCGCAGCGACGCGAGCCTGCCGAAGGTCGCGAAACCGACCGCGACGATCCCCGCGGTCGCCACCAGGATCGCGACGGTCTGCACGACCAGGGCGAAGCCCAGCAGGACCTTCGGATTCTGGCGCAATGCCGAGAACGAGCGTCCCAGGATCACCCCGAACGAGAGCGGCTGAAGCGGGATGATGCCGGGACGCGGCGCCGGCGTCCACGCGGGGTATGACGTCACGATGCACTCCTGGAACAGTCGGCTCGGTCGAACCCATCGTGTCACACGAGCGCGCAGCATCCGGAGTCGACGGCGCGCGGGTCGGGTACGGTGAGTACGCGCACGTCGCGCGCGAGCCCGAGCCGAAAGACGAACGCCGCCCATGACTTCTCGCATCCTGGTGGTCGATGACGACACCGCCCTGGCGGAGATGATCGGCATCGTGCTGCGCACCGAGGGGTTCGACACCGTGTTCTGCGCCGATGGCGCGGCGGCCGTCGAGACCTGGCGCACCGAGAAGCCCGATCTGATCCTGCTCGACCTCATGCTCCCCGGTGTGGACGGCATAGAGATCTGCACCCAGGTGCGGGCCGAGTCCGGCGTGCCGATCATCATGCTGACCGCGCGCACCGACACCGCGGACGTCGTGCGCGGCCTCGAGTCGGGAGCCGACGACTACATCGTCAAGCCGTTCAACCCCAAAGAACTGGTCGCCCGTATCCGGACGCGGTTGCGTCCCGCGGTAGCGTCGGCGTCGGAATCGCTGCGCATCGGCGACCTCGTCGTCGACGTCGAGGGCCACGAAGTCCGGCGCGGCACCGACGTGATCGCGTTGACGCCCCTCGAGTTCGAGCTGCTCGTCGCGCTCGCCTCGAAGCCGCAGCAGGTGTTCTCGCGCGAGATGCTGCTCGAGCAGGTCTGGGGCTATCACTACAAGGCCGACACGCGTCTGGTGAACGTGCACGTGCAGCGGCTGCGGGCGAAGGTCGAGATCGATCCCGACAACCCGCGCATCGTGACGACCGTCCGCGGCGTCGGCTATCGCGCCGGCGCCGTCATCTGACGATCCGATGCCTATCCGCACCGTCACGACGGCGACGGTGGCGACGCACGGCTGGCGGTCGTGGGGGCGTCGACTCGCCCGCACGTGGCGGCGATCGCTGCGATTCCGCACGGTCGCGATCACGCTCGGCGCCACCGCGCTGACGATCACCGTGGCGCTGGTGTGGATGTCGCTGGCGATCCAGAACGACCTCTTCGAGTCGCGCACCTCGCAGCTGCTCGCCGAGGCTCAGCGCGCGACGCAGTCGGCCCAGGCGACGCTGGATGCCGCTGAGGTCGGGGGCGACGTCGTGGCCGTCGACAACCTCATGGAAAGTGTGCGCACCTCCATCCAGCGGCAGTCGTCGACCGACCGCATCGCGGCGTTCCGGATCTCATCGGAGCCGTCGGCCATCGCGCCCCAGGATTTCGACTCGGCCGGCCTTCCCGCCGACCGCATCAGCGACGAGCTGCGCGCGCAGGTGCAGAGCGACGACGAGCTGCAGTGGTGGCAGCCCGTCGGCTTCGCCGCATCCGGGGGCGGTCAGGTGCCCGGCATCGTGGTGGGGCAGCAGATCGTCCTACCCGAGGTGGGGGCGTACGAGCTGTACCTCGGCTACGACCTGGCGGGCGAGGCGCAGACCCTCGGGTTCGTCCAGATCACCCTGTGGATCGTCGGCGTCGGACTGGTCGTCCTCATCGGCGCGATCTCGTGGATCGTGCTGCGCTCGGTCACCGAGCCGATCGCGCAGGCCGCCGAGAGCAGTTCGCGGCTCGCGGCGGGAGATCTCGCCGTACGACTGCAGGTGCGCGGCGAGGACGAGTTCGCGACCCTCGGACGGTCGTTCAACGCGATGGCCGACAGCATCGAGGCGCAGATCAAGGAGCTCGCCGAGCTGTCGCAGGTGCAGCAGCGATTCGTGTCGGATGTCTCGCACGAGCTGCGAACCCCGCTGACCACGATCCGTCTCGCCTCCGACATGCTCAACGATCGACGCGAGGACTTCGATCCGGTGGCGGCCCGCGCGGCCGAGCTGCTGCACGACCAGGTGCACCGGTTCGAGGTGCTGCTGACCGATCTGCTCGAGATCAGTCGCTACGACGCGGGCTCGGTTCAGCTGGAGAGCGAGCCGACGAGCATGACGCAGCTCGCCGAAGACGTCATCGCCTCGATGGCTCAGCTCGCCGAGCAGCACGGGAGCGATGTGCGCCTCGTCGCCCCGGGCGGATACTCGCCCGTGGAGATGGACCCGCGACGCGTGCGCCGGATCGTCCGCAACCTGCTCGGCAACGCGATCGAGCACGGCGAGGGCAGACCGATCGTGGTGAGCGTGGACAGCGATGCCCGCGCGGTGGCGATCGGGGTGCGCGACTACGGCCTCGGGATGCGGCCGGCCGACACCGAGCGCGTGTTCGATCGCTTCTGGCGCGCCGACCCCTCCCGCAAACGCACCATCGGCGGCACCGGCCTCGGACTGTCGATCGCCCTCGGCGATGCCCGGTTGCACGGCGGCACCCTCGCGGTGTGGTCCGAACTGGGTCGGGGGACGAACTTCGTGCTCACGATTCCGCGACGCAGCGAGCCCCTCGACGGTCACTCGCCGCTCCCGGTCGATCCCGGGGAGGATGGCGTACCCTTCGACGATCTGGGGCTGACCCAGCCGATCTCCCTGCCCCGTCCCGCGAAAGGCTCGTCGTGAAGCGTCTTCGCCCGGTCGTCGCCGTCGTCGGGATGCTGTTCGCCGTCCTGCTGACCGCCTGCACGGGGCTGCCGACCTCGGGCCCCGTCGTCGCGGGGGCTCCGATCGATCAAGAGGCCGGCGCGGTCGACTTCTCCTTCCTTCCCGACGATCCGCCGCCGGGAGCGACGCCGCAGCAGATCGTGGCGGGATTCCTCGCGGCAGGGTCTGGGCCCCGCGACGACTGGGGGACGGCTCGGCAGTTCCTCGCCCCCGAATTCCGGTCATCGTGGCAGCCGACCGCCCGCGCCACGATCGACCTTCCCGGCGAGCGGGTGTTCACCGTCGCCGGTGACGGGACGGTCACCGTCTCGATCACACCCGAGGCCGCCGTCGATGCCACCGGGGCGCTGTCGGTGACCGATGGCGGGTCTATGCCGCTGGACTTCACCCTCGTCGAGGTGGACGGCGAATGGCGGATCTCGGACGCCCCCGACGGTGTCGTGCTCGACCGGGCACGGTTCCAGGCGGTCTTCCGCGAGTACTCCGTGATGTACTTCGACCGGTCGTGGTCCTACCTCGTGCCCGACCGTCGCTGGTTCCCCGCGACGAACGCGGCGACGCACATCACGGAGGCACTGATCGACGGCGACCCGAGCCCCTGGCTGTCCGGCGCGGTCTACTCGGCGTTCCCCGAGAGCCTCGAGCTCGCGACGCGCGCGGTTCCGCTCGAGGGGGGAGTGGCCCAGGTGCCGCTGTCACAGTCAGCGCTGGCGATCGTGCCCGAGACCCGCAACCGGATGCAGGCGCAGCTCGACGCGAGCCTGCAGTCGGCCGGCATCCGCGGTGCCCAGATGTCTGTCGATGGCGAGCCGGTCGCCGCTCAGGCCGTGGACGTCCGGCCCATCCGTGTCGATGTGCGGCCCGCCGTGCTGACCGAGGACGCCTTCGGCTTCCTCTCCGGCTCCGAGATCGAGCCGCTGCCGGGCTTGTCCGACGTCATCCCCGACCTCGATCCGGAATCGATCCAGGTGGGGGCGGATCGCAGCGCGGCCGCCGTCCGCACATCCTCCGGCGCCGTCGTGCGGGTGCGCGATGACGCGACCTTCGAAGTCGTCGACGAACGAGCAGGGCTCATCGATCCCACGATCGATCCGCAGGGCTTCATCTGGAGCGTGCCTGCCGGCGCGCCCTCGGGTCTGACGGCGACGGGTGCGGACGGCACGGTCGTCTCGATCGCGAACGCATGGCCGGGTGCGTCGCAGATCTCGAGCATCGAGGTGTCGCGAGACGGCACCCGCATCGCCGCGCTCGTGCGCGACGGCTCGCGCCCGGCCCTGTGGATCGCCGGCATCCTCCGCGACGACGACGGCGCTCCCGCCGGTCTCGGTGACCGTGAGACGGTGGCGCAGCTCCCGGGCACCGGAATCGACGCGAGCTGGGTCGACGGGTCGACGATCGCGGTCCTCGCCGAGGACGGCGACGCCGACGTCGTCATCTCGCAGTCGGTCGGGGGGTTCGGGGAGGAGCTCACGGCACCGCTCGGCCCCGTCGCGATCGCGGCGACGAACCAGCTGCGAGCCGTGCGTCTCCTCGACGGGGAGGGCGTGCTCTATGCGCAGAAGGGGCAGGCCTGGCCGACGGTGGCGGGCGGCATCCGAGTCCTCGCGTCGCAGCAGGGCTCGCCCCGCTGACTTCTCCCCGGCGACGACGCAGGCGTTCTCCTCCCCCGCGGCGGGACTCGCGGCGGTCTCGGCCGGAGTCCGGCGAGACCATGGGCTCGTGTCGTCCACCGCCCCCCGCCGTGAGCGCTGGCGAGAACACCTCGCCGACGCGCTCGACCTCATCCTTCCCGTCTGGTGCGCCGGATGCGATGCACCCGGCCGCCCCCTTTGCGCGACGTGCGCCTCGGAGTTCCCGCGCCCGCGCCGATGCGACACCGACGGCCTCGAAGTCTGGAGCGTCGCGCGGTACGAGGGCGTGGCCGCCCGCGTCATCCGCGCCCTCAAGGAGGATGGCCGCACCGGCCTCGGCCGCCCGCTCGGCCGGCTGATGGCAGGGCTCGTCCGAGAGGCGGGGTGGGGCGATGCCGTGCTCGTGCCGGTCCCGCCGTCGCGGCCAGCGCTGCGGCGCAGAGGGTACGCAGTGCCGGAGCTGCTCGCTCGGCGGTGCGACGCGCGCGTTGCGCGGTGGCTCCGTGCGCGCGGCAGCGTCGCCGACCAGCGTCTGCTCGGCCGCGCGGAGCGGCAGCGCAACGTCGCCGGAGCGTTCGTCGCGCGGCCGGGTACCGGCCCCGTCGTCATCGTCGACGACGTCATGACCACGGGGGCCACCCTGCGCGCGGCGCAGAACGCGCTCGGCGGTGCCGGTCTGTGGGTCGTCGGTGCCATCGTCCTGGCCGACACGCCGCTTCGGGTGGCCGCTGAAGATATTCCCGGCGGTTCATGAGTGACAACGCGCCCTCGCCGCACTAGCGTGGGGGAGACCAAGGCGAACGAAGGTCCGCCCTTGAACCGGGCGGACCGGAGCAAGGAGGTCAGGATGGAAACCAGCATCGTCGGCGTGGGAGTCGGGATCACGGATCGCTTCCGCACGGTGGCTGAAGAGAAGTCCAGTCGCATCGAGACGCTCGCACCTCGTGCGCAGCGCCTCGACATCAAGGTCACTCATCACGCGTACCGCAACGGGCGCATGGATGACGAAACCGTCGAACTGACCCTCACCGGAAAAGGACCGATCGTCCGGGCTGAGGCCACGGACGGCGACAAGTTCGTCGCGCTCGACCTCGCGGTCGACAAGCTCGTCGAGCAGGTGCGCCGCGCGAAGGACAAGCGCGTCGACGCGCGCAACCACCCGCGGGGAGCCAAGCTCGACAAGGGCACGGGTGCTCTCGAGGGCATCGACGTGGAGCCCGCGTCGGTCGAGGTCCTTCGAGCTGTCGCGACCGGCGAGGTCCCCGTCATCGGAGACTCCGCTGAAGAAGACGACTACACGCCCGTCGTCATCCGCACCAAGGAATTCGGTGCTGAATGGATGACCGTCGAAGAGGCCGTCGACCGGATGGAGCTGGTCGGGCACGACTTCTTCCTGTTCATCAACGCCCGCACCGACCACCCGAGCGTGGTCTACCGCCGAAAGGGGTGGGATTACGGCGTCATCTCGCTGACCGCCGCAGCTCCGCCCGAGGCCGAGCTGGCGTCCTGACCTGAGGACGACGACGGGGGCGGGTGCCATCGCGGCATCCGCCCCCGTCGTATGTCGCCCGAAGCCGCCGGTGCTCGGTCCCGCCGGCGTTCAGTCGAACATGCCGTCGAGCATGCTGCCGATCACGAGACCGCCCAGGATGCCGCCGACCATGTTGCCGCCGTTGCCGCGACCGCCCCAGCCGCCGCCGTAGCCGCCCGGGCCGCCCCAACCGTCGTTGGGGCGCGAGCCGTCGATGTCGCGCTGGGCCAGGTGGAGGGCTTCACCCGCGAGAGCGGCGCATCGCCGAGCATCGGCGAGGGCTTTCTCGCGGTCGTCCTCGGCGATGGGGCCGACAGGTGCGAGGCCGAGGCGCAGACTCTCGGCCTCGGCGAGCCGGGTGCGCGCGTCCGCGCCGATCCAGCCGCGGTGACCGGCGATGACGCTCCGCGCGACCGAGAGCTGCCGGTCGGCGTCGTCGATGGCATGCCGCACGTGGCTCTCGGGCGGCACCGGTCGGGCGGCGCGCTCTCGAGCGGTGTCCACGGCGACATCGAGGGCGGCGTTCTTCTCGCGGAGCATCGAGAGCTCGGCGAACGGATCGCCCTTCGATCCGGCGGGGCTGATGCGGGTCAGCGCCTGCTGGAGCTCTGCCATCGCGGTCGTGACCGCGGGGGTCTGCGGCGCGGTCCGTGCCGTCACGAGGTCGTCACGCGAGTCGGCCACGACATCGGCGAGCGTCGACTGGGCGCGCAGCGCTTCGACCTCGAAGTCGTCGACGGCATCGAGGAGGGTGCGGGCGCGGCGCACGGCCTCGGTCGCCGTCTCGAGCGCGATGTTCGCGGGTCCGCGCTCGCCCGCGGAACGGCGGCGCTCGGCGACATCCGCTCCGTGCTCGGCGAACTCGAGCAGCCCCGCCGCCTCGTCGGCGTTGCCGCTGATGCGGTTGAGCGCGTCGGGGTGGTAGCGCCCCGAGACGCGCTCGATGACGGCGCGTGCGGGCTCGATTCGCTCGCGCAGCGTCGTGACATCGGCCCGGATGCCGGCGAGGATCTCCGGCGCGCGCCGCGCCCGCTCGATCGCCTCCGACAATGTCGACGTGCGGTCGTCGAGCAGATCCTGCGCCCATTCGCACAGCTGCACGATGCGCGCGTTACGCGTGCGCACCTCTTCGGGGGTGTCGGGGATCTCGTCGTGATTGAGCTGCTTGAGGTGGAACGCCTCGCCCAGGTGATGACGCACGGCGGTGATCGCCTCGCGCAAGGGAGCGGTCGCTTCCTCGCCCAGCTCGGCCTCGGCGAAAACCATCTCATCGCTCGTGACGCGCAGACGCTCGTCCGCCCCGACGAGGGCGATGTCGGCCTCGCGCGCGAGGCTCGCATCCGCGTCGGAGACCTTCTGCTGTTCTTGCTTGCGTCTGCCCCAGAATCCGGCCATGTTCTGATCCTAGGTCTCGCCGGTCCGCACGGGAGGGGATGTCGTCGTCTCTCGCAGGCGACGCCAAGGTCACGGCCCGATAACATGGCTCCATATGCCCGTGCGTACGCGCGGGCGCGGCCGACGTGGCGTCGGCGCACCCGACAGATGGAGATCCGCTGTGGCCAACCCTCTCGAGAAACTGCTCCGCGCCGGTGAGGGCCGTGTGCTGCGCCGCCTGCAGCAGATCGTCAAGGCCGTGGGCGCGCTCGAAGAGGACTACGCCCGCCTCACCGACGAGGAGCTGCGGAACGAGACCGCCGAGCTCCGTGCGCGCCACGAAGCCGGCGAGACCCTCGACCGTCTGATGCCCGAGGCGTTCGCAGCCGTGCGCGAAGCTGCCAAGCGCACGCTCGGTCAGCGTCCCTACGACGTTCAGGTCATGGGTGGCGCGGCGCTCCACCTGGGCAACATCGCCGAGATGAAGACCGGTGAGGGAAAGACGCTGACGGCGACCTTCGCGGCTTACCTGAACGCGATCGCTGGCCAGGGCGTGCACGTCATCACGGTCAACGACTACCTCGCCTCGTACCAGTCCGAGCTCATGGGGCGCGTGTACCGGGCGCTGGGCATGACGACCGGCACGATCGTCTCCGGGCAGACCCCCGACGTCCGCCGCGAGCAGTACGCGGCCGACATCACGTACGGCACCAACAACGAGTTCGGCTTCGATTACCTGCGCGACAACATGGCGTGGCGCCGTGAAGACCTGGTTCAGCGCGGTCACTTCTTCGCCGTCGTCGACGAGGTCGACTCGATCCTCATCGACGAGGCACGCACCCCGCTCATCATCTCGGGCCCGTCGTCGGGCGAGGCCAACCGGTGGTTCGTGGAGTTCGCCCGCGTCGCCACGACGCTCGAGCCCGGTGTCGACTACGAGGTCGACGAGAAGAAGCGCACCGTCGGCGTTCTCGAGCCCGGTATCGAGAAGGTCGAGGACTACCTCGGCATCGACAACCTCTACGAATCGGCGAACACCCCGCTCATCTCGTTCCTCAACAACTCGATCAAGGCGCGCGCCCTGTTCAAGCGCGACACCGATTACGTCGTGATGAACGACGAGGTCATGATCGTCGACGAGCACACCGGCCGCATCCTCGTCGGGCGCCGCTACAACGAGGGCATCCACCAGGCCATCGAGGCGAAGGAGGGCGTTCCGGTCAAGGCCGAGAACCAGACCCTCGCCACCGTCACGCTTCAGAACTACTTCCGCTTGTACGACAAGCTGTCGGGTATGACCGGTACCGCCGAGACCGAGGCGGCCGAGTTCATGTCGACCTACAAGCTCGGTGTCGTGCCGATCCCCACGAACAAGCCGATGATCCGCAAGGACCAGCCCGACCTCGTCTACAAGAACGAGACGGCGAAGTTCGCGCAGGTCGTCGAGGACATCGTCGAGCGGCACGCCAGCGGTCAGCCCGTGCTCGTGGGAACGACGAGCGTCGAGAAGAGCGAGTACCTGTCGCGGCTGCTGGCCAAGAAGGGCGTCAAGCACGAGGTCCTCAACGCCAAGAACCACGCGCGTGAGGCCGAGGTCGTCGCCCGGGCCGGTCGTCTGGGGGCGGTGACGGTCGCGACGAACATGGCCGGCCGTGGCACCGACGTCATGCTCGGCGGCAACGCCGAGTTCCTCGCCGTGCAGGAGATGAAGTCGCGCGGTCTCGATCCGGTCGAGACGCCGGAGGAGTACGAGGCGGCGTGGGACGAGGTCTTCACGTCGGTGCGGGCTACCGTCGCCGAGGAGGCCGAGAAGGTCGTCGCGGCCGGCGGCCTGTACGTGCTCGGCACCGAGCGTCACGAGTCGCGCCGCATCGACAATCAGCTGCGCGGTCGTTCGGGCCGCCAGGGCGACCCCGGTGAGAGCCGCTTCTACCTGTCGCTGACCGACGACCTCATGCGCCTGTTCCAGTCGGGCGCGGCCGAGGCGATCCTCGCTCGCACGAACTTCCCCGAAGACGTCGCGATCGAGTCGTCGATGGTCTCGCGCGCGATCAAGAGCGCGCAGGCTCAGGTCGAGGCGCGCAACGCCGAGATCCGCAAGAACGTCCTCAAGTACGACGACGTGCTCAACCGCCAGCGCGAGGCGATCTACACCGACCGCCGCCAGGTGCTCCACGGCGACGACCTCTCCGAGCGTGTGCAGCACTTCATCGAAGACGCCATCAGCGCGGTGATCGACGACCACACCTCGTCCGGTCACACCGAGAGCTGGGACTTCGACGCCCTCTGGACCGAGCTGAAGACGCTCTACCCCGTGGGCGTCACGATCGACGAGGTCGTGGCGGAGGCGGGGAACAAGGGCCGCATCACGCCCGAGGTGCTCAAGCGCGAGCTGCTCTCCGACGCCAAGATCGCGTACCAGAACCGCGAGGAGGCGCTCGGTGAGCCCGCGATGCGCGAGCTCGAGCGTCGCGTGGTGCTGCAGGTGCTCGACCGCCGCTGGCGTGACCACCTCTACGAGATGGACTACCTCAAGGACGGCATCGGCCTGCGTGCGATGGCTCAGCGCGACCCGCTCATCGAGTACCAGCGCGAGGGGTACGAGATGTTCCAGTCGATGATGAGCCAGATCAAGGAGGAGTCGGTCGGCTTCCTCTACAACCTCGAGGTCGAGGTGCGCTCGGCCGAGAGCGGCGACGTCGACGCCAAGGGGCTCGCCCCGACGCCCGTCGAGACGCAGAAGCTCGAGTACTCGGCGCCGAGTGACACCGGATCGGGCGAGGTCGAGGTGCGCAACGACCGCGGCCAGGTGCAGAAGACGGCGACGGCGAAGGCGCGTCAGCACGCGGCCGAGCAGGATGCGCCCGCCGATGGCCCGCGCGGCGCGTTCGGGCAGAAGACGGCCGCGAGCGAGGATGCCGCCGATGCGGGCAACCGCGCGGCGCGCCGCGCCGCAGGCAAGAAGAAGTGATCCGGCGAGCGGGCCACGCTTCGTCGATCGGCCCGCTCGACCCCCGGATATCCTGATCGGATGAACCGCCGTACCCTCGATCAGTCATCGAAGCTCAAGGACGTCCTCTACGAGATCCGTGGCAGCGCCCTGGCCGAGGCCGACCGACTCGAGGCCGACGGGCACCGGGTGCTCAAGCTGAACACCGGCAACCCCGCGATCTTCGGGTTCGAGGCGCCCTTCCAGATCGTGCGAGACATGATCGAGTCGGTGCCCAACGCGCACGGATACAGCGACAGTCGCGGCATCCTGTCCGCGAGGCGCGCCGTCGTGTCGCGCTATGAGGAGGTTCCGGGGTTCCCTCACGTCGACCCCGATGACGTCTACCTCGGCAACGGCGTTTCCGAGTTGATCACGATGACGATGCAGGCGCTGCTCGATGAGGGCGACGAAGTGCTCATCCCCGCGCCGGACTATCCACTGTGGACGGCGATGACGAGCCTCGGGGGAGGTAAGCCCGTTCACTACCTGTGCGATGCGAGCCAGGGCTGGGAGCCCGACCTCGAGGACATCCGCTCGAAGGTGACTCCGCAGACGAAGGCCATCGTCGTCATCAACCCGAACAACCCCACCGGTGCCGTGTACAGCCGGGAGGTGCTCGAGGGCATCGTCCAGATCGCGCGCGAGCACTCGCTGCTGCTGCTCTCGGATGAGATCTACGACCGGATCCTCTACGACGAGGCGAGCCACATCCCGCTGGCGACGCTCGCTCCCGATCTGCTCTGCCTGACCTTCAATGGGCTCTCCAAGACGTACCGCGTGGCCGGATACCGGTCGGGCTGGCTCGTCATCACCGGCCCGAAGGCGCACGCGAAGGGCTTCCTCGAAGGCATCCAGTTGCTCGCCTCGACGCGTCTGTGCCCGAACGTGCCGGCACAGTTCGCGGTGCAGGCGGCGCTGTCGGGTGTGCAGTCGATCGAGGCGCTCATCGCACCGACGGGGAGGTTGCACGAGCAGCGGGATGCCGCGTGGCAGGGCCTGGAGAGCATTCCGGGCGTCACGTGCCACAAGCCCGAGGGAGCGCTGTACGCCTTCCCCCGCCTCGATCCCGAGGTGTATGACATCCACGACGACGGCAAGCTCGTCTACGACTTCCTCGTCGCGGAGCATGTGCTGCTCGTGCAGGGCACCGGCTTCAACTGGCCGGACCCCGATCACCTGCGCATCGTCACGCTGCCCGAGGCGCGGGTCCTGACCGAGGCGATCGAGAGGCTGGGCAACTTCCTCTCGTCCTACAAGCAGTGATGCGGGGAGGGCACGCGGGCGCCGATCACAGCAGGGCGAGCGACGTCGCACGCCACCGGCCGTCGAGCCCCTCGAGTCGGAGTGCGACAGCGCGCGTCCGGTGCGGGGTGGTGACGACCACCGTGCCCTCGACGACCCCGTCCGCCGGCTCGCACGTCCGCACCGAGACGATCGAGTAGACCGGCCGCGCCGGCGTCACCTGCCGTGCGCTGCGCGCCCGCGCCGCGAGGTTCGCGCGCGTCACGAGCACGCGGAAGGCGTCCTCGCTCAGCCACCGCGCGAGCTGCTCGACCTCGCGTACTCCGGCGAGCACCTCGAGCACACCCCTGGTCAGGTTGCGTGCCAACGGCTCGGGATCGGGGAGATCCGACGTCGGCGTCGGCTGCGCCGCGAAGAACTCGGCGATGTCGAGCGACGACCCGATACGCGGGTATCGACGCGGCTCGTCGGCGTTCACGGACGTCATCGTGCGCACCTCCTTCCCTCGGCTCTGCCAACGCCGACGAGTACAACACACTGCCGAATCTGGCCGGATGAGAATCCTCCAACCTGTGGACAACTCACCCCGGCCCGCTATGCCGCCGATAGCCTCGTCGCGTGCGATGGCAGCGCTTCTTCGAGGATCTCGAACACCAGCTGGACTCCGAATGGGAGGCCGAGCGGGCGGCGCTCGACACCGAGGCCGAGCGGTTGCGCCTCTCTCGGCTCACGCTGCGTGAACGCGTCGCCGAGCTGGTCGGCACCGAGGTCGCGATCGATGTCGTCGCCGCCGATGCTGTGCGCGGACGTGTGACGGGAGCCGGTGCCGACTGGGTCGGCATCGAGAGCGCCGCCGGGCTGCGCGCCGCAGTCGTGCCGCTCGCGGCAGTAGCCTCGGTCGCGGCTGCGGAATCCGACCTGCTCCGCAGCGCCCGTCCGTCCGGACGCCGCCCGGCGCTCGCGGAACGCATGACACTCGGGTTCGTCCTGCGCGACCTCGCGCGTCGTCGCGTCGGCGTCCGCATCGCGGTTGCGGGGAACGCGACCTGGACGGGCACCATCGACCGCGCCGGCGCGGACCACCTCGATCTCGCGCTCCACGGTGCGGGGGAGCACCGGCGGACGAGCGCCGTCACGGGTCATCGCATGATCGCCTATCCGGCGCTGCAGACCGTGCATCTCGACGGCGGAAACGGGTGAGGGATCAATCGCTTCGGCGCCGCCGACCCCACAGCTCGGGAAAGCTCGCGATCTGCGATTGCTGCCATAGCGCCGCGCGACGAGCATCTTCGACCTGGGCGTCGAGGTAGTCTTCGACGCTCGCCGACTCGATCCGCCACCGAGACGGCGTTCCCACCTTCGCGCCGACCAGCCGGCCCTCGTGGACGAGCGCGATCACCTCGTCGACCTCGATCTGCAGCATCTCTGCGACCTGGGACGGGGTGAGGAAGCGCGCACTGTCGGGCGTGGCGGGCATGCGTCCATTATCTGCACGCTCACGTCGCCGCGTCGTGCCCTTGACACCCCTGTGGAGAACCGAGAACGTCCGCGCGTCGGTTCGCCCACGATGGTGGCATGGTCGTACGCACGTCACTCCGCAGACGCCTCCGCCGGGCCGACGCACGCGTCATCATCGGCATCGTGCTGGTGCTGATCTCCATCGCCGGCGTGTGGTCGGTCGTGTCGGCTGCCCGCCAGACCTCGACCGTTCTCAGCGCAGCACGCACGATCGTCGTCGGCGAGCCCGTCGAGGCGGACGATCTGCGCGTCGTGGAGGTGGCACTCGGGGCGGCCGACGAGATCTACGCGGCTCCGGGCACGCTCGAGCCCGGCGCCGTCGCCGCCCGGACGATACCCGCGGGCGAGCTGGTGCCGCGCGGCGCTGTGGCGTCGCCCGATCAGCTGGCTGCGACGACGATCGTCGTACAGACGACGAACGCCGTGCCGGGCTCGGTCTCGGCGGGAACCCGGGTGGAGGTGTGGAGCGCAGCTGAGCGCGAGCGCGGTGTGTTCGCCGACCCCCGCATCCTCGTCGCGGACGCGACGGTGCGAGCCCTGCAGAGCAGTGACGGCCTCGTCGCGCAGCAGCGCTCCGCCGCCGTCGAGTTGGTCGTGCCCCGGGCGGATGTCGGCGCCCTGCTTGCCGCGATCGGCGCGGGAGACGCCCTCTCCGTGATTCCTGCTGCGGGTGGGGACCGCTGATGCGCGTCGTGGTCGCGATCCCGGATGCCGGGCCTTTCGTCGAACGACTGCGTGCCGGCGGCCATACGGAGGTCGCGGTGCTCGCCCCCGACGTGATGGTCGGCGTAGCGCGCGAGGGCTCAGGTGCGACCGAGGCCCTGGCCGAGGCGGATGTCGTGGTGCTCGCTGCATCCCGGGCCTGGCTCACCCGCGAGGTCGTCGAGCTGTGCGATCGCGCGGCGACGCGGATCGTCGCCTGGGCTCGGGATCCTTCCGAGCGCCGGTTCGCGGAGGTCCTCGGTGTCGCGGTCGTCGATGCCGACGTGGATGCCCTGGACGCCGTGACCGCCCTCCCGTCTCCGCGACCGCGCGGCCGATCGCGAGGCCGGGTGATCGTCGTGTGGGGCGCGGCCGGTGCGCCGGGGCGCACGACGCTCGCGATCGAGCTCGCCCGGGAGACGGCTCGGGATGGGCGCCGCGTCGCGCTCGCCGACGCGGACACCCATGCTCCGTCGGTCGCCATCGCGCTGGGCATCCCCGACGAGGGGCCAGGGCTCGCGGCGGCCTGCCGACGGGCATCTCGGGGCGAGCTGACCCCGGCCGAGCTGACCCGTATCGCCGAGCCGGCCGGTGCCGTCGAGGTCCTGACGGGGATCAATCGCACGACACGCTGGCCCGAGCTCGGGTCGGGCCGCGTCATGCGCACCTTGGCGACCTGTCGTGAGTGGGTCGACGACGTGTTCGTCGACGTCTCGGCATCTCTCGAACGCGACGAAGAGATCGTCAGCGATCTCGACGGCCCGCGACGTAATGGGGCCACGCTCGCGGCGCTCGAATCAGCCGACCTGGTCGTCGCCGTCGCCGCTGCCGACCCCGTCGGGCTCTCCCGATTCCTGCGGGCATATCCCGACCTGCGGGCGACGGTCGGGGCCGTACCGGTGCATGTCGTGGTCAACAAACTGCGCGGCGGGCCACTCGGGATCGATCCACGAGGTCAGATCCGCCGCAGCTTCGAGCGATACGCGGGCATCGAGCGATGCTGGTTCGTTCCCTGGGAACCGCGTGCCGCGGACGCCGCGCTCCTCGCGGCGCGCCCCATCGGAGAGGGCAACGGGCGGGGGCCGCTCCCCGCGGCAGTTCGCCGGTTCGTCGGCGAGGCGATCGCCCCGCCGACGCCGTCCACCCCCGCCCAGCTCCGGCGGCAGCGTGTGACGGGGCGGGCGGCGCCAGTGAGGTCGGCCCCCTAGTCTGGAATGGTGTCGACCCTCAGCGATCTCGTCCATGCTCAAGGACTCTCCACCGACGCCGACGTCGAGTGGCTCCACCGCCTCGCGGGCGATGGGCAGCTGTTGGCCGACCTCGCGTTCGCCGACATCGTCATCTGGGTGCCCACGGCCGACGACTCGTTCATCGCCGTGGCGCACACGCGGCCCGGGGGAGCGGCGACGTTGTTCTATCGAGACATCGTCGGCGACCGGGTGCGGCCGCAATGGCGCACGCAGGTGAAGGATGCCTTCACCCAGGCGCGCATCGTCGATTCCGCGTCGCCCGACTGGTTCGAGGAGACCCCCACGCGCGTGCGCGCGGTCCCCATCGTGCGGGAGCGGGCCGCGGAGGGGCGACCGGCGCACGTCGTCGGAGTGCTCACGCGGCACACGAATCTCGGTGAGGCGCGCACACCGTCGCGCCAGCAGATCACGTTCAACGACTGCGCGGACGATTTGTTCGGGATGGTCGCGTCGTCGGACTTCCCCGACCTCAACGCCCCGACCGCCCCGCGGCGCGGCGCGCCGCGGGCATCGGACGGACTCATCCGGCTCGACGTCGATGGCATGACGACCTTCGCTAGCCCGAACGCGCTGTCGGCCTTCAATCGGCTGGGCTTCGAGGATGAGCTCGAGGGTGAGCCACTCATCGAGGTCGCGACCGCGATCCTCCCCAGCAAGCGCGAGTTCGACGAGTCGCTGCCTATCGTGATGGCCGGGCGTGCCCCGTGGCGGGCCGACATCGAGGCACGCGGGGTGACGGTGTCGTTGCGGACCATTCCGCTGCGCGACCACGGTACGCGCATCGGTGCCATCGTGCTGTGCCGCGACGTCAGCGAGATCCGGCACCAGGAGCAGGAGCTCATCACCAAGGATGCGACGATCCGCGAGATCCACCACCGCGTGAAGAACAACCTGCAGACGGTCGCGTCGCTGCTGCGGATCCAGGCGCGTCGCACGCATTCCGAGGAAGCCCGCGACGCTCTCACCCAGGCGATGCGGCGTGTGTCGGCCATCGCCGTCGTCCACGACACCCTCTCGGAGGGGCTCGCGCAGAACGTCGATTTCGACGAGGTCTTCGCGCGCGTCCTCAAGCTCGTCGCCGAGGTGGCGGCAGCGCCCAACACGCGCGCCCGGACGCGATCGACCGGCCGTTTCGGAACGCTGCCGAGCGAGTACGCCACGCCACTCGCGCTCGCTCTCACCGAGCTCGTGACGAACGCGGTCGAGCACGGTCTCGCCGGCACGGAGGGTGACGTCGAGATCGTCGCCGAGCGTTCGGCGGAGCGCCTCGAGGTCAAGGTCCGCGATTCGGGCAGCGGGTTGCCGGAGGGTCAGGTCGGGCGCGGCCTCGGCACGCAGATCGTCCGGACGCTCATCCAGGGCGAACTCAGCGGGACGATCGACTGGCACACGCTCGTCGGGAGCGGCACCGAGGTGACCATCGACATCCCGCTGCGTTACATCGAGCGCGACGCGGGCTGAGTGCGACGAGCGCGTCCGGCGGTCAGGAGGGCTGCGCGGCTCAGGAGGCGCGACGTGCGCGCGCAGCGCGGCGCTTCAGCGCACGGCGCTCATCCTCGGAGAGGCCTCCCCAGACGCCCGAGTCCTGGCCGGTCTCGAGGGCGTACTGCAGGCAGATCTCCGTGACGGTGCAACGGGCGCAGACCGCCTTCGCCTTCTCGATCTGGTCGACGGCGGGGCCGGTGTTGCCCACGGGGAAGAAGAGTTCGGGGTCGACGGTCAGGCAGGCAGACTTGTCGCGCCAATCCATGTGGTGCTCCTTGGGGTGGTGATTCTGTCGGGCCGGACTCGGGTAGTCCGTTACCCTGGATAAGTGTGCGAGCGGATGCTCGCCCCACTTCGCTGTGGGAGCACACGGCTTGATCTATCGTCCCATAGCCCGGACAGATGAATCAAGGGTGAACTGTGGATTTGCTCGCCGCCGGGCCGTGAATACCGGCATTGCGCGGCCTGGATCGAAGGTCGGATGCCATGGCTTCCTCTGCTGTCGAACGCCTCGCGGGAGCCGTGCTCGCGGCCGAGGCCCTGGCGCTCCTCGCGGTCGTCGGGTGGGAGATCGTCGCTCTCGTGAGCGGCGACACGATCGACGTGCCGAGCTCCGTGGCGCTGATCGTGTTGACGGCGGTCGGGGCGGTGGCGCTCGCCGCATTCGCGGTCTCGGTGTGGCGACGGATCTCCTGGGGCCGCTCGGGAGGCATCGTCGCGCAGCTGCTGATCCTGGCCGTCGCGCTCGGTGCGGCCACGGGCCAGTACGCCGACCCGGGAACGGCGGTGCTCATCGCGGTGCCGGGCATCGTCGGTTTCGTGATGCTCGTGGCCGCTACGCGGCGCGCAGCGCGCGATCGCGGCGAATCCTGACACCGCGAGTCCTGCCACCGCGAGTCCTGCCACCGCGACGGGCGACGAGAGCGCTTCAGTCCAGACCGAGCAGGGCGCGCACGCGCGCGACGTGGCCGGTGGCCTTGACGTTGTAGAGCGCGTGCTCGATGCGACCGTCCGCGTCGATGACGAAGGTCGATCGGATGACGCCCTCGACGGTCTTGCCGTAGTTCTTCTTCTCGCCCCACGCGCCGTACGCCTCGTGCACGGCGTGGTCGGGATCGCTCAGCAGCGGGTAGGTCAGCTGCTCCTGCTCACGGAAGCGGCGGAGCTTGGCCTCGTCGTCGCGCGAGATCCCGATCACCTCGATCCCTGCGGCGCGCAAGGAGTCGACGCTGTCGCGGAAGTCGCATGCCTCGCGCGTGCACCCGGGTGTCATGGCGGCGGGATAGAAGAAGACGACCGTGCGCCGTCCGCGCAGGTCCGACAGCGAGAGCGTCGAGCCGTCCTGGTCGTCGAGGGTGAATTCGGGGGCGGGATCGCCCGGTTCCAGACGCGTCATGATTCCAGCCTAGAACGCCGCACGGCCGGGTCGACGCCGGCAGAGAACGTGCCGAGCAGGCGCTGCAGCGAGTCGAGACGTGCCGGTCCGCGTTCGCCGAGTCGGCCCGCCGCGACAGCCTCGATGATCGCGCAGTCGGGTGCGTCGGGAAGATGCGTGCATCCGCGCGGGCATTCTTCGGCGACGGCGGCGAGGTCGGTGAAAGCGGCGAGGATGTTGGCGGGATCGACGTGCCCGAGTCCGAACGACCGCACGCCGGGCGTGTCGATGACCCAACCGCGGCCCTCAGGTCCGCGGTAGCGCAGCGAGACGGTGGAGCTCGATGTGTGGCGACCGCGTCCGGTGACCTCGTTGACGTGCCCGGTCGCCCGGGCAGCCGTCGGCACCAGCGCGTTCACGAGGGTGGACTTGCCGACACCCGAGTGGCCGACGAACACCGTCGCATGACCCACGAGCTTCGCGCCGAGTTCGTCGACCGGCATCCGTCCGCGTCCGCTCGTGAGGACTTCGAGGCCGTCGACCCCCTCGAAGTGAGCGAGGAACGTCGAGGGGTCGGCGAGGTCGGTCTTGGTGACGACGAGCATCGGATGGATGCCGGCGTCGAGGGCCGCGATGAGGTAGCGGTCGACCAGCCGCGGGCGCGGCTCGGGGTCGGCCGCCGCCACGACGATGACCATCTGGTCGGCGTTCGCCACGACGATCCGTTCGACCTGATCGGTGTCGTCGGCGCTGCGGCGCAGCAGCGTCGTGCGCGGTTCGATGCCGACGATGCGTCCGAGAGTGCCCTCGTCGCCCGACACGTCTCCGACCACGCGTGCTCGGTCACCGCTGACGATCGGCTGCTTCCGCAGCTCCCGAGCCCGCACCGCCAGGGTCGTGTGCTCGTCGTCGCCGTCCTCGTCGATGAGCACCGTGTACCGACCGCGGTCGACACCCACGACGCGCGCCACCTGCGCATCGCTGTGCGCGGGGCGGCGCTTCGTGCGGGGCCGATTCGCTTTGGGGTTCGGACGCATCCGGATGTCGGACTCGTCGTACTCCTCGTCGAGGTCGTCGTCGCCGCCGAGCCAGCTCACCCGTCGACCCGCGCATTGTCTGCGAGCATCTCGGCCCACAGCTCGGGGAACTCCGGCATCGTCTTGGCGGTGGTGCCGATGTCGTCGACCTCGACCCCCGGCACGCGAAGACCGATGATCGCGCCCGCGGTCGCCATGCGGTGGTCGTGGTGGGCTCGCCAGAGCCCGCCACGCAGCGGCGCGGGTGTGATCCGGATGCCGTCCTCGAGCTCCTCCGCCGAACCTCCGAGTGCTCGCAGGTTGCCGACCAGAGCAGCGATCCGGTCGGTCTCATGCCCACGGATGTGGCCGATCCCGTGCAGCGTGCTCGGCGAGTCAGCGAAGGCCGCGAGCGCGAAGAGCGACGGTGTCAGCTCGCTCGCGGCAGAGAGGTCGAGGTCGACTCCGCGGATCTCACCGGTTCCGGTGACGGCGAGGACGCCGCTGCGGCGCGTCACCCGAGCGCCCATCTCCGTCAGGATGTCGACGAGCAGGGCACCGGGCTGAGTGGAGTGCACGGGCCAGTGGGGCACGGTCACACGGCCGCCGGTGAGGACGGCCGCGGCGAGGAACGGGGCCGCGTTGGAGAGGTCGGGCTCGATCGTGAGCTCCTTGCCGCGCAACGGACCGGCCGGCACGAGCCACTCGCGTTCGTTCGGGCGTTCGACGACGACGCCGCGGTGGCCGAGTGACTCGACCGTCATGTCGATGTGGGGCAGGCTCGGCAGGCGGTGGCCGTCGTGCACGAGTCGGAGGCCCACATCGAAGCGAGGCGCGGCCAGCAGCAGGCCCGAGACGAACTGGCTGGACCCGCTCGCATCGATCGTGACCTCGCCGCCGCGCACGTGCCCATGCCCGTGCACGAGGAACGGCAGGGTCCAACGGCCGCCGTCGTCGATGTCGACACCGAGCTCGCGGAGGCTACGGATCATCTCCGCCATGGGCCGGTGCAGGGCGCTCTCGTGCGCCGTCACGGTGACCTCCCCGCGGGCGAGGCCCGCCAGGGGCGTGACGAAGCGCATCACGGTGCCTGCCTGGCCGCAGTCGACGACGGCGTCGACGGGGCTTTCGCCGAACGGGGTCACGATGAGGTCGGGACCGAACCGTCCGTCGCCGGGGACCGCTTCGATGTGAGCACCGAGCGCGCGCAGCGCATCGATCATGCGCGCGGAGTCGTCGGAATGGAGGGGCGCGATGAGCCGCGAAGGTGTTTCGGCGAGGGCAGACAGCACCAGCTCACGATTGGTGATCGACTTCGATCCGGGGACGGCGACCTCGGCTCGGACAGGGGCATCGGCGACGGGAGCGCGCCACGGCGCGCCGATGTCGGCGGGACGGGGGGAATACGCGGCTGTGCTCATGGGTTTCCACAGTATCGAACGCCCTCGTTCTGTCGAGGTCGTTGGTCCTACCGAGGGAAGGGAGTCCATGATCGCACTCGCCGATCCCACCGTCGTGCCGTGGGACGCCCACGTAGACTGGCCGCTGATGGAAGAGCAAGCGGTCACCGATCCGAGCGTGCAGTTCGAGGAGCAGGCGCTCCCGTTCATGGACCAGCTTTACGCCGCGGCCATGCGTATGACGCGCAATCCCGCCGACGCGGCGGATCTCGTGCAGGAGACGTTCGTCAAGGCGTTCGCCTCGTGGTCGTCGTTCACGCAGGGCACGAACCTCAAGGCGTGGCTGTACCGGATCCTGACGAACACGTACATCAACACCTACCGCAAGAAGCAGCGGGAGCCCTACCAGGGCACCATCGACGACCTCGAGGACTGGCAGCTGGGCGGAGCGGAATCGACCACCGCATCCAGCAGCCGCTCGGCCGAGGCCGAAGCGATCGACCACATGCCGGCATCCGCGGTGAAGGATGCCCTGCAGTCGATCCCCGAGGATTTCCGGCTGGCGGTGTACCTCGCCGACGTCGAGGGATTCGCCTACCAGGAGATCGCCGACATCATGAAAACCCCCATCGGCACGGTCATGAGTCGTCTGCACCGTGGCAGACGACTGCTGCGTGACCTGCTGGCCGACTACGCGAAAGAGCGGGGCATCGCGACGCCCCCCACGAGGAGCAAGAAATGAGTGACTGCGGCTGCGAGAAGGCGCGACGCGATCTGGAAGAGTACCTGCGCAACGAGGTCTGCAAGACCGAGCATTCCGACATCCGCGAGCACCTGGAATCGTGCCCGGCATGTCGTGACGAGGCTCTGGTCTCGCGCACGCTCACCGAGGTGGTGGCCCGCGCCTGCCGGGAGTCTGCTCCCGAGGAGCTCCGCGACCAGGTGCTGGCGCGGCTGCGGCAGGCCCAGGAGGCCGCGCACGCCTGAGTCCGCCCGTGTGGCTCTGCTGACCGGCTGAGACGGCACGAGAGCACGGGGCGAAAAGCTGGAAGGGGCAGACGTCCGTCACGTCTGCCCCTTCTGCGCTGTCACCGTCTCAGAGCGTGAGCGCCTGCTCGATGAGCTTCGCCTGCTCGACCGCATGCACCTTCGGTGAGCCGGTGGCCGTCGATGCGGCGGCGGGTCGGGTGATGCCGCGAACGGCGCGTCCGTCGAGCTTGGCGGAGGCCTCGAGCGCGATGAACGGCCACGCACCCTGGTTCTCGGGCTCGTCCTGGACCCAGACGACCTCGGCGTTCGGGTAGCCCGCGAGGACAGCCTTGAGCTCGTCGACCGGCGCGGGATAGAACTGCTCGAGACGCACGAGCGCGATGGCCGGGTTCGGCTTCTTGTCGAGCTCGGACTTCAGATCCCAGTGGATCTTGCCCGAGTGCAACAGCACCCGCTTGACGGCGCTCTTGTCGGTGATCGCGATGTCGTCGATGACGGGCTCGAACTTGCCGTTCTGGAAGTCCTCGACCGGGCTCGTCGCGCCGCGCAGGCGCAGCATCGCCTTCGGGGTGAACACGACGAGCGGACGGCGCGGGCGTGCGTACGCCTGGCGACGGAGCAGGTGGAAGTACGACGCGGGCGTCGACGGGCGAGCGACCGTCATGTTGTCCTGGGCGCACATCTGCAGGTAGCGCTCGATGCGGGCCGACGAGTGGTCCGGCCCCTGGCCCTCGTAGCCGTGGGGGAGCAGCAGGACGACACCCGACTGCTGCGCCCACTTCTGCTCGGCCGACGAGATGAACTCGTCGATGACCGACTGGGCGCCGTTGGCGAAGTCGCCGAACTGCGCCTCCCACAGCACGAGCGAATCGGCACGCTCGACCGAGTATCCGTACTCGAAGGCCATCGCCGCGTACTCGCTCAGCAGCGAGTCGTAGACGTAGAAGCGGCCCTGGTTCTCGGAGAGATTCGCGAGCGGCAGCCACTCCTGGCCATTCGAGCGGTCGTGGAGGACCGCGTGGCGCTGCACGAACGTGCCGCGACGGGCGTCCTGGCCGGCGAGGCGGACGTTCGTGCCCTCCATCAGCAGCGACCCGAAGGCGAAGAGCTCACCCATCGCCCAGTCGATGTTGCCGTTGCGGCTCATGTCGTGGCGCTTGTCGAGCAGCTGCTTGAGCTTGCCGTGCACCGTGAAGCCTTCAGGGGCGTTGACGAACGCGTCGCCGATCTGGCGGATGACGTCTTCGCCGACACCCGTCGTCTCGGGCGCGCCGACGGCCTGATCGATCGGCCCCGACAGACCCACCGGGCCGGAGGCGCCGGTTTCGGCGGCGTGCGTCTCGGCGAACGCGACCTCGAGGCGGTCCTGGAAGTCGCGCTTGGCCTGCTCGTACTCTTCCTCGGTGATGTCGCCGCGTCCGACCAGCGACTCGGTGTAGAGCCGGCGGACCGAGCGCTTCGCCTCGATGAGGTTCGTCATGAGGGGCTGGGTCATCGAGGGGTCATCGCCCTCGTTGTGGCCGCGGCGGCGGTAGCAGACGAGGTCGATGACGACGTCGCGCTTGAACTCCTGGCGGTAGCGGAAGGCGAGCTGCGCGACGTGCACGACGGCCTCGGGGTCGTCGCCGTTGACGTGGAAGATCGGCGCCTGGATGGTCTTGGCGACGTCGGTCGCATACACCGAGCTGCGGGCGTCGAGCGGGAGCGTGGTGAATCCCACCTGGTTGTTCACCACGACGTGGACGGTGCCGCCCGTGCGGTATCCGCGCAACTGCGACATCTGCAGGGTCTCGACCACGACGCCCTGGCCGGCGAAGGCCGCATCGCCGTGCACGAGGATCGGGAGCCACGAGAACGACGCGATCGGGCCGCGGTCCTGCTTGGCGCGGACGATGCCCTCGAGCACGCCGTCGACGGTCTCGAGGTGCGAGGGGTTGGCCGCGAGGTAGACCGGAAGCTCATCGCCCTCGTCACCGACGAAGGTGCCCTCGGTGCCGAGGTGGTACTTCACGTCGCCCGAGCCGCTCTTCGAGCCGATGGCGACGGAACCCTCGAACTCGCGGAAGACCTGGCCGTACGTCTTGCCGGCGATGTTCGTCAGCACGTTGAGGCGGCCGCGGTGAGCCATGCCGATCGCGGCCCCCTCGAGCCCGGTGCGAGCGGCACCCTGGAGGATCTCGTCGAGCAGCGGGATCAGCGACTCGCCGCCCTCGAGGCTGAAGCGCTTCTGACCCACGAACTTCGTCTGCAGGAAGGTCTCGAACGCCTCGGCCTGGTTCAGCTTGCCGAGGATGCGCAGCTGCTCGGCGTGGCCGGGCTTCTGGTACTTCACCTCGACGTTGTCCTGGAACCACTTGCGCTGATCGGGGTCCTGGATGTGCATGTACTCGATGCCGATCGTGCGGCAATACGAGTCGCGCAGGACGCCGAGGATCTCACGCAGCTTCATGACCCGCTTGCTGCCGAAACCTCCGGTGACGAACTCGCGATCGAGGTCCCAGAACGTCAGGCCGTGCTGCTCGATCTCGAGGTCGGGGTGCGTGCGCTGGCGGTACTCGAGCGGGTCGATGTCGGCCATGAGATGGCCGCGCACCCGGTAGGAGTTGATGAGTTCCTGAACACGGGCGGTCTTGTCGACGCGCTCGGCGAGGTCGACGTTGATGTCGGTCGACCACTGGATGGGCGCGTAGGGGATGCGCAGTGCGGCGAAGATCTCGTCGTAGAAGCCGTTCTTGCCGATCAGCAGCTCGTGCACCGTCTTCAGGAACTCGCCCGAGCCGGCACCCTGGATGACGCGGTGGTCGTACGTGCTCGTCAACGTGATGGTCTTGCCGATGCCGAGGTTGACCAGCGTCTTCTCGCTCGAGCCCTGGAACTCGGCCGGGTAGTCGAGGGCGCCGGCGCCGATGATGCTGCCCTGGCCGCGCATGAGGCGCGGGACGGAGTGCACCGTTCCGATGCCGCCGGGGTTCGTCAGCGAGATCGTCGTGCCCTGGAAGTCCGCTGCCGTCAGCTTGTTCTTGCGAGCGCGGGTGACCAGGTCCTCATAGGCCGAGAGGTACTCGGTGAAACTGAGCGACTCGGCGCGCTTGATGCTCGGCACCATGAGCGCGCGGGTGCCGTCGGGCTTGGGGAGGTCGATCGCGATGCCGAGACCGACGTGCGCGTGCGCGATGACCGAGGGCTTGCCGTCGACTTCGGCGTACGAGACGTTCTGGCTCGGGAAGGCCTTGAGAGCCTGGATGAGCGCCCAGCCGATGAGGTGGGTGAAGCTGATCTTGCCGCCGCGCGTGCGCGACATGTGGTTGTTGATGACGATGCGGTTGTCGATCATCAGCTTCGCGGGGATCGTGCGCACGCTCGTCGCGGTGGGCACCGTGAGCGAGTCGTCCATGTTCGCCGCGAGGGTCTTGGGCATCCCGCGAAGCGGGGTCACGACGTCTTCACGTTGCTCGACCTCGGCGGCGGGCGTCGTCGGGGCCTGCGCGGGCACGGGCTGAGCGGCCGCGGGCCGCGCCGTCGTGCGGGCGACCGGCTGCGAGCCGACAGTCGGCACGGGCGCCGTCACCGGGTGGGATGTCGTGGCGGGCTGAGCGGCCGCGGGCTGCGACGGAGCGGATGCGGCGGGCTTCGCGCTGGCGCCGCTCACGTGAGCGGCGTAGGCCTCGAGCGTCGGCCACCACTCCTTGTCCACCGAGTTCTTGTCTTCGCGGAACTGTTCGTACAGTTCCGCGACGAGCCATTCGTTCGCCCCGAACTCGCCGTCGTTCGAGGTTCCGATTCCGGTCGCCTGGCTGGACACGGCAGATCGCCTGCTTTCATCGGTGAAGATCAGTTCTCACGGCGGTGGTCCGCCGCCGCGCACAGTCTCCTAGGGTAGCCCAGATCAACGGACCGGATGCCGCCACAGCATCCGTGGTATCGCATCGTGATCGAGGCGCTCCGGCCGCCTGTCGGGTCGGCGGCGTAGCGTATGGGCCATGCGTTTCTCCGGTGCAGATCCCACGGTCGACTTGACGTACTCCGATGTCTTCCTCGTGCCGCGCCGATCGGCCATCACGAGCCGGCTCGACGTCGATCTCGCCCCCGGCGACGGCACCGCTGCCACACTGCCGATCGTCTCGGCCAACATGAACTCCGTCACCGGTCCGCGCCTCGCCGCCACCCTGGCGCGGCGCGGCGGTCTGGGCGTCCTGCCGCAGGACATGCCTCTCCAGGATCTCGACGCCGCCATCCGATGGGTCAAGGACCAGCCGGTCGCGTGGGACACCCCGATCGTGCTCTCACCGGATGCCACGGTGGCCGAGGCATCCCGCATCCTCCCCGCGCTCGACGGGCACGGCATCGTCGTCGCCGACCCGGCGGCACCGACGCGGCGCATCGAGGACATCGCCGGAATCGTCCCCGCCGCCCGCCTCGCGACCGCGTTGCCCGACGCGCGTCTGGGCGACCTCGTCCGAGACCGAGCGACCGCGATCGACGCCGACGATGTGGCCGATCCTCGGGCCGCCTTCGACCTCATCGACGCGGCCGACGTGCCGGTCGTCGCGATGCTCCACCAGGGGGTGCTCGTCGGCACCCTCTCGCGCCGCAGCGCGCTGCGCACCGCGATCTACCGCCCCGCCGTCGACGGCGACGGCCGGCTCATCGTCGCGGCCGCGATCGGGATCAACGGTGACGCGGCGGCCAAGGCGCAGGCGCTCGCCGCCGCGGGCGTCGACGTGCTCGTCGTCGACACCGCCCACGGGCACCAGGAGGGCATGCTCCGCGCACTGCGCGAGGTCGCCGCGCTCGATCTCGGTCTGCCGATCGTCGCGGGCAACGTCGTCACGGCCGAGGGCGTGACCGACCTCGTCGATGCGGGAGCCACGATCCTCAAGGTCGGCGTCGGCCCCGGCGCGATGTGCACGACCCGCATGATGACAGCCGTCGGGCGCCCGCAGTTCTCCGCGGTGCTCGAGACCGCGCAGGCCGCGGCGGAACGCGGCGCGCACGTATGGGCTGACGGTGGAGTCCGCTACCCCCGGGATGTCGCCCTCGCGCTGGCCGCGGGCGCGGCATCCGTCATGATCGGCTCGTGGTTCGCCGGCACGATCGAGTCGCCCGGCGAGGTCCAGCTCGACGACGAGGGACGTGCGTTCAAGGAGTCGTGGGGAATGGCCTCGACGAAGGCCGTCGTCGGCCGGTTCGGGCGTCTCGATGCCTATGAACGAGCGCGCAAGGAGCTGTTCGCCGA
Organism: Microbacterium sp. AG238; assembly: GCF_003610405.1. GTDB lineage: Bacteria > Actinomycetota > Actinomycetes > Actinomycetales > Microbacteriaceae > Microbacterium. The sequence goes on from NZ_RAQC01000002.1 coordinate 291,495, forward strand.
GGGCATCTCGTCGTCGCGCATCTACCTCGACCCGCTGCGTCCGGGCGTCGAGGATCTGCTCGACATGATCACCTCGGGCGTGCGTTCGTCGTTCACCTACGCGGGCGCGGCCACGGTCGCGGAGTTCCACGACCGCGCGACAGTGGGTCTGCAGTCGGCGGCCGGCTACGAAGAGGGCAAGGCGCTTCCCGTCAGCTGGTAGGTCCGCGCGCCGTGCTTCGCTCGCAGTTCGCGGGATGGGGCGCGCTTCGTACTGCGGCCGACGACCGAAAGTGCGCCCGATGACTGCGCCGCTCTCGGCTCACCGCCCGGGGCGCGGGCGGGCCGAGGGGAGGCCGTCGGCCCGCAGGATGTCGTACAGCAGCCGGGGGCTCCGCAGGTGCGGGGTGCGCCATCGTGAGAGCGCGCGAACCTGACGCCGTAGTGCGTCGCCCCGATCCTTCTCGGCGATGAGCACCTGCTCGGGTGTGCGTCCCTGCCGCATCGCCGGGTCGAGGTACTTGCCGGTGCCGTCGAACTCGCCGATGTGGTCGTGATCGGGCCACCAGAAGTCGGCGAACGCGTCGCGGCCGTCCGGCAGGGTGAAGCGCTGTTGCAGCGTCGGTGCGGGGAAGCCGAGCCGGTCGATCAGGACTCTGCTCTGGGATTCGCGGACGCTGTCGGAGAAGCCGGTGGCGAACGCGGTCACGGCGGCGACTCGGGCGTGGGCGCGGCCGGTGTAGCGGGATGCCGCTTCTTCGAGCTCCTGCCGCGTGCACAGTGCGCCGCCGGAACGTCGGTGCCACAGGGCCTGGTCGGCGGCGACGACCCCGCTGACCGCGGGCAGGAGCGACACAAGGTCGACGGCCGTACGCGCGGGCACGGTGAGGAGATGCGCGCCCCAGGGCATCACCTCGTCGGCATCCAGCGGCCGGTGATGGCGGCGGATGGCGCCCGATGAGCCCGCGGACGTGGCCGTGGTGACGTCGATCGTTCGCGGCCACGAGCCGAGCAGATCGATGCCGAGCACGGCGGCGGCCGCGTGATGCGAGAAGACGGTGCCCGGGCGCAGGCGGGCCGCAGCCTCCCACACGCGCTGCGCGTGCGCGTCGCGCGGATTCAGCGCCGCCCAGGCCTCGGACGCGGCGTACGACCCGCGCGCGATCGGAGTCGCGGCCCCGGTTCTGCGCGCCCGATCGAGGAGCCGCGCGGTGGTCTCGTCGGCCTCGCGCCGCCGGACGACGACGTCCAGCGGCGGTCGGGTCATCCAGTTCATGCCGGAAGCCTGCCCGAGCGCGGGGCTCACCGGGCCCGCGGCATCCGTCACCGCGGAATCCGCCGTCCCACACGCTCCGGGGGAGGAATCGACGTGAAGCGCACTTCTCGAAGAGAAGCGCAGCTCGAAGCGCGCTCGACGCGCGAAGGTGCGCCCGACCCCAGGGCAACGCAAGCGAACCGGATGCCGCCCTCCGGGCCGCCCTCGACAGGCGTAAGATCGGGCGCACGATGGACGACCCTCCTAGTTGCCGACCCTCGCCCCGCCGACCCCGATCGATCGGGGGTGACGCCTGATGGATTTCGTCATGCTGGGCGTGGGGCTCCTGCTGACCGTCGGCACCGGTCTGTTCGTCGCGAGTGAGTTCGCGCTCGTCAATCTCGATCGCGCAGATCTCGAAGCGCGCCAGGCGGCGGGTGAATCCCGACTGTCGATGACGATCGCGGCGCTTCGGATCACCTCGACGCATCTGTCGAGCGCGCAGCTCGGGATCACCCTGACGACGCTGCTGACCGGTTACACGATGGAGCCGGCGATCTCGAATCTGCTCTCGCCCGTCTTCGAGGCGTGGGGCTGGCCCGAGACCGTATCCCGCCCGGTCGCCGCCATCGTGGGCGTGTCGATCGCGACGATCTTCTCGATGATCCTGGGCGAGCTCGTCCCGAAGAACTTCGCGCTGGCGATCCCGCGCCAGACGGCGAAGCTCGTCATCCCGTTCCAGACCCTGTTCACGACCGTGTTCCGGCCGGCTGTCACGGTGCTCAACGGCAGCGCGAACGGCGTGCTGCGCTCGATGGGCGTCGAGCCCAAGGAGGAACTCTCGGGTGCCCGCTCCGCGGAGGAGCTGTCGAGCCTCGTGCGCCGGTCCGCGAGTGCGGGCGTGCTCGAGAAGGACACCGCCTCGCTGCTCGACCGATCGCTCACGTTCGCCCGGCTCACCACGGCCGACGTCATGACGCCGAGGCCCAGCCTGCACGCCGTCGCCGCGGGCGACAGCGTCGAGGACGTCATCCAGCTCGCGCGCCGCACCGGCCACAGCCGGTTCCCGGTCTTCGGCGACTCGATGGACGACATCACCGGCATCGTCCACGTCAAGCAGGCGGTCAGCGTTCCGCGCGAGCGCCGCGCCGATGTGCCCGCCGCCGCGATCGCGGAGGAGCCGCTGCGGGTGCCCGAAGCGGTGCACCTCGACGCCGTGCTGGGCGAACTGCGCGCTCGGGGCTATCAGATGGCGATCGTCGTCGACGAGTACGGCGGCACCGCCGGTGTCGTGACCCTCGAGGATCTCGTGGAAGAGATCGTGGGCGAGGTGCTCGACGAGCACGACCGCAACCGGGCCGGAGTGCTTCGGGTCGCGGGCGGCATCGTGTTCCCCGCCGATCTTCGTCCCGACGAGGTGCTCGACCGCACCGGCGTCCGCGTCCCCGAGGGCGACGTCTACGACACCGTCGGCGGATTCGTGATGAGCGTGCTCGAACGTATTCCCGTCGTCGGCGACACGGTCGAGATCGAGGACGGCACGCTCACGGTTCAGCGCATGGACGGCAGGCGCGTCGACCGTGTGCTGTTCGAGCCCACCCCGGTGCCCGATACGGCGACGACCGCATCGGCGGTCGAGCCGATGCGACGCGCGCCGCGTCGCGAGGACGGTGATCGTCGATGAACGATTGGGCAGGACTGGCCTGGCTCGTCGTGCTGCTGGCCTTCAACGCGTTCTTCGTCGCGAGCGAGTTCGCCGTCATCTCCGCGCGCCGATCTCAGATCGAGCCGCTCGCCGACAAGGGATCGCGCTCGGCGAAGACCGCGCTGTGGGCGATGGAGCACGCGACGCTCATGCTCGCTACCTGCCAGCTGGGCATCACGATCTGCTCGCTGGTGATCCTCAACGTCTCCGAGCCGGCGATCCACCATCTGCTGGCCGTGCCGCTCGGGCTCACCGGGTGGGGCGAGGCAGTCGTCGACGTCGTCGCCTTCGCAGTGGCGCTCATCGTCGTGTCGTACCTGCATGTCGTGTTCGGCGAGATGGTTCCGAAGAACCTGGCGTTCTCGCTGCCCGACCGGGCGGTGCTGCTGCTGGCGACACCGCTGCGCTGGGTGTCTCGGCTCTTCTACCCGATCATCGTCGCCCTGAACTGGATCGCCAATCACGCGGTGCGCCTGTTCCGGGTCGAGCCGAAGGACGAGGCGACGTCGACCTACACGCTCGACGAGGTCGCCACCATCGTCGCGACCTCTCGCATCGAGGGCGTGCTCGACGATGCGTCGGGAACGGTCGCCGCGGTCGTGGAGTTCACAGACAAGAAAGCCGCCGACGTCGCCGTGCCGCTGAGCGAACTGGTGACACTGCCCGAGACGGCCACGCCAGAAGACGTCGAGCGCGCCGTGGCGCGGCACGGCTTCTCGCGCTACGTCATCGTGGACGACGCCGACCAGCCGGTCGGGTACGTGCATCTGAAGGACGTGCTGCGCGAGGCGGAGGATGCCGACGGCGTGGCCTCACGGCCGATCAAGTCGAAGCGCATCCACCTGATGGTGCCCGTCGCCGAGACGACCGATCTCGAGGATGCGCTCGCCCTGATGCGGCGGTCGAGTCGTCACCTCGCTCAGGTGCGGGATGCCGAGGGTCGGACGACCGCGGTGCTCTTCCTCGAGGACATCATCGAGGAGCTCATCGGCGAGGTGCACGACGCCACGCGCCGCGCACCTCGCTGGGCCTGAGCGAGCCCGGCCCGGAAGGGGCGAGGTGGGGACGCCGGTTCAGCGACGCCGCGCGCGGACGTACTGCGGCGGCCAGATCTCGGCGTCCTCGCCCAGCTCGTCGGCCGCGCGGAGCCCGAAATGCGGGTCGCGCAGCCACTCGCGGCCGGCCATGATCGCGTCGGCGGCGCCCGCGACGAGGATGTCCTCGGCCTGGGCACCGGTCGTGATCTCGCCGACGGCGCTGACGGGCAGGCCGGTCGTCGTGCGGATCTCGCGTGCGAAGGGCACCTGGTAGCCGGGACCAGTGGTGATGCGCTGGTGTGCGACGAGCCCGCCGCTCGAGACGTCGATGAGGTCGGCGCCGCGCTCGTGCGCCCATGTCGAGACCGTCGACGTGTCGGCGACATCCCAACCGCCCTCGGCCCAGTCCGTCGCCGAGAAGCGCACGAACAGCGGGGCGTCCGGTGCGGCGGCGCGAACCGCCTCGAGGATGCGCAGCAGGAGCCGCGCGCGGTTCTCGAGCGAGCCGCCGTACTCGTCGGTGCGCTGGTTCGACAACGGCGACAGGAACTCGTGCAGCAGGTAGCCGTGCGCGGCGTGGATCTCGAGCACGTCGAAACCCGCCTCGAGTGAACGGCGCGCCCCGTCGGCGAATGCGGTCACGAGCGCGTCGATCTCGGCAAGATCGAGCTCGTCGGGCCGGGCGTAGCCGTCGAAGGCCACGGCGGAGGGGGCGAGCGTCTGCCAGCCGCCGTCGGTCGCCGGCACGGTCCCGCGCTCGGCGGCGAACGGCGAATAAGTCGATGCCTTGCGGCCCGCATGCGCGAGCTGGATCGCGGCCACCGCACCCCGGTCGTGGATCGCGGTCACGATCGGACGCCAGGCGTCGCGCTGCGCGTCGTTCCAGATGCCGGTGTCTTCGGGCGTGATGCGACCTTCCGGCACGACCGCGGTCGCCTCGGCCATGACGAGTCCGGCGCCGCCCGAGGCGAACTGCGCGAGGTGGACGTGATGCCAGTCGTTCGGGATGCCGTCCTGGGCCGTGTACTGGCACATGGGGGCGACCCAGAGGCGGTTGCGCACCTCGACGGTTCGGATGGTCAGGGGGCTGAACAGCTGGCTCACGCCGGGCTCCTTCGGGGCGCCGATAGGGTGGCGCCATGGTCGAGATCCACGAATGGGATGCGCGCGACACGGCCGCGCTCCTGCGCAAGCCAACTGCCGACGACCACAAGTATTCCCGTGGGGTCCTCGGTGTGCGAACCGGGTCGCAGGAGTATCCGGGAGCCGCCGTGCTCGGCGTCGAGGCCGCGTGGCGGACCGGCGTCGGCATGGTGCGTTACCTCGGCCCCGAGCGTCCCGCCGATCTCGTGCTGCAGCGCAGGCCCGAGACCGTCACCGCGCCCGGACGCGTGCAGGCGTGGCTGATCGGATCAGGGACGGATGCCGCGACCCGGCCCGCCGCCGAGACCGCCCGGCTGGGGGAGCTGCTGCAGGGCGACCTCCCCGTCGTCGTCGATGCGGGCGCTCTCGATCTGGTCGCCGGCGCCGCAGCACCGCTCGTGGTCACGCCGCACCAGAGCGAGCATGCACGACTGCGAGCCCTGCTCGGCCTCGACCATGCGGTACCGACATCGCTTGCCGACCGCATCGCCGCGGCCCGCGAGACCGCCGCTGCGGCGGGGATCGCCGTGCTGCTGAAGGGCGCCGAGACCGTCGTCGCCGCGCCCGACGGCTGGAACACCGTCGTCCGTGCCGGAACCGGGTGGCTCGCCACCGCGGGCACGGGCGACGTGCTCGGCGGCATCCTGGGTGCGGTCGTGGCGGCCCGGGGTGCTCAGCACGACCTGGATGCAGCGGCCCTGGCGCCGCTGGCCGCCGCCGCGGCGTTCATCCACGGGCACGCCGGTCGCACCGCAGGGCCTGGTCCGATCACGGCGTTGGATGTCGCCGAGGCCGTGCCCGCCGTGGTCGACATGCTGCTCTCGGGCCGTGACCCGGGCGGCCGCTGACGTCCGGCGGCGCTGGAACGGGCTCACCGTAGGATGTGACGGTGTCGAGACGGGGAACGCTGTGGGTCGCGTTCGCGCTCGTCCATGTCGTCGTCGCGGCGCTCGGATTCGTCTTCCCGAACCAGCCGATGGGTGACGTCTACCTCGTCTACGAACCCTGGTCGCAGCGAGCGCTCGCCGGTGAGGGCATCGTGGGAGTCGACGAGGACTGGGTGTATCCGCAGCTCGCCCTCGTCCCGCTCGTGCTCGCCCACGGATTCGCCTGGATCGCGGGCTACACCGTCGGATGGGCTGTCTTCGTCTCGGCCCTGGATGCCGTGGCATTCGCCGTCCTCGTCGGGCGTGCCCGGTCGCGCGGCCGTGTGACGGCGGCGTGGTTCTGGCTCGCCGCGATCCTGCTCCTCGGGCCCGTGGGGCTCTACCGGCTCGACGCCGTCACCGTCGCGCTCGCCGTGATGGGGTGCCTGTGGCTTCGCGGACGGCCCTGGCTCGCCGGCATCCTGCTGGCGGTCGCGACCTGGATCAAGGTGTGGCCGGCGGCGATCATCGCGGCCGCCGTCATCGCACTCCGGCGCCGATGGGCGCTGGTCGGCGCGGGCCTCGTCGTCTCTGCCGTCACGCTCGCCGTCGTCGTGGGCGCAGGGGGTCTCGATCACGCTCTCGGGTTCATCGGCGATCAGACCGGGCGCGGACTGCAGGTCGAGGCTCCCGTGAGCATGTTCTACCTCTGGGGTCAGATGCTCGGGCTCCCGGGCTTCTTCGTCTACTACTCGACGGAGATCCTCACGTTCCAGGTGACCGGCACCGAGATCGATCCCGTCATCGCGGCGATGACTCCGATCCTCATGCTCGGAGTCGGCGCCGTGGCGGTCGTCGCCGCTCTCAAGGTGCGCCGCGGTGCCGCGGTGCGGGACCTTCTGCCGGTCGCGGCGCTCGCGATCGTCGCCGTGTTCATCGTGCTCAACAAGGTCGGGTCGCCCCAGTATCTGTGCTGGCTCGTTCCGCCGGTCGTGCTCGGGCTGGTCGTCGCACGCCGCGATTGGGCGCGTCCCGCGGTCCTCGTGCTCGTGCTGAGCGCTCTCACCCAGCTCGTCTATCCGGTGTTCTACGGCGAGGTCCTGACGGCGCACCCGCTGGGCGTCGGCATCCTCACCGCTCGCAACGCCCTGCTCGTCGTCCTCGGTGTCTGGATGGTGGTCCGCCTCGTCCGGGTGCCGGTTCGGACGCCGTCATCCATCCCCGTCTGATCCGGAGGTCACCATGCTCATCGCCTTCTCCGTCGCCCCCAGCGGCACCGGCCGCGCCGACGGCTCCGTGCACGACGCCGTCGCTGCAGCGGTCGCCGTCGTGCGGGCATCCGGCCTGCCGCACCGCACCACCTCGATGTTCACCGAGGTCGAGGGGGAGTGGGACGAGGTGATGGATGTCGTCAAGCGGGCGACCGAGGCGGTGCTGCCGTTCGGCTCGCGTGTCTCGCTCGTGCTGAAGGCCGACATCCGCCCGGGATTCAGCGGCGAACTCGACGGCAAGGTCGAGCGCCTCGAGAGCGCGCTCGAATCGATTCGACATGACGGGGAGGCCGGGGCTACGCTCCCGGAGTGACGACGCCCGACCTCTCCCGCCCGACGGCCCGCCGGGCTCTGCTCTCGCTCGCGATCGGCAGCTTCGGCATCGGGATGACGGAGTTCGTCGTCATGGGCCTCCTGCCCGAGATCGCCGGCGAGCTGCTGCCCTCCGTCTACGCGAGCGATCCGGAAGCGGCGATCGCGCAGGCGGGGTGGCTCATCACCCTCTACGCCGCCGGTGTCGTCGTCGGCGCGCCGACGATCGCGGGAATCGTGGCGAAGTATCCCCGGCACCGGGTCATGGTCTTCCTCGCGCTCGCCCTGACCCTCGGCAACGCGCTGACGCTCATCCTGCCGACTTTCGAGCTCGTCGCGGCATCCCGGTTCCTCGCGGCGCTGCCGCACGGGGCCTACTTCGGCATCGGCGCCCTGGTCGCCGCCGACGTCCTGGGTCCGGGCAAGCGCGCGCAAGGTGTGGCGTTCGTGCTCACCGGCCTCACGATCGCCAACGTCGTGGGTGTTCCGCTCGGCACGTTCCTCGGTCAGCAGTTCGGATGGCGAGCGGCGTTCCTCGTCGTCGCGGCGATCTTCGCGATCGCGACGGTGGCCATCGCCCTGACGGTCCCGCACCACGCGGGGGAGCCGTCGCGAACCCTGCGCGCCGAACTGCGGGTCTTCGGCATCGGCCAGGTGTGGTTCGCCCTCGGGATCGGCGCCATCGGCTTCGGGGGATTCTTCGCGGTGTACAGCTACGTCGCGACCCTCGTCACCGAGGCGGCCGGCTCGCCGCAGTGGGCGGTGCCGATCGTGTTCGTCGTGGCCGGGGTCGGCATGACGATCGGAAACCTCGTCGGCGGCAGGTTCGCCGATCGTGACCTGCGGCGCAGCCTCCTGGGCGGCCTGCTCGCCCTCGCCGTCGTCCAGTCGCTCCTCGCGCTCACGGCGGGCTGGATCGTGGCCGTAGGCCTCTTCGTCTTCCTCGTCGGGTTCTTCTCCTCGGCGCTGAGCCCGACCATCCAGACGCGGCTGATGGATGTCGCGGGCGACAACCAGTCGATCGCGGCGGCGCTGAACCACTCGGCCCTGAACATGGGCAACGCGCTCGGCGCGGCGCTCGGAGGCGCCGTCATCGCCGCGGGACTCGGATACGTGGCACCCGTGTGGGTGGGTGTCGTCCTGGCGCTCGCCGGGCTCGGAGTCGCGTGCGCGAGCTTCGTCGTCGAGGCCCGTGCCCGGCGCCGCACGTCGCCGCAGGTCGAGCGGTCCGGCACGCCCGCGCCTCCGCGCTGAGGCGTCAGCCCTCGAGCAGCCGTCGCAGGTGAGCGCCGACGGTCGGCGTCTCGATGAGGAAGGCGTCGTGCCCGAAATCACTCGAGATCACCACCGCCGCGTCGTCGATCGTCGATCGGATGCCGCGTGCGATGCGATGCTGCCCCTCGACCGGGAACAGTCGATCGGAATCGATGCCGAGCACGAGCGTGCGCGCCGTCACGCGTGACAGAGCGTCGTCGACGCCGCCGCGGTCTCGGCCGACGTCGTGTGAGTTCATCGCCTCGACGAGGGTGATGTAGCTGTTGGCGTCGAAGCGTCGCGTGAACTTGTTGCCGTGGAAGTCGAGGTAGCTCTCCACCGCGAAGCGCCCGCCCAGACCCAGGGGGCTCTTGCCCGACTGCCAGGTGCGCTGGAAGCGCAGGTTCAGCTCGGTCGGACTGCGGTAGTTCAGCAGCGCCATCCGGCGCGCGAGCGCGAGGCCGCGGTGCGGGCCGTCGCCGTCGGCCGCGTCGTAGTACTCGCCGTCCTGGAACCGGGGGTCGATGCGGATGGCTTCGAGCTGGACCGAGTTCAGTGCGATCTGGTCGGCGGTGTTGACGGGCGGCGCGGCAAGGATCGCGAGTCGGTCCAGGCGGTCGGGGTGACCGACGCCCCACTCGAGCGCGTGCATTCCGCCCATCGATCCGCCGACGACCGCCGCCCACACCTCGATTCCGAGGGCGTCGGCCAGCCGCACCTGCGCGGCGACCTGATCGCGGATCGTGAGGTAGGGGAACCTCGCCGCCCATTCGTAGCCGTCGGACGAGATCGAGGAGGGGCCCGTCGAGCCCTGGCAGCCGCCCAGCATGTTCGGGGCGACGACGAACCAGCGATCGGTGTCGATCGCCAGGCCGGGACCGACGATGTCCTCCCACCAGCCGGCCGTCGGGTGCCCGGGACCCGCGTCGCCGCGCAGATGGCTGTCGCCGGTGAGGGCGTGGAGCACGAGCACGGCGTTGTCGCGCTCGGGAGACAGCTCGCCCCAGGTCTCGTAGGCGAGGCGGAAGCTCGGCAGCTGCTCGCCGCTCTCGGTGATGAGCGGACCGAAGGCGCCGAAGCTCCGGTGTCCGACAGGGTCGCCGTCGCGCCACGCGCCCGTGGCGGGCGGCCGTCCGCGCAACAGGCGCGCATCGGCCTCCGTGATCGGCGCGCTCGGCACCGTGTCTTCGGAGGTCTGCCAGTCCATGTCGGCCATTCTCCCGGGTGAGGGCGCGCGCTGCTCGCGTGTTACGTCACGACCGGAGCGCTGATACCTCGTAGGTCGCGCCGTGCTGGCCCGCGAGCGCGACCGGCATCCCGTCGACGGTCTGGATGAAACTCCCCGTGGCGTCGACGCCCTGCGGCATCCGCCCGTCGATCTCCGGCAGGGTGCCGGCGGTCTCGTTCGAGATCCAGACGACCCGGCGGTTCACCCTCGCCCCGAGAGTGCTCACGAGGTCGGCGAAGCGGCGACGCTCGGCAGCGTCGAGGTACAGGAGCACAGCGCTGTGGAACACCACGAGCGTCGCGTCGGGAGGGCTCTCAGCGGCGACCTCGGGGAGACGGTCGAGGATGTCGCCGGGGACGATGCGCGGCGGGTCGGACCGAGCCACGTCGACAGCGGCGCGGTGGCGCTCGATGCGTTCGTCGTGCACGGGACCGGGCCAGATGAGGGTCTCGAGCCAGGCGACGGCGTCGGCGTCGCCCACGTCGATCGGGGCGAGGTCGATGCCGGCCCGCCAGACGATGTCGGGGATGGTCTCGGGGATGGCACCGGGGTCGTCGACGCGGCAGCGCAGCATGGGGAGCGCGGCGGCATCCGGTCGCTCGGGGACGATCGTCCGAAGCGGACCTTCCTCGGATGACGAGTACTCGTACGCGTACCGGTCGGGGTAGAGGCAGAGGCCCGCGGCGGTGCCGGTCTCGAGCAGGGCGATCGGACCCTCGATGTGCGAGAGGGGCGGTAGGAGCGTGGCGCAGCGACCGACCTCGTTCGTCTGCGTACGGCGCTCCGCGGTGATGGCCGCCACGCGATCCCACTCCGTGAGCAGCCTGTCTCGCCAGACGGCGAACGGTTCGAGCCCGCACCCGGCCCAGCGCGCGGCGGCGAAGACGAGGTTCGGCTGGCCACGACGTTCGCCGAGTCGCGAGATCCGCTCGGTCAGCTCGTCGTCGCCGGCGATCCCCTCGGCCCATTCGGCATAGGTGGGCGAGCTGCCCCGGGCCCAGTCGGCGAAGGCATGGTAGCGACGGGAGGTGTCTGCGTCCATCGCTTCAGCGTAGATGCGCTGAGCGTCACCATCGTCGCGTAAGATACCGCGAAGCAAGGGGAGTACTTCCACCTGCGGCGCTCTCGTCATTACGGATCCGACGTCGGATCCCGGGACGCCGGTCCCTGCGGGGATGAAGGAGACCTGGCCGTTCGCTACTGTCGACCCCTTGGAGCCTTCGTGGACATCACTCCGCTCGTGTGGATCATCACCATCGCGGTGACCATCGCCTTCTTCGTGTACGAGTTCTTCGCGCACGTGCGCACTCCGCACGAGCCGACGATCGCCGAATCGGCGCGCTGGTCGGCGTTCTACATCGGCCTCGCCCTCATCTTCGGCGTGGTCATCGGGTTCGTGCCGGGCTGGGGCTGGGTGTTCGCGGGCGAGTACTTCGCGGGCTACCTGACCGAGAAGGCGCTGTCGATCGACAACCTCTTCGTCTTCCTCATCATCATGACCGGCTTCGCCGTTCCCAAGAAGTACCAGCAGAAGGTGCTGATGATCGGCATCGTGATCGCGCTCATCATGCGCGGCGCGTTCATCGCCATCGGTGCGGCCCTCATCGACAACTTCTCGTGGATCTTTTACATCTTCGGCGCGCTGCTGCTCTTCCTCGCGTACCGTCAGGCGTTCTCCCACGGCGACTCCGACCCGGCGAACGGCAAGTTCATGCGCTTCGTCCGTCGTCACCTTCCCGTGACCGACGAGTACAACGGCGACAAGCTGACCGTCCGCAAGGAGGGCAAGCGCTTCGTCACGCCGATGCTCCTGGTCATCATCGCGATCGGCTTCATCGACCTGGTCTTCGCGGTCGACTCGATCCCCGCCATCTACGGCCTGACCAACGAGGCTTACATCGTGTTCACGGCGAACGCCTTCGCTCTGATGGGTCTGCGTCAGCTGTTCTTCCTCATCGGCGGCCTGCTCGAACGTCTGGTCTACCTCGCGCAGGGCCTGGCCGTCATCCTGGCCTTCATCGGTGTGAAGCTCGTCTTCCACGCGCTCCACGTCAACGAGCTGCCCTTCATCAACGGCGGCGAGCCCCTGCTGTGGGTCCCCGAGATCCCCATCTGGTTCTCGCTGCTGTTCATCGCGGCCACCGTCGCCGTCGCCACCATCGCCAGCCTGCGCAAGACCCGCGGCGACAAGGCGAAGAACGACCGCGAGCAGGTTCAGGGCGAGCAGATCACGACGGCGTCCGACGCCGACTGACGACGCCGCAGACGACGGATGCCCCGGCCCCACCGATGACGGTGGGGCCGGGGCATCCGGTCGTTCTGAGGAGGAACGATCAGGCGCGCGCTGCCTCGACGACGTCGCGCGCGGCCGCGAGGGCCTGCTCGAGGTCGGCCTTGAGGTCGTCGATGTTCTCGAGACCGACGGACAGACGGACGAGCCCGGGGGTGACACCCGTCGTGAGCTGCTGCTCCGGGGTGAGCTGCGAGTGGGTCGTCGACGCGGGGTGGATGACCAGCGAACGCACGTCGCCGATGTTCGCCAGGTGGCTGAACAGCTGCAGCGAGTCGACGAACGCGCGGCCGGCGGCCACGCCGCCCTTCAGCTCGAAAGACAGCACGGCGCCGACGCCCTTGGGCGCGTAGCGGTTGGCTGCGGCGTACCACGGCGAGGTCGGCAGACCGGAGTAGTTCACCGACGCGATGTCATCGTGGTTCTCGAGCCATTCGGCGATCTCCTGCGCGTTCTGCACGTGACGCTCGATGCGCAGCGAGAGCGTCTCGATGCCCTGAATGAGCAGCCAGGCGCTCTGCGGCGAGATCGCGGCGCCGAGGTCGCGCAGCAGCTGCACGCGGGCCTTGATGACATAGGCGAGGCCGTCGCCGACAGCCTGCGTGTAGACGGCGCCGTGATACGAGGGGTCGGGCGTCGTCAGTCCCGGGAAGCGCTCGGAGTGCTCGGACCAGGGGAAGCTGCCGCCGTCGACGATGACGCCGCCGATGACCGTGCCGTGGCCGCCGAGGAACTTCGTCGCGGAGTGGACCACGATGTCGGCTCCGTGCTCGAAGGGGCGGATGAGGTACGGGGTCGCGATCGTGTTGTCGACGATGAGCGGTACGCCGGCCTCGTGGGCGACGTCGGAGACACCGCGGATGTCGAGGACGTTGATCTGCGGGTTGCCGATCGTCTCGGCGAAGAAGAGCTTCGTGTTGGGCCGTACCGCGCGGCGCCACTCGTCGAGGTCGTCCTGGTTCTCGACGAACGTGACCTCGATGCCGAGCTTGGCGAGCGTGTACTTGAACAGGTTGTAGGTGCCGCCGTAGATCGAGCTCGAGGCGACGAAGTGATCTCCCGCCTCGGCGATGTTGAGGATCGCGAAGGTCTCGGCCGCCTGACCCGATGCGACCAGGAGTGCGCCGGTGCCGCCCTCGAGCGCGGCGAGGCGCTGCTCGACGACATCCTGCGTGGGGTTCTGGATGCGCGTGTAGATGTTGCCGAACTCCGCCAGAGAGAAGAGGTTCGCGGCGTGGTCGGAGTTGTCGAAGACGTACGAGGTCGTCTGGTAGATCGGCGTCGCGCGTGCCTTCGTGACCGGGTCGGGCGCGGCCCCGGTGTGGATCTGCTTCGTCTCGAAGCGCCAGTTCTCGGGTGCGGACATGCGTGGCTCCATCGGGTCGGAAAGCGGCGACGGTCGCCGGCCTGGGTCGAGCGTACGGGCGCCGGCTGTGCCGGACAACGCACGGGACACGCTGCGTAATCTGGCGGCTACGGTGGAGGGATGACGCGACGTGCAGTGGTCACCGGTGCCAGCTCGGGAATCGGCGAGGCGGTCGTCCGCGCGCTGCGCACCTCCGGTTGGGATGTGGTGGGGGTCGCGCGCCGAGCCGACCGCCTCGAGGCGCTCGATGCCGAGGTCGGCTCAGCATCGTTCGCCGCCGATCTGACGAGCGAGGCGGATGTCGCGGCGCTCACCGAGCACCTCGCAGCCTCGGGTGACCTCCACGCCCTCGTCCACGTCGCCGGTGGAGCCCGCGGCACCGACCGCGTCGAAGACGGCGCGCCCGAGGACTGGCAGTGGATGTTCGAGGCGAACGTCCTGTCGGCGCAACGGCTGACGGCTGCGCTCCTTCCTCTGCTGCGGCGAGGGGTGGCAGCCGGCGGCGGTCACGCCGACACCGTCTACGTCACCTCGACCGCAGCCCAGACCGCGTACCCCGGCGGTGCCGGTTACAACGCCGCGAAGGCGGGAGAGTCGATGCTCGTCCACGCGCTCCGACTGGAGCTGAACGGCGAGCCCATCCGCGTGGTCGAGATCGCCCCCGGCATGGTGCGTACCGAGGAGTTCACGCTGAATCGTCTCGGCGGCGATCACGAGGCGGCCGACCGCCTGTACGAGGGCGTCGAGCAGCCGCTCGTCGCCGCCGATGTGGCCGATGTCATCGCCTACGCGCTGAACGCCCCCGGGCACGTCAACCTCGACCTCGTGACGATGCGTCCCGTCGCGCAGTCCGCACAGCACCTGCTCGCGCGGGGACCGCTGAGTCCTCGGTCGTGAACGCCGCTCCGCGAACCACGGCCGCGCAACGCATGACCTGGATGGACACGCTTCGCGGCGTGGCCATCCTGCTGGTCCTGGTGCTGCACGCGAGCGCCCTCTCGTTGATGCTCTCGGGCGTCGACGGGCCGCTGTGGTTGCAGATCCTCAATTCGGCGGTACTCCCGTACCGCATGCAGGTTCTGATGGTCCTATCCGGAATGCTGCTCGGCGCATCGCTGTCCAAGCCTCCCGGCAGGTACGTCCTCGGAAAGGTCCGCGCGCTCGTCTGGCCCTACCTGATCTGGTGCGTCGTCTATTGGGTGGCGGTGGGTCAGCCGAGCGTGCCGCGCTGGCACGAATGGATCGCGCTGAGCTGGCTCTGGTACATCTTCTTCATCGCGACCTACTTCGCGATCGCGCCGGCGCTCGTCCGAGTCCCGACCTGGATCCCGCCGCTGTTCTTCTGGACGGTGTCCGCCATCGTGTCCGATCCGGACTGGACGAACTACTTCCTCTACGCCGGGTACTTCTTCGCCGGTCACGCGGCGTGGTCGTACCGTGGCCAGATCGCGCGTGCGTATCGCCCGTGGATGGGTGCGGTGGCCCTCATCGCGACGGTGGCCCTTTCCGTGGGGTATGTCGCGCAGGACTTCGGCGTCACTTTTCTCATCGCGCTCCGGCGGGAGGAGTTGCTCTACGCGCCGCTCAACCTGCTGGGTATCGCTGGACTGATCATGCTGGTCCGGCGTCTTCCCGACGGCGGCACGCGCTATCTGCGCTACGTCGGTCGCAACTCCGTGGTGTTCTACCTGTCGCACTATCCCACGCAGATCGTTGTGACGAACGCGCTGACGCAGGCGGGGATCTCCGACTGGCGAGCACACGTCGGGGGTGGCCTGGCGGCGGCGCTGGCTGTTGGCTATGCGCTCACGGCTCTGCGGCGGTTCCCCGTCGTCGATGCGCTCTTCGTCATGCCGTGGCCCCATGCCCGGGCCGTTGCAGGAGCGACCCCGACCGTTGGGCGAAGGAGTGCATGATCAGGGATCGTGCGAGTCGGCGAGAGGGCCGGTCTTCTCGGCACGCACGGCTCATCCTCGCGGCTGAGCCACCGCCTCGTCCGACTCGTCCGCCGATGGCGCAGCCGGCGACTCGTCGGCATCGGCGAACGCGACTCTCGGCACCATGAACAACAGAACGGCTGCGACGAAGCCGCCGGCGGCGCAGATGGCCCACACCGTGAGATAGCCGCCGAGCGACGCTGCGGTCTCGCTCGCCACGACGCCCGCGCCGGCGGCGAGCACGACGCCGAAGACCGCCGACGAGAACGTCCCGCCGATGGTCTTGGTCGTGTTGGTCATGGCCGAACCCACACCGGTCTGCCCGCGTGGAGCGGCGGCGGCAGCCGCGGCAGGCATGGCACCGACCAGCGCGCCGCAGCCGAGACCTGCGACACCGAGGTTCAGCAGCACCTGCCAGAGCTCGCGGTGGAACGGCAGGAAGAGGGCGTAGCCGACACCGACGAGCAGGGCCGCGACGATGAGCACGATCCGCGGGCTCGCCCGCCGCGACGTCACCGCGAACAGGACGGCACCCACGATGAGTGACACGAGGTAGACACCGATGACGTTCGACCGGTCGGTCGCGTCGAGCCCGAGGCCGTAGCCGAGCGACGGATCGGTGCCGGCGTAGGTCGACAGCGGCCCCTGCGCCCCGAGAAGGCTGATACCGACGAGGAACGCGGTCGCTTGCACCGGCCACATCTCGGGTCGTGCGAGCATCCTGACGTCGACCGCGGGGTCGGGCTGACGCAGTTCGAAGCGCCCGAAGAGCACGAAGCCCACGATCCCCGCCAGCAGGAGCGCCCACACCCACAGCGCCCCGGGACCGTTCAGACGGAGGAAGGTCAGCGCGCTGGTGACGAGCAGGAGCGCGAAGGCGAGGAGGACGAACCCGCGCGAGTCCAGACGACGCCTGCCCGGTTCCGGCGTCGACTCCGGCACCCAGAGCCAGATGACGACGGCGACGAGGGTCACGGCCACGGCGGGAACGATGAGGGTGAGCGTCATGTCACCGGCCGTCGCCGCGTAGATCCGTCCGGCAGCCAGCGCGCCCACGATGGCGCCTGCCTGCAGCCCGACCACGAGAAGCCCCGCGGCCCGGCGGGTGAGCGAGACCCCGCGGCTCTGCCGTCTGCCGCGCTCGAAGATGAGCGCGATCTCGAGGGGGAGCCACACGACGTAGAACCCCTGCAGCGCCCAGGCGACGAGGAAAGTCCAGAAGGATGCTGCGAACGCGAGCCACCAGGTCGCGCCGGCGGTCAGGATGGCGGCGATCAGCAGGATCCGCTTGTGCCCGTACATGTCGCCGAGCTTGGCGAGCACCGGGACGACGAGGGCCGACAGCAGCAGCTGGGCTGCTTCGAACCAGTTGACGTCGGAGTCGTGGATCCCGAGCTCGGTGACGATATCGCTGAAGAGGGGGACGTAGTAGCCCTGCAGGATGCCGCTGACGATCTCGACCAGGATGAACCACCCGATCAGGCCCGCGGTGACGCCCAGGGCGGAGGTTCGCAGCGTCGTCGACACGGGGCGAGCATACCGCCGCCCCCGGCCTACCCTGGGATAGTGACGCCTCGCTCCCTCACCGACCTGGCCGCCGACGGCTCGATGGCTCGCGACTGGGCTGAGGCGCTGCAGCCGGTCGCCGGCGACATCGCTGCGCTGGGCGACCGGTTACGCGCGGAGACCGCCTCGGGTCGCGGCTACCTGCCGGCGGGCGACCACGTGCTGCGCGCCTTCCGCCGGCCGATGGCTGACGTCCGCGTCCTGATCGTCGGCCAGGATCCTTATCCGACTCCCGGGCATCCGATCGGTCTCTCATTCGCGGTCGACGCGCATGTGCGTCCGCTGCCGCGCAGCCTCGGCAACATCTACCGAGAACTCGAATCCGACCTCGGCATCCCGCCCGCGTCGCACGGCGACCTGTCTGCGTGGAGCGACCAGGGCGTTCTCCTGCTGAACCGGGTGCTGACCGTCGCACCCGGCGCGCCCGCGTCGCACCGCGGCTGGGGGTGGGAACGCGTCACCGAGCACGCGATCCGCGCTCTCGCGGCCCGCGAGCAGCCGCTCGTCGCGATTCTGTGGGGGAAGGATGCCGCGACTCTGCGTCCGCTCCTCGGCGACACCGCGATCGTCGCATCGCCTCATCCCTCGCCGCTCTCCGCGAGTCGCGGATTCTTCGGTTCGCGACCGTTCTCACGCGCGAACGAGTTGCTCGTCGAGCGCGGAGCCGCACCGATCGACTGGCGCATCCCGGAGGCCTGATCCGCCGTCGTCATCGGCGTGAAACGTGCGGCCCGTAGAGTTGCCCCATGCTCGAGGAGGACTCCAATCGCGATCGCCGCCGCCTTCCGCGGCACCTGCGTCGCCCGGCTGAACCGGAACGGCCTTTCTCGTACGAGATCCGGTCGGTGCAGCCCGACGATCTTCCCGACATCCGCGAGATCTACAACTATTACGTGACCAACTCGGTCGTGACCTTCGATGAGAAGAGATGGTCGCTGGCGCAGTGGCGCGAGAAGTACGACTACCTGACGAAGCTCAAGCTGCCCTTCCTCGTCGCGGTCTCACCGACGGGGCAGATCTTGGGATACGCCCTCGCGTCGCCGTGGAACGGGAAGACCGGTTTCCGGTACACCGCCGAGACCTCGATCTACCTCGGCCAGGCGGCGACCGGCAAAGGACTGGGGCGCGCGCTGCTCGAAGCGCTCATCGAAGCGTGCCGTGAGCTGGGGCTGCGAGAGATCGTCGCCGTCGTGAGCGACAAGGGCGCCGAGGCATCCATCGCCCTGCACGAGCGGTTCGGGTTCGTCGAGGTCGGCCGGATGGGGCGTGTGGGGCACAAGTTCGGTCGATGGCTCGGCACGATCTACCTGCAGAAGTCGCTCGAACAGCCCAGGAAAGGCCTGCGCGGGCTCTTCGCGCCGAAGTCCGGCTGAGCGGTCACATCGGGTCGGGGGATCTCCGGCTTCAGGGCTCGGGCGGTCGCCCTGATCGCACCGCCTCCACCAGCGAGCGCCACGGCGACGCGAGGTCGTCGGCGAGGTCCGCCTGGTGCGTGGCCTCGCTGTCGGAGACGACGATGTGCCAGCGGAAGCGATCGGCTCCCGGCGCTGACGCGGAGGGTGCCGGCGGTGCCGACGCGTCCCAGGGACAGCGCCGGACCAGCTCGAGCCACAGACCGCGTTCCGCGTCGCTCGGCTCGACCCGCCACGTCCGCGTCAACCCCGCGAACCCGCCGCTGCGTTCGACCACGATGCGCAGCGGGCTCGACGTGCCGTCTTCGGTGTCAGGCATCCTCCTGCACGCCGACGCCGTGCCATCCGGCACGAACCGCGGCGACCTCCTCCGCCCCCTCACCGTACTCGTCGGCGGCCGTGGCGACGGTGGCCCGCGCGAAGGTGACGAAGTCGGAGTCGGGGGAGAGTGCGCGGGAGGTGAGCGTGCGGTACCAGATGAGGCCCGCTCGCTCCCAGGCGTAGCCGCCCAGCCGCGTCGCCACGATGTGGAATGCGCGGTTGGGGATCCCCGAGTTGATGTGGACACCCCCGTTGTCGTTCGTCGTGTCGACGTAGTCGCGCATGTGGCCCGGCTGCGGGTCACGTCCGAGCACGTCGTCGTCGTAGGCCGACCCCGGTGTGGCCAGTGACCGGAGGGCACGGCCTTGGACGGCATCCGTGAAGATCCCCGCGCCGATGAGCCACGAGGCCTGCTCGGCAGTCTGTCCGAGCACATGCTGCTCGGTGAGTGCGCCGAACACATCGGACAGCGACTCGTTGAGAGCGCCGGACTGACCCGCATAAGTGAGCCCTCCCGAGAACTCGGTGACGCCGTGGGCGAGCTCGTGCGCGATGACGGTCAGTGACCCGGTGAACCCGGTGAACACCTCTCCGTCGCCATCGCCGAAGACCATGCGCTCGCCGTTCCAGAACGCGTTGTCGTAGGCCTCGCCGTAGTGGACGGTGGCCGCGAGCACGCCACCTCGCCCGTCGATCGAATCACGGCCGAACGCGTCGCGGAAGAAGGTGAAGGTCGCCCCGAGTCCGTCGAAGGCCTCGTCGGCCCCGCGGTCGCCGGTCGGGGGATCGTCTTCGCGGCGGACGAGGATTCCCGGGAGCTCCTCGCGGTTCTGCGCGTCGGACACGGCACGCTCGGCAGCCGCGACGCGTTCGGCGACGAGGGTGCCGCCCGGCTCGACGGAGAGCCGCAGCTGCGAACGCCCGGCGAGATCGGACGGGCGTGCCGCGAGGGTCGTCCGTGCCGCGACCGCTGCCCGCGCGAGGTGCGGCTCGCGGGCTGAGGCGACGCGGGCCAGAAGGTAGGGGGGAATGATCGCGCGCATGGCCTCACGGTAGCGGTGACCGCCGACATCGATGACGGCACGAACGCGGACCCTCAGTCCTGCGCGCGATGCGGATCGATCACCGGCACCGAGGCGAGCAGGCGACGCGTGTACGCGGCCTGCGGCTGCAGCAGCACCTTCTCGGTCGGCCCCTCCTCGACGATGCGCCCCTCGGTCATCACGACGACCTCGTCGCAGAGGTTCTGCACCACGCCGATGTCGTGCGAGACCAGCAGCAGCGTCATCCCCTGTTCTGCTCGCAGGCGGCGCAGGACGTCGAGGATCTGCGCGCGGACGGTCACGTCGAGGGCCGACAGCGGTTCGTCGCCGACCAGGATCTCGGGGCGATGCGCGATCGCGCGCGCGAGGGCGATGCGCTGGCGCTGGCCGCCCGAGAACTCGTGCGGGTAGCGGTCCGCTGCGTCCGCATCCAACCCGACGTCCGACAGCACCTCGTGTACGCGGGCGCGTCGGTCGCCCGGGACGTCGAGCGCCCACAGCGGTTCGGCGACGATACGGCCCACGCTCATGCGGGGATCGAGCGAGGCGTACGGGTCCTGGAAGACGATGCCGGTGCGACGGCGGAGCCAGTGCAGGCTGCGTGCCGACGCACGGGCGTCGACGGCGCGGCCGTCGATCGTGACCGTGCCGGACGACGGCGTGTCGA
Source organism: Microbacterium sp. AG238 (assembly GCF_003610405.1). Classification (GTDB taxonomy): domain Bacteria; phylum Actinomycetota; class Actinomycetes; order Actinomycetales; family Microbacteriaceae; genus Microbacterium. Next base: position 312,147 of record NZ_RAQC01000002.1, read on the forward strand.
GGCCGAGAAGAAGCCGGACGAGGGTCGACTTGCCGGACCCCGACTCGCCGATGATGCCGAACGCTGAGCCCGCTCGCACGTCGACGTCGACATCATCGAGCGCGACGGTCTCGCGACGCGGCGCCCCCGCACCGCCGTGGCGCACCCGGTAGTGCTTGCTCAGGCCGCGTGCCGAGATGAGCGACTCGCCGGTCATGCGTCTCCCTCCGGACGCCACACCGTGGCCGTGGCGTCGCGCAGCAGGCCACGGGTGACCTCCGACTGCGGAGCGGTGAGCAGATCGGCGACCGTACCCGTCTCGACGACGCGCCCGCGTTCGAGCACGACGGCCCCCGTCGCGACCTGCGACAGCACCGCCAGGTCGTGCGTGATGAACAGCAACGACATCCCGTCGTTCTCGACCAGTTCACCCAGGAGTGACAGGATCTCGGCCTGGATCGTCACGTCGAGCGCCGTCGTCGGCTCGTCGGCGATGAGAAGGTGCGGGCGGGCCGCCAGTGCCATGGCGATCGCGACCCGCTGGCGCTGGCCCCCGGAGAGCTGATGCGGGTAGCGGCGCAGTGCGCCCTCAGGGAGCCTCACCCGATCAGCATCGGCCTGAGCCCGGGCCAGAGCCTCACGGCGGCCGGCGCGGCGGTGGATGCGCAGCGGCTCCGCGATCTGCCGCCCCACGGTACGCAGTGGATTGAGGGCGGTCTGGGGCTCCTGGAAGACGATGCCGATCTCTTCGCCGCGCAGAGCGGCGAGCTCGCGGTCGGGCAGCCCGATCAGCTCCCGCCCGTTCCACCGGATGCTGCCGTCGACCTCGGCGCCGTCGGGCAGCAGCCCGAGGACGGCGAGGGCGGTCAACGACTTTCCCGACCCCGACTCGCCGATGAGGCCGACCCGGGCGCCGTCGGCGACGGTGAAAGACACGTCGTCGACCACGCGGCGGCCGTCGAGCGCGATCGACAGGCTGGTGACCTCGAGGCTCATGCGACGACCGCCGGGGTGTGCGAGGCAGCCGGTGACCGCCGTCGGGCGAGCGTCGGGTCGGTCGCCTCACGCAGACCGTCGCCGAGGAGGTTCAGACCCAGCACGGTGACGGTGATCGCCAGGCCCGGCCACACCACGCTCAGGGGATGCGCCGTCAGATAGTTCTGCAGCTCGCTCAGCAGCAGGCCCCACGACGGCTGCGTCGGGGGAGCGCCGAACCCGAGATAGCTCAGGCCCGCCTCCGCGAGCACCGCGACGGCCATGCCCCACGACAGCTGGACGATGAAGACCGGAGCGACGTTGGGGAGCAGATGACGCACCGCGATCTGCCCGGGCGTCAGACCGTTGGCGCGCGCCGCGAGCACGAAGTCGCTGTGCAGCGTGCGGCGCAGCTCCGGCCGTGTGACGCGCGCGATGTTGACGCCGAAACCGATGCCGACGGAGATCACGACGACCCAGAGCGAGCCACCCCACACCGCCGAGATCATCATCGCGATCAACAGCACGGGGAAGGCGATCAGGATGTCGACGAGTACCGCGACGACCTCGCGGGTCCAGCGGCCCGTGAGCGCGCCGAGACAGGCGAGCGTGATACCGATGAGCGTCGCGACGACACCGGCACCGGCGGCGACGAGGACCGTCGTGCGCGCCCCCACGATCAACAGCGAGAGGATGTCGCGGCCCGAGGCGTCGGTGCCGAGCAGATGCGGCCAGCTCGGCGGGCTCCACCGCGCCGGGATGTCGACGCGCTGCGGGTCGAACGGTGTCCACACGAGCGACACCGCGGCCACGACCCCGATGGTGACGACGACGACGAGTCCGAAGCGGCCGGCGGGAAGCGACCAGAGTCGGCGCAGCCACGGCATCCGGGCGTTCATACGGCCTCCCGCTGTCTCGGATCCAGGCTGCGGTGCACGAGGTCGACGACGAACCCGACGACCAGGACGACCGCCGTGAGGGCCAGGAGCTCGCCCTGAACCTTCGGCAGATCGCGCAGTCCGACATCCGCGACGAGCATGCGCCCGATGCCCGGCAGGGTGAACAGCTGCTCGATCACGACCGCGCCCACGACGATGCCCGCGACTTGAAGGCCGAGGACGCTGATGATCGACAGCCCGACCGTCGGAAGGCCATGACGAAGCAGCGCCGCTCGGCGGGTGAGGCCCTTCGCGGCGGCCGTGCGGACGAAGTCCTGACCCATCGCCGACAGGGTCGCACTGCGGACGAACCGCATCAGCATCGCGCCCTCCACGACCCCGATCGTGATCGCGGGCAGGACCAGCGCGGCGAAGGCCCGCGCCGGGTCGCGCCAGCCGTCGCGCGGGAAACCCTGCGCGGGCAGCCACCCGAGCCAGATCGCGAACACCACGACGAGCATCATCCCCGCCCAGACGACCGGCACGGCCGCGAGCGCCTGCGCCCCGAACGAGAGCGCCGTACCGTCGACGCGGCCGCGACGGAGCGCCGCGACGACGCCGAACGGAAGCGCGATGATCAGCGCCACCACCATCGACATCACTCCGAGGGGCACGGTGACCTGAGCTTTCGCGGCGAGCTCCGCCGCGACGGGCGAGCCGGTCACCAGCGAGGCGCCGAGGTCGCCGCGCAGCAGCCCGGACACCCAGTCGAGGTACTGCGTCGGCAGCGGCACGTCGAGGCCGAGCCGCTCACGAAGCGCGGCGACCTGCTCGGGGGTGGAGTTGGTGCCGGCGATCTGCTGGGCGACGTCGCCGGGAAGTACCCGCAATGTCACGAAGATCAGCACGCTGGCGACGACCAGACCCAGCAGCAGCAGGGCCAGTCGCGTCAGCGCGTAGCGGATCACCCGTCGCTCTTGGCAATCTCGGCGAGGTTGATGCGGGCGTTCACGTTGTCGACGGGCATGCCCGAGACGTTCGTGGCGACCGCGACCACCGAAGCCCAGTTGTAGAGCCAATCGGCGGCGTGATCCTCGGACACGATCCGCGCGGCCTTCTTCAGGAGGTCGTCCGCGGACTGCTCGTCCGTTGCCAGCAGCGACTGCGCGTACAGGTCCTGCACCTCGGCGTTGTCGTAGGTGAAGTAGTAGTCGGGGTTCGCCCAGTTCTCGAAGTCGCGCGGCTCTGCGTGGTTGACGACGCTGAGCTCGTAGTCCTTGTTCGTGTAGACGTCGCTGAGCCAGGTGCCGAAGTCGACGGGGTTGACCTTCAGGTCGATCCCGACGTCATTGAAGTTCGAGACCAGGATCTGGGGGAGCGTCGTGCCGTAGGCCGACGGGATGGTCAGAGTCAGAGCGAGGTCGCTGACGCCGGCCTCGCTCAGCAGTGCCCGGGCCGCCTCGGGGTCGTACGACACGACATCCGACAGGTCTTCGTATCCGGGGTCCGCCTCCGGGATCGGACCGTACAGTGTCTGCCCTGCGCCGACGGCCTCGACGATGGCGTCGTGGTCGATCGCGGTTCGGATCGCTTCGCGCACCCGGACATCGGCCAGAGGCCCCGAGGTGGAATTCATCGCGAGCACGCTCTTGTCCGTCGCGCTGCCGGTCTCGACGACGAAGTCGCCGCCGCCCTCGACCTGGTCGGCGAGGTTCGCGTCGAAACCGACCACGACGTCGATCTCGCCGGCCAGAGCCGCGTTGATGGCGGCCTGGTTGTCGGGGATGAAGTCGAACGTCACGTCGGCTACCTGAGCCGCGTCGCCCCAGTAGGCGTCGTTGCGCTCGAGTGTCAGGCTGGCGCCCTGACGCCAGTTCGCGAGACGGAAGGGGCCGGTGCCGTTGGCAGCGGTGTTGTAGTCGACGGTGTCGCCCTCTTTGAGGATGATGCCCGCGCGGCCCGTGAGATTCCACAGCAGTGACGAATCGGGCTGCGACAGAGTCAGGATGATCTTCTGCCCGTCAGCCGCGACCGAGGTCACGTTCGCGAGTCGTTCGCTGTCCGCCCACTCGGGAGTGGCCTGCCGCGTGGTCAATGACGAGACGACATCCTGCGGGGTCAGGGCCTGGCCGTCGTGGAAGGTGACTCCCTCGCGCAACGTGAAGGTGTAGGTCAGGCCGTCTGCCGAGATCTCGTGAGCGCTGGCGAGCGCGTCGACGATCTCGCCCTCCGCGGTGCGGGCGACGAGGCCTTGGTAGACGTTGTCGATGAGCGTCTGATCGAGCGAGATGCCCGCCGTCTGCCGGATGTCGAGGTTCGACGGTTCGAGCACGAGGCGGATGTTGACGCTCGCGTCAGGGTTCGGGGCGCCGACGCTGGTGGACGGTGCCGGATCGGTGGATCCGGTGCAGCCGGCGAGGAGAAGCGTGCCTGCGGCCAGCAGTGCGGCGGCGGTCACGGTGGTGCGGCGGATCATGTGGAGGAGGGTTCCTTTCGCAAGGGCGGCGGCATCGTTGCTGTCCGATGCGGGATCCGCGAACTCAGTGCGGCATACAGCCTAGGGTCCGGCGCGACCGTGAGACGCATTCGCCGACGTCTAGCGTCGCACGGCGTCGGGCTATTCCATCGGGTGCGGGCCGCGCACAGGCTGCGCGGGGTCGGCAAGCAGCGGAGCCCGGGGGTAGAACGACTGAGCCTGCTGGCGGCACAGCCTCACCGGTGGACCTCGCCGCGTTAGAGCGGACCGGGCCTGTCTCCGCAGGCCGAAGGCCTCATCCCGTGACGTCGTCAGGCTGAGCTATCGTCCTGCGGTGCCTGGGCATCTGCGACGTCGACTGAGCCTGTCGGCGGCCCATCGCCCGCTACCAAGCCTTCGCGGGCGGGTCGGTGTGCGGCCCGGCCCCGCAGTGTCCCGTCGACAGGCTGAGCGGCTGTTTTCGCGTGCCGCTGCCCGGCACGCAGCGGCTCAGCCTGTTGGCGGCACGCCGCCCGGCGCTCCGGCCCGGGGCTGGGCCGTGCCGGCCCGAGTGGGGTCAGGCGGTGGTGGCGTCGCGGATGATGCGGGCGAGCTCGGTCGGAAGCTCCTCCTGCACGTTGTGGCCGGACTCCACGGTCACGATCCGCGCCCCGGGCACACGGTCGCCGAAGGCGGCGACGTCGGCGTCGGTGAGGTAGCCCCGTGTCCCGCGCACGAGGGTGATGGGCGCCGTCACCGCCGCGAAGTCGTCCCAGCCGGATGCCGCGAGCGCCGGCGCCAGGGCATCCTGCCGCTCGGATGCCGCGGCCGCGGCGCCCGGGTCGGCGGCGAGTCCGTTGGCGATGCGGGCGAAGTGGTGCTTCCACTCCACTCGGCCGTCGTCGCGCACGCGCGAGTTGAGGTACACGCCGCGCTCGGCCGCCGCGCGGTCGCCCCCGAGACCGAACGACAGTGCCCGCTCGACCATCTCCGCTCGTGAGGCCCAGCTGGTCGGTCCGGCGAAGAACCGCCGGATCTGCGACGCCGCGCCGGCGGGGTCGAGCCCGGGCGCGATGTCGACGATCACGAGGGAGCGCACCAGCTCGGGATGCGTCGCGGCGAGGGCCGCGGCCGTCAGTCCGCCGAGCGACTGTCCGACGACGACCTGCGGCGTGTGCGTCCATTGCGCGACCGCGGGGGCGATGTCGGCCGCGAGGGTCCGGCCCGTGTAGTCGGCGTCGTCGCGCCACCCCGAGTCGCCGTGGCCGGGCAGGTCGAACGCCAGTGCGGGGCGCCCCAGGCTGAGGATCGTGCGATCCCACGTGTGCGCATTCAGCCCGGCGCCGTGAAGGAACGTGAACTCGGGTTCGCCATCGCCGAGTCGCAGCGCGCTGATGGGACGTCCATCGGGGGCGAAGGTGAACAGCCGCTCGGCCGCGGGGGTCGGCACACCCGCTTCGGCGGCTTGAACGGGCAGGAACGAGAACTCGTCGAACGTGTCGTCGTGCACGGTGATCCTTCGCATCGGGGACGGGTCCATTCTCGCGCGGCGCCGGAGGTCGGTGGGTAGGGTTGACGCATGACCCCCGAGCGGCGCATCCACCTCGCCAAGGCGGCTCGTCCGGCTTACGACGCGCTCGACGCTTTCGCGCGCACGGTGGGAACCATCGCCCAGGATGCCGGCATCGGCGAGCGCCTGAAGGAGCTTGCTCTGGTGCACAGCTCGCAGCTCAACGGCTGTGCATACTGCGTCCGTGTGCACGTCGGGCGAGCGGTCGCCGCCGGCGTGACGGCCGACGAGGTCGCCCAGCTCGCCACCTGGCGCGAGTCGGGGGTCTTCGACGAGCGGGAGCGCACGGCGCTCGAGCTCGCCGAGGCCTACGTGAACATCGCCGATGACGGAGTCTCGGACGAGCTCTACGACCGCGTCGGCGGGGTGTTCTCCGAGGCGGAGTACGTCGCGCTGAGCTGGCTGTTCATCTCGATCAACGCGTTCAATCGCCTGACGATCGCGGGGCGGTACCCGGTGCCGCCGCTCCCGCGTGCCGGCCGATGAGCGGCGCGGCCTCGCTGTCGGTGCCGGGCGCCCTGAACTTCCGCGACACCGGCGGCCTGCGGGCGGGCAGCACCTCGACGCGGCCGGGCGTCCTCTACCGGTCGGGCAACCTGTTCCGCGTCGACGACGACGGTCGGCGTGCTCTCGGCGAGCTCGGGCTGCGGCGCATCATCGACCTGCGCGACGACGACGAGGTGCGCTCCGAGCCCACGGTCCTGGGAGACCTCCCTATTCGGACGCAACGCGTTCCGCTGTTCCTGGGATCGGTCGCCTCGCTGTTCCGCGCCGACATGTCGCTCGAGTCGATGTACCGATCGCTGGTCGACGAGTCGGCGCCGCGGGTGCTCGAGGTGGTGCGCGGTGTCATCGCCGATCAGCCGGTGCTCGTCCACTGCACGATCGGCAAGGACCGCACGGGCGTGACGATCGCGATGATCCTCGCGGCGGCGGGAGTGGACGAGGATGCCGTCGTCGACGACTACGCGCGGACGGAGACGTTGCTCCCGGCCGAGCGGAATGCGCCGATCCTCGCGTACCTCCGCGCGCACCACCCCGACGCCCCGCAGCTGGTCGATCTGGCCACACGCTCGCCAGCCCCCGTCATGCGCGCGCTGCTGGCGGATCTGCGCGAGCGATTCGGTTCACCGGCCGAGTACCTTCGGTCGCACGGACTCGGCGACGACGAGCTGGATGAGCTGCGCCGCATCATCCTGCTGTGAGAACTCCGGGGAGTCGTCCGGATTCGGCTAGGTAGGTAAGGCATGCCTACACCGCGGGTATAGTGGACTCATCATGTCCGAGCTCCACAGCGCCGCCGCCTGTCGCGCGTCGAAGCACGTCCGGGTGCAGCATCTGGTCACGGCCGACGAGCACTCGCTCGCCGAGCTCGAGGCGCTGCTGGCGACGCTGCCGCTGTGTTCGACCGGACGGGTCTTCATCGAGGTCCCCGATGCCGCATGGATCGGCACCGTCTCGGCGCCGGCCCGCATGGTGGTGACGTGGCTCGACCGTTCCCGCCGCACCGGCGCGCCGGGCTCGGGGCGCGGCTGTGCGCCGGGTGAGGCGCTATCGCGCGCCGTCACGGCCTGGGCCGACGAGATGCTCTGCACCGATGCCGCGCGGGCGACGCGCGTGCACCTGCTGGGCGGGTTCCTCGGCACCGTCGACATCGTCGATCACCTGACCGTGCGCTGCGGCATGGCCGCCGAGTCGATCCACACACCCGAACGCTTCGGCCTCGCGACCGCCCGCTGAAGCAGGTCAGTGGCGCTCGGCGCGGCGCGGGATGTAGTTGCCGTCCGCGAGCCCCGCGTCGATCTCGAACCGGTTCCGCAGGGGATTGCGGCCCGCGATCAGGTACAGCAGAGGCATGAGCAGCCCGTAGCGCCGCCACTGCCGAGCGTGTACGGCCTCATGCGCGAGGATCCGCTCGCTCGGCTCGCGGTCGCCGGTCAGGAAGCACGAGCCCACGCAGACGCCGCCGCGGCCGAACGTCCAGGCCGGCATGCCGCGGAAGACCCACAGCCCGTGACGGCGTTCGATGCGGCCGGTCGACCATAGCGCGCCCCACACGAATCCGAAGGCGGTGCCGGCGCGGGCTCCGAGCTCGCTGATGGGGGAGTCGAGCAGCACGCGGGGGATGACGCGGTCGAGCGCGGCCCCGCGAGCGACCGCCTCGTCGGCGCGCTGACGCCATCCGGCGGGCGGCGTGCGCACCGCGCTCACGCGAGGGCCCCGACGACCCGCAGCACGGAACCCATGTCTTCCACGACCGCCTCGGGGTGCGGTGGAGCGAACCCGGAGACGGATGCTCCCGCGAGCGGGAACCGCCCGCGCAGGATGCCGATGGCGTTCGTGAGCGTCGGGAGGTCGAGTCCGAACGGGACGGCTGCGCTCACACCGGTGATCGCTGCGGGGTCGAGGACATCGAGGTCGACGTGGAGGTACACCGAGCCCGCGCCGGTGGCGGCGACCGCATCGGCCAGGCGCGCGGGGTCCGCGAGATCGTCGACGCCCAGATGCGTGAGCCCCGAGGCCCGCACCACATCGATCTCGGGATCGTCGAACTCCCGGGCTCCCGCCAAGACGACGCGCTCGGCGGGCACCGCAGCATCCGGTGACAGCGGGCTCGTCTCGAACACCGCGCGCAGTGCCATGCCTGCGAACGCGCCGGACGGTGACGACTCGGGGGAATGCAGATCGGCGTGGGCGTCGAACCAGACCACGGCCATATCGGGATGCAGCGCGGCCGCGTGTGCGATCGCGGGCACAGCCACTCCGCAGTCGCCGCCCACGACCACCGTGTGCCCGGTCGGTCCGGTGCCGCTCGTGCCGTCCGCAGGGCTGTCGGCGTCGCCGAGTGCCGCCATGACCAGGTCTCGGGTGCGCTGAAGCGAGCTGAACCGCCGGATGCCGCTGCCGAGGGCCTCACCGGCCTCGACGGGGACCTCGACCCGCACCGTCGCGCTGCGCGGCAGGTCACCGGCGATCGCCTCGGCGCCGTCGATGAGGGTCATCGATCGAGCCGACGGCGAGCCCTGCCACTGCGGGACCACGATGAATCGGGTCATGACGTCATCCTCTGTTCGGGGTGCGGGAATCGATTGTCGACGCCCGGGCGGTGGCGCCGGCCCGGGCGTCGACATCGGGCATCAGCGCTCGATGGCGCCGGCGGCCCCGCCCGTCTTCAGCGCGGCGAGCCGAGCTTCGACCTCGGTGAGCTGGCCCACGTCTTCGAGGCTCTCGAACTGTGCGTCGAGGCTCGACGCGGCGAGCTCCTGCTTGCCGGCGGCGAGTGCCTCCTGGCGGCGGACCTTGTCTTCGAAGCGCCCGAGCTCGCTGGTGGGGTCGAGCACGTCGATCGACTTGACGGCGTCGTGGACGCGGTTCTGCGCCTCCGCCGTCTTGGCGCGCGCGAGCAGCTCGGAGCGCTTCGCGCGGAGCTGGTCGAGCTTGACCTTCATGCCGTTCAGGCCGTCCTTCAGCTTCTCGACCACCTCGGTCTGAGTCGCGATGGTCGGCGCGATCGTGCGGGCCTCGTTCTCCTCGCTGATCTGACGCTGCAGCGCGACCTTGGCGAGGTTGTCGAACTTGTCGGCGTCGGCGGTGTTGCCCACCGCGCGCAGCTCGTCGGCCTTGCGGCTGGCCGCGAGGGCCTTGTTGCCCCACTCGGCGGCCGCCTGGACGTCCTCCTGGTGGTCGCGCTCGAGCAGACGCAGGTTGCCGATCGTCTCGGCGATCGCCGACTCCGCGTCGGCGATCGAGTTGGTGTAATCCCGCACGAGCTGGTCGAGCATCTTCTGCGGGTCCTCGGCCTGGTCGAGAAGGGCGTTGATGTTCGCCTTCATGAGCGTCGAGATGCGACCGAAGATGGACTGCTTTGCCATCGGGGTTCCTTTCGTGGTTGGTACGGAAGAGGGAGAAATCGTCAGAAGCGGCCGCCGCCGCGGCGGGAGCGACCGCCGCCGCCGAATCCACCACCGCCGGTGCGGCCGCGAGATCCGCCGCCGAATCCGCCGCGCGATCCGCCGAGGCCGCCGCCGAAGCCGCTACCGCCGAATCCCGACGAGCGTCGGCCGGATGAGCCGCCGCCGAGGAGCGAGTTCAGCACCATGCCGCCGATCATGGCACCCATCATGCTGCTGGAGTTCGATCCGGCGGAGGCCGACGTGAAGCCGCCGACGTCGGTGCGCGCCGCATCGATCGCGAGCCCGCTCAGCTGTGTCGCGCGCGTCGCGTCGGCCAGGGCGCGTTCGGGGTCGATCTGCGATGTCGCCTCGGCGCGATCGAGCGACGCCCGCGCTTCCGCGACCCGCGTGCGCGCCGTCGCGCCGACGGCGCCGCGCCGCGTGCCGATGTAGTCCTCCGCGGCAGAGACCTGTGCGCGCGCCTGCTGCAACTGCTGGTCGAGCGTCTGCCGTGCGCGGGCCGCGCGCTGTGCGGCGTCGCGCGCACCGGCGAGGGCGGCATCGATCGCCGAGTTCGCGCCCAGGAGCGTCGACAGCGCAGCCTGCGGGCGGCGGTGCTCGCCCGTCAGCTGAGCGCGGGCGGCGTCGATCTGCTGACGCGTGGTGGACGCGACCGCGCCGAGCGAGCCGTCGGGATCAGGGACGCCGACGGCGGCGGCGACATCCTGCTCCAGCTCGGTCACGAGGGCGGCGGCGTCGCGTTCGGCGGTCGCGAGGTCGGCGGCCACCTTCTCGACGGAGGCTTCGAGCTGGGCGGCCTGTGTCACGGCCCCCTCCGCTGCGCGCAGGGCGATGGCCGCGCTGGCGCCGTCGCCGGCCGCGATCGCGCGCTGGGCCGCGTCGAGCTGCTCGTCGGCGTAGCTCAGGCGACTGCGCGCCTGATCGGGGTTGTCGCCGATGGTCGCGAGCTCCTCGGGCGCGTACGCCGATCGGAGCCGTTCGAGCGACGCGATCGCGCCGTCGAGCCCGGTTCCGGCCGCCGCGCGGTCCTGCTGGATGCGCACCAGCGCCTCGGGTGCGTTCTGCTCGAGATCGCGCAGGCGGTCGAACTCGTCGGCACGCGCATCGAGCTCGGAGTCGGCGTGCGCGCACAGCTCGAGGATCCGCGTGTGGATGGCGCGGACGTCGGCCTCGGTGTCGGGCTGGTCGTCGTCGAGGCGCTGCTGCAGCGAGAACGCCTCGTCGAGGTCGCGCCGCGCCTGCGCCAGCGTCTGCGCGAAAGCGGCGGCCGCGTCGTCGCCGAACTGCGCCGTCGCGAAGCCGAGCTCCTGCTCGCTCGTCCGGATGGCGTCGTCGGCTGCGACCAGCGCGCTGGCGGAGCGGCGCGCGAGAGACTCGATCGGTTCCGCGGCTGCACCCCGAGCGGAGCCGCCGGCGCCGCTTCGGCGACGGCGAACGAGGACGACGACGACCGCGATCACGGCTCCGACCGCGAGGATGCCGAGGACGATCGTCAGAACCGGGATGCCGGAGCCCTGCGCGGCGCCTCCGGAGCCTTCGGTCGTGCCGCCGGAACCGCCGACCGCAGCCGAGAGCCCTCCGGCTGCGGCGAAGGCTGCTCCGCCCCAATCCTCGGAGCGGAGCTCGGGCAGGATGTCGCGCGTCTCGATCGTGCCCAGCGTGTCGCCGTCGACGGGACCGTTGGTGTCGCCCGAGAGGTAGAAGTTGCGCTGCTCGGTGGCGATGGCCAGCACGTACTGGTTGATACCCAGGCCGCCCCGGTCGGCGACCGCGTTGGCCCAGCCTTCGGCGTCGGACGGGCTGCTGAAGGCGTCGACGTAGACCACCCACAGGTCGATACCCGCCTCGGAGCTCAGTGCTGTCAGCCTCTCGTCGACGGCACGCTCTTCACCCGACGACAACGCATCGGCCTGATCCACGACGCGCCCCGCACCGAGGTCGACCGGGTCGGTCGCCCAGGCCGCGGCGGAGCCGCCGACGACGAGCATCAGGCTCGCCACTATCGAGAGCGTCGCTGCTCGGAGCACGCGCATCCGTTCCCCTTCCGAGGTCGGAGGACCGGCCTCGCTTCCACTCTATTGAGGGCCCGGGGTCCGAGCCTATGCCGCGACTGTGAATCAGCGGGCAGCGGAATCGCGGCGCGGATACCGCGGGACGGGAAGGGCCGCGGTTACGCTGACCGGCGGCCGGAGAGGCTCGAGGTGGAGGAAGCATGGACGACAGGTACGGCTCGGATGTTCTCGCAGCGGGCTGGCGGGACGCCGGACGCAAAGTCGTTCCCGACGTCCCCGCCGATCCCGATCTCGTCGTCGAGGTTGCGGCAGACGGCTACTGCGGAGCCGTCGTCGCCGTCCGCGGCGGCAACGTCGAACTTGAGGACCGCCTCGGAAAGGTGCGTCTGTTCCCGCTCGGTGGAGGTTTCCTCGTCGATGGCGAACCGGTCAAGCTCGTGGCGCCGAAGGCCACGCAACCCACGGGACGGATGCGGACCGCCTCCGGTTCTTTCGTGGCGCCTCAGCAGCGGGCGCGCGTTGCGCGGGCATCGCGCATCCTCGTCGAAGGACGTCACGATGCCGAGCTCGTCGAGAAGGTGTGGGGTGCCGACCTCCGCGTCGAGGGCGTCGTGGTCGAGTACCTGCAGGGCATCGACCTGCTCGACGACCTCCTCCGAGACGAGCCTCCGTCCGCCGACCGCCGCTACGGAGTGCTCGTGGACCACCTCGTCGCCGGCTCGAAGGAGACCCGTATCGCGGAGCAGATCCTGCGCGGACCGCACGGCGCGCACCTGAAGATCGTCGGACACCCCCATATCGACGTCTGGCAGTGCGTCCGCCCCGAGGCCGTCGGCATCCGCGCGTGGCCGCAGGTGCCGCGCGGAGTCGATTGGAAGACCGGCGTCTGCCGGGCGCTCGGCTGGCCCGCCGAGGATCAAGCCGACATCGCGCACGCGTGGCAGCGCATCCTGGGATCGGTCCGTACGTATCGCGACCTCGACCCGGCCCTGCTCGGCCGGGTCGAAGAGCTCATCGACTTCGTCACCACCTGACCAGGCACCTCGGCTCGGCGCCGACCCGGCTGCTCGATACCCTGGACTCATGCCGCAGACCGACGCGCCCGACACCGGTGACGAACCCCGCTACCGCGAGCGGCCCGTGTCGTTCGCGCGCCGCAGCGGTCGCATGAGCGACGGCCAGGAGCGCGCCTGGAACCAGCTCGGCGACTTCTACAACATCCCCGTCGAGCGCGATCAGGCCCTCCTCAGCGTCAGGCCGGGTTCGCACGTGGACCCCGCGTCGCTGTTCGGGCGCGAGGCTCCGCTCGTGGTCGAGATCGGCTCGGGCCAGGGGCACGCGATCGTCGCGGCCGCACAAGCCGTGCCCGAGACCGACTTCCTCGCGGTCGAGGTGTTCCGCGCCGGCCTTGCGCGCACCATGCTCGACGCCGATCGTGCGGGCGTGCGCAACCTGCGCCTCGTCGAGGCGAATGCGCCCGAGGTGCTCGAACACCTGCTGCCCGCGGCATCCGTCGACGAGCTGTGGATCTTCTTCTCCGATCCGTGGCACAAGACACGGCACACCAAGCGGCGCCTCATCTCTCCCGACTTCACGCCGCTGGCCGCGCGGGTGCTGAAACCCGGCGGCGTGCTGCGTCTGGCGACCGATTGGGAGGACTACGCCCGTCAGATGCGAGAGGTGATGGGGGATGCCGCTGGCTTCGCGCCCGACTTCGACGGCGACTGGGCGCCGCGTTTCGAGGGACGGGTGATGACGGCCTTCGAGCGTAAGGGCATCGCCAAGGGGCGCGACATCCGCGATCTCGCCTACCGCCGCGTCGACGCGGCCTGACGGGATGCGGTCGCTGTGAAGACGCATCCGGGCCTGGCCGCCCGCCCCTACGTCTCGGCGAGCACGCTGCCGGCCCTGCTGGTATGCCTGGCCGCACCGGCGTTCTTCGTGCTCCTGCAGCCCTGGCTCGGCTGGGCGCTCCTCATCGTCGGTCTCGTCGCTGCGCTCGGCGTCGACCGCTGGCGCGTCAGCGAAGCGGGACGGCCCTCGCTGGCCCGCGACCTCTCGCTCATCGCCCTCGGTCTCGTCGTCGTGAGCCTCATCGACCTGAAAGCCGAGCTCGACAACCTCGCGATGGTGCGATTCACCCTTGCGCTCGGCGGCGCTGTGCTTCTGCCCTATCTCGTGTCGCGCTTCGTCTACCGCGACCACGCGATCCGCTTCCCCTGGCGCGGCGGGGGACGCTGGACCACCTTCCAATGGGTGTGGCTCGCCGCCGTCCTCGTGCTCGGATGGCTCATCCTGCCCTTCTACTTCATCACCTCGGGCGTGTACACGAACTGGCCGGTCGTCGATACTCCCGACCTGATCGCGAGGCTCTTCGTCGGAGTCGGCGCCGTGGGCATCTGGGACGAGCTGTTCTTCATCTGCACCTGCTTCGCGCTGCTGCGACGGCACTTCGCCGACGCGGCGGCGAACGTCCTCCAGATGATCGTCTTCGTATCTTTCCTGTGGGAGCTGGGCTATCGAGCCTGGGGGCCGCTGCTGACGATCCCGTTCGCGCTGCTGCAGGGCTACATCTTCCTGCGCACGCGCTCGCTCGCCTACGTCGTGACGGTGCACCTGCTCTTCGACGCCGTCGTCTTCGGCGTGCTCGTCCATGCGCACAATCCGGGGCTCCTCGACGCCCTCTTCCTCGTCCCGGCGCCCTGAGGGCCGGGGTACCCTGGGTCGCGGGGCCCCGACCGCGGGTCCGCGGACGAGGGAGCAGTACCCGCACCAGACAAGACTGACTCGGACAGGTCTGTCATGTCATGGGTGATCCTGATCGCATCCGGCGTCCTCGAGGCGGTATGGGCGGCCGCGCTCGCGGCATCCGAGGGGTTCCGCCGCAAGCGGCCCGCTCTGCTCTTCGCCGTCGCGCTCGTGGGCAGCATTGCGGGTCTCGCCATCGCGATGACCGAGCTGCCCACCGGCACGGCCTACGCCGTCTGGGTCGGCGTCGGCGCGACCCTCACGGTGGTGTGGGCGATGGTGACTCAGCGCGAGCGCGCCTCGGTGGCGCGTGTCCTCCTGCTCGTGCTGCTGGTGGCCTGCGTCATCGGCCTCAAGGTGGTGAGCTGACATGGCGCGGGCATGGGTCGTCCTCCTCGCCAGTGCCGTCTGCGAGGCCGTCTGGGCCACGGCGCTCGGGCAGTCCGACGGGTTCCGCGAGCCCGTGGCGACCCTCGTGTTCGTCGCCGGACTGCTCGTGAGCATGATCGGACTCGGACAAGCCATGAAGCGGATCCCGATCGGCACGGCGTACGCGGTCTGGGTCGGCGTGGGGGCGGCGCTCACGGTCGCCTGGTCGATGGCAACCGGCGCCGAGGCGTTCTCGCCGGGCAAGATCGTCTTCATCGCGGGCATCGTCATCGCCGTCATCGGGCTGAAGCTCGTGCCTGCCTCGGCCCCGATCAGGCGATCACAGGCGGGCGAGGAGCGCCGGGCCGAAGACGAGGGCCGCCGCGATCGGAACCACGAGCGCCGCTAGAGCGACGATGCCCAGGATGGCGATGTTGCCCAGGATCGACCCCACCAGGGCGCGGCCCCGGCCTGCGGCGAGGTGGATGCGGTCGAGAGGCGAAAGAGGTGCGGCGGTCACATTCCGACGTTACGAAGCGGAGAGGTGTCTGCGCGTCGGTCGATCGGCTGAGAGGCATCCGACTGGGGGATGATCCGGGCCCGACGCGTGTCAATCCCCTCGGACCGCGCGGATGCGGCGCGTACCGTCGCGGGCAGCAATCGACGAAAGGACGATCCGATGAGCGACTCCGATCCGCAGCGCGGCGAGCACGACGGGCCCGAGCAGGGCACGACCACGGGCGGGGCATCGGCCTTCCCTGGCGCCCCCAGCGCGGCACCCGACGAGCCCGCGCCTGATGATGGCGACGTCGACACGACCACCGATGAACGCGGACAGCCGCTCGAGAACCCGTCGGGCGGTTGACGGCGTCACCGCCGGGCATCTGCACCGCCTGTCAAGAGCACGACGCGCCGCGATGAGCGGTGTCAGCCTGTACCCACCAACGCCGGACCCGCCCCACTGAAGGAGAAACGATGAGCGACAACGAAGACCCCCGGACGATTCTCGCCGAGCTGCTGCCGGACTTCCGGTTCGCCATGGTCACCACGATCGACGACGCGGGAAAGCTCACCGCGCGCCCGTTGACCGTTCAGGAAGCGGAATTCGACGGCGACCTGTGGTTCGTCGTCGATCGGGGCTCGTCCGTCGCCTCGCATGTGACCGTCCGTCCCACCGTCGGGGTGGCGCTCAGCAAGGATGACGCGTGGGTCTCCCTCGCCGGCGAAGCTGCGATCGTCGATGACCGAGCCCGGCTCGAGCACTACTGGTCGAGCACCCTCGAGGCGTGGTTCCCCGACGGACCGGACGACCCGAGGATCACGCTGCTGCGTGTCGATGCGATCTCGGGCGAGTACTGGAGCAGTGCGGGCGGGCGCATCGCGACGGCCATCGGTCTGATCAAGTCCAAGCTCACGGGCGAGACCTACGAAGGGCGCAACGAGAAGCTCGAGCTCTGAGCTCTCGGGCTCCCATACGACGAAGGGCCGTCCCGCGATGCGGAACGGCCCTTCGTCGCCGTGCGGGTGGCTCCTACTTCGCGAGGAAGGCGAGGAGCGCGTCGTTGAACGCGCGCGCGTGGCTCACGTTCAAGCCGTGCGGGGCATCGTGGATCAGAGCCAGTTCGCTCCCCGCAAGCTGCTCGTGGGTGCGCTTTCCCGAACCCTCGAAAGGCACGGTGCCGTCGCCGTCGCCGTGGATGATGAGTGCGGGAACGGTCACCGCATCCAGGTCGCGGCGGAAGTCGGTCGTGGCCCACGCCTCCATCGACTTCAACGCCGCGTGATGGTCCGCCTGACGGGTGAGCGCCAGCGCCTCCTGGCGCTGCTCCTCGGTCACCTTGAGCTCGCCGTCGACGGAGAAGAAGGCGGTCGTGAAGGTGTCGTAGAACGCCGCCTCATCCGCCTTCAGGCCGTTCTCCATCTCGTCTGCGGCTTCCTGCGTCAGCGGACCTTCGGGGTTGTCGGGCGTCTGTGCGAGGTACGGCGGGACCGCGGCGGCGAACACCACGCTGCGGAGCCGCTCCTGACCGTGGTTCGCGACGTAGCGGGCGACTTCACCGCCGCCCATCGAGAAGCCGACGAGGGTCGCGTCACGCAGGTCGAGGGTGTCGAGCACGGATGCCAGATCCTGCGCGAAGGTGTTGTAGTCGTAGCCCGATCGTGGCTTGTCGCTGCGCCCGAAGCCCCGGCGGTCGTACGACACGACGCGGTATCCGGCCGCAGTGAGCGCGGGGATCTGCTCGGACCATGACTCAGCCGACAGCGGCCACCCGTGGATCAGGACGACGGGGCGGCCCGACCCGCCGGTGTCGTCGACGTGCAGCTCGATGTCGTTGAAGAGGCCCTTGTGCGCGGTGATCTCAGTCATGACGTCATCGTCATCCCCTTCGCGAGGATTTTCGAGCAGTTGACGCATGATCGCCCCGAGGCTAGGTGAGGCGGCAGACTGGAGGGATGAGGTTGACGTGACTCTCAGAGGCGTCTGTGCCGGAGGGTGACAGCGTCTTCCGGCTCGCCGCCCGACTGCGTCCGCACGTCTCCGGTCGAAGTATCGTCTCTGGCGAGCTGCGCTCTGGGGCGGCCGCCGGGACGTCTCTCGCCGGCTGGATGATCGCCGGGCTCGAGACCCATGGCAAGCACCTCATCACCTGGCTCGAACCCGGATTCGCACTTCACACTCACCTGCTGATGCAGGGATCGTGGACGGTGACGCGCGCCGGCCGCTCCGTGCCGACGCGAGCGAACCGGGCGGTCCGCGTGCGCGCGGAACTCGACTGCGGTGCCACGCTCTGGGGCATTGACATGCCGGTCGTCGAGATTCTGCGAGCCGGGGACGTCGCTAGGGTGCTCGGACACCTGGGCCCGGACCCGTTGCGGACGGACTGGGAAGCGGCCGAGGCGGTCCGGCGCCTCGATGTGCGGCCCGACCGCTCGTTCGTCGCCGCCCTCCTCGATCAACGCAACATCGCTGGTCTGGGCAACCTGTGGGTGAACGAGCTGGCATTCCTCTCGGGGGTGCATCCGTTCGACCCCGTCGGCACGGCTGACCTCGCGGTCCTCGTCGACCGTGCCGC
Source organism: Microbacterium sp. AG238 (assembly GCF_003610405.1). GTDB lineage: Bacteria > Actinomycetota > Actinomycetes > Actinomycetales > Microbacteriaceae > Microbacterium. Next base: position 330,121 of record NZ_RAQC01000002.1, read on the forward strand.
GCGGGCTCTGCGGCTCTCGGCCTCGGTGCCCGGCATGTACCAGGTCACGACGGGCTCAGCCCGGCGCGGGAGTGCGCACTGGGTGACCGGTCGTGCCGGGAAGCCGTGTCTGAGGTGCGGAACTCCGATCGTCGTGCGCGCCGAGGGTCCGGGTGATCCCGGGCGCAGACGCACCTGGTGGTGTCCGTCCTGTCAGCCCCGGAAGAGCTGATCGTTCAGACGGCGGACGCGCTGCCGCGTTCGCGTTGCAGCGTGGGGGCAGGCTCGACCGAGTCGACGGCGTCCTGCATACGGGAGAGGAAATCGATCACGGCCGCCGTGGCCTCGGGGGAGGTCTCGTCGGCGACCTGGTGCATGCGGTCGTGCATCGCCGAGAGGGTCGCACGCACCTCTTCGTCGGCTCGCTCCGTCGGTTCCAGGTAGACACTGCGTCGGTCGCTGGGGTGCGGCACTCGGCGCAGATAACCCGCCGATTCGAGGCGGTCGAGGAGGCTCGTCGTGCTCGCGGTCGAGATTCCGAGATACTTGGCGACGTCTCCCGGCTTCACCTGCAGGTTGCGCGATTGTGCCCGGAGCAACTGTCGGATGACCAGCAGCTCGTTCTCGCCCATCGACATCGACTCGCGCGTGCGCCGCCGCATGGCGGCCTCGGCGGCCTGGTAGAGCCGCAGCGCTTCGAGCGCGCTGGTCGCACGCCGACGTTCGTTGTCATAGAAGAAGCCGGTCATCTGCACACCTCCGCGTCATTGGCTTGCGAGCTTTACCTTAGCAGATATCTAACTTGACGAGATACTTGCCCAACTAGTAGCGTTCTCAACAAGTCATCCAGCATCTGTGAGGAGCCACCATGGGTCAGCTGTTCTACGGGAACACGTCCGAATCGATCGAGATCCCGGACCGTCTGCTCGCGCACCTCAAGGTGCTCACGGCGACGAAGCTCCGCCGCTCGGAGAGCTTCACCCTCACCTGGCGGCATGGTGCCGACACAGCGGCAGGGCGGCAGACGATCTGGCTGCAGCCGTCCATCCCGCTCCGCTTCGTCTTCACCGGCATCGAGGCGGAGAAGCTCGACTCGGCGCTGCTCACTGAGATGGCCCGCGCGGCCACGTCGTCGACCGGCCTCGTCGTCGACTTCGCAGACTTCGAGGTTGCTCCCGCGGCCCCGATCGCGTCGGCACTGCCCGGCGGCGACGTCGTCCCTGCTTCGCGTGAGCTGGCGACCGCAGCATGAGCATGCTCGAGCGGCCCGCCGCGACGCCTCGCGTTCTCAGTGCCCGCAACATCACCTGGTCGACGGTCGCACCCGGCTTCTACGTCGCCTCGACCGACGGGGAGTTCGTCGGTTCGATCGACACCTCACCCGACGGTCACTACATCGCCCTCGACGGTCACGCGACCCCGATCGGGCGCTACGCCACGCTGAAAGACGCGCAGCGATCGCTCCTGACGACGGAAGCCCCGGGCAACCGAGCTCGCAGGTCGCGTGCACGTCGCCACCTGCGCATGACCGCCACGGCTTCGGGTGCCGTGGCCGGGGCGCTCGCCCTGACGGCGGGAGCGCTCGCCCCGTTCATCTGAGACCGGACGGCAGCAGCCGTCCACGAAGAGAAGGAGAACGACATGAGCAATGACGACACCCGTCGCGAGACGGACGAGAACGCCTACGAGGGCCCGGACGTCGAGGTCTCGACGGCCCAGACCGACAGCGACGGTACGCAAGAGCCGGGCGGACTCGGAAAGGACGGGACGATCCCGAGCCACCCGGACGGGGTCGCTGCGGGCCACACCGGGACTGCGTCGACCTTCGAACCCGAAGAGGACGAGAAGTCCTGAAGCACTGCCCGAGATGCCCGGAGATTCTTTCGCCGGGCATCTTCGTGTTCTCGCGGGAGAACGGGCGCGGCCGGCGAGGCCGTCTACGGGGTCACATGCCCTCAGGCGGCTCCGTGGCTGTCGACCACTGATCGAAGTCATCCACCTCTGGGGCGATCCGGCCCCAGCTCGCATCGACGCTCAGGTCGGCGGCCAGCAAGCAGGCGTACTCGAGTCGGGCGTCGACGGTGGGGTCGGCTACGGGAAGCACGACGTACCAGAGCGCGTCGGGCCGCAGGGCGGACCGGGCGTTCTCGCGTCGGATGGTCGACCGATCGAGTTGCTCCGATGCTGGCGCGTTATCGTCCCTGACGGAGACGAGGCATGCGTCGACCAGCTCGGATGTCGTCCACATGGTGTCTGACTCGCCGGTGGGAGGCGTTGTCGGCTCAGGCGTCGCGGATGACTCGGGTTGCGCCGTCGGGGAGGACGACGGAGTCTCGTCCGCAGTCGGCGAGGGGGGAAGGGTCGAGCCCGCGGCTCCGCCGACGCCGACGGTCGCGCAGCCTGTGGCCAGCAGCGCGAACAGGGCGAGGGTCGGTAGGCCGATCCGACGCCGAAGATTGATGCTGCTCATGGGCTCTCCTCGGTCTCAGTTTTCGACGCTCGCGCTGGGAACTCGGAAGCTGTCTCCCTCGTACTGCCAGATATCGGGCCACCGCGCGATCACGCCGTCGCGTTCCTGCGCGCTGGCCGTGTAGAAGTGGTGTCGCGCGGACGGACTCCAGAACCGGGCGACGGTGACCGTATCGGGTGCAGACGAGTCGGCGGGGTACACGAAGAATGCGGTGCCCTCGTACGACCAGACGTCTGGCCAGCGAGCCATGACCGAGTCACGTTCGCCGGCGCTCGTCGTGCAGAAGTGGCCGTTGTACTGGGCGCTCCAGAATCGGAAGAGCGGTACGGTGCCGGCGACCTCAGTTGTGAAGGCGCGGTACGCGGTTCCCTCGTACGACCAGATGTCGGGCCAGCGGGCCGCGATGCCGTCGCGCTCGGCGGCGCTCGCCGTGTAGAAGTGCCCCTGATAGCGGGCGCTCCAAAAGCGATAGACCGGGGTCGCGGCGGTAGGCGACGTGACCGGAAGCGGAGCTCCTTCGATGAGCCAGGCCGGGTTCCACACCGTTCCGGTGCGGTGCGGGCCTGAGAATATCGCCAAGTGAAGGTGAGCGTTGGCTTCGGTGCGCGGGCGGACATCTCCGGTGTTCCCTGTTCGCCCCAGGGGAGTCCACCGGAAGACGCGCTGGCCCACGCTCACCAGGGGGGCTGCCACGTTCCATGTGCAGGTATTCGGACCGTACGCCCGCCGCATGTTGGACGATCACGAACACACCCCTGCTGACGTCGCCGTCGTCGCCGACAGCGGTCACGGTGCCGTCGGCGACCGCGAGGATCGTGGTGCCGACGCGTGGGTTCACGTAGTAGTCGGCGCCGATGTGACCGCTGTACGTCTGCCCGGGATACCCGTCCACGCCCGAACCGCGCGTCGCGCGGCTCGCGAAGGGGTAACCCCAGACGATCGGGAGTGCCGCATGCTCCGCGGGGGTCTTCACCGTGTACGTCAAGGCTCGAGCGGGTGCCGCCGAGGCGAGCACGAGAGAGCCTGCGGCAACGGATCCGAGCAGCACTGTGCGGCGGCTGAGCGCTCGCGGGGTCTTGCTCTCGTCCGTCGACACGAGAGGAACCTAACAGGATGCTGAGATTCTGCCGAGGTTCGCGTGATCCGCGCACCCCGCACCGCGCTGATTCTCCCCGTGACGAGCGCCGTCGATAGGGTCGGAAGGTGCTCCGTCTGATCTTCTTCGCAGCTATCGGCGCGCTTCTGGGTGGCGCGGTCGTCGAGTATGTCGGACCGCCCGACGCCGGCTGGGGGATCATGAGCATCGCGCTTCCGGTCGCCATCATCAGCGGGACGTTCATCCTCATCGGCCGATCGATGGCCGGGGGAGTGGCCGCGTCGAACGACGACATCCGTCGTGCGATCGACTCTCGACGGCTCGGCCTCGCCCGCGTCGACGCGATTCGACAGACCGGAACGCAGATCAACGATCAGCCGTTGTGCGAGATCGATCTGACGGTGCGCCCGCTCCGGGGCGACTCGTATGCGACGACTCTGCGCACGGTCGTCGCGCTGACCGAGCTTCCCGCCTTCCAGCCCGGACTTCTGCGCCAGGTCGTCATCCTCCTCGACGGGGGCCCCGAGGTCGCCTTCGTCGACGGCGAACTCTCGCCCGCCGAGGTCGCCCACCTCGCGGTCCCGGATCGTTCGGCGGTGCGTTTCGTTCCGATGCAGAGCCACACGCGGATCTCTGGCGGGCGACGCAAGGGCCCGCTGATCGGCGTCGGGCGGCGCGGTCGTCCGCTTCGCCTTCTCGTCTTCGCGATCGTCGCCGTCGCGGTGGCGGTGGCCGTCGTCATGCCCTATCGAGAAGCCGTGGCGCAGACCGTCGCGGCGGTTCTCGACGGTCGCGCGCACGTCGACATGCGCCAGCCCGAGCCGCTGGCGCAGGCCGAGGCCGCGCTCGAACGCGAGATCGGCCACGATCGCGTGATGTCTATCTACGTCACTCCCGACTTCGTCATCGTCGAGGCCCCGGTGACCCCTGGTACCACGCACACCGACCGTTGGATGTACCGCGGCGGGCAGGTCTCGCACTCCGGGCCGGTGTCGGTGCAGCCCAAGACTCCCGAGGAGGCCTTCTCCTGGGACGACGTGGACCTCAGCGCCGTCCTTCCGGGCATGGACGAGGCGGCGTCTCAGAGCGGGCTTCCGGTCGGTGACGCCGGGGCGACGGTCATGCGTACCTCGGGTGCCCCCGACACCGATTCGTTCGGCCAGATGGTGGGGCCGGTCGCGATCAGGTTCTCGCTCGACGGCGACTACGAGAGCGCATCATTTCGGATGTCGGCCGATGGCAGCGGGCTCACCCGGGACTGAGCCCGGGGCCGTCGCCATGGTCGTCGTTCCTGCCGAATCCCAGGCGGGCCAGCGCGGACCGGAGGCTGCTCGCGGCCAGCGCATCGTCGGGCAGCGCGTGCGGCGGCACGAACATCCGCGTGATGAGGGGTCCCATCAGGAGGTCGTAGATCTGATCGGCATCCGCGTCGGGCCGTTCGATCTCCCCGCGCGCGACAGCGGCGTCAATGGCATGTTTCACGCGCTCACGGCGCGGTCGGATGAAGTCGGCGTCGAGCAGTCCCGCGAGGTCGTCGTCCGTGCGCGCGACTCCGATGAGGTCGACCACGCTGTTGCGGGCGACCGGGGCTGAGAGGACAGCGATCTCCTCGCGTTGCACCGCATGCAGATCACCGTCGAGGGATCCGGTCTCGGGGGCCGGACCGGGTGCGAAGCGTCGCGCGAGAACAGCGACGGCGAGGTGGGCCGCGCTCCGAAACCGCCGATAGAAGGTGGGTCGTGTCGACCCGACGCGACTCACGAGACCGTCGACGGTGAGAGCCGAAAAGCCCTGTTCGGCGATGATCTCTTCGCCCGCGCGAATGAAGTCATCGGTGGTGTCCTGCGCGCGCGGACGACCGGCTCGTCTTCCCGACATGGAGTCACCTTAGACGTGACCATCTGGAGAACGTCCCGGATGCTTCGCCGAGCGGACCACTGCCGCGGTTTCCGGTCATTGCAGCCCCGCGGAGCCGGCCCGCGCGGTCCCGTCGCCCGTTATCCTGTGAGAGCCCACCCGTGCCCTATCGAGAAAGAACACCCGTGAGCAATCGCCATTCCTCCACCGACCAGGAGGGTCGATCTTCGTACCCCCTCGCTGAGAGAGGGGGTGAATCCGAATGATCGAAGCAGTCCTGACACTGCTGCTCGGCATCCTGCTGACATTGGCGATCATCGCCGCCTGCGGCTTCTTCGTCGCCCAGGAGTTCGCATACATGTCGGTCGACCGGTCGCGCATGGCCGCGCGCGCCGAGAAGGGCGATGCGCAGGCTGCACGCGTGCTGGCGATCACCAAGCGCACGTCCTTCATGCTTTCCGGCGCGCAGCTCGGCATCACGGTGACCGGTCTGTTGATCGGTTACGTCGCCGAGCCCCTCATCGGCGAGTCGATCGGCACGCTGCTGGGCGGCGTCGGCATCGACCCGGCTGTCTCGGTGCTGATCGGCACGGTGGGCGCGCTCCTGCTGGCGACCATCGTGACGATGATCTTCGGCGAGCTGTATCCGAAGAACCTCGCCATCGCGAGCCCCGAGCCGCTGGCCCGCGCCCTCGCGATGCCGACCCGCATCTACCTGATGCTCTTCGGCTGGCTCATCACCGTGTTCGATGTCGCCGCGAATGCGCTGCTGCGTCTGCTGCGCATCGAGCCGCTAGAGGATGTCGACGAGAGCGCGACCGCCCGCGACCTCGAGGCGATCATCGAGGAGTCCCGCGCGAGCGGCGATCTACCCGACGACCTGTCGATGATCATCGACCGCATCCTCGACTTCCCGCAGCGCGACGTCGAGCACGCGATGGTCCCTCGCTCACGCATCGACTCGATCTCGCCCGACACGACCGTGGGTGAGGTGCGTGCGCTCATGGCGACCGGCCACACCCGCTACCCGGTCATCGGCGCCGAGGACGACCCCGTCGGCGTCGTCGAGCTCATCGACCTGCTGCGCGGGCACTACGCCGACGACGCTCCCGTTTCGACGATGATGCGCGAGGCCGTGGTGCTGCCGACGACGATGCAACTGCCGGTCGCCCTCGATCGCATGCGGCAGACGCGTAACGAGCTCGCCTGCGTCGTCGACGAGTACGGCAACTTCGACGGCATCCTCACGATCGAGGATCTCACCGAAGAGGTCATCGGCGAGATCTCCGACGAGCACGACCTCGACGTCCACGAGATCGTGAACGTCGGTGAGGATCACTGGCGTCTGCCCGGTGACATCCACCTCGACGAGGTCGAGCGCCTCATCGGCTACGACCTGCCGAGGGACGATGCCGAGACCATCGCCGGACTCATCATCAGCGAGCACGGTGACCTGCTGCCCGAGGGTGCGGTCGTGCGCATCGACCTGCCCGAACGGGCGTCCGAGACCGTGCAGGGGCTGCGGATGCAGCGCTGGCTCGACGTCGAGGTCGCCGAGGTCGCCCGACTCGTCCCCTCGGAACTCGTCGTGCGCCTGTACGAGGTGGATCTGGATGCCGCTGAGGCGGGTCCGGTGGGCGGCGGCGATGCCGTCGTCGCTGCTGGCGCGAGCGATGAGGAGGTCATCCGATGAGCTGGTGGGTCGTCACGATCAGCACGATCGCACTCATCCTCGCGAGCGCGTTCTTCGTCATCGTCGAGTTCGCGCTCCTCGCTGCCCGTCGCCACCGCCTGGAAGAGGAGGCCGACCGCAGCGCGTCGGCGCGGGCGGCGCTCCGCGGCGTCAACGAGCTGACCGTCATGCTCGCGTTCGCTCAGCTCGGTATCACCGCGTGCACCTTCCTGCTCGGTGCGATCACCAAGCCGGCGATCGACTACGCCCTCGCGCCCGTGTTCGAGCAGTGGGGTCTGCCATACGTCCTCGCCGACATCATCGCGTTCATGCTCGCCCTCATCGTGGTGACGTTCCTGCACCTCGTCATCGGTGAGATGGCGCCGAAGTCGTGGGCGATCGCCCACCCCGAGGTCGCGGCGAAGGCGACGGGTATCACCGCCCGTGCGCTGACCTGGCCGTTGCGCCCGTTCCTGCTGTGGATCAACCACATCGCGAACCGGCTCGTGAAGGCATCGGGCGTCGAGCCCGTCGAGAAGGCCGCCGCGGGCGGGCAGGACGCCGACACCATCCGCGAGCTCGTCGCGCATTCGCGTGCGGCGGGAACCCTCGAGGAGCAGTACTCCGAGCCGATCGCGCGCGCCATCGCGCTCGGGTCGCTGACGGTCGGTGACATCGTCCGCACCGACCGGGTGCCCACCGCGGTGCCGGCGACGGCGACCGCCGCCGATGTGCAGGCGGTCGCGGCATCCTCCGCCCATCTGCGCATCCTGGTGGGGGAGGGCGCGTCGAGTCGTGTCGCCCATGTTCGCGACACGCTCGCCGTCGCACCTGAGACCCCCGCGCTCGACATCGCACGTGAGGCGCTCGTCCTCGCGCCCGACGCATCGGCGTACGACGCGCTCGCGCGCATGCGCCGCGGCCACGTCCAGCTCGCGACGGTCGTCGACGGCGACCGGCTGCTCGGTGTGGTCACGCTCGACGACCTGCTGCGCGAGGTGCTGCCCGGCGCCGCCGAGGCGGAGCTGGCGGCGCCCGCGAGCTGATCCCGGTTCGCGACGCTCGCTCGGTTGTCAGTTCCCGCCGCCTCCCGTTGGTGGTGGCGACGGGAACTGCCAAGTCAACGCCCATCCGGCCACCAACCCCGCTAAGCTACTGTTGGTAACTTAGCGGGGAGGCGTCATGAGCGACGACGGGCGGCGACGGCGGATGCCGCGGGGCGAGCGGCGCGCGCAACTGCTGGCGGTCGCGCGCGAGCTGATCCGCGAGCGAGGGACCGACGAGTTCACGCTCGGCCGCCTCGCGGAGCGCGCGGGGGTGACCAAACCCGTCGTGTACGACCACTTCGGCGATCGTGCGGGCGCACTCGCCGAGCTCTACCGCGAGTTCGAGGAGCAGCAGCGGGCGACGCTGACCGCGGCGCTCGCCGAAGCGTCGCTCACGCTCGATGCGGTATGCCGCGCCGTCGCGGGGGCCTACATCGACTGCTCGCTCGCCGAGGGGCGCGAGCTGGCGGACGTTGTCTCGGCGCTCGATGGATCCGCGACGCTCGTCGAAGTACGGCGCGAAGCGGAGGGGGCCTACCTCGCGCTGTGCGACGACGTGCTCGTCTCGTGCGGCGTCCGTCTCGATGACGCGGGCGCTCGGGCCCTCATCGGTGCCGGCGACGCCCTCACGCGGGCGGCACTTGACGAACGCGTGAGCCCCGCGGCGGCGCGCTCCACCCTCACGCGCGTCCTGCACGCCCTCGTGACACCAGCCACCCCACCGGAGGAATCATGACCATCTCGCACGAGCCCACGCCGGGCACCGCCCACTGGGTGCTCGCTCATCCGCGACCGACCTCGTTCAATGCCCGGCTCTTCCGCGACGGTGTGGCGGAGCTGTCACGAACGCGGAGCGTGGCGACATCCGATCTGTACGCACAGGGGTTCGATCCCGTTTTCCCCGACAGCGAGCTCGACGTGACGCTCGGCCGCGCGTCTGGCCCCGCCGGTGGCGAGTACGGCCGCGCCCCCTTCCCGGATGACGTCATCGAGGAGCAGCGCAAGCTCGCCGCCGCCGAACTGCTCGTGCTGCAGTTCCCGCTGTGGTGGTACGGGCCGCCCGCGATCCTCAAGGGGTGGATCGACCGGGTGTTCACGAACGGGTTCGCCTACGGAGACATGGACCCCGAGCTCGGCGTGCCGAGGCGTTACGGCGACGGCGGTCTCACCGGACGCCGGGCACTCGTCGTGGTGACGGTGGGTGAGGACGAGCGCTCGATCGGCGAACGCGGGATCAGCGGCGACCTCGAGTCACTCCTGTTCCCGCTCACCCACGGTGCGCTCTGGTACGTGGGGATCGAGACGCTCGAGCTCCACGTCGTCCACGACGCCGATGGTCTGGATGCCGCGGGCGTCGACCGCGAGGCCGAACGTCTGCGTGCCCGCATCGCCGGGCTCGACAGCGAGACGCCGCGCCGATACCGGGCGCTCCGCGACGGCGACTACCGCGGCACCCGGTCGCTGCGGAGCGACATCCATCCGGGGCGGACCGACTTCGGGATCCACCTCGCCGACTGAGCCGGTGTGTGCCCGCGATGGGTACACCTCCGGGCACACAGAAGGGCAGCCGAGTCCTCGACTGCCCTTCTGCTCACTGGTGCCCCCGACAGGAATCGAACCTGCGACCTTTGGTACCGGAAACCAACGCTCTATCCCCTGAGCTACGGAGGCGTGCCGATCGAGACTATCACCGCGACGGCCGGCGCTCCGACCGGGGACGAGCTCGCGCACTTCACTTTATGAGTGCTAAAGTCATTGCATGACGCAAAACAACTTCGTTTACGATGACGCAGCCCGCATGGTCGCCGTCGGGACGAAGGCCGAGAAGGATGCGCGTCGCGCGACGCGCTGGTTCCGGATCTTCGTCGTGCTGCAGGCGGCATACGCGCTTGCCTTCACGCTGTCGATCGATGTCGCCGGGGCGGACTATTGGAAGGCCTTCCTGCCGTTCGTCCTCGCGTCGGTCTGCATCTGGATGATCGCGCTCCGATCCGAGCGATCGGCGCCGCGCAACGGGATGCGCAACATGGGTATCGCGGTCGCGACGTGGTTCGCGCTCTACACGCTGATGCTCGATCCGGCCCTGCAGCTGCTGCAGCTCTCGTCGCCGTGGTGGTGGGTGCTCGCGGGAGTCGTGTCGATCTCTCCGATCCTCGCCTGCCTCTTCCCGAGCTCACGCCGATGAGTCATCCCCGGAAGGACATCGATGCGCTCATCCACTCACCCGTGCGCTTCTCCCTGCTCGCGGCCCTCCGCAATCTCGAAGATGTCGACTTCCGCTTCCTCGCCGATCTGCTCGAGGTGAGCGATTCGACGCTGTCGCAGACGCTCACCGTGCTCGCCGACGCGGGTCTGGTCGCGGTGCGGAAAGAAGCGGTCGGCCGGCGCACGCGCACGTGGGTCGGCATCACGGACGCCGGTCGCGAGGCGTTCGCCCGCCACCTGGCGACGCTGCAGGCGATCGTCGAATCCGGCTCCGTGACCCCACCGGCACCGGCGCCCGAACCGGCGCCCGAACACAAGGACATCCCCGCATGACACCTCATCTCCGACTCGCCGCCGAGAACGAACTGGATGCCGCCGCCGACGCGCTCGCGGCGGCGTTCGAGCACTACCCGTGGACGCGCCACGTCATCCCCGACGATGACTACGCGTGGCGACTCCGCGAGCTGCAGCTCGTCTACCTGCGGCACGCCCATGTCCACGGTTTCGTCGCGCTGGCGGGCCCGGCCGACGGCGTGATCGCCGTCTTGCCGCCCGATGCGTCCGAGCCGGAGCCTGCCGCCGTCGACCGCATCGTCCAGCTGCACGGCGACCGGCTCGGGCGGCTCGGCGACTCCGAGGGCGCGTCGCCCGAGCCCGGGTCATGGCGCATCGAGACTGTCGGCGTGCTGCCGGCACGCCAGGGGCGCGGTCTCGCGTCCGAGCTCATCCGATTCGCGCTCGCCGAGGGTGCGCGGCGGGGAGCCGGCCGATTCGCCCTCGACACGTCCGACGAGCGCAACGTGCGGCTGTACGAACGACACGGCTTCACGGTCGTCTCACGGGTCGACCCGCCGGACGGGCCGCCGGTGTGGGGGATGAGCGCCGTCGTCGCCGACGCCGCTCCCGCGAACGGGAGGACCCGGGCGTGACGGCATCCGAGACTCTCGCGCGCTACATCGCCGCGACGAACACGCACGACTTCGACGAGGTGCAGCAGCTGCTCGACGCGAGCGCCGTCTACTACTTCGGCGATGCCACCTGCGCCGGGCTCGCGGCCGTGCGCGCCTACTTCGAGCGGACCTGGGCACTGATCCCCGACGAGGATTACGGCGCGGAGGACATCACGTGGGTCGTGGATGCCGCCGACGCAGCGGTGGCCGTCTACACGTACCGCTGGAGCGGACACATCGACGGACAGACCCGCAGCGGTTCCGGTCGGGCGACCAACGTCTTCCACCGGACCGACTCGGGTTGGCGCCTGGTGCACGAGCACCTGAGCGCGGGCTCCGCGGAGGAGGCTGGCGCAGGCAGCGACGGCGATGACATATGTCACTCCGATCGATGACAGTCGCCTCTCCCGTGGAACTCGGCGCCCTGGTCGACTGAGGGGACACGCCGGGCGCACTCGCCCGGCGGTCCCGTCATCGAGGAAGTCCCGTGAAGAGATCGACCAAGCTCGCCATCATCCTCCCGCCCGTGCTGCTCGTCGCCGCTCTCGCCGGGGCCCTCGCGACGACCGCGACGGTCAACGCCGTCGCCACGCGAGACGAGGCCGGCCGGATCGAGCCGTACGGGCAGCGTGTGCCGGTCGGCGGGCGTGAGCTGAACGTCGTCGTGAGCGGCGACCACGGGCAGACGATCGTGCTCCTCCCCGGGCTCGGAACGGCGGCACCCGGCCTCGACTTCGCCCCGCTCATCGATGAGCTCGACGACACCTACCGCGTCGTCGCGGTCGAGCCGTTCGGGACGGGACTGAGCGATCAGACCGACGTGCCGCGCACCGCTGAGAACATCGCCGCCGAGGTGCACGAGGCGCTGCAGCAGCTGGGCATCGAGCGGTACGTGCTGGCGGGGCACTCGATCTCGGGTGTGTACGCCCTGTCGTACGTCGAGGACTACCGCGACGAGGTGGTCGCCTTCGTCGGGATCGACAGCAGCGTTCCCGGCCAGCCAGGCGCCGATGAGCCCATCGCGACCGACGCCGTCGTGCTGCTGCGAGACCTCGGGATCAGCCGACTTCTGCGGGGCCTCGCTGACGATCCCTACGACGTCGAGGCCTACGACGACACGACGCGGGAGCAGATCCGCATGCTCGAAGCTCGGAACACCGCGGCCCCCACGATGATCGACGAGATGGGACGCGCGGCGGACAACTTCGCCGCGGCGACCGGACGGACCTTCCCGGCGGACCTCCCGGTGCTCCTGTTCGTCGTGGCCGATGATTCCGACGTCGAGGGCTGGGTTGAGCTGCACGAGGCGCAGGCGGCTTCGGTATCGCGGGGTGTGGTGGTCCGGATGGCCGGGGAGCACTACCTGCACCGGACTCTGTCGGCGGAACTCGCCGACGGCATCCGGGCATTCCTCGCAGGGGAGAGCGTGCCGGGCGCCGCGGAGTGACAGCCGCCGTCAGGGAACGAGTGGCTCGGGGGCGGGCTCGGCGGCGACCGCCGGTGCTTCGGTGATCGCCGCAACGTCGGCCGCGAGGCGATCGGCGAGATACGCATGCCCCGCCGTCGAGGGATGGTCGCGGCCCGTGGCGCTGGTGTCGATGACGTCGCCGTAGTTGGCGTCGGTGATCCAGTCCTCCGCAATGGGGGAGAGATACCACCAGCCCCGGGCACCGGCGAGCTCGGCGAGATCCCGGTCGATGCGGGCCGTCTCGGCCTCCACCGGCAGCACCTGCGGTGCGGGCCCGAGCACGACGATGCGCGCGTCGGGATAGATCGCCGCGAGGTCATCCCATGCCGCGTTCACAGCGTCGCGGTATCCGGCCGCGCCTTGCTTGCGATCGTTGATCGATCCTTGCACGATCACGAGGTCGGGGTCGAGCGCGGGGTCGAGAGCGGCGATGCGGTCGCCGAACGAGGGGCCGTCGATACCGGGCTTGAGATACCCGCTGCCCCGAACGCCGTCGACGATCGTCGTCCAGCCGGTTCGCTGTGCGACGACGTACGCGTAGCCGAGCGCCGGATCGAATGCCGCGGAGCCGTAGGTCCACGAGTCGCCGAAGATCAGGACGCGCGCCCCCGTCGGAAGCGAGAGGGGCGGCGCCTCGACGCTGGCGACCGGTCCGTCCGCAGCCGCCACCGGAGCGGCTGTCGGAGCCGACCAGGGGCGCAGGACGGCCGTGAGCGCCAGCGCGACGACCGCAGCCGTGATCGCCGAGACAGCCCACACGGTCCTGCGGCGGGGGCGGGCGCTTCGGGTCTGCACACGCTGAGGGTACGTCATCGGATCGGGTGTGCGGGACGTCCGCGTGGTGACGCGATCCGGTCCCGACGCGCCGGCTCAGTCGCGGACGGCGGCGACCGCTTCGATCTCGACGAGCTGGTCGTCGTACCCCAGCACCGTCACGCCCAGCAGCGTGCTCGGCACGTCATGGTCTCCGAAGGCATCGCGCACGACCTCCCAGGCCGTCACGAGGTCGGCCTGCGAGCTCGAGGCGACGAGCACGCGGGTGCTGATGACGTCCTCGATGCTCGCTCCGGCCGCGCTCAGCGCCACCGTCATGTTCTCGATGCAGGATGCCGCCTGCGCGGCGTAGTCGCCGACGCCGACCGTCGATCCGTCCGCGGCGAGCGGGCAGGACCCGGCGAGGAAGATGAGGCGTGCATCCGCGGGGGCGGTGGCGGCGTACGCGTATTCGGCGGCATCCGAGAGGGACGACGCGCGGATGAGGGTGACGGTCTTCGACATGAGGGCTCCTCGTTTCGTGGCCGAGCACCAGCCTGCCATCGCGTCCGATCCGATCACATCCGTGAGCGGCCCGTCGCCGCTTCGCCGCGTGCGAGGATTACCCGGTGCAGCGCATCCTGACGGCCGAACTCGACCTCCAGCTGACCGGTCCCGTCGATGTCATCCTGCAGATCGCCGCGTCGCGGGCGGCATCCTTTCGCGACGAAGAACTGAGCGTCACGCTCGCCGGCCGCGCGCTCTCCGTCTCCGAGATCGTCGACCCTCCGGCGTCTCCCGCGGGCACCCGCATCCACCGCGTCGCGGGCGACGCGGGGACGATCGCGATCCGTTACCGCGCTGTCGTCGAGGGTGTCGCCACCCCGTCGCCGACGAGCGAGCTCGAGACCATCGCCTACCTGCGGCCGAGTCGCTACGCGCAGTCCGACGAGGTGTTCGCGCACGCGCGCCGACAGTTCCGGGGCCTGCAGGGCCGCGAGCTGGTCTCGGCCGTCAGCGACTTCGTCGCCACCAGCACGACGTATGCGCCGGGACTCAGCCTCGGCACCGACTCGGCGGTCACGACCCTCGCGAGCGGTCAGGGTGTGTGCCGCGACTACGCGCACCTCGTCATCGCGCTGCTGCGCGCGATGGACGTCCCCGCGCGCTACGCCGCCTGCTACGCGCCGGGCCTTCGTCCCATGGATTTCCACGCCGTCGCCGAGGCGTACGTCGACGGCGCATGGCACGTCATCGACGCGACCCGGCTGTCGAACCGGCGCGGTCTCGTCCGTATCGCGACCGGTCGGGATGCCGCCGACTGCGCATTCCTGAGCTACTACGGCGGCAACGTCGCGCTCACGCATCTGCGAGTCGACGCGGAGGTCGACGGGGGAGCCCCCGCCGTCGACGACCCCGCCAGCGACGACCACGAGGCCTGGGTCGTCCTCGCCTGACGCCGGCGGGAGGCGTTCAGCATCGGCGCTGCGGCGCCCGCCTAGAATCGGAGGGCTATGAATCCCGATGCTCTCGCCGAAGCCCTCCTGTCCGTCGTCGCCCCGCTCGCCGAGGCGCGACGCCCCGGGTCGAGCGACGGACTCACCGCCGCCGACTTCGTGTTCGAGCGCCCCAAGAACCGTGACCACGGCGACTGGGCGTCCAACGCGGCGATGAAGCTGGCCAAGCGCGTCGGCGCGAACCCGCGTGAGTTCGCCGCCGAGATCGCGGCAGCGCTCGCCGAGACGCCCGGCGTGGCGTCCGTCGAGGTCGCCGGCCCCGGGTTCATCAACATCCGTCTGGATGCCGCGGCCGCCGGCGCCCTCGCCCGCGAGATCGTCGAGGCGGGCGCTGCCTTCGGCCGCAACGACAGCCAGGCGGGCAACTCGATCAACCTCGAGTTCGTCAGCGCGAACCCCACCGGGCCGATGCACATCGGCCACACGCGGTGGGCGGCCCTCGGCGACGCGATCGCCCGGCTGCTGCTCGCGAGCGGCGCAGAGCTCGTCCGCGAGTTCTACATCAACGACGCCGGCGCGCAGATGCAGCGGTTCGGTCGCTCGGTGCTCGCCAGCGCCAAGGGCGAGCCCACGCCCGAAGACGGCTACCCGGGCGCGTACATCGATGACCTCGCCCAGCGCGTGCTGGCGGCGCGCCCCGACCTGCTGGCCCTCGCCCCCGACGAGCAGGAGCAGGTCGCGCTCGACCTTGGCTACGAGCTTCAGATGGCGGATCTGAAGGACTCGCTCGAGAAGTTCAACGTGCACTTCGACGTCTTCTTCAGCGAGCGGCTGCTGCACGCGACCCCCGCCGACGGTGGGCCGAGCCTCGTCGACCAGGCGGTCGACCGGCTGCGCGCGCAGGGGCACGTCTTCGATCAGGACGATGCCGTCTGGGTGCGGACGACGGATTTCGGCGACGACAAAGACCGGGTCATCCGCCGTTCCAACGGCGAGTACACCTACTTCGCCGCCGATGCCGCCTACTACCTGAACAAGGGCGACCGCGGTTTCGCGCACAAGATCTATCTGCTGGGAGCCGATCACCACGGCTACGTCCACCGTCTGAAGGCCCTCGCGGGCGCAGCCGGCGACGATCCCGAGAAGGACATCGAAGTGCTGATCGGACAGCTCGTCTCGATCAACGGCGCTCGCCTATCCAAGCGCGCGGGCAACATCATCGAGCTCGACGACCTGCGCGACTGGCTCGGCACCGACGCGCTCCGATACTCGCTCGCGCGTTACCCCGCCGACTCGCCGCTGACCCTCGACCCCGAGATCCTGCAGAAGCGCACGAACGACAACCCCGTGTTCTACGTGCAGTACGCGCACGCCCGCACGCACAACGTCGCGCGCAACGCCGCGGACTCGGGCGTCACCCGCGACGCATTCGCCCCCGAGCTGCTCGACCACGAGACCGAATCGGCTCTCCTCGGCGCACTCCAGGAGTTCCCGCGGATCGTGGCGTTCGCCGCCGAACTGCGCGAGCCGCACCGCGTCGCCCGGTACCTCGAAGAGCTCGCGAGCCTCTACCACCGCTGGTACGACACGTGCCGGGTCACGCCGCTCGGCGACGAGGAGGTCACCGACCTTCACCGCACGCGCCTCTGGCTCAACGACGCCACGGGACAGGTGCTGCGCAACGGGCTCGACCTCCTGGGTGTCAGCGCCCCCGAACGGATGTGACCGACGTGAGCGGTGCCACGCAGCCCACCCTCCCGCTCTTCGAGGCGACCGCGGTCCCGCCGAAGCGGCGACGTCGGGCGCTGCCGTGGATCATCGCTCTCGTGGTGGTCGTCGGTCTCGCGGTCGCCGCCTGGTTCGTCGCCGAGAGCATCACGCGCAGCATCCTCACGAACACCGTGCGCGAGCAGGTCATCACCCGGCTCGCGCTGCCCGAGGACCAGCAGATCGACGTCGGATTCGACGAGCCGGTGCTGCCCCAGGTCATCGGCGGGCGGCTCGACCGTCTCGACGTCGCGAGCGACGGCATCCCGCTCGGCGACGTCCTGGCCGATGTGTCCGTGCGCGCGACGGATGTTCCCATTCGCGCCGACGGGGGTGACATCGGATCGGCGGAGGCGACGGTGGTCTTCGCGGAGGACCAGCTCGAGACCCTGCTCTCGCAGGTTTCGGGCGTCTCGGGCGCCGGCGTGCAGCTGGATCCGCCGAACGTGACGGTCGAGGTCGAGATGCCGCTGTTCGCGCTGTCGGTGCCGCTCGGACTGGATCTGACTCCGAGCGCCGTAGACGGCGACATCGTCCTGACGCCCACGGCCGTGCGGCTCGGGGGTGCGGCGCTGACCGGAGACGACCTCCGGCAGCGGTTCGGCTCCGCCGCCGACGGCGTGCTGCGGGACTACTCGATCTGCATCCGCGACCGGTTGCCTGCCGGGCTGACGCTGCGCGAGGTGCGCGTCGAACGCGGTGCGCTGGTGGCCGAGGTCGACGTCGACGGGGCGATCGTCCGCGATCCGGCGCTTCAGGCCGACGGCACCTGCGCCTGAACCCGCCCGCCCGGGGCTCAGTGGCCGTGGGCGAGGAGCAGCGCAACGGCGACCACGGCGACCAGCCCGAGCAGCAGTGCCGATGCAACGAGACGCTGCAACGCGGTCAAGCCCGTGCGCGCGCTGGCGAGAAGCACGACGCCCACCAGCACGGCGGCGTCGGCGATGATCCCGATGATCAGCGCCGTATCGAGGTCGATGAGGTCGAACAGGGCGACAACGAGCGCGAGCAGGGGGAGAGACGCGGTTCCGAGGGCGACCGTGGCCGTCCGCGCCATCACGGCCAGCTCCCGTCCGCTCGGGAACTGACGATGACCGATCTGATGCGCGATGACCTCGGCGACGAAGCCGGCGGCAGCGATCGCGAAGATGCCGACCGCGAGCGCGAAGATCGACTCACCGACCGTGACGTGCTCGGCGGTGAAGAGCCCCGCGAGGATCGCGAGTCCGGTCACCGTCGCGTAGATGCGTTCTTTCAGCGCTCCGATGCGTTCGTCGAGTCCTGCCGACTCGTGCGTGACATTGCCCATGATCGCCTCCTGCGCCAGGCTACAAGCGTGGAGTGCTCATGACTGCCGGCGATGAAGGTCCGGCTCTTCTCGTGGTCGCCGACGCCGTCGCCTGGCGGGCCTGGCTCGATTCGCACGAATCCGACTCCGACGGTGTGAGGTTGGTGCTCGCGAAGAAGAACGTCACCGAGCCGACATCGCTCACCTACGCCCAAGCACTCGATGAGGCGCTGTGCAGCGGCTGGATCGACGGTCGGCGGAACTCGCGGGACGAGACCACGTTCGTGCAGCTGTTCACGCCACGACGAGCGCGCTCGATCTGGTCACAGCGCAACGTGGGGATCATCGAACGGCTGACGGGCGAAGGCCGCATGCGCGAGAGGGGCTGGATCGAAGTCGAGCGTGCGCGCGCGGACGGGCGCTGGGAACGGGCCTATGCCGGACAAGCGGGAGCTGCGGTCCCGGCCGATCTCGAGGCAGCGTTCTCGGCCTCACCCGCGGCAGCCCGCCGATTCGCAGCTCTGCGTGCCGCCGAGCGGTACTCCGTCCTGCACCCGGTGCTCAGCGCTCCCTCGGAGGCCGCACGGGCAGCGCGTATCCGCCGCGTCGTGGCGCGTCTCGAGGGCGATGACGAGGTCTCGTCGTCTCCGTGAGGAGGGTGACGGTGCGGGCCGTCGCCCGCGGTCACACGGGCGGGGCGCGCGCGGCTGGTGTCCTAGACTGGCGGCACCGTCGCGGCCCCGTCTGCCTGACGGTCAGCGTCTCTCCCGATTGGTGTTCCCGTGTCCGCGTCCGACGTCCGCCCCGCCGTGCCGGAATGGCTGCTCCCTCCCGCTGACGTCAACGCGCTGGTCGAAGCCGTCTGGCCGCCCCGCGCCGAGCGCGACGACGACGGCGCGGTGTCGATCGGCGGCATCGCGGCCACCGACCTGGCCGCGCAGTTCGGCACGCCCCTGTACGTCCTCGACCAGGATGCCGTCGTGGCACAGGCGCGACGGGTTCGCGAGGCGTTCGACGGCGCCGCGGCGCGCCACGGCACGACGGCGCGCGTGTACTACGCCTCGAAAGCGTTCTTGAGCACGGAGATCGTGCGCTGGGTGACGGCGGAAGGTCTCGCGATCGACGTCGCAACCGGCGGCGAGCTCGCGGTCGCCCTGGCTGCGGGGGCGGATCCGGCTCGCATCGGGTTGCACGGCAACAACAAGTCGCCGCTCGAGCTGGCGCGCGCCGTCGAGCTGGGGGTGGGGTCCGTCATCGTCGACAGTCTCATCGAGATCGACCGACTCGCCGAGATCGCGGCTGCGCGCGGGGCCGTTCAGCCCGTGCTCGTGCGGGTGAACAGCGGCGTGCACGCCGAGACCCATGACTTCCTGGCCACCGCCCACGAGGACCAGAAGTTCGGATTCGCGCTGACGGATGCCGAAGCCGTGGTCGCTCGGGTCCGCGAGCTGCCGTCACTGCGTTTCGTCGGGCTGCACTGCCACATCGGCTCCCAGATCTTCGGCACCGCGGGCTTCGCCGAGTCGGCGTCGCGGCTCGTCGCCGTCCACGCGCGCCTGCTCGACGACGGCGACGTGCCGGTGCTCAACCTCGGGGGCGGTTTCGGCATCGCTTACACGAGTGTCGACGACCCGACCCCGATCGAGGAGCTGGCCGACGGCATCGTCGCCGCTGTCGCGCGCGAGTGCGCCGCGCACGGCGTCCCGGTCCCGACCCTGGCCTTCGAGCCCGGTCGGGCCATCGTCGGCCGCGCCGGCGTCACCCTGTACGAGATCGGTACCACCAAGCCCGTCCGCGTCAGCGACGAGCTCGAGCGCCTCTACGTGAGTGTCGACGGGGGCATGAGCGACAACGCCCGCCCAGCCCTCTACGGCGCGGCCTATTCGGCGCGGGTGGCCAACCGTCGCAGCGACGCTCCCGCCGCGCTCGCCCGCGTCGTCGGGCGACACTGCGAATCAGGTGACGTCGTCGTCGACGCCGAGTACCTGCCGGCCGACGTCGCGCCGGGCGACCTGCTGGCCGTTGCCGCGACGGGCGCCTACTGCTTCTCGCTCGCCAGCAACTACAACTACGTCCCGCGTCCGCCCGTCGTCGCCGTCTCGAACGGCCTGGCCCGGGTGATCGTTCGCGGAGAGACGATCGACGACCTGCTCGCCCGTGATGCAGGCATCCCCACAGAAGGAGCCGAATGACGGACTACCGCCGCCTGCGTGTGGCCCTGCTCGGAGCCGGCGCCGTCGGCTCGCAGGTCGCCGCCCTGTTGCTCAAGCACGGAGACGAACTGGCCGATCGGGCCGGCGCCGCCCTCGACCTCGTCGGCATCTCGGTGCGCGACATCGATGCGCCGCGTGACGTCGAGCTTCCGCGCGAGCTGCTGACGACCGACCCCGAGCCGCTCCTCGTCGGCTCCGACATCGTCATCGAGCTCATGGGCGGGATCGAGCCGGCCCGGACGAGCATCCTGAAGGCGATCGGTGCCGGTGCCGACATCGTGACAGCGAACAAGGCGTTGCTGGCGACGCACGGCCCCGAGCTGTTCGAGGCGGCCGACCAGGTCGGTGCCTCGATCTATTACGAGGCCGCCGCCGCCGGCGCCATCCCGATCATCCGCCCGTTGCGCGACTCGCTCGCCGGCGACCGGGTGCAGCGCATCATGGGCATCGTCAACGGCACGACGAACTACATCCTCGACCGCATGGACCGCGAGGGGTCCGACTTCGCCGACGTGCTGGCCGACGCGCAGGCGCTCGGCTACGCCGAGGCCGACCCGACAGCCGACATCGAGGGATACGACGCGGCGCAGAAGGCAGCGATCCTCGCCTCTCTCGCGTTCCACACCGCCGTGCCGCTGAACGCCGTCCACCGCGAGGGCATCACGCAGATCGACGCCGACATGATGGATGCCGCCCGCAAGGCCGGCTTCGTCATCAAGCTCCTCGCCGTGTGCGAGCGTCTCGCCGACGCCGAGGTGTCGCCCTCCGGCGAGACGATCTCGGTGCGCGTGTACCCCGCCCTCGTTCCTCGCGAGCATCCGCTCGCGAGCGTGCACGGAGCGAACAACGCCGTCTTCGTCCAGGCGGAGGCTGCGGGCGACCTCATGTTCTACGGTGCGGGCGCGGGCGGTGTGCAGACCGCCTCGGCCGTCCTGGGCGATGTCGTCTCGGCGGCCCGCCGCCACATCGCCGGCGGCGTCGGGGTGGGCGAGTCGACGCGCGCGAATCTGCCGGTCGTCCCGATCGGCCATGTGACGACGCGGTATCAGATCACCCTTGAGGTCGACGACCGCTCCGGCGTCCTCGCCGCGGTGGCGGGGCTGCTCAGCGACGGCAACGTCTCGGTGGCGACGCTCGAGCAGACGATCGTCGCCGACGGCGACGTCCAGACCGCCCGCCTGGTCATCGGCACCCACACCGCGCGCGAGCAGGACCTCAGCGACGCGGTCGCGTCGCTCGGCGAGAGCGGCGTCGTCAAGCGCGTCGTCTCGGTGCTGCGGGTGGAGGGGGACTGACATGGCACACGTGTGGCAGGGAGTGCTCCGCGAGTTCGCCGACCGCCTCGACGTCACCGACTCCTCGACGGTGGTCACCCTGGGCGAGGGCGGTACGCCGCTCGTCCCCGCTCGCGAGCTCTCGCACCGCACGGGCGCTGACGTCTGGGTGAAGTTCGAAGGAATGAACCCGACGGGTTCGTTCAAGGACCGCGGCATGACGGTCGCTCTCTCGCGTGCCGTCGAGCACGGCGCGAAGGCCGTCATCTGCGCCTCGACGGGCAACACGTCGGCGTCCGCGGCGGCCTACGCCGCGCACGCCGGCATCACCGCCGCCGTTCTCGTCCCCGAAGGCAAGATCGCGATGGGCAAGCTGAGCCAGGCCGTCGCCCACGGCGGTCGCCTCATCCAGATCCGGGGCAACTTCGACGACTGCCTCGAGATCGCGCGGGAACTGGCCGACCACTATCCGGTGCACCTGGTCAACTCGGTCAATCCCGATCGCATCGACGGTCAGAAGACCGCGGCGTACGAGATCGTCTCGCAGCTGGGCGACGCCCCGCACTTCCACTTCGTTCCCGTCGGCAACGCCGGCAACTACACGGCGCACGCACGCGGGTACCGCGAGGAAGCGGCCCGTGGGGCTGCGACGCGGGTCCCGCGGATGTTCGGCTTCCAGGCCGCCGGGTCGGCGCCGCTGGTCCGCGGTGAGGTCGTGAAGGATCCCGACACGATCGCGACGGCGATCCGCATCGGCAACCCGGCGTCGTGGCACCTCGCTCTCGAGGCGCGCGACGCGACCCGGGGCTGGTTCGGTGCCATCGACGACGACCGTATCCTCGCGGCGCAGAAGCTCCTCGCGAGCACGGCGGGCGTGTTCGTCGAGCCGGCATCCGCGATCACCGTCGCCGGTCTGCTCGATCGCGCCGAGGCGGGCGTCATCCCCGCGGGCTCGAGAGTCGTCCTGACCGTCACCGGTCACGGGCTCAAGGACCCGCAGTGGGCCCTCCGCAACGCGGACGGCACACAGGCAGAACCGGTCGTCGTCGACGCTTCGACCGCCGAGGTGGCATCCGTGCTCGACCTCGCGCCGGAGGCGACGGCATGACCCGCTCGGTCCAGGTGCGCGTCCCCGCGACCAGCGCCAATCTCGGTCCCGGCTTCGACACCCTGGGGCTCGCGCTCAGCGTCTACGACGAGCTGATCGTCACCGAGCTGCCCGGCCCCGGCCTCGAGATCACCGTCTCGGGCGAGGGGGCCGCCGACGTCCCGACCGACGCGTCGCACCTCGTGGTGCGGGCGATGGCCTACGCCTACGAGGCGTTCGGGCGGACCATGCCCGGCGTGCGTCTCGAGGCGGTCAACGCGATTCCGCACGGGCGCGGGATGGGATCGTCGGGCGCCGCGGTCGTGTCCGGATTGCTGGCGGCGAAGGGGCTCCTCGCGGGCGACGTGGAGATCGGCGCCGACGCGCTGCTCCGACTCGCCACCGAGCTCGAGGGCCACCCCGACAACGTCGCGCCCGCTCTGTTCGGCGGCCTCACCATCGCGTGGGTCGACGAGCACGGGCCGCAGCACAAGAAGCTGCTCGTCCACCGCGGTGTCGCGCCGCTGGTGTTCGTACCCGACTTCACGATGTCGACGTCGGTCGCGCGCGGGTTCGACCCGTTGCAGGTCACGCGCGAGGACGCGATCTTCAATCTCTCGCGGTCGGCGCTGCTGGTCGCGGCCCTCACGCAGAGCCCCGACCTGCTGCTGGCCGCCACCGAAGACAAACTCCATCAGTCGTACCGCGCCCAGGCGATGGTCGAGACCGACAAACTCGTCCGTGCCCTGCGTGCCGAAGGCTTCGCGGCGGTCGTGTCGGGCGCCGGCCCCAGCGTGCTCGTGCTCGCAGACGGTCCGGGCCAGCGTCTGGCAGCCGTCGAGGTCGCCGCGCGTACCACAGACACCCCGTGGGATGCACGGATGCTGGCGGTCGATGTACGCGGTGGTATGGTGAGGGACCATACGGAGGGTTCCACACCCTTGTGATCTGAGCCTCCGTCGCAATTCTGCGAATCACCGCGAACACCCCTGATCCATACCCCGTGCCGTCGGCCGGACGCGTGTGGCAGGTGGATGGCGCCCGCCGTGGACGGCGCTGGACGCGGTTCTGTCATATCCACCGTTTAAGAGGAGCACTCGTGGAGTCCAACTCCGAGAACCTGACGATCGACGAGACTGTCGACGCACCGAACGAAGAGACGCCTGCGCAGCCGGATGCCGTCGTCGAGACCCCCGCCGAGGACGTGCCCGCCGAGGAGGCCTCGCCCGAGGTCGCCCCCGCTGCGGAGGAGGCTGCCGCGCCTGCCGTCGTGGCCGAGCCCGAGGAGAAGCCCGCGAAGGCTCCGCGCAAGCGTGCGCCCCGCCGGGCCAAGAGCACGGATGTCGCGCCCGCCGCCACCGACGAGACCCCGGCTGTCGCCGAGGCTCCTGCCGAGACGCCGGTCACCGATGCGCCGACGAGCACGGATGCGGGCGCCGAGCCTGCTGCTGAGGCGGTTTCGGCCGACGTCGCGGCTGCTGCTGACGAGAGCGCACCCGCTGCCGCTGACGCGGCTGTTGATGAGCCCGCCGATGCCGAGCCCGCCGAGGCACCGAAGAAGCCGGCCCGCGGCCGTGGGCGCGGCCGCAACGCGAAGAAGGATGCCGAGGCCGAGGCCACCCCGAGCCCCGACGCCGCGGCCGAGCCCGGCGACGCTCCGGCGGCCGACAGCGCCGCCGAGACTCCGGCAGAGCAGGCGCCGGAGACGGACGCCTCGTCCGACGAGTCGTCGAAGTCCGACTCCGGTGAGGGCGACGGCGAGTCGTCCGGTCGCTCGCGGAGCCGTTCACGCAACCGCAACCGCAACCGCAACAAGGACAACGCCCAGGGCAACCCGGGCCAGGCCGGCCAGAACCAGGGCGGCAACCAGAACCAGGGCGGCAACCAGAACCAGGCCGGCAATAACGGCCCCGACGACGATGACGCCTCGGGCCAGAACGGCCGTGGCCGCCAGCGCAACAAGCGCCGCGGTCAGGGCGGCGGTGGCGACGAGTTCGAGACCGAGATCAACGAGGACGACATCCTCATCCCGATCGCCGGTGTGCTCGATGTCCTCGACAACTACGCGTTCGTCCGCACGACCGGCTACCTGCCGGGTACTCAGGACGTCTACGTCTCGCTCGGACAGGTCAAGAAGTACAACCTGCGCAAGGGCGACGCCGTCGTCGGCGCGATCAAGCAGCCGCGTGAGGGCGAGCAGTCGAGCCGCCAGAAGTACAACGCGCTCGTCAAGGTCGACTCCATCAACGGCCTGTCGGTCGAGGACGCCGCCGACCGCGTCGAGTTCGGCAAGCTCACGCCGCTGTACCCGCAGGAGCGTCTGCGCCTCGAGACCGGCCCCGAGAAGCTGACCCAGCGGATCATCGATCTCGTGGCTCCGATCGGAAAGGGACAGCGCGGTCTCATCGTCGCGCCGCCCAAGGCCGGCAAGACGATCGTGCTGCAGCAGATCGCGGGCGCGATCGCGCAGAACAACCCCGAGGTCCACCTCATGGTCGTGCTCGTCGACGAGCGGCCCGAAGAGGTCACCGACATGCAGCGCACCGTCAAGGGCGAGGTCATCGCCTCGACCTTCGACCGTCCCGCAGAGGACCACACGACGGTCGCCGAGCTCGCGATCGAGCGTGCCAAGCGTCTGGTCGAGCTCGGCCGCGACGTCGTCGTGCTGCTCGACTCGATCACGCGCCTCGGCCGCGCGTACAACCTGTCGGCCCCGACGTCGGGCCGTGTCCTCACCGGTGGCGTCGACGCGTCGGCGCTGTACCCGCCGAAGCGCTTCTTCGGTGCGGCACGCAACATCGAGAACGGCGGCTCGCTGACGATCCTCGCCACGGCGCTGGTCGAGACCGGTTCCAAGATGGACGAGGTCATCTTCGAGGAGTTCAAGGGCACGGGCAACAGCGAGCTGCGCCTGTCGCGTCAGCTGGCCGACAAGCGCATCTTCCCCGCCGTCGATGTCAACGCTTCCTCGACGCGTCGTGAAGAGATGCTGCTCTCCTCCGACGAGGTCAAGATCACGTGGAAGCTGCGTCGCGCCCTCGCCGGCCTCGACCAGCAGCACGCGCTCGGCGTCATCCTCGACAAGCTCAAGGAGACGCAGTCCAACGTCGAGTTCCTCGTTCAGATGCAGAAGTCGATCCCGGCGCCGACCACGCACTCCGGCGGGCACGACAACAGCATCCGCTGATCGTGTTCGAGTCGGTCCGAGGGCTGCTCGACGAGCACCGCGCGGTTCAGGAGGAGCTCTCCGACCCCGCGGTGCACGCCGACGCCGCGCGCGCCAAGCGCGTGAACCGGCGCTACGCCGAACTGTCGCGGATCGTCGCGGCCCACGATGCGTGGGTCGCGGCATCCGACGACCTCGCTGCGGCGCGTGAACTCGCCCGCGAGGACGACGCGTTCGCGGCGGAGGTCCCGGCTCTCGAGGAGGGGCTGCGTGAGGCGCAGGAGCGGCTCCGGCGCCTGCTCATCCCGCGTGACCCCGACGACGCCCGCGACGTCATCATGGAGATCAAGCAGGGTGAGGGGGGAGCGGAGTCCGCTCTCTTCGCCGCCGATCTGCTGCGGATGTACATGCAGTACGCCGCGTCGCGCGGGTGGAAGACCGAGCTGCTCGAACGCAACGAGTCCGACCTCGGCGGCTACAAAGACGTGCAGGTCGCGATCAAGGGATCGTCGACCGACCCTTCACAGGGCGTGTGGGCGCACCTCAAGTACGAGGGCGGGGTGCACCGCGTGCAGCGCGTGCCCGCGACCGAGTCGCAGGGCCGCATCCACACCTCCACGACGGGCGTGCTCGTGTTCCCCGAGGTCGACGAGCCCGAAGAGATCACGATCGATCCGAACGACCTGAAGATCGACGTCTTCCGTTCGTCCGGGCCGGGTGGACAGTCGGTCAACACGACCGACTCCGCCGTGCGGATCACGCATGTGCCGACGGGCATCGTCGTCTCGATGCAGAACGAGAAGAGCCAGCTGCAGAACCGTGAGGCCGGCATGCGCGTGCTTCGGGCCCGCCTGCTCGCGAAGCAGCAGGAGGAGCGGGATGCCGCGGCATCCGACGCCCGCCGTTCGCAGATCCGGGGCATGGACCGCTCCGAGCGCATCCGCACGTACAACTTCCCCGAGAACCGCATCGCCGACCATCGGACGGGCTACAAGGCATACAACCTCGACCAGGTGATGGACGGCGCCCTCGCGCCGGTCATCGAGAGCTGTATCGCCGCCGACGAAGAGGCGCGCCTAGCCGCTCTGGCCGACGACTGACCCAGCCCCTTCTCGCTTCGGTCCTTCGACTCGCCAAGATCTGCGGGTCCGGCGGGCCTGGCACCCGCCGTTCCTGGCGAGCCGACGGGGGCGTCGGGGGAGTAGTCAGATGTGGTACTCGGGAGCGGTGAGCACCGCGCGGGTGTCCTCGCCCTCGCGGCGGGCACGCGGCCGGGCGGGGACACCGACCAGCACCGAGTCGGCGGGCGCATCCTTGGTGACCACGGCGTTGGCGCCGACGACGCTGCCGGCGCCGATCGTGATCGGACCCAGGATCTTCGCGCCGGCGCCGACCGCGACCCCGTCTTCGAGAGTGGGATGCCGCTTGCCGGCGTGACGGGTGCGGCCGCCGAGCGTCACGCCGTGGTACAGCATGACGTCGTCGCCGATGACGGCGGTCTCGCCGATCACGACGCCCATGCCGTGGTCGATGAAGAACCGCCGGCCGATCCGCGCTCCCGGGTGGATCTCGATGCCCGTGAGCCAGCGGGTCAGCTGCGACCCGGCGCGCGCGAGGAACCGCGCACGCCGGAGCCACAGCCGGTGCATGATGCGATACGACCAGACCGCGTGCAGCCCCGGGTACAGCAACGCGATCTCCAGGCCGCTGCGAGCCGCGGGGTCGCGGAGCTTCGCGGCGGCCAGATCCTCGCGGATGCGTGCGCGGAGCGTTCCCATCAGTCTTCGCGCAGGTCCTCGAACAGCGGGGTCGACAGGTAGCGCTCTCCGAACGAAGGGATGATCACGACGATATTCTTGCCCTCGGATTCGGGGCGTGCCGCCACCTGGAGTGCGGCCCAGACGGCCGCTCCCGACGAGATCCCGACGAGGATGCCCTCCTTCTGCGCCACCTCGCGCGCGACGCGGATCGCGTCGTCGAACGTGACGTCCTGCACCTCGTCGATGACGCCCTGATCGAGGATCGGCGGAATGAAGTTCGGCCCGATGCCCTGGATCTTGTGGGGTCCGGGCTTGCCCTCGGTCAGCAGGGGGGAGTCCTTCGGCTCGACCGCGACGACCTTCACATCGGCGACGCGTTCCTTCAGCACCTGACCGACCCCCGTGATCGTGCCGCCCGTGCCGATGCCGGCGACGAAGTAGCCGACCTGGCCATCGGTGTCGCGGAGGATCTCCTCGGCGGTCGTGCGACGGTGGATGTCGGGGTTGGCTTCGTTGGCGAACTGCTTCGCCAGAACGGCGCCGGGAGTCTCGGCGGCGATCTTCTCCGCCTCGGACACGGCGCCCTTCATGCCCAGCGAGGGGTCGGTCAGCACGAGCTCGGCGCCGTATGCCTTGAGCAGCAGGCGGCGCTCCATCGACATCGACGAGGGCATGGTGAGGATGACGCGGTATCCGCGCGCAGCACCGACCATCGCCAGAGCGATCCCGGTGTTGCCGCTGGTGCCTTCGACGATCGTGCCGCCGGGCTGGAGGGCGCCGGCCTTCTCGGCGGCGTCGACGATGGCGATGCCGAGACGGTCCTTCACGGACGACGCGGGGTTGTAGAACTCGAGCTTGGCGAGCACGGTGCCCGGCAGACCCTCGCTGACGCGGTTCAATCGCACGAGAGGCGTGTTGCCGTACGCGGTGGTGATGTCGGGGTGGATGCCGTGGGTGACCGGGTCGGACATGTCTGCCTTTCAGGTTTTCGAGCGGATGCCGCGTCGCGGCGGGATCGTCGCCCCAGCCTATTGTCGTGCTCCGATGAGGGAGCCGAATGTGACGAATCCGCGAGCGTGATTAGGCTTGTCGGCGCCATGAGCACCGCGTCCCTCCCTGCACCGACCCTGACCGAGGTCCTGCGTGCCGCGACCGCCGAGCTCGAGACCGCCTTCGTGCCGACTCCACAGGTCGATGCCGAGCTCCTCGCCGCGCACGTGCTGGGCATCGGGCGCGGCGAGCTGTCGGCCGCGGTCTTCCGCGGCGATGCGATCGGCTCCGAGGATGCCGCGCGACTGGCCGAACTGGTCGCGCGTCGCGCGGCCCGCGAGCCCCTGCAGCATCTCACCGGGGTCGCGCCCTTCCGTCACCTCGAACTCCGCGTCGGTCCCGGTGTCTTCGTGCCGCGTCCCGAGACGGAGTCGGTCGCCCAGATCGCGATCGACCTGCTGCGCGCGGCCGCCGGCCCCGAGCCCGTCGCGGTCGACCTCGGCACGGGCTCGGGAGCGATCGCCCTGGCGCTGGCGACGGAGGTGCCGCACGCGCGGGTGCACGCGGCGGAGAACTCGGTCGACGCCTTCATCTGGACGAAGGAGAACTTCGCCCTCGTGGGTGCGCCGAACGCGCGCCTCGCCTTCATCGACCTCGAGCACGCGTTCCCGGAACTCGACGGCACCGTGTCAGTGCTCGTCTCCAACCCGCCCTACGTGCCCGATGACGCCATTCCACGTGACCCCGAGGTGCGACTGTGGGACCCGCCGGCGGCGCTGTACGGCGGCGCCGACGGGCTGGACGTCGTCCGCACCCTCTCACGCGTCGGGCTCCGCCTGGTGCACCCGGGGGGCAGCATCGTCATCGAGCACGGCGAGCTGCAGGGGGCCGCCATCCGCGGCATCCTCGCCGCCGACGGATGGTCTGCGACCGCCACGCATCCCGACCTCACGATGCGCGACCGCACCACGACGGCCGTCCGCTCCTGAGAGCGGACGGCCTCCGCCGTACACTGGAGCGGTCATGTCTCCCGTTTTCGACTGCCGCGACGAGACCCAGGTCCTCCCCGGCATGCGCCAGGCGCGCCAGGCCATCGGTCGCGGCGATCTCATCGTCCTGCCCACCGACACCGTCTACGGTGTCGCCGCCGACGCCTTCAGCGCCGCGGCCGTCACCAAGCTGCTCGCCGCGAAGGGGCGGGGTCGCCAGTCGCCGCCCCCGGTGCTGGTCGCCGGCATCGCGACGATGCGCGCGCTCGTGGCCGAGGTGCCCGAGCCCGTCGAGCGGCTCGTCGAAGCGTTCTGGCCGGGAGGTCTGACGATCGTCCTGCCCGCGCAACCTTCACTGTCGTGGGACCTGGGCGAGACCCGGGGAACCGTCGCGGTGCGCATGCCCGCCGACAGGTTCGCCCTCGAGCTCTTGGAGGAGTGCGGGCCCCTGGCGGTCTCGAGCGCCAATCTCACGAAGATGAACGCTGCCGTCACGATCGACGACGCGATACGGATGCTGGGCGACAGTGTCTCGGTCTACCTCGACGGCGGCCCTGCCGCGACCGGTGTGGCCTCGACGATCGTCGACGCGACGACCTTGGTGGGCTCAGACCCGGCCCCGGTGCGCGTACTCCGCGAGGGTGCCGTCAGCCGCGAGGCACTGCGCGACGTGCTCGGCGACCTGCTCGAACCCGACCCCGAGCCCGAGCACGCCGAGGCGGCGAACCGCACCCCCATGGAGCCCGGCTCCGGGGGCGGCACCGGCGAGACCGCCGGCGGCAGCGTCGCGTGAGGCTCTACCTGGCCACCTTCGTGGTCACGGCCCTCGTCACCTTCGGGTTGACGTGGCTCGTCCTCAAGGTGAGTCTGCGGTACAAGCTCTACCCCGAGATCCGCGACCGCGACGTCCACCGGACGCCGACGCCGAGACTCGGCGGCGTCGGGATGTTCCTCGGTGCCACCGCGGTCATCCTGGCCTCGTCGCAGATCCCGTTCTTCGCGATCTTCTGGGCCAAGCCCGAACCGATCTGGGCCATCCTCGCGGCGACCGCGCTCATCGTCGTCGTCGGCGTCGCTGACGATCTGTGGGACCTCGACTGGCTCATCAAGCTCGGTGCGCAGTTCGCCGCCGCGGCCATCGTCGTGGGTTTCGGGGGAGTGCAGATGTACACGATCCCGCTCGGGGGCCAGACGGTGGTCTCGAGCGCCGCGAGCTTCACGATCACGGTGTTCTCGATCGTCGTGGTGATGAACGCCGTCAACTTCATCGACGGCCTCGACGGCCTCGTGGCGGGGGTGGCCCTGATCGCGAACGGCGTGTTCTTCACGTACACCTATCTGCTCGGGCGCGACTTCGGCGCGAGCAGCTACGCGAACCTGGCATCCTTCCTGGCCGTCGTCCTCCTCGGGGTCTGCGCCGGCTTCCTGCCGCTGAACTGGAACCCCGCGAAGCTGTTCATGGGCGACTCGGGAGCCCTCATGATCGGGCTGCTCATGAGCTGCTCGGCGATCCTCGTGACCGGCACCCTCGTCCCGGCCACGGGAGACAACGACGTGTTCGGCCGCTCGCAGCTGCTGGGTGCGTTCATCCCGATCCTGCTGCCGGTCGTCGTCGTCCTCCTGCCGCTGCTCGACTTCGGCATGGCGGTGATCCGCCGCATGTCCCGCGGTAAGTCGCCGTTCTCGCCCGACCGCAAGCACCTGCACCACCGCATGCTCGACATGGGCCACAGCGATCGCGACGCCGTCCTCGTCTTCTATGCCTGGACGACGGTCGTGAGCCTCTCGGTGCTGCTGATGTACATCGGCACGACCGCGGCCTGGCCCGGCGACTACCTCTTCGGACTCGGCTTCCTCGTGCTCGGCGTCGCCGCGTGCCTCGTCGTGACCTTCATCCCCGCGCGCCCTCAGCGCCCGACCACCCTCGTGAAAGAGCCCTCCTCGTGACTGCGAACACCCCCGATCCCACCGCTCGCCGCCGCATCTCCAGCACACCCGTCCTGCGTGCCGCGCTCACGTGGGGGCTGCTCGTCGGCGTCGTCGTCGCGGCAGTCCTCGCGCTCGTCGGCGGGCTCGTCGCGGGGGCGGACGGCGCCTGGAGCGGCGTGCTGGGCGCGCTGGTCGGCATCGTCTTCCCCGCGTTCACCGCCCTCAGCATCCTGATCGGCAACCATTGGTACGGTCACCCGCAGTGGCTCCAGATCTTCTTCGCCGTCGTGCTGGGCGGCTGGCTGCTGAAGTTCGTCCTCGTGATCGTCGCGCTGCTTCTGCTGTTCCAGGTGGAGTGGCTCGAGCGCGGGATCTTCGCCCTCGCTGTCATCGTCGCGGCGGTCGCGTCGCTGGTGGTCGACCTGATCGTCCTGAGCCGGATGCGGCTCTCCGGTGCATCGGATGTCGAACTTCCGACGTCCGACACGATCCAGGATTAGGTCGAGCCGTAACCTTTGGTAGTGTGGGACTACACTCTGCGGCCGGTGTGCAGTGGCGACACTGAGGCCCCGCTGGAGTCGTTCCCCTTCTAAACCCTCACCGAGCTAGTCCTGGCTGGCCCGAGAAGCTGGAGCCAATACGTTGACTCAAGCGACGACGATTGTCGCAGCGGCGGCATCGGACAACGAGTTCCACCCGCCGTCCATCTCCGACTTCTTCCCGCCGGCTCTGCTGTTCGAAGGCACGCCCTTCGAATTCACCCGGATCAGCATGGTCCAGGTCATCGCGACCGTGGCGCTGGTGATCTTCCTGGTGGTCGGCACGCGCCGCCTCTCAGTGGTCCCCGGCCGGTTCCAGAGCGTGGTCGAGTTCGGCTTCGGCTTCGTCCGCGACCAGGTCGTGTACCAGGTCCTGGGCGAGAAGGACGGCCGCCGCTTCCTCCCGCTGCTGACCGCGATGTTCTTCACGATCCTGTTCATGAACCTGACGGGCGTCATCCCCGGCATGAACATCGCAGGAACCTCGGTGGCCGGTGCGCCGCTGGTGTTCGCGCTCGTGGCGTACGTCATGTTCATCTACGCGGGCATCCGCAAGCACGGGGTCGGACACTTCCTCAAGAACTCGCTCGTCCCCAGCGGCGTGCCGGTCTACCTGCTGCCGATCATCGCGCTCGTCGAGCTCATCTCGACCTTCATCGCGCGCCCGGTGTCGCTGTTCCTGCGACTTCTCCTGAACATGATGGTCGGCCACCTCATGCTCGTGCTGTTCTTCGCGGCGACCCAGTTCTTCCTGCTGGGCCTCAACGCCTTCACGCCGCTCGCGGCGGGCACGCTCGCGATGGGCTTCGCCTTCACCCTCTTCGAGATCTTCGTCTCGATCCTCCAGGCCTACGTCTTCACGATCCTCACCGCGGTCTACATCCAGCTCGCGGTCGCGGAAGAGCACTGACGAGCAGCTGACCGGCTGCTCGCCCTACGAAAGGAAAACACCAGTGGACGCAACGACGGTTCTCGCCCAGGTCACCGGCAACATCGCGACCGTGGGTTACGGCCTCGCGGCCATCGGCCCGGCCATCGGCCTCGGCATCATGATCGGCAAGACCATCGAGTCGACCGCCCGTCAGCCCGAGCTCGCCGGCCGCCTGCAGAGCACCATGTTCATCGGTGTCGCGTTCATCGAGATCCTCGCGCTGATCGGCATCGTCACGCCGTTCATCTTCAACGCGCTCTGATCCCGACGCGACCCACAGATAAGGAGACAGGATGCTGAACGCTCTTGTCACGCTTGCGGCGGAGGAGGGATCCAACCAGGTCCCCATCCTCCCGGCGGTCTACGACATCATCTGGTCGGCTGTCTGCTTCCTCGTCATCATCTTCGTGGTGGTGCGCTACGCGATGCCGCGCCTGAACACGGTGCTCGACGCGCGCAGCGCGGCCATCGAGGGCAACATCGCCAAGGCCGATGAAGCCCAGCGCAAGGCCGAGGCGGCGCTCGAGGAGTACACCGCTCAGCTGGCCGAGGCCCGCAAGGAAGCCGGCGAGATCCGCGACGCCGCTCGCGAGGACGGTCGCAAGATCGTCAGCGAGGCGAAGCAGAACGCTTCGGCCGAGGCCGAACGCCTCACCGCAGCCGCGCACACGCAGATCGAGGCCGAGCGCCAGGCGGCCGCCGTATCGCTGCGCAGCGAGGTCGGCACGCTGGCTCTCGACCTCGCCGGCGGCGTCATCGGCGAGACCCTGTCCGACGACCAGAAGGCTCAGGCTGTCGTCGACCGCTTCCTCAGCGAGCTCGAGGCCTCAGAGAAGGCGTCGAACTGATGGGCAGCGCGACCACTCAGGCACTCGTCGCGACGACGTCGGCCATCGCCGAGACCCCCGGGCTCACGCTCGAGGTGTCCGGTGAGCTGTTCGCCGCCGCGCGGGCTCTGGCGGACTCGCCGCAGCTGAGCGGCGCGCTGACGGACAACGCGGCTTCGTCGCAGATTCGCGACAAGGTCGTCGGCGACGTGTTCGGTCCGGCGTTCGCGCCGCAGACCGTGTCGTTGCTGCGCACGGCCGTCGCGCAGCGCTGGTCCTCTGTCGACGACTTCGTCGACGCCGTCGAGGAGCTGGCGATCCGCGCCGCCGCCGTCGCCGATCAGGGCGATCTCGAGAACGAGCTGTTCGGTGTGCTGCACACCGTGTCGGCGAACCCCGAGCTCGAACTCGCTCTCGGCAGCCGGCTGGGGGAGGCCTCGGCCAAGGGGGCTCTCATCGAGCGCCTTCTCGACGGACGCTTCGGCGCCGGTACGCGCCTCATCGCGTCGTCGATCGTGCAGCGTCCGCGTGAACGTCGCGTGCGTCAGCTGCTCGAGCGAGCCATCCGCATCGTCTCGAACCAGCGTGGTCGCGTGGTCGCGAGCGTCCGCACGGCGACCCCGCTCAACGATCAGCAGCGTGCCCGTCTCGCCGAGACCCTCTCGAACCGATACGGCACCGCCGTCGCGCTCAACCTCGTCGTCGACCCCGGGGTCGTCGGGGGTCTGCGCATCGAGATCGGCGACGACGTGATCGACGCCACCGTCGCCTCCCGCCTCTCCGATCTCCGCCAGCGACTGGCGGGCTGACCCACCTCACCGCCCGCAGGGGCGCACCGGCCGGATGCATCCGGACCCTCAGACTCAGGACCGAAGGAACACCATGGCAGAACTGTCCATCAGCCCGGATGTCATCCGTGACGCGCTGAAAGACTTCGTCGCCGCGTACGAGCCCACCGGGGCCGCCGCGACCGAGGTCGGCACCGTCGTCGACGCGGCCGACGGCATCGCCCACGTCGAGGGTCTGCCCGGCGTCATGGCGAACGAGCTCGTCCGTTTCGAGAACGGAATCGAGGGCCTCGCGCAGAACCTCGACGAGCACGAGATCGGTGTCGTCGTCCTCGGCGACTTCGCCGGGATCCAGGCGGGCCAGAAGGTCACGCGAACCGGCGAGGTGCTCTCGGTCGGTGTCGGCGAGGGTTACCTCGGCCGCGTCGTCGACCCGCTCGGCAACCCGATCGACGGCCTCGGCGAGATCGCCACGACCGGCCGACGCGCCCTCGAGCTGCAGGCGCCCGGCGTCATGCAGCGCAAGTCGGTCCACGAGCCGATGCAGACCGGTATCAAGGCCATCGACGCCATGATCCCCGTCGGCCGCGGTCAGCGTCAGCTGATCATCGGCGACCGCCAGACCGGTAAGACGGCCATCGCGATCGACACGATCATCAACCAGAAGGCCAACTGGGAGTCGGGCGACGTCAACAAGCAGGTTCGCTGCATCTACGTCGCCATCGGCCAGAAGGGCTCGACCATCGCTTCGGTGAAGGGCGCGCTCGAGGACGCCGGTGCCATGGAGTACACGACGATCGTCGCGGCTCCGGCATCCGACCCCGCCGGCTTCAAGTACCTCGCCCCCTACACGGGCTCGGCCATCGGCCAGCACTGGATGTACGAGGGCAAGCACGTCCTGATCATCTTCGACGACCTGTCGAAGCAGGCCGAGGCCTACCGTGCCGTGTCGCTGCTGCTGCGTCGTCCGCCGGGCCGCGAGGCATACCCCGGTGACGTCTTCTACCTGCACTCGCGCCTGCTCGAGCGTTGCGCGAAGCTCTCCGACGAGCTGGGCGCGGGCTCGATGACGGGTCTGCCGATCATCGAGACCAAGGCCAACGACGTCTCGGCCTACATCCCGACCAACGTGATCTCGATCACCGACGGCCAGATCTTCCTGCAGTCCGACCTGTTCAACGCCAACCAGCGTCCCGCGGTCGACGTGGGTATCTCGGTGTCGCGTGTCGGTGGTGACGCTCAGGTGAAGTCGATCAAGAAGGTCTCGGGAACGCTGAAGCTCGAGCTCGCGC
Organism: Microbacterium sp. AG238; assembly: GCF_003610405.1. Lineage (GTDB taxonomy): Bacteria > Actinomycetota > Actinomycetes > Actinomycetales > Microbacteriaceae > Microbacterium. The sequence goes on from NZ_RAQC01000002.1 coordinate 365,914, forward strand.
AGTACCGCTCGCTCGAGGCGTTCGCGATGTTCGCGTCCGACCTCGACGCCGCGTCGCGCCGTCAGCTGGCGCGTGGTGCGCGTCTGACCGAGCTGCTCAAGCAGCCGCAGTACTCGCCGTACCCGGTCGAGGAGCAGGTCGTCTCGATCTGGGCGGGGACCAACGGCAAGCTCGACACGATCGAGGTCGAGGACGTCCTCACCTTCGAGCGCGAGCTGCTCGACTACCTCAAGCGCAACACGTCGATCCTCGACACGCTGCGCGAGACCAATGTGCTGGGCGACGACACCGTCGCCGAGCTCGAGAAGGTCGTCGACGAGTTCGTGCTCGAGTTCCAGGGCGGAAAGGGCCAGGCCATCAACAGGCCGGGCCACGAGGAGACCGCTGCCGCCGAGGCCGATGACGTGAACCAGGAGCAGATCGTCAAGGGCCGCCGCGGCTGACGCGGAGGACGACACACTATGGGCGCACAACTCCGGGTCTACAAGCAGAAGATCAGTTCTGCTCAGACGACCAAGAAGATCACGAAGGCGATGGAGCTCATCGCGGCTTCGCGCATTCAGAAGGCGATGGGGCGCGTCCGCGCATCCTCTCCCTTCGCGCGGGCCGTGACGCGTGCCGTCTCCGCGGTGGCGACCCACTCCGACGTCGAGCACCCGCTGACGACCGAGCGCGAGACCATCCGTCGCTCGGCGGTCGTCATCTTCGCCTCCGACCGCGGCCTCGCGGGCGCGTTCAACTCGCAGATCCTCCGCGAGGGTCTCGAGCTGGCCGAGCTGCTGCGGTCGCAGGGCAAGGAAGTGGACTACTACCTCATCGGCCGCAAGGCCGTCGGGTACTTCCAGTTCCGTCGGATGCGGGCTGCGGGCGAGTGGACGGGCGACACCGACACACCGCACTTCAGCACCGCTGAGCAGGTCGCCGGGGCCCTCCTCGACGCCTACGCTCAGGGCGGCGAAGACGGCGGAGTCGACGAGATCCACCTCGTGTACAACCGCTTCATCAGCATGATGACGCAGACGCCTGAAGCAGTGCGTCTGCTGCCGCTCGAGGTCGTCGAGGCCGACGCTGCGACAGCGGACCAGGCTCCGGTCTACCCGCTGTACGAGTTCGAGCCCGATCCCGAGACGGTGCTCGATGCGCTGCTTCCGGTCTACGTCCAGAGCCGCGTGTTCAACGCGCTGCTCCAGTCGTCCGCCGCGAAGCACGCCGCGACGCAGAAGGCGATGAAGTCGGCGAGCGACAACGCCGACAAGCTCATCACCGATTACACCCGCCTGCGCAACAACGCTCGCCAGGCCGAGATCACTCAGCAGATCGCCGAGATCGTCGGCGGCGCCGACGCTCTGGCGTCGGGCAAGTAAGACCAACCGAAAGAGACAGACATGACCACCGTCACTGCCGAAGCCACGTCGGTCGTCGGCCGCGTTGCGCGCGTCACCGGCCCCGTCGTCGACATCGAGTTCCCGCACGACTCGATCCCCGACATCTACAACGCGCTCAAGACCACCATCACGATCGATGGCGAGTCGACCGAGATCACCCTCGAGGTCGCTCAGCACCTCGGCGACGACCTCGTCCGCGCGATCTCGCTGAAGCCGACCGACGGCATGGTCCGCGGCCAGGAAGTGCGCGACACCGGCGGCCCCATCACGGTGCCCGTGGGCGACGTCACCAAGGGCAAGGTCTTCAACGTCACGGGCGACGTTCTCAACGCCGCCGAGGGCGAGACCATCGAGGTCACCGAGCGCTGGGGCATCCACCGTCAGGCCCCGAGCTTCGACCAGCTCGAGTCGAAGACCCAGATGTTCGAGACCGGCATCAAGGTCATCGACCTGCTCACCCCCTACGTCCAGGGTGGAAAGATCGGCCTCTTCGGTGGTGCCGGCGTCGGCAAGACCGTCCTCATCCAGGAGATGATCCAGCGCGTCGCGCAGGACCACGGCGGTGTGTCGGTGTTCGCCGGTGTCGGTGAGCGCACCCGTGAGGGCAACGACCTCATCCACGAGATGGAGGAGGCGGGCGTCTTCGACAAGACCGCCCTCGTCTTCGGCCAGATGGACGAGCCGCCGGGAACGCGTCTGCGCGTCGCCCTGTCGGCCCTGACCATGGCCGAGTACTTCCGCGACGTGCAGAAGCAGGACGTGCTGTTGTTCATCGACAACATCTTCCGCTTCACGCAGGCCGGCTCCGAGGTCTCGACGCTGCTCGGCCGTATGCCGTCCGCGGTGGGCTACCAGCCCAACCTGGCCGATGAGATGGGTGTGCTCCAGGAGCGCATCACCTCGACCCGTGGCCACTCGATCACCTCGCTTCAGGCGATCTACGTCCCCGCCGACGACTACACCGACCCGGCTCCGGCGACGACCTTCGCGCACCTCGACGCGACGACCGAGCTCTCGCGCGAGATCGCGTCGAAGGGTCTCTACCCGGCCGTCGACCCGCTGAGCTCGACGAGCCGCATCCTCGACCCGCGCTACATCGGCGAGGACCACTACCGCGTCGCGACCGCCGTGAAGCAGATCCTCCAGAAGAATAAGGAACTGCAGGAGATCATCGCGATCCTCGGTGTCGACGAGCTCTCCGAAGAGGACAAGATCGTCGTGTCGCGCGCGCGCCGCATCCAGCAGTTCCTCTCGCAGAACACCTACATGGCGAAGAAGTTCACCGGTGTCGAGGGCTCCACGGTCCCGATCAAGGAGACGATCGAGTCGTTCGACGCGATCGTCAAGGGTGACTTCGACCACGTGGCCGAGCAGGCCTTCTTCAACGTCGGCGGTATCGGCGACGTCGAAGAGAAGTGGGCGAAGATCCAGAAGGAGAACAGCTGACATGGCTCTGACGGTCACGCTCGTCTCCGCCGAGGCGGAGGTCTGGTCGGGTGAGGCATCCCTCGTCGTGGCCAAGACCGTCGAGGGCGAGATCGGCTTCATGGCGGGTCACGAGCCGGTGCTCGCGATCCTCGCCGAGGGCCAGGTGCGCATCACGCAGCCTGGCGGCGAGAAGATCGTCGCCAACGCGCAGGACGGCTTCCTGTCGATGGAGGGCGACGAGCTCACCATCGTGGCCGGGAACGCCGCTCTGGCCTGACCTGTACCGCGTCTACGAGAGACCGCACCCTCCGGGGTGCGGTCTCTCGCGTGTGAAGGGAGACTCCGGATGCTGGTGCTGCTACCGCCCTCCGAGACCAAGCGTGCCGGCGGCACAGGCGGGCCGCTCGTCATGGACGAGCTCGCGCTTCCGCAGCTCGCACCCCAGCGGCGCGCAGCCGTCGACGCGCTGGTCGAGCTGTCGCGCGATCCGGATGCCGCGGCGCGGGTGCTGAAGCTCGGTGCCCGCCAGCTGGGCGAGATCGCCGTGAACGCCGGGCTGAAGACCGCTCCGACGATGCCTGCGGTCGACCGCTACACCGGCGTGCTGTTCGACGCCCTGGACTCGGCGAGCCTCGGCCCCGCGGCGCGCGCCTGGCTCGGCGAGCATGTGCTCATTCAGTCGGCGCCGTTCGGGCCGGTCGCCGCGCTCGACCCGATTCCGGCCTATCGTCTCGCGGCCGGAACAGCGCTTCCCGGCATCCCGCCGCTCCGCCGTCACTGGGCTGCGGCCGGCTCCGCGGCCCTGGGCGAGCTGAACGCGTCGTTCGTGCTCGATCTGCGCTCGGACGCCTACGTCGCGCTCGCTCCCGTGCCCGCGGAGGTGCCGTCGGCCTTCGTTCGCGTCGTCTCGGCGGGTGCCGACGGTACTGTGCGCGCCCTGAACCATTTCAACAAGCACGCCAAGGGCGAGTTCACTCGCGCTCTCGCGTTGTCCTCCGCTGTGGTGGGGTCACAGGTCGATCTCATCGCCTGGGCAGACGTGAACGGATGGGCGCTGCGAGAGGCGGCAGGATCCGCCGAGCTCGAACTCGTCGTCTGATCGGTATCGTGCCCCCGTCAAAGACCACGCGGGGGCGCGTGTTTCGCTAGCATGAGCGGCGACCGATGACGCGAGCGCGTCGTCCAGGTCACGACTGAGGAGGTCGTTCATGCCGGGTTACTACGACGACGGTGCGGGGGCGGGGGCTCTCTTCGCGCTCGTCCTGCTGCTCCTTCCCATCTTCCTGATCCTTCTGCTCGCGGGCTACATCATCAGCTCGTTCTTCTACATGAAGATCTTCGAAAAGGCCGGCGTGCAGGGCAAATGGCGCGCTTGGGTGCCGTTCTACCGCGAGATGGTCTTCGCGAAGCTCGGCGACCTCTCGCCCTGGGTCATGCTGGGCGCGATCATCGCGACAGGCGTGCTGAGCAACATCCCGGCCATCGGCTTCATCTTCGGATACCTCGCCCTCGTCGCCCTGGCTCTCGCGAGCGTCCGCGTCGGGCAGAAGCTCGGCAAGGACTGGCCGCTCGTCCTGCTCTACATCATCCCCGGCCTCGGCTCGCTGATCTGGCTGGGCATCGCAGCCTTCTCGAGCTCGCCCTGGAACCCGAACATCCAGCCGTCGCCGTGGCGTACCTCGTTCCTGCGCGACACGACGGTCTGGCAGGGCATCCCCGTGCAGCCCGACGGGGGAGCCGCGCCCGCTGCGGGCGCCTACGGAGCCGCAGGAGCCGGTTACGCTCCTCCCGCTGCGTCCAGCGCTCCGCCGGCCGGTTCCTACCCGCCTCCCGCAGCGCCGCCGGCGCCCCCGGCAGGTGCCTACCCGCCCCCGGCCGCGCAGCCGCCGGTCACGCCGCCGACGACCGAGCCCCCCGCTCCGGACGCGCCGCGGCAGTGAGCACCCGAGGAGCCCTCGTCGAAAGACGGGGGCTCCTCGTCGTCTCGCGCGCCGAGATCGCGCACGGGGGGTCTAGCGTGGAGGGATGGACGACGCAGTGCAGACCCGCCGACTCGGATCCTCCGGCCTCCTCGTCTCGGCCGTCGGGCTGGGATGCAACAACTTCGGTCGACGCGGGACGCCCACGCAGACGTTGGACGGAACAGTCGAGGTGCTCGACGCGGCCCTCGACGCCGGCATCACCTTCTTCGACACCGCCGACATCTACGGCGGCGAGCCCGGTCTCTCCGAGACGCTGATGGGCGAGGCCCTGCGGGGGCGTCGGGATCGCGTCGTCGTGGCGACGAAGTTCGGCCACAGCGCCGTCGACCTGGGGCTGCCTGGCGCCAAGGGATCGCGCGTGTACGTCCGCCGTGCGGTGGAGGCGTCGCTCGAACGCCTCCAGACGGACTGGATCGACCTCTATCAGTTGCACACCCCCGACCCCGAGACGCCGATCGAAGAGACGCTCGATGCGCTGTCGGAGCTCGTCCGCGAGGGCAAGGTCCGCTACATCGGGCACTCCAATTTCGCGGGGTGGCAGGTCGCTGAGGCCGAGGCCGTCGCGCACGCCCGCGGGGATGTGCCGTTCATCTCGGCCCAGAACCACTACAGCCTGCTCGCCCGCGCCGCCGAGCGCGAGGTGCTCCCGGCCGTCCGGCATTTCGGGCGGGGCTTTCTGCCGTACTTCCCGCTGCACAACGGTCTGCTGACCGGAAAGTTCACGCGCGACCACATCCCGGCCGACTCACGGGTCGCGCGGGAGCGGCGTCACCTGTGGGAGAACGCACCGTGGGATGCGATCGACGCCTACCGGTCGTTCTGCGACGAACGGGGTATCACGATGGTGCAGGCGACGTTCGGCTGGCTTCTGGCGCAGCCGGCGCTGAGCAGCGTGATCGCCGGGGCGACCTCGGCCGAGCAGGTACGCTCGAACGCTGCGGCGGCCTCGGCGTGGCATCCCAGCGTCGATGAGCTGGCCACCATCGACGCGCTCTTCCCGCTGCCGTCGGATCCCGCCGCCGGCTGACCAAATCCCGCTCCACGGGTGCGTCCACTAGAGTGTGACACGCCCATCCGTCGACGAAAGAAGAGTGACAGCGTGCCCGACCCCACGACCCAATCCCGGATCGTGGACGTCCCGTCCGGTGCGATCGAACTCCGGTGGGCCGCCGCGACCGACACCGGACGTCGTCGCGACAGCAACCAGGATGCCGTTCTCGCGCAGTATCCGCTGTTCATCGTCGCCGACGGCATGGGTGGGCATATCGGCGGTGAGATCGCCAGCGCGAGCGCCGTCGAACGCCTGCGCGGCGTCGCCGACCGCGGTGTGGTCACCCCCGAAGACATCGAAGAGGCGCTCGAACGCGCGGTCGGCGACATCGCCGATCACCCCGAGACGACCGACGATGGAACCGGCACGACCGTCACGGGCGTCTACCTCGACATCGTCGACGGCGAACCGCAGTGGACGACGCTCAACATCGGCGATTCCAGGGTTTATCTGCTGCGCGACCAGGCCATCGCCCAGGTCACGACCGACCACTCGGTGGTTCAGGAGCTCGTCGCGGCCGGACGGCTCAGCCCCGAAGAGGCGGAGCAGCACCCGTACGGCAACGTCATCACACGTGCGGTCGGTCCGAGCGATGGCGTGACCCCCGACTATGTGCGCCTCGACGTCGTGGACGGCGATCGTTTCGTCATCTGCAGCGACGGGCTGACGAAAGAGCTCACCGACTACGGCATCCTGCATTTTCTGCTCGAGAACGACGACCCCGCTGCGGCGGTGTCCGCCATGATGACCGCCGCCCTCGAGAACGGCGGTCGCGACAACGTGACGATCATCGTGCTCGACGCGCACGTCGTGGGCGCCTCGGACGATTCGTCCGACGACTCCTCCGACGGCTCCTCCCCGAGCGCGGGCTGAGTCCGGCCTTCCCGCATTCGCGGTGATCAGCCGCGCGCAGGGTGCGGGTGTCGCTTGACTCGCATACGTGCATCCGACGGTCTCGCTCGACGCCCCCATCCGCTTCCCTTCACTGCGGCCCGATCCGCAGCGGCCTCCGTTCCCCGTGTGGGCGCTCGTCGTTCCGGCTGCGGGTGCCGTCATCCTCTGGCAGATCACCGGGTCGCCTACCGTGCTCTGGTTCGCCGCGTTGGGGCCCCTCGTCGCGGTCGCGACGCTCCTCGACGGGGCGCGGGTGGCCCGTCGAGAGAGGCGCCGGTCCGCGGCTCGCGCCGAGGCGGACCTCCGAGCGGCGCACGCGGAGCTCGACGAACGGCATGCGCTCGAGCGAGCGGATCGGTGGCGTGCGACGCCCGGTCTCGCCGGCCTTCTGGTCGCGCCGGATGACCTCTGGCGGCCGAGGCCGGGGCGCGAGGCGCTGGTCGTGGGATCGGGTGATGCGCCGTCGCACACGGGTGTCGAGGGTGACGCGCCGCCGGACTTCCGACGGGCCGCCGCGACGGTTCGGCGGGCCCCGATCACCGTGCCGCTCGAGGTGGGAGTCGCCGTCGTCGGGTCCGTCGCTCCCGCGGCATCGATCGCGCGCGCTCTGGTGCTGCAGATCTGCCTCGTCCACGCGCCCGGCGAGGTCTCGGTCGTCGCCGCGACGGAGGAGTGGGCCCGTGACCTCCCGCACACCTCGACGCCCGGGGGATTGCGGCTCTGGTGGGGGACGGGTGCTCCGCCTCCCGACGCCGACATCGTGATCGTGTGCGCCGATTCCGCTGCTCCGTCGCCCCGGTGCGGGGCCGTCGTGCGGGTGACCGGCGTCGACGACGCAGTGCTCGGGTACGGTGGCTCGTCCACGACCATCCGCCCCGAATCGATCGGGCGCGAGCAGGCGGCGGCGACCGTCGCGCTGCTTCGGGAGCGCGCTGCGGCGGTGGCTGCGGACCACATGGCGAGTCTGACCTTCGATGAGCTGCCGACGCCGCGCGGTGCGGGACTCACCGCCGTCCTCGGCGCGGGCCGTGGCGAGCCGGTCGAGATCGACCTCGTCGAGGACGGGCCGCACGCGGTCGTGGTGGGGGTCACCGGCAGTGGGAAGAGCGAGCTGCTCGTGACCTGGATCGCGGCGCTGGCGCGACGCCTTCCACCGGCACAGGTGAACTTCCTCCTCATCGACTTCAAGGGCGGCCGTGCGTTCGACGCTCTCTCGTGTCTGCCGCATGTGGCCGGTGTCGTGACCGACCTCGATGAACGCAACGCGGTGCGCGCGATCGAGAGCCTCCGCGCCGAGGTCCGGCATCGCGAGCGGGTCCTCGCCGAGCTCGGGGCACGCGACATCGCCGAGACGGACGACGCGCTGCCGCGGCTGGTGGTCGTCGTCGACGAGTACGCCGCGCTGACGGCGGCCCATCCGGCGATGCACGACGTGTTCGCCGATATCGCCGCCCGGGGGCGTGCGCTCGGGATGCACCTCGTGCTGGCGACGCAGCGCGCGGCGGGGTTCCGCGAAGCGGTGCTCGCCAATGCGCCGCTGCGGATCGCGCTGCGCGTGTCGGATGTCGCCGAATCCCGCGCGGTGCTCGGCTCGGCCGAGGCCGCCGCGTTGCCCGGCGGACGCGATGACCGTGGGGCAGCTCTGGTGAGGCGGCCGGCCGACGCGCAACCGCTCCTGGTCCGCGTGAGTCGGTGCCCGCCGGCGGCGATCGAGGACATCGCCCGTGCGGCGGCCGAAGCGCACCCCGCCCGTCGCCCCTGGCTGCCGCCGCTGCCCGAGCGTATCGAGCTCGCCGGGCTGAGGCAGGAGGATGCGGTGGTCCTCGGCCTGGCAGACGAGCCCGCCGAGCAGCGCCGGCGCGCCGTCGTGCTCGATCGGCGTGCGCCGGGGGCCGCCGTCCTCGGCCGCGCGGGCTCGGGGCGGACGACGCTGCTGCGGACTATCGCCGCGCAGGTGTCACCCGGGCAGGTGTGCTGGGTGCCGGCCGACCTCGAGAGCGCGTGGGACGTCATCGCCGTTCTCGACGATGTTCCGGGAGGGTGGGTCATCGTCGTCGACGACCTCGACCGCCTGCTCGGCTCACTGCCCGACGACTACAGCGCTGCCGCTGCCACGATGCTGGAACGTGTCGCACGTGATGCGCGTTCTCGCGGTATCCAGTTCGTGTGCGCGGCACAGCGGGTCACCGGGGCCGTCGGCAGGATCGTCGACCACCTGCCCGATCGTGCCGTACTCACCGCGGTGTCGCGCTCGGAGCACGTCGCCTTCGGCGGCGACGCGTCGCACCACGACCCCTCGGCACCCGCGGGGCGGGGGAGGTGGAGCGGGGCTCTCGTCCAGTTCGCGGATCCCGGCGACTTCCGCCCGCGCCGCGATGACGCGGGGGCGCCCGGTGTGTTCGAGCCGCGTTGCGCCACGGCGTTCGTCGCACCCCCGACGGGCGCCACGCACGCCCTGCTCGCGCGCTGGCGCGAGCAGGGGTTCGAGATCTCCACCGTCGACCAGACGACCTCCCTGCGGGCTGGCAGAGTGGTGTGGGGCACTCCGGAGGCGTGGCTGGGCCGCTGGCGCGCGGCCGCGGTCGGCGCACAGGGACGCTGTCAGCTCGTCGTCGACGCCGCGAGCGCAGGCGACTTCCGCCTCGTCACCGGCAACCGGGAGCTGCCGCCGTACGCTGCTCCCGGTCGCCGACGTGGCTGGGTGATCGATACGCGGACCGATCGCGTCCGACGGGTCGTGCTGCCGCTCAGTGCTGCCGCTCAGCTCAGCGCGTCGGACGACGAGTCCGACGTGATGCCGTGAGCCGCTGCCACGCCGGCGTTGACGACCCGTCCAGCGGTGGTGTTGAGTCCGGCCGCGAGCGCGCCGTCGGCTCGCAGCGCCTGCCGCCAGCCGCGGCGGGCGATCTGCCGAACGTAGGGGAGCGTGGCGTTCGTCAGCGCCGAGGTCGAGGTGTTGGGCACGGCGCCGGGCATGTTGGCCACGCAGTAGAACACCGTGTCGTGCACGCGGAAGGTGGGGTCTGCGTGCGTCGTCGGCCGGGTGTCCTCGAAGCAGCCGCCCTGGTCGACGGCGATGTCGACCAGCACCGAGCCCGGCCGCATGCGTGCGACGGTCTCGTTGCGCACGAGCTTGGGCGCCTTCGCACCGGGGATCAGTACCGAGCCGATCACGAGATCGGAAGCCACGACCGACCGTTCGAGATCGAGCGGGTTGGAGGCGGCGGTCTTGACACGACCCTGGAAGTGATCGTCGAGGAAACGGAGACGCTGGATGTTGGTGTCGAAGATCGTGACATCCGAGCCGAGCCCTGCGGCGATGTACGCGGCGTTCGCCCCCGCCACCCCACCGCCGATGACGGTGACCGTGGCGGGTCGGGTTCCGGGCACCCCGGACATCAGCAGACCGAGACCCCCGGCGGAGCGCAGCAACGTGGAGGCTCCCACCATCGGGGCCAGGCGGCCGGCGACCTCGCTCATCGGCGCGAGGAGCGGCAGGCTCCCGCCGGGGAGCTGCACGGTCTCGTAGGCGATCGCCGTCATGCCGCTCTCGATCAGGCGGTCGGTGAGCGGTCGGTCGGCCGCGAGGTGAAGGTAGGTGAACAGCACCAGATCATCGCGGAAGCGGTGGTACTCGCTCGCGATCGGCTCTTTGACCTTGAGCAGCAGCTCAGCACGGGCCCAGACCTCGTCGGCGTCGTCGAGCAGCACCGCACCCGCGTCTGCGTACTCCGCGTCGGGCAGCGACGAACCCTCGCCGGCGCCACGCTGGACGAACACGTCGTGACCGTTGACGACGAGGTCGTGGACACCCGCCGGGGTGAGTGCGACGCGATACTCGTTGTTCTTGACCTCACTCGGAACGCTGATGCGCATGGCAGTCCTTTCTGCGCTCCCTCGTGAGGAGCCGCTACACCGTCGGCCGGATGATGCCGACGTTCTGTCCGCCGCCGAGCACGGTCAGCGGGAGATGAGAGATCACACGGGCCACGGGAGCGGCTTCGAGCGCCCCGGCCCGCACGAGCAGAGTGAGGGCGATCGCCGACGCCGCGCGGCCGTTGCCGTCGAGCACCTTCAGCGCAGCCGTCGTGCCGTCGGGAGCGACCATCACGAGCACGCCCTCCGCCCCGGTCTTCGCGAAGACGCCGAGTCGTTCGATCGCGACGGTGTCGGGCCGACCGGGACCGTCGATGGTCCACGGGTTCTCACGAACCGCCCGCACGAGAGCGCCCGCCATGCGGTGCAGGGCGAACGGCGATCGTTCGCTCGCGGTGCCGATGCGCTGGATCGCGCGCCCGAGCGCGATGAGGCTCATCGCGTACACCGGGGCGCCGCATCCATCGATCGCCATCGCCGACGCCTTGGTGCCGGTCAGCCGCTCGATCACCTCGCGGGTGTGCACCTGGAGGGGGTGGTCGGGGTCGAGGTACGTCCTGGTGTCCCAACCGCTCGCGACGCATGCGGCGAGCATCGCGGCGTGCTTGCCGGAGCAGTTCATCCGGATGCGGGTGGGGGCACCGAGCTCGCGCACGATCTCATCGCGCGTCGCGGTGTCGCCCGGCCAGGCGGGAGGGCATCCGAGGTCGTCCTCGCCCAGACCGGCTTCGTTCAGGATGTCGCGCACCACGGAGACGTGCCGGTCGGTTCCGGAATGGCTGGCTGTCGCGAGGCCGAGTCGTTCGCCTTCGAGGGTGGCTCCCGCGGTCATGCTGGCGAGCGCCTGCAGGGGCTTCAGGGTCGAGCGGGGGAGGATCGGGGCGTCGACGTCGCCGAGGGTTCGGATCGGGGTGCCGTCCGCACCGAGGACGACCGCTGCGCCGGCGTGGCGCGACTCGATGAAACCGCTGCGCTCGACGACCGCGAGTTCGACGGCGGCGGGAACGGCGAAGGTCTGCGGCACCCCGACAGCCTACCGTCGCGGGCCCCGCCATGCGCCGTGTCAGACTGTCCGCATGTTGGGCGAGCATCGATACTCCGTGCGGGCCGAATGGACCGGGAATCGTGGCACCGGAACCAGCGGTTACCGAGACTACGACCGGGCCGTCACGCTGAGCATCGACGGCAAGCCGGCTCTCGCCGCGTCGAGCGACAAGCCGTTCCGAGGCGACCCGACCCGGTGGAATCCCGAGGACCTCCTCCTCTCTGCGCTCTCCGAGTGCCATCTGCTGTCGTATCTGCACGCCTGCGTGACGGCCGGCGTGGTCGTGGTCGCTTATACGGATGACGCGACGGGGACGATGCGCGAAGACGGGCGTGGCGGTGGGGCGTTCGCGGAGGTCGTGCTGCGGCCCCGGGTCGTCGTCGCCGAAGCGTCGATGCGCGAAGCCGCGTTCGAGGCTCACGCGCAGGCGAACGCGTGGTGCTTCATCGCGAACTCGGTGAACTTCCCGGTGCGACACGAACCGACGATCGTCGTCTCGGGCGCGGAGTGATCGGCCGGGTCAGCGGCGTTCGTGCGGCAGGGCCTGTTTGATCCGCTCGACGGTGTTCTGCGGCGGGGCCTCGTTGTACGCGCCTGCCAGTTCCTGACCCGACAGGGCGTGGATCGCGGCCATGATCTCATCGGTGGCGTTGCGACGAGCGCGACCGGAGTCGGCCGAGCCGTGGTGGCTCAGGTCGAGCGGCGCGCCGAATCGGACGGTCACGCGCGGGCGCAGCCGCGGGAACTTCGCTCCGACGGGCATGATCTCGCTCGTTCCGACGAGTCCGACGGGGATGACGGGCGCACCGGTCTGCAGCGCGAGGAACGCGACACCGGTGCGGCCCTTGTAGAGGCGGCCGTCGAGCGAACGCGTGCCCTCGGGGTAGAGCGCGGTCGACCATCCCGCGTCGAGCATCTTCTTCTGCTGATCCAGGGCATCGAGCGCGGCCTGTCCAGCACCGCGACGGACCGGGAACGCGCCCGCGGCGTAGAAGAACTCTCGCGACAGCCAGCCGCGGAAGCCGGTGCCGTCGAAGTAGCTCGACTTCGCGAGGAACCGCACGGGACGCGGTGAGGCCATCGGGATGATGAAGGAGTCGATGAACGACAGGTGGTTGCTCGCCAGGATGACAGCGCCCTTGCGGGGGAAGTTCTCGCGGCCCTCGATGCGCGGCCGGTAGATCATGCGCGCCAGGGGCGCGAGCACCCACCGTCCGATCACATAGGTGAGTCCGATTCCCGGGACTGCTTCGACGGCGGCTGCGGCTTCGTCGTGCTCGCCGGGCTCGCCGGACTGCGGCTCGGTTGCGTCAGCGTTCACCAGACGAGGCTACTGCGGAACGCATGACTCCGTGGACATGTTGTGCACGCGCGCTCCGCCCCCCGGTCCGCGCACCACGTCTGTGCTGCAGCGGCGCCGATGAACGACGACCCGACGCGAGTGGTCGTGTCGGCATCGGCTGAGGCGCCACTCGCGTCGGCTCGCGCGTTCTCAGCGCACACCGATGCTCGTGCGAGAGGATGAGGACTCCGTCTCCCCGATCGAAGAGGTTCTCCGTGCGTCTGCGCCCGTTCGCCGCTCTGTCCGTCGTCGCCGTCTCGGCGCTTGCGCTCGCCGGCTGCGCGAGTGGCGACTCTGCCACCGAGTCGCCCAGCCCGAACGCTTCCGGCGCATCGGAGCAATGCCTCGTGAACGCCCAGCCGGGGGAGGCCTCCGACAGCATCGAGGTGTCGGGTTCGGCGCCCGAGCTGACCGCGAAGGTCGACCCGGGCCTTGAGCCGACGGAGATCGAGCGCACGCTCACGACCCGCGGCGACGGCGACGACCTCGTCTCCGGCGACCTCGTCTCGGGCTCCTACGCGATCTACGACGGTGCGACCGGTGAGCTGCTCGAGCAGTCGCGCGACACCTCGCCCGACGACTCGGGCCTGGTGCCGGTGCTGCTCGACCCCCAGCAGTATTCGGTGTTCGTCGCGGCCCTCGAATGCGCTCCGCTCGGATCGACCGCGGCGCTCGCGATCCCCGGCTCGGCCTTCGGCGAGGGACGCACAGCCGTCGTCGTCGTGGCGGAGGGCGTCGAGAAGCTTCCGACGCGCGCGACCGGAACCGACCAGGCGCCGGTCGACGGGATGCCGACGGTCGAGCTGGCCGAGAACGGCGCCCCCACCATCACCCTGCCCGGCACCGACGCTCCGACCGAGGTGCAGCTGGCCGACCTCAAGACCGGCGACGGTGCCACCGTTCAGCCGGGTGACACCGCCTTCGTGCAGTACACCGGTGTGAAGTGGTCGGACGGGTCGGTCTTCGACTCCAGCTGGGACCGCGGCCAGCCCGCGGCCTTCCCGACGACCGGTGTGGTCGCCGGATTCCAGCAGGCGCTCGAGGGGCAGCAGGTCGGTTCGCAGGTGCTCGTCGTCATCCCGCCCGCTGCGGGTTACGGTGCGCAGGAGGGCAGCGAGCTCCAGAACGAGACACTCGTCTTCGTCGTCGACATCCTGGGCGTCCAGCGCACCCCCGTTCCCGCCGCAGGCTGACGGCCCCGTCAGCACGGCCGCAGCACCTAGGCTGACGGCATGCGTCGCGTCCTCATCCTCGGCTCCACCGGATCGATCGGGACGCAAGCGCTCGATGTCATCGACTCCCGTCGTGACCGGTTCGAGGTCGTCGGGCTCGCCGCCGGCTCGAACGCTCGGATGCTCGAAGAGCAGGCGGCGCGATTCGGTGTGACCCGAACCGCCCTCGGCGCGGCCGATGCGGAACGTCTCGTCCGTGATGTCGAGGCCGACGTCGTGCTCAACGGCATCACGGGCTCGGTCGGGCTGGGGCCGACCCTGGCCGCGCTCGAGTCGGGTCGCACGCTGGCGCTGGCGAACAAGGAGTCGCTGATCGTCGGGGGCGAGCTCGTCACGTCGCTCGCCGCGCCCGGTCAGATCGTCCCGGTCGACTCGGAGCACTCCGCGATCGCACAGGCGCTGCGATCAGGCACGCCCGACGAGGTGCGACGGCTCGTGCTCACGGCATCCGGCGGGCCGTTCCGCGGCCGGCGTCGCGACGAGCTGGCCACCGTCACCCCTGCCCAGGCCCTCGCCCACCCGACCTGGGACATGGGACGCGTCGTGACCACCAACTCGGCGACCCTCGTCAACAAAGGGCTCGAGGTCATCGAGGCGCACCTGCTGTTCGGTGTGGATTACGACCGCATCGACGTCGTGGTGCACCCTCAGTCGGTCGTCCACTCGATGGTCGAGTTCATCGACGGGTCCACCATCGCCCAGGCCTCGCCGCCCGACATGCGTCTCCCGATCTCGCTCGGCCTCGACTGGCCGCGCCGGGTCGCGGGAGTGGGGGCTCCGCTGGACTGGACCCGCGCGAGCGAGTGGACCTTCGAGTCGCTCGACGACTCCGCGTTCCCGGCGGTCGCGCTCGCGAAACGGGTAGGGCGCGCGGGCGGCACCTACCCGGCGGTGTTCAACGCCGCGAACGAGCAGGCCGTCGAGGCGTTCCACGCGGGCGCCCTGGGCTTCCTCGGCATCGTGGAGACCGTCGAACGCGTGGTCGACGCGCACCGTCCGCCGGGCGAGCTCACCCGGGAGTCGCTCGCGGAGGCGGAGGCGTGGGCGCGGAGCGCCGCAGACCGAGCGATCAGCGTGGTCGAGTGACGCTCACCGTCAGTACACGGTGAGACCGCGATCGGCGAACTGGCCGCGGACCCGCGCGAGCAGTTCCGCATCCGGCGTCGAGCGACCGGCGAGCGGATAGGGGATTCCCAGACGCTCCCACTTCGACGTGCCCATCTGATGGAACGGCAGGACCTCGACCCGCTGCACGTTCTGCCACCGGGCGACGATGTCGGCGACGGCGTCGACGTTCGGGACGGCATCCGTGAGGCCGGGGACGAGCACGAACCTCACCCACACCGGAGTGCCGCGGGCCGCGAGGCGGTCGCCGAACTCGATCGTCGGCTGCAGGTCGCGGCCGGTGACCTCGCGGTAGGTGTCGGGCAGCCCGGACTTCACGTCGAGCAGGACGAGCGAGACGTCGTCGAGCAGCGCATCGGATGCGGCGCGGCCGAGGTTGCCCGATGTGTCGATGGCGACGTGGACACCGAGCTCGGTGGCGGCCCGGGCCAGACGCGTGACGAAGGCCGCCTGTTGCAGCGGCTCGCCTCCGGAGATCGTCAGCCCCCCTCCTGTCGCCCGGAAGACCGGCAGGTACCGGCGCAGACGGGCGACGATGTCATCGAGCGCGGTGAGCTCGCCGTCGCGCTGACGCCACGTGTCGGGGTTGTGGCAGTACTGGCAGCGCAGCGGGCATCCCGCGAGGAAGAGGGTCATCCTGGTGCCGGGGCCGTCCACGGAAGTGACGAGCTCCCAGGAGTGCACACTCGCGACGTGCCCGGACCGTCGTGCGGCGAGACGGTCATGACGGGGATCGCTCAGATCGGCGGTGCAGGCTTCACCCGGCACCAGGATGGCGGACACGGGAGTCAGACCCCCGTGTGGAAGGTGCGGCTGAGCACGTCGAGCTGCTGCTCACGGGTCAGTCGCACGAAGTTGACCGCGTAGCCGGACACTCGGATGGTCAGCTGCGGGTACTTGTCGGGGTTGACCATCGCATCCTCGAGCGTCTCGCGCGTCAGCACGTTGACGTTGAGGTGGTAGCCGTCCGAGGCCATCTGCGCGTCGAGCAGTCCCACGAGGTTGTGCACCCGTTCGTCGGGCGTGCGCCCCAGACCGCTCGGCGTCACCGTCGTGGTCAGCGAGATGCCGTCCTGCGCCTGGTCGAACGGCAGCTTCGCGACCGACAGTGCGGCCGCCAGCATCCCGTGCGTGTCTCGTCCGTTCATGGGGTTCGCGCCCGGGGCGAACGGCTGACCGGCACGGCGGCCGTCGGGGGTGTTGCCCGTGGCCTTGCCGTACACGACGTTCGACGTGATCGTCAGCACGGACTGGGTGTGCACCGCGTCGCGGTACGTCTGGTGCTTGCGGATCATCGACATGAAGTCCGACACGAGCTCGCGGGCGATCTCGTCGACGCGGTCGTCGTCGTTGCCGAAGGTGGGGAAGTCGCCGTGGACGAGGTAGTCGACCACGAGACCCGAGGCGTCGCGGACCGGCTCGACGGTCGCGTACTTGATGGCCGCGAGGGAATCGGCGGCGACGGAGAGCCCGGCGATGCCGCACGCCATGGTCCGGAGGACGTTGCCGTCGTGCAGAGCCATCTCGAGGCGTTCGTATGCGTACTTGTCGTGCATGAAGTGGATGCAGTTGAGCGCGTCGACGTAGGTCTCGGCGAGCCACTCCATCATGACCCGGAAGCGCTCGCGCACGTCGTCGTACCCGAGCACGTCTCCCGAGACCGGGGCGGCGGCCGGCGCGATCTGCTTGCCGCTCACCTCGTCGCGTCCGCCGTTGATGGCGTACAGGAGGGTCTTGGCGAGGTTGACCCGAGCCCCGAAGAACTGCATCTGCTTGCCGACCGTCATCGGCGACACGCAGCACGCGATCGCCGCATCGTCGCCGCACAGCGCGCGGATGTGGTCGTCGGACTCGTATTGGATCGACGAGGTGTCGATCGAGACCTGCGCACAGAACTCCTTGAACCCGTCGGGAAGGGCGTCGGTCCACAGCACCGTCAGGTTCGGCTCGGGGGCGGGGCCGAGGTTGTAGAGCGTCTGCAGGAAGCGGAATGCCGTCTTGGTCACGAGGGTGCGTCCGTCTTCGCCGACGCCGCCGATCGACTCGGTCACCCAGGTGGGGTCGCCCGAGAACAGCGCGTCGTACTCGGGCGTGCGGAGGAACCGCACGATACGCAGCTTGATGACGAGGTCGTCGACGAGTTCCTGCGCCTCCACCTCGGTGAGGATGCCGCGCGCCATGTCGCGCTGGATGTACGCGTCGAGGAACGCGGTGTTGCGACCGAAGCTCATCGCGGCGCCGTTCTGCTCCTTCACCGCTCCGAGGTAGGCGAAGTACAGCCACTGGATCGCCTCGCGGGCGGTGGCGGCGGGCCGGGTGATGTCGAACCCGTACGAGGCGGCCATCTCGGCGAGCTCGTGCAGGGCGCGGATCTGCTCGGCGTTCTCCTCGCGCGAGCGCAGGATGTTCTCCGTCGAGGGGTGCATGTCGAGCTCGGCCCGCTCGACGTTCTTCGCGGCCACGAGCGCGTCGGTGCCGTACAGGGCGACGCGTCGGTAGTCGCCGATGATCCGGCCGCGGCCGTAGGCATCGGGGAGGCCCGTGATGATGTGGCTGCTGCGGGCGCGGCGGACGGCCGGCGGGTAGACGTCGAAGACGCCGTCGTTGTGCGTCTTGCGGTAGCGCGTGAAGATCGTCTCGAGCGTGGGGTCGACGGGGTAGCCGTAGGTCTCGAGGGCTCCCTTGACCATGCGCCACCCGCCGTTGGGCATGATCGCGCGGCGCAGGGGCGCATCGGTCTGGAGGCCGACGATCAGCTCGTCCTCCTGGCGGATGTAGCCCGGAGCATGCGATGTGATGGTCGAGGGGGTGAGAGCGTCGACGTCGTACACGCCGCGCTCGCGCTCGGCGGGGAACATCTCGCTGAGCGTCTCCCAGAGCCCCGTCGTGCGGGCGGTCGGCCCCACGAGGAACGACGCGTCGCCGGTGTAGGGCTCGTAGTTGCGCTGGATGAAGTCACGGACGTCGATGTCGTCCTGCCACGGGCCCGGGGCGAAGCCCGCCCACGCGGTGGGGACCGCGTCGTCGTCGTGTGCTGTCGTGGTCGGGATGACTGTGCTCATCGTGGGTCCTTCGTCCTGTCGGAAGGCCCGCCGGGGAGCGGGGAAGGCGCTGGTCGTGCCTGCCGCGGCGTGCCTGCGGCCGACGCTACGCCGCACTCGCAGGGGGTGGAGGAATCGTGCACGGGAGCGACAGCACGGCGAGAGACCCACGATTTTTCACAGTGGTCCGACCACAAACACGCTCAGTCGGCGTATGGCACGTCCCAGCTGGGTTCGGGCACCGGCCAGCCGGCGTCCCGCAGCGCTCGACGTGCGAGCTCTCGAGCGGAGTACGGGGTGCGGACGCCGCGGATGTCGCGGTAGTCCTGGTGCCCGGGACCGGCCCACAGGATCGCGTCACCGTCGCCGACGAGCGACACGGCTTCGACGATCGCCTTCTCCGGCGGTGACGATTCGCGGATGTCGGCATCCGGGCGCGCTCGCCGAGCACCCTCGAGCAGGGTCGCGCGGATCGCGTCGGGATCCTCGAATCGCGGGTGGTGATCGGTCACGATCAGGATGTCGCTGCCGAGGACGGCCGTCGCGCCCATGTCGTGGCGCTTCGTCTTGTCACGGTCGCCGTCGGCCCCGAAGACCATGACGACGGTTCCGGGGGTGACGCGTCGCACGGCCGCGAGGGTCTTCTCGAAAGCGTCGGGGGAGTGGCCGAAGTCGACGTAGACGGCCGGTCCGCGATCGCCCGACACGCGCTGCGTCCGCCCGGGGAGGTGCGCCTCGATGCGCCGCCCGTCGAGTGCGCCGACGAGCGTCTCCCACGCGTAGCCGCCTTCGAGCAGCATGACGATCGCGAGGCCGGCGTTGGCCGCCATGTGCCGCCCGATGACCGGCACCGTCGTGGTCAGTCGCCGGCCGTCGGCGCCGATGAGCCGGAACTCCGTGCCGTTCTGCCGTTCCTCGACGATCTCGACCGTCCAGTCCGCCGGTGACGAGGGCGTCTCGGCGATCGCGGGCGTGATGATCGTCGTCACCGGGATCTCGGCGCGCGCGACGATCTGCACGCCGGCGTCGGAGTCGAGGCACACCACGCCGCGCCGTGCCCGGTCTGCGCGGAAGAGGGGGAGCTTCGCCTCGAAGTACTCCGCCATGTCGCGGTAGTCGTCGAGGTGATCGTGCGTGAGGTTGGTGAAGCCGGCGACGTCGAAGACGACGCCGTCGACACGGTGCCGGGTCAGCGCCTGTGCGCTCACCTCGACCGCGACCGCTTCGACGCCGCGCTCGCGCATGAGAGCGAGCAACGCGTGGAACTCCGAGGCCTCGGGGGTCGTGAGCCGCGACACGATCACCTCGCCCGCGATGTGACGCTCGGCTGTCGAGGAGAGCCCCGTCACCGCGCCGAGCTGTCCGAGGATGCCTTCGATCAGGTGCGACACGCTCGTCTTGCCGTTCGTGCCGGTCGTCGCGAGCAGCAGCGGCAGCCGGTCCTCGCGGCCGGTGCCGTAGACCCAGGCCGACAGGTCGCCCAAGCGCGCCCGGGGATCGTCGACCACGACGATCGGCAGGCCGGCATCGGCGGCGAGCTCGGCGCCTCGGTCGTCGGTGACGATCGCCGCGGCGCCCGTCTCGGCCGCCTGCTTCGCGAACTCGGCCCCGTGTCGCACGGCGCCTCGGATCGCGACGAACGCTTCCCCCGGGCGCAGGTCCGCCGTCGCGAGCGTGATGCCCGTGACGGATACGTCGGAAGCATCGCCGACGATCCGGCCGCCGACGCGGGCCGCGAGCTCGGTCAGGGATCGGCGCGGCGGACTCTCGGGGCGGAGGACGGGAGGGAGGTTCGGGGCGTCGTTAGGCATTGCCACCATTGTCTCACCCCGGTTCCGGGGCGGCAGCGCCGATTGACGCGCCGCCCCGGGTGTGCCTCAGGCGCGTCGGCGGGCGATCGTCAGGACGAGCGCGGCGGCGGCGACGACGAGGGCGCCGGCGGAGAGCCAGATCGGCAGCGGGTCGGCTGCGGCAGGGGATGCTGCGGCGGTCTCGCCGTCAGCGGCACCGTCGGCCGACGAGTGGCCGCCGTCACCGTGGCCGCCGTGGGAATCGGCCGCAGCCGCGCCGACCACGACGACCGGAGCCGGGTACTCGAGGTCGTCCGGATCCTGGCCGTCCTCGGCGACCTGCACCCAGGCGGCCTCGCCCGTCTCGCACTGCTGCGTGACGGGGAAGGCGAAGCTCTCGCCCTCGGCCGAGCCGGGGAAGATCACGTTCATGCCGGCCGAGGCCGCATACGCGTCGGGGATGGGGGCGACCGCGGTGTAGGTGATGCGGGTGGGGATGCCGTTCTCGCCGGCCTCGGTGGTGATGGTCCATGCACCGTCGACGACGGGCGTCGCACCCTGCGCCTCGGCGGGGACGTCGACGACGAGCGCGGTCGTGGGCGACCCGTCGCAGCCGTGGCTGAACGAGAAGTCGATGCGGGTGGATCCGTTGGCGGCCACCTCTTCCGGCGTCACGTGGACGTGCGCGGAGGCGGCGAGCGGAAGGGCGAGGGCGAGGGCTGCGCCGGCGGTCACGCCGACGGCCAAGCGGGCGCGGCTGTGCGCGGTGATGTTGCGGGTCATTGTCGTCTCTCAGAACATGCGGATGGCACGGTGCCGTCCGCGACGGGAAGGGGGGCTCACACGGTGGTGACCGGTGGACCCCGCAGCGAGAGAGAGGAACGCAGGCGGCGTGCCGGGAGGATGCGCTCGCGGCCGGCAGCGGGGCGCAGCAGAGGAGTCCGTGTGCGCATCGACGGCGACATCAGTCGCGCGAACCGGCGGATGCCGCGGTGGATGAGGCGTACGAGACGCTCGCCGGCGACGAGCGTCGCGACGGTGACCGCCGCCGCGAGAACGTGCGTGGCGGTCATGTTCGTGCCGACGGCGTGCGCATGTGAGAGCGGGGCGACGGCGGGGAGGGCGCCGCCGTGGACATGCGGCACGGGCGCCGTCGGGTCGGCTGCGCCGGCGATGGAGAAGAAGGTGTGGAACAGCCCCTGGCTCGCCAGGACGACGAGTCCGGTCCGCCACGCCGACGGGGCGCGGCCCACGAGCCAGACCGCGGCGGGGGCGGTGAGCAACGTCGCCGCGACGATGAGCCAGAGCGGCGCGAGCCCGCCCGAGATGGTGTGGGCGGTGGCGGCGAAGACGGTGGCGATGGCGGCGGAGGCGGTTCCCCGCACGGCGCGCGCACGCCGCACCGTCGCACTCTGCGCCCGCTCCATGGTTGGAGTTTACGGCCTGGGCCGATTCAAAGACTCGACGGGTACTCTGAGCGGTCGTGACCGTCCTCGCTTTCGTCATCGGCGTCGTGCTGCTCGTCGTCGGGCTCGCCGTCTCGATCGCGTTGCACGAGGTCGGGCACCTCGTTCCCGCGAAGCTGTTCGGCGTGCGCGTCGGCCGGTACATGATCGGCCTCGGTCCGACGCTCTGGTCGCGGCGCTTCGGTGAGACCGAGTACGGCGTGAAGGCACTGCCCGTCGGCGGCTACATCTCGATGTCCGGCATGTACCCGCCGGCTCCCGACGAGCCCGACGCAGCGACCCGACGCAGCGGCCGATTCTTCGGGGCGATGGTGCAGGATGCCCGCCTCGCCAACGCCGAGACGCTCGTCGAGAACGACACGCGCCCGGCGTTCTACCAGCTGTCGGTGTGGAAGCGCATCGTCATCATGGTCGGCGGTCCGTTCATGAACCTCGTGCTCGCCATGGTCCTCTTCGCGATCGCACTCAGCGCGATCGGCATCCCGAGCGTCTCGCCCACCATCGCCGCGGTCAACGAGTGCGTCATCCCGGCGGGCGCCGACCGCACGACGTGCGAGGCCGGTGATCCGGTGTCTCCCGCGGCAGCCGGGGGCATCCGTCCGGGAGACGTCATCGTCGCCGTCGACGGCACCGATGTCTCGGGCTACGCCGAGGCGACCGCGATCATCCAGGCGGCACCGGGGCGCACGATCCCGATCGTGGTCGAGCGTGGCAGCGACCGCGTGACGCTCGAGGTCACCCCGGTCGCCGCCGAACGTCCGGTGATGAACGACGACGGCACGAGCGAGGTCAAAGAGGTCGGGTTCGTCGGCATGACGGGTACCCGGGTCAACGTCCCGCAGCCGATCTGGACCGGACCGCAGGCTGCGGTCGACCGGCTCGGCGCCGTCGCGAGCGTCATCTGGCAGCTCCCGGTCAAGGTGTACCAGACGGGGGTGGCCCTCGTCACCGGCGGCGAGCGCGACCCGAACGGGCCCCTGTCCGTCGTCGGAGCGGGCCGCATCGCGGGCGAGGTCGCCGCGACGGAGGCGCCGATTCAGGATCGCGTCGTCGACCTGCTGAGCCTGCTGGGGTCGCTCAACATAGCGCTGTTCATCTTCAACCTGCTGCCCCTGCTCCCGCTCGACGGCGGACACGTCGTCGTCGCCCTGTGGGACGGCATCAAGCGCGCGTGGGCGAAGCTGTTCCGCCGCCCGTCGCCGCGGCCGGTCGACGCCACGAAGCTCGTGCCCGTCACCTTCGTCGTCGTGATCGGACTCATCGTCATGGGCGGGACGCTCATCCTCGCCGACGTCTTCAACCCGATCTCGATCCTCGGCTGACGTTCGCCGCCGGGGCGGCGCGAGTCAGGCCGCGACGGGTCCCAGCGCGAATCCGATGAGCCGCTCGAGCGTCGGCAGACCGTCGCGCGACAGGATCGACTCGAGGTGTCCCTGCACGGATGCGTACCCGGGACCGCGCAGCGCATAGACGTCACCTGACGAGGGGTCGGCTGCGATCTCGGTGTCGCCGAGCCGGGTGGTGCCCGGGGCGACGCGCGCGGTGAAGGTGTTGTAGAACCCGATGGATGCCGGTTCGCCGAACACGTCGACGCTCTTCTGCAGACCCTGGTGCGGAGATGCGAGGGGAGCCAGACCGATCCCGAGCCGATCGGCGAGGATCTGGTGGCTCAGGCACACCGCGAGCAGCGGCCGCCCCGCCTCGGCCCGGCGGGCGACGAGTTCGCGCATGCGTGCGATGCGAGGGCTCGCGTCGTCTCGCGGATCGCCGGGGCCGGGCCCGAAGACGACGAGCCCCGCGTCGTCGACCGCGGCATCCGTGACCTCGTTCCACGGAGCGATGCGCACCGAGAATCCGAGGTGGCGCAGCTGATGGCCGAGCATGGTGGTGAACCGGTCCTCGGCGTCGACGACCAGCACCTCGCGGCCCGCGTAAGGACCGCCGTGCGCCGCCTGAGGGTCGAGCCAGAACTGCGCGAGCCGCGCGTTGCGCGAGGAGAGGAGGGCGGCGATCGTCGGGTCGTCGCCGAGTCGCGGACGATGCGCCGCGGGCGCGTCTTCGTCGACGGCCGCGGTGTCGGCGATCGAGGCGGGCGCCTCGTCACGGTCGACGGCGCCGATCGCCCCCAGGACACCAGCCGCCTTGCCGTGGGTCTCGCCGACCTCGCCCGCGGGGTCGGAGTGCCGCACGAGCGTCGCGCCCACCGGCACGCGCAGCCGGCCGTCGACGAGGTAGGCGGTGCGGATCAGGATCGGCGCGTCGAGATCGTGGCCCCCACCCGGTGCGGGGGTGAACAGGGCGGCGACACCGGAGTAATAGCCGCGGGGCGTGCGCTCGTGTCGCGCGATGACGGTGCACGCGTTCTGCATGGGCGACCCCGTGACGGTGGGGGCGAACATCGTCTCGCGGAGGATATCGCGGGGATCCATCGTGCTCGATCCACGCAGCATGTACTCGGTGTGGGTCAGACGCGACATCTCTTTCAGATGCGGGCCGGTGATGCGGCCGCCGTCGGAACAGACCGCCGACATCATCTTCAGCTCCTCGTCGACCACCATGAACAGCTCCTCGGTCTCCTTCGTCGAGGAGAGGAACTCCGTCAGGGTCTCGGCCGTCGCGCCGCCGCGGGGGTGGCGGAACGTGCCGGAGATCGGATTCATCGTGACGATGCTGGTGCCCGGCTCGGCGGGCGCGCCGCTGCGGGCGCTGACATGGGCCTCCGGGCTGGCGCCGACCGCGACGTGGCCGTCGGTCACGACGAGGAACGTCCAGTACGCGCCGCGCTCGTGCTGCAGCAACGCCCGGAACCACGTGAGGCCGGCGGTGACGGCATCCGTGTCGACGCTGGCGGTGAAGTCGCGGCGGATGACGAAGTTGGCCCCCTCACCCCGGCCGATCTCATCGGCGATCACGCGTCGGACGATGTCGGCGTAGTCGTCGTCCGAGATGTCGAACCCGGCGTCCTCGAGGGGGACGCGCTCGGACGGCAGCTGGCGGAGCGCCTCGGCCAGCGGCAGCGCGGCGTGGTCGGAGACGCGCAGACAGCGAAGCGGCGCCCGGTCGTCGTGGCAGACGAAGCCACGTTCGACGACCTGTCGGAACGGGACGAGGGCGAGCACCTCGCGCGGGGTCCCGTCCGGGTCGTCCAGCGGGATGTCGGCGAGCAGGTCGACGTCGACGACGTCACCGCGCAGCACCTCGACGCTCGCCCCGTCGCGAGCGATGAGCGCGAACGGCTCACCGCTCGCGGCGAGATCGGTCAGGGTCGGGAGAGAACCGGTCATCGTCGTCTTTCTTCGTCGGAACGCCCGCCCCACGAAGAAGACCGCCGGGCCTTCAACGCCGGGCGGTCTGAAACGTGTGCACGTCGAACACACCGCCTAAGCGGTGTGCCACCAGGAGAGGCGCGTGCGCATGGGGCGAAATTATCACACCCGAGTGGGGGATGCGGCGCTGCGCGGCTCCCAGCCCGTCTGCGGCGGCGCCGCGTAGGCTGTGCGCGTGCCAGCTGTCAATCTCGGGATGCCCCAGGTTCCGGACGTCCTCGCCCCCCGCCGCAAGAGCCGGCAGATCCGCGTCGGAAAGGTGCTCGTCGGGGGCGGAGCCCCGGTCAGCGTGCAGTCGATGACGACCACCCCGACCACCGACATCAACGCGACGCTGCAGCAGATCGCCGAGCTCACGGCATCCGGCTGCGAGATCGTCCGCGTGGCGGTGCCCTCGCAGGACGACGCGGACGTGCTGCACATCATCGCGAAGAAGAGCCAGATCCCCGTCATCGCCGACATCCACTTCCAGCCGAAGTACGTCTTCCAGGCGATCGACGCCGGGTGCGCCGCGGTGCGCGTGAACCCGGGCAACATCCGGAAGTTCGACGACCAGGTCGGGGCGATCGCGAACGCGGCGAAGGCCGCCGGGGTCTCGCTGCGCATCGGCGTCAACGCCGGCTCTCTCGATCGTCGCCTGCTCGAGAAGTACGGCAAGGCGACGCCCGAGGCGCTCGTCGAGAGCGCCGTCTGGGAGGCCTCGCTGTTCGAGGAGCACGACTTCCACGACTTCAAGATCTCGGTCAAGCACAACGACCCGATCGTCATGGTCAAGGCGTATCGGCAGCTCGCCGAGCGCGGCGATTGGCCCCTGCACCTCGGGGTGACCGAGGCAGGACCGGCGTTCCAGGGCACGATCAAGAGCGCCACCGCGTTCGGCATCCTGCTCGGCGAGGGGATCGGCGACACGATCCGTGTCTCGCTGTCGGCGCCGCCGGCCGAAGAGGTCAAGGTCGGGCACCAGATCCTGCAGTCACTCAACCTGCGTGAGCGCAAGCTCGAGATCGTCTCGTGCCCCTCGTGCGGGCGCGCGCAGGTCGATGTGTACACGCTCGCCGACGACGTCACCGCTGGGCTGAAGGATGTCACCGTGCCGCTGCGCGTCGCCGTCATGGGCTGCGTCGTCAACGGTCCCGGAGAGGCGCGCGAAGCCGATCTCGGCGTCGCATCGGGCAACGGCAAGGGGCAGATCTTCGTCAAGGGCGAGGTCATCAAGACCGTGCCCGAGTCGGAGATCGTCGCGACCCTCATCGAAGAGGCCCGCCGCATCGCCGACGAGCTCGGCCCCGATGCACCGCTCGGCACGGCGCAGGTCGTCACCGCCTGAGATCGGTTCGATAACGCTTCGACGAGGATGCCGCGGGGCGCATATCGGTCCTGCCAGGCTGGCGGCGTGCTCCGTCGTCGTGTCGCCCTCGTGCCCCTCGCGCTCGCCGCCGCCCTCGTGGTGGGGTGCGCGCCCGTCGACCGCGCGGCGGAGACGCCCGCACCCGTGCTCCCGGCCGAGGCGGCGCCTTCACCGACGCCCACGCCGACGCCCGACCTCGAGCCGGTCCTGGCGTTCGACGGCGACTGCGACCAGATGCTTACGAGCGAGCAGCGCGACGAGCTCCTGGGAGCCGGGTTACACACGGGCGCGGAGCATCAACGTATGGACGACGCCGACCTTCCCGTGGCGGTCGACTTCGACCCCGTCGGGACGCTGGGCGGCATCGCCTGCTCGTGGTTCGCCGATGAAGGAACGGATCTCCCCGACGGCGTCGACGCCCTGACGGTGACGGTGGTGCCCGCGACCGAGGTGAGCAACGAGTTCGCGGCCCGATACTCCGTCGCGACGTGCGAGCCCAAATACGACTCGACCAGCTGTCGTCTGGGTCGGGTCGTCGGCGATGCATGGATCGGGGCGTCGGCCGGGTGGGGGCCCGCCGAGGCTCCGAATGACCTGCTGACGGCGGCGATCGATGCTGTCTCGGCGAACCTCCCGACGGCGACGCAACCTCGACGCGCGGTGGCCACCGATGACGTGTGGTCGGTTCCCGACTGCATCTGGCTCGGTGAGGCCATGGGGATCGAGGAACTCATCGGTCCCTACCTCCACGGCTACTGGGAAGGTTCCGAGCAACCTGAAGAGGTCCTGTTGGCGGCAGCCGGTGCCTTCCGCACGTGCCCGCTCTTCTCCGACGGTGAGCGGATCGATTACGACACGCAGGAGTTCCACATCCTCGCCCCGCAGGTCGCGCCGGGGCTGAGCTGGCAGTGGGATGAGGTGCGGGCGAGAGCGCAGGAGTCGTCGACGTTCGTCGAGGTGGATGTCGCCGGTGCCGCGGATGCCTTCGCCGTGGACTGGGGGCACGGCTCGCACAAGGCGTTCGCGACCGACGGGACGAACGTCGTAAGCGTCTACGAGAGCGACCTCGATCTGGCGGCTCAGGTCCTGGCTCGCATGCTCACCGCACTCTCCAGCTGAACGAAGCTGCGTCAGTCGATCGTGCCGGCGGCGTACGACGCGTCGACGTCGGTGTCGAGTGCGGTGCGGACCGCGATGCGCAGCGCCCGCACGATGTCATCGAGTGGAAGCGAGGGGCGGTCGTCAGGCGCCGTCTCGCGCGCGTACGGCACGTGGATGAAGCCGGCTCGTCGGACGGTCGGCCCGTCGACGTCGAGGACGGTGAACATCGCGTGGTTGCAGACGAACGTGCCGGCCGAGTGAGAGACGGCGGCGGGGATGCCGGCATCCGCGATCGCCGCGGTGATCGCTTTGACGGGCAGGGTTGCGAAGCGGGCAGCCGGCCCGCCCGGGGATGACGGGACGTCGATCGGCTGGTCACCGGCGTTGTCGGGGATGCGTGCGTCGATGAGATTGATGGCCACGCGCTCGACAGTGATGCCGGTACGCCCGCCTGCGAGGCCCGTCGCGATGACGACGTCGGGTTCGTGCGTCGCGATGAGCTCGAGGAGGCTGCGGTGCGCGCGGTCGAACTCGACCGGAAGCACCGCGGTCACGAGCTTTTCCGGTTCGTCCCACTGGTCAGCGACCATGCGGACGGCGTCGCCCGACGGGTTCGTCACGTCTCCGGCGAACGGCTCGAATCCGGTCAGCAGCACGGTCGTCATCCGCTCAGATTAGTTCGCGCGACCGCGAACCTTCTCGGCGGTGCCGGACACTACAGGGTGTGGGAGATGATGAAGCCGCTGCGTGGCGGCGACTGCGAGCGGGCGATGAGTCCGCGCTGGGTGACCTGTTCGACAGATACGAGTCGCGGCTGTTCCGGCAGGCGAGCCGGCTGCTGACCGATCGCGAGGACGCGAAGGATGCCGTCGCCGTCGCGTTCTTCGAGCTGTGGCGAAAGCGCGCGAGCGTGCGCCTCGTCGACGGTTCGCCGCTGCCGTGGCTGCTGACGACCGTTGCGAACGCGGCCCGCAACCTCGAGCGATCGGGGCGACGGTACCGGGCGCTGCTGGCGAAGACGCCGGCTGCGGCGGTATCCGCGGCACCGTCTGCTCATGATGAGAGCGGTGTGCTCGCCGCACTCAAGCAGTTGCCGGTGGGAGAGCAGAGCGTCGTCGTCCTCAGCGTGCTCGAAGGCTACCCGGAACGCGATGTCGCACAGACCCTGGGGATTCCGGTGGGAACGGTGAAGTCGCGCCTGTCGAGGGCGAAGAGCCGGCTACGCGACGAGATGACGGCGATGGAGGCATCGTGGACCTGAACGATCAGCTCACCCCGAACGAGCATGGCGATCTGCGTGATCGCGTCGTCGGCGGCGTCAAGCGGATGCGGGCCGCCCGCGCGCGCCGGTCGCGGATCGTCGCGGGAGCGGCGGCGTCGGCCCTCGTCGCCGTCGTCGTCGCAGGCGTCGCTTTCGCGGCTCTCCGCCCCGACGACCGCGTCGCGACTCCCGTCGAGACGTCGACGCCGACGCCTACGCCGACCCCGACGCCGACTCCAACCGGGGTCCCCTCACCGTCCCCGACGGCGACCCCGGATCCGGAGCCTGTGCTCTCGGCGCCGACCATCGCCTTCGGCGGCGACTGCACGCAGGTGATCAGTCCAAGTGCGCTCTCGGCTGCCGTCGGGGTCGAGCTCGGCCCGGCGACGGACCTCAGTACTCCCGAGGTGCGCATGCTCGGTGGTATCGACTGCGCGTGGCAATCCGCCACCTTCGAATCCGTGAAGATCTACGCCCTCCCGGCGGACGTCGTTCCCGCGAGCATCGTCTCTACGTACTCCGACACCGTTTGCGAGAGCTTCGGGTACGACGGCGAAGGCTGTCGCAGAGCCCTGTCCGATGGCACCACGTGGATGCTCGTGACCGTCAGCGGAGTGTTCGGTCAGGCCGAGGGGGTGAGCAATGACGTCGTCACGGCCCGGCTCGACGCTGCGGCCACAGTTCTCTCGTCTGCCCTCGCGGGTGCCGGTCACCCGATGCCGGCGGCTCGCACGTCCTCGTGGTGGTCGCCGACGACGTGTGAGGAGCTGCTCAGCCGCGTCTCGGTCGCCGATATTCTCGGCACCTCTGATTTCGTCGAAGGTTACCCATCGGCCTTCGGCACCGACGTGCACATCGAGATCGCGCGCGACGCGGGCCTCGGCACCGTCTGCCGTTGGTACGCGCCGAACTCGTCGCGCCTGGATGCGGTCATCGTGACGCTCTACCCCGGAAGCGCGTGGGAATGGGATCGGTTCGCGTCGGGTGAGTGGCAACGAGACGTGCCGGTGCCGGTAGACGTCGCCGGCGCGACCCAGGCCGTGCAGGGCCTCGGCGGCATCCGCCCCGAGAGCTCGTACCTCCGCGCGACCGACGGGGTGAACGTCGTCGAGATCATGGAGGCGCCGGACGTGGTCGACGCCGCGGAGCGGGTGTTGGCGGCGATGCGGGACGCAGCCGGGTGACGAACGATCGAGCGCACGTCGCGGCCCCGCGGCATCCGTAGACTCGACTCGTGGTCACTCGTATGTCGCACCTGTTCCTCCGCACCCTTCGTGAAGACCCCGCGGGCGCCGAGGTCGCCAGTCACAAGCTGCTGATCCGCGCCGGTTACATCCGACCGCAGGCAGCGGGCATCTTCGCGTGGCTGCCGCTCGGACTGCGCGTCAAGGCGAAGATCGAGCGCGTCGTGCGCGAGGAGATGGCGGCCGCCGGTGCGCAGGAGGTGCACTTCCCGGCCCTGATGCCGCGTGAGGCGTACGAGGCGACGGGACGCTGGGAGGAGTACGGCGATCTGCTGTTCCGCCTGCACGACCGCAAGGGTGGCGACTACCTGCTCGCGCCCACGCACGAGGAGGCCTTCACGCTCCTCGTCAAGGACCTCTACTCGTCGTACAAAGACCTGCCGCTGACGATCTACCAGATCCAGGACAAGTACCGCGACGAGGCGCGTCCCCGTGCCGGACTGCTGCGCGGCCGCGAGTTCACGATGAAGGACGCCTACTCGTTCGACGCGAACGATGCCGGACTCGAGGCGAGCTACCAGGCCCAGCGCGACGCGTACGAGCGCATCTTCCAGCGCCTCGGACTCGAGTACGTCATCGTCCAGGCGGACGCCGGGGCCATGGGTGGCTCGCGCTCGGAGGAGTTCCTGCACCCGACCCCCGTCGGCGAGGACTCGTTCGTCCGATCGGACGGCGGTTACGCCGCGAACGTCGAGGCGTTCACGACGGTCGTGCCCGAAGCGCTGCCGATCGACGGACTGCCCGAGCCGGTCATCTTCGACTCGCCCGACACCCCCACGATCGAGACGCTCGTCGCGCACGTCAACGCGAACCTCGAGGGCGAGTACACCGCGGCGCACACGCTCAAGAACGTCGTGCTGGCCCTCACACACCTCGATGGCACGCGCGAGCTCGTCGTCGTGGGCCTGCCCGGCGACCGCGACGTCGACGACAAGCGCGTCGAGGTCGCCTTCGCGCCGGCCGAGGTCGAGCCGGCGACAGCCGAAGACTTCGCCAAGAACCCGCTGCTCGTGAAGGGCTACATCGGCCCCTGGTCGCCCGAGGGTCCGGTGCTGGGCGAGGAGTCGGCCACGGGCATCCGCTACGTCCTCGACCCCCGCGTCGTCGACGGCACCTCGTGGATCACGGGTGCGAACATCGATCAGATGCACGTGCACTCGCTCGTCGCGGGCCGCGACTTCACGGCCGACGCGTTCGTCGAGGTCGCCACCGTGCGCGAGGGCGACCCGGCCCCCGACGGCTCGGGTCCGGTCTCGATCGCGCGCGGCATGGAGATCGGCCACGTCTTCCAGCTCGGCCGGAAGTACGCCGAGGCGCTGGGGCTGAAGGTCCTCGACGAGAACGGCAAGCTCGTCACCGTCACGATGGGCTCGTACGGCATCGGCGTCACCCGCATCCTCGCGATCATCGCCGAGCTCAACAACGACGAGCGTGGACTCATCTGGCCCGCGTCGGTCGCTCCGTTCGACGTGCACGTCGTGGCGACGGGCCGGGATGCGGCGGCCTTCGAACTGGCCGAGCAGCTCTCGGGCGAGCTCGAGGCGGCGGGCCTGGAGGTCGTCTACGACGACCGCCCGAAGGTATCGCCCGGCGTGAAGTTCGGCGACGCCGAGCTGGTGGGCGTGCCGCGCATCGTCATCGTCGGGCGCGGCGCCGCCGATGGACAGGTCGAGCTGTGGGACCGCCGCACCGGGGAGCGCGAGACCATCCCGGTCGCTGACGCGGTCGCTCGACTCACCGCGCGCTGAGCTTCGTCTCTCGTCGCCGGATGCCGCGCAGGTTGCGGCATCCGGCGCACTTTCTTGTGCGCTCGAGGGGCCGAAGTGCGCCCGAAAGCGGCGAGCGGTCGAACGGCCGGGGCTCAGAGGTCGGCGTAGCGCGCGCGGAAGACGGTGAACACGCCGTAGGCGATGAGCCCGGCGCCGACGACGACCACGATCTCGCGACCGAACGAGAGATCGAGCAACGCCCGGATCGCGGCATCCAGACTGCCCGCCTCATCGGCGCGTGAGCGCACGGCCGCGACGACGAGCACTCCGCCCAGCGATCCGAGGGCGACGCCCTTCGCGATGAACCCGGCGACACCGAGACCCTCGGCGACACGACCGAGGGCCCCGTCGGGGATCGTCATCTTCGAGCGGAACGAACGCCGCACGCCCATCACGACGAAGACGACGCCGGCGACCGCGACACCGACGCCGACGAGCACGATCGCGAACACGCCGCCGGGAAGCGCGAGGATGCCGCGGCTCGCGTCGCGCGCGGTCTCGTCGGCCTGCGGGCGGGCGCCGAGCGCCACGGCGGCCGAGAGCCCGCCGAAGAACAGGAACACGATCGCCTGCCCCCACTCCGAGACGCGCAGCCCCCAGACGGACGCCCCGCGCCGGCGCCGCGAGGCGAGCATGCCCTCGGCCAGGTGCCAGACACCCAGAGCGGCCAAGAGCGTGGCCGCCGCCCAGAGCGCGATGAAACCGAGGGGAAGCTCGGCGACCGCGCGGAACGCCCCCGTCTGGTCGGCGTCGCGCTCGCCACCGAAGGCCACCGCGACGATGAGCGAGCCGATCAGCAGGTGCACGAAACCGTTCGCGACGTAACCGCCCCGAGCCAGCACACGTGCCGCGGGATGCCGTTCGACGGCGCTCGCCGCGTCGTGCACCCCGTGTTCGGCCATCCCGCGAGCCTACGGCCTCCCGCGCCCGGCGAGACGGATCGGGCCGGAGCGCGCATCCATGTGCGTGCTCCGGCCCGATCGGCGTATCCGGTCGGTCAGTCCATGACGAGGACGGCCTTCACCGCCTTGCCCGACTGCGTGTCGGCGATGGCCTGCTCGATCTCGGAGAACGGGTACCTGGTGATGAGCTGGTCGAAGGGGAAGCGGCCGGCCTCGTGCAGCGCGAGCATCTCGGGGATGAACTTCTGCGGCACCGCGTCGCCCTCGATCG
The DNA here is from genome assembly GCF_003610405.1 of Microbacterium sp. AG238. Taxonomy (GTDB): domain Bacteria; phylum Actinomycetota; class Actinomycetes; order Actinomycetales; family Microbacteriaceae; genus Microbacterium. The sequence goes on from NZ_RAQC01000002.1 coordinate 398,793, forward strand.
CGCCGACGAACGTCTTGCCCGAGCCGGAGATCGATGCGAGTGCGATCTCGGTTCCGGGCTTGGGCACGCCGACCAGGGCGATCTTGGCACCGAACGCGGTGGCGGCGACGATCGTGTCGACGACGGCGGGAACGGCGGTGGTGTCGACGGCGTAGTCCGCGCCGACGCCGCCGGTGATCTCGAGGATGCGGGCGACGGCATCCTCGTCCTTGCTGTTGACGGTGTGCGTCGCGCCGAGCTTGGCGGCGAACTCGAGCCGCTCCGGGAGGATGTCGACCGCGATGATCGTCGTGGCGCCGGCTACCTTCGCGCCCATGATCGAGGAGAGCCCCACGGCTCCCGTGCCGGTCACGATGACCGATGCCCCGGCGGGGACGTCGAGCGAGTTGAGTACGGTGCCGGCGCCGGTCTGCACACCGCAGCCCAGGGGTCCGGCGATCTCGACATCGGCGTTCTCAGGCAGCTTCACCGCGTTGCGGGCCTCGACGATGACGTGGCTGGCGAAGGAGGACTGGCCGAAGAACGACCCGTGCACGGCCGACCCGTCGGCGGCGGTCATGGTGGCCGACCCGTCTTCGCGTGCTCCGCCGAAGTTGAGCGCCATGAAGTTACGGCAATACGCCTCGCGCCCCGTGAGGCAGTTGGTGCAGTGGCCGCACGACGCGAACGACACCGCGACCTTGTCGCCGACGGCGTAGCCGACGACGGCATCGCCGACCTGCTCGACGGTGCCGGCTCCCTCGTGGCCGAGCACGAACGGGAATGCGGCGGGGATGTGGCCCTGCTGCACGGCCAGGTCGGTGTGGCACAGCCCGGTCGCGGCGACCTTCACGAGCAGCTCGTTCGGGCGGATGTCGTCGAGGGTGATCTCCTCGAACGTGAACGGGGCGTCCTGGCCGTGCAGGACGGCGGCGTGCGCGGTGGTGGTCATGTGAGGTTCCTTTCGCGTTGCGGTCACGGCGGCAATGCCGTCGTCGCGACCGATGTCACGATCGGGCGTCGTCTCCCGCACCGCGGGCCGCCCGGTCCTCAAACAGTATGCGCCTGAATCGATACAGGGGAGGCTGTCCGGAACCACGCGGGCCCCAGTGGCAGGATGCTGCGGCCGAGCGTGCGGGCGTAGAACTTCTCGACCAGCATGTACGCCGCGAGCGCGGAGGCCAACAGCAGGGCGACCGAACCCGCCGCTCCGACGGTGGCCGGGCCGCCGAATGCGGTGACGGTCTGCAGACCGAGACCGGCCGCGACCGCGAGCAGGGTCACGGGCAGCACGGTGTTCCGCGAAGCGGCGGAGAGCGCGAACACCAGCGCGAGGATGGCGAACATCAGCGTGAAGACGCCCCGCGCCGGCCCTTCCACCTCGAAGAACCCGAGCTCGCCGCCGAGCAGGAAGCCCGGCATGCAGATCCAGTACCAGCCGAAGGCGTTGTAGACGATGAAGTGGAAGTCGTCGCCCGCAAAGTACGAGAGCATCCCCGCCGTGACCTGCACCACACCGCCGAACACGGCGCCGACCCAGAAGACCGGGCTCTCGTTCTGGAGTCCGAGATGCTCCAGCTGGGCCGTGAGCGTGGCGATCACGAAACCGAGCAATCCGATCAGTCCGGGGTCGGCGAGGCGGGGAGTGCGTTCGGTCATGCTCCCCAGTATCCCGAGATCGCCCGATCGACAGTTCCTCCCCAGCACCGGGCAAACACGTTCCCAGCCCCATCGGGTAACGTTGGATGGATGCCGGGAGCGCGAAACGCACCCGGACAAGAGCTGAATATGGAGGGCCCCCATGGATATCGATCTCTCACTGCTGCGCACCGTCGAGCGAGAGAAGGAGATCCCCTTCGACGAACTCGTCCGCATCATCGAGCAGGCGGTCCTCACGGCGTACGCCAAGCACACCTCGCCCGACGGCGAACTGCCCGAGGGGGCTCGTGCGGAGCTCGACCGCAAGACCGGACACGTCGCCATCTACGTGCCGATGCGCGACGACGAGGGCGTCGTCATCGGTGAGGAGGAGTCGACTCCCGACGACTTCGGCCGTATCGCCGCCTTCGCTGCGAAGCAGGTCATCAGTCAGCGTCTGCGCGACATCGCCGACGACGCCGTGCTGGGGGAGTTCCGCGGCAAGGAGGGCGACATCGTCGCGGGTGTCATCCAGCAGGGGCCTAACCCCCGCATGGTGCACGTCGACCTCGGCACGATCGAGGCCATCCTCCCGCCGGAGGAGCAGGTCGCGGGCGAGGAGTACCGTCACGGTTCGCGTCTGCGCGTGTACGTGACGTCGGTGTCGAAGGGCACCAAGGGGCCGTCGATCACCGTGTCGCGCACGCACCCCGGCCTCGTTCGCAAGCTCTTCGCCATGGAGGTTCCCGAGATCGCCAACGGTCTCGTCGAGATCACCTCGCTGGCTCGCGAGGCCGGCCACCGCACGAAGATCGCCGTCAAGGCCAACGACCCGTCCATCAACGCCAAGGGTGCCTGCATCGGCGAGCTGGGTCGCCGCGTCCGCGCCGTGACCGAGGAGCTCGGCGGCGAGAAGATCGACATCATCGACTACAACGCCGACCTGCCGGCGTTCGTGGCGAACGCGCTGTCTCCGGCGAAGGTCACCTCGAGCTTCGTCCTCGATGCGGCGACGAAGGCCGTCCGGGCGCTCGTCCCCGACTACCAGCTGTCGCTCGCGATCGGCAAGGAAGGGCAGAACGCCCGCCTCGCCGCCAAGCTCACCGGCGCAAAGATCGACATCCAGCCCGACTCGATCCTGGAGTCCTGACGAAACCGGGATGCCGGTCGAGGGGGTAGAATGGAACCTGTTCGAACGTGCGTGGGCTGCCGCGCGCGTGCCTCCCGGTCCTCGCTCCTCCGAGTCGTGGCCCGCGACGGCGTCTTGATCGCAGATCGAGCCGCCTCGCTTCCGGGTAGGGGCGCGTGGGTGCACGAGACGCACGAATGCATGGATGCCGCCCTGCGGCGCCGCGCGTTCGGACGAGCCCTGCGGGTGTCTGGCCCACTGGACACGCAGGATTTCCCGATTGATCACCAGCGCAAAGGCTGAACGGCTATGGACACGAAGTGAACGGCTCGAAATGAGACCCGTCCGCGCTTAAGCGGTCCGCCCTGTCCGAGGGTGGGCCTTCAGACAGGAGAATTGTGGCAAAACCACGCGTACACGAGATCGCTTCCGAACTCGGCGTCGACAGCAAAGTCGCGCTCGCGAAGCTGAAGGAGCTCGGCGAGTTCGTCAAGAGCCCCTCGTCGACCATCGAGCCCCCCGTGGCTCGCAAGCTGCGGGCTGCGCTCGAGGCTGAGGGCGGCTCTGCCGCCGCGGCCCCCGCCCCCGCAGCATCGAACGGCGCCAAGCCCGGTGCCGCCCGTCCGGGCGCAGGCAAGCCCGGTCCCGCCGGCGCGAAGCCCGGCCCGGCTGCCAAGCCCGGTCCGGCCAAGCCCGCCGCACCCGCAGCCCCGGAGGCTCCGGCGGCATCCGCCCCGGCAGCTCCCGCGGCCCCCGCTGCACAGCCCGCCGCCCCCGCGGCGGCGTCCACGCCGTCTGCTCCGGCAGCCGGCGCGGGTAAGCCCGGTCCGGCCAAGCCTGCGGGCCCGACGCCCGGTGGCTCGCAGCCCCCGCGTCCCGGTGGAGCGCGCCCCGGCAACAACCCCTTCGCCCCGTCGCAGGGCATGGGTCAGCGTCCCGCCGGCCCTCGCCCCGGCAACAACCCGTTCGCGTCGGCGCAGGGCATGGGGCAGCGACCCACGCCCGGCAACATCCCGCGTCCGCAGGCTCCGCGCCCCGGCGCTCCTCGTCCCGGCGCCCCGCGTCCGGGTGGTGCCGGTCGTCCCGGTGGCGGCGGTCGTCCCGGAGCCCCCTTCCAGCAGCGTCCCGGCGGTCCCGGTCGTCCCGGCGGTGCCGGCGGCTTCCAGCGTCCGGGTGCTCCCGGCGGCGGTTTCGCCGGTCGTCCCGGTGGCGGCGGTGGTCGCGGTCGCGGCCCCGGCGGCGGTACCGCAGGTGCCTTCGGCAAGGGCGGCGGCAAGTCCAAGCAGCGCAAGTCGCGTCGGGCGAAGCGGCAAGAGTTCGAGATGCGGTCGGCGCCGGTCGTCGGCGGCGTCAACGTCCAGAAGGGTAACGGCGAGATCATCCGCCTGCGCCGCGGTGCGTCGATCGCCGACTTCGCCGACAAGCTCGAGGCGCTGCGCGGCTACACCGTGCAGCCCGGCACGCTCGTGACGATCCTGTTCAACCTGGGCGAGATGGCCACGGCCACCGAGTCGCTCGACGAGGCCACCTTCGAGGTGCTCGGCGAGGAGCTCGGCTACAAGATCCAGATGGTCTCGCCCGAGGACGAGGACAAAGAGCTCCTCGAGGGCTTCGGTCTCGACCTCGACGCCGAGCTGGAGGCCGAGAGCGAGGACGACCTCGAGATCCGTCCTCCGGTGGTCACCGTCATGGGCCACGTCGACCACGGTAAGACGCGACTGCTCGATGCGATCCGTCAGACCAACGTGGTCGCGGGTGAGGCCGGCGGCATCACGCAGCACATCGGTGCCTACCAGGTCTGGACCGAGCACGACGGCATCGAGCGTGCCATCACCTTCATCGACACCCCGGGTCACGAGGCGTTCACCGCCATGCGTGCCCGTGGTGCGCAGGTGACCGACATCGCGATCCTCGTGGTCGCGGCCGACGACGGCATCATGCCGCAGACGGTCGAGGCGCTCAACCACGCCCAGGCGGCCGGTGTGCCGATCGTGGTCGCGGTGAACAAGGTCGACAAGCCCGAGGCCAACCCGGCCAAGGTCCGTCAGCAGCTCACCGAGTACGGCCTGGTCGCCGAGGAGTACGGCGGCGACGTCATGTTCGTCGACGTGTCGGCTCGGCAGGGCACCAACATCCAGGAGCTCCTGGACGCCGTCCTGCTGACCGCCGACGCCGGGCTCGACCTCACGGCGAACCCGAACAAGGCGGCCCGCGGTGTCGCGATCGAAGCGAAGCTCGACAAGGGCCGCGGTTCGGTGGCCACGGTGCTCATCCAGTCCGGAACGCTGCGCGTCGGCGACGCGATCGTCGCGGGAACGGCTTACGGCCGCGTCCGCGCCATGATCGACGAGAACGGCGACCCGGTGGAGGAGGCCTGGCCTTCGCGTCCGGTGCAGGTGCAGGGTCTGAACTCGGTGCCCCGAGCCGGCGACGTGTTCATCGTCACCGAAGAAGACCGTCTGGCCCGCCAGATCGCCGAGAAGCGCGAGGCCGCCGAGCGCAACGCCCAGCTGGCCAAGGCCCGCAAGCGCATCTCGCTCGAGGACTTCACCCGCGCTCTCGAAGAGGGCAAGGTCGAGTCGCTCAACCTCATCATCAAGGGTGACGTCTCGGGTGCCGTCGAGGCCCTCGAGGAGTCGCTGCTCAAGATCGAGGTCGACGATTCCGTGCAGCTGCGGATCATCCACCGCGGCGTCGGCGCCATCACCGAGTCGGACATCAACCTGGCGACGATCGACAACGCGATCGTCATCGGCTTCAACGTCCGTCCCGACACGAAGGCGCGCGAGCGCGCTGCCCGCGAGGGCGTGGATGTCCGGTTCTACTCGGTCATCTACAACGCGATCGACGACGTCGAGCAGTCGCTCAAGGGCATGCTCAAGCCGGAGTACGAAGAGGTCCAGTCGGGTGTGGCCGAGATCCGCGAGGTGTTCCGCTCCTCGAAGTTCGGCAACATCGCGGGTGTCATCGTCCGCTCGGGCACGATCACGCGCAACGCCAAGGCCCGTGTCATCCGCGACGGTGTCGTGCTCGCCGATGGCCTGGCCATCGAGTCGCTGCGCCGCTTCAAGGATGATGTCACCGAGGTGCGCACGGACTTCGAAGCCGGTATCGGCCTCGGCAAGTACAACGACATCCAGATCGGCGACGAGATCGAGACCACCGAGATGGTGGAGAAGCCGCGCGGCTGACACTCGTCAGGCGCACCGGCGTTGGACGTCGCCCGGTGACGGATCCTTCGGGATCTCCGTCGCCGGGCGGACGTCCAACGCCGTCGCTGTCTCTGCCCGCCGCTGCGCGGGCCGGAAGAAGGAGAAGAAGGTATGTCCAGCGAACGTCAGTCGCGCCTGGCCGACCGTATCCGCGTGCTCGTCGCGGAGCGGCTCGAGAAGGGGCTGCGCGACCCGCGCCTCGGATTCGTGACCATCACCGACGTGCGCGTCACGGGTGACCTGCAGCACGCGTCGGTGTTCTACACCGTGTACGGATCCGACCAGGAGCGGGCCGACTCCGCCGACGCCCTGCGGGCGGCGACAGGCATGCTCCGCAGCGAGGTCGGCCGGAAGCTCGGTGTCCGGGTCACGCCGACTCTCGAGTTCATCCTCGATGCCATTCCCGAGAACGCGGGACACATCGAGCACCTGCTCCGCGAGGCGCGCGAGCGGGATGCCGCCACGGCGGCCACCGCGACGGGCGCGAGCTACGCGGGAGAAGCCGACCCCTACGTCAAGCCTCGCGAGGCCGACGAAGACGAGGACTGAGAAGAGGGATGCCGCGGCACAGCGGCATCCCTCTTCTGTTTCGTCAGCGGGGGAGGCACAGCCGGCCGTCGACGGCTTCGACCAAGCCGTCGGAGACGAGCGAGTCGATCGCACGGTCGCGCTGAACCGTGTCGGGCCAGTCGCCGATGACATCGTCCACAGCCACGTCGTGTGTCTGGGCTGACCGCAGAACCTTGAGGATCGCGCCTCGCGTCTGCCGGTCGCTCCCTTCGTAGCGCGCTTGCTTCACGCGGGTGTCGCCGGTGTCGGGGTAGCCGGCGGCACGCCAGGCGCAGCGGTCCGCCAGCGGGCAGAGGTCGCACCGTGGCACCCGGGCCGTGCAGACGAGCGCCCCGAGCTCCATCGCCGCGGCGTTCACGACCGTCGAATCGGTGACGTCGTCGGGCAGGATCTCGGCCATGTCGGCGAGGTCGCGCTTGGCTGCCGGCCCGGGCTGTGATCGACCCTGAACGGCTCTGGCCAGGACTCGACGGGTGTTGGTATCGACGACGGGGTGCCGATCGCCATACGCGAAGACGGCGACGGCACGCGCGGTGTAGTCGCCGATACCGGTCAACGCGAGCAGATCGTCGACGTCGCGGGGCACGACGCCCGTGTGGCGGTCGCGGATCTCGACGGCGGCACGGTGCAGCCAGAGCGCGCGCCGCGGGTATCCGAGGTTGGCCCACTGCCGCACGGCGTCGGCCGGGGCGGCTGCGGCGAGGGCCGCCGGCGTCGGCCATCGCTCGAGCCACGCCTCGAGCAGGGGGATCACCCGTGCCACCGGGGTCTGCTGCAGCATGAACTCGCTCACGAGGATGCCCCAGGCGCCGAATCCCGGGCGTCGCCACGGGAGATCGCGCGCGTTGTCGCGGTACCACGCGATGAGCGGCGAGGCGAGGTCGGGCACCCGTTCAGCCTACGATGTCGCGACCGTGCGCCTCCGCCGTCGTGTCGCTCCGCCGCATCCGCAGGGTGACGGCGCCATCGCCCAGAGCGATGACCCGCCGGGTACCGTCCGCTTGGCCGTGCTCGTCCTCCCACGTGAACCCGGATCCGGTGCGCACGGCCGTCGTGCCGGTGGGGCGGAGCCACGAGGCTGCGGGCAGCCGGCGCAGCTGGGCCGTCGCCCCGCGCTCGTCCCACGACAGCTGATCGATCACGATTCCGCCGCGCGCCCGGAGCCCGGTGATCCTCCCGCTCGGCCATCGTGGCGGCAGCGCCGGCAGCAGCTCCAGCGAGTCCAGCGTCGATCGGCACAGCATCGTGGCGACGACGGCGGGCAGTGCGCCGCTGGCGTCGAGGTTGAAGATGTTGCCGGCGTCGTGAGTGGTCGTCAGCGATGGGCGCCAATGCAGAAGAGCGAGCCACTCGACGCACCGCACCGCCGCTTCCGCATCGCCGAGGGCTGCGGCCGCCTGACCGAGCTGCCCGAGACCGAAGGCCATCTCCATCCGGCCCGGCGGGGGAGCGGGATCGTGTGCTCGCCACGCGATCTTGTCGGCGGTCGTGCGCCGGGCGGCCTGCCGCAGCGCGGCGGCCGACGGACCGTCACCCGTGAACGCCTCGTCGGACTCGTACCAGAGCGGGTACAGCTGCGAGGCGTGCCGGTGAGCGATGTTCTCCGGCGTCGCCGGGTCGAGCCACTCGGCCAGCGTCCCGTCGGGTGCCACGGCGAGGTCGGGGAGGCTGTTCGCCAGCGCCTCCCACCGTTCGTCGAGCGAATCGTCGCCCCGAGCGCGCCCGAGCAGACGGGCCGCGCGGGCGGCGTCGCGGTATGCCGCGATGTCGATGGCGGCATCGATCGCGAGTGGCGTCGCCGATCCGGCGGGGGTGTTCTCGGGCGAGTAGCTCGGCGAGAAATGGCGGACGCCGCCCTCGACGACTGTCGCGGTCTCGCCGAAGGCGAGTACACCGGTGACGAGTCCCCAGAGCCGGCCGTCGACGATCGAGCGATCGCCCGTGAGCGCCACGATGTCCGCCGCTATGCGGAGGACCCACGGGCCGGCGCCTGCCCAGAAGACGTGCGGGTACGCGCGGTCGACGTGGTTCGCGATGCCGTGTGTCGACATGCGAGAGGGAAGCAGCATCCCGGCGGCGCCGTAGATCCGGCGCGCGTTCTCGCGGTAGTCGTCGAGGTGAGGGAGGACCAGTTCGAGGAGCGAGCGGGCGAGTTCGGGGCTTCCCGTCAGGCCGATGCCGGCGAGAGCGCCGTTCTGCACGTTGCCGTTCATGGTGTAGTCCGCCGACCACGCCGGCCTCCAGGTGCCCTGCCAGACGCCCTGCAGGGTCGGGGGTAGCTCTCCGGTGGCGGCGATGATGTTCGACCGCCCCGACACGTAGGCGATCTCGATCGCGTGCCGGACGGCGTCGGCGTTCCCCGACCGCGCTTCGCGCCAGAGCTCACCGGTCGTCGCAGCATCCGCACCGGGTACGCCATGGAGGTCGAGGAGCGAGGAGGTGACGAGTGAGCCGTGGTCGCGTTCCTGCGAGCGGAGACGCTCGTCCCAGTCGGCACCGGGTGCGGGAGCGGGCGATCGTCCGGTGACGGACAGATCGAACCGCACCGTGCGACGGTCGCCGCTCGGGACGTGGATCCGCGCTTCCAGCGCGTCTTCCGCTGCCCGCCAGGCGACGTGGTGCCCGGGGGTCGTGGCGGCGACGGCGGCGACGACCCGGGCGGCCCTGTCGACGATCTCGAGGTGCCCGACCTCGCCCGCGCGCGTCCGTCCCGCGACGGTCCCCGTGTAATCGGGCGCGAACGAGGCGGCGGGAGAGTCATCGGTCGGTGCGAGCCTCAGGCGGATCCGCATCTCGGTGTCGGTGTCTGATTCGAGTGCGAGCTCGACCGTGTCGGTGCCGCGCGCGGCGACGACGCGGACCCGGTGCGTCGCGCCGGAGTCGTCGCACCAGGTCACGCTCGCCATCCCACGCGCGAGGTCGATCTCGCGCGTCGTCGACGCGCATCCGCCCGGGGTCGTCACCGTCAGCGAGCCGCAGAGCGCGAGCGGATCGGTCCAGACGAGGTCGGCGAACCCGGCCTCCGCCAGAGCGGAGTCGAAGATGTCGCCGGCCAGGCGGGAGTCACCGCGAGCGAGAGCGGCCCGCAGCCGTGGCACGGCCTCGCGAAGCAGCGGTGCCGGCGGTCGCGGGTTGGCGGGCAGGAAGAACCTCTCGTGCGCCATCGAGATGCGCAGGTCGTCGCCGGTTCCGTGGATGACGGCGCCGACGCGGCCGCTTCCGACGATGAGGCCGTGCTCCCACGAGTCGGCCGGTTCGGTGCTTCGGAACACCAGATGCGGGTGCGCGCTCACTCCGCCGCCGCGGTCACAGCGATTCCCGGTGGACGAGCGAGGTGGGCAGCACCTGCACGCGCTCGACGGTTTCACCGCGGATGGCGCCGAGCAGCGTGTCGGCGGCGGCGCGACCCATCTCCTCGAGCGGCTGGCGCACGGTCGTCAGCGGGGGATCGTTCGTCGCCGCGAGGAGGACGTCGTCGAAGCCGACGAGTGAGAGGTCGGTCGGCACACGCCTTCCGGCGGCCTGGAGCACGCGCATGGCACCGGCGGCCATGAGATCGGAGCACGCGAACACCCCGTCGAGGGTCGGGACGCGCTGCAGCAGCCGGGCCATCGCCGCCGTCCCGCTGTCGAGGGTGAAGTCGCCGTGGACGATGGGTCCCGGCTCGATGCCGTGGCGCGCGAGCTCGTCGGTCCAGCCGCGGGTGCGTTCGCGGGCCTGTTCCATGTCGAGCGGCCCCGTGATGATGCCGATGTTGCGGCGTCCGTGTTCGACGAGCGCTCGCGCGGCGAGGACCCCGCCCCCGTAGTTGTCGGAGTCGATCACGATCGGGTCGGGGCCGATCTCGCCACGCGGCCGGCCCACCCACGCGATCGGCACGGGCGAGTCGGCGAGCCTGTCGACGAGGTGGGTGATCTCGTGCTGGAGCACCACGATCGCGCCGTCGATCGCGCCGGATCGCAAGAACCGCGGGATGCGATCGAGGTCTTCGTGATCGGCGGGCAGCAGCACGGGCTGCACCTCGCCGGCGGATAGGCCCTTGGCCGCGCCCTTCATGACCGCCGTGAAGAACGTGCCGCTCAGTCCGCCCAGCTCGTCGAACGCGATGACGAGTCCGATCGCGCCGGCTCGTCCGCCGCGCAGCACCCGCGCTGCGAAGTTCGTCTCATAACCCAGGCGCGCGGCCTCGCGGCCGACGGCTGCCGCCATGGCCGGGTCGACGTTCGTCGCTCCGGCCAGGACGCGCGCGGCCGTGGCGCGTGAGACGCCGGCGGCGCGGGCGACGTCGACGATGGTCGGTCGAGACATGGCTTCCTCTTCCTCAATTCCGGATCGGAGCGCGAAAGATCGTTCTCCGACGCGATGATCTTTGCACGACGGTAGCCGCCGTGCGCAACTTTGCGACGGTGACGGGGGTCTCTCCATGCGTGTCACGAAACAGAAGGATGCTGCGGCTTGCCAGGCATTCGAACACGGGATACTGTGTCCCGGCATGAGAGAACGATCTCTCAGTGGGGTATCTGATCGCCCCGCGCACATCACATGTCCCCAAAGAAGAGGAGCAGTTGTGAATCGTCGCAGACTGGCCCTGCCCATCGCAGCTCTCGGCGTCGTCGCGATCGCGATGACCGCGTGCACATCCGGTGGATCCGGCGGCGGGTCGGATGACCCGAACGCCGAGTTCGAGTTCTGGTCGTTCACGGGTATCGGGCAGCAGGACTCCGTCAACCAATATCTCGAGCAGAACCCGGACGCCAAGGTGAAGCTGTCGGAGGTGGGCAGCACCGCCGAGACCGCCACAGCGCTCACCGCGGCCCTCGCCGGCGGACGCGTTCCCGACCTCGTCATGATCCAGAACGACGAGCTGCCGAAGTTCATCGCGAACCCGAGCAACTTCATCGATCTGCGTACCCTCGGGGGTGATGACCTCGGCGAGGGGTATCTCGACTGGGCCATCGCCGAGGCGACCGGCGAGGACGGATCGATCGTCGGCATCCCGACGGATATCGGCGGACTGGGGTTCGCCTACCGTGCCGACCTCTTCGAGGCGGCGGGGCTTCCGACCGACCCGGATGAGGTCGCCGAGATGTGGTCGACGTGGGACGGCTTCATCGAGATGGGCAAGAAGTACACGGCCGCGACCGGAGAGCCCTTCGTCGACAACGTCGAGACGAGCGTCTTCTTCTCGACCGTGAACCAGGTCACCGAGAAGTACTACACCCCCGACGGCGAGCTCATCTTCGACACCAACCCGCAGGTCGAGGAGGCGTTCGACGTCGCGGTGCGCACCTACGAGGCGGGCATCAGTGCCGGTATCGCCGCGTGGTCGTCCGGCTGGGCGCCGGGCAAGGCGAACGGCGCCTTCGCCGTGAGCACGGCACCGTCGTGGATGCTGTCGGGCTACAAGAACGACGCACCCGACACCGAGGGTCTCTGGCGAGTGGCCTCGATCCCGGGCGTCGGCGGCAACTGGGGCGGCAGCGTCATCGCGATCCCGGCCCGCGCGAAGAACCCGCAGGCGGCATGGAAGTACATCGAGACGATGCTCTCGCCCGAAGGCCAGACGGCTCACTTCGCCCGCACCGGCACCTTCCCGGCAGCCAAGAGCGCTCTCGAGAGCACCGAGGTCACCAGCTACACCGACCCGTTCTTCGGGGACTCCCGGATCGGTGAGGTCATCAGCAACTCGGTGCTGCAGTTCCAGTCGTTCCACAACGGACCCGACACGAGCGCGATCGGGGCGGCACTGCTCAACGCGCTCGTCGACATGGAGGCGGGTAACGTCGCGCCGCGCGAAGCGTGGCAGACCGGCGTCGACAGCGCCCGGGCCGCGATCGGCGGTTGACCTTACCCGTTCGGTGGTGGTCCGCCCCTGGGCGGACCACCACCCTCATCGAGGACGCACCATGACTGCGACAGCCACCGCCACCTCCATCACCATCGACAAGAGAACCGCTCGGCGCGAACGTCCGCCCAGACGCGCCATCCGACAGCCGCTCGCCGAGCGCATCGCGCCCTACATCTACATCGCCCCGTTCTTCGTCATCTTCTTGATCTTCGGGCTGTTCCCCCTGCTGTTCACGTTCTACGTGGCCCTGTTCGACTGGAACCCGATCGGCGAGCAGACGTTCGTGGGCCTGGCGAACTTCGAGCGGCTCGTCCAGGACACGCGCTTCTGGAACGCGTTCGTGAACACCTTCGGGATCTTCCTCATCTCCACGATCCCGCAGCTGCTCCTGGCTCTCGGGCTCGCGCACCTGCTGAACCACGCGACCCTGAAGATGGCGAACTTCTTCCGCATGGCGCTGCTGGTTCCCTACATCACATCGGTCGCCGCGACAGCCCTCGTCTTCGCGCAGATCTTCGACAAGAACTTCGGGCTCATCAACTGGGTGCTCGACCTCTTCGGCATCCCGGCGGTGAACTTCCTGTCGTCGCAGGTCGGCTCGTGGATCGTCATCTCGTCGATGGTGATGTGGCGCTGGTTCGGATACAACACGCTGCTCTACCTCGCCGGGCTCCAGGCGCTCCCGCGCGAGATGTACGAAGCGGCCTCGGTCGACGGCGCATCGGGATGGCAGCAGTTCATCCACCTCACCATCCCGTCGCTGCGCCCCATCATCATCTTCACGGTCATCATGTCGACCATCGGCGGTCTGCAGATCTTCACGGAGCCGCTGCTGGTGGCCCCGGAGTCGGGGCTGACCTGCGGCGGCGGGCGCCAGTGCCAGACCCTCGCGCTGTTCCTCTACGAGCAGGGCTTCGGCCAGTTCGAGTTCGGCTACGGCTCGGCGATCGGCGTCGCCCTCTTCGTCGTGGTCGTCGTCGTGTCGGCGATCAACTTCTTCCTGACCACCCGCACCCGAAAGGCCCGATGATGTCCGACGCCGTCGACACAGCTGTGCCGCACCCCCTCGCCCCGGCCGCCCTGAGCGCGCCCCGCAAGCGTCCTCGGCGCGGCGGCGGTCGCGTCGGACGCGTGCCGTGGCCGGTCTACGTCCTGCTCGGGATCGCGGTCGTGATCAGCGTCTTCCCGCTCTACTACATGTTCGTGATCGCCTCGGTGGGGGCCTCCGCCGTCACCTCGATCCCGCCGCGCTTCTACCCCGGACTGAACTTCTTCGACATCGCGACGAAGGTGTTCGACACCGTGCCCTTCTTCCAGTCGCTGCTCAACAGCGCGATCGTCTCGCTCTCGATCGCGGTCATCGCGTCGCTGCTGTGCGCGCTGGCCGGGTTCGCCTTCGCGAAGCTGCAGTTCCGGGGCCGTAACGCCCTGTTCGTCATCGTGCTGCTCACCATGACGGTGCCCGCTCAGCTGAGCGTCATCCCGCAGTACCTGATCATCTCGTGGCTGGACTGGGTCGACACCCTGCAGGCGATCATCGTGCCCGGGCTCGCCAGCGCGTTCGGCATCTTCTGGATGCGGCAGCACATGGCGACCACCCTCAACGACGAGCTCATGCATGCGGCCCGCATCGACGGTGCGAACAGCTGGCAGATCTTCTGGCGTATCGGATTCCCGGTGGTGCGGCCGGCGGCGTTCGTGCTCGGTCTCATCACGTTCACGTCGGTGTGGAACGACTTCATGTGGCCCTTCATCGTGCTGAAGTCGCCCGAGCTGTTCACGGTGCAGATCGCGCTCAAGCAGCTGCAGGCGAACCGCTCGATCGACCTCGCGCTGACGATGGGCGGATCGTTCCTGGCGACACTGCCGCTGCTCATCGTCTTCTTCGTCGTCGGGCGGCGTATGGTGGCGGGCATCATGGACGGGGCGTTCAAGGGGTGACGAGCACAGCGAGCGCCCCCATCCGCGTGCTGGTGTGGGGCGAGAACCATCACGAGAAGCACCACGACATCCCGCGCGCCCTCTACCCCGACACGATGCACGGGACCATCGCCGCCGGGCTTCGGCGACTGCTCGGCGACGATGCCGTCGTCGAGACGGCGACACTCGACGATCCCGAGCACGGTCTGAGCGAGGAGCGGCTCGCGCAGACCGACGTGCTGTTCTGGTGGGGACACCTCCTGCACCACGAGGTCGACGACGTCGTCATCGAGCGGGTGCACCGCCACGTGCTCGGCGGGCTCGGGTTCGTGGCGCTGCATTCGGCGCATTTCTCGAAGGTCTTCGTCCGTCTCATGGGGACGACCTGCGCGCTGCGCTGGCGCCAGGCGCAGGACCGCGAACTCGTGTGGACGGTCTCGCCCACGCATCCGATCGCGGCGGGTGTGCCGCAACCGATCGTCATCCCCGAACAGGAGATGTACGGCGAGTTCTTCGACGTGCCGCAGCCGGACGAGCTCGTGTTCGTCTCCAACTTCTCGGGCGGCGAGGTGTTCCGCTCGGGGATGACGTTCTTCCGCGGCCACGGGCGGGTGTTCTACTTCTCGCCGGGCGACCAGGACTATCCCGTCTACCATCAGCCCGAGATCCAGCTCGTTCTCGCCAACGCGGCACGATGGGCTCGGAACGATCGCCCCCGCGGCACCGCCCGGCTGGCGATGCATCGGACGGGGGAGTGGGACACTCCGCGCGAGTGGAACGGCGAGGAGCAGTCGTGAACGGAGACGCCCGTCGTGTCGTCGTGGTCGGGGCCGGAGCGATGGGGAAGGCGTGGATCGACACGGTCGCCCGCCGTCCCGATCTCGAGATCGTCGGGCTCGTCGATGTCGTCGTCGACGCCGCACGGACCGCTGCGCTCGAGCGGGGCCTCGTCGTGGCGAGCTTCGGCTCGGTCGACGACGCGCTCGCCGCACTCGGCGTTGACCTGGTCGTCAATGTCACGATCCCGCAGGCGCATCTCGAGGTGAGCGCGGCAGCGCTGCGGGCGGGTGTTCCCGTCCTCAGCGAGAAGCCGGTGACGCCGACCGTGGCGGAAGCGCTGCTGCTGTCCGCCATCAGCGCATCGACGGGAACCCTGATGGCGACGAGCCAGTCGCGTCGGCATTCCCGGGGGATCCGGGCCTTCCGTGATGCTCTCGTCGCCCTCGGCGGGGCCGAGCAGCTGGACGTCCGCTTCTTCCAGAACCCGCGGTTCGGGGGCTTCCGCGACGAGATGCCCTCGCCTCTGCTCGTGGACATGGCCATCCACCAGTTCGATCAGGCGCGATACCTGCTCTCGGGCGAACCCGTGTCGGTCTACTGCGAGGAGTTCTCGCCGAGCTGGAGCTGGTACCGCGGTGACGCTGCGGCAGAGGCGGTCTTCCGTTTCGCGGACGGGCGCCGTTTCTCGTACTCCGGCAGCTGGTGCGCCGACGGGCTGACGACGTCATGGAATGGCGACTGGCGGGGGAGCGCCGCCGGCGGATCCGCTGCCTGGGACGGTGAGACAGAGGTCGTGGTCCAGCCCCGAGAGGGCAGCGCGCAGGCCTGCGCGCTGGCGGACGGGGCCGAGGGACTGGATGCCGCGCTCGCCGAGTTCGTCGCGGCCCTCGACAGCGGTCCGGTGCCGTCCGGCGAGATCACGCGGAACATCGGCAGCCTCGCGATGGTCGAGGCGGCCGTGGCGTCCGCGGCCACCGGCGCCCCGGTCAGGTTCGACGACCTGTTCGAGCGGGCATCGGCGCGCGCCGAGGAGCTCGCTCGCGTCGGGGGCTTCGATGACGCCGCCGGCGTGCTCGGGAGCGACCCGCGCCGCGCGTCCTGACGGTCAGCCCGACGCCGGCCCAACGCCGGCCCGACGCCAGTCCGACGCCGGCTCGACGCCAGTCCGACGCCGGCTCGACGCCAGCCCGACGCCGGCCCGACGCCAGCACGACGCCGGCCCGACGTGAATGGTCGTGTCAGCGGCGAGTTGGCAGCCGTTTGCGTCGGCTCGCGTGCCGGAGGGGAGCGCGGGTCGTCGATGGTCGCCGACCCGACGTGAATGGTCGTGTCGGCGGGGGATTGGCAGCCGTTTGCGTCGGCTCGCCGTCGGGCGGGGCCGCGCCGCCCGACGGTCAGCCGAAGACGAGCAGGCGCGTGCCGTGACCGGGCACCGTCAGTATGACGCGTCCTTCGGCGATTTCGACGGGGTCGCCGCTCCACACGTCCGTGCACGAACCCGTCCCCGCGGCACCGACCCCGAGATCGGCGAGGTGGACGACGAGATCCTGAGTGTCGTCGCCGAGCCAGAAGACCGCGCGGTAGGCGCGTGCGCCCACCCGCGCGCTCCAGATGACGAGGTCGCCGTCGCGCACGATCTCGCGCGACTCCTCGCCGTCACGCAGGGCGAGGACCCCGGCGTTGCGCAGGAGGTCGAGCGTCTCGGGCGGGGTGTCGGGGAGGTGGCCGCCCATCATCAACGGAGAGCGCATCATGCTCCACAACGTCATGACGGTGCGCTGCTCCTCGACCGTGAGGCGGCTCAGACGATCCTCGCCGACGTGCCCGCGCACGCCGATGCGGCCGAAGGGGAGCATGTCGGCATCCGCCCATGCCCCGCGCTGCTGGAACGGGGCCCAGCGGGCCGCGCGCTGGAACTGTTCGACCACCTGGGGCCAGTCGTCCCAGAAGTCGTCGGAGATCCGCCACATCTGACCGTGATCCCGGAGGGTGTCGAGGTGCGCGAGCGACAGTCGCTTGCCAGGCGACAGGCTCAGGACCATCGCCCGTCCCGACCGATCGATCGCGCGTGAGATCGCGGCGATCTCGGCCGTCTCGACGGGCGGGTAGAGCACGTCATCGAGCTTGACGAAGTCGACGCCCCAGGCCGCCAGCTGCGCCATGACCGAGTCGTAGTATTCCTGGGCTCCGGGCGCGGTCATGTCGACGCCGTAGTTGTCGGGGTTCCACACGCAGGCATTCGAGCGGTCGGCGATCGCGTCGCACGTCGCGTCGGGGTGACCCGAGACGGGCAGGGCCGCGTCTGCTGCGGCGCGCGGGACGCCCCGCATGAGATGAACGCCGAAGCGCAGGCCGAGCTCGTGGATGCGGTCGGCGAGGGGGCGGAAGCTCCCGTCCGCCGCGGAAGGGAAGCGTTCGGGCGCGGGCAGCGGCCGGCCCCATGCGTCGAGCAGCGGCCGTGAGACCTCTCGATAGTCGTGCGCGCCCGGATCGGGTTCGTACCACTGGATGTCGACGACGATCGTGTCCCACCCGAAGCTGAGCAGATGCTCGGCGGCATATTCCGCGTTCGCCAGGACCTCGGCCTCCGTCACGGACGACCCGAAGCAGTCCCAGCTGTTCCACCCCATCGGGGGTCGGGATGCCGCGGCCCGGCGCTCGGCGATCACGATGGCGTCACCGCCGCGAGGTGCACGACGGCCGCGCGATCGGGGTGGAAGGTCGGGAACTCCAGCCCGACCCGCGAGAGCACGGCACCCGCGATGACCGGGCCGGTTCCGGTCCCGCCACCACCGAGCGGCGGGCTCTCTCGGAGCCAGGCGGGAACCTGCCAGGGCGGTCCGAACGACTCGGAGCCGCTCACCGACACGCGGTAGCTCCGATCGATCGACAGACCGGGGAACCGGACGCGCGCGATCGTGTCGGGCGAGGTCGTCGGAGTGACGATCGTGAACAGCGCCTCGGACCGGTCGGGCGCGACGACCCCGCGCACCTGCGGAGCCGCGGTGTCGAGCTCGCCCGACCCGACGGTTCGCCCCGACGCGATGAGGTCGCGGTGCCGGCGGTACCGCGCGATCCAGTCGCCGAGGACGCGCCGGTCGTGCTCGTCGAGATCGCGGATGTCCCATTCGATGCCGAAGTGGCCGAGGAAAGCCACGGCGCACCGGAACTGCAGGTCGTGGGTGCGTCCCGTGACGCTCGACACGGGGGAGGCGACGTGCGATCCCATCATCTCCGGGGGCACCAGCAGGCCCGTCCACCGCAGGATGCCGAAACGGTCGTGCGGGTCATGGCTGTCGGACGGATGGATCCGGTCGGTCCGCTCGAGGATGCCCAGGTCGACCCGTCCGCCGCCCGAGGCGCAGCTCTCGATCTCGAGGTCGGGGTGACGACGGCGGAGTTCATCGATGAGTCGGTACACCGCAAGGGTCTGCTCGTGGACCGCGGGGGCGCCCGAGGCGGGGTGCCCTGCGGCGATGAGGTCGCGGTTGTGATCCCACTTGAGGTAGCTCACACCGACGTCCTCGATGAGCCCGTCGAGCACTCCCAGGACGTGGTCGAACGCGGCGGGCTGTGTGAGGTCGAGCACCTGCTGGAACCGGTAGCGCGGGGGAAGCTCGGGCCCAGCCCGCAGGATCCATTCGGGGTGCGCGCGGGCGAGGTCGGAGTCCTCGTTGATCATCTCGGGCTCCACCCAGAGCCCGAACTCCATGCCGAGCGCACGGACCTCGTCGGCCAGCGGACGGAGGCCGTCGGGCCAGGCGACGGGGTCGGGTGACCAGTCGCCGAGCCCGGCGCGGTCGTCGTTGCGCCCGCGGAACCAGCCGTCGTCGAGAACGTAGCGTTCGACGCCGAGCTCCGCCGCGCGGCCCGCCAGGTCGACGAGCACACGGTGGTCGTGATCGAAGTACACCGCCTCCCAGACGTTCATCGTGACGGGACGGGGGCGGCGTGAGGAACGCGAGAGTGCGCGCAGGTGAGCGTGGAAGCGAGCTGCAGCGTCGTCGAGACCGTATCCGTAGCTGCCGAACACCCAGGGTCCGGCGTACTCCTCGCCGGGCGCCAACCGGATCTCGCCGGGGAGGAGCGACTCGCCGCCCCGGAAGTGCAGGCGCCCGTCGGTGCGCTCGACGGTGTGCTCGTGGTTCCCGCTGAATCCGACGTGTCCGATCCACACCTCGCCGGCGTCCGCGGAGAAGCCAGGCGTGCCGACGGCCTGCACGAGCGTCGCGTCGAGGCCGGTTCGTCCGCGCCGGGAGGTGCGCGTGTGGTCGCCGCGGACGACCGGATGCCGCTGAGGGATGCGTTCGTGCCCCCACCGACCGGTGAAGTCGAGGACCTCCTGCGCCCATGTCGGCACCGGAAGGGCGACGGCGAGTGCCTGGACCTCGAGGGGCGCGGGGGTCGTCGCGGCGATCGCGGTGTTTCGGACTCGCGCGCGGGTGCGGAGGAGGCCGTCGCGCGTGAGATCGATCTCTAGCGTGAGCTCGATCTCCGCCGTGTCATCGTGAAGGACCGCGCCGACCCGCCCCGCCCCCGCCGAGGTCACGCCCGGTCCGGCTTCGGCACCATCGACGGCGAGCGAGCGCAGTGCGAAGCGCGGCGCCCATCCCGAGCCTCCTCGATGTGCCGAGAGCCCCGGCGCCCCGAACCACCCGCGGCTGTGCTCCGGGAGCACACTCGCGCGGTACGGAACGTCGGAATCGCCGTCGATCCCGCTCCTCCTCTCAGCTGCGACGAACGTGAGGAGGTCGGGCTCCGACGATGTCAGGGCCGCGCCCCAATGGACGATCTCCGGCATCCCATCATCGGTCGTCGCGATCACGACGGAGACGTCCTCGGCACTGAGGTGGATCACGCGCATGGAATCCATGCTCCTATTCTGCTGACATCGCTCGGGCGGTACAGTCAGAGATCGATCTCAGCACATCGAAGGAGATGGCACAACCATGACCACATCCGCTCTCGCGCCGGACAGCGTCCGGCTGCTGCCGGGCACCTACGATCGCCGTCGTCGCGTCAATCGCGACTATCTCGTATCGCTCGACGAACGCGCTCTCGTGCAGAACCACCGCATCGAGGCGGGCATCGGCGATCAGGGCTGGCACCTGAAGCCCTCGGTCACCCCGGGAGTCGAGACCGGCTGGGGACGCCACTGGGGGTGGGAGACGCCCGGTGCCCTCTTGCGGGGACACTTCGTCGGCCACTGGATGTCGGCTGCCGCGCGCGAGGTCGCCGTCACCGGCGACCCGGTGCTGCGCGGCAAGCTGTCAGTGGTGCTCGACGAGCTCCAGGCCTGTCAGGACGCGGGCGAGGGATGGGTGTTCGGTATCCCGCGGACGTTCCTGCGCCGGCTCGCCGAAGGTCGCGAGGTGTGGGCGCCGCAGTACAACATCCACAAGACCTTCATGGGTCTGGTCGACGTCCACCGAGACCTCGGCGACGAGCGCGCCCTGCGTATCGCCCACCGTGCTGCCGGGGTGCTCGCGGAATGGGCTCGGGCGTTCGGGCGCGAGGAGTTCCAGGCCCTCCTCGAAGTCGAGACGGGCGGCATGCTCGAAGTCTGGGCCGACCTGCTCGAAGCCACCGGCGATGACGACCTCTACCGCGACCTGCTCGATCGATACGACCACCGGTCGCTCTTCGACGGTCTGCTGGCGGGCGAGGACATGTTGACCAACATGCACGCCAACACGACGATCCCCGAGGTGCTCGGCGCCGCACGGGCGTTCGAGGTCACCGGCGAGGAGCGCTGGCGCCGCATCGTCGAGGCGTACTGGGACTGGGCCGTCGCCCGCCGCGGGACCTTCTGCACCGGGGGACAGACCTCGGGCGAGATCTGGACGCCGCCGTTCTCCTTCGCTGCACGGCGAGGCGCGAAGACGCAGGAGCACTGCGCGGTCTACAACATGATCCGGCTCGCGGACGTGCTCTACCGATGGACCGGTGATGCGTCGTACCTCGATTACATCGAGGCGAATCTGGTCAACGGCATCCTCGCGCAGCAGCATCCCGGCACCGGCATGGTGAGCTACTTCCTGCCGCTGCAGAGCGGAGCTCGCAAGGAGTGGGGATCGCCCACGGAGGATTTCTGGTGCTGCCACGGCACGCTCGTGCAGGCGCACACGCGCCACGCGTCGCTGGCGGTGTACGCCGACGCCGAAGCCGTCACGATCGCTCAGTACATCCCCGTCCGCGCCGACATCGACACGCCATCCGGCGCACTCGCCGTCGAGGTGCGCACCCTCGACGACGCGCTGTACGTCGGTCCCGATGCGAACGCGGGCCCCGGCGGATCGACGCATCGGCCGCACGCGCTGCGGGTCTCGGTCGTGATCGAATCGGCGCCGACGGTGAGCGGTCGCGTGCGGATGCGCGTGCCCGCCTGGACCGTGGGTGACGTGGATGTCCGGTCGGAAGCGGCCGCGGTGCACCGTGATCGCTTCATCGAGATCGATCATCCCGGCGGGCGAACCGAGGTCGAGCTGGGTTTCGGATTCGAGCTGCGGACGGTGCCGCTTCCCGACGAGCCCGCCACCGTCGCCTTCGTCGAGGGTGGCGTGGTCCTCGCGGGGCTCGTCGACCGGGAGACGCCGCTCGTCGGCGACGTCTGCGACCCGACGACGCTGCTCGCGGCGGACGACGAACGCCAATGGTCGCAGTGGCTCACGCGGTACCGCAGTGTCGGGCGCTCGGCCGGCATCCGTTTCGTGCCGCTGAACGAGGTCGTCGACGAGCGTTTCGCGGTCTACTTCCCGGTCGTCACGCCCGCGTGAGCCGCCTCGGCGGCACGGCCGGTCAGCGCGGGCGGCCGGTCGAGCCGCGGGCTACGAGGACCGTCGGCAGCTCGACCACTTCGTCGGCGAGCTGTGCACCGCCGGCCATCTGCGCCAGGAGCGTGACGGCCGCGGCCGCCATCTCGCGGATGGGCTGGCGGATGGTGGTGAGCGGGGGGTGCAGCCACCGCGCCCCGCGTACGTCGTCGTACCCCACGACGAGGACGTGGCGCCCCACGGCGAGTCCCGCTTCGGCGATGGCCCGGTAGGCGCCGGCGGCCATCTCGTCGGAGCAGGCGAACAGCCCGATGGGACCGTCGCCGCCGAGGTCGTCGAGCGCTGCGGCGCATGCCCGCCGCGCGTCCGCCGCGCCCCAGTCAGCCGTCGTCAGAACGCGAGGCGCCCCCGGCGCCGCCTCGTCGAGCGCCGAGAGGAAGCCCTCGATCCGCGCGCGGCCGTACCGGTACGACGGTGCCCCGCCGATCACGATGAAGCGGCGGGCGCCCTGTGCGAGGAGATGCTCGGCCGCCGCCGAGCCGCCCGCGTGATCGGTGTTCCGCACGCTCGGCACATGCTGGGTGGTACCCGACGGCGGCTCGAGCAGCACGACGGGGATGCCGGCGCCGTGCATGATCTCCAGCTGCGCCGTCGTGGGCAGGATGAGACCGAGCACGACCCCCGCCGACCCTCGGGAGCGGATGCGGGCCGGCCAGTCGTCATCGGGATCGTCGCGCTCGGCGGTGAGGACGAGATCGTAGTTCAGGCGCGAGGCCGCGGTGTGCGCGCCCGCGACGACCTCGTCGGTGTAGGGGTCGTGGAAATGTCCGAGAACCAGATCGAAGATGCGAGACGTCCCGCCGCGGGGTCGGCCCCGCGGGGTGCCGTTGCGCGCGTAGCCGAGCTGCTCGGCGGCTGCGAGCACGCGTGTGCGGGTCTCGGGCGACAGCTCGCCGCGACCGCGCAGCGCCCGCGAGACGGTCGCCACGCTGACCCCGGCTGCTGCGGCGACGTCGGTGAGGCTCGGGCGGGTAGCGGGCATGTTCCCTATTTTGCGCAAACCGCGCCGTCCGCGTCGAGAGGCTGTGACATCGTGGTCCGCGATCACACGCACCGGTGCGGAGGGAGACGAGGATGTCGAGACGATTGCGCATCGCGATCATCGGAACCGGGTTCATGGGACGGATGCACGCGCACGCCTGGCGCACCGCTCCGCGCTTCTTCGACCTGTCGATCGAGCCGGAGGTCGTCGTGCTCGCGGGAAGCGACGCGCAGCGCGCCGCCGACGCCGCGTCACGCTTCGGTATCGCCGAGTCGAGCGACGACTGGCGCAGCGTCATCGCACGCGACGACATCGACGCCGTCGACATCTGCACCCCCGGCGACACCCATGCCGAGATCGCGCTCGCCGCGCTCGACGCCGGTCTGCACGTGCTGTGCGAGAAGCCGCTGGCCAACGACGTCGCCGACGCCGATCGGATGACGGATGCCGCCGCTGCTGCGGCCTCGCGCGGAGTCGTCGCCATGTGCGGCTTCAGCTACCGCCGAACGCCCGCCCTCGCTCTGGCGCGACGCTTGATCGAAGAAGGACGCATCGGCCGGATCCGGCACGTGCGCGCGCAGTACCTGCAGGACTGGCTCACCGATCCGGACGCGCCGTTCACCTGGCGCCTCGATCGCGAACGCGCGGGATCGGGCGCGCTCGGCGACATCGGCGCGCACAGCATCGACACCGCCCAGTGGCTCACGGGAGCGCGCATCACGAGCGTCTCGGGCGTCCTGCGCACCTTCGTCGACGAGCGCCCCGTCCTCGACGAACGCGTCGGGCTCGGCGGTCGTGCGGGTGCCGGTGCCGCGACCGAGCACGTGACCGTCGACGACGCCGCGGCGTTCACGGCATCCTTCTCCGATGGTGCGCTCGGCGTCTTCGAGACGACGCGCATGGCCACGGGACACCGCAACGCCAACCGCATCGAGATCAGCGGTGACCGCGGAGCGGTCGCCTTCGACTTCTCACACCTGAACGACCTGCTCTTCGCCGACGCGACACTGCCCGCCGGTGAGCAGGGTTTCCGGCGCATCGACGCTACCGAGCCCGAGCATCCCTACGCAGGAGCCTGGTGGCCGGCGGGACACGGGCTCGGATACGAGCACCTGTTCACGCATCAGAGCGTCGACTTCGTCCGTGCCGTCGCGGGCGAGGTCGAGGCGCATCCGTCGTTCGCCGAAGCGGCGCAGGTGCAGCGCGTCCTCGCGGCGGTCGAGGAGAGCGCGTCAACCGACAGCAGAAGCATCCGAGTGGAAGGGGTCAGCTCATGACCGCGAGACAGGCGCTCATCGTCCGAGGCGGATGGGAAGGGCACAAGCCCGTCGAGGCCACGAACCTCTTCGTCCCGTTCCTCGAGGAGAACGGCTTCGAGGTCCGCATCGAAGAGGACAACGAGGTCTACACCGACCGCGCGACGATGGAGCGCACCGACCTGATCGTGCAGTCCGTCACAATGTCGAAGATCTCGCGCGAGGCCTTCGCGGGCCTGCGCGACGCGGTCGAGCGGGGAACCGGACTGGCGGGCTGGCACGGCGGCATCGCCGACTCGTACCGCGACAACTCCGACTACCTCCAGCTCATCGGCGGACAGTTCGCGACGCACCCCGCGAAGCACCCCGACGCCCGCGTCGGTGACGAGACCGACAACTACCTCTGCTACACCGTCGACCTCACCGAGGCGGGTCGCCGCTCGGAGATCATGGCCGGTCTCGAAGACTTCACGCTGCGCACGGAGCAGTACTGGGTGCTCTCCGACGACCTCAACGACGTGCTCGCGACGACGACGCATCCCGTGCAGCCCTACCACCCGTGGCACCGCCCCATCACCTCGCCCGCCGTCTGGACGCGCGAGTGGGGACAGGGCCGCATCTTCGTCGCGACGCCGGGGCACAGCCTCGTCGTGCTGCGCGACGTCAACGTCCGCACCATCATCGAAAGGGGGATGCTGTGGGCGAGCCGCACGGCATCGGTGTAGTCGGCCTCGGGGTCATCTCGGGCCAGTATCTCGAGACGCTGGGCGATCACCCCGCCGTCCGTATCGCGGCGGCGGCAGACCTCGACGCCGACCGCGCCCAGGCGGTCGCCGAGAGGTTCCCCGGTGCCCGTGCCCTGTCGGTGGCCGAGCTCGTCGCTGACCCAGCCGTGCAGACCGTGCTGAACCTGACGATTCCCGCGGCGCACGGCGAAGTGGCGCGTGCCGCGCTCGCCGCCGGCAAGAACGTCTACGGCGAGAAGCCGCTGGCCGCCACGTTCGACGAAGCGCTCGGCGTCATGGCCGGCGCGAACGGCGCGTGGGTCGGTGGCGCCCCCGACACCGTGCTCGGGTCCGGTGTGCAGACCGCGCGAGCGGTCGTGGATGCCGGTGAGATCGGCCGACCGGTCGCAGCCGTCGCGACGTGGCTGTCGTCGGGCCATGAGGCCTGGCACCCGCATCCCGACTTCTACTACCGCGAGGGCGGCGGGCCGCTCTACGACATGGGGCCGTATTACCTCACCGCGCTGTTCCACGTGCTGGGGCCCGTCGTCAGCGTGTCGGGTGCGTCGTCGCGATCGCGCGATGAGCGCACGATCGGCTCGGGCCCGCGAGCGGGGGAGCGCATCCCCGTCGAGATCGACACGCATGTCACCGGTGTGCTCGAGCACGCCGGCGGTGCGGTGTCGACGGTCACCTTCAGCTTCGACGCCGCCGCGACGCACGCCGCGCCGATCGAGGTGCACGGTGAGAGCGCGTCGCTGACCCTGCCCGACCCCAACTTCTTCGACGGCGACGTGACCCTGCGTCGACCGCGTGCCGGGGAGTGGACGGCGATCGCGCCGCGCGCGGGATACCGCGGCGCGGGTCGCGGTATCGGGGTCCTCGACTTCGTGCGCGGGGGCCCGGGCGCCGGACGTGCGAGCGGCGAGGTCGCCCTGCACGTCCTCGAGATCATGAGCGCCCTCACCCGATCGGCCCGAGACGGCCGCCGCATCACCCTGACCACGACCGCGGAGCGTCCTCCGCTGGTCCCGCTCACCGAGCACGAGCACTGGAGAACCACATGACCTCGTCCGCCCGTGCGGTCATCGACCTCGACGTCGTCGGCGATCGCATCAGCCGCCACATCTACGGGCACTTCGCCGAGCACCTCGGCCGCTGCATCTACGACGGATTCTGGGTCGGCGAGGATTCGGCGATCCCCAACATCCGCGGCATCCGCACCGACATCGTCGAAGCGCTCCGCGCGCTCGACATCCCGAACCTGCGCTGGCCGGGCGGATGCTTCGCCGACACGTACCACTG
Source organism: Microbacterium sp. AG238 (assembly GCF_003610405.1). GTDB lineage: Bacteria > Actinomycetota > Actinomycetes > Actinomycetales > Microbacteriaceae > Microbacterium. Next base: position 424,970 of record NZ_RAQC01000002.1, read on the forward strand.
GCGCGACGGCATCGGTCCGCGCGAGCAGCGGCCGAAGATCGCCAACACGAACTGGGGCGACGTCGTCGAGAGCAACCACTTCGGAACCCATGAGTTCATGGACCTGTGCGACTTGCTCGGCACCGAGGCCTACGTCAACGGCAACGTCGGCAGCGGCACGGTGCAGGAGATGTCGGAGTGGGTCGAATACCTCACGCGCGACGACGACAGCCCCATGGCGCGTCTGCGCCGCGAGAACGGACGTGACGAGCCCTGGCGCGTGCCGTTCTGGGGCATCGGCAACGAGCCCTGGGGGTGCGGGGGCAATCTGTCACCGGAGTTCTATGCGGAAGAGGCGCGGCGCTACGCGACCTACTGCCACGACCACGGCGAGAACACGTTGACGCTGATTGCCGCCGGTGCCAACGAGGACGACTTCGAGTGGACGCGCGTGCTGGTGAAGTCGCTCGTCGAATCGCACGCCGCGAACCTGTACGACAAGCACCCGTACCAGGCGATCTCGTTCCACTACTACACGCACACCGGATCGGGCATCAACCGCGAGGACGCGACGACCTTCACCGACGCGCAGTTCTACGACACGATGGCCTACGCGCTCGACTTCGAGCGGGTCGTGCGCGGGCACGTCGCGGTCATGGACTCGTACGACCCCGACAACCGGGTGAGCCTCGTCTGCGACGAGTGGGGCACGTGGTGGAACGCCGAGAAGGGGACGAACCCGGGCTTCCTGTTCCAGCAGAATACGATCCGCGACGCGCTCGTGGCCGGCATCCACTTCGACATCTTCCACCGCTATGCGCGGCGCATCTCGATGGCCAACATCGCCCAGACCGTCAACGTGCTGCAGGCGATGATCCTCACCGACGGCGACAAGCTCGTCCTCACCCCGACCTACCACGTGTTCGAGATGAACAAGGGGCACCAGGACGCCCGAGCGCTCGGCGCTCACATGCTCGACGCCCCGACCACGGCGGCGCGAGGCGGGGAGCTGCCGTTGGTGTCGATGTCGGCCTCGACGAAGGAGGGGTCGGCGCTCATCTCGCTCACCCATCTGTCGGCGGATGAGGAGTGCGAGGTGCGCATCGACCTGCGCGGCCGCGGTGCCCGCGTGACGCGCGCCCGTGTACTGGGAGCCGACAGCGCCACGACGTTCAACGATGCCGACCTCCCCGACCGTGTCGAGCCGCGGCCCCTCGCGACCGCCCTCGACGACGGTGAGCTGGTCGTGACGATGCCGCCGCACTCGTTCGCGACCGTCGAGCTGGCGCTGGACTGATCGCGCGGGACCGGCGCGCGTGGGGTGAGGCGCAGTTCCGAGCTTCGGGCGCAGATGAAACCGCGCCCGGTGCGACGAACTGCGCCCGAAGCGTCGGCGGTGGGCGCCGGGCCGAGCCGCGCGAGGCGTCGCCGTAGGCTGGAGGCATGCCCGAAACCGCGCCCCGCGGCATCCTGCTCGTCGACAAGTCGGGCGGGATGACCAGTCACGACGTCGTCTCCCGAGCCCGCCGAGCCCTCGGCACCCGCAAGATCGGCCACGCCGGCACGCTCGACCCGATGGCGACGGGTCTGCTGGTGCTCGGCGTGGGAGCGGCGACCCGCCTGCTGACCTACATCGTCGGCCTCGACAAGACCTACGAGGCGACGATCCGCCTCGGCGTCTCGACGGACTCCGACGATGCCGACGGCGCGGTGACCGGGCACGCGACAGATGCCGCGCTCGCCGCCGTCGACCGTGCGGGCATCGATCGCGGCATCGCGGCGCTCACCGGCGCGATAGATCAGGTGCCGAGTCGGGTGTCGGCGATCAAGGTCGGCGGGAAGCGGGCGTACGACCTGGCGCGCGCGGGGCAAGAGGTCGAGCTGAAGGCGCGACGGGTCACCGTCTCACGCTTCGATGTGCGGGAGGTCCGCGAGGTCGCGCTCGACGTCACTCCCGCCCGCGAAGGCGGGCCATCCCGAGCGATCGACGTCGACGTCGTCGTCGACTGCACGAGCGGCACCTACATTCGCGCCCTGGCCCGCGATCTCGGCGCCGCCCTCGACGTGGGCGGTCACCTCACGGCGCTCCGGCGCACCCGCATCGGACCCTTCGACGTGTCGGATGCCGTGACCGAGATCGTCCCGGACCTCGAACTCCTGCGCGATGCGGATGTCGCCGCGACCGTGCTCGGCGCCTTCGACGTGAGCGCCGACGAGGCCCGCGACCTGCGTCACGGCAAGCGACTCGTCGGAGCAGCCGCGCGCCTGTCGGCGCCGCATCCCGCTGCGATCGATCCCGACGGCCGGCTCGTGGGGATCGTCGAGCGTCGCGGCGATGACGTCAAGAGCCTCATGAACATGGCGGAGGACGCATGATTACGGTCTTCACCATCGTTCAGGTCGCCGTGGCGGTCGCCGCGGGCCTGCTCTGCACGGTGCTCGGTCTCGCGAACCGCCGCCCGAGCGACCTCTCGGTCGGAGCGCTCGCCCTCGTCGAAGTGCTTCTGATCGCCCAGGTCGTCGTCGCGATCATCGCCCCGCTGGCGGGCAATGCGCCGTCGGGCAGCCTGCTGGAGTTCTGGGTGTATCTCGTCTCGGCCGTGCTGCTGCCGCCGGCCGCTGTGTTCTGGGCCCTCATCGAACGCAGCCGCTGGAGCACCGTCATCCTCGGTGTCGCCGCCCTGTCCGTGGCGATCATGGTGTGGCGGATGCAGGTGATCTGGACGGTTCAGGTCGTCTGAAGCCGCCCGCGCGCCGCCTATCATTGGTGAGGTCATGGATCATCCCCGCCCTCGAATGACCGGCATCGGCCGCGTCCTGGTGGTCGTGTACGCCGTCATGGCGCTCGCCGCGACGGGACGCTCATTCGTGCAGATCGTCGAGGACTTCGCCAACGCCCCGCTGGCGTACTCGCTGTCGGCGGCAGCCGCGCTCGTGTACGTGCTGGCGACGGTGGCGCTTGTGAGATCGAGCTCGCGTGCCTGGTACGCCGTCGCGTGGGTCGCGATCTGCTTCGAACTGGTGGGAGTCCTCGTCGTCGGTACGCTCAGCCTCGTGCTGCCCGAACTGTTCTCGCACGACGCCACGGTGTGGTCGGGCTACGGCTTCGGGTACTTCTGGGTTCCACTCGCCCTGCCCTTCGTGGGCATCTGGTGGCTCGTGTCGCATCGCGACGGCGCAGCGGACCGCGACGAGCGTCCGGCCGTCCTGGAGGGATCGTCATGGTGACCGTGTATCGAGACCCCGCCGAGGTGCCCGCGGACTTCGGTCCGAGCGTCGTGGCCATCGGCAAATTCGACGGCGTGCACTCCGGACACCGCGCCGTCATCGACCGGGCCCGGGTCGACGCCGCGGCCCGCGGTGCGCGCGTGGTCGCGGTTACCTTCGACCGCAATCCGCTCAGCCTGCTGCGTCCGGAGCTCTGCCCCGAGCCGCTCGTCGCGCTCGATCAGAAGATCGGTCTTCTCGCTGCGGCGGGTGTCGACGCCGTCCTCGTGCTGCGATTCGACGCCGAGCTCGCCGCGCTCTCGGCACGCGACTTCGTCGAGGGCATCCTCGTGCGCGCTCTCGGCGCCGTCGGAGTGCTCGTCGGCGACGACTTCCGGTTCGGACGCGGCGGCGAAGGGGATCCCGACGTGCTCACCGCTCTCGGGCGTGAGCACGGATTCGACGTCGACGTCGTCACAGACGTCCGCGCACGCGACGCCGGTCGTCGCGTGTCGTCGACCTGGGTGCGCGACCTGCTCGCGGCGGGCGACGTCGCGGGTGCCGCTCGCCTCCTGGGCAGACCCCACGCGGTCGAAGCGGAGGTCGTGCACGGGCTGAAGCGCGGCCGCGAGCTCGGGTATCCGACCGCGAACCTGGCGACCGACGCCGCGGGCTTCATCCCGGCGGACGGTGTGTACGCGGGCTGGCTGGTCGATCTCGGAATGCCCGGAGCCGACGGGATGCTGCCCGCGAGCGTCATCCGCTATCCGGCGGCGATCTCCGTGGGCACCAACCCCACGTTCGACGACGTGCCGCAGCGCCAGGTCGAGGCGTACGTGCTCGACGAGACCGATCTCGACCTCTACGGTCACCGCGTCGAGGTGCGCTTCACAGCCCGTATCCGCGGGATGGTCGCTTTCGCGGGCATTCCCGCGCTGATCGAGCAGATGGACGACGATGTCGTCCGGGTGCGCGAGGCGCTCGCCTGAGGACAGCGCCTCGCGCACCGGAGCGGGCCGGAGCCCGCGAGGGTCAGTACGACGATTCGTCGACTGCGCCGGTGGCCTCGCCACCGGCTTCGAGTCGGCGCGCTTCGCCGAGGATCGTCGCGCTGCCGCTCGTACCGAGGCGCGTCGCGCCCGCATCGAGCATCGCGACGGCATCGGCGAAGCTGCGCACGCCGCCGGACGCCTTGACCTGCACGGCTTCGCCGACGTTCTCGCGCATCAGCCGGACGTGGGCGACCGTCGCGCCGCCGCCGGCGAACCCGGTCGAGGTCTTGACGAAGTCGGCGCCGCCGGCCTCGGTCAGACGGCTGCCGCGTGCGATCTGCTCGTCGTCGAGGAGGCTGGTCTCGAGGATGACCTTGACGATCTTGCCCTCGGCGGCCTCGACCACGGCTCGGATGTCGTCGACGACGACGTCGTCGAAGCCCGACCGCAGCGCGGCGATGTTGACGACCATGTCGAACTCCGAGGCGCCGTCGGCGGCGGCCTGGCGGACCTCGGCGACCTTCGCCGCGGTGGAGGTGGTGCCGTGGGGGAAGCCGATGACGGTTCCGACGGCGACGCCGGTGCCCTCGAGGCGTGCGACGGCATGAGGGATGTCGGAGGGTCGCACGCAGACGGAGAAGACCTGCCACTCGGCGGCGATGTCGAGCTCGGCGTCGACCTGCTCGCGGGTCAGTTCGGGCTTGAGGATGGCGTGGTCGAGGGTCGCGGCGAGCTCGCGCTCGGAGATCGTGGACATGGTTTCAGCGTACGCCGTCCCGATGTCCGAGCATCGACGGGAATACCCCAGGGGGGTATCCTGTTGAGGTCGCTGAACGAAAGAGGATCATCATGACGACTCAGACCTACTCCGTCGAGGGCATGACCTGCGGCCACTGCGCCGCAGCGGTGACCCGCGAACTCGGACTCGTCCCCGGCGTCTCCGACGTCGCCGTCGACGTCGATGCCGGAACCGTCGCGGTCACGGCCGTGCAGCCGCCCGACGACGACGTCGTCTCGGCTGCGGTGGCCGAGGCCGGCTACACGGTGACCGGACGCCGCTGATGTCCGCTGACATCGCCGGGCCGGAGAGCAGCCACGCTGTCCTCGACATCGAGGGGATGACGTGCGCGAGCTGTGTCGCCCGGGTCGAGAAGCGTCTGCAACGCCTGGACGGTGTCCGCGCGACGGTGAACCTCGCGACCGAGACGGCGCGCGTGGAGCATCCTGCAGCCGTGTCGGTCGACGAACTCGTCGAGGCAGTGGGCGAGGCCGGGTACACCGCCCGCGTCCGCGCCCCGCAGCGTCGGCAGCAGCCGCACCCCGCCGGGGAGCACGACCAGCACGCGGACCACGACGCCGACGGCGGCCACCAGCACGACGTCGAGGACGTGCCGGGGCGGACGACCCTGCGCACCCGCCTGATTTGGGGCATCGTGCTGGCGACGCCCGTCGTGGTGCTCGGCATGGTGCCCGCGTGGCAGTTCCCCGGATGGCAGTGGGTGTCGCTCGTCCTCACGGCGCCGGTGGTGTTCTGGGCGGGCTGGCCGTTCCACCGTGCGACGTTCGCGAACGCGCGCCACGGCGCGCTGACGATGGACACGCTCGTCACCCTCGGCACCTTCGCCGCCTTCGCCTGGAGCCTGTGGGCGGTGCTGTTCGGCTCCGCCGGGCGTATCGGCATTCGTCACGACGTCGTCCTCTTCGGGCCCGTGCACGACCCGACATCGCTCGTGTACTTCGAGGTGGCCGCAGCGGTCACGGTACTCATCCTGCTCGGACGGTACATCGAGCAGCGGTCACGGCGGCGCGCGGGAGCCGCCCTGCGCGCATTGCTCGAGCTCGGGGCGACCGACGTCGAGCTGCCGGACGGTCGACGTGTCGGGATCGACACCCTTCGGGAGGGCGACGAGTTCGTCGTGCGGCCCGGTGAGAAGGTCGCGACGGACGGCGTCGTGGTCGACGGTGCGGCAGCGGTCGATGAGAGCATGCTCACGGGCGAATCGGTGCCGGTCGACGTCGGACCCGGCTCGGAGGTGACCGGGGGGACGATCGCCTCCGGTGGACGCCTGCGGGTTCGCGCCACCTCGGTCGGCGACGAGACCCGTCTCGCGCACCTGGCTCGTCTGGTCGACGAGGCGCAGTCGGGCAAGAGTCGCGTACAGCGTCTCGCCGACCGCGTCTCGGCGGTCTTCGTCCCCGTCGTCATCGTCGTCGCCGTGCTGACCCTCGTCGGCTGGATCGTCGCGGGTGCGCCCGTGGCGGCGGGCTTCACCGCCGCCGTGGCGGTGCTCATCATCGCCTGCCCGTGCGCACTCGGGCTCGCCACGCCCATCGCCGTCCTGGTCGGCACCGGGCGCGGCGCCGAGCTCGGCATCCTGATCACCGGCCCCGAGGCCCTCGAAGCGGCCGAGCGCATCGACGTCGTCCTCATGGACAAGACCGGCACCCTGACCGAAGGACGGATGTCGGTCGCGTCGGTCGTCACGGCCGGGGTCGACCGCGACGAGGCGCTGCGGTCGGCCGGCGCCGTCGAATCGGCTTCCGAGCATCCGATCGCACGGGCGATCGTCGCCGCTGCCGGCGCAGTGCCCCCGGTGGCGGAGTTCACGGGGATCGCGGGAGGCGGCGTCCGCGGCTCGGTCGAGGGGCGCGAGATCACCGCGGGAAGCATGGCTTTCGTCACCGAACGCCTGGGGTCTCCGGCCGCCGAGCTCGACGCGGCCGCGCGCGACGCTGCGGAGTCCGGAGCATCCGTCGTCGCCGTCGGGTGGGACGGCGCCGTCCGCGCGGTCATCGCGGTCGCGGATCGCGTCCGCGACGACGCTCGCGATGCCGTGGCGCGACTGCACCGCACCGGAGCATCCGTCGTCCTGGTCACCGGCGACAACGCCGGGGCCGCTGCGGCGGTGGCTCGCGAGCTGGGCATCGACGAGGTCGTCGCGGACGTGCGGCCGGAGGGCAAGCTCGACGAGGTACGTCGGCGCCAGGCAGCGGGGGAGCGGGTCGCGATGGTCGGCGACGGCGTCAATGACGCCGCCGCCCTGGCCGCCGCCGACCTCGGTATCGCGATGGGCGGCGGAACGGATGCGGCCAAGCACGCCAGCGACATCACGCTGACCGCGGGCAGCCCTCGGGCGGTGGCCGAGGCCATCGAACTCAGTCGCCGCACCCTCGGGATCATCCGCGGAAACCTGTTCTGGGCGTTCGCGTACAACGTCGCCGCGGTGCCGCTGGCCGTCGCCGGACTGCTCAACCCGATGGTCGCGGCGGCCGCGATGGCGTTCTCGAGCGTCTTCGTCGTGCTGAACAGCCTGAGGCTGCGATCGGCGCTGCGACCCGCGCGCCGGAGCGCGTAGCCGACCGGTCTCGCCGGCGCGCCCCGCGCCCACCTCGCGGGGCGCGCCGGTCGTGGCATAGAATGGTCGGCGGGGACATCGTCGGGTTCGACGCCGCAGCTCGCTGAAGCGAGTGCCCGCGGCCGGCCGGCGCGATCGCCCTTCGCTCGCATGACGCTTCGGTGTCCGTCCGAGCGGCACCCGTACGTTCCGTCACGACGGAATCCCGGCACTCAGGCTCAGGAGGAGCATGCCGACCATGGCCACCGCCGCAGCGACCGCCAACCGCCGACGAAAGTCCTCGTCCGCCCGACGCGACGACGACGCGCCCTTGATCCCGATCCTCGCGCGCAAGGTGCGCGAGGTCGAGGCCAAGGCGCAGCGCGGCAAGCTCGGACCCACCAATCGCGTGAAGTTCCAGGTCATCGCGTTCCTGGTGCGCGAAGAGCGTGCGCGGGTGAAGGCCGACGAGAACATCTCGACCGCTGCCCGGGCAGAGCTGCTCAAGCGGCTCGACGGTGTCGCGACCATCCTCGCCAAGACCGCCGCGCGAGACACATCGCTCATCCAGCTGCTCGAGGTCGACCAGGCGACGTCGCCGGTCGCGAAGCGCATGCGGCGCGACTGGCTGCTCGAGTCCGGTGCCGAACTGCCCGAGGACGAGCTGATCATCACCGATATGGTGCCGGTGCAGGCTCCCGTCGTACCGGCGGCGCTCGCCGAACGTCAGGTCACGCCGCCCCAGGTGCTCGCACGTCGCGAGTCGAACCCCTTCCTCGCCCCCGATCCCGAACTGCACAAGCCCCACGACACGCCGCGTCGCCGCCTCGACGGCTGGGAGCTGATGGGCCCGCTCTACAAGGCGTTCGAGTCCGGCGCCGGCGGGGCGGCGGCTTCGATGGATCTGCCCCCCGTGCCCGAGTTCGACCGTCTGTCGCCCAAGGGTCTCGAGATCATGCCGCACCAGTCGCGGTTCCTCGAGGCGGTGCGGGCCGGCCACCGCTCGTTCCTCCTCGCCGACGAGCCCGGCCTCGGCAAGACGGCGCAGTCGGTGCTCGCGGCATCCGTCGCCGGCGCTTACCCGCTGCTGGCCGTCGTGCCGAATGTGGTGAAGATGAACTGGGCCCGCGAGGTCGAGCGCTGGACGCCGCAGCGCCGCGCGACGGTGATCTCGGGCGACGGCGATCAGATCGATGCCTTCGCCGACGTCTTCATCGTCAACTACGAGGTGCTCGACCGTCACCTCTCGTGGCTCGGATCCATCGGTCTACGCGGCATGGTCGTCGACGAGGCGCACTTCATCAAGAACCTCGGCTCGCAGCGTTCGCAGAACGTCCTCGCCCTCGCGGGCCGCATCCGCGAGCAGGTCCGCGACCCGCTCATGCTCGCCCTCACCGGAACCCCGCTGATCAACGACGTCGAGGACTTCGACGCGATCTGGCGCTTCCTCGGGTGGACCAACGGCGAGAAGCCCGGGCCCGTCCTCATGGAGCGGCTCGACGAGACCGGCCTCACGCCCGCCGACAAGGCGTTCTACCCGGCTGCCCGCGACGCCGTCATCTCGATGGGCATCGTGCGCCGCAAGAAGAAGGACGTCGCCGCGGATCTTCCCGACAAGCTCGTCGCAGACCTGCCCGTGCAGCTCGACGACGAGTACGGTCGGTCGATCCGCCAGGCCGAGCACGAGCTCGGCGAGCGTCTGGCCGCGCGGTACCGCCGGATCATCGAGGCGCGCGGCGACCGTGTGCTCATCGGTGAGGCCGACTCCGACATCGTGCGCCTCGTCGCGACGCAGGAGCTCGAGGAATCCAAGGCCGCGGGGACCGGTGCTGAGAACGTCTTCACGATGGTCCGCCGCATCGGTCAGGCCAAGGCCGTGCTCGCCGCCGACTACGCGGCGCAGCTCCAGCGCTCGGTCGGCAAGGTCGTGTTCTTCGCCAAGCACATCGACGTCATGGATGCCGCCGAGGCCCACTTCGCGGCCGCCGGGCTGCGGACCGTGTCGCTGCGCGGCGATCAGAGCGCGACCGCACGCCAGGACGCGATCGACGCGTTCAACAACGATCCCGATGTCGCCATCGCGGTGTGCTCGCTGACTGCCGCGGGTGTCGGCGTGAACATGCAGGCAGCCTCGAACGTCGTCCTCGCCGAGCTGTCGTGGACCGCGGCCGAGCAGACGCAGGCGATCGACCGTGTGCACCGCATCGGTCAGGAGGAGCCCGTCACCGCGTGGCGGATCATCGCCGCCCACACCATCGACACCAAGATCGCCGAGCTCATCGACTCGAAGCAGGGGCTCGCGGCCCGCGCTCTCGACGGTGAGGCCGTCGATCCCACCTCGAGCGACTCCGTGCAGCTGTCGGCCCTCATGCACCTGCTCCGCCAGGCGCTGGGTGCGGACTGAGCCGCATCCGCCGACGACGGCCCAGACTCGTCCGACGGCTGGATGAGGCGGTAGTCGAAGGTCGAGTCGTCGACGAACGCGAGCCGCGCCACGACGGCGCCGCCCTGGGCGCGTCTGCCGGTGTCGGTGATGGATGCGACGTCCGCCCGCCCCGCGGCAGCGAGTTCTTCCGGTGGGCTTCGCCTGGCAGCACTCGCGTCGCGACGATAGTCTCGACCTGAGGCAGCGTCGCCACACTCCACCCTGAGCAACAACGAAGGATCTCCCCATGAAGATCGGCATCCTCACCAGCGGCGGCGACTGCCCCGGACTCAACGCTGTCATCCGAGGCGTCGTGCTCAAGGGCACCACCTCGTACAACATCGAGTTCGTCGGCATCCGCGACGGCTGGCGCGGTGTCGTCGATGGCGACTTCTTCCCCCTCACCCGTCACGAGGTGAAGGGTCTGTCCAAGGTCGGCGGCACGATCCTCGGCACGAGCCGCACCAACCCGTACGAAGGCCCCCGCGGCGGCGCCGAGAACATCGCGGCGACCCTCGACAAGCACCGCATCGACGGCATCATCGCCATCGGCGGCGAAGGCACGCTCGCCGCTGCCAACCGTCTCGCGAACGACGGCATCAACGTCCTCGGTGTGCCCAAGACGATCGACAACGACCTGAAGGCGACCGACTACTCGTTCGGCTTCGACACCGCCGTCAACATCGCCACAGACGCGATGGACCGACTGCGCACCACCGGTGACTCGCACCAGCGCTGCATGGTCGCCGAGGTCATGGGTCGCCACGTGGGCTGGATCGCGCTGCACGCCGGCATCGCCGCCGGTGCCCACGTCATCTGCATCCCCGAGGTGCCGATGTCGATCGAGGAGATCACCGCCCAGGTCACCAAGGCCTTCGACCGGGGCCGGGCCCCGCTCGTGGTCGTATCGGAGGGCTTCAAGCTGACGGGCCAGGACGAGGCATACAGCGACAAGGGCCTCGACGCGTTCAACCGTCCGCGTCTCGGCGGTATCAGTGAAGTGCTGGCCCCCGAGATCGAGCGCCTGACCGGCATCGAGACCCGCGCCACCGTGCTCGGCCACATCCAGCGCGGTGGCTCGCCCTCGGCGTTCGACCGCGTGTTGGCCACGCGCCTCGGACTCGCGGCCGCCGATGCGCTCGTCGACGGCGCGTGGGGTCAGATGGTCTCGCTCAAGGGAACCGATATCGTCCGCGTCTCGTTCGACGAGGCCCTCGGCGAGCTCAACACGGTTCCGCTGTACCGCTACGAGGAGGCCGCCGCTCTGTTCGGCTGATCCGCCACGTCGAAACGGCCGCGTCTGCGGCGGGCCCCGCGCCCGCTCGCGACGCGGCCGTTTCGCGTCTCTCGGCTGCTCAGCGCACCCGCGCTCGCGCTCGGATGACCGATCCGAGCGACGCGCGGAGCGGCTGACCGAGGTAGATGCCGAGCGATGCGCCCACCGCGAGCGCGATGCCCACGGTCGCGGCTGCCGCGAGGGTGCTGAACCCGGTCAGCAGCGTCGCGGGGCTGTCGCCCGATTCGACGACGCCGAGGAGGCCGCGGAACACCGCGGCTCCGGGCACCATCGGCAGGATCGCGGCTGTCGTGATCGCGACGGACGGCACGTGCAGACGATAGGCGGCGAGGATGCCGACGAGGCTGCCGGCGAACGCGCCGACACCGCTCGCCGCCGCCGTCTCGAAGCCGAGCGAGGCCGCGGCCACGTAGCCCAGCCAGGCGACGACACTGAGGGCGACGCTGACGACGATGATGCGCAGCCCGGCTCCGTTGATCACGGCGACCGCGAGGGCGATCAGGCCCGCGCCGAGGAACTGCAGCGGCACGGGTCCGAGCGGTAGCGCCTCCGTCGGCGCCTCGAGGCCCAGCCCGATGACGCGGGCCGTCTCGATCCCCGCGAGGATGCCGAGCACGACGCCGAGCGTCTGCGTCACGAGCTCGAGGATGCGGCCCATGGCCGTGAGCGCGAACCCGTCGATGGCGTCCTGAGCCGCGCCGACGACGGTCAGTCCCGCGAGCATCAGCACGATACCGGACGCGACGATGACCGACGGGCGCATGGTCATCGCGGCTTCCCACCCTGTTGCGCGCAGGAGAGGGGATGCTGCTGCCACGATCGTGAGCACGAACGCTCCGGCGATCTGGCTGAAGAAGAACGGAACGCGCGCCCGGCCCAGCAGGAATTGCGTGATCGCCGCGGATCCGGCTGCGAGGAACGACAGCACGATGACGAGCCAGTTCGCCCCGAACATCACCGCGACACCGACCGCCAGCAGCGCCTGCGCGGCGACGGCAACGGGCTGGTGGTATCGGAAGGGCGTCCGACGGATGCCGCGGAAGCGCAGTGCCGCGGCATCCAGGGGGAGTCCCGCGCGGATCTCGGCCACGAGCGCCTGCAGCCGCTGCAGTCGGGAATGGTCGGGCGCGGCGCCGCGGACGACCCGCATGAGCGTGATCGGCCGGTCCTCGCCGCTGCGGTGATGGGCGACCGTGATCGAGTTGTACGTGACGTCGACGTGCACCGGGTCGAGACCGTACACGCCGGCGACCCGCACGATCGTCAGCGTCACCTCGCTCGCGGGCGAGCCCGCCACGAGCATCGTCTCGCCGAGCCGGATCGCCAGATCGAGCACCCGCACGGCGAACGCGTCGTCGATCACGGGCAGCATCTCGGTCGCCGGTCCGGCGGCCGGATCGGGGGTGTGGACGAGCGCATTCAGCGCCGTGAAGAGCGAGCGGCGTCCCATGTGTTCCAGCCTAGGTCCGGGTGCCCGCGGTGCCGCGCGTGAGCGGTCGTCACATGGCGCCCGGTGCATGGGACGCTCCGTAAGATGGTGCGGTGGGCGCGGCATCCGGGCGCCCGTAGCAATCGCGCCGGCACCGGCATCCGGGAGTCCCACATGGCATTGATCGTGCAGAAGTACGGCGGGTCCTCCGTCGCCGACGCGGAGAGCATCAAGCGGGTCGCGAAGCGCATCGTCGACACCCGCCGCGCCGGTCACGACGTCGTCGTCGCGGTGAGCGCGATGGGCGACACGACCGACGAGCTGCTCGATCTCGCGAACGAGGTCGCCCCGATCCCGGCCCCGCGTGAGCTCGACATGCTCCTCAGCTCGGGCGAGCGGATCTCGATGGCGCTCCTGGCGATGGCCATCCACTCGATGGGCTTCGAGGCGCGCTCGTTCACCGGTAGCCAGGCGGGCATGATCACGGATGCGACGCACGGTGCCGCGCGCATCGTCGACGTCACGCCCGTGCGGCTGCGCGAAGCCCTCGACGAGGGGGCGATCGTCATCGTCGCGGGGTTCCAAGGGTTCAACCGCGACACCCGCGACATCACGACGCTCGGCCGCGGCGGGTCCGACACGACCGCCGTCGCACTCGCCGCGGCGCTCTCAGCCGACGTCTGCGAGATCTACAGCGACGTCGACGGCATCTACACCGCCGACCCGCGCGTCGTGCCCAAGGCCCGCAAGCTCGGAGTGGTCTCGGCGGAGGAGATGCTCGAACTCGCCGCGAACGGCGCCAAGGTCCTCTACATCCGTGCGGTGGAGTACGCCCGCCGTCACGGCGTCATGATCAACGCCCGGTCGACGTTCAGCTCCGGATCCGGCACGTTCGTGCTCGGTCCGGGGATGTCGCCGCCCGAAGGCCGAAAGGAAGAAGAGATGGAAGAGCCGATCGTCGCGGGCGTCGCCACCGACCTCAGCCAGGCCAAGATCACCGTCATCGGCGTGCCCGACGTTCCGGGCAAGGCCGCCGAGATCTTCAAGATCGTGGCGAAGTCGGGCGCGAACGTCGACATGATCGTCCAGAACGTCTCGGCCGCGGCGACGGGGCGCACCGACATCTCGTTCACGCTGCCGAAGACCGATGCGACGATGGCGCTCCGTGCCCTCGCGGGCGAGCAGAACGAGGTCGGCTTCGAGAGCCTCGTGCACGACGACCAGATCGGAAAGCTGTCGGTCGTCGGCGCGGGAATGCGAACGCATTCGGGCGTCTCGGCCACGCTCTTCGAAGCGCTGTCGAACGCCGGCGTCAACCTCGAGATGATCTCGACCTCGGAGATCCGCATCTCCGTCGTCGTCCGCGGCGACGAGTTGGCCGAGGCCGCCCGCGTCGTGCACACCGCGTACGGACTCGACGGCGACACCGAAGCCGTCGTCTACGCCGGCACCGGCCGCTGACACCGGCAGGCGCGGCACCTGCGAGAATCGAAAGCCGTCCCCGACCCGTCCCGAGGAGCCCGCGTGCTGTACATCTCGACCCGAGGCGGCGCTGAGCCGCTGCCGTACTGCGACGCGCTCCTCGAGGGGCTCGCGACCGACGGCGGCCTCGCCGTGCCGCAAGAGATGCCCCGTGTCTCGTCCGAGACGCTCGAGCGCTGGCGCGCGCTGACCTACCCGCAGCTGGCCACCGAGGTGCTCGCTCTCTTCGCCACCGACATCGAGCGCGACGACCTCGCCCGCATGACCGAGGCCGCGTATGCGCCCTTCCCCGACGCCGTCGTTCCGCTGCGCCGCATCGGCGGCGGGATGACGCTGGTCGGGCTCTCGGAAGGGCCGACGCTGGCCTTCAAGGACCTCGCGATGCAGTTCCTCGGTCAGGTCGTCGAGCACGCCCTCGCGCGTACCGGCTCGGTTCTCAACGTGCTGGGTGCCACATCGGGCGACACCGGTTCGGCGGCGGAGTACGCGCTGCGCGGCAAGGAGCACATCGCCGTCTTCATGCTGTCGCCGCAGGGCCGCATGAGCCCGTTCCAGCGGGCCCAGATGTTCTCGCTCGATGAGCCCAACATCCACAACATCGCCATCGAGGGTGTCTTCGACGACTGTCAGAACCTCGTCAAAGAGCTCGCGGGCGACCTCGGGGTCAAGCGCGAGCTTCACCTCGGCGCCGTGAACTCGATCAACCTCGCGCGCATCACGGCGCAGGTCGTCTACTACTTCTGGGCATGGCTGCGGGCTACCGACGTGGACGGCCACGCCGAGGTCTCGATCACGGTGCCCTCCGGCAACTTCGGCAACATCCTCTCCGGGTTCTATGCGCGCGAGATGGGCCTTCCGATCCGCCGGCTCGTGCTGGCGGCGAACGAGAACAACGTGCTCGACGAGTTCTTCCGCACCGGCATCTATCGCCCCCGCTCCGCGGCGCAGACGCTGCAGACCTCCAGCCCGTCGATGGACATCTCCAAGGCGTCGAACCTCGAGCGCTTCATCTTCGAGCTCGTCGGCCGCGACCCCGAGCGGGTCGTCGCGGCCTGGCGCGAGCTCGAGTCGCAGGGCTTCGCCGACTTCTCCGCCGACCTCGCTCGCTTCACCGCCGAGTTCGGCATCGTCAGCGGAACCTCGACGCACGCCGATCGCCTCGCGACCATCCGCGAGGTGCACGACGAAACGGGCGAGATCATCGACCCGCACACCGCGGACGGCGTCACGGTGGCCCGCGAGTACGTCGAGCCCGGTGAGATCATGCTCGTCCTCGAGACGGCCAAGCCCGAGAAGTTCGCCGAGACGATCCGCGAGGCCATCGGGGTCGAGCTGAGCTACTCCGACGAGCTGCAGGCCATGCTCGATGCGCCGCAGCACGTCATCGACCTGCCCGACGACGCCGCGGCGCTCACCGCGTTCATCCGCGAGCGCGCGCTCCGCTGACGTCCCGACCGGCGGTGATACATCCGTCGGACCGGTGGTGCTGGTGATGCCCGCACGGCGCCGCGAGTGCTCATGAGCACCGCGTGTCCGACGGATGCATCGCGCTCGGTCCGCTGACGTGCTCAGCCCGCGGCGCGGGCGGCGACGATCGCGTCCCACACCGCACGAGCGACGGTGCTCTTCGGCCCTGAGGCCTCGGCGACGACCGCCCCACCGTCTCCGATGACGGCGACGGTGTTCTCGCCCGCACCGAAGCCGGCATCCCACCCGACCTCGTTCACGACGAGCAGGTCGACGCCCTTGCGTTCGCGCTTGCGTCGGGCGCGTGCGAGCAGGTCCTCGTCGGCGGTCTCGGCAGCGAACCCGACGATGACCTGACCGCCGCGGCGGGAGGCGGCGAGCCCGGCGAGGATGTCGTCGTTGGGAACGAGGTCGATCGTCGCCAGCGGCCCGTCTTCCTTTCGCAGCTTGTGTTCCGACACCCGCGCAGCGCGGTAGTCGGCGACGGCCGCGACCATGATCACGACATCCGCGGTGGCGGCGGCATCCGTCATCGCCTCACCGAGCTGAGCCGCGGTCTCGACGTGCCGGGTCGTGACGCGCGGATGAGCCGCGACGGTGTCGAGGACCCCGGCGTCGACGGATGCCGCGACGAGGGTCACCGTCGCACCGCGTCGGGCGGCCTCCGCGGCGATCTCGGCACCCTGTCGGCCGCTCGATCGGTTGCCGAGGAACCGCACCGGGTCGAGCGGCTCGCGGGTGCCCCCGGTCGAGACCGCGACGTGCACGCCGCTGAGGTCGGCGGTCTCGGGGGAGACGAGCGAGAGCGCGGCCGCCACGATGTCATCCGGCTCTGACATGCGCCCGGGTCCGCTGTCGCCGCCGGTCAGCGGGCCGTCCGCCGGGCCGACGATCAGCACGCCGCGCTCGCGCAGCGTGGCGATGTTCGCCGTCGTCGCCGGATGCCGCCACATCTCGGTGTGCATCGCGGGAGCGACGGCGACAGGGGCCGTCGTGGCGAGGAGCGTCGTGCCGAGCAGATCGGATGCCAGACCCGCGGCCATGGCGGCGATCGTGTTGGCCGTCGCGGGGGCGACGATGACGAGGTCGGCACTCTGTCCCAGGGCCACGTGCCGCACGCGGGCGACGTCGTCGTGCACCGAGGTCGTGACGGGGTTGCGGCTGATGGCCTCCCACGTCGTGAGGCCGATGAAGCGCAGCGAGTCGTCGGTGGGAATGACGTGGACGTCGTGCCCCTCTTGCACCAGCAGACGCACGAGATGGACGCTCTTGTAGGCGGCGATGCCCCCGGTGACCCCGACTACGATGAACATGCCCCCGATCCTCCCACGGCCCCGGGCGGGGTGCGCGGAGCGACCGTCGGGCGCCGAGAGCGAGTGATCACATGTGCACCGTCGTCATCCAGGTGCCCGCCGATCCGACCCGTCCGGTTCGGTTGCTGGCCGTCCGAGACGAGGATCCGGCGCGTGCATGGGATCCGGTCGGTCCGTGGTGGCCCGACGCGTTCCCGGGCGTCGTCGGCGTCCGCGATCGTCGTGCCGGGGGCGCGTGGCTGGCAGCCGACCCCGCTGCCCGTCGTCTCGCGGTCATCCTCAACCGGGCAGATGTGCTGCCGGACGACGCACCCGCGCTCTCGCGCGGCGGCATCGTGCTGGATGCGGTCGCGGGACGCCCTCCCGTGGGCGCCCCGCCCACCCACGGCTTCAACCTCGTCGACGTCTCCGCCGCCGGGGTCCGTGTGTCGATGTGGGATGCCGCGACCCTGCGGACGGTGGATCTGGGCCCCGGTACCCACATGATCGCCCACGACGATGTCGACGATCCGCGTACGGCCCGCATCCGCCGCTGGCTCGGCGAGTTCGCCGCCGCAGCGCCCGAGCTCGACCGCGCGGACGGCCTGCAGCCGTGGCTCGACGTGCTCCAGGACACCGCGGCCACCCCCGCGACCGATGATGCCGCGATCATCCGCGACAATCGCCCGTACGGCGTGCCGACACTGTCGCTGCTCGTCTGCACGGCGTCGGTCGGAACCGACGGCGTCGATCTCGCCTACGGTGCGCTCGAGGTGCCGGGGGAGTGGAACCGCCCCGAGATGGCGTGAATCGCGCGGTCATCGACTGTCACGTGGCCGGACGCCGCATCGGCGCGCCGATAGAATCACCGGAACCCGATCCCGCTTCACGCAAGGAACAGCTATGACCCGCATCTCCGATTCCGGACTCTCCGTCGCCGTCGTCGGCGCCACCGGCCAGGTCGGAAAGGTGATGCGCGAGATCCTCGTCGAACGGAACTTCCCGATCGGTGAGCTGCGTCTGTTCGCCACCGCTCGCTCCGCGGGGACCTCGATCGAGTTCGCCGGCCACGACGTGATCGTCGAGGACATCGCCACGGCCGACCCCGCCGGTATCGACATCGCCCTCTTCTCCGCCGGCGCGACCGGCTCGCGCGCGCACGCCCCGCGTTTCGCCGAGGCGGGCGCCGTCGTCATCGACAACTCCAGCGCCTGGCGCATGGATCCCGAGGTTCCCCTCGTCGTCAGCGAGGTCAACCCCCACGCCACGGTGAACCCGCCCAAGGGCATCATCGCGAACCCCAACTGCACCACGATGGCCGCGATGCCGGTGCTGAAGGTGCTCGACACCGAGGCCGGCCTCGAGCGCCTCATCGTCTCGACCTACCAGGCGGTCTCGGGCTCGGGCCTCGCGGGGGCCGAGGAGCTGCTCGGCCAGGTCGAGGGAGTCCTCGCTCAGGGGCACACCCTCGATCTCGTGCATGACGGCTCCGCGGTCGACTTCCCCCAGCCCGAGAAGTACATCGCGCCGATCGCGTTCGACGTCATCCCGTTCGCGGGCAGTCTCGTCGACGACGGCGACAACGAGACCGACGAGGAGAAGAAGCTCCGCAACGAGAGCCGCAAGATCCTCGAGCTGCCCGACCTGCGGGTCGCCGGTACCTGCGTGCGCGTCCCGGTCTTCACGGGCCACTCGCTGTCGATCCACGCCGAGTTCGCGCGCGACATCACGCCGGAGCGGGCACGAGAGATCCTGTCGGCGGCGCCCGGCGTCGTGCTCGAAGAGGTGCCCACGCCCCTGCAGGCCGCCGGCAACGACCCGAGCTACGTGGGCCGCATCCGCGCCGACCAGTCCGCCCCGGCAGGCAAGGGCCTCGTTCTCTTCATCAGCAACGACAACCTCCGCAAGGGCGCCGCGTTGAACGCGGTGCAGATCGCGGAGATCGTGGCCGAGCGCCTCTGACGCGAAGGCGGGGCCGCGGTGCGGCGGGATGACGCCCGCCGCACCGGGATAGACTGGTGCATCGTGAGTGAAAAGGTCGACGTCGTCCTGATCGGCGGGGGCATCATGAGTGCCACGCTCGGTGTGCTGCTGAAGCAGCTCCAGCCCGATTGGAAGATCGAGGTGCACGAGCGCCTGTCGGATCTGGCGCAGGAGAGCTCGAACCCGTGGAACAACGCGGGCACGGGCCACGCTGCGCTGTGCGAGCTGAACTACACGCCCGAGGCGTCGGACGGCTCCGTCGATCCGGGCAAGGCGATCACGATCAACGAGCAGTTCCAGCAGAGCCGTCAGCTGTGGGCGTCGCTCATCGAGCGCGGCATCCTCGACGAGCCCTCCACGTTCATCAACGCGACGCCTCACATGACCTTCGTCCGCGGTGAGAAGGACGTCGCCTTCCTCAAGCGGCGCTACGAGGCGCTGAAGGACCAGCCGTTGTTCGCGGGCATCGAGTACTCCGAGGACTCCCGTGTCATCAACCAGTGGGCGCCATTGCTGATGCAGGAGCGGCGCAAGGGCGAGCCGTTCGCCGCGACGCGCGTTCCGGCGGGCACGGATGTCGACTTCGGGTCGCTGACCCGTCAGCTGTTCTCCCACCTGCAGGAGCAGGGCGTCGAGGTCATCACCGACCGCGAGGTGCGGACGATGACCCGGCAGAAGGACGGCTCGTGGCGAGTCTTCTGGCGCAATCGCCTGGGCAGGACCCCCGGCCACACCGACGCGCGATTCGTGTTCGTCGGCGCGGGCGGCTGGGCGCTGAAACTGCTGCAGAAGTCGGGGATCCCCGAGATCAAGGGGTACGGCGTCTTCCCGATCGGCGGACAGTTCCTCAAGACCACGAACCCCGCCGTCGTGTCGCAGCACAAGGCGAAGGTGTACTCGCAGGCCTCCGTCGGCGCTCCGCCGATGTCGGTTCCCCACCTCGACACGCGCGTGGTCGACGGTGAAGCCTCGCTGCTGTTCGGACCGTTCGCGACGTTCAGCCCGAAGTTCCTCAAGAACGGTCGCATCACCGACATCGTCGCCCAGGTGCGTCCGCACAACCTGTTGCCGATGCTGAAGGTCGCCGTCGACAATCCGAGCCTGATCTCGTACCTCGTGGGCGAGCTGCTGAAGAACCACCGCAAGAAGGTCGACTCGCTTCGGGTGTTCATGCCGACCGCGAAGGACGAGGACTGGGAGCTGATCCAGGCCGGCCAGCGCGCTCAGGTCATGAAGAAGGACCCCAAGAAGGGCGGCGTGCTGCAGTTCGGCACCGAGGTCGTGACCTCGGCCGATGGCTCGATCGCGGGCCTGCTGGGCGCCTCGCCGGGCGCTTCGACCGCGGCATCCATCATGCTCGGACTGCTGAAGACCTGCTTCCCCGATCGCATCGCTGGCTGGGAGCCCGAGCTGAAGAAGCTCATCCCGAGCTACGGCCAGCCGCTCAACCCGCGCGCCGATGCGGCCCGCGCGTCGATCGCGGCGACGGCCGAAGCGCTCTCGATCAACCCCTGACGGGCATGGCCAAGCTCTACTTCCGTTACGGGGCGATGAACTCCGGCAAGTCGACGGCTCTGCTGCAGGCGGCTTACAACTACGAGGAGCGCGGCCAGCACGTCCTCCTCGCGAAGCCCGAGATCGACACCAAGGGTGCCGGGCAGATCGCCAGCCGGCTGGGTGTCGAGCGCGACGTCGACTTCCTCGTCGGTGCCGACGACGACCTGCGAGCCGTGTTCGGCGTCCATCGCGAGCGTGTGCGGGCGGAGACGGGGGCGGATGTCGCGTGCCTCCTCATCGACGAAGCGCAGTTCCTGACGTCGGAGCAGGTCGACGATCTGCTGCGGACCGTGGTCGAGGAGAACGTGCCGGTGCTCGCCTACGGCATCCGCACCGATTTCCAGACCCGGGCCTTTCCCGGATCCGCTCGTCTGATGGAGCTCGCGCACAGCCTCGAAGAGCTCAAGACGATCTGTCGCTGCGGGCGGAAGGCGCTGTTCAACGCCCGTCTGGTCGGCGGCCGCTTCGTGTTCGAGGGCGACCAGGTGGCGATCGACGAGCTCGCCCGCGACCGCGTCACCTACGAGTCGATGTGCGCCGAGTGCTACCTCCGCGAGTCGGGTGGTCGTCTCGCCTGACGAGTCGGGCCTCTGATACGTTTCACGACGCGCCCGTCTCGGGCTTTGCGCGGTCAGACCACAAGATGTATCGTGGTCCGGCCACCAACGAGAGGGGCGTCATGGCTGACGGAACCCCGGCGCGCGCCTGGCGCGTCGTACTGGAGAAGATCGAGTCCGATCTTCTCGCCGGCAAGCTCGGTCCCGGCGACCGGCTGCCGTCCGAACGCGACCTCGTCGCACAGCTCGGCGTCGGGCGTTCGAGCGTCCGAGAGGCGTTGCGCGTGCTCGAAGTCATGGGCCTCATCCGCACCGCGACCGGTTCGGGCCCCAGCGCCGGCGCGATCGTGGTCGCGCGGCCGACCGGCGGCATGCAGGCTCTGCTGCGCCTGCAGGTCGCCGCGCAGGGCTTCGCGATCTCGGATGTCGTGAACACGCGTCTCCTGCTCGAGGAGTGGGTGGCCGGCGAGCTCGCCGGCTCGTCCGACGTCGACCTCGAACGGGCCCGCGAAGCGCTCCGCGCGATGGATGCCCCGGGCCTCAGTCCCGCCGACTTCCTGGCGCTGGACGCCCAGTTCCACGTCGCCCTGGCCGAGGCGTCGGGAAATGAGGTCGTCGCGGCGATGATGGCTGGCCTTCGCTCCTCGATCGAGGACTACGTGCTCGAAGGCGCTGCGCGCATTCCCGACTGGAACAGCACCGTCGATCGGCTGCGTGACGAGCACAACGCGATCGTGGTCGCGATCGACGAGCGGCGGGTCGCGGATGCCCGCACCGCCGTCCGTGACCACATCACGGGGTACTACGCGTCCGCGAACCCCGTCCGCCCCGAATCCGCCTGAACCATCCGGCCCGACCCCTTCGGCCATCGGCCGGAACAGAGGAGAAACATGGTCACCCGCCAGCTGCCCAAGATCCCCGAGCTGCTCGAACTCATGCAGTTCAAAGCTCCCGACCTCAACGGTCGTCGTCGCCGGCTCTCAGCGGCCCTGACGATCGACGACCTGCGGACGATCGCGAAGCGTCGCACGCCCAAGGCCGCATTCGACTACACCGACGGTGCCGCGGAGGGCGAGATCTCGCTCGCGCGAGCGCGCCAGGCGTTCCAGGACATCGAGTTCCACCCCGACATCCTGCGTCCGGCCGAGTCGGTCGACATGTCGACGGAGATCCTCGGTGGACGTTCGGCGCTGCCCTTCGGCATCGCCCCGACGGGGTTCACCCGCCTCATGCAGACCGAGGGCGAGAGCGCCGGGGCATCTGCGGCGGGAGCCGCCGGCATCCCGTTCACCCTCTCGACGCTCGGGACGACCTCGATCGAGGGTGTGCGCGCCGCCAACCCGCATGGGCGCAACTGGTTCCAGCTCTACGTCATGCGCGATCGCGAGATCTCGTACGGTCTTGTGAAGCGGGCCGCGGAGGCGGGCTTCGACACGCTCATGTTCACCGTCGACACCCCGGTCGCCGGCGCGCGACTGCGTGACAAGCGCAACGGGTTCTCGATCCCGCCCGCCCTGACCGTCGGCACGATCGTCAACGCGATCCCGCGGCCCTGGTGGTGGATCGACTTCCTCACCACACCCAAGCTCGAGTTCGCGTCGCTGACGACGACCGGCGGCACCGTCGGCGAGCTCCTCAACGCCGCGATGGACCCGACGATCAGTTACGACGACCTCGAGGTCATCCGCGGCATGTGGCCTGGAAAGATCGTCGTGAAGGGCGTGCAGAACGTCGAGGACTCCAAGCGTCTCATCGACCTCGGCGTCGACGGCATCGTGCTCTCGAACCACGGTGGTCGCCAGCTCGACCGTGCACCCGTGCCGTTCCACCTTCTGCCCCAGGTCGTGCGCGAAGTCGGCAAGGATGCGACGGTCATGGTCGACACCGGCATCATGAACGGCGCCGACATCGTCGCCTCGGTCGCGCAGGGCGCGAAGTTCACGCTCATCGGGCGCGCGTACCTCTACGGCCTGATGGCGGGCGGTCGCCAGGGCGTCGACCGGACGATCGCGATCCTCCGCAGCGAGATCGAGCGCACGATGCAGCTGCTCGGTGTCTCGAGCCTCGACGAGCTCGAGCCGCGTCACGTCACGCAACTGCAGCGGCTCGTGCCGATCGCAGGCTCAGCGCCGCGCCGCACCGCCGCGCGCGCCAAGACCGCGTCTCGAGCCTGACGGCGGGACGCGCGGCGGGACCGACGGGCAGCAAAGCAACGGGCCCCGGAACCGGCAGTCGGTCGACTGCGGGCTCCGGGGCCCGGATGTGTTCCGCGATGTCGTCCGCGTCAGCGGGTCATCGCAGGGGGAGCGTGGGGATGAGCTGGTCGAGGAAGTCGGCGGTGTCCTCCCAGCCCTCGACCGCGTGACAGGCCACGCCCATCGCGAGCACGGGGTAGTCGTTGCCGTTCTCGTCGAGGCGGTCTCCGACGAACAGGATGTCGTCCTGGGGGATGCCGGACTGCTCGATGAGACGCGTCATGCCGTAGGCCTTGTCGATGCCGCGCTCGGTGATGTCGACGGACGTCGACCCGCCCGCGCGCACCTCGAGGTCGGGGATGCGGTCTGCCACCGCCGCGCGGAGTGCGTTCTTCTTCTCGCCGGTCGGATCCCACGCCATCTTGGCGTCGACGGGAGCCTGCTGACCCAGTGCGGAGAAGGTGATCTGCGATCCGCGGTCCTCGAGAATCGGGCCCCAGGTCTCGCTCTCCCACAGGTCGAGGCGGCGCGCTTCCTCCTCGACCGCGGCGAGGGCGCGCGACTTCTGGTCGTCGGTCAGCGACCGAGCGTAGATCGTCTCGATGCCGGCGGGGGAGAGGCGGTAATACTGCGTGCCGCACGTCGGCAGCAGGTGGAAGTGCGACAGCAGCTCGGCATCCGTCTCCGGCAGCTGGTCGACGACCTGCGCCGTGAACTGCGCGAGCTGTCCGCCCGAGATGATCGCGACCTCGACGCGGGCTGCGAGATCCAGGAGCTGGCGGCCGATGCGGGGATCGATGGCGCTCTTCGAAGGGGCGAGGGTGTCGTCGAGGTCGAAGGCGACCAGGCGGGGGATGGGCATCCGTGCTCCGTTCTCCGGTGGCGTGAAAGAGGCCCCGCCTCGCGGCGGAGCCTCTTCGCTGTCGGGGTGACAGGATTTGAACCTGCGGCCTCGTCGTCCCGAACGACGCGCGCTACCAAGCTGCGCCACACCCCGTGGCAACCCTCCAAGCTTACCCCGATCTCGTCCGGAAGACGAATCGGCTCACGCTCGCGCGCGCAGGGCGAGGACCGATGCCTCGGGGCGGCAGCCGAACCGTACGGGGGCGTAGATCGAGTGGCCGAGGCCGGCGCTGACGTTGAGCGGCACGTCGTCGGGTCCCCACGTGCTGAGCCCCCGCGCCTGGTCGAGCGGGATGTCGCAGTTGGCGACGAGAGCGCGCGACGAGAAGGGGATGCGGACCTGCCCGCCGTGCGTGTGGCCGCCGAAGATCATGTCGGTTCCCAGGTCGACGAAACGGTCGAGCACGCGACGATACGGAGCGTGGGTGACGCCGAGCGTCAGGTCAGCGCGCTTGCGACCTTCCAGAGCCGCCAGGGCGCCGGGGAGGGCGTCGAGGTCGTCCCAGTCGCGGTGCGCGTCGTCGACACCGACACCAGTGATCCGCAGTCCGGAGACGCGCACCGCAGCGGCCGCGTTGTCGAGCTCGGACCAGCCGAGGTCGTCGGTGAAGAAGGCATCCATCGCCTCGGTGTCGAGCTTCGCGGCGGTCTGGGGGTACTTCGAGGGCCCGGTGAAGTAGCGCACGGGGTTTCGCCCGCTCGGCTCGTATACGTCATTCGACCCGTGAACGAAGAACCCGGGCACTCCTCGTAGGGGAGAGAAGGCGCGACGGATGCCGTCGAGACCGCGGGCGTGCCCGAGGTTGTCACCCGTGTTGATCACCAGGTCGGGCTGCGTCTGCTCGGCGAGGTCGGCGATCCACCGCTGCTTGCGCTTCTGCCAGGGCGCCATGTGGGCATCGGAGAGGTGCAGGACGGTGATACTCGGGCTGCCCGGTGGCAGCACGTGGAGCTCGTGGCGCCGTGCGGTGAACAGGTAGCGCTCGATGCCGACTCCCCAGACGATCGCACCGCCGGCGCCCAGGGCGCCGGCGGTGGCGATCGTGGAGAGCGTCTTGTGGACGCCTGCCATCAGCAGTTCTTTGCGGTGTACTCGATGGTGATCTGCGTGCCGCGGCCGACCGCCTCGCCGGCTGCCGGGCTCGTGCCCGTCACCGTCGGCTGCGGTGGGTCGTCCTTCTCGGTACACGCCGTCGTCACGCTCGTGAAGCCCGCGGCTCGCAGTTGGCGTTCCGCCTCCTGCGGGTTGCCCGTGACCGGCGGTACCGTCGCGCCCTGACCGTTGCTCGGGGCGATGGTCACCGTCGTGCCGCCCGGGGCGCGGCCCGCACCCGGGTCCTGCGACACGATCCGGCCCTCGGGCTCGGTCGAGTCGGTGGGCTCGGCGACGTTCACCGTGAAGCCGGCCGCCTCGAGGGTGCCGCGTGCCTCGTCCACGGTCTGCCCCACGACGTTCGGCAGATCCGTCAGGACGTTCTTCGTGAGGTTCGTGTCCGGGGTCGGGAAGCGATCGCCACCGAACTTGGCGTTCGCCGCTCCCTGCATCTTCGGCCAGATCGCGTTTCGGATCTGATCGAGACGCCAGCCGTTGACGCGGTATTCGTTGAGCTTTGCGAAGCCGTCGACGTTGCCGACCCAGACCACGGTGGCGACCTTGGTGCTCGCGCCGTCCATCCACGTGTGCTCGTACTCGTGGATACCGGTCTTGCCGAACACCGGCACGCCGTCGAAGATGCGCGCGCCCTGACCCGTTGCATTCATGACGCCCTCGAGCGCGAAGGCGGCGGTGGCGGCGACGTTGGCCGAGATGGCCTGGTCGCAGCTGGTCTGCGGCGTGATGTCGGTGCCGTCGGACTTCACCGCCCGATCGATGACCTTGGGCTCGCAGCGCATGCCGCCGCCGGCGACTGCGGCGTACGCCTCCGCCATGTCGATGGGCGCGACCGCGGCGGAGCCGAGTACGTCGTAGGGGTTGTTGTTGACGTCCAGCGGGTCGCCGTTGGACTGCATGACACCCATCTTCATCGCGACCTGGTTGGTCGAGCACACCGAGATGCGCTCGGCCATCGCGAGGAAGCCGGAGTTGAGGGAGTCTTCGGTGAACTTCTTGATGGTGCCCGAGTAGCCGTTGCTGCTCTGGAAGTTGCCGATCTCGTTCTGACGGCCGCTGTTGCCGGTGCGGACGTTCTGGGTGGCGCCGTCGCAGCTGGTCAGCACGCGCTTGTTCCCGACACGGCCGTTGATCACTTCGTTGATGGAGTGACCCTGCTCGAGCCAGTTGATGAGGCTGAACACCTTGTAGGTCGAGCCCGCGGAGTGACCACCGCCGCCGTCCTGGTTGCGCACGTTGTAGTTGACGGGCGTGGTGGAGTTGTCCGACGCGACGGGCGCGAACGGACGGTTCTGCACCATCGAGAGCACACGTCCGGTGCCGACCTCGACCTGGACACCCGAGGCGCCGAGGTTCAGGCGGTCATCGGTGGCGGGAACGACCGACATCGCGTCGAGCGCGGCATCCTGCAGCTGCGGGTCGAGCGTCGTGTAGATCTTCATGCCGCCGCGGCGCAGGTTCTGCTGGCGCTCTTCGAGCGACTCGCCGAAGGCCGGGTCGTCGAGGACGATGTTGCGGACGTACTCGCAGAAGAACTCCGCGCCGGCTGCGAGCTGGCAGCCCTGCGGGCGCTCCTGGATGTTGGGGGTGATGGGCTCCGCGACGGCAGCATCCCGCTCTTCCTGCGTGATCTTCCCGTCGGAGAGCATGCGGTTCAGCACGTAGACCTGGCGGTCCTTCGTCAGCTCGTAGCCGTTCGCGGCGCCGTTCGACTCGCTGTCGGGGCGGTCGAGACGGTAGGTGTTCGGCTCCTGCACCATGCCGGCGATCGCCGCGGCCTGGCCGATCGTGAGCTGCGAAGCCGGCACGCCGAAGTAATACTGCGCGGCCGCGCCGATGCCGTAGACGGTGCCGCCGAAGTGCGCGATGTTGAGGTAGCCGAGCAGGATCTCGTTCTTCGGATACCGCTTCTCGAGCTGAATCGCGTACCGCATCTCCTGCAGCTTGCGCTCGATGCCGTCGGTGCCGGAGGAGACGGTGGTCGAGCGGAAGCACGCCTCGACCTCGTCCTGCGACTTGGCCTCCTTCTCGCACGCCTGCTGCAGCACGTTCTTGACGTACTGCTGCGTGATCGACGAGCCACCGCGGGTGTCGCCGCCGCGCAGGTTGCCGAACACGGCGCTGGCGGTGCCGAGCAGGTCGACGCCGCCGTGGGTGTAGTAGTTCTTGTCCTCACTCGAGGTGATCGCGTCGAACATGACCGGCGCGACCTCGTCCCACGTGACCGGGATGCGGTTCTGGTCGTAGAACTGGGTCATGAGGACGTCGTTGCCGTCGGCGTCCTTGCGGTAGAACTCGGTCGGCAGCATGAGCTCGTCGACTTCGAGATAGCTCGGCATGTTGTCGAAGACGTCGATCGCGCTGGTCGCGGCGTAACCCGACACGGCGATGGCGGGGGTCACGGTGGCGGTGACGAGGATCCCGGCCACAGCGCTCAGGCCGACCAGGCCGGCGAGACCGCCGAGCACACCGGTGGCCGTGCGTTTCTTGTGAGGCATAGGGTGATCGTAAGCGAGATACCTGGGCATCCGCCTCAGGACCACCCCTTGCGCGCGTGCCTCCGCGCATGTCGGCGCGCGAGCGACAGCCACAGAACGGAGCCCCGATGACGACGTGGGAGTACCTCACGACGCCCCTGCTGATCCACAACACGGCGGCGATCCTGAACAACTGGGGCAAGCAGGGCTGGGAGCTCGTGCAGGTCGTTCCCGGCCCCGAGGGCGGGCTCGTGGCGTACTTCAAGCGGCCCGTCGGCGGGGGAGCGGCCAACGCCGGTCTCGGTGCCGCCCATCAAGCGGCCCAGCAGTTCGAGGGGACGGGCTCATGAGCGTCTCGGCACGCCTGGCCGAACTCGGCATCCAGCTTCCTCCGGTCGTCCCGCCGGTCGCGGCCTACATCCCGGCGACCGAGCACGACGGACTCGTCTACACCTCGGGGCAGCTGCCCATGATCGACGGTTCGCTTCCCGCGACCGGCAAGGTGGGCGTGGGTGAGGGGCTCGTCACGGCCGACACCGCCAAGCAGCTCGCTCGTCAGTGCGCGCTCAACGCCATCGCCGCCGCGGCGGACGTGGCTGGCGGTGTCGACAACCTCGCTCGGGTCGTCAAGGTGACCGGCTTCGTGGCATCCGTTCCGGAGTTCACGGGACAGCCCGGCGTCATCAACGGCGCGAGCGAAACGCTCGGCGAGATCTTCGGCGACGCCGGACGTCACGCGAGGTCGGCGGTCGGCGTTCCCGTGCTGCCGCTTGATTCGCCCGTCGAGGTCGAGGTCGTCTTCGCGCTCGTCTGATCCTCGGGCGCTCCGCCCATCGCGAACCGAGGGTGAAACACCGCCCGTGGGGTGGTCCGCGGCCCTACGCTCTGGTGTGGACCACGCGGAAAGGCGGTAGGGATGCAGGGACTCGAGGTCACGGTTCTGCTGGGCATCGCCCTTCTGGTCGGAACCGTTCTGGCTCCGCGGCTGCGCGTGGCTACTCCGCTGGTGCTGCTCGTGATCGGGCTGCTGCTCGGCTTCGTGCCCGAGCTGCGGGCGATCGAACTGCCTCCCGAGACGGTGCTGCTGCTCTTCCTCCCGGTGCTGCTGTTCCGCGAGGCCTGGACGACGTCGCTGCGCTCGGTGCGCCGGTCGCTCCGGTACATCGTGCCGATGAGCACTCTGCTCGTCGTCGCCTCGGCGTTCGCCGTCGCGGCGGTCGCGACGTGGCTGGGCGTGCCGTGGGAGGCCGCGCTCGTGCTCGGCGCCGCGGTCGCCCCGCCTGATGCCACCGCTGTGGCCGCCCTCGGACGACTGCTCCCGCCCCGCACGTTCATGAAGCTCAAGGCCGAGAGCCTGACCAACGACGGCACGGCTCTCGTGCTGTACGCCATCGCCGTCTCGCTTCTGCTCGGCGACCAGGTCAGCGCCCTCTCCATCACGGGGATGGTGCTGCTGTCGTACCTCGGCGGGGCAGCGGCGGGCATCGCCGTCGCCGCTCTCGCGTTCCTCGCGCTGCGACGGATGCAGTCGACCCTGACGATCAACCTGACGCTGCTGCTCGTCCCCTTCGTCGCTTTCCTCGTCGCCGAGCTGATCGAGGCATCGGGCGTCCTCGCCGTCGTCTTCGCGGGGCTCATCGTCGCCTGGGTGTCGCCGCGCATCACGACCGCCATGTCGCGCCGCGCAGCCGATGCCACGTGGCCGTTCGGGGTGTACCTGCTCAACGGCGCGCTGTTCGTGCTGATCGGGCTCGAGGTGCAGCTGGTGCTGCATGAGATCTCGCCGTCGGAGATCGGCATCCTGCTCCTCGTCACCGTTGCGGCGTGGATCGCCCTGTTCGTCGTCCGCTACCTCTTCCAGTGGCTGTTCTCGCCCTTCTCGCGGCCGGCGGCCGGGTCGAGCCGATCGCTCCGTCATCGCTCACGGGTCGTGAGCACCGTGTCGGGGTTCCGCGGCGCCGTGTCGCTCGCGATCGCCCTCTCGGTGCCGATCACGACAGCATCGGGTGAACCGGTCGAAGGGCGCGACTCGATCGTGTTCGTCACCGCGGGGGTCATCGTGCTCACCCTGCTCGTGCAGGGGCCGCTGCTTCCCGCCGTCATCCGCTGGGCGAAGCTGCCCGCCGACGACGCGGCGATCGAGGAGTACGAGCTCGCCCAGCGAGCGATCTCCGGTGCCGCCCTGGCCGCCCTCGACGACCTCGCCGCCGAGCACGGGGTCAGCGACCGCGTGCGCGACCGTGCGCGCCATGAGGGGTACGAGCGCCTCGAGCTGGCGAATGCGCGGGCCGTCGCGCGGCTGCGAGCCGCCGAGGAACGCGACGCCGATCCCGATGTCGACGGCGAGCCGGATCACGCGGATGCCTCGCGCATGGGCCCCGTGCCACCCGGGCCGGTCGATGGCGACGGGCACCGGCCCGCGCCGCAGCTGGAGATGCTCGCCGTCAGCGACGACATCGACCTCACGCAGCGCTCGCCGCTCATCCGGCACAAGGAGGCGACGCGGCTCCGACTGGCGATGCTCGATCGCAAGCGCGAGGTGCTGCTGCGCCTGCGGCGCGACGGCACGATCGACGATCTGGTGGCACGCCGCATCCTCGCCGACCTCGACATCGAGGAGATCCGGGCCCGCGGACTCGATCGCGACGCCGAGTGACGCGCCTCGCGCCGCCGTGGGGCGGCGCGAGGCTGCGGGCTACTTCAGCTGAGCGCTGATGACCGACATGACCGCGGTGTCGGCGAGTGTCGTCGTGTCGCCGACCTCGCGACCCTCGGCGACATCCCGCAGCAGGCGTCGCATGATCTTGCCCGATCGGGTCTTCGGCAGCTCGCCGACGATGTAGACGTCGCGGGGCCGTGCGATAGGTCCGATCTGCTCGCCGACCCACTGCCGGAGCGAGGTCGCGAGGCCGTCGGGGGAGTGCGCGTCGAGGTAGCTCTGCTTGATGATGACGAACGCCACGACGGCCTGTCCCGTGGTCTCGTCGGAGGCGCCGACCACGGCCGCCTCGGCGGTCGACTCGTGCGCGACGAGCGCGGACTCGATCTCGGTCGTCGACAGGCGATGGCCCGAGACGTTCATGACGTCGTCGACGCGTCCCATGAGCCAGATGTCGCCGTCGTCGTCGAGCCGCGCGCCGTCGCCGGCGAAGTAGTAGCCCTGCTTCTGGAACTTCTCCCAATACGTCTCGACGAAGCGGTCGGGGTCGCCCCAGATGCCGCGCAGCATGCTCGGCCAGGGCTCGGTGATGACGAGCAGCCCGCCGTTGCCCTCGCCCACGCGGTTGCCCTCCTCGTCGACCACATCGATCGAGATGCCGGGCAGCGCGACCTGCGCCGATCCGGGCTTGGTCTCGGTAACCCCCGGCAGCGCGGAGATCATGATCGCGCCGGTCTCGGTCTGCCACCACGTGTCGACGATCGGTGCCTTCTTGCCGCCGATGACCTTGCGGTACCACATCCACGCCTCGGGGTTGATGGGCTCGCCCACCGATCCGAGCAGGCGGATGCTCGACAGGTCGTACTGCGCCGGGACCTGACGGCCGACCTTCATGAACGAGCGGATCGCGGTGGGGGCGGTGTAGTAGATCGTCACCCCGTACTTCTGGATGATCTCCCACGAGCGTCCGGAGTGAGGGGTGTCGGGGGTTCCCTCGTACAGCACCTGGGTCGCGCCGTTCGCGAGCGGGCCGTACGTGACGTAGCTGTGCCCGGTGACCCACCCGATGTCGGCGGTGCACCAGTAGACGTCGGTCTCGGCGTGCAGGTCGTGGACGACGCGGTTGGTGAACGCGGCCTGCGTCAGGTAGCCGCCGGAGGTGTGCAGGATGCCCTTCGGCTTACCCGTCGTCCCCGACGTGTACAGGATGAACAGCGGGTTCTCGGCGGGGAACGCCTGCGCCTCGTGATCCGGGGATGCCGCGGGCACGACGTCGTGCCACCACAGGTCGCGCCCGTCGTTCCACTCGATGTCGTTGCCGCCGCGGCGCACCACGATGACGTGCTCGACGGTGAGCTGCGGACCGGCGCCCCGGTCGGACAGCGCCTGGTCGACGGCCGGCTTGAGCGGCGAGACCTTGCCTTTGCGGTAGCCGCCGTCGGCGGTGATGACGAGCTTGGCCCCGGCGTCGTCGATGCGGGTGCGGAGGCTGTCGGCGGAGAACCCGCCGAACACGACCGAGTGCACCGCGCCGACCCGGGCGACGGCGAGCATCGCGGCGACGGCCTCGGGGATCATCGGCATGTAGATGGCGACGCGGTCGCCCTGCTCGATCCCGAGCCCGGTGAGGACGTTGGCGAGACGCTTGACCTCGTCGGTGAGCTCGCCGTAGGTCACGGCGCGGTCATCGCCCGGCTCGCCCTCCCACAGCAGCGCGACACGGTCGCCGAGACCTGCCTCGACGTGACGGTCGAGGCAGTTGTAGGCGACGTTCAGCTCGCCGTCGGCGAACCACTCTGCGAACGGGGGATTGGACCAGTCGAGCACCTGGGTGAAGGGCTTGTGCCAGTGCAGCTCACGGGCCTGGTCGGCCCAGAAGCCCTCGCGGTCGGCTGCGGCGCGCTCGTAGAGCTCCGCGGTGCCGACGGCGGATGCGGCGAACTCGGGCGACGGCGCGAAACGCCGGGTCTCGGTCAGCAGGTGGTCGATCTGGCTGCTCATACGGCACGCTCCTTCGCGGTCGATGGCGCCGCGCACGGCGGCGTGCGGTCAATCTAGACCGCGACGAGATCAGGAGACTACCGCCGATAGTGGGTGGTCGTGTCACGCCATGCATGGCGTTGCCTGATTGGGTCGCATCGGGTTCGGGAGATAAGCTGATCGACGGCTGCGACATCGTTCGCGCCCGTGGCGGCCCGACCTACCCCCCAAGCGGCGGGACGTTGCGTGGACGGCACCCCTATCCCCCAATGTGGGGTGCCGTCCTTCTTCTTTTCCTCGGGGGAGCGACTCACTCGCACGGAAGGCGACGGGTTCCTCGTCGAGACTTCTCCCCAGCGCGGCACCGATCTGAGCTGTCCCCTGTTCGGGCACGTGGGTCGGCTGACGGTTCTGACCGTTCCTAATGTCGGGGCATGGCATCAGCATTCGTCGTCGCACCGCGCTCGGGCTCCGTTGTCGCCGCACGGCGCGAACCGACATCGCCAGCGAAACCACGGCGCCAGCTTCCCGCCGACGCGGCGCTCGATCCGTTGCGTGAGCATCTGCTCGACCCGGATGCGACGGATGTCTTCGTCAACGGCGAACGCGGTGTCTTCGTCGACCGTGGTGGCGGCGCCGAGGCCGTTGAAGGGTGGCGCCCGAACGAGGCGGAGGTGCGTGCGCTCGCCGTGGCGTTGATCGCCCTCGGCGGACGTCATCTCGACGATGCGACTCCCTGTGCCGACGTGCGGTGGGCCGGCGGTATCCGAGTGCACGCGGTGCTGGCGCCGGTGGCCTGCGAAGGCTCCGCGATCTCGATTCGGCTTCCGGCGGTCGAGCAACTGAGCCTGGCCGAACTCGAGCAACGCGGGATGTTCGACGCCACGGTCGCCGAGGACCTCCGCCGACTCGTCGCGGATCGGACCAATCTCCTCGTCACGGGGGCGACGGGCGCCGGGAAGACGACGCTTCTCGCGGCGTTGCTGTCAGCCGCGAGGCCGACCGAACGGATCGTGACGATCGAGGATGTCGCCGAGCTGCGGCTCGACCATCCGCACCATGTCCGGCTCGAGGCGCGCCAGCCCAATCTCGAGGGCGCCGGGGCCGTGCCGCTCGCTCGGCTGGTGCGGGAGGCGCTCCGCATGCGACCCGATCGGCTCGTGGTGGGCGAGTGCCGCGGTGAAGAGGTCCGCGAGTTGCTGACCGCCCTCAACACGGGCCATCACGGCGGAGCGGGGACGGTGCACGCGAGCGGTCTCGCTGACGTCCCGGCCCGGCTCGAGGCGCTCGGTGCGCTGGCGGGGCTCGACGATCACGGCGTCGCCCGACAGGTGGTGAGCGCGATTGGCGCGATCATCCATGTCGGTCATGTCGACGGCGCGCGACGCGTCACGGGGATCGCCCGGCCGGTCCTTCGAGGCGGAAGACTCGGGATCGAGGAGCGGGCGTGAAGCGGCGGTGGCGGCGGGCCCATTCCGCGGCTGAAGCGGATGCCGCGGCGGTGGCTGGTGTTGCCCCGGCCCTGCACCGTCTCGCTGTGCTGCTCGAAGCCGGTATCGCGCCCGACAGGGCTTGGGAACATCTGGCGGCGTCGGGCGACTCGGCACCTCGCCGCGTGGACGAGCGACGTCGGGCGGGTGAACCGCTCACCGGTGCCATTGCTGCCGAACCCGGAGCCTGGCGAGAGGTCGCCACTGCCTGGCATGTCGCGACGACCGTGGGAGCGCCGCTTGCGCGCACGCTGCGAGGGATGGCCGAGGCGCTGCGCGACGCCGAGCAGGCCCGTGATGACATTCGCGTCGCGCTCGCCGAGCCCACAGCCACGGCGCGCCTCGTGGGATGGTTGCCGCTCGTCGCTGTCGGGCTCGCCCTCCTGCTCGGCTTCGACGTCGTCGCCACGGTGCGCCATCCCGTCGGCGCGACGTGCCTCGTCGTCGGCGCGCTGCTGATGGCGACAGCGCACCTGTGGACCCGTCGCCTCGTCGCCCGAGCCCGACCCGTGGGCGGTGTCCCCGGGATGTCCGCCGAACTGCTAGCGATTGCGCTGTCGAGCGGTGTGTCGACCCGCCGGGCAGAGGAAGTCCTGGCGTCCGTCGACGTCGCGCTTGCGCCAGCGGACCGGGAGGTCCTCGGACTCTCGACCGCGGCCGGGGTGCCCGCGGTCGACCTGCTGCGCGCGACCGCAGACCTGGAGCGTCACCGTGCCCGCATCGAGGGCCGGATGAGGGCGGCGCAGCTGACATCACGGCTCTTGCTGCCGCTCGGAGTGTGCACGCTGCCCGCGTTCCTCCTCATCGGCGTGGCACCGATGCTCCTCAGCGCGATGAGCAGCACCTCGGTGCCGCTGTGATGTCGCGACATCCGCGCGGGTTCGACCGCGCCAGACCAGACCGTGCCCACCGTGCCCATGACGAACACCTGACAACCGAACGGAGCAGACATGACCCCATCCCTTCCCCGACTGACGCGCACGCGCGCCGCACAGCTGTTCGCCGACGAATCCGGCGCCGCGACCGCCGAGTACGCCATCGCGACGATGGCCGCCGTCGCCTTTGCCGGCTTGCTGGTGATCATCATGCGCAGCGACGAGGTGCGCGGCATCCTCACCGACCTCGTGCGGCGGGCGTTGACCGTCGAATGAGACTCCGCCGAGACGATCGCGGCTCGGTCGCCGCCGAGTTCGCGGTCGTCGTCCCGGCGGCGATGCTTCTGGTGCTGCTCGCCGTCGCCGCGTTGGCGGCGGCGGGCACGCAGATCCGCCTCGAGCACGCGGCGGCGCAGGCGGCGCGGCTCATCGCGCGGGGCGAGGATGCCGGGCGGGCGGCGGCCGCCGTTCAGACAGCGGTCGGGGGCGCGGCGCTCGACGTCCGATCCGACGGGGACCTCACGTGCGCGACAGCGACCGCGGGCCACGGCATCCCTCTGCCCCTGCCGCCGCTGCGCGCGGAAGCCTGCGCGCTGTCGGGCGGGCTCTGATGGCGGGGGTTGTCACCGCCGTCGGCGTTCTGGCGGTGACGGGGACGGTCGCCGCGGGCTGCGCCCTCGCCGGAGCCGCCGCGATCCAGTCGGCGCGGGTGTCTGCCGTCGCCGACACGGCGGCGCTCGCCGCAGCCGACGCCGCGCTCGGGTTCGCCGGGGGAGTGCCGTGCGACCGAGCCGCGCAGGTCGTCGCTCGGTCGGGGCACGCGCTCGCCGCATGCGAGATGGATGGCGTGGTCGCGACCGTCCTGGTCGAGTCGACGGCCGGAGTGTTCGCCATTCAGGCGCGCTCTCGAGCGGGCCCGCCGGAATGATCCCATCGATGTCGCGATCGCCATCGCGCACCTTCCATCCGGGAGAGCGGCCCGGTCGCTTCAGCCACCGGGCCTGGCCGAGTGGGACTGATCAGGAACCGCCGGCGTGCTGCGATCGTATGGGTGTCGCGCATTCGATGCTCAGCCGTCATCCGCAATGCGTGGTTCCGTATGCCGGCGCCCCCGTGCAGCCGGCGGTCGCATACGGCCCACCCGAGGGTGTATTCCGCGGGCACGCGCGCGCCCGCGCGGCCCTCGCTCGCCGACATGCCGGCATAAGGATATGGCGCGCCGTTCCCAGCGTCTTCCACCGTGTGGCGCGTGTATGGTGTGCGCTGGAGAAAGGAAGACTCGTGGCAGGCGGCAAGAAACTCGTCATCGTCGAGTCCCCGACCAAGATGAAGTCGATCCAGGGCTACCTGGGCGACGAGTACGAAGTGCTCAGCTCGGTCGGGCACATCCGGGACCTCGCTAAGAAAGAGGACATCCCGGCCGACAAGAAGCAGGCGTACGGCAAGTACTCCATCGACGTCGACAACGGCTTCGATGCGTATTACGTGGTCAGCGATCGCAAGACCAAGACCGTTGCCGAGCTCAAGCGCGCCCTGAAGGACGCCGACGAAGTCCTGCTCGCCACCGATGAAGACCGCGAGGGCGAGGCGATCGCCTGGCACCTGCTCGAGGTGCTCAAGCCCAAAGTTCCCGTCAAGCGCATGGTCTTCCACGAGATCACCAAGGACGCCATCCGCGCGGCCGCCGACAACACACGCGAGCTCGACCTCGCGCTCGTCAACGCCCAGGAGACCCGCCGCGTTCTCGACCGCCTCTACGGCTGGGACGTCTCACCCGTGCTGTGGCGCAAGATCGGCTCCGGCCGCGACGGTCAGGCACTGAGCGCCGGCCGCGTGCAGTCCGCCGCCACACGCATGGTCGTCGAGCGCGAGCGCGAGCGGATGTCGTTCGTCTCCGCCTCGTACTGGGACATCGAGGCCCATGCCGCGAAGGACGGCGGCTCGTTCTCGACCCGCCTCGCTCGGCTCGACGGTGCCCCGCTGGCCCGCGGCACCGACTTCGACGACACCGGTTCACTCAAGAAGGCGGTCGTCGTCCTCAACGAGAAGGACGCCCGCGAGCTCGCCGCCGCGATCGAGAAGGCTGCCACCGCAGCCGTCACCGCGGTCGAGGCCAAGCCCGGAACCCGCAGCCCCAAGCCGCCGTTCACGACCTCCACGATGCAGCAGGAGGCCGGCCGCAAGCTCTCGATGAGCGCCAAGCACGCGATGAGCGTCGCCCAGCGTCTCTACGAGAAGGGCTACATCACCTATATGCGTACCGACTCGACCGCGCTCTCGGCGCAGGCCGTGACGGCGGCGCGTACGCAGGCGGTCGCGCTCTACGGCGATCGCGCGGTTCCCGCGAGCCCGCGCTCGTACCGCAACAACGCCAAGAACGCCCAGGAGGCGCACGAGGCGATCCGTCCGTCGGGTGAAGAGTTCCGCACTCCCGCGTCCGTCGCCTCCGGCCTCGACCGCGACGAGCAGCGCCTCTACGACCTCATCTGGAAGCGCACCGTCGCCAGCCAGATGTCCGACGCGAAGTACGAGACCACGACCGTCACGCTCGAGGTCGACGCCGGCGGCAAGCGCGCCGCGTTCACGGCATCCGGAACCGTCTACACGTTCAAGGGCTTCCTCGAGGCGTACGAAGAGGGCAACGACGAGAAGCGCGGCGACAACGACCGCTCGGCCGACCAGTCGCTGCCGCCGGTTGCCGTCGGCGACAAGCTGGCGTTGTCGGATGTCGAGCCCAAGGGCCACGCGACGAGCCCCAAGCCCCGCTACACCGAGGCGAGTCTCGTCAAGGCGCTCGAAGAGAAGGGCATCGGGCGTCCGTCGACCTTCGCGAGCATCATCGACGTCATCCTCGAACGCGGCTACGTCACCAAGCGCGGCCAGGCGCTCGTGCCCAGCTGGCTCTCGTTCAGCGTCGTGCGGCTGCTCGAGCAGCACTTCTCCGACCTCGTCGACTACGACTTCACGGCCGCCCTCGAAGACGACCTCGACGCCATCGCCCGGGGCGAGCAGGCGCGTGAGGCCTGGCTGCAGGAGTTCTACTTCGGCTCGGACAACCACGTGGGTCTGCGCAACATCGTCGAGAACCTCGGCGACATCGATGCGCGCGAGCTCAACGCGACGCCCATCGGCGACGTGGCGACCCTGCGCTTCGGCAAGTACGGTCCGTACCTCGACGTCCCGGTCGGCGACGGCGAGACGCGCATCGTCAACGTGCCCGACGACCTCGCGCCCGACGAGTTGACGCCCGAGAAGGCGCAGGAGCTCATCGACGCTCCCGTCGCCGGTGACCGGGTGCTCGGTGAGAACCCCGAGAACGGCAAGCTCATCGTGGTCAAGGACGGGCGCTTCGGCCCGTACGTGCAGGAGCTCGAGCCCGAGCCCGACGAGACCGTCGACGAGTCGACCGGTGAGGTCGCGCCCGCCAAGAAGAAGACGACGAAGAAGAAGGAAGCGGCCCCCAAGCCGCGGACGGCGTCGCTCTTCAAGTCGATGAGCGTCGACACGGTCGACCTCGAACAGGCGCTCAAGCTGCTGTCGCTTCCTCGCGTCGTGGGCGTCGACCCCGAGTCGGGCAACGAGATCACCGCGCAGAACGGCCGCTACGGCCCGTACCTGAAGAAGGGCACCGACTCGCGCACGCTCGCCAGTGAGCAGCAGCTGTTCGACATCACGCTCGAAGAAGCTCTCGCCGTCTACGCGCAGCCCAAGTACGGCGCCCGCGCCGCATCCAGCGCGCTCAAGGAGTTCGAGGCCGACCCCACCAGCGGCAAGCCGATCAAGCTCAAGGACGGCCGGTTCGGTCCCTACGTCACCGACGGTGAGACCAACGCGACCATCCCGCGCGGTGAGAACGCCGAAGAGGTCACCTTCGAACGCGCCGTCCAGCTGCTCGCCGACAAGCGCGCCAAGGGCCCCGCGCCCAAGCGCAAGACGGCCGCGCGCAAGACCACCACGACGCGCAAGCCCGCGGCAAAGAAGAAGTGACCGGCTCCGCCGACCGCGGACTCTGGATCACCCTCGAGGGCGGCGACGGGTCGGGTAAGACGACTCAGGCGACCGCTCTCGAGGCCTGGCTCCGCGAGAGCGGTCGCGAGGTCGTGCGCACGCGAGAGCCGGGCGGCAGCGACGTGGGCGTGCTCATCCGCGACATCGTCCTGCATCACCGGGGCGACATCGCGCCGCGCGCCGAAGCCCTGCTGTACGCCGCCGACCGGGCACACCACGTCGCGACCGTCGTCCGTCCGGCCCTCGACCGCGGCGCCGTCGTCGTGCAGGACCGGTACCTCGACTCGTCGGTGGCCTACCAGGGGGCCGGACGCGTCCTGGATGCCGGCGAGGTGCGTGACCTGTCGCTGTGGGCCACCGACGGCGCGCTGCCCGACATCACGGTGCTGCTCGACCTCGATCCCGCGGCCGCGCGGGCCCGTCTCGACGCCGACGACAAGCCGTTCGACCGGCTCGAAGCCGAGAAGGCCGACTTCCACGAGCGTGTGCGCACCGCCTTCCTCGGGCTCGCCGCAGCGGAACCCGAGCGGTTCCTCGTGCTCGACGCGACTCGCCCGCCGGTCGACCTCGCCGTCGAGATCCGGGCTCGCGTCGAACGCTCGCTGCGCGGTTGAGTCGGCGCCGACGAGGGAGCCGTCGCCCGCCCGATGCGGGGTCACCGAGGTCGGAGGCTCCCCGTAGGCTGGACCCATGACCGTCTCCGCTCCGCTCGCACCGCCGTGGGGCGAGGTCTGGGGCCAAGACTCCGCCGTGGCGGCGCTGCAGGCCGCGGCATCCGATCCCGCGCAGCTCGCGCACGCCTG
Source organism: Microbacterium sp. AG238 (assembly GCF_003610405.1). GTDB lineage: Bacteria > Actinomycetota > Actinomycetes > Actinomycetales > Microbacteriaceae > Microbacterium. Next base: position 464,473 of record NZ_RAQC01000002.1, read on the forward strand.
GCTCATCACGGGCCCGCCCGGCTCGGGGCGCTCGACGCTCGCGCACGCCTTCGCGGCCGCGCTGATCGCCGAGCCGGGCGACGAAGCCGCGATGCGGCAAGTGCTCGCCGGTACCCACCCCGATCTCACGGCACTGCGCACGGAGGGCGTCGTCATCTCGATCCGCGACGCCCGGGCCCTCGTCGAACGGTCGTACTTCTCGCCGTCGCTCGGCCGATACCGCGTCATCGTCGTCGAAGACGCCGACCGGATGGTCGAGCGCACGAGCAACGTGCTGCTCAAGGCTCTCGAAGAGCCGCCGGAGCAGACGGTCTGGGTGCTGTGCGCGCCGAGCGATGCCGACCTGCTGCCGACGATCCGCTCGCGCGTACGCACGCTGCGGCTTCGTGAGCCCGACGTGGCGGATGTCGCGCGGCTCATCTCTGCGCGCACGGGGGTCGACGACGCGGTGGCCGAGCAATCCGCTCGCCTTGCCCAGCGACACATCGGCATGGCCCAGCGTCTGGCCACGGATGCTGCCTCTCGGGAGCGCCGCGATGCGACGCTGCGCGCGGTGCTGGCGGTGCGCGGGGTGTCCGACGCCGTCGAGACGGCCGGCCGGATCGTGAGCGCGGCGACCGAGGACGCGAAAGCCCTGACGGCGGAACGCGACGAGTCCGAGCGTGAGGCGTTGCGGCGCACGCTCGGGGTCGCACCGGGCGCGCCCGTCCCGCCTGCGGTGCGTGGTCAGCTGAGCGCGCTCGAAGACGACCAGAAGCGCCGCGCCACCCGCAGCCTGCGCGACGGTATCGATCGCGTCCTCACCGATCTCGAATCGATGTATCGCGACACGCTGATGCTCCAGTTCGGCCGCGAGGGCGACTTGATCAATCGGGAGCTGACGAGCGAGCTCGCCGCTCTCGCGTCGGCATGGACCCCCGACCGCACACTCGTCGTCCTCGATCGCATCTCGGCCACCCGCAGCGCCCTCGAAGGCAACGCGGCGCCCCTGCTCGCTCTCGAGAGCATGCTCATCACCGTCGCCAGCGGAAGGACACCGTGAAAGCTCCCCGTCGTCTGGTCACCGTCGTCGCCATCGCCGCGGCCACGGTGACGGTCCTCACCGGATGCGTCTTCAAGGGAAGCCCCGATCAGGCTTCGCCCGCGCCGAGCCGCACCCCTGTCACCGAGGGTGTCTCAGCTGATCTCATGCCGTTCTACGGGCAGGAGCTCGATTGGGCTTCCTGCTCGGGCGCCGACTCGGGAACGTATGACTGCACGACGGTGCGCGCCCCGCGCGATTGGAACGACCCGGGTGCCGGCGAGATCGAGCTCGCCGTCGTTCGGCGTGCCGCGGGATCAGGCGACGCGCTCGGCTCGCTCCTGGTCAACCCCGGCGGCCCCGGCGCGAGCGGGTACGACCTGATCGCCGACAGCGCCCAGTTCGCCGTCGGCTCGGTGCTGGCCGACGCCTACGACGTCATCGGGTTCGACCCGCGCGGAGTGGGGCGCTCCAGCGCGGTCGCCTGCTTCGACGCCGCAGGCACTGATGCCTACTTCTTCGACATCCCGGCGGCGCCCCGCGGCACGCCCGAATGGGAAGCGGAGCTGACTGCCCGCAACGAGCAGTTCGCCGCCGCCTGCGATGAGAACAGCGACGGCATCCTTCCCTTCATCACGACCGAGTTCGCCGCGCGCGACATGGATCTGCTGCGTGCGGTGCTCGGCGACGAGAAGCTCAACTACCTCGGCTACTCGTACGGGACCTTCCTCGGTGCGACGTACGCCAAGCTGTACCCCGAGAACGTCGGGCGCCTTGTGCTCGATGGGGCGATCGACCCGAGCGTGTCGTCCCTCGATGTCAGCGCGACCCAGGCGGTCGGCTTCGAGTCGGCGCTGCGTGCGTTCATGGCGGCCTGCCTCGAGGAGGAGGACTGCCCCTTCCGCGGCTCTGTCGACGACGCGATGACCGACCTCGGCACGCTGCTCGCGAGCGTCGATGCCTCGCCGCTGCCGGCATCCGATGGTCGGCGGCTCGGCGCTGACTCGCTGATGACCGCGATCATCGCGGCTCTGTACTCGCAGGACAACTGGCCCATCCTGCGCCAGGCTCTTGCGCAGACGCTCACCGGTGACCCGGCGACGGCGTTCCTGCTCGCCGACTTCTACTACGCGCGCACGGCCGACGGGCGCTACGAGGACAACTCGTCCGAGGCGTTCCGCGCCTACAACTGCATGGACTACCCGGTCGAGAACGACCCCGAGGCGGAAGCCGCCTCGAAGGCACGCCTCGCGGTAGAAGCCCCGACAGTCGCGCCGTACTGGGAGGGTGTCGACGCCTGCGCTGTCTGGCCTTACCCGCCGACGGGCACGCGGGGCGAGATCACGGCCGACGGTGCCGCACCGATCGTCGTCGTGGGCACGACCAACGATCCCGCCACCCCGTACGAATGGTCGGAGTCGCTGGCCGATCAGCTCGCCTCAGGCGTGCTCATCACGCGTGAGGGCGAAGGACACACCGGGTTCCAGAAGGGAAACTCGTGCGTCGACGACGCGGTCGAGGCCTTCTTCATCGACGACACGGTTCCCGAAGACGGACTCGTCTGCCGCTAGGCCTCTGCCCCTCGCCCTCCCACCCGAGGTCCCAGTTCGGCCGGGAATGCTGCCCCGAAACCCGGCCCAAGTGGGACCTCGGGGAGGTTCGTCCGCCGAGGTGACGCCGTGCTTGCCGCGAGGTCCCAGTTGAGCCGGGAATGACGTCGCCGTTCCCGGCCGAAGTGGGACCTCGCCGGCTCAGCGAGGCCGGGGCAGGGCCCGGAACATCTCGATTGCTGCCTGGACGCCCTCGGGTGAGGCGCCAACCGCGCTGAGCGCCGCGGTGACCTGAACGCCGAAGTCGCCGGGTGCGGACGGGAGGCGCGAGACCCCCGGCACGATGCCCTTCTCGTTGATGGCCCAGACTCTGGCGTGCGCGTGCCATGCGTAGGCAAGTCGCACGGCCGCGTTGCTCAGGCAGAGGTCGACGTAGGCGGTGTCGCCGCGGTCGGCGACCTTCGCTGCGGCATCCACGAGGAAATCCACCTGCCACAGGTCCTCGATGAACGCCCGCCGCAGCGGTTCCGGGTAAGGGTCGAGGGAAGCGGCGTTGTCGCGCAGGAAACGGGCGCCATCGACGAGTGGCTTCGCGAGGGCGACCTCGCCGGCGTAGGCGACATCCAGGAACCCGGAAGGATGCCCCGGCTGTGCGTGGAAGGCGAACGTGCCGCGACGCGCCCTCGCGATCTGAGCTCGAACCCGGTCGACGTCACGAATGATGATGTCCACGGGCATGCCCGCGATCGTCGACCATGCTCCGCTGTCCACCCACGGGCCCCAGCTCCCCGCGTGTCCGACGGTGACCGGTGCCTCAGCCCAGCGAGACACCGTCGCTGAGACGGCGGCGCGGTCGATAGTCCGCCCATCGACGTAGACGCCGAGGTCGACGTCCGAGTCGGGGGCATGTGTTCCGCGCGCCCGACTGCCCCCGAGTGCCACCGCGACCACTCCGGGAGTTGCTGCAAGATCGTGCGCGATCCGAACCAGATCGGTATCCGAGAGCATCGTGCCAGGCTAGCGAGCACGCCGAGGTCCCAGTTGGGCCGGGAATGGTGTCGCCATATCCGGCCCAACTGGGACCTCGGGTGGGGTTGCCTCGGCCTGACCGAGGCGGTGCGCGGCCGACAGGCGGCAGGGCGTCAGCGGCGAAGGATGCGGCGGGCGAGGGCGTTGCCGAGGAACTGCACGCCCTGCACGAGCAGGATGATGATGATCACGGCCGCCCAGGTCACCCACGGGTTGAACTGGCGGAAGCCGTTCACCAGGGCGAACTGACCGAGCCCGCCCGCGGCGATGGCACCGGCGACCGCAGTCATGTCGACGAGCGCGACCACGATGAAGGTGTAGCCGAGCACGAGCGGGCCGAGCGACTCGCGGGGGACCAGCCGGAAGAGGATGCGCGAGCGACTCGCGCCGGCGGCGCGGGCGGCCTCGATCACCCCGGGCCGTACCGTCAGCAGGTTCTGCTCGACGATGCGTCCGATGGCGAACATCGATGCGATCGAGATCGCGAAGACCGCGAACTCGATGCCGATGCCGCGAATGCTGAACGCGCGCGCGAGAGGCTGCACCGCGGCCATGAAGATGATGAACGGGATCGGTCGGAAGGTGTTCACGATCACGTTGACGATGCCGAACACCACACGATTGGGGAACAGGCTGCCGGCCCGTGTCGCGTAGAGCGCGAGGCCGATGAGAAATCCCGCGGTACCGCCGAACACCAGGCTCAGCGTGATCATGTAGAGCGTCTCGGCCGTCGCCGGCCAGAGGTCGGGCAGCAGGTCGATGAGCCTATCCACGGGAGTCCTCCTCGATGAGCGGTGCGTGGGCGGATGCCGCGGCCACGGCACGGTCGACGGCATCCGTCTCTCCCGACAGGGCGAGCGTCAGGTGCCCGAAGACTCGCCCGCGGATGTCGTTGATGCCGCCGTGGATCAGCTCGAACCGCACACCGTGCGACGACAGTGCCGCGAACACGTCCGCCTGCGGCGACTCGCCCTCGCGGATCGTGAAGGTGACGATGCGACCGGGATGCCGCGCGCGCAGCGCGGCGAGCTTCTCGCCCGTGGGGGCCTCGTCGATGATGCTCGCCACGAAACGGCGCGTGGCGTCATGCGACGGTGCCGAGAGCACATCGAAGACGTCTCCGCTCTCGATGACGCGACCGTGCTCCATCACGACGACGCGGTCGGCGATCGCGCGAACGACCTCCATCTCGTGGGTGATGACCAGGATCGTCACCCCGAGCTCGGCGTTGATGCGCTTCAGGAGGGCGAGCACCTCCTGTGTCGTGTCGGGGTCGAGCGCGCTCGTCGCCTCGTCGGCGAGCAGGATGCGGGGACTCGTGGCGAGAGCCCGAGCGATGCCGACCCGTTGCCGCTGACCACCCGAGAGCTGCTCGGGGTAGTTCTTGGCCTTGCCCGACAGCCCGACGAACTCGAGCAGCTCCGCCACGCGTTGCTTCACCTCGGCGCGCGGGTGCCCGGCGACCTCCAGCGGGTACGCGACGTTGCCCGCGACGGTGCGAGAGTCGAACAGGTTGAACTGCTGGAAGATCATGCCGATGTCGCCGCGCAGGGCGCGCAGCTCGCGCTCACGAAGCCCCGTGATGTCGCGGCCGTCGATCTCGACGCTCCCGCTCGTCGGCGTTTCGAGGGCGTTGACCAAGCGCAGCACGGTGCTCTTCCCGGCGCCGGAGTAGCCGACGATGCCGCACACGGTTCCGGCTTCGATCTCGAGGTCGACGCCATCGACGGCGACGACCGGGTCGCCGCCCTTCGTGGACGGTGGGAAGCGCTTTGTCACGCCGGACAGGCGGATCAGGGTCATGCGGGGGCTCCTCGAACGGGACATGCGTGTGCGGCCCGTCCTGTGGAGCGGGCCGCACACGCATGATGTCACTGGTTGGCGCGGACGTCGTCCTCGACCTGCTTCAGGGCGGAGGCGAGCTCGTCCTTGGGGGTCTTCACGAGCACGGCGGATCCACCCGAAGCCTCCTGGAGGCCGTCGGTCACGGCCTTCGTGTTCTGGAAGATCTCGACGAGCTTCTCGTACGTCGGGTTGTCGGCGTCCTCGGCCTTGGCGGCGAAGATGTTGATGTAGGGCTGTGCGCTCGGGTCGCTGGGGTCGTCGGTCGCGAGCGCGTCGTCGAACGTCAGCCCGGCATCCTCGACGAAGTCGTTGTTGATGATCGCTGCGGCGACATCGGGAAGCGAGGTCGCGGTCAGAGCTGCGTCGAGAGCCTCGACCTTGACCTTCGATCCCGGCTCGACGTCTGCCGTGGTGGAGAAGACCGAGCCACCGTCCTTGAGCTCGATGAGGCCCTGCGCCTGCAGCACGAGCAGGCCCCGGGCCTGGTTGCTCTCGTCGTTCGGGACGGCGACCGTCGCGCCCTCGGGGATGTCGTCGATCGAGTCGTACTGCGTCGAGTACAGGCCCAGCGGGTAGGTCGCCGTCGAGCCGATGGCCACGAGGTCGTCGTCGGCGTTCACGTTGTAGGTCGCGAGGTAGATGATGTGCTGGAACTGGTTCAGGTCGAGCTCGTCCGCCGACAAAGCCGGGTTCGGCTGCGTGTACTCGGTGAAGTCGACGATGTCGACCTCGATGCCCTCGTCGGCGGCCGCTTCCTTGTACGTCTCCCAGTAGGGGTCGCCCGCGCCCACGACACCGATGCGGACGGGGCCGTCCTGTGCGGCATCGTCGGCGTCGCCGGAGCCCGCGTCCGACGCGCACGCGCCCAGCAGAAGGGTCAGGGGGAGGGCCAGGGCGGCCGCGGTCAGAAGTCGCTTGGACATGAGTGGTGCTCCTCGGATCGGGCACCGCGGGGCGGTGGCCCGCCCATGCGCGACCGGGGTCGCGCTCGCCTCATCGCGGTGCGCTACGACGGTAAGCGCCACCGCCGGACGGCGAGTAATCGTCGCGTAACACGGCGTCTCCCGGTATAAGGCCGCGGGCCTCGCCGCCGGTTCGCGGCGGGGTCGGAGAACATGTAACATTGCTGATCGTGCATCGCACAGCGACGCGCGCCGCCTTAGCTCAGACGGCAGAGCGATTCACTCGTAATGAATAGGTCAAGGGTTCGATTCCCTTAGGCGGCTCCACAACGAAAGGCCCGGACTCCGAAGAGTCCGGGCCTTTCGCATTACCCGCTCGGCGGGTCGCCGTGGGCGTTACAGCGTCGCGGCGAAGGGGTCGAAGTCGACGGGCACGGTGGGCACGGGCGTCACGGTGCTCGCGACCTTCACGAATTCGCCCGAGGCAGCCGATTCCTGCGCCGAGAGCATGACGTCGAGCACGTGGTACCCGAGCTCGCCGGTGGCGACGTGAGGCCGGTTCTCGGCGATCGCGCGAACCATGTCGAGCAGACCCAGGCCGCGGCCGGTGAGCTTGCCCTCCTGCTCGATCTCGATCCACTCCTGTTCGCCCCAGTTGCCGTCCGAGATCGACGTGCGCGCCTTGACGTACGCGATGCGTCCCTCGAACTGGTTGGGGTCGGGCAGGACGATGGAGCCCTCGGTGCCGTGAACCTCGAAGACGCCGTGGCGCTCGAGTGCGGAGTCGAAGCTCAGCAGGCTCGCCGCCTGCTGGCCCGCTTCGAAGGCCGTGACGACCTGCATCGTGGTGGGCACCTCGACGGGGAAGACGGTGCCCGCGTTGGGGCCGGCCTGGATCGTGCGCTCCTCGAGCTTCTTGCGCCCGACGGCAGCCACCCGGTCGACAGAACCGAAGAGGCTGACGAGACCGCTGAAGTAGTACGGTCCCATGTCGAGCAGCGGGCCGGCCCCCTGGGCGAAGAGGAACGCGGGGCTCGGGTGCCACAGGTCGGGGCCGACGGTCTGGAAAGCCGTCGAGGCGAACATGGGCTCGCCGATCACACCGCTCTGGATCGCGCGCTTCGCGGTCTGGAAGCCGGGGCCGAGAAGCGTGTCGGGCGCCGAACCGATGCGCAGGCCCGCGGCATCCGCCTGGCGCAGGAGCTCCGCGGTGCTCTCGCGATCGAGGCCGAGCGGCTTCTCGGTCCAGACGTGCTTGCCCGCGGCGATCGCTCGCGAGGAGATCTCGACGTGGACGGCGGGGATCGTCAGGTTGACGATGACGTCGACGTCGGGGTGGGCGAGGACATCATCGGTCGTGCCCCATTCCGCGACGCCGTGCTTCTCGGCCTGAGCCTTGGCGCGGTCGACGTCGAGGTCGCCGAGGATGACGACGCGGACATCGGGGAACGAGCCCAGGTTCTCGAGGTAGGTGTCGCTGATGACACCGACGCCGACGAAACCGACTCCGACGGGCCCGGTCATGCGCTGACGCCGTTCTCACGCAGGAACGCCAGGCTGGCGGCGACGTCGGCGAAGACGTCTCCGGGGGCCTTGTCGTACTCGACGACCGCGTACTTCAGTGCGGTCGCGGCACGCAGCGACTCGGCGAGCGGCACATCGCCCGTGCCGGCGTGGCGCTGGTCGAGGCTGTCCGAGCCGAACTGCTCGGCGCCGGGGGCCCAGGGGTTGGATGCCGGCACGACACCGTCCTTGACGTGCACGGCGATGAGGCGGTCGCCGAGGCTCTTCACCAGGGCAGGCACGTCCTGGCCGCCGGTCAGCGCCCAGAACAGGTCGAGCTCGAGGGTGACGCGCTCGTCGAGGAGCGAGACGAAGCGCTCGTAGGCGCTCTGACCGTCGAACGACGCGACGAACTCCTGCGCGTGGTTGTGGTAGCCGACGCTCAGGCCGAACCCTGCAGCGATCTCAGCCTGCGCGTTGAGGCGCTCGGCGATGTCGGCGACGCCTTCTTCGGTGAGCCAGCGGTCGGGGGCGACGAACGGGTCGATGACCGTCTTCATGCCGATGGTGGCGGCGGCCTCGTAGACGACCTCGGGCGCGGGTGTGGGGATGGAGCCGTCGGGCGTCCAGAGCTCGTCGGTCAGCAGGGGAGCGTGACCGGTCGGCGAGGTGAGACCGGCGGCATCCAGGGCCGCGCGGATCTCGGTCGGGCGCGAGACGAAGTCGAACGCCTCGACGTGTGCGAATCCGATCTCGGCGAGCTTCGCCAGCGAGCCGGACATGTCGGCGGAGAACTCCTTCGCAAGCGAATAGAGCTGGACGGATGCCTGGACCTGAGTCACAGTCGACCTTCTTTCGTACGTCATCGTGCGGGGTGCCTGTGGTGGCACGACGTCACGCTAACACGTAATACATCCAGGTGGAGGTTTTGTTGTTACAGTCGCCCTGTGAGCAACGACGATCGCGCGAGGATGGGGCGCCCGGGCGCCTACGCCAAGGGCGTCGCGCGGCGCCAGGAGATCCTCGACCGCGCGATCGAGGTCTTCCAGGAGCGCGGCCTGCAGGGCACGTCGCTGCGGCGCATCGCCGAGGCCATCGGGGTCTCGCACGCTGCGCTGCTGCACTACTTCGAATCGCGCGAGCAGCTGCTCGTCGCCGTCTACGAGCACGCCGAGACGCAGCGTGGTCGGCGTAACCCCGTTCCGCCCGAGACCGCGGTCGGCGTCATGACGCGCGCCGCCGTCGACAACCTCGAGGTGCCCGGCCTCGTCGAGCTCTACTCGATCCTCGTCGCCGGGGCGCTCGAGGCGGGGAGCGAGCACGGCAAGCGATTCTTCACCGAGCGATTCGAGCGCATCCGTGGTGAGTTGACCGTGAGGCTTCGCGCCGAGCAGCGAGCCGGAACCGTTCGCGACGATGTGCCCGCCGAGCAGCTCGCGGCGCTGCTCATCGCGGCGTCGGACGGCCTGCAGATCCAGTGGCTGCTCGAGCCCTCCATCGAGCTCGAGCGCACGCTCGCCTCTCTCTCGGTGCTGCTGCGTCCCGCGTGAACCTGCGCCGCGCGTGAACCATACTGAGTGCATGGCGCGAGCGACCTGTTTCCCGAGTCGGCGGTGCGCGTGACGAGCACCATCGACGCGGTCCTGGAGATCCTCAGCTGGGCGGGTTTCGGCGGTGCCGCCGTGTTCGGGATCGCGTTCCTCGCGCTGTGGGCGATGGACGGCACATGGCTGGCGGCCGAAGCTCTCGTCGATCATGAGGCCGATGGCACGTGGGTCCGGTGGTTCGACGATGAGGGTGAAGCCAACAGTGCGCGGGTCGACGAGCACGCGGCGACGCTTCTGGCCGGCCGCGATCGGGCCGACATCTGGTATCGGCGCGGGTGGCGGGGGAGGATGCGGCTGACCCGGCGCCCGCCCGCCCATCACCTGCTCGTCGGTCTGTCCTCCGGGTTCCTCGCGGTGGGCGTCGTCTCCCTCGTCGCATCCTGGGTCGTCCTCTTCGCGCGCGGCTGAGTCTGCGCGGCGATTGGCCGTGAGGTGGCGCGTCTCGAAATAGCTAGATAAGCTACCTACGTGAAGAGCGAACGAATTGTGCCGCGCTGGCTGCGCATCGGCATCCCCGCCCTGCTCGTGCTCGTCTGGATCGTGGGCGGTTCCGTGGGCGGGCCGTACTTCGGGCGGGTCAGCGAAGTGGCCACGAACGATCAGTCGTCGTTCCTGCCCGCCAGCGCCGATGCGACGCAGGTCAGCGAACGCCTGACCGACTTCACGGGCGGCGAAGAGATCCCGGCCGTCGTCGTCGCCGCCGCATCCGACCCGCTCGACGAGGCCCAGCTGACAGCACTCACCGAGCTCACCGCCGCCATCGGCGAGCTCGAGGGAGTCGGTGAGGTCTCGCCGCCCATCCCGTCCGAGGACGGTCTCGCGGTTCAGGTCTTCGTTCCCGTCGATGCCTCGGGTGAGGTGCGCGACGTCGTCGAAGAGATCCGCGTCCTCGTCCAGAAGGACCTTCCCGCAGGCGTGGAGGCGTGGGTCACCGGACCAGCCGGCTTCACGGCCGATCTCGCCGAGGGCTTCCTCGGCATCGACGGACTTCTTCTCCTCGTCGCGCTCGCCGCGGTGTTCGTCATCCTCGTCATCGTCTATCGGTCGCCGCTGCTGCCGATCCTCGTCCTCCTCACATCGGTGTTCGCGCTCTGCGTCGCGCTGCTGACGGTCTGGTGGCTCGCGAAGGCCGACATCGTCGTCCTCAACGGACAGGTGCAGGGCATCCTGTTCATCCTGGTCATCGGCGCCGCGACCGACTACGCCCTGCTGTACACGGCTCGCTACCGAGAGGCGATCGGGGCCGGTGCGTCACGGTGGGATGCGACGCTGCGCGCCTGGAAGGGCGCCGTCGAGCCGATCCTCGCCTCGGGGGGAACCGTGATCGCGGGCCTGCTCTGCCTGCTGCTGAGCGATCTCGCCAGCAACAAGGCGCTGGGCCCCATCGCCTCGATCGGCATCGCCTTCTCGATGCTCTCGGCGCTGACCTTCCTGCCGGCCCTCCTGGCGCTGTGCGGTCGAGCCGCGTTCTGGCCGTTCATCCCGCGCACCGGCGCGATCGATCTCCCCGACGACCCGAGTCAGCCGGTCCGCGGGCTGTGGCCGCGTCAGGCGCGCTTCGTCGCGCGCCGCGCCCGCCCGGTCTGGATCATCAGCACGGTCGTGCTTCTCGTCGGCGCCGCGGGCGTGCTGCAGCTCAACGCGAACGGTGTGCCCTCGAGCGACCTCGTGCTCGGAACCTCGGAAGCCCGCGACGGGCAGGCCGCTCTCGCCGAGCACTTTCCCGCGGGGTCGGGCAGCCCGGCATCCGTCATCGTTCCCGAGGGCCGTCTGGCTGACGCGCTCGTCATCCTCGACGAGAACCCCGGCATCTCTTCGGTCGCCGCCATCGCGGCCGACTCACCGACCGGTCAGGTCTCCGTGGCTCTCGAGGGCGGCGAGCCCGTCTTCGCCGCGGCGGGCCCGCCGGGCGCACCGGTGCCCGAGCCGACGGTGTCGGAGGGCGATGTCCTGCTCTCGGTGACGCTGACCGACCCCGCCGACTCGCTCGAGGCCGAGCAGACCGTGCGCGACCTGAGGGCGACCTTCGCCGACGAGGCGCCCGAGGTCCTCGTGGGCGGGACGACCGCGACCGACGTCGACACCAACGACACCTCGATCCGCGACCGCACCGTCATCATCCCGGTCATCCTGGTGGTGATCCTGCTCATCCTGATGCTGCTGCTGCGCTCGATCCTGGCGCCGGTGCTGCTCATCCTGAGCACGATCCTGTCGTTCGGCACGGCGCTGGGCGTGAGCGCTCTCGTGTTCAATCACGTGTTCGACTTCCCCGGAGGCGACCCCGCCGTTCCGCTGTACGGCTTCGTGTTCCTCGTGGCGCTCGGAGTCGACTACAACATCTTCCTCATGTCGAGGGTGCGCGAAGAGACGCTCGAGCACGGAACCCGTCGGGGCATCGCGCGAGGACTCGTGGCGACAGGCGGGGTCATCACCTCGGCGGGACTCGTGCTCGCAGCGACGTTCGCGGCCCTCGGCGTCATCCCGATTCTGTTCCTCGCGCAGATCGCGTTCATCGTGGCGTTCGGAGTGCTGCTCGACACGTTCGTCGTCCGCTCGCTCCTCGTTCCCGCGCTCGCCCACGACATCGGCGCCGCCATCTGGTGGCCGTCGAAGCTGTGGCGTCGTGAACGGGCCGTGCGCCGCGCGGACGCGGAGCGTAGCCTCGACGCATGACCCGTGCCCTGTTCATCGTCGATGTCCAGAACGACTTCACCGAAGGCGGAGCGCTCGGTGTGACCGGAGGTGACGCGGTCGCCGCCGCGATCACGCGTCACCTCCGGGATCACGCCGACGACTACGAGATCATCGTGGCCTCGCGCGATTGGCATCACGCTGATCATGACAACGGCGGACATTTCGCCGACGGTGAGCCCGACTACGTCGAGACCTGGCCGGTGCACTGCGTCGCCGATACGGCGGGAGCCGAGTACGACCCCGAGCTCGACGTCTCCGCCGTCACCCATCACGTGAAGAAGGGCCAGGGGGTGCCCGCCTACTCGCTCTTCGAGGGCACGACCGAAGCGGGGGATGCCGTCGCCGACCTGCTGACCCGGCACGGGGTCGTCGACGTCGACATCGTCGGCATCGCGACCGACTACTGCGTGCGCGCGTCAGCACTCGACGCGATCGCGCACGGTCGTCGCGCGCGCATCCTGACCGACCTCGTCGCGGGTGTCGCCGAGGAGTCGAGCGCCGCCGCGCTCGCCGAGCTGGCCCACGCGGGAGCACTGCTCACCTCCGCCGACGGACGCTGAGGGCTCAGCCGCCGGGCTTGTCCGGTTTACCGGGCCCCGTCGAGCCCGGTCCCTTGCCGCTGTTCGAGCCGGGGCCGTTTCCGTTCCCGTTGCCGCTGTTCGAGCCGGGGGCCAACCCGTTGTTCTGGGCCGGCGCGGCGGGGGTGTCGACGGTCGTCGCCCCGGCGGGGACCGCCCCGGCCGGCGTGTCATCTCCGGCGTCGCCCGTCCCCGGCGTGACGACCGTCTCGGTCGCCGCCGGGGTCTCGTCCGTCGGAGCCTCGACGTCGGCGACGCCGTTGCCCGTCGAGATGTCTGCCGGAGTCTCCACGACGGCGGGTACGGTCACATTCGTCGTCGGCGAGGCCGGGGGCGGCATCAGCAGCAGGTGAGCGGTGAGCGCTACTCCGATCGCGCCGACGGATGCGGCGCCGACGGTGATCGCCGTTCGCCTCCGGCGCCGCGTGGTCGTTCCGCGAGCCGCCGTCGAGGCACCGGTGGCGCGGAGGGGTGGCGACCCCAACAGCGGCTCGATGCCCGGTTCTGCTGTCGTGCCGCGTGCCCACAGGGCGGCGGTCGCGGCTACCGGGGCATCGGATGCCGTCGTGGTCTCGAGATCCCGAGCCTCGGTGACGGGCCACGCCGCGGTCGCGACATCCGCCTGAGCGGTGCGAGATGCGTTCTCATCGTCGCCTCTCCTCGCGGCAGGCGCAGCCGGTGCGGCTGGCGCGGCGCCACCCGAGGCGCCAGAGCCACGACGACTCAGCCGCGACATCACCTCGAGCGCCGTGGGACGGTCGTCGGGACGCCGCGAGGTCATCGCGCAGAGGAGGTCGCGCCACGGGTGGTCCAGCATCGGAGGCATGTCGGGGTCACGCGACAGGCGCGCCAGCAGCTGACCGCGATTGCCCTCCGACCCGGAGAATGCGCGCTCGCCGGTCGCTGCTTCGAGCAGCACCAGACCGAGCGCGTAGATGTCCGACGGCGGGGCGGGATCAGCGCCGTGCAGCAGTTCGGGCGCGATGTATGCGGCGGTGCCGATCAGCAGGCTGGGGGAGGTGACCCGGTCGCTGTCGAGAAGGTGGGCGATGCCGAAATCGGCGAGCTTGGCGCGCAGCGGCACGCCGGGCACCGTCGACCGGGCGAGGAGGATGTTCGACGGCTTCACGTCGCGGTGCACGATTCCCGCGTCGTGCACCACGTGGAGTGCGTCGGCGAGCTGAGAGCCGAGCGCGGTCAGCTCCCCGTCGTCGAGGACCCCCGTCGCGATGCGCTGCGACAGCGTCATCCCCACCACGTGCTCCATGACGAGGAAGCGCGGCTCGTCGCTCAGATGCGCGTCGAACAGGGTCACCAGGCCGGGGTGATTCAGTGACGCGAGTAGCCGCGTCTCGATCGCGGCGCGGTCCGACGCGGTGCTGTCGGTCAGCTCGGACCGCAGCACCTTGACAGCTACCGGACGCCCGAGCGCTTCGTCGCGCGCGAGGAACACGCGGGCCATGCCGCCCGAGCCGATCGCCTCGACAACGCGGTACCGACCCGCGAGGAGCACGCCAGGGAGGACGGAATCATCGCTCGCGACACTGTCGATCATCCCGCGTCCTCGTCCTCGGCCGTCCCCACCGCGAGCAACGGTAGACCTCGACGACTCGAGGCGAGGAGGACTGGCGCTCGGGCGCCGTCCGCGCTATGGGCGGGATCAGGCGTTGCCGCGCAGCGCCACGACCGGTTCGATGCGTGACGCGCGCCGGGCCGGGATGCCGCCGGCTGCGAGCCCGATGATCGCTCCGAGCACGGTTCCGCCGAGAGCCACCCAGGGATCGAGGACGGGCGACCACTGCTGCACGATCGATACGCCGATCACGGCGAACACGCCGAGGGCCGACCCGATCAGGCCGCCCAGCAGTCCGATGACGATCGACTCGACGACGAACTGTCCGGCGATCTGCCTTCCGGTCGACCCGAGCGCGCGTCGCAGCCCGATCTCGCCGGTGCGTTCGAGCACCGACAGGGTCGTGACGTTCGCGATCCCGAGGCCTCCCGCCAGCAGCACGATGACGCCGAGGATGAGGAAGACGACGTTGACGTCTCCCTGCACGTCGCGGGCGAGATCGGAACGGCCCTGCGGCGCGCTCACCTCGAGCGTGTCGACCGCGTCGGGCGCGAGGGCCAGAGGTGCCTGCTGACGCAGCTGCGGTCCGGTGCCGACCACGATGCGCGCGATGGCGTCACCGGGGGAGGCGAGCTGGAAGTCCTGTCGCGCGGCACCGGTGGGGATCACGACGGCGTCGACGACCTCGGCGCGGCGGTCGAGCTCGTCGAAGATCCCGACGACGGCGTAAGCCACGCCGCCGATGAACACCGAGGGCTGTGTGTCGATGCGATTGATCGCGAGGCGTTCGGCGGCGCGGGAGCCGAGCATCGCGACGCGATCGCCGCGGGCATCGTGTCCGGCGTCGAACGACCGACCCGTGACGATGCGCCCGCCGAGGGTGTCGAGGAACTCGCCCGAGGCCGCGAAGAGCGCCGGGGGAGCGGCAGCGGCGATCGAGGGATCGTTGATCGGCACGGCGGTGATCGTGTTCTCGCGCAGCGTGACCGGTGCCAGCACGGCGGCCGACTCGACGCCGGCGAGGTTCTCGAGGCGCGCCGGCGCATCCCACGGCAGCGAGGCGGTCGCGACCCGCTGGCCGCCGCGTGCCTGCGCCTCGCTCGGACCGATGCTCAGGTGGGTTGCGGCAGCGGCATCGAACTGCCGAGCGATCTGCCCGGCGGCGGTCTGTGCGAAGCCGATGGTCGCCACGAGCGCGCCGATGCCGAGCACCGTGCCCATGACGGTCATCACCAGACGCCCCGGGCGCGAGCCGATGTCGGTCGTCGCCTCGAGGACGAGGTCGCCGAACCCGAAGCGATCGGCGCGTGCCACCTGGCGGGCTTCGGCAACCGCGGTCGTCGTCGCCGAAGTGTCGGTCGAGCGGTCGGACCGCCGGCTGCGGAGCTTCTTCCAGAGCGCGGCCATCAGCTCAGCTCGCTCATCCGGCCGTCCGCGATGCGGATGCGCCGAGCCGCACGATCAGCCACGCCCTGATCGTGCGTGATGACGACGAAGGTCAGCCCGCCCGCGTTGAGCTCTTCGAACAACGCCATGATGTCGGCGGTGGTGGCCTGGTCGAGGTTGCCGGTCGGCTCGTCGGCGAGGATGACGCGGGGTTGTGTGACGACGGCACGCGCCACCGCCACCCGCTGTCGCTCACCGCCCGAGAGCAGCCCGGGACGGAAGTCGACGCGGTGACCGAGGCCGACCCGGTCGAGGGCGGCTCGTGCGCGCTCCGCGCGCTCGCCGCGTGGCGTGCCGCTGTAGAGCATCGGCAGCATGACGTTCTCGAGCACGGTTCGCCGCGGCATCAGGTGGAACGCCTGGAAGACGAAGCCGAGTCGTCGTGCACGCACCGCTGCCCGCTCGTCTTCGGTATAGCCGCCGGTCAGCTCGCCCGCGAGGCGGTACTCGCCCACGGTCGGCCGATCGAGGAGTCCGAGGATGTTGAGCATCGTCGACTTGCCCGATCCACTCGGCCCGACGATCGAGACGTACTCACCGTCGGAGACCGTCAGGTTGATGCCCTTGAGTGCTTGCACCTCCGGTGGGCCGGGGAACGAACGGGTGACATCGCGCAGCTCGATTACCGGTGGATTTTCATCCGATCGGATGACGTCGACGAACTCGTCCGGGGCGGCGGGGCGATCGGAGGTGACGATGGCGGCGTCGGTCATCGCCCGACCACGACGAGATCGTCTTCCGCGAGCTCACCGTCGGTAGCTCGCACCTCGACGGCGCCGCCGGCGGAGAGACCGGTCTCGACGACGACGAGGCGGGTGCGGGCGTCGGGGTCGCGCGGGTCGCCCTCGACGACCTCGACTCTCGTCTCGCCGCCTGGGCCTGCCGTCAGCGCCGCTGCGGGAACGCTGAGCACATCGCCCGCCGTCGCGCCGACGGCGATCGTGACGCGCACGTTCGTGCCCTGCAGCTGCGAGATCTGCTCGGGGGTCAGCGCGGCCGGCTCGAGGCTGACCTTCCACCGGCTCTCCCCGCCCGTTCCGGGGTCGACCGCGGTGACGGTCGCAGCGTGCTCGGTCCCGTCGGGCAGCGCGAAGCTGGCGGTCGAGCCGACCGTCAGGAGCTTGGCGTCGGCTTCCGCAGCTGATCCGGTCAGAGCCACGGTCGCGCCCGACACGGTCATCGCCGCACCGGAGAGGATGCTGCCGCGTTCGGCCGACACCGCGTCCACACGGCGCGGCAGCTCGGTGAGATAGAGCACCTCTCCCGCCGGAAGCGCGGGCAGGGCTTGCTGACGGGCGCGCACGAGGTCGTCCTGCGCCTGCGAGAGCTGGCTGGCCGCGGCGTCGACCGCCGCGCGCTCGCTGCTCGTGTCGGGCGCGGCGTTCAGCTGCTCGCGCGCGAGCTCGGCGGTGGCCACCTGGTTCTGGGCCGCGACGATCTCGTCCCACGAGGCGCCGTTCTCGCGCGCGCCCTGCAGCAGCGCGCGCGCATTCGCGACCTCGAGGTCGGCACGTGCGATGGCATTGCCGTCTCGCCCGGCCGCGTTCAGGGCTCCGCGCGCGGCGGCGAGGGCCTGCTCGGCGGACCGGACGTTGTCCTGGGCCGACCGGACGCTGCTCGTGCCGTCCTCCTCGGACTCGGGGCCGGTGTAGCCGACTGCCGCGTACAGCGCGGTGACCGCATTCGCGGCCTGCTCGTCGAAAACGTCGTTACCGGGGTCGCCCGCATCGATGCCGACGGCACGCATCGCCTCTTTGAACTGCACGACGTCGGGGCCGGCCACCCCGAATCGCAGGGTGCGGTAGGCGGGCAGTTCGCCCGGCAGCGTGATCACGGGACGCCCGGCCACCTCGAGCGCGACGGAGAGCTGCGTCAGCTCGGCTCCGAGTGCCGGAACCTGTCCGGTGACCACTGCCGGACCCGAGATCGCGGACGTGTCGATCTTCACCTCGACGGGGTCGGCGAACCCGACCTCGCCGCGGATCGTGACGTCATTGCTGAGCGGACCGAACTCCACCGGCACCGTCACGAGACCGGGAGCGGGGGCGTCGTCGGCCGCGGCCGAGGCGGGCGCCATGACGAACCGCCCGACGAGGAGCCCGCCGACGAGCGCGACCACGGCGACCGCCGCGGAGATCCACAGCACGCGGTTGCGGGCGGCCACCGACCGCCAGACGGCGAACCGGCCGCCGCTCGACAGTGTCGTGGAGGCCGCGGCATCCGGGCCGTCGTCGGCGGTTTCGGCCGGGCTCAGGGGATCTGCGACGAGGTCGTCGAACGAGTCATCGGGCTCTGGTGCGTCGTTCACGCGGCCGTCGCTCACGGACGAGCCTGCTCAGCCGCCGCCTTCATCGCCTCGAGCTCCGTCTTGTGATCGGCGATGAACTGCTCTTCGGCCTCGTACTGCGCCTTCTGGTACTTGGCGCGGTAGTCGGTCTCCTTGCGGCAGTCGAGGTCGGCGAGGGCCAGCTCGACCTCTCGCTCGTGGATCTCGTCCATCGTCGCCTCGTCCGGGCCGGTCTCCGTCATGTTCTCGTACACGGCGTTGAGCTCGTCGTAGATGGAGTTCTGGGCATCGGTCTGCGCGGCGAATCCGGGGTACCCCGCGGCGTCCATGCACGCGGCCCACTCACGGTCGATGTCGGCGATGGCGGGGAGCGAGGCGGTGCTCTCGTAGAACTTCGTGATGGCGTCCATGACGTCGGCGAACTCGTCGGACTGCAGCGGGTCGTCGCCGCTGATCTCGTGGCTGGCCCAGCCGTGACAGCCCGACGTCTCCCAGTTGTACTCGTAGGAGCCGTCCTCGGACATCTCCTCCTCGCTCGGGGTCGGGCCGTACAACGCTTCGTAGTACGCAGCCTGCTCCGACTCGGAGAGGGCCGTGACGTAGTCCGAGTTGGGATCGGTGGTCTGCTGCTCGGGCGCAGGCTCCGCGTCGGCGTCGGGATACTTCACGGCGCCGTAGCCCCACTGGGAGACGAACTCGCGGTCTTCGGGCTTCCATTCCGTGCCCGAACTGAACGAGGCGTTGGTGGGCGCGGGGATGTACTCGAAACCCTCGTCCTGCATGCACTGCGCGACGAGCTCCTCGCGCTGCTTGTTCTCCTTCTCGAACCGGGCCTGCTGCTCCTCCTCGCTCATATCGCCGCCGTAGAAGGCGGAGAAATACTCGTTCAGCGGCGAGTCCTCGGTGTCGTTCGCGGACCCGTCCGCGGCCGTACAACCGGCCAGCACGAAGACGAGACCGACCGCGGCCGGCGCGGCCCATCGGAGTGTTTTGCGGTGCACGTGCAACCCCCTTGTTTCAAGATCGCCTCAAGACTAGGGGTTCGCTGAGAGCCCCGAATCATCCGCGAGTATGACGTTTGCGTGACGATGGACGTGACGACGGAGGGAATGAGATGGCGCGACGCGACCCGAGTGACGACGACGTCGCCGACCTCGACGGCCTCTTCGCGGCGTCTGCTCCCGAGACGGTGATGACCGCGTCGGAAGTGGCGGCGTCCCGTCGCCGACGCCGACGCAGCGGGTGGATCGCCGCCGGTGTCACCGCGGCGATCGTGCTCGGTGCGCCCGGCGGGTATGCCGCGTGGGCGCTGACCGCCCCGCTGAAGCCGGCCACGGGCGAGGTGTCGATCCCGCGAGCCCCGGTTCCGGCGGCAGCGGTCGACATCGCCTTCACGGCCGACGGGGCCGCGGCGCTGTCCGTCGCCGGCGCGGAAGCGTACCTGGGGCCCGAGGCGGCCGGCGTGTGGATGACTCACGGCGGCGACGACCCTCGCCCCATCGCCAGCATCACCAAGCTCGTCACCGCGCTCGTGGTCCTGGACGCTTATCCGATCGCGGACGGCGACCGGGGGCCGACGCTCACCTTCGACCGCGACGATCACGCGCTCTACGACGCCTACTTCGTGCGCGACGCGACGATCGCCCCGATGCCGATCGGCAGTTCGCTGTCGCTGCGCGACGCGCTGGCGACGATGCTCATCCCCTCAGCGAGCAACTACGCCGAAGCCATCGCCGTCTGGGCATTCGGGTCGGTGTCGGGCTTCCGTGCTGCGGCCGACCGATGGCTGGTGGCCAACGGGCTGGAGAGGACGAACATCGTCGAGCCCTCGGGCCTCGATCCACGCAACACCAGCACTCCGAGCGACCTCATCGCGCTCGGGCGCATCGCGGCGGCGGACCCGACGGTGGCGGCTATCGCCGCGACGCCGTCTCTGAACCTGCCGGGGCTGGGGCGCCTGGCCAACACCAACGGGCTGCTCGGCCAGAGCGGGATAACGGGGCTCAAGACCGGAACGCTCGATGACAGCGGCGCGAACCTCCTCTACACGGCATCCGTCGACGTCGGCCTTCCCGAGCCGTTGAGCGTCGTGGGGGTGGCCCTCGGCGGGTCATCGAAGGGCGGCGTGGCGGACAGCGTTCTGGGTGTCCTGCGGCGCCTGGCCGATGGCTTCCATGACACCTCGGTCGCACAGCACGGGCAGGAGATCGGCGAGTACACGACGGCGTGGGGCAGCTCGGTACGAGTCGTGCTGGAAAAGGGGGCGTCGCTGCGGACGTGGTCCGACACGCCCATCACGGTCGACGGTGACGTGCGCGTGCCCCGGGATTGGATAGACGGAGAGGTGCTGGGACAGATCACGTGGACGGCGGGCCCCGAGTCGGTCACCGTGCCCGTCGTGCTCGACGGCGACATCGAACCGCCCACGGAGTGGTGGCGTCTCACTCATCCGGGTGAAATCGGCTGACGGATTTCTGCGCTCTGCGCGACCGGCGCGTGCGATCCCGCCGTCTGCAGGTCGACCCGTCGCGTCCCGCATCCGTCGCACCGCACGTAGCGCACGATCCCGTCCGACGTCCGGTGCGCCGACTCGGTCGTCCAGCCGTGCTCGTGGATGCGAGCAGGGAGCGGTGCGGTGGGCGATTCGGATGGCGATGCGGATGGCGACGGAGTCATGACTCGATCGTGATGTAATGCCGTTATGCAACTCAACCCTTACGGGGAGTATGCGGTTCTCCTCGCCGCCTCGCTCGCGAACGATTGGCCGAGCGATCGCGACGGCATCGTCGCGCGCACCTACGAGTTCGGGATGACCGCGATCTACGCTCCGGCGGCTCCATCCGACCTCGCGTCGACCCGGGCGGTCATCGACTCCTGGCTCGAGGTCGTCGACGCCGAGACGCCGGCGCTCCGTGCCACGCTGCTGAACCGGCTCATGGCGGCGGCGACCGCGTACCCCCGCCTGACCGACCACGACGGCGCGTGGCATCTCCACTACCGCGACGACGATCAGCGGCTGCCGCAGGTGCTGGGCGCGGTCGTCGCCGTCGGCACGGCGCTCCATGTGACGACGCGGGGGATGGAGCGCCTGTCGCGTTGCGCGGCCGGGCGCGCCCCCGGCGACCCGTGCCGCAACGTCGTGGTCGACGTCACCCGCAACGGCCGGCAGCGCTACTGCTCGGTGAGGTGCGCCAACCGCGACGGCGTGCGACGGCATCGGGCGAGGTCTGCCGTAGCGCATTCCCGGGCCTGACGGCAAACGGCGTCGTCTCGCGGCGCGAACGGACACAGTGGTGGGATGCCTCACACCCCTGTCCCGTTCCGAGGTGCAGACCTCCCCGAGGGCTTCGGGCTCGTCGTCGGCAATTGCCAGGCGGAGTCGATGCGGATCGTCCTCGACGCCGCCGACCGTCCAACGCTCCGGGTGCCTCCCGTCCATGAGATGGATGCCGCAGACGTCGAGCGGCTGCACGAGCTGCTTCCGCGGGCATCGTTCCTCGTCGCGCAGCCCGTGCGCGACGACTACCACGGCCTGCGTCTCGGCACCCGCCAGCTGGCCGCATCGCTCTCCTCATCCGCGCGCCTCGTCACCTTCCCGGTCGTGCGCTACGCGGGGCTGCATCCGTTCCAGGCGGCGTTGCACGTCGACGGGATCGACGAGGTGCCGCCGATCGTGGCTTACCACGACATCCGCACACTCGCCGCTGCCGCGGGGCTCCCGACGGTGTCGCGACCCGATCGCCGCACGGTGCGGCGGATCGAGAGCGACTCGCTGGCCGAGCTGCGTCGGCGCGAGGCGTCGATCGATGTGGCCGCATCGGATCTGCTGCGGCCGTCATCGGCCGAACTGATGCGCACCGTCAACCACCCCGGCAACGGCGTGTGGCTGCCCCTCGCCGAGCGCGTGCTCGCGGCCCTCGGTTTACCGGGCGACCCGACGGATCCGGGGCGGCCGCTGCTGAACGCGGTCCGGGCGCCCCTCGAGGACTGGGTGGTCGATGCCTGGGGGCTCCCCGAATCACCGCGGCGCTCGTGGATCGTGGACGGCGTCGAGGTCGATCCCTCGCTCGTCGCGGAGGCGCACGCCGAGTGGTATCGGGCACACCCGGGCTTCGTCGCCGCGGCGACCGTCCGACTCCGCGACATGATCGGCCACTGGCGAGAATGACCTCGTCCGGCCCTCGCCCATCGGGGGCATGCTAGCGTTGGGACGTCCCTTCGGGGCTCGTGTGTCGTTCGTCTGGCTCACTGTCGAGCAGATCGTCTGACGCGATCACTGGTTCATCCAGCCCTCATCTTTCCCTGCGCACCGTGCTGTGCGCGCTTCTTCTCAGGACATCGTGCTTTCTACACTCTCTACTTCCGCGCCTTCGCTCGTCTGGCGACAGGCTGATGCCGACTTCTTCGTCGCGACCCTCGACGGCCAGTACGCCGGCTTCGTGACCACCGGTCCGGTGCCGACGACATTCGACGCCGAGAGCGGCCACGGCGCCGACCTCGGCACCCACGAGTCGCTTGAGGCGGCGGCTGCGGCCGTCGCCGGTGCCGCGCGACCGGCGACCCCGCGCCGCGGTGCGCGCTCGCAACGGAGACGCGCCCGCGGCGCGGTCCCGCCTCAGCGCGTGCGCAGCTGAGGCGGGAGCCCGCTACGGTGAGGCCCCGCGAGGTCCCCGCGAGGTCCCAGTTGGGCCGGGTTCCCCGACGGCATAGCCGGCCGAAGTGGGACCTCGGCCAGAGGCCGGGGCAGCCGGGCGCCGGTCAGTCGTGGTGGGGCGGGTCGGTCTCAAGGTCGCGGGCCACCGTCGCGACGCCTCGCCGCATCTCGAGGTAGATCTGGCGCACACTCGCGCGCTCGCTGAGCTCGGCACGGCGAACCCACTCGTCGATCGTGAGCCGGAGGACGAGCGCCATGGTCGACACGGCGGCGCGAGCGGCGAGCACATCGGCATCCGCGCCCGCCGCGTCGACGGCTGCGTCGGTGAGCTGCTCGACTTCTTCCGCCTCGTTGCGCAGCGCCACCGCCAGAAGCGAGGGTTCCGCTCCGACGAGGCGGCGGATGCGCAGGGCGCGGACGTGCTCATCGGGATGGGCGTCGAAACGATCGAGGAGTTTCAGCCAGCTGCGTTCGATGCCCTCGACGACCGAGGCTCCCGCTCGCACGGCGTCGATGGCGTCGCCGACGACGCGCGCCGAATCGTCGGCGCTGGCGAAGACGGCGGCCTCCTTCGTGGCGAAGTAACGGAAGAACGTGCGCTGTGATGTCCCGGCGCGGCGGGCGATGTCGTCCACCGTCGTGCCGTGGACGCCGTGCTGCTCGAAAAGATCGAGTGCGGCATCCGACAGCTCGCGCTGGGTCTCCTGCCGTCGTCGCTCGCGCAGGCCCGCAGGATGGTCCTCGATGACCGGGGTGTCCTGATCGCTGTCGCGGTGCATGGCCCCAGTGTCGCACAACGCCAATGTGGCAGAGACTGCCATATGATCAGTGAGTGACACTTGAGCAGCAGCATCCCGAAACCTCCGCTATCCCGACCTCGGCCGCATCTCGAGCGACGTCCGTGCGCACCGGACCCGTCATCGCACTGCTCGTCGCGTCGGCGTTCGTGGTCATCCTCAACGAGACGATCATGGGCGTGGCCCTGCCGCGGCTCATGGTCGACCTCCAGATCTCCGCGGCGACCGCGCAGTGGCTCACCACCGGGTTCCTCCTGACGATGGCCGTCGTCATCCCGCTGACGGGTTACGTGCTGGCGCGATTCCCGATCCGAGGTGTCTTCTTCACCGCGATGTCGTTGTTCGCGGCGGGAACGCTGATCGCCGCTCTCGCGCCGGGCTTCGGCATGCTGCTCGCCGGGCGTGTCGTGCAGGCCTCGGGTACGGCCATCATGATGCCGCTGCTGATGACGACCGTGCTGAACGTGGTCGAGCCGGCGCGCCGCGGACGGATGATGGGCGTGATCAGCATCGTGATCGCCGTCGCTCCGGCGATCGGCCCCACCGTCTCGGGTCTGATCCTGTCGGTTCTCGACTGGCGCTGGATGTTCTGGCTCGTCCTCCCGATCGCCCTGCTCGCGATCGCTCTCGGTGCGATCTGGGTGCAGAACGTCACCGAGACGCGCGAGGCGCGTTTCGACGTCGGGTCCGTCGTGCTCTCGGCCCTCGGTTTCGGCGGCCTGATCTTCGGGCTGAGCTCGATCGGCGAGTCGGCGGCCGGGCACGCACCTGTGCCGGTGTGGATCCCGCTCGTCGTCGGCGCTCTCTCGCTCGCCGCCTTCGTCATGCGTCAGCTGAAGCTGCAGCGCAGCGACGCGGCCCTGCTCGACCTGCGGACCTTCCAGTCCCGGTCGTTCAGCCTTGCGGTCGTGCTGGTCGTGGTCGTGATGTCGGCGCTGTTCGGCTCGCTCATCCTGCTGCCGCTCTACCTGCAACAGGTGCTCGGTCTCGACACCCTGACCGTGGGTCTGATGCTGCTGCCGGGCGGTGTGCTCATGGGACTCATCGCGCCGGTCGTCGGAGCCCTGTTCGACCGTTTCGGCCCGACCCCGCTCGTGATCCCGGGCATGATCGTCGCGGCTTCGGCGCTCTGGGGGATGACGACGTTCGGGGTCGCAACCCCGATCGCCTGGATCATCGCCGTGCACATGGGTCTCAACCTGGGCCTCGGATGCGTGTTCACACCCCTGCTGACCTCGGCGCTGGGATCGCTGCCGGTGCGGCTGTACTCGCACGGCAGTGCGACGGTGAGCACGCTGCAGCAGGTCGCCGGTGCTGCCGGGACGGCGCTGTTCGTCACCCTCATGTCGGTCGGCGCCGCATCCGCGGCCGCCGACGGGATGGATGCCGTCGCCGCGACCGCGACCGGAGTCCACACGGCGTTCGTCACCGGCGCGTGCATCGCCTCCGCCGCTGTGGTGCTGACCTTCTTCGTCCGCCGCCCGGCGCCGGTCCCACGGCAGCACTGACGGCGTCGAGCCGACGCGAAAGGCGGTGACGCGCGAAGCGTCACCGCCTTTTCGGTCGGGTCGGGGGAGCGGGAGGGGTCAGGCCTGCGAGGTGCGCACCAGCATCTTGCCGGTGTTCGCACCGCGCATCATCGCCAGGAAGGCCTCGACGGTGTTCTCGATGCCGTCGACGATGGTCTCGTCGTAGGCGATCTTCCCCTCGGCGAACCAGCCGGTCATCTTCTCGGTGAACTCCGGCGCCAGGTGCAGGTAGGCGGCGAGCGTGAAGCCGGTCGCGGTGAGTCCCCGGGTGATCATGTTGGCCATGTTGTCGGGTCCGGGGGTCTTCTCGGTGGTGTTGTAGCCCGTGATGGCGCCGCAGAGCGCCAGGCGCCCGCCGGTGTTCATGACGTCGAGCGCTGCCTCGAGGTGGTCGCCGCCGACGTTGTCGAAGAACACGTCGACGCCGTCCGGCGCGTGGGCGGCGAGCTGCTCGCGGACCGGGGCGTCCTTGTAGTTGAACGCCGCGTCGTAGCCGTACTTCTCGGTGAGCAGCGCGACCTTCTCGGCTGAGCCCGCCGAGCCGATGACGCGACCCGCGCCCAGCAGCTTGGCGATCTGGCCGACCGCGGTGCCGACCGCACCGGCCGCGCCGGAGACGAACACGGTGTCACCCGGCTTCATGTGAGCGATCGCGGTGAGTCCGATGTAGGCGGTCAGACCCGTCATGCCGAGGATGTGCAGCCGCACCGAGAGGGGGAGGCCGGCGATCTCGGGGACGGCGCGGAACGTCGAGGCGTCAGCCTGCACGACATCCGACCATCCGTGCTGGTGCAGGACGACCGTGCCCACGGGGAGGTCGTCAGAGGCGCTCGCGACCACGCGGCCGATCGCGCCGCCGGCGATCACGTCGCCGAGGGCGTAGGGCGGCACGTAGCTTCGGACGTCGTTCATGCGTCCGCGCATGTAGGGATCGACCGAGACGAACTCGTTGGCCACCCGCACCTCGCCGGGGGCGGGGTCGCTCAGCTCGACGCGTTCGATCGAGAAGTCCTCGGGTGTCGGCCATCCCTGCGGGCGGCGTGCGAGACGGATCTGCGTGCTGGTTCCGTGGGTCATTTCTCTCCTTCGTGAGGGGTCGGTGACGGATGCCGCGGGACTCGGTCGGAGTCGCGGACGAGGGGTGGCGCGGTGCGCCGGGTCAGAGTGCGAGGCCGAGCGCGAGCGCCACGACGCCGAGGGCGGGGATCACGCCCTGCTTGAGCGCGGCGGACGCCTTCGAGGTATCGGAGAGGATCAGCACGAGGCTGGCCGCGACCATGGAGCCGGCGCCGGTGAACACGAGCGCCGCGCCGACCGGGAGTGCCCCGGCGATGACGAAGGCGATGCCGACGAACACCGTGATCGCGAGGAACAGGTTGTAGAAGCCCTGGTTGAAGGCGAGCGCCTTCTGGGTCTCGGCCTGGGCGACGGTCCCGGTTCCGAACGTCTCGCGCGCCCGCTTGCTCGTCCAGGCGATGGACTCGAGGTAGAAGATGAAGACGTGGATGAGCGCTGCGAGGCCCGCGAGCGCAAGACCGACGATGATCATGAGCTGTTCCCTTCCGGCGGTGGACACCGCAGTTGTGTATCGCTTGGTTCAATATATACTGAACTGACCGATACACAAAAGGGGGTGCGGCGCATGGGTCGAACGCAGAGCTACGATCGCGACGATGTCGTCCGCGCGGCGCGGAGCGTCTTCTGGCAGCAGGGATACGAAGGTGCGCCGCTGCCCGAGCTCGAGCGTGTGACGGGCCTGAACCGATCGAGCATCTATCATGCGTTCGGCTCGAAGCGCGGCCTGTTCGACGCCGCCGTCGACAGCTACCTCGACGAGATCATCCGACCGCGGCTGTCGCCCCTGACGGCAGACGAGGTGGGCCCGGGCGCACTGGAGGCGTATCTCGAGGGGTTGCGCGACGCGCTCCGGCAGCCGAGTTCGCTTCCTGCGTCGAGCGGATGTCTGCTCGTGAACACGGCGGCCGCGCCCATCGCCCGTGACGAAGCCGTCGCGCAGGTGATCGCGGGGTACCGCGCCGAACTGCGCACAGCCTTCGGCCGGGGGGTCGCCGCGCGTCGCCCCGATCTCGAGGGCGCTCAGCACGCCATCCTCGCCGACGCATGCACGGGACTCGTCGTCTCGGCGTTCGCCCTCGCGCGCGTCGACGCCGTCGGTGCTGCGGATGCCGTCGGCGCAGCCATCGCCCTGGTCACCGGGGCGCCGTAGTCCTGACGCGGCCGACGGGGGCCCAGCGCGCCCCGTGGTCATCCGCTTTACGCCCCTCGCTTGACTTTTGGCAAGCGTTCGCGCCGAGATGAGGCCGAGACCTACCGTGAGGCCGTGGAGCAGAGCGATCAATACACCTTCGACAACCCGGTGACCCGATACGACCGGGTCGAGCCGCCGGTCCAGCACCAGCCCGAGCCCGGCATCCAAGCCGACATGCAGCCCGTGCCCGACCTCGGCGAGCAGACCTACCGCGGCTCCGGGCGCCTGTTCGGACGCAAGGCTCTCATCACCGGAGGCGACTCGGGCATCGGCGGTGCGACCGCGATCGCGTTCGCGCGAGAAGGCGCCGACGTCGTGATCGTCCACCTGCCCGCTGAGCAGCGTGATGCCGAGCGCATCCTCGGCCTCATCGCCGATGCGGGAGTGCGCGGACACGCGATCGCCGCCGACATCTCCACCGCCGACGCGTGCCGTTCGCTCGTGGCCGAGGCCGTCGAGTTCCTTGGGGGCATCGACATCGTCGTGAACAACGCGGGGAAGCAGGTCGCCGTCGAGCGGCTGGAGGATCTGTCGGACGAGCAGTTCGCCGCCACCTTCCACACCAACGTCTTCGCCAACTTCTGGATCACGAAAGCCGCGCTGCCCCACCTACCGGCGGGTGCATCGATCATCAACACCGCCTCGCTCGAGGCATACAAGCCGGCGCCCGACCGTGTCGACTACGCCGCGACGAAGGCCGCGATCAACAACTTCTCGAAGGGGCTCGCTCAGCAGCTGGCGCCCCGCGGCATCCGGGTCAACGTCGTCGCCCCCGGCCCGACGTGGTCGGCGCTCCAGGTGAGCGACGGAGTCTCGGACGAGCAGATGCGCGCGTTCGACGACGAGAGCACCTACCAGCGCGCGGGTCAGCCCGCCGAGATCGCGCCCGCGTTCGTCTTCCTCGCCTCGGCCGAGTCGAGCTACGTCTCGGGTGAGACGCTCAACGTCAATGGCGGCATGGTCACCCCGTGACCGGATCGGATTTCGCGGTCGTCTCCCTGCGCGGCGACGTACCGCAGCTCGACGATGCGTCCGATGACGCCGTCGGCCCGTTCCGGCAGCTCGTCCTCGACCCGGCGCGGGGTTCCGAGGCGCTGATCGAGGCCGTCGCCGACGCAGAGATCGCCACGCCGTGGATCCTCGTCGGTGGGTTCGACCATCATGAGGTCGCGGCACACCTCGTCGCCCGGGTCCTCGAGGGTGCGATCGGCGTGTTCGGCCTCGCCGGAGTCGTGCTCGAGGGCACGCAGATTCCCGACGGCATCCGCGAGCACGAGGTCCCCGCCGCGGTCACGACGGACGACGTCGCAGCATCGGTGCGAAGCCTCGCAGCAGACATCGCCGCGTGGGGGCCACGCGTCCCCGAGCCGTGGGCACGGGTGATCGCCTCGTCACGGACGGATGTCGCGGTGCGCGCCACCCTCGCTCGCCGTGCGCTCGCCGACGACCCGGCGTACCGTCCGCGTGCGCTGACTCCCGAGCAGCTCGCCCTCCTGCGCGACGTCGCGCGGCGCATCGTGCCGCAGGGCGAGGGAGCGACGATCGACCTCGCTGCCCGCCTCGACCGCATGATCGAGGCGGGGGAGAGCGACGGCTGGCGCCCGACCGGCATGTCGACCGACGTCGAGGCCTACCGGGCCGGTCTCGACGCGCTGGCCGCGATCTGGATGCGCGGCGCGGCTGCTCAGGATGCCGTCATCCGACGGGTCATCGACGGCGACGCGCCCTCGGGAGCGGTCCTCACGGCCGACCAGCTGAGCCTCTGGTTCGAAGACGCCCGCAACGACCTCGCGCGCCTCTGGCTGTCGCACCCGGCCTCCCTCGCGCGCGTCGGCTACTCGGGATTCGCGACCGGGGGCACTGGACCGGAGCCCGCCGGCTATCTCGTCCTCGCCGCGGGCGAGCGCGAGGAATGGGAGCCCGGAGAGCTCGGACGCCTCGGCGCCGCGAAAGGAAGCACCGCATGAACCTCTCCGGAATGCGCCGGTACGACCTCGACGAGATCGTCGACGTCGTCGTCGTGGGCACGGGGGCCGGTGGCGGGCCGCTGCTCAGCAGACTCGCCGAGCGCGGCTTGCGCGTCGTCGCCCTCGAGGCCGGACCGAACCTCGAGATGGACGAGTTCACCCCCGACGAGCGCGAGGCGACACGCATCAACTGGATGTCCGACCGGTTCAGCGGCGGCGACACCCCCACTGCCTTCGGTCCGAACAACAGCGGCTGGGGAATCGGCGGCGGCACACTGCACTGGGGGGCGTTCACGCCGCGACCCGACCGTCGCGACCTCTCGTTGCGCAGCGAGACAGGCCTCGGTCGCGACTGGCCGATCGACTACGACGAGCTCATCCGCTACATCGTCGAGGTCGAGAGAGTCATCGGCGTCAGCGGTCCCACCCCCTACCCGTGGGATCCGCAGCGCGAGTATCTCGACGAGCCGACGCGCCGCAACGCCCCGGCAGACCTCGTGCTGCAAGGGTGCGAACGTCTGGGCATCACGGCGACCGATGCCCCGGCCGCGATCATCACGCGTGACCGGGAACAACCCCATTACGGACGGCGCAAGGCGAGCATCGACGTCGGCGGCATCCACCAGGGAGACCGCTTCGGCTACAAGGCGACGACGGCGATCACCTACCTCCCCGTCGCCGTCGCGCACGGGGCCGAGATCCGGGCCGACTCGATGGTGCACCGCATCGAGCAGGATGCCGCGGGCCGGGTGACCGGGGTCGTCTATCTGCACGAGGGAGCCGAGTACCGGCAGCGCTGCGCGGCCCTCGTCCTCGCCGGCGGAGGCATCGAGACCCCGCGGCTGCTGCTGAACACGGGGCTCGCCAATTCGAGCGGGCAGGTGGGACGCAACTTCCTCGCACACGGCGCGGTGCAGGTGTGGGGTCGGTTCGACGAGAGTATCCGCGGATACCGCGGCTACCCGTCCGCGGCCATCACCGAGGATTTCGTGCGTCCCGCGGGCGTCGACTTCGCCGGCGGATACCTCATCCAGAGCCTCGGGGTCATGCCCCTCACCTACGCCACCTCGCTCGTCCGCGGCGGTGCGCTGTGGGGTCAGGACCTCATGGATGCGCTCGACGCCTGGCAGTTCTCGGCGGGCATCGGGATCAACGGCGAGTGCCTCCCCTCCGACGGCAACCGGCTGGTCCTGTCGGCGGAGACCGACGAATGGGGCATCCCGCGCGCGGAGATCAGCTTCTCGCCGGGACCGAACGAGAAGGCGATCGACGAGCACTCCATCGGAGTCATGACACGCATCCTCGAGGCGGCCGGCGCGCGCGAGACACGTGTGCTCGCGCGGACGGCCCACACGATCGGCACGTGCCGCATGAGCTCCGATCCCGACGACGGGGTGGTCGATCCGGACGGGCGATCGCACGACATCCCGAACATGTGGATCTGCGACAACTCGACGTTCCCGAGCGCGCTGTCGGCGAACCCGGGCCTGACCCAGATGGCGCTGTCGCTGCGCACCGCGGATCGGCTGCTCGCCTCTGCCTGATCGGTCCTTCCTTCCCTACCGTGTTCAGGCGTTCGTGAGTTGCTTCTCGCGCTTGCGGGCGACGATGCGGCCCCGCACCGAGAAGATCAGGACGAGCGCGAGGAGCGCGTAGAGCACGATCGTGATCGGGCTCTGGACGAGCACGGAGAAGTCGCCGTTCGAGCTCATCGCGGCATCGCGCAGGCTCGTCTCGGCGAGCGGCCCGAGGACCATGCCGATGATGAGCGGTGCGAGCGGGAAGTCGAGGGCGCGCATGAGGAACCCGAGCAGCCCGATGCCGAGCAGCATCAGCAGATCGAACGTCGACCCCGAGGTCGCGTAGATGCCCAGGCCGCAGAACACGGTGATGCCGGCGTAGAGGTAGGGGCGAGGGATCAGCAGGAGCTTGGCCCACAGCATCGCGAAGGGCAGGTTCAGGATCAGCAGCACCACCATGGCGATGAAGAAGCTCGCCAGCAGCGACCAGACGAGGTCGGGCGCCCGATCGAACAGCAGCGGGCCGGGCTGCAGCCCGTACTGGCGGAATGCGGCGAGCATGATCGCCGCGGTGGCAGAGATCGGCAGCCCGAGTGCGAGCAGGGCGCCCATCGCCATGCCGGTGGTGGAGTTGCCCGCGGCCTCCGGGGCGGCGAGGCCGCGAATCGCGCCCTTGCCGAACTGCGGGTCCTTCCGCCGCGCGTCGAGCCGCTTCTCGACGCCGTAGGCCAGGAACGTCGGGATCTCCGATCCGCCGGCGGGAACGACGCCGAAGGGGAGGCCGATCGCGGTGCCGCGTGCCCAGGCCGGGGCCGCCTCCTTCAGCTCGCGACGGGAGAGCCACGGGCGACCCGTCGGCTTGATGAGCGCCTTGTTCGAGGTGTGCCGCTCGAGGCAAGCGACGTAGATCACCTCACCGAGGGCGAGGATCGCCACCGTCACCGTGACGAGGGAGACGCCGTCGAACAGGTTGGGGGAGTCCATCGTGAAGCGCGGCGCGCCCGAGACGCCGTCGATGCCGATGACGGCGATGCCGAGGCCGATGAAGAGGGCGGTGAGGCCCTTGACGACGTTGTCGGTGACGACCGACGAGGTGGCCGCGAAGGCGAAGACCGCGAGCGCGAAGAATTCGGCGGGGCCGAACCTGCTCGAGAAATCAGCCAGGGCCGGCGCGACGAACACGACGACGATCGATGCGACGAAGCCGCCGATGAACGCGCCGATGGCTGCGGTCGCGAGCGCCTGGGCTGCGCGTCCGTTGAGAGCCATCTTGTGGCCCTCGAACGTCGACGCGATCGCCGAGGCCTGGCCGGGCGTGTTCATGAGGATGCCCATGGTCGAGTCGCCGAACAGTCCGCCGAAGTACACGCCCGCGAACATGATGAAGGCGGCCGTCGGGTCGAGCGAGAACGTGATCGGCAGCAGGAGGGCGACGGCCATCGATGAACCGAGACCGGGGAGCACGCCGACGGCCGTGCCGAGCAGACAGCCCACGAGAACCCAGAGCAGGTTGGCGGGGGTCAGGGCGCCGGCGAAGCCCTCGCCGAGAAGCTGAAGCACATCCATGTCAGAACCCTCCGAGGATGCCGGAGGGAAGCGGCATCCCGAGCACCATGTCGAAACCGATGTAGGCGATCGAGCTCACGGTGAGCCCGACGATGAGACCACCCAGGTGCTTCGTCGAGCCGAACGCGCGGGCGACGCACCAGAAGAGGAGTCCCGCGGCGATGATCCAGCCCAGGATGTCGAGGAGGAACGCGAAGCCGAGGAACGAGAGGACGACCCACAGCAGCGAGCGCACGTCCACCCGTACCGGCCGCGCCGGAGCGGCATCATCCGACTCGGCATCCAGCTCGTCGCCTCCGATGGCGTCCGCAGTGACCGCAGCGATGTCGGGTCGTGCCGCACTCGTCTCGCGCATCTCTCTGAGGGCCGAGACGACGAGGGCCACCGCGAAGATGTAGAGCCCTCCCGCGATGATCGCGGGGAAGAACTGGGGGCCGGGGAACACGGCGTTCGCGGGCACCTTCATGGTGAAGATCCCCACCACCAGGTACGTGGCGAAGGCGGTGATGATCGCCGGCATCGTCAGGCCTTTGAGCAGCGCCGCGATCCCGGGGCCCGAGACGAGCCTCAGACGGTCGCCGACGACGGCCGAGGTCGCGGTCGGATTCGGGGGGAACGTCATAGCCCCATCTCCTCGTACAGGTTCTTGATGCGTTCTTCCTCGTCGTCGAGGAACGCCGTGAGCTCGTCGCCGGTGATGATGCGCTCGGTCCAGCGGTAGCGCTCGATCGCGTCCTGCCACTCCGGGGTCGCGACCGAGTCGAGCACGAGCTCGGTCAGCGCGGTCACATCGGCGTCGTCGAGCCCCGAGGGCGCCGCGAGCATGCGCCAGTTCGACAGCGAGATGTCGTACCCCTGCTCCGCGGCCGTCGGGATGTCGATACCGTCGATCGGCTCCTGCGAGACGAGCGCGAGTGCGCGCAACCGGCCCGCCTCGATCTGGTCGATGTTGTCGGGGTATCCGCCGGCGGCAGCTTTGGCGGTGCCGTTGAGGAGCGCCTGGATGGCCTCGCCGCCGCCGTCGGACGAGATGTACGTCGTTTCGACCGGGTCGATTCCCGCCGCGAGCGCCAGGTCGGTGACCACGAGCTGGTCGAACGATCCGCCGCCCGTCCAGGGGATCGACTTCGGGTTCTCACGCCACGCGTTCACCAGGTCGTCGAGGGTCTCGTAGGGCGAGTCGGCCGGCACGACGATGACGTCGTACTCCTCCACGACCACCGCGAGCGGGGTCACGTCGCTCAGCTTCGCGGCGGAGTCGAACTGGATGGTCGCCGCGAGAAGCCCGGTCCCACCGACGAGCATGTTGCCCGGCTGACCGTCGAGCACCGAGACGTTGCCGAGCGCGATCGTCCCGCCGGCACCCGGCATGTTCACCACCTGCACGTTGTTGACGAGGCCGTTGGCCTTCTGCGCCTGCTGCAGCTCGCGGGCCACACCGTCCCATCCGCCGCCGGCGGCCGCGGGGGCGATGATCGTCATCGAGGCGCTGATCTCCTGACCGGTGGCGGCCGAGGTGACCGAGCCGACGGCGGCCGTCGCGATCGCCGTCGCGGCGACAGCGCCCCCGATGATGCGGGCGGCGAGAGTGCGGCCGCGGTGGGCCGGGCGCGCGCCGGCATCTGTCGCGCTATGCGTCATGATCACTCCATTCGCGCGGACATCGTCGTCGCCGCGAGATCGAATTAGGATGGCACTTCGCCGAGCCGCCCCCGAGGGTGGCGGGATTTGTTCTCATAAATACTCACGGGCACCGCCCGACAACGTCCGATCGCACGAGGAAGTGGACAGGATGCCGTTCACGGTGAGAGCGTCTGCTGCCCGCCTCGTGCTGCTCGTGCTCCCCTCGGTGGTCACGCTCGCGGCGCTATCGGCCACCGTGGCCATCGCCCTCGCGGCGCAGGAGCGGACCATCCGAGAGGCGACCGGCGAACGTGTGCTCGACGTCGCGGAGAGCCTCGCCGACCTGCCAGAGGTGCGTGAGGCCGTGGCGGGGGCGATGAGCGCGGGATCGCCGACCTTGCTCGCCGATGCGGCCGACCTGGCTCCGGCGACCGCGATCCTCCAGCCGATCGCCGATCTCGTGGGCGAAGCGGCCGGCGTCTATTACGTCGTCATCACCGACGACGAGGGCGTCCGCATCACCCACCCGCTCGCGTCCGAACGCGGCGTGCAGGTCGAGACCGCCAACGCGTCGGTGCTCGCCGGCGACACGTTCGTCGGCACCGAGGTCGGGGCCTCGGGGCCGTCGCTGCGTGCGAAGGTGCCGGTGCGCGATCCCGGCGGCACCCCGATCGGGATGGTGGCGGTCGGGGTGCTCGAGTCGCAGATCGCGGGGGAGCTCGACGACGCCGTCGGCGCCCTGTTGCCCTGGGCGATCGGCGCGCTCGTCGTCGCGACGCTCGCGAGCTCGGTCCTCACCGCCGCGGTCGAGCGCCGGTTCCGTCGGTTGGACGTCATCGCGGCGGAGCACGCGCAGATGCGCCGCACGGCGACGGCACTCCGCGAGCAATCGCACGAGTTCAGCACGCGGCTGCACGTCATCCACGGCCTGCTCTCGCGGGGTGACGCCGACGAGGCCCGCGGGTACATCGAAGAGATCGCGAGCGTGCGTCGCCCCGTCGACATCGGTGACGACGAGGCGCGCGCGGACCAGCCCGTGCTCGCCGCGATGATCCCGACCGTGCGTGCCGAACTGCACGAGCACGGATCTCGGCTCCGCTTCGACCTCGCCCTCGACCACGACATCGACGAGGGCATCGTGTCGGTGGTGTCGAACCTGTGCCGCAACGCCGCGGAGGCGGGGGCGGCGAACGTGATCTGCGAGCTGCGGCACCGGGGTTCGCGCATCGCGGGCGCGGTCGACGACGACGGCCCCGGCGTCGACCAGCGCATCGCCCGCCGCATCTTCACCGCGGGCTATTCCTCGAAGGCCGACACGACGGGCCTCGGGCGCGGCCTGGGACTGGATGTCGTCCGCCGCATCGTCACCGCACGATCGGGCACCGTCGAGGTCGGGCGCTCACCCCTCGGGGGAGCGCGATTCGCCTTCGAGCTGGAGAGCGGCCGATGACCGGCCCGATCCGGGTGCTCGTCGTCGACGATGACCGTGGCGCGCGCGCCCTGCATGCCGGATTCGTCGCCGACATTCCCGGTTTCGTCGTCGTGGCGACGGCGGGCACGGGCGAGGCGGCTCTCGAGCACAGCCGCTCCGGGGTCGATCTGATCCTGCTCGACATGCGGTTGCCCGGCATCAGCGGCATCGAGGTGCTCCACCGCCTGCGTACGCTCGGCGACGACGGACCCGACGTGCTCGTCATCAGCTCGTCGCAGGATCAGACCACGGTGCGCCAGGCTCTCGCGGCGCGCGTCGTCGGCTACCTCGTCAAACCCTTCACGCAGGCCGCGCTGAGCGAGCGACTGGAACGCTACGCGGCCGATCGCGAGCGCATCGTCGCCGGTGGGCGTGAAGCGATACTCGCGCAGGGTGAGATCGACCGGCTGTTGTCCACCGGCAGCATCCGCACCGCCTCAGCGGCAGCATCCGGGTATCGCCGGGCAGCGGGCGGGATGGTGGGCGGCGGTGCCCCGTCCGGGCTGCCGAAGGGCCTCGCTGCGCCGACCCTCACGCAGGTCGTCGCCGCCCTCGACCCGGTCGTCGCCCTCACGACAGCCGAGGTCGCGACAGCCTGCGGCATCTCGCGCGCGACCGCGAACCGGTATCTGACGCACCTCGTCGATACCGGCGTCATCCATCTGTCGCACCGATACGGCAAGCGTGGCCGGCCCGAGGTGCTGTACCGGCTTGCTCCGTCGCCCGAGCGCTGATGCGTTTGTCACGCCGCCTGCCCCGGTGACGGGCGCGGCCGATGGGCGTAGCGTGCGGTGCATGGCCACCGTGACCGCATGGGCGGCGGAGCTCCGGCGACTCGGCACAGACGCCTGGGTCGATTACCTCGTCGAGCATTCGGGTCTGCCCGGGCCGCGTGCGAACACGACGCTGGCCGCCGCCGTCGCGGAGGTCGCCGATGCCCGCATCATCGACGAGCTCGTCCGCGACGGTGGTGAGTACCCCATGATGTGCGCCGCGGCGGCGGTCGCCCGGCGCGCGGCTCCGGGTCGCGACGCTGAGGCCCTGCGGTTCGCGGCCGATGATCGGTGGCGGGTTCGTGAGGGAATCGCGCTCGGCCTGCAGCTTCTGGGCGACGCCGATCCGCACACCCTGGCGGCGACCGTGCGGGCATGGGCAGACGAAGACGACCCCCTCGTGGTGCGAGCCGCCGTGGCAGCGATCTGCGAGCCGCGACTGCTGCGGTCGCCCGAGATGGCGGCGATCGCCGTCGAGGTGTGCGCTCGCGCGACCGCTCACCTCGTGGCACGGCCGCAACCGCAGCGGCACGACAGTGCAGCCCGCACGCTGCGTCAGACCCTCGGATACGCGTGGAGCGTCGCCGTCGCGGCCGATCCCGGTCCCGGCCTGCGCGCGTTCGAAGCGCTCGACACGACCGACCCGGACATCGCCTGGATCGTCCATGAGAACGCGAGCAAGAAGCGGCTCTCGCGCCTGCTGTGATCTCCCGACGCCCCGCTCAGGCGTCGCGGAGGACCCGATGGGGGATCCAGCCCTCGCGGCCGGATTCGGCACGGCACCACGACCAGCCGCTCTCGGCGTCGTCCACGACCACCTCAACGACGCTCCCTTCGGCCTGGGAGAGCTCGGTGGTGTCATACCCCGTCACGACCGTGCCGACCGATCCCTCGATGTGGATGTGTCTTCCGGGCACCCAGCCCGAGCCGTCGGACGCGGTGACGAAGACGAAGGCCGGCCATTCGGTATCCCAGGCGCCGACGGAGACGACGTCGCCGGGCTCGACCTGCAGCGGGGGCCGTTGAGGTGCTTCATGGTCAGAGATGAGAACACGTCGCATCGTTCCATCATGGCGCCGGCGTCGGACACCGCGGAGGCGGGCGTAGCCTGAACGGATGAGCACGCCCGAGGTCCTGCGATACACCGCGTTCAGCACCCGATCCGAAGGCGGCAATCCCGCCGGCGTCGTCCTCGATGCGGGCGCGCTCGACGCCCGGGCCATGCAGCGGATCGCGGCCGACGTCGACTATGCCGAGACGGCCTTCGTCACCGGGACGACCGCTGATGGGGTCCGCTCGGTCCGCTACTTCTCGCCCATCGCCGAAGTCCCCTTCTGCGGGCACGCCACCGTCGCCACCGCAGTGGCGCTCGCCGAGCGGGGCCAGGTCGCCCCCGACGGCGCGGTCCGGTTCGACACCCCCGTCGGCGACGTGTCGATCGCGGTCTCGCGCGACGATGACGGCATCCGGGCGTCTTTCACCAGCGTCGAGCCGTCCGTACGCGAACTCGATGACGTCGATCTCGACGCGATCCTCGCTCTGCTCGGTCTCTCGCGAGCTGACCTCGATCCCGAACTGCCGCCGCGACTCGCGAACACGGGCAACGCGCATCCGGTCGTCGTGCTCGCGGATCAGAAGACCTTCGACGGCTTCTCCTTCGAGCCCGACGCGGTTCGCGCGCTGCTCGATGATCGAGGATGGCCGGCCACCATCACTGTGGCGTTCCGGTCTGCATCCGATCGGTTCCAGGCGCGCAACCTGTTTCCGGTGGGGCGTATCACGGAGGACCCGGCGACGGGATCGGCTGCGGCGTCGTTCGGCGCCTATCTGCGCTCGCTCGGCGCGGTCGATGCTCCCGCGGTCATCGTGATCGAGCAGGGCCGACACGTCGGCCGGCCCGGGGAGCTGACCGTCGACATCCCCGCCGAGGGAGGCATCACCGTGACGGGCCACGCCGTCGCCATCTCGTGATGTCGTGATGCCGGCCGCGTCGGGTCACACGCGGTCGGTGCGGATGCGGGCGTTGCGGCCGCCGAGCCACCAGACGAGCGGACCGGCGATCGGGAAGACGAAGATCCCGATGATCCACAGCAGCTTGCCGCCGCCGGTGTAGCGCGACGAGGCGAGGATCGAGATCAGGCTCGAGACGAACAGGATCGCCGCTACCGCCGCGACCACCGCGAACACCACGAAGACGGATGCCGTCACCCCCGGCATCCAGTCGCGAGGCAGCCAATCGTCGGAGACGACGAGGATTCGTGCGGTTTCGATCATGCTTCCAGCCTCGTGGGGAATGAGCCTGGTGTCGTGAGCCTGCCGACGGATCTCGCGTAGCCCGGCAGGATGAATCTCAATCCGCGAGGAGCTGTATGAGCGAGATCGCGACGAATGCGATCACAGGCACCATCAGCACGCCGACCGCGATGATGTTGAGCAGGCGGTGGTCGCGGAGAAGAGCGAGGTACTCGCGCAGCAGCGCGCTCGGCCGGTAGTAGCGGGCGGTGCGGGCGCCGATGGCGTTGCCCGGCATACCGAGCGTCCGCAGCAGTGTGGCGGCGCGGAAAGCGTGGTAGTCGCTCGTCACGGCGAGGACCGGGCCCGTGATGCCTCGCTCGGCGAGGATCTCGCGGGTCAGCGTGAGGTTCTCCTCGGTGGTGCGGGAAGAGTCCTCGATCACCAGGCGCTCGGGCGGGGCGCCGAGCCCGGCGGCGTGCTCCGCCATGCCCGCCGCTTCGCTCCGAGGCTCGTCGGGGCCTTGGCCGCCCGAGAGGACGAGCACCGCGTCGGGAGAGCGCTGCAACGTTTCGACGCCGAGTGCGACGCGCTGCGCGAGCAATGGCGGCACGCTGCCGTCGCGGCGCAGACCCGACCCGAGTGTGACGATCGCCGCCGGGGCCGGGCCGCGTCGCGCGATGCGGGCGTAGACCGCCGACCAGCAGAGGTACGACACGAAGCCCATCCCGACATAGCCGATCGGTCCGGCGAGGAGCAGCACGATGACGGCGAACTCGAACCAACGCGCAAGCACGGCGACGACCCCCAGTGCGAGGATGGCCAGGACGCCGACCCCGGCGAGCAGCGAGAGGCGATTCGCCAGCGATCGTCCTTCGCGCCGCAGCATCACGATGCCGTTGCCGACCAAGGCGACGCCGAGTCCGACGCCCGCGAGCAGAGGGACGATGAAGATCAGGAGGACGGCGGCCACGTCTCCGCCGGGGCCGGTCAGCGACACCAGGATGACACCGCCGATGCCGAGGACGAAGACCACGACCGCGGAGACGAGGGATGTTGCGGCGAGCGTGAGGAGGACGCCCGGCAGCAGGCGGCGAGAGTCGCGGGCGGCGAGCGCGATGCCGAGGGCCGCGAAGAGGAGCGTGAAGAAACCGGGCACGCCCCCAGCCTAGGGACCGGGGTTAAGACCGCAGCGATCCGGCCATCGCGCGGAGAGCCCGGAACGTCGTCATCCGGTCGGCGTCATCGAGGCCGGACAGCATCCGCACTTCCACTCCGCGCACCGCGGCGGTGGCGGCGGCCAGGCGTTCGCGCCCGCGTTCGGTGAGCTCGGTCGGCAGCGCCTTGCCGGCCGCCGGGGTGGCCGCCCGGACCACCTCGCCGTCGCGTTCGAGGGTCTGCAGCAGCACGTTCATGCTCTGGCGCGTGACGAACGTGCCGCGGGCGAGCTCGGAGTTGGACAGTCCCGGGCGCTGGGCGAGCAGTTCCAAGCACGAGTAGTGCGTGATGTTCATGCCGAGCGGGCGCAGCACGTCTTCCATCGCCGATCGCAGGGCGCTCGAGACCTCCTTGACGAGGTAGCCCATCGAGGTCTCCAAATCGATGCCGGCACCATCTTGACTCATGTCAGTATTCTGACATACGGTGGGGTGTCAGAAAACTGACACGAAAGGACTCTCCTCATGCCTGCCACCGGACCCGACTTCATCTCTCTCCAAGTCCGCGACCTCGCGGCCGCCCAGGCCTTCTACGAGCGATTCCTCGGCCTCGAGCGATCGCCGCAGGGACCGCCTCACGCCGTGGTGTTCTCGACGTCACCGATCGCATTCGCCCTGCGGAATCCGATGCCCGGCGTTGATCTCGACGCGCTCGAGCAGCCGGGCCAGGGTGTCGCGCTGTGGCTCCACGCGACCGGTGTGCAGGCTATCCACGATGAACTGGTCGCCGCCGGCCACCGAATCGTGTCTGAGCCTGTCGACGGGCCGTTCGGGCTGACGTTCACCTTCGCCGACCCCGACGGATACCACGTGACGCTTCACGACCGGGCCTGATCGACTGTTAGGTTCGCTGGGTGCAAAGTCTGTGGCAACGAATCGGAACGGCCTCCGCCGCGACCCCGTTCGGTGTCATCGTCATGCAGACGATCGTCTGGGTGGGGATGTCGGCGATCTGGATTCCGTGGGCGATCAACGGCGGCGACGTCATCCGCATCGTGCTCGCCGTCATCTCACCGCTCCTGGCCCTCTACTGGGTGGTGGCGCTGGTCTACGGCATCCGTCGGCGGCGCGCTCTCCGGGCCTCTCGCGACGACTGATCTCTTCATCGCTGGCCGTCGACGCATCCGTGTGATTGCATCGAACTGATGGATCTCTCGTGGATGTGGTTGTTACTCGTCGCGGCCGGAGCAGCGATGCAGGTCGTCTCGGTCGTCTGGCTCGTGCGCTTGCGCCCGGATGAGCCGTATCCGATGTGGACGTATGTGCCGAAGGAACCCGGTCGGGTGCGTACGGTGCGCATCGGTGGGGCCAGTCTCATCCTCTTCGGCGCGATCATGTTCTCGTCGTCCCTGGGCCCGCTGTGGTTCCTGACCCCCGTCGCCGTCGCGCTCGCATTCGTACCCATGTTCATCGCGATCTACGCCGTGAACGGGAGCTTCGAGCGGCGCGCGGCGAGCGCTGCGGGGCCGACGGAGTGACGCCCCGGGGCGAGCGTGCCAGGCGGCGCGCTCAGTCGGCGCCTGCAGACTGATCGCGTCTACGGGCGTCGGCCGCGACGCCCAGCACGATCCCGAGGGAAAGGCCGATCGCGCCGCCGAGCGCGATGTTGTCGAATACCAGCATTCCGATGGCGCTGCCGAGCGGGAGGCCGAGAGTGATCCCGATCGCAACCCCGTTCGCGCCGCTGCTCGCGGGATCGCTCGTGCCGGGTGTTTCTCCGTTCATGGCGCACTCCGTCGATCTCGAGGAACGAGAAATGGCTCAGGCCTGGAGGCGCCTGAGCCATTTCTGCGATGGGGTGGTGTCAGTTCGCGGCGCGGTAAGCGTCGATCACGGCTGCCGGAACACGGCCGCGCTCGTTGACCGTGTGCCCGTTCGCGCGCGCCCATTCGCGCACCGCACCCAGGTCGAGGTCGCTCTTGTTCGCACGTGACGAGCGCGAGCGCGAGGTGTTGTTGACACGGATCGAGCGAGCGACGTCCACGAAGGGTGCGAGCGCCTTGTAGAACTTCTCGGCGTTGTCGTCGGAGAGGTCGATCTCGTACGCGCGTCCCTCGATCGAGAACGTGATCTGCTTTCCCTCACCGCTCTCCAGAACAGTGCCGTCGAGGTCGTCGATGAGTTGAGTGATTTGTTTGCGGGCCATGGCAGACATGTTAGCGGTTTGTCGGCGTTTCGCATCACCACTCGACGACACTATTTCGTGTCATGTAACCCGAACGCCTCACACCCTCTGTGCGCGAGCATTGGGAACGCAATGAGTCATCTGGAGATCTGCTACATCACGAGGGCCGTTGTTTCCCAGATTTCGCAGGCGTTCGAGCTCGTCGACGCTGAGCGTCTGGGACTGGAGAGGGGGGAGGTTGGCGATGTCGTTCAGCGTGATTCCCAGGCCTTCGCCGACACGACGGCCCAAGTCGTCCTCCACCATGTAGAAGTGCCAGAGCATCCGCTCCTGCACGGGACGGGCGGCTTGTCCGATCAGCTCGACGAAGTTCGCCACAAGGTCATCGCGCTCCCAGTCCTCCATCAGCAGATAGCGCTGACCGGCCTGGGTGTAGTCGTTGGTCCGAGGGATCCGTTTGCGGGTGAGTCGCCCGACGATCTCCGGCCCCTGCTCGTCGTGAGTGGGGTATTGCGCCTCGCGGAGGCCACCGGTGATGGACGGCTCGTAGTTGACGTGGGGATTCTCGCCGCCGTTGTCGACGTGGTACGCCATCTGGCCGTCGCGGAGGTTCGTGGCCACCGACGCGTTCTTCGGTGAATTGACCGGCAGCTGCAGGTAATTCGGGCCGACGCGGTAGCGCTGGGTGTCGGAGTACGAGAACGTGCGTCCTACGAGCATCTTGTCATCGGAGAAGTCGAGCCCGTCGACGAGGACGCCGGTGCCGAAAGAGATCTGCTCGTTCTCGGCGAAGAAGTTCGAGACGTTCCGATTGAGCACCATCGTGCCGACGGCGCGCGGCGGGAACTCGTTCTCCGGCCACACCTTCGTGTCGTCGAGCGGGTCGAAGTCGAGCTCGGGGTGGTCGTGGTCGTCCATCATCTGCACCCGCAACTCCCATTCGGGGTATTCGCCGCGTTCGATGGCCTCGTACATGTCGCGCGACGCGTGACCGAGATCGCCGGCCTGGACGGCGGCGGCGTCGGCTTCGGTCATCGAGCTGACGCCGACCGAGGGGATCCAGTGGTATTTCACGAGCTTCGTCTCGCCCTGTTCGTTGACCCACTTATAGGTGTTCACCCCGAAGCCCTGTTGGGTGCGATAGTTCGCCGGGATGCCGCGGGGGCTGAACAGATTGACGAGCATGTGCATCGACTCGGGTGTCTGAGACATGAAGTCGAAGATGCGCGCCGGTTCCTGCCGGAAGGTGACCGGGTCGGGTTTGAGCGAGTGGATGACGTCGGGGAACTTGATCGCGTCGCGGATGAAGAAGACGCCGAGGTTGTTTCCGACGAGGTCCCAGTTGCCGTCCTCGGTGTAGAACTTCACCGCGAACCCGCGCGGGTCGCGCGCCGCCTCGGACGAATCGCGTCCGCCGATCACCGTGGAGAAGCGGACCGCGACGTCGGTGCGCTTGCCCGGCTGCTGGAAGAGCTTCGCGCGCGTGAACTGCGCGATGGGCTCGTCGCCCCACAGGCCGGTGGCCTCGAAGTGGCCGAAGGCGACGAAGCCTCGCGCGTGCACGACGCGCTCCGGGATGCGTTCTCGATCGAAGTGGCTGATCTTCTCGAGGAAGTGGTAGTTCTCGAGCGTCGCCGGACCGCGGGGTCCGACCGTCCGCTGGTTCTGGTTGTCGTAGACCGGGTGTCCCTGCCGGTCGGTCAGCTCGGTGCGGTCGTCGCCCGCAGCGGGGCCCTGGCTCGATACATCGGTCATCGCGTCCTCCGTGTGGTTCGCCTGTCGTGGGGATGCGGGCGACGCTACGGGTGAGCGGGTGGCGCTCGGAAGGGGGTTGCGGGGGCGGCCCCGC
Organism: Microbacterium sp. AG238; assembly: GCF_003610405.1. Classification (GTDB taxonomy): domain Bacteria; phylum Actinomycetota; class Actinomycetes; order Actinomycetales; family Microbacteriaceae; genus Microbacterium. The sequence goes on from NZ_RAQC01000002.1 coordinate 508,100, forward strand.
CGCCGAGCATCCAAGAATGCCCCCTCCGCGGTCCGGGTCCCTGAGAAGTGCCCGAGCCGAGGACAGGGCGGTGGTCGTCAGCGCTCAGGCGTCAGCGGATGAGAGTTCCGGGTGCAGCACCACCTTCGTCCAGCGTTCCGACTACTGACGTCGTTTGACTCGCGAAGCAGGCCGAGTCCGATCGGTGTGAAGCGGGCGACGCCGTACCCGATTCCTCGGACGAAGCCGGACACGGCGGGGCGGTCTGCGCCGTTCTGGTTCGACGGTTGATCAGGGTCCATGTAAATCGGCGAGGTTCTAACGCCTGCGCCGAGCGTCCAGCCCCTGAGCAGGGTGCCGTTCAGCGGAGCGAGGCGCAGATCCAGGTATCCGATCGGTAGGAGGAACGCGCAGATGACGACAACGGCGAAGGGGGCGGCCATGTGGGTCGCGATCCGTGGGACGACGAACGCTGCGACCACTACCCACGCGGAGTAGAGGGCGACCATCGTGCCAACCAATGTCGGATCGGCACCGGCGACGGTCAGGATGGCAGGCATCCCCACCGAACGCCTCCTGGTGGCAGACTTCGGGGTCGGGCGGAACACGGTCCGCGAGGCCGCTCAGTCCCTTGTGGACGCGGGGCTTTTTCAAGGGCGGGGGACGTTCGTCATCTCGGACTCCGAGCTCGACAACACCCTCCAGCGACAGCTCGCCGGCCGAACTCGCCGCCAATACCTCGAACTTCGCCTCGCCCTCGACGGGGCTGCGGCCACGCTGGCGGCCGATAATCGAACGGACCGCGACGTCGAGACCCTGGTCGATCTGGGGGCTCGCCGCGAAGCGAGCTGGGAAACCGGCGACCTCGATGCCCGCGCGAGCGCGGACCTCGATCTGCACAAAGCTGTTGTCGCTGTGACACGCAACCCGCTCTACTCGAGCATGCTGCGGGTCTTCGCACGATCGCCAACCAAGACGCTGACGGTGCCTCAGCGACCGTCGCGGCGATCTTGGCCCTACGCATGGCACGAACCGCCCCAGAACGTAGCGGCTGAGCCTCCGACGAGTCATACGGGCACTGCGCGATCGAGGTTCCGGTTCAGGCGGATTTGTGCGCGGGGACGTGCCGGGCGGCGTCCTGGAGGCTTCCCAAGCGGCGGTGAGGCGACAGTTCGGCGGACTAGTTGTGGTCGGGCACCAAGTGAGCAAGTTTGACGCAAACGACAACTAGAACGAGCGTCCCCACCACGATGACGATCAGCGCTACCTCAGTAGGCAGCGCACCCGTGGCTCCGAGGCTGGCAATCACGCCGGCTGTCACCACGAGCAGCTCCCCGTTAGGCCGTACCGCCTCATCTTCTCTCCATCGTGCCCGTGGGCCGCAGCTACACGGTGTTCGTCGCGTGCCGGCGACGTCAGCCGGAGCTAGTTGTGATCACCTCGCGGCCTAGACGCCGACGACTGTCATCCAAGTTCGCGCTGACCACGGCTTGACTGGGTTCGACATCGCGGACCGCCGGACTGCGCCAGCGTCGAGTGTGCTACCCCGCCTGCAGAACCGCAGTGCTTGCATCGACGAGTCGTTGAAGGTGCTTCTGAGTACGTTCATTGCCTTGCGCGCCTATGGACAGCGCCTCCTGTAGCCAGCCTGGACCCTTCCTCGCGGCGACCTCAGGAGCGAGCCGCTCCAGCTCTCCTTCCCGAACGAGAACCACACCGAGAGACTCGAGCCGGGTGAGCAGCTCAAGAAGTGCGGCACGCGCCTCACCCCGGAACGCGTCGATTCCGTGTGCCTTTACCTCTGCCCATGGAGACTCTCGGCTGCGAGCCTGCGCGAAGAGTTCCTCCCGAGTTGCCGCGGTGAAAGGCTCGTCACGTCGGTCGTTGAATAGCGCATCTATTGCGTCGAGGACGTGGCCGACGTTGACGGACTCTCGCGGCGCTCGCTGAGCGGCCGTTGCACGATTCCATGTGGTTTTGAAGTCGTCGTCCCACTCACCGCCCATCGCGACGACCAATCTGCTCAGAGCCGCTTCGTTGTTGAGCATGTCCAAGTCAGGTGCAGCGATGACAGGAACAGCTACTGCGCGGAGAGTGCTCGCTACCTTCCACATCGCGTCCTTGCCGCCGGTCGGAACAAACAGTGCTTCGTTTCGAGGCAGCCCTTCTGTGCTGTCTTGGAGGAAGTCGAGGCCAGCGTTGAGGTAGGCGCAATCTCCCTCTGCCTCCGCGAGCATGACCACGCGATGGAACAGCCCATCAAGCACGTTGGTGTACTTCAACACAGGATCGTGCCAGAGCTCCTGGAGTCGACTCGAGTCCAACTGATGGACGCGAGTCGGACCCTCGCCGCGACTGGCCCGCACGACCGACACCTGCACGCCAGAATCAAGCAAGCCAGTCAGGAGGCTGCGGTCGTGGGTCGCGACGAGAATCTGGACCCCGCGCTCTACTGCGAGCGCACCGAGTTCCGCCCCAAGCGCATGAGCCTGCGGCGGGTGGAGGAAGGCCTCCGGCTCATCGAGGAGGATGACCGGGTACGTCGCCGCAATGACCGGCAGGACCTGCCCAAAGAAACCACGCATGCCGTCGCCCTGTTCATCCAACGGGCTCAACGCGGCCATCGCCGCGCGGTATGCAGGCGGAATGTCATCGATGGGTGGGGAAGGAGCGTCCACCTCACCCACGCGCAAGCGCACTGTTCTTCCGAGTGTGTCAAGGGTGAGGGGCTTGCCGAACACCTGTTGCGACGTCGCCGTGAGGCGATCGCGCAACTCCCGTGAGTCCTGCAGCGTGTGAATCGGGTGCACGGCAGGGTCATCGCCGGCTTCACGCATTTCCGCTGAGCCACCGATCGAGAACCTTCCGGCGGCGTTGCCGTAGAACATGAAGAACTGTGCGAGATCCGCGATGCCGTTGTGCGGTTGGCTCCACAAGTACGCAAGGTTCGTCGGGTCGTGGAGGCCGCCGCTACGAGCGAAGCCCATGCTCGTCCCGTTGATTGCAAAGGGAGCGCTTAGACCGATCCACGCGAACATGTCCGCGTCGCTTCCCCGTGCGTCTAGAGAAACGGAATCTACTGAAATCATCGGCGGGCGTGGCTGCGACGGGTGATGGTGGATCCACTGGTGAAGTTCGCGCAGGATCGTTGACTTGCCCGCGTTATTCGAGCCCACAATGACCGTAACCCCAGAGGCCTGTGGGCGAATGACGTCGCCACTCTTCAGCGTGATCTCCTTAACGCCGAAATGAAACTGGCTGGCGGTCCCCGTCGCCCAGTCGGGGAACCTCGTCGCGTACAGAGCCGCAACGTTCTCCATGTCCACGCGCTGCATAGCAGAATCATTGCACGCCGCGGGTCGGTCCCGACTCTGGTTGACATCCGAACTGTGAGGATTCGTGCTCGCTGGAAGGATATTCCTGTGGCAAGGCCCTATCCCTGCACGGGCGGCCGGCGGCCGGCGGCAGGCGGCCCGCCGCGTGTCGTTGGGATCCTCTCACAGGCGACGCTCGATTGCGGGACTTCCACGGACTTCGAGATCCGCAGCGGCGCGCGTTCGTTCGTCGCATAGGTTGCGGCTAGGAGGAACTATGAAGCCGCGGCGCTGAAGCGTGAGCGCCGCGAGCGGCCACCTAAGTGGGTGTTCGATGTCGATCCCCAACCCAGAAGCGCGGCTCATGACGTCGGCGATGCCCCCGATCGATTTCGCGTCTACCTGTGATCAATGCGGTCATGCTCGCGAACGCGACGAGGCATGTTCGGAGCGCTAGGAACGCGATCTCAGCTACGAAGAGGGTGGCTCTGGAGCCAGGCAGCTCGGAGGTGTTTGGACGCTTCGTGTCCGCGTATCGGCGACTGACGGCGCAAGCCACGCGCTGAACTGGAAGCCCGAACGTGTCAGCCGTAGACCCGCGCGGTCGAGGCAGCGGAGCCCGCACATCGTGAACGTGAGTTTGGCCACGGTTCAGTGTTTGCTCATCGCCTTCGATCTCCGTCAGGCTCCGCCCCAACGCTTCGATCGCCATGCACGTGTTGACGAGGAGATCCTCAATGGCTGGCCGGCGTCGGAGCGGGCCGACTGCTAGCGCGACGGCACCAGGCTTGCATTTAGAGGCGACTGTCCAAGCCCGAGTTCTGCGGTGCCAACCTAGTCAAGCGGGATGATCGGCTTGAGGACGGCGTGGCGTCTGAGACGCGAGAGGGACTGGTCCGGACTTGCCTCGAAACCATCGTTGCGCGGCTCCAAACTGTTCGCCACCGGGACCGTGAACGAAGGGAACTTCAAGGACGATGCACTCGATGCCGCCGATCGTCAGCTTCCCACCTCATGACCTGCGCCAGGCAGCAGCGTCGATCGCGATCAGCGCCAGCGCTAACGTGGAGGCGGTCCAGCGAATGCTCGACCACGCTTCAGCGGCGGTGACGCTCGACACGTACGCCGATTTGTTCGGTGGTGACATCGACAACGTCGCCGACGCGTTGGCGCGAGCCGCCGACGCGTCTGTCGTCGCAAACGTTCTCACCGCTTCGGAGAGCGGCGTACGGACGCGGAGTCGACGCGCTTCGTCGGCCAGCGACTCGACGATCACCTAGCTCCGACGCACCTTTGCGGTCCGTTGCCACGGTCGCGGCGCGGTTCGTTGAGCCCGCGAGCGCCGAGAATCAGCCATCAGAAGTGTTGTGATCCTGTTGCCACGAACTGATTCGCGGTCGCTCCAGCGCCGGAAAACCAGGGCTTCCGACGCTGCTTCAGGGTGGGCCCCGTGGGGCTCGAACCCACGACCCGCGGATTAAAAGTCCGATGCTCTACCGACTGAGCTAGAGGCCCTGAGCTTCCCAGCTTAGTAGCCGCGGGGGAGGGCTCGAACCGCCGACATCCGACCCGCCGACATCCGTCCGGGCACGACAAAGCCGCCGGTGTGCTCGCACCGGCGGCTTCGCCTCGGCCACGGAGATACCGAGGCCGTGCCGCGGGAACCCCTCACCGCGGCTGTTCGGGTCACATCGGGGGCATCAGCACCGTGTCGATGAGGTAGACCGTTGCGTTGGCCGTCGTGACGCCACCGCAGATGACCGCGGCGCTGTCGTTGACCATGATGTTGTCGCCCGAGCCGGTGACGGTCAGGTCGGCACCGTTGACGGTGGTGTGGGTGCCGTCGATCTCGTCGGGCGCGATCTGGCCGGGCACGACGTGGTAGGTGAGGATCGACGTCAGCGTCGCCGAGTCGGTCTTCAGCGACTCGATGGTGGCGGGGTCGATCTTGGCGAACGCGTCGTCGACGGGAGCGAAGACGGTGAACTCGTCACCGTTCAGCGTGTCGACGAGGTTGACGTCAGGGTTGAGCTGTCCGCTGACGGCGGCGACGAGGGTGGTGAGCAGCGGGTTGTTCGACGCCGCGGTGGCCACCGGGTCCTGCGCCATGCCGGCAACCGAACCCGAGCCGTCCGGAACGGCGGCGGCGTAGTCGGCGCAGCCGGGGCCGACGAGGTTGGCGGCCGGGTCCATCGAGGCGTCGGGCGAAGCCGACTCCATCGGGGCGGCCGACGACGAGGGGGCCTCGGTCTCCTCGGTCATGTTGTCGCCCGAGCCCGACGAGCAGGCCGAAAGGGCGAGGGCTCCGGCGAAGCCGAGGGCCAGGGCAGCAGTGAACTTCTTCTTGGTGCTGAGCATGATTGCCTCCGTGTGTTCTCCGCCGTAGGTCCGTCCCCGGCGTCGAGGGTTCTTCGGAGACCCTCGGGGATCGGATCGGAAAAAGTTCGAGAAACTTTGAAACCGAGTTTTCAGGCATCCGAAGCACCCCTCTTATAGGAAGCGAGCTGAGACGGATGCTCTCGGCCGCGCGGCGCGCCAGGTAGAGAACGCATAACAGGTCGGCGCTGCATCCGGGAACGGGCCGGGGATGCGGCATGCTGGTAGCGATGGTCATAGATGGAATGGACGTGCCCGACGACGGGCCGTCGACGGATCACGTCGCGGAGCTGATCCAGCGCTGCGCCGACGGTGACCACAGTGCTTTCGCCAGCCTGTACGACACGCTGTCGGGGCGGGTCTTCGGGCTCATCCTCCGCGTGCTCGTCGACCGCGCGCAGAGCGAGGAAGTGCTCCAGGAGGTCTTCCTCGAGGTGTGGCAATCCGCTTCGACGTTCGCTCCGAAGAAGGGGCAAGGAAGATCGTGGGTTCTCACGATCGCCCACCGCCGAGCGGTAGACCGGGTTCGGTCGTCGCAGGCGAGCAGCGATCGCGATGTGCGTGCGGGCTACCGAGAGATGGCGACACAGCCCGAAGGTGTCGCCGAACAGGTGGAGCTGCGCATCGAAGGACGGCGCGTCGCTCGGGCTCTCAGCTCTCTACCCGAGGCGCAACGAGAGGCCATCACCCTCGCCTACTACGGGGGTTACAGTCAGAGCGAAATCGCAGCGCTGGTGGGAGCGCCGCTCGGAACGATCAAGACACGGATGCGTGACGGATTGACCAAGCTCCGTAGTGCAATGGGGGTGACATCGTGAACGAACAGACATTCGCCGAGCTTTCGGCAGGGTACGCGCTCGGAGCGCTGTCGCCTGACGACGAGCTCGCCTACCGCGAAGCCCTCGAGGCGCACCCCGAGTGGATGCCGCTCGTCGAAGCGGATGCCGCGGCTGCGGCGCTGCTTTCCGAAGGCGTCGCCGATGTGGCTCCTCCGCCCGCCCTGCGGGCCAGCCTGCTCGCCCAGATCGGCGCGCCGGTCGCGGAGCCAGTCGCGGAGCAGCCGTCGTCTCGCGAGGACGACGTCGCGGACCCCGCCGACGAGCTGCACGACGACGACCCGCGTGCCGCGGCATCCGGCTACTCCGTCGGCTCTCCGGCGACAGAAGAACTTCAGACCGTGCAGCGTCGCAACTGGACGCGCAGCCTTTTCGCGCTGACGGCGTCGATCGCGCTCCTCGTGGGCATCGGTTGGGGCGTCGGCGCGCTGACCCAGGACATGCGGGCGCCGTCCGCCGAAAGCGTGCTCGCACAGATCGAGCGCTCCGACGACGCGCAGTCGAGCACCGCGCAGCTCGGCGACGGCGGTGAGGCCACGGTCCACTGGTCGCCGAGTGTCGACGGTGTCGTGCTCGTCGCCGATGGCCTGCCCGAGATCGACGACGACCAGTCATACGAGGCGTGGTTCGTCCGCGGCAGCGCGCCGATCCCGGCCGGGGCGTTCGAATCGAGCGATGGCTCGGCCGCAATGCTGCTCGAGGGCGACATGCAGCCCGAAGACGTCATCGCGCTCACCATCGAGCAGAGCGGCGGGTCGCCGAGCGGCCTGCCTACCACCGACCCGATCGTCGCGATCCCGACGAGCGCCTGACTGCCCGACCCCGTTATCCGGCAGCGAAACGGCCGGCCCTCTTCGGGCCGGCCGTTTCGTCGTCCTCCGGCTTGTGTGGAACAGCGCCGGAGGGATGCCGCTCTCGCTTAGCCTGGAATGATGACGGACGGATCCCGGGACTACCACAAGCCCGTTCGGCGACCCGCCGACGAGTTCGACCGGCACTTCGCCGGTGAAGATCCGGCGGAGGTCTCGCGCGTCGCCCACGCGACCGCGGGAGCCCTGCTGTCGCGCGTGCGCGAAGACCCGAGTGACGCCGTCGTCGACCGCCTCGTGGGCTTCACGGCCGAACACGGCATCGATACCGTCGCCGAGCTGTGGTCGCGCTCGCCCGCGAAGTCGCTGCCGGGAGCGCTCTGGCGGCTCTACCTGCTGCAACTGATGATCCACCGCGACCCGCGCACCGCTGCGCTTCTCTACGAACGCGGACGGGTTGTGCTTCGTTCGGCCGACGAGGTGATCGCGGGAGCCCCGACGCCCGCCGGCCCGGAGGAGCTGGTGGCGCTCATCGACACGATCATGCGGGGCGTGTTCCGCGGCGACTTCGCGGTGGCGCTCGAACGCGCCGCATCGTTCTGCCGGGTGCAGGCGGCGGGGGCGACCTCGGTGGCCGACGACCATGATGTCAGTGAGCCCGATCGGTCCTCGGTGCTCACCGCGCGAGCGCTGCGCCTGAGTACGTACGCCGACGACCTCGGTTCGTGCGCCGGGCTGTGGCGGCGTGAAGCGCTGAGCTGAGGCCGCGCGGACGAAGTCTCGTGCCGTGGGGGGCGAAGCCCTGAGCCGCGGCGGGCGCGGAGCGGGGGCGAACCGGCTTCGAGGCGGTCTCTCACGTCGCGCGCGTTCGGTGTGCGCCGCGATTCCCGGTCCTCGGCGGCTGCTACTCGAGCGCGAGAAGACCCCGGAAAAGCGAAGTGCCGGGCCGCAGAACGCCTCTCGGCGCGTGGCCGCTCGCAGCGGCTGAAGATGGAGCCCGGGGTTACTGCGGCCCGGCACTTACAGTCTAACGGAGCCTCGGCCGGGGGCATTCCCGGGGTGAACATGTTCGGCGCCCGACCGGTAAGGGGCGGGGGTCGTCGCGGCGGGTCGGGCGGGCCGCGATGCAAGGGATGGTGGGCGACGCGCCGGGGAAGCGGCATCCATATCGGGGTGTCGGGCCGGATGTCGTGCATCCCGGCACCGGGCGCGTCGTAGGCTCGGCGCATGGCACTGCGTTTCGCGCTGATGATCGACCCGCTCGCGGCGGATGAGACCCGGTCGGACTTCGCGTCGACCTTCACCTCGGTCGACCCCGCGGCCCCGGCGTTGACGGTGGGGGAGCTCAGCACCCAGCGCGGCGATGGGATTTTCGAGTCGATCGGGGTCGTGGGCGGGCACCCCCAGGAAGTCGAGGCGCATCTGGAGCGACTCGCGCACTCCGCCGAGCTCTGCGACCTGCCGGCGCCGAACCTCGCCCAGTGGCGGGAGGCCGTGGCGATCGCGGCATCCGAATGCGGCCCGGGCGAAGGCGTCGTCAAGCTGATCCTGAGCCGCGGAATCGAGCACGGACCGACCCCGACGGCGTGGGCGACCGCAGCGGCGGCCGCGGACTTCACGGCGGCGCGCACCGACGGCATCCGCGTCGTGACCCTCGACCGCGGCTACGCCATCGACGCCCCGGCACGCGCTCCGTGGCTGTTGCTGGGAGCGAAGACCCTGTCTTACGCGGTGAACATGGCCGCCCTGCGCGAGGCGCACCGGCGCGGCGCCGACGACGCGATCTTCCTCAGCTCCGACGGGTACGTGCTCGAAGCCCCGACGGCATCGCTCATCCTGCGACGTGGCGACACATTCATCACGCCGGCACCCAACGGCGGCATCCTGCACGGCACCACGCAGCTGAGCCTGTTCGACCACCTTGCCGAGCGTGGTTTCGAGACGGCGTACGAGACGATCCCGGTCGATGAGCTGCGGCGAGCGGATGCCGCGTGGTTGGTGTCGAGCGTGCGGCTCGCGGCCCCCATCATCGAACTCGACGGCGCGGCGCTGGCGGTGGACGCCGAGGTCACGGCATCCCTCAACTCCTACCTGCTCTCACCCCGCGACTGAGGCGCCGCGGGTGGCGGTGCCTTAGCGGTGGCCCGCGAGGCAAGGGATCGTGCGCGGCGCGCCGGAGAATGGCAGGCGTCGTCGGGGTGTCGGCGACGAACCATTGCATCCGGGTGCGGCGAATCGCGGTTCAAACGGATGCTGCAAGCCGCAGGCTCGGGTGCGTTCGCAGGGCTCCGAGGATGGCTGACTCGACGAGCTCCCAGTCGTGGATGACCAGCGCGTAGTCGAAGCGCAGCGTCACGTATCCCCATGTCGCCGCATTCGCATCGCGCATGAGGTCTTTGTGGCGCTTCGCCTCGCTGTGGCGATTCTCGCGGCCGTCGAGCTCCACGATGAGCCGGTCGCCGATGAGGGCGTCGACGACTCCGACCCCGAAGATCGACACCTGGGTTCGCACCCGTAGTCCGAGTGTGCGCAGACGCCACCGCAGGAGCGATTCGAGCCCGCTGTCGGCATCCGCCCGGGCGAGCTGAAGCGCCTCTCGGCCGCGGGCATTGGTGTGCATGCGGAGCCACCGCAGGTCGGCCGTCGTGAGACGGCGCTGTCGCAGGGCCGACTCGAGCGTGACGAAGAAATGCTCGGGGCCGCGGCATCCGAGGATCTGGCGCAGCACCTGTCGGAGCGGAAGAGCACCGGATGCCGTGGGGCGCAGGTCACGGTCCCAATGCTCGACGCACCCGCACGCCGAGCCGTGATGCGCGCGCTGGCCGGTCTTGAGCCACACGTGCGGTTCGTCGTCATCGGCGAGCGTCCAGAGCCCGTGGTGGCGGGCGGCCGTGACGCATGCCATCGAGCCGCCGTGCGCCGCGATCGCTCGGGCCGAAGGGCAGGCACCCGGCGAGGCGTACACGCCGATTCGGATGCGGCTGAGCCTGCCGGTGTCGAGTGCAGCCGCCATCTCGCGACGCCTCAGGCCGTCGGCGCGGAGTTCCCGCGTGGTGAAGATCGATCGCGACTCGCACATCTCTTCACCGTGACCCGCCCGCGCCTGGCTGACGGGAGATCATCGACGATCTGTGCACCGCGGTCTCGTCCTCCGAGACGGGGAGGAACGGTCAGTCGGGTGCGGCGCGGTCCGCGATGCAAGGGTTGCGGTGCGACACCCCGCGGGAGCGGCATCCTCACCGGGGTGTCGGCTTCGATCCCTTGCATCCGCGTACTGCCACCGCCGGAGAGGCGTCCGGCCGGGTGGGCCGTTCGGTCTATTGGTGGGGTGGGTGGGGCTGGGCGATGCGTGTTCCGCGATGCAAGAGATGCCGTGCGACACCCCGCAGGGGCGGCATCCTCATCGGGGTGTCGGCCTCGATCCCTTGCATCCCGGCACGGAGGGCAGCGGGCTCGGCAGAGTCCGAGCCGGCCTTCGCCCCCGGTCGGCCCGACCCGTCCCAACAGGCCCGACCCCCCCGGTTCCCCCGGGCCGGCCCGCCTCGCTGGCCCACCTACCCGAGCCACCGGGCCACCGCCAGCCCCACGCGCGCCGGGATGCAATGCCGAAACGGCGACGCGCCGGGCGAGGAGCCCTCGCACCGGCGCGTCGCGCACGATTCCTCGCATCCCGGCCCACAGCGAGCCGGGCGCGGCTCACCCGAAGCGGCCGGAGACGTAGTCCTCGGTGGCCTGAACGGACGGGGTGGTGAAGATCGAGGTCGTGTCGTCGTACTCGATGAGCTTGCCGGGCTTGCCCGTTCCGGCGATGTTGAAGAACGCGGTCTTGTCGCTGACGCGCGAGGCCTGCTGCATGTTGTGCGTGACGATGACGACCGTGTAGTCGCTCTTGAGCTCCTGGATGAGCTCCTCGATCGCGAACGTCGAGATCGGATCGAGGGCCGAGCAGGGCTCGTCCATGAGAAGCACATCGGGTGAGACGGCGATGGCCCGCGCGATGCACAGACGCTGCTGCTGTCCGCCCGAGAGTCCCGAGCCGGGCTTGTCGAGACGGTCCTTGACCTCGTTCCAGAGGTTGGCGCCGCGCAGCGACTTCTCGACGAGGGCATCGGCGTCCGACTTCGAGATGCGACGGTTGTTGAGCTTGACGCCTGCCAGCACGTTCTCGCGGATCGACATCGTGGGGAAGGGGTTCGGCCGCTGGAACACCATGCCGACCTGGCGCCGCACGAGCACCGGGTCGACGCCCGGTCCGTAGAGGTCGTCGCCGTCGAGCAGCACGCTGCCCTCGACGCGCGCGCCGGGGATCACCTCGTGCATGCGGTTCAGGGTGCGGAGGAACGTCGACTTGCCGCAGCCCGAGGGGCCGATGAAGGCGGTGACGCTGCGGGGTTCGATGTCGAGGGAGACGCCCTCGACGGCGAGGAAGTCGCCGTAGTAGACGTTGAGGTCGTTGACTTCGATGCTCTTGGACACGGAGATTCTTCTTTCGGGTCAGCGGCCGGTCTTGGGTGCGAAGAACTTGGCGATCAGGCGCGCCACGAGGTTCAACAGCATCACGATGACGATGAGGGTCAGGGCGGACGCCCACGCGCGGCCGACGAAGGCCTCGGCGGGAATGCCCTGGTTCATGTACTGGGTGTAGGTGAAGACCGGCAGGGTCTGCATACGACCGTTGAAGAGGTCGTAGTTCATGGATGCCGTGAAGCCGGCGGTGATCAGCAGCGGGGCGGTCTCGCCGATGACGCGCGAGATCGAGAGCATGACGCCGGTCGTGATGCCCGCGATGGCGGTGGGCAGCACCACCTTGGCGATCGTGAGCCACTTGGGCACGCCGAGTGCGAACGAAGCCTCGCGCAGCTCGTTGGGGACGAGGCGCAGCATCTCTTCGGTCGAGCGCACGACCACGGGGATCATCAGCACCGCGAGCGCCACCGACCCCATGATGCCGAGGCGGATGCCGGGGCCGAGGAACAGCGCGAACAGGGCGTAGGCGAAGAGGCCGGCCACGATGGAGGGGATGCCCGTCATCACGTCGACGAGGAACGTGATGCCCTGCGCGAGACGCTTCCCCTGCCCGTACTCGATGAGGTAGATCGCGGTGAAGATGCCGATCGGGATCGAGATGACCGCGGCGGCGAGCGTGATCAGGACCGTGCCCATGATGGCGTGGAGCGCACCGCCACCCTCGCCGACGACGTTGCGCATCGACGAGCTGAAGAACTCGCCGCTCCAGCTGGGGGCGCCCAGCGTGATGACGGTGAACGCGACGGAGACCAGCGGCACCATGGCGATGAGGAACGCCACCGTGACGACGCCGGTCACGAGGCGGTCGACCGACTTGCGGCGGCCCTCGACGGCGGCGGAGACCGCCGTGATGAGCACGAGGTAGGCCACCGCCGACAGGATGAGCCAGCCGGGCACATTGAGAGCGTCGCCCGAGGCGGCAGCGATCACGCCGAAGAAGACGCCCACGACGACCAGGGAGGCTCCGAGGATCGCCCAGGGCGCCCACCTCGGCAGGTGGCCGGTTGTGAGGCCTGTCGAAGCGCTGCGCGCCGACGTGCTCGGGGGAGTCAGAGTCGCGGTCATGTCAGTTGGCCCCCGAGAATTCCTTGCGGCGGCTCACGATGTAGCGCGCGACCGCGTTCACCGCGAAGGTGACGACGAAGAGGATGAGGCCCGTGGCGATGAGGACGTTGACGTTCGTCCCGTAGGCCTCGGGGAAGGTGAGTGCGATGTTCGCCGCGATCGTCGAGGGATTGCCCGAGGTGAAGAGCGCGAACGTGACGCCGCCCGACACCGAGAGCACCATGGCGACGGCCATGGTCTCGCCGAGCGCACGGCCGAGGCCGAGCATGGCGGCCGAGACGATGCCGCTGCGGGCGAAGGGGAAGACGGCCATCCGGATCATCTCCCAGCGCGTCGACCCGAGGGCCAGGGCGGCCTCCTCGTGCAGGGTCGGCGTCTGCAGGAAGATCTCACGGCAGATCGCGGTGATGATCGGGGTGACCATGACGGCGAGGACGACGGATGCCGTGAAAATCGTGCGACCCGTGCTGGAGACGGGGCCGTTGAAGAGCGGGAACCAGCCCACGTTGTCGACGAACCAGCTGTAGACGGGCTGCACGGCCGGTGCCAGGACGCCGATGCCCCAGAGGCCGAAGACCACGGAGGGGACGGCCGCGAGCAGGTCGACGACGTAGCCGAGGGCCTGAGCGAGCTTGCGCGGGGCGTAGTGCGAGATGAAGAGCGCGACGCCGAGCGACAGCGGCACGGCCATGAGCAGCGCCAGCGCGGCTGCCCAGACGGTGCCGAAGACGAGCGGCCCGACGTACGACCAGAAGTTGTCGGGCAGGATCGAGGCGTCTTCGTTGGTGGCGACGAAAGCGGGCAGCGACTGGATGACCAGGAAGATCGCGACCGCAGCGAGGGTCACGAGGATCATCGAGCCGGCGAAGAGCGCCGTGCCGGAGAACCAGCGGTCGCCCGCTCGGGTCTTGGCCCTCGGGGCTCCGGTGCGGGTGACCTCGGGTGTGGTGGTCATGGCTTCGATTCTGTGCGACGGACGGGAACCGCGCGAGGTGCCCGGTCCGGCGAAACCGGACCGGGCACCCGGAGCGTCTTACTTGATGGCCTCGATGGCCTCGGTGACCTGCGTGCGCAGGGTCTCCGAGATGGGGGCCGAGCCGGCAGCGGATGCCGCGGCGTCCTGACCCTCGGCGCTCGCGGCGTAGCTGAAGAAGCCCTTGACCATCTCAGCGGTCGCGGCGTCCTTGTACTCGGCGCAGCCGATGAGGTAGCTCACGAGGACGATGGGGTAGACACCGGCCTCGGTGCTCGTGCGGTCGAGCTTGATCGCGATGTCGGTCGCAGCGCGGCCCTCTTCCTCGGGCGATGCGTCGACGATCGCCGCCGCGGCCTCGGGGGAGTACTCGACGAACTCGTCGCCGACCTTGATCGCGACGGTGCCGAGGTTCCCGGCGCGCGAGGCGTCGGCGTAGCCGATGGTGCCCTGGCCGCCCTCGACGGCCGAGATGACGCCCGACGTTCCCTGAGCGGCCTCGCCGCCGAGGGCCGGCCACTCCTCGACCGAACCGGCGGTCCAGACATCCGGCGCGGTCTTGCCGAGGTAGTCGGTGAAGTTGCCCGTGGTGCCCGACTTGTCGGAGCGGTGCACCGGCGTGATCGCCGTCGCCGGCAGCTCGACGCCCTCGTTCAGGGCCGCGATCGCCGGGTCGTTCCACGTCGTGATCTGGCCGGCGAAGATCTTCGCGAGCGTGTCGGCGTCGAGGTTCAGCGAGTCGACACCGTCGATGTTGAAGACGACGGCGATCGGCGAGATGTAGGTCGGGAGCTCGACGAGGTCTGAGTCGGCGGCGCATGCCTCGAACGGGCCGGCAGTGATCTCGTCGGTCTTGAACGCGCGGTCCGAGCCGGCGAACTGCACGGCGCCGGCCTGGAACGACTCGCGTCCCGTGCCCGAGCCGGAGGGGTCGTAGTCGATCGTGAGACCGGGGTTCGCGGTCTGCAGGCCCTGGGTCCAGGCCTGGACGGCGACTTCCTGCGACGAGGCGCCGCCGCCGACGAGGTTGCCCTCGAGGGAGGGGGCCGAGGAGTCGCTCGAGCCGGCGCCGGGCGCAGCGCTTTCGTTTGCAGCGCAGCCGGCGAGGGCAAGAGAGGCCACGGCGGCCACGGCGCCCAGCTGGGCGAGTCGGGAGAGCTTCACTGTGTGAATCCTTCGCATGTTGATGACGAGAACCCGGTGCAGGTTCGTCCCGAACGGTAGACACCGTCCCTTACGAGAGTGCGCTCTGGGGGTGAACAGAAGGTGAACGACGCTCATGAACCGCGGAACGACGGGCCTCGCAGCGGGTGCCGCCGCGGTGTCGCGTGCGAGATCACACCTTCGGCATGTGCGTTTCGATCGCGACGATCCCCGAACCCGGGTTCTCGCGCGGCAGGTGCACGACCGAGAACGCACCGGTCTCGAGCGCCGAGGCACTGCCGAGGTAGGACCCGCGCAGGGTTCCGGTGGCCAGCGCCATCTCGTTCAGCAGGTCGGGCAGCACGGGGCCGTGGGAGCAGAGCACGACGGGTTTCCTGGCACGCACACGGTCGCCGATGACCGACCGGACATCGGCCCGGCCGTTCTCCCATGCGTCCTGCGAGAGGTGGTGCGAGGTGTCGATGCGTCGGCTGATCGCCGCCGCCAGCGGCGTCACGGTCCGCACGCAGCGGCGCGCATCGGAGGAGACGATGCGGCGGACGCCGAAGGCGAGGAGCGGGCCGACGATGGCGTGCGCCTGCTTCTTGCCGCGGGCCGACAACGGCCGCGCCGCATCCTCGCGGTCCCAGTCCTCGCGGGGCACGGCCTTCGCGTGGCGCAGAGCGATGAGGGGGAACGTGTCGATGGCGCGCTCGTCGACCAGCCGCACGAACTCGTCGAGGATCTCGACGTCGACGGGGTAGCTCAGCGCCTTGCGGGCCTTCTTGAGGCCCATCCACTCCAGCGCCGCGATCTCCTTGTTCGGCACGAACGTCGACATCCGGATGGCCAGGTCGGTCGCTTCCGCCGCCCAGTAGTGCACGATCTTCTGCTTCTTGCTCGGCAGGTGGTACCTCGACACACCGACGGGCGGCCCGAGCCGGACCGAGATGCCGGTCTCTTCCCGGATCTCGCGCACGGCGGTCTCGGCGAGCATCTCACCGGGGTCGACCTTTCCCTTCGGAAGCGTCAGGTCGCGGTACTTGGTGCGGTGGATGATCAGCACCTTGACCTTGCCGTCGATCCACCGCCAGACCACGCCACCGGCCGCGTACACCGCGGTGTCGGTCATCGCACCGCGCGCGCCCGGCGACGCCGCTGCACATGCGCCATCGTGCGGTCCTGCAGGTCGGCGAGCGGCTTGCCATCGTCGTCGAACGCATGGCGCGTCCAGACGCCGCCCTCGCCGAGATGCCACGAGCTGGTCGCGTCGCTCATCGCGAGGTCGAACAGCGTCGTCAGCTCTTTGACGTGCGCGGGCGCGACGACCCGGACGAGCGCCTCGACACGGCGGTCGAGGTTGCGGTGCATCATGTCAGCGCTGCCGATGTAGGCGATGGTGTCGCCGGCGTTGTGGAACGTGAAGATGCGCGAGTGCTCGAGGTAGCGTCCCAGGATCGAGCGCACCGTGATGTTGTCGGTCACGCCCGGAAGATCGGTGCGGAGCGAGCAGATACCGCGCACCCAGACGTCCACCCGCACCCCGGCCTGGCTCGCCCGGTAGAGGGCGTCGATGATCTGCTCGTCGACCATCGAGTTGACCTTGATGCGGATGTGGGCGGGCTTGCCCTCGAGCGCGTTGCGTCGCTCGGCGTCGATGTGGCGCAGCAGGCCCTTGCGCAGATGGAGGGGGGCCACCAGCAGGCGCTTGAACTTCTTCTCGATCGCGTAGCCGCTGAGCTCGTTGAACAGTCGCGTCAGGTCTCGTCCGACCTGCTCGTCGCTCGTGAACAGTCCGAAGTCCTCGTAGAGGCGGCTCGTCTTGGGGTTGTAGTTGCCCGTGCCGATGTGACTGTAGCTGCGCAGGGCGCCGTCTTCTTCGCGGATGACGTGCAGCAGCTTGCAGTGCGTCTTCAGCCCGACGAGGCCGTAGACGACGTGGACACCGGCCTTCTCGAGCTTGCGGGCCCAGACGATGTTCGCGGCTTCGTCGAAACGGGCCTTCACCTCGACGAGAGCGAGCACCTGCTTGCCGCGCTCGGCGGCGTCGATCAGCGCCTGCACGATGGGGCTGTCGCCCGACGTGCGGTAGAGCGTCTGCTTGATGGCGAGCACGTGAGGATCACGCGCCGCCTGCTCGAGGAACGCGACGACGCTCGTCGTGAACGACTCGTACGGGTGGTGCACGAGCACGTCGCCGGCACGGATGGCGCCGAAGAAGTCGGTGCGCCCGTTCTGCTCGGCGGGCTGGAACGCGGTCGCCGTCGTGGGAACGTGCGGCTTGTACCGCAGCTCGGGACGGTCGATGCGGGCGAGGTCGAAGAGGCCGCGCAGGTCGAGCAGCCCCGGCAGGCGGTACACCTCCTGATCGGTGATGTCGAGCTCGCCGAGCAGGAGGTCGAGCGTGACGTCGTCCATATCCTCGGTCACTTCGAGCCGGATCGGCGGGCCGAAGCGACGCCGGAGCAGCTCGGCCTCGAGCGCCTGGATCAGGTTCTCGGTCTCGTCCTCCTCGATCACGACGTCTTCGTTGCGCGTGAGTCGGAAGGTGTGATGCTCGAGGATCTCCATGCCGGGGAAGAGGTCTTCGAGGTTGTTGGCGATCAGGTCCTCGAGCGGCAGGTAGCGCTTGACCGAGGTGCCGGTGTTGAGCTCCACGAACCGGGGGAGCATCGGCGGCACCTTGAGGCGCGCGAATTCCTGTCGTCCGGTCTTGGCGTTGCGGATCCGGATAGCGAGGTTCAGCGACAGGCCCGAGATGTAGGGGAAGGGGTGCGCCGGGTCGACGGCCAGGGGCATGAGGACGGGGAACACCTGCGCCTGGAAGTAGTCGTACAGGCGTCCGCGCTCGGACTCGTCGAGGTCGTCCCATCCGACGATCTCGATGCCGGCATCCCGGAGCGCCGGCTGGATCATGTCTCCCCACGCGCTCGCGTGACGTAGCTGCAGCGCGTGCGCATCGGCGGAGATGTCGGAGAGCACCTCCTGCGGAGCTCGCCCGACGTTGGTGGGGACGGCGAGACCCGTCACGATGCGCCGCTTGAGCCCGGCGACGCGCACCATGAAGAACTCGTCGAGGTTGCTGGCGAAGATCGCGAGGAAGTTGGCTCGCTCGAGCACCGGCAGAGTCGGGTCTTCGGCGAGCTCGAGCACGCGCTGGTTGAACGCGAGCCAGCTGATCTCACGGTCGGTGTAGCGGTGGTCGGGCAGCTGTGCGTCGACGTCTTCGACGGCCGGGTCGAAGTCGTCGTCGTCGGCGTCGCCCAGACCGGAGTCCAGAGCCTCGGTGTCGATCATCCCCTCATCATGGCAGTCCTGCGTGTCCTGCCGGTGAACGAGACGGAGAGTCAGCTCTGCGCGGAGTCGCCGCCGGCGGGAACCGGCTCGTCCTCATAGACGTTGAAGCGGTAGCCCACGTTGCGCACGGTGCCGATCAGCTGTTCGAGATCGCCGAGTTTCGCGCGCAGACGCCGCACGTGAACGTCGACCGTGCGGGTGCCGCCGAAGTAGTCGTAGCCCCACACCTCGCTCAGCAGCTGCTCACGCGTGAAGACCCGTGAGGGGTGCGTCGCGAAGAAGTGCAGCAGCTGGAACTCCTTGTACGTCAGGTCGAGGGGCCGCCCGTGCACCTTGGCCGAGTACGACGACTCGTCGATCGTGATGCCGGAGGTCTGGATGCGGCTCGACACCGCTTCTTTGCTCACGCGTCCGATCGCGAGGCGGATGCGGGCGTCGATCTCGGCGGGGCCGGCTGTGACGAGGATGACGTCGTCGATGCCCCAGTCGGTGGACACGGCGGTGAGGCCGCCCTCGGTGACGATGAGCACGAGAGGTGCATCGATACCCGTGCTGCCCAGGATCTTGCACAGCGACTTCGCGCCGACGAGGTCGTGACGCGCGTCGACGAAGACCACCTCGGCGCTGGGGGCGTTGACGAGCTGGGCGGGTTCGGCGGGGATCTGCCGGACCCGGTGGCTGAGCAGCTCGAGCGCCGGGAGCGCGAGACCACCGCCGTGCGTGGAACTCAGAACGAGAAGCTGTGCCAACGGGGATTCCTCCGGGAGCGGCCGGGACGTGCACTCATCTTAGGCGTTCGCTGGGCGCGGGCTGTGCGCAGCGTCGCGCAGGGCGACACCGTGGGCCACAATGGGACGGTGACCACGCCCGATCTCGCACCGCCGCGCACCGTTGCCGGAGTCGTCGCCGTCTGGATCGCCGCCGCTGTCGCGGCCATCCTGGTGGGGGTTCTCGCGCCGGTCGACGAGCGTGCGATGTGGATGCCGGTGGCCCTGGGCGGCTGCCTCGTCCTGGCGTTCGTGATCCAGCTGGTGCTCGGGCGCGTGCGGGGATTCATCGAGCGCGTGGCGGTCAGCGTGCTCGGTGCGCTGTTCGTCATGGGGTTCATCGGCATCGGATTCGGGCTGTCGTCACTCGTCGGCGCGTGAACGCGGCGGGCACGACGGCCCCTTTCCACGGGCGCGGACGGCCCGTGCGGGCATAGAGTAGAGGCATGGATCTCCTCGCGCTTGAAATCTTCTACGTGGGCCTGCTCGGACTGGCGTCGCTCGCCATCGTCTTCGTGTCGGGCGTCGTCGTGAAGAACCTCTACCGCGGCCAGCGCTGACACCGTGCTCGAGCTGCCCACCGACCTGCCGGCGGACCTCGTTCCGCTGTCGTGGCTGCTCGGAGTCTGGGAGGGCTCTGGCGTCATCGACTACGAGACGGCCGACGGCCATCTCACCGGCGAGTTCGCGCACCAGGTGAGCTTCAGTCACGACGGCGGCGACTATCTGAACTACTCCGCCAACGCCTGGCTGATCGACGACAGTGGTGCGCGTATCCGTCCGCTCGTGGCCGAGACCGGATATTGGCGAGTCGCGCGACCAGCCGCGGCCGAGGACGCCGGACCGGGCCTGTTGCCGGCATCCGCTCCCGCGCGCGAGCGGACCGTCGACGATGTCGAGGCGCTCCGCAACGACGAAGGCGGTTTCGACCTCGAGGTCGCGCTCGTCCACTCCGACGGCGTGAGCGAGCTGTACCTCGGGCAGGTCCGCGGTCCGCGCATCGACCTCGCCACCGACGCGGTCGTGCGCACCGCGGGGGCGAAGGAGTACACCGCAGCCACGCGCATGTACGGCCTCGTCGACGGGCACCTCCTGTGGGCCTGGGACATCGCCGCCCTCGGAGGCGAGCTCGCCTCACACGCGTCGGCCCGCCTGGCCAAGGCCGAGTGATGTCGGGCGACGGCGCGACCTTCGCCGACGTCGACGGGGCCGTGTGCGACGAACTCGGACTCCTGCACATCGGCAATCCGATGCGTGAGCAACAGCTTCTCGACAGCGGCGGTGCCGTCGCGCCGCTGGGCGATCGCGCGGTGGTGACCGTCGCCGGCCCCGACCGTCTCGGCTGGCTCGACTCGCTGACCTCGCAGGCACTGACGCGGCTTCTCCCGGGCGAGAGCACCGAGCTGCTCGTGCTCGACCCGCAGGGTCACGTCGAGCACGCGGCATCCGTCGTCGACGACGGCGAGACGACCTGGCTCATCACCGATGCCGAGCGTCTCGACGGGCTCGTCACCTGGCTCACGCGTATGCGGTTCCGCTTGCGCGTCGAGGTGACCGACCGGTCCGGCGATACCGCCGTCGTCGGCGGAACGGCGGCCGCGGTCGCCGACCTGACGTCGTCCGTCGTGTGGCGCGACCCATGGCCGGAGGTTTCCATCGGTGGATGGGGATACGCGGCGGACGAGGGCCATCCCGCGGCCGGACGTGACTGGGCCGAGGCGGTCCTCGACCGCGGCGAACTCCGCCGGCTCGCCGACGACGCCGTCGCGGGACGCCGCCGCGTCGCCGGACGATGGGCGGCCGACGCCCTGCGCATCGCCGCGTGGCGGCCGCGCGCGACCACGGAGGCCGACGGCATGACGCTTCCCCACGAGGTCGACTGGCTCCGCACCGCCGTCCATCTGTCGAAGGGCTGCTACCGCGGCCAGGAGACGGTGGCGAAGGTGCACAACCTGGGGCATCCTCCCCGTCGCCTCGTGGCGTTGCAGCTCGACGGCAGCGACGCGGTGCTTCCCGAACCCGGCGCGATCGTGCGCCGCGACGGCGACGAGGTGGGGCGGGTCACCTCGGCCGCGCGGCACTTCGAGCAGGGGCCCATCGCCCTCGCCATCGTGAAGCGCTCGGTGCCGGTCGACGCCGACCTCATCGTCGATGCCGGTGACGAGACGGTCGCGGCGGTCCAGGAAGTCGTCGTTCCGCCCGACGCCGGCCGCACCGCCGCACCGCCGCGGCTGCCCCGTCTGAGCCGCCGCACCTGACGTGGCGCCCGAGCGTCCCGATGAGCCGCCCGCCGTCACTGCGCCCATCGCGACCGGCTGGCGGGCTCGCGTGCGCCCACGGCGGGGTTTCGAACGCGCCCGCGACTCGGCTCCGGCCATCGTGCAGATCGTCGTCGCGGCATCCGCGGCCTATGCGTTCGCGCACCTCGTCCTGGGGCACCCGTCACCCCTGCTCGCCGCGACCGTGACCATCTCGAGCCTCGGGCTCGTCCGCGACGCCCGGCCGCGGCGCGTGCTCGAGACGGTGATCGGGATGCTGGTCGGTGTGCTGGTGTCGGAGCTCATCGTGCTCGCCGTCGGTTCGGGCACCTGGCAGCTCGCCCTGGCCCTCGCTGCGACGCTGCTCACCGCGAGGCTGCTCTCGGCGCAGCCGAGCTTTGCGATCTCCGCCGCGATCCAGTCGGTGATCGTCATCGCGATTCCGGGGAGCATGCCGTTCCTCCGTCTCGTCGACGGCTCGGTCGGTGCGGTCGCCGCGCTGCTCGCGACGGCCCTGCTGCCGCGCCGACCGCTGCGTGAGGTCTCGCGCGCGGGCCGGGCCCTGTTCGCCGGGTTCGAGGGCGCTGCCGCGGCCGTCATCCAAGCACTGCGCCGCGGCGACCGGGTCCGAGCCGACCGGGGGCTCGAGAAGGCGCGGGCGCTACAACCGCTCGTCGACGATTGGACGACATCGCTCGACTCGGGCCTCGCCGTCGCCCGCATCTCGCCGTTCCTCCGGCGTCAGCGCGAGGAGCTGCAGCGTCAGGACCGCATGCGGGCCTCGCTCGACCTGGCCACGCGCAACCTCCGGGTCATCGCCCGCCGTGTCGTCTACGCCCTCGAAGACCGCCAACCGCGCCCGATCGCCGCCGACCTGCTCGCCCAGATCTCGCGCGCGGCCGACCTGCTGGGAAGGTCGATCGACGACATCGCGCTCGAACCCGCCGCGCGCGAGTCGCTGCTCGCGGTCGCGACCCGCCTCGACCCGACGACTCTGGCGCCCGGTTCCTCGCTCGGAGACCAGAACGTCATCACCGCCCTGCGTCCGCTCGTGGTCGATCTGCTGACGGCCGCGGGGATGCCGCAGGCCGAGGCCCGCGCGACGATGCCGCGCATCTGAGCCCGTATCGCTCGCACGTGAGGCGCTGCCTCACGGCCGCCACGGCTCGCCGCTCAGCGCCGAGGACGGTGCCGTCGACAGGCTGTACTTGCGCCGTGCTTGCCGAACCGTGCACCGGGCCGCATTCAGCCTGTCGCCGGAACGGGCTCGCGACCGAATGGAGCGGACGTGCGACCGGTCGCTGTCGCCCGCGAGGGACGTGAGCACCGAAGCATGGAGCCGCAGGCTTGTGCGCCGCGAACAGGCTGCGCTCGTGCGTCGGTCGCTGCAACCGGCCCATCGTCGCGGCCAGCCTGATTGCGGCGCCGACGAAGCCACGCACGGTCCCACCTGGGACGGCGTTGTGAAATCGACGCGCACGGAGCCCGCGGGCCGGCGAACGTGTTCGATGGAGGGGGAGGAATGTGACATGACCAGCGAGAACACGCCGACTGCCGCCGATCTGCTGCGCCGCGCACTGGGATCAGCCGACGGGTCCGAGCGGGTCCGCAGTGCGATGGCTGCCGGAACGTATCCCCGCCCCGAATACGTTCCGGTTCTCGTGGAGCAGTGCGCCCACGAGCCCGACTTCACCGTGCGCGAGACCCTCACCTGGGCGCTGACCCGACAAGACCGCGACACGACCCTCGAGACGGTGCTGCCCGAGCTCGGATCGGCGTCGCCGCAGGCGCGTGCCCAGGCGCTCCACACGCTCTCGAAGATCCGCGACCCGCGGGCCTGGCCCGCGATCACGCGGGAGCTCCTGCACGACGACGACACCGCTGTCGCACGGACCGCGTGGCGCACGGCGGCGGGGCTCGCCCCCGAGGCCGAGCGTGCCGCCCTCGCATCGGAGCTGGCCGCCCACTTCGGAGTCGGCCCGGACGACCTCCAGCAGAGCCTCAGCCGGGCGTTCGTGATGCTCGGTGAATCGGGCCGTGAAGCGATCGACGCTGCAGCGGCGTCGGCGCAATGGAATGTCCGTCTGCACGCACTCGCGACCGATCACCTCGTCTCCTACCCCGAGGATGGCTACGAGGCCGCCGTCGCCGTGGCCCGCCGCGCTGCCGCTCGGCGCGACGCGGCCGACTGGCACGAAGGCTGACATCGCGGCGCTCGGCGCCCGGGCTCAGCGCGGCGCGACCGCACTCCAGGGAACCGTGAACTCGCCCAAACGCCACCGTGAGCGGTCGCCAAGGTCGAATCCGCGGTCGGCCATCGCGCCCAGAGCGGAACGCCACCGCTGAACGGGACCGAAAGCGGATGCCGGCGCGGCCCGGCGCCACTCGTCGTCGAGCAGGGCCAGCAGATCGTGCACGCGCTCGCCCACGACGTTGCGGTGGATGAGGGCTTTCGGCAGACGTTCGGCCGCGATGGCGGGCGAGTCCAGTCCAGACAGGCGCAGTGAGACGGTGAGGCTGCGGGGCGCGGCATCCGGTCCCACCTCGATCCAGGTGCTGACGCGGCCGATCTCGTCGCACGTGCCCTCGACGAGCATCCCGTCGGGCGCGAGGCGCGACGTCATCCGCGTCCACGCGTCGGCGACATCCGCCTCGTCGTACTGGCGCAACACGTTGAAGGCGCGGATGATCGCGGGTCGGCGCCCGCCCGGCGCGGGCACCTCGAATCCACCTCGTTCGAACCCGACGCGGGCATCCGGTGCGAAGGACGTGCGCCCGGCGCGGACCTCCTCGAGCTGCTCGCGCGCACGGGTGACGCGCTCGGGATCGATCTCGAGTCCGACGACCTCGACGTCGGCTCGTGCGAGGCGCAGACGTGCCTCGAGCTCGAACGCCGTCACGCCGCTCGCCCCGTACCCGAGGTCGATCACGAGGGGATCGGCGCACCGGCGCAGCACGGGATGCCGCGCGATCCAGCGATCGACGCGACGCAGGCGATTCGTGTTGGTGGTTCCACGGGTGGCCTGCCCGATATGTCCCGGGGCCATGCCCCCATGATCGCAGGCCCCGGCTCGATAGACTCGGAGTATGAGTGCGCCGTACACGCTGATCCTCCTCCGCCACGGGCAGAGCGAGTGGAACAAGTCCAACCAGTTCACCGGCTGGGTCGATGTCCGACTGACCGACCAGGGCAAGGCCGAGGCCCAGCGCGGCGGTGAGCTGCTCGCCGAGGCCGGCCTGCTGCCCGACGTCCTCTACACGTCCGTCCTCAGCCGTGCCATCCAGACCGCTCAGATCGCGCTCGACGCCGCCGATCGCCTGTGGATCCCGGTCAAGCGGTCGTGGCGCCTGAACGAGCGTCACTACGGAGCGCTGCAGGGCAAGGACAAGGCGCAGACGCTCGCCGAGTTCGGCAACGAGCAGTTCATGTTGTGGCGCCGCTCGTTCGACGTTCCGCCGCCGCCCCTCGCCGACGACGACCAGTACAGCCAGGTCAACGACCCGCGCTACGTCGGCATCGACGGCGAGGTGCCCCGCACCGAATCGCTCAAGCTCGTCATCGACCGTCTGCTGCCGTACTGGGAGTCCGACATCGCCGCCGACCTGCGCGACGGCAAGACCGTGCTCGTCACCGCTCACGGCAACTCGCTCCGCGCTCTCGTCAAGCAGCTCGAGGGCATCAGCGACGACGACATCGCCGAGCTGAACATCCCGACCGGCATCCCGCTGGTCTACAAGCTCGACGAGAACCTGAAGCCGCTCGGGCCGGGCGAGTACCTCGACCCCGAGGCCGCCGCCGCCGGCGCCGCAGCCGTGGCCAATCAGGGCAAGGCGTAAGCACGACACGTACGAGGGGGCGGTGCCGATCGGCACCGCCCCCTCGTCGTCGATCGGATGTCGGTCAGAGACCGTTCTCGTTCACGATGACGTTGATCGTTTCGGTGTCGGGACGCCATTCGCCCGTGGCGAGGTAGGCCACGCGCTTGCCCACCGTCACTGCGTGATCGGCGAAGCGCTCGTGGTAGCGGCTGGCGAGCGTTGCATCGACGGTCGCCGCCGCCTCGCCCTGCCAGTTCTCGCTGAGGACCTTCTCGAAGACGCTCAGGTGGAGGTCGTCGAGCCGGTCGTCGAGACCACGCAGCGTCTCGACGAGCGCGAGGTCCTCGGAGCGCAGCAGCTCGGTCAGCGTACGCGCGACCTCGACGTCGATCTCGCCCATCTTGGTGAAGGTGCTCTTCAAGCCCTTCGGGATCGCGCGCTCGGGAAAGCGCATGCGCGTCAGCTGCGCGATGTGCTCGGCGATGTCGCCCATGCGCTCCAGCGACGCGCTCGTGCGCAGCGCTGAGACGACGATGCGCAGGTCGCGGGCGACCGGCTGCTGACGCGCGAGGATCTCGATGGCGAGCTCGTCGATCGCGATGGCCTTGTCGTCGATGACGGCATCCGCGTCGATGACCTCTTCGGCGAGGGTGATGTCGCTCGTGCCGAATGCACGCGTGGCCTTCTCGATCGCGACGGTCACCAGCTCGGAGATCTCGACCAGGCGGGTCTGGACGTCCTCGAGGGACTGGTGGAAGACTTCGCGCATCGGAGCACCTTTCCTTCTTGCGGAGACAGCACGACGCCGTACTCACGGCGACGCGATTGTCGCTCGACAAGGTTAACGAACGGTGCCGAGGCGATGAACATCAGTCCGAGTCGGGGTAGGAACGGCCCGGACGCGATGGGAGGGCGGCGTGCCACGTCTTAATCTGAAGGAATGAATCCGACGCAGCTCGCGCTGGTCGCCCTTCTCGCGGGCGCGTTCGTCGGCCTTCTCATCAGCGCTGTGGCCTTCCTCGCCTGGCGTGCGCGCGCCCAAGCGCAGGAGCAGGCCGACGGCGATCTCCCGGCGGGCGCGCGCGACGTGCTCGCGGCACTCGATGAAGCCGCGCTGATCGTCGACGCGTCGTTCACCATCGTGGCCACGTCTCCCTCCGCCGAGCTGTTCGGGCTCTTCGAGGGCGAGACGGTCCCCGGCGACGAGTTGCGCGAGCTGCTGCGGTCCTCCCGCGGCGTGCCGCACTCCGAGACGGGCACGCTCAAGCTGCGTCGCGGGGTGGCTCCCGCGGAGCCGCGGCTGATCGTCGCGCGCGCGAGCAGCATCACCCCCCGGTTCACGCTGGTGCTCGTGCGCGACATCACCGAGCGGGAGCGGCTCGCGGAGATGCGACGCGACTTCGTGGCGAACACGAGCCACGAGCTGAAGACGCCGGTCGGAGCCGTCACCCTGCTCGCCGAGGCGATCGAGTCGGCGGCCGACGACCCCGAGCAGGTGCGCTCGTTCGCCAGCCGGCTCAGTGCCGAGGCGATGCGGCTCGGGAACCTCACCTCGCGCATCATGAGCCTGTCGCGGCTGCAGTCCTCCGACGAGCTGACCGAACTGCGGGATGTCGCCATCGACGAGGTCGTGACGTCGGCGATCGAGACGCACGCGATCGCTGCCGAGTCGGCGGGCGTCGCGCTCGTGCGGGGCGGCGATCGCGGCCTGTACGTGCGCGGCGACGTGCAGGTGCTGAGCGAAGCGGTCGGCAACCTCATCGCGAACGCCATCGTGTACTCGCCGCCCGCCAGTCAGGTCGGCGTGGGCATCCGGGGCACGGACGACACGGTCGAGATCGCGGTGACCGATCGCGGCATCGGCATCCCCGAGAGCGAGCAGCAGCGTGTCTTCGAGCGCTTCTACCGCGCCGACTATGCCCGCTCGCGGCGCACGGGCGGCACCGGGCTCGGGCTCGCGATCGTCAAGCACGCCGTGCAGCGCCACGGCGGCGAGGTCCAGCTGTGGTCGCGCCCCGGTCGTGGCTCGACGTTCACGATCCGCCTGCCCGCGATCGCCGCCCCCGACGGTGCGGCGACGGCCCCGCGCAAGACCAGAAAGAAGATCGGCCGGGCGCTGCCCGCCCGACCCAAGGGAGACCCATCATGACCCGTGTCCTGCTCGTGGAGGATGAGCCCGACCTCGCTGACCCCCTGGCGTATCTGCTGCGGCGGGAGGGTTTCGAGGTAGAGATCGCCGAGGACGGGCCCGCCGCGCTCGAGGCGTTCCAGTCGCGCGGAGCCGACATCGTGCTGCTCGACCTCATGCTGCCCGGGATGCCGGGAACCGAGGTCTGCCGCATCATCCGGACCACCTCGAAGACGCCCATCATCATGCTCACCGCCAAGGACTCCGAGGTGGACATCGTGGTGGGGCTCGAGCTCGGTGCCGACGACTACGTCACGAAGCCCTACTCGTCGCGCGAGCTGCTCGCACGGATGCGCGCTGTGCTGCGCCGGGCCGCGACAGCCGATGTCGACGTGGATGAGCGTGTCCTCGCCGGCGGCCGGGTCACGATCGACCTCGACCGCCACACGGTGGCCGTCGACGGCGGCGAGATCAATATGCCGTTGAAGGAGTTCGAGCTGCTCGAGGTGCTCATGCGCAACGCGGGCCGTGTGATGACCCGTGGCCAGCTGATCGACCGCGTGTGGGGGAGCGACTACTTCGGCGACACGAAGACGCTCGACGTGCACATCAAGCGCATCCGCTCGCGCATCGAGACCGATCCGGGGCGACCGTCGATGCTGCTCACCGTACGCGGACTCGGCTACCGCTTCGAGGGCTGACGACGCGCGAACTTCGGAGGGTGACGCGGCTCTCGGAGGAATCTGCGCCAACGGTCCGAGGTCCGCGACGTACTCCGAAGTTCGTGCGCCCCACATCCGGCGGGAAGCGGGAAGTCAGAGGCGCCGAGTCGTCACGGGGTCGGCGTGGCCGACGGCGTGGGAGTGGCCGACGGGGTCGGCGCCTCGCGCGGGACGTACTCGGTGTAGTACGGGAGCGTGCCGTCGAGGACCGGGACGTCGATGAGAACGCCCTCGGCGTCGCCCGACTGGAACGCCATCGGCAGCGTCGCGCCGGGCTGGGTGTCGATGCCGTCGAGCAGGATCGGCTCGTTGCCGTCGACACCGAGGCTGATGCTGTCGCGGGCCGGAACCTCGAGGGTCGTGGTGACGCCGCCGAACCCGAAGATGAGTGTGTGGTCGTCATCGGTGGGGTTGACGATGGCGGCGAGGAAGTTGCCCGAGGTGCCGGACTCGTCGGCGATGACCATCGCGTTGCGCACGTCGAGCGGGCCCGACGGCGGGATGTTCACGCCGTCGGAGGCGGAGAAGTCGATGGTCGTCGCCTGCGGCGAGATCATGCTGCAGCCGGTGGCTCCCAGGGTCAGGGCGGCGCCCACGGCAATCGAGGCGACGATTCGCAGTTTCACGGATCCTCCAGGCAGGCAGACAGCGACCTCAGCAGTCTAAACGGTGACGGGGGTCGCGCGCCGACACCGCCGGGATGCCGCCGGGCACAAGCGGCGGCAAACCTTACTGTATGCCCCCTGTGTTATCCTGGATGTTGCCGAAGGGATATAACTCCATGCTTTTTGAGGTTGGCGAAACCGTCGTCTACCCCCACCACGGGGCAGCCACGATCATCGAGGTCAAGGACCGGATCATCAAGGGCGAGACGAAGAAATACCTGAAGCTCAACGTCACCCAGGGAGACCTCATCATCGAGGTCCCGGCTGACAACGTCGATCTGGTCGGCGTTCGCGACGTCATCGGCAAGGACGGGCTCGAGCGTGTGTTCGACGTCCTGCGTGCTCCTTTCACCGAAGAGCCGACCAACTGGTCGCGCCGGTACAAGGCCAACCTCGAGAAGCTCGCCTCGGGCGATGTCATCAAGGTGAGCGAGGTCGTCCGCGACCTGTGGCGTCGCGACCAGGATCGTGGTCTGTCCGCAGGTGAGAAGCGCATGCTCGCGAAGGCGCGTCAGATCCTCGTGTCAGAGATCGCGCTCGCGCTCAAGGCCGACGAGGAGCACGCTTCGGGCGTCCTCGACGAGGTCCTCGCTTCCTGAGGCCGAGTCGGCATCCGCTGCCGTGGGCATCATCCCCGTTCCGCGCGTCGCGGTCATCGTGGTCGCCGCCGGCTCCGGAACGCGACTCGCTGCCGGAGCGCCGAAGGCGTTCGTCGGCATCGACGAGCACTCGATCCTGAGGCACGCTCTCGAGGGGGTGGTCGCCGCGCCGACTGCCCAGGTCGTGATCGTCGCGCCGCACGGGCGTGCGGGCGACGCGCAGACCGAAGCCGAGGCGGCATTCGGTGAACGCGCCGATCTGGTCACGGTCGTCGTCGGTGGCGACACACGTCAGCAGTCGGTCGCCGCAGGCTTGGGCGCGCTCTGGGCTGACGTCGAGATCGTGCTCGTCCACGACGCTGCTCGTGCCCTGACGCCGCCGGAGGTCTTCGAACGGGTGATCGCCGAGGTCGAGAGGACCGGTGCCGGCGTAGTGCCCGTCCGCCCCGTCGTCGACACGCTCAAACGCGTGACCGGCCGGGTGGTCGATGAAGCCGTCGATCGCGCCCCGCTCGTCGCGGCACAGACGCCGCAGGGCTTTCCGCGTGCGCTCCTCGAAGCGGTGTATGCCGGGGCGACCGAGGAACACACCGACGACACCGCACTGTTCGCCGCCGCCGGTCACTCTGTGCACACCGTGGCCGGTGACGACCTGTCGTTCAAGATCACCACTCCGGCCGACCTCGACCGGGCGCGTCACCTTCTTCGGCCCGCCGCGCACACGGCATCCGTCCTGCCCCTCGTCGGCATCGGTACCGATGTCCACGCGTTCGGCGGCGACGGAGCGCTGCGTCTGGCGGGATTGGAATGGCCCGGCGAACCGGGGCTGCGTGGGCACTCCGACGGCGACGCCGTCGCTCATGCCATCGTCGACGCGGTGCTGGCCGCCGCAGGTCTCGGAGACATCGGCACGAATTTCGGGGTCGATCGTCCCGAATACGCGGGTGCCTCGGGGGTCGTGTTCCTCCGTCGCGTGCGCGAGCTCGTCGCCGAGGCCGGCTTCGCGATCGGAAACGTCTCGGTGCAGGTGCAGGCCAATCGGCCGCGGTTCGCCTCGCGCCGTGCCGAGGCCGAGGCGCTGCTGACGCAAGCACTCGGGGCGCCGGTCTCCGTCGCCGCGACGACGACTGACGGCCTCGGGTTCACCGGCGCCGGCGAAGGCGTCTCGGCCACCGCGGTCGCGCTCGTGCACCGCATCCGCTGACCTCTCAGCCGGCGGCCTGGCCCGAGTGGGGCGCACTTTCACGTGTGAGGCGCGGTTCAAGCTGCGCCTGATGCCTCGAACTGCGCCCGACGGCGACCGCGTTGCGGCTCAGAGCGCAGCGGGGCCGGGCGAGGGCGCGAGGTCGCGCGTCATGAAGACCGACAGCGGGTCGGGGGAGTAGTCGCCGAAGGGCGGGCAGTACGAGAAGCCGGCGCTCTCGTACAGACGCCGTGCCGCGACGAAATCGGGGCCCGCCCCGGTCTCGAGCCAGAGCGATCGGATGCCGGCTTGCCGTGCCTCGCGTCCGAGATGCACGAGCATCGCGCGCCCCAGCCCGCGCCCCAGGAACGCATCGGCGACCCGCATCGACTTGAGCTCGGCACGATCGGAGTCGAAGGTCTTGAACGCGCCGACGGCGGCGATCTCATCGCCGATCCAGGCCGAGTACACCTGGACCGACGGATGCTGCAGCTCCCCGAGGTCGAGTGCGTGCACGCTCTCGACGGGCGTGTTGGCGAGCATCCCGGCCAGGTGCGCGGCGATGAGACCCCGTGTCGCCTCGCCGGTCAGGTCGTCGCGCACCATCGTGAGGGAATGCGTCATGTCAGGCCTCCAGAGGCGTCGGGGCGGGGTTTCGGCGAGACCGCGAGGTGACGGCGAGCAGCACCAGCCCGGCGGCCAGTACCGCAAGCCCCACCAGCGCCAACGGGGCGAGGCGTTCGCCGAGCATGAGCACGCCCAGCAGGCTCGCGGTCAGCGGCTCGGCGAGGGTGAGGGTGGCGGCAGTCGCCGCACTCAAGCCGCCCAGTCCCCACGTGAACAGGGCGTACGCGAGCGCGACCGTCGCGATGCCGAGCCAGAGGGCCATCGTCCAGCCCCGCGGGTCGGTCAGCCAGCCCATGTCGGTGAAGGGAACCATCGCGGCGCCGCAGACCGCCGCTCCGGCGCCCATCGCGCCCGAGACGGTGAACGCGTCCCAGCCTCCGGAGATCAACCGCCGTTGGGCGTTCGCGATCACGGCGAACGACGCGCCCGCCCCGACCGACCCCATCACGCCGAGGCCGTCGGCTCCTGCCGAGCCGCCTCCCGCGATGGCGAGCAGCGCCACTCCTGCGGTGGCCAGCGCCGTCGCGGTCATCCACGACGTGGTCGGCCGTCGCCGGGTGAGCGCCCACTCCAGCAGGCCGGCGAGCACGGGTGCGGAGCCGAGAGCGATCACCGTTCCCACGGCGACACCGTTGCGGGCCGTGCCGAGGAAGAACAGCGGTTGATACAGCGCGAGGCACAGCCCGGTCACGATCATCAGCGCGACGGCCCGCGGACCGCCGGCCGGGCGGATGCCGTCACGCGCGAGGCGCGTGCGCTGTCGGCGCGCTCCGATCGCCAGGCCGACGACCGCGAGGGCCGTTCCTCCGACGATGAGACGAGCGGCTCCGACGCCCAGCGGCGTCGTGTCCCCGGGCCCGAGTGCCTGCGCGGTGCCGGTGGTGCCGAACAGCACCGCCGCGACGAGGACGGCGATCACAGACAGCACCCTCCAGTTCTACCGTGTCGGCGAGCGTGCGCATGCCACGGCGGCGCGGCGCCCCGCCGGTAGGCTGGTGCAGTGACCGTTCGCCTCTACGACACCCGCGCGCAGGCGCTGCGTGATTTCGCGCCCCGCGACCCGTCGAACGTCACGGTCTACGTCTGCGGTCCGACGGTGCAGTCGGGCCCGCACATCGGTCATGTGCGGGCAGCCGTCGGGTTCGACATCCTGCGCCGTTGGCTCGAGCACCGTCACGGGCGTGTGACGTTCGTGCGCAACGTGACCGACATCGACGACAAGATCCTCGCGAACGCGACGGACACGGAGCCCTGGTGGGCGCTGGCGTATCGGATCGAGCTCGAGTTCACGCGTGCTTACGCGGCTGTCGGGGTGCTGCCCCCCACGTACGAGCCGCGCGCGACGGCGTCCGTTCCGCAGATGATCGAGCTCATCGAGACTTTGATCGAACGCGGTCACGCCTACGCGGCGCCCGACGGTTCGGGCGACGTGTACTTCGACGTGCGCTCGTGGCCCGAGTACGGGTCGCTGACGCGCCAGTCGCTCGATGCGATGGAGGCCGCGACCGACGCCGATCCGCGGGGCAAGCGGGATCCTCGCGACTTCGCACTGTGGAAGGCCGCGAAGCCCGAGGAGCCGTCGGATGCCGGCTGGAGCTCGCCCTGGGGGACGGGCCGTCCCGGATGGCACATCGAGTGCTCGGCGATGAGCCGGCGCTACCTCGGCGGCGAGTTCGACATCCACGGCGGCGGCCTCGACCTGCGCTTCCCGCACCACGAGAACGAGCTGGCGCAGTCGACCGCAGCGGGCGACGCCTTCGCCCGGTACTGGGTGCACAACGGCCTCGTGACCGTCGGCGATCAGAAGATGTCGAAGTCGCTCGGCAACTTCCTGCTCGCCGACGACGTGCTGCGTGAGCGTGACCCTCAGGTGGTGCGGTACGCCCTCGGAGCGGCTCACTACCGATCCAGCCTCGACCTGACGCCCGCGAGCTTCGACGAAGCGGAGGCTGCCCTCGGGCGCATCCAGTCGTTCCTGCAACGCGCCGACCGCGTCGTGCCCGATGCGTCGGTCGCTCCCGGCGAGCTGCCCGCCGCCTTCGCGGCGGCGATGGACGACGATCTCGCCGTGCCGCAGGCCCTGGCCGTGCTCCATGAGACCGTGCGCGCGGGAAACTCCGCTCTCGATGAGGGCGACCGCGAGGCGGCCATGGCCGCCGTCGCCGCCGTCTCGGGGATGCTGCGCGTCCTGGGGCTGGACGCCGCCGACCGAACGCACGGCGACGACGCCGGAACCATCGCCCTCGATGCGCTCGTGCGCACGATGATCGACCAGCGCGCCGAGGCGCGCGCCAGCAAGGACTGGGCGACAGCCGACCGTATCCGCGACGCGATCGCGGCGGCCGGCATCGTCCTCGAAGACGGTCCCGAGGGGACCCATTGGAGTGTGAACCGTGGCTAAGCCAGGAAACCCGTCCGCCGGACGCGGCAAGAAGAAGGGGCCCACGAAGGGCACCGGTGGGAAGAACCGCCGCTCGCTCGAGGGGCGCGGCCCGACTCCGAAGGCGGAGGATCGCGCCTGGCACCCCGCCGGCAAGCGGAAGGCCGCCCAGGAGCGCTACGTCGCCGCAGGCGGCAAGCCGCAGCAGCGCCAGGGCAGCTCGAACCGGTCGCCGAAGTCGAAGTCGGGTGACGACACCGAGACCGTCACGGGCCGCAACAGCGTGCTCGAGGCACTGCGCGCCAAGATCCCCGCGACGGCCTTCTACATCGCGCAGCGCGTCGAGATGGACGACCGCGTCAAGGAGATGCTGTCGATCGCGACGAACCGCGGCATCCCGGTGCTCGAGGTCACCCGTCAGGAGCTCGACCGTATGGCCGGCTTCGACGGCGTGCACCAGGGCGTGGCGATCAAGGTGCCCCCGTACGAATACGGCCACCCGCAGGATCTGCTCGAGGAGGTCATCGACTCGGGTGAGACTCCGCTGTTCGTCGCCCTCGACGGCGTCACCGACCCGCGCAACCTCGGCGCGATTATGCGTTCGGCGGCGGCCTTCGGCAGCCAGGGCGTCATCGTCCCGCAGCGTCGCTCGGCCGGCGTCAACTCCGCGGCGTGGAAGACGAGCGCCGGCGCGGCCGCGCGTATCCCGGTCGTGATCGCGCCGAACCTGACGACAACGCTCAAGGAGTTCAAGAAGCAGGGCGTCTTCGTGCTCGGCCTCGACGGCGGGGGCGACGTCGAGCTGCCCTCGCTGCAACTCGCCGACCGCCCGGTGGTCATCGTCGTGGGTTCGGAGGGCAAGGGGCTCTCGCGCCTGGTGACCGAGACGTGCGACCAGGTCGTCTCGATCCCGATCTCGTCGGCGACAGAGTCGCTGAACGCCGGGATCGCGGCATCCGTCGCGCTCTACCAGGTCGCCACGATCCGCGCGGCCCAGGAGTGATCGGCAGGTCGCGCCGGGCTGTGACCGGGCGATGACCTTCCTGTAAATTCCGCTCGGTTCATGGCCGGTGGCCCGACGCGATCGCGGTCGACCGGGTAGTTTCGAACCGTGAGCGAGAACGACAAGACCTCCGATTCCCGCACGGCCGTTGCGACGCACCCGCTGGCGCTCGCGCCGGTGGCCTCGCCTCCGGCGACGGTCGACGGCTTCGTGCGCGAGTTCCTGCTGAATCTCAACATGGAACGCGGCGTCGCGCTCTCGTCGGCCACCGAGACCGACAAGTACATGGCGCTGGCCGCGACCGTGCGCGACTACCTCGTGGCGCGGTGGCTCGAGGACCAGCGTCGTCAGCGCGAAGACCAGCGCAAGGCCGTGTGCTACCTGTCGGCGGAGTATCTCCTCGGCCGCCAGCTCGACAACAACCTGCTTGCCGCCGGACTCACCGAGATCGCCACCGAAGCGCTCGCCGCGTGCGGGATCGACATCGACACGATGCGCGGGCACGAGGTCGAGCCGGGGCTGGGCAATGGTGGCCTGGGGCGGCTCGCCGCGTGCTTCGTCGACTCGCTCGCGACCCTCAGCGTTCCGAGCATCGGCTACGGCATCCGGTACGAGTACGGCATCTTCCGCCAGGTCTTCCGCAACGGCGAGCAGATCGAGAAGCCGGACGCCTGGCTCGCGCTCGGGTCGCCCTGGGAATTCCGCCACCCGGAGGCGGCGCAGACCGTGT
Source organism: Microbacterium sp. AG238 (assembly GCF_003610405.1). Lineage (GTDB taxonomy): Bacteria > Actinomycetota > Actinomycetes > Actinomycetales > Microbacteriaceae > Microbacterium. The sequence goes on from NZ_RAQC01000002.1 coordinate 543,300, forward strand.
CGTTCGGCGGTCACACCGAGACCTACGACGACGAGGGCGTCATCCGCAGCCGCTGGGTGCCGGCCTGGAGCGTCCGCGCCGTGCCCTACAACTACATGGTGCCCGGCTACCAGAACGGGCGGGTGAACACCCTCCGCCTGTGGAGCGCGGAGGCGACGAAGGCATTCGATCTCCGCACCTTCAACAGCGGCGACTACGTCGAGGCGGTGCGCGCGCAGACCTTCGCCGAGAACATCTCGAAGGTCCTCTACCCCGAAGACTCCACGCCGCAGGGCAAGGAGCTGCGGCTCCAGCAGCAGTACTTCTTCGTCGCGGCATCCATCGCCGACTACATGACGAAGGTGCTGCCCGACGACTTCGTGATCGAGGATCTGCCCGACCGCGTGATCTTCCAGCTCAACGACACGCACCCCGTCATCGCGGTCCCCGAGATGATGCGCGTTCTCGTCGACGAGCGGAAGCTCGACTGGGATGCCGCGTGGGCGATCACCCAGAAGTGCTTCGCCTACACCTGCCACACGCTGCTGCCGGAGGCGCTCGAGGTCTGGTCGGTCGATCTGCTGGGACGGCTGCTGCCGCGGCATCTCGAGATCATCTACCGCATCAACGACGAGTTCCTGCTGCGTGTGCGCGAGCGGTTCGGCGACGACGAGCAGCGCCTGCGCGACATGTCGATCGTGTCCGAGCACCGCGCGGTGCGCATGGCCTACCTCGCCACGGTCGCCGGTGCGAAGGTCAACGGCGTCGCCGAGTTGCACTCGCAGCTGCTGCGCGAGAAGGTGCTGCATCAGTTCGACGAGATGATGCCCGAGAAGTTCACGAACGTGACGAACGGGGTGACCCCGCGCCGCTTCATGCGTCTGGCGAACCCCGAGCTGTCGGATCTCATCACCGAAGCCCTCGGCACGGGCTGGCTCACGGACTTGGAGCGGCTCCGCGAGCTCGAGTCGTACGCGGAAGACCCGGACTTCCGTGCCGCGTTCGCCGACGTCAAGGCGTCGAACAAGCGTCGCCTGAACGACGTGCTGATGAAGCGCGACGGATTCCAGATCGCCGACGATCACCTGCTCGACGTCATGGTCAAGCGGCTGCACGAGTACAAGCGCCAGACCCTCAAGCTGCTCCACATCGTCACGCTCTATGAGCGGGTCGTGTCGGGCCGGGTCGCGGCATCCGATCTGCAGCCGCGCACGTTCATCTTCGGGGCCAAGGCGGCCCCGGGGTACGCGATGGCCAAGCGCGTCATCCACCTCATCAACGCCGTGGGCTCGGTCGTCAACAACGACCCGCGTCTCGAGGGGCGGCTCAAGGTCGTCTTCCCGCCGAACTACAACGTCACCCTCGCCGAACGGGTGATTCCCGCGGCCGACCTGTCGGAGCAGATCTCGCTCGCCGGCAAGGAGGCCTCGGGCACGGGAAACATGAAGTTCGCCCTGAACGGGGCGCTCACCATCGGCACCGACGACGGCGCGAATGTCGAGATCCGCGAGCTCGTCGGAGACGACAACTTCTTCCTGTTCGGCATGAGCGAGCCCGAGGTCGAAGAGCTCTGGGCCGCGGGGTACCGTCCGGGGGAGTTCGCCCAGGCCGACGAGGAGCTGCGTCGCGCGCTCGACCTCATCGGCTCCGGGGCATTCTCGGACGGCGACCGCTCGACCTTCGAGCCCGTCGTGTCGAACCTGCTCTACGACGACCGCTTCATGGTGCTCGCGGACTACACGTCGTACATCGCCGCTCAGGAGCGGGTGGATGCCGCCTACGCCGACCGCGACGCCTGGACCCGATCGGCCATCCTGAACGTCGCCCGAACGGGCTTCTTCTCGTCGGACCGCTCGATCCGCGACTACATCGACCGCATCTGGCACACGCAGCCCGCTCGCTGATCGGCCGCATGCGCGGGCCCGTGCCCGCGCTCGACACCCAATGGAGGAAACAGTCATGGCACGCATCGCCGTCATCGGAGGCACCGGATACGCCGGCAGCCACATCGTCGAGGAGGCCGTCTCGCGCGGCCACACCGTCGTCTCCGTCGCCCGCAAGGTTCCCGCCGAGCGCGTCGAGGGTGCGACCTACCTGGAGGGGACGCTGCTCGACGTGCCCGCCCTCGTTTCGCAGCTGGAAGGGGTCGACGTCGTGGTCTCGGCCGTGGCACCGCGCGGTGACATGCAGGGTCAGGTGCGCCCCAACACGGCGCTACTGGCCGAGAGCCTGCCCGAGAACGTGCGTCTCGGCGTCGTCGGCGGCGCGGGCGGCAGCCTGGTCGCGCCGGGCGGCCCGCGTCTGGTCGACAGCGGCTTCCCCGAAGAGTTCAAGGACGAGGCGCTCGAAGCCATCGGCATCCTCGACGACCTGCAGGCCGACGACAGTGGCCGCGATTGGTTCTTCATCCACCCCGCGGGTGGTTTCGGCTCGTTCAACCCGGGTGAGCGCACCGGACACTACCGTGACGGCGGCGACGTCCTCGTGACCGACGAGAACGGCGATTCGTTCATCTCGGGCGCCGACTTCGCCATCGCCGTCGTCGATGAGATCGAGAACCCGAAGCACATCCGCGAGCGCTTCACCGTCGGTTACTGACGCGCGGCACGGTCCGCGGGCGTGACCCGCGGGCCGTGCCGGTGGACGTTCAGACCAGGTCGCGCCAGTCGACCTCGGTGTCGTCGTCGTCGACCGGGACCGCGTCGGTGATGGTCGGTACCGACATCGTCTCGGTCATCGGACCCATCACCGTCGCCTCGTCGCGGCGGTGACGGAGCACGTTCTCGACGTACGACGACAGGACCTCGGCCAGCGGCACCGAGCGGCCCTCGGTCTGCGACAGATACCAGCGGTGCTCGAGCACCTGATGGAACAGCTCCGCAGGCTCGAGCTTGGCCCGCAGGTCCCACGGCACCGACAGCACGACGGGCTCGAACACGCGGGTCAGCCACTCATGCGCGACCATCTCCTCGTTCGATCCGAGTCGTGACACGCGTGCGCTGAACTCGTCGAGGTCGTTGAGCAGACGCCGAGCCTGGTTCTCTTCGACATCCAGTCCCGTCAGTCGGAGCAGACGCCGCTGGTGGTGGCCGGCGTCGACGACCTTCGGCTGGATCGACACGCGCGTGCCGTCGGCTGCGGCGTCGATCGACATCTCGCCGATGTCGAAGCCGAGCGAGTTGAGCTTCTGAACGCGCTCGGTGATGCGCCACGACTCATTCGCCGAGAACGTCTCCTGGTCGGTGAGCGCCGCCCACAGCGAGTGGTACGACGACATGATGCCGTCGGCCACGGCGATCGCGTCGACGCCGCCCTCGAGGCGTCCGCCGGCTTCGAGGTCCATGATCTCGCCGGCGATGTTCGTGCGGGCGATGTCGAGGTCGTGCATGCGCTGACCGCGTGTGAGGCCGCGCTCGTGAAGCTCACCGGTCTCGGCGTCGACGAGGTAGGCGGCGAACGCACCCGCATCGCGACGGAAGAGAGTGTTCGACAGCGAGACGTCGCCCCAGAAGAAGCCGACGTTGTGCAGGCGCACGAGGAGGACGGCGAGGGCGTCCACGAGACGCGTCGCGGTGTCGGGACGCAGCACCTGGGTGAACAGGGCCCGGTAGGGGAGCGAGAACTTCAGGTGCGCCGTCACGAGCGCCGCAGGCAGCTCTTCGCCGTTCTTGTCACGGCGGCCGTCGATGACCGCGACGCGCTCGACGCAGGGCACGTCGAGGCGTTGCAGCGAACCGAGCATCTCGTACTCTCGCCGAGCCATCGCCGCCGTGGTCTCCTTGATCGCCACGACTCGTCCGGAGAGGTTCGCGAAACGCACGAGGTGGCGCGAGATGCCCTTGGGCAGGTAGACGATGTCGGGCGTCGACCAGTCGGCGAGGGTCGTCGACCAGGGGAGGGCGAGCAGACCCGGGTCGACACTGCTGGCGGTGATCGAGAGCGAAGCGGTCACGGGGTCTCCGATCGGATGTGAGGCGCAAAGACTGCGGCGCGGGCGACCAGAGGCCACCCGCGCCGCAGCGTACGAAGATACCGGATCAGGCCGAAGCGATGGCCTTGTCGGTCAGACGCTCACCGGTCTCGCCGTCGAACACGTGGATGTGTCCGGTGACGGGAGCCAGCACGACCCGGTCGCCGGCGTTCGGGTGACGGCGGCCATCGACGCGCGCGACGATGTCGGTGCGCTTGCCGTTGATGTCGGTGTGGCCGTAGAGGTAACCGTCAGCACCGAGCTCCTCGACCAGGTCGACGTCGACGGTCAGACCCTGGCCGTCCTCGGGGTTGACGATGATGTCCTCGGGGCGGACGCCGATGGTGACCGTCGAACCGTGAGCCTTGCCGAGGGTGTCGGCCTCGATGGCCGCGACCTTCGTGCCGAACTGCACGCCGCCCTCGGCGAGCGAAGCCGAGAACAGGTTCATGGCGGGCGAGCCGATGAAGCCGGCGACGAAGACGTTGTTGGGCTTCTCGTACAGGTCGCGCGGGGTGCCGACCTGCTGCAGGACGCCGTCCTTCAGGACCGCGATGCGGTCGCCCATGGTGAGGGCCTCGGTCTGGTCGTGGGTGACGTACACCGTGGTGACGCCGAGGCTGCGCTGCAGCGAGGCGATCTGGGTGCGCGTCTGCACGCGGAGCTTGGCGTCGAGGTTCGACAGCGGCTCGTCCATGAGGAAGACCTGGGGCTTGCGGACGATGGCGCGACCCATCGCGACGCGCTGACGCTGACCACCCGAGAGGGCCTTCGGCTTGCGGGTCAGGTACTCCTCGAGGTCGAGGAGCTTGGCGGCCTCGAGCACGCGCTGAGCGCGCTCTTCCTTGCCGACGCCGGCGATCTTGAGCGCGAAGCCCATGTTCTCGGCGACCGTCATGTGCGGGTACAGCGCGTAGTTCTGGAAGACCATCGCGATGTCGCGGTCCTTCGGGGGCACGTCGGTGACGTCGCGCTCACCGATGCGGATGCTGCCCGAGTTGACCTCTTCGAGGCCGGCGAGCATGCGCAGCGAGGTGGACTTTCCACAACCCGAGGGGCCGACCAGGACGAGGAACTCGCCGTCGCCCACTTCGAGGTTGAGCTTGTCGACCGCGGGGCGCGTGCCACCGGGGTACAGACGGGTTGCGTTGTCGAAAGTGACAGTCGCCATCGTTTCTTCTCCTTCACCGGCAGGTACGTGCCGGACGATCCGTTGTGAATGGAACGGGGTCGCCCCCGTACGCCCTTCATCGGGCGCGATCTCAGTATGGCACGGGCGCGAGTGTGCCGGAGACAACGCGATCGGGCCGGTGCTCTGGGCTTTCCCAGGCTGGCTGATTACCATCGAATCACTCGTGAAGCCCGTCGCGAGCGCCGCCAACTCGGCCCTGATCCTTTCTCTGTTCCCCGAGGTTCCATGTCTTCTGACGACACCCCTGACGCACCTGAAACGCCGGCAGTCACCGACCGCCGCGAGGCGGTGCGTGAGAAGGCGCTCCAGGTTCACAGCCGGCAGTCGCGTGCGCGCATCGCACGTCGCTCGGGTCTGGGAGTGCTGGCCGTCGGGATCGTGGCGGCAGCGGCCGTCGCCGTCACCTGGACGGTCTCGAGCGCCGGCAGCAAGCCGCAGCTCGAGCCGGCGACCGCGTCGGGCGACGGCTTCGTCGTCGCCGATGTCGTCAACACGTCGGTCTCGACCGACATCGCCGCCCAGACCGACGCGTCTGCGCCGGCAGAGGCCGCCCCGGATGCCGCGGCCGCGACTCCCGCGGAAGGGCTTCCCGCCCCGACGAGCACGGCGACCCCGCCCGTCGAGATCCGCGTCTACGTCGACTACCTCTCGGCCGGCGCGCGCGAGTGGCAGGTCGCCAACGCTCAGCAGCTCACCTCCTGGGTCGACGACGGCGCCGTCACCCTCAGCTACTACCCGGTGGCGATGCTGACGGCGAAGTCGAACGGCACGAAGTACTCGCTCCGCGCGGCCAGCGCCGCCGCCTGCGTGGCGACGAACGCCCCCGACGCCTTCTTCGCGTTCAACAACGAACTCCTCACGCGTCAGCCCGAGGTCGACACCGACGGCTACTCCGACACCGAGCTCGCCAACATGGCGCAGGCCTCCGGGGTCGACTCGACCCGCGTCGTCCGCGACTGCATCGAGTCGGGCTCATACGCCGCGTGGGCGAAGTCGGCGACCGAGCGGGCCGTGGCCGGCATCCCCGACACCAACGGGCTCTCGCTCACCGGCACGCCGATGGTGCTCGTCAACGGCAAGCAGTACATCGGCGATCTGAGCGACCCGGCAGAGTTCTCGCAGTTTGTCCTGACGACCGCGAGTGACGCGTACTACAAGTCGGCACCCACCCCCACCCCGACGCCGACCGAGGCGCCCGCGTCCTGACGGCCGGCGCTCGAGGCTGCCGGAGTTTCTGAGCGGCCCGCGTCCGTCGGTAGACTGGACGCCTTGCCGACTTGGCGCAATTGGTAGCGCACCGTACTTGTAATACGGGGGTTACGGGTTCGAGTCCCGTAGTCGGCTCCAAAAAGTCCAGATCAGCGGTAAGAAATGGCCCGGATGCGCATACGCGGATCCGGGCCATTCGCCGTTTACTCGCCGTTTTGAGGCTAGTGAGGGCCATTGCACGAGTTGCGTCATGCGGCCTTCGGTGGACTTGACGACGTACGCCTCGGCCCGCTCGCTGAGGTGAGCGGGCCGAGGCGTACGCGCGCCGCGTCAGTGCGTGCGCATCCGCGAGATCTGGAAGGCTGCCAGAAGTGTTGGCACCAGAACGAGGTACGGCGATGTCGCCTCGAGGATCGAGCCGAGCAGTAGAAGCACGATCGACACGATGCAGATGAACACGAGCGCGAGACGACGTGCGAGTTCTGCATCAACCTGCGGGAATCGTCTCGACTTAGTTGTCGGCATCCCTTTCGCCTCGCTTCGTCCGCCGGACCTCGAGAACGGTCCAGTCCTTGCTGGTGTTCTTGCCTGGCTCCTTCGACACCACTTCGAGGATCTTCAGCCAGAAGATGTCACCCTTGTGGATAGCTTCGCCACGATCGACGCGGAGAAGGAACTCTCTGTCGTCGATTCTAGCCTGGCGGGTACCTTCCTTGGTCGTTTCTACGCGCCACTTGTCGGGGCTGTCGAAGTCGATGCTCCGCAGTACGGCCTCTGTCTCAAACACCCTCTCCCGCTCGAACGCCTCGACGGGCTCGGTGCTGGCAGCTAGGTAGTCGCCGGCGCGCGCCGTCGCCGCCGCGGGCTCGCTCAGAATCTCCGGCGTGGGCTCCGAGACGGAAGCCGACCGTACCTCGAGCTTCTCGGCATCCTTCCCCAGCGGTGACATCAGCTTCCGCAACGCGGTTCGCGTCGGGCGCTTCATCTCATTGAGCTTCGACCACGTCGCCGTAGTGATCTGTGTGGTGGTCTGATCCGGCCAAGTGAGCAGGACCTCACCGTTCTGCAGCATTTCCGCACGTTCCGGCTTCTCGCTACGCAGACGCCGGAGGCCGACGCCGATCGCATTGGTAATCGCTTTGCCTGCTGCGGTGCCCAGCTCCTTTGCCATCGCGCCGCCGGCAATCGCGGCGCCGGTCGCGCCGGCCCCGGTGAGCGGGTTCTCCGCCAGCCAGACGAGAGCCTCCAGGACGAACGATCCTTGCTTTGGTACTCGGATTCGGATCTCCGGAGCGGGGCCATCACCGAACTCGCCCGACTTGGCCAGCTCGCGACTGAACTCAAGCAGCCCCTCGAGAACTTCTGCCAGATCCTGTGCGCTGATGTCTCGAACGTTGTCGTCCGCATCGGCGAATCGAAGCTGGACCACCCCGTTCTCGATCTGGCTTCTGTCTCGCGTGATGATCACAACGCCCCCTGCGTCTCTATTAGCAAATGCTCATCCAACGTAGTGGATAGCTGAGTGAAGATTTGTTCCTGGAGCGTTTCCACCCGCGAATGGGCTCACGTGAATAGCTTTGAAAGAACGCCTGCGGTCGCTGGCCCACGGTGGACCTCATCCGCGTAGTGGGCCTCCGTGGTCTTCTTGTCCTCGTGCCCGAGCTGCTCCTTCGCTGCCTCGATGCCGAGCGCGTCGCGCACCACCGTCGCGACCGTCTTGCGGAAGCTCTTGGGAGTGACGCCCGCGTAAGGCGTGCTGGCGAGAGCGGCGCGCCAGCTCGTGCGGTAGTTGGGGGGCAGTCGGAGCGTGCCGACCGCCGAGGGGAACACGAACTCGCTATGGGAGTCGACGCGGCGCCGCAGCAGCATCTCGACGACCTCGGCGGGCAGCTCGAGCTCGCGGTATCCCGCGTCGGTCTTGGTGAACTCCTGGACGAAGAATCGCTCGTTTCGGTCCTGTCCCACGGTGCGCCGGATGGTTACGAGTCGCTCGGTGAGGTTCACCGCGTCCCATTTCAGCGCTAGCAGTTCGCCGGTGCGCATGCCGGTGCCGATGATCATGTCGGTTGTGTCGAGGAGGGCGCTTGCGCGGGGGAGCCGGCGTCGGCGGTCGCCCTCGGGGCGTGGCTCGGTGCCGGCGTCCCACTCGGCGAATCGGGCGCGGATGCCGCGGACGACCGTGACGTCAGGTGCGGCCGCGCGGCGGACTCGCTTTGGTCGCTCGGGTTTGGGGACGTCGATCATCGGATTGGTGCGGACGGCGCCGTGTCGTGCTGCGAGGGCGAACATCCCACGCAGCACGACGTGAACGGTGGAAGCGATGCCGTGTCCGGATGATGAGGCGACGGCGATGATGAAGCGGTCGAGTTTGGGGACTGTCGCTTCCTGCAGTCGGACGGAGCCGAGCCCGCGGTCGATGTGTTTGATCGCGTTCCTGTAGGTGCGGATCGAGCCTTCGGCCAGGCGGCCTCGTGAGTCGATCCACTTCACCGCGAGCTCGGAGATCGTCGTCGCTGACGTGAGGTCTTCGCTGGACGGTGCGAGCCGCGCCTTCAACGCGCGGATCAGGTTGCGTTCCGCTTCGGCCGGCGTCCGGCCATCCCGCTGCATTCGACGGGTGATGCCGTCGGAGTCGCGGTAGTTGGCGACTGCGGTGGGCTTGCCGCCGATTGTGGTGCGTCGGATCTTTCCCCAGGTCTCAAGTTCGAGGGGTGGGCGGGCCATCAGTGGACCGTCTCTCGGTGCTGCCACATACCGGCGCCCATGCGTGGGCGGTGGTAGACGGTGTCGCCGAATCGGGTGAGGGTGCGCTGGAAGGCTTCTACTAGGTCGACGGTGACGTCTAGCTCGAGCGCGATTGCGTCGGTGTGGCCGGAGTGGATGGACTCCGCGAGCTTGTACTCGTCGATGTCGATGAGGCGGAGTGCGGCCCATTCGTCGGCGCGTTGTTCCATCTTCGCGTTGATGAGGCCGAAGTGGGCTGGTTCGTCGCCGAACACTGCGTGTGCGCATTCGTGTGCGAGGACGGAGCGGTGCAGCCGCCGGGGCATGCCGGGTTGGAGACGGATCAGGCGTCGGTGGTGCAGGTATTCGCCGTCTCGGTCGTCTGCGAGTGGTGTGTAGCGGACGCTCACTCCGAGATCTTGGATGGTCTGGCGGATGTGTCGGTCCCTCACGGCTCAGGGTCCTCCCCGCGGTCCCGGCTCTTCTTCTTGGCGATCGCGCGCTCGTCCAGTTCCGGGGCACTCGCGCCGAATCGGCCATGCACGACATTCGTCGCAGATCGGGAGTCGATCTCAGTGCTCTCGGCCATGAGATGAGGGTCGACCCCGAGTGCTCGCTGGTGAGCGCGAAGCGTGAGGTCAGTGACCTTGAGGTCCAACGCTTCGGCGATCGCCGACAGATCCTTGACATTGAGCGTCACCCGTTCCCCCGTGCGAGGGTTGCCGCCGTCGAGCCGCATCGACATGTACTGAGAAGACTCTCCGATCATCGCGCCGAGCTTGCGCGACGAGAGGTCCCGTCGCCCCATCTCTGCCTTGATCTCAGAGACAAGAGCTTCCGAGAAGCGTTCGCCGTAGTTGTCCACGGGATCATGATCTCGCCTGCATGATTTTTCGTCAACCCGCATGACAAAGTTGACGCCGCATGATTTGTCATCCATAGTGATCCACATGACAAATCACTCACTGGTCGGAGCGGTGATCGCGGGCCTGCTAGCGGGGGAGGTCCGAGCCGAGATGGCACGGCAGAAGAGGACTGCGGGCGAGATGGCCGGGGCGCTCGGCATCACGCCTCATACGGCAGGCCGTAGGTTGAACGGCGCTACGCCCTTCAACGTCGTTGAACTGGGCAACGTCGCTCACTGGCTCGGGATGACACCTGACGTTCTGGTTCAGCGTGCTGAGGAACGCTTCGTTCGCGCGGATCGGCCGGCAGCATCGTGAGCGCGTCGATCGAACGGACCGGGCCGGTTCTGAGCACTCGGCGCGCCGCTGAGTACTGCGGCATCGCCCATCAGACCCTTCGTAACCTGCTCGCCGCTGGTCGGGGCCCGAAGATGTTCAAGCAGGGCCGCCTGAATGTCTTCTATCCGGTCGACCTCGACGCGTGGATGACGACGCGCGTCATCGACCCGGCCGAGGCGGTGGCGTCATGACCGCCCCGTCGCCGTTCTGCGCCGACCACCCGGCCGGTGCGACCGCTCCGTGCGGGCCGTGTCGGGACACGAGGCTTGCGTCCGAGGCGTCCGCTGCGTCTGCGAGGGGCTCGCTGGTGCGCGCGGTGCTGGGGCGCGACTATCGGATCGACATGACCGAACTGGTCGGCCGCATCACCGATGGGTATGTGACATCCGAGATCGCTGGCGTTGTCGTGCAGCGGTTGCGCGGGCTAGCCGACCAGATCGATTCAGAGGTTGCGAGCCGCCGCGATCTTCGCGACGGCCCGACTCAGCTCAAGGACAGCGAAGCTGAGCGATTCGAATGCGCGGTCACGATCCCCAGCACTCGTGGCCTCGTTCATCGAACGGGCGGCGTCATCGGCGTAGCCCACCGCGTTCTCCGCGTGCTCCTTCGCGGTTGTCGGGAAATTGTGGCGCGCGGTCATGGTGCTCCTTCGGTCGATTCCTCGATCGTAGGAGGAATCCGGTGACTGAGCTGAGCATCTTCCGCTTCGTAGGAACCGATATCCGCACGGTGGTCATAGATGGTGAGCCATGGTTCGTGCTCGCGGATGTCGCGATGGCCCTTGGTCTCGCGCGGTCGGCGTCGGCCGTGGCCGAGCGTCTAGACGATGAGGTACGCCAGACGTACCCCATCCAAGACCGGCTCGGCCGCACGCAGAAGGCGACCATCATCAGCGAGCCGGGGATCTATGAGGTCGTCATACGTTCGGATGCGCCCGCCTCGCGAACCTTCCGCCGGTGGCTGACCCAAGAGGTCATCCCCGCCATCCGTCGCACCGGAACGTATGCCGTGCAACACGCGCTGCCGCAGTCGTACTCAGAAGCTCTTCGAGAGCTCGCCGCGACCGTTGAGCGTGCCGCAGAGTTGGAAGCTCGCGTCGCGGAGGACGCCCCCAAGGTCGAGGCGTACGACCAGCTGATGGATGCCGACGGGTACTACTCCATGGAGTCCGCCGCGAAGATGTGCAGAGTCGGCCGGAACACGCTCTACCGCCGCCTCCGTGAGGCGGGCGTCATCCAGCCCGGATCGACGCTCCCGTACCAGAAGCACATGCGCCACTTCGTGCTCACCGCGTCGTCGTGGACCGACCGTGAAGGGAACGTCCACCCGACGCAGACCACCCGGGTGCGCCCGTCCGGCCTGCCGTTCATCCTCCGCAAGGCCGAGCTCGAGGCGGTGGCTTCGTGATCTACCCCGACGAGATCCCCGTGTGGCTCGCGATCCCGTCCCTCGTCGTGACGTGGGGCACCTGGATCTCGATCTGTGTTCTCGATGCTCGCGCGCGACGCCGGCAGACGCAGGGGAGCCGACGGTGATCGCGATGCTGCTCGCAGCGCTCGCCGTGATCCTCGCGATCACCCTCGCCGCGATGATCCACCTCGCTCGAGCGGACCGCCGCGCTCGGCGCTGAGCGACAAGAACCCCCCAGACCGGGTGCGGCGCGACCCCCCACGCGCCGCACCCTCCCATTCCTGTACCCGAAAGGCCCCGCATGTCCCTCGTCGACGTCGCGCCCGCGACAATCCCGACCCGCTCGAAGACCGATCCGCTGAGGGTCGGCGACATCGTCACCGTTGACGGCGTCCGCTGGAAGATCCGCGCGCTGAGCCGCTCCGGCACCACCCGCCTGCAGTCCATGAACACCATCCACGTCGACATCTGGTGGACGACCCGAGTCGACACCCTCCCGGAGCGAGACAACCGATGAAGCAGCCCACCGCCCGAATCGTCGTCCCCGCCGACGCTGACCGCGAGCTCTGGCTCGCTGAGCGCGGCGAAGGCGTCACCGCCTCCAACGCCTGGCGCATCGCCCGCGCCGGCCTCAAGGCACGCCGCACGATCGCCGAAGAGAAGATGAACGGCGCCCGCTTCCGCGGCAACGCCGCGACCCGCGCCGGCTCCGCCCGAGAGGCCGCGCTCCTCGACGAGGCCGCGGACCTCTTGCAGAGCGTCGTCGCGAACACGGCGCTCTGGGCCGCCCGCGACAACGACCTGCACCGCGCGACCCCGGACGGGTTCGGTTGGGACGGCGACGGCCGCCTCGCCGTCATCGAGGTGAAGTCGCACGAGCACGGGTGGGAGCACGATGGCATCCCGATCGAGCACTACGCGCAGATGCAGTTTCAGATCCGCGTCATGGGCGCCGACTTCGGCCTCTACGGTTTCGAGATCCGGGACGAGGACGACCAGCCGCCGGCGGACGGCGCGACGTGGAAGGTCGTCGCGCGTGACGAGGAGATGATCGCGTGGCTCACCGAGCGTGCCGACGCGTTCATCGCCTGGCGTGACGCCGGATGTCCTGATGTCGACGATCTCCCCGACGACGTCGCCGCGGCCCTCGAGGCATGGGTCCCGCTCAAGCTCGCGCTGACCAAGGCAGCCGAGGCTGAGAAGGCCGCGAACGCCGCTCTCAAGAAGGCGATCGCCAAGCTCCCGCACGCCACCCGCTTCGGTGCCGTCGGCATGGGGGAGACCGGAGGCTTCCAACTCTCCGTCAGCGAGACCGTCGCGATCGATGAAGCGGCGTGGGCAGCCACCGACCCCGCCGGACACGCCCGCGTCGAGCAGCTGCGCATGCACCTCGCATTGGCGGAAGCCGCCGCCAAGCGCAAGCACCCGAAGACCTCGCGCCGCACGACCCTCAACTTCCAGGAGGCGTGAGCCATGCCCGAACCCCGCACCATCCCCGTCGAGGCTGCTCGTGCCGCCGTGCTCGCCTCCGGCCAGCTCGCCGCCATCGACGGGCCCTACTTCCTCGCAGCCACCGATACCGAGTGGTCCGACATCCACGTCGACCGGGAACCACCGATCGCCGCACGGGTCGTCATCACCCGCCTCGGCCAGCAGCCCCGCAAGGTCACGATCAGCTGGGCAGAGTACGAGCAGCAAGAGTCGAACGACCCCGAGTGGAACGAGCTGCGCGCACGGAAGCCGATGGCGATCTTCGGCTCCGAGGTCGAACGCCACGCCTACCGCGTCGTCTTCGCCGACATCCTCGCCCCGCTCCTCGACCCGCGCCCCGCCGCGCCGGCCGACCCAGAACCGGGGGACACCCGCGAGGAACAGGCAGCCCGCGACTGGGCCGCCGAGATCGAAGCCGCGCAGACGATCCTCGACATCGACACGATCGACCGCGAGGCACGCGCCGCCCGCGCATTCCGCGCCGACGCCGAAGGAACCGCCCTGCACCGTCAGCTGCGCGCCAAGCGCAAAGCGCTCGCCGAGGCGCCCGCCGGCACAGACGCCGACCCGTGGGCGCCCGCACCGAGCGCGAACGTGCCGGTGGCTATCGAGCGCACTCCCGAGGCGCGGCCCGCCGTTCGCCGTCCGCAGGACCACCTGCCCGGGAACCGCGCGAGTCGCCGTGCCGCGAAGCGGAAGGGCGGGCGCCGGCGATGAGCACCGAACCGAACCACGTCGACCCCGCCTCGGGAGTGGTCGTCACCATCCCCGCCGGGTTCGACATCGTTCCGCTGAACGTCGCAATCCTCGACGAGGACCTCCTCGCACAGTGGTCACCCACCCCTGCTCAGGTCGTCGGCGCGCTCGCAATCGCGCGAGCGAAGAACATCGCCGCGCCCGGCGCGCTCGCCGACTACCGCGCGAAGCTGAAGGACGCAGAGCGGGAACGGAAGATCGCGCTCGGCCTCGCCGTCAAGAAGCTGCGTGACGAGTACGGCCGCGGCGCGACGATGACCGAGCTGCGCGAGCTCGCGTACGGCGTCGACGAGCGCCTCATGCGTGCGGTCGACGCGTACGACGAGGCGTGGCTGATGTTCGAGTACGCGAAGGACTTCGCCGAGGCCGTCGAGCGCGACGTGACCCTGCTGCAGTCGATCGCGAAGTCGATGCGGGACGAGAAATGACCCGCGCGAACGCTGACCCGATGGCCGACGCCCGCCCCGTCGTGAAGGACCGTTCCGGCGGCATGTGCGAGCGCTGCGGCGCCGAACGTGCGACCGACATGCACCACCGGCAGCTGCGCCGCCACGGAGACCACCTGCCCGCGAACCTCGTGCACCTGTGCCGCACCTGCCACAACACCGTGCACGCCGACCCCACGGCCGCCGAGCTCACCGGCTTCATCGTCCCCTCGTGGGCGAACCCGCGCCAGTGCCCGATCAACCACTCCGTCTGGGGCCGCGTCCGCCTCGACGACGACGGCGGGTGGAGCGCCGCGGCATGAGCATCATCGGGTCGGCCTTCGCTGATTGGCGGGAGGTGCGAGAGGAGTACGAGGAGGTGCGTCTCGCGGCGTACATGCTCGCCGAGGAGGCGACGAACGGCGCGCTGCTGAACGCACGCGGCCGCGCGGCGGGGATCGACCCGGGCTCGCTGTTCATGGGAAACGAGCGCCGCGCCCGCGCGTACGCCTCTCCCGAGCTCCTCGAGCACTGGGAGAAGCACCCGCGCGTCACGTACGCCGCCTACGAGCGGCAGTGGGTCCGCGAGCGTGAGGCCGAGATGGGGCTCGCGTCATGAAGGCAGCATGCAAGTTCGGCTGCTGCACGCGCGAAGTCGCCGCCCTCCCCGACGGCGGATGGTCGCTGACCGACAAGGGCTGGGTGCTCGACATCCGTCGTCAGGAGCACGTGCGCCGCGAGCGGGCAGCCGAGCTCGCGCGCATTGACCAGATGCACGCCGCAATCTACCGCGCGTGCGCCGCCTGCGGACAGCTCGCGATCCGGCTCGACACGTTCGGACTGTGCAGCAAGACCACCGAAGTACATAACGTCCGCCGCGGCGGGCTCACATTTGCGCAGAAAGCGAGATCAAGATGAGTTGTGGTTCACAGGCGCTGTTCGAACCAGCTCGTTCGCAGTTCGCCGCGCTGCCAATCGAGCAAGGTCTGCATAGCTTCCGCTGCGATCTTGAGCGCCTCTCCTCGATGGGGCCCAGGCTCCTGCCGGGCGAACTCGCCAGCTTGACCGGCCAGATCCACCACCTCAGTCATCCGGATGCGCTCCTTCGCGATCCATCTCGCGACAGGGAGATCGGCATCCGGGAGAAGCGCGTACGCCCGCACGAGCGACTCGTTTGCCTGGAAGCGAGCCGCGACTGCATTGGCCCACATCCCCGCATCAGCAGCGACGGCCGCCTCTTCGCCGAGAAGCTCGG
This sequence comes from Microbacterium sp. AG238, assembly GCF_003610405.1. GTDB lineage: Bacteria > Actinomycetota > Actinomycetes > Actinomycetales > Microbacteriaceae > Microbacterium. The sequence continues at coordinate 558,955 of NZ_RAQC01000002.1, forward strand.
TGAGCGCCAGGAGACCCTCGGCTCTGCGGTCCTCGGTCCGGTGTCGGTCGAGCTGCCTGATCTGCCGCACGACTACCAGCGCGGCGACACCGGCGGCCGCGATTGGGACCACTGCGCCGGTGAAGACAGCCCACGCGGCACTCAGCAGTTGGCCGCCAATGAGGGCTGCGATCTCGTCCACCCCCGAACCGTATCGGGAATGTCGCGATGAGCGCGATGCCGACGTTCGCGATGACGTACGTCGTCTACTGGCCGGCATCGCGAGTCCTGAAGGTGGGGCGTGCGTGGAAGTGGAGCCGCGTCGAGAAGCTCATGCGCGCCGGCGCCCACGTCATCGTCTGCGCCCGGAACACGGATGCCTCGTGGGAGCGCGAGGCGCTGCGCGTGCTGGCGCGCTGGTTCCCCCGGGCATTCACCGGATGGGACGACGCCGAGGCGGTGCTCGGCCGCGGCGGGAAGGGATGGACCGAATGCTTCACGGTCCACGAGCACGATCTGCAGTTCGCCCTCGACAAGTGCATCGAGGGCTTCGCGAGAGGGAACGACCAGGGTGTCAATGAAGCAACGAATGATCAGCGCGGCCGACCTGGGACACCTCGACGAGGTGCCGCACGAGGCGAAGCCGCTCGCACTGTGGCTGTGGCTGAACCTCGACCCGCTGGGCCGGGGACCGATGGACCCGGCATGGATCGCACGGGAGACGTTCTCGACGCCGGACGACGTGCTCGATCACCTCGTCGCGCTGATGGACGCCGACTTCCTGACGACGTATGTCGCGGGCGGCGCCGAGTGGCTGCTGCTGCTGCACCCGCTGCGGGTGGACATGCGCGGCGTCCGGATCTCGACCCCGGAACCGCCGGCGCGGGATCGTCCATGGACGTCCGTGGCTGTGGGGCGGGGGAGCGCGGGCGGGCGCGAGCGAGCGCGGGAGCGGGCGAGGGCGCAGGTGCGGGCGGAGGCCGCCGCGCGGGCCGATGCGTGGGACGCGGTTGCGCAGGACCGCGAGGAGGAGCCTGTGCTGCCGGAGCGCCCGCTGATCCTGGATGCCCCGCCGATGTTCTGCGACGACCACATGCCGCACGGCGCCGGGAAGACGAAATGCGGACCCTGCCGGGATGCTCGCCTCAAGCGCGACGAATGGCTGCAGCGGCGGATCTACGAGGAAAAGCTCACCGCCCACTTCGAGCGAGTCGGCACCGACGATGAACCGTTCTGAACGCGCGCTCGCCGCGATCGTCGACACCGAACTGCGGCTGCGCCAGGAAGCGATCCAAGCCGCTGACGACCGGACACTGCGGCGCCTCCGCGAGGCCGGCCTTTACTTCCGGGCTATCGGCGAGGTCGCCGCTTACCAGCGACGCCAACGAGACGCCGCGCGCGCCACCGCCGCACTCATCGATATGCGCCACGAGATCGCAGACCCCGGGCGGACAGCATGACCTCCGCCAGCAGGCGACAACACGAGCCGCGCATCGCCCGCCTCGACGACGGCGGCTCGTGGACGTCCTGACCAAGTACATCCCGTTCTGAGAGGAGCCTTGAATGTCCGAACGATCCTGCGTGCTCGGATGCACGGTGCCTGACGTGCACTACGCCACGTGCGACTGGTACGGAGTTGAGAAGCGCCTCGTGCCCGCAAAGGCCGAGCTGCCGAACGCGCCAGAGGCGTGCAACGGATGCGCGCCGGCTGCCGCGCGCGATGGCGTGCTGATCTGCGACCGCTGCTATCGCCGGATGCGTGGACACCTCGAGAACGCGGCGGACCTCGTCGGACGTATGCGATCGCTTGCGGACCCGCGGAGGGCGACGGTCTACGACTCGGTCCGCGTCTCATCCGGGATGCTCGCTGAGTCGCCCGCGCCTACACCGGCCGATCTGATCGACGCTTCCGAAGACGTGATGCGATCGCTGCGCGCATGGGCCGTGTTCGTCGACCCGCGGTCGGGAATCGTCGGCGGGATGCCCGCCGGCGCCGGCTCACTCGCGGCATACGACTACGCTCGCAGCTGCGCGAACGTGATCCTCGGTGACTTCGACCAGATCGCGAACGACGCCGACAACGTCAAGCAGCTCGCCGAGGCCGTGCTCGTGCGGCATCCGGTCGACGACGAGGGTGTGCGCCCGTTCTGGTCGATCATCGACGCGGTGGGTCGCTACCGCCTCGAGCGCCCGGATGCTGCGCACGTCGTTGACGCGGACGCCGACGAGGCGCTCGAAGTGTCGGCTGTCGCCGAGTGGCGGGACCGGCTGATCACGAAGGACGAGGCGGCCCGGGCGAAGTACGCCGGGTCTGAGCGGACGCTCAGGCGCTGGCGAGAGCGCGAAGGGCTCGTGCCGCGCGCGATCACGCAGGGGCCGATGGGGCGAGTGACGTGGTTCCGTGAATCGGAGGTGCTCGCACTCCGCGAGACTATGCGCGCTCGCGTCGGCCGCCCTACCGCAGGGAGGTCGCGCAACTAGGCCGTCCGAACGAGCGTTCCAACCGCACTGATTTGGGCTGTGCAAGCCGCTAACGTCATCCGCATGGTCTCGGGGCGAAGAATCAAAGCAGATAGGCGTGCGCGCGCGGCAAGCGGCTCCGCACCTAAGACGACATCGGGGCACGAACCCGTCGACCCCGATATCCAACGCGCAACATCACTGTCGATCAACGACCTGCTCGGGGTCGCCCCTGGCGCCCTCGTGTCCCGGTTGGAGGCGCGATCCGTTGCACGATCAGTGCTGATGTCGGAAGCCGGACGCGTTCCACCCGTCGCCTGGCGGGGCGGTTTTGCAGTCGCTGTCGGGGACATGGCGCTGGATCGAATGGGCGCGCCGTGGTTCTGGGAGGAGACGACTGCGGCTACCTCCACCACAAGAGTGTGGCTGTCCGAGTTGCGGGAGGGGCTCGATGTCTACGCCCGCATAGTCTGGTGCCTGCGGTTCGGATACACCTACGCGGCGGCCGCACTCGCTAGGCGGTACATCGAACGATGGACCTATAACATCGCCTTTTCTCACGAATTTGAGCGGGTGCCGGGATCCTCAGACGCTCAGTATCTGCGTGATGCCTGGGCTCATCAGCCGTCGCACCTCGTCGACCGAGACGTTCCAGCCGACTATGGCGCGCTCTCCGAGTTCCTTCACGGGCGGCCGGCCGCGATGGGATCGAGAACTGTCGCGGCAAGCCTCACTCCTCAGTCTGCCGAGCGGTGCCATATCGACGACTTCATCGCTCGAGCCGCAGTCGTCCCGCTGAACCAAGTCCGCGTCTGCATCAGCTTGCTCGGGAAGGAGCAGGGGGTCTCAGCGAAGGATCTGCATTCCTTGCTCCTGTGTCCGATCTCGGGTTTCGACGACGACGTGCCTGAACCTTCGTTCTTCAGTGTGTTGTACGAGCCGCCAGATTATGACTTCGTGATGTCGGAACGGTCCAGCACGCTGACTGGCTGGGGGCAGACCTACAGGCGAGTGATTGCTCGTCATCGAGACGACGAGTCTATTGACTTGAGAAAGTTCCATGCGTGGATGTCTCTCGAGGAGCGGTGGGCTCGGAGTGGAGATGAGGCGCGCCGAGCGTTCGCGCGTGAACGGATCGTCACCGGTGGCGCGTTCGATCCGGCTGTCCTACGTGCCAAGCTCGAGCGATTCCGAGCCATCACTGAACTCACTGATCTGCTGGGTGTTGCGACTCGCTCGCAGCATCGAGAGAGGGCTGCAGCCCTCAGAGCGGCAGCTGCAGCGATGGAATCTGCTTGGGTCTTGTGGCTTCAGGATGTCGACGACTCGATGACGTGCGTGCGCGGCGTGATCGAATCTGTCGCTCGCGCACGGACACATCGGTTGAAGCCGGCGCGCGCTCGACGCATGGAGATGCAACGGGTCGCGCCCTCACCGTCTCGCTGGGTAGACGCCGCTGGTTGGGGCAGACTGAGTGTCTTCGTTCGATCGTTGAGTGAGCTGGCCCACGTTCAGGAACGATCGCGGCACGGGTCCTCCCGAGTGCTGCTCACAGTTCTTCAAGAAAACCCTTACGTGCCGAACGCGCCTCAGACCGCGCGCGGGCACGCCTTGGAGAAGGTTCAGATGCTAATCGCCCACGAGGCGATCGCATCTCTAGCGGAGACGCACCCACAGCTCGCCGAGAACTTCCGTGCACGTGTGGTCCAGGAGACGGAGGCAGAGAGCGAGGCTGCCGTATCGGACTGGCTGGCCCGCGTGTTCGAGGCGAGAGAGTTCGACTTTGGGCCGAGCGACGTCGCCCGGTTGAAGGATGAATAGACGCCGTGTGCCGCCTGCCGATGTGGCGGAAACGCGACGGCTCCGAGAGTACTGACGTCTCATTGCGCGAGCGGTGCGGTGGCTTGCGTGAACCGTCGCGGTCCGGTTGAGTCGCGACTCGCTTGGCGCCTGGTAGCGTGATGGCGTGCCGGGGGGACAAGGTGGATCGGGTGCTCGTGACGTCGCGAGTACGGTTTCGTGGACCCCGCCGCCCATTGAGGAGTGCTGGGTCGAGCCAGCCGACGTCATGCAGGTCGACGAAGTCAACCGCATCGTCACTAGGAGAGTCGAGTGGGATGGCCAGCTCGTCGACTATGCCATCGTCTGGACGCGCTGCGGTTCGGACGGCGAGTACGTCGAGCAGGTCTGCATCGATTGCCGTCACGGAACGGTTCACCGACACGATGGCTACCCGCACGACGAGAATAAAAAGCGCGTCATACGCGCTATCTACTCTCAGGAAGACGTGCAAGAATCGTTCCGTTCTTCGTTCGACGAAGTGTACGACGCCTACGAGGCGTCACTTGAGGAGATGTCATGACTCCGGGATCTGTCGGTATGGACCGTCATTCGGCGGCTCGACGGGTGATGAAGTCCATCGCGGTCGGACCGCGACGCGTGAACCTTCCTTACGCCGCACCTGACGGCACGCGTCCGCTCGTTGTGGCTACCCCAAACGAGCACATCAGTGCGGTCATTGCGCGCGTCGCCGCTGCTGGCGGGGCTGCCAACGTCGCTCTGGCAGAGGCGCGCAAGTTCGTCGTGTTCGTGATGCGTAGCGAAGACGAGGATGTCCCTGACGCTCCAGGTGAGATCAGTGAGGACGTCAACGAGGACATGTCGATGGGGATGCTGCTGCTGAGAGCCAGCCGCCGCGGGCGCAAGACCAGCTACCGCTTACGGAGTGGCGCGACGATTGCATCACCTCTGAGCGAGCAGTTCGCCTACGCGTCGTAGGGTCGTGGCTGGCATTGAGCGAGGGCTTGCTGGGGACCGCTGTCCACGCCCCGCTTCAGGCCAGCGCCCGAGGGTGACTTCGATACCCGACACGCCGTGGAGAGTTGCTCTGAAAACTTGGCCTGTTTCGCTGATAGGCTGTGCCTCGCACAAGAACTATGTCCGAAAGCCTCACCCTAACGGGTGGGGCTTTCGGCGTTCTCGGGGTCGCGCTCGTCTCTCGCGCATCGGGCGCGGCCCTGCCTGATCTTCCGGTCCGACTGGCCGGGATCTCGCCTAACCGTTCACGCAACGCTTGCATCTTCAGCCAGACGGCGCCCGGCCGCCCCAGGGGTGGAGCCGAGTAGCGCTGATCATCTTGCATCGGGGGCGATCGCGGACGCGTGAGGCGCGGTCGTGCATAGGTGAGCGCCCGCGTGTACCGTCCGCGGACGCTCACGGGCAACGTGTCGGAGGTGTCGCGGTGAGCAGCCGATCCGTTCGAGACGGCAAAGGCCACCGCGCCTACCGGCGCAAGCAGGCTGCGCTGAAGCGGCGCACCGCGCGCGAGAACCTTCCCTGCGGGTACGGTTCCCCGACGCGCGAGGGCTGTGGCCAGCCAATCGACACGACGCTACCGAAAAGCGAGCGGATGTCGTTCACCGCCGACCATCCGGAAGCTCTCGAAAACGGCGGTCATCTCACGCGGCAGGACCTCGTACCCATGCACCGCAGCTGCAACAGCCGGAAGGGCGATAACGCCCCAATCGACATCTCAGCCTTCGCGGCGAGCTAGAAGGCGGCCGGGCGCCATACGATCATCGGCAGCTTCCTCGGCTGCGATCGTGCTCGCCCAAGCAGAAGATGTGAAGGTCCGTTCCACGTCGACTAAGCCGGCTGCTGCAGCGTGACACGGGGGCACTTGCCCGGCATCTCAATCCAGGATCCAGATGATTGCTTCGCGTTCGTCTCCGTGCTCGTCCTCGTAGACCACGTTCGCCATCGCGTCGTTCATCCAGGGCAAGAGGTGGTTGCCGGAGCGAAGTTTTCGGGCCCGGATCGAGACAGATCCTCCTGGAGCGAGCCGCACAGGGAAGCTTGGCTCCTCCCACTCGAATGGCCAGTACGGTCCAGATGGCACGATCCCCTCGACAGTGACGGTTTCTCCGGTCTGGTTCCTCAGCTCCCAGAAGCGCGCTTCACTAGCAGGGCCGAGAACCCAACCGTCATAGTCCTGGTGTCGTTTTTCATGCGCTTCGTCGGCTGGGTCGCTTTTCGCAGCGGCGGTCGCCAGCCGCACTGCCTCCTCGATCTCTGAGTCGAGGCGACGCTGAGTTGTGACCCGGAGTGAGCGTAGAGCGTTCCAGCTCCGTCCGACGGTTGCGCGCAGCCTCCGTATCTGACGCTTCCCCCAGGGTGTGAGGTAGGCACTGAAACTCACGACAAGGGCCACGATCAAGGCGGATGCGACCTGAACCCCCAGATCCGTAGCCCAACTGCTCACCATGCCGTTCAAGTTATCTGCTCGAGCCCTCCGGCCGGTGCTGCGACGGGCCCGAGAAATCCAGTGACGCGGGTTGACTGCCCACCTCCCGCACGGTCCGGGCAGCTCTCTCCGCGGGGGTAATACGCAGTGTGGGGGAATTCGAGGAGGTGGGGTGAATGGGGCGACCCAAGGCCCCTTGCGGTACGGACGCTGCGTACCGTCGACACCTCCGTGAGGGAACCCCAGTCGACGAGGCCTGCCAGATCGCGCACACCGAGGCCGGCCGCCGATACCGACAGTCCGCACCGACACCGCCCGCCGCGTCGAATGAGGAGCCGATCGCCGCCGAGGAGACGGCGGTGGATGACTTACAGCTGATCGTCGACACCCTTCGCATCGCGTTGAAGGAAACCGTCAAGAAGGACCCGACCAAGATCGCGCCCATCGCCCGGGAGCTCCGGTACGCGGTCGAAGCGGCGCGCGGGCCGGTCGAAGCGCCGAAGGAGATGACCCTTGCCGAGCAACTCGCCGAAGCCCGAGCAGCTCGGGCTGCAAGAGCCGCGGGTTAGGACACTGCCGCTGAGCCGAGTGGGGTCGCTGATCGACGACATCCTCGACATCAGCGATCTCGCGGGCATTCAGTGCGATCCCTGGCAGGAGAGCAGTCTTGAAGCGATCGCATCGGTTGACGCCTTCGGTCAGTGGGCGGCGACCGAGTTCGGGGAGCTCGTCTCCCGCCAGCAGGGCAAGGGCGGGATTCTGCTGCCCTACGAGCTCGCGCACCTCTATCTCTGGCCCCGCGAAGACGGCGCCCCCAAGCTGATTGGTCACACCGCTCATGAGGGAGCGACAGCGCGCGAGGCATTCCGCCGCGCCCGACGCGCCATTCTCGGATCGCCGGTGCTCCGTGCTGAGCTCGTGGGTGGGGGGAAGCAGACGGCGCAAGGCGTCACCGGGATCTCGACGGGCAACGGGAACTGGTCAATCGAGCTGAAGAACGGCAACCGCCTCGTGTTCTTCACCCGCACCGGCGCAGCCGGCGTAGGCGTCTCGTTCGACATCCTCATCGTCGATGAGGCCCAGCACTCGCCGCTGACCATCCTTGAGGCGCTCCTTCCCGCCACGGACGCCAGTCCCAACAAGCAGGTGCTGTTCACCGGCACCGTGCCGAAGGAAGATCAGGACGGGGAGTACTTCGAGGGGCTCCGTGATCGCGGGCGGAAGGGCGGGTTCGAGCGCACCGGATGGATCGAGCACACGCCAGTCGGGTCCGATGATCCGAAGACGGCCGCGGAGATCGACCTGGGTGACCCCGAGGTGTGGCGGCAGGGAAACCCGGGGCTCGGCATTCGGCTCGCGTGGAAAACCGTGCAGGACGACTGGGACCGGATGGGACAGACCAACCCCGAGGCATTCGCGCGTCAGCGGCTTTCCATTTGGCCCTCTCGGCCCGAGGAGGTCGTCGAGGCGTTGTCCATGCTCGACCTGACGATGTGGACGAAGCAAGCGCACCCTGGTGCCGCGGTGCTCGGCGATGGTGTCGTGCTCTCTCTCGCGCTTGGACGAGGCGGCGGGTACGCCACGATCTGCAAGGCCGCCCGCTTCGACGACGACTCGATCGCCGTCGAGCACCACAAGACCGACGCCGGAACGCTATGGGTCTCCAGCGACCTGAAGGCGCTGAAAGCTGAGCTCGGAAACGCGCTCGTCGTGCTCGATCCGAAGAACGCCGCACCGGTACTCGCCGCACTCGACAAGGCAAAGGTGAAGTACCTCGCGATGAATCACGATGAGATCGCCGCCGCGCACTCGCTGTTCATCGAGCACGTGAACGCCGGGCTTGTTCCGCACCGTGATCAGCCCGAAGTCACAATCAGCCTGCAGCACGCTACGACCCGCAACATTGGCCGAGCCGGCGAGACATGGGAACCGTCGGACCCGTCGAAGCCGATCTCGCTGGCTCAGGGCGTCACGTGGGCGTTGTGGGGCGTCCTGAAGTCCGAGGCGACACCGAAGAAGCAGAAGCCGGCATCCCCGGCGCCGCGCGTTGTGAAGCGCGCCGACGTTGGGCGTGGCGAGGTGAACCTCGCCACATTCCAGTTCTAGGAGGTTTGCCGTGGGCGAGCTCGGATATCAGGCGGACCCCGGGGTCGTCACGTGGGGCACGCTCATCGGGTGGGTCGCAGAGCGGAACCCCGACCTGGCGTGGCCCAACTCCATCGATGTGTTCGACCGGATGCGCCGCGAAGACCCACAGGTGAAGTCAGTGCTGCGCGCGGTGACCCTGCCTATCCTCCGCACGGACTGGGTTATCGACGGATCGGGATGCCGCGACGAAGTCACTGAGCACGTCGCCCGCGACCTCGGCCTGCCCATCAAGGGGAAGCCCTACGTCGCGCCGCGCCGACGCAAAGACCGATTCTCGTTCACCGAGTTCCTCCGACTCGCGCTGCTCGAGTTGGTCTACGGGCACAGCGTGTTCGAGCAGGTCTACTCGGTCGACGACGACGGCAGCACCCACCTGCGCAAGCTTGCGTGGCGGCCCCCTCGCACCATCTCCAAGTTCGACGTCGCAAAGGACGGCGGGCTCGACGCCATCGAGCAGCACGGCACCGCCGGAGCCTCGGACATCCGCATCCCTGTTGACCGTCTCGTTGTGTTCGTCAACGAGCGAGAGGGCGCCAACTGGGTGGGGGAGTCCCTGCTCCGCGCGGCGTACAAGATGTCCGTGCTCAAGGACCGAGTGCTGCGCATCCAGGCGCTCACGGCCGAACGCAACGGGCTCGGCCTGCCCGTCGTCACGACTGCGAAGCCTGAGGAATCGTGGGACTTCGCTGAAGCAACCGAGTGGCTCGACAAACAAATCGAGCACGCCGAAGAGATCGCTCGGCAGGCGCGTAGCGGTGATGCCGCCGGGGTCGGGCTGCCCCACGGCGCGTCGATGCAGTTCGTCGGTGTCACGGGGAAGCTTCCCGACACGGACCAGTTCATCCGGTACTACGACGAGCAGATCGCTCGTGCGGTGCTGGCGAACTTCCTGAGCCTCGGCGGCAACAACTCGAAGGGCTCGTATGCGCTGAGTGAAGTGCTCGGGTCGTTCTTCACGGACTCGCTCAACACGATCGCTGAGCACCTGGCCGACGTCGTTGATCAGCACGTGATCGAGGACCTCGTCGACCTGAACTATGGCAGCGAAGAACCTGCACCTCGGCTCGTACCGGGGCCGATCGGTGAGCGCCAGCAGATCACCGCTGAGGTCATCAAGGCGCTCGTCGACTGCGGGGCGCTCGTCGTCGATGCGCCGCTGCGCGCGTTTGTCCGTGACCGGTGGGGCATCCCCATCGAAGACCTCACCACCGTTGACCAGCCCGCCGAGGAGGCAGCATGAACCCTTTCCGACCGCCGGGGCGAGCGAGTACAGAGCGAACCCCGATCCGCGCAGAGGCGCCATCGGCCAGGACCGATGGAAGCGTCGCGACGCTTCGGCTTTACGACCCGATCGACAGCTACGGAGAGTGGTGGGGGATCTCCGCCAAGGAGTTCACCCGCGAGCTCGACCTACTGCCCGACGAGGTCGACGAGATCCGCCTGCTCATCAACTCGCCCGGCGGCGAGGTCTGGGAGGGCATCGCGATCATGAACGCCCTGCGTCAGCACAAGGCGAAGACGGTCGCGGTCGTTGAGGGCATCGCAGCATCATCGGCGTCGTTCATCGCGGTGTCGTGCGACGAGCTCGTGATGATGCGGAACAGCGAGCTCTACATCCACAACGCGTGGGGCACCGTCATCGGTGACGCGACCGACCTCCGATCCGTCGCGGATGACCTCGAGACCCACTACGACCGCAACATCGCCAGCGTCTACGCGGCGAAGTCCGGCGACTCGGTCGAGCACTGGCTCGCCGAGATGGAGAAGGACCGCTATCTCACCGCCGACGAAGCGGTCGCTGAGAAGCTCGCTGATCGTGTCGAGGGCGACGGTGACGCCGAATCCGCCAAGGCGCGGTTCGACCTGTCGGTGTTCGCGCGATCGGACGGCCGCCGCGCCGCGGCGCGCGCCGTTTCCCCTAAGACCCCGGGCTCGCCCGAGCCGGGTAATCCCAACCAGAAGGAGGCGCTCGCGATGAGCGACACCATCAAGGCTGGACTCATCGAACGGCTCGGCGTGAAGGACGCCGACATCTCGGACGAGGCGCTGCTCGCAGCGGTCGACGAGGCGCTCGAAGAGCAGGCCCCCACCGAGGACGCTCCCGCCGTCGCGACGCTGCCCAAGGGCTTCGTGGCAGTCGACGAGAACGTCTGGAACGAGACGCAGGCCAACGCCCGCCAGGGTGCGGAGGCGCGCGCACAGCAGGAGAAGGACCGCCGCGACGGGATCGTCGCAGCCGCTCTCCGCAGCGGTCAGATCAGCACAGCGTCGGCGTCCGCGATCCGCGAGCAGCTCGACACCGACGAGAAGGGCACCGTCGCGTTCCTCGCGACCGTGCCCAAGAACAGCGTCCCCGTCGAGCCCGTGGGTGTCTCCGACACCCTGACCAGCACCGACGACGCGCTCTACAACGCGATGTACGGCGCGGCCGAGAAGGGGGCCTGAGATGGCTGACTACCTGCCCAAGTTCAAGCCCGGCCAGGCGGTGACTTTCACCGCATCGGCCGACGTCACCGGTGGGCGACTGGTGGACGTCACTGGCAACCGGACGGTCGGACCCGCCGGAGCCGACTCGGCTGCCGTCGTTGGCGTTGCCGGCTTCGATGCCAAGTCCGGGGAGCGCGTGACCGTGTTCACCCGTGCTGGCGGCGTTCACCGGCTGGTCGCCAACGGCGCGATCGCCGCCGGGATCAAGGTCTCGTCGGCAGCCGCCGGCAAGATCCAAACGATCGGCGACACCGCCAACCCCGTCGGCCTCGCGCTCGAGGCCGCCGCCGCCGACAACGACGTCATCGACGTCCTGTTCATCTGAGAGGAGTCCAGATGTCGTACACCTACCCGGTGGCGCACCCCACGGGGACGCTCACCACGGAGCAGCTGCACCTGTTCCTGTCCAACCGGAGCCTCATCGCCCGCCGCGTCGCGGACATCACCAAGATGCGGTTCATCGCCGACTACCTGCTGCAGGCGCGTCTCGACGCGACCGGCGGCGGCATCTTCTACGAGACCGGCGAGCCCGTGTTCTCGTCGGAGGACCCCGAGGCGATCTCGCCCCTCGGCGAGTTCCCCCTCGTCGTGCTCGATGACGGCACCGTGGCGTCGGCGAAGACCGACAAGTGGGGCCTTGACACGATGGTCTCGGACGAGAAGATCGCCCGCCAGGGTCGCACCTACGTGGACCGCGGCATCCTGCGCGTGGCGAACACGATCGTGCGCTACGTCGACTCGGTGGCCATGGCCGTGATCCAGTCGAAGGTCACCAGCACATTCACGTCAGACGAGTGGGCAAGCGCTGGAGCGGCCGTCGAGGCGATGATCTCGGTCCAGGGCGAGCGCGCTGACCTGGGGCTGGGCCTCGAGCTCGACACCGTCGTACTGCGTCCGACGCAGTACGCCAAGGTCATCCGTCTGCTCGTGGACGACAAGGCGCTGCCGCGCGAGGCGGGCGAGACGGCCGTCAACGGCAGCCTCCCGGTGAACGCTCTGGGCCTGACCTGGGCGACCACGCCCCACTTCCAGGGCGCGAACCCGCTGCTGGTAGACCGCGACCAGCTCGGCGGTATGGCCGACGAGAAGCTCGGCGGACCGGGCTACGCCTCGGCCGGCAACTTCGGCGTCGAGACCAAATCGATCCGCGACGAAGACGCCGAAGGCTACAAGCTCCGCGGCCGACGCGTCACGGTGCCCGTGGTCCTCGAGCCCCTCGCGGGCGTGCAGCTCACGGGCACGGGCCTCTGATGGCCGGCCACCAGAGCGCCGACCAGAAGGCGCAGGACGCGGCAGCCAAGAAGGCCGCCGAACCGCAGTTGGCAGGCGAGAAGGCTGCAGCTGAGCAGCTGCAGGTGATCGGCCCGGTGGCCGTGCTCCCGCTGAATTCCGGCGGCGAGCGGTACGCCTACCGCGGCGCGCCGGTCAGCAGCGATGAATACACCGACGAGGGCATCGAGCACGCGAAGGCCATCGGCCTCGTCGGTAAGCCCAAGAAGTAACGAGACAGGGGGGCGATGGAGATGATCACACCCGATGACTTCCCGGGCGTGACCGAGGACGTGGCGCGACGCGTCATCGTCGCGGCACGCTCCATCGCCCCCTGCATCGACTCGTTCCCCGACGAGTCAGAAGCGAAGAAGAACGCTCTCGCGATCCTCCGCGGCGTCGCCGCCGAAGCACCCGCCGCCGGATCGCGGCGCGTGCGCTCCCAGGCCATAGGGCCCGCGCGCGTCGACTACTGGGATGCCGAGACGTGGACTGCGCAGGACCGCGCGGACCTCCGGTCGCTCTGCCCGGCGCCACGACCCACGGGTGCCGCGCGCGGGAGCTTCCCGAGCGAACGGCCCATCTCCCGTCTCTGGCCGGAGAGTTACACATGAACTTCCCGTTCGGTACGACCGTCTACAGGCTCCGCGCTGGCCTCGTCCGTGACCCGTACTCCGACGAGGAAACGCACAGCGACTGGGGCAACCCGGAGGAGCCGCTGGTGATCCCGGGCGCGTTTGTCGCGCATACGTCGACGTCGCTCCTTGCGACCGCGACACGGCAGCAAGCGGCGGAGTCGAAGTCATTGTTCTGCGAGGGATCGTTCGACGTCCAGAAGGGCGACCGCATCCGGGACGGCCTCGACGGCCCCGTGTACACGATCGATGGCATCCCGCCCGCTGCGGACAGCCTCCCGTGGACGGGGTGGACGCCGCCTCGCGAGATCCCGCTGACGCGGTACGTCGGCTGACCGAGGAAGGGGTGTCCGGTGGCGAAGAGCGGCGACATGGACGTGAAATTCAACCGGCGGACGATGGACGGCATCCTGCGGAGCCCCCAGATCGTGGCGGAGACGCGTGCGATCGCGGAGGCGGGCCTGTCGACGATTCGGTCGACGGCGCCGGTCGATTCCGGCGAGTACCGCGACGGGTTCGTGCTCGAGCGGCGTGAGGCGCGCTACCGGACCGTGTGGCGTGCTGTTGGCCGTGACGCGAAGACGCTGCTGATCGAGTCGAAGCTCGGGATCATCGCCCGGGCGTTCAAGGCGGTGCGGCGTCGTGGCTAGGGTCACGCCCCCGGACCTTGAGCTGTGGCTGGCGTCCTATGTGCGAGCCTGCGCCGACCGCGACGGCCACAACGTGACCGTTTCGAACAAGGAGCCGGTCAGTCTGGCGCTGCCGATCACCCGTCCGGTGATCGTCATCCGAGATGACTCCGGCGCCCGCCTGTCTGAGGTCACCTTCGACCGGTCCATCGGCGCGTCTGTGCTCGCCGGGTCGCGGTCGAATGACAAGCCAGCGAATGATCTCGCGCGCTGGCTGTACTCCGTTCTGCAGGATGACGCGATCGTCACCTCGGACGGTTCCCCCATCGCGTCCGTGGAGTGGGGCGGGTTCAACGGCCCGTATCCCGTGGCGGACTCTCTCGACGTGGCTCGCCGGTACTTCACCGGTCAGTACACGGTTGTCGGTTCCTGGTGACCGACGCCAACCCATCACCAACTGGACCGCCCATGTGGGTGGTCTGTTTCTCTTGAAGGAGGAGAAATGTCAGCAGACAGCGAGGGGAACGACCTCTCCGCGGTTGGCGTCCCCATTACCGGGTTCGCGGCCGTGCAGCTCCCGACCGACGCAGGCGCGGCTAAGCAGACGTTCGTCGCGAGTAAGGACGGTGCAGCGACACCGCTGGTCATGCCCGAGGGGTACCAGAAGGTTGGCCTGTTCAAGGTCGATGGTGGTCCGCAAGAGGGCGGCGACGCGGGTGATGCGATCGAGTTCTTCCAGCAGGGACACAAACTCGCCGGCGACGACCAGCCGAACGTGGTCATCAACCTCGCGCAGTTCGACGCCCTCGTCCGGCGCCTGGTGACCGGCAAGACAGCGGACGAGAACGGAATGATCGTCGTGACCGGGCTCACCCCCGACCACGTTTTCCCGCTGTTCACTGCGGTGAAGTTCAAGAACGGGTGGTCGGAACGCAAGAACGGTCTCGCCCGCATCAGTGCGGTCGAGAAGGACCAGATGACCCGCGGCGAGGTCACGGGCCGCGCGGTGACGTTCGAGTGGATCTTCAACGAGGAGATCGGCGGCTTCTATCGCGAATGGCTCGTCCCGCCCGCGAAGTCGGCCGCGTCCGCGCGCATGGGAACGCAGAGCGAGCTCGGCGTGCCTGTCACTTTCGACTCCGTCGAATCAGCGAAGGCCTGACCAGGCGGCTGGACCGGCTGGCCGGGGCGCTATCGGGCCGCCCCGGCCAGCCTTCAACCCGAACCCGATACACGAAGGGGGGCCATGACGCCCTGGGACCTCATCGTCTGGGCACTCGCGGGAGCCGTAGCTCTCGTGATCCTGGGCATCGGTCTGGCGCTCGCGATCGGCATGATCACGGCGCTCCGTACCGTCACGAAGTGACAACCGCATCACCAACCCGATAATCCGAAGGAGGGCCGTCATGGCCGGAACCACACGCAACACCGCGGCACCCGCCGCC
Source organism: Microbacterium sp. AG238 (assembly GCF_003610405.1). Classification (GTDB taxonomy): domain Bacteria; phylum Actinomycetota; class Actinomycetes; order Actinomycetales; family Microbacteriaceae; genus Microbacterium. The sequence continues at coordinate 574,250 of NZ_RAQC01000002.1, forward strand.
CCCGAGTACGATTTCGACAGCTGGGACGAGGAAGCCGAACAGAAGGCGATCGCCGCGGCCGTCCCCGACGTGCGGATGATCATTGTCGAGAAGCGCGCCATCGGTCGCCTCACGGACGGGATGATCGTCGAGGCTCCGCTGAGCCTCACCCTCGACGAGGTCGACGAGATGTCAGCGAGCGGCCTGACCCCGGTCGACCAGTTCAAGGTCGTCTTGCGGAAGGTCGGCGGCGACGAGCTCGCGAACGACTTTGGGCGCCGCGACATGGTCGAGTGCGCGATCCTCGCCGAGAAGTACTTCCGTCTGCTCCAGCGCATCCAGCAGGCGGCCTTCCCGGAATCCTGACCGTCGCTCAGCTCATCCGAGAGCACCGCGGTGCCGTGGCTGTCACTCTGCGCGGCTACGGCACCGGCATCTCGGAACTGGGCGACGGCCTCCTCTGGGGGGAGGCGAAAACTCTGCTCGAGGAAGCCGCCACAGACGGCGGAACGGCGCTGGGCGCTGAGCTCGCCGGGTGGGCGTACCCCGCCTCGATGGTGCAGCTGATCACGCTGTCCGCGCAGATCGGCGACAGCAAGGTCTTCCGCAAGGTCGCTCCGTGGGCGCTCGACAACCCGCAGCGCAGAAAGCAGAACCAGGCGACCCCGGATGAGATCGCGGCCGCGCGGGCCGAGCTCGAGGCGGAGTTCGTCTTCACCTGAGTCACCGGGAGGTGTCATGTCGTCTGAGGTTGGCTCTGGTCACTTCACCGTTTTCCCGGTTATGCCGGGGTTCAAGGCACTTGTCACGCGTGGCGCGAAGGAAGCCGGCACTGCGGGCGCGAAGTCCCTCGAGGGTGGGTTCAAGGGTGTCGGGGCGCGCGCTGGGCGCACTCTCGGCCGTGACCTGAAGTCGACCCTGACGTCTTCAGCTGGCGACCTGGGTACGGCGCAGATGCGGACGCTGACCGGTACGGTCGCGTCCGCGTCCGCTGCGCTCGGGAAGGCACGTCTGAAGCAGCAGGACGACGCCGGCCGTGTGCGGGTCGCTGAGGCCCGCCTGGCTGATGCGATCCGGAAATCCGGGGAGGGCTCGACGCAAGCTGTCGCGGCCGAGGAACGGCTCGCGAGCGCCCGTCGGGCCGCGCAAGCATCCACGGATGCGGTCACGGCCGCATCCCAGCGGTTGCGTGCGGCGCAGGATGCTCTGCGTTCGGCTCAGGCCAGCGTGGAGGCCTCGGCGGTGTCCGCGAATCGTGGGCTGCGGGGTGTGCTCAGCAGCTTCAGAGACGGGCACCGGGATGCGAACGCTGCACGGTCGGCGTTCTCCGGCCTGTCGGGGTCGCTGGGAGGAATCTCCCGGAGCGTCCAGGACGTGTCCGGGCTGTCCGCTCTCGGGCGTCTCGCTCGTCTCCAGGCGCAGCAGGTGTCGACCGCGTTCACGTCGATGGCTACTGCTGTCGGCGGGCGGCTCGCGTCGATCGGTGGGTCCGTCGGCCGGGCGCTGGCGAACGTCGGTTCCACCTTTCGGGGTGCGTTCGGCCCGACCATCCAGTACGCCAGTGCCGCGGGTACGCGGATCGCGTCGCCGTTCATGGACCTCGGCCGCCGGGTGTCGTCTTGGATGTCCCCGTTCACCTCGCAGGTGTCCGCGGGGTTCTCGAAGGCCGTTGGTGCTGCGGGGCCGGCCGCGTCTCGGATGGTGTCGACGTTCGCTGCCGGCGCGTCGCGTCTGGGCTCCGCAACCTCGAGCGCACTGCAGTCGGTCATCAGCGCGGCGTCCGACGCCGGTTCCGCTGCGGGGCGTGCGCTCGGGTCGGGTCTTCAAAGCGCCGCGACAGGCGCTGTAACGGTTGCGGCGGCTGGTATCGGTATCGCGTTCGGGAAGGGATTTTCCCGCCTGGGCGCGATCGACACCGCCCGGGCGAAGCTCACCGGTCTTGGGAACTCCGTCGGCGACGTGCAGTCGATCATGGGCGACGCTCTCGGCGCCGTGCGCGGGACCGCGTTCGGTCTGGGAGAGGCGGCGACGGTTGCCGCTGGCGCTGTCGCCGCGGGTATCAAGCCGGGGCAGCAGCTTCAGGCGACGCTGAAGGGTGTCGCGAACGTCGCCGCAGCGTCGGGCACCTCGATGGAGGAAACCGGGGCGATCTTCAACAAGGTCGCCTCCACCGGCCGCGCGTACACGGACAACCTGAACCAGCTCGCCGACCGGGGCATCCCGATCTACCAGGCGCTGGCGAAGCAGCTCGGGGTCACCACGGACGAAGTCCGCACGATGGCCAGCGCAGGCGAGATCGACTTCCAGACGTTTTCCGACGCCGCGGCATCCGCCGCGGGCACCGTCGCGCAGGAGATGGGCAAGACCGTCCCGGGCGCGGCGAAGAACTTCTTCGCCGCGATGGGCCGGGTCGGCGCGAACGCGCTCGAGCCCATTTACGGGAAGATCGCGCCGCTGATCCAGGCGGCGACGTCCGCGCTTGGTCCTATCGAGGAGCGGGCGAAGGCGTTCGGGCAGGTGGTGCTGAACGTGCTCGGCCCGGCGATGGACTTCATCACGAACCTGCTCAACCGGGTGGGGGAGGGAGCGGGCCTTGCTGAGCTCGGGCTCGGCGGCCTGCAGGGGGTCATCGGCCCGCTGATCGGCGCGTTCGTCGCGCTCGGCTCCGGCGGGCTCGCGGGTGTGCTCTCGCGCATCCCGTTGCTGTCCTCACTCGTCCCGGGCCTGACGGGAGCTCTCGGGCTGCTCGGAGGCCCTCTTGGGATCGCGGCTGCCGCGTTCGCGGGCTTCGCGCTCTCCGGCGGTGACGTCGGGGCGTTGGTGTCCAGTCTGACCGGCATCATCGAAACCGTCGTCGCGGCCATCCCGGGACTGGTGGGGCAGGTCGCGCAGTTCGTGCCGATGCTGGTCGAGTCGCTGCTGTCGCAGGTGCCGGCACTACTGACAGCGGCCGTCAGCCTGGTGGACGCGCTGATCACCGGGATCGTCACGGTCATCCCCTCGATCGTGACGGCCGCTGTCGCTCTGGTGCAGGGGCTGATCACCGCGATCGTCGACAACCTGCCGATGATCATCGCCGGTGCGGTCGCACTGGTGGCGGCGCTCGTACAGGGGATCATCACGGCCATCCCGGTGCTGATCACCGCCGCGCTCGAGCTCGTGAGCGGTCTGCTGACCGCGATCGTCGGCGCGCTGCCGATGATCATCGAGGGCGGCATCCAGCTGCTCATCGCGTTGGTGACCGGCATCATCAACGCGCTCCCGACGCTGGTCGAGGCGACCCTGTCCCTGGTGACGGGACTGCTGAGCACCCTGGTCGAGAACCTGCCGATGATCATCCAAGCGGGCATCCAGCTGCTCCTGTCCCTCGTGACAGGGCTGATCGGTGCCCTGCCGCAGCTGATCACCGCTGCGATCACCCTGGTGGTGCAGCTGGTGGCGGGGCTGATCCGGATGCTGCCGGAGCTGATCAAGGCAGGCATCACCCTGGTGGTGTCGCTGATCAAGGGGCTCGTTGAGGCGATCCCGCAGATCATCGCGGCGCTCCCGCAGATCATCGACGCGATCGTGAGCGGATTCGCCGAGGTCGACTGGCTCAGCCTCGGCGCTGAGATCATCCAGGGCATCATCGACGGGTTCTTCTCGATGGTCGGTGCCGTGGGTGACGCGATCGGTTCGGTCGTCGGGGGCATCCTCGACTTCTTCCCCCACTCGCCCGCCAAGAAGGGCCCCCTGTCCGCTCCAGGGTGGCGCCAGCTGAAGACGTCAGGCGCGGCGATGATGGGCCAGTTCAACTCCGGTGCGCAGGCGGAAGCAGACCAGTTCGGTCGCGTCATCCGGGCCACCGCTCAGGCGGCATCCCACCGGGCTCAGGTGCGCATGTCCGCCGTGGGGACCGATCTGGCGGTTTCGGCCGCGGAGCGGGAACACGCCGGCTCGAGCACGGCGAGCGTCGCGCCGAGGCAGCCATCGACTATCGAGCAGACATTCATCGCTCAGTCGAACGATCCGCGCCTCGCGGTTCGGCAGATGGCTCGTGAAGCAGAGAGGGCGTTCGCATCATCATGATCACCTCATCTGTCATCCTCGGCACGCTCCGGTTCCCCGGCTACGCCGCCGAAGGGTGGTCGTTCAAGTCCCTCACCGATTGGTGGGGGCAGACGGAGGACAAGACGGAGCGCACGGAGCGCCCGCAGGGACACGGGGCGTTCACGCCCGTCCGGTCGTTGCGGGCCTCCCGCGCCATCAGCGTCGAGGTCAACTACCTCGGCCGGTCGCAGGCGGACGTGGAGGACGCGTTCGACACCCTGTCTGCGATCGGTGCCGACGGGCCGGTGCTGATGACCGTAGAAACCCCAGCCGGGGCATCGTGGCGGATCGTCACCGTCGAGAAGGTCACACCCTTGAACCACAAGGGCGGGGCACGCCGCGGGTTCGCGGCGGTCGACCTGATCGCGCACGACCCGCGCCGGTATCGGTCGGGGGAGTGGCTGTCCACCCCGCCCCCGTCCCCGGGCCAGGGCCGCACGTGGCCGTCCGTTCGCCCGCTCATCTGGCCGGGCGGTGGGTCGTCGGGCCGCGTCGAGCTCGTGAACGACGGGAAGGCGCCTTCTGCGCCCGTGTTCCGGCTCGGCGGCGCGTTCGCGTCCGCGCTGATCACCTGCGTGGGCACGGGCGCGCGCGTCGGCCTGGACCGGCCAGTGCCGGCCGGGTCGTTCGTGGAGATCGACTTCAGCACCCGCCGGGCGATGCTTGACGGCCTGTCGGACGTGTCCCGGTGGCTGCGGTTCCGTGAGTGGACCGAGGTACCCGGGCTGACGTCCCGCACATACCAGTTCGACGCGACCAGCCCCGACGGGGCAGTCATGCAGGGGATGGTGAATCACGCATGGTGGTGACCCGGATCACGGTGTTTCAGACGCGCGGAGGCCAGACCGTCGACGAGATAGAACCGTCGAAGTTCGACTGGGAAGAGCAATCCAATACCCCTGAGACGATCAACATGACGTTCGTTGACCGGGTCGCGGACTGGATGAATCTGTTCACCCCATGGAAGCACTCGATCGCGTTGGAGGTCGGCGGTCGATGCCTCGGCGGGCCGATCATCCCCTCCAACCTCGACGGCGACAAGAACGAGCTCGAGGTCACCGCGCGCGGCCTGCGGTTCATGCTCGATCGCGTCCCGATCCTTCCGGCGTCCGCACTCATCCGTGAGCTCGCGCCCGGTGGTGTTCCTGACCCGACGTTGGACACCACCATCAGCGGTGTCGACTACGGCACGATCGGGAAGAAGCTCATCCAGCAGGCAACGGTGTGGCCGGGGTGGGCCGACATCCCTATTCGATTCCATCCCGACCGGGCCGGGAGCCGCACTCGCACCTACGCAGCCGTCGACCGGAAGCGTGTCGAGGACGCGCTCGGGGATCTGGAGTCGGTGCAGAACGGTCCCGATATCCGTCTGCGGCTTGAGCGCACCGGCCCGGACAGTTTCGGGTGGGTGTACGAGTCCGGCACCGAAGAACAGCCCCGCCTGCAGGGACAGGTACCGATCGCGTGGGAACCGGACGACCTCACCGGTCTAGGGGTGCAGCGTGATCCTTCCCGCATGGGTTCGATCTCGTGGACGCAGGGCGGCCGCGCCGACGACACAACCCTGATTCGGATGATGTACGACCCGTATCTGGTGGAGCGAGGGTTCCCCCTGCTACACCTCGAATCGGGCGGATCGTCGACGATCTCAAACCCGGTGACGGCGGACTCATGGAACGCCGAGACGCTGCGCACCGCGCGCGCCCCGTGGGAGTTCTGGCGGTTCGCCGTCGCCGCGGACCAGCAGCCCTATCCGTACGAATACGGCTGCGGCGACCTGGCCAACCTGTACCTGTCGCCAGCCATCCGTTACCGGGCAGGCCTGGTGGCGGGCGCCGAGATGCCATCCGTGCCTGGCGCAACGGCGGGGGAGGCGATCCCGTCGTACCTCGAAGCGAGGGCATACACCCGCCGCATCGTCGGCATTTCCGGGTCCTCTGACACCGATCGACTCACGATCACTTGTGGTGAGGCGTACGACGCATAGGGGGTGCCATGGCAGACCCGAAACCGCCGCGGCACGGCGCGGCATTGGTCGTTGACAAGATCGTCGAGGTGCGCCGAACTGTCGAGAGCCTTGCGGTCGCTTCGGGGACTGAAAGGGACAACACCGTCGCAAAGCTGAAGGCCGCGATCGCCGAGCTTGAGCGGCAGCAGTCCATCATCAACTCCCAGCAGAACGATCTGCTCGGACGGCTGGCGTACTCGACCGCGTCGCAGGCGCGCGCTTCGTGGGGTGCTCCAGTTCAGTCCAGTAGCCAGGCGTTCGGACCGTCTCAGTCATTCGAGCTTGACCGGGCTCGTGTCGTCTCGATCACGTTCCAGCTGTCGGCGTTCGCGACTTCGCATGCCCGTCAGGGCGGCGCGTCTGCCAACTCGTGGCTGAGTTCGCAGATCCGGGTGGACGGGACGCTCCAGAACTTCGCTTCGCAGGGTTCGTTCGGCGTGGTGGCGTCGTACAGCGGCGGTCCCGATAGCGGGAGCGTGAGCGTCGGGCTGTCAGCCCGGTGGCTGGGAATCCTGCCCGCGGGTGCCCACGTGGTCCAGGGCGCCCTCAGCCCGTCTATCTCGGTGACAGGGGGCGGGTCGGGTTACGTCGAGGCGACCAACCCGCACCTTTTCGTTGATGTTCTGCAACCAGCTTGAAAGGGACCCTCATGACTCTGACGCCTTCGCTCCCGACCGGCTCGCCGGCAGGACTGCCGCTCCGGGCAGAGCGCCGCATTTGGGCGGGTGCCGTCGCGCGCTCCGCAGACGGCACCCCGCGCACCGGGGTGCTCCCCGCGCGCCTCGATCCGCTTGTGACGGGCAAGCCGTCCATGGGGTACAACATCGCCGAGTTCGTTGCCGTCACTTCCCGATCTCTTCCTGGCGTCGAGCTCGTTGCGAACGACGGCACATTCGAACTCGCCCCGCCCGGGTACGCGGCCCCGAGCGCCAACAGCCGTATCGACGTCATCTGGGTGCGTTCCCGGTTCGCCGAGTTCGGCGACGCGTCCGATGCTCCTGAGTTCGGGATCACAAAAGGCGCGGCGTCACCTACTCCTGCGAAGCCGTCGCTGCCCGCCGGTGCACTCGAACTCGCCGTCGCCGAGGTGAAAGCCACCGACACCACCACGCAGACCGTGATCATTACCCAGTCCGTCCGGTACACCGCGATGGCGGGTGGATCTGTCCCACTCCGCAACCGGATGGAGCAAGATGCTTGGGCGCCCGCGGACGGCTCGCTCGCGCACCGCATCGACAACGGAATCCACCTGGTGCGTGTCGGTGGGGCTTGGGCCGAGCGAGTCCCGGCCGCCCATCAGGGGCGCCGGGGATCCGCAGCGCAACCAGCTGGCATCGAGATTCCAACCGACACCGTCCAGCTCCCGCAGGGCGTCATCGTGAAGACTGGCACGCTCGTCGCAGGCACGACAGTCAGTTTCGGCAACGAGTACTTCCCTGTCGTTGTGTTCGACACGCCGTTTCCCAACAAGTGCTTGTCGGTTACCGCGAACCCGCTCACCGGAGATCCGATCACAAAGGCCACCGGTGCGATCGGCTTCGACACGGTTGCCGCCAATCGGTTCCGCGCGCTGATCCCCGAGTCCTCGAACCCATGGGTGCGCGGCTTTACGTATATCGCCGTCGGCTACTGAGAACGAGGTGACGGGATGAACTGGCGTGTCTTCTATGCCGTGTCGATGTGGACGAACCGCTTCTGGGAGTGGGGGCCGTTCTACACGATCGCCCGGGCACCCTGGGGTGGTGGGTTCCACATCGCTCTAGACATCGGCACCGGCCGTCGCGCGGTGAACGTTCCGGCTCTACACCCGGGCACGGTCGCGTTGGTCAGTAAGACGACGTCGATGGGCTGGGTCATCTACATCGACACGGGCCTCCCCGGCGCCCGCCGTTACCACGTGTACTGCCACATGTCCGGCGACCGGCTCCCGCGGCGAGGGCAGTGGATCGACCGCAACCAGCGCGTCGGACGCCTGGCGCAGTTCGGCGCGAACGTCAGGTTCGACCACGTCGACTATGGCGGCACCGCGTGGGACGGCATCCACCTTCACCTGGTGATGACCGACCGAATCGGCGGCGCGCACCTCATCAGCACCGGGGCAGCGTACGCGAACCCCGAAACCTTCATCCGCGAGGCCCTCGCCGGCACGTCCGCCGGCGGCGGTTCCCGTCCGTTCGATCCCGAGGAGGACGACATGCCCAGCGAAGACTGGCTGAAGCAGCTCGGCGCCGACATCGTCGACCAGGTCACCGACAAGGTGACCCGCCGCGTAGGCGATCACACGCTGATGCCCGGCGCCGGCTACACATATGACGCGGCCGCGTGGCCGGTGCTCAACGACATCCGCCGTGGAGTGATCAACTTCCCGGGCGCCGAGTATCTGATGGGGCCGGCGTTGGCGAACCAGGGCCACATGATCCTCGCCGCGATCGTGCAGCTCGCTGCCGTCGTTGACCCCGACGGTGACGGTCACCAGGGCCTCGACATCCAGGCGTTGATTCTCGAGTCCGAGGAGCGTACGAAGGCGTTCTACGTCGAGCAGCAGAACGCGCAGCTCGCCACGCTCCGCGAGACGCTGGTGAACACGCTCGGGACGATCGAGGGCGTCACCCTCGACACCATCGCCGACGGCGTCGACCTCGCTTTCTCCCGCGCGTTCCCGCAGCCCGCGCCGGCAGCGGCACCGGTGGAGGTCAGCGGGTGATCCTCCGCCTGTACCGGGCGAGCATCTGGCACCCGGACGCGATCCCACCCGACGAGTGGAAGTACCGCAACCTCAAACGGGTGTGGCTGCCGATCTACGACCTGATCGCGATCTTCGCCGGCATTCAAGCCGTCCTGTTCGGGTCCACGATCCTCGACCGCCTGTTCCACCCGGAACTCGTCGACCTGCTCGGCATCACCATGGCGACGATCGCGACGGTGTGCCTGGCGGGGGTGGCGTTCCCGTCCTTATGGCGGGTGGAGATCATCGGGAAGGTGCTCCTCGTCGGCCTCGTCGCCGGGTACATCACCAGCATCCTGCTGTTCTCCCAGCGCCCCGAACCGAACCTGTTCGTCGTCGGCATGCTGACGTTCGGGCTCCCGCTGGCGTTCTTCCGCCTCAACCTCCTCGGGGAAGAGATGAAGGAACGCCGCCCCGAGGAGGAGGCATCCGCACGTGAGTGAGATCGTCATCGCCATCATCGGAGGCGTCTTCCTCGTCGCCGCCGCGCTCGTCACCTACCTCGGCACCCGCGGCAAGACGAACGCGGACGCGAAAGCAGTCCTCGACGCCCGGATCGACGCGCGCGTACAGAGCGAGCTGTCCCGCGTCTACACCCGCCTCGACGAGGTCGAAGAGGCCGCGGTGCAGCGAACGTCCGCATTCGCTCGCATTCTTCGCTCGATAGCACGCCAGTGGCCCAACGAGCGCGGCCCCGACCTGGACCCGTCCGACATCTCTCTCATCGAAGACACCATTCCGCCGACGTGGCTCCGCCGCGCTCAACCTAACAACGAGACCTAGGAGGTCACCCACCATGGATGTCACCATCCCGACCGCGCCGCTCGGCGTCCTGACCCTGCTCGCGTTCTTCGGCACCTACGCGGTGTCGTTCCTAAACGGCGTGCTCCCGTTCGTGCACAAGCCCTGGCAGAAGCGCGCGGTTTCTGTCGCCGTCGCGATCGTCCTCGCGGCAGTTGTGATCGTGTTCTACCACCAGCTCACCGGTGAACCGATCGGCAACCCGTGGCTGTTCGCGCTGCTGTCGATCGTGATCGTCTCCGCGTCGTACGCCCTCGTCACGAAGGATCTCGGCGCAAAGCGGCTGGAGCACTTCGCCGATTCCGACAGCTCCGTCAGCTGAGGCGCTGCCGCGTCACTACACCGCCCTGGTGCCCTTCCCTTGAGGAACGGGCACCAGGGCTTTCATTGTCTGTAGTGGTCATCCTGCAAGAACGCAAGTCGAACACAGCTACTAGCAAGTTTCGGTCATTTCTGTCGCGTATAGAACAGATGTTCTACGCTGGAAGCCAGGAAGAGCAACGTCAGGGAAGGGACATCTCATGCCAACTCTCTCGCGGCCGGTCGAGCCGGACGCCCCATACAAAGGGGGGTGGGGAAGCTACACGGGCCACAGAGGCATCGACTACGGCTGGTGGACCGCTGACCCCGTGCGCACGCAGCGTGTCTACGCGGCACTCGGCGGCCGGGTCTCATCGGTCTACCGCGACGGCGGAAACAACAACGACTGGGGCAACCGGGTCATCATCGACCACGGCTACGGCATCCAGACGACGTACAGCCATCTGCGTACCGGCGACGTTTACGTGAACGTCGGCGACCTGGTGTCGACCGGCCACCACCTCGCTCGAATGGGGACCACAGGTCGATCCGACGGAGTGCACCTGCACTTCGAGCTCTACATCGATGGCGACCGGGTCGACCCGGAGCCGTACTTCATCACACCGCTGCCGCGAATCCCCAACACACCCCAGCCTGAACCCGAACCGGAGGACGACATGTTCACAGACGAAGACCGCAACCTGCTCCGTGGCGCAGCCACCGCAGCCCGCCCCCTGATCCGCCGTCCGGATGGCTCGGTGTTCTTTGCCGATCCGATCGGCGCAGACCACCTCGGTGATTTCCGCAGCGCGGACATCGGCGTCGGCGAGTTTCTCGCGACCGCCGAGAACGTCTGGGGAACACCGAAGTCGGTCGGCGCGCGCGAGTTCGACATCGCTGTCGCGATTGCTAACCGCCGCTGGGACCGAAAGCGCGAGCAGATCGTCGACGCGGTAGTCGCGGCGATCGCCGCGCAGTGAGCCGGCCTCGGCAGAAAGGAGTCAGCTTTGCTCTGGCCAAACGGTAAGAAGACCGAGCCAAGACGCTCGGATATGTACGGCCCGCGGGATCCCATCTACGACCCCGACTACGGGTGGACGCGCGCGTTTCATCTCGGGCAGGACTGGAACATCGGTGGATCAGTTCACGCGATCGCACCAGGAGTGGTCATCGAGGCCGGCCGCGGTGGCGATCCCGGGGTTGGTGGCGAGTCGTGGATGGGGCTGCAGGTGCTCATCGATCACGGCATCGTCGAGGGTCGCCGACTCTATACCCGGTCGTGCCACATGTCGCGGCTGTCCGTATCGAAGGGGTCTTGGATCCCGGAGGGAACTCAGCTCGGCATCGAAGGCCAGACGGGACTTTCGCGGGGCGTGCATCTTCACCTCGAGATGTACCTCGACGGCACCTGGCGCGCATCCGGCACTGACCCGGGCAACACGATCGCCCCCATCCCTTACATCACCAATCATCTTTCTGACCCCCAGCCTGAACCGGAGGACGACATGTACGACCAGAACGCACGCAACGAGCTCTTCGCCGAGCTCCGTAAGCTCACCGAAGAGATCAAGCGATTCGCGTCGCCGCTGAAGCTCTTCACCTACGGCACGGGCATCGTTGCCGTGAACCCGCAGACCGGGAAGTCGATGGTCCTTAGTGCGGGCTACCCCGAGCTGCTGGCCCATCTCGGCTACGCAGGCGGTGGCGCGCCCGTCGTCGAGCAGGGCCAGCTCAACTACGCCACCAACTATGTGGGCGATGCAGTGGGCATCCCGAGCCTGAAGCTCAGCGGAATGTCGGCGCAGACGATCGCCGAGGTGGAGCGCACGGTGGCTGAGAACCGTGTCGCTCTCTCGCAGGATCAGTACGACCGAATCGTCGATGAGGTGGCGGCCGCTGTTCGCGCCGACGGCGTCGACGGCGTTGAGAAGGCGCTCAGCGCCCGCACGACCGTGATCGCGCCGATCGAGGCGTAACCCGCCTGGCGAGCCGTACACCCGGACGGCCCCGGTAGCCCTTCGCTGCGGAGGGGTGCCGGGGCTGGGTCGCGCCTAGGGCACCCTCTTGATTACCTGCTCGAGCAGCGGCTGAAGCAGGTTGGTGGCCTCTCCCGACTTGCTGCTTTCGGGCGGCGGAGCGAGGACGCGACGTGTGAACATCTCAAACATTGCGTCCTGCACTTTCTGATCATCGATTCGTTCGACAAAGCCCCGGAATGACTTGAGCTGCACCTGGATCGCTCGTGCCCAAGTGGCTATTCGCCGGTGGTGTGAGGACTGTCGCGCGGTGTACGCCGCGATCGCGCCGAGAGCTGAGACGATCGCGACTCGAAAGACGACACCCTGCCAATTGATCTCCCGGCTGAGGTTCTCAGCCAGGAACCCGACCCCGCCCAGTGTGGCCAGCACCAAGACCACCAAGGTCCACCTGCGCCAGTTCCTGGCCGAACTAGCTTCTTCTGTAGCGACTGTGTCGAACGACGACTCAAGGGCGGTCGTGGCGGCTTCACTCGCTGCCGCCCGTGCCGACTCCAGCGCCACTTCCGCTTTCCGGGCAGATTCGGCCGCCGACGAACTGACCTCCTCGGCGCGTGTCGCAGCAGAGCTGATTAGACCCTGGACCGTAACAAGAAGCTGAACGTCCTCGAGGCCTCGCTCGAGCGACACCTTCACGCTGTGTCGCGTGGGGTGCGCAGGGTCGGTGGAACGGTCATCGGCAACTGACCCGAGGGTGATCGCCACGCGCGCCGCGGAAGTGTTGAGCAGACTCGCACGCTCGCCGTCTGTGGCCCTCGTAAAACGGCCGATAGAGTCAGCGAGCTCATCTGCAGCCTGTGCGAGGTCACGGTGGGTAGATTCTGCGACATCCATCGACTGAGCCAGTATCAACGCAGTCAGCGTCTGCCGCGTCAACCGCTGCACTGCAATCCGAAGGACCTCATCACGGTTAGGGTCAGCCCCGGCAGCTTCTAGGTCGCTTTGGGCTCGTTGCAGACGGCCAAAGACCGGACGGTAGTCCCAAGATGTCACGAGTCGAAGTGTACGGCGTGTCGATCGCGGGGCGCGCGTACCGGATCGAGGGTCACAGACCGGTACTAGGACTGCTGGGCTACCCCGCGTCGTCGTAGACCCTCCTCGACCCAGCGGTTCGTGCCGGGGATGCTACTTAGCGCCATCGCGAGCACGTGAGTCTCGGGGGAATCGAAATAGCCGGCCCATAGACCTGCCGCCCTAGTGAGGATATCGTCGCGCCCATGAGCGGCGGCGGCGAGCTCGGCGATGACAGGCTCGGGGTCGCGGGTGTACTGGTTGCGGGCGCAAATCGCCGACAGTTCCACGTCGAGCCGGGTGTCAGGTTCGAGCGGTGACCTCATGACCGGGTTCTCCACTTCTCCGGCCGAGAGGGAGCTATCGTACGACACTCGCCGCGCACAGCTCGGCGGCGGACCGATACCGTGTGGGCATGGCGAACTTCGACCTCGTGTGGGTCATCTCGATCACGGCGGGGCTGCTTGGCCTCATCATCACCCTGTTGGTCACCTACTGGGTGATCCGCCTGGCGGTCACACATGCCCTCCGCTCGCATGAGCGGTGGGTGGCGGACGGCGGCGACCGCTAAGGCCGATGATCCATCACGACGGCTTCGACATCGGCACTGAGCCGGGTTGCGAGATCTGCGGCACAGTCATGCGCACGGTCGACGGCTGTTATCGGTGCGGCGGATGCGGGTGGGAGCTCGCCATCCCGTGGACCGAGAGACCTGCGGGCGGGGATGTCCTGCCAGGATTCGTCGGTTTCTGACCCGACTCTCACGTGCTCCCTGTCCGCGCGCAAAGGTCACTGCCGGCTTGATGACTGGGGGCCCGTCTCTGATCGCGACGGGGGTGAAGAAAGGAAAGCCGGAACGGAGATGATTCCGGTGAAGCCGATCACATCGATCACGACTAAGCGCGACGGCATTCTCGACACAAAGGTCTCGGTGATCACGGCGGGGAACACTGTCGATTTCCGCGTCTCGCACGCCGAGGCGAAGATCGTGAAGGACACGCTTACGCAGCTCATGACAGGCGGGACGCCCCCGGTTCAGGCCGAACCGACCGGCACGCCGGTCAGCTCGGCGCCTCTTACGGTCACTCGAGACGGCTGGTCGTATGCGATGGCCGCGTTGCGGCGCGTGCGGTGGATGGCCGGCGTCTCAGCGGTCGACTCCGCTGGCCGATCAGCGCCGCTCGAATGCAGAGGTCGACTGGCAGCGGGGATTGGCGTCCGCTTTGGCGCGGCTCGCTCACCGTTTACTCACCGTTTTGCGCGCGTACTTGGCTGTACTTAGCCGTACTGCGGGCCCGCGTAGCCGCGGAAAGTACAGGAAAGTACAGGAGAGTACTAGCCGCTTCGAAAACGGGGGTTACGGGTTCGAGTCCCGTAGTCGGCTCAGAAAGACGCTGATCGGGCGTCATCCGCTGCGCGGCTCAGCTTGCGAGAATCCGTCCCATCACGTCGCGGGCGAGGCCTGCCGCGGTCGTCTCGTCCACGAGCGTCGCATCGACGATCACCCACACTCCGTCACTCAGCGCGTACGCGAGAACACTCCCGATGCCGTCTTCGACAGCGCGATAGAACACGTCGACGCCCGAGGACGCATCCTGGCTGTACTCGCTCGACGTGCTCAGCGCGGTCTGCAGTTCCCGCTCGGCCTGAGCCTCGAGAAGGGCGACCTCCAGGTTCACGACGCCGTCCGACTGCGGGATGCCCCACCCGCAGCTCGTTGTCGTGCGTGCGGCCTCGTACGCGGCGCGGGCGAGCGGGCCGGGCAGGGCCTCGGCGCTCCACGCGATGGTGGAGAGCGGACCGATCCTGGCGTCGTCACGAGCCACCGCGCGTACCTGCTCGGTGGTCAGCATGTCGTCGCACGGCGGTATCGACACGACATTTCGCGTAGGGGTGGGTGTCGGGGTCGACGGGTTGGTCTCCGGAGTCTGCCGTGGTGCTTGCGAGGGAGGAGGCGTCGTCGAGAGCACCTCTTCCTCGGCAGGGGTCTCCGCGGTGCAACCGGTCGCAGCGAGAACGAGGGCCAGTGAGATCAGACCGACGTGGCGCAGACGGGGCTGTAGCTCCATGTCTGAAACGCTATCGTGGCGCGCTCAGATGATGTCGATCGCTCCGCCGAAGTCGTCGTTCCACGACGACGGGTCCTCGACATTCGACCCCAGGTCGGACTCCGGCTGGCGCCGGGGGAAGTCGGGATGCAGCTGCAACCAGCCGACGGCATCCTCGAAGTCGGGTTCGGGGATGTCGACGGCCGCGGGCCGCGAGAGGATGTGAATGCCGCTCCCGATCACGAGGTCGACCTGCGCGGGCTCGTCCGAACCGGGCTCGATGGCGAGGATGGTGACGACCTCGCTTCCCGAGGTCGCCGCGACGCTCGCCGTCAGAGCCAGCAGGGCACGGGCGACAGCATCGCTGGTGATGAAAGTCTCGCCCCCGTACTTCACGTAACGCATCGCCCTGCACGATGCCACGGCAGCCCCCCGACGAGCACGGGGTTGCAAAGTCGAGTGCGGCGGGCTAGCGCGCGCGCTCGTCGTGTCACTGCTTCCGGATGTTGACGAGCTGCCAGCCCTCGGGCACCTTTGCGAACAGGGCTGCGCGGTCGTCTGCTTCGATGTCGCGCAGGCCATCGCGGCGCTGGTAGGTCGCGGTGGCTTTGAGCTCGGTGCTGCCCTTGATCATCTGCACCGGTGCCGACACGAGGTCGAAACCCTCGGGGGCCGCAGCCTGTGCCTGATCCCGGATCTCCTCGAGCGAGTGCCCCGCGAGTTCGACGGAGGTGTTCTCGACCCGACGAATGGTGCCCACGTACATGGGAACCAGCCTAGGCCGGGTGTCAGTCGAGACCGACCGCGTCGGCTCGGTCGGGCAGCGGCGTGGGGTCCTGGCTGCTGCGGCTGCGCGGCGCGGGTTCGGGGGTGAGGTAGAGGCCGCTGCCGGAGTTCGCGACCGCGGTGAGCGCTTCGAGCCAATCGCGATTCAGCTGCGGTGAGCGATGGCCGTGGAACTTGAAGACCAGGTCGGCGTTCTGATGGATCCACACCGACCGACGGCCGTCGCCGATGCTCACATCATCGCGCCACGTGAAGAAGAAGCACTCGTTGCGGCGCAGCTTGGATCCGATGACCTGTTGCAGGTGCGCGAGCGCGCGATCCTCGATCTCGACCTTGGTGTTGCCGTTGCCATAGATGAATCGCCCCATGATGATCCCCGTCCTCCTCATCCACGCTCCCGGTTCGCCACGACAGCGTCAAGAGGGGGCACACGCAGTGCGAGGCCGCGGTTCGTGGTGTGCGGCGCTCCTGATGCACTATTGACCGAGTGACCGACCAGATCCGACCCCCAGCTCTACCGCTCGGCGTGGCGATCGCCGCGACGGTGTTCATCGGCGTCCTCACCGCCGTGCAGGCGCGCATCAACGGTGCGCTCGGCGCCGCGATCGGAGACGGTTTCGTCGCGGCATCCATCTCGTTCGGAACCGGGCTGGTGCTGATCCTCGTGATCACCCTGTCGGTGCCCAGCGGCCGGCGGGGTCTGCGCCTGCTCGTGGCGGGGGCGGGGCGCGGCATCCCGATCTGGATGCTGCTCGGCGGGCTCGCCGGGGCCGTCACGGTCGCGACCCAGGGGCTCACGGTCGCCACGATCGGCGTGGCGCTGTTCACCGTCGGTCTCGTGGCGGGGCAGACGGCAGGAGGGCTGGTGCTCGACCGCGTCGGGTACGGCCCCGCCGGTGTCGTGGCCGTGACCGTCCCGCGCCTGGTAGGCGGACTGCTGGCGATCGTCGGCGTCGTGCTCTGCGCGCTCGGGCAGCGGGGCGAGCCCGTCGCCTGGTGGATGCTGGCGCTACCGCTGATCGCGGGAGCCGGCATCGCCTGGCAGCAGGGGACGAACGGCCGGTTGCGTCAGGAGCTGGGCAGCCCCCTCTCGACGACGGTGGTGAACTTCACAGGCGGCTCGATCGCGCTGGGTATCGCCGCGGCGGTGAGCGTGACGGTCAACGGGATGCCGTCGGAGCTGCCCGCCGAACCCTGGATGTACCTCGGCGGGGCGATGGGCGTCGTGTACATCGTCATCTCGGCCGCTCTGGTGAAGCGCACCGGAGTGCTGCTCCTCGGCCTCGGATCGGTGGTCGGGTTGCTCGCCGCGTCGATCGTCCTCGACGCGATCGCACCGCCGCCGTCGGGGCCTTCGCTGTTGGCCGCGACGACCGCTGCTGCCGTCGCATTCGTCGGTGTCGTCATCGCGGTCGTGCCGTGGCGGCGACGCGTGCGCTGAGCGGAATTCAGCGACGCGCGGCGTAGTGCTCCGCGAGCCGTGACAGTCCCTCGTCGATCGAGACGGTCGGCGCCCACTGCAGATCACGACGGATCTCGGTCTGATCGAACCAGTGCGCGGTCGAGAGCTGTTCGGCGAGGAACCGGGTCATCGGCGGCTCGTCGGCGCCGGGACGGACGTCCCACACTTTCTCGACGGCGGCTCCGGCAGCACGGGCCACGGCGGCCGGCAGGCGCAGCTTCGGCTCGGGGGCGCCCGCAGCCAGGCAGATGCCCGCCATGAGGTCGCCGACGGGTCGCGGTTCGCCGTT
The DNA here is from genome assembly GCF_003610405.1 of Microbacterium sp. AG238. Classification (GTDB taxonomy): domain Bacteria; phylum Actinomycetota; class Actinomycetes; order Actinomycetales; family Microbacteriaceae; genus Microbacterium. The sequence goes on from NZ_RAQC01000002.1 coordinate 591,784, forward strand.
CGTGAGGACGTAGGCGCGGCCGCCGACGGCATCCGCTCGGTGCAACGCCGCGACGATGCCCGACGCGGCGTTGTCGACGTAGGTGGTGTCGATCAGGGCGGTGCCGCCGTTGAGGAGGGGCAGTGTGCGCCGTCGGGCGCGAGCCACGATGCGCTCGATGAGCTGCGGGTCGCCCGGACCCCACACCAAGTGCGGCCGAACGGCGACGACGCGCATCGCCTCGGTGTCTCGGCCGAGGGCGATCAGTTCGGCCTCGGCCTTCGTGCGGGCGTACTCGCCGCGCGCCCGGACCGGATCGGCCGGATCGGCTGCGGCGCCGGCCAGGGCGGAGCCGGCGTGGGCGACCGAGGGGGATGAGACCTGGACGAAGCGCGACACCCCGGCTGCCGCGGCGGCATCGAGCAGGGTCGTCGTGCCGCCGACGTTGACGTTGTAGAACTCGCGTCGGTCGCCGGCGAGCGACACCTTCGCGGCGAGGTGGACGACGGCTTCCACACCGGCGACGGCCTCCGTCACGGTCGCCGCGTCGGTGACCGAGCCGCGGATGTCGCGTGCTCCCGCGATGCCCGAGGGTCGGCGCTGCAGCGTGCGCACGTCATGCCCGGCGGCGATGAGATCGGCCACGACCGCGCGGCCGAGGAATCCGGATGCCCCGGTGGCCAGGACGATCACGGTGCGCTCGGCTTCTCGCCGGCGAGCACCCGCTCGGCCCAGGCCGCCAGACGCGATCGGTCGATCTTCGAGTTGTGCCGGATGTCGGTGGGCAGCGCCGGGACGACGAGGGCGGCGGCGACGGGAGCATCGGATGCCGCGCGAATGCGTTCGGCCAGTGCCGATGGCGCGAGGCCGGGCCGGCGCGCGCCCGACGTGGTCTCGACGACCGCGACGCATACCTGACGGCCTCGGGGTCCGACACCGACGACCGCCGCGCGGCGGACGTCGTCGAGCTTCTCGATCTGCTGCTCGGGGCCGACGGGGGTGACTGGGCTCTCGTTCGTGACGATGACGTGGGGGAGTCGTCCCTCGACCCACAACCGGCCGTCGGCGTCGAGGTGTCCGACGTCGCCGGTGCGGTGCCAGCGCCCGGGGTGAGAGGCGGTGTCGCGCACGGCGTCGCGATCGGTCGCCCACAGGCGGTGATAGCCGCGCTTGAGGTGCGGGGCCGAAACCACGATCTCGCCGGTGACGTGGGGCGCGTCCGAAAGGTCTCCGGTTGCACGACCGTCGGCGTCGAGAGCGGAGATGCGTACCGTTCCCGTGCCGATCGGCGTACCGACGCACACCCCCGCATCGGGCGACTGCTGTGCGCGCTCGAGCTCGTCGAGGGTGACGTCCGTGACGAGCAGGCACTCGGTCATGCCGTAAGGAGTATGCGCTTCCGCCTCGGGCATCAACTCCTGCGCCCGGCGCAGGAGGTCGATGCTCACCGGCGCCCCGGTCGACAGGAACGTCCGCACCTGTGCGAGTGCCGCGCGGTCGTCGGCAGTGAGGGCACCGGCGGTCGCGCAGACGTTGGCGACGGCCGCCGGCGAGAGGAACACGATGCGGGCACGCGAGGCGCGGACCGCTTCGGCGACCGCCGTCGCGGTGAGGGTACGTGGTGCGGACACATCCATGCGCGGTGTCGCCGATCGCGTGCCGAGCGCGGGACCGAGCAGGGCGAAGGGGGCGAAGCCCGTCACCAGTCCGATGTCGGGGGTCACATCGAAGTGCGCACCGAGGGCGTCGCGGAGAGCGGCGAGCTGGGCGTGCGTGTATACGACGCCCTTCGCGGGTCCGGTCGAACCCGAGGTGAAGAGGATCGCCGCATCAGCGTCTGCGGACGGCGGCGCCGGCACCGCGCTGCGAGCACCGGACGCCGCGATCTCGGCGAGCGAGGCTTCGACGCCGAGCGCGCGCGCCGCGGGGGCCGGCAGGTTCGGAGCCGAGATGCGTCGGCCCGGCCAGCCGAGTGCCCGCGCCGCGGCGAGGCCGGCCCGCTCGCCGATGACGAACGCCGGCTCGGTGCCGCGGACGGCGCGCGAGAGCCCGCGGATGCCCAGTCCGCGGTCTGCGACGACCACGACAGCGCCGATGCGCAGACACGCGTAGAGCACGGCGGTCAGCGTCGGTCCGGGCTGCACCAGCAGCGAGACGCGGTCACCGCGTCGGATACCGAACGATGCGAACCCCGCGGCGAGCTCGTCGACACGCTGCGCGAGCTCACGCCAGCTGACATCCAGCGGTTCGCCGCCGACTCGGCGCGTGAGATCGACCACGGCGGTGTCGTCGTCGTCCCGCCTGTCGGCGAGCCGCTGCCAGATCGGCACGAACGCCTGCGCGTCGCTCGCGTCGGCATCCTCGACCGCGGGAGATGCGCCGCGGTCGACGGCGCCCTCGGTTTCACCTGCGTCGGCGGACGAGAGCCCGGCGTCGTCGAGCCAGTCGAGCAGGATGTCGGCGTACGGCCGTTCCTCAGCGAGCATGTGGCCGGCACCTTCGAAACGGTGCACATCGGCGTGAGGCAGACGGCGCGCGAGGTCGTCGAGATGGTGCTCGCCGAACACCGGGTCGCGCGGTCCGCGCAGCAGCAGCGCGGGCACCGTCAGATCGACCAGACCTCCGGCCAGCTCATCGAGCGCCGGCGTGCTCGGATGTTCGGGGGTCGCCGGGATGTCTGCGACGAACGCACCGATGCCGCGCCGCAGCTCGCTCGACGCGTAGGGCGCGCGATACGCGGCTCGAACCTCGGGAGCGAGTGGCGGATCGGCCAACGCCAGGGTCGTGTCGAGGAACGCGGTCGTCTTGACCGTGGTCGTGGCCAGCAGCGACCGGGCGCCTGCGACTCGCAGAGCGGAAGGAAGCGGCATCCCCGCGGGGTGATGGACGGCGGTGTTGAGCACGGCGACGGCGTCGACACGGTCGCGGTGACGAACGGCCCACCCCAACGAGATCGGCCCGCCCCAGTCGTGGCCGAGGGTGACGAGCGTGCCGGCGATGTCCAGGTCGTCGATGAGCGCGCCGAGGTCGTCGATGCGCTGCGGCAGTCCTCGCGTCAGCGTCGTGCGCTCGGAATAGCCCATCTCGAGCTGATCGACCGCGACGACGCGCCACGCCGGACCCCCGGCACGCGCGCGCTCCAACGAGGTCGCGACGAGGGCGCGCCACAGGTACGACCAGGTCGGATTGCCGTGCACCGCGACGATCGTCCCGACGGGAGGGATGCCCTCGCGCTCGAGAACCGGCGCGGTGTCGAGCAGGTGCCACCGGCGCTGCGCGCCGGCGTCGGCTCCGACACCGGCGACGACGCGCGTCGTCGACACGCCGCTCTCGATTCCGGGGAGTCCGCGCGGCACGGCGGGGGTCACCACGCGAGCTCCAGCATGCTCGTGTTCAGACCCGAGCCGACACCCATGAGCAGCACCCGGTCGCCGTGCTGCAACGTCGCCTTCTCCGCGTCGAGTGTGATGGGGATCGAGGCCGGCCCCACGTTGCCCAGATGGGGGTAGGTCACCGGCACGCGACGGCGATCGAGGCCGACGGCCTTCACGATCGCGTTGGTGTGCACCGACGAGACCTGGTGCGTGACGTAGCGGTCGACCGTCGACCACGAGAAGGTCGACTGTGCTTCCTTCCACGCGTCGACCACGAGGGCCAGTCCGCCCTTGAGGAGGGCCTTGGCATCGGTGAACATCCCGTCGACGCTCCCGACGCACAGCTCGTGGAACTGCGTCGCGGCGCGCGTCACGCCGCCGACGATGCGATGGCCGCCGGGGTTCGCGCTCGCGCGCCCCAGCACCGCGGCAGCGGCGCCGGAACCGAGCGTCAGCGAGGCGAACTCGCTCATGAAGCCTTCGCGGTCGAGACCGCCGCGGTTGAGGCGCTCGACGGTGTTCACCTGGATCTCATCGGCATCCTCGCCGTTGACGATGATGGCGTAGTCGATCTGGCCCGACTGGATCATGCCCGAGGCGAGGCTCATGCCGTTGATGAAACCGAGGCAGGCGTTGGCGACGTCGAAGTTGATGGCCGAGGTCGGCAGCCCGAGCCCGTGATGCAGGCGAACGGCGACGGAGGGCTCGAGGTGCTTGCGCGACACCGAGGTGTTGATGAGCAGGCCGATCTGGTCGGGGCGCACGCCGGCCTCGTCGAGTGCCCGGCGCCCTGCCCGGATCGTCGCGTCGTCCGACGACTCGCCCGCCGCCCAGTTTCGTCGCTCGTTCACTCCCGCGACGCGGCGCAGCAGGCCGGGCTTGAGCTTGAGCTCACGCAGCACGCCCGACAATCGTTCCTCGATCGCGTCGGATGAGGTGACGCGAGAGGGGAGGACACTCGCGACCGAGAGGAGGGCGACGTCGTCGTAACGAGTGGTGGCGTTTCCGTGCAATGCGACTCCCGCGGTGTCTCCGGTGGCCAGCGGCTTCTGCCTCCGACCCGCGCTCGAGGCGCATCCGGGCATCCGTCGATTTTACGTCTCGACTCATGCGGTCGGCTGCATGCGGAACGCTGTGCTACCGCGACGCCCCCGTCGGGATGTCCGGCATGCGAAGGACGCGAGGATGCTGGAGCGTGCGTTGGAAGGCCCGGATCAGGTCGACGGTGACATCCAGTTCGAGGGCCATCGCATCCACGTGACCGTCGTGGATGCTCTCGGCGCGCGCATAGTCGTCGACCGGCACCAGCACCCGTGCCGCCCATTCGTCGGCTCTCACCTCTTGCCGTTCGGCGTGGTGCGGATCGCGGAGTGGTACGTCACCGTAGACGGCGTGGGCGCACTCGTGCGCCAGCACCGACCGGTGGAGGCGGCGGGCCATCCCCGGACGGAGCCGGACGATGCGGAGCCCGTGCTCGTACTCGCCGTCGCGGTCGGGTGGCAGATCGGTGATGCTCAGGCTGACGCCGAGAACATCGAGTGTGTCGAGAAGCTCGTCATCCGTCACCGTGATCCCCTCCGCGGTCATGCGGTGGCGCTTTGGCCACCGCCCGCTCAGTATCGCGTGAGGGTCCGACATCGATGCGAGGGATGTGGGACCGGTCGCGGGGGCGGCGGGACCGCTGGCCCGGCATGACGACGACATCGACGAGGGGGATGCCGACGGCGCGGCAAACGGCGTCGAGCTGGTCGATCGTGAAGACCTTCTTCGCCGCGAGGACACGCGACAGCTGCGAGGCCGACATGCCCGCTTGTAGGGCGATGTCGGTCTGACGCAGCCCGCGCCGCGCGATCTCGCCGGCGAGCACATTCGCGACGTGAAGGCTGAGTGGGCCGGGTTCCGGTGTTCTTCCTGTGGGCACGTGCCCAAGTTTGGCCGAGTTGCCGCCGTTCCGCCGCCCCGTCCCCAGATCAGGCGGATGGCGACTCGGCCACCGCGCGACGGGGTCGGCTCGCAACACCCACGTCATTGCGCGAGATGTCGATGGGGCCGGGGCCGCGGCTCCGCCGCTGGCCGGGGATCACCACGACGTCTGCGATGCGGATGCCGACGGCACGGCACACCGCGTCGAGCTGGTCGATCGTGAAGACCTTCTTGGCGCCGAGGACGCGCGACAACTGTGAGACCGACATGCCCGCCTGCGCTGCGATGTCGGTCTGACGCAGTCCGCGCCGCGCGATCTCGCTGGCGAGCACCTCGGCGACATGACGACTGAGTGGGCCGGGTTCCGGTCTCTTTCCTGTGGGCACGTGCCAAGTTTGGCGGAACAATTGCCATGTAGCAAGAGTGTCAATCGTGTTGCCATATGGCAGACGGCTTGCTAAGTACCCGCGTGGCCCGCTCCATCCGCGCGGTCCTCGCGGACGAGCGGTTGACACAGGAATGGCTTGCCGAGGCGAGCGGCATCCCGATGCGCACGCTCGCTCGTCGCTTGCACGTGCGGCGCCCGTCGGCGATGTCGATCGAAGAGCTGGCGCGGATCTCGGCGGCACTCGAGGTCGATATGACGGACCTGCTCGACGACAGCCGCCTGACGACCCGCCGGGTGGGATCCCGCGCTCAGCCGCCGACCTGAAGCCCAGTCTCGGACCCGAGCCGATCAGGGCATCGGGCTGAGGAAGGCCTCGCCGTCGATCGTCTTGCGGCGGCCCGAGTCGCGATCGGCGGGCTTGCCGCCCACGTAGAGCCACCCGAGCAGTTCTTCGCGTTTGCCGAGCTTGTGGGCTTTCGCGACGGCCTTCGATCGTGTGGCACCTCCTGTGCGCCAGAAGACGCCCCACCCGGCCTCGTCGAGCAGCAGGCTCAGGAGGTGTGCGACACCGGATGCCACGGCCTCCTGCTCCCAGCGCGGCACCTTGCTCTTCTTGCTGTAGCTCGCCACGACGGCGATGAGGAGGGGCGCTCGCATCGGTTTCGTCGAGACCCCCCGCTTGCCCTCGGCCTTGTTCAACGCGCGGCCCAGCCGGGTGCGACCATCGCCACGGATCTCGATGAGCCGCCACGGGCGCAACGACGAATGATCGGCGACGCGCCCCGCGGCTGACACCAGCCGCACGAGCTCGTCATGGCTGGGCGCCTCGTCGGTGACCTTCGACCACGACCGGCGCGCGCCGGCGGCCTCGAAGGCTCCGGTCACTTCTCCTGCTCGGGCGTGAACGACAGCGACAGCGAGTTCATGCAGTAGCGGTCGCCGGTAGGGGTGCCGAAGCCGTCGGGGAAGACGTGGCCCAGGTGCGAACCGCAATTGGCGCAGCGCACCTCCGTGCGCACCATCCCGTGCGAGCGGTCTTCGATGAGCTCGACCGCCTCGGGGCGCACCGACTCGTAGAAGCTCGGCCAGCCGCAGTGCGAGTCGAACTTGGTTCCGCTCTGGAACAGCTCGGCGCCGCAGGCGGCGCAGGTGTACAAGCCCGCGCGGCTCTCGTCGAGCAGCTCACCTGTCCAGGCGCGCTCGGTGCCCGCCTGGCGCAGCACCGCGTACTGCTCGGGGCTGAGCTCCTCGCGCCACTGCTCGTCGGTCTTGTTCACGGAATACGTCATGTCTGCTCCTTCGCCTCGTCCTATTCAACTCGACGTTGCGGGTCGATGTTCCCGGAGAATGTCCTCATGTCCGACGAGTTAGCCGCCGTGATCGAGCGATACCGGCGTTTCGCCCGAGACGAGGCCCCCGGGCGCTCCGACCTGTACGCCGCCTGGGCGCGGCGTGTCGTCGACGACACGGCTCTCCAGGAGGTCCTCTCCCGGCTGCCGGCGAACCGTCGTCAGCCGCCGCTCGTGTTCGCGGTGTGCCGGCTGCTCGGCTCGGGTGATGTGGCCGCCGAGTCGTGGGCGGCGTGGGTGCTCGAGAACGCTGACGCTGTCGTCGCCGAGAGCCTTGCCCGCTCGGTGCAGACGAACGAGCCCTTGCGGTGCGCGGTGCTTCTTCCGACGCTGTCGCGTATCGAAGGTCCGATCGCGCTGCTGGAGGTGGGGGCGAGCGCGGGGCTGTGCCTGTATCCCGACCGCTACTCGTACCGCTACGTCGGTGCCGACGGCGAGGTGCGGCTCGATCCGGCGGCGGGAACCTCGGAGGTGGAGCTCGTCACCGAGGTCGTGGGGGAGCGGATGCCGCAGGTGCGGCATCCCGAGATCGTCTGGCGTGCCGGCATCGATCTCGCGCCGCTCGACGTGCGCGACCGCAGCGACGTCGACTGGCTCGCGCGTCTGGTCTGGCCCGGGGAGGACGGTCGTGCCGAACGCATCCGGGCCGCGGCCGCGGTCGCGGCATCCGAACCGCCGCTGATGTTCGCCGGGGACGCCCTCGATCTGCTCCCGGAGGTCGCGGCCCTCGCGCCGGCCGAAGCGACGTTGGTGGTCACGACACCCGGCGTGCTCGTGCACATCCCGCGCGAGCGCCGCGCCCCGGTGATCGAGCGCGCGCGTGGGCTCGGCCGGTGGCTCACGATCGACGACCCGGCCACCCACGAGGGGTGGTCCGCGGCCGTGCCGACCGGTTGGCCGGGCGGCTTCGCCGTCGCCCTCGACGGCGAGATCGACGCCGCGGCCGACCCGCTCGGCCGGTGGTGGGAGTGGCGTCCGGGCTCCGGGCGTCCGTCGTCGTAGCGTTGACACGTGGCCCTGTCTGATCGCGACCGTTCGCTCCTCGACTTCGAGGCACGTTGGGGAGCCCACAGCGGGGAGAAGGAAGAGGCCGTGCGCGAGGAGCTCTCGCTGAGTCCCGCACGCTACTACCAGCTGCTCGGGCGCGTCATCGACTCGCCCGACGCGGTCTCGCACGACCCGTTGCTCGTGCACCGGCTGCGGCGTATGCGGGCGGCGGCCGAGCGCTCACGCGCCGACCGCGCGGCCATGTGACGCGGAGCTTCGGCAGATAGCATTCCTCCGTGCCGACAACGACATACCCGAAAGACCGCTTCGACGAGCTCCCCGCCGACACCACCCGAGTCGGCGCCCATCGGGCGGAGAATCCCCGGCTGCGCGCCGGCGTCCTCCTGGTGTGGGCAGCGGTGGCGATCCTCGTCCTGGTCGCGGCGGGTGTCGTCGGCACCATGATCGTCACCGGACGCATCGCACTCTTCCCGGCGGAGCCGACCGCGACGGCCGTGGTCGAGGCTCCGGTCGAGGCCGACCCTGTGGTCGACACCTCGTATCCGGTGCTGATCCTCAACGCCACGTCGGAGCGGGGGCTGGCGAGCTCGTTGCGCGACACCGTCGTGGGCGCGGGATGGAGCTCGGATGTCGTCGACGCGGGCGAAGCGAGCACTCATGACTTCGCGACCACCACGATCTTCTACGTGACCGCGGCGGACGAAGGCGCCGCGCGAGGCCTCGCGCAGGTCATCGGCGGCGCGGACGTGGAGATGAGCGAGGCGTATGCCGGCCCCGACAGCGCCGACGGGGCGCCGAGCAAGCAACTCACCGTCGTCGTCGGACAGGACCGCGCGAGCGGGACATCGGACGGCGAATGAGCGGGCGTGTTTCACGCTCGTGAAATTCTCGATGCGGCCGTGTCAACAGTGACCGGAACCGCCTGATCCGGCGGAACGCCCTGCTTACTATGACGCTGTCGCACAGCATCAGGAGATTCGCATGACACAGGGCACCGTCAAGTGGTTCAACGCCGAGAAGGGTTTCGGCTTCATCACCGTGAACGAGGGACAGGATGTCTTCGTCCACTACTCCAACATCGAGATGAGCGGCTTCCGTGTGCTCGAGGAGGGGCAGGCGGTCGAGTTCACCGTGGGGACGGGGCAGAAAGGCCCGCAAGCGGAATCGGTGCGTGTCGTCGCCTGAAACCCGCCTCTCGCACAGAGCGCGCCGCCGTCGCGGCGCGCTCTGTCGTTTCCCGGCCGGTCGCCGACGACGCGGCTTGCACTCCCCATGGGCGAGTGCCAGAATGGCTTTAGCACTCACCTTCATCGAGTGCTAAAGACTGTTCTCCACCGTCCGGGAGGGACGACACACACATGGCAAAGATCATCGCTTTCGACGAGGAGGCCCGCCGAGGCCTCGAGCGCGGCCTGAACACGCTGGCCGACGCCGTCAAGGTGACGCTCGGCCCGCGCGGTCGCAACGTCGTGCTCGAAAAGAAGTGGGGTGCCCCCACCATCACGAACGATGGCGTCTCGATCGCCAAGGAGATCGAGCTCGACGACCCGTTCGAGAAGATCGGTGCGGAGCTCGTCAAGGAGGTCGCCAAGAAGACCGACGACGTCGCCGGTGACGGAACGACCACCGCGACGGTTCTCGCTCAGGCGCTCGTGCGCGAAGGTCTGCGCAACGTCGCAGCCGGCGCCGACCCCATCTCGCTCAAGAAGGGCATCGAGAAGGCCGTCAAGGCCATCACCGACCAGCTCCTCGCTGACGCCAAGGAGGTCGAGTCGAAGGAGCAGATCGCTGCCACCGCTTCGATCTCGGCCGCTGACCCCTCGATCGGCGCGCTGATCGCCGAGGCGATCGACAAGGTCGGCAAGGAAGGCGTCGTCACCGTCGAGGAGTCGAACACCTTCGGCACCGAGCTCGAGCTCACCGAGGGTATGCGCTTCGACAAGGGCTACATCAACCCGTACTTCGTCACGGACCCGGAGCGCCAGGAGGCTGTCTTCGAGGACCCGTACATCCTCATCGCGAACCAGAAGATCTCGAACATCAAGGACCTTCTGCCCATCGTCGACAAGGTGATCCAGGAGGGCAAGGAGCTCCTCATCATCGCCGAGGACGTCGAGGGCGAAGCTCTCGCGACGCTGGTGCTGAACAAGATCCGCGGCATCTTCAAGTCGGCTGCCGTCAAGGCTCCCGGCTTCGGCGACCGCCGCAAGGCGCAGCTGCAGGACATCGCAATCCTCACGGGCGGCCAGGTCATCACCGAAGAGGTGGGCCTCAAGCTCGAGAACGCGACCGTCGACCTGCTCGGCCGCGCTCGCAAGGTCATCATCACCAAGGACGAGACCACGATCGTCGAGGGTGCCGGTGACTCGGCTCAGCTCGAGGGCCGCGTGACCCAGATCCGCCGCGAGATCGACAACACCGACAGCGACTACGACCGCGAGAAGCTCCAGGAGCGCCTCGCGAAGCTCGCCGGTGGCGTCGCCGTCATCAAGGCCGGAGCTGCGACCGAGGTCGAGCTCAAGGAGCGCAAGCACCGCATCGAGGACGCCGTCCGCAACGCCAAGGCGGCTGTCGAAGAGGGTGTCGTCGCCGGTGGTGGCGTCGCGCTCATCCAGGCCGGCAAGAACGCGTTCGCCGGGCTCGAGCTCACGGGTGACGAGGCGACCGGTGCCAACATCGTTCGCGTCGCCATCGAGGCCCCGCTCAAGCAGATCGCCCTCAACGCCGGCCTCGAGCCGGGCGTCGTCGCCAACAAGGTCGCCGAGCTCGAGATCGGTCACGGCCTCAACGCCGCGACCGGGGAGTACGGCAACCTGTTCGAGCAGGGCATCATCGACCCCGCCAAGGTGACGCGCTCCGCGCTGCAGAACGCGGCGTCGATCGCGGGCCTGTTCCTCACGACCGAGGCGGTCGTGGCCGACAAGCCGGAGAAGACCCCGGCTCCCGCGGGCGACCCCACGGGTGGCATGGACTTCTGATCCATCGCATACAGAACGGCCCCTCCTTCGGGAGGGGCCGTTCTGCGTTTGGAGGTGGCGTCAGCGGAACATGCCTGCTGCCGCGGCCTCGGCCTGCAGGTACTGCTGGCCCGCCGCGTCCAACGCCGACCCGATGTCGCCCAGTGCCGCTTCGACCTCGCGCTGTGCAGCGCGCCAGCGTTCGGCGACCGCGTGGAAGGCGAGGGCGGCGCCCCCGGTCCACGAGCCCTGCAACCGCGTCAGCTGGGCCATCATGGCCCCCGTATCGGTCTCGAGGCGTGCCGAGGTGGCCCGGATGGCGGCGGTCGCGCTCGCCACGGCGTCGCTGTCGATCGAGAAGATGGCCATGTCGCTCCTTGCGTCGTGCGGTGGGTTGCCGAAACGCTATGTCGTGGGTGCCGGGCCGCGCTCGCGCGCGCGGGCGATCGGGGACAGGAGTGAGCCCGATGCGGCGGGGGAGAAACCCCGCGGAGCTCGGCTCAGCGCTCGTCGCGCAGACGCGGCAAGGGCTGCGTCTCGATCCACAGGTGCTCGGCTGCCTCGCGGCGATCTGCAAGAGGGAAGGCGACGCGGAACGTCGCCCCGCCGCCCGGCGTGCCCTGGACGTCGATCGAGCCGTGCAGCGCTTCCACGATCGAGGCCACGATCGACAGCCCGAGACCTGAGCCGCCGGTCTCACGCGTGCGCGAGGTGTCGGCCCGCCAGAACCGCTGGAAGATCTTCTCGCGCAGCGGCTCGGGGATGCCTTCCCCGTGGTCGATCACGGAGATCCACCCCATGCGGGCGTCACGATCCAGGCCTACCGCGATCTCGATGGGGGTGCCCTCCGGGCTGTAGCGCCGCGCGTTGCCGATCAGGTTCGCGACGACCTGGCGGATGCGGTTCTCGTCGCCGAGCACCACGGGCACCAGGGGCGGTTCGGCCGGTTGCAGCAGCGGCTTCGTGTCGGAGGTGGTGTCGGCGGCGGTGCCCGCTGACGCGGCATCCGTCCTCCGCGACGTCGGAGCCGTGTCGCCTCCCGAACGGGTGGAACGCTCGTCTTTGGGGCGTCGCCGCAAGCGTGAGAGCGTCTGGCCGGTGCGGTTGCGGGCGCCGCCCGGACGCTTGGTCGTCGATCCGGCTCCCGTGTTCGTCGGCACCTCGACCGTGAGGGTCTCGTCGGAGAACTCGATCACCGAGACCTCGCGCTCGGGTGCTGCGGCCCGCGTGTCGAGCGCGGCATCGCGGGCGATCGGACGCAGATCGACGGGCTTGATGACGAGGTCGCGTCGTTCGTCGAGACGCGCGAGGGCCAGGAGGTCTTCGACGAGGCCGCTCATGCGAACGGCCTCCTTCTCGATGCGCTCCATCGACTGCGCGGTGTGCTCCGCATCGGTGATCGCGCCCATGCGGTAGAGCTCCGCGTAGCCGCGGACGGTCACGAGCGGAGTGCGCAGCTCGTGGCTGGCGTCGCCGATGAAGCGGCGCATCTGCTGCACGGTCGCGTCGCGCTGCGCGAGCGCGGTGTCGATACGGTCGAGCATCGCGTTGATGGCGATCTTCAGGCGCCCGACCTCGGTGCCGGGCGAGATGTCGCCCATGCGCTGACTCAGGTCGCCCGCCGCGATCGTCATCGCCGTCTCCTCGACCTGGCCGAGGCTGCGGAAGGTCAGGGTGACCAGCCACCGGGTGCCGAGCGCGCCGGCGAGGAGGATCAGCGCGGCGATCACCGTGTAGATGCTGATGAAGTTGGCGACCGTCTGCGTGACCGAGGTCAGTGGCAGGGCGACGAGCTGGGTGTAGCTCTCACGCGAACCCTCGGGCTGGAGCACGTCGACGCTCGCGTGGAAGGTGCCGTTGCCCTGGCGGGCGGGGAGCTCGAAGGGCTCCGTGCCCTTGACGACCGTCCGGTCGAGGGGGAACGAGGCGGGCAGGTCGGGGCGCACCGATTCGGGTCCGCCCGCGACCGACAGCAGCTCTCCCTCGGCGCTGTAGATCGCGACGACGAAGTTGGTCGGCGCCGGCGCCGCCTTCCCCTCGAAGAGGGCGATGCCGTCCTCGACGGTGACGTCCATGACGGTGCTCGCCAGATCGGTCGGAGCCAGCGACCGCAGGCTGCCGTCGAGGGCCGCGACCTGCGCGTTGCGGAGGAAGATCATCGTGCCCACGCCCGCGGCGATCAGCCCCATCGCGAGCAGCGTGACGATGACCCCCGTCACCTTGGTGCGCAGGCTGATGCCGCGCCACCAGCGGGTGACGCCGTCGTTCGCGGAATCGCTCAGGCGTCTGCGCTCCCGCGGATCAGGCCGACTTGTCGGCCTTGAGCATGTACCCGAAGCCGCGCTTGGTCTGGATGAGCGGCTCGGAGGAGTGCGGATCGATCTTGCGGCGCAGGTACGAGATGTAGCTCTCGACGATGCCGGCGTCGCCGTTGAAGTCGTACTCCCACACGTGGTCGAGGATCTGCGCCTTGCTGAGCACCCGGTTCGGGTTGAGCATCAGGTAGCGCAGCAGCTTGAACTCGGTGGGCGACAGATCGATCGACACGTCGCCGACCTGGACATCGTGGGTGTCCTGGTCCATCGTCAGCTCGCCGGCGCGGATGATCGACTCCTCGTCGGCCTGCATCGTGCGGCGAAGGATGGCCTGGATACGAGCGACGATCTCGTCGAGGCTGAACGGCTTCGTGACGTAGTCGTCCCCCCCGGCGTTGAGGCCCTCGATCTTGTCCTCGGTCTCGTCCTTGGCGGTGAGGAAGAGGATCGGCGCGGTGTATCCCGCCCCGCGGAGCCGTTTGGTGACGCTGAAGCCGTTCATGTCGGGCAGCATCACATCCAGCACGATCAGATCGGGCTCCTCCTCGAGCACCGCCGAGATCGTCTGCGCGCCGTTGCCGACGGCGCGGACCTGGTATCCGGCGAACTTCAGCCCGGTGATCAGCAGGTCACGGATGTTCGGTTCGTCGTCCACGACGAGAATGCGCGGTGCTGTCATAGGCCCATACTGGCACCGGATCCCATCGGTTTGCTGGATATCGCGCGGCAGTGGGTCGACCTGGTAGAGGTCGGGAGAGGATGGAAGCATGCCGCGTCCGATCGATTCCGACCGTCTCGCATTCCACAGACTCGTCTTCGCGCGCCGTCGTTCCGGCTGGTGGACGCCGCTCGCGGTGGGTGCTCTCGGCATCATCCTGTTCCTGCTCATGGTGCTCGTCGTCTCGCTCGCCGCGATCCTCGTCGCGTTGTCGAACGACGACGCGGCACGGGCGCTGAACCGCGTGCTCGACGATCCCGGGGCGCTGGATGTCACGAATCCGCTGTCGCTGCTGATCGGTCTCGGCTCGGTCGCGTTGCTGCTGCCCGCCTACCTGCTCGCCTCTCTGATCGTCAACGGGCGTCGCCTCGGATTCGTCTCCGCCGTGTTCGGCCGACTGCGATGGCGCTGGCTGCTCGTGTGCTCCGGGCTCGGCGTCGCCGTCGCGCTCGTCGTCACCCTCGTGACCGCGCTGCTGCCCGCCGAGGATCCCGGGGCACAGCTCACGCCCCCGACGGGCGGCGCCCTGTGGCTGAGTCTGCTCGTGGTCGTCCTCGTCGTGCCGGTCCAAGCCACCGCGGAAGAGTACGTCTTCCGCGGCTACCTGATGCAGTCGATCGGGCGGTGGCTGCGGCATCCGCTCTTCGCGATCCTGCTCCCGGTACCCCTGTTCGTCATCGGGCACCTGTACGACCCGGTCGGCCAGGCGGGCGTGGCGCTCTTCGCGATCGCGGCGGGTTGGCTCACCTGGCGCACCGGAGGATTGGAGGCGGCCATCGCGGTGCACATCGTCAACAACCTGCTGGCCTTCGTGACCGGGATCGTGGCGGGGTCGGACCCCTCGGCGACGGATGTCGGCTGGGTGAGCTTCGCGACGTCGGTCCTGCTGCTCGGGGGGTACTGTCTCGCCGTCGAGTACGTGCTTCGGCGGCGCCCGATCGCGCGCACATACGCGATGCCGCGGACGCCGATGCCGGCGCCGATCCCCATGCCCACGCCGACGGCGACCGTTCCGCTTCCCGGCGAGCCGACGCCCGAGCTCACCAAGCCCTGACGCAGCCCGCCGGCGGCGGTGCGCTCAGGCTGCCTCGAGCTTCTCGGCGTCGAGGATCGTGTAGCTGTATCCCTGTTCGGCGAGGAAGCGCTGCCGGTTCTGCGCGAAGTCCTGGTCGACGGTGTCGCGCGCGATGAGGGTGTAGAAGCTCGCCGTGTGGCCGTTCGACTTCGGTCGCAGCAGGCGTCCGAGACGCTGCGCCTCTTCTTGGCGCGAGCCGAACGAGCCCGAGACCTGGATGGCGACGGAGGCGTCGGGCAGGTCGATCGAGAAGTTCGCGACCTTCGAGACGATCAGCACGGGGACCTCGCCCGTCCGGAACGCGTCGTACAGCTCCTCGCGCTCATCGACGGGAGTCGACCCCGTGATCTTCGGTGCCCCGAGCGCCTCGGCGAGCACATCGATCTGATCGAGGTACTGCCCGATCACCAGGATCTGCTCACCCGCGTGCTTCGCGACGAGGTCTCGGACGACCCCGATCTTCGCGTGCGCGGTCGCCGCCAGGCGGTACCGCTCGTCATCGGCCGAGGCGGCGTACTCGAGGCGGTCGGATGCCGGGAGGTCGACGCGCACCTCGTAGCAGACGGCGGGGGAGATGAAGCCCTGGGCCTCGATCTCCTTCCAAGGCGCGTCGAATCGCTTGGGTCCGATGAGGCTGAACACGTCGCCTTCGCGGCCGTCCTCGCGAACGAGGGTCGCGGTCAGGCCGAGGCGGCGTCGCGCCTGAAGATCGGCGGTCAGCTTGAACACGGGAGCGGGGAGCAGATGCACCTCGTCGTACACGACCAGGCCCCAGTCGAGAGCGTCGAGGAGCGCGAGGTGGGCGTACTCGCCCTTCCGCTTCGCCGTGAGGATCTGGTAGGTCGCGATCGTGACCGGCTTGACCTCCTTCGACTGACCGGAGTACTCGCCGATCTCTTCCGGGGTCAGGCTCGTGCGCTTGAGCAGCTCGTTGCGCCACTGCCGTGCGCTGACGGTGTTGGTCACGAGGATGAGCGTCGTCGTCTTGGTGTCGGCCATCGCCGCGGCGCCCACGAGCGTCTTGCCCGCGCCGCAGGGGAGCACGACGACGCCCGAACCGCCCTCGGTGAAGATGTCGACGGCTTTGCGCTGGTAGGGCCGCAGGCTCCACCCGTCTTCGTGCAGCTCGATCTCGTGGGGCGTGCCGGGGGTGAAACCGGCGAGGTCTTCGGCGGGCCATCCGATCTTCAGCAGCTCCTGCTTGATCTGACCGCGCGCCCAGGCATCGATGATGTAGGTCTCCGGGGTGGGGTGGCCCAGCAGCAGCGGCTGGATCCGCTTGTTGCGGGTGACCTCCGCCAAGACGGCCGCGTCGTGCGAGCGCAGCACGAGCGTTCCCTCGTCGTCACGTTCGATCACGAGACGTCCGTAGCGCGTCACCGTCTCACGGATGTCGGTCGACACCGAGGGCGGCACCGGGAAGCGCGACCACCGGTCGAGCGTGGCGAGCATGTCTTCGGCGTCGTGCCCGGCCGCACGTGCGTTCCACAGGCCGAGCCGCGTGATGCGGTAGGTGTGGATGTGCTCGGGTGCACGCTCGAGCTCGGCGAAGATCGCGAGCTCGTGGCGTGCGTCCTCTGCGTTCGGGTGGGCGACCTCGAGCAGCACGGTGCGGTCGCTCTGGACGATCAGGGGGCCATCAGCCATAACGAGCAATCGTACCGGTGCTGAGCGGACATCGGCCTGCGCGCCGAGCGTCCGCGATGCTCAGGCCAGACGTGCCGACACGATGCTCGACACCGGGAGGGTGCGCTCCACGTCCGACGCGCGGTCGCGCCCGCGCAGGCGGCCGCCGCCGAGACCCGTCGCCTCGAGCACGAAGTCGCGCGTCGTCCCGTCGGGCAGGCGCACGCTCACCTCGATCACCGCGCGCGCCTTCACCGCCTGCTCGAGCTCGCGCCCCAGCCACGCCGCATCCGCGTCGTCGGAGGAGTGCGCGCCGCGGATGCGGTCGATCAGCGTGCGGTACGACGCGTCCTCGGAGCGGGCCGTCGCGACCTCGGACGAGTCGGTCAGACGGGCCCGGTCGAGGATCCGCACCGCTCCGTCGTCGTCGACCGCGGCGACGGGATAGCGGGCATCGCTCAGCATCCAGAAGACGGCGTCGACGGAGCTGCGGCTGATGAGCCGGTCACCATCACGCACGAGTCCGAGGGGACGGAGCGCCTGATCCACCGCGAGCGTGTCGAGTGCGCTCCGATCGGATGCGGTGACCTGCGTCCGACCGGTCGCGTCGGTCCCCACGCGCAGCCGGCCCTGGCGCTGCGCGGCGCGTTCGAGCTCGTACGCCAACGGCTGAGGCAGGCCCGTGAGCGAGATGGTCGTGAGGAACTCGGCGAGGGATGCCGCATCCTCGCCTGCGGCCAGCGCCGCTCCGATCGACTCGGCGGAGAAACGATAGGTCGAGGCCTGTGCACGCGACTCGCGGCGTGCCGCCCGGCGCAGCCGCGCGTCGATCGCCGGTTCGAGGGGGCCCGGCGCGATGGCGGTGAGGTCGTTCTGGAGGAAGATGCGGTCTACCTCGCCCGGCAGGTTCTGCTGGAGGGCAGCCCGGTCGACATCGCCGCCGTCGGCCATGGCCGACGCCCACGCGGCCGGCCGACCCGAGGCGTCGATGATCGCCCAGAACCGCCACTGCGCAGCCAGACGCTCGGCACGTGCCGGCCACTGCGGGTCGAGCGGGTACGCGTGATGCCATTCCGTCAGCGGCTGCCAGCCGCCGCTCGTCGTGCGCAGAGCTGCGGGGAGCGCGTCACGCAGGTGTGACGCGGTCTCGCCCCACCGATCGACCGATCCGCGCAGGAGCCACGCGCTGCCCTCGGTCGTCACGCGCCATTCTCGGTCGACCGGACCCAGCAGACCTGCGTCGAGACCGATGCCGATCACGAGGTCGACCGTCGCCGCATCCGGCACCGCTCCGGCCTCGATCAGGCGGCGACGATCACCCGCGCCGAGGGTTCCCGCCCCGGTGCGTCCCAGCGGTGACGGCTGGGTCAACGACAGGACGTCGGCGAGCGACGAGAGCGCGGTGAACGCTCGCTCCGCCAGCTGCGCGTCGTCTTCGCGAGACGCGTCAGCGACGAGCGGGGCGGCGGCGTCGGGGCGAGAGAGGTCGCGCCATGCTGATGCGGCGCCGGCGTAGGGCAGCCCGTCGGGGGAGACGAGCCCGAGGTGAAGAAGTTCCTCGCGCGCCGCGCCCGCGGGCACCGGTGCGTCCGACGCCACGGCCTCGTCCATGGCGGCGACGAGCGGTCGCGACAGCAGCGGAGCGGCCTTCGCGACCGCGGCGGGATCGAGCAGGGCCTCGGCGGCGTCGAAGAAATCGGCCCAGGCGGCATCGGCCCCGACGCGACGGCGACGCAGAAGTGCCGTCAGGGCGTCGTCGTCGACCGTGGCGAGCCAGGTCGCGAGGGCACGAGCGTCGACGGGAGACACGTCACCGGCCCTTGTTGGCCCGGCTCCGTCGGATGAAGGTCATGATGAGCACCGTCAGCAGCAGGGCGAATGCGATCGGCGGTGCGATCCACACGATCGCGCTGACCGTCGGCCAGGCTCCCGAACCGAAGTCCGCCTGTTCGAGGCCGGTCGCGGTGCCGATGATGATGGCGAAGAAGCAGACGATCGCCAGGACCAGCAGCCCCAGCGACATGAACGCGAGGATGCGGTCTATACGGCGGACCGGGAGGTCGTCGCTCGGGCTGCGCGTGCTCATCCGCATCAGCGTAGCGCTTCGCGGCGGTGCCGTAGGCTGGTTACCGGGGCTCACACGGCCCCGGCATTCCGTTCTGCCCGCGAAACGCGGTCCGTGACAGCGAGGTACGCACATGCCCACCGGCAAGGTCAGGTTCTACGACGACGAGAAGGGGTTCGGCTTCATCTCCTCCGATGACGGCCAGGACGTCTTCCTGCACGCCACGGCACTCCCGGCGGGCACCGAGTCGCTCAAGCCGGGCACGCGCCTCGAGTTCGGCGTCGCCGACGGCAAACGCGGCCTGCAGGCGCTGGCCGTTCGCGTGCTCGAGGCTCCCGTGAGCCTGAGCAAGCGCAACCGCAAGCCCGCCGACGACATGGCGATCATCGTCGAGGACCTGGTGAAGCTCCTCGACGGCATCGGCGCCGATCTCCGTCGCGGCCGATACCCCAGCTCGGGTCACGGCAAGAAGATCGCCGCGGTGCTGCGCAAGGTCGCCGATGACCTCGACGCCTGAGTCTCCCGACGTCTCGACGTCGGACGAGCCCACGGCCGCCGAGGCGGTGACCGTCGACGAGCGACTGCTCGCCGCGCATGATCTGGCACGCGCGGCGCTCGCCGAGATCACGCCCGCCTCGACGATCGGCGACCCGGTCGACTACGTCATCGAGGCCGACGGTGTCGTCTCGCTGCGCTTCGCCAACCGTCTCGCCGGCTACCCCGGATGGCTCTGGACGGTCAGCGTCGCGGCCGTCGACGGCGCCGAGCCCACCGTGCTCGAGGTCGAACTGCTGCCCGCGGCGGGTGCACTGCTGGCCCCCGATTGGGTGCCATGGGCCGTGCGGCTCGCGGATTACCAGGCCGCTCAGGCAGCCGCTGATGAGGACGAGTCCGACGACCTCGACGATGACGACGCGGCCGAGCTCGACGACGCCGATGACATCGACGATGAAGACGACGACGAGGTGGACGAGGACGACTTCGCCGACGGCAGCACTGCGGTCACCCACGCGGGCGATGTCGACGGCGTCGACATCGATGCTCTCGACGACGACGCCGCTCTCGACGACGACGACCTTTCGGGCGCCGACTCCGGCGACGAAGACGCCGAAGACGACGAGGACGAGGAGTCGGATCACGACGAATCGCTCTGGGAGCGCTGACCGCTCTCACGCACCTGACGACGAAGGGATGCCGCGCGATGCGGCATCCCTTCGTCGTTTCTCAATCGCGCGAGGCGGTCAGAGGCGCTCGATGGTGTAGTCGATGCACTTGATGAGCTGACGCACATCGTCGGGCTCGATCGACACGAACGTCGCGATGCGCAGCTGGTTGCGGCCGAGCTTGCGGTACGGCTCGGTGTCGACGATGCCGTTGCCGCGGAGGCTCTTCGCGACGGCCGCTGCGTCGACGGTGTCGTCGAAGTCGATCGTGACCACGACGGGGGAGCGGTCGGCGGGGTCGGCCACGAACGGCGTCGCGTGCTCCGAGGCCTCGGCCCAGTCGTACAGCGCGGACGAGGACTCGGCGGTGCGGTCGGCCGCCCACTGGAGGCCGCCGTTGCTGTGGATCCACTCGAGCTGCTTGTCGAGCAGGTACAGCGTCGCGACGGCCGGAGTGTTGAGCGTCTGGTTGAGGCGGGAGTTGTCGAGCGCGTTCTTGAGGCTCAGGAACTCGGGGATGTAGCGGCCGGAGGCGGCGACGCGCTCGATCCGCTCGATCGCTGCGGGAGAGACCGCGGCGAACCAGATGCCGCCGTCGGAACCGAGGTTCTTCTGCGGAGCGAAGTAGTAGACATCGCACTGCGAGACCGAGAAATCGATGCCGCCGGCCGCGCTCGTCGCGTCGATGACGGTGAGTGCGCCGTCGTCGCCGACGACACGGCGCACCGGGGCGGCGACACCGGTCGAGGTCTCGTTGTGCGGCCAGGCGTAGACGTCGATGCCTTCGACGGGCTCCGCCGCGATGCTCGACCCGGGTTCGGCCTTGCGGATGTCGGGTCCCTGCAGCCACGGGGCTGACGCCGCCGCGCCGAACTTGCCGCCGAACTCGCCGAAGACGAGGTTCTGGCTGCGGTTCTTGATGAGGCCGAAGGCCGCGGCATCCCAGAACGCCGTCGATCCGCCGTTGCCGAGGATGATCTCGTACCCGTTGGGGAGTCGGAGCAGATCGGACAGGCCCGATCGGACCTGACCGACGAGGCTCTTCACCGGCGACTGGCGGTGCGACGTGCCGAGCAGGATCGAGCCGGGGCCCGACAGGGCGGCGACCTGCTCGGGCCGGATCTTGGCGGGGCCGCAGCCGAAGCGGCCGTCGCGGGGGAGGATGTCTCGGGGCAGGGTGACGTGCGCCATGAGCCGATTCTAGGGGCGGTGCCCGGCTCCGCCGTGCCACGGGCCGGAGGTAAGGGCAGCCTCGGATGTCCTCGCCAGCGGATAGGCTGGGATCCTCTCGACCACGCGCACGACAAGGGCTGTGATGACCGATCTCATCGACACGACAGAGATGTATCTGCGTACCATCCTCGAGCTCGAGGAAGAGGCGATCGTCCCCCTGCGTGCACGCATCTCCGAGCGCCTCGGGCACTCCGGCCCCACCGTCTCGCAGACGGTCGGCCGTATGGAGCGCGACGGCCTGGTCGTCGTCTCGGAAGACCGCTCGCTCGAGCTGACCGACAGCGGTCGCCAGAAGGCGGTCGACGTCATGCGCAAGCACCGTCTCGCCGAGCGCCTGCTCAGCGACGTCATCGGTCTCGACTGGGCCTACGTGCACGAAGAGGCCTGCCGCTGGGAGCACGTGATGAGCGAGCTCGTCGAGCGTCGCCTCATCGAGCTGCTCGGTCACCCCACCGAGTCGCCCTACGGCAACCCGATCCCCGGTCTCGACCAGCTCGGAGACGTGCCCGCGCGTACGTTCGACGACGGTGTGGTCGGTCTCGTCCGCCTGCTGAACGAGACCGGCGGTCCGATCGCCGGCACCGTGCGTCGCCTGGCCGAGCCGGCGCAGGTCGATCCCGAATTGCTTCAGCAGCTGCGGGCGGCGGGCGTCGTTCCCGGTCGCGACGGCACGTTCCAGTTCTCCGAGGGCTACGTGCTCGTGCAGATGGACGGCGTCGACGAGGGGCTCGAACTCCCCGTCGAGGTCGCGTCGCACATCTTCCTCACGCGGCGCGACTGAGCGCCGTCCTCCGCCGCGCCGACCCTGAGCGTCGGGTGGGGATGGGAACGACGGCGTGACTTGTTTGTTGCGTCCCCGCCAGAGGACTCTCGTTTCGCGAAATGACGCGGGACCCTCAGGGGTCACTGTAGTCCCGGGGACGTGCTCGTTGGCAGAAGTTGGCACGGACCGCCTCCTGTGGAAGTTGGTGGCTGGAGTCACGGCGAGGGTGGGCCGCATCGCTAAGGTCGGCTCATGAAGCTGAATGCTTTCCCCACCAGGGGGAGACCCTCGAAGGACATCGTGCAAGGTCTGGAAGAGGTGGTGATGCTCACCCAAGCCGCGCTATCCATCGTCAACACGCAACGTCGCGTGCTGGACCGCGACGCGCTGCAGCTCGGAGTCGGACTCCGTCCATCCAAGCGTGACGCGGCTTACGAGGTGACGGTTGTCGATCAGTTCTACCAACTGGGACAGAGGCACTTCGAGCGGCGAAACATCTCTGCAATGTGGGAACGACCATTCTTGACCGGCCAGCGGGGCCGACCCACCGCGGTTGACATCTCGCTGTTCTACGAGGGAAAAGGTCGCGAAGTCAGGGTCGAGTTCGGGCGCTACACGAAGGAGAAATTGCGTTCAGATGCCAAGAAGTTGAACGCACTGACAACACAAGTCGAGCCGGGCTATGGGAACGTCGTCAACCACTTAGTGCTCTGGGAGGAACGCGCCACCTCTCTCACGCGGATCGCCCTCCTTGCTCAGCTAGAAAGATTCCGGAGGCAAGCTACCGAGGTCAGCTCACCAACCATGCTTGTGGAGGTCCTGATGGCGTCCTCGGTAGATCTGTTCGCTGAACAGCATGATCAGCACCGAGTGATCGACGTTGGTCTCTTCAAGGTCACTCCGAGGTGAAGTGCGCCTGGCCCCTCACCACTCGCGCTTCGGTTAGAGCGTGACGCGCACATAAATATCCCAGGTCAGCGGGTCCTCTTGGCGTGGAGTACGATCTGTTCATCCGCCCCGGGGCATAGAGAAGCCGCCCCGACCCTGCCAGGTCTGAGGCGGCTGTAGAAACGATCTCTGCCGATGAGCGTACCCGACGACCTCACTCTGGACGAACTCCTCGCATACCCCGACCCAACGCCGGTTAGCGCGCGACGTCCAAGAAAGCTGACGCTCGCCGAGATGCGCGCCTGGCCGGATAGCGCGAACGCGTCAGATAAGCGCACATTAGTTAGTGCGAATCAGCACTCTCTGAGCACGTCAGATAACCTACGACCTTCCAGGGCGTATAGGGATGAGGAGATCGACGCTCTCGTCGCCGACCTCGTGGCAGCGCGTGCAGCTCGACGCAACCGCAAGGCGATGCGTCGCCCCTTCCGCCGTCGTGGACAGGCCGACCTCTTCGACGTGGTCCGGCTCCACCTCCGTCGCCTCAGCCGCCGTGTGCTGAACGACCGATGCCGTGACGGCCTGGAGCCTCCCGAGCACGACCTCCTCGTGCTGGCGCTGGAGCGCTACTTGGAGCAACAGTGCTGGCACCTGGTCTACGTCCAGGAGTACGGCGACGCGCGCGAGCCCTCCCGAGTGCGCCAGACCTACCTAGACAGCGAGCGCGCGGTCGAGAGTGTGGCCCGATCTTGTGCGCGTTACGCACTAGACAACTGGTCTCCGGATTGGATTCTGGAAATGAGGCGGCGGGGCGCGAAGGGGGGACGGACGTCCAAGCGGCCTCCGTCGTGGACCGACCACGACCTCGACGCTTTGGCCGCACTGGACGGGCTTACCGTGGCCGCGCAGGCTCGGACGCTGGGGCGCTCCCGGAGCACTGTGGATCGAATGAAGCGAGCGCTTCGGGAACGCGGTTAGCGCGTACTCGCACCCAACTACTGGACTCTCCTCAGCCGTTCCGACACCGAACAGCGTTCGATGCCGGATGCGGTCGATATCCCTGGTATGGAGACCTCGCAGCGGACTGGACGTCCGTGCACAGTGTGCGCGTCAGACGACCGTGATGCCGTGGAACGTGACCTTCTCGCTGGAGGTACCTTTCGCGGCGTTGCGCGCCGGTTCGGGCTTTCCAGCGATTCCCTCCGCCGCCATGTGCGTGGCCACGTCGCCGATGCGCTTCGCGATGACATCCTCGACGCGTCCGGTACCCGTGGCGTCGAGCTGGCGTCGCGTGTGCTGGACGTCATGGAGTCGGCCCGCGATGTGCGGCTGGATGCCGAGTCTGACGGACGCACCGCCATCGCAGCAGGGCGGGCCGAGCTGGAGGCGCTGTCCTTCCTCCAGGACCGCCTGGGCGTCACGAAGGTCGAGACCGGGGAGAACGTGCGCGACGCCCTCGACCTCCTCGCCGCCGTGCGTGCCATCGCACGGGAGCATCCGAGCGTCGTGCTCGTTCTCGCCGATGGCCTGGAGGCCCGGGGGCGGACGGCATGGGCGAGGCAGTACAGGGAGGCCATTGCCTCACTTTCAGAATCGACAACGCGAGAGGTGACAGCATGACCACCGACACCACGACCGAGACCATCGGCGAGCGCCGTCTGCGCGAAGCACGCGAGGCCGTGGCCGCCCTGGACACCTCGACCCCGACGACGACGGCGAGCGCCGTGGCCAGCGTGCAGCCCGGGGACGTGGTGCACAGCTTGGATGAGGGCGGCATCGCCATCGCCCGCTCGGTGAACATTTTCGGGCAGGCATCGGTCATCCTCCGTCGCGGGGATGAGCTTGTCGTCGATGAAGAAATGATCGACGCCAGCCGCGACCGTCACGGGAACGTGACCTGGCCAGCCCTGGTGCTGGACGAGGCGGCTCAAATTGAGAAATGGGGCACCGTCCGACTTCGGGCAGGCCGTGCCCCCGCCGACCTCCGCCCGTGGACGCACGGGAGTGCGCTGTGGCGGGACATGCGCGAGCGCGCACGTCGCGAGGCGCACGCCCTCCCCACTGCCGAAGCACGCGCCGACGCGCTGGCTCAGGTCGAGCGCGTGTATGGAGCCGCCCCTTCTACCGCGACGACGCTGAACAAGGCGCCCGACCCGTCCGTGCGAGCCGCCGAGGAGCAGCGGGCGCGCATCGCCGCGAGCGGTGTCCGCTCATCCTCGACGTATGCACCGCGGGAGCGCGGCGGGTACTCGGAGGGGCGTGAATGAGCAGCACGGGCAGAAACCAGAACAGGGCGGTCGGCGCGGCCATCCGCCAGCTCGTCGCTGCGTTCCTCGTCGCCAACGGCCACCACGTAACCGCCAAGCCCGTCCCGCGCCGCATCAGCGACTCGTTCGAGACCGCGCTCGATCCGGACATCGAAGGCATCCCGGGCATCCATATGGAGGTCAGCGCGAGACTCCGCCCGCGGCTCTCCGAAACCCTGGACGGCGCCGTTCGCGCGGCCAAGATCAACGGCGACGCCATCCCTGTCGCCGTCCTGCATCGGCCTGAACGCGACGTGGCCGAGTCGTACGCCATCTGCACGTTGGCGGACATGTCGCGGCTCATCCACGCCGTCCAGGCGTCCACGTCGCCGCGGTCCTCATAACTTCACACACGCCACCGTGGTGACGGGCATCGCCACGGTCCCGCTGGCCGAGGGTTCAGGTCCCCGACGCCAGCACCCGGGATGGCGGGTTCAGTTCCCCGCCATCCCGGCCCCTTACCCCGACCCCGGCGCGCCAAACGACTAGGGCTGTCGGACTCATCCCGCGCCGGGGTCGGTCCCCTCTCACACCGAAGGACGACCATGAGAACCAAGAAGGCCCGCGTCATTCACGCGTTCAGAACCTCCGGGTCGAACTCGCCCGGCTACAGTCGGCCAGCGCCGCAGCAGTCGCAGTCGGTCCCCGCCGCAGCCGCCGCCGCTCAGCAGCCTCCAGCGCCTCGCACAGCACCGCGGCGACCACAGGACGCCCGCACGCCCGCCGAGGCGCTGGACGGGCTCCTGAGGGCCGGTGAGCCAAAGCTCGTCGCCCCCCGATTCACGGACACCTCCGGCCCGTGGGTTCGCGTCGGTAATGATGAGGTGCGTGTGCCTCGCGATGTCATCGTGGGCACCTCTCGCGCGCGTGACGGTCGCCACGTGGTCGTCGTCGCCCACCTCGATGCCAGCGACGAGGCCGGACGCGTCCAGGTACTCGTCAGCAGCGAGCGCGGGGTCCTCGAATTGGTCGGACTCCCGGCCTCGCAGCTTCGGGAGCTCCGAGTCGCCTTCGTGGGCCGATGACGGCGGCGAGCGCGTGGGCCGAGCTGCAAGACGCCCTGGCCGCGACCACGCCTTCATGCGCGGGCGATGGCCGGTTCACCGACGATGGCCGAGCCGACTCCGCGAACGCCCAGCTCGTGGAGGTCTGTGCGACGTGCCCCGTCTTAGATGCGTGCGCCGCGTACGCCCGCGCCGAGAAGAACCACCGCCTCGTGGGTTTCTGGGCAGGACGACGGCGGGGGACACACCGCGACCGAGTATCCAAGCGGTGAACGTCATCGAGCGTCCGTAAACGATCATCTTCGGACACACTTCACTGCGGCCCCGTTCTGCGGCGTGTCCGTGTCCAATACTCGTGTCCGAAATCTATGTAACGTGAGCACCGTTTGTGTTACAGTCGCTGCATGACGAGTCAGCGCATTGGTTACGGGCGGGTCTCCACTTCGGATCAGAATCCTGAGTCTCAGGAAGACGCGCTCGCGGCGGCCTCGTGCGACCGTCGCTTCATCGACAAGATGAGCGGCACCAAGGCCAGCCGACCCGAGTGGAACGCGTGCAAGGAAGCGCTCCGGAAGGGCGACACGCTCGTAGTCACACGACTCGACCGGCTGGGACGCTCCACAAAAGACCTCCTCGACATCGCCGAGTACCTGGAGGCCAAGGGCGTCAACCTCGTGGCCACCGAGCAGGATGGCGTAGACACCACGACACCGCACGGCAAGATGTTCTTCACGATCCTCGCCGCGGTCGCGGAGTTCGAGCACTCGATGATGAAGGCGCGCACCCTCGACGGTCTCGCCGCCGCTCGTGCCCGTGGCCGCAAGGGTGGCCGTCGTGCTGCCCTCAGCTCCCGCCAGGTCGACGCCATCCGCAACCTGTACGAGACAGGGGAGGCGACGGTCTCGGAGATCGCGGAGGCGTTCAAAGTCTCGCGTCCGACCATCTACCGCGCACTGGAGAGCGCCTGATCCTCAGAACGGAGAGTCATCTCCCACGCGGTTCCACGGATCGGGCTCAGGTGCGAGGTGGGCAGGCATCAAGCTTTCGAGCCCACGAACCCGCGCCACCTCGCGAGCAAGATCAGCGTTCGCATCGAACCCGGGCTGAGCAATGGCGAGCTTGAACACGAGTTCCGCATACGGACCCGTCTCGCCGCCCTGGATGCCGCCTCGCGCGTTGTACACCTGGTCGTTGTCCCGCACTGCGGTGAGCAGCCCGCCGACCTCAGTTACGCCGAGCCCCGACGCACTGTGCAGTCGCTCCCAGATCTGGTCCGTTTTTCGGAAGCTGCCGGAGGCTTGCAGAGCCGCCACCAGCGAGGCATCCAGACCTGACGCCAGAGCGGGTTTGGTGGCGATCCAGTCCATGATCGCGTCGCCAACCTGTGCCGCCGTCATGCCGCTCCGCACCGTGAACGCTTGCTTCTTGCCGAGCGGTCCGTACGGGTCTTCTCCCTGGAACTTCAGTGCGTACGTGGGCACCTCGCGACCGAGGAGCCAACCCACCTCCTGGTCGCACCAGCGACTCTCGATGAAGCCCGGGAACAGGAACACGACACCGGCGTCAGCCGTTCGAAGCGCGCGCTCGATCTCTGGTTGCCATTCCTCGTCAGGCTCGATTGAGTCGTGAGCAACGAAGAGCTTGACGCCCCATCTAGCCAAATGCTCGCCGACCTCGCCGGTCAGTGCCCGCTGCGATGCGAGGTGAGAGGCGAACAGGAACAGCGGCGTCGCTTCCTTCTCCGCCTGAACTTCGATAGAGACCTCGAACAACTGGCGAACGGCTAGAGCAAGCTCGTCCACGTCGGCGCGAGGCAGATCTCGAATGAGCTCTAGGACGGCTCTTGCCCTGTCAGCGTCGGTCACCTCGTAGTGGTCGTCCTGCCAGTGGCCCCACGCCAGCTCTTGAAGCCCCGCCTCGTGCAAGAGCAGGTTGACGTCTGTCAGGGTTCGTTCCGCGAGAGCGTTCGCGATGGTGCGCAGTAGCTCTAGCTTCTCGACGTCTATGGGCATGGGATCTCCTATCGACCGAACTCAGAATCGCCAACCCAGCTCGGTGGCCATCCCGAAGAAGTTCACGGTCCGTACGCTGCGCGCCCGCGCCACATTCGGCACCTTCTGGTTCTTGGGAATGGTGCCGGGTCCTGCTTCTCGCTCGTCGCTGACGACGGTCAAGCCATCGACCTCCGCATGTGCGATGAGGAACGGGTCAGCGGCGTTCTGGGTCTCACGTACCCAGTCCGGGTAGTCCTCCGAGATTTCAGCGGCGATCTCGATCTCCTCCGAGCCGACCTCGCAGATGAAGTCATTCTGGGTCTTCGCCCACTCATACAGCTCGTCTGTGCCGCGGTGCACTTCCTCGTGCACCTCCTCACAGATGCACGCTTCGCCTGCGTCGATCAGCTCCTCCAGGCGCTCCCACACGCTTGGGAAGATGTCACGGGGGTACTGGTTGGCCATGCGGATGAGGATGTTCGTATCCAGGGTGAAGCTCATTGCCCACCCGTCCGGAAATACTCGTCCTGCATCTGCTGGATCATCGGGATGCGAGCGTTCAGCAGGTAGGTCGCATCAAGAGCGGTGAGACGGTCCCGTTCAACGGCTCGCAGCACAGCTCCCAGGTAACGCGGGCCGAGGTCGCGATAGCGAAGTCGCCACGGGGGCACGAAGCCATCGCGAGACGCCTGGATCCTGCGGATCTCCTCCCACTCCGCGAAGGATCGTTCGCGGAACAGATCCAGGTGCTCCTGGCTCATGCGGCCCACAGTGCGCAGCCGCACCGCAGCCGCGAGAGGGCTGACGCGGAAGTAGCGCGCCAGGTTCTCGGGTGTGACGTCTGCTGGCCCGTCGAGCAGTACGCGCAGCGCCCCCGTAGGCATCAGGAACTCCGCCGCGAAGGTGTTGCAGACGGCCTCCTCGTCCACGTGCTCATCCAGCACGCATAGCCCGCTCGTGCGATTCGCGATGTGGGCGACCTCGTGGAACAAGGTGAAAATCTTCCCGTTGGGCGCGTCGGCACCATTGAGCACGATGATGGGCAGCCGATCAGCATGCACGGACAGACCGCGGAAGACCTCCAGCGCGATGCCCGTTGTTTGAAAGACGAGATAACCCGCCGCTTCAAGCTGGCCGCGCCAGAAGTTGAACACGGCGTTGGTCTGGGTCTCGTTAGGCCGAAACTTCGCCGTCAGGCCGAGCATCGCCCGGAAGTCGTTCGCGCGCTCGTGCACCGTCTTGCGGGTCACCCGCTGGGGCACCTTCAATTCGGGAACCTCGTCCGCGAGGTCCAGGAAGGTGCTCCTGTGCGCGGCTGCGCGCTTCAGCTCTTTGGCCAGCGCCGGAGGGATCTCAGCCCCACCGCGCCCGCGGAAGTCTGCCGTTTCTGGCACGTCGGACCCGGACGGTGCCGGTGCGAGGAAGTACGCCAGGGACCTGTCGAGCTTCCGGGCGAGCTTCTGCATTTGCCGGTACGTGGGTTCGGTGTCGCCCGCCTCGAACTCAGCCACGCGGCTCGCGGAGAGATTGGCCGCGCGCCCCAGCTCCTCGCGGCTCATGTGCAACATCTCGCGAGCAGCGGTCAGGGTCGCACCCTTGATCGGCACTCGAACGGTCATCGTTATGGTCCCCGGTCTTCCTTCACCGTTTGCTCGACTCTAGGGCACGCTAGTGCGAGGGCGAGACACTGCCGACGTCTCCAGGCTACGAGCGGGTCAGCGGCCCTTACGGGCTTGCCGTACCGTGGCGCGGGCCTTCGCCGCCTCCGCCCGTCTTGCCTCCGTTGCGACGGCCTCCCATCCGGCCTTGGCCATGTCGATGGAGTAGGAGACATCCGAACGGAACGCGGCGTCCACGAGTCGCCTCATGGCCACCCGACGCTCTCGTCGGTCCTCGTCCGAGTCGAGCGCACCGCCCGCCACCAGCGCATCCAGGTCAGGTTCGTTCGTCACAGAACGCCCTCCATAGCCGCGATGATCTCGGCATCCCTCTGCGTGCTCACATGTTGGTATCGCATGAAGCTCCTCACGTCGGTATGGCCCGTGCGTGCCATACCCTCCGCGAGCGTGGCGTACTTGGCGTACTCCGATGCGTGCACGTGGCGTAGGTCGTGGATGTGCAGCTCGTCCAGGCCGCAGGAGGCTCGCAGAGCCACGAACTTCTTGTTGAAGGTGTGATAGCTCATCCGGCCCCCTCGGGTGTCCCGGAAGAGGGCGTCGTCGTAGTCTCCCGGTGTGGAGGCGAGGTGCTCGCGAAGGGCATCCATGGCGGTCTGGGGCATGCTGAGCGGGCGAACCTGATCCGGGTGCCCCTTCGTGCCAGGGGCAAGCTCGTGGCGCGTCAGATGGCGGCGCACCGTGACCTTGTTGTTGGAGAGGTCCACGTCCCCTCGGTTGAGCCCGAGCAATTCGCCGATCCGCATGCCCGATGCGAGAAGGACGTGCACTTGAAGGCGTAGCTGGCTATCCCCAGCCAGCTCCATCAGCATCTTGGCGTCTGCGGGCGCGAAGGTTGGTCGCCGCTTCGAGACATCGGTTGCACCGCCCTTTACGCGACAGGGGGACAGGGCGATCTCGCCGTCCATGACAGCCTGTCTCATGGTCGAACCCAGAAGGCTGTACGCGTTACGGCGTGCAGAGCCCTCGGGCATCCGAGTCCACCACGAGCGCACCTGTGCCGGTGTGATGTCCGAAAGCCTCTTGGTGCCGAACGTAGGGATCAAGTGCTTCTGGAGCACGAATGTGTAGAGGTGGAAGGTGTCTCGTGCGAGCTGCGACTTCCGGGAGGACAGCAGGTCCTCTGCATACTTCTGAAACCTGACGGTCCCTCGCGCGGCCTCGGACTTCTGAGGCTTGGGCTCGCGCTTGGATTCCATCCCCAGCTCGTGCCGCATCTGTGTCCGGTACGCCTCGTCGTACGTCAAGTAGGTACCCAGCGACCGGTACTTCCCATCGCCTGCATACGCGCGTGCTTGCCACTTTGCGCCAACCCGCCTGGGCCTTACCATCTGATCTTCTCCATGTCCGTTGTACGCATGGAGGGCCGTCTTGATACACCCTGCGTTGGCATGAGTTGGCACCGACGGGACGGGCAGAGCCGTTCTCCCGGTCATCTGGCAAGTCCCTGGGGAGCGTGACTTATTCGTTACCTTCCGGTAGCCTCGAGAAGTCTTCAGGCGAGAAGCCCGCCCGAGACCGCTGCGTGGATTGCCTCTTCGGCTCGTCGTCTCCGCGGTGACACCCGAACGTCGCGTGGACCTACACGCAGTATCGACGAGCCAGCGCAGGTCATCGCGCAGAGGCGCCGGAGGACTGATTTGGCTGAAAACAACGATTCGTCGGTGGACGTACCCGAGGTCGACGCGACGAATCCCGACCGTTCCGGTCGCGCTCTGCGTGGCCGCCGCTTCCCGCTGGCGAAGAAGCAATCGCGGGAAGTCGCGACCGTCGAAAATCGCGCTGCCCGCCGCCGTAATCGCCGGGTGCACCCCGTGCGCAGTACCTTCACGGTCGCGGCCGTGGTGGGTCTCGTCGCCACCGTCGCCATCCCGGCTTTCGCCGCTGTGCGCGGCACGTCGGCCGACGCGATGACGCTGCAGCAGGTCGCCGCCGACAACGCGCAGTCGATCGTCGTCGCGTCCGAGGTGGGCCCCGCCTCCCTCGACCGCAGCGGGTTCACCGCGACCACGCCCGAGGAGATCCAGAAGAAGAAGGACGAGGAGGCTGCCGCCAAGGCCGCCGCCGAGGCCCTCGCGAACCGCATCTCGGCGAGCAGCTCGACCGCGTCGTCCTCGTACGGCGAGCCCATTCCGCTCGTCGCTCCGGGTTCAGGCCTCGTGCGTCGTCCGCTGATGTCGTTCAACAACTTCGGCACCCCGTATGCCGGCCACCGCGGCACCGACTACATGGCCGACCGCGGCACCCCGATCTACTCGGTCGCCGACGGCACGGTCGTCGCGTCGAGCGAGAGCGGACCGGGTTGGGGCGTGTACGTGAAGGTCGCCCACAACATCAACGGCACCAACGTCACGAGCCTCTACGCCCACATGGACTGGGGCACCCGCGCGGTGCAGGTCGGCGACACCGTCTCTGCGGGTCAGCTGCTCGGCCAGGTCGGCGACACGGGGCGCGCGTTCGGCACGCACCTGCATCTCGAGATCGTGGTCGACGGCGCGTACGTCAACGCCGAGTCATGGCTCGTCGCGAACGCGGGCTGACGACACGCATCATCCGTTCATCTTCCGTCGACCTTTCCGAGGTCGAGGGTGTATTACCCTGAACGCGACGCTCGCGCACGCCGAGGGGGAGCTGATGGGACCAGTACCGGGCATTCGAACCGTGAATGCGATCGGTCGCTACGTCCTGCGGCATCGTGTGCACCACTGCGGCCTCGGCCGTGAATCAAGGCGCTGTCTTCATGACGGCGCCTTTTTTCGTGCTCGCACCCTCGCGGGACCTGCCCGCACGGCATGCGCGACGTCGGTCATCGAACATCCGCTGAAGCCGTCAGGGCAGTTCGTGAGGACAGGAAATGCGCACTCTGGTACTGAATGCCGGGTATGAGCCACTCGCTGTGGTGTCGTTCCGTCGGGCCCTCCTCCTGGTGTTGAACGACAAGGCGACGATCGTCGAGCACGTCGTCCACGACCCCGTTCTCGGGATCGACGGGACGTACGAGCGCCCGGCGGTGATCGTCCTGACCCGGTATGTCCGTATCCCGAATGCGCGCCGAGTGCCGGTGACGCGACGCGGGGTGCTCCGTCGCGATGCACACCGATGCGCCTACTGCGGAAAGGCGGCATCGACTATCGATCACGTCATGCCTCGTTCGCGCGGCGGTAGCAACTCGTGGGAGAACCTCGTCGCCTGCTGCCTGCGGTGCAACAACCTCAAGAGCGATCACACGCCGCAGGAGATGGGATGGGAGCTGCGGTGGTCGCCGAAGCCGCCGCGCGGACCGCAGTGGACGGTGCGCGGAACGGAGCGATCCGATCCGCGGTGGGAGCCCTACCTGTCGCTCGCGGCCTGATCGTCGCTGTGCGCTGCTACTCCGGTTGTCGGCCGTAGGCGCGCAGGAACGCGTCGGCGCCATCGGTCATGATCTGCCGAACCCGTTCGGTGTCGGTCCGGCGGCGAGCCGGTTCGTTGAGAACTCGGAGCGTCGTGAGGGCATGAAAATGCTCGGCGGCGAGCCCCGGGTCGTCGAGGTCGAGCAGGCCCGCGGTCGCGAAGTGAGCGAAGCGCTCGGCGAGGACGTCGGCGTGCGCTCGGTCCAGAGGGTGGTCCTCGAGCTCGGGCAGGAGTGACTCGTTCTCCGAGATCAGCTTGATCGCGGCAGCGTAGTTCGTCGACGTGGCGAGGAAGCCCCCGAGTTCGGCCGCGAATGCGCTCACGGCCCGGTGCAGACCGCCGTGCGCTTCGAGCGCGATGGCGTCGGGCAGGTGCTTCTCGGCCAGCTCGCGAAGGGTGCTCACGGCTGTCTCGCCCGCGTTCTCGACCACTCCGAGCAGGAGCCTCCGCTTGTCGCCGTAGTAGTCGTAGACGGTGCGCTTGGACACGCCTGCGCGTGCGGAGACCGCATCCATACTCGATCGCTCGACGCCTACCTCGACGAAAAGCTCTCGCGCCGCCGTCAGTATCGCGGAGCGTTTCTGCTCTTGGCCTTGCCGGACCGGGCTCGCATCGATCATCGTCATCCATCTCCTCGCCCCAAATCTACACCGATCGGTGCAGTGGTACACCACACGGTGTAGTGTATCTGCCGTGCACAAGACAACCGAGTTATCTCTCCAAGCTCACGATCTCGTCAAGCGATACGGAACCGTCACCGCTGTCGACGGTCTCTCGTTCCAGGTGCGCCCCGGGCTGGTGACGGGCTTTCTCGGACCGAACGGAGCGGGCAAGTCCACCACCCTCCGCATGTTCCTCGGCTTGGACAAACCCACGAGCGGCGCCGCGACCGTGAATGGGCGTCGCATGCACGAGTTACCCCATCCGACGCGGGTGATCGGCGCCATGCTCGATGCACGTGCCGTCCACCCGCGGCGTACGGCCGTGGATCATCTGGCGTCCGTCGCGCGCGCCGGGGGCGTGCCGCGGGGGCGGATCGGGGAGGTCTTGGAGTTGGTGGGCCTGGCCGACGCGGGCGGCCGGCCGGCCGGCGACTTCTCCCTGGGGATGAAGCAACGGCTGGGGATCGCTACCGCGTTGATCGGCGACCCCGGCATCGTCATCTTCGACGAACCCCTCAACGGCCTCGACCCCGAAGGCATCCGCTGGGCTCGATCCCTGATGCGCGAGCTTGCTGCGGAAGGCCGATTGGTGCTGTTCTCGAGCCACCTGATGGGTGAGATGCAACTCACCGCGGACCGCCTCATCGTCATCAACCGCGGTCGCCTGCTCGCAGACCAGGCCCTGGACGACTTCATCGCCTCGCACACGAACGAGCATGTTCGCGTGCGCACCCCGGATGTCGCGGTCCTGCGTGATGCGCTCATGCGAGCCGGCTTTCTGGTGCGGGCAGACGCCGATCGCACCGACGTCCTCATCGTCGCGGGGGTGACGACGGAGAGCGTCGGCCGCATCGCCGCCGCTTCCGACGCCGAGGTGTTCGAGCTCACCCTCGTTCGGGATTCGCTCGAAGATGCGTTTCTCGCCATGACCACGACCGAGCAGAAGGCCGCCTGACATGAACCTCTTCGCTTCCGAATGGATCAAAGCCCGCAGTGTCCACAGCACCTGGATTCTCGCTGCCTCGGCGGTCGTCGTGACGGTGATGGTCAGCCTGCTGGGGGTAAGCGGGCTCGTGGCCGATTGGCAGGCCGCGCTCCCTTCCGATTTCGACCCCACCGGTATCAGCTTCAAGGGAATCCTGGTCGGTCAGATCCTCCTCGCGACCATCGGATCGCAGGCCATCACCAGTGAATACGGCTCGGGCCAGATCATTACGAGCCTCGCCATCGTGCCCCGGCGCGGAGCCCTGCTGGCGTCGAAGCTGGCGGTTTCGGCGCTCATCGGCGTGGTCGTGGCCGTCGCGGCGGTGGCAGGCAGCTTCGGTGCCACGCAGGCCGCGCTCGCGGCGGCCGGTCTGCCCGTGTCGGCGCTCGATGACCCTGACACCGTTCGGGCCATCGTCTGTGCGATCGTTTACCTCGTCCTGACGGCCGTCCTCGGCCTCGGGTTCGGCATCATCACGCGAAGCTCTTCCGGTGCGCTCGCGATCATCGTGACCGTGGCGCTTCTCGTGCCCGCTCTCGCCCCGGGCATGCCCGGGGTCATCGGCGAGTTCGCGGGTACTTATTGGCCCACGACGGCCGGGCAGGCCTCTTATGAGGTGTCGACGACGAGCGGGATGCCGCCGCTGGCGGGACTCGGGATCATGGCGATCTTCACCCTGTGGACGACACTCGCCGCTCTCGTCGTCCTCAGAGCGCGTGACGTGTGACGTCGGTACGGACGTCGTCCCGCTTATGCGTGCTTCGCGCGTAAGCGGGCTTTCTTCGCGTGGTTTCCGCACGTGTTCATGTCGCACCACCGCCGAGTGCGGCTCCTGCTGGCGTCGAAGAATGCCGCACGACAGGTCGGTGAGGCGCACAGAGCGAGCGCGCCGGGCCGTGCGCCGGAGATGATGTCCACCGCATCCGCGGCGATGACCCCCAGCGCGGCGTCGACCGTCGCGCGGGAACCGAGGTGCCAGCGCCGTTCGCCGGCCCCGGTCAGCACCGGGTTCGCCGTGCCTCGTGCACTGAACTCGTTGATCAGTGCCACCGCGTCGGGCGGCAACGTCGCATCCTGAGCCCGCGCTGTCGCGGCCGCATGGATCGCCTCGCGCAGGACGTATGCCCGGTCGAGGTCCGACGCCGAGCATCGCGCGACCGCCAGATCGAACTCGTCGAACCAGGCCTGCAGTCGAGCTGGTGTCGGAATGCGCTCGACTCTGGCGCCATGCCGCTCGGTCAGCGTGCCCGTGAAGCTCGTCGCCAGCACCGAGCCGATCCGGAATTCGGGAAAGTCGTCCGACATGGCACCACCATAGCTGGTTCCATTGATTGCGCGTCTCTGGTAGAACCGGCTATGACGGTTCGCACCTGCGTGCTGCGACGAATGGAGTGAACATGACCGCTTCCCACCCGTCAGAATCGGTATCGCCGTTCACTCCGCAGGTGACGGATGCCGAGCTCGACGACCTGCGTGCGCGACTGGGCGCGACCCGCCTGCCCGAGCGCGAGACCACTCGCGCCGACGCCTGCGAGCAGGATCGCTGGGCCCAGGGCCCGCCACTGGCCGATGTCGCCGCCCTCGTCGAGTACTGGCGGACAGCCTACGACTGGCACCCGTTCGAGCGGCGTCTTGCCGAGATCGGTCAGTTCCGCACGGTCGTCGATGGTCTCGGCATCCACTTCCTGCACCGACGGTCATCGCGCCCCGATGCGGTGCCGCTGATCATGACGCACGGCTGGCCGGGCAGTGTCGCCGAGTTCGTCGACGTGATCGATGACCTCGCAGAGCCGAACGATCCGACGCTGCCGGCCTTCCATGTCGTGGCGCCGTCTCTGCCGGGCTACGGCCACTCCGACAAGCCCGACGAACCCGGATGGGGCACCGAACGGATCGCCGCAGCATGGGTGCAACTCATGGCTCGCCTGGGCTACGACCGGTTCTTGGCGCACGGCGGCGACTGGGGCGGCCCCATCACGATCGCGCTCGCCGGACGGTTTCCGAGCCACGTGATCGGGATGCACACGACCACACCGCAAAGTCTGCCGGGCCTCAGCATCGATGGTCTCGACGCGACCGAGCGGCGGTGGGTCGCCGAGACGCACGCATTCGAAGAGAACCGACTCGCCTACGCGAAGGTCATGGCGACGTCGCCGCAGACCATCGGCTACGCGCTGGTCGACTCTCCGGTGGGCTTGCTCGCGTGGATACTCGAGAAGTTCTCCGAGTGGACGGACACGGTCGACACCCCTTTCGAGAGCATCACGCGCGACCGGCTGCTCGACAACGTGACGCTCTACTGGCTGACGCGCACAGGTGCGTCAGCGGCGCGCATCTACTTCGAGAGCCACCAGTCGCTCGACCCCCACCTCCGTGTCGACGTGCCAGCCGCTCTCACGACGTATCCCCACGACATCGAGAAGCACCCCCGTGCGTGGGCGGCGCAGCGCTTCCGAGACATCGTCCGGTGGCGAGAAGCGGAGCGCGGCGGGCACTTCCCGTCGCTCGAGATGCCCGGCGCCTTCGTCGACGATCTGCGGCAGGGGCTCGCCGCCGTGCTCGCGAAGGCCGGAGATGCGGTCGGCAACCTGTGAGCCTCACATCTGGGAGGCGTAACGTCCGGTCATGAGCGCATATTCACACCACGAAGCTCCTTCCACCCACAATCTCGGCCTCGATTCCGTGTTGGTGGGGTCGCTTCCCGCCGGCTTGATGACCGACGACCCGCCCGCGCGGTACACCGTGGAGGCGGTGTTCACCCGGCGTCCGGGCAAAGAGGAGATCCGAGACGTTCTCGGCGGGTCCACGCGCGAGCTGTTGGCGCATTCCGGCTACCCCGATGTCGTGCTGACTGTCTCGGATCGGCGTCTGGAGATCCACAACACGACGCTGGAGGAGCTACGCGACGGCCTCGCGGAGTTGATCGCGTTGAGACTGGCGGAGATCAGTGAACGGGTCCGAAGCGAGAAGGAGGCATCGGACGACAGCGCACGCACGTTCGCGGCGCGAGAGCTCGAGCGGGCCGCGGCGGTCGCGACCCTGGCGGAGACGGTGGTTTTCACCGCGCCGCCGGTCGAGGGCGACGCGGCTCGGCAGCGCGCCGAGGCGTACCGCGTCCAGATCGAGGGGTGGTCCGCAGTAGGGGGCGGCGTCTCTCGGTGAGCCAGGATTCGGCGAGGAGCGCACCCCACGCGGCGGTGGTCTTCCACCCCGGTAAAGCAGACGTCGAGCGGCTTCGCCAGATCGTCACGGCTCATGGGCGCGCGGCGGGTTGGGCACCGCCCCGGTGGTATCCGACCCAACCGGAGGACTCCGGGCGTGGAGCCGCTCAGGATGCCCTGGACGACAAGCCGGCCGTGGTGCTGGTCGCGGGCGGCGATGGAACGGTCCGTGCCGCGGCGGGGGTCCTGCAGGGCACCGGCGTGCCCATCGCGCTCATCCCCGCCGGGACGGGGAACCTCCTCGCCCGCGAACTGGGCGTCGCTCTCGCTGATCTCGATACGGCGGTGTCGGCGGCCTTCTCCGGGTGCGAGCGGCGCATCGATGTGGCTGTCGCCGATCTCAGCGACTCCGACGGCGAGTGGACCTCGCACGCTTTCGTCGTGATGGCGGGGATCGGGCTCGATGCTGACATGGCTGCCAACACGAATGCTCGTGCGAAGAAGCATCTCGGGTGGCTCGCGTACGTCTCGCCGATCGCGCGATCCGTTTTCGCCAACCGGCTGTTCCGCATCGACTACCGGATCGACGGGAGTCGGTCGCGCACCGAACGGGCGCACACCGTCATCGTCGGCAATTGCGGAACGCTCGCCGGAAACATGCTGCTCATTCCGCGGGCGAGCATCGATGACGGGTTCTTGGATGTGGTGATGATGCGACCGCGCGGCCGGCTCGGATGGGCCGGGATCGGTTCCCGTCTGACGCTGCAAGGAGCCGCGCGGCGATCGCGCTTCACCCGCCGTATCCTTGCTCGGGCTCCGGAGCTCCACTCGCTCGCCTATGCACGGGGTCGGGTATTCGAGGCCACGTTCGAGGTTCCGCGTGTGGTGCAGCTCGACGGTGACAGCTTCGGTCACGTCAGTGCTGCGCGCATCACCGTCCGTCCTGGCGCGCTCCTGATCCGTGTGCGCAAACGGGACCCTGAAACCGCTCCGGTGTCAGGGGCGGCGCCCCGCACGCTGTCGGATGATCCCGAACACGAGGGTCCCGATGGTCAACACGACGCCGATGATTCCTAGCCAGAGCAGCCCCTCGAACGCGAACCCCACGATCGACAGCACCACCCACACGATGATCAAGATCACGAGTACTGTCCACATGCTCGTGACCATACGCCTCGCCAGCCGCGGGGGATACGGGTAGCAGCGGCAGCAGGCCTCACACCGACGCGGAGCGGATGTCGGAAGTCGGTCGTATCTTCGATCTCGACATTGATGGTCTAGAACATATGTTCTACCCTTGCTGAGTGAGGTCGATCATGCGCAATCCTGCTGCCGCCGAGGACGTGCAGCGACTGCGCGCGCAGATGGAGCGGATGCAGGGGCGCCGCCTCGACGCTCCGGTGCTGCCGACTCATCCTGCTCTGGCCGGACTGCTGCCCGGGCGGGGGCTGCGGCCCGGCGCCGCCTACTCGCTCGGCTCGTCGTCCTCGCTGCTGTTCGCGCTGCTCGCACAGCCGTCGCAGACCGGCTCGTGGTGCGGCGTGGTCGGGATGCCGGGCTTCGGCGCCGAGGCGGCGGAGCACGCCGGGGTCGATCTGTCGCGTGTGGTGCTGATCCCCGACCCGGGCGCACGCTGGCTCGCCGTCACCGCGACGATCGCCGATGTGCTGCCCATCGTCGCCGTGCGCCCGCCCGAACGGGCGAAGGACTCCGACATCGCCAAGCTCGCCGGCCGGCTGCGCGACCGAGGGACGGTGCTGCTCGTGCAGGGGCCGTGGCCGCAGACCGAGGCGATGCTCGACGTCGCCGATCCGCGGTGGTCGGGGTTGGGCGACGGCGATGGTTACCTCAGCGACCGCGAGCTGACGGTCACCGTGTCGAGCCGGCGGTTCCCGGTGCCCCGGTCGGCGCGGATGCTGCTGCCGGCGCCCGACGGTGCGATCTCGGCCGCTCCGCAGGAGCGGGCTCTCGCAGGCGGCCCCGTGGCCGAGCCGATCCCGATGCGACGGGCGGTCTGACGTGGGGGAGCAGGAGGCGGTGACACCGTTACGCAGCCTCGTGGTGTGGGTGCCCGACTGGCCGGTCGTGGCGTTCGTGCGTGAGAGCGGCGTCGACTCGAACGCACCGATCGCGGTGTTCGAGAAGGGGATGGTCGTCGCGTGCTCGGCGTCGGCCCGCGCCGACGGCGTCTCCCGGGGGCAGCGTCGCCGCGACGCGCAGGCGCGATGTCCCGCACTGCAGGTGGTTGATGCCGACGCGGTGCGCGATCATCGGGAGTTCGCGCCGATCGTCGCGCGTCTCGAAGAGATGGCGCCGGGCGTACAGGTGCTCGAGGCGGGGCTCTGCGCGCTGCGCGTGCGCGGTCCGGCGCGTTTCTACGGCGGCGAGACCGAGGCTGCCGGTGCCCTGCTGGCGGCAGTCGCCGAGGGTGATCTCGATGTGCGGGCCGGTGTCGCCGATGGCCCGTTCACGGCGCAGCAGGCGGCTCGGATGAGTACCCGTCCCGACCGGCCCATCCGGGTGGTCGACGCCGGACACTCGGCGGAGTTCCTCGCGCCGTTGACGATCGCCGTGCTCGACGATGACTCCGTCGACCTCTTCGCCCGGCTGGGTGTGCAGACCCTCGGCGACCTCGCCGCGATCGAACCCGAACGACTGGTCGAACGTTTCGGCCCCCGCGGCGCCCGACTGCACGCCCTCGCCTCGGGTGCCGACTCGCGCCCGGTGACCCCGCGCACCCCGCCGCCCGAACTGCACCGCGAGGTCTCGTTCGAGCCTCCGCTCGACCTGGCCGATCAGGTCGCGTTCGGCATGAGGGTCGCGGCTGAGGAGTTCATCGCCGGACTCGGCGCGGTCGACCTCGTCTGCACCGAGCTGCGCGTCATCCTCACCGGCGACCGCGGCGAGACGAGCAACCGGGTCTGGCTCCACCCCGGCACCTTCGACCCCGCCGCCGTCGTCGACCGGGTGCGGTGGCAGCTGGCCGAGAGCGGCAAGCTCACCAGCGGTGTCGCGCGGGTCAAGATCGAGCCCGAAGCGGTGGATGCGGCATCCCATCACGCCGTCTCGCTGTTCGGCTCGGGTCCTGAGCAGAAGGTGCATCACGCCTTGTCGCGCGTTCAGGCGATGCTCGGCCACACGGGTGTCGTGACGCCGGTCGTCGGCGGTGGACGCTGGCTCGCCGAGCGGCAGGTGCTCGTGCCGTGGGGCGACCGGCCGGTGACGAGCTCGCGCGAGCGGCCGTGGCCGGGCAGCCTGCCCGATCCGCTGCCGGCGACGGTCTTCGAACGTGCGCTGCCGCTGGCGGTCGTCGACCGCGAGGGCGACATGGTCGCCGTCGACGGACGGGGCGAGCTGACGGCGATCCCCGCGGCGCTCGTGTCATCGACCGGGTCGCGCGGCATCCGCTCATGGGCGGGGCCCTGGCCGGTGATCGAACGGGAATGGGACGCCGTGCGAGCACGCCGTGCCCACCGCTTCCAGATGGTCGATGCGACCCAGACCGCGTGGTTGCTGGTGTGCGACGGCGGCGAATGGTCGGTCGAGGGGCGGTACGACTGATGGGCTTCAACAACCCCTCGGTGCCGTGGTCCGAGATCGAACGACTGCTCAGCGGCAACCGTGCGCCGAGCGCGCCGGCGGGCGCCGACGGCGGCGACAGTCCCGCGTGGTCGCGCAAGCGCGGAAAGTACTCGGCGCCGAGGATCGAGCGTCCCGAGAACGCGGTGCCATACGCCGAGCTGCACGCGCACACGTCGTACTCGTTCCTCGACGGAGCCTCATCGCCCGAAGAGCTGGCCGAAGAGGCCGAACGGCTGGGGTTGCACGCTCTCGCCGTCACCGACCACGACGGCTTCTACGGCATCGTCCGCTTCGCCGAGGCCGCCGAGCAGCTGGCGGTGAAGACGGTGTTCGGGGCGGAGCTCTCGCTCGATCTGCCGCAGCGCGTCGGCGCGGCGCGCAACGAGGCCGACCCGCCGGGCGAGCACCTGCTCGTCCTGGCCCGCGGCGAAGAGGGATACCACCGGCTCGCCCGTGCGCTCACACAGGGACAGCTCGCGGGAGCGGAGAAGGGCAAGCCCCGGTACCGCCTCGACGATCTGGCCGACATCGCCGGAGGCCAGTGGAGCATCCTCACCGGATGCCGCAAGGGCGCCGTGCGCCGGGCGCTCATCGAACGAGGACCGGATGCCGCAGCCGCCGAGCTCGACGTCCTGGTCGACCGGTTCGGGCGAGACGCCATCGAGGTCGAGCTGATGGACCACGGCGAGCCGCTCGACTCGCGGCACAACGACATCCTGGCGGGCCTGGCGC
Source organism: Microbacterium sp. AG238 (assembly GCF_003610405.1). Lineage (GTDB taxonomy): Bacteria > Actinomycetota > Actinomycetes > Actinomycetales > Microbacteriaceae > Microbacterium. The sequence goes on from NZ_RAQC01000002.1 coordinate 634,103, forward strand.
GCGAGCGAGGTCTGTCGCTCGTCGCGACGAACAATGTGCACTACGCCGTGCCCGAGCGCGCCCATCTCGCCGCGGCGATCGCGGCGGTGCGGGCCAACCGCGGCCTCGACGAGCTCGACGGGTGGCTGCCCTCCCACGCGGGGGCGCACCTGCGATCAGGGGCCGAGATGACCCGTCGTTTCCGCCGGTACCCCGGAGCCGTGGCCCGCACCGTCGAACTCGCCGACGAGCTCGCCTTCCCGTTGCGGCGGGCCAAGCCCGCGCTGCCCAAGCTCCCCGTTCCCGAGGGGCACACGCCGATGTCGTGGCTGCGCCACCTCGTGTGGGAGGCGGTGCCCCGCAAGTACCCGAACCTGCCGGCCGACGACCGCGACCGCATCGAGCGCGAACTCGCGGTCATCGAGCAGAAGGATTTCCCCGGTTACTTCCTCATCGTCCACGGCATCGTGCAAGAAGCGCGGCGGCGCGGCATCCTGTGCCAGGGGCGCGGTTCCGCCGCGAACAGCGCCGTCTGCTATCTGCTCGACATCACCGCGATCGACTCGATCTACTACCGGCTGCCGTTCGAGCGCTTTCTCTCCGCGCTTCGCGAGGAAGAGCCCGACATCGACGTCGACTTCGACTCCGACCGGCGCGAGGAGATCATCCAGTGGGTCTATGCCACCTACGGGCGTGAGCGTGCGGCGCAGGTGGCGAACGTCATCCAGTATCGGCCGAAGAACGCCGTTCGCGACATGGCCAAGGCGCTCGGCCATTCCCCGGGGCAGCAGGATGCCTGGTCGAAGCAGGTCGAGCGCTGGGGCGCCACCCTCGACACCGGTCCCGACCACGACATCCCCGAACGGGTGCTCGTCTACGCCGCCGAGCTGCTCAAGGCTCCCCGGCACCTGGGTATCCACTCGGGCGGCATGGTGCTGACCGACCGGCCCGTCGGCGAGGTCGTGCCGATCGAGCACGCCCGCATGCAGGACCGCACGGTCATCCAGTGGGACAAAGACGACGCCGCCTGGATGGGGCTGGTGAAGTTCGACCTGCTCGGCCTCGGGATGCTCGCCGCGCTGCAGTACTGCTTCGACCTCATCGAGGGGGCGACGGGCGAGATGTTCGAGCTGTCGACCCTGCCGAAAGAAGAGGCCGCGGTCTACGACATGCTGTGCCGGGCCGACTCGATCGGGGTGTTCCAGGTCGAGTCCCGCGCCCAGATGGGGCTGCTGCCGCGGCTGCAGCCGCGCCGGTTCTACGACCTCGTGATCGAGATCGCGCTCATCCGGCCCGGTCCCATCCAGGGCGGTGCGGTGCACCCGTACGTGCGGCGCAAGCTCGGGTACGAGACCACGACGTACCCGCACGAGAAGCTCAAGCCCGTGCTCGAGCGCACGCTCGGGGTGCCGGTCTTCCAAGAGCAGCTCATGCAGATGGGCATGGTCATCGGCGGCCTCTCCGGCGAGGACGCCGACCTGCTGCGCCGCGCGATGGGGTCCAAACGCGGCGTCGAGCGCATCGACTCGCTCAGACAGAAGCTCTACGACGGCATGGCTGAGAACGGCCTCGTCGGAGATGCCGCCGACGACATCTACGCCAAGATCCAGGCGTTCGCGAACTTCGGCTTCGCCGAGAGCCATTCGCTCTCGTTCGGACTGCTCGTCTACGCGAGCTCGTGGATCAAGCTGCACTACCCGGCGGCGTTCCTCGCGGGGCTGCTGCGGGCTCAGCCGATGGGCTTCTACTCACCGGCGACGCTTGCGGCCGACGCCCGCCGTCACGGGGTCGAGGTGCGACGCCCCGACCTGCAGCTCTCGGGGGCCGAAGCCGTGCTCGAACACGTGTCGGGCGCGGCGGGACGGCCGGGTCCGACGGGACTCGACAGCTGCCTGGGCGAGCAGCCGCCGGTGCCGGTTTTCGACATCAACGCTCCCGACGAGTCGGCGGCGCATCGCCGTGACGGCGGCTTCGCGGTGCGGCTCGGGCTCGCCGCGGTCACCGGTATCGGCAAGAGGTTCGCCGAGCGGATCGTCGCCGAGCGCGAGGCATCCGGCCCCTATCGCGACATGCGCGACCTGGTGCGCCGCACCGGCGCCGACACGACGCAGCTCGAAGCGCTCGCGACCGCGGGAGCGCTGGAGTGCTTCGGGCACACCCGCCGCGAGGCGATCTGGCTGGCGGGGGCAGCCGCGCAGGACCGCATCGAGTACTTGCCCGATTCGCTCATCGCCGTGCAGCCGCCGCTGTTCACCGATCAGTCGAGCTACGACGTGCTCGCCTCCGACCTCTGGGCCACCGGCATCTCACCCGACGACCATCCGATGACCCACTACCGCTCGCAGCTCGACGCCCGCGGGGTGCTGACGGCGAACGATCTGCGCGCACACGAGACCGGGCGCCGCGTCGAGATCGCCGGACTCGTCACCCACCGGCAGCGTCCGGCGACGGCATCCGGCATCACCTTCCTCAACATCGAAGACGAGCACGGGCTGATGAACGTCATCTGCTCGACGGGGATGTGGCACCGCTATCGGAGAGTCGTGCGCGACAGCCCGGCGCTCATCGTGCGCGGCATCCTCGAGCGGTCGAACGAGGGCGTCGTGAACATCCTCGCCGATGCCTTCGAAGACCTGCGGGTGGGGGTGAGGCACCAGTCACGAGACTTCCGGTGAGCCGCGCCGCGACGCGCCCCGGCCCGCCGCAGCGCGCGCCGACCCGACGCGAATGGTTGCCACGCGCGGGGGAGAGCAGCCATCCGGGTCGGGTCGGGTCGGTTCGACGCGACGCGGGTCAGGCGGGGAGAGCCGACAGCACCGCCCAGCCGCGCGAGGGGAGGGATGCCTCGCCGGCGCGCCGGTCGATGTCGCCGGACAGTGCTCCGGCGAGCAATCGCGTCGCATCGGCGACCGGCACCGTCACGGGGGCGTCGCCGATATTGAGGGCGGTGATGACGGCATCCGTTCCGGTCGCGGTCCGCAGCACCATCGCGGTGTTGTCGATGTGGATGACGTCGGTGTGCGCGCGATGCAGCCAGGGATGCTGTCGCCGCACGGCGATGAGCTGCTGATGCGTGCGGAGGATGTGCTGCGCACTCTCGGGCAGCGAATCGGGCGCGGGCGGCGTTTCTGCGAACTCGGGGCGCACCGCATCGTCGCCGCCGAGGCGTTCCTCCTTCACCGCCTCGTAGCCGTATTCGTCGCCTGCGTAGACCGACGGCACACCCGCGACGGTGAAGAGCGCAGCCAGCGCATGCGGCACCAGGTCGAGGCCGACTGCCGAGGCGATGCGTGTGACGTCGTGGTTGCCGACGAAGGTCTGCGGTGCGAACACCGGCAGCAGCTCGTTGTTGCGCTCGATCGCGTGCTTGAGCTCGAACAGGTTGCCGTCGGCGATGCTGTGCCAGATGCCCTGCCACAGCTCATACTGCGTCAGCGAGTCGATCGTCGACTCCTCGACGATGCGGGCGGCGTCGCCGTGGATGACCTCGCCGAGGAACCACGCCTCGGGGTACTCGGCCCGAACCCGCGGCAGCACCTGAGCCCAGAAGGCGGGCGGCACGGCGTAGGCGGCATCCAGTCGCCATCCGTCGATGCCGCGGTCCAGCCAGTGGGTCATCACCTCGACGACGAGGTCGGCGACGGCGGGGGAGTCGTGGTTCAACGACACCAGGGCGTCGTGCCCCTCGAAGACGTCGGCGTCGACCGGCTCGCCCTGCTGCCATCCGTCCCATCGCACGCGGAAGAGGTCGGCGGTGGCGGCGTCGGGGCCCCGCTCCTCGAGCTCGTGGAACGCGGGGTGCTCACGACCCACGTGATTGAAGACGCCATCGAACAGCACACGGATGCCGCGGTCGTGAGCAGCCGCGATGAGGCGGTCGAGGTCGTGCCCGTCACCGAGGCGCGCGTCGAGGCGGAAGTAGTCGGTCGTGTCGTAACCGTGCGTGCTCGAGGCGAGCACCGGGCCGAGCAGCAACCCGTTGAGCCCCAGCTCGACCGCGTGATCGAGCCAGGCCTCGATGCGACCGAGCCGGTGCTCGACGGGCTGGTCCGCGCCGGCGGCATCCGCTAGAGCGTCGTGCTGGTCGGGCCGGATCGGCGCTCCCGTGAATCCCAGCGGGTACACGTGCCACCACATGACGGTCTCGGCCCAATTGCTCATCCCCGCAGTCAACACGAGCGGGCACCCCTCCGGGAACGACGTGCGAGAAGCCGCGCGGAGGCTTAGGGTGCGGCGCCGGGCGCGGGACGGCGGTCCATCAATCGCCACGATCCGCCTGTCAGCGGCGTGAGCGTCACGACGGTGTACACGACGGCGATCACCCCGAACGCGACGAAGAGTCCCACGCCGTCGGCCATGAATCCGCCGACGAGTGCACCCAGCGGAACGCCCGCCCACGTGCCGGCGTTGAGCAGGCCGAAGACCCGCCCCCGCATGCGCGCGGGCACGCGCTCGAGCTGCACGGCACCGAGGATCGGGTTGAGTGCTCCGGCCGCGAGTCCGGATATGGCGACGACGGCGATCAGCACCGCGAAGGGCGCACCGAACGCGAAGACGGCGCTCGACGGACCGCCCGCGATGAGGAAGCAGATCGCGAACGTCAGCCGCCGAGGCACCCGGTGCGCGACGAAGCCGAAGGCGATGTTGCCGATGAGCGCGCACCCGCCCATGACCGCGACGATCACCGCGAGCGCGCCGGCGCCGCCGAGCTCGGCGTTCGCGTACAGCGGCAGAAGGGTCGAGCTGCGCGCGGCGTCGAGCAGGTTCGTGATCAGCACCATGCCCACGATGAGTCGCATGAGCGGATCGCGGACCACGAACCGGAACCCGTCGCGCAGCTCGCGCCAGTACGAGCGCGGGGTTTCGGCATCCGTTTCGGCATCCGCGTCGCCGTCGGCGTTGTCGTCAGCGGCGATCCGGACGGTCGTGGCGGGAACCATCAGGCGGGTGACCGCGGCCGAGACGAAGAACGCGGCGGCGTTCGTGATGAGCGCTGCCATCGGCCCGAGGAGAGCGACGAGGGCGCCGGCGACGGATGCGCCGATGAGCTTCGAGAGGCGCTCCGAGCCGTCGAGGAGTCCCACGCTCCGCTCGAGCCGGATGCGAGCGGCCTCAGTGAGCTCGGGCAGCATGACCCGGCGCGCGATCTGCCCGGGTGTATCGAGAATGCCGCTCGCGAACACGATCAGCAGCAGGGCCCAGAACGGCAATCCCACGGTGAGGGCCAGCGCGGGGATCGCCAGCACGGTCGCTCCGCTCACGACGTCGGCGATGATCGCGGTGCGGCGGCCGCCGACCCGGTCGATCACCACGCCGCCGAAGACCCCGCCGAAGATGACGGGCGCGGTCGCGGCGAACGCGGCGAGACCCACCTCGACCCCGGAGCCGCCCGTGGCCAAGACGTAGAACGGGATCGCAAAGGCCGTGATGACATTGCCGGTCTGCGAGATCGCGTGGGCCGAGAGCAGCGCGTACAGCGCTCGGGATGCCGCGCGCCGCGGAGCCTCGTCGGCGGCGCGCGCCCGGGAGTCGGTCGCCGTCATGGCCGGCGGTAGGCCTGATAGACGAGGGCGACCGGTGCGGCGGTGTCGTCGTCATCGTCGTGCCGCGCGCTCGCTTCCTCCCACCGGTGCATCAGGGATTCGAGCTCGGCGCGCATCGCGGTGAGCTCATCGAGCGTGAGGCGCAGCGTGCGGTCGCCGGTCGCACCGGCGGCGACCCATTCGGCGGGGAGCGTCGGCATCGCGTCGATGTACTCGCTGTAGCGCGCGGCGTAGATCTGCGCGATCGACTTCTCCAGAGCCGACGATGCGGCAAGCTGCGACGGATCGTCGAGGTGCGCGGCCGGCTCCCACGTCGTCAGGGCGCTCGCCGCCTGCCACCAGCGCTCGCGCTGGTCGGCGCTGCGCGGCTCGGCGGGCTCGATGAGGTCGATCGAAGCGAGTTTGCTCAGGTGGTAGCTGATGGTGCCGGGCGCCTCGTCGACGACGTCGCCGAGCTGCGCGGCCGTCTGCGGTCCGTTCTCGCGCAGGATGCCGAGCAGGCGCAGTCGCGTGGGATGCGCGAGTACGCGCATCGCGGCAGCGGTCTCGAGGCGTGACGTCGATCGGTCTGCTGAAGGCATACCCGCAACGCTAGATGCACAAGAACCATTGCGCAACATCTGTTGTGCATCTGGGTGGGCGGTCGGCGGCTCCGCCTGGCCCGCGCTGGCTCAGCTCTGCGCGGCGAGCCACTCCGCGAAGGTGACGGTGCCGCGTTCGGCGTTGGCGTGTCCGCGCAGGCGCCCCGATGACATCGCGCGGCCGAATGATCCGGGCAGGCGCATCTCGAGCGTGATCCTGCGGATGCCGCGGGCATCGAGCAGCGCCCGGACCATGTCGATCAGCAGCTCGTCACGCGGTCCGGTCAGGTCGCGTGCCCGGCCGGCCGGCGCGCCTTCTGCGAGGGTGACGAGGTGCTCGGCGACCTCGTGCGCGGCGACGGGGCGGACCCGGGCCGCGGGCACCACCGTGATCGGCCCGATCTTCCCGCGGACGAGGGTCTGTTCGGCGAACTCGTGGAACTGCGCCGCGCGCAGCAGCGTGTGAGGGAGCGCCCCACGTTGCACGGCCCGCTCGTGCGCGAGCTTGCCGCCGTAGTAAGCGGCATCCACGCCGTCGATGCCGACGATCGACAAGGCGACGAGGTGCCCCACCCCGGCCTCGATTCCCGCCCGCTGCAGGTTCGCCGACACCCTCTCGAAGAACCGGCGCGATCGGTGTCGCGAGAGCGTCTGGATGCCGCTGACGTCGACGATCGTGTCGACGCCTTCCAGCACCGCGGCGGGCAGCGGGCCGTGTTCGAGGTCGTGCCCCTCGCTGCGCGCGAGCGCGACGACCTCGTGACCCCGGTCGGTCGCGATGCGATGGACGTGCCGGCCGACTGTGCCGGTGCTCCCGGCGATCGCGATTCTCACGAGGTCAGTATGACGGGGCCGGAAGCCTCGAACGAGACTCGAGGGTGGATCTCGCGCTCCTGACCGACCCCGCCCTTCGCGGATGCGCGGCGTACCGGGCGAATGCTCGACCGAGGCGAGCTCGTCTGCGTTCGCCTGTCACCTGTCGCCCCTATGCACGTCGTGAAGGGGCGTGACGTGGCAGGTGACGTGGAGGCTCGGGCTAAGCCGCGGCCTCTCGCGGGTCGCATCGAGTTCCGCTGCATCCGGCGAGCGGCCGTCGTGGTGTGCCGCCGACAGGCTCAGCGGTCGACGCTGACCACCCCGAGCTCGTAGGCGAGGATCACAGCCTGTACACGGTTCGCGAGATCGAGCTTCACGAGGATGCGGCCGAAGTGTGCCTTCACCGTCGATTCGCTCAGGTGCAGCGCAGCCGCGATCTCCGCATTGGTCAGGCCCTGTCCGACGTGGCGGAACACGTCGCGCTCGCGCGGTGACAGCGCCGAGAGGGCATCGGGGGATGCCGGTCGGCCTGTCGGCGAGAGATGCGGCATCGCTGCGTCGATGAGCTTCGCGGTGATCCGGGGCGACACGACGGCATCGCCCGCCGTCACGGCCCTCACCGCGGCGACGAGTTCGTCGGGGCGGGTGTTCTTCAACAGGAATCCGGCCGCGCCCGCGCGCAGCGCGCCGAACGCGAACTCGTCGAGGTCGTACGTCGTCAGCACGATGATTCGCGTGTCCGGCAGCCCCGCGGTCAGCTGTCGCGTGGCCTCGATACCGTCGAGTCCCGGCATCCGCACGTCCATCAGCACGACATCGGGCCGCAGCCGCTGCGCGGCCTGTACCGCTTCGGCGCCATCTGATGCCTCACCCACCACAACCAGGTCGGCCTGAGCCTCGAGCACGAGCCGCAAGCCGTACCGGATGAGCTCCTGATCGTCGACGAGCAGCACTGCGGTACGCGCGTCGGCTGCGCCGGGCTGAGTCATCGTTCCTCCGTCGAGAGGCGGACGAGAACCCGCCAGCCACCGCCGGCGACTGGTCCCGCCTCCACCGAGCCATCGTAGAAGGCCGCACGTTCGCGGATGCCGACGAGCCCGCGCCCCGGGGTCGCCGAAGGCAGAGCCGGCGCCGACACGTCCTTCACCAGGATCGTCACCTCGGAGCGCTCGAACACCAGCCGCACGAGCACGTCGCGCACGTCGCGGCCATGCCGCAGGACGTTCGTCAGCGCTTCCTGCACGATCCGGTAGATCGTCAGGCTCACGGCAGCGCCCTCCGTTACCGCTCCGGTCTGTTCCAGGCGCACCGGGATGCCGGCCGACCGGAACTCCTCGACGAGCGCCGGGATCCGTTCCACCCGCGGCACATCCGTCGCCGGCGATGCGTCGCGCTCGTCGCGCACCGCGGTCAGGAGTCGCCGTACCTCGCCGAGCGTCCGCCGTCCGGTCTCGCTCACGCGGCCGATGGCGCGATGGGCCTCGTCGGGCCGCTGGTCGACCGAGGCCTGCGCGCCGTCGGCGAGCGCGACCATGACCGCGACGCTGTGCGCGATGACGTCGTGCATCTCGCGGGCGATGCGTTCGCGCTCGGTCGCGGCCGCGATGCTCGCCTCTTGGTCGCGTTCGCGCCGCAGGTGCTCGGCCCGCTCGGCGAGCGCTGCGGCCTGTCGTCGGCCGTGCCCGGCGTTGATGCCGAGCAGCGTGGCGATGAGGAACGCGGCGACGAGCACGACGGCGACGCTCGCCCAGTCGGTCGGCCAGGCTGCGGCATCCTCCCGTTGGGCCAGACCGAGCAGCGGCACGCCGAAACGGACCCGAAACGCGAGCGCGAGCGACGCCACGATCGCTCCCGCGGTGGCCCACCCGAACCAGAACCAGGCGCGGCGGGCCTCGTCGAGACCGGCGCGGTAGAGCGCGACGACCACGAGGAGCATCTCGGCTCCGGTGCCGACGGCGAACGACATCAGCATCAGCGCGACGGCAGCGCCGAAGCCGATCGCCGGATGCCGCCGCGAGATCACGATCGCGGCCACCCCGGCGAGGCCCAGCAGCACGATCGGCCACAGGGGAGTGGTGATCGTCGATTCGACGGACAGGTACCCGAAGAACGCCGCGATGATCGAATACGAGACGAGGATGACGGCATCCGCCACGTCTCGTCGTCGTTGGGACGGGCTCACGCGTCCCTCGTCCGCAGCGCCACCGCGCCGATCACGAGCGCCCCCGCAGCCCAGACCGCCGCGATCAGCCAGCCCGCTCCGACACTCATGTGTCCGCTCCACAGGTCGAGGAACGGTCCGCCCTCGATCCCGACTCGGCCCATGGCGTCGCCGGCGTTGCCGAGCAGGCCGAGACGGATGACACGCGAGAGGAGCCCGAACGGCAGCAGCGAGCTGAGCACGGGAAGCAGCAGCGTCGCGGCGAACACGATGATCGATCCTGTGGTCGTCGAGCGGACGAGCGTCGTCGCGCCGAGACCGAACACCGCGCAGAGCCCGAGATAGACGGCCGATCCTACGAGGGCGAGCATCACGCCCGGTGCGGTGAGGGGCGCGCCCAGGCCGAAGCCCTCGTAGATCGGGTTCGTCACCGCCCACGCACCGAACACAGTGACGAGCGACGCTGCGGTGACGGTGGTGAAGGTGACGAGCGTCTTGGCCGCCAGCATCCGCACCCTCTGCGGCACCGCCACCAGCGTCGTCTGCATGGCGCCGGAGGAGTACTCGGCGCCGATCGTCATGACGCCGAAGATACCGGCGATGATCTGCCCGAGCACGACCATCGGCACGGTGACGTCGGCGATCGTGCGCTCGATGGATGGAACCGAGGGCACGCCGGATGATTCGAGGGTCAGGCCGAGGAAGAGGCTGCCGCCGATTCCGACGGCCAGGATGCCGACGAGCGCGAGCACGGATGACGGCAGGCTCACGACCTTGATCCACTCGGAGTGCACCACCGCGGTGAACGGCGGGCGCTGGGTGCGGGCGTCGGCGCGGTGCGGCTTGGTGGTGATGGCCATTACTTGTCCTTCTCGCGGTGGCTGGGAGCCGACGGGTATTCGGTCGCCTGCGCGGTGAGGGCGAGATAGGCGTCTTCGAGCGAGCCCGACACCGAGGCCACTTCGTAGAGCACGACTCCCGCGGCACCGGCGATGCGCGCGACGTCCTCGGCGGGCAGGTCGGTGATGTCGAGTGCGCCGTCGTCGCGCGTGATGACCGTCACTCCGGGGCGCGCGACCGCCGCCACGAACCGTTCGGTGTCATGCGTGCGTACCCGGACGACCGGCTGCGTGACTCCTGCGATGACGTCCCGCATCGGCCCGTCGGCGATGATCGCGCCGCGACCGATGACGATCAGGTGGTCGGCGGTCTGGGCCATCTCGCTCATGACGTGCGAGGAGAGCAGCACCGTGCGGCCCTCGGCGGCGAGTTCGCGCAGCAGGCGGCGGATCCACAGGATGCCGTCGGGGTCGAGGCCGTTGATGGGCTCGTCGAGGGTGATCGTCTGCGGGTCGCCGAGGAGCGCTGCGGCGATGCCCAGCCGCTGGCCCATGCCGAGCGAGAAGCCGCCGACGCGCTTGTTCGCTACCGAGTCGATACCGGTGCGCTCCATGACCTCGCGCACGCGCGGCGCGCGGATTTGATGGGTCGCGGCGATCGCGAGGAGGTGCTTGTAGGCGGTGCGGCGCTTGTGCGCGGCGCGCGCGTCGAGCAGCACCCCGACCTCGCGCAGCGGTGCGGGCAGGTCGCGGTAGGCGCGGCCGTTGACCTCGGCCGTGCCGGATGTCGGCTTGTCGAGCCCCACGATCATGCGCATGGTGGTCGACTTGCCGGCGCCGTTCGGGCCGAGGAATCCCGTCACCCGGCCCGGCTCGACGGCGAAGTCGATGCCGTCGACCGCGACCTTCTGCCCGTACCGTTTCGAGAGCGATTGAACACGAATCATGTGTCACCTTTCGTCCCCATCGACGCTACGAAGGGGCGCGAGATGCCACATCGGACCGCGGTTCGGACTTACTCCGGCGACCAGTACCTGGGTCTACATGGGCGGTTCGGGCCGGGTCGGGCCTTGCCTTGATGGGCGCGCGGGACCGCGATGGGATTCACCTGGCACCTGTTGCCGCTACCGGCGCCGGGACAGGGCGCGAAGTGCCAGCTGAGGCGTCGTGTCAGCTCTCAGGCCCCGAGGATCCGCTGGAACAGCCGGTGGTCCTGCCAGCGTCCGGCGATGAGCAGATACTCGGGAGCGAGCCCGAACTCGACGAAGCCGCATTTCCTGAGCACGGCCTGCGACGCGACGTTGTCGACGAGCGTGCCGGCCTGGATGCGGTGCAGCTGCAGGTCGTCCGTCGCGAGGCGCGAGATCTCGTTCACCGCGGCGGTCATGAGGCCGCGACCCGCGTAGCGCTGGTCGATCCAGTAGCCGAGGTTGCCGCTCTGGAACGCCCCACGGGTGATGCCCGAGAGGGTGATCCGCCCGATGATCCGCGATGCGTGGGCGAGGACGAGGGGGAGGGCGGCGCCGGCTTCGTGGCTCGCGATGAGCGCGGCGATTTCGGTGCGCTGACCTGCTTCAGTGCGGAAGTCGTTGGAACGGATCGGCTCGAACGGCGCGAGGTGCGCGGAGTTCACGCGGTACGCCTCGGCGAGGGCGGCGGCATCCTCTGCGCGGAGCGAACGCAAGACGACGTCGTCGTGCAGGTCGATCTCGACGGGAGATGCAGTCATCGTGCTGCCTCCGTCGCCGCTGTCGCCGCCAGAGCGGCCTTGATGCCGACGCGAGTTCCCCACATCATCACGATGACCATGAGCGCGGCGCCTACGAGCACCATGATCCCGAGCGCCGCCGGCGGCATCGGCACGAGCGAGACCACGCCGATCGCGACGGACACGTAGCCCGTGACGAGTGTCGCGCCTTTCGAGCGCACGTGAGCGGCGAGCCAGGCTGCATCGCTGGACATGGTGCTGGGTGTGCGGATGCCGGCGAGCGAGTTCCGCTTCAGCTTTCCGGATGCCGCGGCCCGCGCCATCCAGATCAGCAGAGCACCCGAGCCGGCCATCGTGACGAACAGGACGATGCGGGGGATGATCTCAGCTTCCATCCTCTCGACCCTATCGAGGCGTCTTCGGCGCGCGCGGGCCGGACAGACGAGAGCCCCGGCGTCCGCACTGAGGATACGGATGCCGGGGCTCTCGAAGTCTGTCGGGGTGTCAGCCCCGGACGCCGAGCGCGAAGCTGATCGCGCCCTCGCCGTCGACCTGCGCGTCGAGCACGCGGTCATCGAGCGCGAGGGCTGCGGCCGGGTCGACGAAGATGCGGGCACCGTCAGCTTCGACGACGGCATCCTCGCTGTGCGGGGCCTCGGCGAGGGAGAGTGCGAAGCCGGTCTCGGGGGAGCCGGAGTCGCTGATTCGGATGCCGCCGGTCTCGGCGGGGATCTGGGCGGTGAGGTTCTTCACCGCGGTGGCGGCGTTCTCGGTGAGCGTGAGCATGAAGCTCTCCTTCCGTGGATTGCTGCGGAGCCCGCCACGATTCCGAGAATCCAAGTCGAACGCAAACGTGAGCGCCGACTCCCAGGGGATTCTGAAGGTCGGCGGGCGACTACCGGGTCAAAGGGTGTTGACGAGAACGAAGCTCACGATCAGCCCGAGGAGCAGGCAGCAGACCCACGCGGTCGCCGCCGACACGTACCAGTTCTGCCGGAGCTCGAGACCGAGGCGATCCGGGTGACCACGCGGGGTGCGGCGGAGACTCCGCTGCGTGAAGAGCATCGGCGGAACCATCAGCACGAAGCACAGCAGCAGTCCGATGAGTTGCAGGAGCGCGTTCGATGACCGCCCACCGGGAGCGATGATCTGCCACACCTCGGCCAGAGCGAGAGTGATGTTGCGCGGTCCGCACAGCGCGACGAGTCCCGCGGCGCCGATGACCATGACAAGGATGCGCAGGACGCGATCCGGTCGCGTTACGGAGACTTTCGGCGGCGTAGCTCCGTGGTGCTGGTGGGCCCAGAACTCGCGGTGCGCTCGCCGCCCCGCGAGCGGCCAGACCGCGACCGCGATAAGTCCCGCGGAGAGCCAGCCGAGCCACTCGCCGCCTTGGATCGGGATGCCGAGGGCGTCGAACGCGATCAGTCCGCCGATCCATGCGGCCATCGTGGCGACGAAGAGGACGAACGCAGCGATTATCCCGAGCGCCGTCCGCAGCGGCCTGCGCGTTGGCGCGGTGGCTGGGGCTTCTCGGGTCACGTTGGTCAGCATAGGGCTGGGGCGCGCTGGGGTTGAGGAGGGAGGGGATGCCGCGGCCCGCGGCCGTCTAGACTTGGGGTGCCTTGCCTCTGTAGCTCAGTGGAAGAGCCACTCCGTCCTAAGGAGCGGGTCGGGGGTTCGAATCCCTCCAGGGGCACCGTTTTCGCAGGCTGGCCTACGCGAGACCGTCACATCCGCGAGCAGGGGCAGTCTGCGGTACGGTCACACCGTGACGAGTGAGCCGGTGAAAGAAGCGTTGTCGCAGTTTGTCGAAGAGCGTGACTGGGGTCAGTTCCACACGCCGAGCAATCTCGCCAAGAGCATCTCCATAGAAGCTGCGGAACTGCTCGAGTGCTTCCAATGGAGCGACGATGCTGACGAGACTCGGGTCCGAGAAGAGCTGGCTGATGTCGTAACCTACTGCACGCTTCTCGCGGAGCGGCTTGGTCTCGACCTCGACCAGATCGTTCTCGACAAGCTGGCTGAGACTCGCACGAAGTACCCCGTGGACAAGTCAAGGGGACGGAGCGCCAAGTATGACGCCCTCTGAGATTGAGGAGCTCGACCTCACCGTGTCGGACGTCCGGGCATGGGCATCTGAAGATGAGCGGCGGACAAATTGGCCGGTCGTGTATGTCCTTGACAGTGCCGGCGCCCCGGGCCCTCCACTCGTCTATGTCGGCGAGACCATCAACGCCGCCTCGCGGATGGAGCAGCACCTCCGGAATCCGGCCAAGGCAGCGTTGCGCCGGTCACGGGTGGTGATCGACGAAGCATTCAACAAGTCAGCTTGCCTCGATCTCGAGTCGCACCTCATCCGTTGGCTTGCAGGTGACGGGCACTTCACCGTGCTCAACGGTAACGAGGGCATCATCGATGCGCGCTACTACGAGCGGGAACGGTACCGGGAGAGCTTCCGTGAGGTCTTCGAGCAGCTGCGCGCCGAGGGAGTATTCCAGCGGAGCATCCCCGAGATCGAGAACACCGATTTGTTCAAGCTCTCGCCGTTCAAGGTCCTCACGCACGAGCAAGCTGTTGCCGTCGAGCAGATCGTCGAGGCGCTTCTCCAGGATTTGGCGGCGGGCACTCGATCGACCAGTGTCATCCAGGGGCACCCAGGCACCGGCAAGACCATCGTCGCGATCTTCCTCATGAAGCTGTTGGGTGACATCCGCGACTATGACGACGCCGACGAGGTCGAACAAGACTCTCTGTTCGCGGAGTTCTTCGTCCCTGAGAACCGGGAGTTGCTGAAGGGCGTCCTAATCGGGCTCGTCGTCCCGCAGCAGTCGCTACGCGACTCGATCAAGAAGGTCTTTCGGAAGACCCCCAAGGTCAGCGAAGAGCTCGTTCTCAACCCCTTCGATGTGGGCAAGTCGACGGTGCCGTTCGACCTGCTGATCGTGGACGAAACGCACCGGCTCAATCGCCGCGCGAATCAGTCCTCGGGCGTCCGAAACCGGGACTTCGCTGAGATCAACGCACGGCTCTTCGGATGGGACGACACGGCCAAGACTCAGCTCGACTGGATCCGTGCGCAGAGCCGTCACCAGATCTTGCTCATCGACGAGCGGCAGGGCGTACGGCCAGCAGACCTCCCGAGTGACGTGCTTGACACCGAGATCAGGGACGCGCAGCGAAACAAGCGGTGGTTCCCCCTAGCGAGACAGATGCGCGTGAGAGCGGACGCCGACTATGTCGGATTCACTCGTCAGCTGCTGCGGGGCGAGGCGCGGGCGGGAGACCGCCCTGACTTCGGCGAATACGATCTGAGGTTCTTCGACAGCGTCGCGGCCATGCAAGCTGCGATCCGCAAGCGCGACCGCGAGGTTGGGCTCGCCCGTCTCGTGGCCGGTTACGCCTGGGATTGGAGGACACGAGGGAACAAACCCGGATCCGACTTCGAGCTGGAAGGTATCCCGTTCACGTGGAATCGCACTGACAAGGACTGGATCAACTCTCCCGGGTCGCTGGACGAGGTGGGATCCATCCATACGGTTCAGGGATACGACCTCAACTACACCGGCGTGATCATCGGCAACGACTTGCGCTATGACGGACGAGTCGCTGTGGATCGCGATTCGTACCGCGATAGGAAGGGCAAGGAGAACCTCGGTCAGCTCGGTCGGCCTACGACGGATGCAGATCTCCTTGCGTTGGTCCAGAACATCTACGGTGTCCTGCTGACGCGCGGGATCTTAGGGACGTACGTGTACGTATGCGACCCCGGTCTCCGGGATTACATGAGATCAGTCGTCGATGGCGGCCCGCGAGGAGGCTGAGCCTGATCCGAGTGTGAGTGCACGTGAACGGTTCTCTAGCGGAGTCCCGGTTCGGCTCACCTCCCGCGAGCCAACTCCAACGCCAGCGACGTCCGGTCGCTGTGTCCCAACTTCCTCAGCAGCGCCGAGACCGCGTTCTTGACGGTGCCGTGAGCCAGGTGCAGGCGCGTCGCGATCTCCGCGTTCGGTAGCCCGAGCGCGAGCAGGTCGGCGACGGCCTGCTCCGTCTGCGTCAGCTCGGGGGAGAGCGGGGGAGCGGCACCGCCGTGACGGCTGAGCGCGACGCGAGCGACACGCGGGTCGATGACCAAGCCGCCATCCACGACCTGCCTGATCGAGTCGAGCAGGCGGTCGGCTGAGACATCCTTCAGAAGGAAGCCCGCGACTCCCGCTTCGAGCAGCGATCGAACGAGTTCCGCGTCGTCGAACGTCGTGAGGGCGAGCACCGGCAGACCCGGATGATGCACCGCGCACTCTCGGACGAGCCCTAATCCATCGAGGACCGGCATGCGCGCATCTGCGAGGACGATGTCGGGGCGGACGGTCGGGATGAGCGCAAGCGCCCGCGAACCGTCCTCCGCTTCGCCGACCACCTCGACGCCGCTGTCGGTCTCGAGGATCATTCGCAGGCCGCGACGGAGCAGCTCTTGATCGTCGACGACGAGCACGCGGATGGCGTTCAAGCGATTCCCGCCGGCACGCTCGCATCTTCCGGGACTCCCGCAGTCTCGCCGGCCGCCCGGACGGGCAGCAGCATCGAGAGGCGGAAACCCGACGCTCCTCCCTCAACCGCCAGCGAGCCACCCAGCTCCTCGGCCCGAGCACGCAGCGAGCGCAGGCCGAAGCCTTCTGCCGGCGGTGTCCCACCCTGGGACGCAGTGCCGTCGTCGTCGAGCGTCGCCTGGATCGACGAGGGGCCGACCTCAATGCGCAGGCTGGCCGTCGCGGCATCCGCATGTCGGATGACGTTCGTCAGACCTTCCTGAACGAAGCGGAGGAGAAGCAGCGCGTGCTGCCGAGGCAGAGATCGCTCGCCGTCGATCTCGACCGTGACGGTCAGCCCCGTGCCGCGGAAGCTCTCGGCCAGCGTGCCGAACGCTTCGATGTCGCCGAGCTCTCCGAGCTCGATCGGGTGCATCGCGCGGACGAGCCGCCGCATCGCTTCCAGGCTCTCGCCGACGACCGCTCGGGCGTGGACGACCTCATCGCGAGCTGCAGCCGGATCGGCGACGCGGCTCGCGTAGTCCAGCGAGAGCCCGACCGCAGTGAGGCGATGGCCGAGGTCGTCGTGCAGTTCGCGGGCCGTGCGCTCCCGTTCCTGCGCGAGGACCAGATCGCGATCGGCGGCGTACCGTCGCTGCAACTCGGCATGCGCCGCGTCGAGTTGCGCGAGGGCATCCTGCAGATCATCGTTCACGCGCAGACTGTCTCGCAGCACGACCGCGACCGCCGCCGCGATCCCCGCCAGCACTGCCGTGCCAATGGCCTCCGCGAGCATGAACTCTGCCGGGCTGCCGCTGGTGAGATGCAGGGTCAGGACGGTGATCACGAGCGTGGTCGCATAGCCCCACAGCACTCTCGTCGCGGAGAACGTGACGCCCAGCATCAGCAGAGCCGCCCAGATGATGCCGTAGTAGAGGGCGCCGTTGCCGAACGACATCACGACGACGGCGATGACGGCGAACAGGCCGGCCGCAACACGCGAACGCTGGCCCGATCTACGCCACAGCACCCAGAGGGCAATGGCGATGGCCGTCAGAACCGTGACCGTCGCGGTGAGCCAGAGGGGGCGGATGTCGTAGGAGTAGAGCACCATCAGAACCGGGCCGGCCAGCCCCAGGCTCATGGCGATGTCGAGCAGACCGGTACGGAGAGTCGGAATGCGCGCCATGGCTTCAGCGTATGCAGGCGACGCGGGTCATGGCGGTGACCCGAGTCACGGCTTTTGCCCGGCGGGAAGTGACTGCCGGAATGAGCAGCACTGACCCGAGAACGATGCTCAGCCAAGGGCCGGCTTTTAGCTTTGCGATATGAGCTCCTTCTCGGCATCCAGCGCCGCTACTTCGCGCGACCTCGCTCAGCTTGCGCACCCGCCCCGGCTTGGCGTCGGCCCGCTCGGCATCATCGTGAGAGCAGTCGTCGCGATCGCGATCCTGATGGCGGCGAACCTCGTGGCGGGGGTGATTCCCGCCGTTGTGGTTCTGATTCCGGGGGCGGCGGAGGTCTTCGGTGGTTCGTCCCCGTGGGGGTTCGCGTTGGCCGCAATCGTGCAACTGTCGGTGCTCGGATTCGTCCTACTCGTGCTGCGCATCTGGATGACCACGGTCGAGCGCGCACCCCTGCGAGCCGCGGGGTGGAGCTGGCGACGCAGTTCGGGCCTGTGGCTTGCTCTCGGCATCGGGATCTCCGCCCTCTCCGTGGTCATCGTCTATTCAGCGCTTCCGGCGATCGGTCCCATCCGGGACGACGAACTTTCCGGCGGAGAACAGGATGTCGTGCTCGTCAGCGCGCTGCTGATCATCTACTACCTCGGGCTCGCCTTCGTGCAGCAGTCACTGCCCGAGGAACTGCTGTTTCGCGGATGGCTGCTCTGGCGACTGCGCGACCGCCCCGTCTGGGCGATCACGGTGACCACGCTCGTCTTCACCGTGATCCACCTGGTGTCGCAGGGCGGACAGCAATCGGTCGTGGAGCACGTGCTGTACCTCGCGCTTCCGCTCGGGTTCTCCTTGCTCGCCGTCGGACTGCTGCTGTGGACCGGATCGCTGTGGGCCGCCGTCGGCGTGCACGGTGGCTTCCACGTCGGCAACTACATCGCCGTGGCGGCGATGCCGGAAGTGGATGCCGTCAGCTCGTGGCTCGCGATCGGGGGAGTTCAGGCGGTTATCGGAATCGTCCTGACGGTCGGTGCGCTGAGGTGCGGAAGAGGCATCGTCTGACGGTTGTACGCAGGAGCGTGCTTTCCGTAACGCCGCCTCGGAAGCAACCCTCCGTTACGTCGGGGTGTGATGTGGGTATCTTGCCGTGGCGTCGCGCAACTGGATCGTGCTCTGCGTTCAAGCCCGTCAAAGCCCAGGACTCTCTATCGATCTCAGCGTCACGCTGTAACCACTACCGAGCTGGCCCTGCAGCTTTTCCTTAAGTTCCTGGCCGCGCCTTTTATGCGCCGCTGCCGCTTCGGCGGACATCCAGCCGTCTACTTCATCGAACTGGAGGTTGAAATCTCGCGCCCAATCGAGGATCTCCTCGCGTAGATCTTCAGAAACGATATCAATCGCGAAGTCGTAATCGTTTCCGAGGCGCACCGGCCACCCAGTGTAGGGGACACCAAGTTCGACTGCTAGACCCACGCCGCAACCCTGTTGCAGTCCGACTGGGTGGTGGGGTAGCTGGTGATGACGCGATTGTTAGTCATAGACACGACAACCGATGGGCTGAAATCGAGCACAACTTGTTGCTGAGGATTTATGATCTCGACAGGAGCTGTGTAGCACCTCTTCCCGCCGTATTCCACGGTCCAACGCGTCGGTTCAGTCAGAACAGCTTCCGTCGAGATGGCCATCAGGTCGTCCCAGGACAGGGGGATGCCACCTTGAGCCAACCGGGTCTCCCACTGCGGTTGATGTTCTTTTTGAATGTGATGCCATCCGTACGTTTTGGCGTTGATGGGGCCACATTGCAAGTAAACCGGAGAATTTCCTCCCGGGACAGAAGGATAGGTTCGAAGTGGGAAATCGGGGAACTGTGGTGCACCGACGCCAAAGCATGCAGCATACGCGATGGGGTCGTCAATGAGTCGAGGTGTAACCGTACCGGCGGGTGCCTCTATGGGTTCCGGTATCAGCTCGGTTATTTCAAACGCCTCGCCCGTTACCGCATTAACGGCTGTCCACCCAGTCAAGTCGTGAACCGTACGCGAGGACATGGAGTAGCCGAGCGTAGGTTCCGCTGAACTCGTAGATGCGGAGACAGGGGCAGGAGCAACGTGCGCGAACGAGACGGTCGAGAGCACAAGTATCGAGGATGCTAGCAGAGTGTTTTTCATGAGGCGCAGTTCCTTCGCGTTTCCGCTGAGTGGCCGATTTGCTCGCCGCTCTAGATATAGATCATCCTGCACGAAAGTGATCGATCATCGCAAGCTTTTGTGGGCGAGCGAGCGAAACGACTCGAGTTTTGGTCGATCTATTACTGGGTGGCGCCTGCGGTCTCCATCGTGATGGGCTGCGCGCACGACGGAACACGTCGCCGCTTGGCTCGGCACTGCTCGCGCGTCCTGGCGTCGTCGTCTTCTTCATCCTGGCGGCTCACGCGTTGGGCGGTATCGGGCTGAAACGCGGCATCGGGTCGCTAATTCTCGGTCTGTATCGGCTACGAGATGTAGGCAACGAGCTCGACCTCGTGGCGTCTTGAACCTCCGCCCGTAGCGCTCGGCTAGCATTTCCGCATGGCCACAGCACCCCGCATCATCGACGTCTCGATCGGGAGCGACGGCATCCGCCTCGGCCAGTTTATGAAGTTCGCGGGCCTGCTCGACTCGGGCGGCGATGTGAAGGAAGCCATCATCGACGGCTTCGTCACGGTCAATGGCGAGGTCGACCGCCGCCGCGGACGCCAGCTGCAGCACGACGACGTTGTCGTCTTCGATGGACGCGGGGCTCGGGTTCGTCCGTAGCGCCGAGGCTCTCAACACCGCCCTCAAGAGTCGCTCTCATGGCTGGAGCGTCCCGGTAACGGTCGGGTTCGATGCCACGCACGGGCAGCGGCTGGGACGCCGTCCGCCACGAGCGCGGATCGTTCTCGAACGGGGTTCTCGCTCACGACGGCGACCTCGTCCTTTTGTGATGGACCACGTCCGGTCGCGGCATGCGCTGCCCTCTGGCCGGGCCTGCGCGCGCAGCGACGCGGCACTGCCGCCTCCGCGGCCGATTCGTGGGGCGGTCTACAAGCGGAGGCTGCCGCTGATAATCGCTTCGGCGACGACGCTGAGGCGAGTTTGCGTCGATCGGGCGTGGGCGCGGATGAGGCGGAAAGCGCCGTCCATGTCGAGGCCATGACTCTGCGCGATGTATCCCTTGGCCTGCTCGATGACGACGCGGCTATCCAGCGCATGTTGCAGCTTGCTCTGCGTGGTGAGCGACTCTTCGACGATGCGCTGTTGCAGGATGCTGATGGTCGCAATATCGGTGAGGGTTCGCGCGGCAGCGGCGTCAGGCTCGTTCAGGACGCCGGGGCGGTCCCGGAACAGATTCAACGAGCCGAGGATCGAGTTGCGCAATCGCATCGGGATGGCGTGCAGAGAGGCGAACCCCGATCTGCGAGCATCGTCGGCGAACTTCGGCCAACGGCCGCCGACCTCACGGAGATCCTCTACCGAGACAACTTGCCCTGTGGCCACCGCTTCGACGCAGGGCCCCTCACCGGCCTCGACCTGCATGAGCCCGACGAGTTCGCTGCGCTCGCTCGTGGAGACGATGACCTCGAGGTCGCCGGCAGGGCTGAGCAGGAGAATCCCGGCGGCGGCGGCGTCGAAGATGCTCGTGCATTCGTCTACCAGCAATTGGAGGAGGTCGACGATATCGAAATCGTCGACGAGGGAGTCAGCCAGCGTTCCCACCGTCTGCAAGAGCTGATCTTCGCGAGTGCTCATAGTTCAGTCTAGGACGCGGACGTCAGGCGTCGAAGGTGAGCCGTCGCTCGACGACGTCGGACGATACCTCGCTCAAGGTGCGGCCGCTGGAAAACGCACGACCCCGAAGAACGAGGAGCGCGTCATCAACCCCGATCGATAGCTGCGCAGCGACCATACCGGTTGCTTGATGCACTTCACGTCGGGAATGGGGGCCGTCGAGGATGCCGTCCTCGACACGGTCGAGGTTCTCGAGTGCCCGCCTCAACAGGTGTCGTGACGCGACCTCGGCGAGTACCTTCACGTCTTGGACGGTTTGCGACGGCAGTCGGCCCGGTTCCTCGTTGTACAGGTCGACGGCCCCGACATTCAGCTGACCGACGAACAGCGGAAACGCGTATAACGAGCCGATGTGAAGCGCTCGTAAGGAAGTCATCGTCGCCGGCCAACCGCTGGAGCTGCGTTGCAGATCGTTCTCGAGGATCGGTCGGCGTGTCCGCACCGCGTCCCAGCACGGCCCTTCTCCCAGATCGATTTGGATCTCGTCGATGCGAGCAGCGATGCTGCTGCTCGCGCACACTGTCTGGCTTCCGAGCGGTTTTCCCAGGGTAGAGATCGCAGCGCCGGTCACTCCCGTCGCTGTAACGAACGGATCGCACAGGTTGTCGGCCGTGTCGGCGGTGACCAAGCGCGTGAGGGCCTCAGCGAACGCATGTCGGTCGTCGCCCGGGAGGGACGTGCCCATGGATCCCTCCTACCGTCCTTGTCGCAAAACTAGGCGCTAGGTCCTGGTGTCGTGTGCTCAACATAACAGCCGGAACGCTCATCGCCCCGCAAGGCCCTCATGCATCTCAGCGACCGGATCATAGAACGATCGAATGGGTTGCTCTTCTCGGCCGACCCTGTGTAAGCGTCTCTGAGCCGGCCTCCCAGTTGCCCCGCCCCGGCCAACACTGTCGACACGCTGCGGGGAACGGTGCTCTTCGATCCCCAAAATCGCTCCAGTCCCGTGCGTCCGCTCGTTCAGTGTCGACGGGGTCGGCCGGGGTCTGGGGCAACCTGGGATGACCGTACTCGTCGCCGCCTGCGACCACAACCCCGTGTTGAAACGAGTGCACGCGAAACAGACGGTCTCAGCTGCTTGTTCTCGGCAACTGGCGTCCAGCGAAAAGAGGGTATCGGGCGCACGGGTTTTCACGTACGGTGTGCAGATCCAGCAGACCCCGTACCGGCGGCGGTCTTGCACGGAGCGGCCCCAAAACGCCCCGGCAGGATCGCCGCCAACCCGAGCGATCGCACGTCAGCCGTGGCGGCAGGCAGCTTGGACCGCTGCGCAGTGCTCGCCGGCGCATTCCGCCTCCGGTTAGCATTTCGGCACGGCTGAAACTCTCCGGATCATCGACGTCTCGATCGGGAGCGACGGCATCCGCCTCGGCCAGTTCATGAAATTCGCGGGCCTGCTCGACTCGGGCGGCGATGTGAAGGAGGCCATCATCGATGGCTTCGTCACGGTCAACGGAGAGGTCGACCGACGCCGCGGACGTCAGCTGCAGCGCGACGACGTCGTCGTCTTCGACGGCCGCGGGGCTCGCGTCCGCCCGTAGCGCCAGCAATGATGGCAACGAACACGACGGTTCCAGCGACGAAGCCGGGGCTGCGGAACTCACTGGGCGCGGACATCAGTTTCGGCGGCGGTCCTTTTCGCTCGCCCCGCGCCGTTTCCGATGGAGCCAGTAAAGCCCACCGCTCGAAAAGGTGATGGTCGCGAAGGTGACGAACGTCACGACGGGGGAGTCGGGAGGGAGCACGTTTCCCAGAACCACGACCAGGGTCAGCAGAGCCAGTACGGATGCCGACCATATGGTCCAGTGCTTCTTCACGAGCCCTCCACGATTGACCCCGATGCTATCGACTCGTGTCCGTCTTTCGGACGGGCGCACCTGAGCCCCACCTCGCCAGCCCTCACGCCCACCTGCGCCAAACTGTCGACATGGAACAGTTCCTCGACGCCGACGTTCCCGTGGGGCGTGCGGCGGTCGCCGGCATCCCGCTTCCGCCGTTCGCGACAGCCGCCGACCACCAGCGCTACCTCGACATGCTGCAGCTGTACCTCGCGATGCTCGATCCGGGAGGCCCCGCGACGAACACGGTCATCCTCAACGAAGCTCTCGCCGCCGAGCGTCGGAGCGCGGATGCCGGACCTCTCAGCCCCCTCGCGCTGACCGCGAGCCTCTCATCGTTCTTCCCCGCGCCCTGGACTCCCGACGCCCTCGCCACAGCACTCGCCGGCCGCTTCGGCGCGCCGGTCCGACACCGCGACGCGTGGCGGTGGATGGGTGATCCGGACTTCTCCGCGATTCCCCGCGAGGGCGGCGGCTGGGACATCGTCCGCCACGAGCGCGGATCGTTCTCGAACGGGGTTCTCACCCACGACGGCGACCTCGTGCTGCTGTGGATGGACCATTTCCGGTCGCGCTTCCCCCTGCCCTTCGGTCACTCGTACCAGCGCAGCGACGCGGATCTGCTCGCGCCGGCAGTCCGCGCCGCTCGCCGCGCCCACGATGTGAACACCGCCTATCCCTACCTGGTCACCTGGCGCACAGAACGCGACGCTGCGCTCGGCGAGAGCTAGACGCCCACCCGTCGCGAAGCGACACCGGATGCTCGACAGATCCTCAACGGCCTGGAAGGGTGTCCAGATGAGAGGCACCGAGAGCAGGCGGCGGTGGGCGTGGGTCGGACTCTGGTTCGGCGTCATCTACGGCGTGATCGTCGCGCTTCTCCTCATCGCGGGTGTCTTGGCACCCGGGCTGTGGTTCACCGTCGTGGCGATGGTCCTCCTGGCCGTCTCCCAGGGCCTCGTGCTCAGGTCGATCAGCCGCGAAGAGCGGCGACCGTGAGTTGATCGCCCGCTAAGGGTCTCCGGCGCAGATGGAAGAATCGTGGGGTGACCGCAACTCTCGTCGCTCAGGGCCTCGCCGGCGGATACGGCCACCGCACACTCTTCGACGGCGTCGATCTCACCGTCAGCCCGGGGGATGTCGTCGGCGTCGTCGGGGCCAACGGTGCCGGCAAGTCGACGCTCCTCCGCATCCTCGCCGGACGCGACACGCCCCAGTCGGGCACCGTCAGCCTCGCGCCCGCCGATGCCTTCGTCGGCTGGCTGCCGCAGGAACACGAGCGCGTTGAGGGCGAGACCGTCGCCGCGTACATCGCGCGCCGCACCGGATGCGCGGAGGCGACGGCGGAGATGGATGCCGCGGCATCCGACCTCGGCGATCCCTCGATCCCCGGCGCCGACGACCGGTACGCCACCGCTCTGGAGCGCTGGCTCGCGAGCGGTGCGGCCGACCTCGACGAGCGCCTGCCGATCGTGCTCGCCGACCTCGGGCTCGAGCTCGACGCCGACGGCATCCATATGACATCTCTCTCGGGCGGTCAGGCGGCACGCGTCGGACTCGCGGCCCTGCTGCTCTCGCGCTTCGACATCGTGCTGCTCGACGAACCGACGAACGACCTCGACCTCGACGGGCTCGAGCGCCTCGAAGCGTTCGTGCGCGGCCTGCGCGGGGGAGCCGTGCTGGTCAGCCACGACCGCGAGTTCCTCGCACGCAGCGTCACCCGCGTGCTCGAGCTCGACCTCGCGCAGAACTCTCACCGCATCTATGGCGGCGGCTACGACGCCTACCTCGAAGAGCGGGCGACCGTGCGGCGTCACGCTCGCGAGAAGTACGACGAGTTCGCGGGCAAGAAGGCCGACCTCGTCGCGCGTGCCCGCGTGCAGCGGGAGTGGTCGAGTCAGGGCGTCCGCAACGCGATGAAGAAGAACCCCGACAACGACAAGATCCGGCGCAAGGCCGCGACCGAGTCGAGCGAGAAGCAGGCGCAGAAGGTGCGCCAGATGGAGAGTCGCATCGCGCGGCTCGAAGAGGTCGACGAGCCCCGTAAGGAGTGGCAGCTCGAGTTCACGATCGGCGCCGCGCCGCGGTCGAGCTCCGTCGTCTCGACGCTCAACGGCGCCGTCGTCCGGCAGGGCCCGTTCACGCTCGGGCCGGTGTCGTTGCAGGTGAACGCGGGCGACCGCATCGGCATCACCGGGCCGAACGGTGCCGGCAAATCGACGCTGCTGCGCACGATCCTCGGCAGGCAGGCTCCCGACGAGGGATCGGCCGGCCTCGGGTCGAGCGTGAGCATCGGCGAGATCGACCAGGCCCGCTCGTTGCTCGTGGGCTCGCGACCGCTGGCCGACGCCTTCGAAGCGCTCGTGCCCGAGATGGCATCCGGCGAGGTCCGCACGCTGCTCGCGAAGTTCGGTCTCAAGGCCGACCACGTGCTGCGCCCGGTCGACGAGCTGTCGCCGGGGGAGCGCACGCGCGCCGGTCTGGCGCTGCTGCAGGCGCGCGGCGTGAACGTCCTGGTGCTCGACGAGCCGACCAACCACCTCGACTTGCCCGCGATCGAACAGCTCGAACAGGCGATCGAGTCGTACGACGGCACGCTCCTGCTCGTCACCCACGACCGGCGGATGCTGGATGCCGTGAGCACCAACCGTCGCTGGCACGTCGAGGGCGGCCGCGTCACCGAGGCCTGAGAGTACTGCGTCCGCCCGGGAGCCAAAGGCGATCGCGAAAAGCGGCACAGATAGGCCGCGAGACAAGGCATGGCTTCGGCCGGCGCGAGAACCTCAGAGCGATATATGGGCAGACTATGAGGCTCGTCGGACGCCCGGCCCTCAGACCGGAGTGACGAGGGGGCATCGCGTCTGACACGACGCGCTTCGTCGGCGAGGTGGACGGCGTCGAGCTGTTCCTCGCGAAGAGCCAGGACGACGAGATCTGCCTCATTCAGCTCCGCGATGGCAACTTCGAGAGCACCGCATGCTCCTCCGGCGGCGGACTCGGGACGATCATCACGGGAGAGCCCGCCGTCGAGGTCGGCGACTTCCGCTACCTGCCGGATGCCGAGAACCGCCCGGGCCGTGAACAGATCAGTGACAGCGTCGTCGTCATCCGGGGTGGGCTGTAGCCCGACCCCTGCCTCAATCGGCCGGCGGCTGCTCGGTCTGAGCGCTCCACTGCGCCCGCAGCACGCTGATGACATCGTCGAGCCGCGCTCCGGTGCGCAGCGCCTCGTCGGTCAGCTCGCGGATGCGCTTGAGCACGGCGTGGGGGAGCACCGCCGCCGATTCGGCGACGCGGGTTCCGGCGGCGGTGCGGCTGACGACGAGCCCCTCCTGCTCGAGCAGCTTGTAGGCCTTCGCGACGGTGCCGGGCGCGACGCCGAGGTCGGCGGCGGTCTGACGGACGGTGGGCAGGCGCTCATTCGCGGCAAGCATGCCCGACACGATGAGCCCACGCAGCTGGAGATAGATCTCGCGCGACGGCGTGCTCTCGTCGGCGCTGGAAAGCGGCCGGGTGATGGTCATCGGGCGTACCCGACATCCGTCCCCGGCGCTCCGGGCGCGGGGGCGATCGCGGCGGCGACCGAGTCGCGATCGGCGCGCGGGACGAGCGAACCGCCGACGACGAGGAGCATGCCGACGGCCACGATCTCGACGATCGGCGCGGCCGCGCCGGCGAGAGATGCAAGCTCCGCGTATCGCCATGCGACGTCGTACGAGGTGGTGGTGCCCGGGCCGTCGATCATCAGGGTCGTCGTCGAGGCCGCGTTGCCGATGAGACGCCACGCTGCCCCCAACGCGAGCAGGCACGCGCCCGTCGCCAGCCACACGATGCCGCCGGCGGTGCGGCGGCGGGCTGCGCGCTCGAGTGCGACGGTCTCGGGCCGGAGGAACGACCGCGCGGCGTTGCGGTCGAGGGCCCGCCAGACGACGATCACCAGCAGCGTCAGGCCGACGAGGGCGGGAACGCCGTAGGCCCAGCCATAGAACACGACGCGGAGGGGATCGACATCCGCTGCATTCGGGATCGGGATGACGAGCCACAGCCAATCGCCGTCATCGTTCGGCGACGAGGCGAGGCAGGCCGCGACGGTCGTCGCGACGAGCCCGAGCGCTGTGATCGTCAGAGCGACGAGGGTCATGGGCGAGCTGAACGAGACCCACGACCTGCGCACCGGCGGCGATACGGGACGCTCGGGCGCGCCCGATCCGCGCGTGCGAACGATGGCGAGCGCGGCGATGATGCCGGTCAGTGCGACGGCGAGCGGCGCCGCTACACGCCACCACGACGCCCCGGAGCCGTCCCAGACGTAGCCGCGGAAGAAGAACTCGAGGAAGAAGCCCAGAGCCACGACGACGCCCGCGACGGCCAGGGCGACATGCTCCCCGGCGTACCGGCGCCGAAGCGCGGATCCGCGCTCTCCGATGAGCCCGGCTCCGCGCTCGGCGCCACCGCTCGTGTTCGCGCGGATCGCGACGACGGTCGCCGCGGCGACGAGTCCGAGCACGAATGACACTGGCGGCCATGTCGCGATGGCGCCGGTGAGTTCGAGGGGCCCGAAGGTCGCGAGAGAAGGGATGAGCATGCGTGACGCCTTTCGCTTGTACCCCGATGGTGGAACAAAATGTATCAGGTTGATGGCACAAGGCGCCCCGCAGCTCGTGAGCAACTAAGGTTGACAAGCGCGCTCCGAGCAACCTAGGTTGCTTACATGGAATCCACTCGAATCGCCGGCGTCGCCGCAGACACGCGTGATCCGCGCGCGGGGCTGCGTGCCATCGCGTCGCTGCGTTCCCTCACGGAACGCCTCGAGCTCGCGCAGGTCGAGGCCGGCCTGCGCGCGGGCATGAGCTGGCAGGAGATCGCCGATGCGCTCGGCGTCTCGCGTCAGGCCGTGCACAAGAAGTACGCCAAACGGATCGACCCGACCATCGACATCCCGAGGAGAACCCGATGAGCAAGCTGACGGTCGCGACCGCGACGATGTACGAACTGTCACTCGCCGGTGCGGAGGAAGCCTCCCGGCTCGGCGAGCAGAGCGGCGACATCGACCACCTGCTGCTGGCGCTGACGATCAACGAGCAGGTCGCCGGGCAGGTTCTGCGCGCCCTGAGCGTCGACCTCGAACGCACACGTGCGGCGGTCGAGCAGCAGCACGCCGATCAACTCGCCTCGCTCGGGGTGCAAGCGGCGGCCCCCGGCCCCGGTCGCATCACCTACCACGAGCGCGGTGACTTCGAGTGGAACGACCGCGCCCTCGAGGTGCTGCGGCGCGCGGCCAAGGGCGGAAAGCGCGGCGACGCCGCTGCGGTGCTGCGCGAACTGCTCGCCGAGGGCAGCGGGCTGATCGCAGCGATTCTCGAGCGCCTCGAGACGACTCCCCAGCAGGTGCATGAGGTTCTCGATCAGGCGGAGCGGTACCCCGCCGTACCGAGCCGGGCCATGGATGACGGCGCGTCGATCTCCGGCGCCGGCGAAGCCCATGTCTCCGCCCCGGTCGCGGAGGTCTGGGCGCTCCTGAGCGATCCCGCACGGATGCCGGAGTGGGATCCCGGTTTCGGCCGGGTCGATGATCTGCCCGACGAGATCGAGCCGGGGGCGAGCTGGACCGCCTACGCGCTCGAGACCGCGCCGAACGGCAAGCCGCAGCGGGTGAATCCCGAGCGTCGCCGTGCCCGCATCGAGCTCGTCGAGAGCGAGCCGACGAGCGCGATCGAGTGGGTGACGACCTGGCCCGATTCGCCGAAGTCGAACCGGCGCCGCATGCGGGTCGTGCTGGAGCCCGCTGCCGGCGGCACCCGGCTGCTGATCCAGCAGGGGTGGGAGCGCACCGCGAAGCGACGGGCTCTTCCCCTGCTGCGTCGAGTGATGCGGCCGCTGTACAACGCCGCGATCTGGCTGCAGATCTCACAGATCGGCGCGTCGATCGGTCGCGCGTTCCGGTGAACGCCGGGCAGCGCGGTGGAGCTCGGCTCGATTCTGCCGGCAGGTAACCCGCCGGCGCGTGACGCCGCCTAGGAGCGGCGGGCGATGAGCACGGCGATGACGGCGACGACACCGATGACCGCCGCGATGCGCGCGGCCTTGCCGGTGCGACGGGTGAGGCTCAGCGCGCCGTCGGCGATCGCGACGTTCTGATCGATCCGGGCGGTGGCGAACCCGGCGGCCGCGTCGACGATTCTGTCCGCCACGTCGGGTACGGCGTCGGGCAGTGCCTCCTTCGCGGCATCCCGAACCTTGTGGATGGCGCCCTTGCCGGCATCCCCGACGCCGTGCACGACCCGCGAAGCCGCGCCCGTCACGCCCTTCGGGCGCTCGGGCTGGTCGGGCGTGGACGCGTGGTCGGTCGTGTCGGCGGCGGCAGCAGGCGTGGCGTCATCGTCGGCCGTGGCAGGTGAGGTGTTGGCGTCGGTCATGACGGCTCCGTTCGTCGGTGCGAGAGGTCCCGAGGAAACTGTCGCACCGCCGACGAGTTGCCGAGAGGCCCTAGCCGCGGCGTGGGTTTTCGCGTATGCCGGCCTCAGCCGAGCGCGTCGATGACCTCGGTTCGGCGCTGCGGGAGATCGCGGCTCGCGGCATCCCAGATGCGCGTCATGCGCGACGTCGAGAAGCGCGGCCACCCGGGGTCGCCGCCCTGGATGAAGGCGACCCACGCCGCGTGCATGTCGCGCGCGAGGTCGGCGGGCGCGTCGGGGCCCGCCAACAGCAGCGCCTCGGGGTCGCCGAGCCGATCGAAGGCGAAGCCGATCTCGAGCGCATGTGCGGCATCCAAACCTCGGATGGGGCTGCGCCAGCTGAACTCGTAGACGAACGTCGGCGCGGTGCGGGCACGGGCGATCCGCGTGGCGGGGGCGCGCAGCGTCCGGTCGGTGAGGAGCTGACCGAGCACCTCGCCGGGCGATGCGCCGGGAAAGGCGCGCGCGACGGCCCGCGCCGCCCGCTCCGGCACCCCCATGGCGCGGCGGGCCACCCACGCCTGCAGGCGGCCGATCTGCGAGACCGCCTCGGGCGTGAGCCACAGACGGTACTCGTCGGTATTGGTCCCGATCAGGATCGGGAGATCGGCCGACCGCAGCGCGATCTCGGGCGCCTCGGGCAATGACTCGTCGTCGAGGGCGAGCACAAAACCGGGGGCGCCGCGCAGCGGGCTCGACCCCGCCGACGCTCGCGAACGGGCACTCAGCAGATCGGCGATCGGCGCCGCGGCGAAGGCGTCACGAGTGGTCGGGATGCCGAGCTCGCGGGCCACCGCGTCAGACGCGCGGCGTGCTCTGTCAGGCTCGGCGGCCTCGAGCGGGCCCGACTGGATGATGGCGCCCGCGACGAGAGCGCGAGAGGAGGGCTCGCTCACGAGTGCGGCCACGAGAGCGCCGCCCGCCGACTCGCCCATGAGCGTGATGCGCGCCGGATCGCCCCCGAAGGCGCCGACCTCGTCGCTGACCCAGCGCAACGCCGCCGCGGCATCCCGCAGTCCGAGGTTGAGGGGTGCACCATCGAGCACGCTGAAGCCTTCGACGCCGAGCCGGTAGTTCGCCGAGACGAAGACGATGCCGTCCCGGGCGAACGTGGTGCCGTCGTACATCGTCTGGGCGGCAGCGCCGCGCTCCAGCGCGCCGCCGTGCAGCCACAGCACGACGGGCGCATTCTCCGCCTCCGCCGGCGCCCACACGTTGACGGTGAGGATGTCGTCGCCCTCGATCGTCGGCACCGTGAGGAGTTCGCCGAGGGCGCCGGGGTAGGGGGTCTGCGGCGCGGTCGCACCGAACCGCGTCGCGTCGCGCTCGCCGTCCCACGGGTCGACCGGTTCGGCGACGCGGAACCGGCGCTCGCCCACCGGCGGTTTCGCGTACGGGATGCCGAGGTAGCGGTCTATCCCGTTCGCGTGAGTGCCCCGCACCACGCCCCGCCCGATGGTGGCCCGTGCCTCGTTCGAGACCGCTTCGTGCGACATCCCTGCTCCCTCCGTTCCGTCCACCGTATGAGAGCCGCTTATGAGGCGTCTCGGCATCCCCCCGGCGCGGCCGTCATGCGCGACGACCGATCAGCGGATCGTCCAGGGCGCACGCTCATTCGGCTATGTCGGCGTGGCATCGCCGGTTCTAGCGTGTGAAATCCGGCTGCTACCCGAGCAGCTCGTCGCACACATGCAAAGGGGCATCGATGTCTACTCCACCCCGGCGGCTCCGCGGCCGTCGCCTTCTTCCGCTCGCGATCACGGTCGCCGTCATCGCGCCGCTCGCGGCCTGTTCCGCACCCGCCGACGAGGGCCCGGTCACCCTCACATTCCAGACCTGGGTGCCCGGTATCGACCAGGCCGTCGACCTCTTCAACGAGCAGCACGACGACATCCAGGTCGAGCTGCAGACGATCGTCTCGGGCGCCGAAGGCGGCTACGCCAAGATGCTCTCGGATGTCCAGGCCGGCAACCCGGCGGATGTCGCGCAGGTCGGCTACGACCAGATGCCGACCTTCCTGCTCAACGGCGCCCTCGAAGACATCACCGACTACGTCGGCGACGACGTCGACGTCTTCTCCGACTGGCAGATCGGCGCGACGACGTTCAGCGACCGGGTGTACGGCATCCCGCAGGCGGCGGGCCCGATGGGGCTCTACTACCGATCGGACGTGTTCGCCGAGGCGGGCATCACCGAGGCCCCCGCGACGTGGGACGACTTCTACGCGGCCGCCGTCGCGGTGCGGGCGACGGCGCCCGACCGCTACATCGCGGCGTTCGCGCCGAACCAGGCCGCCTGGATGGAGGGCCTCGCCGAACAGGCGGGCGAACCCTGGTTCCAGGTCGAGGGCGACGCCTGGAAGGTCGCGATCGACAACCCCGACACCTTGCGCATGGCCGAGTACTGGCAGCGCCTCATCGACGAAGACCTCGTGAAGGTGCAGGCCGACCTGTCGAGCGAGTGGTTCGCCGACGTGCAGGCCGGGCGCATCGTGTCGTGGATGAGCGGCTCGTGGGCCGACGCGATCATCCGCAACAACGCCCCCGAGACCTCGGGCCTGTGGTCGGTCGGACTCATGCCGCAGTGGGACGAGGCGAACCCCCGCTCGGCGAGCTGGTCGGGCGGGTCCGCGAACGTCGTGCTGAAGGGTTCGGCGCACCCCGAGCAGGCGGCCGAGTTCGCCCTGTGGCTCAACAGCAACCTCGACAGCGTGAGCCTGCTCACCGAGAACGGCGCCGGCTGGCCTGCGATCGCCGACGTCGACTCGATCCCGTCGATCCAGTCGGCCCCCGAGGTGTTCGAGTTCTTCGGCGGCCAGGACATCTGGGATGTCTTCGCCGAGTCGAATGAGCAGGTGGCACGCGACTGGCAGTGGCCGCCGCTGGTCGACGCGCTCAACGCGAGCCTCCTCGACGAGGTCGCCGCCGCTGTCGAGTCGGGCACGCCCCTCACCGAGGCCTACGCCAAGGTGCAGGAGCAGATGGTGGCCGAGATGACGGCGAAGGGGATCTCGGTCGCCGACTGATCCGAACGGGGCGGGTGGCAGCGACGCCACCCGCCCCTCCCGGTCGCGCCCCGAAGGGAATCGCATGCACACCACCCGAAGCCGACTGCCGCTGTTGCTGCTGCTCGGCCCGTTCCTCCTCGCCTTCGCCGTCTTCTACGTCGCCCCCATCGTCTGGGCGATCGTGCAGAGCCTCTTCTCGGTCCGCGCGAGCGGGCTCGGGCTCGGTGCGCCGGAAACGCTCTTCGTCGGCCTCGACAACTATGTCCGGGCGCTCGCGAACCCCGCGTTCGTCTCGAGCCTCGGACGCATCGCCGTCTTCGCACTCATCCAGGTGCCGTTGATGGTCGTGCTCTCGGCGGTGCTCGCCCTGCTGCTCGAGTCGACCCGGGCCCGCTGGCCGCAGTTCTTCCGCGTGGCGTTCTTCATGCCCTACGGCGTGCCGGGCGTCATCGCCTCGCTGCTGTGGAGCTTCCTCTACGTGCCGAGCACGAGTCCGATCCTCCAGGGGCTCTCCGCCCTCGGCATCTCGGCCGCCCCGCTCGAATCGGGCACCGTCATGTTCGCCATCGCGAACATCGGCATCTGGACGTTCGCCGGCTACAACATGCTGGTCCTCATCGCGGCGCTCCAGGCCGTGCCCGCCGACCTGTACGAGGCCGCGCGCATCGACGGGGCGGGCGAATGGCGCATCGTGTGGGAGATCAAGCTGCCGCTGCTGAGGCCTTCGCTCGTACTGACGACGGTGTTCACGATCATCGGCACGCTGCAACTGTTCGTCGAACCTCTCGTGCTCCGCCCGCTGACGACCGCCATCAACACCGACTACACACCGAACCTCGCCGCCTACAACCAGGCGTTCACGCAGAGCAACCCGAATCTCGCCGCCGCGATGGCCGTCATCGTCGCCGTCATCGCCTTCGTGTTCTCGTTCGTCTTCCTGCGGCTGGTCAACCGGAAGGGGAACCGCGCATGGTGATCGCACCCGTCACCGAATCCACCCGCTCGGTCACCACCGGCGCGGCATCCGATCGCCGCGCTGCCCGCCGCGGCGGCGCCGGGGGACCGGGTGCCGGCTTCTGGGGGTCGCTGCCGACCTTTGCCGTCCTCGTCGCCGCCCTGGTGTACTTCGCGCTGCCGGTGGTGTGGGTGCTGTTCGCGGCGACCAAGAGCAACGCCGACCTGTTCGGCTCGTTCGGGCTCTGGTTCAGCGACGCCCCGCAGCCGCTGACCAACCTTCAGAACCTCTTCGCGACCGACCGCGGCATCTACACCCAGTGGCTGCTCAACAGCCTGTTCTACTCGGGGCTCGGCGCGCTCATCGCCACCGTCCTCAGCGGGGCCGCGGGGTACGCGTTCGCCAAGTACGCCTTCGCCGGGCGTGAAGCGGTGTTCGCGATGATCCTCGGCGGCGTCCTCGTGCCCGCGACCGTCATCGCGCTGCCGACCTACTTCATGTTCAACGCGGTGGGCCTGACCGGGACGTACTGGTCGTTCCTGCTGCCGAGCATCGTCAGCCCGTTCGGGGTGTACCTCTGCCGCATCTACGCCACCGCGGGCGTGCCCGACGAGGTGATCGAGGCTGCGCGCCTCGACGGTGCCGGCGACGTGCGCATCTTCGCGACGATGGCCACCCGCATGATGGCGCCCGCCCTCGTGACGGTGTTCCTGTTCCAGTTCGTGGGAATCTGGAACAACTACCTGCTGCCGCTCGTCATGCTCAACGACGCCCGCACGTTCCCGGTCACCCTCGGGCTCATGCTCTGGAACGGTCAGACGCAGCGAGCGCCGCTGTATTACGAGCTCGTCGTCACGGGAGCCGCGGTCTCGGCCGTGCTGCTCATCGTGGTCATGGCCGCTCTGCAACGATTCTGGCGAGCCGGTCTCACCGCCGGCGCGACGAAGGGATGACCCGATGACCCGCTATCTCGGCTCCGGACACGACCCCGCCCCCGACACCCGCGCGCTGACGGGGGTCGTGCCCGCGCACCTGCCGCCGCGCCTGACGATCACGCTCTGGGACTTCTCCTGGTACACGCGTGCCGGCGACGGCGAGCCCTACGCCGACCTCGGCGCCGCTCTCGATGAGGCGGTCGATCGCGGCTACAACGCCGTCCGCATCTGCGCGGCACCGCTGCTGCTGTTCGGCGGCCTCGGGCTCGACGACCTCGCGAGCGACCTCGAGATCGAGGGGCTCGGGCGCTCGCCGCACGGCGAGGTGTTCGGCAACGGAACGCGGTGGTACGACGTGCCCGGCGGCTACCGGCTCGACCTGCGCTCGCGCTTCTTCGACCTGCTGCGCGGTGCCCGTGAACGGGGCATCGTCGTCATCCTCGCAAGTTGGGAGTACCAGCAGTCGCCGGCGTTCGCGGCGGACGAGCGCTGGTTCCGCGCGATCGATGCGGTGCCGCTCGCCGAGCGCTACGACGTCCTCGCGACGGCGACGATCCGGATGCTCGACGAGATCGAGTCCGCGGGGCTGGGCGACACGATCGCGTTCACCGAGCTCCACAACGAGGTCGACTTCTCGATCGTCCCCGCCTTCGCCGACGGCGGGGACCCCGCCCTCGATCGAGTGCGCGCCGCGCATCCCCGCCACCTCGTCACCGCGAGCTACGGCAAGGCCCCCTTCCTCGATCTCGCCGGGCTGTCCGACCGATTCCAGGTGGCGCAGCTGCACGTCTACGCGTACGGCGTGCTCGATGCGCTGCAGCGACGCATCGACATCCGTTCCGAAGGCACCGACGGCTTCCCGGGTGAGGCCATGCGGGCGCTGCTGGTCGACGACGCGCCCTCGTTCGCCGAGTACGGCCGGGCCGCCGACTGGAAGTTCGAGGCCACCGTCATCACCGACCAGCAGATCTACGGCTACGACTGGGTCGACCCCGACCTGTGGGACCGGTGGCTCTACAACCACCACGGGCTCTACCGCGAAGAGATGCTGCGCGAGATCGGGTCACGAGTGATGGCGCTGGCCGCGTGGTCGCGGCGCCGCGGCATCCCCGCCGTCGTGGGGGAGGGCTGGGTGGGTTACACCCCGCTCCGGGCCGACTTCGAAGACGGCCCCGTCGGCACGGAGCTCGCCGAGCACGGCGTCCGCACGGCGCTCGGGCACGGCGTGTGGGGCATGGTGCTCAGCTCGAACGCGGCGCCCCATCATCCGCAGTGGTCGGATGTCGCGTGGCAGCGGCGCCTCAACGCCGAGATCCTCGCTGCCCCGACGACGGCCGCCGACGACCGGGATTGAGCGGCGTCATCCGCGACGCTCCTCGCGGTAGTGGCTCGGGCTCATCCCGTGCACGCGTCGGAAGTGCCGCGAGAAGTAGAACGGGTCGCTGTAGCCGACGTCTGTCGCGATCTGGCCGACGGTGCGATCGGTGCGCTCCAGGAGGGTGCGCGCCGCCGTCATCCGGAGCGCCGTGTGGTACGCCAGGACGCCGCCGCCCGTCGCGCGCCGGAAGAGCGACGTGAGATGGGATGCCGACACCCCGACCAGTGCCGCCAGCTCGCTGACCGGCACTGCGCTGTCGAGCCGCTCGGACAGGAACGTCATCGCGCGCTCGAGCGGGTCGCCGCGCTCGGGTAGTGCCTGGTCGGACGCGAGCTGGGTCATGAGCTTGAACGCGGCACCCGTGACGGCGACCAGACGCACGGGCGACTGGTCGCGTTCGAGCCCCCGCACGATCTCGTCGAGCAGCGACACCGCGCGCTCGACGCTGTGGAGGCGCACGAGCGGTCGTGCGGCCGTGGTGCCGATCGCCGCGGTGAGGTCGTCGACATCGGAGCCGACGACATGGCACCACCAGATCGTCCAGGGATCGTCGGCATCCGCGCCGTAGGCGTGCGGCGTGCGGGCCGGGATCACCACCGCGGTGCCCGCCTGCACGCGGTGGCGCGTGCCACCGATCTCGACCCACCCGGAGCCCGCCGTACAGACGATGACGATCGTCGTGCGGATGCCGCGGTCGCGGGTGCGACCATGATCGGCGGCATGCGGGAACCAGCCGGCGTCGGTGACGACCAGGCGGCGGGTCACGGGGCGCTGCAGCGCGGCGGTGATCGCCGGTGCCGGCACGACGCACAGGCGTTCGCCCGCGAAACCGTCTGAGATGGCCATGATCGTCATCCTGACACATCGGCGGATCGTCCAGGTGCACGGCCGCTTCCGCCATGTCGCGGCCGGGTTCGCTCGGCGACGCTGGAGGCATGCATTCGACCTCGACATCCTCGCTGCGTCTTCCCGAGCCGCCCGCGGACGAGCAGGTGACGCTCGATGACGGCGGCGTGGCCGTCTGGGAGCAGCCGCTCACGATTCCCACGTACGAGCCGGCGCCACCGGAGAAGCTTCCGATGTTCTTCGACCGCCGGGTCTACCAGGGGTCGAGCGGACGGGTGTACCCGCTGCCCTTCACCGAGCGGATCGCCGCCGAGCCGCGCGACCGCGACTGGCGTGCCGTGCACCTCGAGAACCGCTGGATCCGGCTGGTGCTCCTCCCCGAGCTCGGCGGCCGCATCCACATCGGCTACGACAAGACCGCCGACTACGACTTCTTCTACCGCAACAACGTGATCAAGCCCGCCCTCGTCGGGCTCGCCGGTCCGTGGGTGTCGGGCGGCGTCGAGTTCAACTGGCCGCAGCACCACCGACCCGCCACCTTCCTGCCCATGGAGAGCTGGATCGAACACGAACCCGACGGGGCGGTCACGGTCTGGATGTCGGATCACGATCCCTTCGCGCGCATGCGCGGCACCCACGGCATCCGCCTGCGTCCCGACAGCTCGCTGATCGAGCTGCGCGCCCGGCTGCACAACCGCACCGAGGTGCCGCAGACGTTCCTCTGGTGGGCGAACGTCGCCGCGCGAGCGCACGAGGATTACCAGTCGTTCTTCCCGACCGACGTCCGGTACGTCGCCGATCACGCGCGTCGCGCCATCACAGCCTTCCCACGAGCCGACCGCCCCTACTACGGCGTCGACTACCCGGCTCGGGTCGATGCGGCCCACCCCGATGCCGACCGCATCGACTACTACGGCAACATCCCCGTGCCGACGTCGTACATGGTGGTCGAGACGCGGGACGACTTCTTCGGCGGCTACGACCACGCGGCCGGAGCGGGCTTCGTGCACTGGGCCGATCGCCGCATCGCGCCGGGCAAGAAGCAGTGGACGTGGGGCAACGCCCCCTTCGGCCACGCCTGGGACGACCAGCTGACCGACGGCGACGGCCCCTATGTCGAGCTGATGGCCGGTGTGTACACCGACAACCAGCCCGACTTCTCGTACCTCGCGCCCGGCGAGGTCAAGACGTTCTCGCAGTTCTGGTTCCCGATCACCGGCATCGGCGCCGCGCATCAGGCCACGAGGGATGCCGCCGTCTCGGTGCGTCTCGAGGAGGGTCACGTGCACATCGGCGTCGCCGTCACCTCGGATGTCCCTCGGGCCCGCGTGCGCGTGACGGTCGGGGCCGACACGGAAGAGCGCGTCGTCGACCTCGGGCCGGGCCGCCCCTGGATCGACTCGGTGCCCTGCCCCCACGGGGTCGACGCCACCCGGATCGAGGTCGTCGTCCACGACGGCGATCGCGAACTCATCCGGTGGCGGCCGCGCTCGGATGACGACGGCGCGCCCGAGCCCGCCGTCGCGACCGAGCCGCCGCTGCCCGCAGACATCGCCTCAGCCGACGAGCTCTACCTCACGGGGGTTCACCTGGCGCAGTACCGCCATCCCACACGGCATCCCGAGCCCTACTGGGAAGAGGCGCTTCGCCGTGACCCGGGCGACGCGCGCTCGAACACCGCGCTCGGCGCCTCGGCCTACGCTCGCGGCGAGTACGACGTGGCTGCCGGATACCTGCGTGAGGCGATCGAGCGCCTCACGTTCCGCAACCCGAACCCCGCGGACGGCGAGGCGCACTACCGCCTCGGACTCGTCGAGACGCGCCGGGGCCACGACGCTGGTGCCTACGACGCGTTCGCGAAGGCCGCCTGGGATGTGCGGTGGGCGCACCCCGCCAGCGTGCAGATGGGGTTGCTCGACGCGCGGGCGGGGCGCGACCTCGCCGCACTCGGCCGCCTCGACGACGCGCTGCGTCACGGGTTGGATGACCCGCTCGCGCGCAACGTCCGGGTGATCGTGCTGCGCCGTCTCGGGCGCGAGTCCGAAGCCGACGCTGAACTCGCGACGCTTGAGCAGAGCGATCGGCTCGACGTGTTCACCGCCTACCTCGCTCGCCGCGCCCTGCCGGACGACGGGCTCATGCTGCTCGATCTCGCGGGCGACCTCGCCCGCGCGGGGCAGCGAGACGACGCGCTCGCCGTCCTCGCCGCGGCGGCCGGGGCCTCGGCCACCGGCACCGGCGGCATCGCTCCGGTCGCCGAGTACGAGCGGGCGCGGCTGCTCGACGAGGCAGGCGAGACGGATGCCGCCGCCGACGCTCGCCATCGCGCGCGGCGCGCACCCGCTGACTGGGTGTTTCCCGCGGGGCTCGACGCCCACGACGCCCTTGAAGCTGCCGTGGCCGCCGATCCGGCTGACGCGCGGGCGCGGGCGCTGCTCGGCATGTGGCTCTACGACCGCGGCCGCCGGACGGATGCGTTGGTGCAGTGGCGTGCGGCCCTCGACGACGCGACGCGCGATGGCGTGCTGCTGCGCAACGCCGCGCTGGCCACGGCGGAGGTCGAGGGCGATCTCGACGCCGCCGCCGCCCTGTACGACCGGGCCGTCGAGGTGAGCGACGACCCGCGCCTGTGGTTCGAGCTCGACCAGCTCGCGCAGCGGCGCGGCATCTCGGCAGCGGCCCGGTTGGCGAGACTCGAGCCGTATCGAGACCGGCTCATCGTGCGCGATGACCTGCTCGTCACGGTGGCCGACCTGCTGACGACGACCGGGCGTGCCGCCGAGGCCCTCGACCTGCTCCTGAGCAGGCCGCTCCAGCCCTGGGAAGGCGGCGAGGGCGTCGCGATCCGCGCGTTCGCCCGGGCATCGATCGCGCGCGCCGGCGAACTCGGACACGACGCCGCGCGCGCAGCGGCGCTGCTCGAACGAGCGCTCGACACGCCGCGCTCGCTCGGCGAGGCATGGCATCTGCTCGACAGTCGTGCGGCCCTCTGGCTGCGGCTCGGGCATTGCCGGGCGAGCCTGGGTGACGCGGCCGCGGCCGACGACGCCTGGCGCACGGCGGCGACGGAAGCGGCGACCGCCGAGATCGACGCGGAATCGCTCGACGGCGCGCGGGCCGCCTGCGCCCGGGGAGACGAGGAAGCTGCCGCTGACCTGCGGTCACGCGTCGCGGCACGGGTGAGCGAGCTGCGCTCGGCTCCCGCGCGCGTCGACTACTTCGCGACGTCACTGCCCGAGACGCTGCTCTTCTCGCTCGATCCGGCCGAGGCGGCGCGGCGCCGTGCGGACGAGCTCGCGGCGGCCCTCGCTCGCTACGACGAGGAACACGCCGCGGCTCGCGCAGCCGGCCCGGCGACCGGATCGGCGAAGCGGCCGGTGAACGCATGATCGGCATCCCCGACCGCATGATGGCCAGCGTGCTGGTCTCGCCGGGCCGGCTCGAGGTCCGCGATGTCGCCCTGCCGGTGATGGAACCGGGCGACGTGCTCGTCGAGCTCACCGCCGTCGGGCTGTGCGGTTCGGACGTGCACTTCTTCGAGCACGGCCGGGTGGGTGACCTCGTGGTGGAGAGCCCGCTCATCCTCGGTCACGAGGCCGCGGGAGTCATCGCTGCGGTCGCCTCGGCAGCCGACGAGCACCGGATCGGCGAGCGCGTCGCGATCGATCCGCAGCGCCCCTGCCGGTGGTGTCCGGCATGCCGGGCCGGGCGCTCGAACCTCTGCGAGCGGATGCGGTTCCCTTCGGCGCCGCCCGAGAACGGCGCGTTCGCGCGATACCTGGCGGTGCCCGCGGATGCGGCGCACCCGTTGCCCGAGACGATGAGCGACGACGAGGGAGCGCTGCTCGAGCCCTTGTCGGTCGGTATCGCGGCGGTGCGCAAGGCCGGGGTGGTGCCGGGTTCGAGGGTGCTGGTCGCCGGGGCCGGACCCATCGGCATCCTGACCGGTGCCGCGGCGCGAGCCTTCGGTGCCGCGGTGGTCGTCGTGGCCGACCCGGTGGCGGCTCGACGGGATGTCGCGCTCGCGCACGGAGCCACACGCGCGGTCGATCCCGCCGAGGTGGCCGAGCTCGACGGCCGTATGGACGCGTTCGTCGACGCTTCGGGTGCACGAGCGGCGATCGCCGCGGGCCTCCGGTCGCTCCGCGGCGCCGGGCGTGCCGTGCTCGTCGGCATGGGGTCCGCGACCGTCGACCTCGACCTGTTCCTGCTGCAGAGCCGTGAGCTCGTGGTCGAGGGGCTCTTCCGATACGTCGACACGTGGCCGCTCGCCATCGAGCTGGTCGCCTCGGGTGCGGTGCGGGTCGACGACCTCGTCACGGCGCGTGGTGGGCTCGACGACCTCGCGGGCTTCTTCGCGCGCAACTCCGACCCCGACACGATGAAGTTCCTCGTCGACCCCCGGGTGCGGTGACGGTCGAGGGCTCCCGCGCCTGAGGGGTCAGCGCCCCTGGCGCTTCTTGTAGGGCTTGGGCTGGCCCTTCACGATGGGTGCGCGACCCGATCCCTTCGAGGCCTTCGCCTTGCCGCCGCCCGCTGCCTTCTGCCGGGGCGCGACCGCCGGCGCGGGTGCAGCCGCGACCTCGGCTCGCGCGTCGGCGAGCAGCAGGGTGCCCGCGGGCGTGAGTCGCGGCTTACCGCCGTCCTTGACGAACAGCGGCTGCCCGACCTCTTCTTCGAGCCGGTCGATCGACGAGTAGAGCACGGCGAGCGAGACGCCCAGGTGCTCGGCGGCCCGCGGGAAGTGCAGGGTATCGGCGACGGCGACGAAATGGACGAGGTCGCGGATCTTCACAGGGTCACCTTCCATCGCGGCGGATGAGCGCCGAGCGTAGCGAACGCAGCAGCAGCAACAGGCCGCCGAGCCCGACCACACTACCCAGGAACGGGAACACCGACACCGAGTCGGTCAGCAGCGGGCCGTGCTGGACGACACCGAGCATGACGCCGACGATCACGAGGGTGGCCCCCACGAGCGTCGTGGTGAAGCGCCCCGTCAGCGACTCGACCCACGACCGGTCGTCGGGCGATTCCAGCGCGCGCAATCGCACCGTGAGCCGGCCCGACTCGAGATCGTTCAGGATCCCGTCGACCCGGCGGGGCAGCTCTCGCGCACGCTCGATCCCGAGCTGCACCTGCACCTGAGCGGTCATCGCCGCCGACCGCGGGTCGCCCATGTGCAGGGCGTACTGCGGCGCGCGCGAGAGGGCGCGCTTGATCATGTCGTAGTCGGGATCGAGTCGCCGCAGCGTTCCCTCGATGGCGCCGAGCGTGCGGAACCCGAGCAGCAGACCGGGCGGGAGTGCGAGTCGGTGGCGCCGGAGCACCTCGATCAGCGCGGTGAAGAGGTGCTGGTCGGAGTTGGAGTTGTGTAGTCGTGTGAGGATGACGCCGATGTCGTGCTGCAGCGCCCCGACGTCGAGCTCGGCGTCGGCGCGGGGCTTCACGAGCATCAGCACGGCATCCGTCGCGCC
Source organism: Microbacterium sp. AG238 (assembly GCF_003610405.1). Taxonomy (GTDB): domain Bacteria; phylum Actinomycetota; class Actinomycetes; order Actinomycetales; family Microbacteriaceae; genus Microbacterium. Next base: position 676,131 of record NZ_RAQC01000002.1, read on the forward strand.
GGAGTCGTCCTCGTTGTGGAGCGCGACGAGCATCGGCAGCAGTAGCCGCCGCATGCTGCGTTCGATGATGCCGACCGAGCCGAAGTCGATGAGGGCGACGATGCCGTCGGGCTGGAGGATGAGATTGCCCGGGTGCAGGTCGGCATGGAAGACGCCCCGCAGGGCGATCTGCCCGACGATGACGTCGAGCACGGCGTCGGCGATGCGCGTGGCCTGCTCGGGATCCACGGCCCCCGGTGCGTCGCTTCCCGGCTCGGGCAGTCGGCTGAACGGGATGCCCTGGACGTGCTCCATGACGATGAGCTGTTCCGTGCACAGGTCGGGATAGACGTCGGGTATCCGCACCGCGCGGGCATCGGCGGCCGTCATCGAGTCGCGCAGCATCTGCATGTTGCCCACCTCGACGCGGTAGTCGAGCTCTTCACGCAGGGCGACCGCGAACTGCGCGGCGAGGGCCGAGGCCCCGACATCCTTCGCCCACGTCGTGCGCCGCTCGAGGTCGGCGGCCGCCCGCTCGATGATGTCGAGGTCAGTGGCGACCTGCGCGCGTGCCTTCGGGCGCTGGATCTTCACCACGACGGGGCGGCCGTCCTTCAGATGAGCGCTGTGGACCTGGCCGACGGATGCCGCCGCCAGCGGCGTCTCGTCGATGTCGGCGAAGACGAGCTCGATCGGCCGGCCCAGCTGCTTCTCGATCGCCGCCTTCGCCTCGTGCCAGGGGATGGGGGTCGTGTCCATCTGCAGGGAGGCGAGCGCGCTGGTGATCTCGGCGGGGAGCAGGTCGTTGCGCGTGGAGAGGATCTGGCCGAGCTTGACGAAAGTGACGCCCGCGTCGTCGAGGGTGGCCGCGAGTGCCCGGGGCAGCTCGGCCCGCGCGGATTCGCTGCGCATCCCACCGAGACCGTGGCGCGAGGCGATCGCGACGATGCGGGCGTACCGCACCGCGCGTCGGCGCCGGTGCAGTGCCTCGCGCACGTAGGTGATGGGGCCGACCGGAGGGCGCGCCGGCCACATGAGCTCGAGCGTGATGAGGGCGATGAGGACGATCGCGAACAGCCAGGCCAGCACGAGGAACACGAAGCCGATGGCGACGGGCGCGTCGGTGAGCAGCCCGTTCTCCTGCAGCACGCCGGCGCCGCGCAGCACCCAGATGCCGAGCGGCCCGAAGACGATGAAGACCACGAGCGAGACGAGCGGTCCGCGCACCCAGCCGACGCGGGCCTCGAGCGCTCGCTTGGCCAACCACGTCGCGGCGACGGAGAAGACCACCGCCGCGATGGTGAAGAGCAGCCACTCCGGCATCGGTACCCCCTCGAGTCCGTCGACCTGCTTCGAGGCTAGGGCACCGGGCTCTGCCACGCCGGGCCGATCATGCGATCTCGGCGGAGGCGGACTACCCTGAAGCGTGTCCACTTCTGCTGAACAGTCTGTATCCGAGTCCGTCGACGAGCCGCCCGTCATCACCTTCCGCGACCTCGGGCTGGGGGAGCAGGTGCTCAAGGCGCTCTCTGATGTGGGCTACGAGACACCGTCGGCGATCCAGGCCGCGACCATCCCGACGCTCCTCGAGGGACGCGACGTCGTGGGGCTCGCTCAGACCGGAACCGGCAAGACCGCGGCCTTCGCGCTGCCGATCCTCGACCGGCTCGACCTGACGCAGAAGACCCCGCAAGCCCTGGTGCTGGCACCCACGCGCGAGCTCGCCCTGCAGGTCTGCGAGGCGTTCGAGAAGTACGCGTCGCGCACGAAGGGCGTTCACGTGCTGCCCGTCTACGGCGGTCAGGGCTACGGCGTGCAGCTTTCGGCGCTGCGCCGCGGAGTCCACGTGATCGTCGGAACCCCCGGCCGCATCATGGACCACCTCGACAAAGGCACGCTCGACCTCTCGGAGCTGAAGTATCTCGTGCTCGACGAGGCCGACGAGATGCTGAAGATGGGCTTCGCCGAGGATGTCGAGACGATCCTCGCCGACACCCCCGACACCAAGCAGGTCGCGCTGTTCTCGGCGACGATGCCGGCAGCGATCCGCCGGATGTCGAAGCAGTACCTCAACGATCCCGAAGAGATCACCGTCGCCTCGAAGACGACGACCTCCTCGACGATCAGCCAGCGCTACCTGATCGTGTCGTACCAGCAGAAGATCGACGCGCTCACCCGCATCCTCGAGGTCGAGAACTTCGAGGCGATGATCGTCTTCGCCCGCACCAAGAGCGCGACCGAGGAGGTCGCCGAGAAGCTGCGCGCCCGCGGCTACTCGGCAGCCGCCATCAACGGCGACGTCGCCCAGGTGCAGCGCGAGCGCACCGTCAACCAGCTGAAGTCGGGCAAGCTCGACATCCTGGTCGCCACGGATGTCGCGGCCCGAGGCCTCGACGTCGAGCGCATCTCGCACGTGGTGAACTTCGACATCTCGACCGACACCGAGTCGTACGTCCACCGCATCGGCCGCACCGGGCGTGCGGGCCGCACCGGAGACGCGATCAGCTTCGTGACCCCGCGCGAGCGCGGGCTCGTGGGCGCGATCGAGCGTGCGACCCGCCAGCCGCTGACGCAGATGCAGCTGCCGAGCGTCGACGAGGTCAACGTCACCCGCCTCTCGCGCTTCGACGACCGCATCACCGCGGCGCTGGAGGAGACGGAACGGCTCGAGCGCTTCCGCGACATCGTCGCCCACTACGTCCGTCACCATGACGTCCCCGAGGTCGACGTCGCCGCCGCGCTCGCCCTCGTCGCTCAGGGCGAGACCCCGTTGCTGCTCGAGCCCGACCCCGAGCCGCGTGCCCGAGCTCCGCGAGAGGACCGCGCCTCGCGCTCGTTCGACCGCGACGATCGTGACGGTCGCCCCGAGCGCCGTCCGCGCGCGAGCAACCCCAACATGACCACCTATCGCATCGCGGTGGGGAAGCGGCACCGTGTCGAGCCCCGCCAGATCGTCGGCGCGCTCGCGAACGAGGGCGGCCTCAGCCGCGGCGACTTCGGCGCCATTCAGATCCGCCCCGACTTCTCGCTCGTCGAGCTGCCGTCCGACATGCCGCAGTCGACGCTCGATCGGCTCGCCGACACCCGCATCTCGGGCAAGGCGATCGAGATCCGCGTCGACACGGGCGGCCCGAGCCGCAGCCCGCGCGGTCGATTCGATCGCGATGACCGCCCGCGTGACCGCGACCGCGACGACCGTCCCGCGCGCAAGCCCCGCCACCGCTCGGATACCGGCGACTGACATCGCGGCGTCGCCCCGGGAGCTGAGCGCGTCTCGCACGCATCCGCTCTCGGGGCAAGCCCGGTTCGCGGCATCCGCTTCGCGTGCACAGTGGAGGTGTCCCGCAGGCGCGGGGCGTCACACGAGCCGATCGGAGAAGTGACATGAGCGCGGACCATCACGGACGAGACGACGAGCACCAGCACGAGGGCGACGACGCGGCATCCGCCGGTTCGGAGTCTCCCGAAGAGGGCGCCGAGGCCGAAGAGGCCGCGGAGGAGGCCCGAACCGATCGGTGACGGCCACGTCGCCGTGACCGCCATCGGCGGTGCTCTGTTCCCGGGATACTGGGGAGCATGAGCACCGCCGACGTCGTCGTTCCCGCGTTCCCCGTTCCTCTCGTCCCGTCCGAGGCCTGGCCATGGGAGGTGCGCGAGGACGGCCTCGCCGTCACCGCGAAGCCGCACAGCGACCTGTTCGTCGACCCCAGCGGAGCCGGCAGCACGGCGGCCGAGTCGATGATGAACGCCGTGAGCCTGACCGCGGTTCCGCCCGCAGGAGACTTCACGCTTCAGGCACGCGTCGGCGTCGACTTCGGGGCGACGTTCGACGCGGGGGTGCTGCTGATCTGGATCGACGAGCGCCGGTGGGCGAAACTCTGCTTCGAGGCCGCGCCCGCGGGCACGCCCATGGTGGTCTCCGTCGTCACCCGCGACGTCTCCGACGACGCCAACGCGTTCGACGTCGACGGCGACGCGGTGTGGCTGCGCCTCGCGCGCGTCGGACGCGTGTTCGCCTTCCACGCGTCGACCGACGGGGAGACGTGGTCGATGGTGCGAGCCTTCGCGCTGCCCCATGCAGGCGGCGACGAGGTCCGTGTCGGCTTCGAAGCGCAGAGCCCCACGGGCGATGGCTGTGACGTGCGGTTCTCCGACATCGTGTTCACCGAGCGCACGCTGGCCGATCTGCGCGACGGGTCCTGAGAGCCGCCGCGCGAATAGCGGCTGCGGCGGACGAGCGCAACGGGGTACGGCATCCGTGCCGCGCGGATCGATCCTGCGACGATGAGCGCGACCACTTCGCACCCCCACCTCGCCGGCCGGACGATCGTCGTGGTCGGCGCGTCCAGCGGGATCGGTCGCGCCGTCGCGCTGCGGGCGGCCGCGGCCGGGGCGAGCATCGTCGTCTTCTCGCGCCGCGCGGACGCGCTGGATGACCTCGCCCGACGCATCCGGGAGCGCGGCGGTCGGGCGCACGTCGTGCCCGGCGATGTCGGCAGCACCGATGATCTCGAGCGCCTCGCCGGCGAGGCGGAGCAGATGTTCGGGCCGATCGATGTCTGGGTCGGCAATGCCGGGGTCGCCACGATCGGGCCGTTCTGGGAGGCACCCCTCGACGAGCACCTCCGCATCGTCGACACCAACCTCGCCGGGGTGATGCGCGGGATGCATGTCGCACTCCGCCGGTTCGTCGCGCGAGGAAGCGGCGTCATCGTCAATACCGCGTCGGTCGAGAGCGTTGTCCCGCTGGCGTCCCAGGCGTCGTATGCCGCGACGAAGGCCGGCGTTCTCTCGCTCACCCGCGCAGTGCGCCAGGAGTTGCGGCTCGCGGGGGTCGACGGCGTCGCGGTGACGGCGGTGCTGCCCTGGGCCGTCCGCACACCGTTCTGGCGCCATGCGGGCAACCACGCCGGCCGAGCGCTGCGACTGCCGCTGATGGATGAGCCCGAGGTCGTCGCAGACGCGATCCTGCGGGCCGCGGTCGTTCCGCGCGAGCGGGTCGCGGTCGGCTGGAAGGCGCGGGCGGCCCTCGCGGGGTACCGCATCGCACCGGGCCTGACGACGCGATCGGCCGCCGACCTCGTCCAGGCCTGCCTGCGACATGGTGCCGAGGCGGCACCGAGCTCGGGCGCGGTCCACCGGAGTCTCGACGATCCCGCGACCGCTGCCGAGACGCCGCGGTCGCCTCGATCGCCCTAGCCGCGCCCGAATGCGCGGCGTGCGCCACGGATGACGATCCATCCCGCGAGCACCCACGGACCCGCGACGAGGATGGGGTCGAGCCACGTGTGGCGCTGGTCGATGCGTCCGCGCCCGAACCGCGACCGGATCGGATGTCGCCGCGCTTCGCTCAGGACGCCGGTCTCGGTGATCGGGTTGTCGGGCCGCGTCGTCGCGAACGAACGCACGTGAGCGCCGATGGCCTCGACCCGGTCGCCCGCCACGAGCAGTAGCCAGTGCGCGGCACGCCCCTCGCTGAAGCGCGCGTACGCCAGCCGGCGGATGCGTCCCGACAGGCCGTGGAGCGGCTGCGCCGTGCCGTACACGGGCGTGAGGAAGGCGTGCTCGATCGAGCGCTCCCGGCCGGGGTCCGCCGCCTGCCGTGGCGGCATCCCGCGGTCGGCGGCAGCCGGGTCGATCCTCTCGACGGTGCCCGACGGGCGATCCGCGGGGTCGAGGTCGACGCCCCAGCCCGGAATGCGCGCGCGCAGCGCCGCGCGGTCGGGTGCCGGTCGGGGCACGCTCGCGGTGTACGGGGTCGGGATCTCAGCGGAGTTCGTGCTCATGGGTCAGCCTTCCGAGGGGACGACGACGGTCTTCACGCAGTCATCGAGCTTGGACGAGAACATGTGGTATCCCTCGGCGATGTGTTCGAGAGGGATGCGGTGCGTGATCATGTCGCTCGGTGAGATGTAGCCCGCGCGGATGTGCTCGAACAGCCGCGGCCACTGCCGTTTGACCGGTGCCTGGTTCATGCGCAGCGTCAGTCCCTTGTTGAGGGCGTCGCCGAACTTCACCGCGCTGAACAGCGGACCGTACGCGCCGATCACCGACACCGATCCGCCTTTGCGTGTTCCGTCGATCGCCCAGTTCAGAGCGACAGGCGAGCCGCCCTGGAGCTTGAGCTTGGCCGAGGTGACGTGCTGGGTGACGTTGCCGTCCGCCTCCGCGCCGACGGCATCGATGACGACATCGGCACCGAGGTAGTCGGTCATGCGCTTCATCTCCACGACGACGTCGCGGTGCTCCGAGATGTTCACCGTCTCGGCATGGGTGAAATCGCGAGCTTTCGCCAGACGGTAGTCGAGGTGATCGAACGAGATCACCCGTCCCGCCCCCATGAGCCAGGCCGATTGCGCCGCGGCGAGGCCCACGGGCCCGGCTCCGAGCACCATGACGGTGTCGCCTTCGACGATGCTGCCCAGCTGGGCTCCGAAGTAGCCCGTCGCGTAGGCGTCGGTGAGCATGAGAGCATCCTCGTCCGACATCCAGTCGGGGATGACGGTCGGACCCACGTCGGCGAAGGGGACGCGCACGAGCTCGGCTTGACCGCCGTCGTAGCCGCCCGCCGTGTGCGAGTATCCGTAGATGCCGCCGACGGCGGTCGCGTTCGCGTTGACGTTGTGGCAATTCGAGAACAGCCCGCGTGCGCAGAAGTAGCACGAGCCGCAGAAGATGTTGAAGGGCACCATCACGCGGTCGCCGACGGCGAGGTTCGTCACAGCAGCACCGAGCTGCTCGACGACGCCGATGAACTCGTGGCCGAACGTGTGGCCGATCCGGGTGTCGGGCATCATGCCGTGGTAAAGGTGCAGATCCGAGCCGCAGATGGCGGCGAGCGTCACCCGCACGATCGCGTCGTGGGGGTGTTCGATCCGCGGATCGGGTTTGTCTTCGACGCGCACCTTGTATGGTCCGCGATAGGTCATCGCCTTCATCGATCGCCTTTCTCCAGGTGTTCGTGCTGTCCTCGTGCCGTGTGTTCGTGCCGTCGTGCCGCGCGCCGATGCAAGGGATCGTCGCCGACACCCCGGCCGGAACGGCATCCGGTCGGGGTGTCGGGCGAGATCCCTTGCATCCGGGCACGGCCGGGTCGCCCGGGGTCGTCAGAGCTTGTCGCGGATGACGCCCTCGGCCTTGTCGATGATGTTCGGCTTCGCGTCGGTGCCGTAGAAGCGGGGATCCGGCTGCGTGGGCGGCGGCATCGGAACCGAGGTGTCGGGCCCGTCGAGGTAGGTGAACTCACCCTTGCCGTCGGGGGTCGGGCCCGACGCCCACGAACCCTCGGCGGCCGCGGCGCCGTCCGAGAAGTTGATGTACTTGTACGCGTGCTCGCGCGCCTCGTTCGAGAGCGGGAAGTTCGACGGCACGGGGATGTCCTCCACTCCCTCTTCGCGCAGCTCCTGGGCCGCCCGGATCCACTGGTTCTGGTGCATCGTGTCGCGCGCAAGGAGGAACGAGAGCATGTCCCGGACACCCTTGTCATCGGTCATGTGGTAGATCCGCGCGACCTGCAGCCGCCCCTGCATCTCGGCGTTCGCGTTGGCCGTGAAGTCGGCGAGCAGGTTGCCGCTCGCCGTCACGTAGGAGCCCTGCCACGGGTTGCCGTTCGAGTCGACGGGGCGCACACCCGCACCGGCGACGATCGCGGCCTGCACGTCCATGCCGCCGATCACGGCCCCGAGCACGGGGTCGGATTTCGCTGCGGCCTCGGACTGCTCGGCCGGAGCCTTCTCGAGCAGCTGCGCGATCATGATCGCGAGCATCTCGACGTGACCGAACTCCTCGGCGCCGATGCCGTAGAGCAGATCGCGGTACTTGCCGGGAATGTGTGCGTTCCACGCCTGGAACCCGTACTGCATCGCGACGGTGATCTCGCCGTACTGGCCGCCGAGCACTTCCTGCATGCGCCGCGCGAAGATCGCGTCGGGCTTCTCCGGGCGCGCCTCGAACTGCAGTTCCTGTCGATGAAAGAACATCTCGCCTCCTGGGGATCGGCCGAGCGCGGACTGCGCCGGCGCGGCGAACGTAGGTCCGCGCCAGACGGGATGCCACGGGCCTTGACTCGTCTCGAGTCGGGTGCGACCATCGCGCCCACGTGGCGGGTGGCTGCCGACCGGCCTGTCAACCCCCGAGCGCTCGCCGGTGGGGATCCGCATCATCGATCGCGACCGAAGGAGGAGCGATGTCCGTACTCCGACCGCGTGTGTCCGAGGTCGCGGAGGGCGTGTTCCAGCTCGCGCGCGGCGGGGTCAACGCCTACCTCATCGCCTCGCACGATGGCCTCGTCCTCGTCGACGCCGGACTCCCGCGCACTTGGCCGCTGCTCGAACAGGCGCTCGCTGCCGTCGGCGCGCGTATCGCCGACATCGACACCGTGCTGTTGACCCATGGACACTTCGACCACGTCGGGATGTGCGAGCGGCTGCGCGAGGAGCACCATCTCGTGGCGAACGTGCATCCGGGCGACGAGGAGCTGACGCGGCATCCGTATCGCTACGCGCACGAGTCCGCGCGGTGGCCCTACCCCGTGCGCTACCCCGGAGCTCTGCCGGTCCTCGACCGCATGATCGCGGGAGGCGCGCTGGAGGTCTCGGGTGTTCCCGCCAACCCGACCATCGTCGCGGGCCATTCGATTCCCCTGGCGGGCGGCATCCTCCCGATCGCGACGCCCGGTCACACCGACGGACATTGCGCGTTCCTCCTCGAGGCCCGCGGCATCCTGCTGACCGGCGACGCCCTCGTCACCCTCGATCCGTACACGGGGCGGACCGGCCCGTGCGTCGTCGCCCGCGCCGCGACCGCCCACAGCAGCGAGGCCCTTCGCTCGCTGGATCTGCTCGCCGACACGGCGGCCCGACTCGTGCTGCCCGGCCACGGCCCGGTCTGGGATGACGGCGGGGTCGCCGCCGCCGTGGCGACCGCCCGCTCCCGCGGCGTCGACTGAGATGACGGATGAGGCCACCGCGTGTCAAGCCCCGTGAATCCGAGGCGCAGTCGGGGTCGGGTAGACGCAACGTTCGACGACAGAGAGGGATGACCATGGAACCCCAGCAGCAGAACGTCCCGGGGACCGACCAGCAGATGGTGCCGAAGCCCGACTATGGCGAAGAGACCTACCGCGGGTCGGGAAAGCTCACCGGCAAGCGCGCTCTGATCACCGGCGGCGACAGCGGCATCGGCAAGGCGGTGGCGCTCGCCTACGCCCGTGAGGGGGCGGATGTCGCCATCAGCTACCTCGACGAGCACGAGGATGCCGAAGAGGCCAAGCGCTTCGTCGAGCAGGCGGGCCGACGCGCCGTGCTCATCCCGGGTGACATCTCCGACCCCGCGCACTGCCGCGAGGTCGTCCGCCGCACCGTCGAGGAGCTCGGCGGGATCGACATCCTCGTCAGCAACGCCGCTTTCCAGATGAACCGCGAGACCGTCGAGGAGATCCCCGACGACGAGTGGGACTTCACCTGGGCGACGAACGTCGATGCATACTTCCACCTCGTCAAGGCGGCGCTGCCGCACATGGGGCCGGGGTCGGCGATCATCGGCTCGAGCTCGGTGCAGTCCGACCAGCCTTCGCCCAACCTGCTGCCGTACGCGGCGACGAAGGCGGCCATCGCGAGCATCACGGCCTCGCTCGCGCAGATGCTGGGCGAGCGAGGCATCCGGGCCAACAGCGTCGCACCCGGTCCGATCTGGACCCCGCTGATCCCGGCGACCCTGCCCGCCGATGCGGTCGAGACCTTCGGCGAGCAGACGCCGCTCGGGCGGGCCGGTCAGCCCGCGGAGTTGGCATCGGCATACGTGTTGCTCGCATCGGATGAAGCGTCGTACATCTCCGGTGCCCGCCTTGCGGTCACGGGAGGCAAGCCCATCCTCTGACCCCGGCTCTCGGTACCGACGGCGACGCCGTTCGTTCACGCAACGCTCGTCCGTGGTTCATTCATCACGGGCGGGCGTTGCCGCACGATGGATCGCACCCGCCGCGTCGATCCCGAAGGTCATCCATGAGCGTTCCGCTTCGCGTCCTCACCCTCACCGAGGGATTCTTCGCGGGCGGGGCGCGCATCCTGCACAGCGAGGTCGTCGGCGGTCTCCACGCTCGGGGTGAGCAGCACCACAGCATCCTGGCGATCGCGTCGCGGGCACGGCGCGACTCCACCGTGCAGCACATGGCCGCCGATCCCCGTTATCGCGCGTTACGCGCCGCCGGCGTCGCCATCACGTCGCTGGGCAAGACCGCGGGCGCGGCCCCGCACGCACCGCACGCGTTCTCGTCACGGCAGCTTCGCGCGGCCTCACGCGCGATCGCCGCGGCCGACGTGGTCCTCACGCTCAAGGAGCAGCCGCTCGGACTGCTGCTCGCGCTCGACGATGCGATGATGCTGCCCGCCCGCCCCGTCGTGACGTGCCTGCACCGCTCCGATCCCGAGCACTCCGGCGACGCGGTGGCGTGGCTCGCCGATGGCGTCCGTCGCCGCATCGTCACCGCCGCGGTGTCGTGCGCCCGGTCGACGGATGCCGCTTACGCGCCCGTCCTCGGCGATTCCCGGCGCCACGTCGTCGACAACGGCATCGACCTGTCGCGGTTCCGGCCGTCGATCACCCGCGGAGACGACCCGCTGCGCCGCGAGCTCGGCATTCCCGATGACGCGGTCGTGATCGCCTACGCGGCTCGGTTCGACGCGATGAAGGACCCCGAGCTGTTCCTGCGGTCGGTGGCCGCACACCGCCGGGCGGTGCCGGATGCGCACTATGTCATGTGCGGCGCGGGCATGACGCGCGACAACCCTCGGCTGCTCGAGATGCTCGCCACGGTGGGCGACGACCACGTGCACGCCCTCGGCATCCGCGACGACATGCCCGCGATCTACCGCGCCGCCGACGTCGTCGCGCTCACGAGCGCTTTCGGTGAGGCGGCTCCGTTGTGCCTGCTCGAGGGCGCCGCAAGCGGTGCCGTTCCCGTGACGACGGATGTGGGTGACGCGGCCCGCCTCGTCGCGGGGATCGGCATCGTCACCCCGCGTGACCCCGACGCGGTCGCCGCGGCGTGGCGTCGCGCCGTCGACGAGCGCCGCGTGTTCACCGGGGCCGCGCTCGCGGCCCGCGGCCGGTTGGGTCGCGATCGGATGATCGCCGAGTACGCCGCGGTCATCGCCGAGCACCGCGGACGCCTGCGCATCGCGGCCTGATCCTGCGCGTCGCGGCCCGGTCCCGACGAAGTCAGCGGGTCTCGGAGGGCCGCCCGGGTCAGGGGAGCAGGCCGAGGCGCCGAGCGCGCGCGACGGCGGCGTGACGCGTCGATGAATCGAGCTTGGCCATCGCGGCTTGGAGGTACGACTTCACGGTGCCCTCCTTCAGACTCAGTGCGGCTCCGATCTCGGCGTTCGTCGAGCCGAGGGCGCAGCATGCCAGGACGTCCAGCTCGCGCGGTGAGAGCTGCACGTCGGCATCCTTCGCCGCGTTCGCCCCATCACCGGCGACCGTCGTCAGGCGGCGTTCGACCGCGGCCAGACGCGCCCGCAGATCGGCGTCGTCGACGGTCGCGGCGATGCTTCGCAGTTCGGCGAAGCTCTCGCGCAGGTCTTCGCGGGCGGCGGCCGACAGGCCCGCCGCGGCCTCGGGCGCCGGCGCGAGGGCGAGCCGCCGCTGCACCTCGTCGCGGATGCGCAGCTCGGTGCTGATCGCATCGGCTGCCCGGAAGGCGGGCCGCGCGACGAGGTCGCCGACGGGCGCCTGCGACCACGAGCCGCAGTACAGCACTCCGCGCGCTCGCCCGTCGGTCACGATCGGCACGGCGAAGAGCGTCGAGATGCCTTCGCCGAGGATCGCCCGGTCGTAGTCGTGGGTGATGGTGCGTGCCGTGCGGTAGTCGAGGGCGAGGCGCGGGCGCTTCTCGACCATCGCGGCGCCGCCGAGTCCGCGGCCGATTCTCACCACGAGGTCGTCGATCGAATGCGATCGGGCCCCGGCGATGGCGGTGACGTGCACCGAGCCCTGACTCTCGAGGCCGCCGAAGACGACGGGGAAACGTGTGCTGCGCGCGAGGTCGTCCACCGCTCGGGAGACCAGGTGAGCGTCGTTCTCGGGTGCCGCCAGTGCTGTCACGCACTACCTACTTCCGGGGGTGACGGCCTCGTTGCCGCCTTTCGTAGCGTCGACCCTACCACCGCGGTCGCTCGACGACGACGGCCGCCGGAGAGCTGCTCACCATGAGGCAAGGAGGCCACATGAACGCATCGCCCACCCACTCGCCGCCGCCCGGCGCAGTGGATTACGTCGCCGTCGAACACTCGGCGCCGTTCCAGGAACTCAAGCGCAAACACCGCAGCTTCGTGTGGCCGCTGACCGTCGTCTTCCTCGTCTGGTACTTCGTGTACGTGCTGCTGTCGTCGTTCGCGACCGACTTCATGGCGCAGCGCGTCTGGGGTGACATCACGGTGGGTCTGCTGTTCGGGCTCGGTCAGTTCGTGACGACCTTCGCGATCACCATGGGCTACGTCTGGTACGCCAACCACAAGCTCGACCCGATCTCGGCCTCGATCCGCCGCGACCTCGAGCGACAGGAGGCGGGTTCGTGAACGGATTCTGGGAAGCGGTGAACGGCCTCGGAGCGGCCGTCGTCGCGGCGGGGGAGACCGTCGATAACAACCCGGTGCTGAACATCTCGATCTTCGGCGCCTTCGTCGCCGTGACGCTGTTCATCGTCATCCGGGCCAGCCGGAACAACAAGACGGCGGCTGACTACTACGCCGCCGGCCGCTCGTTCACCGGGCCGCAGAACGGCTTCGCGATCGCGGGTGACTACCTGTCGGCGGCATCCTTCCTGGGCATCTGCGGCGCCATCGCGATCAACGGCTACGACGGCTTCCTCTACTCGATCGGATTCCTCGTGGCCTGGCTGGTCGCGCTGCTGCTCGTCGCCGAGCTCATGCGCAACACCGGCAAGTTCACGATGGCCGACGTGCTGTCGTTCCGGCTGAAGCAGACGCCGGTGCGCATGGCCGCCGCCATCACGACGCTCGCGGTGTGCTTCTTCTATCTGCTCGCGCAGATGGCCGGAGCCGGCGGCCTCGTCTCGCTGCTGCTGGGCATCACCGAGCAGGTCGGGCAGTCGATCGTGGTCGCCGTCGTCGGCGTGCTGATGATCGTCTACGTGCTGATCGGCGGCATGAAGGGCACGACCTGGGTGCAGATCGTCAAGGCGTTCCTCCTCATCGGCGGGGCGCTCGTCATGACGATCTGGGTGCTGGCGATCAACGGATTCAACCTCAACACCCTTCTCGAGAGCGCCGTCGCCGCGTCGCCGAAGGGCGAGGCCATCCTCGGACCCGGTCTGCAGTACGGCGCGAACCCGTGGGACTTCATCTCGCTCGCGGTGGCGCTCGTGCTGGGAACGGCCGGGCTGCCGCACGTGCTGATGCGCTTCTACACGGTGCCCACCGCGAAGGAAGCCCGTCGCTCGGTGGTGTGGGCGATCTGGCTCATCGGCCTGTTCTACATCCTGACCCTCGTGCTGGGGTACGGTGCAGGCGCACTCGTCGGCCCCGAGCGCATCGCCGCGGCACCCGGCGGTGTCAACTCCGCGGCCCCGTTGCTGGCCCTCGAGTTGGGCGGACCGCTGCTGCTGGGCTTCATCTCGGCGGTGGCGTTCGCGACGATCCTCGCGGTCGTCGCGGGACTCACCATCACGGCTGCGGCCTCGTTCGCGCACGACATCTACGCGAACGTGGTGAAGAAGGGGAACGTGCCGCCCGACGGTGAAGTGAAGGTCGCCCGTCGCACGGTGATCGTGATCGGCATCCTCGCGATCGTCGGCGGCATCGGGGTGCAGGGGCAGAACGTCGCCTTCCTGGTCGCGCTGGCATTCGCCGTCGCGGCCTCGGCGAACCTGCCGACGATCATCTACTCGCTCTTCTGGCGCAAGTTCACCACACGCGGCGCGGTGTGGAGCATGTACGGCGGCCTGGCGGCAGCCATCATCCTCATCGTCCTGTCGCCGGTGTTCTGGGGTACCGAGACCAGCGTGTTCAAGAACGTCGGCACGGCGATCTGGCCGCTGAACAACCCCGGCATCGTGTCGATCCCGCTCGGCTTCTTCCTCGGCTGGCTCGGCTCGGTCACCGAGCGTCGGCAGGAGGACCCGGTCAAGGCCGCAGAGATGGACGTGCGCTCGCTCACCGGCCACGGCGCCGAGAAGGCGGTCGATCACTAGACCGCCGGCGAGCACCGATCGAAACGACGGCCCCGGGTGCGCTTCGCCCGGGGCCGTCGCCGTTCCGGCGCGGCCTACACGCGGCCGGAGCCTGCACCGCTCTCGAGGTCGAGCAGAAACCGCTTGCGTTCGGGGTGACCGCCGTACTCGCCGATCGACCCGTCGCTCCGGACGATGCGGTGGGCCGGCACGATCACCGAGATCGGGGTTCGCGCGCACGCCGACCCGACCGCGCGGTGCGCGCGCGGCGAACCGGCGGCGATCGCGATCTCGCCGTATGTCGCGACCTCGCCGTACCGAACCTCGCAGACGGCACGCAGCGCCTCGCCGGCGAAGCCGGAGGGGGCGAGGAGCCAGTCGATGGGGGTCTCGAATCGGCGCAGTCGCCCCGCGAAGTAGGCGTCGAGCTCGACGGTGGCATCGGCGGCCGCGCCGGGATCGTGCTCCGGCGGCGCGCCGAGAGCGAGGGTCAGATCGGCGAGGACGACGTCGGCGGGGCGGTCGAGGATGTCGAGGCTGGCCAGTCCGCTCTCGGTCATCACAAGAAGGGCGTCGCCGATCGGCGTGGGGTGCACCGCGAAGGCTGCGTCGGTCATGGCTCCATCATCTCGGGAGGTCACGTACCCGGCGTGCGCGGCGACCGGGCGGGGGACAGAGCCGCCGTTGCAGGCGCGGGGGAGGAACCGCCGATCGTCCGGCGTGTCGGCAATAGCGCGAAACTCGGTGGCGCCTGAGTGTCGGATGCCACGGCGCCGCTTAGGGTGTGTGCTGTGTGGCGAGGAGATCGAGGAGCCGTCCGTCCGGACGCAGCCGACGAGGTTCGGGTCGAATCGGTGACCCCGGCGCAGCTCGACGTCGCCGAGGAGAACGTCGCGGTCGCCCACGTGGCCGACCCGGAGCGCGAGCGAATCCGCGTGCAGGCTGCCCGGCTGGGCGGCCGGTCGACGCTGCTGCACTA
Organism: Microbacterium sp. AG238; assembly: GCF_003610405.1. Lineage (GTDB taxonomy): Bacteria > Actinomycetota > Actinomycetes > Actinomycetales > Microbacteriaceae > Microbacterium. The sequence goes on from NZ_RAQC01000002.1 coordinate 691,277, forward strand.
CATCGCTTCCGACGATGTCGGCATCGACATCACCAAGGCCCACCCCGGCAGCCTGCCGCAGTTCATCACGGGACGATCGACGCTGCTGTCGAACCTCTTCCGCGACGAGGTCGCGCTGCGAACCGCGCGGCTCGCCGCCGGGCGCATCACCGCGAAGGACGTCGAGCTCCGCACCACCCGCGGCCTCGACACCGTCCACCTCGGCGTCGGCTTCGCCTCCTGGCGTGCGGGGGGCCTCACCTACAACGCGCCCGTCCTCCTGCGGCCCCTCGCGATCCGCCGCCATCACGGCGACTTCGACCTCAAGCTCCACGGCTCCTTCGCGGTCAATCCCGAGCTCGTCGAGATCGCTCGCTCGCATTTCGGCATCGACCTCGACCGGCGAGGGCTCGCCGCGCTGGCTTACGACGGCGGCGTCTTCAAGCCGCAGCCGGTCATCGACCACCTGCGTGCTCTGACCGCCCACGTCGACACGTTCACGGTGCAGCCGCGCCTGATCGTGTCGACCTTCGCCGACGTCGCCGCCCGCGCGGAGCGCGACGCCGCAGACCTCGACGTGCCGGTGCTCAACGCGCTCGCGGGGCACGAGGACGACCGCGCGCTCGTCGCGACGCGGTATCCGGTGCCCGACGCGGTCGCCTCCGACGACCGGCCGCCGGCATCCGACCGGCTCCTGCTCGACGCCGACGCAGAGCAGGAGGGTGTCCTCGACCGGATCGTCGCCGGCCAGTCGCTCGTGGTCCACACGCTGCCGGGTACCGGTGGAACGCAGACGATCATCAACGCCGTCGGTGAGCTGGTCCGCCGAGGCAAGCGCGTCCTCGTCGTCAGCGCCCGCCGCTCGACCCTCGAAGGGGTGCGCCATCGCCTCGCCGGCATCGGGTTGCCGGGCCTCGCGGTCTCGCCGCGCGGCGTCCACCGCGACCTCATCCGCGCCATCGCGCGGAACGAGAAGGCACAGCACCCGAAGATGGGCGAGATCGACGACGCGCTGGTGCGCCTGCGGACGGTGCTTCGCGACTATCGCGTCTCGCTGACGCAACGGCATCCGATGCTCGGCGTCTCGCCGCTCGAGGTGCTGCAGAAACTGACGACGATCGCGGCCGAGACGCCGCAGCCGTCGGCCGCCACGCGCTTCGACGCCGCGACCCTGCAGCGCCTCTCGACGCGTCGCGCCGAGGCGGCGGCATCGCTCGCGACCGCGGCGCGGCTGGGGGAGTTCCGGTTCGGTCCCGACGACTCGCCGTGGTACGGCGTCGCGTTCGAGACGACCGAGCAGGCGCGCGCGGCCCACGCTCTGGCGGGTCGCCTGCACCGCAGCGAGATCCCCGAGATCCTCGAGCGCGGCTACGAGCTCATCGGGCAGACGCGGATGCGGCCGTTCACGACGCTCGCCGAGCTCGGCGCCTACATCCGTCTGCTCCAGGGCATCCGCGCCTCGCTCGACCGCTTCAGCCTGACCGTCTTCGAGCGTCCGCTGGGCGACCTCATCGAGGCGCATTCGACCCGCCGCGACACCCCCGAGATGAACGGCGCCACGCGGCGCCGACTGCGTCGCCTGTCGAAGGAGTACGTGCGTCCCGGCATGCACGTGACCGACATGCACGACGCCCTCGTGCGGGTGCAGAAGCAGCGCGAGCAGTGGCAGCGTCTGGCCGAGGTGGGCGTCGTGCCCGAGATCCCCGCGGGCCTCGATGCCGTCGCGACCTCGTGGCAGCGCGTCGACGCCGACCTCGGCGAGCTCTCGCGGGTGCTCGGCCCCGGGCACGACCTGCTCGCGACGCCGATCCCCGATCTCGTGCGGATCCTCGCCGGCTTGGCTGCCGACTCCGACGTGTTCGACAACCTTGTCGAGCGCGCGACTCTCCGCGGCGAGCTGGCGGCCCTCGGCCTCGAGGGGCTGCTGACCGAGCTCTCGGTGCGTCACGTGCCCGAAGACCGAGTCGCGTCGGAGTTCGAGTTCGCCTGGTGGCAGTCCGCCCTCGAGGCGATGCTCCGCAGCGACCGTGCGCTGCTCGGCGCGAACACCAGCGTCGTCGACCGGCTCGAACGCGACTTCCGCCTCGTCGACGAGGCCCACGCCGCCTCGGCCGGCCAGCAGCTGGCCGCCGAGCTCGCGACCCGATGGAAGATCGCGATCGTCGACGAGGCCGATGAGACCGCCGCGCTCAAGGCAGCGCTGCGCGAGGGCACCGCCTCGGCGGCCGAGTTGCTCGCCGTCGCGCCGAAACTGCTCCGAACGCTCGCGCCGGTGTGGATCGCCTCGCCGTACGAGGTGGCGGCGTTGCCCGCCCGGCCCGCGTTCGATGTCGTGATCCTCGCGGATGCCGGCGCCCTGAGCGTCGCCGAGTCTGCTGCCGCTCTCCGCCGCGGGCGCCAGGTCGTCGCGTTCGGCGACCCCGTGACGCAGCGACCGACACCGTTCGAGATCGCCGCCGACCGCGACCCGTCCGACGAGCCGATCGTCGACCCCGAGGAGCCGAGCGTCTTCGAACGCCTCGCCGAGATCGTCCCGGTCGAGACTCTGACCCGCAGCTACCGCGCGGGCGGCGAGGATCTCGCCGAGCTCGTCAACGAAGCCTTCTACGGCGGCGAGATCGTCTCGTTCCCATGGGCCGGCTCGTACCTCGGTCGCGGCAGTCTGAGCGTCGACTACGTCGAAGGCGGCGTCGGTGCACCCGACCCGGATTCCGGTGCCGTCGAGAGCCCCGACGCCGAGGTGGCCCGTGTCGTGACTCTCGTCGTCGAGCATGCCGTCAACCGGCCCAACGAATCGCTCATGGTCGTCACCGCCTCGACGAAGCATGCGCTGCGCATCCGCGCCGCCGTCGAGGCGGCTTTCGCCGGACGATCGGATGTCGCGGAGTTCGTCGGTCGTGAGACGGCCGAGCCGTTCGCCGTCCTCGGGCTCGAGGAGTCGGTGGCCGAGAGCCGCGACCGCGTGGTGTTCTCACTCGGGTACGGCCTCACTCGCCACGGCCGCGTCCTGAGCGACTTCGGTGTGCTCTCGGGGCCGGACGGCGAACGCCTGCTGACCGTCGGCATGACGCGTGCCCGCCGCTCGATGGTGATCGTGTCGTCGATCCGGCCCTCGGCCTTCGACGACGGCCGCCTCGAGAACGGCGCTGCCACACTCATGTCGATCCTCGGCGGTATCGCGGCCCGCGCGAGGGAAGCACGCCTCGAAGACCTCGCCGATCCGCTGACCCTCGCTCTCGCGCAGAACCTCCGCCGTCTCGGCGTGGCGGTCGACGTCGCGTACCGAGGGCTGTTGCCGCTGGTTGCCCAGCGCGACGGCAAGGCGGTCGTGGTCGAGGGTGATCCCGAGACGATCGGCCAGTCGCTCCGGGAGTCGCTGCGGTTGCGGCCGCAGATCCTGCGCCGGCTGGGATGGCATTACATCCGCGTGCACTCGTTCGACCTGTACAGCGACCCCGCCGGAGTGGCCGCGCGCGTTGCGGCGATCCTGGGCGTCGAGCCCGAGGCACCCACGGCCGATGCGAGCACCGAGCCGCTCGATGTCATCGAGTGACCGGCAGCGGGTCGAGCGGGTCGGTCGTCGTCGAGCACGACTGACCGCGGCCCCGGGGACGACTGCCGAGCCGACGTCGGCCGATGAGACGACGGATGCCCCGGCCGGCTCCGAGGGCGCGGCCGGGGCATCCGGTCCGAACGATGTGCGGATGCGGAACGAGGTTCCGCCGCACTATTGAATCGGTCAGGCAGGCGGGGCCGCCGGGGGAGTGCTCTGCGAGCGGCGGAGGGGCGCGTCGGCAGCCGGTGCAGCGGCAGCGGGCGCAGCCGAGGCGGCGTTGCTCTGCTCCAGCAGGTCGCGGATCTGGATGAGCAGTTCCTGCTCGGTCGGGAGCTTCGCGGTCTCCTCGACGACGCCGGCCTTCGCTGCCTGCCGCTCTTTCCACTTGTTCATCGGCACGACGAACACGAAGTACACGACGATCGCCACCGCGAAGAAGCTGATGATCGCGGTGAGGAGCGTGCCGACGGGGAAGATGACGGTGCCGTGCAGACCCTCGACGGGGAAGCCGGCATTCCCGTTCTCGTCTGCCTGCCACACGAGCGCGACGAGGGGGTTGATGATGCTGGCGACGATCGCGTTGACGACGGCGGTGAACGCACCGCCGATGACCACGGCGACAGCCAGGTCGATGACGTTGCCGCGCATGATGAAATCGCGGAAGCCCTTGATCATGGCTCTCCTCTTTCTCCGGACGCGCCGGGTGTCAGGAACCCGCCGCGGCGGGAGAGGACTTCGCCTCGGACTTCGATGATGCCGAAGTCGACGAGTCACCGCTACCGGTTGACGTGCTCGAGCCCGAGCCGGATCCTGAGCCGCTCGCGCGGGAGTCGGTGCGGTAGAAGCCGCCTCCGTTGAAGGTCACGCCGATCGTTCCGTACTGCTTGCGGAGCTCGCCCGAGCACTCGGGGCAGACCGTCAGTGCGGGGTCGGCGAAGGACTGGACCGCGTCGAAGCGGTGCCCGCACGACTTGCAGGCATAGGCGTAGGTGGGCATGGTTCCTCGGTGTTCAGCGTGCCTCGGGTGCGAGGACGACGGTTCGGGTGGGAGTGACGACGCCGGTGACCGGCTGATCGTGAAGATCGCGCGGCACCTCGTCGACGAGTTCGGAGTCGAAGAGCACGGCGTACACCGGCGGGCGGTTCTCCATCGAACCGAGGGTCTTGTCGAAGTAGCCGCGGCCCCAGCCGAGCCGCATGCCCGCGGCGTCGACGGCCGCGGCGGGGATGACGAGCAGGTCGACGTCTCCGACGGCGATGGGGCTAAGGACCTCGCCGATGGGCTCCGGTACGCCGAGGAGCCCGTCTGCGACGGCCGCGCCCGGCTCGGCGACGACCCAGTCGAGCAAGCCGTCGTTGCGACTGACCGGTAGCAGCACCCGGACGCCGGCAGCGACGGCTTCGTCGATGAAGGCCCGCGTCCCCGGTTCGGTCGGCGACGAGAGGTAGCACGAGATCGAGCGGGCGCCGGTCTTGGCGACGAGGTCGCGCAGCTGTTCGCGGATGCCGTCGGCGGCACTCTCGCGTGCGGCATCCGACATCCCGTACCGGCGTTCACGGAGGTCCGCCCGCAGCGCGCGCTTGGCGTTGTCGATCGCGTCGGACATGCCCCGATTGTAAAGGGTGTGCGCGTTACGGCTCGTCGGCCGTACGCGATAGATATGGTTGACCCATGTCTCAGCAGCGCATCAAGGCGGTCATCCCCGCCGCAGGCCTCGGCACCCGTTTCCTTCCCGCCACGAAGGCGATGCCCAAGGAGATGCTGCCTGTCGTCGACAAGCCGGCCATCCAGTACGTCGTCGAAGAGGCGACGCAGGCCGGCATCGATGATGTCCTGATCATCATCGGACGCAACAAGAACAACCTCTCGAACCACTTCGACTCTGTTCCCGAGCTCGAGCACAACCTCACCCGCAAGGGCGACGAGGTGAAGCTGCGCAAGGTGCAGGAGTCGTCCGACCTCGCCGACATCCACTTCGTCCGCCAGGGTGAGCCGAAGGGCCTCGGACACGCGGTGCTGCGTTCGCGCGCGCACGTCGGCGACTCGACATTCGCCGTCATGCTCGGCGACGACCTCATCGACGAGCGCGACCCCCTGCTGCCCAAGATGCTCGCCGAACAGGAGCGCTCGGGACTGACGGTCATCGCGCTCATGGAGGTCGACCCCGACCAGATCCACCTCTACGGCGCCGCAGCCGTCGAGCCGACCGACGATTCGGATGTCGTGAAGGTCACCGGACTCGTCGAGAAGCCGAAGAAGGAGGACGCACCCTCCAACTACGCGATCATCGGCCGCTACGTCCTCAAGCCCAATGTGTACGAGATCCTCGAGCGCACGGAGCCGGGCAAGGGCGGCGAGATCCAGTTGACCGACGCGCTGCAGGAGCTTGCGACGACCGAGGGCGTGCTGGGCGTCGTCTTCCGCGGACGGCGCTACGACACGGGCGACCGTCTCGACTACATCAAGGCGATCGTCCAGCTCGCCTCCGACCGCGACGACCTCGGCCCCGAGCTGCGGCCGTGGCTGAAGGACTTCGTCGGAACCCTCTGACACGAGAACGGGAACGCGCGTGGATGCCAGCGCACCCCGCCACCACGGACCGGTGGCTATTCGGCTGATCAGGCCGCGCGATGCCCGCACGTTGCAATCGGAGCTTCTGGCGAACCGGTCGTGGCTGCAACGGTGGGAGGCGACGAGTCCGGACGGGCCGGTGTCGTTCGACATGCGGCTCGGCATCCGGCGTCTGCTCCAGCAGTACCGCGACGGGGCCGGCGTGCCCTTCGTCATGGAGCACGAGGGGCAGATCGCGGGCCAGCTGAACGTCTGGGGCATCGCGCGCGGCTCGTTGTCGTCGGCGACGATCGGCTACTGGGTGAGCGAGCGGTTCGCGGGTAAGGGCATCACTCCGACCGCCGTCGCCCTGGCGACGGACCTGTGCTTCGAGGAGCTGCGGCTGCACCGGATGGAGATCTGCATCCGACCCGAGAACCGAGCGAGCCTGCGGGTGGTCGAGAAGCTCGGATTCCGCTACGAGGGACTGCGACGTCGCTACATCCACATCGACGGCGACTGGCGCGATCACTTCTCGTTCGCGCTCGTCGCGGACGAGGTGCCGCGAGGCGTTCTCGGGCGCTGGCTCGAGGGTGCCGTTCCCCCCGATGCGGCGGCCATCCCGCTCTCCGACCGCCGCGCAGCGGGGCTCGAACCTTAAAGTTGAACAAGAACTTCAGACACGCCTGTGTCTGGAGTGTCAGCGGGCGGGATGCCACGTACGGTTGTCCCCATGGGTGGGCAGGTTCTCGGCGGCGGCGTGATCGTCTTCGTCGCGGTCGCGTTGTGGATGGTCTATCTGCTGCCGTCCTGGCACAGTCGCTACCGCTATGACGCCGCCGAACGCAACGCCGTGCGCCTCAACCAGGCCCTGCGTGTGCTCGCCGAAACCGCGGAGACGCCCGGCGAAGTTCGGGTCGAGCTCTCGACGCGCACCGCACTGGCTCAGCAGAAGCTCGCGCGTCAGGTGCAGCACGAGAAGGAACAGCTGCGGCTCGAGAGCGAGCGCCGTCAGCTCATCGAGGCGCGTCGCGAGGTTCGCGCCGCGCGCACCGCGCGCATCGCTTCGGCCGAACACCGTGCACGCATCCGTCGTCGTGTCCGCCTGGCAATGACGATCGTCGCCCTCGTCGCTGTCGGGGCGACCGGCGCCGGCGGGTGGCTTCTGGCGACGTCCGGTTCCGTGGTCGTGCTGATCGCGGGTTTCACAACACTGCTGGCCGCATCCGTCGTGCTCAGCCGCATGGCCGCGGTGGCCCGTCGTGCCGCCCGCTCGGCGGTCTCTGCTCCTGCCGCGGTCGCACGTGTCGAGACCGCAGCCGCGGTCGTTCCCGAGTTCGAGTTCGCCGATGCGCGCGCCACCTGGACCCCGCGTGAGCTGCCGCGCCCGCTCACCGCTTCTGCCGGTTCGCGAGCCGCCGCCGTGCTCGATGAGGTCGATGCGCGCGAGGCGCTGCGTCAGGCCGCCGTCGGTGAGGCGATCCAGCGCGAGGCCGCGCGTCGCGCGCCGGCATCCCTTGCCGCCAGCCGAGCCGCGAAGGCACCCACACCTGCCTTCGTGCCTACTGGACAGGTCGACGACGCGCAGATCGAGGATCACGTCCGCCGGCTCCTCGCTCAGCGCGCAGCCGGCTGACACCGGCCTCAGCGCCGGAACAGTACGCGGCCGTTGCCGATGACGAGTTCGCGGTCGGGCGTGCGAACGAGGGCGTCCATCGGGTTCTCGGCATCGACGAGCACGATGTCAGCGCGTGAGCCCGCCTCCAGTCGGCCCGCCGGCAGTCCGGCGAACGGCGCGGAGCCGCCCGTCGCGATGTCGACCACACGGCGCAGGTCGTCGTCGCGGACGAGGCTCGAGGCGCGGGCGTACTGCCAGGCGATGCCGAGCAGATCACCGGTGCCGTAGGGGCTCCACAGGTCGCGGATGCCGTCGGTACCGAAGCCGAAGCGCACGCCCGCAGCATCCAGTTCATGAAGCGGCAGCTGGGGAAGGCGAAGGGGTGCCACCGTCGTCATCGTGATGTCGAGCGCGGACATCGCTTGGAGAAGGTCGCGGCGTTGCGTCGCGCCGACCTGCGCGAGCGCAAACCCGTGCGCGAGATTGACCCGGCCCGCGAGGCCGAACCGCTCGGTGCGCTCGATGATCAGCTCGATCTGGAAGGCGCCGAGCTCGGCGGGGTCGTGCAGATGCAGGTCGATCCCGACGCCGCGTTCGGCCGCGATGCGGAAGAGTGCGTCGAGCTGGCCGACCGGGTCGCGATCGATCGTCGCGGGGTCGAGTCCGCCGATGAACTCCGCACCCGCTGCGGCCGCTTCATCGAGCAGATCGATGACGCCCGGGCGACGTAGGACGCCGTCCTGCGGGAAGGCCACGATCTGAACCTGGAGGGCTCCGTCGTACGCGGCGACCGCTTCGCGCACCGCGTCGATGCCGCGTTGGGCGACGCCCAGGTCGACATCGACATGCGTGCGGATGGCGGTGGTGCCGTGACGGACGAACTGTTCCAGCACATGCGCCGTTGTCGACACGCTCGGGATGCCGAGTTCGTCACGACGCGCGCGCTCGTGCCGGATGCGGCCGTCGGTGCCGCCCTCGCCGCCGTACGACTGCCAGGGCAAGCCCCACCACGACTTGTCGACGTGAGCGTGGGCGTTGACGAGACCGGGCAGCGCGAGCATCCCGCGTCCGTCGATCTCGAGGCCGGTGTGGCCCGCGCCTGCCGACGGCGCCTGCGGCGCTGCCGGCTCGACGGCGGTGATCACGCCATCGGCGATGCGGATGTCGACGGCGGTGGCGTCGGAGACACGGACGTTGCGAATGACGGATGCCGCGGGGTGGTGCATGCCTCCATTGTGCGCGCACGGGTGCACCCTGACAGCGTGATAGTGTGGGGGAGTTCCGGGCCTGTGGCGCAGTTGGTAGCGCGCTTCGTTCGCAATGAAGAGGTCAGGGGTTCGAATCCCCTCAGGTCCACCGAAACGAGAACCGGCATCCATCAGGATGCCGGTTTCTGCATATACCGGTGGTCAGCCCGCAACCAGCTGCTCGCGAGCGACATCGACGAGGATCTGGTGCATCGCGCGCTCACCGGGAGGGCGCACACGGTCGCTGCGGTGTGCGATGACGATACGGCGCGACGGAGCCTCCTGGCCGAGGCTGACGATGCGGACGTCGGGTCGCGCTGACGTGACGGCCGTGCGCGGTGCGAGCGCGACGCCGAGCCCGACGCTCACCATCGCGAGGGCCTCCTGGTAGTCGTTGGCCTCGAACGCGATCGTCGGGCTGAAGCCTGCGGCCCGGCAGCTGCGCTCCAGCACCTCAGCGACGGGGTGATCGCGCTTGCGCACGATCCATTCCTCGTGCCGGAGCATCGACATCGTCACGTGGCGGGTGCGCCCGAGGCGGTGATCCTGCGACACCACCAGCACCGTCGGATCTTCGAACAGGGGAGTGATCGACAGATCGGGCTCGTCGATGCGATTCCACTCGTAGTCCCACAGCAGTGACAGTCCGATCGTGTTCTCCTGCAGGGCGGCAACGAGCTCGTCGAAGCGGGCGCTGTGCACGTCGAGGCGCACACCGGGATAGTCGCGGCGGAACCGACTGATGGCGACGGGCATGAGGGTGGTTCCGATCGTCGGGAATGTGCCGACCGCGATCCGACCGCGGCGCAGGCCGGCCAGCTCGCCCAGCTCGGACTCCGCTGCCCGGAGCCGACGCAGGATGTAGCGGGCATGCCCGGCGAGGAGGGCACCGGCCTCGGTGGACACGACGCCGCGCGGCTGGCGCCGGACGAGCGGCTGTCCGACCTCTTGCTCGAGGCGCTGAAGCTGTTGCGACAGCGCCGAGGGGGAGTAACCGAGTGTCTTCGCTGCGGCGGTGAGCGAGCCGTGATCGAGGATCGTCACCAGCACGGCCAGTCTTCGCACATCGAGCATCGGTGCCTCGCTTTCAGCCCCTACCGTACAGTCGACAAGCTGGATACTGAAAGCGCATGAAGCGGAACTTCACGCGACTGGCTCATCTGAGTGACATATCTGGCCTCCGGATGCGGCTGAGTGCGCGCAATCAGGCCCAAGCGAGACTGAAGCGCACCTTCACAGGGGTTAAGCATCCGGCGGTTTTCCTGAACGATGGCCGCAGCAAGCATGGATGCCGACACCTCAGGAGGCGGCCATGTTGGAGATCCCGGCGACACTCATGCGGGGCGGGACCAGCAAGTGCTGGGTCTTCAGCCGCAACGAGCTGGAGCGTGTCGGCGCACCCGTCGACGACATTCTGCTGCGCCTGTACGGCAGTCCCGACGAGCGGCAGATCGATGGCCTCGGCGGCGGCACCTCGACGACCAGCAAGGCCGTCATCCTGTCGCCGAGCCAGCGCGACGACGCCGACATCGACTACTCGTTCGCACAGGTCGGCCTCGCCGACGGGCGGGTCGACTGGTCGAGCAACTGTGGCAACTGCTCTGCTGCGATCGCGCCGTACGTGCTCCACGCGGGGTGGCTCGCCCCGCAGGGCGAGCGGACGGCGGTCCGCATCTTCAACACGAACACCGGTCAGCTGATCGTGGCCGAGGTTCCCACGCCCGGCGGCGTGTTCGACGAGTCGGGCGACGCGCACATCGTCGGCGTTCCCTACGCGGGCCTCGAGGTCGTGCTCTGGTTCGTCGATCCCGCCGGCCGCACGACGGGTCGCCTGCTGCCGACCGGCCTCGCCATCGAGCACATCGACGGCGTTCCGGTGACACTGATCGACGGGGGAGCGCCCGTCGTCATCGCCGAGGCGTCGGCGCTGGGCCTGACCGGCCTCGAAACACCCGCCGAGATCGATGCGCGACCCGAGCTGCTGGCCCGTGTCGACGGCATCCGTCGTGAAGGCGCCGTCCGCATGGGACTCGCGGCCGCCGCGGCTGCGGCGCTCAAGGCAGTGCCGAAGGTCGCCCTGGTGTCGTCCCGCAGCGCGGACGATCACGACTTCGGGGTCACGATGATGTCGATGGGCAAGGCGCACCCGGCGATCGCGATCACCGGCAGCGTCGCGCTGACGCTGGCGGCGGCTACCCCGGGCACGGTCGTATCGCGGATGGCCAAACGACCCGGCACCCGCGACGTCACCTCAATGCGCACGCCGTCGGGTGTGGTGAGCACCCGCATCGACCGTCACGGCGCACTGCCCGCAGTCGGAATCACCCGCTCGGCGCGGCGGCTGGCGGATGCCTCCGTCCCTCTGCCGCTGGAGCAACTGCCCGATCACGCGTCGGGACTGGTCGAGGAAGCCCTCCTCGTCCGATGATCAAATAGGCGGCCGATCTCGCTGAGGCGGATCCGGTCGCCGCCAACCCCCGTTGGGAGACAACGATGTCACCAGAGCTCATCTCGATACTCGCGTTGTTCGCGATGGTCATCATCGCCACCGTGCGGCCGATCAACATCGGCATTCTCGGATTCATCGGCACCTTCCTCGTCGGAACGCTCGTACTCGGACTCGACGAGAAGCAGATGCTCGCGGGCTTCCCCGCCGACCTCTTCCTCACGATCGTCGGTGTCACCTATCTGTTTGCCGTCGCGAAGCTCAACGGCACCGTCGACCTGATCGTCGACCGCGGCGTCCGCCTCGTACGGGGCCGGACGGCGCTGGTGCCGTGGGTGCTGTTCGGGGTTGCCGCGATCCTGACGGCCATGGGCACGTTCCCGCCGGCCGCCGTCGCCCTGGTCGCCCCCGTCGCGCTCAGCTTCGCCGCCAAGCACGGCCTCGACCCGCTGCCGGTGGGAATGACCGTCGTCTACGGGGCGCTGGCGGGTTCGCTCTCGCCGATCTCGGTGCTCGGCCTGCTCGTCAGCGGCATGGTGGGCGACACCCCCGGCTTCTCGCCCATGGTGCTGTTCGTGACGGCATTCGTCTACTCGACGCTGATCGCGATCCTCACGCAGCTGTTCTTCTCGTGGAAGAACCGCCTTCGCGGGGGAGCGTACTCCGGGCGCGGCGACGCGAGCGGCGCGGGCGATGGCGGCGCGGTGCCCGGGCCGCGCGTGCCCGCGACGGGGAACATCTCCGTCGGCGGCGCCGAGCAGGGTTCGGTCCTCACGCTCACGCAGACGCTCCAGACCCCTCGCGTGCGGACGACGCCGGCTCAGGTGCTGACGCTGCTCGCCCTGCTGGGGCTGGCCGTCGGGGCCATGGTGTTCCACCTCGACATCGGCATCCTCGCGCTCGTCGCCGGCACCGTGATCGCCTTCATCGAGAAGAAGCACCTCACGGCGGCCGTCGAGGGCATCAGCTGGTCGACCATCCTGCTCGTCGCGGGCATGATCACCTACATCAGCATCGTCGAAGAAGCCGGCGCGATCGAATGGGTCGCGAACGGGATCGGCAGCCTCGGTTCGCCCCTCATCGGTGTGCTCGTGCTCTGCGTCATGGCCGGTGTCGTCTCGGCGTTCGCCTCGTCGACGGCGGTCATCGCGATCTCGATCCCGATGCTCCTGCCGCTCATTCAGGACAGCCCCGTCGCCGGCGGGATGGCGATCTCTGCGGTCGCGATCGCCGCGAAGGTCGTCGACGTCTCACCGTTCTCGACCAATGGCGCGCTCGTCCTCGCGAACGCCCAAAACGTCGACCCTCCTGCGTTCTACCAGCGGATTCTGCGCTACTCCGGGGTCATCGTGCTGATCGGGCCCTTCCTCGCCTGGGCTACCCTCGTCGTGCCGTTCTCGCTCTGACAGAAGCGCCCCGCGCACCGCCTCACGCACCGACGGTGTGCGCGAGGCGGTGCGCGGCCACGTAGAATGCATGCAAATGAATCGATCCCCTGGGAGGTTTCGTCCATGACCACCTACAACGTCGGCGTCATCGTCGGCAGCATCTCGTCGACCTCGATCAACCGTCGTCTGGCGAAGGCGCTCACCAAGCTCGCCCCGCAGGCCGACCTCGAGCTCACCGAGATCCCGATCGCACCGCTGCCGTTCTACTCGGCCGACAACGACGCGTCGATCCCGGCCGAAGCGGCTGAGTTCAAGGCTGCGGTCGAGAAGGCCGACGGCGTCATCATCGTCACCCCCGAGTACAACCGGTCGGTGCCTGGCGTCCTGAAGAACGCTCTCGACACCGCGAGCCGTCCGTGGGGCGACAACAGCTTCGCCGGTAAGCCGTCCGCCGTCATCGGCATCTCGATCGGTGCGGTGGGCACGGCCGTCGCGCAGCAGCACCTGCGGTCGATCCTGTCGTTCCTCGCGTCGCCCGAGCTCTCGCAGCCCGAGGGCTACCTCCAGCTCACCGAGGGCCTCATCGACGACGACGGCACCGTCACCAACGAGTCGACGTCCGAGTTCCTGCTGTCGTGGCTCAAGGCCGTGCACGCGCACGTCGCGAAGAACCTCGCCGCCGTCGGCTGATCTGAGGATCGCCCTCGACAGGGCGTCCGGCCGCGCGGTCGGGCGCCCTGTCGTGATTACGCCAGCGGGGTGTGTTCGTCCCTCACGCCGAACCTTCGACAGCGTCGCATGATGGGTGCGTCACACGTACTCGACCCCGCGAGGGCGCCGCCCGTGCACAATCGCATTCAGGTAGGACACGATGCGGTCAGCCTCCGAGCCGAACGGGTTGTCAGAGACCATGTAGGTCCACGTGGATGAGGGCCTGGAGAGCTGCAAGTCGGAGAGAGTCTGGGCTTCTTCAGGGGCCGCGAGGAGGATCGCGCGCACCGCGTCCCGGAATTCATCTACGACCTGTGGCAGGTTACGGGCCGCGATCAACGCGAATTCGTCCAGCGGGTTCTGCCTGCCGAGAACTCGAAGGTGGATGCCCTCACGCACTTCCGCGAGACCCGCTAGGTGCTCAGACCAGGCTTCGTCCAGGTGGAGCAACGTCACCTCGCGGGCGAGGGCGCGGCGGTCATGTGAAGCCCAACGCTCGGCAAGCCCAGCTTCGCCCTCTCCCAAGCGTTCGATAAACCGCTCCAGCCCTGCATCAGAAAGGAGCGTCTCTCGCAGACGAAGCAGCGTGTCCCGCTGCTCGTCGATGATGGAGTTGTAGCGGCGTGTGTTCCGATGCAACTGGAGCAGCTTCCCATCGGCGACGCGCTGAGCGTGGTCGTACAGGCTGCGAAAGCGTTGATCATCGATCAGTCCGTCGGGCCCGATGCTGCGCGGAACCAGGTTGATGCGGAGGTTGTTCTTGACGACTGCATCGTCGAGGCTCGTGTAGAACACCGTGCGTCCTGGCTCGCCTTGTCTCCCCGATCGACCGCGAAGCTGCCGATCAAGCCGCGGCGAGTCATGGCGAGCGAGCCCGACGACGAAAAGTCCACCGGCACGGGCCGAGACAGGGGGCAACGCGATGTCCACGCCGCGTCCTGCCATCTGCGTTGAGACCGTCACCGCCCCGGGCTGTCCTGCCTGGGCGATGACGGACGCCTCCGCCGCATCGTTCTTCGCGTTCAGCACTCGGACTTCCAGACCATGAGCACGAAGGACGCCCGCAAAACTCTCCGACGCTTGTACGCTCTGCGTGCCGATGAGCACGGGCTGACCTCGATCGTGCGCCTTCATGACACCCTCTGCTGCCGCCGCGTCCCGCTCGGGCTGTGAGCGGTACAACCGGTCGGGCTCGTCGACGCGGGCGGGACTGCGGTGCGGAGGGATCGCAACCGTAGACATCCCGAGGTCCTCGTCCAAACGTTCCGCAGCTTCGAGTGCAGAGCCGCTCATACCGGCGACCGTCGCGTAGCCGTTCACGACGGTCTCAACCAAGATTTGATCGCGAATCTGTGCCTGCCCGGTGACCAACAGACCCTCTTTGCGTTCGAGGGCTGCCTGCAGCCCGTCAGGCCATCGCTGCCGTTCCACAACCCGCCCGCGTGGCTCGCTGATCAGCTTGAGGCGGGAGTCCGAAACGATGTAGTGCACGTCCCGCTGCAGGAGTGCCTGCGCATGCAACGCGACATGGGCAGCAGCGAGCAGCTCGGTGTGATCGGTCGCGTAAAGATCCGTGATTCCATAAGCCGCCTCCAGCATCGCCAAACCCGCATCTGTGAAAGCAGCGCTGCGGCCGTCACCGCTGACCTCGTAATGGACGCGTTCCTGCATCTGAGCGACCACATGCGGGAGCTCGGTATCCGACTCTTCCGCAGCACGATCGGCTGCCAGCACGAGGGGCACGACGGCGTCGTCGATGAGGACCGCATCGATCTCATCGATCAGTGCCACGTCAGTGGCGGGTAGGAGCCGGTCGGACTCCGATGTGCGCTGGCGGTCCCGCAACAGATCGAAACCGACCTGGTGTGCCGTCGTGTAGACAACATGCGAGCTATAACCGCGCTGCCGGTCTTCGCCGCTCATCTCATCGTCAACCGAGGCGACGTCGATACCGAGACGCGCGAAAAAGGCTCGCCCCGCCGCCGCGTCACGCTGCGCGAGATAGCTGTTCGCCGATAACACGTGAACACGCCTCCCGCTCGCGGCCCAGGCCGCGGACGCGAGGAAACCCACGAGGGTTTTGCCCTCACCGGTTGCCATGTCCACGACTCGTCCGCTCAAGAGACTGAACACGGCGGCGATCTGCTCGCGATACGCCTCCAGGCCTAGCTCTCGACGCGCGGCGTCCGCGATCAACGCGAGTAGCTCCTCGCCCGCGTCGAGATCCCATCGGAGGGCACCTCGTTGTGCTTCGGCGACCGCTGAGTCGAATTGGGCATCCGGCAGGCTTTCCAGCGCTCGGCGGCGCAACTCGACGCGATCAGCGACGTTCAGCGCCGACGAGATGTCGAGCGAGCCAGGAGACCCGATGAGGCGGCGGACGGGATCGAGAAGACGCGTCCACAGCGAGACGTCGCGAGGCGGGACACCCGGTGGGAATGCGAGGCGTGGGCTTGATGTGCTTCTCACCGGTCGCAACCCCCTGGCTCCGTGTGTGCCGACAGGCGTCTTGCCCACACTATGACTCGGATGGGCTTGTCCGAAAGTGTCAAGGCGATGCCGAGCGCCCAGCATCCTGTCGTGATTGTGGACGGCGCGGAGTGGCGGGTTCTCCCAGCCGCGGGGGCATACGATGGTCGGCGGGGCATCGGCCCGCGGCATCCGATCGCCGCGGTCCGCCCCTGATCGCCGGCAGATCCTCTTCTGCCGATTGTCGACCTGCGAGAAAAAGGAAGCGAGGTGAGGTGCTCAATGAGCGGTGATAGTTGCCATCGCGAGATCGACAGCGCCACGCCCGCTGCCCGCCCGCTCGTCGACCCGATCGACTCCTGAGCGGACGAGCCGCGGTGCGTCGCACCAGCAGGCTTCGCGATGTGGTCCGTGCCGTCGTCGTCGTGACGATGCCGCGGATGCGTGCGCGTCCACATGAGGAGGGCTCCCATGACTCCGGAGCAGATCAACGAACTGACCATCGTCGTCGACGGCATCGCCGCACCCCTGTCGCGGGGTGACCTGCCGTCTGCTGCGGCTGCTCTCGCCGCTGTCGAGCCCGAGCGTCTCGCCGAGGTGCTCGAGCGACTCGACGGTCGTCGTCGCGCCGTCGCCTACCGGCTGCTGCCGAAAGACCACGCTCTGCAGGTGTTCGAAGCGCTCTCGCCGAACATGCAGGGGGAGCTGATCGGCGACCTGCGCGACGCTGAGGTGGCGCACATCTTCGGCGACCTCGACCCCGACGACCGCGCCTGGCTCGTCGACGAGCTGCCGGCCTCGCTCGCGTCCCGGCTGATGCGCGGGCTTCCCGCTCACGAGCGTGAGATGACCGCGGCGGTCCTCGGCTACCGCCGCGGATCCATCGGGCGCCGGATGAGCCCGGAGTTCGTGTCGGTTCCGATCGGCAGCACGGTCGCGGGCGCGCTCGAGCGGGTGCGGGCCCGCCTGCACGACGCCGAGACGGTGTACACGCTTCCCGTGGTCGATGCGGGACGTCGCGTCGCGGGCGTCGTCAGTCTGCGCGATCTGCTCGCCGCCGAACCGTCCGACGCCGTGCGCGACATCATGCAGGCCGCGCAGACCGCCGGGGTGGACGACGACGCCGAGACCGCCGCCCGCCGCTGCACCGAGCGCGGCCTGCTCGCGCTGCCGATCGTCGACAGCGAGGAGCGACTCGTCGGCATCCTGACCGTCGACGACGCTGCGCGCATCCTGGAGCACGAGGAGAGCGAGGACGCCGCGCGTCAGGGCGGTGCCGAACCCCTCCGCCGGCCCTACCTGTCGACGCCCATCGCTCAGATCGTGCGCTCGCGGGTCGTCTGGCTGCTCGTGCTCGCCGTCGGCGCGACGCTCACCGTGCAGGTGCTGTCGGCATTCGAGGCGACGCTCGCCCAGATCACGGTGCTCGCGCTGTTCGTGCCGCTGCTCATCGGAACCGGCGGGAACACCGGAAACCAGGCCGCGACGACGGTCACGCGTGCGCTCGCGCTGGGCGATGTACGACCTCGCGACGTCGTGCGAGTGCTGAGCCGTGAGGTGCGCGTGGGGTTCTTCCTCGGCAGCATCCTGGGGCTCGTCGGATTCGGGGTGACCTCGCTCGTGTACGAGCCGCGCATCGGTCTCGTCATCGGGGCGACTCTGATCGCGGTGTGCACGATGGCGGCGACGGTCGGGGGAGTCATGCCGCTGCTCGCGAGGGCGATCCGTGTCGATCCCGCGGTGTTCTCGAACCCGTTCATCACGACGTTCGTCGACGCCAGCGGCCTGATCCTGTACTTCCTCATCGCCCGAGCCATCCTGCAAATCTGAGCCTGTGCGCGGGTTGTCGCGGTGCCGGGATGCAAGGGATCGGGCGCGGCACGCCGCGGTGGATGCCGTTTCGGCGGGGTGTCGGCGACGATCCCTTGCATCCCGGTTTGGGGGTCGGGGAGTGCGTGGCTCCTTCGGCCGGAGCCTCGGGTGTGCGGCATCCGGCCCCCCCGTTCCACCCCTGTCCTACCCGGCACCCACCGCCCCGGCCGGCTTCGGTTCGGGGATGCAAGGGATCGGGCGCGGCGCGCCGGGGTGGATGCCGTTCCGGCGGGGTGTCGTCGACGATCCCTTGCATCCCGGACCCAGACCCAGACGCACCCCGGCACCTCGCCGACCCCGGCCGGGGTCAGACCAGGGCGTCGCGGGCGGCCCCGGCGGCGAGGCGCTCGGCGGCGAGGGACTCCGCGGCGGCGAGCGGCGTGACGTCGCGCGCGGCGGCTTCGTCGAAGATGCGCCGCAGCACGTCGCCGATGCCCTCGACACGCGTGGCGATCTCGCTGCGATCGCGCTGCTTCGCGGCGAGGTCGAGGTAGATGACCCCGCCCGCGTTCACGACGAAGTCGGGGGCGTACAGGATGCCGCGCGCGGCCAGACGGTCGGCGCCGGAGCGATGTGCCAGCGGGTTGTTCGCGGGTCCGCATACTGCTCGTGCGTCGAGCGCGTCGATCACCTCGTCGGTGAGGACGCCTCCGATGCCCGCGGGCACGAAGACGTCGGCCGAGGCGAGGTGGGCCTCCGCCGGTTCGATCCACGTGGCACCGAGGCTCGTCGCGAGCTCGCGCTTCGCGGGGTTCACATCGGTCACGGTGAGCTCTGCGCCTTCGGCGGCGAGCTGCACGGCGAGGCGGCTGCCCACCTGTCCGAGCCCCGCGATCGTGATGCGGCGGCCGGCGACATCGCGAGCTCCGGTCACGCGCTCGAGGGTCGCGAGCAGCGACGCGTGCACGCCGATGCTCGTCGGACCCGCTGGTTCGCCCGAGCCACCCACGCGGTCGGGGAGGCCGACGACGTGCGCGGTGCGTTCGCTGACGGTGAGCATGTCGTCGGTGGTCGACCCCACGTCTTCGGCCGTGCGGTACAGGCCGCCCAGCGACTCGACGGCGTCACCGAGATCGAGGAACGCCGCACGCCGCCGCTCGGCATCCAGCACCGTTCCCGGGGGCAAGCCGATGACGGCCTTCCCGCCGCCGGCATCCAGCCCCGCCGCCGCGTTCTTCAACGTCATCGCCGCGGACAGGCGGAGGGCGTCGCCGAGTGCGTCGCTCCAGTGCGGGTACGTCCACACGCGGGCGCCGCCGAGAGCGGGGCCGAGGACGGAGGAGTGCAACGCGGCGGCGATGAAGA
Organism: Microbacterium sp. AG238; assembly: GCF_003610405.1. Lineage (GTDB taxonomy): Bacteria > Actinomycetota > Actinomycetes > Actinomycetales > Microbacteriaceae > Microbacterium. Next base: position 710,419 of record NZ_RAQC01000002.1, read on the forward strand.
GGCCGCTCCGCCGTCCCGTCATCACCTCCACGCGCTCGTGCGTGAAATCGGGCAGGGGCAGGGCGTGGGTCATCGCGATCCTCTTTCGGCGGAGCCTTGTGGGCTCATGCTCTCCGTGCCGCGGCGTTGCGGCATCCAGCCCATTGTGCCTCTTCTAGAGTGTCAGCGTGACCACCGATCTGCCTTCGCGAAGCCGTATCGTTCACGAGTCCCTGCGTGCCGCCGGCATCGCCAGCGACATCGTCGTGCTGCCGGATGCCGCTTCCACGGCCGCCCTGGCCGCGGCGGCGCTCGGCGTGGAGGTGGGGGCGATCGCCAACAGCCTGGTCTTCTGGTCGGACGGTGAGCCGCTGCTGGTCATGACCAGCGGCGCGCACCGCGTCGACACGGCGGCTCTGGCCGAGCGCACCGGACGCACCGAGATCAAACGAGCCAGCGTCGATCAGGTCCGCAGTGCGACGGGGCAGGCGATCGGCGGCGTCGCGCCGACGGGACATCCCGCGCCCCTCACGACGTTCATCGACGAAGATCTCGAGCAGTACGACGAGATCTGGGCGGCCGGCGGCACACCGCACACGGTCTTCCCGCTGACGTTCGACGAGCTCGTCCGACTCACGGCCGGAACGGTCGTGGCCGTCGGCTGACCCGGGATCAGCCCGCAGGTCTGCGCACCCCGGCGCTCAGCTCTTCGGGCTGTCGAAGCTCCACGCGTCCGGATCGGTCGCGGTCGCGACGTCCCAGTCATCGGTCCGCCACGTGAAGGTGGCGACCGCGCACGTCGGCATCCCGCCGATGCCCCCGTTCGACAGTCGCTCGGCGAGCACCGTCATCCCCGGGTCGTGCGCGACGACGAGCACGGACTGCACCCCGCTGCCGCTCGCCGCGTCGAGGAGCACGCGCGCCGAAGCGCCATAGAGCTCGTCGCGCAGGTCCGGTTCGAGTCCGAACGCAGCGCCGAAAGCTGCCGCGGTCGTCCGAGCGCGGAGCGCTGTGGAGGCGAGGATGCGCTCGACGGAGACGTCCGTGGACGCCAGGCGCTCGGCCATCACGGGAGCGTCGCGCATGCCGCGGTCGTTCAGCGGACGGGCGTGATCGTCGAGTGCGGCCGTGCCCCAATCGCTTTTGGCATGTCGCACGAGGATGAGCGTCGTCATGGATTCATCCTCCCGCGCCGAAGACCGCGTGGGCGATCGTGTAGATGACGAGTCCGGCGAGCGATCCGACGATCGTGCCGTTGAGCCGGATGTACTGCAGGTCGCGGCCGACCATGAGCTCGATCTTCTCGGTCGTCTCCTGCGCGTCCCAGCGTTCGACGGTCTCGGTGATGACCGACGCGATGTCGGCGCGGTGGCGGGCAACGAGCGTCGCGGCGGCGTCGATGACGCGTGCGTCGATGCGTTGCTGCAAAGCCGGCTCGGTCGCGAGGCGTTCGCCGACCTCGGTGAGCGCCGCCGCGATACGCCGGCGGAGGGGACTCTCGGCATCGCCGAGCGATCGGACGAGCCCGGCTTTCGCGGTGCCCCAGGCCTCGGCGGCGAGAGCGCGAACGCGGGGACTATCGAACACCGCGGCCTTGGCCGACTCCAGTCGCGCCGCCGTCTCGGTCTCGCCCTGCAGATCTCCGGCGAGGCGATCGAGGTAGCCGTCGATGGCCTTGCGTGCCGGGTGGTCGGGATCGCTCCGCACGGCCGCGACGAACGTCAGCGCTTCGCGATAGACGGTGTCGTCGACGAGCCGGGTCGCCACCGATGGCACCCACGAGGGCAGGCGGCGGGAGACGAGCCCGGTGAATACCGAGCGGTTGGCGACGAGCCAGGTCTCGATGTTGTCGATCGCCAGGTCGACCGCTCCGTGGTGCGCGCCCGCGCCGACGACGCGTTCGAGCCACCCGCCGATCGATGGACCCCATGACGGGGCGAGCAGATGCTCGCGCGCCAGGTCTTCGAGCAGATCCTGCACCTCGTCGTCGCTCAGCGCGGTGAGGATGCCCGATGCCGCCGCCGACACCTCGGCCGAGACGCGCTCGGCGTTCTCGGGCCGGCGCAGCCACGCGCCGAGCCGCGTCGCGATGCCCATCGACTCGAGCTTGCCGCGGATGACGCCGGCCTCGAGGAAGTTCGTCTCGACGAACTCGCCGAGGGTGCGGCCGATCTCGTCCTTGCGCTTCGGGATGATCGCGGTATGCGGGATGGGCAGGCCGAGCGGATGCCGGAACAGCGCGGTGACGGCGAACCAGTCGGCCAGCGCACCCACCATGCCGCCTTCCGCGGCCGCTCGGACGTACCCGAATGCGGGCACCGTCTGCTGCAACGGGAACGAGACCGCGAAGACGATCGCCATGAACACCAGCGCGCCGAGAGCGACGGCCTTCATCCGCCGCAACCCCTGGCGACGAGCCTGGTCGGCGGGGGAGAGCAGGGAGGTCGGCGTGCGTGCCATCCGGTCATCCTCCCATGGCGGTTCGCCGGCCGGGGCCGGTCACGGCGTATCCTGACCGCGTGATCGACGACATCCAGAAGCGCGCCCTGCGCCGCACGAGCATCCTCGAAGGCCAGGTCCGCGGGCTCGCCCGGATGATCGAGAACGAGGACTACTGCATGGACATCATCGCCCAGTCGCGGGCCATCCAGAAGGCTCTCGCATCGCTCGACAAGCTCCTCATCGAGAATCACCTCCGCACGCACGTGACGCACATGTTCGAGAGCGGCGGCGCCGAGCGCGAGCAGGCCGTCGCCGAGCTGCTCAAGGCGTACGACCTCGAGACCCGCTGACGGCATCCCGCCCGTCTTGTTCAGCTCTGCTGTCCTTGTCGGGTCGCCACGGAATGCGGATGCAGCGACCCCAGGACCCGCGGTTTGTGGCGAGTCGACTTGCCGACGGCGAGCCGGGGCGGGTCAGGGGGAGACGGGGCCGAGCCAGGCTGCGGCGACCGTGCTGTGAGCCGACTCGGGGTCGGAGGGGTGGAACATCCCCGCGATGACGTCGCGGTAGAGGCGGCCGAGCTCGGACCGCGAGAAGTACGACGATCCGCCCGCCACGAGCATCGCCTCGTCGACGACCGTCTTCGCCGCGCCGACGGCGCGGTGCTTCAGGCCGCTCAGCTTCGCGAACCACAGTCCGCCGTGGTCGGACTGCGCATCGATGTCGCGCGCGATCGCCTCGAGCTGCGGCAGCATCCCGTCGTACGTCAGCGCCATCTCGGCGATGCGCCAGCGGATGTCGGGATCCTGGCTGTACGCCAGTCCCGTCTTCTTCGACGTGCGCGACTGAGCGGCGATGACGGCGAGGTCGAGGGCACGTCGGGCGATGCCGGTGTACACCGACGCCAGCAGCAGCTCGAAGACCGAGAAGATGCCGAAGACGAGCGGATCGGGGTTCGGGCCGGGGGAGAGGCGACGCACGACGCGGTCGGCCGGGGCGACGGCCCCGTGCAGCTCGGTGGTGCGTGACTGGGTTCCGCGCATGCCCACGGTGTCCCAGTCGTCGCGCGTGCGCACGGCATCGCTGCGATCGACGAAGGCGAACACCAGCTGCGGAGCATCGGGGCTCGTCGTGTCGAGTCCGTGCAGCCCGAGGTGATCCCATACCGGAGCGAGCGAGGTGAAGATCTTCGTGCCCGTGAAGCTGTAGCCGCCGTCGGGCTGCGGCTCGGCGGCGGTGTCGCTGCCGAACAGGACGAGGTCGTTGCCCGCCTCGCTGATGCCGAACGCGAAGACCTCGCCCGCCGCGGCCCCCTCCTGCACGAAACGCAACGCGTCGTCGCCCCGGTCGAAGAGCACCTTCGCGACGCCGGTCCACACGAGGTGCATGTTGATCGCGAGGGCCGTCGCGGGCGCCGCTCCGGCGAGCCGCTGCTGCAGGACGGATGCCTGGGCGAGCGAGAGCCCCGCACCGCCGAGCTTCTCGGGCACCAGGATGCCGAGGTAGCCGGCCTCGCGCAGTTCCGCGAGGTCATCGTCGGGGAAGACGTTCTCGACATCGACGACGGCGGCACGCCCGCGGATGCGCTCGAGGAGATCGTCGGAGAGGTAGCGGGCCGGGTCGAAGTCGCTCACGGCATCCATTCTGCTCCCGCCGCTCCTCGCCCGGTCGCCTGGTGCAGGATGGGGACATGATCTCGACCGACGCCGCACTCGCCCTGCGCGAGGCCGGGCTCGTCTGGCATCCGGCATCCGGCGACCGATTCCAGTTGAACGAGCCGGAGTTCGAGGCCGACATCTTCACCGTCAGCGAGATGACGATCGAACCGCGCCGCTATCCGAGCGGCACGATCCTCGCGTTCAACGGCACGACGGAATGGGCACTCGACTCCGTCGCGCTCGACGAGGCGCTGTGGCTTCCTCGCGAGGATCAGCTGCGCGAGATGCTCCGCGGCGGATTCCGCAGCCTGCGCCGACTGGCCGACACGCACCGCGTCGAGATCGAGTTCGCCGGTGAGGCGCTGTCGTTCGAACACCCACAGCCCGAGGATGCCTACGCGGCGGCCGTGCTCGCGATGCTGCGACGCGTCAACGACTGAGCGACCGGCGCGGCGCGTGCCGCCTCAGGTGATGGTGTGGACCGGCGCGGTGTCGGGAATGGGCGATGCGTCGCGTCCCCGCAGATCGGGGAACCACCGCACGCAGCTCGCCGCGACGATGAGACCGGCTGCCGCAAATAGCGTGGCGGCGACGTAGGCGCCCTGGGGACCGACGCCGTCGATGAGGAAGCCCGCGATGGCCGACCCTGCGGCAGCTCCGATGAGCTGTCCGGTGCCGATCCAGCCGTATGCCTCGGCCGTCTCGCTGAACTTCACGCTCGCCGAGGTGATGGCGAACATGACCGCGAGTGCCGGAGCGATGCCGATGCCGGCGACCAGCAGCGACCCGCCGAGCCACCATGCGTTGAGCGAGAAGATCGTCGCCGCTAGCCCCACGGTGACGATGAGGAAGCGGCGGGCCATGGCCCAGCGGCCGATCGGGATGTGGCCGAACGACAGGCCGCCGGCCAGGCTCCCGACGGCGAAGACCGCGAGCACGAGACCGGACTCGAGTCCGCCGTGACCGAATGAGGCGACGACGCCCGCTTCGACGGCCGAGCACGCGCCGATGAGGAGGAAGCCGGTCGCCGTCGCGAGCAGGACGGGGGGCTTGAGGAGCACGCGGCCGAGGCTGCGGCGGCTGCGCGGGATGCGCACGCGGCCGAGCTCGGGCGAGGAGATGAACCACGCGCCGCCGCCGATGAGGATGACGACCACGAGCAGGAGGCCCGGAACGGTGCCGGCCTGCAGCGCCACGAAGGTGATGAGCACCGGCGCGATGATCCAGATGATCTCCTGCAGCGAGGCGTCGAGCGAGAACAACGGCGTCAGCTGACGCGAGGTCACCATCTTGGGATAGATAGTGCGCACGGCCGATTGCACGGGCGGGGTCGACAGCCCCGCGATGAGACCGAGCGCCATGTAGATCCACAGGGGCACGTCGAGCACCGCGAGCAGCCCGATCGCGGCCGCGCACACGACGAGCGTCAGTGTGAGCACGCGCCGCATGCCCCAGACGCCCATCCATCGGCTCGTCACCGGGCCGGCGATCGCCTGTCCGACTGAGGTGGCCGCCAGGACCAGACCGGCGGACCCGTAGGAGCCGGTCACGTGCTCGATGTGGAGAAGGATGGCGAGGCTCGTCATCCCGCTCGGAAAGCGCGCGGTCAACTGTGCGGCGATGATGCGCGCGACACCTGGTGTGCGCAGCAGTTCTCCGTATCCCGCCACCCCTCAACGGTAGCGATTCCCGGGGCGTCTCGGCGACGCCCGGGCGGGTGCCGTCGCGACACGCCCGCGACACGCCGACGCGACGAGATCCGTCGGAATCGGATGTCGGTGGGCCCGTCTACCGTCCGACCTGTGGACAGACTCGGTCGCCACGCGTCGGAAGCGCGTAATCACGCGTCGAACCGGGCCTCGATCGAGTCGCGGATCTGTGGATGAAACGGTGGACAAGATGTGTTGTACCTGGGGAGAGCGGTGCAAAACTACAGACTTGTAACTACTACCCCTTGTGGTGCCCCCCGATGTCGGCACCCATATGTAGTATTGAGGCTCCGGCAGGTTCTCAGCCGGAGATGCGTAAGAAGCGAAGGGAAACCACACTCGACATGGCGATCACGGTCTACACCAAGCCCTCCTGCGTGCAGTGCAACGCGACGTACCGTGCGCTGGACTCGAAGGGCATCGAATACGACGTCCTCGACCTCTCCGAGGACCCGGCGGCACTCGAGCGCGTCAAGTCGCTCGGCTACCTGCAGGCCCCCGTCGTCATCACTGACGAGGACCACTGGTCGGGCTTCCGTCCCGACAAGATCGACGAGCTGGCCGCTCGCTTCGCCTGAGCCATGAGCACGGCGGTCGCGACGCGGGCGCCTCTGCTCGTGTACTTCTCGAGCGTCTCCGGCAACACCGCGCGATTCATCGACAAACTCGGATTGCCGGCGCTCCGCATCCCCCTTCACTCCTCACCGACGCCCCTCGTCATGACCGAGCCTTTCGTGCTCGTCACTCCCACCTACGGCGGGGGACAGGGGCGCGGTGAGGAGAAGGGTGCGGTGCCCAAGCAGGTCGTCCGATTCTTGAACGACGTGCGCAACCGCACCCTGCTGCGTGGAGTCATCTCCACCGGCAACACGAATTTCGGCGAGTCGTACTGCCTCGCCGGCGACATCATCAGCCGCAAGTGCTCCGTGCCGCACTTGGACAAGGTGGAACTGTTCGGCACGCCCGAAGACGTCGAGCGCGTGAGCGCAGGATTGGAACGATGGTGGAATCAGCACTGGAAACAGCCTTGACCGATAACGGCTTCAAGGTCGACACACGCTTCGACGGGCTCGACTACCACGCCCTCAACGCGATGCTCAACCTCTACGGCGCGGACGGCAAGATCCAGTTCGACGCCGACAAGCGCGCGGCGCGGGAGTACTTCCTCCAGCACGTCAACCAGAACACGGTCTTCTTCCACTCCCTCAAGGAGCGCCTCGACTACCTCGTCGAGAAGGAGTACTACGAGCCCAAGGTCATCGAGAAGTACTCGCTCGAGTTCATCCAGAAGCTCAACGACTTCGCGTACGGCAAGAAGTTCCGCTTCGAGACCTTCCTCGGCGCGTTCAAGTACTACACGAGCTACACGCTGAAGACCTTCGACGGCAAGCGTTACCTCGAGCGCTTCGAGGACCGCGTCGTCATGACCGCCCTCGGCCTCGCCGACGGCGACGAGAACCTCGCGATGCAGCTCGTCGACGAGATCATCTCGGGTCGATTCCAGCCCGCCACCCCGACGTTCCTGAACACGGGCAAGGCCCAGCGCGGCGAGCTCGTGTCGTGCTTCCTGCTCCGCATCGAAGACAACATGGAGTCGATCGCCCGCGGCATCAACTCCGCCCTGCAGCTCTCGAAGCGCGGCGGCGGTGTGGCGCTGCTGCTGTCGAACATCCGCGAGGCCGGTGCTCCGATCAAGCAGATCGAGAACCAGTCGTCGGGCATCATCCCCGTCATGAAGCTGCTCGAAGACAGCTTCAGCTACGCCAACCAGCTCGGCGCGCGCCAGGGTGCCGGCGCCGTGTACCTGTCGGCCCACCACCCCGACATCCTCAAGTTCCTCGACACCAAGCGTGAGAACGCCGACGAGAAGATCCGCATCAAGACGCTGTCGCTGGGTGTCGTCATCCCCGACATCACCTTCGAGCTCGCCAAGAACGGCGAGGACATGTACCTGTTCTCGCCCTACGACGTCGAGAAGGTCTACGGCGTGCCGTTCGGCGACATCTCGGTCACCGAGAAGTACCGCGAGATGGTCGACGACGCGCGCATCAAGAAGACGAAGATCAATGCGCGCGAGTTCTTCCAGACGCTCGCCGAGATCCAGTTCGAGTCGGGCTACCCGTACATCATGTTCGAGGACACGGTGAACAAGGCCAACCCGATCAAGGGCCGGATCAACATGTCGAACCTGTGCTCGGAGATCCTCCAGGTCAACACCCCGACGACGTACAACGAAGACCTCTCGTACGCCCAGATCGGTAAGGACATCTCCTGCAACCTCGGGTCGATGAACATCGCCCTCGCGATGGACGGCAAGAACCTCGCCCAGACGGTCGAGACCAGCATCCGCGCCCTCACGGCGGTCAGCGACCAGAGCCACATCGCCTCGGTCCGCTCGATCGAGGACGGCAACGACCGTTCGCACGCGATCGGCCTCGGGCAGATGAACCTGCACGGGTACCTGGCGCGTGAGCACGTGTTCTACGGGTCGGAAGAAGGCCTCGACTTCACGAACATCTACTTCTACACGGTGCTGTTCCACGCCCTGCGGGCATCGAACAAGATCGCGATCGAGCGCGGCACGTACTTCGAGGGCTTCCCCGACTCGACCTACGCGTCGGGCGAGTTCTTCGACAAGTACGTCGAGCAGGAGTGGGCGCCGCAGACCGACAAGGTGAAGGGTCTGTTCGAGGGTATCCACATCCCGACGCAGGATGACTGGCGCGAGCTGAAGGCATCGATCCAGCAGCACGGCATCTACAACCAGAACCTGCAGGCGGTGCCCCCGACCGGCTCGATCTCGTACATCAACAACTCGACGTCGTCGATCCACCCGATCGCGTCGAAGATCGAGATCCGCAAGGAAGGCAAGCTCGGCCGCGTCTACTACCCGGCGCCGTTCATGACGAACGACAACCTCGAGTACTACGAAGACGCGTACGAGATCGGCTACGAGAAGGTCATCGACACGTACGCCGCCGCCACCCAGCACGTCGACCAGGGCCTGTCGCTGACGCTGTTCTTCAAGGACACCGCGACCACGCGCGACATCAACCGGGCCCAGATCTACGCCTGGCGCAAGGGCATCAAGACGATCTACTACATCCGCCTGCGGCAGATGGCGCTCGAGGGCACCGACATGTCCGAGTGCGTCAGCTGCATGCTGTGACGGATGCCGGAACCCGAACCAGGAACTGAAGCGATATGACTCCCGAACCGCTCAAGCTCGTCGACCACGTGCAGGCGATCAACTGGAACCGCATCCAGGACGACAAGGACCTCGAGGTCTGGAACCGTCTGGTGAACAACTTCTGGCTGCCCGAGAAGGTGCCGCTGTCGAACGACATCCAGTCGTGGAACACGCTGACGCCCGACGAGCAGACCCTCACGATGCGCGTGTTCACGGGGCTGACACTCCTCGACACGATCCAGGGCACCGTCGGTGCCGTCTCGCTCATCCCCGATGCGATCACCCCGCACGAGGAGGCCGTCTACACGAACATCGCGTTCATGGAGTCGGTGCACGCGAAGAGCTACTCGTCGATCTTCTCGACGCTCGCCTCGACGCCCGAGATCGACGACGCGTTCCGTTGGTCGGTCGAGAATCCGAACCTTCAGAAGAAGGCCTCGATCGTCATGGACTACTACCGTGGCGACGAGCCGCTCAAGCGCAAGGTCGCCTCGACCCTGCTCGAGTCGTTCCTCTTCTACTCGGGGTTCTACCTGCCGCTGCACTGGTCGGCGAAGGCCAAGCTGACCAACACCGCCGACATCATCCGCCTCATCATCCGCGACGAGGCCGTGCACGGCTACTACATCGGCTACAAGTTCCAGAAGGGCTACGAGCAGCTCTCGCAGCCCGAGCGCGACGAGATCAAGGACTACACGTTCTCGCTGCTCTACGAGCTCTACGACAACGAGGTGCAGTACACGCAAGACCTCTACGACGCCGTCGGTCTGACCGAAGACGTCAAGAAGTTCTTGCACTACAACGCCAACAAGGCGCTGATGAACCTCGGCTTCGAGGCGATGTTCCCCGCGACGGTCACCAACGTGAACCCGGCGATCCTGTCGGCCCTGTCGCCGAACGCCGACGAGAACCACGACTTCTTCTCGGGGTCGGGCTCGTCGTACGTCATCGGCAAGGCCGAGGCCACCGAAGACGAGGACTGGGACTTCTGATTCCTGCGTGATCCCGCGGATCCAGCGCAATGACAAGGCCTCCGGCCGGTCACCCATCAGGGCGGTCGGCCGGAGGCCTTTTCTGGCGGGGCTTCGCCGTCACCGTTGACGCCCCACCACCGTGCCGCGTAGTGTTGCAAGGCTGCGCCACGAGGCACGGCATCACCGGAGGAACGACATGACCACGCGCAACGAGCGCCTGATCGCAGCGGGCCTGGACCAGTTCCAGCTCCGCAATGAGTCGTACCCTCCGGTGCGAGACGTCTGACACCGCCACTGTCAGAACGCCCCGCACCGCACAGGTCCGGGGCGTTCGTGTGTTCCTCTCCATGCGCCCGTTCCGGACCGTCGTCACAAGGAAAGGAACCATGGAGAAGCTCTCGAACAGGCTCTTGTCGTGGGCGAGCATCATCGACGAGAAGACTCTCGATCAGGCTCGCACCGCGTCGGGCATGCCGTTCATCCACCCGCACCTGGCGCTCATGCCCGATGCGCACCTCGGCAAGGGGGCGACCGTCGGATCGGTCATCCCGACACTCGGCGCGATCATGCCGGCAGCCGTCGGCGTCGACATCGGGTGCGGCATGATCGCCGTCCGCACCCAGTTCACGAAGTCGCAGCTGCTCGGCCGCGACCTGGCGGCGCTGCGTGAGCAGATCGAGCGGGCGATCCCGCTGTCGGCCGGTCGCGACAACCGCAAGATCGTCGCGACAGCCGAGCCGCGCATCGCCGAGCTGGAGGAGCTCGCCGACAAGAACGAGTTCGACCCGGCTCGCTATGCCGGACATTGGCGTAACCAGCTCGGGTCGCTCGGGTCGGGCAACCACTTCATCGAGGTCTCGGTCGACGAGACCGACGCGGTCTGGATGTTCCTGCACTCCGGTTCGCGGGGAGTGGGCAACAAGATTGCGACGCACCACATCGGAGTCGCGCAGCGGCTCGCCAAGCAATGGTGGATCGACCTGCCCGACCCCGACCTGGCGTACCTCGTCGAGGGCACGGAGGAGTTCCGCCGCTACATCCGCGAGCTCCGGTGGGCGCAGCACTTCGCGCTCCTCAACCGCGAGGAGATGATGGACCGCGTCGCTCGTCAGCTGTCCGAGACGATGGGCGGCGAGGTCGAGGAGCTCGAGCGCATCAACTGCCACCACAACTTCACCGAGAGCGAGAAGCACTTCGGCAAGCAGGTGTGGGTGTCGCGCAAGGGCGCGATCCAGGCGGATGCCGGCCGGCCCGGCCTCATCCCGGGATCGATGGGCACGGCGTCGTACGTCGTCTCCGGGCTCGGGAACCCGCTGTCGCTCAACTCGTCGCCGCACGGCGCGGGTCGGGAGTACTCACGGTCGGCCGCGCGCCGGACCTTCACGCACGACCAGCTGCGTGCGGCGATGGCGGGCATCGAGTTCCGCGACACGGATGCCTTCATCGACGAGATCCCGCAGGCGTACAAGCCGATCGACCGGGTGATGGACGACGCCGCCGACCTCGTCGAGGTGCGGCACACGCTGCGTCAGCTGGTCAACGTGAAGGGCGATTGAACCGTACTGTCGGCGGTGGAGATCCGCACGTCGGAGGGTGGCGGCTCTCAGGAGCCCGCCCTCCGACGTGCTGACGCCGCGGGAGCACTCCGGCGCGGACCGTGGCCTACGCTGACGACATGGATTCCGAGACTCGAGACCGTCCCGGGTACCCCGTGCGCTCGAAGGCTCTCCTCGAGCAGTGGCTGGCCGACTACCTCGCGACGGGGCCACGGACGTCGTCGTCGTTCAAAGTCGCGGTGCAGGACGAGAGCCTCGGCAAGGACACCGGTCTGGTGATCATGGTTCCGTTCGGGACGCCGGCAGAGGTCTACATGCAACCTGCGGGACCCGACCGAGCTGAGTGGGTCATCACGCTCACCGGGCGGGACGAAGACCTGACGGTCAGCGCACAGCAGCTGGCCGGCTTCGCAGCCGAATTGCGCGTCGCGAGCGACCTGTGCGCGTACCTGCAGTTCCGGTCGATCGAGTGGGACCGGATGTCCGGCATGGGGTGAGCCCTTCGTCGCCGCCTCGATCACCGCGCGTCTTCTACGAGATGACCGCACGAACCGCTGCGACAGCCTCGGCCGGTGACCCGTGGAACTCCGGTCCGTGTCCGGGCAGCACCCACTCCGCGGCGAGATCGGCTATGCGGTCCAGCGAGGCGACTGCTTCGGCAGGATGTCGCCGTCGGAGATCTCCTCGAGGGCGGTCAGCCACTGCGGCCGCATCCCTTTTCGCATTCCGTAGGCGGCGAATTCCGCGGAGCAAACCTGCACGTCGGAGGCCGGCTCCCCGGGAAACCGCCCTCCGACATGCAGATGCCCTCCGGTCAGGCGTCGCCCTGGCCGATGTCGGCAGCCTCGGCGACAGCTGTCTCGTGCGGGCGGCCGAGGTGGCCGAGCGTCCGTCCGGCGGCGGCGAGGATCGCGATCGCGACGACGAGCGCGGCGACGCCGAGCCAGTACGGCGCGCTCGGGGTGAGTGCAGCGGCGAGTGGACCGGCGACGGCGGGAGCGATCGCGCCGCCGATGAATCGGACGCCGGAGTAGGTGCCGCTCGCGACGTTCCGGGGCAGATCGGTCGCCTCCATGACGGCCTCGGTGAGCGCCGTGTTGAGCACACCGAGGAAGAGCCCCGCGACGATGACGGTGACGATCAGCACGGTGGCGCTGTCGATGCCGATCGCGAGCACGGCTTCGGCGACGGCGAGCAGCCCGAGCATGGTGAACAGCACGGGCCGAAGGCCCAGCCGACGGGTCAGCACGGGAGCTGCGAGCACCGACGTCAGTGCGACGGCGAGTCCCCAGCCGAAGAAGACGAGCCCGAGCTCGTGGGCCCCGAATGTCATTCCGGCTTTCACCGCGGCGGATTCGATGGGGTACGGGCTGTATGCCAGCAGCACGAAGAACGCCACGTTGTAGAAGAAGGCCGTCAGCGACAGTGTCAGCAGCGCCGGGTTGCGCAACGCGCGGAACGACGCGAGGAACGACACTTTCGCGGGCGCGGCGGCACCGGCCGCGGGCGCAGGGGAGCGGAACACGACGAGGATCGCCAGCAGCGCGACGGCCATGAGCGCGGCGGTGCCGAAGAACGGGCCGCGCCACGACAGCTCTCCGAGCGCGCCGCCGAGGAGCGGTCCGACGGCGAGGCCGATGCCGAGGGATGCCTCGTAGAGAACGATCGCCTGACGGCTTCCGCCGCTCGCCGCCCCGACGATCGCGGCCAGCGCCGTCGCGATGAAGAGCGCGTTGCCGATTCCCCAGCCAGCGCGGAAGCCGATGATCTCGACCACTCCGCCCGACAACCCTGCCGCGGCGGCGAACACGACGATGAGGGCGAGACCGAGCAGCAGCGTCTTCTTGACCCCGAGCCTCGACGACACCCAGCTGGCGAACAGCATGACGATTCCGGTGATGAAGAGGTAGCTGGTGAACAGCAGCATCGTCTCGGAAGGGGTGGCGTCGAGCTCCCGGCTGATCGCCGGGAGGATCGGGTCGACCAGGCCGATGCCCATGAACGACACGGTGCAGGCGAAGGCGATCGCCCAAACGGCGACGGGCTGTCGCCAGATCGACGCCTTCGCGGTCTCGGCCGTCGCCTTCGTCTGCTCGCCGGTCGTCGACCGTTCTGTGTTCATCGCGCTCGTCACGCGCACCTTCCTCTCGTCGGGGTCTGTCGGGGTCATCGCAGTTCCGGTTCCTCGAGCAGTGCCGCGAGAAGCTCGGCGGCGCGCGCGAGGGTCGACCGGTCGGCGGCGCTCAGTCGCGCCCAGGCGGGACCCGTGACATCGAGCGCCTGCGAGCGGAACGCCTCGAACTGTCGCCGCCCTTCCGCCGTGATCGACACGAGCGAGGCCCGGCCGTCCTCGGGATCGGGCGCGCGCTGCACGAGCCCGTCCTGCTCCATGCGGCGAACGAGCGTCGTCATGGTGGGCTGGCTGACGCGCTGCCACTCGGCCAGGTCGCTCACCCGCGTGGGGCCGAGCTCGTCGAGGGCGGCCAGCGCACGCCACGTTCCCGCGGCGGCGGACGTCTCGACGCGACGGGCCACGGCGCGGTTGAACCTGCTCGACGCCGACATCAGCCGGATGGGAGAGTCAGGGAACTGCATAGCGTGACTATACAACATGCATAGGCAAGCTATGTAAATGGCACCACCTCGGCCGGACGAGACGACCGGACATGACGAAGCCCCCGGCATCCTCCTCGCGAGAGAGGATGCCGGGGGCTTCGCGTGGCGTCAGCGGCCGCCGTTGATCAGTCCGAGCCATTGACCGAACGGCTTCTCGCCGCGGATGTCGGTGTGCTGCTCGTTCTGCTCTTCGTCCGTGATCATGGTGACCTCCCCGCTTCTTCCGTGGAACTCATCATGAACATCCGATCGCACAGATGCGCGGTCCTTGACGAACCGCGTTCGGGGCGTTAGGCGCACGACACAGCTTCTCTCGGTCGCCATCACCGCACGACACAGCCCGCGCCTCCTACAATCGTGACCGTGTCGGAAACTCCTGCCCTCACGCGCGAGCCGCGCTTCAGCCCGGTCATCGCGCTCATCGCCGTCTCGGCGTCGTGGGAAGGCCGGCTCTCCGCAGCCCTGCGCGACCTCGGCCTCTCCACCCGCAAGTTCGGCCTGCTCGGACACATCGGCTCCGAGCCCGGGATCTCATTCTCCGAGCTCGCCCGCCGCTCTCACATCACGGTGCAGTCCGCGCACACCGCCGTGCGCACGCTCGTCGACGAAGGCCTGGTCGCCGACGCGACGGCGCACGCCGGCTCGGCATCCGATCTGCGCATCACGGCGAAGGGCATCGCCGTCATGGAGCAGGCCCACCAGCGGCTGCTCGAGCTCGACGCCACGCTGAGCGACAACATGCCGGGCCTGGCCTCGTCGATGGACGGCATCCGCGCAGGAATCGTCTAAGTCCGCTGGATAGGGTTCGAGGGTGTTCCGAACCCCGCTGACCGCATTCCGCTCGCTCGCGATCGCCGAGGCCTTCTCGTGGACGCTGCTGATCCTGGGTCTCGTCCTGCGTTCGGCCTTCGACCTCCCGATCGCCGTGACGATCGGCGGTGGCATCCACGGATTCGTGTTCCTCTGCTACGGCGCGACCGCGGTCCTGGTCGCCTGGAACAACCGCTGGTCCATCGTGCCGACGGTCTGCGCCGTCGCCGCGGCGGTGGTTCCCTATGCGACGGTTCCGACGGAGATCGTGCTGCGCCGCCGCGGGCTCCTCGACGGCGAATGGCGCACAGAGGCGACCGATGACCCGCGCGACCAGCGCGTGCTGGACCGGTTCTTGCGGTGGTTCGTGCGGCGCCCGGCGGTGCTCGCCGTCATCCTCGCCGTCGGCATCATCGCCGCGTACATCGTGCTGCTGGTGATCGGACCTCCCGGACGGGCGTAGCGTGATCGGATGCCGCGCATCGTTGCCCGCTTCGCCCTCGCCGCCCTGTTGATCGTTGCCGGGTCCGCTCATCTGACCGTGCTCCGGCGGGGATACCGCATCGCGGTGCCCGACTGGGCGACGCGGCTGCTGCGAACCGATAAGGACATGATCGTCGTCGCCAGCGGCGCGGTGGAGATCATGCTCGGCGCGGGGCTCGTCGCTCTGCCGCGCGAGCGACGACGGGTCGCCGCCGCGATCGCCGCCTTCTTCGTCGCCGTGCTCCCGGGCAACATCCACCAGTGGCGTATCGGAGCGTCGGCTCCCGGCCTCGACACCGATGCCCGCCGCTTCGGTCGCCTGTTCCTCCAGCCCGTGCTCGTCGCGTGGGCTCTGTGGGTGGGCGGCCCCGGAGCAGACGCGCCCGGGTCGCCGCGCTGAGACCGCAACAGACCGACACGGAATTTCTCGTGGAGGGCGCGCGTTTGGTTGCCTGTCATGGTGAGCACATCCGCATCCGCAGCAGCATCCGTCTCGTCGGCCGAGTCCGACTACCGAGCCTGGGCGGCTTTCCGTCGTGAGTCCGTCGCGGCTCCGCAGGGATCGCTCGCTCTCGTGCTCACGCACTGGTCGGCTCCGGGCGAGCCCGCCGTCGACGACGAGGCCGCCCGCGCGGGCCATCCGGTCGATGCGCTGCTCACGCGCCTCCAGCGCACCGACATCGAGACCGGCCTTCCGCAGGAGGGCTACCGCATCTGGCGTCAGGACTCGCCCGCCAACGAGGCGTTCGAAGACATCGAGCGCTGGGACTACGACCCGGCCTGGGTCATCGAGGGCCGCTTCGAGCTGGTCGACGAAGACCGCGTCGTGCCGTTCGAGCACATCAAGGACGGTGGCGCGACGCGCGGCCTCCCGGTCTCGGGCGACCTCGTCTTCGAGGTCGGCGGCGCCGAGTACCGACTCGCCGCGTTCGACACCAACTATGGCGGCCCGAAGCTGCACCTCGTCTTCGGTGACCAGACCAACGGCGCTGAGTCCTATGGAGCCGGCCGGTTCCTCTTCCTCGACCACCCCGGCGCGACGGGCGACCTCGCTCCCGGGGACAGCATTCCGGTGACGGTCGACTTCAACCGGGCTGTCGTGCCGCCGTGCGGGTTCTCGAACCAGATGAACTGCCCCCTCCCGCCGCTTCAGAACCGCCTGCCCTTCCCGGTTCGCGCCGGCGAGAAGAAGGTCCGGTTCGCCGGCGACTTCTCCCTCTGAGTTCCCCCTGCACCATCCCGATACGGCGGAGCGCCCGCACCTCGCTCCGCCGCCCCTCCACACAGCAAAGGAACACCCGTGACTTCACGCGGCTTTTCCCGGATCGTCGCCGCCACCGCGGCAGCGACGGCCGGTCTTCTCGTCCTGGCCGGATGCTCCGGATCAGCTGACCCCGCCGGTTCCGCCGGCGCCGCCGACCCGAGCGCTGAGATCGTCGTCGGATCGCAGAACGAGCCGACCAACCTCGACCAGATCTTCGGTGGATCGTCGGGGGTGACCGAGGTCTTCACGGGCAACGTCTACGAGGGTCTGTTCCGCATCACCGACGACGCGCAGGTCGAGCCGCTGCTGGCGGCCGAGACCACGGTGTCGCCCGACGGCCTCGTCTACACCTTCACCCTCGAGGACGCCACGTTCCACTCGGGCAAGGAACTGACCGCCGATGACGTGAAGTACAGCCTCGAGCGCTTCGTGGGCGACGAGTCGATCGCGGCGCGCAAGCGCCAGCTGAGCGTGATCGACACCGTCACCGCGGTCGACGACAAGACCGTCGAAGTGACCCTCTCGCAGCCGTCGATCAGCTTCACCTACAACCTCGGGTACGTCTGGATCGTCAACGAGGATGCCGGTGACCTCACGGCCACCGCCGACGGCACCGGACCCTACGAACTCGGCGATTACCGCAAGGGCGACTCGATCACCCTCGACGTCAACGACGCCTACTGGGGCGACGCGCCGGCCAACGGCGGCGTAGTGTACCAGTACTACGCCGATCCGACGGCGCTGAACAACGCGCTGACGACCGGGGCGGTCGACCTGGTGACGAGCCAGTCGAACCCCGACAGCATCGCGGAGTTCGAGGCTGCCGGCTTCCAGATCATCGAGGGCACCTCGACGACGAAGGAGCTGCTGGCGTTCAACGACCGCATCGCTCCGTTCGATGACGCGCGCGTGCGCAAGGCGATCTACTCGGCGATCGACCGCGAGAAGCTGCTCGACGCGATCTGGGACGGCCGCGGCGAACTCATCGGCTCGATGGTCCCGCCCTCCGAGCCCTGGTACATCGACCTCGCCGACAACAACCCGTACGACCCGGCGCTGTCGGAGAAGCTCCTCGCCGAGGCCGGCCAGTCCGACGGCTTCACCTTCACGGTCGACACCCCCGACTCGGGCGTCCACTCGACGGTCGCGGAGTTCCTGAAGTCGGAGCTGGCGAAGGTCGGCATCACGCTGAACATCAACATCATCACCGATGACGAGTGGTACCAGAAGGTCTACACCGAGAAGAACTTCGAGGCGACGCTGCAGGGCCACGTCAATGACCGTGACATCAACTTCTACGGGAACCCCGACTTCTACTGGGGCTACGACAACGCCGACGTGCAGACCTGGCTCGCCGATTCTGAGGCCGCGGCCTCGGTCGATGAGCAGACCGAGCTGATCAAGAAGGCGAACCAGCAGATCTCGGACGACGCCGCGAGCGTCTGGCTCTACCTCAACCCGCAGCTGCGCATCGCGGCCGAGGGAGTGGCGGGTGTGCCCAAGAATGGACTGAACTCGCTGTTCTACGTCTCCGACATCACGAAGGCCTGATCTCCATCACCCGGTATCTGATCCGACGGACAGGATTGCTGCTGCTGGCGTTCGCGCTGGCGGTGGTGATCCTGTTCGTCGTGCTGCGTGTGCTGGGAAACCCGGTGTTCGCCCTGATCTCGGTCGGGGCGACGGATGCCGAGATCGCGGCCGCTGCGGCGCGACTCGGCGTCGACCGGCCGATTCCGGAGCAGTTCCTGGCATATCTCGGTCAGCTCGCGAGCTTCGACCTGGGGCGGTCGTTCACCAACAACCTGCCAGTGGGCGACGAGATCCTGCGTCGGCTGAACGTCACCCTGCCCCTGACGCTCATCGCCTTCACGCTGTCGGTGGTCATCGCGGTTCCCGTCGGCTTCATCGCGGCCTGGAAGGCGCGCACCTGGTACGGAACCGCCTTCTCGGCCGTGTCGCAATTGGGCGGAGCAGTCCCGGTCTTCTGGGTCGGCATCCTGCTCGTCGCGGTCTTCGCGCTGAACTGGCGGCTGTTGCCGGCCGGTGGCTTCCCGCGCCGCGACTGGGAAGACCCCGGTGCCGCGCTCGTATCGCTGACACTCCCGGTGCTGACCATCGCGCTCGTGGCGGGCAGCGACCTGGCACGCTACGTCCGAAGCGCGACGCTCGACGTGCTCGGCCAGCAGTACCTGCGCGCGGCGCGCGCGACGGGACAGAGTTTCGCCACCGCGATCTGGCGCCACGGCGTGCGCAACGGGGTCGTTCCGCTGATCTCGATCCTGGCGATCCAGTTGTCGACGACGTTCGTCGGCGCCGTCATCATCGAGCGGGTCTTCGCCCTCCCCGGTCTCGGCGACATGCTGCTCGTCGGCATCAAGGAGCAGGACTTCCCGAGCGTGCAGGGGGTGCTGCTGTTCTCGACCGCCCTGGTGCTGCTGCTCGGGTTCGCGGCCGACATCGCGCAGCGCCTCATCGACCCGCGGCTGCGCGACACGATCTCGGGCAATCGCAGAGCGAGGGCTGCGGCGTGACGGCGACGACCCTTCCCGATACGGGTACCGTCGCGGTTCCCGAGCGCAGACGCCCTCGACGCCGGCGCTCGGTGAACCTGGCCGTCGGCGGCATCCTGTTCGGTGCCATCGCCGTGATCGGCCTGATCTCGTTGTTCTGGACCCCGTTCACCTTCGACGACACCAGCGGCGGCCGGCTGCAGCCGCCGTCCGCCGAGCACTGGGCCGGAACCGACCGGCTGGGGCGCGATCTTTTCACGCAGCTCATGATCGGGGCGCGGCTCGCCCTGACCGTCGGCTTCGGGTCGGTGCTGATCGCGGCGATCATCGGCATCGCTTTGGGGCTCACCGCGGCCGTCGCCCGCCGATGGGTGGACGACGCCCTGACGAGCCTGCTCGACATCGCGATCGCGTTCCCGACCCTGTTGCTGGCGATGCTGATCGTCGCCTGGCGCGGCGCGTCGGTCGAGTCGGCGATCCTCGCGATCGGCCTGGCGGGCTCCGCGGTGATCGCACGGCTCACCCGCATCGCGGCGACGCGCGTTCTCGCGATGGACTACGTCACGGCGGCGCGGACATCGGGAACGGGAAGGGCCGGAATCGTGTTCCGGCACGTGCTGCGCAACGTCTGGCCCACCCTCATCGTGCCGCTCGCCCTGCAGTTCGGCGGAGCGGTCGGCGCCGAGGCGTCGTTGTCGTACCTCGGGCTCGGCTCGCCGCCGCCCAACGCCTCGTGGGGTCGGATGCTCGAGGAGGCCCAGAGCACGGTGCTCGTCTCGCCCACGGCGGCGATCCTTCCGGGGGTTCTGCTGGTCGCCTTCATCATCGGCGCGAACCTGCTGGCCGACGGCCTCCGCGACATCGCCGACCCGACGACGAGGAGCATCGGATGACCGCCGCGCTGACCGCATCGGGCCTCGGCATCCGGATCGGCGATGATCGCACGCTCGTGCACGGCGTCGACGTGGCGCTCGAGCCCGGTGAGCGCCTCGGCATCATCGGCGAGTCCGGCTCGGGCAAGTCGCTGACCGCGCTCGCGATGCTCGGCTTGCTCGCCTATCCGCTCACCTCGTTCGGTTCGGCGACGATCGCGAGCGCCGACGGCACCGTCGAGGTCGTCGGAACCCCGTCGCGCCGGCTCGACCGCGTCCGCGGTCGCACCATCTCTGCCGTCTTCCAAGAGCCGCTCGCCTCGCTCGATCCGCTCATGCGGGTGGGCAAGCAGCTGGCGTGGCCTCTGGCGAAGCACCGCGGCCTGTCGGGCGACGAGCTCCGGCGCGGAGTGCTCGACGCCCTCGCGGATGTACAGCTGCCCGATCCGGAGCGCATCGCGCGGTCGTTCATCCACGAGATCTCGGGTGGTCAGCGGCAGCGGGTCGCGATCGCGCTGGCGCTGGCGGCGGGACCGAACATCCTCATCGCGGACGAGCCGACGACTGCGCTCGACGTGACGGTCCAGGCCGGCATCCTCGACCTGCTCCAGCGCGAGGTCACCGAGCGGGGGATGACCCTGATCTTCATCAGTCACGACCTGCCGGTCGTCTCACGGATCGCCGATCGCGTGCTCGTGATGCGCCACGGGCGTCAGGTCGAGCTCGGTGAGACTGCGCAGTTGCTGCGGTCGCCCCAGCACGAGTACACCGCGCAGCTGGTCGCCGCCTCGCGCGCGCTCGACGATTTCCTGCCGGCGAAGGAGGACCGATGACCGCCGAGGGCAACGCGACGCTCGCGCTCGAGAACGTCGACTTCGCCTATGGGCGTCGAGACGCGGTGCTCCATGACGTTTCGCTGTCACTCGCTCCCGGCCAGACGGTCGGTCTCGTGGGGGAGTCGGGCGCGGGCAAGACCTCCGTGCTGCGGGTGCTGTTGGGTCTGGCCTCGCCGACGGCGGGGCGCGCGCTGTTCGAGGGAGCTCCGATCCGGCCGGGCGACCGGGCCCAGATGCGCTCGCTGCGCCGGGCGGTGCAGCCGGTGTACCAGGACCC
This sequence comes from Microbacterium sp. AG238, assembly GCF_003610405.1. Lineage (GTDB taxonomy): Bacteria > Actinomycetota > Actinomycetes > Actinomycetales > Microbacteriaceae > Microbacterium. The sequence continues at coordinate 731,598 of NZ_RAQC01000002.1, forward strand.
GTTCTCGTCTCTCGATCCTCGGATGACGGTGGGGCAGTCGATCGCCGAGCCGCTGCGCTCGTTGGACATCACGCGAGATCGGCGTCGGATCGACGCGCGGGTCGCCGAGCTGCTCGCGGCCGTGGACCTCGACGACGACGCCGCCGGCCGCTACCCCGACGCGTTCTCCGGTGGACAGCGCCAGCGGATCGCGATCGCCCGCGCGCTCGCGCCGCGACCACGGTTGCTCCTCGCCGATGAGCCGGTGAGTGCTCTCGACACGTCGGTGCGCATGCACGTCATCGAACTGTTCAAGCGCCTCGCGGCAGAGCAGGGCATCGGCATGCTGCTGGTCTCGCACGACCTCACGATCGTGTCGGCGCTGTGCGAGCGGATGACGGTTCTCCGGGCCGGTCGCGTCGTCGAAGAGGGCCCGACATCGCGACTGCTCACCGCACCGGCCGACCGCTACACCGCGCAGCTGGTCGACGCCGTGCCGCGTCTACCCCAGGAATGACGCGGATCCGCGGCCGCGACACGCCCGGGATGTCGCGCCGCTTTGCCACGATGCCGGGAGCCGCGTAACTTATTACTTGTTCGCCCCACAGGGAAGAGCGAGAGGGCCGG
>NZ_RAQC01000003.1 GCF_003610405.1 Microbacterium sp. AG238
GGGTGAGGTGATCCCGATCCCGCAGGACGCGATCGATGCGTTGTACGACCGGTATCAGAACGTTTACGGACAGACCACCGACGACCGCCGGTAGCGGCGCATACCAAACGGGCACCGCCGCACGCCAGCGGAGGCGGGCAGTTTCGCATTCCGGATATCGTCTCTGACGACGTCGGATGGGAGACGCCATGACCGCAGTGGACATCGCGCTGTACGCGGTTGCTGCCGTCCTCCTCGTCTGCATCGGTGTCGGGCTCTGGCGGGCCGTGCGTGGGCCGAGCCCGGAAGACCGGCTGACCGCCTTCGTGCTGCTCGGGACGAGCGGGGCGGCGCTCTTCGTCGTGCTCGCCTCAGCGCTCCACGTCGCGGCTCTGCGTGATGTCGCGGTCACGGTGGTCGCGCTCGCGACGGTCGTCGTGGTCGTCTACACCCGGAGGGCCGAGCGGTGACCGGCGCCGTCGTCGTCGTGCTGGATGCCGTCGTGATCGGGCTGTTGGTGATCGGCTGTCTGTTCGTCGTGGTCGGAACGCTGGGGCTGCTTCGCTTTCCGGATCTTCCGACCCGCCTCCACGCCGTCGCCAAGGCCGACAATCTCGGACTCGGGTTCATCGTCGTCGCCCTCATCGTCGACACGATCGCTCGCTGCGGCGACGGGCTCGGCATCGTCGGGATCGCAGCCAAGCTCCTGCTGATCTGGGTGCTGGCGCTGCTCGGCACTGCGGGCAACTCGCACCTGCTCGCCGGCAGTCAACGGCGTCGGAACGGGCCCCCCGAGGCGGGAGGGGGCTCGTGACGCTCGCGATGCTGGACGTACTCGCCGTCGGGGCGGTCGTCGTGGCCGCATCGGTGGCGGTGCTCGTGCGCGGCCGAGCCGCCGCGACGACGGCGTTCCTCGTGTTCGGCATCCTGCTGGCGGTGCTGTGGGGTCGCATCGACGCGCCCGATGTCGCACTCGCGGAGGCGGCGTTGGGCGGGGGGATCGCGGGGGCGCTGCTGGTCGACGCGCTCGGGCGCCGGACGCCGCCCCGACCGGATGCCGATCCGCGGGGCCGGGTCGTGACGGTGGGCGCAGCCGTCGTCGGCGGTGCGGCCGCACTCGTCGGACTCCTGCTCGCCGTACGCAGCGTGAACGTCGAACCGGCCGAGCTCGGCCGGGAGGCGATCGCCTCGACGGATGCGGCGGGCGTCTCGCACCCGGTCACGGCGGTGCTTCTGAACTACCGCAGCCTCGACACGCTGCTCGAGATCGCCGTGCTGGTGGTCGTCGTGGTGGCCGCGGGGGCGATCGGGCGCGAGCGGCTGCCGTCCGTGACGGGTGCCGATCCGGTGCGGCGGGCCCTCGCCGTCGTGCTGGTGCCGGTCGTTCTCGTGCTCGCGATCTGGGTGCTGGTGGCCGGGAGCGTGCAGCCCGGCGGGGCGTTCCAGTCGGGTGCGCTCTTCGCCGCAGCGCTCGTGATCGCTCGGCTGTGCGGCATCCGCTCGGCGGTTATCTCGCGGTCTGCGACGACAGCCGTCGCCGGCGGGAGTCTGCTGGCGTTCGTCGCCCTCGCCGTCATCGGCCTCGGCGTGACGGGGTCGTGGCTCGGGCTCGAGACCGCCTGGGCGGGAGCGGCGATCCTCGCGATCGAAGCCGTGCTCGCGATCGGAATCGGCGTCGCACTCAGCGGAATATTCTTCATTGCTGGCGCCGTCGATGACGGCGCGGGGCTTGCTGGCGCGGTCGATGACGACGCGGGGCTTGCTGGCGGGGTCGATGACGGCGCGGGGCTTGCTGGCGCGGTCGATGACGGCGCGGGGCTTGCCGGCTCGAGTCCTGGTGGGCCAGTCGAGGGGGGACGCGCATGAACGCCACGTTGCTGTTCCTCGGTGCAGGAGCCCTGGTGTTCGTCATCGGGACCGTGGCGCACCTCGTGGTGCGCGACCTCATCCGACGCATCGTCGCGCTGAACGTCGCCTCTGGTGGCGTGATGCTCGTGCTGCTGGCCCTCGCTGACCGCGGCGCCCCGGATCCGGTGCCGCAGGCACTCGTGCTCACCGGGATCGTCGTCATGGCCGCGATCACCGGACTCGCCCTCGCGCTCGCGCGTCGCGTCGAGGACACGGCCGACGAGAACGAGCAGGGGGACGGATGATCGCGCTCCTGCTGTTCGTGCCCGTCGTCGCCGCCGTCATCGCCGCGCTCGTCTCCGCGCGCCTGCGCGCCGCGGTGGGCATCGCCGCCGTCGCCGCGAGCGGCGCCGTCGTGGTCGCCTTGTGGTTCGCTGTCGCTCACACGGGCACCGTGAGAATCGAGCTCGCGGGGTGGGCCCCGCCGCTCGGCGTCGCGCTGCAGGCGGACGGCGCGTCTGTCGCGATGCTCGCCCTCGGGCATGTCGTGATGCTCGCCGTGTTCATCGTGGGCGCCGCCGAGCCCCGGCTGGTGGGGGCGGACGGCTTCTGGCCGCTCGCGCTGTTCGCCATGGCAGCGATCTCGGGTGTCTTCGTCGCCGCCGATCTGTTCACGATCTACGTGCTGCTCGAGCTGTTGACCCTCGCTGCGGTGGCGCTCGTCGCGCTGGGGGGCGCGCGGGCGCGTGCTGCGGCCCTGCGGTACCTGTTCGTCGCGGTGACCGGTTCGCTGTTCTACCTGCTCGCGGTAGCACTCGTGTACGGCGAGGCCGGGACGCTCGACCTCGCGCTGGCGGCGGATCGCCTCGACGACGGGCCGGTCACGGCCGTTGCGCTCGCCCTGGTCCTCATCGGGATGGCGGCGAAGATGGCGCTGTTCCCGCTCCACTCCTGGCTCCCGGTGGCACACCCGGCTGCCCCCGCCGCCGTGAGCGCGCTGCTCTCGGCGCTCGTCATCAAGGCGTCGCTGTTCGTGCTGTGGCGGGTCTTCGCCGCGGTCGGCCCGATCACCGACCTCGGTCCTGCGCTGGCGAACACCGCGGCCGCGGCCGGCGCCGCCGGCGTGCTGTGGGGCGGCTTCATGGCGCTCCGCCGCGACCGGCTCAAGACCGTCATCGCCTATTCGACGGTGGCTCAAGTCGGGTATCTCGTGCTCATCCTGCCGCTCATGCTTCACGGCGACCCGCAGGATGGTGGGGCAGGTGCGGCCGGGTGGAGCGGCGGAGTCGTGCTCGCCGTCGCGCACGGACTCGCGAAGGCCGCGATGTTCCTCGCCGCCGGCACGCTCATGGTCGCCTACGGCAGCGACCGCCTGTCCGGGCTCCGCGGCGCCCTGGCGCGGATGCCGCTCATCACGGCCACGATCGGCATCGCGGGCGTGGGACTCGCCGGCCTGCCGCCCACGCTGGGGTTCGTCGGCAAGTGGCAGCTCCTCGAGTCCTCGCTCGCCGCGGGCGCGTGGTGGTGGGTGTCGGTGCTGCTGGTCGGCGGGCTGCTGACGTTCGCGTACATCGCGAAGATGCTGCGGGCGATGTTCTCGCCCCCGGGGGACGATCCGCCGCCGCCCCACGGCCTGCCGCCGCGGACGCTGTCGATCGTGCCGTTCGCGCTGGCTGCGGCATCCGTCGTCATCGGGGTCTTCCCGGCGCCGCTCGTGGCGATCATCGAGGGGGTGGCACCGTGATCCCGGGTTCTGTCGTCTCGCCCAGCCTCATCCCCGTCGTGCTGCTGCTGACCTCGCTCGTGCCGGCACTGGTCATCTTCGGTCTGCGGGAGGAGCAGCGGCAGCTGCGCACCGCGCTGAACCTCGCCGGCGCGATCGCGAAGGTGGCGATCGTGGTCGTGCTCATCCCCGTGGTCGTGTCGGGCGAGAAGCTCCGGTCGTCGTTCGAGTGGATCCCCGGGCTCGAGATCGTCTTCGTCACCGATACGTTCTCGCTGTTCTTCGTCGCGCTGTCGTCGGGCCTCTGGCTGGTCACGACCGTCTACGCGATCGGCTACCTCGAAGGCGCTCCGAACCGCAGCCGGTTCTTCGGCTTCTTCAGCCTGTGCGTGACGGCGACGACGGGTATCGCGCTCGCGCAGAACCTCTTCACCTTCCTGATCTTCTTCGAGCTGCTGACGCTCGTGACCTATCCGCTCGTCGCCCATCGCGGCACCCCCGAGGCGATGCGGGGTGCGCGCACCTACCTCGGCTACACCCTCGTGGGCGGGGTCGTGCTGCTGCTGGGTGTCGCGTGGCTGACCCTCGAGGTCGGGCCGGTCGAGTTCGTCTCGGGCGGCATCCCCGAGGTCGCCGCGCTCGCCGCGCGGGATCCCGCGACGGCGACGGCCATCGGCGCGCTGCTGCTGACGGGCGTCGGGGTGAAGGCGGCCCTCTTCCCGCTGCACGGGTGGCTGCCGATCGCGATGGTCGCCCCGGCACCGGTCAGCGCCCTGCTGCACGCCGTCGCCGTGGTCAAGGCCGGGGCGTTCGGCATCATCCGCGTCGTCGAAGACACCTTCGGCTTCGAGCTCTTCGCCGATCTCGGCCTGCTCGGCGTGCTCGCCGTCGTCGCGTCGGTCACGATCGTCTACGGGTCGCTCCGCGCCCTCACCCAGGACGATCTGAAGAAGCGCCTCGCCTACTCGACCGTGTCGCAGGTGGCGTACATCGCGCTGGGGGCGGCGCTGCTGGCTCCGATGGCGACGGCCGGCGCGATCGTGCACATGGTCAACCAGGGCTTCATGAAGATCACCCTCTTCTTCTGCGCCGGGCTGTTCGCCGAGGAGCTGAGAATCCACAAGATCAGTGAGCTCGCCGGGGTCGGCCGGCGGATGCCGTTGACGGCGACGGCCTTCACCGTTGCGGCGCTCGGGATGATCGGCCTGCCGCCCTTCGCGGGATTCATCTCCAAGTGGGCGCTGGGCGTCGGTTCTCTGGATGCCGGACAACCCTGGGTCATCGCGGTGCTGCTGACGAGCACCATCCTCAATGCCGGGTACTTCCTGCCGGTCATCATCGCGATGTGGACCGAGCCCGCGGCCATCGCCGAGTCGGGCGAGCGAGCGCCCCGGCTGATCGAGCCCGGCGACCGGGCACGACGCCTCGAGGCGCCGGCCGCGCTGCTGATTCCGACCCTCGTGACGGCGGCCTTCGTCGTGGGGCTCGGGGTCGCCGCGGGCTGGGAGTTCTCGCCGTGGTCGCTCGCGCAGTTCATCGCGGACGGAGCATGGCTGTGATCTTCGTTCCCGCACTGTCGCTGCCGCTGCTGGTCGCGGCGCTCATCGCCGTGCTGAGCGGTGTCGGGGGCTCAGGCGCGCGCCGGGCGCGCGAGCAGCTCGCCCGGTTCTCCTGGCTCGCCGTCGTCCCCGCCGGTGCGGCCGCGGTCGTGGATGCTGGTGCGCGCCATGAGGTCGCGTGGATGCTGCTGGGCACCTCGATCCGGCTCGACGCCATCGCCCGGCCGCTCGTGCTCATGGCGGTCGTGCTCTACGGGGTGGCGCTGTCGTTCGTCGTGCGGTCGAAGGCCGAGCGTCCGCACGTGCTGACCGCCTTCCTGCTGCTGTGCTTCACCGGCAACATCGCCGTGTTCCTCGCCGATGACCTCGTGACGTTCTACCTCGCGTTCGCCGCGATGAGCTTCCTCGGGTACGCGATCGTCGTGCACGACCGGACGCGCGGCGCGCGGCGCGCGGGTGTCATCTACCTGGTGCTGACGGTGTTCGGCGAGTGCGCCGTGCTCGCGGCGCTGCTGATGCTGGCTGCCGACGGCGTCACGACGGTCGGGGAGGCTCCCGCGGCCGTCGCCGCCTCGCCGGCATCGGGGACGATCATCCTGCTGCTCCTGATCGGCTTCGGCGTGAAGGCGGGCACGGTGCCGCTGCACGTGTGGCTGCCGCTCGCGCATCCGGCGGCGCCGAGTCCTGCGAGCGCGGTGCTGTCGGGGGCGATGCTCAAGGCCGGCATCGTCGGGTGGCTGCGCTTCCTCCCTCTGGGCGAGGGCGGCGGCGAGCCGGTCTGGGGCGGAGTGTTCCTCATGCTCGGCCTCGTGGGCGGGCTGCTGGCGGTGCCCGCGGGCGTGCTCCAGCGCAATCCCAAGGTGATCCTCGCCTACAGCAGCATCAGCCAGATGGGGTTCCTCACGGCGGTCGTCGGTGCTGCTCTCGTCGCACCCGAGTTCGCGCCTGCGTGCGTTGCGGCCGTGGTCGTCTACAGCGTCTCGCACGGGCTCGTGAAGGGGGCGTTGTTCCTCGGGGTGCAGGCGTGGGACAGTGAGCGGCTGCCGCGCTGGAGCGTGACGGCGGGGCTCACCGCCGCATCGCTCGCTCTCGTGGGCGCGCCGTTCACGAGCGGGTTCGTCGCCAAGTACGTCGCCAAGGAAGCGGTCGGCGAGGTGTCGGTCCCGCTGCTTCCCGCCCTCGGCGTCGCCGACGTGCTGCCGTGGTTCGGCGTGGGATCGACTCTGCTGCTGGCGCGCTTCGCCGTCGCACTGTCACGGCGCGAGCGCTCGCCGAAGCGGACCGCCCGCATGCGCGGTCTCGCGTGGCTCGCGCTGTCGGTCCTGGCGGTCGTGCCGGTGGCGGCGCTGGCCGCATCGTGGGCTCCGCCGCTCAGCGTGCCCGGGTGGCTCGATCCGTCGGCGGTGTGGGCGCAGACCTGGCCGCTGCTGCTCGGGCTCGTTGCGGCGGCGATCGCCTGGGCGGTGACACGACGCACGCCGGAGCGTTCGCCCACCATGCCTCCCGGTGACATCGTCGTGATCGAGGAGCGGGCGGCACGCGGCGTGCTGCGCGCTCTGACGGTCGCGTCGACCGGCCTCGGACGCGTGCGGGGCGCAGTCGTCGCCCGGGTCGCCGCAGGCCCGAGCGCGGGACCGGTTCTCGACCGTGCGCAGCATGCGATCGGCACCTGGCCGGGTGCGGGCGCCCTGCTCGCCCTCGCGCTCGGGTGCGCGGTGCTCGTCGCGGTGCTGATCGGGCTGGTGGCGTCGTGATGGTCAGGAGGATGAGAGGGATGCTCGCGTCGGTGCTGTGCCGCCTCGTCGCGATCGGGGTCGTCTGGCTGGCCGCGACCGAGGCGTCGATGGCGGCACTCGGCTACGGCGCCGTGGCGGTGCCGATCGTCGTCGCGGCGACATATGCGCTGACCGGAATGCCTCGTCGTCGGGTGGGGATGATCGACACCGTGCGCGGGGCTGCCTGGTCGCTCGAGCTCGCCGCGTGGGTCGTCGGCCGCTCGATCGTCGGCGGGCTCGATGTCGCACGCCGGGCGATCTGGCTGCCTCATGTCGACGTCGCGCCGGAGTGGATGACGCACACGACGACGCTCGAGACGCCGACGGCCCGTGCCGCGCTGGCGCTCGTCGCGAACCTCATGCCGGGCAGCCTCACCGCCAGCATCGACGGCAGGCACGTCGCGGTGCATGCCATCAGCCCGGCGGTGGATGTCGCGGCGGCGCTCACGTCCCTCGAACGGCGGATCGCCCGGATCGAGCGGGCCTGGTCAGCCCGCGGTGTCGGCGGAACCCGCGTCTGAGCCCGCGTCCGACTCCTCGGCGATGCCGGCGAGGCGTTCGCGGGTCTCGCGTTCGGCGATGATGCCGATGAAGTCGGTGACGCGGGCGTCGGCATGGCTCTCGACCGATGCTGCGGCTTCGCGGCGGATGAGATCGTCGTCGACATCCGGCATCCGCTTCTTGACTCGTTCGGCGACCTCCTCCGTCACCTCGTGAGCGTCGAAGTCTTTCGCAGGCTTGTCCATGGTCATATCATCCGACGTCGCCGTTGCGCGGGGAACCCGTCGATGCGACGCCCCCGCGCGTGCGATGATGCGCGGGATTAGGCTGGATCAACGTGAGCGATCAGACGAGTTCCGAATGGCCCTGGTCGGAGGGCGGCATCAACTTCCACACGCGCAAGTGGGTGCGGCCGGAAGACCTGAACGCCAACGGCACGCTCTTCGGCGGCAGTCTGCTGCGCTGGATCGACGAAGAGGCCGCCATCTACGCGATCATCCAACTCGGCAACTACCGCGTCGTGACGAAGCTGATCTCCGAGATCAACTTCGAGTCGTCGGCGCTGCAGGGCGACCTCATCGAGATGGGGCTGACCGCGACCCACTTCGGTCGCACCTCGCTGACGATGCGCGCGGTGGTGCGCAACATGATCACGCGCAAGCGCATCCTCTCGATCGAGCGTCTCGTCTTCGTGAGCGTCGACGAGAACGGCCAGCCGATCCCGCACGGCTACTCCGCCATCACGTACGACCGCGACCGGATGCCGCACGAGCACCCCAAGACGGACTCGGTGCGCCTGCCCTGACCCGCGCGCATCCGCGTGATTCCGGGCTGGCCAGATGGTCGAGCCGTGTCGGCTTGGTGTGCCGGCCCCGCGGGTGGTGCACTGAGCGACGTGAATGAAACGTACGGGACCGGATCCCACAAGGGCGACGTCGGTCGCTTCCTCGCCACCGCTCGGCGCGCCGCCGGGCTCACGCAGAAGGAGCTCGCCGCGAGCGTCTTCGTGACCGAGTCGGCGGTGTCGAAGTGGGAGCGCGGGCTGTCGTACCCCGACCTCGCGACTCTCGGTCCGCTCGCGCAAGCGCTGGGGGTGACCGAGGGTGAGCTCGTCAGCGCCAGTGCGGACGACCGTGGCCGGCTCGACGCGCACCAGGCTCGCGTGCACCGCCGGTGGCGGGCCGCCCTGCTGTGGACCACGATTGGCGCGTACGCCGTCGCGCTGGTCGCGACCTTCGTGACCAACCTCGCCGTCGAGCACACGCTGTCGTGGTTCTGGATCGTCGCCTCGGCGGTCGCTCTGGCGTTCTCGCTGACCACGCTGCCGCTGCTGGTGACGGGGCGGCGCGGCTGGACGACCTTCGCCGCGGCGCTGGTGTCGCTCGGCCTGCTGCTCGCGTCCGTCGAGGCGCTGACCTCGGCAGGGTTCCTCGGCGTCACCGGTGCCGCGATCCTGTTCGCGGCGGTCGTGGTCTGGGGGCCGCTCGCGTTGCGATCGTTCGGTTCGGGATGGCTGCGCGCACACAGCGCCGCGGTCGCTGTCGTGATCGATGCGGTGGGGCTGACGCTGATGCTCGCCGTGATCCTCGGGGCGGTGGGCCAGGACCGCGCGTTCGTCGAGATCGCACTGCCCCTCGTCGCCGGAGGCTTCGGTCTGGCCCTGCTGATCGTTCTGGTGATCCGCTACCTTCCGCTGCGCGGGCTGCAGCGGGCCGCCATCGTGTGCCTGGTCGCGGGTGCCGTCGCGGTCGTCGCCGGGCCGCTCGTCGACGGGCTTCTGGAGCACGCCCCGGTCGTGCTGGGTCCCGTCGATCTGACGACGTGGTCGGACGCGACGATCAACGGCAACGTGACGGCGCTGATCGCGGGGGCGTGCGTGCTCACGGCCATGGTTCTGGGGGTGTTGTCATTCGTGCTGCGGCGCGGCGATCGTCCGGACGCCGCTGACGTCGTGGCGATCTGAGAGCCGCGCGTGGGTGGCCCGGACGAAGGCGGCGTACCCGCCGGGTGTGCGGCCGTCGAACCTGCCGGAGGTGACGACTTCGTTGTGATCCGTTGCCACCACGCGGGCGCCGACCGCACGTGCCCCGCGCACGAGCTCGACATCCTCGTGCTCGTCGAGGTCGGCGAACCCGCCCGCCGCGAGGTACACCTCGCCACTCAGGCCCAGGTTCGCGCCGTGCACGTTGCCGGCCGGGTTGCCGGGGTGGTGCGTCGCGATCCAGTGGGCGGCGTGCCGCGCCGTGAGGTCGGCGAAATCCGGGCGCACCGTGCCCAGGACCACCTCGGCGCCTGCCGCGTGGAGGTCGAGCTGGTGGCTGAGCCAGTTGGGCGGGACGACGGAGTCGCCGTCGGTCGTGGCGATCCAGGTGCGCGCCGGCGGGACGTCGCCGAGCTCGTCGAGCGCCTCGGCGACTCCCGCACGCCGAGCTGCGCCGACGCAGCGCGCGTCGATGCGCAGGGTGCGCACGGGCCAGGAACGCGCGATGACCTCGGAGGCGTCCGTGCAGGCGTCGAGAACGACGATGGGCGCGATCCGGACGCCCGGATGCGTCTGCCCGGTGTGTTCGAGCGCCGTGGTCAGCGCCGCGAGGCAGCGATCGAGGAGGTCGGCTTCGTCATGCACCGGCACGACGACCGCCACCGCATCCGGGGTCACGCGACGAGACCGGTCTCGTTCGCGACCGAGCGGGCGGCTGCTCCCGCGAACACCTCGAGGATGAAGTCCTCCTCGTCGTGGCGGACGAGGCGCGTCAGCGACCCCTCGGCGTGCAGAGCCGCGTGGACGTCGTCGCCCGAGAGGGGGTACTCCGCCACCGGGTGGCGCCAATGGCACGCGATCAGGTGCCCGTCCGGTGTCAGCGACGAGACGATGCGTCCGACGGCGGCGGTCAGATCGGTCGTGTCCCAGTAGTAGCCGACCTCGGAGAGCACGACGAGGTCGAACTCGCCGCCCGGCCACTCGCCCGGAAGTGCTGCTCGTGCGAGACGCACGTCGCTGCGCTCGCCGAGGCGTCGTGCCGCGACGGCGAGCGGCGCGTCGGCGATGTCGACCGCGAGCAGGGCATCGCACCGTTCCGCGAGCAACGCCGTGAGCGCACCCGTCGAGCACCCGAGCTCGAGCGCTGACCGGTATCGGGCGCGTGGGAGGGTCGCCATCGTGATCTCTCGTTTGCGTTGTTCGTACCACCGCGAGTCGAAGCCCCAGGGGTCGTCGCCGTTGCGCCGGTAGAACGCGTCGAAGAAGCCGCGGGTCAGGCTTCGCGCCTCGCGCGGGGCGCGGATGAACACCTCGAACGAGCGGTCGAAGTGTTGCTGCATCCCCTCATGGAGCATCACCTCGTCGCCGGGGGCCGCCGACAGGGGCTCTACCTGGCTGCGGTGCATGCGAGTGGCGGCACGTTTGCTGTCGATCTCGGTGCCGCTGAGGTCGACGATCTCTATCTCGTCCCAGGGGACGTCGGCGGGCGAGCCCCAGTGCCACAGCCAGATGGGGTAGGCCCGGCAGGGGATGCCGACGTGTGAACACACCTCGTCGACCACCTCGCCGACGACCCGATGATCGCGGTGCCCGTCGCCCTGCCAGGGTGACACGACGAGCCGGCGGGTGCTGCCGGGGTCAGCCTGCAGTGCGTCACGGATGCCGCGCGCGATCTCGTCGCGCGCGGCATCCGTCTCACCGTCGGGAATGCCGAGGAACCGCGGGCGGATGGTCGGCGAGAGCTCCGCGAGCGCCCGGGTCGCCTCTTCTCGGCGCAGGTGGGCGAGCTCATCCGGCCGGTGGGTCGGCGAGTCCGGGTGCGACCCCTCGCCGTCGGTCACGACGAGCACGGTCACGGCGCCGCCGCGCGCCGCTACGCGCGTCATCAGGCCGGCCGCTCCCAGGGTCTCGTCGTCGGGGTGGGCGGCGACGACGATGAGGTGGTCGACGTCGTCGGGCATCGTCGGGAGCGCACGCCCGGCGAAGGCCTCCGTCCAGGTCGCCTCGGGTGTGCCGGCGTCTCGGTGGCTGAAACTCACCATGCTCCGCGCCCCTCGCTCAGGCTGGTCCCGATCCGCGCGAGGTCACGCTCCCCGTGGTGCTGGCGGAGATAGATCTGCAGGTCGGCGACGCGGCGCGCATGCGGCTCGTCTGCGACGAGCGGGAGTGGCCCGAGTGCGCGGGCCGATTCGGCGAGTGTCGTCTCGACGGCAGCCGCCACGACAGCGCGCACGCGCCCGGCGAGCAGCGCCGGATCAGGGTCGGCGTCGATCGCCTCGGCCGCCGAGCGGAGAGCGAGCCGTGCGTTCCACAGGGCCGTGTCGACGCGGGCGAGGTGGACCCGCGACAGCTGATCGGCGCCGGGGCGTCGAGCCGCGTCGAGCAATGCACCACGAAGGGCGACCGCCCCTCCCCACCAGCACGCCGCCACGCCGATCCCGCCGCGTGCGAAGCCGGGGCGGCGCAGATACCAGCCGGCCTCGCCGACGGGCACCGCGGCCGCGGAGGTGAAGTCGACCGGAGCACTCACCACCGGAACGAGTCCACGGGCGTGCCAAGGACCCGCATGAGCGTCGACCTCGGGAGTGCGCAGTGCGACCGCGAACAGCCGGCGTTCGTCGCCGTCCCACGCGGTGACGAGAGCGTGGGTGAGCTGCTGCGCGAGGGAGCACCAGGGCTTCGTGCCGGAGAGTCGCCATCCGTCGCGATCGCGGTGGGCCTCGAGACGCAGGCCGGGCCCCTCCGCGGCGAACACGCCCCACGACGAGCCGGTGCCCGCGCCGATGGACTCGAGCGCGGCCTCGCACCCCTCGCGCCGGGCTTGGCCGAGGATGTCGAGCGCGTCGAGGTGGGGTTCGAGGATGCGGGCGGCCGCGACATCGCGACCCGCCACCGAGGCGAGCAGCGACCAGTCGTCGATCGCCGAGTGATCGAGCGGCCGGGTCGCGCCGACCATGACCGCCCAGTCGAGGGTGGCGGCCACATCCGTGCCGAATCCGTCCATGTCGGCCGCGGCGTCGAGTGCGCGGGCGACGGCGCTGTCAGCTTGTCCCTCCTCGGTCAAGCGGGGCAGGGTCATCGAGTCGCGGGGGTCGCTCACCCGTTCATCATCGCGCGGACGACCGGTGCGCAGGGGGACCCGTACCCGATTCGCCGGTGTGGTGTATGTCAGGGGCGCCCCATGCCGCGGTAGTCCCAACCGGCGGCGCGCCATGCGTCGGCGTCGAGGCAGTTGCGTCCGTCGATGATGATCCGCCCGGCGGTGAGGGAGGCCGCATGAGCCGGGTCGAGCTCGCGACGGTACTCGTCCCACTCGGTGACGACGATGACGGCGTCGGCGGCGCGAAGGGCCTCGTCGCGGTCGTCGACATAGTTCAGCTGCGGGTGGATGCGACGGGCGTTCTCGATCGCCTCGGGATCGGTCACGGTGACCCACGCGCCGAGGCCGTGCAGGCGAACGGCGACGTCGAGCGCGGGGGAGTCTCGGGTGTCGTCGCTGTGCGGCTTGAAGGCGGCCCCGAGCACCGTGATGTTCTTCTTGAACACCGATCCGCCGAAGGCGCTGACGACGAGGTCGACGGCGCGGTCGCGGCGCCGCATGTTGATCGCGTCGACCTCGCGGAGGAAGGCGACCGACTCGCCGCGGCCGAGCTCTTCGGCACGGGCGGAGAAGGCGCGGATGTCCTTGGGCAGGCAACCGCCGCCGAAGCCGATGCCGGCCCCGAGGAAGCGGCGGCCGATGCGTGCGTCGTGACCGATCGCGTCGGCGAGGGTCGTGACGTCTGCTCCGGTGACCTCGGCGATCTCGGCCATGGCGTTGATGAAGCTGATCTTCGTCGCGAGGAAGGCGTTCGCGGCGACCTTCACGAGTTCGGCGGTGGCGAGGTTGGTAACGATGAACGGGGTGCTCTTGGCGATCGAGGGGTGGTACACCTCGCGCAGGATGTCGGCGGCTCGCTCGCCCTCGGCGCCGGCGGGAACACCCGCGACGAGGCGGTCGGGGTCGACGGTGTCCTGCACGGCCCACCCCTCGCGCAGGAACTCCGGGTTCCAGACGAGGGTGGCGCCGGTGGGGGTCACGCGTTCGGCGAGCGTCGCGGCGGTGCCGACGGGGACCGTCGACTTGCCCGCGACGATGTCGCCCTCGGCGAGGTGCGGGATGAGCGCATCGACAGCGGCGTTGACGTAGGTGAGGTCGGCGGCGTAGCCGTCCTTCTGCTGCGGGGTGCCCACGCCGATGAAGTGGACGGCGGCGCCGGCGGCATCCGCCATGTCGGTCGAGAAGCGGAGTCGGCCCGAGGCGAGGCCGTCGCTCAGGATCTCCTGCAGCCCGGGTTCGAAGAACGGCGCCTCGCCGTTCGAGAGCGAGGCGATCTTGCGCGCGTCGACGTCGATTCCGACGACCTCGTGCCCGATGGATGCCATCGCGGCGGCGTGGACCGCACCGAGGTAACCGCAACCGATGACCGACAGACGCATCATGCTCTCTCTCCGCGGCCCCGACGGGACCGACACTCTTTCATATCAACTTCCCGTGACGCGGGTGTAAACGAGCCACCCGCGTCACGGGAATGATCAGCCCGCCGGAAGCGGTCCGTACAGCGCAGGCGTCGTCCGCGCGCCGGTCGCCTGCTCGAACGAGAACGCCAGACCCAGCAGGGTTCCCTCGGCGAAATCGCGTCCCAGGAACTCGAGGTTCACGCCAGCACCGGGGATCTGCTCGGTCGCGCTCGCCTGGCCCATCGGCACCGTCACGGCCGGAAGGCCCGTGTTCGGGCTCAGCCGCATGTTGCTGCCGACCGTGCCGTAGGGCGTGCCGCTGGGATAGATGATCGCGTCGATGTCGTTCGCGTCGAGGAACTCCGTGACGATCTGCTTTCCGCGGGCGAGCTGCAGCGTGTGCGATCCCGCCGGTCCCGCCCAGTCCTCGTACTGCTGCGGGGTGACGGTCGAGCGCGGCCCGTACGTCGATGAGCCGCGGTTCGGTGCGACGTTCGGCGACTGCGCGATGGCTGCGAGGCTCCGAGCGCTGACCGCCGGGTTCAGGTAGTCGTCGATGTAGGCCTGCAGGTCGTACCCGAACTCGACGGCGCTGCCGCTTCCCTCGCTCAGGATGCCGCTGAATCCGTCGGGCGCCGCGAGCTCGACGACCTCGGCGCCCTGCGCCTCGAGCGTCTCACGCGCAGCGGTGAACAGGCGCTGCGTCGTGGCGTTGGTGCCGACCATGTTCTGCGCGGTCGGCAGACCCGTGATCACGGCGATGCGGGCGCCGCGGAGGGCGTCGGCGTCGAGCGAAGCGGTGTAGCTGGCGGGCACGAGCCCCTCCTGGCGGGCTGTCACCGGATCCGCCGAATCGGCGCCCACGACGGCGTCGAGAGCGACCGCCGCGTCGGTGACCGAGCGCGCCATCGGACCGCCGGTGTCCTGCGAGAGCGCGAGCGGCACGATGCCGTCGCGGCTCGCGAGCCCCACCGTCGGACGCACGCCGACGAGCTGGTTGTAGGTCGACGGGATGCGGATCGAGCCGCCCGTGTCGGTGCCGAACCCGATCGCAGCGAGGTTGCTCGCGATGGCGGCGCCCGTCCCTCCCGACGATCCGCCGGAGCTGCGGTTCGTCGCGTAGGGGCTCGAGACGGTGAGGGCGGTGCCGGCCGGCTGGTAGGCCGACCACTGCGACGACAGGTTGATAGCGAACTCGTCCATGCTCGCCTTGGCGAGGATGACCGCGCCGTCGGCGCGAAGCCCTTCGACCATGTGCGCGTCCGAGGCGGTGCGGTTGTCGTTCCAGCAGCCGCAGCCGGCCGTGGTGGGCATGTCGACGGTGTTGTAGTTGTCCTTCACCGCGATCGGCACACCGAGCAGCATGCTCGTCATGCCCTTCTCGGCGCGAACGGTGTCGGCTGCTGCTGCCGCAGCGAGGGCGGCGGCATCGCCGGTCGTGATGATCGAATTCAGCGGCCGTCCACCGGGCTCGATCACCGCGCGGTCGTAGGCGGCGATGCGGTCGAGATACTGCTGGGTGAGCTCGACCGACGTGACGACCCCGGCGTTCATCGCCGCCTGCATCGACACGACGTCGGCCTCGACGATCTCGAAGGGACCGTCGTCGTAGATGGCTCGCTCGGAGACGAGGGCGATGTCGGATGCCGTGATCGCACCGTCCCCGTCGAGGTCGTACGCTCCCGCCTCCGCCCAGTCGGCGTCGGTGTTGGTGCTTCCGATGAACGCCGCGACAACGGCGAGGTCGTCCGTCGTGATCCTGTCGTCGCCCGTGAGGTCGAGCTCGGTGTAGTAGGGCGCGAGGAACGGAGCCCCGGCGGTAGGTGCGGCCGCTGCGGCCACGGCGGGCGCCGCAGCTGCGGGTGCGGCGAAACCGCAGGTCAGCAGCGCGCCGATGGCGGCGGCGGGGACGATCAGCCGGCGGTTCATGCGGTCACCGCCCGGCGGCGCAGGACGATAGCGGTGCCCGCGGCGAGAAGAACGGCGCCGAGCGCCGCGCCCAGCACGATCGGCGTCGCGTCGCCGCCGGTGGCCGAGAGCGATCCGCTGGTGGCGCCGCCGGGGGCGGAACCTCCGGATCCGGCAGCCGGGGAGCCCGCGACGGGCGCGGTCGCCGACGGTTCGGGTTCGGGTTCGGGCTCGGGCTCGGGTTCGGGCTCAGCGACGGGGAGAGCGGCGATCGTGATGTCGGCGGTCGCGGCATCCGTTGCCGTCGCCGTCTCGCCGGTGCCGCCGACGAGACGGACGCTCGGGAGTGAGACCTCGGCCGTCCCGGCGCCCTCGGCGGTGAACGAGAGCGTCGCGAGCGTGAAGGGAGCGGCAGGGTCGGAGGCGAGGCCGGGCGAGGTGCCGAGGCGGGAGTGGGTGACGGTGATCGTGCCGCTCGCGGTCTCGCGTGCGGCGGTGAAGCCGCCGTCGGGACCTGTGGCCGTGCCGTCGACGTAGTCGAGCAGAGCGTCGGGCACGGAGACTTCGAGATCGTAGGCGTAGAGGTCGACGACGTCGGTCGCCGTGAGGACGACGTCGATCCGGTCGCCTTCCGTGGCGGTGGCGGCGATGCCGATCGCGAAGGTCGCGCTGGGTGGTGCGGCCACCGCGGCCGGCGCCGCGGCGAGGGCCGCGGCCAGTGCGACGACGCCGGCGACGGCGGGCGCGAGGGTGATCGATGGTCGAGCAGGCATGCGGAAGCAGCCCCTTTCCTGGGTCGGGTGCACTCAGGACGGCAGGCTCTCGTGGGGCTCCGAGCCCACGGTCCTCGGGGGATGCGCCGAGCTTGGCAGGACAGCGTTTCCTGTCGGTGTCGGCGCGTTACGCGCCGGTTTCACTGCCGCTGTCCCGGGCCTGCCCGGATCATCCGGAGGACCGCCACGCCGGCCCCGGTGCGGCGCAGCCCGCGTAGCCTCGGTTCATGCCTCCCGTCACGCTCTCGCTGTCGCACGACTTCGCCGACGCGTTGCCCGCGCTCGCGCGGCCGTGGTCGGCAGATCCGGCGCCCGAGCCGCGGCTGCTCGTGCTCAACGAGGCGCTCGCCGACGAGCTGGGGCTGGATGCCGCGTTCCTGCACAGCCCCGCAGGGGTCGACTTTCTCGTGGGTGCTGCGCTGCCCGATGGCGCGCAGCCGGTCGCGCAGGCGTACGCCGGTCACCAGTTCGGCGGCTTCTCGCCGCGGCTCGGCGATGGGCGGGCGCTGCTGCTCGGCGAGATCATCGCACCCGACGGCTCGCTCCGTGACCTGCACCTGAAGGGATCCGGGCCGACGCCGTTCGCGCGTGCGGGCGACGGGCTCGCGGCGGTCGGCCCGATGCTGCGGGAGTACGTCATGAGCGAGGCGATGCACGCTCTCGGCATCCCGACGACCCGTTCGCTCGCCGTCGTCGCGACCGGGCGTGAGGTGCTGCGCGAGACGGCGCTGCCCGGTGCCGTGCTGGTGCGGACCGCCTCGAGCCACCTGCGTGTGGGCAGTGTCGAGTTCGCGCGGGGTACGGGCGACATCGCGGTGCTGCGGGCGGTGGTCGACTATGCGATCAGGCGGCACCACCCCGAGGCTGCGGACGACGAGATTCCCGCGCTGGGCCTGTTCCGCGCCGTTGTGGCGGCGCAGGCCGATCTCATAGCCCGGTGGATGCTGGTCGGCTTCATCCACGGGGTCATGAACACCGACAACATGACGCTCTCGGGCGAGACGATCGACTACGGCCCATGCGCTTTCCTCGACGCGTACGACCCGGCGACGGTGTACAGCTCGATCGACACCGGCGGGCGTTACGCGTATGGCGCCCAGGCGTACATCGCAGAGTGGAACCTCGCCCGCCTCGCCGAGGCGATGCTGCCGTTGTTCGACGACCAGCTCGACCGTGCCGTCGAGCGGGCGCAGGGCGTGCTGGCCGAGTTCCGGCCTCGGTTCGCCGAGGCGCGGACGGCGGGCATGCGACGCAAGCTGGGGCTCGTCGGTGCGCGAGTGGTCTCCGATGAGCAGGTCGAGGCTCTGGCGGGCGACTTCCACGAGATGCTCGAGCGGGTGCGCGCCGACTACACCTCGACGTTCCGGTCGCTGTCGGATGCCGCGCGCGGCGATGCCGCCGGTCTTGAGGCGGCTCTCGGCGGCGACGCGGCGCTGGCCGGCTGGCTGGGCCGGTGGCGTGCGCTGGATCCGGACGTCGGTGCGATGGATGCGGCGAACCCGATCTACGTGCCGCGGAACCACCTCGTGGAGGAGGCGCTCGCCGCGGCGACGGACGGGAACCTCGAGCCTCTCGGCTGGCTGACGACCGTGCTGTCGACGCCGTTCACGGCGCGCGCGGGCGCCGAGCGGTACGCCGAGCCGGCGGGTGCGGACTTCGCCGCGGGCTACCAGACGTTCTGCGGCACCTGACCGGAGCGGAACGCGACGCCGCCGGTCCGCATTGCGACGCACCGGCCGGGCATCCGTGGTGCGGTGACGGCTCTCCCGCGCTGATCACGTCGGCGTCGGCGCTCGTCGCGGGGCTGCTGCTCGGTGGCGGGGCCGGCGGAGCGGGCGCTCAATCCGAGGTGACGTCGCTGAAGGATCAGGTGACCTCGCTCGAGACGGATGTCGCCGACGCGGAGACGGTTGCTGTCGAGAACGACACCGCGCTCACCGACGCCCGCGCCGATCTCGATGAAGCGCTCGAGGACCTCGCCACGGCGACCGCGTCGCAGACCGAACTCGACGCCCGGGCCGCGCGGATCACGGACCTCGAGGGGCAGCTGTCATCTCGGTCTGCGCAAGCGCCGGTGGCTCAGGTGCCGGCCGCGCAGGCACCCGCCGCGCAGGCGCCTGCGGCATCCACGTATTACGACAACTGCACGGCAGCTCGGAACGCCGGTGCCGCCCCCGTGCGGGCGGGCGACCCCGGTTATGGGCGCCACCTCGACCGCGACGGCGACGGCATCGGCTGCGAGTAGCTCCGGGCTCGGGGCTCCGGACTCAGGGGACCTTGTGGCCGGCGGCCTGGATGAGCGCGTACCACTCGCCGCGTGTGAGCGGGATGTCGCTGCCGGCGGCGGCATCCGCCACACGCTGGGGGTTCGTGGTGCCGAGCACGACCTGCATGCCGGCGGGGTGGCGGGTGATCCACGCGGTCGGGGTGACGCCGTACTTCGCGGCGAGCTCGTCGAGCTTCGCGTTGAGCTCCGGGTACTCCTCGGCACCGAAGATGACCCCGTCGAAGAAGCCCTTCTGGAACGGTGACCACGCCTGCAGGGTGATGCCGTTGATGCGCGCGTAGTCGACGAGCCCGCCGCCGTCTCGCGTGATCGAGTCGTCTTCGCCGGCCATGTTCGACGCGAGTCCCTGGGCGATGATCGTCGAGTGCGTGATCGACAGCTGCACCTGGTTGGCCACGAGCGGCTGGGTCACGGCCGTCTTCAGCAGGTCGATCTGCCGGGGTGTGTGGTTCGAGACGCCGAAGGCGCGGACCTTGCCCGATGACTCGAGGTGGTCGAAGGCGCGGGCGACCTCGTCGGGCTCGACGAGAGCGTCGGGACGGTGCAGCAGCAGCACGTCGATGCGGTCGGTGCCGAGAGCTTCGAGCGACTCCTCGGCCGAGGTGACGATGTGCTCGTACGAGTGGTCGAAGTGCCAGTCATCGGCGACGATGCCGGTCTTGGTCTGCAGTGTGATCTCGTCGCGTTCGGATGTCGTCAGGTTGAGCGCCTCGGCGAAGCGCCGCTCGCACGCGTGGCGCGACGAGCCGTACAGGTCGGCGTGGTCGAAGAAGTCGGCACCGACCTCGCGGCAGCGGTCGTAGAGGGCGCGGATGTCGGCGCCGGAAAGGTCCTCGATCCGCATCATGCCGGCGACGACGTTGGGGACCTGAATGTTGCTCCGACCTAGGGGGACGCTGCGCATGATTCTCCGTTGATTCAAGGGCTGGATGGGCGGATGCCGGTCGTCGAGTCGCGTTGCGTCGTTCCCGTGTCCGTCGACGTTGCATTCGCGGTGTCGCAGACGCAGGGCGAGGTGCGCAAGCGATGGGATCCGTGAGTTCGTACCTACACGGTCCAGCGGTTCGGGCTCGCGATGGAGAGCGAGTACGTCTCGTGCAACCCGCCGTCGAACGTCGGGATGCGGATGACGAAGGGCTCGTGGTTCTTCGCGAGGATGGGCGGCGGGTGGCGGTTCCGTCCGGTCAACGGTGACCCATCGCGCACGCTGGCGGTGTGGCGCTACAACTTCACCTGCCGCCCGGCATGGCTCGCGCCGCTCGCGGAGCGCATCGGCGCGGCTATTCTGCAGCGGGACATCGATCGGCGGATCGCCGGGTTCGCCCGCGGATGCGAGGATCCCATCGTGCTCGCTGAGGCGGAGCGTATTCGCAGCGCGTGATCTCCCGGCGCCCGGCGCCCGGCGCCCTCCGCCCTCCGCCCTGCGCATCCCGTCGGTCTCGCGGGAACTGCGCGTCGGGTCAGAAGGGTGGCGCCCCATCGGGCGGTGCACCGGTCCTTGCCGCGAGCGCCGGTGGTGGCGGCGGGCTGCCGATATCGGGAACAAAGCACACCGATGGAACGGGAACGTCTTCGCGGTAGACCCGACCGAGGGGTGAGGCCCACTCCAGGACGCCGCCTCCGACCTGCCGAACCTCCCATCTCGTGAACTGCTTCATCGAATGGTGGCGCTGGCAGAGGTGGGCCAGATTGAAGATGTGGGTGTGGCCGCCCCGGGCGTAGTCGATCGTGTGGTCGAGCTCGCAGCGGATCGCAGCCCGTCGGCATCCGGGGAACCGGCAGTGCTGATCTCGCGCTTTGAGCAGTCGGCTCATCGCGGCGGGCGGCCGATAGGTGTCGACTTCGACCGGCGTTCGCGTGATCGGATCGACGAAGAGGCGGTTCCAGATCTTCGCGCGACCGGCAAGCTCGCGTGCCGTGTCGGCGTCGATCAGTGCAGCGCCGAGCAGCTCGGCCGGAGCGTCATCGGCACCACTCATCGTCTCGGACGTCAGCGTCACCTGCACCTGTGCTCGGATCGCGCCGAGCGGACCCGTGGCGTCGCTGCCGTAGGTCGGGTCGACGATCGGAGCGCCGCCGAGCAACAGGTCGGCGAGGATATCGGCGCGCAGCTGATCCATCGTGCGGACATCGGGCTGTGCGACGTCCCCGGCCGTGACATCCGCCTCTTGGACACCTGTCGAACTCGCCGCGGCATCGTCGGTCGAGGGGGCACCTGCGGCTGACCGGGCATCTTTGACGGAATGCGCCATGGCGGTGAGGCGATCGTGGATGCCGGTGGCGATGACCGTGGGCAGGTTCGCGCCGAGTTCGGACATGCCGTCGGCGCCGTGCGTCACCCAGACGCTTCGCTTCGCCGCCGCAGTGCGGTGCCGCTCGGTGAACGATTCGGACCCCAGCCGCGCGGCGAGATTGCGGAGCGATTCGCGCACCCGTGATGCGATGTCGCGCTCGCAGATCGAGATGGCCTGGCGCTCGTACTCGGGTCTGATGTCGTCGTCGAGACCGCAGCCCATCCGGACGACCATGTCGACGTGGTCGCGGGTGATGCGCCGATGCTGCCATGCCTCGAAGGCAGCGGGGTAGTCGTCGACGATGGTCAGCGCGTGGTCGATCTCGCCCTGGGCGCGGCGATCGTGCGTCCGTCGCACTCCGGCGACTTCTGCTGCGATCGAGCGCATCTCCATGTCGGATCCCATGCCTCGGGGACGCGCGGCCGAGCGCGCCGCCTGGCGCAGAGCGCTGCGTCCCGCCTCGGCGAGAGCGCGCGTCATCGCGATGTGCGCATCCTGGAGCAGATCGTCGGCCTCAGACACCCGATCGATGAGGCTCGCGAGCGACGAGCCGGACGAGCAGGACGAGCCGGCATCCGGTTCGTCGTTCGATGACTCGTTCGCTTGCATGTACCCATCTTGGCAGTGGGGTACGACATTCATATCGAAGATACGTTCTATTGAGGAAAGGTCGCTGCGCCGCGGCATTGGGGAGGAATGGGCGGCGGGCGCGGAGGCGGAGGCTCTACCGAGGCGTGATCACGACGTCGACGGCGTCACCGATGTCTTTGCCGAGCTGCTTCCGCACCTTCGCGCTGAGCGACACCATGTGTCCGCCCGAGCCGGTGACCATCGCCCCGACGTTCTCCAGCCTCACATCGTCGATCGTGGCGTCGACGCGCACCGTCTTCTTCGTGCCGAAGAACTCCGCAGACCCCGGGATGTCGACGCAGCTCCACGTCTCGCCCTTCACCTCGACGCCGATGGTGGCCGGAAACCGCAGCTCGCGCTCGCTCATGCAGCCAGGGTAGATGAACGCCAACGCGGTGGAGAGACCACCGATGGCAGCGCGCCCCGGTGACCGCGCACCGATGCACCCCCGGGGAGCCGCACCCGGATGGACGACGTGCGGGGCACCGCCCCCCATGGCCGGTGCCCCGCACGTCTTGTCACGACGACGACGTCAGTCGGCGACCCGTCGTCGTGCGATCGCCACGGCCCCCGCCGCGAGGAATGCGATGCCCCAGATCGCCAGCTGCCACGGCGCCTCTCCGCCGGTGGCCGCCAGCATGCGCCGCTCGGCCGCAGCAGAACCCGCCCCAGAACCCGCCGCCGGGTTCGCCGCGGCTGCAGCGCCGTTGCCCGAGACCGCGCCCCCCGTGCCGGCCTCGGCCCCGGAGCCAGCCCCAGGCGCCGACCCCGACCCAGACCCCGACCCCGACCCAGAACCCGACCCCGGCTGCGATCCGCCCGGCCCCGGCGGCGTCGTCACATCGGCGGGGCGCACCTCGACGGGGCTCCATCCGAGCGTGG
Source organism: Microbacterium sp. AG238 (assembly GCF_003610405.1). Classification (GTDB taxonomy): domain Bacteria; phylum Actinomycetota; class Actinomycetes; order Actinomycetales; family Microbacteriaceae; genus Microbacterium. Next base: position 22,641 of record NZ_RAQC01000003.1, read on the forward strand.
TGCCGTCGTCCGCGGCGAGGGCGAGGCGGTGGGAACCGGCCGGGATGTCGGCGGGGAGCGCGAACGTCGCCGCGCCCTCAGCCGTCACGGTGGCGACGCCGAGGTAGCGGGGCTCGGAGAACAGCCACCCGTGGATCGTCGCGCCCGCGAGGTTGCGGCCGACGTTCGCCGTCACCGTTGAGCCGGGCGCCGGTGTTCCGTCCACCACGACGCCGCCGCGGTTGTCTGCGTTCAGACCGTCGGGGTCGGGCGCTGCCGGGCCCGAAGCTGCACCCGTCCTGGCCTGCACCGAGACGGGAGCGCTCTGGCCCGCCGCGTTGTGGGCGGTCACCGTCACCGTGTACGTGGTCGACGGCTCGAGGTCGGTGAAGCCGAAGCGGCCCAGCCCCTGCACGTCGTCGACCTCGCGCGACTCGGTGCGGCCGCCGCCCGTGAGAGTGACCGTGTAGGCGGTCAGCAGTCGGAACGGGTGCACCGACGCGGGATAGGGGTTCTGCAGCGGCGCTGCCCAGATCTCGCCGATCAGGGCGGTTGAGCCGCCGTCGCGCATCGTGATCGTGGGCTCGCCGGGCACCTCCGGAACCGCGAACCAGACGTCGCGGACGCCGGTCGAGCCGAAGCTGTTGTGCAGACTCGCCTCGATCTCATAGGCGCCCGGCTTCAGCCCGGTCAGGACGAAGACGGTGCGCGTCGTCGCGGTCCGCGTGATCGGCTCGCTCCCGTCGGCGGGGCGGACGATCAGCTCGTAGCGCTCGATGGGCCCACGCTCGTCGAGCGGGTGGACACCGATCTCTGCGCCGTCAACGCGGATGTCGAGCGTGACGCCCGTGTGCGGCGGCAGGGACGCCGGGGTGTCATCGTCACCGGCGCCGGACCCGTCGTCGTTCACGAGAGCGGATACGGCTGCGGCTGCGGGTGCGGCTGCGGATGCGGATGCCGCGAGCTCACCCGACGCTTGCTCGTTCTCAACGACCTCGGCCAGGTCAGTCTCGGCCATGTCAGTCTCGGCCGGGCTCGCCACACGCGCCGCGTCGGCAACGTCCGCGTCGGCGACGTCCGGCTCGGCGACGTCCGGCTCTCCGACCGGCATCGCGACGACCGGCATCGCGACGACCGGCTCGACCGCCGCCGGCGCCGCCTCAGTCGGCGCGGCCGCCTCGACAGCCTCGGTTGCGGTGGCCGATCCCGCCGGACCGGCGCCCCCGGCCGACTCGTCGGCATGCGCCGGGAGCGCCATGCCGGCGACGACCAGCGTCGCCGCGATCAGCGCGGCGGAGGCCGCGGCGAGGGAGGGATGTTTCTTCTTCATGGATCCTCATCGGGAGCGAATCGCGACCCGCACCCCAGTCGGCGAGCCGTCGATCTCACGCTGGCATCGGTCGCCCGATCACAACGGCCGTTCAGGCCCGCGACGGCCGTGTGCGAACAACCCCGAACACGATCGCGACCGGTATCGATAGAGTGAGCGCCGCGAGGCGAGGGGTGTCACCGCCCGTATGCGGTTTGCGACATGCGATCGCACCAAGGCTGGGGGAGTGTCTGTGCAGGAGGACGAGACGCGATTCGGCGAGCCCGACTCGCTCGACGCGATCGCGCGAGATCTGCTCGCGTTGAAGGATGCCGCAGGCCCCGTGTCGTACGCCGAACTCGTGCGTCGCATCGCGCAGCTGCGGGTGGAGCGTGGCGTGAACCCCGCGGCCGCGCAGCCGCCGCGCACCACCGTGTACGACGCCTTTCGACCGGGCCGGGCCCGGATCGATGTCGGCCTGCTGCGCGACATCGTGCTCGCGCTGGGCGCCGACACCGATGAGGCCGATCGCTGGATCCGTCGGTATCAGGCCACCCGCCGGCCCGACGACGTCGCTCCGCGGGTCGCCGCCCCGCCCCGCCCGCGCCCGGCGCCTGGCTCTGCCCTCCCGCCGTCGCCGCGTCCGACGCCGCAGCTGTCGGCGACCCCGCTGGCGGCGCTGCATCCGCTCGTGTCGCGCCGCGTGCAGGCGCTGATCATGCTCGGATGCCTCATCGTCAACTTCATCGGGATGTCGACGGTGCAGCTGCTGCACCTGCCGATCTACCTCGACATGGCCGGAACCGGCGTGGCGGCGATGATCTTCGGGCCGTGGGCCGGGGTCATCGTCGGGTTGAGCACGAACGTGTTCGGTTTCGTCGTCGGAGCCCCCGGAGCCGCGCCCTTCGCGATCGTCAATGTCGCGGGGGCGCTCGTCTGGGGGTACGGCATCCGCCGGTTCGGAATGGGAACCGACCTGTTCCGCTACGTCAATCTCACGCTGCTTGTCGCGGTGGCGTGCTCGCTGGTGGGCGCTCCGCTGGGCGTGCTCATGTTCGGCGGGTATTCCGGTCACGGCTCCGACAACGTCACCTCGTCGATCGCCGGTCTCGGGCTGCCGGTCGTGGCGGCGGCGTTCTCGGCCAACATCCTCACCTCGATCATCGACAAGATGCTGTCGGGCTTCATCGCGCTCGTCGCTATCGCGATTCTCCGCAGTCGCGTGAGCGTGCCGACCTCGCAGATTCCGCTGGTCGAGCGGCTCATCACGCCGAGGGGCCCCGCCGCGGGCGCGGGGCTCGGCTGGACGGGCGGCTACATCCCGCGCCCCGTTTCACCAAGGTGAGGTTCCTAGGCTGGTCGTTTCGATAGGACGAAACGGGGTGGCGGGGTGTTTCGGAGCTCGACGGGGTCGGCGGAGAACGATCCGCACACCGGTGTGCCCGATCGGCCGCGGCTGACGCGCGTGCTCGAGTCGCCGCTGGTGCGGTTGTGCATCGTGCAGGGACCGACCGGGGCGGGCAAGACGACGCTCGCGCGCACGTGGGCGCTGCGCTCGGAGCATTCCGCACGGGTCGTCTGGGTCACGGTTCCGGCGGGTGTCACCGACGGACGGATGCTGTGGCGCCGGGTGATCGCCGCTGCGGCGCGGGTCGGGCTTCTCACCGATGACGCCGTCGCGCGCGCGAGGTCGTTCGTGCGATCGGGTACCGATCCGATCGAGGCATCCCGGCGTCTGGTCATGCTCGATCGGCCGGCCGTGCTGGTGCTCGACGCATACGAGCGGCTCGGCGAGATGTCGGGGCAGATCGATCGTGATCTCATCCGTCTGCTCACGATGCATCCGATGCTGCGCGTCATCGTCGCGACGCGAGGCGAGACGGCACTGTCGGCCGCTGCGTTCGACGACGGGATCACACGGGTCATCTCCCGAAGCGAGCTGGCGCTCACCGTCGGCGAGGCGGCCACGCTCCTGCGCGAGCAGACGGGGATCGCCGACGAGCGGGTCGCCCGTCAGATCGTCGCCGCGACGGGCGGGTTCGCGCTCGCGGTTCATGCCGCCGTCCACGCGGTCTCGGAGGTCGGCCACATCCCTCATCTGGACTCGAGTGAGTGGAACGACGTCGTGGCCGAGCGCATCGACTCATCGCTGGGTGATCCTGAGTTGGTCGCGTTCATGACCGACACCGCCGTCGTCCCGTTCCTCGATGTCGCGCTCGCCGGCAGGCTGAGCGGGAACCCGGATGCGGAGTCGCTGCTCGCCACGCTCGAACGCGAAGGCCTCGGCCGGTGGACGCCCTATGCGTCTGGTGGACGGGTCTTCCAGTACGTCGAGACCGTGAGGGATGCGTTCCGCGCTCGTGCCCGTCGCAACGCCGACCGGTATCGCCGGACATGCGTCGAGGCGGCGCATGCGATGCTCGCCGGCGGCACGGCTCTCGAGACGGCTCTCGAAACCGCTCTCGAGATGGCCATCGAGGGCGGAGATTGGACGCTCGCTGACCGGGTGGTCGCGCACCTCGCGGCGGCGAGCACCGAGAACCATCCGAACGACACGTTGCTGCCGGTCTTGCAGCGCGTGCCGGCAGAGGTTCTGCCCCGGCATCCGATGTTGGCCTTCGGGCTCGCGCTCGCGCTCTCGGCGAACCCGCTGCGGTGGCGCGAGGCGGCCGGTGTCTTCGAGGCGGTGCTCGACGCGCCGTCGTACCCCACGTACTTCGCCCCCGAGCTCGATGACCCGACTCGGATGAGCGTGCGTGCGATGATTCTCCGCCTGCGCGGTGACGGCAGCGCCTCGGCAGAGCTGAGCGCGCGTGCCGTCGAGGCGGTCGATCGGATCGATCCCGCCGTCGCTTCGAGGTTCGGAGAGCACCTCGCCGGGATGCTGCGGCAGCTGAGCCTGTCGCTCTGGCAGGGCGGACGGTCGTCCGAGGCCCTGTCGGTGGTGGCCCGAGCGGCGGCGGCGTGCTCGAATCCGGCGTCGCGGAACTCGTCGACCGTGATCGCCGCCGCGATGACCGCATCGGGCGGCGACACCGTGCGGGCCCGTACGCTGCTCGCGACCCTCGACCGCACCGCTTGGCCCTTCGACACCCGACGCGTCGCCTCGCAGGGAATGACCAGTCTGACCGAGACCTGGATCAGCTTGGATGCGCTCGACTTCCGCGGTGCGGCGCGGCAGCTGAAGCTCACCCCGATCGTGCCCCAGTCGGAGGGCTGGCCGCTCGTCACCGCGACGGGCCTCGCCGTCTGGCACGGCAAGGGGTTCGCTGCGGCGGAGGCCGAACGCGTGCGCGCCGAACTCGCGAGAGGCGACCAGCCCGGGGTGGGTGAGAACGTTGCCACCCAGCAGCTGCACGCAGCACTCGGGCTGGCCTGGCTCGCCGCCGGCGACCACCGCAGCGCCGCCGAGGCGCTCGAGTCGCAGCCGAGCGACAGCCTGTATCTGTCATACGCGCGCGCCATGTGGCTGCTCGCCGAGCGCCGTGATGCCGCCGCCCGCGAGTGGGTCGAGGTCGAGCTCGCACGGTCCGGTCATACGATCCGGTCGCGCGCCGAGCTTCAGACGGCGGGGGCGATCGCCGCCCTTCGCGTCGGCGACGAAGACCGGGCCTGGGTCTGGCTCGGAGCAGCCGCCCTGGCATCCGACCACTACGGGGCGCGGATGCACGTCGCATTGCTGCCCCCACGCGATCGGCTCGCGCTGGGGGAGTTCGCCGCGCGGAGGAACGCGTCGGTGCTGCAGCGCTACCTCAAGACGCCGGGGCGTGCCCGCGCTGCCGCCCGGCCGGCGGCGGTCGAGCTCACGGAACGCGAGAAGGTCGTGCTCGCCGCGGTCGACCGGCACGGCAGCACCCGCGACGTCGCAGCGGCACTGTTCGTCTCACCCTCCACGGTGAAGGCTCAACTGCAGTCGATCCACCGCAAGCTCGGTGTGACGTCACGCCGTGCCGCCTGCGAGGTGGCACGCGAGCTCGGCATCCTCGGTCCGAAGGCACCCACGCACGCGCCGTAAGTGGCGCGAGAGGTACTAGTCCCCGGGTGAAATCCGACGCAGCGGGAGTACGTCGCGGGCTCGGGTGATTCTCGCGCGTTCGCCGACTGCGACGGTGGTACGTGCCTCGCTACGAGCGTGGCGAAATCGTCGGCGCCGACGGAAGGCGACGAGACGGACGATGCGCTCGGGGCGACATCCCCGCGCGCCACGGGAGGAACCATGGAACATGCTGCGGCAGGCGTGTGCCTGCGTCGAAGGGGCGTGGTGAGCGCAGCGCTCGCCGTCGTCGTGCTCGCCGTCGGGATGTGGGGAGGTGCGGCGCCGGCAGTGGCGGCGGGCTCGTCGGCAGTGCTCGACACTGTCGAGTTCGCGAACGACACGTTCCACGACCAGTCCGTCCAGACGCTCAGGGCGACCTGGCACGCCAGCGAGTCGCCGGCGACACCGCCCCTGCGTGTCGGGTTCGACCTGCCGTCAGAGCTCATCGGGCAGGCCACCCGTTTCAGCATCGGAAACGGCACGTGCACCGTGCAGGCGAGCCGCGTCGAATGCGATGTCGACGATGACTACGTGCGGTCGCACCCGATCGACATCCGGGGTGAGTTCCAGATCCGCGCGCAGGTCGATCTCCAGAACACCGAGACCCTTCCGAGCGTCACGTTCACGGTGGGTGGCGTGACGACCCCTCCCGTGAACATCGCCTCGCGCTTCTGCGCCGGCAACTGCGACTACGCGGGAGTGTGGGCTCCGTGGAAGAGCGGCTGGTACGACAACGCCAACGACACCGTGCACTGGTGGGTCGGTGTGCCGACCCGGGGTGACGGCATCCGGTCGGAAGACGGGGGTCTCTCGCTCGCCGCGGGACAGACGGTGACCGTCACCGACCAGTTCGACGCCGACAACCCGTTCACCCTCGTCGAGGGCTCACCCAAGGTGCAGCGCGCGAGCTGCGTGGTGACCGACCGTTGGAACAAGCCGTCGCTGGTGTGGGCCGATCTCGACCGCTCGCAGTACACCGTGACCGACGGCGGCCACGAGGTGCGCTTCGTCACGGCCGCCGGCACGGGCTGCGCGGGCCAGGATGCCGCCGAGAACGCGGTGGCGCTCACCGGATCGGTGTACCAGGTGAACTGGGACGTCATCGCGGAAGACGGCGGCAAGGGCGTGTCGGGGCCGGGAGAGTATGCAAACGAGGCGACCGTCGCGATCGGTGGCGCGGTGAACGTGGTGGACGCGACCGCGACCCGCATCACTAGCAGCGGTTCGGCGATCGGGCAGAACTACGCCCGCTTCCAGCTGCAGAAGACCTTCGACCTCGACGCCGGTGTCATGCCGCCCGCCGGCATCCGGGTCGATTACACGATCGCGTACCCCGGTGGCATCCCCGCCCCCACATCGGGCACCATCACGCTCGATGCAGGTAACGACTGGTCGTACACGAGTCCCGACATCTACGCCGGTTCGACCGTGACGCTGACCGAGGTCGACCCGTGGCCGAGCAACGTCGACGGCTCCGCGGCGCTGACGGTCGCCGGCGCTCCCGTCGCGGCGTTGAGAGACGGCTCGTTCACCTTCACCGCGACCCACTCGACGACCCCGGTCGAGGTGACCCTCACGAACGCCGCGACGCTGCAGACGCAGACCGTGCAGGCGCGGAAGAACCTCGACAACCCCGACGGGATGCGGATGCCGGAGGGCACCGCGTTCGAGCTGACCGCGTCGTGGCCCGCGAACCCCGACCTCGCGATCGAGGCCGGCTCGGCGTCGGTCGCGCTGCCCGCCGACGGGTCGGTCGTGGAGTTTCCCGCGTTGCCCGTGGGGGCGGAGGTGAGCTTCGCCGAGACCGCACCGGCCGATGTGCCCGGTGGCACGTGGACCGGGTCGACGGTCTCGCCGCAGACGATGACCATCGGCGCCGACTCGGTGGGAACGACCGTGACCGCGACGAACGTGATCGCCCGCGACGTCGGATACTTCGCCATCGAGAAGAAGCTCACCGGTGACGCCGCCGACCTGGTCGTCGACCGCACGTTCGAGGTCGACTACGCCTGGCCCGCGAACAGCGAGCTCGGCATCGAGGCAGGGTCGGGAACGGTCGCGGTCGCCGCGGACGAGGATGCCGTGACCGTCACCGCGCCCGCCGGTGCCGAGGTCACGCTCAGCGAGAAACCGGTCGCGATCGCCGGAGGAACGTGGGCGGCGCCGGCGTTCGAGCCGGGCAACACGTTCACGGTCGTGCAGGACGAGACCGCGCGAATCACCCTGACCAACCTCATCGAGCTGAATACGGGTGCGTTCTCGCTTCACAAGGTGGTCGAGGGCAGCGCCGCCGGTCGGGTTCCCGCGGATGCCGAGTTCACCGTGCACTACGCCTACGCCGCCGGCGTCGGTTTCGGTGCCGCGGAAGGCGAGCTGACGGTCGGAGCCGGTGAGACCGTCACGAGCCCGCAGCTGCCCTACGGGGCGCAGGTCACGCTCACCGAGCTCGCGCCCGCCGACATCGAAGGTGCGACGTGGGAGGCCCCGGCGTTCAGCCCCGCGACCGTGCCGATCGGTGACGGCACGGTCGTCGGGGTGACGCTGACGAACACGCTCACCGCGCGGGAGGTCACGGTGGGTGACGTGGGTGACCCCGGAGATCTCGCGGCCACCGGTGTGCCGGGCGGCGACGTGATCGTGTGGTGGGCGACCGGGTCTGCGCTTCTCATGCTCGCGATCGGAGCGGCGGTGCTGATGGTGTCTCGCTCGCGGCGGGCCCGCTCTGCGGGGCAGGGTGAGTAGGGGATAAGCGACTCAGATGGGGGGGGGGGGGGGGGGAGTGGCCGGAGCGAGTCGATCGCTTCGGCCACTCGACTTTTCGGTCAGCGCTTGCGTCGGCGGCCTCAGGCGGGCTGCAGTCGACCAGTCGACCGTGTCGTTCTGCGGTGTGCGGGTTCTGACGACCACCGCGAACTCCCTAGGATCGTCCCGTGACTACGTTGAGCGGTACCAGGATCGCATTCCTCGTGCAGAACCTCCCCGTGCCGTTTGATCGGCGAGTGTGGATGGAGGCAACGACGGCCCGCGCAGCCGGTGCAGATGTCACCGTCATCTGTCCGAGTGACGACCGCCACCCTGTCGGAGACTTCCAGATCGATGGCATCACAGTCACCAGGTATCAGATGCCGCGCGAGGCTAGCGGCGCCCTCGGCTACCTCAATGAGTACACGACCTCGCTGAGGAGGATGAGGGCTGCCTTCGAGCGGCACCGGCGTCGTAGCGCATTCGATATCGTCCACTTTTGCAACCCGCCGGACCTGCTGTATCTGGTTGCTGCCACAGCCGCGAGGCGCGACCGGAGCGTGCTCGTCTTTGATCAGCACGACCTCGGACCCGAACTCGTGCGTGCCAAGAAAATGCCGCTCAGTAGGTTCTTCGTTGCGGTGGCGAAGTATTTTGAGGCCAGGACTTACAAGCACGCGAGTCATGTGATCGCCACGAACGAGAGTTATCGCGAGATCGCTATGAAGCGCGGCGGTTTCAACGAGGACGAGACCACCGTGATCCGATCCGGGCCACCGCTCGCGTGGGCCGATTCAAAGCGAGACCAGCGAGATTGGCATCGGGGTCGCAACCATCTGATCGGCTATCTCGGTGTGATGGGGCGCCAGGAGGGAATCGAGTACCTCATCGAAGCAGTCGAGAGTCTTGTGCGGCGGGGGCTCGACGTCCACCTTGCGCTAGTCGGATCGGGACCTGATCGACCTCGCCTCGAGGAGATGGTCCGAGAACGTGGCCTCGCTGATCGGGTTGAGTTTCACGGCCGCCTCAGTGATGAAGACATGCAGAGCGTGTTGTCGGATGCGGACGTCTGCGTTAACCCGGACGAAGTCAATCCGATGAACGATCTGTCTACGATGAACAAGATCATCGAGTACATGGCCCTGGGGAAGCCCATCGTGCAGTTCGATCTGCGCGAAGGACGGTTCTCAGCTGGGGAGGCGTCTCTGTACGCATCGCCAGCAAATGACGCTGACGCGTTCAGTAGGGCCATCGCGCGGGTCCTCGGTGATCGAGCGCTCTCAGACCGGATGGGGCGGGCTGGCCGTGCACGCTTCGAGGAGAGTCTCAGCTGGGAGTCGCAGGCGCCCAAGCTCGTCGCTCTATATGCGCGTCTCGCAGAGTCTCGTAGCCCCGCGCTGTCGGCCGCGCCGCGGCCGTCCAAGTAAGCGGCCACTTGACAAGCTTTACCTGATCGCCATACGCCTCGCGTCAACCGACGGTGGGTGCCGTGCAACACTGAACTGATCGGAACCGACATGAAGATTGCTGTGCTGGGCCTGGGTTACGTCGGAATGACGGCCGCTGCGTGTCTCGCGAGTCGCGGCCACGACATCACGGGGATCGATCCCAACGAGTCCAAGGTGAACGACGTCAACCGAGGTATCTCGCCGATCTCGGAACCGGGCCTCGCGGACCTCGTTGAAGAGGCGACCCGGCAGGGTCTCCTGCGAGCATCCACGACGATTGCGTCCCTCGCCGACGATACCGAACTGGCGATCGTGTGCGTTGGCACACCCAGCGCCGCTGACGGCTCGCACAACATGAGTTTCATCGCTGATGTCTCGCGTCAGCTCGCCCACTTCATCTCTTCGAATGACCGACCGGTCACCGTCGCGTTTCGCAGTACCGTCAAGCCCGGGACGGTCGAGGGCTTCATTCTTCCGATCTTCGAGGAGATCTTGCGCGATCGTTCGGACCTGGTCGAGCTGGTCTACAATCCCGAGTTCTTGCGTGAGTCGAGCGCTATCAAGGACTTCTTCTCGCCGCCGAAGATCGTCGTGGGGACGAGCGATGGCTTGCGGTCCGCCGTCATGGATCGCATGAATGAGGGAATCGACGCGCCGACCTTCTACACCAGGTTCGGAGAGAGTGAAGTCACAAAGCTCGTCGATAACTCTTTCCACGCTGTGAAGACTGCTTTTGCGAACGAGATCGGACGGGTATGCGAGAAGCTCGGCGTGAGCGCAGCGAAAGTGCACGAGATCTTCATTGCAGACACCAAACTCAATATTTCGCCCTACTACCTGCGGCCAGGCGGCGCTTTCGGCGGATCTTGCCTGCCGAAGGATGTCCGTGCTCTCCAGTACATCTCTCGCGAGGTCGGGGGGCATACGCACCTGCTCGACTCCCTACTGCCGTCGAACGAGTCGCATAAAGCGTTTCTCTTCGAGCTCGCGACCCGTGATCTGCGTCACGGTGCGAGGGTTGTACTCCTCGGCCTGGCGTTCAAGAACGCAACCGACGATCTGCGCGAGAGTCCCAATATAGATCTCGCGCGCATGCTGATCACTGCCGGGTACCACCTCTCGATTTTCGATCCCTATGTCCACCCCGAGGCGCTTGTCGGGCAGAATCTCGGCGTCCTCTCGAATTCTCCGTTCGTTCGGGACTTGCTCATCGATCAGGATGAGCTATCCACCACTGAGTGGGATCTCGTCATCGACACTCGTTCCATCGCGAGTGAACTGCGGCTGACTGCGTCGAGCGTCGTGGACATCAACCGGCTGAGCTAGAAGCACACGTGGCGACTACGACAGTGCCTGCCCCGGAGGCGCCCAGGATCAGGGGCGATATTCAGGCCTTGCGGGCGCTGGCCGTCCTCCTGGTTGTGGCATACCACTTTTGGCCCGAAGGTCCGGTCCGGGGCGGCTATGTCGGCGTTGATGTGTTCTTTGTAATCAGCGGCTTCTTGATCACCAGCCATCTCGTGCGGTCAATGGAGGCGGGTACCTTCTCGTTTCGGGCCTTCTGGTCTCGCCGCGCGCGGCGGCTCCTGCCTGTGGCCATAGTTGTCATCGGGGTGGTAGTTGTCGCGACCCCCGTCCTCGCACCACAGACCATGTGGCGCGAGACTGCTTTGCAGGCGGTCGCCTCCAGTCTCTACGTGCAGAATATTGCGCTGACGCTCAGTAGCGTCGATTACCTCGCCGAAGACGGTGTGGCGACGCCGCTTCAGCACTACTGGTCTCTGTCGCTGGAGGAACAGTTCTACATTCTGTGGCCGATTCTTCTGGTGGGCGCGGTCGTCCTCGGTCGGAGAGCGGGCCGTCCGCGTAAAGCTGTCGTCGTCGCAATCGTTGTCGTCGCTGCCATTTCGTTCGTCGCGAGTATCGGGTTGACTGGCGTATTCCCGGGGGCCGCCTACTTCGTCCCGGTCACACGGGCCTGGGAGTTCGCCGTCGGGGCGGCAGTTTTTCTGCTCACGTCTCGATACGGTCTCCACCGTCGCTTGAGGCTCGTTCTTCTCGCTTCTGGAACTGTCCTGGTGATAGTTCCGGCTTTCGTCTACGACGCGCAAACATCGTTTCCTGGCGCTGCTGCGCTCGTTCCTGTTCTGGGCGCGGGCGCGATGATCGCGGCGGCCTACAATCAGGGAGCTGTGGGGGCGATCCTCAACGCGCGGCCGCTTCGTGCCATCGGAGACGCGTCCTACTCTCTCTATCTCTGGCACTGGCCGATCGCCGTGTTCGCCTTCATCGCTATCCGCAGCGCTGACGCCGCGCTGCCACAACCGCTCGTCGCGGCTATCTTGTTCGGGATAGCGATACCAGTCTCGATCCTGAGTAAGAAGTACGTTGAGGACGCCGCGATGCCGGGGGGAAGCCCGTCGCGGCTGAGAGTGGCGCCGAAGGCCTTGGTTGTGCTGCCAGGCGCGACGGTCGTGGTCGTTCTGGCGGCTTCGAGTCTGCTCTACGCCGACCACGGTCTGCGTGCCGAGCTGTCCGCGGAACGGGCCGCGGCGCTAGCCGCAGATGACGGCTGTCTCGGAGCGGGCGTAGAATTGCGCGACGATTGTGGACCGCAGCCGTTGGTCGCACCCGCAGTGCTCGCCGAGGATGATCTGCCGCCCGTGTACTCGGAGGGGTGCCAGGCGGGCCCACGTGAGGAGCGTCTCATCAGTTGCAGCTGGGGTCGGCCCTCACCGGTCAGGGTGGCTCTCGTCGGCGACTCGCACGCGGCCTCGTGGTTCCCCGCGCTCGAGCGGGCGGCCGCCGAGCAGGGCTGGCAGTTGGTCACGTTCTTGAAGTCGAGCTGCCGCTGGTCCACGTACCAGGACTCGGGCGGCCCGATCGAGCATGCGAGTTGCGTCAGCTGGAACGATCAGCTGAGTCGCGAACTGGTGACGGGCGATTTTGATGCGATTGTGACGGGTTACTACAGCCGTCCGCTTGCGGTGCAGGACTTGGAGGCGGTCGCCACGGGCTTCGCGGAGGCATGGGCACCGGTGCCGGACGATACGCATATCATCGCTATGGTCGACACGCCGCAGATCTCTGATGAAAGCGTCTTGTGCCTTTTTGGCTCCCTGGCTGACCCTGCGAGTTGCGAATCCGAACCCGTCGGTCTGAACACCTCGACTGATGTGCTGCGGCGCGCTGTAGCGAGCACTCCGTCATCGACAGTGGTCGACCTCAGTTCCGCTTTCCTGGATGACGGCGACGCGCGAACGGTGGCCGGTGGCCTCGTCGTGTGGCGCGACGCTCACCACTTCACTGCGTCGTTCTCGAGAACGCTGTCCCCGGTTCTCGAGTCGGCTATATCGGAGGCGACGGGCTAGCCGCGCCATCGGAAGCGAACTCGAGCGTCGGTCAGGAAGCGCGGCCGACTATTGGCCGCATCTGCTGGTCGACAACGGAGTTCACCTGCTCTTCGTAGGAGCCCGAGCCGAGGTCGCTCTGCGCCGGCCATCGGAGCATACGAGCTTCCAATGCATCGTAGGATCCGATGATCCTCGCCGGCACGCCGGCGACGACGCTGCCCGCTGGTACCGATCCCGTCACGATTGAGCCTGCTCCGATTACGCACCGGTCGCCGATCTCGACGCCGGGCATCAGAGTAGATCGGGTGCCGATGAAGACATCAGAGCCCACACGTATGGGCGCATAGCGATAGCGACGACCCTTGTGGTCCCTCGCTAGCCATCCGGCTCCATCATGGGTGACGAACTGAACGCCGCTGCTCACGGTCACGCGATCCCCGATAGCTATGAGCCATGGCTCCGTAGTGACGATATTCGACAAGATCCGACAATCGCGGCCGACGCTGACACCGAATGCGCGAGCTGCGGCGACGTGACCTCGAGTCGTACTGATCATGCGATAGCGCAGTCGTGCCAGGCGTCCACGTGTCTTCACGTCGCCGATGGTACGCGCAGTGCGAGGCGAGGTCACGCGGTAAGGGTCACTGAACGCTGATTTCAGCCTCGGAGCCAACGTGCCACGTCGATGACGGAGACGCCCGACTTGAAGGTGGCGGCGAGATGTATCAGGACGAACGCGGCGCCCCCCACTGCGAGTTGGGACGCCGCAAGCCCATACGTCAGCGGACCTTGCCCGGCGGAGATGAGCACACCACCCGCGACGATGGCAGTACTGAGCCCGGTCGAGACGCCGAGTCGGATCAGTCCGCGTCGAGCCGTTGCGCTCATCTGGTAGCCGAGGTGCCGGCGGAGGCGTCCAAACTTGAGGGGAAAGTCGAGCCAGTAGGCGGCGACAAAGGCCGCCGCCACGAACCAACCGCGCAGCATCGGGGGAGCGAATATCTGCGCGGCAAGTGCGCCCGTGATCCACGTCCCGTTGACGACCAGCGCGCTCACAAGCGGGGGTCGCGGCAGCATGAAGGCGTAGAACCCCCGAATCATGAGCATGTGCAGGCTGTAAGGGATGACACCTAACCCCAGGATCATAACGCTGACCCCGATGGACGCCGCTGCTTCCAGTGTCGTGTTCCCCCGAGTGAAAAGCACAGAAGTAAGCGGTACTCCGAGACTAACCAGGACTCCGCTGACGGGTGCCACGAGTGCGGCTGCCCGGATGAGCGTGTCCTCGAACTCCTTCAGCGCGAAATTCGGCGAATCGTGCTCGCGATGGTGGGCCATTCGGGCGAGGAGGATGTTCCCGAATGTCGCGATGAGTATCGATTGCACGAGGGTCACCAACGTGAAGGCGTTGTAGTACACCGAGTAGCCGCGTGAACTATCCCCCAGGAGTGACGCTTCCGAGCCAGCCCTTGCCGTCACGGCGACGACGACCAGACTCGAAACCTGGTAGCAGAGCGAGGCGACCAGCGTCCAAGTGGCGATAGAGGCTGTGCTCCGCAGTCCCAGGCTGCGCAACGAGGACGGCAGCTTCCATGCGAAGCCGGAACGGACGGCAACCCAGGCGAGGAGCAAGCTCTGCACCACTGTGCCGGCCAAGGCGCCTGCACCCAGCAGGGTGACGTCTGCGGTGGTGAGACTCAGCGGGTCGTACGCCTTCACACTGCCGAGGAGGAGGATCGGAATGCATGTCGCCAGGACCACAACGCTGTTCGCCGAGCTGACCCATGCCGCAGCAACGAACTTCCCTCGCGAGTTCAGAATCTGTGTCTGGATGGCGTATATCGCGTAGAAGACGATCTGGGGAAGGCACCAGTACGACAGCGAGGTCGCAAGCTCTCGTTGCGCCGAGCTCCAGGCGCTACCGCCGAAGAGTGAGACAAGCAGCGGGGTCGCAGCGATCAGCGATACGACGAGAACAAGCCCCGCCGCCGTGACGACGACGAGAAGGAGGGTGCTGAATTCATCAGCTCGTCGCTGAGATTCTCTCGCGAGCCGGGTGATCTGGGGTACGAAGACCGTTGCGATCGCGCCACCGCCGAGGAGGAGATACAACATGTTCGGTACGTTGTTCGCCACGTTGTACGCATCGGCCACGAGTGCGGTACCGATCGTCGCGGCGAGGACGAGATTCCGGATGAACGCGAGCCCCTTGGAGGACAGATTCCCAAGGCCTGACCAAAGCGCGGCCCTTCCATCTGAACGTGGCATCGGCTCGTCTCTGTGGTGTGCCCGCTACGATCTGTAGTGTTGTCTGCACTCTACTGCCGTCGTGGGGCGGGTGCAGGGGGTCACAGCTAGCGCGGGCTTCGCGTTCGTGGAGAGGGCAGCGCGACTCGATGGACGGTCATGATTGAAGTCGCAGCCGGGCTCGCCGCGGCTCTCCTGCTGGCCGTCGTCGCATTCACCCTTCCGCGGCGTGCGTTGCCTGTGCTCGCGCTCTGGTCCTTGGTGCTCCTCCCCCTCGGGTATACGACCCTGCCGAGCTTGGTGGGGCGCTACTTCACCCCGGCACTGATCCTCATCCTCATATGGGAGCTGCGCGTTCTGACGAAGGCGGAGCGTACTCGTCGGGTTCCGGCGCTTGTGGAGGCGGGTGGGCTGGTCCTGCTCGCTGCTCTGTTCATCTCCGCGCTGATGGGGCAATCGCTGCAGTCCTCACTCTTGTGGATCGCAGTCTTCGCGGTTGCGGGCACCTTCGCCGTCAGAGCCGCGGTCGTGTCGGATGAGTCAGACCTCGATCTCGCGCTCCTTCAGAAGCACCTCTTGCTCGTCGGCGTGTTCATCGGCCTCGGATCGATAGGAGAGCTCGTGCTGGGGCTCAACCCCTGGGATCTCATTTATACGGAGGTTTACCGCGACCGCACGTGGTCGGTAGATCGCGCGAATCTGTCTTTCGGCCACCCGCTGGTGCTGTCGCTGGCCTCAGCGTCCATACTCTCCGCGTCTGTGGCGATGAACAGGCGAGGGGGGCGGCTGTTGGCGCTCGCCGGCATGAGCGGGGCCGCTGTGGGACTCATCTTCTCGGTATCGCGTACCGGGCTGGTCGCCACTGCCGCCGGGGTGGTCGTCGCCGTGCTCGTCCAATCGCTATCGAAAGACGCCAGAGCGAGGTGGCGCGCCGTTGCTGCCCTACTCGTGGGAGGGGCAGTGATCGTCCTGGCGTGGAACTCCGACCTCCTGCAAGGACGCCAAGCGAGCGCAGACGGAACCGGTTCGATCAGTTATCGGGATGCGATGTTCGATCGGGCTCTGCGACTTTTCGGCACGGCGGGGGTGACCGGGTACGGCCCCGGCCGATCGGTCGACGTGTACTCCACGAACTTCCCGGGTCTGGTCCTCGAGAACTCGGTGTTGCAACTGATGATCTCGCTGGGTGCTCTGAGCGCGGTGGTGCTGGGTGCCGTCGCATTCACCGCGGTTCGGGGAGTGAAGCACTCCCGAGCGTGGGCAGTCGGCGGGTTGGCCAGCTTCGTCGTCTCCCTCTCGGGGTTCAACGCGTTGGACTCCAACCCGGCCATCCTGGCGTTCGCTTTCCCATTTGTCATCGGCTGTTGGTCGCCCAACGGGTCGGGCTTGGAACTATCCGAGGGTGATCCGGACGTGAATCACGCGGGCCTGCGACGAACGCGCGAGGCACTGCGCCACTCCGGTCATGCCTGGTCGAGCACCCCGCACGGCGTGCCGGAGACTCGACGTTCGAGCCGGCTGGGCGCCCGGAGGTAGTAACGCAGGTCAGGATCGCTGCATCGTGCCGTGAATAGCGCGCTCGAGGACGTCCACGCTCGCTGAGGTGCCGAACACGTCGAGCCATGCCGCTGGAGGCGCCACGGTGAGGGTCATGGCGGCCCGTACCGCCCTGACGTACTCGTCTACCCCGTCAGTACGAGCGAACTCGCCGGTGACACCCGGGATTATGGCGTCCGAACTCCCGTACGCAGTGGAACCGACCACGCAAGCGATTCCCTGGCTGCTCGCCTCGAGAAGGACATTCGCGAAACCCTCGACCTCTGAAGGCAGAAGGCAGACCGACCCGGGGGGCAAGCCCTCGAACCACCGTTCGACGCGTCCGGGCGTCTCGATAACGTAGCTCCGTTCGAGGCGCCCGATGTCACTCCGGAGCGGTCCGTCGCCGAAGAAGATCACGCGCTCCAAGCGGACGTCCTCGCAGACACGATCTGCGATCTCCACAGCGAGCATGGGTCGCTTCTTGTCGACGAGTCTGCCGGGGACGACAAGGGTGAGCCCCGCCGCGTCGGAGGCGGCGGAGGGGCTCGGTCTGTCGTGCACCTTGCCGAGCGCGGGGTTCGGCACCACCCACACTTTCTCGGAATCGAGACCGCTCAGAACGGAGAACGCGGCCCCGACCGAATGTGAGATCGCGATGAACAAATCGGCGCGGGGATAGTAGTAGCGGTACGCGAGATTGCGAGCGGCGAGGTGGAGTGCGGAGTGGTTCTTCTCGGCGAAGGGCATGTTCCGCTCGCTGATGCCGATGATGGGACGCCCCCCACCTCGCCTTCGCGCGGCGCGGAGCAACTGAATGTTCGCGCGGGTCATCATGGAGATGACGATGTCTGCCGGATCGCTCGCGAGATAGCGTTCTATGGCTCGTGCCTCAGCCCGCCGTCCGTCTCCGAGATGCGCCCCCACGATCACGTCCACTCCACGAGGCGGTTCCGGTTCGTCGGGGCGCGCGCGCAGCAGGATTATCTCGACCTGGTAGGACCGGTCGACGAGCTCCTGGGCCCATGTCGTCGTCACGAACTCCGCGCCCCCGCCCAACATCGACGGTATGACGAACGCTACGCGAGTGGTCACCAGGTCTCCTGTGTTCTCGAGGGAGTCAGAACGTACGGCACGAGGGAAGAGGCGCTGAGCTGAGCAACAGACTCTCTCGCGTCGTTCTGCGTCAACCACGCTGCACGCAGCACGGCGTCCGCGACCGCCGCGGCCGAGCGTTTGCTGATCCGGGTCCCGTTGTACGCCTCTCTCACGAGTCCGTTGGGCTCACCCCCGGCAGTCGTAACGACGGGCAACCCGCTCGCAAGCGCTTCGACCACTGCTCGGGGGAATCCCTCGTGCTGCGATGTCATGAGCAGTAGCTCGGAAGAGCGCAATCTCTCGGCTACCTCCTGTTTCGACACGGGGCCGATGATTCGGACTCGCTCAGCTAGACCGAGGTCGTCAACGGTGGTTCGGGCGTGTTCCAACAACGAGCCCCCGCCGATCATCGTGAGCTGGTAGTCAGGGGGCAGGCTGGACATGGCGTGGATGGCGAGTAGCGGATCCTTCGTCGCTTCAAAACGGCCGACCCATACCATTGAGGTCCGTTCAGCCGGGGGCGGATCGGCGGGGTAGAAGTACTCATCGTCGTACCACGTCGGCGAGAATCGCACGTGCCCGCCCCAAGCGCTCAGGCGGCTGGCGGCAGCCCGATTGAAGACGACCACATCTTGGGATGCCCGCACGGCGGCGCGTTCCATGAACGCAAAGAGCCGCCTAGCGCGCTTGAAGTAGGACTCATCGCCGAGAGTGATGCTGTCGTCGCCGTCGTTATGAACGAACTGAATGCTCGATGCCGGGCGAAGGGCTTTCCGCAGCCCCAACCCGGTCGTGACTCTGTGTGTCTGGAGCGTGTAACTGCCGAGCTCGGCTAGCTTGCGTCGGTGCCTGATCGTGCCAAGCACCAGACTCACGACGTGGGGCACTCGCGGGCGGATGACGGTGTTGTCACCTCGGTAGACCGGCAGGTACCAGAATCGTCGGCCGTCGATCGTTTCCTCACGCCATTCGCCGAGAGTAGTGTCGCCGGTCGAGTCGATCCCGACGAGCCGCAGCTCCATGTTTTCTGGGTGGTACTTGAGTAGTCCCCGGATGCATGTGTCGATGCCGCCAGGCTTCGGCTTCCGCGGGTCGATCGGTTCCACGAGAACCCGTACTTCAGGGGAGCGGTTTGTCATTCTGTTTTCTCGTCGTCCTACGGTGACTCGGTCTCGTCGTTGTGCGTGCCGTTTCCCTCTGCTGGGTACGCCTCTCACGGTCGCCCTCTATAGGACCGGAACCATTGCACGAAAGCATCGACGCCCTCATCGATGGTGGTTGTGGGAACAAAACCGGTGAGAGCGCTCAGCAGGCCGGCATCCGCGCGCGTATCGCGTACGTCACCGGGCTGCATCGGATGAAACTCGCGCACGGCTTCGATCCCTAGGGAGCGTTCGATCGCGTCTACGAATTCGAGTAGTCCGACCGGTCGACCACCCGCTATGTTCACAATGCGCCATGGCGCGTTCGCTGACACCGAGTCGCGCGTATCGCCGCGGACACAGGGCTCATCGGTCGCGGGCGGCCTCTCCGCTAGAAGTCGGATGCCTTTAACCAGATCGTCGATGTAGGTGAAGTCTCGACTCATTCGCCCATCCCCGTAGATCTGAATGGGCTCGCCGTTCTCGATTTTTTCGACGAACTTGAAGAGCGCCATGTCGGGACGACCCCACGGGCCGTAAACCGTGAAGAATCTGAAGCATGTCGTGGGAATGTTGAAGAGGTGTGAGTACGAGTGACTCATCGCTTCGCCAGACTGCTTGGTGGCCGCGTACAGAGACAGGGGCTGACGGGTCGGGTCTGTCTCCGAAAACGGTATCTTCGTGTTGCCGCCGTAGACGGACGATGTCGACGCGAAGAGGAAGTGGCTCGGGTTCGTGCGTCGTACCGCCTCTAGGACGTTGGCGGTTCCGACGAGGTTCGATTGGATGTAGCTCTCGGGATGATCAATGCTGTATCGCACTCCCGCCTGGGCCGCCAGATGGACGACGACGTCAGGCTGCGCGCCTTCGACCTCAGCGAGCAGGCGCTCGCGATCCTCCAACATTCCGCGCGTCCAGACGAATCGCGAATAGTCGAGGAGCTGATCCAGTCGCGCCCGTTTCAGTGCGGGATCGTAGTACTGCGTCATGCCGTCGAACCCATATACCTCGTGGCCGTCGGCGAGCAGCGACCGGCAGAGGTGGAACCCGACAAATCCGGCCGCGCCCGTGACGAAGTACTTCATGCTCTCCCGGTCTCATCCTTTATCAATGGGCGGTCTCCCCGGGCGATAGCGCGGCGCGGGCGGTCCTCGCGATGATGACGAGGTCGCTCACGAGCGACCAGTTCTCAACGTACGACAGGTCGAGGCGAACCGAGTCCTCCCACGAGAGGGTGGACCGCCCGCTGACCTGCCAGAGACCGGTGATGCCGGGCTTCACGAGGAAGCGGCGGTGCACATGGTCTGCGTACTTCGCCACCTCCGACGGCAGCGGCGGGCGCGGGCCGACGAGCGACATCGACCCGCCCATGACGTTGAAGAGCTGGGGCAGCTCGTCGAGGCTGAACCTGCGCATGACGCGGCCGACGGGGATGACGCGGGGGTCGTTCTTCATCTTGAAGAGCACCTCGTTGCCGGCATCCCGTTGCTGTTTGGCAAGAGCCTCGAGCATGTCTTCTGCGTTCACGACCATCGTGCGGAACTTCAGCATCGTGAACTCCCGCCCACGCAGGCCCACTCGCGTCTGCCTGAAGAACACCGGCCCCTGGCTCGACAGCCGAACGCTGAGTGCCAGGAACAGCAGCACCGGGCTGAGTAGAACCACGCCGATGACGCTGGCCACGATGTCGACGGTGCGCTTCAAGAAGAGCTGTCCTCGGCTGAACTTCGGTGTCTCGACGTGCATGAGCGGCACGCCCGCGACAGGCCGCGTCTGAACGCGGGGTCCGGCGACGTCGATGATGCTGGGCGCGAGCACGAGATGCTGACGACCGGCTTCGAGGCCCCACGAGATCTGCTTCACCTTATCGGGCGGCAGCTCGTCGGTGCTGGTGACCGCGACGGTGTCGGCTCCGGTGGCCGCCATGGCCTGAGCGACGGCATCCACGCTTCCCATGATGGGGATGCCGGTGCCCTCCACGGTGCCGGCGACACGACCCGAGGGAACGCACGCCCCGACGACCCGGTATCCCGATCCGGGGGTGCGCTGAAGTTCGCGTGCGAGGTAGGTGACGGATGCCTCAGAACCCACGAGCAGCACGCGCGCGGAGTACTCGCCCACCGAACGTTTCGCGACGAGCCATTGCCGCCAGAGCCACCGCGAGAACAGCAGCATCCCGATGCCGACGGGCAGGCTGATGAGCAGGAATCCGCGGGCGACGTCGACTCGCGCGAGGAAGGCGAGGATCGCAATGACGCCGAACAGCGACAGGCTCGAACGCGCAATGCGCGCGTACTCCTCCGCCCCGGCGCCGATGATGCGGTGGTCGCGGGTGTCGGCGAGGCTGAGCGTCCACATCCACGCGGCGACCAGGCCCCCGGAGAAGAGCCAATAAGAGATGTCGGTGATGCGCGAGTCTTCGCGAATCGACACCTGTGCGTTGCCGAAGCCGAACCAGGCGATCTGCGTTCCGTAGACGACCCAGACCAGCACGAGCAGATCGGTCAGCCGCAGCAGCGATGCGTACCGGCGTCGCCAATCACGAGGACCGCGGTACGCGGCCGCAGCCGGAGCCGCGGCGGGGTGCTCATCGCGATCCGCCGACGCGCCGGATGTGGACGGCTCGCCGAACGTGTCGGAAGCGGACGAGGCAGCCGGTGCATGCGCGGTGGGGGAGTCGTACGGCATGACATCCTCCCGGGCGGTTCGCGATGAGTTGCTGAGAGAGGGATCGTACGCCGCGCTTGTGTCGTGCATATGAAATCAGGATCACCGAGCTAACGGGCGCCCCTCCCGTGCCGATGGTATCGGTTTCATAGGCGTAGCTTAAGTCCCCCATGCGGTGGACATGCGCTGAAACAGGCTGGTCAGCGGAGGAATAATTTGTTCGAACCTAAGCGGGCGACTCGTATTTCGTACCAGGGGTCTGCGCGTAGCGGCCTCAGCCTCGCATCACTCGTCGCAGGCCTCCGATGACTCGGCCTCGAAGATCGCGTCGAGGAGGCTCGCCTCATCGTCGGCGGTGAGGGGTGCTGCGTCCAGACGCACGGACACCAGGCACGCGCCGCGGACCGCGGTGACCGTGCCGTCTGCGCGACGAACGGTCTCCGCGGCATCCGTCGCGGAGACAGCCGTGTCGTCGATCGTGTCGTCGGGCGATCTCGTCAGCTCGAACGCGGCACGCGCGGATGCGGCGGTCGCGAGGGCGGTGGCGTGAACGGTGGCGAAGCGTGCGCCGACGGCACCGTCGACGAGGGCGAACTCGAGATCGCCCGGGTCGCCGACCGCTGTCGCCGTCAGGCGTCCGGTGGAACCGGCGTCGACCGCGAAGCTGTCGGGCCACGAGCGGATGTCGTCGGGCAGTGGGCCACCGGTCTGCCAGCGCCACAGCGTCAGTACCGTCGCGCCGCCGACCTGGCGCGAGAGCAGGTAGTTGTCACCCGCCAGCGGGGTGAGCTCACCGGCGCGGCCGACGACCGTCGCGAACGTCGTGTCGGGTCCGTCGCCGACGCGGACCACACTCAGTACGGCGAGATTTGATGCGTTCTTCACACGCAGGTAGCCCGCAGCCGGATGCAGTTCACCCGAGCCAGACACCGCGACGACGTCGTCTTCGATGGCGCGGTGCACCACGGCAGTGCCGGGCGGGATCGAGCCGGAGAGCGTCTGGACGATCGTGCCGTCGTCGCCGACGATCCACAGGTTCGCCTCGTCATCGCTCGCCGCGACGAGGCCGTCGATGAAGTCGAACCGGGTCGCGGTCGCCGTCGGTGAACGCCAAACCTCTCGTAGGGAATCATCCAAACGGACGAGGTGAGACGGCTCTTCGTCGCACACCTCGAGAACTGCCAACCATGGCTCTTTGCCCGGTGAGAGCCTGGCGTCTCCCACGGAGCACGACTTCTGCGGCATCCACGGCTCGTCGGTGCGGACGTTCGCCACATCGGTGATCGACACGGCGTCGTCACGCATCGTGGCGACCCGGCCATCAGAGAACGCGCCGATCACAGAGCCGCCGTTCGCGGTGCGATTCCACATCGTGTTGCCGGTCGATGCGCTCACCGCCGAGACGTGCACGCCCGATTCGAGCCGCTGCTGCACCGTCACGACGTCGCCGCGCACCGTGACGGCAGAAGGCATCGGGCTGAAGGGCAGGCTCCATCTCGTGCCGCCGTTGCGCGTGTTCAGCGCCGCGAGCGTCTGCCCCGGTTCGGAGGCGACGATGACGACTCCGTCGCCGGATGCCACGACCTGCGTCGTCACATCGAACGTCGTCTCCCAGCGCGGTGAGAACGCCTCTTCGGGCTGTGCGCCGGCGCAGCCCGAGACGAGTAGCGCCGTGACCGCGACGAGAGCGGCCCCGACGGCCATCCGAGGGGTGCGGCCCGTGCGCTCCGAGGCTCCGCCCATGCTGACTCTTCCTCCGTCGGTGCGACCTGCCCGCACCCTACCGAGGGAACGCCCGGCTCGTGAGGGGTCAGCGAGACGCACGAGCCGGGCGGAACTCACTCCACGGGCAGCCAGACCCGCATCGTCGACGGGCCGCGGTTCGCCCAATCGTGGTACGCGACGAGGGGCACGAGATCGCCCGGAACGTCACCGGGCGATGCGCTCGCTGCGAGGTTGCCATATGGCCATCCGTCCGATTCGTCGGGCCGCAGGCCCACCCGGAGCCACACCCGGCCATCGCGCTCGACCGGGCTGGCATCGCGAGCGATGGTGGCTCGGCCGACGTCGGCGCCACCGGGCAGGTCGGTCGACTCGAGCGCCAGCACCTCGGGGCCGCGCTCGACCGCGACGCAACCGCGGACCGCGTCGATGCGAGCGTCGGGAACCACGAGGCGCGGCGTCATCGGCAGCTCGAGCGCGACGACCTCGCCGGCGCGGAAGTCGCGGCGCACCTCGACGCGGCCGGGCGAGACGGCGTCATCGTCGGTCACCGCGCCCGCGGCATCCCGAACGCGCAGGCGTGCCCCCTCGGCCCATTCGGGCACGCGCAGCGACAGGGTCCACGCGCCACCGGCATCCTCGCCGACGGTCACCCGCACGACGCCGTCGGCGGGGTACGCCGTCTGCACGTCGAGCGACACGATGCGGCCGTCGGGGAGGGTCGTGCGGATCTCGGACGGTGCGTACTGGTGCAGCTGCACGCCCTCGTCGTCGGCGGTCGCCACGTAGGCGTCGAGGCTCGCGAGCGTTCGCGCCACGTTCGGCGGGCAGCACGACACCTCGAACCACGGCGCGCGCAGCGACGATGACGCACGCGGCGACGTGCCCTCGGGATCCGCCTCGACGCCGGGCACGCGCTGATGCAGCGTATTGGCGTAGAAGAAGCTGCGACCGTCGGCCGCCGGTGACGTCGCTACAACGTTGTAGAGCGTGCGTTCGATGAGGTCGGCGTACGCGGCATCCCCCTCGGCGAGCAGCAGTCGCCATGAGAACATGATCGACGCGATGCCGGCGCACGTCTCGGAGTAGGCGCGGTCGGGCGGCAACTCCCAGTCGTCGCCGAACGCCTCGTCCTGGTGGTGCGACCCCTGACCGCCCGTGATGTAGGTGCGACGGCCCCGGGTGCGGGCCCACTGGTTTCGCAGGGCGCCGAGCAGCTCGTCGTCGTCCGCGTCGACGGCCACGTCGACCGCTCCGGCGGCGAGGTAGTTGGCGCGCACGGCGTGGCCCGCGAGGGCGTCGGCGTCGCGCACGGGCACGTCGTCCTGAAAGTACGTGCGCCCGAACTCGATGTCGCGCAGCGTCTCGTGTCCGCGCCGCTCGATGAACAGTTCCGCCTGTTCGCGGTACCGCTCTTCTCCGGTCACGCGGGCGAGTTCGGCCAGTGCCGTCTCGACTTCAGGATGCCCGCAGAATGCCGGGATGCCGCTCGGCCCGAAGACCTCGCACACGAGGTCGGCGGCGCGCCGGGCGATGCCGAGCAAGCCGTCGTCCGCCCCGGGCCGCGTGCGCTCGCGAGCCACGGCCGCCTGGAACAGATGGCCGAGGCAGTACAGCTCGTGCCCCCACTCGAGGTCTGACCAGCGCGGCTGCTGGCCGGGGCGGCCGAACCGGGTGTTCAGGTAGCCGTCGGGTTCTTGGGCGGCTGCGACGCGGGCGACGACGGAGCGCAGCGTGGCGTCGAGGTCGGAATCGTCGCTGCGGCCGATCTCCCAGGCCGCGGCCTCGAGGTACTTGTAGACCTCCGAGTCGGAGAACTCGCGCCCGCGGCGTCCGGCGGGCAGGGTGCCGGCAGCGGCGAGATCGAAGTTGGGCAGCCAGCCCTCCGATTCGAGGCGCCCGAGCACATGGCCGAGGGTGTGCGCGGCATTGATGCGCTGCCGCTCGCCCCAGAAGCCTCCGGTGATCCGCACCTCGTGCAGGCCGAGGGGCCGCAGCCGGGAACGAGCGGGCACGACGGGGGCGGCAGCGACCGCGGAGGCCGCCGAGCCGATGGAATGTGCGGGAAAGGTAGTCGACATGGTCATCCCTTGAAAGCGCCCGACATGAAGCCGCGCACGTAGTGACGTTGAAGGATCAGGAACAGCACGATGCAGGGCAGCGCGAGCACGACGACACCGGCCTCGGTGACCCCGTAGTCGATGACGCCCATCGTCTGGCCGCGCAGGTTCGCCACCGCCAGGGGCAACGTGATGCGCGAGGTGTCGTTGATGAGGATGAGCGGTGCGATGAAGTCGTTCCACGCGGTGAGGAACGCGAACAGGCCCACCGTGATGAGGCCGGGCTTGACCGCGGGGAGCATCACGCGCCACAGCGCGGTGAGGCTCGTGCATCCGTCGACCAGCGCCGCCTCATCGAGCTCGCGCGGCACCGACTCGAACGAGATCCGCATCATGAACATCGAGAACGGCAGCTGGAACATCGTCAGCACCAGCGCCACCCCGACGAGCGAGTTCTGCAGGCCGACGGCGTTGAGGATGACGTACAGCGGGATCAGCAGCGTCGCGTACGGCACCATGAGGATCGCCAGCACCAGCAGGAACAGCATGTTCTTGCCGGGGAAGTGGAATCGCGCGAAGGCGTACCCGCCGAAGAACGACACCAGCAGCGTCAGCGCGACGGTCAGCAGCGAGACGAAGAGCGAGTTGCCGAGGTAGACCCAGATGCCCGACTGGAAGTTGGCGAGCGTGACGTAGTTGCCGAACCCCCAGCCGTCGGACTGGCTCGTGCCGGCCTGCGGGCTCACCGAGGCGACTCCGGTCCACACGAGCGGGTACAGGAAGATGATCGCCAGCGCACCCGTGAACACGGTCGAGGGGATGCCCCACAGCAGGCGTCCCGTGGGGCGGCGGTGCGCGCGCGTCCGGCGCTGGGGAGCGACGATCGTCCGAGTGGTGTCGGGAGCGGCGGGCGGGACGGAGCCCGCCGGGGCGTCGGTCAAAGCCATGTCAGGCCTCCTCGGGGCGACGGAACGCGCGCAGCTGCACGACGTTGATGACGACCAGGGCGAGCAGGATGATCACCGACAGCGCCGCGGCGACGCCGAGGTTGTTCTGCCCCTGGAACGCGATGTTGTAGATGAGCTGCACGACGGTCATCGTGCTGTTGTCGGGGCCGCCCTTGGTCAGGATGTAGAACTGGTCGAACGCCAGCAGCGAGCCGGTGACGCACATGACGGTCGTCAGCGCGAACGTCGGGCGCAGCAGCGGCACCGTGATGTCGCGGAAGATCTGCCAGCGCGACGCGCCGTCGATGCGGGCGGCCTCGTAGACGTCTTCCGGGATGCCCTGCAGGCCCACGAGCAGCAGCAGCATGTAGAAGCCGGCGTACCGCCAGACGATGAGGAAGACTGTCGACCACAGGGCGCCGTCGGGCGTACCCAGGAACGTGATGCCCCACGACTCCATCAGCCCCGCGAACGGGCCCGCGATGGGCGAGTAGAGCACGTAGAAGAGCAGGGATGCCGAGGCGAGCCCCAGTGCGCTCGGCAGCAGGAACGCGGTGCGGAGGAAGCCCTTCCACGCGGTCGACTCCTGCACGAGCAGGGCGAGTCCGAGCCCCAGGCCGATGAGCAGCACGGTCGTGATCGCGGTGTAGATCAGGGTGAACCGCACCGAGTCCCAGAACAGCCGGTGATCGAGCGCCTCGGCGAAGTTGGTCGGGAAGTTCGGCCCCATGTTGCCGCGCAGGAGCGGCCAGTCCGACGCGGACATCTGCAGCACCAGTACGAGGGGGATGAGGAAGAGCGCGATGACGAACAGCGCCGTCGGGGCGGCGTACAGCCAGCCCTGCAGCGGCCCGCTCAGCGCCGTGCGCCGGTAGCGCGGGCGCCGCGTGGAAGTGACGGAGAGTGCCACGACATTCCTTTCGGAGGATGGGGGCGCCACCTGCGCGGCGGCGCCCCCGGGGGTATCACTGACCGAGGATCGCCGTGATCTCGTCGTTGTCGGCGTCGACCGTCGAGGTGCCTTCGAGCACGGCGTTGCGCACGAGCGTGAGCCAGGGGCTGCCCGGAGCGTTGAACGCCTGCTGGAAGTTGAGGGCGACGGGCGTCTGGCCCTCGGCGGCGACCTGGTTGATCGTCACCTGGCGCGGGTCGGCCGCGGCGTAGCTGTTCTCAGCGAGATCACCGCGCGATACGGCGCTGCCGTCCTTCGCGAGCACCTCGACCTGAGCGTCCTCCGACATCAGCCACGACAGGAAGTTCCATGCCTGCGCCGACTGCTTCGAGTCCTTCGAGATGCCGATGCCGTCGCCGCCGACGAACGTCGATGCGCCGCCGTCGACACCGGGGATGCCGGCGACTCCGGCCTCGAAGTCGAGGCCGGAGAGCAGGGTGGCCGGGAACGGCATGACGCCGACCTTGCCTTCCTGGAAGCCCGCGACCCACGTGGCGCCGGTCTCGTCGGCCGAACCGGGAGCGACAGCGCCCGCGTCTTCGAGGTCCTTCCAGGTCTTGTAGACCTCCTGCGCGGCGTCACCGGCCAGCAGCGACTCGGTGCCGTCGTCGCTCAGCACCTGCTCGCCCGATGCCCACACCGAGGGGAACCACGTGAAGACGAGGCATCCGCCGCAGTTCAGGCCCGTGGAGGTTCCCGAGACGCCGGGCTTGTTCAGCCCCTGCACGGCCTCGGCCGCCTCGGCGAACTCCGACAGCGTGGCGGGGGCCTTGTCGGGGTCGAGTCCGGCCTCGGCGAACAGCTCTTTGTTCCACATCAGCATCGACAGGTCGAGCACGAACGGCAGCACGTGCTCCTTGCCGTCGACCGTGCCGGCCGACAGATGGCCCTGGTTGATGTCGTCCTTGTAGTCGAGGCCGTCGATCTGCGCCGAGATGTCTTGGAACAGGCCCTGCTCGACCCAGTTCGGCACGTAGACGATGTCGGCGGCGAACAGGTCGGGGAGTCCTCCCGAGCCGGCGGCGGCACCGACCTTGGCGACGTAGTCGTCGTTGGGCACGACGGTGAGCTCGACCTGATTCTCGTGGCTGGCGTTGTACGCCTCGACGAGCAGCTTGGCCTGCCGCTCGAGCGGCGCTCGCGTCCACAGCGTCAGTGTCGTGCCGTCGTCGGTGCCCGCGGCCGGGATGTCGGCCGGCGCGGCACTGGTGCCGCCCCCGCTGGTCGAACATGCGGCGAGTCCGCCGACGAGGACGCCGGCGACGAGCGCGGCGGTCGCGGCCCGGAACGCCGGGCGGCGCCGGAATGGGGTCATTGCAGTCTCCTCTTGCTCTTCATTGAGCGGCTGCGCCGTTCGGGCGGGCACCGCCGGTGGGACGGGATCGAAAAAACCGAAATCCCTTTCGGGAAGGTAACGTGAGACTTGGTCGTCGTCAAGACGCCCATGGATAACGATGGAGAAACGGATCAGGATGCCTTCGACCGACCCGGCCCGCGCCGCCACCCTCAGCGACGTCGCCCAGCGTGCGGGGGTGTCGATCGCGACGGCATCCAAAGCCCTGAACGGGCGCGGCGATGTCGCGGCCGGCACTCGCCGGCGTGTGATGGCCGCGGCCGAGGAGCTGACCTTCACGCCCAACGCGATGGCGCGCGGCCTCCTGGCGGGACGGACCGGCACCGTCGGACTGCTCACGAGCGACCTCGAGGGCCGCTTCGTGCTGCCGATCCTCATGGGCGCCGAAGACGCCTTCGGCGCGGGGCAGGTGAACGTCTTCCTCTGCGACGCCCGCGGCGACGCCATCCGCGAGCAGCACCACCTGCGCGCCCTCCTCAGCCGGCGCGTCGACGGCATCATCGTCGTGGGGCGCCAGACCGATCCCCGGCCCTCGCTCGGTCAGGAGCTTCCGGTGCCGGTGGTGTACGCCTATTCGCCCTCCGACGACCCGCGCGACATGTCGCTCACGCCCGACAATCACGCGGGCGGGCGGCTCGCGATCGAGCATCTGCTCTCGTGCGGGCGTACCCGCATCGCCCACATCTCGGGCGACCCCACGTATGCCGCCGCCCAAGATCGCCTCGCGGGCGCGCGCGCCGCGCTCGCCGATGCCGGGCTGCAGTTCGTCGGCGAGCCCCTCTTCGCCGCGTGGACCGAGCACTGGGGCCGGGATGCCGCGGCGATGCTGCTGGAGCGGCATCCCGACATCGACGCCATCTTCTGCGGCTCCGACCAGATCGCCCGCGGCGTGCTCGACACCGCGCGCGACTTCGGTCGCGACGTTCCCGGCGATCTCGCCGTCATCGGCTACGACAACTGGGAGATCGTCGCCGCCAATGCGCGGCCGCCGCTCACCAGCGTCGACGCCAACCTGCAGCAGCTCGGTCGTCAGGCGGCCCAGCGCCTGTTCGAGGCCATCGACGGCGTGGCGGCGGAACCGGGAACGCGCCAGCTGCCCGTGCGCCTCGTCATTCGCGGATCGACGATCGCGCACCGCTGACGCTCTCGACGTGACTTTTTCGGTCTAGAGCGAAAAGTCCGAAAAGGATTGCGGAGAATATCGCCCCCTCGGTAGCGTGCCAGCCACGCACGCGTCGCTCATCGGTGAGCGGCGCCGAGAGGAACAGACACCGTGGACTGCACTCCGACGACCTCGCGTCGCATCGGGCGAACCGCGATCGCCACAGCGGCGGTCTCGGCCGTGCTCGCGGCGACCTTCGCTGTCGCCCCGGCGCACGCCGCCAACACCGACATCGGCTACCCGACCTTCACCGGTAGCCCCGACCCCATACCCGACACCGGCGTGACCTACACGCCGGGAAACCAGCTGCTGCGCATCTTCGAAGGCGACGTCGCCGCCGGTGCCGGCAGCAGTACCGATGACGACTTCTGGATGGACGAGATGCTCGCCCGCACCGGAACCGCGGGCAGCTTCGGCGACAACAACCAGTGGCTCTTCACCCGTGGTCGCGCCGCATTCATGAAGGAGCACGACCCGTCCGTGCTCGGCTTCGGCGGGCAGCTGGCCTACTGGGAGTCGATCGACGGCCGGGCCGGCTACACGATCACCGCGCGGGTAGGCGGCACCGACATCCCCCTCACCGAAGACAGCGCCCAGCGCAAGCAGACCCCGAGCTACTGGCGCAGCGTGCACCGCAACGCCGCCGCCGGCATCGAGGTCGTGCAGACGAAGTTCATCACCGACGCGAACGTCCTCGTGACGAACCTCGACGTCCGCGCCACGGCGGGCGCCGTCGACGTCGAGCTGGTCGTCTCATCGCCGTACGCCACGACGGCCGAAGGCGAGGAGCTGACCGGCCACGTCGCCGCGCTCAACGACCTGACCAAGCTCACGCCGCGCCTGTCGGGCGACGGCTTCGCCCCCGCGGGCGAGACGCTGCGTCAGACCGTCGGCGTGCCAGCCGGGGGATCGGTCTCGACGAAAGTGCAGCTCGCGCTCGTCACCGACGAGATCGCCGCCTCGCGCGCCGACTACGACGTGCTGCGCGCACAGACGCCCGCTGAGGCGTACACGGCACACGTCACCGCGTACAACCGGTGGTGGGCCGAGAACGTGCCGTACCTCGACACCCCCGAAGACAACATCGACAAGACGCTCTACTACCGCTGGTGGCTGATGCGCTACAACTTCCTCGACGCCGACATGCCCGGCAACACCTACCAGTTCCCGACGGCGATGGAGGGCGTGCTCGGGTACAACAACTCGATCGTGCTCACCACGGGCATGTTCATCGACGACCTCAAGTACTTCCGCGACCCGATCTACTCGTACGGGCCGTGGGTGTCGGCGGGCGAGACGAGCAAGAGCTACAAGTTCGTCGATAACCCCGGCGACCCCGCCAACTGGTCGAACAGCTACACGCAGTACATCTCCGAAGCCGCCTGGCGTGCCTACGAGCTGCACGGCGGCCCGACCGCCATCGCGCAGAATCTCGCAGAGTACGCCGAATACGACGTGAAGGGCCTCGTCGACGCCTACGACAACAACGGCAACGGGCTCATCGAGTACAACTGGGGCGCGATGACCGGGAACGACGCCGACGCCGTGTCGTTCCACT
Source organism: Microbacterium sp. AG238 (assembly GCF_003610405.1). GTDB lineage: Bacteria > Actinomycetota > Actinomycetes > Actinomycetales > Microbacteriaceae > Microbacterium. Next base: position 53,953 of record NZ_RAQC01000003.1, read on the forward strand.
GGAAGGGCGGCTACCAGGACCGCGCCGAGAACGCCTACCTCTACTCCAACGCGCTCGCCGCGGCCGAGGCCTACCGGGTCGCCGGCGACACCGCCAAAGCCGACGAGATGGATGCCTTCGCGCAGAACATCAAGACCCAGGTCATGGACGTGCTCTGGAACCCCGAACGCAAGCTCCTCGAGCACGCGATGGCCAGCGACGGCGAGCACGTGCCGTGGAAGGAGATCAACAACTACTACCCGTTCACCGTCGGCCTCGTCCCGAAGCCCGGTGACAGCGACTACGACGACGACTACGTCGAGGCCCTGCGGCTCTTCGCCGACGACGAGCAGTACCCGATCTTCCCCTTCTACACCGCGAACCAGGCCGACCAGGCCGCGTACGCCGCGACCGGCGGTCAGGGCAGCAACAACTTCTCCGTCATCAACTCGACCGTGATGTTCCGGATGCTCAGCACCGTGCTGCGCGAGTATCCCACCGACGCGATCGACGCCGAGTGGTACAAGAAGCTCCTCTACTGGAACGCGTGGGCGCACTACCAGAACGGCGGCGACAACCGCCTGCCCGACCAGAACGAGTTCTGGGCGAACGGCTCAGCCGACCCGCAGACGATCGACTACCGTTCGTGGATCCACCACACGATCCTCGGCGCGACGAACTTCACGATGATCGAGGATGCGATGGGCGTGCGCACGCGCGGCGACGCCAAGATCGAGCTCGACCCGATCGCGATCGGCTGGGACCATTTCACGGCGAACAACATCCGCTATCGCGACCGCGATCTCACGGTCACCTGGGATCAGCCGGGCGGCGAGCGGCACTACGGCGACAGCGTGCCCGAGGGGTACTCGGTGTTCCTCGACGGCGAGCTGGCGTTCACCGTAGACGACCTCGCCCACGTCGTCTACGATCCCGCGACGGGCTCGGTCGAGATCGTCGACGGCGACGCGTCGGTGATGACCGCGACGACATCCGCCGTGCAGTCCCCGCAAGAGGTGCGGTTCGCCGACGACGCGCGCGTGGTCGACCTCTTCGCCAAGGCCGGTGCCGACATCCAGACCGCGAGCACGGGCACCCCGAACCTGGCGGCATCGGCGACCGCGACCTTCTCGGCGCCGAGCCGCGAGCCCGCCGGAGCGGTCGACGGCACCACGATCAACGAGCCCTTCTGGGGCACGGCCGGGTCACCCGACCCGATCGACGCCCTGACGGTCGAACTCGGCGGTGAGCAGGCGTTCGACGACGTCCGCGTGTACTTCTACGACAGCTCGTCGTCGGCGACCGTGCCCGGATATGCCGAGCCCTCGGTCTACACCCTCGAGGTGCGGCGCAACGGCGAATGGGCGATGATCCCGGCGCAGGCGCGGACGCCCGCCTACCCGCGAGCGAACTACAACCGCATCCAGTTCCCCGAGGTCACCGGTGACGCGGTGCGATTGACCGTCGCGCACGCCGCAGGCGCGAAGACCGGCGTGAAGGAGCTGCAGGTCTTCCGCACCGGGCTTCCGGCGCCCGAGTCGACGAACCAGGCGCCGCTCGTCACCGCCTGGGAGAATCGCCAGGCGTCAGCGGGCGGGGCGGCTGCCCTGATCGGAACCGTGAAAGACGACGGCCTGCCCGGCGGTGACCTCACCGCGCAGTGGAGCGTCGAGAGTGCGCCGGAGGGAGCCACCGTGCTCTTCGACGACGCGACCGCCGCCACCACGACGGCCCGGTTCTCGTCCGAGGGCGCGTACGTGCTGCGCCTGACCGCGTCCGACGGAGAGAAGACCTCGTTCGCCGACGTCACGGTGCAGGGGGCTCCTGCCGGCGCGGGCGAGAACATCGCACCCGCCGCGCTCCCCACCGCCGAGTACACCGCGTCGTGGAACAACGTGCGCGCCGTCAACGACGGCAAGGTGCTGTTCACCGGCGGGGCCCAGAGCGACATCTGGGGTACGTGGTCGGGCAACCACCCGGCCACTCGCTGGCTGCAATACGAATGGCAGACTCCGCAGCGCATCGCGGGAGCGGAGATCAGCTTCTGGCGCGATCAGGCGGATGCCGGCTCGACGAGCGGGGTCAATGTGCCTCGGGCCTGGAAGGCGCAGTACTGGACCGGATCGGCGTGGGCCGACGTCTCCGGAGCCTCGGATTACGGCATCGCCCGAGACGCCTCGAACGCCGTCACCTTCGACGCCGTGACCACGACGCGTCTGCGGGTCGTGCTCGAGGCCGCGGGCACGGGCTCGACACGGGCGGCGGTCGCCGTCAGCGAGCTGGCCGTGTTCGCCGACGCGCCCGTCGCCATCGAGCCGATCGACATCCGCACGACGGTGGGCACGCTGCCGCAGCTTCCTGCGACCGTCAGCGCGACCTTCGGCGACGGCAGCGCGGCAGACCTCACCGTCGCCTGGCCCGCCGTCACCGACGCCCAGGTCGCGGGCGAGGGCAGCTTCACGCTGTCGGGCATCGTCCCGGGCTCGCCGGTGCCGGCGAAGGCCACGGTGTGGGTGCGGGCCACTCCGCCCGGACAGATCAACCTGGTCGACCCGGTGGCCGTCCGGACGCTGCCGGAGATGGCACCCGCCCTTCCGGCGACGGTCGGCGTGCTCTACAACGACGGATCGCGCGAAGACCTGCCGGTGACCTGGAACGACGTGGATGCGGCATCGTACGCTCAGCCTGGTCAGTTCACCGTCGGCGGCACCGTGCAGACCGACCTGCCCGGCACCACCGCCGCTTCGGCCACGGTGACCGTGGGCGAGGGCTCCGCCGACACCTCGGCACCGAGCGTCGCCTTCGAGGTCGCACCCGCCGCGCCCGCATCAGGGTGGCACCGGGAGGATGTCGCCGTCACCGTCGAAGCGACCGACGACCGCGACTCGGCGCCGCGTATCGAGGTGCGGGTCGACGAGGGCGCGTGGGCGCCGTACATCGGGCCCGTGACGGTCACGGGCGAAGGCGTCCACACGGTGCAGGCTCGGGCGACGGATGCCGCGGGCAACATCTCCGACCCCGCATCGCAGCCCGTGCGCATCGATACGACGGCTCCCGCGCTCGAGGCGGTCGTCGACGCCGTGTCGCGCACCGTGAAGGCGAGCGCGACCGATGCCGGTTCGGGCGTCGCCTCGATCGAGTACCGGCTCGACGAGGGCGAGGACTGGGCGCCGCTCACCCGCAGCCTGCTCGTCGGCCTCGACGAGACGCGAGTGGAACTGCGGGCGACGGATGCCGCGGGCAACGTCTCGGCGGTGATCGAGCGGGTCGTGCCCGAGGCTGACGGCACCCAGCGGCGCAACCTGGCCCTGCTGGCCGCGCCCACGGCATCCGGAACGGCGGCGTGGAACACCGTCGCCGGGCTGAACGACGACGTGCAGCCGACGTCGTCGGGAGATGTCACCCCGAGCGACAACGCCCATGTCTGGGGAGTGTGGCCGCAGGTGAGCCCGCAGTGGGTGCAGTACGACTGGCCCGAAGACGTTCGGATCGGTTCGGTCGGGGTCTACTTCGTCTCGAACCTCGACGCGCAGGGACTCGGCATCGATGTGCCGAAGGACTGGCAAACGGAGTACTGGGATGCCGAGACCGAGGCCTGGGTCGCCGTGAGGGCCACCGGCGCGTACGGCACGGCCACCGACGCCTTCAACACCGTCGAGTTCGACCCCGTCACCACGACGCGCCTGCGGCTGAACCTCACCCCGGTCGGTACCGAACAGGGCAAGGGCAGCGTCGGCATCAAGGAGTGGCAGGTGTGGGAGCAGCCCGACACGGTGGCCCCCGACACGCAGGCTCCGGTCGTGACCGCCGCCGTCACTCCGGCCGCGCCGGCCAGCGGCTGGTACGTCGAGTCACCGAGCGTGTCGGCGACCGCCATCGACGACCGCGATGCGGCCCCGGCCGTCGAGGTGCGCGTCGGTGACGGCGACTGGGGTGCGTACACGGCTCCCGTCAGCGTGGACGCGAACGGTGCGACGACGGTGCGGTTCCGCGCGACGGATGCGGCCGGCAATGCGTCGGACGAGCTCGCCGTCGAGGTGCGGCGCGACGCCGTCGTGCCGGAGGTGAGCACCGGGTGGGACGATCGTGCCCGCACCATCGCCCCGAGCGGGACCGACGCTCATTCCGGCATCGCGCTCGTCGAGTACCGCCTCGGCGACGGGGCCTGGACAGCGGTGAGCGGTGCCGTGGCCGTCGGCGACTCCGCCACGACGGTGCGGGTGCGGGCGATCGACATCGCCGGCAACGTGTCAGACGTCGTCACCGCCGAGATCCCGGCGAAGGCCGTCGATCCGGGTACCGGTGGGCCGGGCACGGCCGGCCCCGGTGCTGGCGGACCGGGTTCGGAGCCGAGCGGGTCGCTGACCGGCACCGAGATGCTGCGCGTCGGGGTGAGCCAGGTCGCGCCGGGCGGTCAGCTGCCCGTGAGCGTCTCGGGCGCGGCGCCGGGGACCGTGTTCGCGGTCGAGTTCCGGTCGACCCCGGTACGACTGGGCACCCTGATGGTGGGCGCCGACGGAACCGCATCCGGAGTGTTCACGGTGCCCGCTTACGCCGAGGCCGGAACGCACACCGTGGCGCTCGTCGTGCCCGATGGCGAACTGACGGCGCAGGTGACGGTCGTCACTGCCGGTGCGACCTCGGCGGTGACCCCGCCGCTCGCGTCGACGGGACAGGACGCCGGCGGACTCGCGAGCGTCGCCGGAGCGGGCGCGCTGGTGCTGCTGCTCGGACTGGTGCTCGCGGTCGTCGGCATCCGTCGCCACCGTCGCGGGCTCGTCTGACGGCCTGAGCAGCGCGCCGCGCGACACGAGCGGAGGGTCGGGGCGGGCATCCCCGGCCCTTCGCCCGTTCGCGCGTTCGCCCGCCGGGCTGGGCCTGGCGGCATCCCGCCTGCCAGCATGGCGGGATGAACCCCACGGACGACCTGCCCCAGCTCGGTTCCACACCCGTCGAACCCGCGGCGCTCGCCGAGAGGGGAGTCACGCTCGACGAGCTGCTGGCCTCGCTCGGCCTGCAGCTCGACCCGTTCACCGACGCGGACGACCTGCCCGCAGAGGGCTGGCGCGTGCTGCGTCAGTGGGACGGCACGTCTCTCGTGGGCGCGCCCGACCCCGCGCACCCCGGGATGTGGTTCGCCGGGCAGGGGTACTCCGAGACGCCCGAGCGAGGTCTGCATCTGCACGACGAAGCGCTACCCCTGCGGCCGAGCCCTGCCGAACGGCGCGCGGGTCTCGTCATGCGCTGGCCGAGCATCGTCGCGGACGACGATATGGCGACCGACTTCGCCGTCGACATCGTCAACACCGGCACGGAGCGGTGGATGCCGAACGGTGACGGCTTCCAGGCGATGGGCACCTTCACGCGCACACGCGACGCGAGCTACAGCGTCGGTTACATGCTCTCGGGCGTGCCGGCCGCGGAGCCGCTCGATCCTGGCGACTACGCGCGGGTCGCGGTGACGCTGGCGCGCGAGGTGTGGCACCAGCTCGAGCCGGGCACGGTCTGGCTGCACGTGCACTTCCCGGAGCTCGGGTCGCATCCCGAGCCGCTCCAGGTCGAGCTCACTCGCGGACGGATCGAGCTCGGGCGGGCCCGCACGCCGCGGCGAGATTCCCGCGGAGGGCGATCGGCGACGCGCCGCATGCTGACCGAGCGGATCGCCGCAGCCCGGACCGCGCGGGCCGCGCGACCCTCGCTCGTGGCGATCGCCGAGGTCGTCGCCGACGCGGAATCGGACGCCGAGATCGTCGAACGGGTGGCCGCTCTGCTCGGGTGTTCCGACGACGACGCGTCGCGCATCTACCACTCGCCCCTCAGCCACCTCGGGCCCAACGAACACGGGCGCATGGCTGCCGAGATCGCGCAGCACGAAGCGACCCTCGCCGAGCTCGATCGCGCTGCGTCATCCGGGTGAAGAAGAGCGTCCCGCACCTGGCAGAATGAACGCCGACAGAAGGGCGGCGGATGCCACGACCCCCTCTTCTCGACGAGGCCCGCACCGCGTGGCGACGTCGGGAGACCGAGACCGCCGTCCGCGCCGCGCTCGCCGCGCACGACGCCGGCGATCCCGACGGCCTCGCGCTGGCCTGCTCGATCGGGATGCGGGGCTACCGCGCCGACATGCTCGCCGCCCACCGGGACGATGTGACCGCGCTGCCCGACGGGGTGCTGCGCGAGGGCGTGCTGGCCATGCTGCAGATCGGCACCGGCGACCTCGACGGCGCCGCGCTCCGCATCCTCGCCCTGGCCGAGAGCGATGAGGCTGCCGAGAGCGGCACGATCGACCCGCTGGAGAGCGAGGGGATGCTGCTGCCGATGCTGCTGTCGTACCTCGCGACCGGCAGCGTCGCGTCGGCGTCGTGGGTGAACGCGCGGCGGTGCATCGACGCGGCCCGCGCGGCCATGGCCGCGGCATCCGCTGTCGAGGGCCGGGTGCCGGCTCCCGCCCATGTGCCGTTCGACCTGCTCGGACTCGACGCGATGGTCGAGCAGCACATGGGAGCGGGGGATGCCGCCCGCCGCGCACTCACCGAGACCCTCGCCCCGCTGCGGATGCGCAACAGCCTGTCGGACATCCACGCGCTCGCCCTCGTGAGCCTCGGCAGCGTCGAGCACCTGTCGGGGCGTCTCGGCGAAGCCGCGCTCAACCTCGCCCGCGGAGCCCGGCTCGCGCCCGCCTGGCGGCACGGGGTGCGTCTTCATGCCGAGGTCGAGCTCGCGTTCGTGCGTGTGCGCCAGGGATGGTGGCGCGATGCCGCCGAGGTCGTGCGCGCGACGGCGCCCCCGTCGGGGTTGATCGAGCACGACTGGCTCGAACCCCAGGCGCTCGCCGTGCACGGGCTGCTGCTCGCGCTCCGAGGCGACATGGCGGCGAGCCGGCCCGTCCTCGACCGGGCCGCGCTGCTGTGCCGCGACACCCCGTCGTTCCTCGCGCAGATGGTCATCACGCACGCCCGGATCATGATGGCGATCTCGCTGAGCGACTGGGCCGGACTGCGTCGCGCCCTCGAGGATGCCGCGGAGCCCGGGTACCGGCATCCGTACCGCGACGATGAATGGCGGATGCTGAACTCGCTCGCCTCGTGGCATCTCGGCCGTGTCGACGAGGTCAGGCGCGGCGTCACCGCATGGATGGCGCAACCGGGGTCGGATGCGAGCCCGTACGCGTGGGCCTTCATCTCGATCCTCGCCGAGCACGACGAGCGCTACGCCGAGGCGACGACCGCGGTCGACCGCGCCCTCGCGTTGCTGACGCTCGACCACGACCCGCTGGGACGCGCGTGGGTGCGCGTCGTCGCCGGCATCCACTACAGCCTCTTCGGCGCGCGCGGTCGGCCCGACCCGCGGCGCGCGCTCGCCGTCTACGAAGACGCCAGCGCCGAACTGCTGGAGCTCGGCGCGGTCGGTCTCGCGCGTCGCTACGACGAGGCCGTCGCCGCGACGACGACCGAGATGCAGCGCGGGTCACGGGGCGCCGACCCGACCGCGCGACTGACCGAACAGCAGCGAAAGGTGGCCGACGCGGTGGGACAGGGCTACACGAGCGGTGAGATCGCCGGGCTGCTGCACCTGTCGAAACGGACGGTCGACTACCACGTGGCCAACATCATGCGCCGCCTGGGGGTGTCGAGCCGCCGCGAGATCGCACGGGTTCTCGGCGGCAGGCGCTGAGCCGGGACGGTCGGGTGCCCGGGTTGCCGGGTGCCCGGGTTGCCGGGTGCCCGGGTGCAAGGGATCGTGGGCGACGCGCCGGGGGAACGGCATCCGGGCCGGGGTGTCGGATCGGATGCCGTGCATCGCGGGCCGCGGCGGCCATCCTCCACATCGCGGGGCCGGGTACGCGCAACGAGGCGGTGGATCGCGAGCGCGGTTATCGCGACGCGATGGGCGAAGCGGGACTCGAACCCGACGTGCTCGATGTGTCGACGGACAGCGACCGAATCATCTAATCGTTGAGCCGCAGCGGGTCGTGCGGGCATCCACCGCCGCCGTCTGAGGTGCCCGCCGGGCAGATCTGTCGTGCTGCCCGCGTGCGCGGATGCTAGGAATCGTGGGCGACACGCCGCGGCCGCGGCATCCGGACCGGGGTGTCGGATCGGATGCCTTGCATCGCGGCACGCGGCACGCGGCACGCGGCACGCGGCACGCTGCCCGCGGCCGAGGGGCGTCAGGCGGCTTCGGCGGCTACGCGCATGCGTGAGAGGAAGTCGACGAGCACGGCGGCGGACCCGGCTGGCATGTCGGCGATGACGTCCTCGACGCGGTGCTGCACGTCGGATCCGGATCGGCGGAGGCTCTCGACGGGGCGGTCGCCGAGCGTCACGAACACCTTGCGGCGGTCGGACGGATGCGGCTGCCGACGCAGATACCCGGAACGCTCGAGGCGATCGAGCATGGCGGTCGTGCTCGCGGACGAGATGCCGAGCTCCTGCGTGATGTTCGAGGGGGTGAGGGTGATGTCGCAGTTCTGCGCCTCGATCAGCTTCTCGAGTGCGATGAGGTCGTTCTCGCAGACCAGCATCGAGTCGCGCAGCCGCAGCCGGATGGCTCCCTCCGCGGCCTCGTAGGCCCACAGCGCATCGAGGACTGCCGACGCCGACGATGTCTCACCCTGCAGTGTCATGACGACTCCCGTACTGATCGGCCTAGCGGCTCAGTCTGTCCGAGCGATCCGGCGAAGGGGAGCCCTTCCCGTGGGAGCGCTCACCTGGTATGGGCAGAGGAAGGTATGCCTCAGTGGACCGAGAACCCGCCGTCGACGGCGATCGCCTGACCGGTGACGTACGCCGAGCCCGGTCCGGCGAGGAAGATCGCTGCGGCAGCGAAATCGTCGGCCCGCCCGTTGCGTCCGACGAAGGTGCGGGCCGCGAGAGCGGTGACCACGTCGGGATCGCTCGCGAGCCGTTCGTTGAGCCGGGTGAGGACGAAGCCCGGGACCAGCACGTTCGACGTCACCCCGGATGCCGACCACGCCTCCGCCTGCGACCGGGCGAGGCCTTCGAGGGCGGCCTTCGACGCGCCGTAGGCACCGCTCGACGCGAACGCGCGGCTCGCCTGCTGCGAGCTGATCGAGATGATCCGGCCGTAACCGCGCTCGATCATCCCGGGCGCGAGCCGCTGGCCGAGGATGAAGGGGGCGTCGAGGTTGACCGCCATCGTGGCATCCCAGGACTGCTCGTCGAGTTCTGCCAGGGGAGGGCGGATGTTGATGCCCGCCGAGTTGACGAGGATGTCGAGGTCGCCGGCCCGATCGGCGAGCTCGTGGCAGCCGGCGCGGGACGAGAGGTCGGCGACGATCCCCGCCGCGAGTCCGCCCTCCATGCGGATCTCTTCGACGGTCTCGTCGACGCGGTCCGATCCGCGTGCCGCGACGATGACCTCGGCGCCGGCCGCGGCCAACGCCCGGGCGATCCCGCGGCCGATGCCCGAGCTCCCGCCCGTCACGAGGGCGCGTCGGCCGGAGAGCCCGAAGAGACTGTGCAGATCCATCCCGCCAGCGTATTGACCGAAAGTCCGTTCGGATGAAGCGTCTAGCAACGATCGAAGAGGTGTTCTATCCTCGTGTGTCATGACCGATACGACGAGCGCACACGACGTGACCCTCTGGCTCGTCGACGACATCCCCGCGCGGATGTTCTACGCGGGCCGGCGCTGGACCGTGAGTGACATCCCGACCCGCTTGCGCGACTCGGTGTGGTCGCTCGCCGCGGACGACGACCGGCGGCGCGGACTCTACGGGTGGCGCTTCCAGGCCACCGACTCGGACGGTGAGGCGTTCGTCTTCGATGTGTACTGCGGTGAGGGCGGGTGGCACGTGCATCGCGCTTACGCCTGAGCCGCAGGGGCGGGTGGCGCCATCCTCGCCATCCTCGGGTCAGATGTCGCTGAGCTGCTCGAGGAACTCGTCGGCCATCGCGACCTGGCGGGTCAGTTTCTCGCGACGCTCGGCGGCGCCCGCGCGGATCGAATCCAGGCGGTCGCGCAGCTCGACGTCGTCGGGTGCGGCCGCGAGGGCTTCGACGACATCGAGGAGTTCGCGCATCTCGTCGAGGCTGTAGCCGAGGGGCTTCATGCGCCGGATCAACAGGATTCGGGCGATGTCGTCCTCGGTGTAGAGGCGGAAGCCACCCTCGGTGCGTGCCGACGGGGTGACGAGGCCGATCTCGTCGTAGTGCCGGAGCGTGCGGAACGACAGTTCGGTCCGCTCGGTCACCTCTCCGATGCGCATGGTGACCTCATCGCGATTCGCCATCAAACCTCACGTTACGTTAGATTCTCGTCGGCGCGTCGTGCGCCGCCCCCATTCTTCCCGCGCCCGGCAGTCGCCGCTGCGCGCGCCCATGCGATCGCCTGCCACCTCGGGTGAGGCACCGACCGAAAGGCACCGAGTGACCGCCGTCACCCCCGCCCGCGACAGCGCCGCGCGCTACCGCATCGAACCCACCGTCCTGCAGGCTCTGCGCAGCCCCCGGCTCCTGACCCGCGAGGTGTTGGCGGGACTCGTCGTCGCCCTCGCGCTCATTCCCGAGGCGATCGCGTTCTCGATCATCGCCGGAGTGGACCCCCGGGTCGGGCTCTTCTCGTCGTTCATCATGGCGGTCGCGATCGCGTTCCTCGGCGGCCGTCCGGCGATGATCACGGCCGCGACCGGTGCGATCGCCCTCGTCATCGCACCGGTGGTGCGTGACCACGGCGTCGACTACCTCGTCGCCACCGTCCTGCTCGGCGGCGCGATCCAGATCGTCCTGGCGGTGCTCGGAGTGGCGAAGCTCATGCGATTCATCCCGCGGTCGGTGATGGTGGGCTTCGTCAACGCGCTCGCGATCCTCATCTTCCTCGCGCAGCTTCCTCAGCTCTTCGGCGACGGCATCCCGTGGCTCGTCTGGCCGCTCGTCGCCGCGGGGCTCGTCATCCTCGTCGTGTTGCCGCGGCTGACGAAGGTGATCCCGGCGCCGCTCGTCACGATCGTGCTGCTCACCGCGGCGGTCGTGGCGTTCGGCTGGCAGGTGCCGACGGTCGGCGACCAGGGGGAGCTGCCGTCGAGCCTGCCCGCGCTCTTCGTGCCCGACGTTCCGCTGACGCTCGACACGCTGCGCATCATCGCTCCTTATGCGCTCGCGATGGCGGTCGTGGGGCTGCTCGAATCGCTCATGACGGCCAAGCTCGTCGACGACATCACCGACACTCGCTCGCGCAAGACCCGCGAGGCGCTCGGACAGGGGGCCGCGAACATCCTCTCCGGCGCGTTCGGCGGCATGGGCGGGTGCGCCATGATCGGCCAGACGATGATCAACGTGAAGGCATCGGGCGCGCGCACGCGCATCTCGACCTTCCTCGCCGGCGTGTTCCTGCTGATCCTCGTGCTCGCGCTCGGCGACATCGTCGCGATCATGCCCATGGCCGCGCTCGTGGCGGTCATGATCATGGTCACGGTGGCGACTTTCGACTGGCACAGCATCAGGCCCGCGACTCTCCGGCGGATGCCGAAGAGCGAAACCGCCGTCATGGTCATCACGGTCGTCGCCACGGTGTGGACGCACAACCTCGCCGTCGGCGTGATCCTCGGTGTCATCGCCGCCATGGTGATGTTCGCCCGTCGCGTCGCGCACTTCGTCACGGTCACCCGAACTCTCGCCTCGGCCGGTGACGAGCCGGCGGCGCGTTACGAGGTCGACGGTGAACTCTTCTTCGCGTCGAGCAACGACCTGACCACGCAGTTCGCCTACGCCGACGACCCCGCGCGCATCATCATCGACATGAGCCGGTCGCACGTCTGGGACGCCTCGACGGTGGCCGCGCTCGACGCTGTCGTGAACAAGTACGAGCGGCACGGCAAGACCGTGACGATCGAGGGTCTCAACGCCACGGCATCCGCTCTGCACGGACGCCTCACCGGCAACGTCGGCGCGTCCTGATCGAGCGGGCCGGGGTGCGGAATCCGGTCGCGGCCGCCGATCAGAACGTGGTGAACGACACGAACGACGGCGGACCGAAGCGGCCCGTGGCGGGATCGATGTATCGCACCGCGAGCGTCACCGGGCCGGGCGATGGCACCATGTATCGCCCCACGAAGATCCCGTCGGCGTCGAGGCGCATCTGCTCGCCGCGCCAGGGCGCGGCGTCGCCGACACGGGCGCGCTGGACGACCAGGTTCGGCTGACCCGTCACGCCGATGTCGAACCCGGATGCCGGCACCGACGAGCTCGCGAGGGGAGCGGTGAACGTCGGTGGCGGCGACACCGTCACAGCGGCGGGCGGGCAGAGCGACGAGAGCTGCCCGTCGACGCGCTGCCGTGCCGACAGCGCATGCCGGCCCGGGGGCAGGTAGGCCGCGGCATCCGTCTGGTCGCGTCCGCCCGAGAGGTCGGATGCCGTCCACGCGCCGTCGGCGTCTGCCTCGATGCGGGCCCAGACCGTGCCGTTCTCGTCGACGACCTCGACGACGGCGCCGGGGGTCGCCGTGCCCGAGATCAGCGGGTAGACGCTCGGCCCGGCGCTGCTGTCGACCGTCATCGTCGGCGCGGCGGGCGCGGTGACGACGGGCGGCTGCGAGGTGTCAGGAGTCGGGGTGGGGTTCGGCGTCGGGGTCGGGGTCGGGGTGTGCTCCGAGGCGCCGGTATCGACGGGAGAGTTCGGCGCGGGGATGGGGCGAGGGCTGGGCGCAGAGCGCTCGTGCGCGTCGGGGGTCGCGTCGTGCGGCGGCTGCGCAGGCGGTTCGGCGACCGGGGGCGCCTCGGAGGTCGGGCTCTCAGACACAGCGCCGGCCGCGCGCGCGTCGGACGATGTGCGGTGCAGGTGCGGCTCTGACTCGGTCGCCCGCGGGGGAGCAGTCGTCGGTTCGGTGAGCGGCAGGGTGACGGCGATCGCCGTTCCCGCCGCGGCGACGGCAGCGACGACGACGAACAGGGGACGACGCCATCCCGACCGCGTGGCGGATCGTGCGGCTCGTCGTGAGGTCGGTGCGCCCGTGGTGGTGCCGCGCGGGGTGCCGGTGGTGATGCCGGCGCCGGTGCCGCCGGTCGCGCCCGTCGCGCCTGCGGGGCCGAGGGCGAAGGTCGCGACCTGTGCAGCACCCGACTGCGTCCACGCCGTGTACGACGCGGCAGCCGGGATGCCGACCACGAGGGGAACGAGCACGAGCGCCAGCCGCGATGAGACGTCGCGTGCCTCGACCCAGGCGAGCGCGCATCCCTCGCACGTCGAGAGGTGCTGCTCGACGCGCCGCGTGTCGCGCCGCGACAGGCCCGATCGCGAATGCGCCCCGAGCAGTTCGAGGGTCTCGCGGCACTCCTCGTTGTCGGCGCGGCGGAGCTGCGCCGACACCCACGCATCGCGGAAACCGCGCCGTGCGCGCACGACAAGAGCGGATGCTGCGTTCGGGGCGAGACCGAGCAGCGGTGCGAACTGGCGCGGCTTCAGACCGTCGACCTCGCTGTACCAGAGGGCTTCCTGCCAGCGGGTGGGGAGGGTCGCGAACGCCGACGCGACAGCGCTCGAGTCGAAGCCCGCGATCGTCGACCATTCGGCGTCGGGAGCCGTCTCGTCGGCGGCATCCTCCAGGTCGGTGGCGTACACCTGCTGCTGCTGCGCGCCCCACTTGTGGGCGACGTTGCGGACCGACGTCAACAGGTACGGTCGGAACCCCATCGAAGGCCCGCCACCGCGCCGGATGGCGGACAGGATGCGGGCGAACGCCTCAGCGACGACATCATCGGGATCGAGCGACGAGTATGCGCGAGCGACGGCGTGAGCGGCGGCCGAGTGGCGCAGCCAGAGCTCGCCGTAGGCGCGTTCATCATGATTCCGGGCGCGCTCGACGAGCTCGTCATCGGACGCTGCGGCGGTCTGTGTGCGCGGCTCGTTGTCGTCGGAAGACGCCAACCTCAAGCGGTGCGGCGCCGTCGTCATCGCGACATGTGGGGGTAGGCGGACGGTCCGGCACCCAGCCGGGCGAGCGGGTCGGATCGTTCGGCATCGCCGATCGCCTCGACGTTGCGCAGATGACGGGTGAGAGCCGCGTAGACCTCGGGTGAGAAGCCGTCGCAGGCGAGAGTGGCGATCACCGCATCGCCGCGCGACTTGTCGGTGATGAGAATGAGGCGGGCCGTGGCGCTGTCGCCGTCCGCAGCGCGCGACGAGCACACGAACCCGACATCGCGGCGATGCCACGAGTGTTCGCGGGTGCTCGACCAACCCCAAGTGACCCGGACGGTCGCGCCGCTGATCTCGACCGTGGCCGGGCGGATCGCTCCGGCAGGAGTGCTGCTTCGGCGGGTTCGTATGCGACCGATCGGACACGCGGCTGACCGGAAGGTGATCGTGCTCAGGCATGCCGCGGACGGGGTCCGGGGATAGTGGTGCGTAGGGGTGTGGGGCTGGTCGGGGGAGTGGTTCAGCTGGTGCCGGCGGTTGCGGGCGCCGGTGTGGGCGCGGTCGCCGGCGCGTCGGAAGGAGGGCCGGGTCCGGGTCCGGCTTCTCGTCGCCGGAGGCGCCGGGAGCGTGTTCGTCGCAGCGTGCATGCTGATGAGACACCGGCGATGGCGAATCGTGACGCGAAAAGGCGGAATTCCTTGCCGGGCGAGATCGGGTGCGGGGTGGGGGTCGCGGGGTGGGGGTCGCGGGGTGGGGGTCGCGGGGTGGGGGTCGCGGGATGGTGAGGGTGGGATGGCGCCCTGGTGGGACCATTGGTTCCTCCCCACGTGGCGCCGTTCGCTGACTTTTGTGATCGAACAGAGATTCGATAGCGATGTCGTACCTCGCTGCCACAATGGGAACATGGCAGCGAACTACAGGAGCGGTGAGGTGCGATGCGGTGACTCCGCGCCCCCACAGGTGCTCGCGTTCGCGAGGTACGCGGAAGCGCTCGATCTCTCGCATGCCGCGGATGTTGCGCGGATGCGTGCGTTGGCTGACCTGGGACGGTCGGCGTTGCGTGAGGCCCGGCGAGACGGGGTGCGGGGCTTGGCGTCCGACATGGAACTGCGGTCGGTCGCGGCTGAAGCTGCCGGGATGGCGCGGTTGACCGACCGCCGGTTGCAGGGCGAGATCGACCATGCGATGACCGTCATCGATGACTACCCGGCTGTGTTCGCGGCGTGGGTGGAGCGGCGGATCGAACGCGGACACGTCGATGTGGTCGTGAAGGCCGGGGCGGGGCTGCCGGACGAGGTGCGCGGTGAGTTCGCGGAGGCTGCGATCGGCGTGTGCGAGCGGGACGTGCCCTCACGAGTGCGTGGTGCGCTTGAGGTGTTGGCGGCGCGGGTGCACCCGCGATCGTTCACGGAGCGGCATACGGCGGCGGCGGCGGAGCGGTGCGTGCGGGTGTTCCACGGGACCGACGGGATGTCGAACCTCGTCGCCAACCTTCCCACCGTCATCGCTGCGGGGATGCTTGACCGGCTGACGCAGATGGGGCAGTCCGTCAAGGACGCCCGGGCGGAGGGTGCGGATGCTGCGGGGGCTGGCGGTTCGGGCGCGGATGCCGCGGGCGGTGCGGGTTCGGAGGTTGTGCCGGATGCGAGGACGATGGATCAGCTGCGGGCTGACATCCTCGGCGACCTCGTCCTCAGCGGAGCACCCGTGGTCGATCCGACCTACGGGACAGACCGGGCCGGTGGGCTCGGGGCGATCCGCGCACGCGTCCAGGTCGCCGTCACCGCGCAGACCCTGACCGGCGACGACGAGCACCCGGCCGAGGCCGTGGGCGCCGGGTTGATCGATGCCGACACCGCCCGCCAGCTCGCCGCGCAGGTCTCCGAATGGGATCGATTGTTCATCGACCCCGTCACCCGCACCCCGGTTGAGATCGACACGTACCGGCCCACCGTCGCGATGAAGAAACTCCTCACCGCCCGAGACCAGCACTGCAGGTTCCCCGGATGCCGCAGAGCCGCGATCCGGTGCGAACTCGACCACACCATCGACTACGCCCTCGGCGGGCACACCCACATCTACAACCTCGCCCACCTGTGCCAGCGGCACCATTCGATGAAGCAATTCACGAGATGGGACGTGCGGCAGATCGGCGGCGGGGTCCTCGAATGGACCTCGCCCCTGGGGTGGGTCTACCGCGAAGACGTACCGACGCCGGCCGTGTGCTTCACCGCCAACGCCGCCGACCCAACACCGGACGGCCGACCCGGTGATACACCGCCAGCCGGATCACCACCACCCTTCTGACCCGACGGGCCGGCGTCCGGGGTTCGATGTTGCCGCGCGATGCTCCCTCCTCTTACTCCTGGCATCCGCGCGCGACGCGACGATCTCGAGAAGTCGCGTCACGATGCGGGCCTCGCGGCGTCCCTCATATGACGATGCGACGACCGCATCGCGTGATCCAGACACTCCGGAGACCCATCGTGACGATCGAGCGCCGCGCCATCCCGCATCCCAGCCGCACCCACGAGCTGCGGGCCACCGCGCATCGCGTCGTCGCGGGCAGTCTGCCCGGCGCCCGGCCCGGGCGACCCACCCAGGTCGACCTGGCGCGGCTGCGCACGCTCGACGTCGGCGCGACGCCGCAACTGTGGACCGAGTCGAACGTGCACCTGCTCGAAGGGATGCTCATCGCCCGCGTGCGACTCGACGACCTCGACGGCGCGCTCGCCCTCGTCGACGGCCACTTCACCGAGGGGCGTCTGCGGGCCCGCGCCGTGCTGGGGCTCGATGCGCTGGGATCGCTGTTCGCGGCGGTGGCCGAGGTGTACGCGGCGGCAGGACGCCCGCGCGATGCCGGCCTCTACGCATCGCGAGCGCTCACCTTCGCCGACAGCCACGCCGTGCGTTACCGCGCCGCGGCCGTGCAGACCCTGGTCTTCGCGGTGAACGGCGAGTTCGACGCCGCGGCGAGATCCCGCAATATGTGCGCCGAGCTGGGGCGCGCGAACCGCTGGAACGTCGCCGACACCGACTACGCCCTCGCCCTCGCCGACATCCTGCTGGCAGCCGGCGCATTCGACGCGGCACGCGTCTCGCGCGCCGCCGCAGCGCTACGATCGCGCGCTCCCCGTGACCCTTACGCGCAGCACGCGGCCGCGACGGCGGACGCCCTCGCCCTCGTCATCCTCGGTGACCTCACCGCAGGCGCCGCCGGCCTGCGAACGGCGCTCGGCGGTGCCTGGGCGCACCTCAGCCACCGGCTCATCCGCGAGCTGGCGCTCGCCGCCCTCGCGGACGCGACCCTGGCCCAAGGCGCCGCCCGCCGTGCACTGTCCCTGCTCGACGGCCCCACGTCAACACCGAGCCACACCGTGTGCTTCGAGGCGCAGCGCGCGGCCGCCCACCTCGCGCTCGGCGACGAACGCGCCGCACTCGATGCCACCGACGTTTGCCTCGCGCTCGGCGCGGAGCACTGCCCGCGCACCCTCGCCATCGTCCTGGTGCGCCGCGCCGTGGCGCGAGACCGCCTCGAGCAGCCCGACGCCGCCGACGCCCTGTTCGACGAGGCCTGCGGCCTCGCCCTGCACACCGGCGACCTCATCGCGCCGTTCGTCACGATCCCGCACGCGCAGCTCGCCCCGTTGGAGCACCGACTCCGCGACCGGCGCCCCGATCTCGCCGCACGCATCAGCGCGGCCATCGAGCCCCTGCGGCTTCGCGACCCCCGCCCGCCGAGGCAGGCTCTTCCCGCGCTCACCCCCCGCGAACGATCCGTGGCCATGGCGCTGCGCGACGACAAGACGTACGCCGAACTCGCGCACCAGTTCACCGTCTCGATCAACACCATCAAGTCGCAGCTGCGTTCGCTCTACGCCAAGTTGGGCGTCTCGAGCCGCAGCCAGGCGGTCAGCATGCTCGAACGCCACGGGTTCTACTTCTGAGCGCGGCCCGCGGCGGACGATAGCAGTCGGCCCTACGCGCACCACAGCCACCTAAGCTTTGCCCGTGGGCAGATTCTTCTACGACAACGCGGCGAACTTCGTCGAGATCGACGATCGTGCGCTCGCGCACCTCCGGCTGGTCCTGATGACCAAGCTGCGGCGCGGCGAACCGCTGATGTTCGAGACGACCTCGCCCCACGGCACGAGCCGCCGCGACTTCTGGCTGCACCCCACGATCTCGGTCCAGTTCCAGTTCGCCGGCAGCCGGCAGCCGCAGATCAACCCGAAGTGGATCGACGCCCTCATGGAATCGGCCAACAGTGCCGACGGCCTGCGGATGGTGCCCGAACCCCAGGGCTGATGTCCGCTGGCTTAAGCGGCGCTTACGTTACAGTGCCAATCTCAGACTCCATCGAGTCCTTGCTCCGGGTTGCCGCCCGTTCCGGGGACCATCGGGTCAGAGAGCAGTGGGGCGGGAGATGCAGGACGCTGGGCAGGGTCGGAACCTCGACCCCGAATGGTGGGCGACGGGGGTCGCCGGGGGGAACGTACCCGGCGGACGCCTGCGCGGCGACAGTCGCACGGTGCAAGCCGGCGACGTCTTCGTCGCGCTCGGCCGCGACGAGCGGGTGCGCGAGCACATCACGCAGGCTCTCGAACGCGGCGCGGCCCTCGTCCTGACCGACGCGAGCGTCACCCACGTCGACGACCGCGTGCGCGGCATCCCGCACCTGACGACTGTCATCGGGCGCCTGGCCGACCAGTACACCGGACACCCGTCCGCGAACATGACCCTCGTGGGGGTCACCGGCACGAACGGCAAGACGTCGACGGTGCAGCTGCTCGCGCAGAGCTGGCAGATCCTCGGTCATCGCGCGGCCACGATCGGCACGCTCGGCGCCGGCCTGTTCGGCGCCCTCGCCAAGACCTCGCTCACCACTCCGTCGGTGGTCGACATGCACGAACTCCTCGCCGACATCCGTCACGCGGGCGCCGACGCGGTCGCGATCGAGCTGAGCTCGCACGCGCTCACGCAGGGGAGGGTCGACGGATGCCATTTCGACATCGCCGCGTTCACCAACCTCACCCGCGACCACCTCGACTACCACGAGTCGATGGAGGCTTACGGGCAGGCCAAGCAGCGGATCTTCCACCTGCCCGGCGTCCGGGCCGCGGTCCGCAACCTCGACGATCCCTACGTCGCGGGCATCGCACTGCCGACCGGGCTGACGGATGTCGGCGTGTCGACCGTCGGGGCGCCGACGGCGACCATTCGCGCCGACAACATCCGGGTACGCCCCGACGGCGCCGACTTCATCCTGACGATCGACGGTGAGAGCTACGACGTCGCCTCACCGCTCATCGGCCGGTTCAACGTCGACAACCTCGCGATGACGGCAGGCGTCCTCCACGCGCAAGGCACCGCGCCCGACGCGATCGCGGCAGCGGTGCGCGCCATCCGCCGGGTTCCCGGCCGCATGCAGGTCGTCTCGCCCGGGGTCGGTCCGCAAGTCGTGGTCGACTATGCCCACACGCCCGACGCGCTGCGCCAGGCGCTCATCGCCCTCTCGAGCGGTCCCGGACGACTGAGCGTGGTGTTCGGCTGCACGGGCGACCGCGATCGCGGCAAACGACCCGAGATGGCGGTCATCGCCGAAGAGATCGCCCAGACGATCATCGTCACCGACGACGACATCCATCACGAGGACGGCGACGCGATCGTCGCCGATATCCTCGCCGGGTTCCGCTCGCTCGAGAGGGTCCGCGTCATCCGTGACCGCGCCTCGGCGATCGCGGAAGCGGTGGCCGCAGCAGCACCCGACGACACGATCCTCATCGCCGGCAAGGGGCACGAATCGGTGCAGATCGTCGGCGACGACGCCGTCGCGTCCGACGACGTCTCGATCGCCGCCGGCGCGCTGCGGTCCTGGCGTGAGCGGCACGCGCTGCTGCCCGACGCGCGGTAGTTCGATCCAGCACCGCGTCCAGCCGGAAACGGCGGGCGTTTTCATTCGGGTTATGGCAAGATTCGACGTGATGAGCGACGATATCCACCGCGTCCCCGTGCGGACGAAGACTCTCCTCGAGGAGTGGGTCGCCGAGTTCCTCGAGCAGGGGAAGGCGCCCGGCGTCTCGGTCAAGGTCGCCATTCAAGACGGGTCGGACGGGCTCGACACCGGGCTCGTCATCGTGCACCTCGAGAATGCGCCTGCCGACGTCTACATGCAGCCGCGGGCCATCGACGACCCCGAATGGGAAGCGACGCTCACCGCCCGCTCCGACGACCTCACCCTCACGCCGTACCAGATGGCTGGTCTCGCCGCAGAGGTCGCCTTCGCGGGAAACCTCTGCACCTTCCTGCAGTTCAAGTCGATCGAATGGGACCGCATGTCGGGCATGCGCTGAGCGCGCCCGGACCGTTCCCCTGCACCGTCCCCTAGACCATTCCTCGCGGCCTGGCAACGGCTGCGCTCTCGCTCGCGCACGTGCCGACAATGGTCGCGATCGCGAGCTTCCACCGTGGATGCCTCGGTGGAAGGAGATCGTCATGGTCGCATCGAGCGGGCGCGGAGTCGCCGTCGTCACCGGAGGAAGCGCGGGCCTGGGGCGGGCGATCGTCCGAGAGCTCGCGCGTCGCGGCTGGGATGTCGCGGTCCTGGCGCGCGGCCGTGACGGCCTCGACGGCGCCGTCGCCGACATCGAGGCCGCCGGACGGCGCGCGTTCGCGGTGTCGGTCGACGTCGCCGACGCGGATGCCGTCGACCGCGCGGCAGCCGATGTCGAGGAGAGCCTCGGACCGATCGACCTGTGGGTCAACAACGTCATGTCGGGGGCGATCGCCACCTTCCTCGACACGACGCCGGGTGACTTCGACCGCGCCACGGCGGTGACCTACCTCGGCGCCGTCAACGGCACGCGGTCGGCGCTCCGGCGGATGCGCGACCGCGACCACGGTCACATCATCCAGATCGGGTCGGCGCTCGCCCACCGCGGCATCCCCCTGCAAGCCGCCTACTGCGGTGCGAAGCACGCGATCCACGGATTCACGGATGCCGTCGTGTCCGAGCTCACCCACGAGAAGAGCCGCGTCGCCGTCTCGATCGTCGACATGCCCGCCCTCAACACGACCCAGTTCGGCTGGGTGAAGTCGAACTTCGCGCAGCATCCGCAGCCGGTGCCGCCCATCTTCCAGCCCGAGGTCGGAGCGCGGGCCGTCGCCGACGTCGCCGACCGGCCGCGCCGGCGGACATGGGTGGGCGAGTCGACCGTCGGTCTCATCCTCGGCACGCGCGTCGCGGGCCGCTTCCTCGACTGGTACCTCGCCAAGAACGCGTGGGAAGGGCAGTTCGCCCCCGGGTCGGACGCACCCGCGACACCGCCGAACCTGTATGAGCCGGTGCCGGGCGACCACGGTGCGCACGGCGCATTCGACGACCGCGCACGGGGCGAGAGCCTGCAGACCTGGGCCATCCGTCATCGCGCGCCGCTGTACGCCGCGGCATCGGCGGCAGCGTCCGCGGCGGTCGTGGGGGTCATCGCCGGAGCGAGGGCGCTGCTGCAGCGTCGTTGACGCTCCGCCGAACCGGGGCCGCGCCCGTTGACTAATTCGGTTAAGTCGGGTTCGCTGGCACGCGTCGGCACCGTGCCGACGACAGCGAACTCAACGAGGAGCATCATGTCGAGGACCCCCCGCCCCGCCCGCCGTTCCGCCGCGCTCGCCGCGCTCGCGGCGGCCGCGCTGGCCACAGCCGCATTCGCGCCCGGTACCGCCGCGTCGGCCGCGTCGGCCGCGTCGACCGACCCGCTGACCGTTGCGTACGTCGAGGTCAACAGCAACGAGCTCCGGACCGTCGGCGACTACGAGCTGGCCGACGGCTCGAACGCGTTCGACGTCGCCATCATCTTCGCCGCGAACATCAATCACGACGGCACCGGGGCCGTGCTGCACCTGAACGATCAGGTGACAGCCACCCTCGAGGATGCCGACACGCAGATCCGGCCCCTGCAGGACAAGGGCATCAAGGTCACCCTGTCGCTGCTCGGCAACCACCAGACTGCCGGCTTCGCCAACTTCCCGTCGCAGGCCGCCGCCGCGGCCTTCGCCGACCAGGTCGCCGCCGTGGTCGAGCAGTACGGTCTCGACGGCGTCGACATCGACGACGAGTGGGTCACGTACGGCTCGAACGGCGTGCCGGCGGCGAACGCCGACTCCGCTCGGTGGCTCGTCGACGCGCTCGATGCGAAGCTGCCGGCCGGCAGCATCATCTCGCTCTACGACATCGGCGCCGCGGCCGCGAGCCTGAAGTCCGCTCCGGCATCGGTGCTCGACAAGCTCGACTACATCTGGAACCCCTATTACGGGCAGTACAACATCCCCGCCTACCCGGGGGTCGGCAAGGACCGCCTCGGTCCCGCCGCGATCGACCTGACGCAGACGTCGGCGACGACGGCGGCGAACCTCGCCCGCCGTACCGTGGACGAGGGGTACGGCGTCTACGTCACCTACAACCTGACCGCGGGCGACCGCAGCTCGTACGTGTCGTCGTTCACGCGCCAGCTCTCGGGTCAGGAAGCGGTCTACGTCGGCTGATGGTCGACATTCCTACGCGGGGTCCCCGCGTCCGCCGCGCCGTCCCCGCCTTCGCACCCGCCGACACCGCCGAATCCGACCGGCGTCGCTGCTTCCGGATCGACGTCGGTGCCGGCCCGTCCGTGACCGACCTGCCCGCTGCGAACGAGCAGCCCGACCTGCGCGGGCGCCGTGTCGCGGCGGGGGAACAGCTCACCGTCGACGTGTTCCCCGTCGCGGTGGAGTCGGGTGAGGGGGCCGCCGACGATCGCTACGCGGCGACCGCCGTGGCCGTCGATCTCGTGTTCGACGACGGCACCACCCTCTCGGAGGCCGGCGCGCGAGACCAGTACGGCGACGCCGTCGACCCCCTCGCGCAGGCGCGCTCGAAGCGCCTCTGGGTCGATCAGTGGAACCGCCGCACCGTCGACCTCGCGGCCGTCGTCGGGCGCCGGATCACGGGCGTGCGCGTGGTCATCGGCCCGGGTTCGGGCGAGCGCACCGTGTTCGTCGCGCCGCCCGTCATCGAGCCTGTGCCGCATCGCCCGGAGCATCTGCTGGGATGGGCCGACACCCGTCGCGGCACCCGGGGCTCGGATCGCTTCTCGCGTGGGAACACCGCGCCCATCGTGACCCTGCCCCACGGCGGCGTCTTCGCGCTGCCGATGACCGATGCCTCGGCGGGCAACTGGCCCTATCGCTACCAGGTCGACCGCCCGGCGATCCAGGCGTTCGCGACGAGTCATATCCCGAGCCCGTGGATCGGCGACCGTGGTGTGTTCGAGCTCATGCCGAGCCCGAGCGAGAAGCCGCAGCGCGACCGTCGCAAGCGGGCGCGCCGATTCGCCAGGGCCGGCGAACACGCATCCCCGCACGAGTACCGGGTCGAGCTCGACGGAGTCTCGGTGCTGCTGACCGCGGCCCGCCATGCCGTGGGCATGCGGTTCCGCTCGCACTCGGACAAGCTGTCGGTCGTCGTCGATCACCTGGGCGAAGCGGTCTCGGCCGCGTGGGCGGAACACGACGGGGCACTGCACCTCGACGTCCACCTCCGCGACGGCGGCGGTCGCCCCGACCACCATGTGCACGCCGTGCTGCCGGGGGTTCGCCGCCACGACCTCGCGCTCTCACGCGGCTCGCTGCGCGGCGCGATCGTCTTCGAGCGACCCGCCGTCGACATCGTCGTGGGGATGTCGACGATCGACGCCGCGCAGGCGGCCGAGAACGCCCGTGCCGGCGGCGGCATCGACAGCATGCGCGCCGCGGCGGAGGCGGCGTGGCGCGGGGTGTTCGAACGGTTCGAGATCTCAGCGCAGGGCGCCGTCTCGGACGACACCCTCCGCTCGATAGCCGGATCTCTCGCCCGCGTCTTCAGCTACCCCAACGCCCACGACGAGCCGTCGCCCGGCGGCCCCCGCTACCGCAGCCCGGTCGACGGGGTCGTGCGGTCCGGCACCTACTCCTCGAACAACGGATTCTGGGACACCTACCGCACCGCCTGGCCGCTCCTCGGGCTCCTCGCCCCGCGCACCGCCGCGGCCCTCGCCGACGGCTTCGTGCAGCACTTCCGCGACGCCGGGTGGGTCGCCCGGTGGAGCGCACCCGGACCGGTCGATTCGATGACCGGCACGACGAGCGACACGGTCTTCGCCGGGCTCGAAGCGCTGGGCGTCGCGATCGACACACGGGAGGCCTACCGGTCGGCCCTGCGGCACGCGACGGTGCCCGCCGCGGATCCGCGGGTCGGTCGCAAGGGGCTCCGTCCCGCGATCTTCCGCGGCTTCACCGACACCGACACGCACGAGGGCATGTCGTGGACGCTCGACAACGCGATCAACGACGCCGCCGCCGCCCGGCTCGCCCGTGCGCTGATCCGGGACGAGACGGATGCCGCCGAGCGCGACCGTCTCGCCGCCGAGGCCGACTACCTCGCGCGCCGCGCGCTCGCCTACCGTTCGGTGTTCCGTCCCGGCCTCCGCCGGTACGGCGACCACGACCTCGGCTTCTTCCTGGGGCGACGCCCGGACGGCGAGTGGCGCGTGGGCGCGGACGAGTTCGACCCCGCCGAGTGGGGGTACGACTACACCGAGACCAACGCGTGGGGCACGATGTTCACTGCGCCGCACGACGGGGCGGGGCTCGCCGCGCTGCACGGGGGCGAGCAGGCGCTCGGCGCCGCGCTCGACGTCTTCTTCGCCACGCCCGAGACCGCCGCCCCCGACCTCGTCGGCTCGTACGGGTTCGTCATCCACGAGATGAGCGAGGCGCGCGATGTCCGTATGGGCATGCTGGGCCTGTCCAATCAGCCCGCTCACCACATTCCGTTCATGTACTGCTTCGCGGGGCGACACGATGACGCCCACCGGATCGTCGTCGAGGCCCGTGACCGGCTCTTCGCCGGCTCGGACATCGGGCAGGGCTATCCCGGAGACGAGGACAACGGCGAGATGTCGGCGTGGTACCTCTTCGCGGTGCTCGGCCTCTACCCGCTGGTTCCCGGCGCGGGCGAGTTCGTGCTGACGCCGCCGCTGCTGCCCCGCGTCGTGCTGCATCCGGAGGGGCGTGAGCGCCCCCTCGAGATCATCACGACCGGCGCCGGGCGGCCGTACATCCGAGAGGTGCGCATCGACGGGCGGGTGTGGGAGCGCATCGCGGTGCCCCCGGATGTCGTCCGTCGAGCCGAACTCATCGAGGTGGAGCTCTCGGACGAACCAGCGGGGTGGGCGAAGACGACACGGCCCACATCCTTCAGCGTCGAGTTCGACGCACCGCCGCTCGTCGATCTGCTCGAGGTCGTGCCGCGATCGGTCACCGACGACATCGGCGAGAGCGTCCTGTGCCTCGAACCCGGCGACGCCGTCGACCTCCCGCTGCGCGCTTCGTCGAGCATCGGGCTCTACACGGTCACGCTCGCGGGGCGGCCCGCGCCGCTGCCGGTGAGGTGTCCCGACCCGGGCTCGCCCGCAGCGGTCACGACGGTGTCCTGGCGGCTGCGCGGGCGCACCCCGTCGGGGGAGTGGTTCGACCTCGACGAACGCGTCGACGAACCTTCTGGTGAAGAACTCCACATCGCGTCGCAGACCCGGCCGTTCGCTACGCGGGGTGGGGTCCCTGACATCGCATGGGTGCGTTTCGAAGCGGTGACCCGGATCGATCTCGCTCAGCTGGAGGTCTTCGCCGGGCCGGTGCTCTCGCGCGCGGACAGCGCGGGCGGGGCCGCGGCGACGGATGCCACCGGGCCGTCCGACCCGATGACATCCATCAAGGTCCGCGCGGCGAGCTCCCCGAGCGCATAGGTGTCGCGCGTGAGCGCCGTGATCGAGGGGCGCACGAGTCTCATCGCGATCGAGTCGTCGAAGCTCGCGACCGAGACGTCGCCGGGGATCGAGACGCCGAGCTCCTGGGCGACCCGCAGACCCGCGAGCGCCAAGACGTCGTTGTCGTAGACGATCGCGGTCGGTCGGTCACCGCCGGCGAGCAGCGAGTGGGTGGCCTCAGCCGACTGCTCGGCGGAGTAGTCCGTCGCCACGGAGAGCGGCGCCGGGGCGCCGTAGCGCCGAGCGCACTCGCTCAGGGCGGAACGGCGCAGCTCGGTGTGCTCGAAGTCGAGCGGCCCCGTCACGTGCGCGACGCGACGGTGCCCGAGGTCGAAGAGCGTCTCGAAGAGCGCCGTGGCCACGGCGTGGTCGTCGATCCAGACGCTCGGGATCGCCGCATCGATGCTCGGGTGGCTGCCGATCTGCACCGCCGGCAGGTCGAGTTCGGCCAGGAGCGCGATGCGCGCGTCGTCGCGGCGCGGGTCGACGACGATCACCCCGTCGACGCGCTGCGTCGCCTGCCACGTGCTGTAGGCGGCGAGCTCCTCCTCGAGTGACGAGACGACGAGGGTCTGCAGGCCGGTGTGGGTCTCCGACAGTCCCGCCTGGATGCCGGCCATGAGTTCGGGGAAGAACGCTTCGGTGCCGAGGGTCCGCGCGGGGCGGTTGATGACGAGCCCGATGACGTCGACGCGCGAGCGCCCGAGCGCGAGCGCCGCGGAGTTGGGTCGGTACCGAAGCTCGGCGGCGACGGCGAGCACGCGTTCGCGCAGCTCGACGCTCACCCCGGGACGGTCGTTGAGCGCGAACGACACGGCCGCTTTCGAGACACCGAGCCGCCGGGCGATGTCGGCGATGGTCGCCCGTTTGCGCGGTGTGTTCATCGGTTCCTCCTCGCGAGCTGAACCGGATAAGTGATCCTTGACTTACTCGGTTTAGTTGCTCAGGCTATACCCCGTCGCACCGTTTGCATACGAAGGAGTTGCACACCATGAGGAACTCGCGAACCCCCGCTTTGGCTGGGCTCGGACTGCTCGCCGCCACCGCGCTTCTGGCCGGGTGCTCGAGCGGGCCCGGAGCCGGCTCCGACCCCGACGGCGAGGTCGCGGGATCGATCCGGTTCCAGACCTGGTCGCTCACGCCCACCTATGCCGAGTACCTCGACGGCGTCATCGACGCCTTCGAGGAGAAGTACCCCGATGTCACCGTCGAACTTCTCGACCAGCCCGGCGACGGGTACTCCGAGAAGGTGCTGTCGCAGGCGTCGACGAACACGCTTCCCGACGTCGTGAACCTCCCGCCTGACTTCGCCCTTCCTCTCGCCCGGCAGAACCTGCTCTACGACGTCAGCAAGGCCACCGACCTCGAGTCGACCTACTTCGCGGGCTCGGTCGACGCCTACCGCTTCGACGGCGTCGAAGGCGTGTACGGCTATCCCTGGTACCTCGGCACCGACGTCAACTACTGGAACTCCACCCAGCTCGACGCGTGCGGCCTCGACTCGGCGAACCCGCCGAAGACGACCGACGAGCTCTTCGCGCAGGCGGCGACGATGGCGGATGCCTGCCCCGACAATTTCCTGATCAGCCGGGTGCCCGGCATCGGCGACTTCACGCTCGAGGGCATCGACATCCTCAACGACGACGGCACCGAGTTCGTGTTCAACACCCCCGAGGCGGCCGCGCTCGTCGATCGCTACGCGGAGGCCTACGCGAACGGCGAGATGCCGCCGACCGTGCTGAACGCCGACTACCTCGGGAACGCGCAGCTGTTCACGCAGGGCAAGGTCGCGTGGACGACCGGCGGCGCGACCGCCATCGATTCGTTCGAGGAGAACAACCCGAGTCTGAAGGGCAACGTCGCCATCACCCCCGCCCTGAACATCTCGCCGCTGTACGTGCAGGGCGTGAGCGTGGCTGCGAGCAGCGAGAACCTGGCCACAGCGCTCGCCTTCGCCGAATTCGTCACCAACGCCGAGAACCAGAACGCCTTCGCCCACATCGCGAACGTCTTCCCCTCGACCCAGGGATCCGACTCCGACCCGTACTTCACCGAGGACGACGGAACGCCGTCGGCGAAGGCGCGCATCACCGGCTTCGAGTCGCTGAAGACCGCCGAGGTGCTCACCCCCTACTCGGTCAACGGGGCGATGAACGACTACCTGAACCAGCAGATCGCCCTGGCCATCCGCGGTGACATCTCGGGCCAGGAAGCGCTCGACAAGTCGGTCGAGAAGCTCAACGACCTGCTGGCACGGCAGTAAGGCCGGCCATGACCCTCACCAACCTCCCCGCGGCCGGGCTCGCCCCGGTCGCGGGGGCGCCCGCCGCCACCGCGGCACGACGGCGCCGTCCCGTCGGGCACGGCCCCGCGAACGCGACCCGTTCGTGGACGCCGTGGCTCTTCCTCGCCCCGGCCCTGCTGTGGCTGGCGGTGTTCTCGATCTGGCCTTCGCTCAACACCATCCGTATGGCGTTCACGAACGCCAAGCCGCTCGGGGGCAACGAGCAATACGTCGGCTTCCGGAACTTCGAGCTGATCCTCCGCGACGACCAGGTCATGGGCGCGCTGCTGAACAGCGTCGTGTTCATGCTCGTGTGCCTGCCGCTGCTGACGATCCTCCCGCTGCTCATCGCACTCCTGGTCGAGAAGAAGCTCCCCGGCATCGCCTTCTTCCGCACGGCGTTCTACACGCCCGTCATCGCCTCCGCCGTCGTCGTGGCCCTCATCTGGACCTTCATGCTCGACGACCGGGGGCTGGTGAACGGCCTCGCGCAGGCGATGTCGATCATCCAGCAGCCGCTGCCCTTCCTCACCGACCGCTGGCTCATCATCCTCAGCGCCGTGAGCCTGACGGTGTGGAAGGGTCTCGGCTTCTACATGATCATCTACCTCGCCGCCCTCGGAAACGTCAGCCGCGACCTGCACGAGGCCGCCGCGATGGACGGCGCCGGCGCGGTGCGACGCTTCTTCTCCGTCACCCTGCCCGCCGTCCGCGGAGCGATGTTCCTCATCGCCGTGCTGGTGTGCATCGCCGCTCTCCGCGTCTTCAGCGAGGTGTTCATCATGACCGGGGGCACGGGCGGCGCCGGCGGTGAGGCGATGACGATGGTCATGCTCATCCAGCAGTACTCCCGCGGGTTCTCGGGCGACCTCGGCTACGCCAGCGCGCTGAGCATCCTCATGTTCTTCGTCACGCTCGTACCGATGCTCGTCCTCGCCAGGATCAACAGCCGGAGCAGCGAATGAGCGCCGCCGCCACCCGCGAGCGGGTCGAACCCCGCCGACGTCGCCGCGGCGGGTTCGGCTCGATGCGGCCGGGCGAGATCGTCGCCCGGTACGGGCTGCTCGTCCTCGTGCTCTTCATCAGCATCGGCCCGTTCTTGTGGCAGCTCTCGACATCGCTGAAGAGCACGAGCGAAGACATCTACACCCGCATCCCGCAGCTATGGCCGAGCCAGCCCACGCTCGACAACTACACCCGCGTCATGGATGCGATCCCGGTGTGGCAGTTCATCGGGAACTCGTTGTTCGTCGCGGTCTTCGCCGTGGGCGGCAACGTCGTGTTCTCGACCCTCGCCGGCTTCGCTCTGTCGCGCCTGCGGTTCCGGGGACGCAAGATCGTCATCGGCCTGTTCCTCGCGACGCTGATCCTGCCGGGCGAGGCGACGATCATCGCCAACTTCGTCACGATCCGCAACCTCGGCCTCGCCGACACCCTGCTCGGTGTCGCGCTGCCCGGCATGGTCGCCACCCTCAACGTGCTGCTGATGTACAACGCGTTCCGGGTGCTGCCCGAAGAGATCGACCAGGCGGCGATCATCGACGGCGCCAACGCCCTGCAGCGGTTCTGGAGCGTGTCGCTCCCGTCGGTGAAGGGAACGGTCGCCGTCATCGCGATCTTCAGCTTCATCGGCGCCTGGGACGACTTCCTGTGGCCGCTCATCGTGCTGACGAGCCCCGACCAGTTCACCCTCACGATCGGCCTGCAATACCTGTCGGGCACGTTCTCCAACGATCAGCGCATGATCGCCGCGGGCTCGATGATCGCCTTCATCCCGATCGCGATCGTCTTCGCGGTGCTGCAGCGTCACTTCTTCAAGGGTGTCGAGGAGGGCGGGGTCAAGGGCTGAGCCCCACCCCGGCTTCCTCGCGTCGCCCCCTTCTCCGCCCCGTCGTCCCCGACCCCGGAAGGCCCCATGACCTCCCCGATCGACCCCGTGATGAGATTCGGCGTGAACTACACGCCCCGCGCCGGCTGGTTCCATGCGTGGCTCGACCTCGACCTCGACGAGGTGCGCCGCGACTTCGAGGCGATCGCCGGGCTCGAGGCCGACCATGTGCGCCTCTTCCCGCTGTGGCACCTCGTGCAGCCGAACCGCGGACTGCTCCGGCCCGCGGCCCTCGCCGACATCGGCGCGGTGGTGGATGCTGCGGCCGAGTTCGACCTCGATGTCAACGTCGACGCGCTGCAGGGGCACCTGTCGAGCTTCGACTTCCTGCCCGCGTGGGTCACGACGTGGCACGAGCGCAACATCTTCACCGACCCCGTGGCCCTCGCGGGCGAGGAGGCGTACCTGCGCGCCCTCGGAGAGGTGCTGCGGCCGCGCCCCAACGTCTTGGGGCTGACCCTCGGCAACGAGGTCAACCAGTTCGCCGCGAGGCCGCACCCGCACCCGCATCCGATCGACGAAGCGCAGGCCGAGGAGTGGCTCGTGCGTCTCCTCGGCGTCGCACGCGAGAGCGCACCCGGCCTCATCACGCACGCCGCCTACGACGCGACCTGGTACGACGAGCGTCAACCCTTCCTGCCGTCTCACGCCGCCGAGCACGGCGACCAGACCGTCGTGCACTCCTGGGTCTTCAACGGCGCGGCCCAGCGACACGGCGGCCTCGGCGCCGGATCGGTGCGGCACGCCGAGTACCTCGTGCAGCTCGCGGCCGCCTGGCACGCTCTCGCCGATCGCCCGGTCTGGCTCCAGGAGGTCGGCGTCCCCGTCACCGTCGTCGATCGCGGCGACGCGGCCGACTTCCTCGAACAGACGGTGCGTCGCGCCGCCGACGTCCCCGTGCTCTCCGCCGTCACGTGGTGGTGCTCCCACGACGTCGCCCGCTCCCTGCTCGACTTCCCGCCGGTCGAGTACGACCTCGGACTGATCGACGAGGACGGCGTCGTCAAACCGACCGGTCGCCGGTTCGCCGAGCTGGCGCGCGAACTGCGCGGCGCACCCCGCCCCGCGGCATCCCCCGTCGGCCTGGTACTCGACGACTCCCGCCCCTACCGCGCCGACTGTGCACCGGGCGGCGCATTCTTCGAAGCCTGGGTACGCGCCGCCGAACGCGATGGCCGCGGCCCGCAGGTCGTCCTCGCATCGCGGCAGGCAGATACTGCGCTGCTCGCCGCACGAGGGATCGAGAGGATGGAGCGAGTGGATGCCGCCGACCTCGGCGCACCCGCCCCCGTCCTCGGCGGTGGCGCCGCCGCCACCCTGCCCTGACCCGCCCCGCCCGACCGCCCTGACGACGACCGAACGGATCCACCCACCCATGCACGACGACATCCCTCTCACCACCGGCCGCGCCGCACGCGTGCTCACCGAGCGCATCCGCCCCGCCATCCATTCCGCGCGCATCCCGCTCGAGATCTCGGCGAACCGGTTGCCGGGCGAGCCCATCGCGCCTGCCGCCGGTCTGGCGCTGGAGTTCGAGCCGTTCGAGGCGGGATCTCCGTGGGGACCGGCATGGTCGACGACCTGGTTCCGCGTGCGCGGGCGGGTGCCGGCGGCGTGGGCGGGTCGCCGGGTCGAGGCCGTCGTCGACCTCGGCTTCGACCCGAACATGCCCGGCTTCCAGTGCGAAGGGCTCGTCTACCTCCCCAGCGGCGAGCCGGTGAAGTCGCTCAACCCCCGCAACCAGTGGGTGCGCATCGCCGAGGAAGCCGCCGGCGATGAAGAGGTCGAGTTCTACATCGAGGCCGCCGCCAACCCCGTGCTGCTGGACTACCACCCCTTCCTCCCGACGCAGGAGGGCGACATCCAGACCTCCTCGCCCCGGCCCCTCTACACGGTCCGGCACATGGACCTCGCCGTGTTCGAGCCCGAGGTGCACGAGCTCGCGCTCGACCTCGAGGTGCTCGTCGAACTGCAGGCGGAGCTGCCCGAGACCGCGCCCCGGCGCATGCGCATCCTGCAGGCACTCGACGACGCGCTGGACCGTCTCGACCTGCAGCACATCGCCGAGACCGCCGCGGACGCGCGGGCCGCGCTCGCCGAGGTGCTGGCGTCGCCCGCCGAGGCCAGCGCGCACCGCATCTCGGCCATCGGCCACGCCCACATCGACTCGGCGTGGCTGTGGCCGGTGCGCGAGACCATCCGCAAGGTCGCGCGCACGAGCACCACGATGACCGAGCTGCTGGGGGAGAGCGCCGACTTCCGGTACGGCATGTCGAGTGCGCAGCAGTACGCCTGGCTCAAGGAGCATCGTCCCGAGGTGTGGGCGAAGGTCAAGGATGCCGTCGCCGCGGGGCGCTTCCTGCCCCTGGGCGGCATGTGGGTCGAGTCCGACACCGTCATGCCCACCGGCGAGGCGATCGCCCGCCAGTTCCTCTACGGTCAGCGCTTCTTCGAGGAGGAGTTCGGCATCCGCTCGCGCGGCGTATGGCTGCCCGACTCGTTCGGATACTCGCCCGCGCTGCCCCAGCTCATGCGCCGCGCCGGCTTCGAGTGGTTCTTCACGCAGAAGATCTCGTGGAACCAGGTGAACAAGTTCCCGCACCACACCTTCGCCTGGGAGGGGATCGACGGGTCGCGGATGTTCACCCACTTCCCGCCGATGGACACCTACAACTCGCAGCTGTCGGGCATGGAGGTGGCGAAGGCGTCGCGGCAGTTCCGCGAATCGCGTGTGGCATCCGGATCCATCGCGCCCGTCGGGTGGGGCGACGGCGGCGGCGGCACGACCCGCGAGATGACCGGCAAGGCCGAGCGCCTCGCCGACCTCGAAGGCAGCGCACGCGTGCAGTGGGAGCACCCCGACGCGTTCTTCGAACGCGCGATGGCCGAGCTGCCGAAGCCGCCGGTATGGGTGGGGGAGCTGTACCTCGAACTGCACCGCGCGACCCTCACGAGCCAGCACAAGACGAAACAGGGCAACCGGCGCACCGAGCACCTGCTGATCGAGGCCGAGGCCTGGTGGGCCACCGCCGCCGTGCGCACCGGTGCCGACTACCCCTACGACGAGCTCGACGCGCTGTGGCAGCAGGTCCTGCTGCAGCAGTTCCACGACATCCTGCCCGGCACCTCGATCGCGTGGGTGCACCGCGAGGCCGTCGAGCAGTACGAGCGCGTCGCGGCGGCCGCCGAGGCGCTCATCGATCGTGCCCAGGAGCTGCTGGCCGGCCCCGGCGACGAGCGCGTCGTCTTCAACGCGTCGCCGCTGGCCCGCGACGGCGTCCCCGGGCTCGGCGCCGCCCCCGCCGCACCCCCGGCGGGAGCGGTCGACGTGCTCGAGCGCGACGGCGGATTCGTGCTGGGCAACGACCTCGTCCGGGTGACGATCTCGGCCGACGGCCTCATCACCTCGGCGATCGATCTCGCCACCGGGCGCGAGACCATACCGGCGGGCGAACCGGCGAACCTCCTCCAGTTGCACCAGGACTTCCCCAACATGTGGGACGCCTGGGACGTCGATCGCTTCTACCGGAACCGCGTCACCGACCTCACGGACCTCGACGCGCTCGCCGCCGACACGCGTGACGGGGCGGCCCACGTCACGATCACCCGGTCGTTCTCGGCGTCGACGCTCACGCAGGAGCTCGTCCTGCGGCCCGGCTCGCGCACCATCGAGATCTCGCAGCGAACCGACTGGCACGAGGTCGAGAAGTTCCTCAAGGTCGCATTCCCGCTCGCGATCCAGGCAGAGCACACCGCCGCTGAGACGCAGTTCGGCTACGCCCGGCGCGTGACCCACACCAACACCAGCTGGGAAGCCGCGAAGTTCGAGACCTCGATGCACCGCTTCGTCCACGTCGCCGAAGAGGGTTTCGGGGCGGCCCTCGTGACCGACTCGACCTACGGGTACGACGTCACGCGCGACGCCGAACCCGACCGCGGCGTCACCACGACGGTCCGGCTCTCGCTGCTGCGCGCGCCGCGATTCCCCGATCCCGAGACCGATCAGGGTGAGCAGAACCACCGCTACGGTTTGGTGATCGGCGCCGACATCGAGACCGCGACGGCCGCGGGCATCGCACTGAACACCGCGATGCGCGAGCGCGCCGGAGCGCCCGTGGCGCCGCTGGTCACGGCGACACCCGGCATCCTGGTCTCGGGCGTCAAGCTCGCCGCCGATCGCTCGGGCGACCTCGTCGTGCGCGTGTACGAGCCGGCCGGGCGGCGCGTGGCCGGCGACGTGCGCATCGACGGGGCGGTGATCGTCCGCGAGGCCTCGCTCATCGAGGACGACCTCGGCGAGGTCGAGCATGACGCCGGCCGTGTGACGGTCGAGCTGCGGCCCTTCGAGGTGCGCACCTATCGGGTGACCGCGTCCGCCGGTGCGAGGATCGAGGGATGAGCGAACACAGCGGATCCTCGCCCGCCCTGCCCCTCGACGAGGCCGCGGCGGCCGCGATGTGGGAGCAGTATCGGGCCGCGCACCCGGAGGCGGTGCGCGCGGCGCCCGAGTACACCGTCGAGCACTTCGGCGACAACGCACGCCTGGCCGACGAGCTGCTCGGGATCGTGCTCGCGGGCGGCAAGCGTGCCACCGCCGAGCTCGTCGCCGACTTCGTCGCGCGGGGAGATCTCATCCCTCGCCTCGGCTCGCACTGGATCGCGTGCGACAGCACGGGAACTCCGCGCATCGTCATCCGCACCACGGAGTTGCGCCTGGGGCCTTTCGCGAGCGCGGATGCCGCCTTCGCCGCCGACGAGGGCGAGGACGACCTCTCGCTCGAGAGCTGGCAGCGCGAGCACCGGCGCTACTGGACCCGCGTCGCGGCGGCCCGCGGAGCCGAGTGGTCGGAAGACGAGGACATCGTCTTCGAGCGCTTCTCGGTCGTGTGGCCGCCCGAGCACGCCGACTGATGAAACCGCCGCGAAAACCGGGCCGCGTGCGCAGGCGAGCACGCGGCCCGGTTTACGCTGTGGGCGGGGCGGTGAGCCCGTCGCGCCACTGCGGCGCGGCGCCGTCCTCGGGAGGTCGATGTGAACTGGCTGCTCAACACGAACATCCTCTCCGGCCCAGCCGTCGTCGGGACGTGCATCGCGGCTGCCCTCGCGTTCGTGCTGCTCGTCGTGCTGCGGCCGAGCAACCGCTGGCTCCGCCGGCGCTGGACGATGACGGCAGCGACGGCGGCGGTCGTCGCGGGGCTCCTGGGCATCGGCCTGACCTGGCTGCTGGCGGATCACTACAACCTGTTCGGCGTGGTCCTCACGGCCGACTCGCGGATGTGGATCGCGCTCGGGTTCGCCGCCATCGGGGTCGCCCTGGTGTCGCTCTGGCGTCCCACCTGGCGCCGGGCCGTCGCCGCGCCGCTGGCGATCGTGCTCTTCGCGCTCACCGCAGCGATGGGCGTGAACATCGCGTTCGGACAGTATCCGACCGTGCGCCTCGCCCTCGGGATGCCCGCGTTCGGTTCCGCTGACCTGCCGTCCCTCGACGGCAACGCCGACCGTCCGACGATCGCCGACTGGACTGCCCCCGACGGGATGCCCTCGACCGGCGAGGTCGGCACGGTCACGATCCCCGCGACGGCGTCGGGCTTCACCGCCCGTCCGGCCGTCATCTACCGCCCGCCCGCAGCCCTCACCGACAACCCGCCGCTGCTGCCCGTGCTGATCGTGCTGTCCGGACAGCCCGGCCAGCCCCAGGATCCGCTGATCGCCGCCCACCTGCAGCAGTCGCTCGACGCCTACGCGTCGGCTCACGACGGCCTCGCCCCGATCGTCGTCTCGCCCGATCAGCTCGGCTCGCCCGACGCCAACCCGATGTGCATCGATTCGCCGCTGGGAAACTCGGCGACCTACCTGACGGTCGACGTGCCGACCTGGATCAAAGCCAACCTGCCGGTTCTGGACGCCCCCGACTTCTGGGGCATCGGCGGCCTGTCGCAGGGCGGCACCTGCTCGATCCAGCTCGGTTCAGCCCACCCCGAGCTCTTCAGCGCGATCCTCGACGCCTCGGGCGAGGAGTTCCCTTCGCTGGGTGACGAGGCGACGACGATCGCGCAGGGCTTCGGCGGCGACCGGGCAGCCTACGAGGCGGCTAAGCCCGCCGCGATCATGGCGGCCCACGCGCCGTACCGCGACATGACCGCCGTCTTCGGCGTCGGGAGCAACGACGCCGGGTTCCTCCCGGGCGTGCAGCGGATCTATCAGGCCGCGCAGGCCGCGGGGATGGATGCCACCTACGTCGAGGCGCAGGGGAGCGCCCACGATGCGACCTCGTGGACCTACATCTTCCAGCAGGGTCTCGAGATCATCGCCGATCACTGGGGGCTCGGCCGCTGACGGCGGGCTCGCGCAGCGACCCCGCCATCCGTACCGCCTGCCCGAGGGTGAGGGTGGGCAGGTAGCACCGCGTCAGAGCGACGCCCAGCGCGGGCAGCATCGCCGGGTCGGGATACACGGCCCACAGCGGCACGAACTCGGGCTGGAACTTGCGCTTGAAGTTCAGCAGCGACCGGAACCCGTACGCCGGCTCGAGCAGCCCGCCCAGCAGGTCGAGCAGTCGCGCGACATTGGTGCGCTCGGCGTCATCGCCGAGCTGCGTCGAGGCCAGCGGCGAACCCGACAGGCTCAGCAGGCCGAGCCCGTCGCTTTTCATCCGGTCGGCGGCGGCGCCGATGACGAACTCCATGATCCCGTTCATCGCGTCGCCACGTCGCCGCATGAAATCGAGGGTGTAACCCGTCACGGCTCCGTGCTCGAACATCGGCAGCCAGCTCGTGACCGCCTCGATCCGGCCGCTCTCGTGCACCGCCATCATCAGCCGCACCGCCGGGTCGTCGAGCTCGTCGACGCCGCCGAGGGTGAACTCCATCTCGGGCAGCGTGCGATCGGCGACCCAGCCCTCGGAGATCTCGCGGATCTGAGCGTGCTGGCTCGAGGTGAGCTCCCGCCACGAGGTCCAGACGGCCGTGATCCCCTCGCGCGACGCCCGGTTGGTCGCGGTGCGGATGTCCTGCCGCTTCTTTCCCGCCGTGTTCCACTCGGGCAGGCGCAGGACGGCCTCCTCGGCCACCGGCATCCGCTGCCAGCCGAGGTGGTCGAAGACACTGCCCTCACGCGCGTCGACGCTGTAGAAGGTCGCGGTCCAGCCGTGCGCACCGCAGAACTCCACGAAGCCCGACACCACGTCGGGCCGGTCGTGGTCGGGGCCGAACGGACCGCCGAGGGTCACCGCGATCGTGCCGCGCACGCGGTAGGCGATCGCCGCGTCGGCATCGGGCGCGAACCAGTAGGAGTTGCCGCGCCACGTCGACATGAACGACAGCGTGTCGCCGCCACCGCGTTCGAGCACGCCCCGGGCGCGCAGCCGGTCGGGTGCATCGAGCACGGTGCGCGAGTCGACGAGCACGCGGGCGACGGCGACGACCAGGATCAGCCAGAACACCAGCGACGGGAGGTACCACATCGCCTGGGCGGCACCGGACTCGGGCACGAACTCGATGATGTCCGAGGGGATGAGGGTCGGCGGCACGAGGCGCAGGGGCAACGCGCGCAACACCATGAGCGCATCCACGCCGGGCTGGAAGCCGTCGGCGATCACGAGCGTCCCGACGAACGAGACGACGAGCGTCGCCGCCGTCCCGATCACGATCGTCAGGATGAACGTGCGCTTGGCAGCCGCGGTGGTCGTCACCCGGGCGGCTCCCCGGAACACGATCAGCACGATCGCGACGGCCAGGGGCACGATGGCGCCGACGATCACCCCGGTGAGGGTCTGCCACACGAAATCCGCGGTCTCGGCGTTGACGGCCTCGCCGATGGCGGCGACGGTGTCGGGCTCGATCACGAAGAACGTGTAGAGCATGCCGGCGAATATCGCGAGGTTGATCGCGACGGCGACCTCGAGCGCGATGCGCCGGCCGTTGCGGATGCCCCGCGCCGCGAGCAGGAGGACGACCAGCGGGAGCAGTGCCACGACGCTCGACCACCCCTGCAGATCGGAGATGGAGGAGAAGTCATCGGGGCACGGGGCGCCCGCCGAGCCGAACGCGCACACCTGGCCGTCGACGATGCTCAGCGGGTCGATCGAGAGATAGCCGTAGATCGAGAGCAGGCCCGCGCCCGACCCCGAGGCGGTCGCGACGACCGGGCCGATCGCCGTGATCGCGACGATCGCTGCGAGCAGCACCCGTTTCTCGTAGTACGAGCTGCGCACGAGGCGGAAACCGCTGCTGCGCCCACCGAGTGCGAAGCCGAGCGCGAAGCCTACCGGCACGGCGAGGAGCGAGAACAGGTCGTTCGCGCCGCCCGAGTAGAGATAGAGCGTGACGGCGGAGAGCACCCCCAGCAGTCGAGTGCGACGCCGCCAGATCGTGCCGAAGAACGAGCTGGCAGCCATGGCCGTGGCGAGCAGCGGGGCGGTGGGCGAGAACACGTCGACGGCGGGCGCGTTCAACGGGATGCCGGCGAGGTAGGTCTGCTCGAACAGGTCGATCGCGAAACCCAGGAAGGATGCCGCGACGCCGCCCACGAGGTACGCGATCACGGTGCGCATGCTCCCCATCGCCCGTTCGGCGGCGCCCACCACCACGAGCACGAGGACGACGAACACGATGAGGGCCGGCACCGTCTCGACGACGAACAGCGAGGTCACGGAGCTCCACCAGTGACGAGTCGCGGCGCCAGCGCCACCGGCGTCCTGGGCGGGGATGAAACCCCAGTCGATCGGCTCGAAGATCAGCCCCGCGACACTCAGCCCGATCGTGAGGATCGCGATCAGGAGCGTCACCGGACGGTGGCGCAGCCAGGAGCCGGCGCCCGCGGCGAACGAACGCAGGTCGCTGAGGGATGTCGTCACCTGACGCACGATAGTGGCTCCGCCTGTGGGCGCAGAGCAGGCGCACAGCGGGCACTTATCCGGCGGGAAGCCTCATCCGGCTCGCACCGAACCGAACCACAGCGCGAAGTAGTAACTGAAGTTGCGGTTGCCGTACGACGAGCACGGGCCGCCCGAGCCCCATCCCGCCGACATGGCCGCGGTGTCGGGCTGGTAGGGCGTGTAGTTGTACAGCGCCGCCGTCGCGTCGTTCTCGATCGCGACTTCCGTCCCGCCGCACGCGGGGTCGGGGTGGAAGGCGATGAAGTGGGTTCCGGGCTGTCGCATGAAGTTCGACGCGCGGTACGAGGCCAGGTCGGTCGCTCCGGCCACGATCTGTGCGCCGACGCCCTCGTACTCCGGGTCGCACGGGGCGGTGTCGGGGCAGCTGGCGCCCATCGCCGCGCGCAGCCGGCCTTCCGACGGCGCGCGGGCCGCGCGGCCCTCGATCAGCGACTGCTCTTTCTGGAGGGTCACGAGGATGACGCGCGCCGAGATCCCGCAGGCCTCCTGCACGCGATGGATGATCTCCGCGACGGGCAGCTCGCCGCCCTCGATCGCGCGGCAGATCACGTCACCGGTGCGTTCCGACACCCGCGCCTCGCGCGATGAGATGCCGGCTGTCGCGACGTTCAGACACGCTCCATTGACGCATTCGCCGATCCGGTCGTCGAGGAAGTCCTGGATCTCCGCGGTCGAGAGCGCGTCGCGATCGAAGAAGAGGTCGTCGTCGATGAGGTTGCCGGGGTCGATGTCACCGGCGTTCGGCGGGAGTGCGCGCGGCTGATCGCCCGGAGGCGCGGCGCCGCCCGGGATCGCCGCGAGGTTCGTCGCGGTCACCCCGATCGCGACGATCAAGGTCACCAGCAGCACGGGCACCGTCACGAGGACGGCGACGATCCCGATCCGGCGACGGCGCCGCCGCATCCGGGATCGAGAGGCCATGGGAACGATCGTGCCGCACCCGGTCACGAGAACGCTGGGAGCGGCGCTCAGCCGTCCGTGACCGACGACTGCCGCACGATGAGCCGGGTCGGCAGCGGCGTCGCTTCGGTCACCACATCGGGCTGCTCCACCACGAGCAGCACCTTCTGCATGATGAGGGCGCCGAGCGCCGGGAAGTCCTGTTCGACGGTGGTGAGCGCGGGGTGCAGGAAGGCGGCCTCGGGCACATTGTCGAACCCGACGATCCCGACGTCTTCGGGCACGCGCAGTCCGCGCTCGCGGAGCGCCGAGAGCACGCCGATGGCCATGTGGTCGTTCCCGACGAAGATGCCGTCGCCCGGCGCGATGTCGCTCTCGATCGCGATGCCGAATCCGCTCGCGGCCGACCAGTCGCCGTAGGCGAGCGGCGGGATATCGAGCCGCCTCGCGACGAGCTCGTCGCGCCAGCCGCGCACGCGCTCGGCGGCGTCGGGATTGCGTGCGGGCCCCGCGATGTGGTGGATACGCCGATGCCCGCTCTCGGCGAGGTGGCGCACGGCACTGCGTGCACCCCGGTACTGGTCGATCGCCACGAGCTGCGGGTGCGGCCGGCTCGTGGCGGCGACGGCGACGAGGGGGATGTCGAGCTCGAGACCCTGGACGGCGGCGAGCACGTCGAGATCGACGACGATGAGGACGATGGCGTCCACGCGCTGCCGGAGCAGCCCGTCGATCGCCGACCGCACGGCGGTGACATCGCTCTCGGGCGAGCTGATCGCGTCGACGTTGTAGCGCTCCGACCGCGCGGCGAAGTTGAAGTGGGTCGCGACCGAGGTCGGCCCGAACTGCACCGTGCCGGGGGTGATGAGGCCGATCGTCCGGGTGCGCCGGGTCACCAGCGCGCGCGCCGCGGGAGAGGGGCTGTAACGCAGCTGCGCGATCGCCTTCTCCACCCGCTCGCGGGTGGCCGGACGCACGTTCGGCATGTCGTTGAGCACGCGCGACACCGTCTGGTGCGAGACGCCGGCCAGTCTCGCGACGTCGAAGATGTTCGCCGCCCGGGGCGTGCGCGCGTCAGTCATCGGCCTTGCCGGCGGGGTCATCGGCGCGGGCGACGAGGGCGATGAGCAGGTCCGAGGTCAGATCCGCGGCCGGCACGACGTGGGCGATGCGCCCATCGCGGACGACGGCGACGGTGTGCGAGACGCGCAGCACCTCGTCGAGCTCCGCCGAGATGTAGACGACCGACACGCCGTTGTCGGCGAGCTCTCCGACGAGCCGTTGCACCTCGGCCTTCGCGCCGACGTCGATGCCGCGGGTGGGCTCATCGAGCACGACCACCCGCGGAGACAGCGCGAGCAGTCGGGCCAGCAGCACCTTCTGCTGGTTGCCGCCCGAGAGCTCCCGCACCGGCCGGTCGATGTCGGCGGGACGGATGTTGAGGGCCTCGATCCAGCTCCGGGCGAGCTCGCGCGCCCGAGTGGCGCCCACGGGACGCAGGATGCCGCGTTGCGCCTGCAGCGCGAGCGTGATGTTCTCGAGCACGCTGAGGTCTCCCAGCACGCCCTCGGTGCGACGGTTCTCCGACGAGTACACGACCCCGCGCCCGATCGCCGACCGCGGACCGTGACCCCCGAGCGGGGTCTCGTCGAGCAGCACCGCGCCCTCGTCGAGCCGGTCGACCCCCGTGAGCGCACGCGCGAACTCGGTGCGACCCGAACCGAGCAGACCGGCGAAGCCGATCACTTCGCCCTCGACGAGCTCGAGGTCGAACGGGTGCCGGGTCCGGCCCGTGCGTGCGCCGCGGGCCGACAGCACCAGGGGCCCCTCGCTCGGCGGCGCCGGCTCGTCGTCGATCGCGGCGAGCCGCGCCGCCGAGTCGCCGAGCATCTTCTCGACGAGCTCGACACGCAGCAGCTCGGTGGTCGAGTACTCCCCGACGAACCGGCCCCCGCGGAGCACCGTGACGCGGTCGCACAGCTCGTAGACCTGGTCGAGGAAGTGCGACACGAACAGCACCGCGATGCCGCGGGCCGTCAGCTCGCGGACGACGCGGAACAGCTCGGCGACCTCGTCGGCGTCGAGGCTCGACGTCGGCTCGTCGAGCACGAGCACGCGGAGGCCGTCGCCCGACACGGCCCGGGCGATGGCCACGAGCTGCTGGATCGCGAGGGAGTGCGATGACAGGAGCGAGCCCGGGTCGATCGAGACGCCGAGGGATTCGAGCGCAGCCGCGGCCCGCCTGCGCATCTCGGCGTGATCGATGATGCCGAAGCGGCGCGGTTCGCGTCCGAGCGAGACGTTCTCGGCGACGGTGAGGTTCGGCAGCAGGTCGATCTCCTGGTACACCGTGGAGATGCCCGCCGCGATCGCGTCCGCGGGGCGGGCGAGGTGCACCGGGGCGCCGTCGAGGAGGATCTCACCGGCATCCAGGCGGAGCGCGCCGGTGATGGCCTTGATGAGCGTCGACTTCCCCGCGCCGTTCTCTCCCATGAGCGAATGCACTTCGCCCGCGAACAGGCGCAGATCGACGTTCGCGAGCGCCTGCTCGGGGCCGAAGCGCACGTCGGCTCCGCGCACCTCGAGCGTCGGCGGCGCCTCGGGATCCATGCGCACCATCATGCCGCCCCGAAGCGCCGCCGCGCTGCCGCGGCGCGGCGGGCCGTCACCGCCGCGTGGCGGATCGGCTGACGATCACCCGCTGCACCACGACGAACACCAGCAGCAGTGCGCCCACCGTGATGCGGGTCCATGACTGCTCGGCGCCCAGGAACGAGATGATCGTCCGGATGAGGCCGTAGACGAACACCCCGATGAGCGATCCGACGACGAAGCCGCTGCCTCCTGTGAGGAGAGTGCCGCCGATCACCACCGCGGCGATCGTGTCGAGCTCGGTGCCGACGCCGTTCAGGGGGTAGCCCGCGCCGGAGTACGCGGTCAGCACGATGCCCGCGATCCCCGCGCAGATGCCGCTGATGACGTAGACCAGCAGTCGGGTGCGCACGACCGGCAAGCCCATGAGGCGTGCCGACTGCTCGCTGCCGCCGATCGCGTAGACGGTGCGGCCGAAGCGCGTGTAGCGCAGGA
Source organism: Microbacterium sp. AG238 (assembly GCF_003610405.1). Lineage (GTDB taxonomy): Bacteria > Actinomycetota > Actinomycetes > Actinomycetales > Microbacteriaceae > Microbacterium. Next base: position 96,696 of record NZ_RAQC01000003.1, read on the forward strand.
CCAGGGCGGCCAGCACGACGGTGAGCAGCGCCAGGATGCCGGTGGGCGTGATGTACCAGCCGCCGAACGACAGCCGGGTCGACTGCAGCCACAGCAGACCCTCGTCAGCGACCTTGATCGACTCGAGGCTCACCACGAAAGCGAGGCCGCGCGCGAGGAACATCCCGATGAGCGAGGCGATGAAGGGCTGGACGTCGAAGAACTGCACCAGCACGCCGATCAGCAGGCCGATCGCACCGCCGATCGCGATCATCGCCGGAATCGCGACCGCGACGGGCACGCCCTCCGACAGCAGTCGCGCGCACAGGATGCCGGTGAAAGCCATGACCGCGCCCACCGAGAGGTCGATGCCCCCGGTGAGGATCACGAAGGTCATCCCGACCGCGAGCACCAGGAGGTAGGCGTTGTCGAGGAGGATCGACGACAGGATCCGCGGCAGCTGGAAGTTCGGGAAGTTGATCATCGCGCCCGCGATCATCACGAGGAGGATCGCGGCGGCCGCGAACACCGGGACGAGGGCGATGTGGCGGCTCAGGAAGCGGCGCCAGGGGCTCAGGGCGCGCTCGTGCGCGCGGGGGGCAGCGGTGAGCGATGTCATGACAGCACCTTCGCGTCGGAGCGGGTGGAGACCGGGCGAGCCGCGGGGCGGCGGCCGGAGGTAAACCAGCCGCGCACCCGGCGCGACTGCAGCAGCACGACCACGAGCACCGCGCCGGCCATGAACACCGGGCTCACCGCGGGCGGGACGCCGAGGAAGGTGATCGTGGTCTTGAGGGTCTGGATCGTGAAGACGCCGACCACGGTGCCGGCGATGCTGAACTTGCCGCCCGCGAGCGATGTGCCGCCCAGCACGACGGCGAGGATGGCGTCGAGCTCGATGTACATGCCCGCCGCATTGGCGTCGGCGGCCATGATGTTCGAGCTGTACAGGATGCCGGCGATCCCGGCGAGGGTCCCGCTGGCGATGTACGTGCCCCAGATGATCCCGCGCGAGCGCACGCCCGCCAGCCGGCTGGCCTCGGGGTTGATGCCGACCGCCTCGGTCAGCATCCCCAACGCGGTGCGCCGCTGGACGACGGCGACGACGACGATCGCCGCGACCGAGACGCACAGCGCGAAGGGCAGCCCGAAAACGTAGCCCTGCGCCATGAACTGGTAGGGCTCGCTGTTGATCGTGGTGATGAACCCGCGCGTGATGAGCAGGGCGACGCCGCGCCCGGCAAGCATGAGCACGAGGGTGGCGATGATCGGCTGGATCCCGAGCACCGCGACGAGGAAGCCGTTCCAGGCCCCCAGGACGAGCGAGGTGCCCACGCCCGCCGCGATGGCGATCGCGACGACCCCGAGGTTGCCCGGCTCGGGCGAGGCCTCGATGATCGTCAGGGCGACCGCGCCCGACACCGCCATGATCGCGCCCACCGAGAGGTCGATGCCGCGTGTGGCGATCACGAGCGTCATGCCGAGGGCGACGAGCATGAGCGGGGCGCTGTTGCGGAGGATGTCGATGAGCGAGCCGTACAGCTGCCCGTTCTGCACCGTCACGCTGAGGAACGACGGCCGCGACACGGTGTTGACCGCGATCAGGGCCACAAGGGCGAGCACCGGCCAGACGAGCCGGTGCGTGAACAGCTTCTTCACGCGATCTTCTCCTTACCCGAGGGGTCCTCGGAGTCGCCCTCGGCGATGAAGGCGACCAGTGTGTCGACGTCCACATCCTGCGTCATGAGCTCGCCGATCTTGCGACGATCGCGCAGGACGGCGACGCGTTGCGCGATGCGCAGCACCTCCTCGAGCTCCGATGAGATGAAGACGACGGCCAGTCCCTGGGCCGCGAGCTCGGCGACCTTGCGCTGGATGTCGGCCTTGGCGCCGACGTCGATGCCGCGGGTGGGCTCGTCGAGGATGAGCAGTTCGGGGGCGGTGGCGAGCCATCGTGCCAGCAGCACCTTCTGCTGGTTTCCCCCCGAGAGGTTGCGCACGAGGGCGTTGGGGTCGGCGGGGCGGACGCCGAGCGCGTCGAGGTATTCGGCGACGAGCGCGTCGCGCTCGCTCTGCGGCACCCGCCGCAGCGCGCCGCGCCGTGCCTGCACGCCGAGCACGATGTTCTCGGCGACGGTGAGGTCGGCGACGATGCCTTCGGACCGGCGGTCCTCGGACGAGAACGCGATGCCGCGATCGAGCGCGTTCCGCGGGGTGCTCAGACGGGTGGGTGCACCATCGATCTCGACGGTGCCGCCGTCCGAGCGGTCGGCACCGGCGAGCAGCCGCGCGAGCTCGGTGCGGCCCGAGCCGAGCAGCCCGGCGAGCCCGACGACCTCGCCGCGGTGGACGTCGAGATCGGCCGCTTCGATGACGCCGCGCCGTCCGACCCCGCGAGCGCGGAGAACGGGGACGGCGTCGCGGTCGATCTCGCGCTCCGCCGTCGACGACAGAGCGTCGAGAGCGCTCAGCTCGCGCCCGATCATGCGCGCCACGAGCGCCTCGCGCCCGAGCTCGGCGACGGGGTACTCGCCGACGAGGCCGCCGTTGCGCAGCACCGTCAGGCGGTCGGAGATCTCGTAGATCTGGTCGAGGAAGTGCGAGACGAACAGGATCGCGACCCCGCGGTCACGGAGCCGTCGCATCACCGCGAACAGCTGCTCGACCTCGCCGCGGTCGAGGCTCGACGTCGGCTCGTCCAGGATCAGGACCCGGGTGTCGATGACCATCGACCGGCTGATGGCGACGAGCTGCTGCACCGCGATCGAGTGGCTGGCGAGCACGGAATGGGTGTCGATGTCGAGTCCGAGCTCGGCGAGATGGCCCGCGGCCGCCTCGTGCGTCGCACGCCAGTCGATGCGTCCCGCGCGGCGCACCTCGTTGCCCAGCATCACGTTCTCGGCGACCGAGAGGTTCGCGCACAGGTTGACCTCTTGGTAGACCGTCGAGATGCCCGCGGCCTGCGCGTCGGCCGTGCTGCGGAACGAGCGCTCGCGGCCGCCCACGACGATGCTGCCGCTGTCGATCGCGTAGACGCCGGTGAGCGCCTTGATGAGCGTCGACTTGCCGGCGCCGTTCTCTCCCATGAGCGAATGGATCTCGCCGCCGTAGAGCGTGAGATCCACGGCGTCGAGCGCCTTCACGCCGGGGAACTGGATGGTGATCCCGCGCATCGCGACTGCGACCGGGCGTTCCGTGGTCATCATCGACCCGCTTTCTGAAGGGGGAGTGGCGGCCGGTGGTGCCGGCCGCCACCAGGGTGTCGGATCAGTAGGGGCGGCTGTCCAGGACTTCCTTCGCCTGCTCCTGCGTGAAGCTCTGGTCCTCGACGATGTAGGTCTTGTCGACCGACTCGCCCGCGACGACGGACTTCACGACCTCGGCCGTCTTCTCACCGAGGAGCGGGTTGCACTCGACGATGAAGTTGAACTCGCCGTTCGCGAGCGCCGTCATGCCGTCCTTCACCGCGTCGATCGTGACGATCTGGATGTCGGTGCCCGGCGTCATACCGGCCGCCTTGATCGCGTCGAGGGCGCCGAGGCCCATGTCGTCGTTGTGGGCGAAGAGCACGTTGATCTCGGAGCCGAACTTCTGGAGGAAGCCCTCCATGACCGTCTTGCCCTCGGCCCGGGTGAAGTTGCCCGTCTGGGAGTCGAGCACGGTGATGTCGGTACCCGCGACCGCGGCGTCGAAACCGGTCTGCCGGTCGGTGGCCGCCGACGAGCCGGTGGTCCCCTCGAGGATCACGAGGTTCGTGGGCTTCGAGCCGAAGTTCTCGGCGACCCATTCGCCCGCCGTCTTGCCCTCCTGCTCGAAGTCGAGCCCGATCCAGCTGGCGTAGAGATCGTCGGGTGCCGAGACCGTGCGGTCTTCGAGGATGACGGGGATGCCGGCATCCTTCGCCTCTTTGAGGACGTCGTCCCACCCGTCGCTGACGATGGGCGCGAGCACGATCGCGTCGACGCCCTGGTTGATGAAGCTGCGCACCGCGGCGATCTGGGCCTCGGGCTTGTTGTCGGCGGCGTTGAAGATCAGGTCGAAGCCGTTCTCAGCCGAGAACGCCTCCTTGATCGACTCGGTGTTGGCGCTTCGCCATCCGCTCTCGGAACCGGTCTGGGCGAACCCGACCGTGATGACGTCGTCGCCGCCGGAGCCGCCCGGCGAGCCGGAGCTCGCGCATGCGGTGGCGCTGAGTGCGACGACGCCGAGCATGGCGATCGCGGTGACGACGGACTTCACCTGGGACATCGGAAACCTCCTCGTTTCGTCCGGCGACGTCGCCGGATCTCTGATGCATGTCACCACAGGGGGACGCTCGAATGTTAGCGCTCACAATACGGGTCGTGTCAAGAGTGGTCTCCGTAACGAATCAGCAACCGCGGGGGCCGGGCAGTCACGGTCGCCATCGGCGCGGATCGCCCCGAGGTGAGCGCTCACACCTGTCGGCGGTGTGCGCGTTCCACCGGGCCGCACGTGCGCGACGGCGTGTCAAGGGCCCTGCCGTGCGGCGTCGACGCTCGGGTAGGGGTGGGACGAGGGTCGACGGGCGGCCCGACGTCACAGGAGGCGCACCATGTGCACAGGTGTCAGCTACACCACGCGGAACCACTACTTCGGCCGGAACCTCGACCTCGAGTTCTCGTATCACGAGACCGTCGTGGTGACTCCGCGCAACTTCCCCTTCCGTTTCCGGGCGACCGATCCGCTCGAGACCCACCATGCGATCATCGGCATCGCGACGATCGCCGACGGCTACCCGCTGTACTACGACGCCGTCAACGAGCGGGGGCTGGGCATGGCCGGGCTGAACTTCCCCGGCAACGCGGACTACAAGCCCGAGAAGGCCGGCACGACGAACATCGCGTCGTTCGAGTTCATCCCGTGGGTCCTCGGCCGCTTCGCGACCGTCGACGAGGTCGCGGCGGCGCTCACCGACGTCACGATCACCGACGCCTCGTTCAGCGACGCCTTCCCGGCCTCACCGCTGCACTGGATCATCGCCGACCGCGAACGGTCGATCACCGTCGAGAGCGTGCGGGAGGGGCTTCGCGTGTACGACAACCCCGTCGGCGTGCTCACGAACAATCCGACCTTCGACATCCAGCTGTTCGGCCTCAACAACCTCATGCACCTGTCGACCTACCCGCCAGAGAACACCTTCGCCCCCGAGCTCGCGTTGGACCGGTACAGCCGCGGTATGGGAGCGATCGGGCTCCCCGGTGACCTCTCGTCGTCCTCCCGTTTCGCCAAGGCGGCGTTCACCCGGATGAACTCCGTCGCCGGCGAATCCGAGTCGGAATCGATCAGCCAGTTCTTCCAGATCCTCGGGTCGGTGGCGCAGCAACGCGGGTGCGTGCACGTCGGGGAGGAGGGCAAATTCGAGATCACCATCTACTCGTCGTGCTGCAACACCGACACCGGTGTGTACTACTACACGACATACGAGAACAGCCAGATCTCGGGAGTCGACATGCATCGCGAGAACCTCGACGCCGACACGCTCGTGCACTACCCGCTGGTGACGGGGCAGCAGATCAACATGCAGAACTGACGACCCGCCATACCGGATCGGTGGCTATACCGCATTGCCGTCCGGAACGCGAGTGGTCGCGCGGTGGGAATCGATCGACCTACCGTATCCGGACCGGGATGAACCGTCCCGGCATCCGGGGATCAGACCCGGACGCAGATCGACGGAAGGGGCCGAATATGGGACTCGACGACAAGATCAAGAACGCAGCTCAGGACGTCGCCGGCAAGGCGAAGGAAGCCGCCGGCAAGGCGACCGACAACGAGCGTCTCGAAGCCGAAGGCCACAAGGACCAGACCGCCGCCAACGTCAAGAAGGCCGGCGAGAACGTCAAGGACGCCTTCAAGTAAGACGCTCCCTCACGCGAGCGCCCCGGGTCTGCGGACCTGGGGCGCTTCGCTGTCCGCCTGCGGGGCGCACCGACGACGGATGTATTCACCTGACTGCATCGGCCTACCACGGGCGGTGTCGAGACTCAAGCGCTTCCCGCCGGCGCGGTCGCGCAGCACGATTCCCTCATGACCGATCTGCTCGCGCCGGACACGGCCGCGGACGAGCCCTCACGTCCCGGCTCCGAGGCCGAGCTCCACGCCCTCCTCACCGCTGTCGCCGCCGGCGACCAGGGTGCGTTCGCCGAGCTGTACGACGCCACCGCCGGCGCCGCCTTCGGGCTCGCGCTGCGGCTGACGGCGAGCCGGGAGGCCGCCGAGGAAGCCGTGCGCCAGGCGTTCCTCGACGTCTGGCGCGAGGCGCGCTGGTTCGACGCGGGCGCAGGCACCGTGCGGGCGTGGATCCTCGCCCGCCTCCGGCGTCGCGCTGTCGGGCGCGGCCGGCTGGCCGAGATGCGCGAAGCGCTGACGCGCCTTCACGACGCCAGCGGCCGAGCCTGACACCGGCCCCGTACCGCAACAGGCTCGATCGGGCAACAGGAGGTGCTCGGCCCGGCCCGGCCGAAAGACTGGAGCATGGCCTTCATCGGATATCACGCTTCGCACGAACAGCTCGCGCCCAGCGCGCTCCTGGAAGCCGTCATCGCAGCCGAACGCGTCGGCTTCGACGGTGCATTCAGCGCTGACCACCTCGCGCCGTGGACTCCCCGCCAGGGGCACTCGGGCAACACGATCGCGTGGCTCGGCGCCGCGCTCGCCTCGACCCGGTTTCCCATCGGATCGGTCTCCACACCCGGTCAGCTGTACCACCCCGTCGTGAGTGCACAGGCGATCGCGACTCTCGCCGAGATGTTCCCGGGGCGCTACTTCGCCGCCCTCGGCAGCGGCGAGCTGCTGAACGAGCACGTCACCGGCGCGCCCTGGCCCCCGAAAGACGAACGCACCGCGCGCCTGGGAGAGTGCGTCGAAGTGATGCGGGGACTGCTCGCCGGCGAGCGCATCGATCACGACGGCCGCATCCGCGTGCACGAGGCCCGTCTGTGGAGCCTGCCCGCGGGGCCGGCGACGCTCATGGCGACCGCCGCCTCGCCCGAGACCGCACGGTGGGCAGCCGGGTGGGCCGACGGACTCGTCACGGTCGGCACGCGCCGTGACCAGGTCGCCGAGATCGTCGACGCGTACCTGGATGCCGGCGGCCTCGGCCCCACCTGTCTGCAGGTGCACATCGCGCTCGCGGGATCGAGCGAAGAGGCCACCACGCTCGTGCGCGACCAGTGGCTGCACGGCGTGGTCACCCCGCCGGAGGCGTGGGACATCGCCCAGCCGGAAGACTTCGCCGCCCGAGCCGGCGACCCCACCGATGCCGAGCTGGCCGAGCACGTGATCGCCGCGGACGATTCCCCCGGCGGCATCGCCGATCTCGCCGACCGCCTCGCGGGGCTCGTCGACACCGGCTTCGACCGCCTCTACATCCACGAGATCTCACAGGACCAGCGCGCGTTCCTCGGTGAACGGGCCGCGGCCCTCCTCACGGCACTGCGTGAGCGGCTGGGCGCCGAGCCGAATGACTCCGGGAGCGCACGATGAAGATCTCCGACACGAGCGACCTGTGGTGGAAGAACGCCGTGCTCTACTGCGTCGACGTCGAGAAGTACCTCGACGACGACGGCGACGGCGACGGCGACCTGCAGGGCCTCGCCCGGCGGCTGCCCTACCTCGCAGACCTCGGCGTGACCTGCCTCTGGCTCATGCCCTTCTATCCCACGCCCGGGCGTGACAACGGGTACGACGTGTCGGACTACTACGGGGTCGATCCGCGCGTGGGGACACACGGCGACTTCGTCGAGCTCATCCGCACCGCCGAGGACCGCGGCATCCGGGTCATCGTCGACCTCGTCATGAACCACACCTCCGACCAGCATCCCTGGTTCCTCTCGGCACGAGAGAGCCGGGAGTCGCCCTATCGCGACTTCTACGTGTGGCGCGACGAGATCCCCGACGACCCCCGCGAGACGCAGTTCCCCGGTGAGGAAGACGGCGTCTGGGAGTGGGACGAGAGAACCGGGCAGTACTACCTGCACAGCTTCTACGCCCACCAGCCCGACCTGAACGCCGAGAACCCGGCCGTGCAGCGCGAGCTGGCGAAAGTCATGGGCTTCTGGCTGCAGCTGGGCGTGTCGGGCTTCCGGGTCGACGCGGTGCCGTCGTTCGTCTCTTCGCCCGAACGTCGCGAGCCGCAGCGCGACCACGACGTCCTGCGCGCGCTGCGCCGCTTCGCGCAACGGCGCTCGAGCGAGGCGATGCTCGTCGGCGAGGTCAACGTGCCGCACGACGAGCAGGCCGCCTACTTCGGCGCGGACGGCGACGGCGAGCTGCACATGCAGTTCGATTTCGCGAGCAACCAGGCGCTCTATCTCGCGCTCGCGCGGGAAGACCCGCAGCCGCTGCGCGCCTCGCTCGAGAGCCGTCCCGAGATCGCGACGATCTCGCAGTGGGCGAATTTCGTCCGAAACCACGACGAGCTCACCCTCGACCAGCTCTCCGACGCCGAGCGGGAGGAGGTGTTCGCCGCCTTCGCGCCCGAGGAGTCGATGCAGGTGTTCGGTCGCGGCATCCGGCGCCGGCTGCCTCCGATGCTGGGCGGCGACCCGCGCCGAATCCGCCTCGTGTACAGCCTGCTCTTCTCGCTGCCCGGAACGCCGGTGCTGTTGTACGGCGAGGAGATCGGAATGGGCGAGAACCTCGACATCGAGGAGCGCGACGCGGTCCGCGTGCCGATGCAGTGGCGCCCCGACGGCGGGTTCTCGACCGCGCCCGCGAGCGCGCACCCTCTGCCGGCACCGGAGGGCCCGTACGCCCCTCAGCACGTGAACGTCGAGAACCAGCTTCTGGTCCCGGACTCGTTGTTCGCATTCATCCGCGGGCTCGCGCGCAGCTACCGGCAGTCTCCCGAGATCGGGTGGGGCGAGCTCGAACTGCTGCCCGTCACCGCGGCATCCGTCCTGGCCCACGGCGCTCGCACGAGCGAGAGCCGATTCGTGGCGGTGCACAACTTCGCCGGCGAGCCGGTGGCGTTCGACGTCGATCTCGGCGACGAGCCCGCAGGCACCGAGCTCGTCTGCCTCGCCTCGGGCGAGAGCTGGGCGCTGGACGGCGGCACCGTCTCGATGGGCCTCGACGGCTATGGCGCGCGGCGTCTCCGCGTCACGCGTCCCGGCGATGGACGCTTGCGCTGACGGGTGAAACAGCGGGTGATTTCCGCGGCCTCAGCGGATCGAGGGCGGGGTCCGTGTCGAGGATGGGGGAGGGGCAACGAGGGCGAGGTACGGACGGCCGGGGGGATCGTCCGCACCTCGCCCCCATCTCCGCGACTCGTCGTCAGGGCGTGATCGACACGACCGTCTCGCCCGACCACACGACGGTCTCATCGTCGAAGGCGGCAACCGCCGCGGGCGCCGCCGGATCGGTTCCGGCAACGCATTCCGTCGCAGACACGACGCCAGCCGCATCTACCCATGACAGCGACAGGGCACCATCGCACGCACCGGCATCGACACGCGCGACCGCGGTCTCGCGGCCCAACACGTCGAGTGCGACGGCGTTCGCGAGCGGTAGGGGAGCGAACGCTCCCGTACCGACACGCGTATACGGGACGCCCTCGCAGATGACCGCGGTCTGCTGCGCGCCCACCCGCACGCTCGCGGGTGCGGCACACGGCAGCGGAATCTCACCGGAGGGCGAATCGAGCACGGTCGGAGCCGAACCCGCCGGGTACGTCGCACGCGCCAGCAGATCGGGGTAGGGGTCCCAGAACCTCCCCTGAGTGAACGTGCGCAACAGCTGCGGCGTGCAATCCGCCAGATCGACGACGAGCTCGGCGTCGGCGCCGGAGAGACCCGACAGGGCGCGAACCTGGGCGATCCCGCGGGAGCGCGGCGTCACATCGACCCACGTCGCCCCGTCGTCGTCGGAGCGCTCCACGACCGGTTCCTCGCCGTTGCAGGCACCGGCCGTCGCCCGCCATAGCGTTCCCTCGGACGAACGGGCGAGGAAGCGCTCCGCGGCCCCGATCGCCGTCGGCGATGCGGTCGGAGCCGGCGAGTCGGTCGCGTCCGGTCGCGCCTCGCCGCGGAACGAGAAGCTCGGCACCGGCCCCGCGGTGGGGGCGACGGCCGTCTGCGAGCTGCGGTCGTGCTGGAGCGCGAGGGCCGTCAGAGCGACGACGACCAGGGCGAGCGCGCCGACACCCGCCACCGACAACGCACGAGCGATGGGCGATCCGGTCAGGTCACGTCGCGCCATGCGCCGTCAGCTCTCAGACGGATCGGAGCGCCGCGAGTCGTCGGAGGAGCGCGTGCGGAACCCCAGCTCGTCGAGGGTCGGCGGGGCGGCCGTCTCGCTCGTACCGGTGCTGCGGCCACGGCGGCCGCGCGGCTGCTTGGCGCGCGCGGCGGGCTGTGCGCGTCGCGCCTCGCGCGCTGCGGTCTCCTGCTGGGTGTAGCCGTAGCCGTAGCCATACCCGCCGTAGTACGCGTCGGGTCCGCGCGTGGGCACCATCGTGAGGACCACACCCGCGACCTTGGCATCGACGGTCTGCAGGGCGTCGATCGCGCCGGTGAGCTGGTGGCGGGTCGTCCGGCCCGCGGCCACACCGACGATCGCGCCGCTGGTGGCGCGGGCGAGGATCGCGGCGTCGGTCACCGGCAGAAGCGGCGGGGCGTCGCAGAGCACGACGTCGAAGTCGCGTTCCAGCACCTCGAGCAGCTGGCGCATCTGCGGTGAGGCGAGCAGCTCGCTCGGGTTCGGCGGGATCTTGCCCGACGGCAGCACGTAGAGGCTTCGGCCTCCCCACGGCAGCATGACATCTCCCAGACGCGCGCGTCCGATGAGGACGTCGGTGAGCCCCGCCCCGCCTTCGAGACCGAGGTACTCGTCGACCTTGGGCTTTCGCAGATCGGTGTCGAGCAGGGCGACCTTCTTGCCGGCGTCGGCGAGGGCGATGGCGAGGTTGATCGTCGTGGTCGACTTGCCCTCGCTGGGCACCGAGCTCGTCACCACGAAGCTCGAGCGACCACCCATGTCGAGGAACTGGAGGTTCGTCCGCAGCGCTCGGAACGACTCCGCACGCGGGCTCAACGGGTCGGCGTGCACGATGAGGGGCCGGTCCTTCGCCTTCGGGTCGAAAGCGATCGCCCCGATCAGGGGAGAGTCGGTGACCTGCTCGACATCGCGCGAGCTGCGGATGCGGGTGTCGAGGACGGTGCGCAGCACCGCGATGCCGATCCCGAGCGCGAGGCCGACGAGAAGTCCGAGCGCGAGGTTGAGCGGGACGTTCGGGCTCGACGGGCTCAGCGCCGGCTGGGCGTCGCGGACGCGTGAGAGCTGGATCGGGCTCGCGCCCGAATCGCTCGCGGGCTCGATCGCCGGGACCGCCGCCGACAGGCTCGCCGCGAGGGCGTTGGCGATGTCCGCCGCCGCAACCGGGTCGGTGTCGACCACGGTGATCGTGATGAGCGTCGTGTTCAGCGCCGCGCTCGCGTTGACCTTCTCGGCGAGCTGGCCCGCCGTGGTCTCGAGGCCGAGCTCGGCGATCACGGGATTCATCACGATGGGCGTCGAGACGAGCCCGACGTAGGTGTTGATCCGCGCCTGCGCGAACGTCGAGCCCTGCTGGAGCTCGGCGACGCTGCCGGAGGTCTGCGTCGACACGAAGACCGTGCTGGACGACTCGTAGGTGGGCGTGCGCGTCAGCGAGTAGGCGGCGGCCGCACCCACACCCACGAGGGTGACCACGAGGATCACGATCCAGTTCTTGCGGAGGATGCGGATGTAGTCGGAGAGCTCCATGCTGCCCTTCGGTGCGCGCCACGAGGGCATCGGCGGAAACTCGGATCAGTCTGCCACAGCCATGTTTCGGGCCGGGGTCGGATCGCGCGTGCGGGATCAGGCCGCCGTCGCCGTCGCGAGCCCGACGACGCGCACGACCTGGTCGATGGCGGGATCGAGCTGCGCCGCCGACAACTCGTACGTGGACCACGAGCGCCGGTACGGGTCGACGACGTCGTCGTCGGCGGGGTCGGCCGGCGGGAGCACGAGCCCCCGCTGCCCCGCGACCGCCGCGACCGCCGCGCGCAGCCGGCCGGCCGCGTCCTGGTCGGCGGCCGCATCGACGGCGTCGCGCAGCGCACGATCCGGAAGCGACGACGCCAGGCGTCCGAACTCGCGCACCGTGAAGGCGACGCGGGTGCGCGAGGGGACCAGCTCGGCCACCGCGCGCCGGTGCTCGCGTGCCATGGCCAGGACGAGGTCCGCCGAGCTCAGGTGCTGTTCGGTGAGGAAGCGCGCCCGGTGGGCGGCGGCATCCGACGCGGCCACGCCGCGGTCCAGCGCCAGCTGCTGCGCCTCGGGAGTCATCGCGTGATCGGCCAGGCCGCGCGTCCCCGCGCTGGCGACCCGGACATCCCTCCCGGCGAGCCGCGTCTGCAGCAGCAGTGCGGCGAGAGGGGAGCGGCAGATGTTGCCCGTGCAGATCGTCGCGATCTCGATCATGTGACCTCCGCATCGGGGCAGCGGCGGTCGGCGGGCCGCCGGTAACGTGGGCGCGTGCACACCCACCCTAGCGAGCCGGTCGCGTCCGTCGCCGATCCCGCCGTCGACCCGTCGGCGGAGTACGCCTCGTCGCGGTCGCGGCGCCCACGTCGCCGTCGCGTCGACTGGCGCCAGGGCGGATCCAGCGTGCGCCGCTGGCGCGAGATGATGCTCGCCTGGTCGCTCGTGAGCCTCGGCGGCGGCATCCTGCTGGGGTATCTCGTGCTGTGGCTCCAGCCCGCCGCTGCCTGGTCCGGCATCGCCGCGACGGCGGCGCTCTGGCTCGGGATGCTGATTCCCGTCGTCCTGGCGCTTCGCGTCTCGCGGCCGGCGGGGCTCCTCCGGTTCCGTGCCTCCGACCTCCTCATCGGTCTCGGATTCGGCGTCGTTCTCCGGCTCGCCCAGGGGCTCATCCAGCAGGGGGTCGACGGGCAGGCCCGGTTCCCCGGCCTCCTGCTCGTCGACGGCGGGCTTCCGGCGAGCTGGTGGCTGACGGATGCCGCCGCTGCCGGTGTCGTCGCGCCCGTCCTGGAGGAGTTCTTCTTCCGCGGGGTCGTGCTCGTCGCCGTCTACACGCTCCTGCGCCGCTCCGCGGGGCCGGCGACCGCGGGTGTCGCCGCCCTGCTCGTCTCGACGGCGGTCTTCCTGGTGAGTCACCTCATCGGCGGCGACCTGGGCGTCGACGGCGTGCTCTCGATCGCGCTCGTGGGGGCGGTGTGCGCCGGGCTCATGCTCCTGACCGGGCGCATCTGGACCGGCGTCGTCACGCACGTCGTCTACAACCTCTCGGGGGTCGGCCTCGCCCTCGTCGGAACCTTCGCGGCCTGAGTCCTCGCCTCGGCACGGAGTCCGCATGACGACCTGGTGGAACGCGGTCTCCGGCGGCGGCTTCTACACCCGCTGGAGCGCCGCTGTGTCGCTGGTGGTCGCCGGGATCTTCTCGGTGCCCTCGATCGGCGGGGTGGGCATCGAGGCCTACCTGCGCGGCGCGACGGTCGCCGTCCTCGGGTGGGCGGTCCTCGCGGCGCTGCTCGTGCCCGTGGCCGTCGCGGAACGACGACTGCCGTCACGGACCGCCCGCGGCGCGCTGGTGCTCGTCGGCCTCGTCGCGGTGGCGACGATGCGCTCCTTCGTCAACGACGCGATCAGCTCGGCACTGTTCGGCATCGTTCCCAGCGGACCGATGCCCTCGCGCATCGCGACCAACCTCGTGACCGCCGTCGCGCTGCTGTCGATCGTGGCCGTCATCACGTCACGTCACGCCGCGTCGCGTGCCGCCGCCGAACGGCTGCGCGCGGCGCTCGCGCGGGTCGCGAGCGCCGAGGCGCAGCGACAGCGAATCGCATCGGAGTCGCGGGCGGCCCTGGTCACCGGTATCGCGGAACTGCGTCGCGCTCGCGAACACATGCTCGGCGGCCCGGTCGACTTCGAGGCCGTCCGCGCGTTCTCCGAGGAGGTTCGCGCACTCAGTCACCGTGTGGATCGGATGCGGCGACGTCCCGACGCCGGAGCCTCCGACGCTCCGCTGCCGCGCGAGCCGCTGCCTCACGAGCCGAGCCCGCGCCTGTCGCTCCGTCTGATCGCCCCGCCCTGGCTCAGCGTCGCGCCGCTGTATGCCGTGGCCTGCATGCCGTACGCCATCGCGGCGGGTGGAGCGGGGGTCGGCCTCGCCGGTCTGGGCGGCGGCATCCTCGTCGATCTCGTCGCCGGTGCCGTTGTGCGCCGGTGGGCGCGCCCGCCGAGACCCGTCGCCTTCCTGGCGAGCTGGACCGCCGCCGGCGTCGCGATGAGCATGGTCACCTATCTCTTCCTGCCGCACATCGGTGTGCTCGGGCTGGTTCCCGTGCTCGCCGTCCCCGTCGTCGCGGTCCTGGTCGCTCTCTGTCGCGACGCCCTTTCCCGGGCCGGTGCCGACGAGCGCCGCGCGGCCGCGGGCCTCGCGGAGGTCGCCCGCGAGGCGGCCGAGGTCGACGAGGGGGCCTCCGCCCGCCGGGCGATCGACGTGCTCCATGGGCGCGCGCAGGGTGCATGCGTGGTCTTCGGGGCCCGCGTCGACGAGCGGGCCCCCACACCGGATGAGGTGGCGGACTTCCGGGGCCGAACCGAGGCGGCGTTCGACGACATCCTCGACAAGGGGGTCTCCGAGCGGATGCCTGCGAGCGAGTCGCTCGATCGTCTGATCGAGGCGTGGGCGCCCGCCGTCGCGGTCACGCAGCACATCGACGACGCCGTCCGGCACCGGCTGGCCGACCCGGAGACCGCCGACCGTGTCGTCTCCCTCGTCACCGACGCGCTCGTCAACGCCGTCAAACACTCCGGGGCGCGCCGGGCGCACGTGGTCGCGCGCGTCACGGGCTCGGGGGCGCTTCTCCTGCGAGTCTCGTCGCCCGGACGACTCGTGCCGCATCCCGGCCGCGGCCTCGGGACCCGCGGACGTCGAGTGTTCCAGGACGGCGACGACGTCGTCCTGGAATCGGTCTTTCCGCTGCCGTCAGTGTGAGGGCGGCAGGCGCAGGGTGACCGTCGTGCCGACCCCGCGAGTGCTCTCGATGAACGCCTCGCCGCCCAGCCGCCGCGCGATGTCGCGGACGCTCGCGAGACCCACGCCCGTGCCGCCGTCACCGGGGTCGGAGAGTCGTCCGCGGTGGTACGGCTCGAAGATCGACGCGAGGTCGGCCGGATCGATGCCGCGTCCGCTGTCGGCGACGGAGACGACAGCGGCATCCGGTTCCTCCGACACCGAGACGACGATCGCGTCCTCGCTGTACTTCGCGGCGTTGTCGATGATGTTCGCCAGAGCCCGGCGCAGCAGCGCGCGATCGGTCGACACGTGCGCGCGGCCCGCGCCCCGCACCGCCACCCGCTCGTTGACGTCGCCCGGCAGGACGAGCTCGGCCGCCTCGCGGGCGAGGGTGAGCAGATCGGTCTCCTCGCTCTCGTCGCCGTGGCCGCCCCGCACGTGCGCCGACAGCTCTCCCGCCATCGCGATGATGTGGTCGGTCACGCGCGACACGTGCTGCAGCAGTCCGGCCTGAGCCGCGGGGATCTCGTCCTCGAGCAGATCGACGTATCCCCGCAACGCCGTGATCGGAGAGAGGAGGTCGTGGGCGAAGGCGCGGAGGAAGCCGTCCTTCTCGTCGTCGATGCGCTTGGCCTCGCTGAGGTCGCGCACGATCTTCACGAAGCCCGCGGACGCGTTGTCGTCGTCGCGGACGGCCGTGATGAGCACGTGCGCCCAGAAGAGCGAGCCGTCCCCGCGCACGCGCCAGCCGGTGTCCTCGACCGACCCCTCGGCGCGAGCGGCGGCGAGCAGTCGCTCCGGCCGGCCGCGCTCCCGGTCCTCGGGCCGGTAGAACCGCGAGAACGGCGTGCCGATGACGTCAGGCGCGGCGCACCGCTTGAGCCGCTCGGCCCCGGGGTTCCACGACCGCACCACGCCGGCGTCGTCGAGCTCGACGATCGCGACCGAGGTCACTTGCGCTGCCCAGTCGGTCGAGGCGCCCGCGAGGGGCGCCCTCGCCGCGGGGGCGTGGTCGTAGGGGGGAGCGCTCATCATCGTCGTCACCTCGAACGGGCCGAGTTGTCGGGAGTCTCAGCGTCGGGATCATTCTCCTGTCGCGGTGAATGTCGCGCCTGCACTTGACACGGGCGCGCTGAGGGGCCGCTCGCGTGGTGACGTGGTGGGCAGCACGATGGCCATCGCGGTGCCGCCGGACGCGGACGCTCCCACCCGGACACGCCCGCCGTGAGCCACGACCGCGTTGCGGACCACCGAGAGCCCGATGCCGAAGCCCTGGATCGCGTGCTCGCGAGCGTACGTCGTGCGGTAGAACGGGTCGAAGACGCGGGTCCGCTCGAGAGAAGTCAGGCCCGGGCCGCTGTCGCTGACGACGATGTGGATGCCCGAGTCGTCCACGCGCTGACCGATCACGACGGCCGACGCGGGTGGGCTGAACTTCAGGGCGTTGACCAGCAGCTCCTCGAGCGACTGGCGGATGCGCACGGGGTCGAGGACGACGCGTTCGTCCGTCGCGCCGATCTGCTGGATCGAGCTGCCGCGGCGCTCGGCCTGCGGCGTGACGGCGCGCACCGCCGAGGCGATCAGATCGCTGAGGGTCACGGGCCGCGGTGACACCTCGGTGTCGGTCGAGGCGGCGGCGAGCAGCTCGTTGATGCGGTCCGTCAGCACGAGGACGTTGCGCTCGACGAGCGAGAGGTAGCGCATCGCGGCCGGATCGTCCGACCCCACTCGCTCCGTCAGCAGATCGAGGTATCCGGTGACGCTCGTCAGCGGCGTGCGCAGCTCGTGCGACACGGTCCGCAGGAAGTCGTGCCGGATCTGCGCGGCGTCGGCCATCTCCGTGACGTCGTGGGCGACGACGAGCGTGCCCAGCAGGGTGCCGTCGGCGCGGCGCACGCGGTCGGAGTCGGCGAGGATCGCGCGCTGCGCCATCGGCGGCCCGACCCACTCGATGGCCTCGCTCACCCTCTCGCCCCGCAGGGCCCGGGGGATCAGCTGCTCGTGACGGGGGACGGGCGTGGCGCGGTCGGCGGCCAGCACCGCGTCGCCCGCGTAGGGGGGTTCGTCCAAGGAGAAGCCCGACGCGACCGAGAGGTCCTCGGCGGTCCGGTTGGCCAGGACCAGGCGACCCGCGTCGTCGTACAGCGCCACGCCGCTGCGCACCGTGTCGAGCACGGTGCGCAGCACCAGCTCGTTGTCGTGGGCTTGCGTGAGCGCGCGCGCCCGCTCCTCGTGCGATGAGCGGAGACGACGGCTGCTCCGGCGCAGATGCTGCGCCGCGATGTTGACGACGACGGCGACGGCGAGGATGAGTACCGGGAGAGTGAAGACGTTGACCCACTCGAGCGCCGTGACCGGCAAGGTGCCGCGCACGACGAAGGGCAGGGAGGTCATGAACGCCGCGCCGCCCACCGCCGCGACGAAGGCGACCGGCGGGAACCCGTACGCGATCCACAGGATCGGGAAGATCGCGAGCATGCTCACGCCGGGCAGCAGCCAGACGACCTCGGTCCGCAGCAGCGCGACGGCGAGGATGTCAGAGAACGCCAGCACGATCAGCCATGACGGCGAGAACCGTTCCCACGGGACGAGCGCGCCGGCCATCGTGGTGACGATGACGAGGATCACGGCTGCACCGACGAACGGCGACGACAGCGAGGACGGCGCCCCGACGGCGAGGGCGCAGATCACGACGAGCGTGCCGACGACGAACGGCAGCTGCGCGCGCGTGAACACCCGGATGCGCCCGACGCGCGCACGCTGCAATTCGAACAGGGGCATCCGGGGTCTCCGATCGGGGTGCATGAGAGATCGAGGACGGCCCGGGGGGACAGGCGCGGCTTTGATAACGTCGACCGATAGCGTACGCTGTCTCTTTGGTGCGCATGCCATGCAGGCGTGTCGCCACGAACGTGAGCCCTCCACTGGCGTGTTCGTCCCCGTCGGACGAACCACCCCGGAGCGGGATTCACGAACTCCTCCGTTCGATTCAAGAAAGCAGCACTACTGTGACGCGCACTTTCACCCCCAAGGCTGGCGAGATCCAGCGCGAGTGGCTGGTCATCGACGCAACCGACGTCGTTCTCGGCCGCCTCGCCTCGCACGCCGCCGTCCTCCTCCGCGGCAAGCACAAGGCTTCGTTCGCTCCTCACGTCGACACCGGTGACTTCGTCATCGTCGTCAACGCCGAGAAGGTGGCCCTGACCGGTCAGAAGCTCCAGAAGAAGATGGCCTACCGCCACTCGGGCTACCCGGGCGGTCTCAAGTCGGTCTCCTACGAGGAGCTGCTCGAGAAGAACCCCGTCCGCGCGGTCGAGAAGGCCATTCGCGGCATGCTCCCGAAGAACAGCCTGGGCCGCCAGCAGCTCTCGAAGCTCAAGGTCTACGCCGGTGCCGAGCACCCGCACGCTGCGCAGCAGCCCACCACCTACACCTTCGACCAGGTCGCCCAGTAAGCGCCGCGAAAACACTCAAGGAACCACTGATGGCGAAGATCGCTGACTCCCTCGAGGAGACCCCCCAGAACTACTCGACCGAGACGCCCGCCGCGGAGGCCGCTGCCGCTTCCGCTCCGCGTCCGGTCCTCTCGGTCCCCGGTGCCGCCGTGGGTCGCCGCAAGCAGGCCATCGCCCGCGTGCGCCTCATCCCCGGTTCGGGCACGGTCACGGTCAACGGGCGCACGCTCGAGGACTACTTCCCGAACAAGCTGCACCAGCAGCTCATCAACGACCCGTTCACGGTGCTCGAGCTCGCCGGCTCGTACGACGTCATCGCGCGCATCTCCGGCGGTGGCCCTTCGGGTCAGGCCGGCGCGCTGCGTCTCGGCATCGCCCGTGCGCTCAACGAGATCGACGCTGAGAACAACCGCCCGACCCTGAAGAAGGCCGGCTTCCTCTCGCGCGACGCTCGCGTGAAGGAGCGCAAGAAGGCCGGTCTCAAGAAGGCCCGCAAGGCTCCTCAGTACTCGAAGCGTTAAGCTCCGTGGCGCTGTTCGGTACGGACGGTGTTCGGGGGCTGGCCAACGGCCCCCTCACCGCCGAACTCGCACTCACCCTGGCCCAGGCGACTGCCGTCGTCCTGGGCCAGGGCCGTATCGCCGAGGCGCGCAAGTCCGCCGGCAAGCGGCTGACCGCTGTCGTGGCGCGTGACCCCCGCGTTTCGGGCGAGTTCCTCTCCGCCGCCGTGGCCGCTGGGCTCGCCTCCTCCGGGGTCGACGTGCTCGACGCGGGCGTTCTGCCCACCCCTGCTGCGGCGTTCCTCGTCGGCGACATCGACGCCGACTTCGGCGTCATGGTCTCGGCGTCCCACAACCCTGCTCCCGACAACGGCATCAAGATCTTCGCGCGCGGCGGCGTCAAGCTCCCCGACGAGGTCGAGCGCCGTATCGAAGAGGCCCTCACCGGTCCCAAGCTCCAGCCGACGGGTGCCGCCGTCGGCCGCATCCGCGTGTTCGCCGACGCCGAGGACCGCTACGTCGTCCACCTTCTCGGCTCGCTGCCCCACACGCTCGACGGCATCCACGTCGTCATCGACTGCGCGCACGGCGCCGCGTCGGGGGTGTCTCCGCAGACGTTCCGAGACGCCGGTGCGAAGGTCACCGTGATCGGTGCCGACCCCGACGGCCTCAACATCAACGACGGCGTCGGCTCGACCCACCTCGACCGCGTCGCGGCGGAGGTCATCCGCACCGGCGCCGACATCGGCATCGCCCACGACGGCGACGCCGACCGCTGCCTCGCCGTCGACGCCGACGGCCGCGTGATCGACGGCGACCAGATCATGGCCATCCTCGCGGTGGCGATGAAAGAACGCGGACGCCTGCCCTTCAACACCCTCGTCGCGACCGTGATGAGCAACCTCGGTCTGCACCGGGCGATGGCCGAACACGGCATCGCCGTCGAGCAGACCGCCGTCGGCGATCGCTACGTGCTCGAGCGGATGAATCAGGGCCGTTTCGGGCTCGGCGGCGAGCAGAGCGGGCATGTCATCATGAGCCGCTACGCGACGACCGGCGACGGCCTGCTGACGGGGCTCCACCTCGCCGCCGAGATGGCGCGCCAGCGCAAGACCGCTGCCGAGCTCGCATCCGTCATGACGGTGTATCCGCAGGTGCTCGTCAACGTTCGCGGCGTCGACCGCGACCGGGTCACGAGCGACGCGGGTGTCCAGGATGCCGTCGCCGCCGCGTCCGCGCGCCTCGGCGACTCCGGCCGCGTGCTGCTGCGCGCGTCGGGCACCGAGCCGCTCGTGCGGGTCATGGTCGAGGCGACGACGGAGGATGAGGCCCGGACGATCGCCGACGAGCTCGCCGGTGTCGTGGCCGACCGACTCTCCCTCAGCTGATCCGTCCCCGCTGCTCCGCCTCGTCCGTCGGCGCTTCGGCGAGGACGAGGCGCGCGGCATCCGTGGCGCCGGCGACGTTCCACAGCAGCACGCCGACCGGCGCGCCCGACTCGTCACGGTAGTACACGACCGTGCGGGCGCCCGCTTCGTCGTCACCGACCTCGACGACGAGCGTGTCGAGGTCGGGATCGAGCGTCCCGACGGCCTCCCACCGCACGCCGAACACCTGCGAGTAGAAGTACGGGGTGTGCCGGTACGCCTCGCCGCTGCCGGCCATCGACCGTCCGGCCGCACGGCCCATCTCCTGGGCGTTGTCCACGTGCTCCACCCGGGTGCGTCCCAGCAGACGGTCGGGGTAGGAGGCGATGTCGCCGGCGGCCCAGATCGCGTCGTCGGAGGTGGCGAGGGACTCATCGACCACGACACCGTCGTCGACGGTGAGTCCGGCCTGTTCGGCGAGGTCTGTCACGGGCGAGACCCCGAGCCCGAGCACGACGGCGTCACCGCGCAGCCGCGACCCGTCATCGAGCACGACGTCGAGCACAGCATCCGGTCCGTCCGCGTCGGACTCGCCCGCCACCACCTCGTCGACTCGGCGACCGGCGATGAGACGCACGCCGGCGTCACGGAACAAGCCCTCGTAGCGGTCGGCGAGCTGCGGCGGGAATGTGCCGTCGCCCAGCGTCTGGCTCGGGAAGACCAGGTCGACCTCGACGTCGTTCTGCACGAGCCCCGCGGCCAGCTCGGCGCCGATGTAGCCGCCGCCGACGACCACGATCCGGCGGGCCTCGGTCGCGAGCTCGCGCAGTCGGCGATAGTCCTCCGCGGAGCGGAAGAACAGCACCCGGTCGCTGTCGGGCGCGTCGACCTCGTGCGGGCGTGAGCCCGTCGCGAGGAGCAGCCGGCGATAGCCGACGCGTTCGCCGTCGCCGACCAGCACCGTCCGTCCGTCGCGATCGATCTCGGTGACGACGGCCTTCAGGCGGATGTCGGCGCGGGTGTCCTCCGCCGTGCCGAGCGGAACCTGGTCCCACGTGAAGTCGGGGTCGGTCCACAGCTTCTTCGACAGCGCCGGGCGCGTGTAGGGCTCGTCGACGTCCGCACTGAGGATGCCGATCGTTGCGTTGTCGTCGATCTCGCGGATGCCGCGGGCCGCCGCATCCGCGACCATCCCGCCACCGACGATGAGGTAGTCGTAGCTCTGCATGCCGCCACGCTAGAGGCCGGCGGTGGGCGATCCCACGCCGTGCCCTCGAAGCGACGGGCGCGTAAGATGCTCCGCCCGAGAATCCACTGCCCGGACGCTCTTCCCCAATCGCGTCCGGGCAGTGAACCAGCCCGTCCCGCCACTTCCCCGGGCGGCAGTCGGACCCGAGCAACGAGCCTCATCGGATGTCGGCCCGCTCGGTCTCGGAACGAGATTCACAGTATTGCGTGACGGCGGCGAAGGTGACGGCTTCGGGCAACGTTGAGTCAACGTTGCGGTTGTCTTCGTGGCGTCTTGCGGTTCGGTTCCGGCCACGGGCATTTGGCGGGATCGGGGCTTCGTGGCACACTCGTGGGGATTGCTGGGGGAGGGACTCGGCGGGCGGTATGTGCCCGTCGAGATGATTGTTACCCACGAGGAAGACATGAAACCCGACAATCAAGAACCCCGGAACTCGCGCCGACGACGTTGGACGCGAGGCCTTCTCGCGACCCTGTCCACGGCCGCGCTCGTGCTCGGCGCTGCGGCCACGGCCCAGGCCGCAGACGAGGTCGCCCCGCAGGCGGCGACGCCCCGACCCGTGACCGTGACGCTGTCGGCGAGCGACCTCGCCACCGTGTCGTCCCGCTCGTCGCGGACCGTCCTGCGGAACCAAGCGCTGAGCGCCACGTCCACCCAAGACCGGGCCTATGCCCGCTTCACCCTGCCGGAAGACGTCGACACCACCCGACCCGTCACTGCGTCGCTGTCGCTGACCGTGCGGTACACGAACGCGACGACGGCCGGCGTCGACGTCTTCGCCGAGGGCGGCGCCTGGTCGGGGAAGACGCTGACCTACGCGAACCGCCCCTCCGAAGGCGGCGACCGGCTCGTCCGATCCAGCCGGACCGCACGCACGGGGGCGACGCTGACGATGTCGCTCGGCGACGTGGTGCAGGACGTGCGCGACGGCGAGCTGTCGCTGAGGGTGGCGTACCGGCAGAAGAGCGTCTCGACGCTGTTCCACCGCACCGGTGACAAGGCGCCCTCGCTGAAGCTGACCTACACGCCGAAGCCCGCGGGCACCCCTTCCCCGGAGCCGCCCTCCGCGCCGGAGCCCACTCCCGCTCCAGAACCGAGCACGCCGCCGACGGTCGACACGTCCCGCATGGTGTTCGCGCACTACTTCCCGCCCTACCCGATCTCGATCGACAATCGTCCGGCCGACAGCGACTACTACGCACGCAACTATCTGGACCCCGAGGGTGAGAACGGCAAGCACGCCGAGTACGGCGGGCTGCTGCGCGACCGGCCGCTCGCGGTCGCGCCGTCGGGCTCGTCGACGTGGCGCGTCGACAATCTGCGACGCGAGGTGTCACAGGCGCAGAGCGCGGGGATCGACGGCTTCACCGTCAACATCATGAGCGTCAGCGGCACCAACTGGGACGCCGCGAAGAACCTCTTCACCGCGGCTGAGCGCCAGGGCCGATTCGCTGCGGTGCCGATGATCGATGCCTCGGCATCGGTGGCCGGCGTCGACCCCGAGACCGTGGCGGACCGCCTGGCGGAGCTCTACCGCTCGGCGGCGGCGTTCCGGGTCGGTGACCGGATGCTCCTGTCGTCGTTCGCAGCCGAGAAGCAGAGCGTCGACTGGTGGTCGCGCATCATCCAACGTCTGCAGCGTGTGCACGGTGTGCCGATCACCTTCCAGGCCGTGTTCCTCAATGCCTCCGACGCGAACATGTCTGCGTTCCGTGACATCGCAGACGGCTACGGCAACTGGGGCGTGCGCAGCGAATGGCACACCTCGAACGGGCCCGACTACGCCGCTCGCGCCGCTGCTCTGGGCAAGACGTGGATGGCCCCGGTCTCCGTGCAGGACTACCGTCCGCGCGCCGGCGTGTTCGCCGAGTCGGGCAACACCGACAACCTCCGGGCGTCGTGGCGGCGCGCGATCGAATCGGGGGCGCAGTACGTGCAGCTGGTCACGTGGAACGACTACAGCGAGAGCACGCAGTTCGCGCCGTCCGCTGACCACGGTGACACGTTCCTCGACATCAGTCGGCCCTACCTCGACTGGTTCCACAGCGGTGCGCAGCCCCGGGTGACTGAGGACCAGGCGTTCCTCGTGCACCGCACCCAGTTCGTCGGTGCCCGGCCGGCCCTCAGCCATCTGCTGGCGGCGCCGACGCTCGGCGGCACGTCGAGCAGCCCCACGGACGAGGTCGAGGCGGTCGTCTACCTGACCGCTCCGGCCACGCTCACCGTCAGCGTGGGTGGCGTGGCCACGCGCTTCGAAGCCCCCGCCGGGCGGTCGGTGTACACGGTGCCGCTCCGCGAGGGTACGGTGTCTGCGACCATCGAGCGCTCGGGACAGCGCGTGGTGTCATTGACGTCGCCCTACCGCGTCGTCGGGACTCCGGAGGTGCAGGACCTCAGCTACTACGGGGTCAGCAGCGTCGGCTGACGCTCCGGGACGCCGCGCCCCGGGCGCCGCGGCGTCCGGGGCGCCGCTGCTGCGTCCCCGGCCGCGTCGGCCGCTCTCGGGCACCACCGAGTACGTCGAGTAGCTGCGGCGGTCCGCGCGCGTGGGTCGTGCCAGATTGAGCACGACACCATGGATCGTCGCGCCCACCGAGGCCAGCCGGGCGGTCGCCCGCCGGACGTCGCGCTCGCGGACGCGTCCGGCGCCGACGACCAGCACCGCGCCACCGAAGACGCGAGCCAGGACGGCTGCGTCGGCGACCGGGTGAATCGGGGGCGCATCGATGATCACGATGTCGTGCGCGGCGCGCAGGCTCTCGAGCAGCTCGAGTGCACGCTCGGATTCGAGCAGTTCGGACGGGTTGGGCGGCACCGGTCCGGCCAGCAGAACATGCAGCCGTTCCGGCCCCCACGCGACGAGAGCGTCGTCGAGCGTCGCCTCGCGTGCGATGACGCTGGTGAATCCGAGATCGGGGGGAAGGTCCAGGATTCGGCTGAGACTCGGGCGACGCAGGTCCGCCTCCACGAGACACACCGAAGCGCCGGTGGCGGCGAGAGCGACGGCGGCGTTGGCAGCGGTCGTGCTCTTCCCTTCGCTGGGGACCGAGGACGTGAAGACGAACACCCGGTGGTCCTGCGAGGCCTGAACGAAACGGAGATTGCCCCGGAGGCGGCGATAGTCCTCCGATCGTAGAGAATGCGGCGCGGTCAGCAGGGCGAGCGGCGCCCGATCCGCGGTGCGGTCGGTGCTCACGGTGCCGATGACGGCAGCCCCGGCGGCCTCCTCGGCCTGCTCCACGGTGCGGACTCGCGAGCCGAACATCAACCGCAACAGGATGATGGCAGCCGCGGCGACGAGTCCGCCCAACGCACCGAGGATCACGAGCATGGGCGTGTGCGGCGCGGAGGGCGAATTCGGCGGCACAGCGTTTTCGACGACGCGCAACCGGACCGGCGAAGTGCCGTCGACCTGGGGCGAGAGCGTGGGCACGACCTCGGCGAGCTTTGCCGCGACGAGGTTCGCGATGCGAGCGGCCTCCCGCGGAGACGGATCCACCGCCGAGATCGAGATCATCGAGGTGTTCAGCGGCACCGAGGTCGACACACGCGAGCGCAGCTTGGCCGTCGAGTCGGACAACCCGAGCTCGTCGATGACCGGCGCGAGGACGATCTCGCGCGTCGCGACGGTGCTGAGATTGCGTGCCTGCTGCTGGGAGAAGTTGCTGCCCTGCGCGAGCTCGCCCGTCGTCGAGCTGCCGGTCACAGCGACGAACACGTCGGCCCGTGCCGTGTATTCCCGCGGCACCGTCCAGGCGTATGCCAGCCCGGCCGCGGCGCCTAGCGCCACCAGCACGATCACCGTCATCCAGTGATATCGGATCACCCGTAGAACACGGCTGGACTCCATAGCGTCCCCCATTCGCGCGTCGACGAAGCGACGCGGCCCCAATATGCCGCGTGCGAACACGCGGACCCCCGTCTGACATGATATGCGAGGGGGAGGCTCGTGGGGAAGCAGACCGGAACGATCGGCGAGACGTCGTTGCGCGGCGGCGCGCGCATCGCACTCGTCGCGCTGTCGATCGGCGTGCTGAGCGTCGTGATGCCGCTCGCTCTGGTGTCCGACATCCCCGACCGGGGACGAAGCGAGGCGTGGGTCGTCACGCTGCTGATCATGATCTACGGCGGCATCCGGCTCTCGCTGTCGTGGGTGTCGGGCAGCCCCCACCTGTTCGACTTCTTCTTCTGGGTGTTCGCATACATCTTCATGGGGCTGGCGCCGACCGCGCAGATCCGCGCCGACGCGGTCTCGACAACGACCCCCGGCATCGATCCGGCCTTCGATCTGCCGACGGCAGGGATCGTCGCCCTCGGCATCGCCTGTTACGAGGTCGCGCGTGCCGCATGGATGCTGCGGCAACATGCGCGTCCGCCGCATGCGGGGCAGGCGCCCCGACCGGTCAGCGCGGCACGGACCGTCGGACTCGCGGTGGTCGGGCTCGGTATCAGCGTGTTCTTCGTCGCGCAGCTCGGCCCCGCCGCGGCCCTCGGCAGCCGCGAGGCGGCTTTCGCGGCTCGCGAGGCGCGCTGGCCCGACCCTGCCGTGCGTGCCGTCATGTACGCGGCGTCGGTCTACCCGCTGCTCATCGCGACCGGTGCGCTGGCGCAGCTGCGACGAGTCGCGGTCTCACGGGCCGCACGCATCGCGTACACGGTCGCGGCTCTCGCCGCCTCGGTCGTCCTGCTCCTGATCGTGAACCCGGTCGCGAGCGCGCGGTACACCTTCGGAACCGTCGCCGTCGCGCTGGCGATCTTCGCCGGCGCGGCCTCCACCCGCCTCCGAGCCCGCCTCACGATGCTCGCCGCGATCGTGGCGTTCCTGTTCCTCTTCCCGATCGCCGACGCCTTCCGCACCGATGAGGTGCGGGTCAACCGGACCAGCTTCTTCGGCGAGTATCTGGCGAACCCCGATTACGACGCGTTCTGGCAGGTGGCGAACTCGCTCGCCTACTGGCTCGACGGCCTCGTGGAGCCGGCTCGACAGTTCCTCGGCAGCATCCTGTTCTGGGTGCCGCGGTCGATCTGGCCCGACAAGCCCACCGACACCGGCATCGTGCTCGCCGAGTACCGGGGATACAGCTTCGACAACCTCTCGGCGCCGGTGTGGGCGGAGGCCATGGTCAACGGCGGCATCGTCGCCGTCGTCATCGTCTTCGTCGGACTGGGCATCGTGCTGCGGGTGATGGACGTCAGGATCGTGACGGCATTCGCTTCCGGCGGCGTCTGGGCGATCGCCGGGGCGGTCCTGCCGGTATACATGACGATCCTGATGCGCGGCTCGCTGCTCCAGGCAACCGGTGCGACGACCGTGATGATCGTCTGCCTCCTCCTCGTCGCCGGGCGGGTGCATTCACCCGGCGACGGGGAGGAGGCGCCGCTCGGACCGAGCCGCGCAGGATCAGGCGGCGCGGAGCTCGGCGTGGCTGCGCCGGTACCAGGCGATGGTCCGGGCCAGCCCGCCGCGTAGCCCGATGCTCGGCGTCCAGCCCGTCGAGCGCAGCAGTGAGATGTCGAGGAGCTTCTGCGGAGTGCCATCGGGCTTGGTCGTGTCCCAGCGCGTCTCTCCGCGGTAGCCCGTGATCGTCGCGATCTGCTCGGCGACCTCGCGGATCGTCGTGTCCTGACCGGTGCCGATGTTCACGTGAGAGGCCCCGTCGTAATGCTCCATGAGGTGCACGATCGCCGAGGCCAGGTCGTCGGCGTGCATGAACTCCCGACGCGGCGTGCCCGACCCCCAGTTGGTGACCACCGCGCTGCCGAGCGCGGCGGCCTCATCGTAGCGACGGATGAGCGCGGGCAGTACGTGGGATCCGAGCGGCGAGAAGTTGTCGTTCGGTCCGTACAGGTTCGTCGGCATGACGGAGATCCAAGGGAGACCGTGCTGTCGCCGCACGGCTTGGACGTTCAGGATTCCGGCGATCTTCGCGATGGCATAGGCGTCGTTCGTCGGCTCGAGATGGCCGGTGAGAAGACTGTCCTCGCGCAGTGGCTGCGGCGCGAACTTCGGGTAGATGCACGACGATCCGAGGAAGACCAGCCGCTCGACTCCCACTTCGGCCGCGGCATCCATCACGTTGGACTGGATCCGGATGTTGATGCTCAGGAAGTCGGCCGGATAGGTGCTGTTCGCGAGGATGCCGCCCACCTTCGCCGCGGCCAGCACGACGTAGCGCGGGCGGTGCGCGCGGAAGAATCGGAAGACGTCCCCGCGTTCGGTGAGATCCAGTTCGGCTGAGGTGCGGGTGAGGAGGCGGTCGAAGCCCTCGGCTTCGAGTCGACGGACCACCGCGCTGCCGGCCAGGCCTCGATGACCCGCGACGAAGAACGTCGCGTGCCGATCGAGCCGGGTCGGGTCGAATGCGAGCCCGTCGCTCACGCGGCCCATCCCGAGAGGGCGACCGTATCGATCCACGGGCGACCCGCGAACTCGAGGGCGCGGATGTCGGCGTCCACCATGATGCGTGCGAGCTCCAGCGGGCCGACCGTGGCCTTCCAGCCGAGCTTCTCCTCGGCCTTGCTCGGGTCTCCGATCAGCGCGTCGACCTCGGTCGGACGCAGGTAGCGCTCGTCGAAGCGGACATGGCGCCGCCAATCGAGACCCGCGTGGGCGAAGGCCGCTTCGAGGAAGTCGCGAACGGTGATGCCGATGCCGGTCGCGAGCACGAAGTCCTCCGGCTCGTCGGCCTGCAGCATCCGCCACATCCCCTCGACGTACTCGGCGGCGTAGCCCCAGTCGCGGACGGCGTCGATGTTGCCGAGGTACACGTGGTCCTGAACGCCGAGCTTGATCGCTGCCACGGCGCGCGTGATCTTGCGGGTCACGAATGTCTCGCCTCGGCGGGGCGACTCGTGGTTGAAGAGGATGCCGTTGACCGCGAACATGTCGTAGGCCTCGCGGTAGTTCTTCGTGATCCAGTAGCTGTAGAGCTTCGCGGCGGCATACGGCGAGCGCGGGTAGAACGGCGTGGTCTCGCTCTGCGGCGGAGGCGTGGCGCCGTACAGCTCGGAGGAGGACGCCTGGTAGAAGCGGGCCCGGACCCCTGACATGCGCACGGCATCCAGGAGCCGCACCGAGCCGGTTCCGGTGGTGTCAGCGGTGTGCTCGGGCTCGTCGAACGACACGCGCACGTGCGACTGCGCACCGAGGTTGTAGACCTCGTCCGGCTGGATCTGCGCGAGCAGCGTCGTCATGCGGACGCCGTCGCTGAGATCGCCGTAGTGCAGGAAGAGGCGTGCCCCCACCTCGTGCGGGTCGACGTACAGGTGGTCGATGCGCGACGTGTTGAACGTCGACGCCCGCCGCACCAGGCCGTGGACCTCGTAGCCCTTCGCGAGCAGGAGCTCGGCGAGATAGGACCCGTCCTGGCCCGTGATGCCGGTGATGAATGCACGCTTCATGAGCGTTCTCCCCCAAAGCCTCGGCGCTGCAGCCCCGTCGCGCGACCCGAGCGGACCCCTCCGCTCGGCGCGTGCCGATCCCCAAATCGACGGTGTTGCGAGTATAGGGATGTCGAGCTGTCCACCACAAGCGCGGGTCACCGCGCGTACAGCTCGACCAGCCTCTCGGCGATCGCGGGCATCGTGAACCGCTCGCGTGTCAGGTCGCGGCCGCGTTCGCCGCGCAGGCGTGCATCCGCCGGGTCGGCGAGCAGTCGCCGCATCGCCGTGACGAGGGGTTCGAGTCCACCGTCGGTGACGAATCCCGCCCCGGCGTCGCGCACAGCCGGGGCCAGTCCGCAGGAGTCCGTGACGACCACGGGCAGACCCGCGGACATGGCTTCGAGCACCGACATCGGGTAGGGCTCGTCGACTGCCGGGAGCACGTAGCCGCTGGCTCGCCGCATCCGCTCTCCCGTGCGTGCGGGCTCCAACGCACCCTCCCAGCGGATGCGCTCGGGGTGACCCGACGCCTCGATGGCCGCGCGGACGGCGTCGCCCTCGCCTTCGTCGGGGCCGACGAGGCGGAAGCGGGCCTCGGGGAACTCGTTCGCGAGTCGCGCCGCGGCCTCGACGAACTGCACCGGCCGTTTCCGGGGCGCGAGCCGGGCGAGGTACAGCAGCTCGGGCCCGAGCGGGGCGGCTGCGGGTGCCGTCGGAACCCCGTTGGGAAGCTCGACCAGCTGCGCACGGCCCCGGCCGATGGTCTCGAGCGAGGCGCGTTCGCGCTCGGTCAGGTAGGTCACGGTGCGTGCCCCGGCCAGCGCCGGACGCGTCAGCAGAGCGTCGAGGGGGATCGCGAGCGGATTCGTCGACTCGTCGATCATCCCGTGCGTCTGGAGGACCGTCGCGACTCCGCGCGAGCGCGCGATCCGGGCGGCGGGCAGGGTGACGAGGTCGCGCGCGGCGTGCACGTGCACAACGTCGAACTCGTCGACGTGCCGGCGCAGCGAGCGCAGCAGGGCGGGCGACCCGATACCAGCGAACCCGATGCCCGGGATGAGCGTACGAGCGGGGAACAGCCGGGCCGGGATGCCGTCGATGTCGGTGGGAATGACGTCGTACCCCCGCGCCGCGCCCGCGAGCACGACGTCGTGCCCGAGATCCCGCAATGCCGCGAGCTGGTTCAGCGCCACCCGGAGGGGTCCGCCGTACTCGCCGTGCGGGCTCACCAGGGTGACGACGGCGAGGACCCTCACGACCGCACGACCGCGGCCGGGGCGAGCACGGTCGCGCCGGCGGGCACGTCGCGGACGACGAGCGCCGTGGCTCCGATCACAGCGTCCGCTCCGATGCGGACGCCGCGCAGCACCGTGGCGCGGGCGGCCACCCACGCGCCGTCTTCGACGACGATCGGCGCATTGTCGAACTCGAAGGTGGGTGATCGATGATCGTGGCTCCCGGTGCACAGCAGCGCGCCCTGCGAGATGCAGACATCGCTGCCGATCGAAACCGGCTCGAGATTCAAGATCCAGGCGCGCTCGCCGATCCAGGTGTCATCGCCGATCGTGAGCTTCCAGGGCCAGTGGACGCGGACCCCGGCGCGCAGATTCACACCGTTTCCGATGCGGGCCCCGAACGCACGCAGCACCGCGACCCGGACGCGGACCGGGACGAACCACGGCATCACCCCGATCGCCGAGGCGAGCTGCCACGCCGCTTGCCAGACGGGCCCGCGGCCCTTGTCGTATCCCCTGCCGCTGAACCCAGCGAGCCGTCGCCGTTCCCCCATGGCGCCTCATCGTACACACGGCCGCGGGATCGGCTGGAGACAGATGCCGCGCCGATGCGGTACCGTCCTCCGTACGGGCAGGCGTGGGGACGCGGCCCGGATTCGGGGGTATGGGGGAATGTCCGACGTACGGCGGCGACTGCGCCGCCTCTCGGGCGGGCTCGGCAGGATGTCGGGTTTCGCCCTGTCCATCGGGCTGCTGGCGATTGCATCGCTGGCGGCCATTCCGGTGATGGTCGCGGCGGAGGGCGATCGAGGCTGGGGGGCGATCGCGCTCGGACAAGCCGTAGGCGCCATCGCCGCCGCTGCGATCGGGTTCGGCTGGGGCGTCTCCGGCCCGGCGCGCATCGCCGTCGCCGACGAGTCCTCACGCCGCACGGCGTACATCGAGTCGGTCCGCGCACGGCTCGCGCTCTTCGCGCCGATCGCGCTCACGAGCAGTCTCGCCGCGGCCGCGATCGCCCCACAGTCGCCGGGCCTGGCCGCCCTCGGGGCGGTGACAGCGGCCGCTGCCGGCGTCTCGGCGAACTGGTACTTCGTCGGACGCGGGGCGCCGTTCTCGCTGTTGCTGGCCGAGACCCTGCCGCGCGTGGTCGGCACCGGGGTCGGCATCGCGCTCATGCTCGGCGGCGGCGGAGCCGCCGTGGGGCTGACCGGCATGCTGGGCGGCATGGTCGCGGCATTCGCCTGCTCGACTGTGTGGATCCTGGTCTCCTCGCGACGCCACCGCGCATCGGCGCCGCCGCCGGGTCGGCTGCTGCGCGTCCTGGCCGATCAGCGTCACGGCATGGGGTCGGCTCTCGGATCAGCGATCTACATCGCCCTCCCGCTCGTGGTCGTCTCTGTCGTCGCGCCGGCCGCGCAGCCGGTCTTCGCCCTCGTCGACAAGTTCCAGCGACAGGTCGGTGTCGCCCTGCAGCCGGTCATCACGGTCGCCCAGGGCTGGGTGCCCCGTCGCGATGGCGCCGAGAGCGCATCACGGGCTCGAAGCGCCCTGCTCGTCGGCAGCGGGATGTCGCTCGTGATCGGCACCGCGGTCGCGATGGCCGGCGGCGCGGCACTGGACTGGCTGGGCAACGGCGAGATCGACGTCATGCCGCTGGCGATCGTCCTGATGGCGCTGTTCGTCGCGGTCAACTTCTTCGAGTCGCTGGTCGCCAAGGCGCTGCTGCCCTCGCTGGGGCGGCTGCGTATCGGCGCGCAGGCGACTCTCATCAGCACGGTCGTGGTCGTCCCCCTCGTCGCGCTCGGCGCGATCCTGTGGGCCGCGCCGGGCGCTCTCGGGGCCGTCGTGGTGGGACTCCTCACGCGCGGCGCCGTCGAAGCGGTCGCCGCCTCACGCACCATCCGATCGAACAGATCCGCTGTCATCCGGGAGGAGATCGATGCCTGACAAGGTCCGCGACCTGCTGAGGCTGGCACTGTGGCTGCTGCCCGCGAGTCGCCTGAAGAATGCGCTCCTGCGCCGAGCCGGCCACCGCATCCACACCACGGCCCGCGCACGGGCGAGCATCGTGTGGCGCGTCGCGTCGTTCGAGCTCGACCCGGGTGCCACGTTCGGTTCGGCGAACGTGGTGAAGAACATGCGCGAGATCCGGCTCGGACGCGACGCCATGCTGGGGCGCTGGAACCTCATCTCGTCGCATCCCCTCTTCCTCCGGCACCTGCCGGAGGGGGGACGGCTGGTTCTCGGCGACCACGCGAAGATCACCAGCCGCCATCAGCTCGACTGCTCGGGCTCGCTGACGCTGGGGGCATTCGCGTCGCTGGCGGGACACCAGAGTCGTGTGATGTCGCACAGTGTCGATCTCCAGCGGAACGCGCAGGCCGCCTTCCCGGTCGTCATCGGCGAGCGGTCGTTCGTGGGCACGCGCGTGCTCATCCTGGGCGGTGCGGTGCTGCCGCCCCGATCGGTGCTCGGGGCGGGATCGGTCCTGACCCGTGCCCGCGGGGTGCCCGACGCGGGTCTGTGGGCGGGGGTGCCCGCCACCCTGCGCGGCACCGTCTCGGGCGCCTGGTTCGACCGACGCGAGACCTCGACCCACGACCTCTGGATTCCGGCGACGGACGAGATCGTGTCCACGCGATGAGAGCGGGTGTGCGATGAGAACGAGGATGCGAACGCATCGCGGCGGCGGCCACTGGTGGCAGATCGACTGGGGCGGCTTGCCAGTATGGGCGGTCGCACTCTCCGCGGTGGCCATCGGCGGAGTTCTCGCCGGCGGGGCTGCGCTGCGTTCGAGCCCCGCCTCCGAGGTGCAATACGCGCCGATCGTGGTGTTCCTCGGTGATTCGTACACGGCCGGCGTCGGGGCATCCGACAAAGCCCTCGGGTGGGCGAGCCTCGTCGGCGAGGCCGAGGGATGGCGGGTGCGCAACCTCGCGCGGGGCGGGACCGGCTACGCCGCGCGCGTGACGGGTGAGGCCGCACCGGCGGCCTGCGGCCGCGACGAATGCCCCGCCTTCGGCGAGATGGCCCGCGAGGGCGCCTCGCTCGTGCCTGACATCGTGATCGTGTCCGGCGGGCGCAACGACATCGGCCAGGCGCCGGTCGACGCGGATGTCGCCGACTTCTTCGACACCCTGTCGGCGGCCTATCCCGGCAGCCGCATCTACGTCACCGATGTGCTCTGGCACGACCAGGCGCCGGATGTCGTGCAGGAGCTGTCGCGGGTCGTCGAGGCGGATGCGCAGCGCGTAGGCGCGGTGTGGCTCGACATCGGCCAGCCCCTGGCGGGCGACAGCGGCCTGCTCGCTCCCGATGGGGTCCACCCCAACGACGCGGGGCACGAGGCCATCGCCCAGGCCGTCATCGCGGCGCTCGGCTGATCGGCGCGCGGGCTAGGCGGGCGTACCCGACGCCGCCGCGCCGACCGGGGCGGCCAGCGACCGGAACCACTTGCGAGAGAGCAGCGCCGTGATTCCGGTGGTGGCGAGCAGCAATGCGGCGTAGACGACGACGAAGACCTCCGGGGCGCCCCACAGCACGAACGCAACGGCGAGGACGCCGTAGTCGGCGGGCAGGAGCAGCACAGCCCGCAGCGTCGACGGCGGCGGCGTCGCACCCGATCGAGGTGCGAGCAGAGAGTAGAGCGTCAGACCCGCGAAGAGCACGACCGCGACGAGCGCGTACGCGAGGGGGAGCAGCAGCCAGGCCCCGCCTGAGCGACCGCCGCCGGTGAAGCCGATGAGCACCGCGGCGTGCACGCCCACCATCTTGCCGGCGTCGACGACGTGGTCGAGCCATTCACCCGCACGTGACGAGGCGCCGGTCAGACGTGCGACTTGGCCGTCCGCCGAATCCAGGGCGAAGCCGATGACCAGCAGAGCCGCAGCGGTGACGCCGCTCCAGGCGGTCGCCGGAACGGCCGCGACGACGACGAGTCCCGCTGTCGTCGCGAGCGCGGAGAGCGCCGTCACCGTGTTCGGGCCGATCCCCGTCGTCGCCGCCGCGGCGGCGAACACCCGCCCGAGCGGCCGGTTGACCCACCGCGAATAGAGCGAGACCCCTCGCTTGCCCTTCTGGGCCTGTCGCAGACTTCCCCACGCGTCGCTGAATCGCACTGTTTCCCCCATCGCGCCGATCGGCCGAATCCGATCTATGCGTCCCCTGAGCCACAGTGTACGATGCACGAAGTCGGAGTGGTGCTGGGGCACCGATCCGGGCTTGGGGAACGACGTGCGACGGGGGTCGCGCGTTCTGGGGAGCGTCCGTGAGGGCGCGCAAAATTGGGGAACACTCGTGCGTACACGCATCGCGGCCGTCGCCGCTGCCGTCTTGGCTCTTTTCATCGGGGCCGGAGTCGTGGGGATCACAGCCCCGGCATCCGCTCTGTCGCCCGGCGTCTCGTTCGCCGCCGACGACCAGTCCACCTGGCAGACCAACGGCACCGTGTACGCCCTGGGCGCTGCCGGGGGCAAGGTCGTCGCCGGCGGCACGTTCTCGCAGATCCGCCCGCCGGCGGGCCGATCGGATGCCGCTCGGGCCAGGAACGCCCTCGTCATCCTCGATGCCGAGACCGGCGAGCCCGACGCCTGCCAGTTCGCCGTCACGCTCAGCGGCGGTACTCCGACGGTGCGGGCGATCGCGGTCAGCGCCGATCAGTCGCGCGTCTACGTCGCCGGCAACTTCTCGACCATCGGCGGAGTCAACGTCGCCCGGATCGCGGTGCTCGACGTCCAGGCGTGCACGGTCGCGCCGTTCCGTGCGCCGTTGCCCGGTTCGACCGTCACCGCCCTCGCCACCCACGGCAACGTGCTCTACGCCGGCGGCCTCTTCAAAACTGTCGGAGGACAGACCCGCGAGGCCTTCGCCGCGTTCGACGCGACGACCGGCGCACTGCTGCCGTGGACCGCCAACGCCGTCCGCGGCCGCACCGACCTGCCGAAGGAGGTCAACGAGGGCCGTGCGATCGCCGTGTCACCCGACGGTGCGAAGGTCGTCGTCGGCGGCGACCTGTTCTCGATCAACGGGCAGTACTCGCACTCCATCGCCATCGTCAGCGGTGCCAGCCTGACCGACGGCAGCGGCGGCCAGGTGCTGCGCACCTACAGCCCGGGGTTCATTCCCGACACCTCGGTCACCAAGACGATCATCGACGGCGGCGACGGTCGCTTCTACATCGGCAACGAGGGGACCGGCGGCGGCGTGTTCGACGGCAAGGCGGCGTTCTCGTGGGCGACGGGCGACCAGGTCTGGCGCGACACGTGCCTCGGCGCGACGCAGTCGCTCGTGATGTACCAGGGAACGCTCTACTCGGCCAGCCACGCCCACGACTGCAGCGGGATCAACGCCTTCAACGACGGCATCCGCCGTTACTTCATGGCGCAGAACCCCGACTCGATGGAGGTGCTCGGCTGGCTCCCGCTCGGCAACGACGGCATCGGCGAGGGCATCGGCCCCCGCGCGCTCGCCGTCGCGACCGGCAACGCGAGCGGACAGCGCTACCTGTGGTCCGGCGGTGACTTCACAACGATCAACGGTCGCGCCCAGCAGGGGCTCACCCGGTTCGGGCCGCAGGACACCGGCGCCCCGCCCACGCCTGTCGCCAGCGCACAGGCCACGAGTGACGGCACCATCCAGGTCCGCTTCCGCACCGTCGTCGATGCCGATGACAGCCACCTGACCTACAGCGTCTACCGCGGCAACGCGACCGAACCCGTCTGGAGCGGCACGGGCAGGTCGCTGTGGTGGGAACGCCCGCAGGTCACCTTCGTCGACGCCGACGTCACGCCCGGCGCGAGCTACACCTACCGCGTCACCGCCAGCGACGGCACCAACACCTCGGCCCGCTCGGCAGCGGTGAGCGCAACGGCCCGTGCGGCCGGTGCCGACTACCCCGCGGCGGTACGCGCGGACGGGCCCACGAGCCTGTGGTCCGGCTCGACCAACGGCACCTGGGCCCACGACTCGGGTGCGGCGCAGACCCGCACCGACGCCGTCCCCGCCACTCTCATGGACGGGGCGACCGTCTCGGCCGACGGTGCGGTGCCGGCTGCGGGAGGCTCGCTCCGGTTCGACGGTGTCGACGACTACGCCATCACCGACCAGCTGCGCCCGGGTCCGTCGACGTACACCGTCGAGGCGTGGATCAACACGACGACGACAGCGGGCGGCAAGATCGCCGGCTTCGGCAACGGGCGTCCGCGCACCGGCTCCAACATCTCGAACCTCAGCGGCTCGTACGACCGCCACGTGTACATGCAGAACGACGGCCGCATCACCTTCGGTGTCTGGGTCGGCGGCGCGTCGACCGTGACCAGCCCCCAGCCGCTCAACGACGGGCAGTGGCACCACGTCGTCGCCACGCAGGGCGCGAGCGGAATGGCGCTCTACGTCGACGGGCTGCGTGTGGCGTCGAACAGCAACCGCGATCAGCAGTCGTACTGGGGCGTCTGGCGGGTCGGCGGCGACCAGCTGGGAGGCTGGCCGGGGCAGCCCTCCAGCAACTTCTTCGGCGGACTGATCGACGAGGTCGCGATCTACCCGAGCGCTCTCCCTGCCGCGCGCGTGGCCGCCCACTATCAGGCATCCGGTCGGACGCTCGATCTGAACACCGCTCCCGCCGACGCCTACGGCGCCGCCGTCTTCGGAGCCGAGCCCTCCGTGTACTGGCGGTTCGACGACACCGGGGCCACGGCAGCCGACTCGTCGCTGTTCGGCACGAGCCCCGGCGTATACAACGTCGGTGCTCAGACCCAGCCCTCGGGTGCGGTCTCGGGCAGCGGATCGGTCTCGCTCCCGGGCAACGACTCGGGCACCGTGGCGCTCGGCCAGCGGACCGCTCCCTCGCCGACCACCTCGGGAGAGATCTGGTTCCGCACCGACACGACCGCGGGCGGCAAGCTGTTCGGGTTCGAGAACGTGCCGACCGGCAACGGCTCGAGCTACGACAAGCAGCTGTACATGACCAACGACGGCCGACTGATCTGGGGGTCCTACCCGGGCTACGTCGCCACGGTCGAATCGGCGACGTCATACAACGACAACGTCTGGCACCACGCCGTCGCCGTCATCGACGAGACCGGCCGCAAACTCTACGTCGACGGCGAGCTCGTGGCCGCGAACGGCCAGACGGGCGCCGAGACCGGCGACGGGTACTGGCGCATCGGCGGCGGCAACCTCGGCGGCTGGCCCGGCCAGCCCCCCTCGTTCTACTTCGACGGCGAGCTCGACGAGTTCGCGATCTATCCGACGACGCTCGACGCGGCCACGGTGGCGCGCCACCACGCGATCGGCATCGCCGACACCACCCCGCCGGCCGCGCCCACGGCACTGTCTGCGCAGGCATCGGCAGACGGCGTGCATCTCTCATGGGCAGCCGCGACCGACGACCACGCGGTGGTGTCGTACACGGTCTACCGCGGCACGACGGCCGACTTCGCGCCCAGTGAGGACACGCGCCTCGGGACAAGCATCACGACCGGATTCGTCGACACGGCGCAGGTGCCCGGCACGCGGTACTACCGCGTCGTCGCGGTCGACGCCGCCGGCAACGTCGGACCCGCCACGGACGCCGTGCAGGTCGACCTCCTCGACACGACGCCCCCGCAGACGCCGGTCGCCCCGCTCGCGACGGCCGCCTCCGACGGGGTCTCGCTGACGTGGACCGCGGTCGCCGATGATGTCGCGGTCACGGGCTACACCGTCCACCGCGGCACGACGGCCGATTTCACGGCGGATGCCTCGAACGTCGTCGGCACGACGGCGACGACCGGATTCACCGATCCGTCGCCCGCACCCGGCACGTACTACTACCGCGTCACCGCATCCGACGCCGCGGGCAACGTCAGCGCGGCCTCTCCGTCATCGCTCCCGGCGACGGTGACCGCCCCCGACACGACGCCGCCCTCGGCACCGGCCACAGCCACGGCCACGCTGGTCGACGGCACCGTGCAGGTGCGCTGGACCGCGGCCACGGACGACCGCGGGGTCGCCGGATACCGGGTGCACCGCGGCTCCGATGCCTCCTTCACCGCCGACGAGACCAACCGCGTCGCCGCGGTCACCGACCTGGCGTTCGACGACCCCGGCCTCGCGCCCGGCGTGTACCACTACAAGATCACGGCGGTCGATGTCTCCGGCAACATCGGGACCGCGGCATCCGTCGCCGTCACGATCGAGTCGGTCGAGCCGGTCGTGGTCACGGTCCCGGTGGCCGACGACGCGATGGTGGTGCAGGGCGTGCCCGGCACGAACTACGGCGCGAGCACGCAGATCTCCAGTCGCGGCGGCACCAGCCAGATCGAGTCGCTGCTGTCGGCCCCGCTGCCGTCAGCTCCGAACGGCACGGCGCTGACGCGGGTGACCTTGAAGCTCCGGACCTCGACCGACCCGTCCGCGGGCACGGTCGAACCGACCGACTTCGCGATCATCGGAGACGCCTGGAACGAGTCGACGGTCACGTGGAACACCCGTCCCACGACGCCGGGCGCCGGGGCCGGACGGCTCGGGCAGGCGCCCGCCGTCAACACCGCGTACACCGTCGACCTCTCGGCGGCATCGCTGCGGCCTCTCCTCGGACAGAACGCGACGCTCCGGATGACCGGGACGGGCGCGGACAACCTGCGGCTGTGGTCGTCGGAGGCGGCGAACAGCTCGTACCGTCCCGTGCTCGTGCTCGAGTTCACGCCGCTGTCGGCACCCGACACGGCGGCGCCCACGGCGCCCACGGGTGTGCAGGCGAACGCGGCGGGCACGACGGCCGGTCTCTCGTGGACTGCCGCGACAGATGACCGCGGTGTCGTGCGCTACGACGTCCACCGGAGCACCACGCCCGGCTTCGCGGTGTCGGCCGGCAACCGGGTCGCGCAGACGGCCGGGACGACCGCTCAGGACGGCCCGCTCCAGCCGGGTACCTATGTGTACCGGGTGGTCGCGTTCGACGCCGCAGGCAACGCCGGGCCCGCGTCGGACGAAGTGACGGTGATCGTGACCGCTCCCGACACCACCGCGCCGTCGGCGCCGGGGACACCTGCGGTGGCGGTCACGGGCGGTTCCGCTCAGGTCTCGTGGCCCGCGAGCAGCGACGATGTCGGAGTCGCCGGCTACGACCTCCACCGCGGGACCACAGCCGGCTTCGCCGCCGACGCGGCCTCCCGAATCGCCGCCGTC
The DNA here is from genome assembly GCF_003610405.1 of Microbacterium sp. AG238. Lineage (GTDB taxonomy): Bacteria > Actinomycetota > Actinomycetes > Actinomycetales > Microbacteriaceae > Microbacterium. Next base: position 136,060 of record NZ_RAQC01000003.1, read on the forward strand.
ACGGCAACGACCTACACCGACCCGGGGCTCGCCCCGGGAACCTACTGGTACCGCGTCGTCGCCCGCGATGCCGCGGGGAACGCCAGCGCGGCGTCGGCGGCGGCCTCGGCGACGGTGGTGGCACCGGTGCAGACGGTGACGACGACGATCGCGGTCGACGCGGATGCTGCCGGCTACGCCAACACGCCGACGCAGAATTACGCGACGTCGAACCAGCTCGTCTCGCGGGGTGACGTGGGTCAGCAGAGCTTCCTCAAGCTGACGCTCCCCACCCTCCCGGTGGGCGCGACGCTCGTCTCGGCCACGCTCGGCGTGCGGACCTCCACCGACCCGTCGGCGGGCAGCGCGGGTGCTCATGACGTGCACCTGATGGACGGGGCGTGGGACGAGGCCACGCTGACCTGGAACAACCGCCCGACCACCGTTCGCGGCACGAGCCCGATCGGAACGCTGTCGGGAGCCACGGCCACCAACACGCCGTACCGTGTGGTTCTCGCTGCCGATCAGCTCGCGCCGCTCCTGGGTCAGAGCGTCACGCTCCGTGTCTCGACCACCTCGGCCGACAACCTGCGCGTGTTCTCCCGCGAGGCGACGTCGGCGAGCCAGCGGCCGACCCTGACCCTCACCTACACCCTGCCCTGACCCGGGCGGGGGCGGCGTTCGCGTCGCACACGGCGGCCCGGCCGACGACCCGAATGGTCGGCCGGGCCGCCGACGTCGGCGCTGCAGCCACACCTCTTAACAGCCACACCTCTTAATAGGGGTGCTGGAAGCGTGCGCCACCTCGCCTATCAGGGGTGGCGGTGGCTCAACGCCGTGACGAGGAGGTGAGAGAGCGCTCGACCCCGTCGATCGCCGCGGACAGCGTCCGGGCGAAGGCCGCGATCGCGGCATCCTCCGTCAGGATGCGTCGCCGGTAGCTCTGCGCCTCAGCGCCGTAACGCGCCGCGCGCTCGGGGGCGGCTGCGAGCTCCTCGGCTGCCGTCACGAGCGCGCCGGGCGCTGCCGGCGGGACGATCGGGCCGGCTCCGGCGGCGTCCATCTCGGCGAAGGTCGTGCTGGTCGTGTCGACGGCGGCCAGCACCGGCTTCCCGACCGCGAAGTACGAGGTGAGCTTGCTCGGCACCGACATCTCCGTCAGACCCGCGCGTTCATGCACGAGCAGCACGTCTGCGGCTGCGAGTACGTCGAGGAACTGCGACTCGGGAAGCGGGTCGACGAACGAGACGGCTTCCGCGCCCGGGCGCTGTTCGAGCGCGGCGCGCTGTCCGCCGTCACCGACGAGCGCGAAGCGTACGCGCGACCCACGCTCTCGAGCGATCACGGCGGCATCGATGACGTTCTCGAGCCCCTGTTTGGCTCCGATCGCGCCGGTGTGCAGCACGATGACCTCGTCATCGCCCCAGCCCATGCGTCGTCGCGTTGCGGCCGTGTCGCTCGCCGCCGGCTCGGGCACGTGCGACCAGTTGCGCACGACATCGACCGGACGCGTGACCCCGAGGCGTTCCTCGAGGGCCGTCCGGAACCGCCGGTGGATGACGACGACCCGCTCCGAGGCCGCGAGCAGGCTCGCCTCGATCGCGGCGATCGCCCCGGCCCCGGACCCCGACCCCGCCTCCTGAACGCCGATCGCGTAGATGTCCTGTACCCAGGTGACGACCGGAATGCGGTGAAGCCGCGCCCGCAGTGCGACCATGCGAGAGGCAAGGAGGGCGGGGGAGACGACGACGATGGCCGCGGGATCTTCCCAGCGGCACGTCAGGGCACGCAGTCCGAACGAGATCTCGAACACGGCGCGCTTGATCGCGCTGGGAGCGCGTGGCACGTAATGACGGAGCCGCCGGATGTCGACGCCCGACACGGCAGAGCGCGCCGGCAGGTCTCGGAACTCCTCGGGCACGCGCCACCAGGGATAGTGCGGGTACGACGTGAGCACACGGACGTCCCACCCTTCGCGCGCGAGGCCTTGGGCCATCCCCGTCGTATACGGGCTGATCCCGGTCGGTTCAGGCGCGTAGTTGATGCCCACGAACAGAACGGATGCCGGCACGGGCTGCGGCCTCGGGCTCATCAGTAGGCTCCCACCGGTCGGAGCATCACCTTGACGGTGCGCCACATGATCATGAGGTCGAGGGTCACCGACCAGTTCTCGACGTAGCGGAGATCCAGCGCGACGCTGTCCTCCCACGACAGGTCGCTGCGGCCGCTCACCTGCCACAGACCCGTGATCCCCGGCTTGATGTACAGGCGCCGGAACACGCGCCCTTCATAGTTGCGGACCTCAGACGGCAGCGGCGGGCGCGGCCCGGAGATGCTCATGTCGCCCCGAAGGACATTGAAGAACTGTGGCAGCTCGTCGAGCGAGTACCGGCGCAGGAAGCGGCCCACACGCGTCACGCGCGGGTCGGAGCGCAGTTTGAACAGCGGACCCGCACCGTCGTTGGACGGCAGGAGTTCGGCGAGTTCCTGTTCCGCGGCGTCGGTCATCGAGCGGAACTTCAGCATCGTGAACTCCCGCCCGTCGCGGCCGACCCGCTGCTGGCGGAAGAACACCGGGCCGGGGGAGTCGAGTCTGATGGCCAGGGCGATGACCGGGGTGACAAGGGCGACGACGGCGCACGCGGCGGTGCTCACGACGAGGTCGAGCAGGCGTTTCAGCGTGTGGGCCGCGCCCTCGAATACCGGGATCTTCACGTGGATGAGCGGGAGGCCCTCGATGGGGCTCAGGCTGATGCGGGGGCCGGCGACGTCGGCGAGTCGGCTCGACATGATCAGCTCGGCTGCGGTGCCCTCCAGCTGCCAGGCCAGCGAGCGCGAGAAGTCGGGGTCGTCGTCGGGCACGCTCGCGACGACGAGCGTGTCGGCGCCGACTTCACGTGCCACGCGGGCGATGTCATCGGCGGTTCGCACGGCGAACACGCGGCCGGGATCGCTCGCGACGTCCTCATCGCTCAGCGCCAACGCGATCACCGAGTATCCGTTGTCGGCGAGGGCGAGCTGGCGCATGACGTAGTCGACGTCGCGGCGCTTGCCCGCGATGAGTGTCGCCGACGCGTACTCGCCCAGCCGACGCCGCATCCTCAGCCACGCCCGCCAACGCCACCGAGCCACCAGCAGTGCCAGTACCCCGGCGGGCAGCGCGATGATCATCTGCATCCGCAGACCGTCCCACTGCGCGATCTCGAAGCCGACGGCGAGGAGCCCGAAGGCGACGCCCGTCGCATTCGCGACGCGCTTGTACTCACTCGACCCGGCGCCCATCACGCGGGGTTCGCGTGAACCGAAAAGCGCGAGACCGGCGAGCCACACGACGAGGGTCGCGGTGGTGATCGGAATCACGACCGACGGAGCCTCGCCCAGCCGCGTCGACACAACGCCTGCCGCCGATGCCGCGATGGCGGCGATGAGGGTGTCGGTCACGCGGAGACGACGCGCGTAGCGTCTCTCACGCTGCCTCCGCAGCTCGAGAGACGGCAAGCGGCGCGGTGAGACTGCGGGGTCGCGGAACTCTCCCGAGCCCAGGCCCGTGCGGTCTTCGACAGCGGTCATCGGATCGATCCGATGACGCGTTCAGTGACGCGCACGACAGCATGATTGACGCGCATGATGTGCTCCCCCCAAATGGAACATCGCGACGAGGTCGCTCAGATCGGTCGCGAGTTCCCAGGCTCGAGACCGAGTGCGTCGGATTCCTCCGTGGCCGTTCCCACAACGGCCCGCCATCGATTTCTACACCATCGGCGGGCCGCAGGGAAGTCCCCAGGCCGCTGAGCGACACGCCGACTTCCGCAAACGGGTCTGCTCGGTGTACTGTCTCTCGCACCGGCGTCGTGCCGGTATTGGGGAATGCGCTCGGCGGGTGGGACCAATGGGCGGGTCACGAGCGTTTTGGGGGCGCCATGACACAGCGAATCGGGTACGCCGCGGGGGCGTTCGATGTCTTTCACATCGGGCACCTCCAGATTCTTCGGCGTGCCCGTGAGCACTGCGACATCCTCATCGCCGGGGTGGTGAGCGACGAGATGCTCCTGCGCACCAAGGGCATCTCGTCGTTCATCCCCACGGAGGAGCGCGCGGAGATCGTGCGGCACATCGATTTCGTCGACGACGTGCACATCGAGCGTGCTCCCGACAAGCTCGACGCCTGGCGCGAGGTCGGGTTCACGCACTTCTTCAAGGGCGACGACTGGCGCGACACCGACAAGGGGCGTGCGCTCGAGCGTCGTTTCGCCGAGGTCGGGGTCGAGGTCGTCTACTTCCCGTACACGGCGCACACCTCGAGCACGCAGCTGCGCCGTGCGCTATCGGCCGCCGCCGATCGAGCGCGGGCGGCGACCGCCTGACGCTCCCGCCTCGGTGCGGTGCGCGACATCGCGGTTCGCTATGATGTCCGCCAGCGAGGGATCGGCCCGTCGTGTTCGAGGGGGCGACCGTGGGGTGGGGACGAACGTCGCGACGTCGAGCGCGGCTCCGTCCGGGCGTCGCGATCTGGTGGGATGCCATCTCCGGCGGGCGCTTCCTCACCATCTGGAGTGCGCTCGTCGCACTTCCGACCGCCGCCCTCGTGCTCGCGCCGTACGCGACCGTCGACACGGCCGGGGAGCTCTTCGCCGCGCAGCTCGCCGCGCTGGCGGTCGCCGTCGTGCTCGGTGTGGCGCTCGTGCCGGTCTGGTTCCTGGAGCGGCGCATCGCCTCCCCGACGGTGCGCGGTGTGCTGGTCCTGAGCGCCGTGGTCGTCGCGGCCACGATCCGCCCCTTCCTCAATGATGCGGTGGCCCTCCACCTCTTCGGCCTCGCCGCCGACCCCGCCTGGCTCGCCCGGATCATCACCAACGTCGTCGCCTGGATCAGCGTCCTGTCGCTGGTCGCGATCGCCGAACAGCTCTACGTGAGCTCCGCGATCGCGCGTGTCCGTCTGATCGAGGCACTTCAGGCCGTGACCGACGAGCAGCGCCGGGCCGTGAGCTACGAGCGGGAGAGTCGCACCTTCCTGGCGACCGAGATCGGCGTCCTCCGTTCTGCGCTGTCGGCCCTGACGGCTTCGGTATTGGATTTCGAGCGCGTCCGGGAATTCTCCGACACCGTCCGCTCGCTCAGTCACAGCGCCCGGGCGCGAGCCGGGCTCGATCTGGCCGAGGTCGCGCCCGATGTCGCAGAAGCGCTGGTCCCGGGTGCCGAGCGGGCCTTTCTCGAGCGTCTCCGCCCGCCCGCCGTCGGCCTCGTCGGGGCGATCTTCGCCGCGGGCAGCGCGCCGTTCGCGCTGCGCACCGGCGGCCTGGCGCTCGTGGTCCTGATCGCGGGCGGCATCGTCGCGCTCTGCCTGGTGGCCGACGTGGTCAGCCGCCGGGTGGCGTATCGCCGTTCAGCACGTGATCGGGGCCTGCTGCTGATCATCGTGTGGATCAGCGTCGCCGTCGTCATCGCGGGGGCGGCTCCCGTCGTGGGCGTTCACAGCCTCGTTCCACTCATTCCTGTCGTCGCGCTCCCCGGAGTCGCGGTGATCGCGGCCCTGTGCTCCGAGGCCGTCCATCGCGGGCGCGTCGAGTCGAGACGGCTCGGCCGGGCACTGCAGGCCGTCGTGCGCTCGGCGGCGGACCGGGCGTCGGGCGTACGGCAGGAGCTGGTGCGCGCCTCCGAGGTGCTTCACGGCCGCGTCCAGGGCAGCTGCGTCATCCTCGCTGCCCAGGTCGACGACGACATGGCGACGCGGGCCGACATCCTCGCCTTCGAGAAGGCGGTCGGCGACGGGCTGATGGATGCCGCGGGCGGCGGCGGGGCGGCGCCGTCTCGCCCCGCCGATCTGGCCGAGACGGTCGCGATCTGGGGGCCCGTGCTCTCGGTCTCATCCGACGTGGATGCCGTCGCGACCCGCGCCCTGACCGATGAACTCGTCTCGACCCGAGTCGTTGCGGTCGTGGCCGAGGGACTCGTCAACGCCGTCAAGCACGCGGCCGCGCGGTCGGCCGCGATCGAGGTGCACGGCGACGGCGCCGGATCATCGCTGGCCGTACGCGTCCGCACGCGGGGCCGGTTGCGTGTCGACTCACGCGGGCCCGGACTCGGCGTCGCCGGACTCGGTCCGACCGCTCGGATCTTCCAGCACGGCCGCGATGTGGTCCTCGAGGTCTCGGTGCCGACCGGCGAACCGGAGCTGGTCGGGGCAGGTCAGGCAGGCGGTGCGCTCCACGACAGCGACTCGATGTAACGCAGCAGCACTCCCTCGCGCAGCGCCCATGGTGAGACCTCGAGCTCGTCGACGTCGAAAGCCCGCATCGCCTCGTGCAGCACGACTGCGCCCGCCACGATCTGGACGGTGCGATCGGCCGTGATGCCGGGAAGCTCCTGCCGAGCGGATGCCGGGATGCGGGCGAGTCGGGGGATCCACGAGCCCAGCGCGGCGCGGGGCAGCGTCATCCGCTCGATCCCCGACCATCCCGGCATCGGATAGCCCGCGAGCTTCGCGAGCGACCGGATGGTCTTCGATGACCCCACGACGTGATCGGGGCGGGGGCGGGCGGACATCGTGGCGACCACGGGGGCCAGGGTCTCGCGCGCATGCTCGCGCAGCAGTTCGACGGCGTTCTCGCCCGGCGGATCCGTCGGCAGGAACTGCACTGTCATCCGCCCGGCACCCAGCGGCACCGAGGCTGCCTCGTCGGGCAGCTCGTCGCTGCCGGCGGCGATCTCGAGCGAGCCGCCGCCGATGTCGAACAGGAGGATCTCGCCCGCCGACCAGCCGAACCACCGGCGCACGGCCAGGAAGGTGAATCTGGCCTCCGACTCTCCGCCGAGCACCTGCAGGTCCTGGCCGAGTGCCCGCTCGATGGCCGCGATGACCTGCGGTCCGTTGGTCGCCTCGCGCACGGCGCTCGTGGCGGTGGCGAGAAGCTCCGCGACGTTTTCGGTGCGTGACACCGCGACCGCGTCCGTCACCGCCGTGACGAGTGCGTTCACGCCCTCGTCGCTGATCGACCCGTCGGGCTCGAGGTAGCGCATGAGGCGCAGCACCGTCCGCTTGCTGGTGCGCGCCAGCGGGCGTCCGCCGGGGCGGACATCGGCGACGAGCAGGTGGACCGTGTTCGAACCGATGTCGAGGACTCCCAGACGCACAGGTTCACAGTAGTGGCAGGCCGAGGCGCCGTCGGTGCGGACGGGTGGGGGGTTACGATGAGCGCGATGTCCCCTGAAGATGTGCAGGCGCTGACGCCGCTCGCCCCCGCGCTGTATCGCGAAATCGGCCGTGCCGACTGGGCCCGGCTCGCCGCGGGCGTGACGCAGCCGCTCACCGAGACCGAGATCGTCCAACTCCGCGGGCTCGGCGATCGCATGGACCTCGGCGAGGTGTCGCAGGTCTACCTCCCGCTCAGCCGTCTGCTGTCGCTGTACGCCAGCGCGACTCGGCGTCTCGGGGCCGACACCGACGCTTTCCTCGGCGAGGAGGACAGCACGACCCCTTTCGTCGTCGGGGTCGCCGGCTCGGTCGCTGTCGGCAAGTCGACCGTCGCGCGTCTGCTCCGCGAGTTGATGAGCCGCTGGCCGGGCACGCCCCGCGTCGAGCTCGTCACGACCGACGGGTTCCTCTATCCGAACGCCGAGCTCGAGCGCCGCGGCCTCATGGCGCGCAAGGGCTTCCCGGAGAGCTACGACCGCCGCGCGCTGATCGAGTTCCTGACGGCGGTGAAGTCGGGCGCCCCCGAGGTGCACGCCCCGTTCTACTCGCATATGCGGTACGACATCGTCCCCGACGCACAGATCACCGTCCGTCGACCCGACGTCGTGATCGTGGAGGGACTCAACGTCCTGGCGCCGCCGCCCGCCCCGCACGAGGTGGCCGTCAGCGACATGTTCGACTTCTCGATCTACGTCGACGCGGATGCCGAGCACATCAGCCAGTGGTACGTCGACCGCTTCATGGCGCTCAAGGCGGGAGCGTTCAACAACCCGTCCTCGTACTTCAACACCTTCGCCGATCTCGACGACGACGCCGCGATCGAGATGGCGCGTGGCTTCTGGAACGACATCAACCTCCCGAACCTGGTCGAGAACGTGCTGCCGACGAAGCATCGGGCGACGCTGATCCTGCACAAGGGCGCGTCGCACGCCGTCGAACGGGTGCTCCTGCGCAAGGTGTGACGTCCGCGATCCCGGATGCCGAAAGCGGCGTGCCCGCCGATCCGTGAGGACGACGGGCACGCCTGGGTGTGGACGGCCCCCGCTCAGGGGGAGGGGTGCGACCCGAAACCGCGCGGTCCGATCGGACGAGCCGGCGTGGCCGGGGCCCGGGTCGCGGTGATCGAGCGTGAGCCGCCACATCCAGACGGCGTGTATCGGGCCGCCGGCAACTGCCGGCGGAGCGGAATTCGACCGTTACGGTCGACGCTGTCGCGGCGGCTGCCCCCCAGCAGCCGACCGAGCGCGTGGAATCGCCTCGTCATCTCATCCCCAATGTCTCCACGAGAGCGAACCCAGATCCGTCTCTCATGCCCCAATACCGCCGGGTCCAGCACGCCGGGTCCCATCCCGGCGAGTCTTGTACGCCCTGCGTTTCACCCCGGCTGAGCCGCAGGCTGCGCTCAGTATGGCAGAGCGTCTCCGCCACCGGAAGCGTCAGTATCCGCGGCGTCCTCTGCGCGTCGCACGCACCGTGTGCGTTGTGCAGTGCGCGTGCGCGGCTGCGCACTGCACAACGCCCTCACGGTGCGCAGATCCCCATCGGCGCCCTGAGCTTGACGCGCATAGCGACTCCCTCGCCCCCCAAAAGCGGGGACTCTGCACGTCGTGGTTGATCGTACAACTGATGGTGATGTCCGCCAATAGGGGGACAAGATTCGCTTCGCGGATCGGCGTTCCGGGCTCGTGAATCCGGTAGGCTTCATGAGCCTGCGCAGTGCTCGAACCGTTCCCCAAGCGGTGATTCGGTCGACAGCCGTCCCCAACGGCCCGACTGAGAGCGCGTGGGCCTAGCGGGGCCCTCTCGAGTAAATCAGTCCCCAAATGGCTGACTCGAGAGGGCCCTCGTCTTGCTCGGCGGACGACGCCTTCGCATTTCTCGTTACGCACCTGTCATCGCAACCTGCTAGGTATGAATCCATGGAACTGGGGCGGCGCTCGCGCGCGCTCGTGCGCGTCGTGGTGCGCGTGCGCTCGCGGGTGCGGCGACGGCGTTCCCGGTGGCGTCCGCTCGTCGCGTTGAGCACGGTGATCGTGCTCGCCGCGACGGCCACGCTCGCCCCCGCAGCGGCCTCCTCGGCATTCGCCCCCGCGGGCACGGGCACGGTGTCCGCGTTCGCCGACCGCGTCGTCCGGTTCGGTCAGGAGGGGGCTCAGGACTCGCGAGCCGTGCTCCTCGTCCACGGCTGGCTCAGCACGGTCCTCCCCGATGCCGACGGCCGGCCGTCGTATGCCCGATCGCCCTTCGCGCGCCCGGTGCAGTGGCGCGACGGTTCAGGCGCGCCGGTAGCCCGTGGCATGACGGCGTCGCTGCAGGAGCGGCTCGAGGCACAGCCCGGCGTCGCGGTGTACGCCTTCGACTACTCCGCGAACTCGGCGAGCTGGGTCGGATCGAACGGTTCGGCCGACAACCTCGCCGCGGCCATCCGCTCCATCGCGGACAGCGTCCACGGTCCCGTCGACATCGTGACGCATTCGATGGGCGGCCTCGCGCTGCGGTACGCGTTGCGCGACGACCCCGGTGTCGCGGCGCTGATCGGCGAGGTGGTCACCGTCGCCGCCCCCTCGGAGGGATCGGATATCGCCAACGTCGCTGTCGACATCGCCGCGGTGATCCGCGCCACGATGTCGACGGTGCCGGTGCTGCAGAATCTCGTGCTGCCCTGGATCGGCGCCGTCTGCAATAACCAGCTGGCCTCCGATGCACGCGGGGGCTGCGACCTCCCGCCGGTCATCCGCACCGGGATCGCCGCTCTGGGGCCGGCCGGCACCGCCCTGCGAGCCGGCTCGACGGACCTCGCTGACCTACCCGACTGGCCGGAAGGGCTGCATGTGCATGCGATCGCCGGGTCCGCGGTCGTGGCGGTCCCGCTGCCGACGGGGAGGACGTGGGAGGCACGCCTCGGCGACGGTCTCGTGGCCGAGGGATCCGCGCTCGCGGGGGCGAGCGAGACCACGGTCGTCAGCTGCCGCACGGATCTGCCGCCCGGTGCCGCCGGGATCGGGATGATCCTCTCGGGCCAGGTGGCCGCGCCGCCTTTCGGTGGGGCCTGCGGGCACGACGCGATCTTCGCCAACCTCGAGGTCGTCGACGCGGTGATGGGCGTGCTGCGAGCCTCCGCGTCCGCCTGATCGCGGACCTCTCGCACGGCCCCGTGGGCCGAGCGCACAGGGGCTCCCGATCTAGGATGGACCCCATGTGCGGAATCATCGGCTACGTGGGCCCCCGTCCCTCGCAGGACATCCTCATCTCAGGTCTCGCCCGCCTGGAGTACCGCGGTTACGACTCCGCCGGCATCGCCGTGATCGACGGCGAGGGCGGCCTCGGCACGCGCAAGCGCGCCGGCAAGCTGCAGGTGCTGCGCGACGATCTCGCCGCTCACCCGCTCGCCGACGGCACGACCGGTATCGGCCACACGCGATGGGCGACCCACGGCGGTCCGACCGATGCCAACGCCCACCCCCACCTCGCCGACGACGACAAGCTCGCCGTCATCCACAACGGCATCATCGAGAACTTCGCCGAGCTGAAGTCCGAGCTCGTCGCAGCGGGCTACACCTTCCGCAGCGAGACCGACACCGAGGTCGCCGCGGTGCTGCTGGGGCGCGAGTATCAGGCATCCGGTGACCTCATCGCGGCGTTCCGCGCGACCGTGTCACGTCTCGAGGGCGCGTTCACGCTCCTGGCCCTGCATCGCGACCAGCCCGGACTCGTCGTCGGTGCCCGCCGCAACTCGCCGCTCGTGATCGGCCTCGGTGACGGCGAGAACTTCCTCGGCTCCGACGTCGCCGCCTTCGTCGAGCACACCCGCCACGCCCTCGCGATCGGGCAGGACCAGATCGTCGCGATCACGCCGCAGGAGGTCACGGTCACCGACTTCTCGGGTGATGCCGTCGACGTCGAGCCTTTCGAGGTCGTGTGGGATGCCGCCGCGGCCGACAAGGGCGGCTGGTCGTCGTTCATGGCCAAGGAGGTGTCGGAGGAGCCCGAGGCCGTCGCCAACACCATCCGCGGACGCGTCCACGACGGTCTGGTGCAGATCCCCGAGCTCGACGGCCTCGACGAGCTGTTCACGGGCATCGACCGCATCATCGTCATCGCGTGCGGCACCGCCGCCTACGCCGGCATGGTGGGCAAGTACGCCCTCGAGCAGTGGGCCCGCGTTCCCGTCGACGTCGAGCTCGCGCACGAGTTCCGCTACCGCGATCCGGTCATCGGACCCCGCACCCTCGTGGTGTCGATCAGTCAGTCGGGCGAGACGATGGACACCCTGATGGCGGTCAAGTACGCCCGGGAGGCGGGCGCGAAGACCCTGTCGATCTGCAACACGCAGGGAGCCACCATCCCGCGCGAGTCCGACGCGATCGTCTACACGCACGCCGGTCCCGAGGTCGCTGTGGCTTCGACCAAGGCCTTCGTCGCGCAGATCACCGCGCTCTACCTGCTGGCGCTCCACGTCGGTCGCGTGCGCGGCGCGATGGCCGACGAGGCGATCGCCGAGCAGGTGGCCCAGCTCGAGGCCGTTCCCGAGAAGATCTCCCGGGTGCTGGCGAGCGAGCAGGAGCACATCGAGCAGTTCGCGCACTGGATGGCCGACACCCGGTCGGTGATCTTCCTCGGTCGCCACGTCGGCTACCCGATCGCGCTCGAGGGTGCGCTCAAGCTCAAGGAGATCTCCTACATCCACGCCGAAGGCTTCGCCGCGGGCGAGCTCAAGCACGGTCCGATCGCCCTCATCGAGCCCGGCCAGCCCGTGTTCGTCATGGTGCCCTCGCCGACGAGCTCCCCCCTGCTGCACGCCAAGGTCGTCTCCAACATCCAGGAGATCCGCGCCCGCGGCGCCCGCATCATCGCGGTCGCCGAAGAGGGGGATGCCGCCGTGCTCCCGTTCGCCGACGAGGTGCTGCGCATCCCGCTCGCCGAGCCGCTGTTCGAGCCGCTGCTCGCGGTCGTGCCGCTGCACATCTTCGCCATGGGCCTGGCCACCGCCAAGGGCCTCGACGTCGACCAGCCGCGCAACCTGGCCAAGTCGGTCACGGTCGAGTGACCCCGCGCGGGCGCACGGTGACGCCGTGATCGTCGGTATCGGCGTCGACCTGGTCGACGTGCCGCGCTTCGAGCGTTCGCTCGAGCGCACGCCCCGACTGCTCGATCGGCTCTTCTCGCCCGCCGAGCGAATCCTCAAGCCGCGCTCGCTCGCCGCCCGCTACGCCGCCAAGGAAGCGCTCATCAAGGCTCTCGGCGGGTCGGAGGGTGTGCACTGGATCGACATCGAGGTGGCGTCGGAGGCCTCCGGACGGCCGGTGTTCGCGCTGACGGGCGAGACGGCGGCGACTGTCGCCGCGAGGGGAGTGACGACCGTGCACCTGTCGCTCTCGCATGACGCGAACCTCGCGACCGCCTACGTGATCGCGGAGGCGTCGTCGTGACCGCCCGGCCGCTGCGCGAAGCGCTGATCGACGTCGACGCCATCGAGCACAATGTCCGACACCTGCGGCGCCTCGTCCAGACCGAGGTCATCGCCGTCGTCAAGGCCGACGGGTACGGTCACGGCGCGTTGCTGGCAGCCACGGCCGCCCTGGCAGGAGGCGCGACCCGACTCGGGGTGGCCGACGTGTCCGAGGCGCTCGCGCTGCGCGGGGCGGGCATCACGGCCCCGGTGGTGGCGTGGCTGCACGGCTCCGACGCCGACTTCCGCGACGCCGCCGAGCACGGCATCGAGCTCGGGATCTCGAGCCTCGCCCAGCTGCAGGCTGCTGCGGCCGCGGCATCCGCCGAGCAGCCGGTCGGTGTGCACCTGAAGGTCGAGACCGGGCTCGGGCGCAACGGCGTCGAGCCGCGCGAGTGGCAGCGCGTCTGCGCGGAGGCGGCCCGTCTCGAGCGCGTCGGACGCCTGCGGGTCGTGGGTGTGTTCAGTCATCTGTCGAACACGAGCATCGACGACGACCGCCGAGCGCTCGCGCGGTTCCACGACGCTCTCGCCGAGGCCGCGGCCGCGGGAGTCCATCCTCCGCTGCGCCACATCGCCGCATCGAACGCCGCGATCGCCCTGCCGGAGGCTCGATTGGACTGCGTGCGCCTGGGACTGGCGATCTACGGCCTGTCTCCGCTCGCCGATCGCTCGTCGGCCGAGCTGGGCCTTCAGCCCGCGATGACCCTGCGCACGTCGGTCGCCGCGGTGCGACGGGTGCCCGCCGGACAGGGCGTCTCCTACGGGTACACGCATCGCACGGCGGCGGAGACGACCCTCGCCCTCGTGCCCCTCGGGTACGCCGACGGCGTCCCCCGGCAGGCCTCCGGGCGCGGTCCCGTGGTCATCGGCGGCCGGCGGTACACCGTGTCGGGGCGGATCGCGATGGACCAGTTCGTCGTCGACGTCGGCGATGCCGACGTGTCGATCGGCGACGAGGTCGTGCTCTTCGGCGACCCGACGCTCGGATACCCCGCCGCAGCCGAATGGGGCGATGCGGCTGACACGATCGACTACGAGATCGTCACGCGGATCGGCCCGCGGGTGCAGCGCACGGCGGTATCGTCCGAGATGACGGGAGGCCGACGATGAGCGGGATCGACGAGTACGTGGGCGAGCGTGAGGTGACCTCGGCCGACGAGATGGAGGCGTGGGGCCGCGAGATCGGGTCTCGGCTGCGCGCCGGTGACCTCGTCGTCCTCACAGGCCCCCTCGGCGCCGGCAAGACGACGCTCACCCGGGGGATCGGCGCCGGTCTCGGCGTGCGCGGTCCCATCCAGAGCCCGACCTTCGTCATCGCCCGCACACACCCGTCCCTCGTCGACGGGCCGCCGCTGATCCACGTCGACGCCTACCGTCTCGGCTCCCCGGCCGAGCTGTCCGACCTCGATCTCGACCTCGACGCCAGCGTCGCGATCGTCGAGTGGGGGCACGGCATGGTCGACGGGCTGCGTGAGAGCTGGTGGGAGATCGAGCTCGAACGCGGCTGGAGCGGCACCGGCCTCGACAACGCCTGCGGCACGAGCGGCCCCGCGGCCGCCGAGATGGCCGACGCCGCCCCGCGCATCGTCACCGTCACGCGTCGACCCTGAGCGCGTGGCGTCTCGCCCCGGGCTACCCTGGGTGACGTGATTCTGGGCATCGACACCTCGATCGGCACCGCCGTCGCGATCGTCGACCCCGCGGGTCGCGTGCGGGCCGAGGCGGTCAGCCCCGACCCCCGCGGGCACGCCGAGGTCATCGGAGATCTGCTCGTGCGCGTCTTCGGCGACGCGGGCGTCGGCCCCGCGGAGATCACTGCCGTCGCGGCCGGCATGGGCCCGGGCCCGTTCACGGGCTTGCGGGTGGGTATCGCCGCCGCGCGCGCGTTCGCGCTCGGGCGCGGCATCCCGCTGATCCCGGTCGCGAGCCACGACGCCGCGGCCCGCGCGCACGTCGATCCCGAGTTCGCGAGCCCGGGCGCAGCCCCGGTCGAGGGAGAGCCGATCGCGATCGTGACCGATGCCCGCCGTCGGGAGCTCGCCGTCTCGGTCTACCGCGTCGAGAACGGGATGCCGGTGCGCATCGTCGATCCGCACCTCGTCCCACGCGCGGCGACCGAGCCCCTCGACCTCTTCGGTGCCCCCGCGGCGGAACTCGCCGAGACGACGTCGATCAGCGCCGCTGCCCTCGCCCGCGTCGCGGCCGAGCGGCTGGCGTCGGGAGCGATCGACATCGCGATCGGCGACGCCGCGGAGCCGCTGTATCTCCGTGCCCCCGATGTGACCGTTCCCGCCGGGCCGAAGAAGGTCGGCACGTGAGCCTGCGCACCGCCACGGACGGTGACCTCGACGCCATCATGGCGCTCGAGGAAGCGTCGTTCCCGACCGACGCGTGGAGCCGCGGGGCCATGTCCGCCGAGATCGCCTCGCCGCACGGCCGGTACCTCGTCGACGTCGAGGACGATCGCGTCGTCGGCTACGGCGGCGTGCGTGCGGTGCACGGTGCGGCCGACGCCGACATCCAGACCCTCGCCCTCGAACCCGCACGGCGGGGCACCGGCCGCGGCCGGAGGCTGCTTCGGGCGCTGATCGCCGAGGCCCGTGACCGGGGAGCGCGCGAGGTCTTCCTCGAGGTGCGCGCCGACAACCCGGTCGCGCAGCGGCTCTACGCCTCCGAGGGCTTCGTCGAGATCGCGCGCCGGCCGCGCTACTACCAACCGGACGACGTCGACGCCATCATCATGCAGCTGAGCCTCCGCGGTGAGGGAGGGACCGAACGATGACCACCGAGCCGACCCGTTCCGAGCCGCTCGTGCTGGGGATCGAGACCAGCTGCGACGAGACCGGCATCGGGATCGTCCGCGGGCGCACCCTGCTGTCGAATACGATCGCGAGCTCGATGGCCGAGCACGCCCGCTACGGCGGCGTCGTGCCGGAGGTCGCCGCCCGCGCGCACCTCGAGGCGCTGCAGCCGGCGATCGAGGCCGCCGTGGCCGAGGCCGGGGTCTCGCTGACGGACCTCGACGCCGTCGCCGTCACGAGCGGGCCGGGGCTCGCGGGCGCCCTCATGGTCGGCGTGGGCGCCGCGAAGGCCCTCGCCGTGTCGCTCGAGAAGCCGCTCTACGCCGTCAACCACCTCGTCGGGCACATCGCCGCCGACATCCTCACCGGCGACGACGTCGAATACCCCACCGTCGCTCTCCTGGTCAGTGGCGGACACACCTCGCTCCTCCTCGTCCGAGACCTCGTCTCCGACGTCGAGATGCTCGGCGAGACGATGGATGACGCCGCCGGCGAGGCATTCGACAAGATCGCGCGCATCCTCGGTCTGCCTTACCCCGGCGGCCCGGAGATCGATCGCGCCGCGGCGGACGGCGACCTCGACGCGATCCGGTTCCCCCGCGGGCTCTCGCGGGCCTCCGACATGGCCGCGCACCGGTACGACTTCTCGTTCTCGGGGCTCAAGACCGCCGTGGCGCGCTGGGTCGAGCAGCGCCAGGCGGCGGGCGAGACCGTGCCGATCGCCGACGTCGCGGCATCGTTCCGCGAAGCCGTCGTCGATGTTCTCGTGACCAAGGCACTCGACGCGTGCGCTCAGCACGGCGTGCCGCGGCTGCTGCTCGGCGGCGGTGTCATCGCCAACCGGCGACTGCGCGAGGTCGCGATCGAACGCGCCGCTGCCGCCGGAGTCGCGGTCCGCATCCCGCCGCTGAGCCTGTGCACCGACAACGGGGCGATGATCGCGGCGCTCGCCGCCGAGCTCATCTCCTCGGGCGCCGAGCCGTCGACGCTCTCGTTCGGCGCTGATTCGACGCTTCCCGTGACCGAGATCCAGGTGCGCTGATGAGCGACGACCGGCTGCGCAGTCGGCGACCCGCGGTGGATGCGCCCTCCGACGACGTTGCTCCGGCCCCGCTGTCCGCGCCGCTGCCCGGAGAGCACCGCGGCGGGTTCCAGCGTGAGTTCACTCAGCCGACGCCGCTGCTGCACATTCCCGAGCCCGATGGCCGGATCGAGCCCGTCGCGCCTGAGCCGCGGGTCGAGTGGGCTCCGGCGCCCGAGGTCCTGCCCCGATCGGGGGCGTGGTCGTTGGCCCTGGCGATCATCGCCCTCGTCCTGTCGCTGTTCGTCGGGTGGGCGTTCCCGCTCGGCCTCGCCGCGATCGTGATGGCCGTGCTCGCCTTCCGTCGGCCGTGGGAGAGCCGCACCGTCGCGGTGTGGGCGCTCGGCCTGGCGGCGCTGTCGATCGTGTACAGCGCCGGGTGGCTCGTCTGGTCGGCGAGTCAGTCCGGGCTGCTGGACTGAGCCCCTTCGGCGGGGTCGGCGTCGACCCGGTCCGCGAGGACGGCGACGCGTCGGTCTCCGATGCGGGTGAGGAAGAGGGTCGCCGACGCGCTCCCCGACAGCGTGAGCTTCTTGCGGAACTGCGCCGGATCGACGTCGACGCCGCGCTTCTTGATCTCGAGGACGCCGATGCCCGCGCGCTTGACGGCGGCATCGATGTCGCGCGGCTTCAGCGGCAGCACCTCGCGGACCCGGAACGTCGTGGCGAACGGACTGGTGCGCCCGGCGTCGGACGTCATGTACGCCGTCCCGCCCGCGAGCATGCCGGCGTCGAGCGTGCGGGCCACATCGCCGATCAGGCGCGCGCGGATGACGGCGCCGTCGGGCTCGTGCAGGTAGGCGCCGAGCTCGCGCGGCTCGGCGTCGGCGGCGTCGCCCGGCGCCGTGAGCTCGGCGGCGCGGTCGCCACGGAGAACGAGCGCAGAACGCCGCACGCCCGGGCGAGCGAGAGCGCCCGACCACACGACCAGCTCGATCGTCGACCCATCGGCGCTGATCCACTGCGCTTCGCCGTCGGTCGGGAGGTCGTCACGGTCGAAGGCGGGCCCGAGCTTGATGCCGGTCGGCAGCCGTTCCGCGAGGCCGAAGGCCCACTCGAGCGAAGGTGTGTAGTCGGATGCCGCGACGCGGCGCGTCTCGCCGTGCCCCGAGGTTCGACGTGCCGGATCGAGCCAGACCGCGTCGATGCCGGTGAGATCGGTCTCTTCGGCGCGGCCGTGGCGTACCCGGGCCGATGAGCCGAACGGGGCGAGGTTGTAGGCGGCCAGGGCGGCGGTGATCTCGTCGGCGTCGACGGCGAGGACCTCGAGCCCGATACCGGCGAAGCCGAGCGCGTCGCCGCCGACCCCGCAGCCGAGGTCGGCCACGCGGGCGATGCCGGCATCGCGGAATCGGCCGGCGTGACGCGCGGCGACCGCGAGACGCGTGGCCTGTTCGAGACCGGCTCGGGTGAACAGCATCCGGTCGGCGAACGGACCGAACTTCGCCCGCGCGCGCTCCCGCAGACGGGCCTGGCCGACCACCGCCGACACGAGGTCGGGGGAGAGGCCCTCGCGCCGCAGCCGCGAGACCGCGGTGGCGGCATCCGCCGTCGATGAGATCCGGAGGGTGTCGACCAGACGGAGGCCCTCGGGGGTCAGCAACGCGGAGAGCTCGGCGTGATCCACCACGACAGCCTACGCGGGGGCGGCGGCGGATGCCGCGGTAGGTTGGCACTCGCGTTGCGTGAGTGCCAACGTCCCCCTACACTCGGAGTTGGCACTCTCAGGGTGAGATTGCCAACAAGTCTTGTCGAAGAAAGAGGTAGACCGTGTCGGTTTCCATCAAGCCGCTCGAGGACCGCATCGTCATCAAGCAGGTCGAGGCCGAGCAGACCACTGCGAGTGGTCTGGTCATCCCCGACACCGCCAAGGAGAAGCCCCAGGAGGGCGAGGTCGTGGCGGTGGGCCCCGGCCGCATCGATGACAACGGCAACCGTGTTCCGCTCGACGTCGCCGTCGGCGACCGCGTGATCTACAGCAAGTACGGCGGAACCGAGGTCAAGTTCGGCGCTGACGAGTTCCTCGTGCTCTCGGCGCGCGACGTCCTCGCCGTCGTCGTCCGCTGACGCAGAGCTCTTCCACGAAGGCCCGGGTGCATGGCATCCGGGCCTTCGTCATGGCAGAAGCGCGGCGGCGGATGGCAGTCCGTCACGACCGCGACGTGTCATGACCGTCCTATGCTTGGCTCGTGACACCCGTCGATCCCGCCCGTGAGCGCACCCTGGGTGGGATCTACGCCTTCTCGGCGTACGTCCTGTGGGGGTTCATGCCCCTCTACTTCCTCACGCTCGCCCCGATGGGGCCGTTCGAGGTCGTGTCGTGGCGCATCCTCTTCTCGCTCGTCTTCTGCGCGATCCTCCTCACGGTGCTCCGCGCCTGGGGGAAGCTGATCGCAATCCTGCGCACGCCGCGGCTGGTGCTGTGGACGATCGTCGCCGGCCTGCTCATCTACGTGAACTGGCAGGTCTTCCTCATCAGCACCCTCACCGGCCACGTGATCGAGGGGAGCCTGGGGTATTTCATCAACCCGATCGTCACGGTCCTCCTCGGCGTGCTCGTCCTGAAGGAGCGGCTGCGGGTCGCGCAGTGGGTCGCGATCGGCATCGCGGCGGTCGCGGTCGGCGTCATCGTCGTCGGGTACGGCGCATTCCCCTGGATCGCCCTGACCCTCGCGGCCAGCTTCGGAACCTATGGGCTGGTGAAGAAGCAGATCGGGCCGTCGGTGGATGCCGTCAGCGGGCTGACCCTCGAATCGCTCTGGCTCGCACCCGTCGCCATCGTCCAGGCGATCGTCGTCGCTGTCACCGGCGGGCTGATGTTCGGCTCGGTCAGCCCCGGGCACACCGCCCTGGTGACCCTCGCCGGCGTCGTCACCGCCGTGCCCCTCCTCTTCTTCGCGGCAGGTGCGCGGCGCAGCAGCCTCACGGTGATCGGTCTGCTGCAGTTCGCGGCACCGATCCTGCAGTTCATCACGGGCGCCTGGATCCTCGGCGAGCCGATGCCGCTCGAGCGCTGGATCGGGTTCGGGCTCGTCTGGCTCGCCCTCGTCGTACTCAGCGTCGACTCGCTGCGCGCCGCCCGTCGATCCAAGCGCGCCGACGCGGCATCCGATGTCGCGCCCGTCGTCTGAGTCCGCCGCACGGGAGCGGGGAGCCTGACCGCAGCGTCGTATTCCGGCTCGTCTGATCGGCCCGATGAGGGTCGTGGCGCCGGGCTCCGCCGCGGAACGTCGGGGTTCACGCGGCGCCGGAGATAACGATTGGGTCGCGTAACAGACCGTTAACACATCGCAACATCGCCGACGCGAGAGCGCCACTAGGTTTAACCCAACCTCGCGGGGCTTCGGTGCCGCGTTCCCACTCATCAAGGAGCACAATGGGCGTTCTCACCCGTTCCCGCACCGCGAAGGTCCTCGGCGGTATCGCCGTGATCGGCGCGAGTGCCCTCGTCCTCGCAGGCTGTGCCGGAGACAGCGAACCCGCTGCGTCGGGCGACGCCGGCGGGAACACCTCGGCCGATTTCCCGATCGACTGCGACGCGGCCGCGCCCGCGTCGTACACGCCGGAGTACACCTCGACCTCGACCGGTCCCGGAACCGACCTCACCTACACGATCGGCACGGCTCTGCCCGTGACCGGCAACCTCGCCTTCCTCGGCCCGCCCGAGATCTCGGCGACCGAGTTCGCCGCCTCCGAGATCAACGCCGCGGGCAAGGGCATCACGATCGACCTGAAGCAGGGCGACTCGGGTGACACCGACAACAAGGCCTACGAGACCGAGATCCCCCGACTGCTGGGCGAAGGCGCCACGGCGATCATCGGTGCGGCATCCTCCGGTACGTCGCTGCAGTTCATCGACCAGGTGATCGCCGCGAACGCCATCCAGTTCTCGCCCGCCAACACCTCCGCGGCCTTCACCGGCTACAAGGACAACGGCCTGTACTGGCGCACCGCTCCCTCCGACGTGCTGCAGGGCGAAGTGCTCGGTAACCTGATCGGCGCCGACGGCAACGAGACGCTCGGCATGATCGTCCTCAACGACGCATACGGCACCGGCCTCGCGTGCTTCACCAAGGCCGCGTTCGAGGCTGCCGGCGGCGAGGTCGTCGCAACCTCGCTCTACAACACCGGTGACACGAACTTCTCGGCCCAGGTCGAGGATGTTCTCGCAGCCGGCCCCGACGCGATCGCGCTGATCACGTTCGAAGAGGTCAAGACCATCATCCCCGAGCTGATCGGCGCCGAGGTGGCCCCCGAGCAGCTCTACCTCGTCGATGGAAACCTGGCGAACTTCGGCGACGACTTCGAAGCCGGCACCATGGCGGGTGCGAAGGGCACCTACCCCGCGGTCGACCCCGCGTCGATCGCGACCTTCCGCGACAACCTGCAGGCGTTCTGGACCGGTGCCGGCAACGCCGAGCTTCAGGACTTCACCTACGGGCCGGAGTCGTATGACGCGGTCGTGCTGCTCGCTCTCGCGGCGCTGCAGGCCGGGTCGACGGCGGGCCCCGACGTGGCCGCGAACCTGCAGGCGGTCTCGGGCGGCTCGGGTGACGGCACGAAGTGCACGAGCTTCGCGGAATGCGCCGACCTGATCATCGCCGGCGAAGCCGCCGACTACGACGGCGTCTCGGGCCCGATCACCTTCAACGAGGTGGGCGACCCGACGGAGGCATCCATCGGTGTCTTCGAGTACGGCGACGACAACAACTACGAGTTCGTCCGCGTCGGCTGATCACCACGACGAGGGCCCCGGTCTCCTGGCCGGGGCCCTCGTCGTGTGCGGTGGGTGCGGGCTGGGCTCGGGGCCGGGGTTCGAGTTGGCAGTTGGCGCCCCCTCTCGGGGCGTGAGCGGGCGCGAGCTGCCAGGTGAGCCCGGGTCTGGATGGGGTCGGGGCTCGAGTTGGCAGTTTGCGCCCGCTCTCTTGGCGTGAGTGGGCGCGAGCTGCCAGGTGGGGCCCGGGGTCTGGACGGGGTCGGGGCTTGAGTTGGCAGTTTGCGCCCCCTCTCGTGGCGTGAGTGCGCGCGAGCTGCCAGGTGAGCCCGGGTCTGGATGGGGTCGGGGCTTGAGTTGGCAGTCGGCGCCCCCTCTCGTGGCGTGAGTGGGCGCGAGCTGCCAAGTAAGGCATGGGCCTGGGCTGGGTCGGTGTCCGAGCTGGCAGTTGGCGCCCCTTCGGAGGCGCGGAGCAGGCACGAGCAGCCACGTGTGGCGTGGACCGCCGGCTCGGCGTGCCGGCGCCCCGGCCAGTCCGGTTGGCCCACAGTTGCTGAATTGGCAGTTGGCGCCCACTCTCTGGGCGTGAGTGGGCGCAAGCTGCCAAGTGGGGCCATCGGTCTGGGATTGGGGTGGCAGTTGGCGCCCGTTCCTGGTTCGGGAGTGGGCGCGAGCTGACAGGCGGAGCGTGGTCAGCGCGGGGGAGACCAGCCGCGCCGTCGCAGGGCACCGCCCACGAGGGCCACTGCCGCGGAACCGGTGGGTCGGATGTGCGCGGAGGTGAGCCGCACCACCTCGAAGCCGAGAGCGACGTAGGCGGTGTGCTTCTCGATGTCGCGCGCCCATTGGCGTCTCGAGGTGCGGTGGTGGTCGCCCTCGACCTCGGCGATGACGCGGTACTCGGGCCAGACGGCATCCGCGATCCCCGCTAAGCGCCCCGCACGATCCCGGATCTCACGGTCGAGCACAGGCTCCGGCAGCCCCGCCGCGACGACGACGAGCCGGAAGTCGGTCTCCAGCGGCGACATCGCGCCCTCACGAATGAGCGCGAGCGCTTCCGCGAGCTTCGCGGAGCCGACACGTCTCCCCGCGGCGGCGGCGGCAGCCAGCTCCTCGACCGTGCTCAGTCGCTCCTCGGGCAGGCGCCGCCCCCGCTCACCGCGCGGCACCCGCACGAGAGCATCGCCGATGCGGACCAGCTCGCGAACACCGGCATCCCGCCCGAGCATCGCCCACGTCGATGCCGGCGTCGACACCCGCAGGCCTCCGAGAGTGGTCACCTCGACGTGCGTCGGGGCGAGCTGGCGTCCTCGGATGCCGTGCCGGCGCGGTGCGCGCGCGGGCGCGACGACCCCCACCTCGAGCTCGCTCGGGGGACGAGCGCTCGTCCCCCAGAGCACCGCTGCCGTCCGTCCGCAGAAGAAGGCCCGCCCGTCCATGATCTGGGAGTAGGCTCGCGCGCGGTCGAGCACCCGGCGTCGGACCTCCTGATCGTCGTCGAGCAGCCCGCACGCTACGGCATCCTCTGTTCCGCGCCTTCGGCGCACGCCGCGGAAGGGCGTGTCGAGGTCTGCCGCACGCAGCCGCTTGGGCGAGATGCCCGACGCCGATGCCGCGGCGCACGAGAACACCTCGTCGAGGTCTTCGGGCAAAGGCTCCGGACGTCGCGGCATTCCCTCATCCTGCGGGCGGCCGCGGCCCGCGTGTGGGCGGGCGTCCCCGCCTGTGCACATCCCACCCAGCTCTCTCGTGGGGGAGGAGCGCCGCCGTCAAATGCACTTCGCCTGGCAGCTCAGGCCCCTTCCGCGTGTGAGAAGGGGCGAGAACTGCCAGGCGAAGCCAGCCAAACCAGGCGAAGCCAGCCAAACCAGGCGTCAGGTGCCCAGGGTGCCGAGGTACAGGCCGATGACCTTGGGGTCGTTGAGCAGCTCGCGGCCGGTCCCCGTGTAGGCGTCGCGACCCTGGTCGAGGACGTACCCGCGGTCGCAGATCTGCAGGCAGCGCCGGGCGTTCTGCTCGACCATGATCGTCGTCACGCCCGCCTTATTGATCTCCGACACCCGCAGGAACGCCTCGTCCTGACGCGACGGCGACAGGCCCGCCGACGGCTCGTCGAGCAGCAGGACGTACGGGTCCATCATGAGCGCGCGCCCCATGGCGACCATCTGACGTTCGCCGCCCGACAGCGATCCCGCCCGCTGCTGCAGCCGCTTGGCGAGATCGGGGAAGATGGATGTCACGAAGTCGGTGCGCTCCGCGACGACCTTCGGTCGCTGGTACGCCCCCATCTGCAGGTTCTCGGCGATCGTCAGGCTCGGGAAGACGTTGTTCGTCTGCGGCACGAAGCCGACGCCCTTCGAGACGAGCTTGTTGGCGCGCAGCCCCGTGATCTCCTCGCCGTTCAGCTTCACCGAACCGGAGCGCACCTTCACCTGACCGAAGATCGCCTTGAGCATCGTGGACTTGCCGGCGCCGTTCGGGCCGATGATCCCCACGAGCTCACCGGGGGCGGCGGTGAGGTTCGCGCCGTTGAGGATGTTCACGCCGGGCAGATACCCCGCGTGCACGTCGGACAGCTCGACGACGTTCTCGGTCACTTGCGGTCCCCATCCTTGTCGGCATCCGCGGCACCCGCGGCATCCGGAACACCCGCGGCATCCGTGGTCGGCGCCTCTACGATCGCCTGGTCGAGCTCGTGCACGGTCTCGACGAGTTCCTCCGCCTCGGGCGGCAGCTCGCCGGCGTGGCGGCCCGTCACGACGCCGAGGTCGACGTCCTGATGCGCGCCGAGATACGCGTCGATCACGGCGGGGTTCTGCATCACGGTGTCGGGCGGGCCCTCGGCGACGACGCGTCCTTCGGCCATCACGACCACCCAGTCGGCGATGTGGCGCACCATGTGCATGTCGTGCTCGACGAAGACCACGGTCATGCCGAGGTCCTTCAGGTCGAGGATGTGGTCGAGCAACGACTGCGTCAGCGCGGGGTTCACCCCGGCCATCGGCTCGTCGAGCATGACGAGCACGGGATCGCTCATGAGCGCACGGGCCATCTCGAGGAGCTTGCGCTGTCCGCCCGAGAGCGACGCGGCGAAGTCCTTCTCTTTCGTGTCGAGCTTGAACCGCGCGAGCAGGCCCCGCGCCTTCTCCTCGATCTCCGCCTCCTGCTTGCGCCAGAGGAAGGGGAGGATGCCGGCGAAGATCCCCTCGCCGGTCTGCTTCGGGGCACCGAGCTTCATGTTCTCGAGCACCGTGAGCAGACCGAGCGACTTCGTCAGCTGGAACGTGCGCACCTGGCCCATGCGGGCCGCCTTGAAGGCAGGGATGCCGGCCAGGTTGGTCCCGTCGAACGACCACGACCCCGCGTTGGGCTTGTCGAAGCCGGTGAGGAGGTTGAACAGCGTGGTCTTGCCGGCGCCATTCGGTCCGATCAGGGCGGTGATGGCACCGCGCGGAATCTCGAGGTGCTCGACATCGACCGCGGTCAGGCCGCCGAAGACGCGCTTGACGCCGTCGGCGACGATGATGGGGTCGTTCTTCGCGACGCCGGGGCGGACCTCGCCGCTGCCGTCGTCTTTGTGCAGGCCGGTCGCCTTGGGGCGCGGCGTCGGGGGTACGACATCAGCGGACAAAGGTCAGCTCCTTCTTGCTTCCGAGGATGCCCTGCGGGCGGAAGATCACCAGCAGCATGAGCGCGACGCCGACCAGCACGAACACGAGCATCTGGCTCTGCTCGCTGGTCAGGAACGGCAGCCAGCCGATGTTGACGAGGGCCGGCAGCAGGTTCGACAGGAACGCGCGCACCACCCAGAAGAGCACGGCGCCGAGCACCGGGCCGAAGATGGTGGCCGCGCCGCCGAGCAGCAGCGCCGTCCAGACGTAGAACGTCTGCGAGGTGACGTAGACGTTCGGGTTGACGTTGGTCCCCATGGCGGTGACGATGCCGCCCGCCGCGATGATGACGCCGCCGACGATGAGCGCCTGCATCTTGAAGGCGAAGACGTTCTTGCCGAGCGAGCGCACGGCGTCCTCGTCCTCGCGGATGCCGCGGATGACGCGCCCCCACGGGCTGCTCATGAGCAGCCAGACCAGCACGACCACGATCGCGATCGTGATGATCCCGACGATGATGACCCACCACTGGTCCGACTGGTAGGTCCACGGCCCGAAACCCCACCGACCGGGAGGAAGCGGGTTGCTGGCGCGGAATCCGGCCTGGAAGCCCGAGAGACCGTCGGCCGATCCCGTCTGGTTGCGGAACGCCGACGTCAGGAAGAGCAGGCGCAGCACCTCGGCAGCTGCGATCGTCACGATCGCGAGGTAGTCGCCGCGCAGCCGGAGGGTCGGGATGCCCATGACGAGCGCGAAGATCACGGCGGCGATGAGGCCGACGAGCGCTGCCACCGGCCACGCGAGCCCGAAGGTGAGGATCGAGATGGCGAACCCGTAGGCGCCGATCGCCATGAACCCGGCGACACCCATGTTCAGCAGGCCCGCGAAGCCGAAGTGAACCGAGAGGCCGATGGCGGCGAGGATGTACCCGAGGGTCGCCGGGGCGAGGATCTGCGCCGCGGTGTTGCTGAGGATCTGAAGGAAGTTCACGATGCCTATCCGATTCGCTCTCGGCGCCCGAGGAGACCCTGCGGGCGGAACAGCAGGATGACGATCAGCACGACCAGCGCGCCGACGTACTTGAGGTCGGAGGGGATCCACAGCGTCGACACCTCGACGAGGAGCCCCACGATGATGGCGCCCACGAGCGCGCCGAAGGCGGTCCCGAGACCGCCGAGCGTGACGGCGGCGAAGATGAGCAGCAGGATGCTCGTGCCCATGTCCCACTTGATGCCCGGGCGGAAGTAGGCCCACAGGACACCGGAGAGGCCGGCGAGGGCTGCGGCGACCACCCAGACGACCCGCACCACCGCGTCGACGTCGATGCCGCTGGCGGCGGCGAGCGAGGGGTTGTCCGAGACGGCCCGCGTCGCGCGGCCGATCCTCGTGCGCATCAGCCACCAGGCGAAGCCGGCGATGACCACGAGCGAGACACCCATGCTGATCACGTCGGTGAGGGTGAGACGGACGGGGCCGAGTCCGGGGATGACCGAGGTCGAACCGCCGGGGAGCTGCGCCGTCCCGCCGCCGACGAACATCTGGAAGACGTAGCGCAGCGCGAGCGAGAGGCCGATCGAGACGATCATGAGCTGCACGGTGCCGAGGCCGCGGCGTCGCAGCGGTCGCCACAGGCCGGCATCCATCGTCAGCCCGAACAGCGCCGACACGGCGACCGCCAATGGGATCGCGATCCAGATCGGCAGGCTGAAGCCGGCTGAGAACAGCAGCGCGGCGAGCGCGCCGAAGGTGACCATCTCGCCGTGGGCGAAGTTCGACAGTCCCGTCGTGCCGAACACGAGCGAGAGGCCGATCGCGGCGAGGGCCAGCATGAGACCGAAGTTCAGCCCGTTGACCGCGCGGGAGAGCAGCTGGTCGACGAAGCTCGTCGTCTGCCGCTCGGCCGCTTCGAGGGTGAAGTTGCGTGTGATCGTGCTGGTCGCGCCGAACTCCACCTCGATGGTGGACTCGAAGCCCTCCGGAACCGACACCCCCGAGGGGAGGCTGTCTTCGACGAGCTCGACGGTGTAGGCGACGTCCTTGGTCGGAACGCCGATCGAGAAGCTGCCTCTCTCGTTCGTCTCGCCTTCGGCTTCGAAGTCGCCGCCGGTCACGACGATGGTGACTCCCTCGACGGGTTCACCGCCGGTGCGGACGTTGCCCGCGATCGTGAACGGCAACGACTCGGCGTCGTCGCCTGCGGCGAGGGCGGGGGAGGCGATGCCCAGGAACGCCACGGCGGCCAGGAGGCCGGCGATCAACGTCGAGAACATGCGCCTCGGGCGACGAGCAGCGCGCGTCATCGAAGTGATCGCCACTGGCACCTCCTGAGATAAGTGGACGAACGCCGAGAGGTACCGGTTCTGCTGGTGGCTTCGGCGACACCTGAACGTATGCGCTGATTGTTGCTTGCGTGTTTCCGGTGCGCAACAACGAATGCGGTGTGTCGTTTCGCGGATCTCGGGCGCGGGAATGCCGCGCGGCGCCGGGCGCTTAGAATCGTTGAGACTTTCAAGGAGTGCGCATGAGCGACTACAACGACCCGTTCGGATTCGTCGGCCTCACCTACGACGACGTCCTGCTCCTGCCGGGGCACACCGACGTCATCCCGTCCGAGGCCGATACGTCGTCGCGCGTGACGCGCCGCATCACCGTGGCGACGCCCCTGCTGTCGGCCGCGATGGACACCGTCACCGAGGCGCGCCTGGCGATCGCGATCGCCCGCGAAGGCGGCATCGGGATCATCCACCGCAACCTCTCCATCGAGGAGCAGGCGGCGATGGTCGACCGGGTCAAGCGCAGCGAGTCGGGGATGATCACCGACCCGATCACCACGACCCCCGACGCCACGATCGAAGAGGTCGACGCGCTCTGCGGGCAGTACCGCATCTCGGGACTGCCCGTCATCGACGACGAGGGGCATCTGCTCGGCATCGTCACGAACCGCGACATGCGCTTCGTCTCGGGCTTCGAGCGTCAGACCACCAAGGTGCGCGACGTCATGACGAGCGAGAACCTGGTCACCGGGCGGGTCGGCATCGGTGCGAACGAGGTCATCGCGCTCTTCGCCCACCACCGCGTCGAGAAGCTGCCCCTCCTCGACGGCGAGGGCAAGCTCGCCGGTCTCATCACGATCAAGGACTTCGACAAGAGCGAGAAGTACCCCCTCGCCACGAAGGACGACCAGGGACGCCTGCGCGTCGGCGCGGCCATCGGCTTCTTCGGTGACGCGTGGCAGCGGGCCGAGGCCCTCCGCGACGCCGGTGTCGACGTGATCGTGGTCGACACCGCGAACGGCCAGTCCGCGGGCGTCATCGACATGGTCAAGCGGCTCAAGGCCGACGCATCCTTCGAGCACATCGACGTCATCGGCGGCAACGTCGCGACCCGCGAGGGCGCGCAGGCCCTCATCGACGCGGGTGTGGATGCCGTCAAGGTCGGCGTCGGGCCGGGCTCGATCTGCACCACGCGCGTCGTCGCCGGAGTCGGTGTTCCCCAGGTCACCGCGATCTACGAAGCATCGCTGGCCGCGCGCGAAGCCGGCATCCCGATCATCGCCGACGGCGGCCTGCAGTACTCGGGCGATATCGCCAAGGCCCTCGTCGCCGGTGCCGACTCGGTCATGCTCGGGTCGCTGCTCGCCGGAACCGACGAGTCGCCGGGCGAGATCGTCTTCCAGGGCGGCAAGCAGTTCAAGCAGTACCGCGGCATGGGTTCGCTCGGTGCGCTGCAGACCCGTGGCAAGAAGACCTCGTACTCGAAGGACCGCTACTTCCAGGCCGATGTGCCGAGCGACGACAAGCTCATCCCCGAGGGGATCGAGGGCCAGGTGGCCTATCGCGGCCCCGTGTCGGCCGTGGCCTACCAGCTCATCGGGGGACTGCGGCAGTCGATGTTCTATGTCGGCGCCCGCACCGTCGAAGAGCTCAAGGCTCGCGGCAAGTTCGTCCGCATCACCTCGGCCGGGCTCAAGGAGTCCCACCCCCACGATGTTCAGATCGTGGTGGAAGCCCCGAACTACAAGCGCTGACCCCCGGGCCCGAAGCTCGGAGATTCTGACGAAGGTCGGACCGATCCCCGCGGATCGCACGTCCTTCGTCGCATTCTCCGACGAAGGACGTGCGCGGCGGCTCCTCCCCAGCTCGCCGTGGCGCGCTGTCGTCCCGAGTTCTCGGGTCCGGATGCCGCGCGGCGGCGAAGCGCCGTCACGATGACGGGATGCCGCGCCGTCCTGCTCCCTCCGAAGTGGCCGACTGGGTGGATGCCGCCGGCGGTAGGCTCACGTGCGTCTCGCTCGCGCGGCGGCGCGGCTGGTGGGTTCCCGACGGCATTCGCGAACGACACCACGTCCACCTCTTGCCGCGCGCCTCGTCGTCGGGCCTCATCGGCGCCGACGTCAGCGCCCACTGGACGCGGGCGCTCTGCCCCGTCGCGCGGTCGGATCTCGAAGCCGGGATCGAGGACGCTCTCGGCCACATCGCCCAATGCCTGTCGCGCGACGAGGCGCTCGTGGTGTGGGAATCGGCATCCCGCGCCGAAGCTCTGGCGCCCGAAGCCCTGCGGGCGGTGCCCTGGACCTCCATCGCCGCGCGTGAGCTCGCCTCCGCTGTGACGGGACTATCCGACTCCGGCCTGGAGACGCTGATCTTCGCCCCCTTACGCGAGCGCGGTGTCGCCGTCGTGCAACAGGCCCGCATCGCCGGCCAATTCGTCGACGGCCTCATCGGCGAGGCGCTGGTCGTTCAGGTCGACGGATTCGCGTTCCACTCCTCGAGCGCGCAGCGCACCGCGGACGTCGCCCACGACGCCGACCTGCGGCTGCGCGGCTACACGGTGCTGCGCTTCACGTACCGGCAGGTGGTGCACGAGCGTGCCGCCGTCCAGCGCACCCTGCAGCGCGCTCTCGCTCAGCGACTCCACCTGTGGCCGTGAGTCGCGCCGGGCAGGGACCGCCCGCGAACTTCGGAGAATCGCGTCGAACTCGGAGGGATCGAGCCGATCGGTCCGAACTTCGCCGCATCCTCCGAACTTCGCACCGCCCTCGCCCGCGTTCAGGCCGCGGGCAGCCGGAACGGCGCGGCCGCGCGAGCCGCCGCATCGAGGGCGAGGTCGGCGAGAGTCGCCCCGACACCGGGCGCGAACTTGAAGCCGTGGCCCGAGAACCCCGCGCCCACCACGACCGAGCCGACGCGGTCGAGCACGAACGCGCTGTCATCGGTCGAGGTGTAGGTGCACGACAGGTGTACAGCGGAGCCCGGGTCGAGGCCCGGCATCCATTCGCGCACGTAGTCGACGAGCGTGTCGTGGTGCGTCACACGGTGGGGCCGCTCGTCAGGGTCGACGACGTCTCCGACGCGGTGGAATCCGACCTTCACGCCTTCGCCCAGCGTCGGCATGCCGTAGACCGGCGCCGGGTAGCGCGCCGGGTCGAGCCGATGGTTGAACGAGGGCCACGGGCCGGTCGTCGGAGCGAAATGCGCCGGAGTCTCTTCGGTCACCGTCAGGCGCGGCAAGCGGATGCCGCGCAGCAGGCGCTCGGTCCAGGCGCCGACCGTCGCGACGACGACATCCGCCTCGATCTCTCCTCCGTCTGCGAGCTGCACGCGCGCACCGTGCTCGCCGAGGTCGTCGACCCGCGTCACCGGCGCGCCCCAGCGCACCTCTCCACCGGCGGCGAGCACGCGCCGCTCGAGCTCGAGCATCGCCGCCGACGCCCGCGCGACACCGGCGTCCGACGAGAACAGCACATCCGTCTCGAACCGCATCCCGGGCCAGCGCGCACCCGCCTCCGCCGCCGCGAGCATCTCGACCGGGATGCCGCGTTCGCGCAGGCTCCGGGCGATCGTCTCGAGCCCCGCGTCGCCGTCGGCGGCACCGCCGAGGTCACTGCCGACCCCGTGGGTCACGAGCCCGTGCCGCCGCAGCAGTGGCTCGCCGCCGACCTCGCCGAGCGCATCCCAGCCCTCGCGCGCTCGCTGCAGCAGGTCGAGATAGTGGGTGTCGGCGTAGGCGTTGTTGAAGTTGCGTGTCTCGCCGTGCGAGGCCCCGTGCGTGTGTCCGCGCCCGAAGCGCTCGAGCACGATGGGCCGTTCACCGCGCCGGGTCAGTGCCCATGCGGTGGCGAGGCCCATGACACCAGCGCCGATGATCACGATGCGACTCATGCGGCCAGCATCCCACCCGCCGCCGCGCCGCTGTGCGCGACTACGGCCGACTTCGGAGAATCGCGTCATTCTCGGACGCATTCGGCCCCAGCATCCGAGTCTCGTCCGATTCTCCGAGGTACGCGGGCGCGCGCGCCGCGATGCGATAGCCTGGTCGGCTCCGCAGTGGAGCGGAAAGGCCCGGTCCACGATGGGATCGCTCGACATCCAAGGTGTCTCGTACACCCTCCCCGACGGCAGGCCGCTGCTCGACGAGGTGACGTTCCGTGTCGGCGCGGGCTCGACGACCGCGCTGATCGGTCAGAACGGCGCGGGAAAGACGACGCTGCTGCGCATCATCCGCGGGGATGCCGCGGCCCACGGCGGCGTCGTCCAGATCGACGGCGGGCTCGGGGTCATGGACCAGTTCGTCGGGCACGGCGTCGCCGGTGAGACCGTCCACGACCTGCTCATCTCGGTCGCGCCCGATCGCGTCCGCCTCGCCGCCCGCGAGCTGGATGACGCCGAGAACGCCGTGATCGCCTCCGACGAGCTCGACACCCAGATGCGCTACGCCGCCGCGATCGCCGACTACGCCGACGCCGGCGGCTACGAGTACGAGACCGTATGGGACACCTGCACGACGGCGGCTCTCGGCGTCCCGTTCGAGCGGGCGCGCTATCGCGAGCTGACGACCCTGTCGGGCGGCGAGCAGAAGCGGCTCGCTCTCGAGGCGCTGCTGCGCGGACCCGATGAGGTGCTCCTGCTCGACGAGCCCGACAACTACCTCGACGTCCCGGGCAAGCGCTGGCTCGAGGAGCGGTTGCGCGAGACGACCAAGACGGTCCTGCTCGTCTCGCACGACCGAGAGCTGCTCGCGCGCGCCGCCGACCGCATCGTGACGCTCGAGGCCGGGGGAGCAGGCAGCACGGCGTGGGTCCACGGCGGGAGCTTCGAGACCTACCACCGCGCCCGCGACGACCGGATGGCCCGCCTCGACGAGCTGCGCCGTCGGTGGGACGAGGAGCACGCGAAACTGAAGAAGTTCGTCGCCGACATGAAGGTGAAGGCGGCCGCGAGCGACGACTTCGCCTCGCGGTACCGGGCGGCCCAGACGCGCCTGCGCCGGTTCGAGGAGGCCGGCCCGCCCGAGGAGCGCCCGGCCGAGCAGAACCTCCAGCTGCGCCTGCGCGGGTCGCGTACTGGCAAGCGCGCGGTCGTCGCCGATGGACTCGAGCTCATCGGCCTCATGCAGCCGTTCGACCTCGAGGTCTGGTTCGGCGATCGCGTGGCCGTGCTCGGCTCCAACGGTTCGGGGAAGTCCCACTTCCTGCGGCTGCTCGCAGCCGGCGGCACAGCGCCCGACGCACTGCTCGGGCACGTCACCACCGTCGGTGCCGCCCTCGAGCCGGTCGCTCACGCCGGCAGCGTCACGCTCGGGGCGCGAGTCGTCCCGGGCTGGTTCGCCCAGACCCACCGGCATCCGGAGTTCGCCGGCCGCACCCTGCTGGAGATCCTGCATCGGGGCGACGACCGCCGAGCCGGGATGCCACGGGATGCCGCGAGCTCGGCGCTGGACCGCTACGGGCTCGTCCGCCAGGCCGAGCAGAGCTTCGACAGCCTCTCGGGCGGTCAGCAGGCGCGGTTCCAGGTGCTGCTGCTCGAGCTCTCCGGGGCCACGCTGCTGCTGCTCGACGAGCCGACCGACAACCTCGACCTCACGTCGGCCGAGGCCCTCGAGCACGCGCTCGCCGCGTTCGAGGGGACGGTCCTCGCGGTCACGCACGACCGCTGGTTCGCGCGCTCGTTCGATCGGTTCGTCGTCTTCGGTGGAGACGGACGCGTCTACGAGTCGGGCGAGGCGGTCTGGGACGAGCAGCGCGTCGCCCGTGCTCGCTGAGCGGACGGCCGGTCCGGACGTCGCGTCCGGGCCGGCCGGTAGGCTGGAGGGGTGACCATGGAGATCGAGCTCGGCCGCGCCAAGCGCGCCCGTCGGGCCTACGCGTTCGACGACATCGCGGTGGTGCCCTCGCGGCGCACCCGCAACACCGAGGACGTGTCGACCGCTTGGTCGATCGATGCGTTCCAGTTCTCGATCCCGGTGCTCGGCGCTCCGATGGACTCCGTCACCAGTCCCCGCACGGCGATCATGCTCGGTCAGCTCGGCGGACTGGGCGTGCTCGACCTCGAGGGGCTCTGGACGCGATACGACGACCCCGAGCCCCTGCTCGCCGAGATCGCGGGACTGCCTGATGCGTCGGCGACCCGACGCATGCAGGAGCTCTACGCCGAGCCGATCAAGCCCGGGCTCGTGCGCGATCGCTTGGCCGAGATCCGCGCGGCGGGCGTCACGGTGGCCGGCTCGCTCACCCCGCAGCGCACCCAGGAGCTGTACGAGACGGTCGTCGCCGCTGGCGTCGATCTGTTCGTCATCCGCGGCACGACGGTGTCGGCCGAGCACGTCTCGAGTGTCGACGAGCCCCTGAACCTCAAGAAGTTCATCTACGACCTCGACGTCCCGGTGATCGTCGGCGGCGCGGCGACCTACACCGCTGCCCTGCACCTCATGCGCACGGGGGCGGCCGGTGTGCTCGTCGGCTTCGGCGGCGGCGCCGCCTCGACCACCCGCGCGACCCTGGGCCTGCACGCTCCGATGGCCACGGCTGTGGCCGACGTCGCCGGAGCACGTCGCGACTACCTCGACGAGTCGGGCGGGCGTTACGTCCATGTCATCGCCGATGGCGGCGTCGGCACGTCGGGCGACATCGTCAAGGCGCTCGCGATGGGTGCCGACGCCGTGATGCTGGGCGTCGCCCTGGCGCGCGCGACGGATGCCCCCGGCCAGGGCTTCCACTGGGGACCCGAGGCCCACCACGCTCAGCTTCCCCGCGGTCGCCGTGTGGCGGTCGAGCAGGTCGGCTCGCTCGAAGAGGTGCTCTACGGCCCGGCGCCGGTCGCCGACGGCACCGCGAACCTCATCGGCGCGCTGAAGAAGTCGATGGCGACGACCGGCTACTCCGACCTCAAGGAGTTCCAGCGCGTGGAGGTCGTGGTGGCGCCGTACAGCGTGCGGTGACATGAGCTCGATCGACTCCGCTCCCTCCGCAGCGCCGGCGGCGGCTTTCGCGCCTACGCTGCGCGAGGTCATGCTGCGCCCGTGGTGGCTGGGCATGCTCGCCTTCGCGCTGCTCGTGGCGGCGGTGTTCGCGTGGCTCGGCCAGTGGCAGCTCTCGCGCGCCGTCGACACCTCGCCGCCCCCGCCGGGTCAGACCGAGCAGGTGCGCCCGCTCGCCGATGTGGCCGAACCCGGCGAATACCTGCCCGAGCCGCTGGTCGGTCAGCGGGTGGAGGTGCGCGGGTCGTTCGTCGCCGACGACTTCGAGGTCGTCTCGTCGCGCTTCGACCGCGGCGAGGAGGGGTACTGGGTGACCGGTCAGCTCCGGGTCGATCCCGAGTCCGCGCGGTCGTCCGATCCGACCTCGCTCGCCGTCGCGGTGGGGTGGACGGCCGACCGAGCCGAGGCGGATGCCGCCGCGGCGGCACTCGACGCCGATCCGCCGCAGGATGTCGCCCTCACGGGACGCATCATCTCCGACGAAGGCCCCGCGCTGCCGGGGCGTGGCGCCGATCCGCAGGAGATGACGCGGATGTCGCCCGCCGCGCTGCTCAGCCGCTGGCACGACACGGCGGGGCTCGACGTCTACCGCGGCTACCTCACGTCCGCGGAGTCGTTCGGGGGCCTGACCGCGATCCACTCGCCGGCGCCGGACGAGCGGTCGAACGTGAACTGGCTCAACATCTTCTACGCCGTCGAGTGGGCGGTGTTCGCGGGCTTCGCCTTCTACATGTGGTACCGCCTGGCCAAGGACGCATGGGAGAAAGAGCTCGAAGACCTCGAGGACGAACGCGAGGACGCTGACGTCCCCGCCGCGGGAAGCGTCCCGCCGGGCCGCGACTAGACTGGACCCCATGCCTCGCGCCCCGAAACTCGCCACGTTCCCGGCGATCCGGAACGCACTGCGCTTCT
Organism: Microbacterium sp. AG238; assembly: GCF_003610405.1. Lineage (GTDB taxonomy): Bacteria > Actinomycetota > Actinomycetes > Actinomycetales > Microbacteriaceae > Microbacterium. The sequence continues at coordinate 171,057 of NZ_RAQC01000003.1, forward strand.
ACCAGATCTGTTCGGTGATCACGGGTGTCGGCCTGCTGCTCCTGCTCGCCGAGATGATCCTGAAGTACACCCCGATCCACACCGAGCTCTTCGCCGGCGGGTCGGGTGGTCTGCTCTGGTTCGCGCCCGTGATCGCCGGTGCCGACTGCGAGTGGTGGTCGCTGTTCCTGCCGCAGACGAACTCGTGCGAGATGCTCTCGACGGGCGACGGCTTCAACATCTCGCTCGCGATCCTCGTCGTGCACGGCTGGTTCTACGTCGTGTATCTGTTCTCCTGCTTCCGCGTATGGAGTCTCATGCGCTGGTCGTTCCCCCGCTTCATCCTGCTCGCACTCGGCGGCGTCGTGCCCGCCCTGTCGTTCTTCATGGAGGCCCGCGTCGCACGCGAGGTGAGGACCTACCTCGCCGAGCGCGAAGCCGCTGAGGCCGCCGCATCCATCCCCGCCACGGAAGGCACCCGGTGACCACCCAGACTGAAACGTCGCAGCGTCCTGTCCTCGTCGTCGACTTCGGCGCGCAGTACGCCCAGCTCATCGCCCGTCGCGTGCGCGAAGCGGGCGTCTACAGCGAACTCGTCCCGCACACCGCGACCGCCGAGGAGATCGCGGCGAAGGAGCCGGTGGGCATCATCCTCTCCGGCGGTCCGTCGTCGGTGTACGAACCCGGCGCCCCGGCGATCGACCCCGGGGTGTTCGATCTCGGCGTCCCGACCCTCGGGATCTGCTACGGATTCCAGGTGATGGCCCAGAGCCTGGGCGGTGAGGTCGCCAACACCGGACTCCGCGAATACGGCGCCACCGACGCGACCATCGTCACGGAGGGCACCCTGCTCGAGGGGCAGCCGGTCGAGCAGAACGTCTGGATGAGTCACGGAGACCAGGTCTCGCGCGCGCCCGAGGGATTCGAGGTGCTCGCTCGCACAGCAGCCACGCCCGTGGCCGCCTTCGCGAACGACACGCGCAAGTTCTACGGCGTGCAGTGGCACCCCGAGGTGAAGCACTCCGACCACGGGCAGAAGGTGCTCGAGAACTTCCTGCACAAGGCGGCGGGGCTCCCGGCCGACTGGAACAGCGGCAACGTCATCGCCGAGCAGGTTGAGCGCATTCGCGAGCAAGTCGGCTCGGGGCGCGTGATCTCCGCGCTTTCGGGCGGTGTCGACTCGGCCGTGTCGACGGCCCTCGTGCACAAGGCGGTCGGTGACAAGCTCACCGCGATCTTCGTCGACCACGGCCTTCTCCGGAAGGGCGAGAGGGAGCAGGTCGAGAACGACTACGTCGCCTCGACGGGTGTCCGGCTGATCACGGTCGATGCCCGCGAACGTTTCCTCGAGGCCCTCGCCGGCGTGAGCGACCCCGAGCAGAAGCGCAAGATCATCGGGCGTGAGTTCATCCGCGCCTTCGAGCAGGCCGAGCGCGACCTGATGGCCGAGGCGGCCGCCGACGGCGAGCCGATCCGGTTCCTCGTGCAGGGGACGCTGTACCCGGATGTCGTCGAGTCCGGCGGTGGCGCCGGCACGGCGAACATCAAGAGCCACCACAACGTGGGCGGCCTGCCCGAAGACCTGCAGTTCGAGCTCATCGAGCCGCTGCGAACGCTCTTCAAGGACGAGGTCCGCGCCATCGGCCGCGAGCTCGGACTTCCCGAGGCCATCGTCGGACGCCAGCCGTTTCCGGGGCCCGGCCTCGGGATCCGCATCGTGGGCGAGGTCACCGCTGACCGTCTCGAGATCCTGCGTGACGCCGACGCGATCGCCCGTGCCGAGCTGACGAAGGCGGGGCTGGATGCCGAGATCTGGCAATGCCCCGTCGTGCTGCTCGCCGATGTGCGATCGGTGGGAGTGCAGGGGGACGGGCGCACCTACGGACATCCGATCGTCCTGCGTCCCGTCTCGAGCGAAGACGCGATGACCGCGGACTGGACGCGCCTGCCCTACGACGTGCTGTCGAAGATCTCCAACCGGATCACGAACGAGGTCCGCGACGTGAACCGCGTGGTGCTCGACGTCACCTCGAAGCCCCCGGGGACCATCGAGTGGGAGTGATCGCGCGAGCGACGCTCGACAGCGAGACGGCGGATGCCGCGGCCGAACCAGCCGCGGCATCCGCCGTTTTCCGCATGATCACGCGGATCGCGGGCCGTCGAGCGGGTTGCGACACGCCCGGGATGTCGCGCCGCTTTGCCACGATGCCGGGAGCCGCGTAACTTATTACTTGTTCGCCCCACAGGGAAGAGCGAGAGGGCCGG
>NZ_RAQC01000004.1 GCF_003610405.1 Microbacterium sp. AG238
CCCGGCGTACCCGGCACCACACGGCCATCCAGATCACACACGATCATGTTCTCCGGAGCCAACTCGTCATACGACACCCCCGACGGCTTGATCACGAACAGATCAGCCCCCGGGACCCGCCCCGACACGTTGCCGCCGGTCCACACGACCAGCCCGTAACGCACCAGCTCCGCGTGCAACGACGCCACCTCGGCCCGAACCCGCGCTACCGCGACTTCGACCTTCACGCCGTCGACGTACTCGCTGCTGATCGCTGCGTTGCGTGCCACTCGAGTGCTCCTTCGCCCGGCCACCATCGGCGGGCCTCGATCGTGTGCCAGTCAATGTGACCGTTCACATTGCGACACTATAGCCAGGGTCGGAACCGGGGTGTCAACTCCCGGCGTGTCTCGGATCGATAACGACGACTCAGCGCCGCGGACCGGTCGAGGAACGCACGACCAGTTCGGGAACGAGTACGGCCGGGTCCACCTCGCCCGAGCCGTGGCCGAGCAGCAGGTCCACGCAGCGGCGGCCCAGCTCGGCGAAATCCTGACGCACCGTCGACAGGGGCGGCCAGAAGTGCGCCGCCTCGGGGATGTCGTCGAACCCGATGATGCTGATGTCGCGGGGGCAGTCCAGCCCCTCGTCGCGGATCGCGTGCAGAAGCCCGAGCGCCATCTGGTCGTTCGACGAGAAGATGGCCGTGAAGTCGCGCACCCGCAGCAGCTCGCGGCCGGCGTAGTAGCCGAACTCCGCGGTCCAGTCCCCCAGCACCGGAGCGGTCGTGGGGATGTCGGAGTCGCTCATCTCCTCGAGGAATCCGCGCATGCGGGCTTCGGCCTCGATCCAGTCCTGCGGACCGGCGATGTGGTAGATCGACCGGTGGCCGAGCTCGATCAGATGCCGCGTGGCCAGACGAGCGCCGGCGATCTGGTCGACCGAGAGCGCGTGCCCCGGATCCACCTCCGTCGATTGCAGCGTGACGTAGGGGATGCCGATCGGCTGCGCGGCGAGGGCGCGGAACACGCGCACCTGCGGCGCGATGACGACGAGCCCCTCGACTGCCTGGGCCACCAGGTGCGCGAGACCGGCCTGGATCGAGCTCGGTTCGCGCGCATCGACGTTGGCGGTCGAGACCCAGTAGCCGCGCTCGCGGGCGGCGGCTTCGATCGCCGCGATGGAGGATGCCGGCCCGTACTGCGTCGCCGATGACGTCAGCACGCCGATGGTGTGCGACCGGCTCGTCACCAGGGCACGAGCGGCGCGGTTGGGGCTGTAGTCGAGCTCCGCCATCACGGCGAGCACGCGCTCCTTGGTCTCGGCGCGGATGCTCGGGTGATTGTTGAGGACGCGCGACACCGTCTGGTGCGACACACCGGCCAGTCGCGCGACATCGCGAATGCTCGGGCGACGGCCTGCAGCGTCCTCGCTCATGCTTCCTCCGGCCCGATGCGCACGGTCACATCGGCTCGAGCCCATTATGCACCGCGAGTTTCGAAAACACGCGGTCGAGGGAATGTGACAGTCACACGGGCATGCGGAGGTGGTGTGACAGCAGGCTTCCGCGTCACACGACCGACGCAGCGCCCCGGCGCTCCCTCGCCGCCGTATGCTGACCGCATGTCCGACCTGGCGCGCTTCCTGCCTCTGAGCCACCGGTCACCGGATGCCGTCGCCGCGGCGCCCGCCGACCGCCGGGTCCAGATCGCAGCCGTCCTCACGCTCGCGGCCGCCGTGCTCGACGCGCAACCCGACGACCGTCGCCGGCGATTCATCGACGAGGCCGGGCTGACGGGCGACGACGGCCGCGCTTCCCTCACCGACCTCGCCGACGCTGTCGTCCGCGGCCGACGGCGCTCCGGCCGCGATCTCACGGCCGTCGCGCGCGCGTACCTCCGGCTGCCGGGCGAGCGGCCGCCGCTGCCATTCGACGTCGCCGGGACGGTCGCGCTCGCGGCCTCGACGAACGCGCCGTTCGCGCGACGCGCCGCGATCGCCGGGCACACCGTCCGTGCGACCGACGCCGGGTGGACGTTCGGGCGCGGCCCGGAGATCTCGGCGAGCGCCGACGACATCGTCGCGTTCCTCACGGGCGTCTCCGACGTGCCGCCGAGACGCAGTCGGGTCAGCTAAGACGCAGCAGATCAGCTGAGGCGCAGCAGGTCGCGGTAGAAGTCGATCCCCCGCAACCAGACGTCGACGCGGATCCGCTCGTCGTGAGCGTGGAGGGCTTCACGCTCGGATGCCGTGAGGCGGAAGGGCGCGAAGCGGTAGACGTTCTCGCAGATCGCGGTGAACCACCGGCTGTCGCTCGCCCCGAGCTGCAGATAGGGAGTCGCGACGACATCCGTGCCGAGGGCGGAAGCGACCGCAGTCGCGACGCGCCGCCACCCCTCACCCCGCCAAGGAGACACGGGCGACGGGTCCGAGCCGTGGCGCACTTCGATCTCGATGTGGGGGTCGGCGATGGCTCGTCGTGCACGCTCGGTCGCCGCGGCGACGGTGTCGCCCGTGAGCAGGCGGATGTTGACGGCTGCGCGGGCGGTCGTCGCGAGCACGTTCTCGCCGTCCGCGCCGCTGAGTTCGGTCACCACCGCGGTGGTCCGCACGAGAGCGTTGGTCTCGGCGCCGAACCGGGGCAGCGCTCGGGCGAGCAGGGCACCCGTTGCGGCGAGGTTCGCGAAGACGAAGCGGAAGGGCTCGCGAGCGTGCGGTGCGAGAGTGCGGAACATCGCCCGCACCGGCGGCACGAGCCGCACCGGAGCCGGACGACGGTGCAGCCGGTCGATCGCTCGCGCGAGTCGGGCGGTGGCGGGAAGCGGTGGCGGGGTAGATGCGTGACCTCCCGCCTCGCGGGCCGTCAGATCGACGGTCATGACGCCCCGCTCGGCGACGCCGATCATCGCGGTCTCGACCTCGACACCGGGGACGGCGCCCGACACGACCGCGCCGCCCTCATCGACGACGAGCGCGGGCCGGATGCCGCGGTCGCGCAGCACCTCGACGATCGCGGGCGCGCCGAGGCCGGCCACCTCTTCGTCGTGGCCGAAGGCGAGGTAGACATCGCGCGCCGGCCGCCACCCCTTGTCGACGAGGGCCTCGACGGCCTCGAGGATCGCCACGAGCGAGCCCTTGTCGTCGATCGCGCCGCGGGCGTGGATCGTCGCCTCCGCGCCGTCGCCGGTGAGGACGGCATCGAACGGCGGGTGGGTCCATTCATCGGGCACGACGGGAACGACGTCGTAATGCGCCATGAGCACGAGCGGGGCATCGGGGGCCCGGCCGGGCCAGCGGTAGAGCATCGCGTGCTCCCCCACCAGCTCGAGCTCGAGCTCGGAATGCACACGGGGATAGAGACGACGGAGAGTCTCGCGGAAGCGGCTCAGGTGAGCGGCATCCGATTCCGCAGGCGCGGCATGCGAGACGGTCGGGATCCGCAGGAGCTCGCGGAGGCGTTCGACGGCGGCGGTGTCCACGAGGCGAGCCTACGCCGCGCGGGTCGCCGCCCCGCTGGCTAGGCTCGCCTCATGACGAACGAGACGACGTCCGGCACATCGCACGCCGGCCTGCGATGGGGCATCCTGGCCACCGGCGGCATCGCCCACGCATTCACCCGCGACCTCCGCACGGCCGGCCGCGATGTCACCGCCGTCGGCTCGCGCACACCGGAGTCCGCGAGCCGCTTCGCCGACGAATACGGCATCCCCCATGCGCACGGCTCGTACGAGCAGCTCGCGGCGGATCCCGACGTCGACATCATCTACATCGCCACCCCCCATCCCGGCCACCGCGATGCTGCCGCGCTCGCGATCCAGCACGGCAAGCACGTGCTGGTCGAGAAGCCCTTCACGCTCAACCGCGACGAGGCCGTCGCGCTGCGTGATCTGGCCGCCGACGCGGGCGTCCTCGTCATGGAGGCGATGTGGACCCGCTACCTTCCGCACATGGTCCGTCTGCGCGAGATCGTGGCTGCCGGCACGCTCGGCGAGATCCGCACGGTGTTCGCCGATCACACGCAGCGGATCTCGGACGACCCCTCTCATCGCCTCAACGACCTCTCGCTCGGCGGCGGCGCGCTGCTCGATCTCGGCATCTACCCCGTGTCGTTCGTCTGCGACCTGCTCGGGCTTCCGACTCAGGTCCGCGCACTCGCCCGGCTGATGGAGACGGGCGCCGACGCCGAGGTCGCCACCGTCATGACCCACCCCTCGGGCGCGATCTCGACGACCGTGTCGTCGTCGCGCGGCGCCGGCCCCAACACCGCTCACATCGTCGGCTCGGAGGCACGCATCGAGGTCTCGGGCGTCTGGTACGCCGCCACCGACTTCCGCGTCGTGTCCCACGACGGCACGGTGCTCGAGGAGTACCGGTCCGAGATCGAGGGGCGCGGCATGCAGTTCCAGGCGCTCGAGGCCGAAGCGCTCATCGCCGCAGGACGCATCGACGGCGATATCCTGCCGATCGCCGAGACCGTCGCGATCATGGGCGTGCTCGACGACATCCGCGATCAGATCGGTGTGCGCTACCCGCAGGAAGGCTGAGCGTCCTCAGGCGGCGAAGGGCACGACGCCCACGAGCACCGCGACGGCGAGCATCACGAGCGACACGATCGCGGCGCGCCACAGCACCTTCTTGTGGTGGTCGCCGAGGTTGACATTGGCCAGCGACACGAGCAGCAGGATGGCGGGCACGAGCGGGCTCTGCAGGTGCACCGGCTGCCCGGTGATCGATGCACGCGCCATCTCGACCGGCTCGATCCCGTAGGTCGCGGCGCTCTCGGCGAGGATCGGGAGGATGCCGAAGTAGAACGCGTCGTTCGACATGAAGAACGTGAACGGGATCGACAGGACTCCCGTGATCACGGCCAGGTGAGGTCCGAGCTGCGTCGGGATGACCTCGGTGACCCACGAGGCCATCGCCGCCACCATCCCGGTGCCGTTGAGCACACCCACGAGCACGCCGGCGGCCAGCACCATCGAGACCACACCGACGATCGAGGGTGCGTGGGCGACGATCTCATCGGCCTGCTGCTTGAGCTTGGGGAAGTTGATCACGAGGGCGAGAGCGGCGCCCACCATGAAGACGTACGCGAGCGGGAACAGGTCGAGCACCAGCAGAACCATCACCACGAGCGTGAGCGCGAGGTTGACCCACACCAGGCGCGGACGCAGCGTCGCACGATTCGGATCGAGCATCGTGTCGGCCATGGCGGTGTCGCGCTCCTCGACCCACTGCGCCGCCGGAACGGGCTTGCGCCCACGCACGGTCACGACGTTGCCGGTGCGCAGTGTGGCGAGGGCGCCCGGACGAGGGTCGGCGCCGCGGAAGAGCTTCGGCCCGCCGAGCACGCCGTCTCCCCCGCCGAGGCGCGAGGTGTCGATGCTGCCGGCGAGCCGGCGTCGCTCCGAGAGACCGAGGAACCAGGCGAAGGTCAGCGAGACGACGATGCCGGCCGCCAGGGAGGGCAGCATCGGCACGAAGACGTCGGTCGGCTGCAGCCCGAGCGCCGACGCCGCCCGCACGGTCGGCCCACCCCACGGCACGATGTTCATCGTCCCGTTCATCAGACCCGCGACGCAGGTGAGCACGACGGGGCTCATGCCCAGCCGCAGGTAGATCGGCAGCATCGCCGAGGTCGTGATGATGAAGGTTGTCGAGCCGTCGCCGTCGAGCGACACGACGGCCGCGAGCACGGCGGTGCCGAGCACGACCTTCGCGGGGTCGTCTTTCAGCACGCGGGTGATCACCCGGATGAGCGGGTCGAAGAGCCCCACGTCGATCATGATGCCGAAGTACATGATCGCGAACATGAGCAGGGCGGCCGTCGGCGCCATGCTCGTGATGGCGTCGATGATCATGTCGCCGAGCCCCAGCCCCGCGCCCGCGAAGAGGCCGAAGGCGGTCGGCACGAGGATGAGGGCCACCATCGGCGTGAGCCTGCGGGTCATGATGAGTGCCATGAAGGTGAGCACCATCGTGAACCCGAGCGCGACGAGCACGCCCTCGGGCGGCAGGAACGCGAGGTCGTAGGCCTTTTCGTCCGCGGCGGCGGCGAGGATGGCGGGGATGGTCATGTCGACTCCTTCGTCGGCGGCTGCACGGACCAGCGGTGCGATCGGTCGAATCTAGGCCGCGCTGCAGGCGACCCGCGCGCTTGAGAGCATTCGGGTGACTTGAGCGCGTAGCGTGTGTTCTGCGCATTCTGCGCGCGAGAGCACAGGAGGTCGGATGCGGTTCACGACGCGACTCTTCCTCGTGCAGCTGGCCGTCGTCGCGACGGTGCTGCTCCTGTGCACCGGGGCGTTCGCCGTGATCGCGGTGACACAGGTGCGAAGCGCCGCCGAGGAGAACGCCCTCAACATCGCCCGCTCCGTGGCCGCGGCCCCGGAGGTGCGGGCCGCCGTCGCCCGGTGGTCCGACGACCCCGGCACCCCGGCTGCCGCCGACCTCGTCGACGGAGCGCTGCAGAGCACAGCCCTCGCCGTCGCGGAGCGGACCGACGCGCTCTTCGTCGTGATCACCGACGACCACGGCATCCGCCTCGCCCATCCGAACGCACAGCGACTCGGTGAGACCGTGTCCACCCCCTTCGATCGGGTTCTCGGCGGTGCGGAGGTCGTCGACTGGGAGGTCGGGACCCTCGGACGCTCGGCACGGGCGAAGGTGCCCGTCCTGCCGCCCGGCGGCGGCGGGCCGGTCGGCGAGGTCAGCGTCGGCTTCGAAGAGGGAAGCGTGCTCGACGACCTGCCCTCGGTGCTGCTCGCCATCGGCGTCGCCGCGATGCTCGCGCTCGGCGTCGGCGTAGCCGCGGGCTCGGTGCTGCGGCGCCGCTGGGAGAAGACGACCCTCGGGTTGCAGCCCGAAGAGCTGACGGCCCTTGTGCAGCAGCAGAGCGCGGTGCTCGACGGCATCGGTGACGGGGTACTCGCCCTCGATGAGACCGGCGTCGTGCGGGTCGCCTCGGAGGCTGCTGAGCGACTGCTCGGTCTCGACGGCTCTGTGGGACGGCCGCTCTCCGCGCTTGCGCTGCCGGACACCGTCGTGTCCGCGATCAGAGAAGGAGTGCCACTGCACCGCGTGGTGGTCGGGCACCGCGTGCTGACCGTCGACGTGCATCCGGTGCGACACGGTGGCCGCGAGCTCGGTGACGTGGTGATCGTCCGGGATCACACGGATGTCGCCGAGCTCGATGAGCAGCTCTCTTCGGTGCGGACCGTGACGGGGGCTCTGCGGGTGCAGCGGCACGAGTTCTCGAATCGCCTGCACGTCGCCGCGGGCCTGATCGACGCCGAGCGGGTCGCTGACGCACGGGCATTCCTCGACGAGCTCCTCGAGCGGGGCAGCGTGGCCACCGCCGTCGCACACATCGAGCGGATCGACGATCTCTTCCTGCAGGCCCTCCTCGCGGCGAAGGCGAGCGAGGCAGCCGCGCGCGGTGTCAGCGTCGCCGTCGGTGAAGACACGCTCGTCCTCGGCGAGCTGGCTCGCGTGGAGGACGCGGCCGCGGTCATCGGCAACCTCATCGACAATGCCGTCACCGCCGCCGCCCGTGGCGCCGAGCCCCGCTGGGTCGAGGTCACCTTCTTCGGCGACGGCGACGCGCTCGTCACGACCGTGGCCGATTCGGGGCCCGGCGTGCCGACGGGCCGAGATGTCTTCGCGCCGGCCGCGGAGCCCGAGGACGACCGGGTCCGGGGACGCGGGATCGGCTTGCCGCTCTCACGCGAGCTGGCGCGCCGTCTCGGTGGCGACGTGTGGCTGATCGACCCCGGCGGCCAGGCGCCTGCGGCATCCGGAGCCGTTTTCGCGGCGCGACTGCCGGGCGTGCTCCGCGCCTCCGCCCCCGACGCCAGAGACACCACTGCCGACACGACCGATACCACCGCGCCCCGCCCCGAGGAGGACGGCTCATGACCACGACTGCCCCGCTGCGTGTCCTCGTCGTCGACGACGACTTCCGCGTGGCGGACCTGCACCGCGACGCCGTCGACTCGGTGCCCGGGTTCCGCGCCCTCGAGCCGCTGCGGTCGGTCGCGGCGGCGCGCTCGGCGATCGCGGAGCACCGTCCCGATCTCGTCCTCGTCGACAACTACCTGCCCGACGGCGAAGGAGTCGAGCTCGTGCGCTCCATCGACGCCGATGCCATCGTCTTGTCGGCCGCATCCGACGCCGAGACGGTGCGGCGCGCCCTGCGTGCGGGCGCCATCGGCTACCTGATCAAACCCTTCGATGCCCGCGCTCTCCGCGAGCGTCTGGAGCGGTACGCACGCTTTCGCAACGTCCTCGACGCCGTCGAGCTGGAGCAGGACGACATCGATCGCGCACTCTCCATCGTTCACGGCGGCCCCGCGACGACGACCCGCTCGGCGACCGAGCAGATGATCCTCGCCACCCTCGGCGACCGAGAGGCCTCGGCCGGCGAGATCGCGGCCGAGTGCGGCATCTCACGAGCGACGGCGCAGCGCCATCTCGCGACGATGGCGGGCCGCGGCGTCGTCGACGTCAGATTGCGTTACGGCTCGACGGGGCGGCCGGAGCATCGCTACGCCGCGTCGCGCGGCTGACGGGTCGACCACCACGCCCACGCCACGAGCACCGGCTGGAAGAACAGCCGCACGAAGCGACGACGATCCGTGTCGAGTCCGAAGGCACTCCGTCCCTTGCGCCACTGATCGACATTGCCGGGGAAGACCGCGATGAAGAACCCCGCGAGCAGTGCTCCGATGCGCGAACGCTCGCGCGGGAGCGCGAGGAGCGCGAGACCGAACAGCGCCTCGACGGCTCCGGACGCGACGACGACGCCGTCCCGATCGATCGGCAGCTTCTCGACGACGACATCGGGCACCTGCGCTTGGAAGTCTCGCCTCGCCCAGAACAGATGGCTCAGTCCGGCGAAGATCATGGCACCGGCGAGCAGCCGGCGAAGCAGAGTTCTCATGCCTCCAGTGTGCGCTCCTCCCGCCCGACCGTCGAACCCTTGCGATCCGCCCCACTAGGCTTACCCGGGTGTCCGGCGCGCTCGATCTCTCACTTCTCCGCCGCTGGCCCGACGTCGAGGCGCCCGGTCTCGTCGCCGCCGATTCCGCCGACCGGCTGATCCTCGACGAGTCCGCGTCGGCTCGCGCCACGACGGGTCCCGGCGAGCTCACCGTCATCGGTGACGGTTACGGAGGGCTCACGCTCGGAGCGGCCGATGAGGGCGCTACCGGCATCCGCGTCCACCAGGACCCGTTGAGCGGCGAGGCCGCCCTCGCCGCGAACGCGGAGCGTCTCATGCCCGACGCCCGATTCGCCTCACTCCCCCTCGACACCGCGCTCGTCGCCGGCGCGCGGACCGTGCTACTGCGCCTGCCGCGATCGCTCGATGCCCTGGCAGACATCGCCGCCACGATCGCCGCCGCCGCTTCACCCGATGTCGTCGTCTACGCCGGTGGCCGTATCAAGCACATGTCACTGGCCATGAACGACGTGCTTCGTGGAGCTTTCGAGCGGGTGGACGTCACGCACGCGCGGGGGAAGTCACGGGTGCTGATCGCGCGGCGACCCCTCGCTGACTCACTGCCCGAGGCTCGCGCGGCGCGCATCGACGGCCTGGAGATCCGGGCTTTCGGAGGCGTCTTCGCCGGTGCCCGCGTCGACATCGGTACCCGGCTGCTGCTCGAGAACCTCCCGGCGCCCACTGCGGGTGGCACCGCCGAAGACCCGTGGATCGACTTCGCGTGCGGCACGGGCATCGTCGCGGCGACCTGGGCGACGCGCCATCCCGCCGCCCGCGTCTACGCGTCGGATCAGTCGGCCGCCGCCGTCGCCTCCGCAGACGCCACCATGCGCGCCAACGGCGTGTCCGACCGTGTCGAGGTTGTTCGCGATGACTTGCTGTCTCGCCGCGCCGACGCGAGCGCATCCCTTATCGCGCTGAACCCGCCCTTCCACTCCGGCGCATCCGTGAGCGACCGAGTCGCGCCGCGCCTCTTCCGCGACGCCGCCCGCGTGCTCCGCCCCGGCGGCGAACTCTGGTGCGTGTGGAACTCGGCCCTCCGCTACCGCTCGGAACTCGAACGCATCGTCGGCCCCACGCGCCAGATCGCTCGTGACCCGAAGTTCACCGTGACGGTTTCGACGCGGCGCTGACGGCACTCAGTGGTAGCGGCCGCTGTATGCGTTGATCGCCTGCTGCCCGCCCAGGTGTGCGTAGAGCACGTTCGACGCTGTCGGGATCTCGCGCGATGAGACGAGGTCGATCAGACCCGCCATCGACTTCCCCTCGTAGACCGGGTCGAGGATGACGCCCTCGAGACGTCCCGTGAGGAAGATGGCCTCGTCCGTGGACGCGACGGGGATGCCGTACTTCTCGCCTGCCCATCCCTCGAGCACCTGGATCTCGTCATCACGCAGCTCGCGGCCAACGCCGATGAGTTCCGCCGTGCGGCGTGCGATGCGCTCCACCTGGTCGCGGGTCTTCTCGATCGTCGCCGACGCGTCGATGCCCAGGACGCGACGCGGACGGTCGCCGAAGTTCGCCGCGAGGTCGGCGAAGCCCGCCACCATGCCGGCGTGGGTCGAGCCGGTCACGGTGCAGACGACGATGGTGTCGAAGAACACCCCGAGCTGCTCCTCCTGCTGACGCACCTCGTGAGCCCAGTTCGCGAACCCGAGCCCGCCGAGGCGGTGGTCGCTGGCACCTGCGGGAATCGCGTAGGGCTTGCCCCCCGCCGCCTCGACGTGGGCGATCGCTTCCTTCCACGAATCGCGGAACCCGATGTCGAAGCCCGCGGGTGAGAGCCGGACATCCGCGCCCATCAGCCGCGAGAGCAGGATGTTGCCGACGCGGTCGTTGACCGCATCCGGCCAGTCGACCCAGTTCTCCTGGACGACGACGGCTCGCAAGCCGAGGTGGGCGGCGACCGCCGCGACCTGACGCGTGTGGTTCGACTGGATGCCGCCGATGGACACGAGCGTGTCGGCGCCCTGCGCGAGGGCGTCGGGCACGATGTACTCGAGCTTGCGTGTTTTGTTGCCGCCATAGGCGAGACCGCTCGACACGTCCTCGCGCTTGGCCCAGATGCGCGCACCACCGAGATGCGCGGAGAGACGATCCAGCGGATGGATCGGGCTCGGACCGAAGGTCAGCGAGTGGCGGGGAAAATCGGCGAGGGACATCGGTACTCCTGCAGTCGGGTGGAGCTCAGGCGGGATCGGGATGGGTCAACAGGCGCTCGAGGGTCAGCCAGTTCTCACGTGTCGCGGACGCGGCGGCATCGACATCGCCCGCAGTGCAAAGCTCGACGATGCGCGCATGCGCAGAGACGGAGTCGCGCCCCGCAAGACTAGAGAAGCGTGCGCGTTCGAGCCGCCGCAGCAAGGGCGTCACCTGTTCGAGCAGAGTGCCGAGCAGCGGGTTGGCGCTCGCATCGACAGCCACCCGATGGAACTCGTCGTCCGCAGTGACGGCGCCCTCCACGTCGCTCGCCCCCAGTGCCTCGGCGAACCGGGCGTTCGCGGCCCGCATCGCATCGAGATCAGATGCCGTCAGCTGGGGCACGGCCTCACGGACAGCGAGCTCATGCAACGCTGCGGCGATCCGCTGCGCCGAGAGGGCCTCGCGCTCGTCCAGCGGCGCGACCTCGGTCGCCTTCGCACGTCGCGTCCGGACCAGCCCCGCGACTTCGAGCCGGGCGATCGCCTCCCGGATGGGCGTACGGCTCACACCGAGCCACTCTTCGAGCTCACTGTCGCGAAGCCGGGCGCCGGGTTCCAGCCGGCCACTGACGATCGCATCGCGAAGCGCCGCGTACGCGTGGTCGCGCAGGGACGCGGGACGGGCGACGGGAGCTAGCGACATGCAATATATTGCACACCACCGCCGACGAACAGTCAAGTCCAGCCGCACTGAGCACACGAAAAAGGGCCACCCAACATTGGGTGGCCCTCTTACGAAAGAAGTCCGGCGGTGTCCTACTCTCCCACAGGGTCCCCCCTGCAGTACCATCGGCGCTGTGAGGCTTAGCTTCCGGGTTCGGAATGTAAC
>NZ_RAQC01000005.1 GCF_003610405.1 Microbacterium sp. AG238
GCGACACGCCCGGGATGTCGCGCCGCTTTGCCACGATGCCGGGAGCCGCGTAACTTATTACTTGTTCGCCCCACAGGGAAGAGCGAGAGGGCCGGAAGGTCCCGCCTCCCTCAAGCGGAGAACAACCCGAAACAGACGCTTCCGAGCGTCGCAGGTCGATGGCCTGCCACAGGGTCCCCATCACACCTCCACACCACACTCGGTCTCCGGGTCTGGTTCTGGAACAGGCCGTGGTGGGGTATGGTTGTGAAGTTGCCCTCTGGGCTGGCTGTGAGGTCAGTTGGGGGAGCGTCCGATCCTTGAGAACTCAACAGCGTGCACTTGTCAAATGCCAAATAACCTCGACTCCACTTCGGTGGGGTGAGATTCCTTTGGATCAAAGACCTTCCTTCGGGGAGGCAATGGATAGTCAGCAATGATTTATCTCTTTGGTCAGCATCAAACTCGCTGCTCTGGTCTTTTTCCGACTGGTCGCAGCAAATTTTCTTTACGGAGAGTTTGATCCTGGCTCAGGATGAACGCTGGCGGCGTGCTTAACACATGCAAGTCGAACGGTGAAGCAGAGCTTGCTCTGTGGATCAGTGGCGAACGGGTGAGTAACACGTGAGCAATCTGCCCCTGACTCTGGGATAAGCGCTGGAAACGGCGTCTAATACCGGATACGAGCTGCGACCGCATGGTCAGTAGCTGGAAAGAATTTCGGTCAGGGATGAGCTCGCGGCCTATCAGCTTGTTGGTGAGGTAATGGCTCACCAAGGCGTCGACGGGTAGCCGGCCTGAGAGGGTGACCGGCCACACTGGGACTGAGACACGGCCCAGACTCCTACGGGAGGCAGCAGTGGGGAATATTGCACAATGGGCGAAAGCCTGATGCAGCAACGCCGCGTGAGGGATGACGGCCTTCGGGTTGTAAACCTCTTTTAGCAGGGAAGAAGCGAAAGTGACGGTACCTGCAGAAAAAGCGCCGGCTAACTACGTGCCAGCAGCCGCGGTAATACGTAGGGCGCAAGCGTTATCCGGAATTATTGGGCGTAAAGAGCTCGTAGGCGGTCTGTCGCGTCTGCTGTGAAAACCCGAGGCTCAACCTCGGGCCTGCAGTGGGTACGGGCAGACTAGAGTGCGGTAGGGGAGATTGGAATTCCTGGTGTAGCGGTGGAATGCGCAGATATCAGGAGGAACACCGATGGCGAAGGCAGATCTCTGGGCCGTAACTGACGCTGAGGAGCGAAAGGGTGGGGAGCAAACAGGCTTAGATACCCTGGTAGTCCACCCCGTAAACGTTGGGAACTAGTTGTGGGGTCCATTCCACGGATTCCGTGACGCAGCTAACGCATTAAGTTCCCCGCCTGGGGAGTACGGCCGCAAGGCTAAAACTCAAAGGAATTGACGGGGACCCGCACAAGCGGCGGAGCATGCGGATTAATTCGATGCAACGCGAAGAACCTTACCAAGGCTTGACATATAGAGGAAACGTCTGGAAACAGTCGCCCCGCAAGGTCTCTATACAGGTGGTGCATGGTTGTCGTCAGCTCGTGTCGTGAGATGTTGGGTTAAGTCCCGCAACGAGCGCAACCCTCGTTCTATGTTGCCAGCACGTAATGGTGGGAACTCATGGGATACTGCCGGGGTCAACTCGGAGGAAGGTGGGGATGACGTCAAATCATCATGCCCCTTATGTCTTGGGCTTCACGCATGCTACAATGGCCGGTACAAAGGGCTGCAATACCGTGAGGTGGAGCGAATCCCAAAAAGCCGGTCCCAGTTCGGATTGAGGTCTGCAACTCGACCTCATGAAGTCGGAGTCGCTAGTAATCGCAGATCAGCAACGCTGCGGTGAATACGTTCCCGGGTCTTGTACACACCGCCCGTCAAGTCATGAAAGTCGGTAACACCTGAAGCCGGTGGCCCAACCCTTGTGGAGGGAGCCGTCGAAGGTGGGATCGGTAATTAGGACTAAGTCGTAACAAGGTAGCCGTACCGGAAGGTGCGGCTGGATCACCTCCTTTCTAAGGAGCATCTGACTCTTCGGAGTCCAGAACCCAGTTCGAAGGCACATGTTCTTCGCTGGGAGCTCATGGGTGGAACATTTGACATGGTGCGAAGGATGAGGTTCTTCTCTAGTACGCCGCTTGCGGTGGGAACGGGGAGGGTTTCGGGTGTCGCACCTGCACGCTGTTGGGTCCTGAGGGACCGGATGAGAGTCCGCAACCTCTGGGCCTTTTCTTCATGCTGCCTGGGTGGCATGTGGGGAGGGTACCGCCCGTACTTTGAGAACTACACAGTGGACGCGAGCATCTTCGATGCGACACCTTCGGGTGTTGTGTCGTGAAGATGATCTTAAAGATCATTAGTCAATTTTTTGACGATTCAACTCATGTGATTTCAAGTCTTTAAGAGCAAACGGTGGATGCCTTGGCATCTGGAGCCGAAGAAGGACGTAGCAATCTGCGATAAGCCTCGGGGAGTGGATAAGCACACTGTGATCCGAGGGTGTCCGAATGGGGAAACCCCGCTGGGCGGCGTGCCGACCTAGTGACTCCCGCCTGAATATATAGGGCGGGTAGAGGGAACGTGGGGAAGTGAAACATCTCAGTACCCACAGGAAGAGAAAGCAACAGCGATTCCGTTAGTAGTGGCGAGCGAAACCGGATCAGGCTAAACCTTGCGTGTGTGATAGCCGGCAGGCGTTGCACGTTGGGGGTTGTGGGACTTTTCTGATCATTCTGCCGAGTGGTCGACGTTACAAGAAGGTATAGACGAACAGGTTTGAATGCCTGGTCATAGAGGGTGCGAACCCCGTAGTCGAAATGCTTCTCTTGGCGTGAAGAGTATCCCAAGTAGCACGGGGCCCGAGAAATCCCGTGTGAATCTGTCAGGACCACCTGATAAGCCTAAATACTCCCAGATGACCGATAGCGGACAAGTACCGTGAGGGAAAGGTGAAAAGTACCCCGGGAGGGGAGTGAAATAGTACCTGAAACCGTTTGCTTACAAACCGTTGGAGCCTCCTTAGTAGGGGTGACAGCGTGCCTTTTGAAGAATGAGCCTGCGAGTTAGCGATACGTGGCGAGGTTAACCCGTGTGGGGTAGCCGTAGCGAAAGCGAGTCTGAATAGGGCGATTCAGTCGCGTGTCCTAGACCCGAAGCGAAGTGATCTATCCATGGCCAGGTTGAAGCGACGGTAAGACGTCGTGGAGGACCGAACCCACTTAGGTTGAAAACTGAGGGGATGAGCTGTGGATAGGGGTGAAAGGCCAATCAAACTTCGTGATAGCTGGTTCTCTCCGAAATGCATTTAGGTGCAGCGTTGCGTGTTTCTTGCCGGAGGTAGAGCTACTGGATGGCCGATGGGCCCTACAAGGTTACTGACGTCAGCCAAACTCCGAATGCCGGTAAGTGAGAGCGCAGCAGTGAGACTGTGGGGGATAAGCTTCATAGTCGAGAGGGAAACAACCCAGACCACCAACTAAGGTCCCAAAGCGCGTGCTAAGTGGGAAAGGATGTGGAGTTGCTGTGACAACCAGGAGGTTGGCTTAGAAGCAGCCACCCTTGAAAGAGTGCGTAATAGCTCACTGGTCAAGTGATTCCGCGCCGACAATGTAACGGGGCTCAAGCACGCCACCGAAGTTGTGGCATTGACATTATTGGTAGGCCTTCGTGGTCCAGCCGTGTTGATGGGTAGGAGAGCGTCGTGTGGCCAGCGAAGCGGCGGTGTGAACCAGCCGTGGAGGCTACACGAGTGAGAATGCAGGCATGAGTAGCGAAAGACGTGTGAGAAACACGTCCTCCGAAAGACCAAGGGTTCCAGGGTCAAGCTAATCTTCCCTGGGTAAGTCGGGACCTAAGGCGAGGCCGACAGGCGTAGTCGATGGACAACGGGTTGATATTCCCGTACCGGCGAAGAACCGCCCAAGCTAATCCAGTGGTGCTAAGAGTCCTAACCCGGGCTTAGTTGATCCCTTCGGGGTGAGACGGTCCGGTCTAACGCTCGACCCCATGCTGGTGCGGCTAGCGTATTAACAGGTGTGACGCAGGAAGGTAGCCCAACCCGGGCGATGGTTGTCCCGGGGCAAGTGCGTAGGCCGAGTCATAGGCAAATCCGTGACTCATACAGGCTGAGACACGATGCGGATAAAAAGTGGGTGATCCTATGCTGCCGAGAAAAGCATCGACGCGAGGTTCTAGCTGCCCGTACCCCAAACCGACTCAGGTGGTCAGGTAGAGAATACCAAGGAGATCGAGAGAATCGTGGTTAAGGAACTCGGCAAAATGCCCCCGTAACTTCGGGAGAAGGGGGGCCTTCCACTTATTAGGATTTACTCCGAAAGGGTGTGGAGGCCGCAGAGACTAGTGGGTAGCGACTGTTTACTAAAAACACAGGTCCGTGCCAAGTCGCAAGACGATGTATACGGACTGACGCCTGCCCGGTGCTGGAAGGTTAAGAGGACCGGTTAGCCGCAAGGCGAAGCTGAGAATTTAAGCCCCAGTAAACGGCGGTGGTAACTATAACCATCCTAAGGTAGCGAAATTCCTTGTCGGGTAAGTTCCGACCTGCACGAATGGCGTAACGACTTCCCAACTGTCTCAACCGCGAACTCGGCGAAATTGCACTACGAGTAAAGATGCTCGTTACGCGCAGCAGGACGGAAAGACCCCGTGACCTTTACTACAGCTTGGTATTGGTGTTCGGTGTGGCTTGTGTAGGATAGGTGGGAGACTTTGAAGCGGTGACGCCAGTTACCGTGGAGTCATTGTTGAAATACCACTCTGGTCACTCTGGATATCTAACTTCGAACCGTAATCCGGTTCAGGGACAGTGCCTGGTGGGTAGTTTAACTGGGGCGGTTGCCTCCCAAAAAGTAACGGAGGCGCCCAAAGGTTCCCTCAACCTGGTTGGCAATCAGGTGGCGAGTGTAAGTGCACAAGGGAGCTTGACTGTGAGACTGACAGGTCGAGCAGGGACGAAAGTCGGGACTAGTGATCCGGCAGTGGCTTGTGGAAGCGCTGTCGCTCAACGGATAAAAGGTACCTCGGGGATAACAGGCTGATCTTGCCCAAGAGTCCATATCGACGGCATGGTTTGGCACCTCGATGTCGGCTCGTCGCATCCTGGGGCTGGAGTAGGTCCCAAGGGTTGGGCTGTTCGCCCATTAAAGCGGTACGCGAGCTGGGTTTAGAACGTCGTGAGACAGTTCGGTCCCTATCCGCTGCGCGCGTAGGAAATTTGAGAGGATCTGACCCTAGTACGAGAGGACCGGGTTGGACGAACCTCTGGTGTGCCAGTTGTTCCGCCAGGAGCACCGCTGGTTAGCTACGTTCGGGATGGATAACCGCTGAAAGCATCTAAGCGGGAAGCCGGCCTCAAGATGAGATTTCCATGCCTTCGGGCGAGAGGCTCCCAGCTAGACTACTGGGTTGATAGGCCGGATGTGGAAGCGTGGTAACACGTGAAGCTGACCGGTACTAATAAGCCGATGACTTGATAACACACCGTTTTTGGTGCTTGCGTCCACTGAGTGGTTCTCGATGTACGGTCGAGAACCGCATAACGATCAATCGTTGTGCAGACTGAAACATCAATAGTGTTTCGGCGGCCATAGCGTGAGGGAAACGCCCGGTTACATTCCGAACCCGGAAGCTAAGCCTCACAGCGCCGATGGTACTGCAGGGGGGACCCTGTGGGAGAGTAGGACACCGCCGGACTTCTTTCGT